>CAVQTB010000001.1:0-1337385 GCA_963716305.1 uncultured Actinomycetes bacterium
TCGCTGCAAATCAACGGCTCGTAGCCGCTCTGCGTACGACGCCTGGTAGTCGTGGCGCAGAGCGGCGACGACCTCTCCGAACGCGCACAGGCGGAGGCGATCTTCGGGACGACCACTTTCGGGATCTCGAGCTCCGCGGCGAGGCGGCCCGCGTGGATCGCACCTGCCCCTCCACCGACGACCATGACGAAATCGCGGGGGTCGTAGCCTCGCTCGACGAGGACCTCGCTGATGCCGCCGGCCATGTTGTGGTTGACGACCTCGAAGATGCCGTGGCCGGCCTCCTCGAGCGTCATGTCGAGCGGGCTTGCAATCGTGCCGACCGCCCTCCTCGCGGCGTCGAGGTCGAGCTCGAGCCGACCGCCGAGCAGCGCCGTCGGGTTCAGGTACCCGAGCACGACGTTCGCGTCGGTGACCGTCGGGTCTTCGCCGCCCCGGCCGTAGCATGCCGGACCCGGTAAGGCCTCGGCGCTCATCGGCCCCACCCGCAGGATCCCGCCGGCGTCGAGCCACGCGATGCTCCCGCCCCCCGCTCCGATCGTGTGGATGTTGATCATCGGGATGCCGACCCGGTAGCGGCAGACGTCGACGTTCTTCGTCGTGTCGGGAAGCCCGTCCTTGACGAGGCAGACGTCGAAGCTCGTACCCCCCATGTCCACCGAGACGATGTGCTCGCACCCGATCTGGCGGCCGTAGAAGAGGGCGGCGGTCGGGCCGGCGGCCGGGCCTGAGTTGATCGCGTAGATGGGCTTCCTGACGAGTGCCTCGCCGGAGGCGAACCCAGCGTTCGTCTGCATGTAGCGGATCTGATTCCCGAAGCCGCGCGCCCGAAATAGCCGCTCGATGTCCTCGATGTAGCGCTTGAGGATCGGCCCCACGTACGCGTTGACGACCGTGGTGCTCGTCGCGCTCGTACTCCCGAATCTGCGGCAGCACCTCGGTCGAGAGCGAGCTGAACGCCTCCGGGAGCTCCTCGGCGAGGATCTCGCCGACCCGCCGTTCGTGCTCGGGGTCCAAGAAAGGACCAGAGAAACGACACCGCCACCGACTCGACACCTTCCTGGCGAAAGGTGGCGAGGTGACGGCGGACCTGCTCCTCGTCCAGGGGGATGGACACCTCCCCGTCCTTCGTGACTCGCTCGCGGACGGGCAGTCGCAGGAACCGGGGCACGAGCATCGGCGGCGGCGGATAGGAGAAGTCGTAGCGCTCCTCCTTGTAGCCGAGCCGGATCTCGAGGGAGTCGGCGAAGCCGTCCGTGCAGAGGAGCCCGGTCTTCGCGCCCTTCCCTTGGAGGAGCGCGTTGATCACGACCGTCGTCCCGTGGATGACGAGGTCGCAGCGCTCGCGAGGAGCGTCTCGGTGGGCAGGCCGAGCTCGGACGCGATCGCGTCGAACGCCCTCGGCGATCGCGAGCGCGGGCTCCTGAGGGGTGGAGCTCACCTTGTGGAGCCGACTCTGCCCGCCGTACGTCCACGAGGACAAAGTCGGTGAAGGTGCCCGCCGATGTCGATGCCGAGCCGATAGCCCACGTCAGTGCCCGGCGGCTGCCTGTCGCGTTCCCCGAAGCGCTGCGGTCGCCGCCGGTCGACCGCGAAGGTGGCTGGGTCGACGACGACGCCGTACTCCTCCCGGGCCGCCTCCACCGACACAAACCGTTTCTCACGTCGGAGAGGACGACTTCGGCGATCCCGCTCGAACGCGTGCCGACTCCGCCACCCCCGGGCGGCAGTGTCTGCAAACGCTGCCCGGGCCTGATCGAGACAAGCCCATGCGCACGGAAGCTCGGTTCCGCGCCGTCGGCCTCGATCAACGTACTTCTCGCAACCTTCCGGTCGACGAATCGTGACTCGGCACCGAGCACACCGACAGCCGGGTACTTGAAGCCCTCTCCCCAGAGAACGAGGTCTGCCTCGTGATCAATCGGCTCCGTCTCGAATACCGGGGCAAGCCCGCCGCGCCATTTCCCCGCACCTGCCGAATCCGGACGCAACTCGTAGCGGTGGATCACGACTGGGTACTCGTGTTCGAGCAACTCAACATCGCCGGTCAAGATGCCGCCAGCGCCTGCCGTGGTGTTGAGACAGTGCCAGCCGTCAAGCCGATGTTGCGCCGGCTCCGCCGCCTGTTCCGATGATCATGTTGAAGGTGTAGAACTCGCCGCTACGCGGGTCGACACCCACCTGGTTCGTACCCGGCGCAATGACACCAGCCCGCAACTGCTCGATCGGGCAAGGCCTTGCTGAGAGCGATCGCGAACCGCATCCGCGATGTTGTCGCCGCAGGTCGTCGTCGATGCGCCGCAGGGGGCGGGATCACTCGCGTTGGTCAGCGTCCCAGCCGGCCCGAGGTCGTAGTGGATCGGGCGGTAAAGACCCCTCGTTGTAGGGCGGAGGGATGCGTGCGTAGGTCAGGACCGCGTAGTAAATGCAGCTCACCGTGTTCGCCCAATAGCTGTTGATGTAGCTCCGAGCCTGAGGCGGGCTTGAGACGGCGACTGAAATCTCATCGCCATCGATCTCTACGCGACAGGAGATCGTCATCTCGCCCGAGCGGCCATCGTCTTCAACCTGGGCGGTTCCCTCATAAACACCGTCGGGCATCGCGGCAATTGCCCCACGCATGTTCTGCTCGCTGATATTGAGAATCCGTTCGACGGCTTGCTTGACCGTCTCGGAGCCGTAGCGTTCAACAAGTCGCGAAAGCGAGCGCTCCGCAATCGTGAGCGCAGCGAGCTGCGCGCCCATGTCGTTGCGCTGCTGGGTGCGAGTCCGGACGTTCTGGACGATCAAGTCCATGACGTCCCTGCGCAACACGCCAGCGTCGTAGAGCCGAAGTGGCGGAATCCGCAAACCCTCGGCGTACATCTCCTCGGCAAGCGGGTTGTAGCCACCCGGCGACCGATCCACCGGTGTCGTCCATGTGCGCCTTGTTCGAAGCCCAGAACAAGAGCTCTCCATCAACAAACACCGGCTTGAACATGCACATGTCCTGAGGATGGCTGCCGCCGGTCACCGGATCGTTGTGGTAGAAGACATCGCCGGGCGCCACGTCGTCGAAGTAGCTCGGCAACCGTCTTCGTTGCGAAGGCAAGCGAGCCGAGGTGAATCGGGAGATCGGCGCCTTGGACAACCATGCGGGCGTCCCAATCCGAGATGGCGTTCGAGTAGTCGTGCGCGAGCTTGAAGATCGGCGAGCGCGCAGTCCGCTCCATCGTCACCGTCATCTGCCTCACCGCAGACGCCAGGCTTCCGGAGATCACAGCCAACGTGACCGGATTCAGGTCAGAACGCCCACGTGCCGACAACAGGAGGCGACTCTAGGACGTCCGGCCGGCTATGTCAACAAAATCGATTATCGACAATGTACGATAGGGCTGTGAGTCTTCCGCAGTACAGATCACTCACCAAGACGGAGGCGGCCTACCGCACTCTTCGCGCCGCTATCGAGAGTGGGCAACTCGTGCCTCGCCAGCGATTGCTCATCCAGTCACTCCAATCAAGGTTCGCGATGAGCGCGACCCCGATCCGAGAAGCACTACGGATGCTGCAGTCCGACGGCCTCGTCGTCCACACCCCGCACCGCGGCATCGTGGTTGCCGAGTTTTCCGCTGAGAGTGCTGAGGAGATCTACCGCCTTCGCGCAGTGCTCGAGCCCATGGCCACCGAACTTGCGACCATCCGTGCCGGCGAGAGTGCCCTCACAGAGATCAGGGCTGCCCACAACCAATTCGCGACTGCAGACGAATCCACACTTGCAGCGTCGGGTGCCAGTATGGACGCGGTCTGGCATCGCGCCATCTACCGCGCCGCGGGGTCCCGCTATCTCGAAGAATTCATCAGTCGCCTCTGGGCTTCTCTGCCAGTCGAGGCGCTCTGGGTCACACGTACCGCCAGTGAGTCGCTCAGTCAGCACGAGGGCATCACACGCGCCTTGGAAACCCGCAAGAGTGCACTCGCTGCCGAACTGATGAGACAGCACATCCTTACGCATGCGACCCGCATCGCGACAAGATCGGCCGGGAATAAGGGCCGGACCTAGACCCCGTCTGATCCATCCGAGATCGGACCCGTCGCCGGGCTCGCACGCTGCTTGACATTCGACTTGACCAGCAAGGCCGCGCAGCTTGGAAGCCGGCCGAACTGGAGGCACTTGCGCTTGATCGAAGCCGTGGTGCGTGCGAAGCTGCTGCGAGCTGCAACGGGGGGAGGCGTTCTGCGAGCGCACGTGCTCATCGTTGCTGCGGCGCACTCTCCGCTCTCGAGAAGCGATCGTTCCGAGCTGGCGCAGAGCAGGCCTGCTGACCGGGCGGTAGGACTCTGATGGCCCGGCGCCGCCGCGCGCAACGGGCGCGCGTCCTCGCCGTCGGCCGCGACCGGTTCGCCGCCGGCTGGCGCCTGCTTCCCGAAGGGTTCGAGCTCCGGCCCGCGGCGCCGTCGCCTGACCTGGTTGTCGACGTCGTCCGTCCCTCCGACCTCGTCGCGCTGACCGTCGAGGGCTACGACGTGGAGCTCCTGAGTGGCTCGAACCCGCGAATCAGGGCCAAGCAGGGTACGACCGGACGCTTGGTCGTCCGCCTTGCCTACCAACACCTGGCGGAGCGGGCGATCTACGAGGCGGCGGCGCCGATACCGGCCAACGACCCTCGTGACCCTCCGGTGACCCCGCCGGTGCCCGACCGCCCGCTGGACGGGGAGGCGGCCCGCCCGAATCCGCCCGTTCCCGCCCGTGCCGCACGCGGCAGCCGCCTCGTCTTCGCGCTGCCCGCCGGCGAGTCGGTTCCGTTCAGCACGTCGGGCATCCTCGAGGCGCTCGGCCGCCTCGAGCCGCTCGTCCACCCGCTCGCGAAGCCGCGCACAGGACGCGCGCGGATCCCGGACGACGGCTCGGTCTTCCATCTACCGGGCGGCCTGATCGCCACTGCGGGCGCTGCCGGGCTCGTCGTCTCGCGCGCCCCGCGTGGCCGCGAAGTCCCGGATCCGACGACGGCCGCAGGCCTGTCGAGGCTCGCGCGGGACATGAGCAAGGCCCGGTCCTTCCTCGCCACGCGGGGCGGCACGTCGGTCGCGGGGCTCGAGGCAGAGGCCGGCAGCCCCGGCGACGTGACCATCGCCGCGGAGGCGTTCTCCATCCCCGCGCTCTTCGGGCGTGCGGGACTCGTCCGGCCCGACATCGTCGTCCGGCCGCGTTCGCGCCCGACGTTCAGCCGCCCTCCGCGTCAGTTCGAGACGGCGATCGAAGCTCCGTATCGGCTCGTGATCTCGCCGAGCAACCGGGGCGGCTGGACGCACGCGCCCGAGCCCGTCGCCGCCGAGGGCGCCCCGCACCGGATCGAGCTCTGGCACACACGGCTCGGAGTCCGCGTCGAGGAGGACGACGAGGTCACGGTCGACGAGCGGACGGACACGCAACGTGTCGTGCGGGCTCTCTGGGCGCGCGATCGGGAGAGCCCCGAGCTCTTCGAGAATGCCGGGGGCGGTGTCGTCTTCCCGAACTGGCAGGGCCTCAAGTGGCCGGGGGCAGTGGACAGGCCCTTCCGCAGCTCGCTCGACCCGGGTGACCGTCACATGCTCGTGCGCCAGAGCGCCGAGACGTGGCTCGGCGTGCACGCGAAGCCGATCCCGCCCGAGCCCGTGGACGTCGAGGGCCTGTGGCTCTCCGCGCTCGGCGCGTGGCTCGACCTGCACGGCGAGTGGGACACCGATCCGTACTCGCTCGCCAAGATCCGTTCGATCCTGCTCTGGGACCACGTCGCGCCCATGGGCCGAGACCAGTTCGTCCGCGTCGTCTACCCCGGCTACCTCTTCCCGTTCGGGCACAAGACGACCCTGGTCAAGCTGACCGAGCGCAAGATGAAGGACGCCGCGCCGTCCGTCGCGGGGCTCTACCAGCGGAAGTTCCTCGTCGTCGGCCAGCCGTTCAGGCGCTGGGGCGCGACCAAGCGGGACTTCCCGTTCCTCGAGGTCGGCGTCACGCCGCTCGTCACTCCGACGCTCTCCGGTGACCCGAAGCCGGACAAGCCGTTCATCCCGAGCGTGGGCTCGGGCTACTTCCAGTGGGTACTCCGCTGCCGCGACAAAGAAGAACGCCCCGTCCGGCTCGTCGCACCGCTCGTCTGGGTTCCGGATGGATTCGACGACTTCGACCTGATCGAGTCGCTGTACGAGACGATCGACGAGGTGCCGGCGAACGGCCAGGAGATCGCGTTCGCGGACGCTCTGAAAGGCGGCGACACGGTCGTGGCGACCGCGCAGCTGCACTTCGCGGGCGTGCCCGAGCTGACGAAGTCCGAGCCGAGTCTCGTGGACGCGTTCGTCGAGTTGCCGGCCGTTCAGAAGCTGTCGCCCATCGGCCAGGTGAAGATCACCTACAGCGGCGTCTACCTCCAAAACGGGTTCGGCGGCTCGAAGAACGTGGCCGACGTCTGGGCCGAGCTCGCCGACCCCGCCGGAGCTCTCGTTCGGAGCGGGCGCCGCAGCCGGAAGCGACAAGGCCGGCGGCTTCCTGGAGCCGAACCTCGAGATCGCCGGGCTCTCGCGCCTGAAGGGAACGGTGGGCGACGTCACGGAGACCGCGAAGGGCAAGTTCCGGCCCTCCCAGTTCCTCGGCACCGCGTTCCCGAAGCTGTTCGGGCTCGTCCCGCTCGTTGACCTGCTCGACGCGGTCGGCGTCGACCTGGACGACGCCCCCGACGTCGTGTCGGAAGCGCTCGACCGGATCGAGGGCTTTGTCTCCGACCTCGAGCGGGCGAAGAAGGCGGTCGAGGACGCCGTCGCCGAGGCGGACCTGCTCAAGAAGCGCGCTCAGTCGAAGGCGGCCGAGCTCCAGCAGCAGGCGCAGCAGGCCTTCGCCGCGGCGCAGCAGCTGGAGAACACCGTCAAGACCGCCGCCGACGCTGTGATGACGGCGCTCGCCGGGCTGCCCGGCAAGACCGAGGCCGAGGTCGCAGCCGCGCTCGCCAACCCGCTCCAGGCGCTCGGCAACGCGACGAACAAGATGGAGCAGGTCGCGCCGCAGCTCCCGCCCCTCGTCCGGGAGCAGCTCCTTGCACTGGCCAAGACGCTTCGCGAGCTCGCCGATGCCGCCGACCTGATCGCGGACGTCTTCCGCTTCGTCAACGGGCTCGCGAGCGGTGGCGTCCAGGCCCGGTTCCGCTACGAGTGGGCGCCGAAGCTCAAGCCGTGGCCGAAAGCCCCGCCCGACGCGGTACTCGACCTCCCTGAGCGCGCCCTCGTCCTGGCCGTCGAGGGGCGGGCCGCGAAGGACGAGATGCGGGTCGACGTCCTCGCCGAGCTGAAGGACTTCACGCTCCACCTGCTGCCCGGGGCGCCGCTCGTCCGCTTCAGGTTCGACCACCTCTCGTTCCACGCCGGCTCCTCGGGCAAGCCCGACGTCGACGTCGTCCTCCAGGAGATCGAGTTCGTCGGGTTCCTCGCCTTCGTCGAGACCCTGCGCGAGCTGATCCCGTTCGACGGGTTCTCCGACCCGCCCGTTCCTCGACGTCACTCCGGAGGGCCTCTCCGCCGGCTTCACGCTCGCGCTGCCGAACGTCGCGGTCGGCGTCTTCAACCTCTCGAACATCTCCCTGGGCGCCGACGTCCAGGTCCCGTTCCTGGGCAAGGCGGTCACGGTCGGCTTCAACTTCTGCACGAGGGAGCGGCCGTTCACCCTCGCCGTCCTCTTCATCGGCGGAGGCGGCTGGTTCCTGATCCGCCTCTCGCCCGACGGGTTGGACGTGCTCGAGCTGGGCCTCGAGGCGGGCGCGATCCTCGCGGTCGACTTCGGGGTGGCGTCCGGCTCGATCTCGGCGATGCTCGGGATCTACATCCGGCTCGAGGGCGACGAGGGCTCGCTCACCGGCTACTTCCGGCTGCGCGGCGAGGTCGACGTCCTCGGCCTCATCTCCGCGTCGATCGAGCTCTACCTCGAGCTGCACTACGAGTTCGACACCGGGAAGATGGTCGGCCGGGCGACGATCACGATCAAGGTCGAGGTGTTCTGCTTCTCGACCTCGGTGAAGGTCTCGGCGGAGCGCCGCTTCGCCGGCTCCGCTGGAGACCCGAGCTTCGCCGACGTGATGGTGCTCCCGAACGGCTCCTCCCCGGCCTGGTCCACGTACTGCCTCGCCTTCGCAGGAGAGTGAGCATGGCCAGCGAGATCTTCAGCGTCGTCGCCCTCCCCCACTCGGTCGCCGCCGGTGCCGACCACCACGTCTCGCTGTTCGTCTCCCCGCGCCTCACGCCCGACGGCGCGGAGGCGAGGCTCCAGAAGTTCAAGCACTTCCGGCACTGGGCGAAGCTGCTCGAGACGGGCGCCGAGATCGAGCTCTTCGACCAGCTCGGCCCGATCGACGTCCAGCCGCTGCTCGCGCCGGTCGACCCGGACCTGTGGGACGCGATCTTCCCGCTGAGCACGCCAGTCCGCGCTCCGCAGAACGTGGACTTCTCGGACCGGCGCTGGCGCACGTTCCGGGCGGGCGAGATCCACGACAGTGCCAAGGTGCTCCACCTGGTCGCGATGTTCTCCGACCCGACCTCTCCACCCGCGCCGAGCGTCCACCCGCTGGGCGGGCTGATGGGACGGCTCGGCGCCGGCAGCACGCACCGCCGCGAGTACGACGAGTCGGAGATCACCCGGGCGCTCGACCGGCTGATCGGCGAGACAGGCCACCCGGCCGAACAGGGCATCTCGCTGCCCGCGCTCGAGAAGCTCGTCGACACCCAGGACGACCCGCTCCGGCGGCTCGCGATCCAGGTGCACCGGGCCCGCCGCTTCTACGAGCGGCCGGAGTCGAAGCTCGACTACCGCGAGCGGCCGGTCGACGGCGCAAGCGCTCCGAAGCTGCCCCGTCCGGAGCCCGACTTCCACGAGCGCTGCACGCTCGTGAGCGACCACCCGGCGCTCCAGCGTCGGCTCGGGCTCGTCGTCGACCTCGTGGCCGACGATCCAAGCCGCCTGGAGGACAGCCATTGGCTCTCGGCTCGGATCGTGCCGCAGGGCGACGAGACGGCCTGCCGCACGACCCGCACGCGCTGCCGGGTCGCCGGGGACGACCTCGTCACCGTCCCACGGACGGACGAGTGGGCCGACGAGCGCCTCCGGCTGGGCGACTTCGACCTCTTCGCCCTGCTCGACGTCGATCCCGACGGCACCGCGCTGAAGCTCGACCGCTATCTCTGGACGATCCCGCGCCTCTTGGCGATCGAGCAGAACGGCGATCCGATCCACGCCGCTCCGACCGCTCTCCGCTCGCTCGGGTTCACGGTCGTCCGGCACAAGAAGGCGCTGGAGACGCAGGACCGCCTCGATCGCCAGGGCTCGCTCGTGACCGCCTTGACGGGCGGCAACGCGCCGCTCCTCGACGCCGAGGACGTCATCCACGGCCTGCGCGTCGAGGTCTGGGACGACACGGCGAAGGCCTGGTTCACGCTGCACGCGAGGCGCATCGACGCCGAGGTGGTCGACAAGGGCGAGGTCGTCACGGACCTTCCCGAGGAGGGCTTCATCCAGGGCACGAACGCGACCGAGACGCCGAACGTCGCGAAGAGCCCTGTCCACGTCCACGAATCGGTGTTCGGCTGGGAGGGATGGAGCCTGAGCGCGGCGCGGCCCGGCAAGCGGGTTCGCCACGAGAACGGAGAGGAGATCGTGGAAGACCAGGACGCCGACCCCGATCCGGTGACGCCGCTCGTCGTCACGTCGGAGGTCGAGCCGGGAACCCTGCCCCGACTCCGCTACGGGCGCTCGTACGCCTTCCGCGCCTGGGCCGTCAATCTCGCCGGTTCGAGTCGCAGCCACGGCATCGGCCCGGCGCCGGCGCCCACCGCGCCCGCGGTCGCGGCCGTGTCGACCGCACTCGCGACGACCGTCGCACCGCTCCCGGGCGAGCTCTTCATCCCGACGCTTCGCTCGGAGACCGCGGCCGGCATCCTCCGCCGGCGGTTCACCGTCGCCCCTCAGCCGGAGGAGACGACTGCCGCCGGGCTGCCGCTGCTCGAGGAGGCCGGCATCGAGCGGGCGGTTCTGAGCCGGCTCAGGGCACGGCGCGCGGACACGGTCACCCGGGAGCGCGCCCGGCCGGATGCGACGGTCGACCGGGCCTCGCTCGTGGCCCGCGCCTTCGGCGACGCCGTCGTCGACGAGTCGCAGCCGTTTCTCGCCGACACGGCCCTCCGCGATCCCGAGCTCCTTGCGCACGCGATCGCCCTTTCCGAGCTCGAGGGAGTCTCGCCGGCGCAGCTCCTCGACCTGATCACGCCGCTGCGGCCGTTCCTCCGCTGGGACCCGGTGCAGCCGCCGGCCGTCGTCGCACGGCACCGCTTCAGCGCGGGGGAGTCGTTGCGCCAGCTCGTCGTCCGCTCCGGCGTCACGCAGGACCTCGACACGCTCGCGATCACGGTCGAGCCGCCGCCCGCCTACGCCGCCGCCCACGCGGCGCTCGGCTACCGGGCGAGCAGCCAGCGACATCTCGCACCTCCGAAGACGAGTCAGAGCGAGGCCGAGCTGCACGGCGCCTTCGACGAGGCGATCGGGTCGATCGATCCCACCGACCACGCGACGCTGCTGGCGATCGCCCTGCGCGAGGCCGGGACGCTCTTCGACGTCGACGTCCCCCGTCTCGACGACCCGAGCCAGCGCGATCCCCAGCCCGGGATCGACCTCGTCGCGGACCCGACCGTACCCGCGTCGACGCTCAAGACGCTGCCGCTGCCGGCGGGCGAGGCTCCTGCCCCGGGCCAGTACGTCGCCCACGACACGAACGCGCTCGTCCTGCCCTACCTTCCGGACGTCCTCGGCCGCGGGATCTCGCTCGTCTTCCAGGAGGCGGGTCGCGACCGGATCATCGCCTTCCCGTTCGGGACCGAGGGCTTCACCGCCCGCTACCTCGGCGACTGGCCCGAGCGCCGCCCCTTCCGGCTCGTGCTCGAAGGAGCCGACGTGCTCGGCGGCGAGCTCGACGGGCACGTGCTGCACCTCGCGCTCCCCGCCGGCGACGTGCAGCGGTTCCGTCTCGCCTCCTCGCTCGACCGCGCCGACCTCGATCTCTTCGGCCCCTGGCGGAGCCTGCCCGCGGTCATCCGCTCGAACGACGACGTCGCCGAGGCCGCGGCCGACGGCTGGCTCTGGGCACTCACCCCGTTCGACGAGGTCACGCTCGTCCACGCCGTCCCTCGACCGCTCGAGGCTCCACGGCCGACCTCGATGGTCGCGCTGCGACCGGCCGAGGGCGCGACCGACGTCTACCTCCTCGGTGCCGTCGACATCCACGGGCCGAGCACCGAGCAGATCTCGGCCGAGGCGCGCTGGGTCGACCCGAACGACGACCTCAGCCTTCCGGCTCCGGACGAGCTCGCGACGCAGGCGATCGCGTTCACCTCCCCGATCCGCGAGAGCGAGGATCTGGCCGTCCTCTACGGCGGAGCAAGCGACGTCCAGGTGCCGGTGCCGGGCGCGGGCCCCGTCTGGTTCCACTCGGCGATCCAGCGCCTCGGCGACACGAGGCACCACACGATGCACTACCGGTTCCGCGCGTCCACGCGCTTCCGCGAGTACTTCGACCCGGAGACCCTCGCGCCCCCGCCGGCGGACGGGCCGCCGGCGCCGGGGGAGCCCGTCGACGACGGCCAGAGCGTGGTCGGAGCGGAGATCACGCTGTCGGTGCCGAGCTCGGCACGACCTGCCGCACCCGTCGTCCACTCGGTGCTGCCGCTCTTCCGCTGGGAGGCCGGCACCGAGCCGGAGCAGCCGGTTGCCACGCGCCGGCGGCGGCGCGCCGGTGTGCGCATCTACCTCGAGCGGCCCTGGTACTCCTCGGGCGAGGGCGAGCTTCTCGGCGTGCTCCTCGCGCCCGGCGGCAACGACGCGAACGCGATCAGGCATCCCGTGAGCCAGTGGGGCGCGGACCCCGTCTGGGTGAGCGCGCCGGTCACGCCGCGCGCGATGTTCCTCCAGCTCGACAACCTGCTCCGCGCCTTCGGGCTCGAGGACCGTCCCGGCGACGCGCTGCCGGTCGTCCCGCCGGCCACGCTCCCGCTCGCGGCGATTCCCGGCTCGCCTCAGGTGGTCGTGCTCGGCTACCGCCCGCAGTACAGCGTCGACCGCGGGATGTGGTATGTCGACGTCGCGATCGACCCGGGCAGCACGTTCTGGCCGTTCGTGCGACTCGCAGTCGCCCGCTACCAGCCGGACAGCATCCCCGGCTGCCACCTCTCCGCGCCGGTGCGGTGCGACTTCGTCCAGCTCACGCCCGAGCGAACCACGAGCGTCAGCCGGACCGACGTCCGGCACGTCCGGGTCGTCGTCAGCGGCCCCATCGGCATCCGTGAGCCGCCGGGCCGTGGCACGACGACCGTGGCGCCGCCGCCCGACATCGCCGACTACGCGGCGTGGGTGCGGATGCACCGCGTGGTGGTCGCCCGCCTCCAGCGGCGCGACCCGGCGATCCCGACCGACCTCGGCTGGGAGACGATCACGACCGAGGAGCTCACGATCCGGGGCTTCGGCCGTAACATCTTCGAGGCCGCCTGGGTCGGCGAGCTCGCATCGCCCGAGGACCTCCCGCTCAAGACGCCGGGCGAGAACCCCGAGTGGAGGGTCACCGTCGAGGAGTGGGAGCGGCTGCAGGGCGACCCCGAGGACCTCGCCGATCCGCACTCGCCGCCGATCTGGGAGCAGCGCCTGATCTACGCCGACGAGATCCTTCTCTAGCCCACGGAGGTCCGACCGTCACCCGGCAAGTCGACCCTTCCGGCCGGGACGCCATACGCCGCTCATCCGAGGCGACCAACCACGACTCCCGGAAACGGTTTGATTGTGAATCGCGCCCAGGAACGGAGCTACGGAGTCGAGAAATGGCTTGGTTGAGCCATGGAGCCGGCTGACGGTCGGCGTTCACCATCTCATGGACGAGTCGCCGCGCGACGACTCACCGGATCCGTAGCTGCAGACTGAAGCGCCGCTGGCCCGGCGACCAGACGCGGAGAAGTGCGCCGCGCTTGAGGCGAATCGTCCGGACGAAGACGCCGGCGGCGTCTGTCAGCCGGGCGGGCCCGACTGCCTTCCACACGTTCCTGCGGAGCACCTCCAGCCGGTACGGCTTCCGCCCGGGCCGTCCGTCGCGGATCTGACCCCAGACGACTGCCTGAGACCCGTGTCGCTGCATTTGCGCGAACGGCAGCCTGTATCCCTGCAGCGAGGGCTTCCAGCGGTTGTTCGCGAAGACGAGCCCGGTCTGGAAGCGGCCGAGCGCGACCTCGTCGCGGTAGAGGTACTGGATCAGGATCCTGACCCGTGGCAGCCTCCACGCGCGCAGCGCGGCGAGGCTGACCATGTTCGCCTGCCTCTTCAGCGGAACGCCCAGGAACCTGTCCGGCGGATTCGACTGGTAGCCGTACTCGGTGAGCCAGATCGGCTTCGGCCCCAAGGAGTGCCTGACGAGGATGAGGAGCTTCCTGATCGTCGCCATCGTGATCGAAGGGCAGGTACGGCAGCCGCCACTGGATGGCGTCTCGGCCGGCGTCAAGGGATAAGGGTGGTGGGCGTAGGCGTCGAGCCTTGCGTCGGCGGCAGCCATGCCGCGGACCCAGGCGACAGGTGAGACACCTCCCTTCCCGCCACGAGGCCCCGTCACGCCGCCGCCGACCCGAGCGTCTGGCAGCACGGCATGGATCCCCTCGTACCCAGGGTTGAGGAGATGCCTGACGTAGATCCTTGGCTTCGTCGGTCTGAGCCAGAGGCGCTTGTTCGGCTCGTTCCAGATGAGCCAATAGCGAACCCACGAGTAGCGCTTGGCGGCGGCACGCGCGAAGCGGCCAAAGTCTCCGATCCGGGGAGGGGCAAACGCCGGCGAGCGCCCCCCATTCGCCCACGCCGGCGTCCCGACCAGCGTGAGCACAGGCGTCAGACCGTGACGGCGAAGGCCGCGCAGAACCCTGTCCGGACGGCGCCAGTCGTAGGCGCGATCGCGCGGCGAGGTCGGATCCGTCGGCCTCCGCCGGGCGATCTCGTTCCAGTGGAGCGTGAAGCGGACGAGCGGTACGCCGAGCCGCTTGAACGCCGCCAGCCGCTGGTCGAGCGTCCCTGGGCCGAACTCCAACCACCCGTCGTCCTGAATCCCGTAGCGGACCCCTCTTGAAGCCTCAACGGAGCTCGCCCCGACGCAGGCCGCAACGGCAAACAGCAACACGAACAGTCTCACCCGGCCCCCGGTCGTCCTCATCGGCGGGTCGAACTTTCGCAGTTCGGGCTACTCCTCGTGCTGATCATCCGACGCCAACGATTTCAGCCCGCCGTGCGCGTCCGTCGGCGGATGTTCGCGCTCGGCGAGGGCCGCCGAGATGCCTGCTTGCAGGCGGATGCAGGCGTGTCGGTTGCGGTCACTGTCGTGCAGTGCCCGGATCGGCGTATTCGGCAATCCGTACGCGATGAGGGCTGGCAAGGCGTGAGGCGGTTGTGCGGCGCTCCTGGGCCGAGCGGCTGGCCGCGGCGAATGCGCTCCAGGTGAACCAGTGGCCGAATCCGCGTTGCAGCGTCCGCGGGCCGCTCATCGTCAGCTGGCCGGCTCGAATCGCGCCGCCCAGCTCGGCCCGTCCCAAGTAGACGCGGTAGAGCGTGGTGGTGTCGACGATGACCTCGAGGTCGACGTCGAAACCGGGGTGCTGGAGGCAGACTGAGACCTCGGAGGGCTCGAGGACCATCCAGTAGCGCCGCTTCGGGTCGCGAAAGTCGAACTTGACCACGGTTCGGTTGGGTGGGAGCCGCTGGCGGTCGACGTGGCGGGCCATCCAGACGATCAACAGGTCGGGATCGAGTTCCTCGGGACGCGGCTCGGTGAACGACCAGGTCGCTCCCCACTCGCCGATCGCCTGCACGACCGGCTGGAGGTCACGGCCGGCGGGCGTGAGGCGATATTCGAGGGTGCGGCCTTTGGGCCCCGTCCTGCGCTCGACGACCTCGGCCCGCTCGAGCGCGCGCATGCGGTCGGTGAGGACCGAGCGCGAGATCCCTGGAAGGCCGCGTTGGAGCTCGTTGAAGCCGCTCGCGCCACCGAGCATCTCGCGCACGATCAGAAGCGTCCAACGGTCGCCGAGGACCTCGGTGGCCTTGGCGACCGGGCAGTACTGCGCGTAGCTGCGCATCGCGCCACCAGGCTAGCCGCGGATCGGCCAACAGTCCGTTACTCGGACCGGTTGGTTCGAAAGTAGAACTAGTTGGCCCCGGCCGGCAAGCCTACGTTGCTGGCATGGCCACCAAGACGCAGGCACCGCCCCTGGCGTCGACCGCGTTCGACGAGATCGGCGGATCGTTCCGCGGAGAGCTGCTGCTGCCGACCAGCGCCGGCTACGACACTGCGCGCAGGATCTGGAATGGTGCGATTGATCGCCATCCGGCCTGCATCGCCCGCTGCACGGGTGTGGCCGATGTGGTCGCTGCCGTGCGCTTCGCCCGCGACCACGACCTGGAGATCGCCGTACGGGGCGGGGGCCACAACGTGGCCGGTACCGCGGTGTGCGACGACGGGGTCGTCATCGACCTCTCGGCGATGCGGGCCGTGTGGGTCGACCCCGTCGGTCGCACGGCCTGGGTGCAGGGTGGTGCTCTCTGGAGCGACGTCGACCACGAGACCCAGGCCCACGGTCTGGCCACCACCGGCGGCATCGTGGGCCACACCGGCGTCGCCGGGCTCACCCTCGGCGGTGGCATCGGCTTCCTCATGCGCAAACACGGACTCACCGTCGACAACTTGCTTGCCGCCGAGGTGGTCACCGCCGAGGGCAGCATCGTCCGGGCGTCCGCCGACGAACACACCGATCTGTTCTGGGCGCTGCGAGGCGGCGGCGGCAACTTCGGCGTCGTCACCTCGTTCCGATTCGATCTGCATCCTCTCGGCCCGACCGTGATGGCCGGGCCAGTCTTCTGGGCGGCCGACGACACCACCGAGGTGCTGCGGTTCTACCGAGACTTCGCCGCCGAAGCGCCCGACGAGCTCGGCAGCGTCGTCAGGCTCGGCACCGTCCCCCCACTGCCGGTCATCCCCGAGGACCTGCACTGGCGGCCGGCCATCGCCGTTTCCTGCTGCTACGCCGGCGCCGTCAAAGACGGCGAGCGTGCGGTGCGGGCCCTCCGCCGGTTCGGGACGCCGCTCGTTGACCTGCTCGCACCCTCGCCGTACGTCGCCTTCCAGGGCGGCCTCGACGAAACCGTCCTCCACGGGTGGCACTACTACTGGAAGGCGACGAACCTCGCCGGCCTCTCCGACGACGCCATCGCCGTCATCGCCGATCACGCCTACGCCGCCAGCTCGCCCCGGTCGTACGCGGCGATGTTCCACATGGGTGGCGCCGTCGCCCGAGCTCCTCACGACGCCACCGCCTACGCCGGTCGCGACGTGACCCACAACATCATCATCGACGCCGTGTGGCTCCTTGACGAGTCCGGCAAGTACGCCGCGACCGAGACCGCTTGGGCGCGCCGGTTCTTCCAAGCCCTCCAACCGCATCGCGCTGGCGGCGTCTACGTCAACTTCCTTGATTCCGACGACGACTCCAGCCGGGTTCGGGAGGCCTACGGCGATCAGATCTACCGGCGACTCGCCGAAGTCAAGGCCAAGTACGACCCCGACAACGCCTTCCACCACAACAAGAACATCCAGCCCGGCTGACGGTGTCCGAGCGGGAGCTCGCGCAACAGGGAGGCGTTGATCGGTCGGGCGCGAGGGCCGAGTCACACGGTTACGCCTGCGCGAGCCTGCGGTATGTGGCGGCTGCTTCCCGGGCGCGATCAACACCCTGGTACCGGACACTCGATGGATCGCCGAATTCTGGGTGGCGGCGAAGAAGCTCACGTTCCACCGGCTTCAACTGTGCTCTCAGCTCGTCTCGATCAACGACGAGTGAGAGAAGTAGGCCAACATCGGATCTCTGAGCGTCGGGAACGTCGTCGACGGCGATCGCTTCGGTCTTCAACAGAAGCGCCCCGAGGAGATTGGGCACTGGGATAGACCCGGTTCTGGTTCCAAGTCGCACGTCGATCGTTTCGGCTCGAGCCAGGGCCTGGGTCCCGCCAGGCACGCTCACCGTGCTCGCGCCGTGGAGCGTCTGCAGATTTGCTCGCTTGCCAAGGTTGTCCGGCGCCAAAATGTCGATCGAAACACCCTCCCGACGGAGCTCGTGCCCGAGCCCCGTGCGAGTGGGACTTTCGAGCTCGAACCCGAGACCCGCAAGGTGATCGGCGAGCACACGCGTTCCCGCCGGCGCCTGGCGAACGTTGACGAGCACGTCACCGTCGCGACTGATCCGCGGACTCTGAGCACCCGCACGCCGGGCATGCAGAGCCACCATCTGCGCGCCGATCAAGACCCAGGGCACAGGGCTCGCGTCCGCGAGATCGAGTAGCGCCCGCCAAAGAGCGGCGACCTCCTGGGGCTCTGTTGGTAGCTCAACGGGCAAGTGCCAGCCTTCGAAGAGCGTCCCTGGCAGCACGTCGGACGCGGGCGTCGTCATGGTCGAGAAGATCCGCCGCGACAACTGGCAACGGTGCCTCTCCTTCGCCGCCCAGTACCCAAGGAAGGCTGGGGACGCGAAGAATCACGTTGGGGTCCTCGACATTCTCCTCGGGGACATAGCGCCTGATGAGCACGTCCGCGATCTCACGATCCACGTAGACGTCCAGGGGCTCCTCCGCCCGCGGCAGCACATCGAGCCCGGAGAACGCTCGCGGTGAAGAGAGCCCCGAGCGGACAAGCGGGTACTCGTTCAGCCCCGGCAGGTCATCGCGTGCGAGCCAGAGTCGCAGAACGTCTGCCCGCGGCTCCGAATGCTGAACAACGCTCAGAAGCCAGTCGGGATCACGAGCGTAGCGACGAAGTCGAGAAAGAACATCCGCTCTCACCCCCGCAGGCTTCTCACCGGCCAAGAGAGCGAGCAGCGCCCACGAGTTCGCTGCGCTAAGTGGTCGCCCATGCCGGCGATCACGGCGCAGGAACCGTTCCAGCTCTTGTCGAGGAATCAGCCATGACCGACCCACGCGCTCCGCAGGCAGCCGTCCTGATCCGATGAGGGCGTTGACTCGCCGCTCCGAGAGACCGAGCTGTTCCGCAGCGTCAGAGACAGAGGAGAGTGCTGCCATCATGACGAAACTATACCCGATTGCGAATAGTTGCGTCAACTATTCCTATAACAGAATATTAATGCCAACTCGTGCCCGTCTAAACGGCTTAACCAAGCCGTTTTCGTCCCCTCGAGTCCCCTCCGCGGGACGATCGCACCCAGGAGGTCGGCGGTTCGAATCCGCCTAGCTCCATGGCTTAAGCAAGCCGTTTCTGCACGCTGCGCCCTCCTCGTGAGGGCCTTGTCGTCGAAGTCGAGGAGACGCCCTCAGCGGCGTCCGCGGTGCACTCCGGCGGTGATCGCGAGCGCGGCACCGCCGGCGAGGAGTGCGCCGGCAGCAAGGAGCCCGACGCCGACCCAGATCACGGGATCGAGCTCGGCTCCGATGCTCATCTCGGACGAGACGCCTCGGCTTCCGTCTGAGTTCATCACCACCGCCCGCCAGTCGCCGTCCTCGGCGTCCCACTCGAGCGTCTGCTCCCCCGACCCCGAGGACGATGCGACCCAGAACTGCTGATCTCCCGGCGGGCTCTCGGGTTCGCCTCCCTGCCTCCGCGAGTAGCGCGGCTTGTTCTCGAAGTCCCTCACGACGTCGTGCTCGACGCCTTCGAGGTACCTGTTGACCTGGGTCTCGGGGCCGATGCCGACGAACACCGGACGGTCGCTCTCACTGCGGATGCGGATCGTTCCGAGGAAGGTGTCGAGTGCCCACTCGGCGCCTCCCGTGTCGATGTCCGCGCTCTCGGACACGATCGCGTACGTCGAGGTCCGGAAGTCCTCGGACGGTGACATGAGGAAGCCGTCGTCGTCGCGTTGTGTCTGGTCGATCGCGACGAGCGCGCAGCCGCCCGCGAGTAGCGCGAAGGCGAGGACTGCCGCGATGCTGCCGACGACGAGCAGGACGACCCGGCCCGCCCCGCCTCCTTCGCGGGCGGGCTCGAGGGGCGCCGGAGCGACTGCTGCCGCCTCGGCGGGCGCCGGAGGTGGCTCCGGCGGCACGGCCGCCGCGTCCTCTCCCCCCTGATCGAGGCGGAAAGGCGGATACGAGTCGGTCATCAGACCCGCGTAGACGGCGACGCGCGCGACCCAGCGGTCGAGCCCGAGGACGAAGTCGAAGATGCCTCGCGGGTAGCGCGTGGTGAAGAGAAGCGCGACGGCAGCGAAGAGGACGAGCGTGCCGATCAGGCCTGCCTCGAAACCGACGACCCAGACCCAGTCAGTCGCTTCCGCGGCCGCGTAGCCGCCGCCGAGGAAGACTCCGACGACGATGTAGTGGGGGATGGCGAGCAGCCACCACTTCACGAGCACGAGCCCGCGCGAGAGCCTCTCCGGGTAGGCCAGCTCGAGTGTCGCCGGGTAGTCCGGTGCCTCTCCGAGCGTGAACGGCGGGTAGCGGTCGGTGCCGAGCGCGCCGTACGAGTAGAAGACCACCCTCCACGTCCAGCGCAGCACCCCCACGTTGAAGTCGAAGATCCCTCTCGGGTAACGGCCGGTGAAGAGGATCGCGAAGAACGCAACGACCGTCAGCACCAAGAAGGCAAGCCAGAGGAAGAAGAGCACGACGTAGTGCGGGATCGCCAGCAGCCACTTGACGAGCCACAGCCAGCGGCTCAGGCCGGGATCGAGCGAGCCCTCAAGCCGCAGGGGAAACGCGTCCGGTCGCTGAACCTGCTCCGCATCCATACGCGAGCAAGTCTGACGGGTCCAACCCAGAATGGGAACGGGCAAAACTTCGTAAGACGACCGCGGAAAACTGCGGATCCGAGCTTCGAGAGGCACGCATATCCCATGTCAGCCATCACCACTTCTGCAGCACCGCTCTCGCGCTCGGCGACAGAAAGGCTGGTCGCGTTGCTGACGGGTACTCCCTTCGATTCCCCCGGTTGCTGGATTAGCACGGGCTGAGGAGGACTTGCGGCGTGTGCTGTCGGCTCAAGCGCCGCGAGACGTGCGCGCGCCACCCCTCCTTCTGGGCAAATCGCTCGACTCCCGAAACCGCGGAAACAAGCCGTTGAAGCAACTTGCACGAGCTCCAGTATGCGCTGGGTCTGGAGCCGCAAGTTGGCTGCGGGTTTCTCGGAATCGCTCAGACGTCGAGGACGACCCGGGCGAGCCGGCGACTGCCCTCATCTCCCGCGTCAGCTTTCCTTCAGTACCGAGTACCAGACGCGCTCGGCGACTTCGCGGAGATCGTCGCTCGTACGCGCGAGCCTCCGGTAGAGCTCCCGCTTCGCGGCGACCTCACGGAGGTCGTCCACCGCGACCAGCGCCGACATCGACTGGCGGTAGACCTTTTCGATTCGACTCTGGCTCTTCGCGGCGCGGTCTGCGGCTTCTGTCGCCGCAGCCCGTGCCCCCGCAGCGAGCTGCTCGAACGCTTCGCCGAGATCGCGCACACCCTCTGCGAGCTCGGCTGCCATCTCCGAGATCGCCTGGTCCGGACCGACCTCCATGACCTCGGCCTCGCGGACGGTGTTCTTCGCACTGTTCAGCGTGCGGTCCAGTTCCGTCGAGAGCTCGAAGATGTCCTCGGGCTCGAGCGGGGTCGTGAACGCGACGGTCAGCGCGGCGCGGAGCTCGCGCTTTTGGTCGTCGGCCCGGTGCTCGCACTCCCGCAGCCGATCTGCGGCGTCCGGATCGCCCCTCGACCAGGCGAGCAGCGCCGCCATTCCCTCCATCGTGATCGTGGTCTGGTTGCGCAGCATCGCGAGGACGTCCGGCGTCTCGGGCAGGAACCAGCGATGACGCGTCATCCGATTGCGTTCCACAGAAGGAACGTACCGCCGCCGAGAACCGCAGACCCGGGCAGCGTCAAGAGCCACGCGAAGCCGATCGAACGGACGACTGCCCAGTGGACGTGTCGCCAGCGGCGCCGTCCGGTGCCGACCCCGACCACCGATGAGACAACGACGTGCGTGGTCGAGACCGGAGCCCCCAGATAGGAGGCGGGAAGGATGACCGCAGTCGAGCCGGTCTGGCTGGCGAGACTGTCGATCGGCGCCAGGCGCAAGATCCCGCGACCGACCGTGCGGATGATCCGCCAGCCGCCCAACGCCGTCCCGAGCGTGATCGCCGCGCCGCAGCCAATCTTCGCCCAAAGCGGCACCTCGAGCGTCTGCACTGTTCCCCCGGCGAGTAGCAGCGCGGCGATCACGCCCATCGACTTCTGCCCATCGTTCGCCCCGTGGCTGAAAGAAAGGGCAGCCGCCATGCCCCAACCTCCGCCTGCAATCGGGCCTCGGACTCGCCGCGTCGCCCGTCGGAGCACCAGGCGGCCCAGCCTGACGAACACGAAGCCCAACGCGAAACCGATCAGCGGCGAGACCGCGAGCGCAATCAGGACGCCGAAGACGCCAACCGGTCGCCAACCATCGAGTCCGCCCCATTGAACCGCACCGGCCCCACCTTCGACGAGCGCCGCGCCGACAAGGCCACCAACGAGCGCGTGCGCCGAGCTCGACGGCAACCCTCGCCACCAGGTGAGGAGGTTCCAGAGCACCGCCCCGAGGGCCCCCGAGCCGATCACCACGACGGCATCGTCACCCGAAACGGCCACGATTCCGGCGATCGTGTCCGCCACGGCCGTCCCCACGAGGAGGGCACCCAGCATGTTGAAGGCCGCCGTCAGGACGACGGCGTGCTGAGGGAGTGCGCCGCGCGTGGCCACGAGCGTCGCGATCGAGTTCGAGGCGTCGTGAAAACCGTTCGTCAGCGCGAACGCGAGCGCAAACGAAACCGCCAGCCACAAAGCCACAGGTCAATCATCTGCCCGACGCCGCCGTTAGTGCGGCAAGTCCGCATGCCACTCGGTGGCCCTTCGATGCGCGTTCGTCACGCCCGTCCCCGGTCGCCCCACCGAGCGACACCTCGCTCCGCCCGGCAGAACGGCGGCGCAGCGCAGGTGTTCGGACATGACGGAAGTCGCTCCCCGCGGCGGCGACTGCCAGCATGGCCACGCGCGGGCGTGCGGGCGTGCGGGCGTGCGGGGCGTCGCAGACCGCTGGGGGCCGACGCAGTGCTTTCGAGATCCCCGCTACCCTCCGGGCTTTGATCGTCTGGGGGCGCGGACGGTGTCGACACCATCGCCTCCCCCAAATCGGGCCTGCGCCGCCTGGCGGGAAACGCCCAGCGCCTCTGCGATTTGAGCCCACGTGTGGTTGGCCTTCCTCGCCTCCTCGACCATCTCGGCCAACACTTTCCTCGCCTCGACTTCGATGGTCGACAGAGCTCGGATGGCAACCAGGGGGTCGCTCGTGACTCGCAACAGGTACGAAGCCTCGGCCGCCGCCTGGCTGAAGTGCAGCGAGTAAACCGGGTCTCGATCACGGGAGCCTTCGGCCATAGGGGCAGGCTACGTCTTTCCGAGCTTACGCACTCGCAAACCTCCCCTGCGTCGAATTCCGTGGTTTGCGCGCAATTCATATTGCACCATTTCGAATTAGATTCGAGCAATGTCTGTTGACATATCTCCGCAAAGCTGAGATGATCACGACTTGTGACAAACGAAACATGTTCGGGCTCTGGTCACGAAGACGAAGCCGGTCGTGCCGTCGAAGACCGATGCGAAGCCGAAGCCGCACCCGAAGCCGGCGACCGGCCTGGCGCCGATCTTCACGATCCTGCCGTTCACCTGGGCGCCCAAGTCTGAGGCCGGGCTCGGCTACGTGGAGAACTGCGCCTCGTACACAGGCTGCACCGAGGAGGAGTACTGCCAGACCTGGGGCCTCAAGTGCGACCTCGTCCAGACACCGGTGAAGGCGCCGGCACGCGAGGTGCCGGAGAAGGACGCGGCGTAATGACGGCGCCTATTCCCGGGAGCGCGATGGCGGGCGAGCCCCAGTCGCTCGAGGCTGCGGTGCGTCAGCTGATCGAGCTTGGGTTCAAGGATCCGCTCGAGATCGCGCGCCGGTTGGAGAGGTCGCATGATCCCGAGTGGCTTGCGGCGCAGCTGGTGATGCTGTCGGAGGATCTGATCGCGGAGATCGCGCGCAAGCAGCTTGGCCAGCGCCGCCGCGGCTATGAGCTTGCTTTGCGGCCGGGGCAGCCGCTCGCGGAGGCGAACATGCGACTCACGGGGTTCTGGATCCCGGCCGAGGACGGGACACCGGCCTGGAAGGCGGCGGGCGAGGTGACACCCGAGGATTTGGATCGGCGCGCCGCCTGGTACGAGTCGTTCGCGATCGGCGTCTTGCGCCGGGCGCAGTGGTGCCGTCAGGTCGCGGCGCTGATGCGAGCCGAAGGAGCGCCGGTGCTCGCGAAGCTGCGCGCCGAGCTGCCGCCGCTGCCAGAACCGGAGCCGCTGCCATGAACGGTGGCGGCCTCCCGGGTGGGGATGCTTTCCTCCTACGCGCGGGCAATGTAGTGGTCGCTGCCAACGCAGCTAGTACAAGTGCGCCCGCGCGGGGCCTCCCCACCCCGATCAGCACCCCGGTCGACCTGACCGTGCTGCGCGTGCTCGCCTCGACACTCGACGACCTGCAACGGATGCGGATCATGTCCGGCAACCGCATCCTCGCCGCCGAACGCGCCTACGGCGACGCGCTACCGCACCTACACGAAGCCTACGGGCCCTTGCTCGACGCCGAGCAGCGCGCCGAGCTGATGCTGAAACGAGTCTGGCGCCACCACCCGCTCGCCCCCTGGGCAGCCTCGATCCCCGGCTGCGGCGAAAAGCTGATCGCCAGGCTGATCGCGCTCACCGGCGAGCCCAGCCTGCGCGCCGTCGGCCACTGGGCCACGGCCCCCAACCAGAAACGCGTCTGGGTCATCGACGGCTACCAGGAACGCACCGCCGCCCAACTGCTCGCCTACTGCGGCCACGGCGACCCCACCCGCAGCACCCGCAACCCCGGCATGACCCAGCAAGAACTGTTCAAACAAGGAAACCCAGCCGCCAAACAAGCCGCCTGGAAACTCGGCTACCAGTTCATGCGCACACCCAACTCCCCCTACCGCACCCTCTACCTCGCCGCCCGCGCCCGCTACACCAACAAACACCACAACCACACCTGCCCCAGCTGCGGACCCCCCGGCCGCCCCGCCCTCCCCGGCACACCCTGGTCCGAAAACCACAAACACCACGCCGCGATCCGCAACACCACCCACACCTTCCTCACCGACCTCTGGCGCCAATCACGCCGCCACCGCGGCCTCAGCACCACCACCAAACGCGGCCGCCGCGAAGCAAGTCACTAGCTTCGATCCCCCGTGTCCTCGCCCCCGATCGAAGCCGAGAAGGAGGACACGAAGTGAACGCTCGCATGCTCGTGGTCGCCGGCTCCGTCGTCGCCCTCGCCGCTCCTGCGGCCTCCATGGCCAAGACGGTGCCGATCAAGCCAAGCAAGAAACCCACGGCGCAGAACCACCATCCGAAGTCGAAGGCTGCCGCGAAGATCCATGTCGCCGCGAAGCCGACGAAGCAGGTCGCGAAGAACGTCTTGACGGAGCCCGTCCCACCCCGCGTCCTCTGCATCTGCATCGTGAACCCGCCTTTCACTCCGGCGCCCCCGATCAGCCGGGAGGAGTGGGAAAGGCGATGGGACCAGGAGATGATCGACCACGGTCTCGAACCGATCTACGGGACGACCGGCAGGGCGACTGCTGTCCAGACTGCGGCTGAATGACGACTTCGGCGGCGAACGCGGCAGCGCGTCGTCACATTCATCCCGCGAAAGGAGCAGCGTTTCGATCGCGGCTTCTCCTCGAAGCCAGGCGGATGCCGCTGACAACCGGCGACCCCTACCCCGCTATGGGGAGCCTGCCTGGCGCGGAGGAGCAGCGGCGGCGACCTTGCCCTTTGCTCGGAGCGCCGCTGTAACTGCGGCTTGAGCTTCCTCCGTGTCGCCGGGCTCAACGGGAGCTGGGGAGTGGTTTTCGCGGTGATCGTCTGGTCGCTCACGGACACGGTGTTTCCGGCTCAGAGCCCGGGCTTCTCGACCGGCGCGTACATCGCGATGGCCTTCGCCACAGCCGTTCTCTTCTTCACCTCCCTGCTTCTGCATGAGCCGGGCCACGCTGTCACGCCGGTCTGCGAACAGCGATTCAAGGCCGATCAGCACTCAATTCGCCGTCTGATGCCTGAGCGTGACCGCGCTCGACACTCCCCGAACACCGTCGATCTTCTGCACGACACGGCGCGCGCGGTCCACCTCGACAGGCCATTCGGCCTGGCCGCGGAGTGTCACGAGGCCCCCTGAAACCTCGGCCTCGATCGTGTCCGGGATCGCGTCGTTCCAGCGCAGCGCGTGCGCTATCGCCTCGGCGATCAGGGAGTCGTCACCGCCCGCCGAGCCCGGCGCATCGAGCAGCATCTGATCCGCGATCGCCCGCACGCCGTAGACGCGCTCGACCGCCCTGATGGCTTCGACTCGCTCGTTGTAGCTCGACACCCTCCCGGTGAGGGTCACTGCGGCGTCTCGCACGCTCACGCCGATGTGCGCCGGGTCGACGGCTGGATTGCGCTCGAGTTCGCGCATCACGTCTGCCTGGAGCGTCCTGTCTTCTCTCATCGCCGCCTCCTTCCACCGAAAATGGGTCGACTCGGTCGTCCTGCATGTCAGTGTCCAGTCAAATCACAGACGAGCATCGGGGCTTCGACCGATTCCGCAGTGGCTTTGCCGCACACTTGCATCGACGCGGCGGTCCCGCAGCGGTCACTCCACGACGCGCCGGCCGACCAGCCGATCAGCGCTCGGCGACTTGCTCGAGCGTGCGCGCCTCGAATGACTCCAGCACGTCGGCCAGCCGTGCGGCATGCTCCGTGTAGCCCGGGAGAGCGCGCCAGCGCCTGATCGTGGCGAGCGTCTCCCAGGGCCCGAAGCTGACGAAGCGCCGCGGCTCGTCGACGTCACGAAGCAGCGTCGCCTGCGCGGTGAGTCCCTCGGCCTGGCTCCAGTCGGCGAACTCGGCCCACCTGCGGATGAACTCGTCCTCCTGGCCACGCTTCACCAACCAGGTCGTGTGCGAGTAGTGCTGTCTCATGGCAACCTCCGTTCGCGATCGGTCGGCGCTCCGGCTCCTGCGGGCACCGGCTCCCAGCCGACGACGAGGCAACCCTTGTCCTCCTTGCACTCCTCCTTTCAACGGCGACGTGCTCACCTTTGCGTTCGACGCGCGAAGGGGCATCGGGGAGACCACCGATCGTGAAGGACGCAAACCGCTGCACCGCTGTCTCGCTCTCCGGCAAAGCTCGGATGCGTCGGCGGCGACCCGGAAGGTCGCGTGAAACCCGAAGCGACGATCCGCGGCTGTGCCGATGGCGGTTCGGCCGTCGCCTGCGAGCATGAAGCCGAACGTTGGAGGCGCCAAAATGGACTCAACGCTCAAGGTTCGATCCCCGGTTTTCGATCGGATCGTTTGCGCCGTCGACGGGTCTGGCGCCTCGCTTGAGGCAGCCCGGCAGGCAGACGTGCTCCGCAGCGGGCTCGGGACCGTCGCGCTCGTGGGTGTCGTGGAGCCTTCCGCCGTTGGCTACTCGATCTACGGCGGCCCGGCGATCCTCTCGGAGGCGGAGAAGTCATTCGCCGCGACGCTCTCGGAGGCGGTGTCAGTCTGTCCGGGAGCCTCGTCGGAGCTGCTGCAAGGACCGACGATCGGGCGCCTGCTGGAGCGGCTGATCGAAGGCAATGCGACGCTCGTCGCGGTCGGTGCGTCGAGTCGCAACCGCGGCGTCGGAGCCATCCGGGGCAGCGTCACGACCGCCATGCTGCACCGCGCTCGTGCGTCGGTGCTCGTCGCTCGATCGACCTCGATCCCCGACGTGTTCCCGCGGTCGGTAGTGGTCGGCTACGACGGCTCGAAAAGCGCAGACGCGGCGCTGCTCGCCGGCCGTGACCTCGCCGCCCGCTTCGGATCGACCCTGCGGGTGATCGCAGCCGACGCCGCCGCGGGAATCGAAGCCGACCCACTGGCAGACCTGATCCTCGAACGGGAAGAGCGAAGCGCGCTCGAAGCGCTCATGGATGCGTCCAGGGACACGGACCTCCTCGTCGTCGGCAGCCGCGGGCTGCACGGCCTGCACGCGCTCGGCAGCCTCAGCGAGCGCCTCGGCCACAAAGCAGCCTGCTCCGTGCTCGTGGTGCGTGAAGGGGCTGCTGCGTGACTCGGACCAGCGCCCCCTCGCCCGTCCTAGACGTGCCCAAACCGAGAGGAGTGGACCATGTCATCGCTCCATGCGGTCGCGATCTAATCGACAGTGTCGAGTTGAGTCGGGCCGCTTGATTGTGTTCGGGTAGCCATCCAGCACGGCCTCAAGGCGGTCACGCTTCTTGCCGGTCAACGGCGGAATACGCCGTTCGCGATTGGACGCGGACCGCTCGATCCCGGAAACAGCGGCTAGGGCGATCCCTAGTTTCCCTCTTGGCTATTGCGTCGATCTCGGGGAGTGGCGGATACTGGTTGGTCGCCGCGGTCTTGGCGCCTAGCTCGCTTCCCCTTCCGCGGCCTGATGAGACAGGTACCCGATCGGAGGGACGTATGGCGAGCAAGTTGAAGATCAAGGTCAACGGCCTTGTTCATTCGGTGACGGCGAGCCTCGATACGCCGTTGCTGTATGTGTTGCACAACGAGCTGCACCTACACGGTCCGCGCTTTGGTTGCGGGTTGGCCCAGTGTGGTGCCTGCTCGGTGTTGCTGGACGGCAAGGAGATCCGCTCCTGTGTGACTCCGGTGGCGGCGGTGAGCGGAAAGGCGATCACGACGCTGGAGGGGCTGCCGGCGATGTGGTCGTCCGACCGTGGCACGGCCGCGGCTCCGGCGGCGTTGCATCCGCTGCAGCAGGCATGGATCGACGTGCAGGTGCCGCACTGCGGTTATTGCCAGAACGGAATGATGATCCAGGCGGCCGATCTGCTGGCGACGACGAAGAAGCCGACCGAGGCGCAGATCCGGACGGCGATGAACGGCCACCTTTGTCGCTGCGGCACCTATCCCAGAATCCTGACGGCGATCCAGAAGGCTGCTGCCGTGATGGCGAAAGGCGGGTCGTGACGATGACTGAGATGCTGAACAGAGACATCACACACCGTGAGTTCTCGCGCAAGACGTTCGTCAAGGGCGGCGGCGCGCTGATTGTTAGTTTCAGCGCGATCGGTGCCGGTTTCGGTGCGAAGGCGGCTAAGGGCGCGATCGATCCGTTCGCGACGGTTGTTCGTGACAGCAGCCAGGTCGATTCGTACGTCACTGTGCATGCCGACAACACCGTCTCGATTACGCCTGGTGGTTCCGACTTCGGTCAGGGCTCGGGTACGTCGTGGGTGCAGCTCGCGGCTGAGGAGCTGGACATGGATGTGAACCAGGTCAAGTTCGTCATGCCGGATACGGGCCGCACGATGCATCCGCAGCAATCGACGTCGAGCTCGTTCGGGACGAAGGGGATCGGGCCGCAGGTCCGAACCGCCGCGGCGTATGCGCGGCAGGAGCTGGTGCGCCTCGCCTCGCTCAGTCTCGGTGTTCCCGTGGGGAGCTTGACGGTCAAGTCCGGCGTCGTCTCGGGCGGTGGCAGGAGCGTGACCTACGGCGAGCTGCTGGGCAACAAGTTGTTCAACGTCAAGATGCCGGTCGAAGGCATCTGGTCCGGTTCCGGGATCGGCCCTCCGCTGGCCGACGGAACGCCGAGGCCGACCGCTGCGAACATGATTGGTCCCTACCTCAAGCAGGGCGTGCCGCCGACGAAGCAGGTCAGCGAGTACAAGATCGTCGGCACAAGGGTGCCGCGCATCGACATCCCCGACATGGTCACGGGCAAGTTCGTCTACACGACCAACGTACGGGTGCCAGGCATGGTCCACGGGCGGGTCGTGTTGCCGCGCGGACAAGGCGCGTACGGGTCGGGGGCGAAGCCGCTCTCGGTCGATGAGAGTTCGATCAAGCACATTCGCGGTGTGCAGGTGGTGCGCCGAGGCGACTTCGTGGGTGTTGTCTCGTCAAACGAGTACGACGCGATCCAGGCGGCGGCTCAGCTGAAGGTGACCTGGGCGGATCCGCCGACGATGGCCGGGAGCGGCAACTTCTGGGAGCGGATGCGTGAGCACGACGCGGCCGGCAAGGCACCAGCCCGTGAGGGGTCGATCGGCGCGCAGTACGGCGCCAAGTACGGGCCGGTCGGAAACGTCGAGGCGGCGCTCAAGACGGCCGCACACGTGGTCTCGCAGAGCTACAGCTACGCCTACCAGACGCATGCGCCGATCGGGCCGCAGGTCGCGGTTGCCGACGTGAGGTCGGACGGCGCGCTGATCCTTACCTTCGCGCAGGGCGTGTCCGGCACGCCGGCTGCCATCGCGAGCGAGCTCGGGCTGCCCACGAACCGGGTGCGCGTCAAGGAGCACGCAGGATCCAGCTACTACGGCGGCGGCGCTGGCAACGAGAACCCGTCCCTTGCAGCCGCTGTGATGTCGCAGATCGTCGGCAAGCCCGTACGGGTCATGAAGATGCGCTGGGACGAGCACGGCTGGGATACCTTCGGCGCAGCCCACCTGATCGACATGCGCGGCGGCGTCGACGCCAACGGCAACATCGTGGCCTACGAATACACCTCGTTCGCAGCGCAATACACCAACGATGGGATCGTCGACGAGCAACTCGGCGCGCAGTATCCGGCGCTGGGCCTCGGCCCGCTGGAGACGTCGGCGAACGGCGTGCAGTACGAGCTTCCCAACTGGCGGGTGCTCTGGAAGACGCTCCCGCTCTACGACGGCTACTTCAAGACCGCCTTCATGCGCGCCTCGCACTCAGCGCAGACGAACTGGGGAACCGAGATCTTCGCCGACGAGCTGGCATATGCAGCGAAGATGGACCCCGTCGCGTTCCGTCGCCAGAACGTCAGAAAGACACAGCTCAACGGCAGCGTTCAAGCCGGGGCAATCCCCGTCACCTGGAGCTTCCAGGAGCGCTTCCTCGCCGTCCTGAACGCGGTGGCAAGCGCATCCAATTGGCAGCCGAGGGTCGCGGCCTCGAACCTCTCAAACGACACAGTCGTCTCCGGTCGCGGCGTCTCGTTCGGCCCGCGCGCGTGGCCGGCAACCTTCTCGGCGCTCGTCGCCGAGATCGACGTGAACAGGAAGACGGGCAAGATCGACGTCAAGCACCTCTACGCGGCCCAAGACTCCGGCCTTGGCGTCAACCCTGCATCACTCGAGAACCAGATCATCGGCCAAGTGGTTATGAACACGAGCCGCGCTCTGATGGAGCAGGTGCAGTTCAACACCAAGCGGGTTACGAGCGTCGACTGGGTGACCTACCCAATCCTGCGCTTCAAGGATGCCCCCAAAGTGACGCCGATCGTCATCCAGCGGCCCGAGATCCCCATGGCCGGCGGAGGCGACCACGTCATGTCTCACGTGCCCACCGCGATCGCGAACGCATTCTTCGACGCGACCGGCGTGCGCATCCGCGCCTGCCCAATGACCCCGGCGCATGTCCGCGAGGTCCTGAAGGCGGCAGGCAGGCTCGCCTAGATACTCAGCCACACCGACGACAGAACCGGGGAGGGCCTGCGGGCCCTCCCCGTTGCGCATCGCGACTGAAAACGGAGGTCGGCAGGGCGGCCCTTGATGAACTGATTCGTTGGGCCACATCCACGGCCCTCCCGGTAGCGTGCGCCTCATGCCCGACGCATGGCCACCCCTTCCATTCGAGGCGTGGGAGGCGACCTGCGACACCCTTCATGCGCATGCTCAGGTTCTGGGCAAGCTCGCGGTGGCGCTCGCGCCGCCCGAGCCACAGCTCCAGCACGGGGCGCTCGGCCTCAGTGCTCGCGGCTGGGAAACGCGTCCGCTGCCGGCACCGGACGGCTCGGGGGCCTTCGTCGTCGTGCTCGACCTGCGGACCCACGAGGTGGTGGTCGAGCACTCCGACGGGCGCGTCGAACACGTTGCGCTCACACCCGACCGGGCCGTGGGCGCGGTCACGCGGGAACTGCTGGCAGCGGTCGCGAGGCTTGCAGGCGCCGTCCAGATCGATCCGACGCCGCGGGAAGTGCCGTGGTCGACGCCGCTCGACGAGGACGATGAGCACGCGACGTACGAGCCGGTCGACGTCGCCGCCTACTTCGCCGCGGCCACGCAAGCCGCTGTTGTGCTCGCGGCCTTCCGCGCCCCCTACCGCGGCCGCTCGACACGCGTCAACGCCTGGTGGGGGTCATTCGACCTCGCGGTCAGCCTCTTCTCGGGCTTGGCAGCCGAGCCGCCGGCCAAGGACTTCATCACCCGTAACTCGATGGACGCGCAGGAGATCGCCGTCGGGTGGTGGCCCGGCGATCGGCGCTACCCCCGCCCGGCCTTCTACGCGTACACACACCCGGCTCCGGAGGGTTTCGGGGCGGCGGCTCTCCCGCCGGCGGGCACGCGCTGGGAGGAAGAGTTCGGCCTGTACGTCCTCGATTGGGACGACGTTCGCGCCGGCCCGAGCCCGCACGAGGTCGCGCTCGAGTTCTGCCGTTCGGTCGCCCTCCATGCGTGCACGACGTGCGACTGGGATCCTGCGCTGGCGGCAAGTCTCGAGCAAACGCCGCCGCCCGTCGGCTGACCGAAGGGAGATCGAGCGTGCGCGACCGGTCGATCATCGTGCTCGAAGGCGACGAGACCGGTCAGGAGCTGCTCGAGCAAGCACTCCGCGTCCTTCGACCCGACGTGATCGGCATCGAGCTCGGCCTCGACAGATTCGACCTGTCGCTCGAGAACCGCCGACGAACCGGAAACGACGTCGTGCACGAGGCCGCGGCCACCGTCGCGACTCATGGCCGCGGACTGAAGGCAGCGACGATCACCCCCGAGGAACCCGGCGATGTCGGCTCGCCGAACAGGATCCTGCGCGAGGGGATCGACGCCAGCGTGATCGTCAGGACCGGCCGCCGGATCCCGGGCGTGATCCCGCTCGGAGGCGTGCACGCACCGATCTCCGTCGTCCGCATGGCAGTCGGGGACGCCTACGGCGCAGAGGAATGGCGCGAGGGCGACGGCGACAACGAGGTCGCCTTCCGCACCGAGCGGATCGAGCGACGAGTCTGCCGAACCGTCGCCGAATTCTCGTTCCGCCTCGCGCTCGACAGCGACGCGAAGGTCTTCGGCGGCCCCAAGTACACCGTCAGCCCCTCCTACGAGGCGATGCTCAAGGAGGAGATGGACGCGGCGGCGGCTCGGCATCCGAACGTCCCCTACGAACCGCACCTGATCGACGCGACCTTCGCCCTTCTGATCGCGGCGGCAGGCGACCCGCTCGTCATCCCGGCGCTCAACCGAGACGGCGACCTCCTCTCCGACCTCGTACTGCCCCTGTTCGGCTCGATCGCCGGCGCCGAGTCGCTCGTCGTCGCCTTCGACGACGACCTCGAACCACGCGCGCTGATCGCCGAGGCGGCCCACGGAACCGCCCCCGCCCTCCTCGGCAAGGACGTCGCCAACCCGATGGCGATGATCCTCGCCGGCGCAGCGCTCCTCGCCTACGGCCACCTCGACGAGAAGCACGCCGGGCGCGCGATACGAGAGGCATGCCTCGAGACCGTGTCAGCAGGAATCCGCACGGCCGACCTCGGCGGCGACGCGACGACCACCGTGTTCACCGACGCCGTCATCGAACACACACGCGCCAAACTCACAATCGCGGGCTAACCGCCTGCCGACACCTCGTCAAGGACTGGCGTCCGCGAGCGCGGCCAGGTCGAGGTTCCCGCCGCACGCGACGACGACGATGCGCGCGCCCGCCCCAAGATCCAACCCTTCCCCGCGGACACCCGCCCACGCGCACGCGGCAGCCGGCTCGACGGCCAGCCGGTAGGTCTCCCAGAGCGACCGCTGCGCGGCGAGGATCTCGTCCTCCCCGACGAGGGTCACGCCTCGAACGAGCGGCGAGAGCACCGAGTAGGCGAGATCGCCGAGCTGCGGTGAGCCGAGCGCATCGGCGGCCGCGCCGCCGACCTCGACCGGCACCGGACGTCCGGCCTCGAGGGCGGAAGCGAGCGTCGGGCACAGGACCGGCTCGACCGGCACGATCTGCGCCGCTCCGTCCAGGGCGAGCGCCGTTCCCGTCGCGAGCCCGCCGCCACCGACGGCGACGACGACGTGCGTCACGTCGGGACACTGCTCGAGGATCTCGAGGCCCACTGTTCCCTGCCCCGCGGCCACGGCCGGGTCGTCGAACGGGTGGACGAACAGGGCGTCATGGCGCTCGGCGAAGTCCAGGCAACGCGCGGTCGCGTCGTCTTCCGGGCCCTCGGGACGGTGCACCTGCGCGCCTGCGGCCTCGATCGCCAGCACCTTGTGAGCCGGTGCATTCTCGGAGACGAAGACGTCCGCTGCGAGCCCGAGCCGCCGGCACGCGTGCGCCACGGCGATGCCGTGATTGCCCCCCGATCTCGCGACGACGCGCCTGTGGCGACCCTCGTCGAGGAGGATGCGGTTCGTCGCGCCGCGCAGCTTGAACGAGCCGGATGCCTGGAGGCACTCGAGCTTCAGCGCGACCCGCGGCCGGCCGGCCTCCGGCTCGAGCTCGAGCAGCGGTGTCCGGCGCACGAGGCCACGCAGCCGCTCCGCGGCGCGCTCGACGTCCGCCCGGGTCACCCGCTCGCCGGGGTCAGTGCTCATGCGGCTCGGCGGGGTCGTGAAGGGGTGGCGGTGGTAGAGGCCCGCGGCGGGCGCGGATCGTCTGCTGCCCGTACGTCGTCCCGTAGCGCGGCGGCGGGTGCAGCCGCTCGGGCAGATCGCTGCGAGAGGCGTTGAACGCGTGCGCCAGCGACACCGTCGTGAACAGGGGAGAAGGAGGCGTCGTCATCGCGCTCCGCCCTACATGAGCTGGATCGGGAGCTGTCCCTGTCGGATCCGATCGAGGGCCGACTGAACGTGACGAGCGCCGCCCGAGAGGATGGGCGCCTGGTGGCCTGCCAGCAGCGCGTCCACCTGCAGGGCGGCCAGCGCCTCGACAGACGCGAGGCTCTCGGGGATCGAGCAGTCCGCGATCGGGAGCAGCATGATCGCTCCCCCGGGGAAGAGCGCGTCGCCCGAGAAGAGGCACGTGCCGTGCGTCGACGCCATCACGAACGAGCAATGGCCGGCGCAGTGGCCCGGCGTGTCGACCACCCGCAGCTCGAGCGAGCCGACGCCGACGACGTCGCCGTCGCTCACGACGGTGTCCACCTCGACGCCCTGGAACACGTAGTCCGCCGGATAGGTCCCGGCGTTCCGTGCCCGCTCCAGCCCCTTGTTGAAGGCCTCCGCGTCGCCGACCGCCGCCGCGGTCGCGGGTGAGCCGTAGACCCGGCCCCCGGTCAGGCGCTGCAGCTCGGCCGCTGCGCCCGAGTGGTCGGCGTGCTTGTGCGTGAGCAGGATGTGCCCGATGCGCTCGAGGGCGACGCCGCCTCGCGCGATCTCGTCGAGCAGCGGCTTCAGGTCGTACCCGCCTCCCGCGTCGATGAGCGCGGCGTCGGCGCCGCCGTCGACGAGGTAGACGTTGCAGTCGTACGGGTCGCTGAGGCCGAGGCCGTTGCGCCCGCTGCCGACGAGGTGGATCTCGGAGGTCAGCTGCACGGTCGACGCACCTTCCTCACAAGCTCACCGGCGATCCGGTCTCGGCGGACTGAACCATCGCGGTGACCACCTCGACCGCGTGGACGGCGTCGGCGAGCGACGCCTCGCACCTCGACGTGTCACCGCCGACGACGCGGACGAAGTCCTCGACCTCGGCCCGCATCGAGAGCGAGATCGGGCTCGCCGAGTTCGGGTCGAGGATCGGGTCGCGGGAGGCGCGCCCGTCGCTCTGCCAGAACACGATGCCGGGATCCGAGACGTCGATCTTCGCTATCCCGGCCTCGGCGATCAGCTCGAGCTGGTCGCCTCGCTCCTGCCGTGCCGCCGGCGGCACGAGCCAGGCAACCTCGAACGTCGCGACGGTCCCACCGGCGAACTGGGCCAGGGCGTAGAAGCCCCGGGGCAGCTCTGCCGGAGTGCGGCGGTTCTGGAGGGCGAACACGCGCTCGATCCGCCGGCCGCTGAGCCACAGGGCGACGTCGACATCGTGACTCGCGTTCTCGAACGCGATGTCCGAGACGAGCGGCTCCTGCACCGGTCGAACCCGGCTCAGGTACATCGACACGATCTCGCCGCGATCGTCCGCTCGGAGCCAGTCCTTCACCATCCGGTACCGGGGCTCGTAGCGCAGGTTGAAGCCGGTCATCAACACGCGTCCGGCGCGGGCGGCCTCGTCCGCCATCGTCCGGGCCTCGTCGGGAAGGGTCGCGAGCGGCTTCTCGACGAGGACGTGCTTGCCGGCGCGCAGCGCGGAGACGGTCGGCTCGAAGTGCGTGTCGAAGGGCGTCGCGACGACGACCGCGTCGATGTCGGCGATCGCGATCAGCTCCGCGGCGTTGTCCGTCGTCCTCTCGACCCCGAAGTCGTCCGCCAGCCGATGCGCCTGGGATGCCTCCGTGTCGCAGATGCAGACGACCTCCGCGCCGGGATGCTCGGAGAGGGCCGTCGTGTGCACCCGCCCCATCCGCCCCGCTCCGACGATGCCGACGCGAAGCACGGTCACCGCACTCCCCGAAGCAGCGCATCGAGCCCGGGCTCTTGCGCGCGCAGGAGGCGAAGCTCCTCGACGAGCGCCGCGACGAGCGCGGCCCGGGGAAGGAGCTCCGGCATGCGGATGCGCTCGTTCTGCGTGTGCGCTCCCTCGCCGACCGCGCCGAGGCCGTCGAGCGTCGGGGTGCCCACGGCCGCCGTCAGGCAACCGTCCGACCCTCCTCCGACCGCGGCGCCGGTGATCTCGCCGAGCCCCTCCCGGCGCGCGACACGCTGAGCCAGCTCGAACAGCGGCCGGCTCTGCTCCTCCTCCATGCCAACGCGTTGCGTCACGAGAACGACCTCGAGCCGCGCGCCGGGGATCGCCGGCTCGAGGGCACGCAGGCCGGCCTCGACGCGCTCGAGCTCCGCCGGCGCCCAGGCCCGGACGTCCACGTGCAGGCGCGCGGAGCCGGGGACGATGTTGCTCGCCTCCCCGTTCGACGACGCAGCCGTCGGCGTCACGGTGGTGTCGTGCGTCTCGTCGGACAGGGCGGCAGCGGCGATCGCCGCGTGGGCCATGACGAGCGTCGCGTTGATGCCGTCCTCCGGCTCGAGGCCCGCGTGGGCCTCCTTGCCGTGCGCCTCGATCACGAACGTCGCGCCGCCCTTCCTCGCGATCTTGAGCGCGCCGTCGAAGGAGGGCTCCGGCACGAGCACGACCTCGACCTGCCTGGCGAGCTCCTCGATCAGGGGCCGCGAGTGGCGCGAGCCGAGCTCCTCGTCGGCGGTCAGCAGGACGGTGACGCCCTCGAGGCCGACCAGCGAGAGCGCGGCGAGGCCCTGCACGATCCCGGCCTTCATGTCGAAGATGCCGGGTCCGAAGGCCCAGCCGTCCTCGATCCGGAACGGGTTCTCGGCAAGCCCTCCCAGCGGATGGACGGTGTCGAAGTGGCCGATCAGGCCGATGAAGGCCTCGCCGCTCGCCTCCCAGCGCAGGCACGGGACTCCGTCGACGTCGTGCCGCGACGGAGGTCGGCCGAGGAGCTCGGTGCCGAGCGTCGCCAGGACGTCCGCACAGCGCGCGAGAGCCTCGGGGTCGCCGCTCGGAGACTCCGCCTCGACGAGCAGGCGCAGCGCCTCGACGCAGCGATCGCGCTGCTCTTCGAGCCGGGCGAGATAGCCGGCGGGGGCCGCGGTCGGCGAGTTGCTCGCGCCGTGCGTCACACCGATGCTCCTTCGAAGGTGGACTCTGCCTGCGGCGCCGGCGCGGCGGTCTCCTCCCAGAAGTGGCAGGCGACGTGCGCGCCCGGCGCCACGGCGACGAGCGGAGGCCGCTCGACCAGACATACCTCCCGTGCGATCGGACAGCGCGCCGCGAACGCGCAGCCGGCGACGTCCGCCCGGGTCACTCCTTCGAGTGCCGGCGTCTCGAACGCCTTCAACCGGTCGCGGATCGGCGACTCCGGCACCGACGCGAGCAGGAGCTGCGTGTACGGCTGGCGCGGGTTCGCGAAGAGCTCGTCGGTCGTCGCGACTTCGAGCAGCTGGCCGTCGTAGATCACCGCGATGCGGTCGGCGATCTGGCGGACGATCCGGAGGTCGTGCGAGATGAAGAGGTAGGTCAGGTCGAGCTTCTCCTTCAGGTCCTGGAAGAGGTTGACGACCTGCGCCTGCACGCTGACATCGAGCGCCGAGACAGGCTCGTCGCAGATGATCAGCCTCGGCGAGAGCACGAGGGCGCGCGCGACCCCGAGCCGTTGCCGCTGGCCGCCGGACAGCTCGTGCGGGTAGCGGCCGAGGAAGTGGTCGCCCAGGCCGACGAGGTCGAGCACCTCGCGTACGCGCGCGAGGCGCTCCTTGTCCTTCACGCCCCGAATCCGCAGCGGCTCGCCGACGAGATTGGCCACCGTCATCCGGGGGTCGAGGCTCGCGACGGGGTCCTGGAACACGATCTTCACGTGCTCGGCGAGCTCCCGGAGGTCCTTGGGTTGCATGACCGCGACATCCCGGCCGTCGAACTCGATCCTGCCCGTCGTGATCGGCGCGAGCCGGAGGATCGCCCTGCCGATCGTGCTCTTGCCGGACCCCGACTCGCCGACGAGGCCGAGCGTCTCTCCCTCGAAGACCTCGAAGCTCACGTCGGCGACCGCGCGAACCGGCTGCCGCCGACTGCGGCTCAGCCTGGTGCCGCCGCTTTCGTACGTCACCCCCAGCCGGTCGAGGACGAGGAGCGGCTTGTCGACCGACGGCGACGTGCCTTCGGGTGTCGCGTGCTCCGGCGCCTCCTCGGCGACCTCCGCAGCCGAGGGACGGTGCTCGAGCCAGCAGAGCGAGTAGCCGTCGTGGATGCTGCGCGCGGGCGGCACCTCGTTGCGGCAGGCCTCGAGCACGTGCTCGCACCTCGCTGCAAACGCACACCCGGGTGGCAGCGCGAACGGGCTCGGCGGACTGCCGCGGATGAAGCCGAGCCGCCGGCGCCGGCGGGAGTCGAGCTTCGGCACCGATCGGAGCAGGCCCTGCGTGTAGGGATGCCACGGCTCGCGCACGACGCGGTCCAGCTGGCCCGTCTCCACGATGCGCCCCGCGTACATCACGTTTACGTGCTCAGCGATCTCGTCGATGACGGTGAAGTCGTGCGAGATGATGATCACCGCCATCTGCAGTTCCTGCTTGAGACGGCGCAGGAGAGCGAGCACCTGGGCCTGCGTCGTGACGTCCAGCGCCGTCGTCGGCTCGTCGGCGATCAGCAGCTTCGGCCCGCAGCTCACCGCCATCGCCAGCATCACGCGCTGACGCATTCCGCCTGAGAACTCGTGGGGCAGGTCGTCGACGTGGCTGCTCGCCCGGGGTATGCCCACGAGCTCCAGGAGCTCGATCGCCCGCTTCCTGCCTTCACCGCGAGACATCCCGGCGTGCGTTTCGAGGACCTCGCTGATCTGCCGGCCGACCTTCTGGATCGGATTCAGCGAGCTCATCGGGTCCTGGAAGATCATCGCGATCTCCTTGCCCCGCACCGACCGCAGCTGCCGGGTCTTGAGTCCCATCAGCTCTCGACCATCGAGCTGGATGCTCCCGGAGACCTCCGCCCCCCGGAGGAGCCCCATGATCGACAGGGCGGTGACGCTCTTCCCCGAGCCCGACTCGCCCACGAAGCCCAACGACTCGCCCGCGCCGAGCGTGAACCTCACGCCGTTGACCGCCTGGACCCCTGACACGCCGCTGCCGAAGCTCACGACGAGGTCGTTCACGTTCAGCAGCGGCGGGACCTCGCGCAGGCCGTCCCGACCGGCGGCGAGCTCACCGACGTCGTCGCGGATCGAGCGCGTCATTGATCGAGTCTCCCAGCAGGCTCATCGCCACGAGCACGATCGCGAGCACGCACGTCGGTGCGAGAACGAGCCTCGGGTGGTAGCGCCACTGGTTCAGATACTCGTTGATCATCCCCCCGAGGCTCGCCTGCGGAGGGCGGATGCCGATGCCGAGGAAGCTCAGTGCCGCCTCGAACAGCAGCGCGCCGCCGAAGGTGAGGCTGACGGAGACGATCAGCGGTCCGGCCGCGTTGGGGAAGAGATGCTTGGAGATGATCCAGCGCCCTTTTGCGCCCTCGGCCCGGGCCGCCAGCACGAACTCGCGCTCCCGGAGCGAGAGGAGCTCACCACGCATCAGGCGCGCGGATCCCTCCCAGAGGACGAGGCTCAACGACGCGCACACGACGACGTACTCGAGCGTGGCGCTCGAGTCGGGTTGCCCCGTCAGCAGGCGATCGATGAACGGCCCGACGGTCGCCGCGACGAACACCGCGAGCAGGAGCGTCGGGAACGCCGCGGTGAAGTCGATCAGCCGGCCGATGATCGTGTCGTGGATTCCGCCGAAGTAACCGGCGATCGAGCCGAGCGTGATCCCGATCAGGTGCGAGAACACTGTGACGAAAGTGGCGACCATGAGGCCGGTCCGCATCCCGGCGAGGATGCGGCTCAGCATGTCCCGCCCGAGGTCGTCCGTGCCGAGCGGATGGCTCCACGAGATCCCCTGGTTGATCTCCGAGAAGTTTCCGACGTTCGGGTCGTAGGGGGCGAAGAAGGGCCCGACGAGCGCGATGACCACGAAGAGCGCCGTGATCGTCAGGCCGATCATCCCCATCTTGTCGCGCCGCAGCCGGCGCCAGCCGTCGCGCAGCAGGCCGCCGCCCGCGTAGGAGCCCGGGAGTGGAGCCTCGACGTCGGCCGTCGTCGTCGCCGTCAGCGCCACTTGATCCGGGGGTCGAAGAGCGACTGGAGGAGATCGGTGACGAGGAAGACGATCGACATGAAGACGATCGCGACCATCGTCGATCCCACGAGCAGCGGGTAGTCCTGAGTCTGGACCGAGCCGAACAGCAGACTCCCGTAGCCCGGGATGTTGAAGATGCTCTCGACGAAGACGGTGGCCGCGAGCAGGCCGCCGACGGCAAGCCCGAGCTGGCTGATGACGGGGCCGGCCGCGTTCGGCAGGACGTGCCGCATGAGCACGACCCTCGTCGGAAGGCCGAGGGCCTGGGCGGTGACGATGTGTTGCTCGCCGAGCACCTCCAGCACGGAGTTGCGCGTCTGGCGGATGATGAAGACGAGCGGTCCGAGCACGAGCGTCAGCACGGGGATGATCGCCCTCGTGTCGAAGAGGCCCGGCCAACCGACGGTCACCGGGACGACGTCCAACCAGAGGACGCCGATGACGAGCAGGAGCGGGCCGAGCACGTACGGCGGAATCGCATGCAGGACGATGAACGAGATCACGATGCCACGGTCTGCGAGCCGGTTGTGGTTCAGGGCCGCGATCAGGCCAAGCGGGATCCCGACGACGATCATCAGCAGGATCGACGCCGCAGCAAGCTGCAGGGTGATGCCGAGCCCCTGGGTGACGAGCATCGAGACGGGCCGTCCGCGCTGCCACGAGGTGCCGAGGTCTCCGTGGAGCGCGCCCCACATGTAGTCCCCGAACTGCACGAAGATCGGCCGGTCGAGGCCATAGGTGTGACGGAGCGCGGCAGCCTCGTGCGCCGTCCCGAAGTCGAGGCCGAGGATGTTCCGGACGGGGTCTCCGGGGCCGTAGTAGCCGAGCACGAAGGTGACGAACGCACCGACGAAGGCTGCCACGGCCAGCGACACGAGGCGGACGGGCAGCTGCCGGATCATGCGTCCTGTCGCCGAAGGGCGCGTCCCGGCGTCTCACCGGTGAACGCGCCGTCCTCCTGAACGAGCCTCCCGTTGACGATCACGTGCATGAAGCCGACCGGCGTGCGTGCCGGGTCCTCGTCCGTCGCTCGATCCGCCACCGTCTGCTCGTTCAGGATCACGATGTCGGCCTTCTTGCCGACAGCGAGCTCGCCGCGGTCGGTGAGACCGACCACGCGTGCGGCATTCGACGTCATGTGGCGGATGCACTCCTCGAACGACAGCGTCCCCGTCTCGCGCACATAGTGGCCGAGGTAACGACCGTAGGTGCCGTAGCACCGCGGATGGCACCTCGTGCCGTAGTAGATCGCGTCGCTGCCGACGGCATGACCCTCGTCCTGCATGATCGTGTCCAGCCCGTGGTCACCCCCGTGGAAGTGGACGTGCTGGGCACCGTAGTCGAACTCGACGATCCGGGCCACGACCTCGCCGAGGCTGATGTCGGCCTCGCGCGCGATGTCCTGGATGAAGCGACCCTCCATCCACTTGTTCTCCTCGCTGCGAACCCCGGTCACCCACGTGTCCCACGCCCACATCGAGTTGCCGTCCTCCACGATCCGCTTGCGGATCTCGGGGTCGCGGAGCCGCCTGCGCGTCTCGTCGGGCCCGCCTTCCTCGGCCCACTTGATCACCCGGAAGCCTCCGCCGCCCGAGGCGTACGGATAGCTGCCGATGCTGACCTCGCTGCCGCGAGCGCGGGCTTCGTGGACCACCTCCACCAACTCGCGCTCCCGGCCGTGGGTGTCCGTATAGATGCTCTTGAAGTGCACGAAGTGGATCGGCATCCCCGACTCGTCGCCAACGGCGATCCCCTCGCGCACCCAGGAGAACGGGTCTCCGTCGTCCACTCGCCGCTGGTGACAGAGGTACCAGCCGCCGCGTTCGGCGATTCCCTTCGCGACCTCGACGGTTTCCTCGTGGGTCGACCACGACGACGCCGCGCCGGCGCCGTGCGACATCCCGATCGCCCCCTCGTCCATGGAGTCCCGGGCGAGATCGCGCATGCGCGCGAGCTCCTTGCTCGACGGCGGCGTCATGTCGAAGCCCCGAACGGCGAACCAGATGTTGTCGAATCCGGCGCAGGTAGCGACGTTCACGGCTGAAGCCCCGTCGACCGCGTCGAGGTACTCGCCCACCGAGTTCCAGTGCCACTCGTAGTCGTGCGGGCCCGTCTTGAAGAACGCGTGCTGGCGAACCTGCTCCCGGACCTCGGGCGACTCGGGGACCGGGGCCATCGACACGCCGCACAGGCCGACGAGCGCCGTCGTGATGCCCTGCGTGCGTGCCATGTCGACGCTGGGGGACTGCAGGACGCCCATGTCGCCGTTGTGGAGGAGGTCGATGAAGCCCGGCACCACCGTCAGGCCCTCGGCGTCCACGACGCGCTCCGCCTGTCGGTCCGCGAGCTCGCCGATCTCGACGATCGAGTCGCCGATCACGCCGACATCGGCGCGGTAACGGGCAGCGCCGGTACCGTCGACGACAGTTCCGTTGACGATGACCAGATCGAGCGGTTGCTGATTCGCCTCGGCGAGGTTCAATGCGGGCCTCCTCCAGATGACACGACCGTTGGCTGGCGGACGGGTTGCTTTTCGAGCGAGCAGATCGGCGGGAACGAAGGGGGCCCGATCGACATCAGGCCCCCTTCACGGCGTCCCAGGGGGTTTCAGCTAGTGCTCTGCGATCCACACCTTGCTCAGGTTCCCGATGTTCCAGTACGGGCCGAGCCTGAGACCCTTGATGTACGGCTTGACGAGGAAGTAGTCGAGGTTCCACAGCACCGGGATGAACACCTGGGTCTGCTGGTTCATCGTCTCGATGGCCATCACCTTGGCCCAGACCTCCGCCGCGGATGACTGGTAGCAAGCGTTCAGCGCGTTGTCGAGCGCCGGCTGGATCGCCGTGTTCGGCTGGACGTTGACGTTGTTCGCTCCTGCCCCGGTGATCAGGATGTCCTTGATCCGCTGCACCATCGAGCAGGGAGTGACGAAGGTCGGGCCCTGCGCCTGGAGCATCATGTTGACCGCCTGGTCGGGGGAGGCATTCGCCGGCGGTGCCGTCGTGAGGATCTGGACGTTGATGCCGAGCGTCTGCTGCCACATCTGCGCGATCGCCTGCGCCGCCCGGGGATCCTGGCTGCCCGAATAGGTCATCCGGATCGTGATGTTGGAGGGGTTCAGGCCCGACTTGGCGAGCTCCGCCTTGGCGGCGGCGGCATCGAAGGTGATCGGCTTGTAGCCCTTCGCCGAGTACCCGGGCCATTGCGGCGGCGTGAAGGTCAGCGCCACCCGGGGGAGGCCGGCGAGCACGGTCTGAGCAACGGTCTTCTTGTCGAGTGCCAGCGTGAGCGCCCTGACGACGTTCGGGTTGGCAGTCGGCCCGACCGTGTTGATGAACAGAACCGAGACGGCGTTGTCGGCGTATGCGCGCAGCTGGTCCTTGTAGCCGCTACTCGCGAGGTTGTTCACGTCGGAGTAGACCGTCTTGAAGAAGTCCACACTTCCCGACTGGTAGGCGATCGCGGCGGTCTGGAGATTCGGGATGATGCTGACGTCGACGCGCTTGAGGACCGGCTTGTCGCCGAAGTAGCTGGCGTTCGGCGCGAGCGTGAGCGACGTCCCCGCGGAGAACGCCGTGATCTTGAACGGCCCGCTCGTGACCGGGTTGTACCACCAGGGGGTGGCTGCGCTCGAGGTCGCGACGTTCGCCTGCTGCACGATCCCGAGGGCCGGATTGGCGAGGCGCTGCGGCAGATCGTTGCGAGGCTGGGCCAGGGTGATCCTGATGCTGTACCTGGACGGTGCCCTGATCGCGTCGGGCGAGATGGCGGTCGCCTTGCCGGTCGCGACCTCCTGAGCCCCGAGGACGTCCGGGATGATGATGAAGCCCTGGGGGAACTGGTTCGTCACCCCGAGGGCCTGCATCTGGCCCGCGTCGACCGGGGTGAACGCCCGGGTGAGCGAGTACTTCACGTCCGCGGCGGTGATCGGCTTGCCGTCGGAGAACTTCGCGTCGCGCCTGAGCTTGAAGGTCCAGACGGTGTTGTTGTTCGACGAGCTCCAGGAGGTCGCCAGCGACGGCGATGCGAGATGCGTTTTCGGGTCGGCGACCGTGAGTCTCACGAAGAGGTTGTCCTGGATCGTCCAGGTCGCGTTCGTCCCGAAGAACGCGGGATCGAGAATGGGCACGATGTTGATCGCGTAGGTGAACGACTGATCCTTCGCGGCCTTCGGCTGCGGCGTGGCGCCGGTGGCGCCGGACACCGCGAAGGCCGCGACGAGTACTACGACCGCGCTCACAGTGAAGAGGGCCACGCCTCCACGGCGTGCTGTCTTGCGATTGAAGAGATGCATTGCCTCCACCGACCTCGATTCGATGAGGGTCAAGGCGCGTGAGCCACAGACGCGCCCTGACGGGATGACGGGAGTTTCAACAGCAAGAAATCGAGTTTCTCAGGGAGGAGCCGCGACTGTCAAGACCTGTCTCCCTCGCGCAGCGCCGACGGCGGAGACGACGGACAACATGTCGTCATGACGCGGCGACGAGACGCTCCAGCACCGCGCTTCGCGTCCCGTCGAGGTCGAAGCACGCGTACTGGTTGTCGTGCATGAGGCGGCGCGCGACGTCGATCGCCTCGCGCTCCGTCAGGTCGCCTTCGGCGACCTCCGCCTCGAGGGCGCGCGCCAGCCACCGCCGGGCCTGCCATGCGTCGCCGACGATGTTCGTTTGCCAGCGGTCGTCGCCCCCGAACGCGAAGAGCTTGTTCGTCGGCACTGCGTGCAGGAAGCGGCGGACGAGGTCGCAGGTGGTATGGGGATCGAGCGACCACGCCCAGCAGAGGTCGACCCAGACGTTCGGGAAGTGCTTGGCGACACCGACGAGCTCGGCGTCGTACGGGTACGCGATGTGCATCAGCACGAAGCGGGCCTCCGGATAGCGCACGAGGAGCGGCGAGAGCTGCCCGGGCCGGATCCGCTCGACGGGCATGTCGTTGCCCGCTCCCCCGTAGAGGCCGGTGTGGAGCTTGAAGGGCAGGTCGTGCTCGATCGCGAGCTCGACGGCGCGCGCCCAGATCCAGTCCCCGGCGCAGAGGCCGTCCTGCTCGCTTCCGCGTCCTGAGAGCAGCGCGTCGACGGCCCGCGCCGCGTCGGCCCGGTCCCGTTCGGCCCACGCGAGCGTCCGCTGGTAGGCGTGCTGGGACTTGACTGCGATCGCGGCCGGCCCATAGGAGGCGAACATGGTCTGCAGCGCCTCCTCGACCGACGCGAGATCGCGTACCTCGACACCGGTCGCACTGAGGATGTCCTCGACGTCGATCCGACCGCTGATCGGCCAGTTCAGCCCCAGGTCGTAGAGGAAGAACTCCGGCCCGGAGGCATCGGGCTCGCAGACGAAGCTCCAGTCGTCGATCTGGACGTGGTCGAGGTTCGCCACCTCGCGGAGCACGCGCAGCCGCTCGCCGGGCTGCTGGAGCGCCTGCGTGCGCTCGGCGACACCCAGCAGGCTGTCGGTCGTGATCTCGTCGATCTCGAAGAGGATCCTCGCGGTCGCCCTGACCGCCTCGCCGTAGCCCGTGTGCTTGCAGGCTTCCCACGACGGGCGAATGCGCTCGAACCGCTCGTCGATGCTCCCTGCGTCCGGGTTGAGCAGGGCGTCCACGTCCTCCTTCGAGCTTCCGGCGACGACGAGGATGTGGGTGACGTACGGGTTGAAGATCGCGGTCAGAACGTCCCAGCGCGCCTCGAGGAAGTCGTGCTCCTTGACGAGGTGCTCGTGGGTGTCGACCAGTGTTGTCTCGGCGACGAAACAGACGAGGTCTGACGACTCAGGTCCCGTATCGGTCATGGTGGACCGCCTCCTTGCGGCGTCAGGGAAGGACTGCGAGCAGGCGTTCGATGTCGGACGCCGTGTTGTAGAGGTGTGGGGAGACGCGGATCGCGCCCTCGCGAATCGAGATCGCGACGCGGCGCTCGTGGAGCGCCACCTGCAGCGCCGCGTGATCGAGCGGTGCCGGGGGCGAGACGCTCAGCAGAGTCGACCGTTCCGCGGGATCCAGCGAGCTGTGGATCGTGTAGCTCCGGTCCCGGAGCTCGTCGATCAGGTGGTCGAGGAGGCCGTGGACGTGGCGTTCGATCCGGCGCGGGTCGGCGTCCACGAGCAGCCGCAGGCTCTCGGCCGCGCCCCAGAGGCCCGACAGGCTCGGGACGCTCGGCTCGAATCTCCGCGCGCCTGCGGCGAACGACGTCCCTTCGTAGTCGAGGACGTCGTGGTTGGCGGTGAACCGGGTCGTTCCCACCCAGCCCGGCGCAGGGATGTCGAGCTCGGCGCGGGCGCGCGGCGAGCAGTAGCAGAGCGCGACCGCGTAGCCCGAGAGCAGGTGCTTGTACCCCCCTGCGGCGACGACTTCCGCCCCGAGGTCGGCCGGCGAGACGGGAATGACACCCGCCGCCTGCATCGCGTCCACCACGAGCCAGATCCCGCGCTCCCGACACGCGCGCCCGATCGCCTCGACCGGCGCCCTGAAGCCCGAGACGAAGTTGACGAGGCTCAGCGAGACGACTCGCGTGCGCTCGGTAAGGAGGTCGAGGAGCTCGTCGAGCTCGAAGCGGTTGCCGCGATCGGGGACGAACCGTATCCGCACCCCCTTCTTCCGGAGCTGGAGCCACGGGTAGACGAGGTTGGGGTACTCGCGCTCGTAGAGCACGACCTCGTCGCCGCTTCGCCAGTCGAGCCCGAGCGGGACGAGCGCCAACCCCTCGGTCGTGCTCGAGAGGATCGCGAGCTCCTCGGGCAGGCACCCAAGGAGCGAGCCCGCGAGGCCGCGCACCTCGTCGGCCTTGATCGCGAAGTCGACCAGCGTGATCACCGGGCGCGTCGTGCTCGTCTCGTCGAGGAATCGATGCGCGGCCCGGAGGTGCGCCGCAGGCAGCGGGCCGGTCGCGGCGTGGTTCAGGTACGCCCACGAGCGGGTGAGCGGGAACTCGTCCTCGCGGAGCCGGTCGATGCTTTCCGGCCACTGTGCCGCCCCGCCGCCTGTCATGACAGCCCGCGCCACCGCCCGCTCACTCGGGCTGCGGTCGTAGAGTCGGGGCCAGCCGATCGATCTCGGCCAGGTCGGCTTCGCTGAAGACGACGTCGCCGGCCGCCGCATTCGCCCTGGCCTGCTCGGGAGTGGTGGCACCGGCGATGATCGACGAGACTCCCGGCTGGGCCGCGAGCGCGCCGATCGCGAGCTCGACCATCGAGACGCCCCGCTCCTCCGCGAACGCGGACAGCTTCTCGACGATCGCGCCGGCCTCGTCGGTCGCGAACCCCAGCTTGGCGCAGAACTCCATGTGGCTTCCCTTCGGGAGCGGCTCGCCCCGCTTCCACCGGCCCGTGAGCAACCCCGTCGCGAGGGGGAAGAACGGGAGGATCCCGACGTTGCGGGCGAGGCAGGCAGGGACGAGCTCCGCCTCGATCTTCCGGTCGAGGAGCGAGTAGCGCTGCTGCGCGCTGATGAAGCGCGTCAACCTGCGGTCGTGCGCCTGCCAGTCGGCCTCGACGATCTGCCACGGGAGCATGTACGAGGAGCCGACGTAGCGAACCTTCCCGGCTCGCACGAGGTCGTCGAGCGCACCGAGTGTCTCCTCGAACGGCGTGATGTGGTCCGGCCGATGCAGCTGGTAGAGGTCGATGTAGTCCGTCTGCAGGCGCCGCAGGGAGCCCTCGATCGCGCGGAGGAGGTAGCGGCGAGAGGCCAGCGCGCCGAACTCCTGCGAGTAACGGTCGCCGAGATTCGAGCCGAACTTCGTCGCCAGCACGACGTCGTCGCGGCGACCCTTCAGAGCCCGGCCCAGGAACTCCTCCGACGCTCCCTGGATCTTCCCGTACCCGTTCGCCGTGTCGATGAAGTTGATCCCCGCGTCGAGGGCCGCGTCCAGGACCGCGCGGGACTGGGCCTCGTCGATGCGCATGTCGAAGTCGGCGGTGCCGAGGGCGACGACCGAGACTCGAAGCCCGCTCCTGCCGATCGTCCGCAGCCGCACGATCAGGCCTCGAGCGCCGCCGGGTCGAGATTCCACTCGGCGACGATCTCGCCTACACGTTGCGCGGTCGCCGGGTCGAGCTCGAGCAGCGGATCGCGTACGTAAGCCTCGCAGAGGCCCAGCCTGCGCATCGCCTCCTTGACGGCTGGGACGTTGTTGCCGCTGAAGCGGGCCTGGCGGATCTCCTCGAACGGCACCAGCCTGGCGCGGAGCTCCATCGCCCGCTCCCACTCCCCCGCCTCGAGCGCCTCGAAGAGCGCGAGGCTCTCCCCGGGCGCGAAGTTGGCGAGGCCGGAGCTGAAGCCCACGGCGCCGGCAAGGTGGAAGAACGGTGCCCACCGCTCGGCGGTGCCGCAGAGCCAGGCGACGTCGCCCGTCGAGTCGTGGACGAGGTTCGCGAAGGCATTGAGATCGTTGACGGCGTACTTGACGCCGACCACCTTCTCGCTCTCCGCCAGCGCTCCGACCAGCTCGTCCGTCAGCTCGGGCCCCCGCTTGTAGAGGACGAGCCCGATGTCGAGCGCCTCGATCAGGCCCTCGTAGTACCGGCGGAGCCCCTCACGATCGATGTAGGTGTGGACGGGGTGATGCGCCATCACGCCGTCCGCACCCGACTCGGACGCATGCTTCGCCAGCTCGATCGCCATCGGAAGCGACCAGCCGATACCCGCGATGACGACGGCGCGTCCCCCCACTGCCTCGACCGTTGCGGCCGTCACGCGGTTGCATTCGTCGAGGCCGAGCGAGCTGAACTCCCCGGTGTTACCGCACGGGACGAGGACGGCGATGCCGGACTCGACCAGGAACTCGGCGTTCGCGCCGACCCGGCCGTAGTCGATCCCTCCGTCGGCCTCGAACGGGGTGACAGTCGTCACGAACACCGACCTCAGCCGCTCCACGAGTGCTGGCATCTGACTCACGAGCCGGTTACCCCCCTTCCACCGAGGACGAGCGCCTCGGGTCGGTAGTCAGGAACATCCTCGAACGGATAGAGCGGCGTGCGCCTGAGCTCGTACGCGAAGCTCGTGAGGTCGGCGGAGGTCACGCCGGGTGTGTCGACCATGATCACGTCGCCTGCGATCGGCTCGTAGGCGGGCCGCGGGGACTGAACGCCCTTGGCGACGACCATCGCGAAGGCCGTCGGGTCGAGGTCGAGGGTCGTGAGCTGGCGGAGGCTCAGCGGTGCGACGAGCTTGCTCATGAGGACGATCGTGTGGCCGTCGGTGGTGTCGAGGACGGCAGTCGTGCCCGGATCGAAGTGACGGAATCCCCCGTGGGTCGGGGTCGGCTCCTCGAACCGCCCGTCGCCGACGAAGCGGATGCGGCCGGTGACCTCGATCGGCCTCGGCGGGCCGCTCCTCCCTCCGACGGAGAGCGTGCGTGTCTCTCCGACCCCCGTCTGCGCGCAGATCTCGACGGCTACAGGGTCATGGAGGATCGTCAGCAGGCCGCGCAGACCGAGACGTAGGGCGGCCTCGAGCAGGACGGTCGAATCCCCGGGGGCACCCCCGCCGATGTTGTCGCCCACGTCCAGGAGCAGAGCCGGCCCGCGTACGGCGGCGGCCGCGCGTCGGAGGGCGTCGTCGACGGGCTCGGCCGCGCCGGTGAACCCGTCGCGCCGCCGCCAGACCTGCTCGGCGAGCCGTGTCGCTTCGGCGACTGCCGCGGCCTCGCTGCCGTCGTGCACCGCGAGGACGGCCATCCCCAGCTCGGCCACGTCGGCGTAGGGATATCCCTCGGTGACGCTCGCGGACAGCATCCCGGGTCGTGCGAGCCCGGCCTCGAGCTCCGCGAGGATGCCGCTCATCGGCTCCTCGCCGGTGAACTGCCGCAGGATGTTGATCACCGCCGGAACCAGGACGAGCGCCTGCACGGGCTGCACCTCGCCGCGGACCGTGCGGACGACAATCTCCGCGCACTCGAGGGCCCGTTCGCGAGCGTCGACGTGCGGGTTCGTGCGGTAGATCGTCGTCACGTCGACGTTCTCGATCAGCCTCGGCGAGAGGTTCGTGTGCATGTCGAGCGCAAGGCCGATCGGCACACGGTCGCCAACCGCCGCCCGCACGCGGGCAGCGACCTCCGCGTCTGCATCCTGATGGCGCTCCGACACCGCAGCCCCGTGCAGGACGAGGAGGACGGCGTCCCACGGGCCATCGCGCTCGAGCGAGGCGATCAGCGCGCCGGCGATGCGGTCGAACGCCTCCGCCGAGACGGTGCCGGACGGCGTCGCGCGCACGAAGAGCAGGGGCACGACCTCGACTCCAGGCTGCTCGCCGACTGCGAGAAAGCCGGCCATGCTCGAGTGCGCCTCGCCCTCGACGCGGGTGATCTCGCCGCCCTGAAGCCACGCGGTCTCCTCGAACTGCGCCACCTCCGTGAGAGTCTCGACGAACGTGTTCGACTCGTGGTAGAAGCCAAGAGCCGCTATCCGCACGTCAGACCGCTCACTCGACGGCTGGCGGATTCGCGGCCGAGTTTTGAAGAGAGGAACTCATGGTTTCAGCTCGCGCTATTAGATGCCGCGAGCCCGATCCGTGTCAACTGCGTCGCGGCTCCGTCGCCGACACGAGGCGCACCTAGCGAGCGGCGGCAGCGACCTCGGCCCTGAGGGGCGTCATGACCTCCTCGACGAACCGGGGGATCGCCGCGGTCGAGTCCACGTGACCGACCTCGAACAGGAAGTACCCGACGCCCTCGTCGACCCACGAACGGAGCTCTGCGAGCTTGGCGGCGGACTCCGCGGCGCTTGCAGGAAACGTCAGGTCGTGCGTCACCGTGAGCACGATCTCGTCCGGGTCACGGCCACTCTGCGCCGCGCTCGCGCGCACGATCTCGCGGCGGCGCCTGAACGCCTCCATGCCGTACTTCGTGTTGGTGTTCCACAGGTCGGCGCGGCGGCCCACCACCGGCAGCAGCAACCGCTCGCCCGAGCCGCCGATGAGTATCGGCGGTACGGGGCTCGGGGACGGCTCGCAGGTCGCGTCCTCGATCGCGAAGTGCTTGCCGCTGAACGTCGCGTTGCTCTCCGTCCACATGAGGCGGCAGATCTGAACCGCCTCCTCGAGCTGCGCGATCCGGACCGGCGCCCTCGGGAACTCGTAGCCGTATGCCACGTACTCCTCCTCGCGGTACCCGGCACCGACGCCGAGCGTGAAGCGTCCCTTCGAGAGGGTCTGCAGCGTCGACGCCATCTTGGCGAGCAGGGCCGGGTTCCGGTACCCGATGCCGAGCACCTGATGCCCGACCTCCACCTCCGGATAGCGGGCGGCGAGCCAGGTGAGGGTGGTCCAGCTCTCGAGAAACGGATCGCTCCGCCGCTGGTAGCCGTAGAAGTGGTCACACACCCAGACCGAGTCGAACGAGCGCAGGGCGACGTCGAGGATGTGCTCGTCCTGATACATGACGATCGGGCGGAAGTCGCTCTCCGGCAGGCCGACCGGCAGCGTGACCCACCCGAACCTGACCGAACTCGGCCTCGGCGCCCCGGCCTCGGACGGCGTCGAAGCCTCCGCGACCCGGATGGTCACTTTCGCCGCGTGCGGGGATGAACGAGCGTGAGCGGCGACAGCAGCTGCGTGATCTTCGCGCCGGCCTCGCAGACCACGGACGCGAGCTCGTCGAGCCGAGCGTCGGTCAGCCTCGTCCGTGGCCCAGACAGCGAGATTGCTCCCGCGACGTGGCCGCCACGGAAGATCGGGGCCGCAACGCACGCCACGCCGGGCTCGACGCTCCCGAGATCGAGCGAGTACCCCTGCTCACGGACGGCGCCGAGCTCGCCCTCGAGCTCCGACCACGTCGTGAGGGTCTCGGGCGTGAGGCGAGAGTACGGCTCCGGCTCCAGCATGTGGGAGAGCGTCGGTGGGTCGAGAAACGCCGCGACGGCCTTCCCGATCGCCGCCGCGTGGAGCGGGACACGAGAGCCGACGCTCTCGACCGTGCGCAGGATGCCCGGGCTCTCGAACACCTCGACGTAGATCAGCTCCGAGCCCTGGAGCAGCGCGAGATTCGCAGTCTCCCCGTTCTCCTCTCGCAGCTCCCGGAGGATTGGGCTCGCGACCTTGGAGAGGCCGAAGTGCTCGAGGAGGCCGTTCGCCCATCGGAAGGCCTCCAGGCCCGGCATGTAGCCCCCGCCGGGGATGCGCTCGAGGAGTCCCAGATCCGTGAGGGTGGCGAGGAGCCTGTACGCGGTGCTGCGCGACACTCCAGCCGCCGCGGCCGCACCGTCGAGGCTCGTGGAGCCGTCCTCGACGACCTTCGCGAAGATCACGAGCGCGCTCGCGACGGCGTTGACGGTGTACCGGCCCGATGCGGCAGGGCTGACGACCACACCATCGTTGAGCCCATCCACGGCGCGGCGAGTTTACCTGTGTGAAACCGCGCGCGTTCTCTCTGCCGCCGCCCCCGCGGCGACGCCGTCGCGAGCGCGGGAGCGCGAGATCGAGCGCTTGATCCGCTCTGAGCGTCGGCGTAGGATCTCGCTTAGTGAGAGCGTAGTTCCGTCATGAGAACTCTCGCTGCGCTGTCAGACACCGTCGGAGGAGACCGTCACAGAGATGGTTGCAACGCGTCGTGAACATGGCTTCCCGCGTTCCGCCGAGCGTCTCGAGCAGGCGCGCTCGCTCATGCCCGGAGGCGTCACCAGCGACTTCCGCCTCGGAGTAAGCCCCACCCCACTCGTGGTGCAACGAGCAGAGGGGCCTTACCTCTACGACATCGACGGCCATCGTCTCATCGACTACTACCTCGGCATGGGGCCGATGATGCTCGGCCACCGACCTCAGGCGATCGTCGACGCGGCAATTGCGCAGCTCGACGACGGGATCCTGTTCGGCGCCCAGAGCGAGATCGAGTACGAGGCCGCCCGCCTCGTCGTGGAGATGGTCCCCTGCGCCGAGCTCGTTCGCTTCGGCACGACGGGCACCGAGGCGAACGAGACCGCGTTCCGCCTCGCCCGGGCCGCGACCGGGCGCACCACGATCGTCGCGTTCGAGGGCCACTATCACGGGTGGCTCGACAACATCGCCTGGAGCGCGGCACAGCTCGGCGGCGAGCTCGGCGCCTTCAGCAAGGGACAGGACGTGAACGCCATCCGTTCGCTCGAGGTGCTTCCGTGGAACGACGCCGATCGTCTCGTCGACCGCCTCTCGGCCCGCGACGTCGCCGGCGTGATCATGGAGCCGGCGATGTGCAACACGAGCGCGATCGCCCCACGCCCCGGCTACCTCGAGGCTGCCCGCGAGGCGTGCAACGCGTACGGCACCGTGCTCATCTTCGACGAGGTGATCACCGGCTTCCGGCTCGCACCAGGCGGGGCGCAGGAGCTGCTGGGCGTGACGCCCGACCTTGCGACGTTCGGGAAGGCTCTGGCGAACGGCTTCCCGGTGTCGTGCATCGCGGGCCGACGTGAGCTCATGGACCTGATCGGCGGACCGGGCAAGGTCGTCCACGCCGGCACGTACAACGGACAGGCCGTGGGGATGGCGGTCACCGTGGCCACCCTGAAGACGCTTCGCGACGGCTCCGTGTACCCGACGCTCGAGCGCCGCGGGCAACGGCTCATGGACGGCCTCCGGACCCTGCTCGAGGAGCACAGCCTGCCGGGCGTCGTGCAGGGCTGGCCGCAGATCTTCCATCTCGCCCTGGGGCGCTCGACGCCGATCTTCGACCATCGCGACAGCCTCTCGAGCGACCGCGAGCTCTACGTGCGGTTCACGTCGGCGCTGCTCGAGCGCGGCGTGCGCGCGCTGGAGCGCGGTGCCTGGTTCCTGTCGGTCACGCACGACGACGACGTCATCGACGCGACCCTGGAAGCCGTCGACGCCGCGCTTTCAGACCTCGCGTGATGGCCGCCGGCGACGCGATCAGCATCGAGCAGCCTCGCGTATCGCCGCACGACGACCACGTCTCGCCGTCCGAGGTCGCGAGCCCGTACCGGACGCTCGGGGTGAGCCGGACGATCAGCTGCATGGGGCCGGTGACGATCCTGGGCGGAATGCCCCTGAGCGAGCGGGTCGTCGAGGCAATGCGGGCGGCGGCCGGCTCCAAGGTCAACCTCAACGAGCTGAACGTGAGTGCGGGACGGCGGATCGCCGAGCTCGTCGGCGTCGAGGCCGCGTTCGTGACCACGGGCGCGGCCGCCGGATGGCAGCTCGCGGCGGCGGCATGCCTCGCCGGCTCCGATCCGGCCCGAATCGCGGCGCTGCCGGAGGTGCTCGGCGAGCGGAGCGAGATCGTCATCCACCGCAAGCACCGCTGCAACTTCGACCATGCGCTCCGCGCCACCGGAGCGCGGCTGGTTCCGTTCGGCTACTCCCGGGACCGGACGGAGCCGTGGGAGCTCGAGGCGGCGATCTCGGACCGGACCGCAGCGGTCGCGTACGTCGCGGCCTTCGGAGACGACTCCGTCCTCCCGCTCGACGAGCTGACTGCGATCGCGCACGCGCACGACGTACCGGTGATCGTCGACGCGGCGCCGGCTCTGCCGCCGGCGTCGGCGTTGACGACGCTCCCGACCACGGGCGCGGATCTGTGCTGCTTCAGCGGGGGCAAGGACCTGGGCGGCCCGCAGAACACCGGCTTCGTCGCCGGTCGACGCGATCTCGTCGAGGCCTGCGCGCTCAACGCGAATCCCAACCACAACACGATCGGACGACCGTTCAAGGTGAACGCAGAGGCGATCGTCGGCCTGGTCGTGGCGCTCGAGGAGTACGTCGCCCGCGATCCCGAGGAGGACACGCGACGGTGGCGCGAGGCGCTCGAGGAGATCGGCGGGCGGCTCGAGACCGGGAACGGGCTGCGCTGGTCGGTGGAGCACCGCACGAACCACGGCATGCCCGTGCCCTGTCTGAACGTCGTCCTGCCGGAGGTCGGACCGACCCCCGCGCAAGTCGCCGACGCGCTGCGTCTCGGGGATCCCCAGATCTGGGTCGGCGTCGAGCCCGGGATGCTGGTCGTCAACCCGCAGGCCATGTCGATGGACGACGTCGAGCTCGTCGGCGACCGCCTCAGCGAGGCCACGAGCAGGGCCCGCTAGCGGATACTCCACGCGACGTCGCTGGCGAGCTACCGGGCGAGAACCGAGAGGAGACGAATCGAGTGACTCCCGAGCAGAAGCTTGTCGAGCTTGGCCTGACCCTTCCTGATCCGCCGCCCGCCGGTGGCCAGTACGTGCCTGCCGTCGAGATCGGAGACCTGCTCTTCGTCTCCGGGCACGGGCCGTATCGCGACGGGGAGTACCTCTTCTCCGGGAAGGTCGACAGCGTCGTCTCCGTCGACGACGCGCGCGAAGCCGCCCGGCTGACCATGATCAACGCCCTCGGCAGCGCGCGGGCAGTCCTCGGAACGCTCGACCGTGTCGACCGTGTGGTCAAGCTGCTCGGCATGGTCAACTCCGACCCCGGATTCGGGATGCAGCCGCGCGTGATCGACGCCGCCTCAGAGCTCCTTGCCGAGGTGTTCGGGGACGACGGCCGGCATGCGCGGTCCGCAGTCGGCATGGGAGCGCTCCCGAACGGGATCTCCGTCGAGATCGAGATGATCCTGGCGCTCAAGTGAGGGCCGACCGCACCGCACCGGTCGAGGAGCTCCGCGCCGACGACCCGAGCGGAGACGCCACCGCGACGCGGCTCCTCGGCGACAGCTCGGGGGAGCTGCTCCTCGTTCCGGGCCCGGTCTCGCTCGGCGCGGAGGTCCAGCGCGAGCTCGTCCACCCGGTGCGACCCCACTACGGCCCGGAATGGGTGAAGGTGTTCGAGGAGACGACCAACCGCCTCCGCGCGATCTTCCGGACGACCGGCGACACGATCCTCTTCTTCGGTCCCGGGTCCGCCGGGCTCGAGGTGGCGCTCCGCAGCTGCCTCAACACGCGCGATCGCCTGCTCGTCCCGACGAACGGGGGGTTCGGCGAGCGACTCGCGACGATCGCAGAAGCCAACGGCATCGACGTCGTCCGGCTGCCGTTCGCGACGGGAGAGCCCGTGAGCCCGGAAGCAGTCCGCGAGGCCGCAGAACGCGAGCAGGCGACCGCACTCGGCGTGGTCCACAACGAGACCGGGACCGGGCTCTTCAACCCGCTCGAGGAGATCTGCGCAGAGGCGAGCCGGCTCGGTCTGTTCACGATCGTCGACGCCGTCTCGGCTCTCGGTGGGCTTCCGCTCGAGGTCGAGGCATGGGGAATCGACGTCTGCGTCGGAGTCGCGAACAAGTGTCTCGCCGCACCGGTGGGCATCAGCCCGATCGCGGTCAGTGAGCGCGCCTGGGAGAGATGCGCCTCGTCCGACCTCGCCCCGAGAGGTTGGTACTTCAACCTCCAGAGGTGGCGCACGGCCAGGGAGCAGAGCGCTGACTGGCATCCCCATCCGACGACGATCCCGACCTCGACCCTGTACGGATTGAACGCCGCTGCCGGCGTCATCCTCGAGGATCTGGCCGGGTTCATTCGACGCCACGCCGAGACCTCATCGCTCGTCCGAGCAGGGCTGCGCGAGCTCGGCTTTCGCCTCTACATCGACGACGATCGCTGCGCCTCTCCCGTGGTCACGTCGGTCTACGCGCTCGAGCGCATGGACATGCAGGACTACATCGACTGGTTGGCCGCTACCTGCCGAATGCGGATCTCGCCCGGGATCGGGACCGGGGATGCACCGGTGTTCCGCGTCGGGCACATGGGCCTCGCCGCGGAGCCGGAGGTCGCCGCCTCGTACCTCGAGTGGACGCGCCGCTATCTCGACGACCATGGCGGAGCCTGAGTGACCGCGCCGCTCGTCACCTCGGTCATCCGCGAGGACCGGCTGGAGGCGATCCGGGACCAGCCGCTCGACTGGCGCTTCAAGGGCTTCCCCGCGGTCGACGGCGTGACCGTCGGCACGGTCGGCGAGCAGGGCTGGAATCTGCTCGACGGCGCGCTGCCGCTACCGGCGCTCGTCCTCAAGGAGACCGCCCTGGCTCACAACGTGAAGCTCGTCGCGCGGTGGTGCGCCGAGCACGGTCTCCTGCACGCGCCGCACGGCAAGACGACGATGGCGCCCCAGCTGTACGAGCGCCAACTTGCCGCGGGCGCATGGGCGATCACAGTCGCCACCGTCGCCCAGGTGCGTGTCTGCCGCGCGTTCGGCGTGCCCCGCGTCTTCCTCGCGAACGAGCTCGTCGAGCCGGCGGCGCTGACGTGGGTTCGCGACGAGCTCGCCGTGGATCCGGCGTTCGACTTCTACTGCCTCGTCGACTCGGTCCCCGGCGCGAAGGCGATGGCGTCGGCGCTCGTCGGCAGCGAGCGAGCGCTACAGGTTCTCGTCGAGGTCGGCCACACGGGTGGGCGGTCGGGGTGCCGGACGCTCGACGAGGCCATAGCCGTCGCGGACGCGGTCGAGGCTCTGCCCGAGCTCGCGCTCGTCGGTGTCGAGGGGTACGAGGCGGGCCTCGCGAGCGACCGGTCGGCCGAGTCGCTCGCCGCCGTCGACAGCTTCCTCGTCCGCCTGCAGGAGGTGGCGCTCGCCTTCGAGCAGCGCGGCGTCCTGGCCGCCCGTCAGCGGCCGATCGTCAGCGCCGGCGGCAGCTCCTTCTTCGACCGCGCGGCGGAGATCCTCGTCGGCGACTGGCTCGGGAGACCGATCGACGTCGTCGTGCGTCCGGGCGCCTACGTCACCCACGACGAGGGCGTGTACGTTCACCTCTCCCCCCTGGCAAGGGCGCTCAGGCCGGCGCTCGAGGTCTGGGGCGCGGTGCTCTCCCGGCCGGAGCCGGAGCTCGCGATCGTCGGCTTCGGGAGGCGGGACGTGCCATTCGACGCCGGGCTCCCTCTACCGCATCTCGTGTCGAGGAACGCGACGCCGCGTCCGGTCGATTCGCTCGAGATCTTCGAGCTCAACGACCAGCATGCGTTCGTGCGCGTCCCTGCCAGAGACCAGCTGGCGGTGGGCGACCTGGTCGCCTGCGGGATCTCCCACCCGTGCACCGCGTTCGACAAGTGGCGGCTGCTGCCGGTCGTGGACGACGACTACACCGTGACCGAGGCCGTCGCGACGTTCTTCTGACGGTGCAGCGGATTCCCCGATCCCAGGCGCTCGTCTACGGGCTGGACGCGGCTCTCGAGCCCGCCCTCCGGGTTCAGGCCGGTGAGACGTTCGCGATCGAGACCGAGGATGCGTCCTCAGGCAATCTCACCGCCGGTGACAGGCCCCCGACGCCGGAGAACACCCCGTACACGCGTCACACGCCCTCGAAGTCGAATCCGGTGGGAGGGCCGGTCCACGTCGAAGGGGTGCGTGCCGGCTCACGCATGAAGGTCGAGATCGTCGCGATCGACCTGGCACCGTGGGGGGTCGCGTACAACCAGCCGCCGTTCTCGCCGCTCGGCGACCTGCGGAGCTTCCCGGAGGCAGGGGAGTACTTCCTCGTCCGGGTCGAGCAGGGCCCCGAGGAGGCGTTCATCTCGGAGCGCCTGCGCTGGCCGATCCGGCCCATGATCGGCACCCTCGCCTGCGCCCCCGAGTGGGAGGTCCAGGCGAGCGGCGCGAGCCAGGGTCCGTGGGGAGGCAACCTCGACGTGCAGGAGTACTGCCCCGGCGCGATCGTGACGCTGATGGCCTACCACGACGGCGGACTTCTCTTCGCCGGCGACGTGCACGGGTGCCAGGGCGACGGCGAGTACTTCGGCACCGCCAACGAGAGTCGGGCCGATCTGCAGCTGCGCGTCCAGCCCGTCGACGGCCATCCGATCCCCGCGCCGCGGGTCGAGACGGCGGACACGCTCGTCGCGGTGGGCATCGGTCGTCCCCTCGAGAAGGCGGCGGACGCGGCAGCACGCCATCTCATCGCCTGGCTCGTCGAGGAGTTCGGCTTCGACCGGAAGGAGGCGTATCTCGCCGTCGGCCTCAACCCGGAGTTCCGCTTCCGCGTCTACCAGATGACGGCCATCGACGAGCTGCGGTACGTCGTCGGCGCGACGCTCCCTCGCGCCTTCGCCGAGGGAACGAGCGCAGGCTGAGCATGCCGGGTCGACGCCACCGGCCGGCCCCGCTACCGCGGCCGCGGGTCGGCCGCGCTCTGACGTCGCGCGGCCGCCTCGGCGAGCGCGGGCGCCTCACCGAGGTACGACCCGGGATCGAGCAACTGCTCGAGCTCGGAGTCGCCGAGCAACGAGCTGACCTCCGGGTGGTCGCGGAGGGCTGCCAGGAGATCGACGCCGCGCCGCTCGGCTGCTCGCGTGACGTCGGTCATCAGGTGGTGGGCGCGCGTCCGGCCGACGTGACGGCCGAGCGCGAGCATCACGGACTCGCTGAGGATCGCGCCGCGTGTGAGCTCGAGGTTCGCGGCCATTCGCCTCTCGTCGACGAACAGGTTGCCCGTGATCTCGACGAGCCGGCTGAGCGCGCCGTCCGTCAGGATGAACGCCTGCGGGATGAGGAGCCACTCGGCCGCCCACGACGCCATGTCCCGCTCGTGCTCTCCGATCATCGCGCCCTGCATCACCGGCGCGAGCCCGCGGACGAGCTTGCACGCTGCGGCGACGTACTCGCTGCTCATCGGGTTGCGCTTCTGAGGCATCGTCGAGGACCCGACGTGCTCGGGCGTCTCGGCCTCGCCGACCTCGTGCACCTCCGTGGACTGCAGGCGGACAATCCCGAGCGCGATCTTCTCCATCGTGGCCGCGAGCGTGGCCAGCGCCGAGACGAGCTCGGCGAAGCCGTCACGCGCGGTGTGCCACGGGGTCGTCGGCACGGCGAGATCGAGTCGCCGGGCGAACGCCTCCCGCACGGCGGGGCCGTCGGCGCCGAGCGACGCGAGCGTGCCGGCCGCGCCGCCGAGCTCCGCGACGAGGACGCGCTCCCGGCACTCGGCCAGACGCGTGCGACTTCGGCCGAGCTCGTCGACCCAGACGGCGAGCACGAGCCCAAAGGTGGTCGGCACCGCGTGCTGCCCGTGCGTCCGACCGGCCATCGGTGTTCGTGCGTGGCGTTCGGCCTCTCCCGCCAGCTGAGCGATCAACCGACCGAGCTCGGGCTCGATCAGATCGAGCCCGGCACGGATCTGGAGCACCGCCGCGGTGTCCATGATGTCCTGCGTCGTCGCGCCCCAGTGGACGAATCGACCCGCGTCGCCGGCGGCGACTGCGAGCGCCTCCACGGTCGGGACGAGGGGATGCTGCGAACGGCTCATCTCCCGTCGCAGCGTGTCGAGGTCGAACTGCTCGGCTCTCGCCGACTTCCGGATTGCGGACGCGGCCGAGTCGGGGATCACGCCGACCTCGGCCTCGGCCTCCGCCAGGGCAGCCTCGACGTCGAGCCACGCCTGCAGGAGCGCCCGGGAGTCGAAGACCTCACGCATTCGCTCCGTCCCGAAGACATCACGGAAGAGAGCGCAGTCGAGCGTCGTAGGCATACGCCGCGTACCCGTCTCCGGTTCTCGTTCGACCCGCGCGAGCGGGGCGCCCGCCGCGTTCCGGTGGGCGAGCTTAACACCGGCACTTCCACGCCGGTCTCCCGGCTCTCTAGGCTGCGCCGGTGTCGGTGACCACGCGGCTCCATTCGATCGTCGCCGGCGCCCCGCGCGAGGGCGACGAGCACGTGCTCGACATCAACCCCGCGCGGCCGGACGAAGTGCTGGCCGAGGTGCGGCTCGCCTCGCCGTCGATCGCAGCGGAAGCCGCCGATGCAGCCGCGGCCGCGTTCCCGGCGTGGCGCGACGAACCGCCGCCACGCCGTGGCGAGATCCTTCGGCGCGCAGCCGACGTGCTCGAGTCGCGGTCCGCCGAGATCGGTCTCGACCTCGCGCGCGAGGAGGGGAAGACCGTGCGTGAAGGCGTCGGCGAGACGCTCCGAGCCGTGGCGATCCTCCGCTACTTCAGCGGGCAGACGCTCGAGCCCGACGGCGAGACGTATCCGAGCCACTCGCCGCACACGTTCCTCTACGCGCGGCGGGAGCCGCTAGGCCCGATCGCGGCGATCACGCCGTGGAACTTCCCGATCGCGATCCCCGCGTGGAAGATCGCGCCGGCGCTCGCGTTCGGGAACACCGTCGTCTGGAAGCCGGCCGAGATCGTGCCGCTGACGGCGACGCACTTCGTCAACGCGCTCTACGAGGCGGGCCTGCCCGAGGGCGTGCTGAACCTCGTGCTCGGACGCGGGTCCGTGATCGGCGACGCCGTCGTCGGGCACCCGAAGATCGCGGCGGTGACGTTCACGGGCTCGAACGCAGTCGGCCGCGCGATCGAGCGGGTCGCGACGGAGGCGGGCAAGAAGACCCAGCTCGAGCTCGGCGGCAAGAACCCGGCCGTCGTGCTCGCCGACGCGGACCTCGGGCTCGCGGCCGAGCACGTGGCACGGGGCGCGTACCTCTCGGCGGGGCAGAAGTGCACCGCGACGAGCCGGGTGATCGTCGAGCAGCCGGTGTTCGAGGAGCTCGCCGAGCGGCTGAGCGCGCACGCGCGTGCCTGGAGGCTCGGTGATCCGGTCGACGAGCAGACCCAGGTCGGACCGCTCGCCTCCGAGGCGCAGCTCGAGACGGTCGGGGGCTATCTCGACCTCGCCCGGAGCGAGGGTGCGACCTTCCTCGCCGGCGGCGGCCGCGCCGTGGAGCTCGGGCCCGGCTTCTTCATGCGGCCGACCGTGATCGCGGACCTGCGACCCGCGAGCCGCGTCCTGCGTGAGGAGATCTTCGGACCGGTTGCCGCGCTCGTTCCCGCATCGTCGTACGAGGACGCGATCGCGCTCGCGAACGACACGCCGTTCGGCCTGGCCGCGGGCGTCTTCACGCGCAACCTCGAGCTCGCCCTCCGGTTTGCCCGCGAGGTGCGCGCGGGTGTCGTGAAGGTGAACCAGGAGACAGCCGGGATCGAGTTCCAGGTTCCGTTCGGCGGCATGGGCTCGAGCTCGAGCGGCTCCCGGGAGCAGGGGAAGGTCGCCCGCGACTTCTTCACGCAGTGGAAGACGGTCTACCTCGACACGCCGCCGCCGACGTAAGCCGCAGCCGCCTCACTCAGGCCTCTTTCCGGGCATTCAGGATCCGACGCGCCCTGCCGATGGATACAATTTGCACGCCAGCTGCTATGGTTCGCCTGTCAGCAGCCTGTTTCGGATCCAGCCACAGCGGAAAGGGAATCCAAAGATGTCCGACCTGATCCACCTCGAAGCGGCACGCATCCCCGACCGCGACCGCCTGCTCGAGATGCTCAGGGCCGTCGGCCAGGACGCGCGGCCCGTGGAGGAGCTCGGCATCGACGTCTTCTGTGAGCCGAACGGGGGCACTGCGGCGAGCAAGATCTACACACACGTCGAGAGCACCGTGCTCGCCCTCGGAGATCCGTTCGTACCGATCAAGCACAACGGCACGATCTACCTCCGCCCGCCGATCGCCTGACCTCTCGGCGGATCGTCCGCACCGGCGCCGCCTGGTCGGCGCTCGCCTGATCAGCGCTGCGGCGTGACCTCGGTCTGGAGGACGCCGAGGCACATCTCGTCGGTCGTCCCCTCACCCCAGACGACGTAGCGCGGCCCTAGCGGCTTGCCCCGGATCACGGGCTGCTTCGCGAGCGAGTTGTCGTAACGGCAGGTGACACGCACCACGCTGCCCGCTGCGGCCCGAATCGGCTCTCTCAGCGTGTAGAAGTCCTGCCAGTGGAAGTTCCAGGCGGGGATGTGCAGGAGCGTCATCCCGCCCGGACGACCCGGGTTCAGCTCGACGCGGATGTCGATGCCACGGACGTGCATGTGGCCTCCGACCGCGTAGATCGTCGTCGTGCCGTCGAGCCGCCGGTCGCAGCTCGTGGTCGTCCCTACCGCGGTCGCGAGCCTCTTGCCGCACAGGAAGAGCAGCGCGTCCGGCGTCAGCGCAGCTTGTTCCCCGTAGGCCCTCTGCAGGTGCTCGATTGCAGCGGCGCGGGTGCACAACCGGCCCTTCACACCTGCGGGACAGGGGAGCTCGATCGGGGCGAAGTAGAGCTTCGTCTCGAGCGGCTTCACCTTCGTGCCGACCGGCGCGAACTGGAGCGCCACCCGGGTCCGGTCGGGCCGCGGCGGGTGGCTCAGGTTGTAGTGGATCTGGACGACGATCGCGGCGCCCTTGGGGAAGCCCATCCCGGTCCCGGGCGGGAACGCGTCGTTCGTCTTGCCGGGCACCCACGCCCCGAGCCAGCGCGCGTGGTCGATCGAGCCCTCGCCCACTCCCGGCCCGCCGAAGCACGTCCAGCCCTTGCCGCCGGTCGCCCGATCCTTCGCGCGCGCCTCGCGAGTCTCCGCGCCCCGCAGCTCGTACAGGATCACGTGATGGACGATGTCGGGTCGTCCGGGCAGGACGCGGGCGGCGGTGACCATCCTTCCCTGAGCGAGCCTGGGGTCGAGCAGCGAGCAGTGGTAGTCGTCGAGCCCGACCTCCGCGTGCGGCAGGTACGCGGCGCGCGGCGCGAGGACGAGCCCCTTGGGCGCCCGCGCGCTCGGCGGCGGTGCGACCTCGCGCCCGATACGCGCGCCGCCGGCGACCCACCGTGCGAGCAGATCCTTCTCCCGGTCGGTCAGCTGCCGGCTGCCCTGGCCCACGAACGGTTGCGAGTCGTGCCCGGGCGGCCACGGCGGCATGAGCGTCGCCTCGGTCATGATCCTGATCAGCTGCGCGTGCGCCCGCGCCTCCTTCGGGCTCGTGAGCGAGAAGGGCGCGATCCCGCCCTTCATGTGGCATCCCGTGCACTTGGCGTTGAAGATCGGCGCGACGTCGCCGAACGTCGGCACGGCGGAGCGACCGGCGTAGAGCGGAGCGAGCGACGCCAGCGCGGCTCCGAGCACGGCGAGCATGACGACGAACCGGCGCACGGGAGCAACGTACACCCCGTGAACGGCCCCTAGGGCGATGCGAAGACGATCACCTGGCGGATCGCCTCGCCGCTCGCGAGGCGATCGAAGCCGGCGTTCACGTCGTCGAGCCCGATGCGGTGTGTGATCAGGCGGTCGACCGCGAGCCGGCCCTCGAGGTGCAAGTCGATCAGGCGCGGGATCTCGCGGGAGGGCACCGACGAGCCGAGGTACGAGCCGCGGAGAATCCGCTCCTCGACGGTGAGGGTGACGGCGGGGATCCTGAGGATCCGGCTCGGGTCGGGCAGCCCGACGGTCACCGTCGTTCCCCCGCGACGGGTGGCGGCGTACGCCTGCGCAAGTGCTGACTCGCTGCCGACCGTCTCGACGACGACCTCCGCACCTCCGCCCGTCAGGTCGCGAATCGCCTCGACGGGATCCGAGCTCGCGTCGACGACGTCGGTCGCCCCCAGCTCGCTGGCGAGCTCGAGCTTCGAAGGGACGAGGTCGACCCCGATCACCATGCCCGCGCCGCCGGCCAGCGCGCCGAGCACGGCCGCGAGGCCGACGCCCCCGAGGCCGAAGACTGCCACGCGGTCGCCCACAGCGACGTGGCCGGCGTTGAGAACGGCTCCGACTCCGGTCGGAACCGCGCACCCGAACAGGGCGGCGACGTCGAAGGGAAGCTCGCGATCGACGCGAACGGCCGACGCCGACGCGACGACGATGTGCTCGGCGAACGCAGAGACGCCGAGGTGGTGGTTCAGAGCGACCGCTCCCTCGTGCCAGCGCCGCGATCCGGAGAGCAGCTCGCCCGCGACGTTCGCCGCGGCGCCCGGCTCGCAGAGCGCGGGACGACCGCCGCGACACGGCGAGCACTCCCCACAGGACGGCACGAAGGTCAGGACGACGTGGTCGCCGGCCTCGAAGTCGCGCACCCCGGGCCCGACCTCCTCGACACTCCCCGCCGCCTCGTGGCCGAGCACCATCGGCAGCGGACGAGGGCGGGAGCCGTCGATCACGGACAGGTCGGAGTGGCAGAGGCCCGCCGCGCGCACGCGCACGAGCAGCTCGCCGGCTCCCGGCGGATCGAGCTCGAGCTCGGTCACGTCGAGCGGACGCGACTGCGCGTACGGACGCGGGAGGCCCGATTCGCGCAGGACCGCGGCGCGGACGTTCACGCGGGGTGGTCGGGAGGCAGCAGTCGCTCGAGAGCAGCCCGGATCCCGTCCGGGATCGGAGACGGCCGGCGCGTCGAGCGGTCGACGAAGACGTGCACGAACCACCCGTTCGCAGCCGCCTCCGCCGCGCCCTGCCGGAAGATGCCGATCTCGTAGCGGACGCTCGACCGCCCGAGCTCGCCCACGCGGAGACCCGCCTCCACGGTTTCGGGGAACGAGAAGCCTTCGCGATAGGCGCAGTGCGACTCCGCGCACACGCCGAACACCTGACCGTCGTGGATGTCGAGCCCGCCCTCCTGGACCAGCCACGTGTTGATCACGGTGTCGAACAGCTCGTAGTAGACGACGTTGTTGACGTGCCCGTAGACGTCGTTGTCCTGCCAGCGCGTCGGGACGGGCAAAAAATGCGCGTAGTCGGCCCGCGCGCTGGCGGACGACGTCGATGACCTCTGCGGCGCCTCGGTCACGCGGGCGGCGTTACTTCAGCGGATTCGTCCCCGCCATCCAGATGATCACGCGGGTGAACTTCCCCGAGGGATCGACATCGAAGAAGTTGCAGTTGTGCATGTCGTTCTTGGTGCCGTCCCTGAGCTCTCCGACGTAGCTCTGCTCGGTGGCGACCTTCCCCGTGTCCGGCTCGACGACGATGTTCTTGAGCTCGTGGAAGATCGAGACAGAGCCTTCGCAGAAGTCGATGAACATCCGCCGGATCTCGTCTGCTCCGGCGAAGACGGCGTTGTCCGTCTGCACGGTCAGCGTCGCGTCGTCGGCGAAGTGCGACAGGATCGCGTCGACGTCCTTCGCGTCCACGGCCTTGAAGTAGCTGTCAGGAAGGGCCGCCAGCTGGTCCCTCGTCAGTGTCGCGGTGCCCGTTGCCACGGCGTCTCCTCTCCGAATAGATGCAGGAGCGGCCGATCGTACTGCTCTCGCAGCGAGCGGGCAAAAGGACGCCGCGCGGCCGGCCCCGGCCGGAGTTGAGCCGAGGCAGTGGTTATCCTCGGATCCGTGCGACGTCCGGACACGAGGCCGCGCCGGCGGACGCTGGCACTGGCCGCAGCGGTCGCAGCGGCGGCCGCAATCGCCGTCGGAGCGGTGCTCGTCGCGACCGGCGGAGGCGACGGCGCGAGCCCGGAGCGCGTCCTGCAAACGGCCTTCCACCCGCCGCAGCCGTTCCAGCTCGACGACGTCTTCCGCGACCGCGCGTTCACGTGCGGCGCCCGCGACGGCGACTGCGTGCTTGCCTACCTGCTCGGCATCACCGACGAGTACGGGCCTCGCGCCTCGCTGCCGATCCTCAAGCGGCTCCAGGACGAGGGGCGAGTCGACCTCTCACTCAACGACCATGCCCTCGCCCACGCCGTCGGCCGCGAGACGGCGAAGGACTTCGGCTCGAACTTCGAGTCCTTCGACCTCTGCCCGACGACGTTCAACTACGGCTGCCCGCACGGGTTCTTCGAGTACGTCCTCGCCCGCACGGACACGCCCAAGGAGGCCGCCGCCTCGGTCTGCGAGACCGCGAGCGGCCAGGGAAACCGTCTGCTCACCTCCGGGTTCTCGTGCTACCACGGCGTCGGGCACGGCGTGATGATGGCCGAGGCCTACGACCTGAACGGGGCGCTCGACACGTGCAACACGCTCGGCACCCCGCAGGCCGCCGAGGGTTGCTGGCAGGGCGTGTTCATGGAGAACGTGAACGCCGGCATGGCGGGCACCGCGCGCAAGGGAGTCTTCTTGCGCGCGAGACCCCTCGCTCCGTGCGACGGCGTCGAGCAGCGCTACAGGCATCAGTGCTTCATCAACCAGGCCGGCTGGCTGATGACCGTCGCGGCGAACAAGGTCGAGCGCGCGACCGGCTACTGCATGCGGGCCCAGGGGCCGGATCGCACGGCGTGCATGCAGTCGCTCGGGCTCATGGTCACGAACCCGGTCTGGCAGGCGACCCTCGCGCCGGATGCCCGATCCAAGCCGCAGAGCACCGTCGCCTGGGAGCTGTGCGGGCGCTTCCCGGAGGGAGGGCGCAGGGACTGCGTGCTCGCCGGCATCGACAACCTCGCCAACTTCGATCAGCTCGACGTCGCCCGCGAGAGCGCGTTCTGCGCCGTGGTCGCCGACGTGCTCAAGCAGTCGTGCTACCGGCAGATCGGCGTCAACCTCCGCGCGCGCACCCCGAAACAGGCGATCGTCCGCAGTCGCTGCGGCAGCCTCGGCGTGAACGGCAGGCTCTGTCTCGGGGGCGCCGGTCTGGGGTCATGAGAAAGGTTGCGACAACGCTGCTCGCCGTCTGTGCCCTCGTCGCCGGCTGCGGCGGCGGCTCGGGCGGCGGCAACGTCGTGCACATGCAGTCGGACTCGTTCGACCCGCCGACGCTGACGATCAAGGTGGGCGACACGGTCGAGTTCCGGAACGAGAGCGGCGACGACAAGTGGCCTGCCTCGGACAACCACCCCACCCACGAGCTCTACCCGGGCTTCGACGCGAAGCGCCCGCTCCTCGACGGCGAGTCCTACGAGTTCACGTTCGACCGTGTCGGGTCCTGGGGCTACCACGACCACCTGAACCCGGCCATCCGCGGAACGATCGTCGTCGAGGAATAGGGCGCCTCGACGGGCGCGTCAGAGCGTCAGCGTGATCTTCGAGAGGCCGTGCGGCCGATCGAGGTCGCTGCCGTTCAGCTGGGCGAGCCTGACTGCCGCGAGCTGACCCGGGATCACCGTCGTCAGGGGGCTCAGCCACTCGGGGACGTCCGGGACGAGCCGCATCGGCGCGACGCCCTGGGCGAGCACGTCCTCCCGATCGGCGATCACGATCAGCCGCGCACCGCGCTCCGCGAGGCCGGCGATCGCCGTCTTCATGCTCCCGAGCGCCGGGCCGGACGGAGCGACCGCGATCACGGGCCAGCCGGGCGCGATCGCCGCGACGGGGCCGTGCATCAGATCGGCCGCCGACCAGGCCTCGAACAGCAGGCCGGAAAGCTCGCGGATCTTGAGCGCGATCTCGAACGACGTGCCGTAGTTGATGCCGCGCGCGACGACCGTGCCGCCGTTCAGGCCCGCGTACTGCTCGAGCGAGGCGACGTCCTCGAAGGAGTGCGCGAGCTGCGCCTCGATCCGCCCAGGCATCAGCTCGAGCTCTCGCATGGCACGGCTGTCCTCTGTCGCCGAGGCGAAGAGGAGCGCGACCGCGCCTAGCGAGTTCAGGTAGGTCTTGGTGGCCGCGACCGCGAGCTCCTCTCCCGCCTCGAGCGGCAGCAGCGCCTCGGCCGCCCTCCCGATCGGCGATTCCGGCACGTTCGTGATCGCGATCGTCGGCCGTCCCTGCCGGCGCGCCTCGTCGATCACGGCCCGCACGTCCGGCGACTCGCCGGACTGGGAGATCCCGATCACGAGCGCGCCGTCGAGCCGCGGCGGCTGCCCGTAGAGCGTGTAGAGCGAGGGGGTCGCGAACGAGACCGGCACCCGGTTCGCGCGCCCGAGCAGGTACTGGGCATACCGCGCCGCGTTCGACGAGCTGCCGCGCGAGGCGATCAGGACGTACTGGATGTCGGGCAGGTGGAAGAGCTCGCCGAGCTCGCGCGCGTTCGCCGTTTGCCGCTCGAGCAGTCTGGCGAGCGCGTGCGGCTGCTCGCGAAGCTCGAGCTCGAGCCGCGACGAGCTCACGCTCGCACCCCGCTCGCCTCGAGCAGGCGGTCGGCCAGCACCTCGTAGCTGACGCGACTGCCGCCGTGGGTCGCCGCGTAGGCGCCGGTGCCTCGCGGCCGCCAGAGCGGAATGCCGATCTCGACGACGACGGTCGGCGACAGTCGCTCGGCCGCGTCGCGCATCCACGGATGCCGATGTGCGTCGCGCAAGACGACGATCAGGCTCCGGTCGCCGCGCAGGCCGGCGACACGGGCCGGATCGGCGGACGCCTCGTCGAGCACGACCGCCTGCGTCGCCGGAAGCCGCTCCGCGAGCGCCGCTGCGAGCGAATGCTCCGCCTCGCCGGCGGCGATGTTCGCCCGGGGGCGCAGCTCGACGACGAGCGGGTCGCTGCCGAGAGCGAGGTCCCCATCGAGCTCGAGGGCCCGGGCGGCGGCGATCCGTCCGGTCTCGCGAACGACGGCGCCGTCGGAATGGGGCGAGGAGGCCCACGCTCCCACGCGGGCCACGCGTTCGGCCGCCTCGCGCAGGCGCTCCTCGGCAAGCTCGCCGGTCGCGACCGCTTGGACGAGCGCGGTCTGCACCTCGGCGAGCGACTCCTCGCCGAGGTCGTGTCCGAGCAGAACCGCGTCGACACCCGCAGCGACCGCCAGCACGGCGCTCCTCGCGACGCCGACCGTGGCGCTCACGGCCTTCATCTCGAGCGCATCGGCGATCACGAGCCCGTCGAAGCCGAGCTCGCCGCGCAGCAGGCCGGTGACGACGGCCCGGCTGAGCGTGGCCGGCGCGTCGTCCAGCTCGGGCGCGCGGACGTGGGCGGTCATGACCGTCTGCACGCCCGCGTCGATCGCAGCCCGGAACGGCTCGAGGCCCTCGTGCACGTCGCCGCTCACAGTGGGTAGCTCGAGATGCGAGTCCTGCTCGGTCGAGCCGTGGCCCGGGAAGTGCTTGGCACACGCGGCGACACCCTGCTCCTGCAGGCCGGCGACGAAGGCGGCGACGTGGCGGGCGACGAGCTCGGCGTCCCCACCGAAGGAGCGGATGCCGATCACCGGGTTGTCGGGGTTGACGTTGACGTCGGCAACCGGGGCGAAGTCGAGATTCACCCCGACCGCCGCGAGATCGGCGCCGATCGCAGAGGCGACCTCTCTGGTCAACGCCTCGTCGTCGACGAAGCCGAGCGCGCCGTTGCCGGGGTACGAGCTGCCGCGGTCGGTCTCGAGCCGCGTCACGTCCCCGCCCTCCTCGTCGATCCCGATCAGGAGGTCGCCGCGCGCTTCGCGAAGCCGCGCGGTCAGCCGCGCGAGCTGCTCGCGATCGCGGACGTTGTACGAGAAGAGGCAGATCCCGCCGACCCCGCCCTCGATCCGGCGCAGGATCCAGTCCGGCGCGTCGAGCCCCTCGAAGCTCGGTACGACACAGGCGGCCGCCGGCCGCTGGAGCTCAGTCATCCCGCTCCCGGCGCCGACCGAGTCGGCGCCTCCGCTCTTTGGAGCCTCCGTCGAGCCTACGGCTCATCATCCGCGCACCGCGCCGGCGGTGAGGCCGAAGGCGATCCGCCTGTGGACGATCACGAAGAAGATCACGACGGGGATCGCGACGAGCGTCGCGCCCGCCATCAGGCCCCCCCAGTCCGTGCCGCGGCTCGTCCCGAGGAAGCTCGAAAGCCACACCGTGAGCGTCTGCTTCTCGGAGCTCGAGAGCAGGATGTACGCGAAGATGAACTCGTTCCAGGCCTGGATGAAGGCGAAGATCGACGTCGCGACGAGGCCGGGGACGACAAGCGGGAGCAGGATCTTCACGAAGGCGGTGAAGCGGCTGTTGCCGTCGACCATCGCCGCCTCCTCGAGGTCCTTCGGGATGCCGATGATGAACCCGCGCAGCACCCAGATCGAGAAGGGCAGGACGAAGGTCAGGTAGGTGACGATGAGCCCGGAGAGCTGGTTCACCTGGTGGTAGCGCGCGAGCACGACGTACAGCGGGATGATCAGGGCGTTCGCCGGGAGCATCTGGATCATGATCACGAGCACGATGAACGCGCGCCGACCCGTGAACCGGTACTTGGCGAGCGCGACTGCGGCCAGGAACGCGAGCGCCACGCTCAATGCGACCACGACGGAGACCACGATCACGCTGTTGCGCAGGTTGGTCCAGAAGTTCGGCGTCCGGATCGCGTCGGTGAAGTGCACGAGCGTCGGGTGGTCCGGGATCCACTTCGGCGTGTAGCTCGTGATCTCGACCCCGGGCTTGAACGCCGTGCAGACCATCCAGTAGACCGGGAAGATCATCACGACGAACACGACGAGCCCAGCGAGGTTGAGCGCGACACGGCGCACCACCTTGCGCGCCGAGCGGCGCGGGCGACGGCGCTCCAGCGCCACAGTGCTCATCGCACCTCTCCGATCCGGATCATCTGCCGGATGTAGAAGAACGTGACGAAGACCATGATCACGAGCATCACGAGGGCGATCGCCGAGCCGAGCCCGTACTGGCTGATCCCGAACGACTTCTCGTAGGCGTAGATGCTCATCAGCCAGTAGTCGGGGTCGGGGCGCTGCATGCGCAAAAGGAACGGCTGGGTGAAGACCTGGAAGTCCCAGATGATCGAGAGGCTCGTGAGGATCACGAAGATCGGCTTCAGGATCGGGAACGTGACGTCGCGGAAGCGCTTGAAGGCGCCCGACCCGTCGATCTCAGCGGCCTCGAGCAGCTCGCCGGGGACCTGCGTCAGCCCGGCGAAGATGGTGATCGCGACGAACGGAACCGCGCCCCAGACGATCAGCGACGTGATCACGCCGAAGCCGAGATAGGGGTTCGCGAACCAGTCGTACTGTGCGAAGTCGCCGAAGCCGAGCTTCGACAGGACGTAGTTGAGGACGCCGTTCTCGTAGTTCGTCATCCAGAGCCAGAGCTGCGACGCGACCACGACCGGCATCGCCCAAGCGAGCACGAGGGCGGTCGTCACGAGCGAGCGCATCAGCGGGCGAAGCTCCTTGAGCAGGAGCGCGATCAGCGTGCCGAGCACCATCGTCAGGCCGACGTTGACCGCGGTGAAGATGACGGTGCGAAGGACGACGTCCCAGAACTCGCGATCGCCGAGGATCGACGTGAAGTTGTCGAGCCCGACCGGGACTCCCTTGTGGGCGATCAGCTCCGGCAGGCCGTACTGCTGGAACGAGAGCCGCCCGAGGAAGTAGACCGGATAGCCGAGGATCGCGACGATCACGCACAAAGCGGGCGCGATCAGCGCATAGGGCACGACAGCCTGGACGACGCGGGTGCGGCTGAAACGTCGACGCCGCCGGAGCGGCACGAAGGCTGCTCCGGCGGCGTCGACTGAAGCGGAAGCGGGAAGCGGATCGCTCGACATTCGTCTTGCGTCTCCCGCTAGCGGCTCAGGTTCCGGCGTTGAGGATGCTGGTGATGCTGTCGCTTGCCGACTTGGCGGCCTGCTGGACGGTCTGCTTGTTGGTGAGGATGTTCGTGAGCATCGTGCGGAGCACGTTCGCGCTCTCGACGTTCGTCCAGTTCTTCGCGGTCGGGACGAACCAGGTGACCTTCGCCGACTGCGCGAGCGCCGAGCCCGGGGTGCCCTTGACCAGGTTGAGGAGCGACGTCGTGTTGGGGAGGTTCCCCACCTTGACGATGCCCTGCATCTGCGGTGTCGCGGTGAACGCCGCGATCCAGTCGACCGCCAGGTCCCTGTTCTGGCTGCCAGCCGGGATCGCGAGGTCGGAGCCGCCGAGGAACGCCGGCATCGTCTTGCCCGGAGTATGGCTCGGCATCGGGAATGCGCCCATGTACGGCTTGAGCTTGGGATTGCCGGCCTTCGGGTCGAGCGCGTAGCCGAACTGCCAACCCGGGCCGACGAACGACGCCGCGTGACCCTGCGCGAACGGAGTCGTCGGGAAGGGATTCGCCTCGTCCGTCGTCTTGCTCGCGCGCGACAGGGCGAGGAACGTCTTCTTGAACGCGTTCAATCCGGCGATTGCCCGCGGCTTGTCGAGGGTGCCGGTCCACTTGCCGCCTGACGACGTCGCGATCTGTCCGCCGTAGTCGTAGACGAAGGCGAGCGCGGAGTACCAGTCCTTGCCCGCAACGTAGAAGGCGGAGAAGCTCTTGTCGCCGCTGTTGGCCGCCATCAGCTTGTTGCCGTCGGCCGTGAGCTCGGCGAGGCTCTTCGGGGTCCCCTTCACGCCGGCCTTCTTGAACAGGTCGGTGTTGTAGATCACGACGCGGGAGCCCGCGTAGTACGGAACGCCCATCAGCTTGCCGTCGTACGTCGCCGACTCCTGCAGGCCCTTGAGCCACGTCGAGGAGTTCGGGAGCTTCGACTTCGAGGCGGTGATGTCGGCGAACGCGCCGGCCGCCATGTACTTCGTCATCTCCGTATTGCCCATCTCGATCACGTCGGGCACGTTGCCGCCGGCGAGCGTCGCGTCGAACTTCTGCAGGTGGGTGTTCCACTGCTGGTACTCGACGTTGACCGTCACGCCCGGGTGCGCCGCCTCGAACGCCTTGTTCGCCGCGGCCACAACCGTCGGCCAGCCGGACTGCGCGTCGACCTGCAGCCACACGGTGATGCTGTCGGCAGCTGTCTTCTTCGCTGCCCCCAACGTCGCGGCTGTGACCGCTGCGGCCGTTACGGCGGCAAGACAGATGGCGACGATGATGCGTCTCTTCATCTGGAAGCCTCCAGAGTCACGCGGCCCTGTCGCTCGCTCGCACCATGCGACGAACGCTCGAGCGACCAGCTCCGCTAAGTTGGCTAATACCAAACGCCACTGCGGAGAGATCGTGTCACATTTGGTCTTGACCTGTCAACACCAACGCTGCCTCCGAGGTCCTGATCGTCAGTGAGATTGGCTCCGTAGCTGCAACTCCGCGCGCTAGCGGTCTTGACCACTCGTCAGGCGAAACCGTCGAAGGCCCGCGGCGCGAGCCCGATCGGCACCGCCGGACGGCCGCCGACACCGAGCTCCGAGACCAGGCGGTAGCGGTCGCCGCGATACGTCGAGCTCGTGAACTCGACGATCTCGCCGCTCGAGGAATGCGTCACCCGTTCGAAGAGCAGCGCCGGCGAGTGCAGCGGGACGCCCAGGGTCGACGACTCCTCCTCGTTCGTGACCGTCGGCTCCACGGTCTGGGTGCCGCCGACGATCTCGATCGCGTACCGCTGTGCAAGCAAGTCGTAGAAGGAGCTCTCCTCGAGATCGCGTGCCGTCAGCGCGGGCAGGAGGCTCTCTGGCGCGTGCAGCAACTCGACGGCCATCGGCTCCCCGTCGGCGAGCCGGAGGCGCTTGACCGCGAGCACGGGCTCGGATGGCGACACGTGCAGGATGCGGCCGAGGCGGGCGCCCGCCGGGACGGTGCGGAACTCGAGGGTGCGGCTCCCTGGGGTCATGCCCCGCTGACGCATGTCGTCGCTGAACGACGTGATCGTCATGCCCTTCGCGACCTTCGGCTCGGCGACGAAGGTCCCTGCGCCGCGGCGACGCGTGAGGTAGCCCTCGCGGACGAGCTCGTCGAGCGCCGCGCGCACGGTCAGCCGGGAGACGCCGAGATCGGAGCCCAGGAGCCGCTCGGACGGGATCGCATCGCCGACCTCGAGCGACTCGATCAGCTCGAGCACCTGCTCGCGGATCTCGCGTTGCTTCGTCATCGCGTGCTCCTCATCGCGTCGCGGCCACCTCCGCGGGCGCAGCGCCCTGACGCCCGAGCGGCTGCAGCCTCGCTCCTGTCTGGGGATCGAAGAAGTGAAGCCTCGCCGGGTCGACCGCCAGCTCGAGACGCTCACCGACCCTGGCGGTCGTGCGGGCATCGACGCGTGCCGTGAACATCGCCCCGCCGTCCGAGATCAGCCCGGCCTCCTCGCCGGCCTCGAGCACCTCAGCCGTGATCGAGCGGGCGTCGACCGTGAAGAAGACGTGCGCGTCCGAGCCGAGATCCTCCACAACCTCGACGACGACCTCGATCGTGGGCAGCCCCGGCGCGAACGCGGGGTCCTCGAAGCACTCTGGCCGGATCCCGAGGATCACCGCGCCGTCCACGGGGCCGTGGCCGGAAGCGAGGGGGATGCTGTAGCCGGCGAAGCGGACTCTTCCAGCCGTCGACGGTCGCATCGACCAGGTTCATCGCCGGCGAGCCGATGAACCCGGCCACGAACACGTTGCACGGCTGCTGGTAGAGCCGGTGCGGCGTGTCGACCTGGAGGAGCTTGCCGCTCCGCATGACGGCGACGCGCTGCCCGAGCGTCATCGCCTCGACCTGGTCGTGCGTGACGTAGACGGTCGTCGTGCCGAGACGCCGGTGCAGCTGCGCGAGCGACGCGCGCATGCCCACCCGCAGCTTCGCGTCGAGGTTCGAAAGCGGCTCGTCGAGCAGGAACGCCTGCGGCTCACGTGCGATCGCCCGGCCCATCGCCACCCGCTGCCGCTGGCCTCCCGAGAGCTGCGCCGGCCGCCGTTCGAGCAGATCGGAGAGCCCGAGCATCACGGCAACCTCGTCGACGCGCCGCGCGATCGCGTTCTTCTCCGTTCGCCGTGCCTTCAGGCCGTATCCGATGTTCTGGCGCACGCTCATGTGCGGGTAGAGCGCGTACGTCTGGAAGACCATCGCGATGTCTCTGTCCTTCGGCGCCAGGTCGGTCACGTCGCGAGCGCCGATCGAGATCCTGCCTTCCGTCGCCTCTTCGAGGCCCGCGATCATGCGCAGGAGCGTCGACTTGCCACAGCCGGACGGCCCCACCAGCACGAGAAACTCGCCGTCCGCGATCTCGAGCGAGACGTCGTCGACGGCGACGACGCCTGCGAATGACTTGCGCACGTGCTCGAGGAGGATGGCAGCCATCGCGGTTGCCCGAAGATGGTATAGACCTGGAACGTGCGCGACAAGGATCGCCGGAGTGGTATTGACCACATCGCCCCATTGGCCGTAGACTCCGCCGACATGCATCGGAGCCGACCGTGAGACTCGGTGTCGAGGCGGCCCTCGTCGCCGGGCAGTTCGTCCGCGGCGACGTCGAAGTCGAGGATGGTCGGATCGCGCGCTGCGGCCTGGCCGGCGCCGAGGGACGCGGCCTCGCTGTGCCCGGCTTCGTCGATCTCCAGGTCAACGGCTTCGGCGGCGTCGACTTCCTCGATGCCGACGCCGACGGCTACCGGCGAGCGGGGCAGGCGCTGCTCGAGACGGGCGTGACCGCCTACCTCCCGACGCTGATCACGTCCCCCGAGGAGCAGGTGCTCGCCGCGCTCCGGGAGGTCCCAACCGGTGCCGACCACCCGCGCATCCTCGGCGTCCATCTCGAAGGGCCCTTTCTCTCGCCGCGGCGGCTCGGGACGCACGGCGCTGCGGCGCGCCGCGATCCCGACGTGAAGCTGCTCGACCGGTTGCTCGACGGCGGCCCCGTCAAGCTGATGACGCTCGCGCCGGAGCTGCCGGGCGCCGGCTTCCTCATCGAGCGCCTGCTCGAGCGCGGCGTCACCGTCTCGCTCGGCCACAGCGACGCTACGGCCGAGCAGGCCAATGCGGCCTTCGACCTCGGCGTGCGGACGGTCACGCACCTCTTCAACGCGATGCGGCCGTTCCTGCACCGCGACCCGGGCATCGTCGGGGCCGCTCTGGCACGCGACGACGTGACCGTGCAGCTGATCCTCGACGGCGTGCATCTCGCCGGCGAGACCGTGAAGGTGATCTGGCGCGCAGCTCCGGGCAGGGTCGCGCTCGTCACCGACTCGATCACGGCAGCCGGCGCAAGCGACGGCGCGTACTCGTTCGGGAACCTCGACGTCCAGGTGCTCGACGGAACGGTCCGCGGCCCGGACGGGGTGCTGGCCGGTAGCGTCCTGACGATGATCGATGCGGTCCGGAACCTGCACGCGCTCGGTGTGCCGCTGGCCGAGGCGGTCGACGCGGCGACGTCCGTGCCGGCGCGCGTCCTCGGGCTCCCGGAGATCGGCCGGCTCGATGTTGGCCTACCGGCCGACATCGTGATCCTCGACGACCGCGTCGAGATCGCTCGCGTGCTCGTCGGCGGCAATGTCCAGGTGGCGGCCTAGCCGCGTCCTCGTCGCTGCGAGCGTCGCGACCGCCGCCCTCGCAAGCACGACCGCATCCGCAAGCCAGCCGGCGGCGACCCTCGAGAAGCTCGTCGGACAATCGATCCTGACCGGGATCAGCGGCCGCGCGCCGAGCGCCGCCCTGCTCGCCCGGGTTCGCGCCGGTGAGGTCGGCGGCGTCATCCTCTTCGCCCGCAACATCGGCACGACGCCCGAGCTCTCGCGACTCGTTGCGCAGCTGCAGGCAGCGGCCACGGAAGGTGACAACCCGCCGCTCCTGATCGCGGTCGACCAGGAGGGCGGCGCGGTCAAGCGACTCCCGTCCGGGCCCCCGGACCTCTCGCCCACGGCGATGGGGCGCGAAGGAAGCGCCGCGGTCGCCGAGTCGCAGGGCCGGGCGACCGGCGTCTACCTGAAGCAGCGAGGGATCAACGTCGATCTTGCCCCCGTGCTCGACACGCCGGGCTTCGGCTCGACCTTCCTCGGCAGCCGGGCATTCAGCACGAATCCGCGGCTGAACGCGAAGCTCGGGGCCGCCTTCGTGGCGGGCCTGCAGCACGAGGGAGTGGCCGCGACCGCGAAGCACTTCCCGGGTCTCGGAACGTCGCGCGTCTCGACCGACCGGGAGCCGGTGCAGCTCGAGACGCCGGAGCCGGCGCTCGAGCAGCGGCTGCGACCGTTCGAGCGCGCCGTCGGCGCCGGCGTGAAGCTCGTGATGGTGAGCAACGCCGGCTACGCCGCCTTCGACCCCACCGGCGTGCCGGCGGTCCTCTCGCGGCCCATCGTCACCGGGCTGCTGAGGCAGAGGCTCGCCTTTCGCGGCGTCGTGATCAGCGACGCGATGGAGGCACCCGGCCCGGCCGGCAGGCGAGGCGCCCCGGTCGCTGCGAAGGCTGCGGGGGTCGACATGCTCCTCTATGTCAGCGAGCGCTCGAGCAGCGCCGCCTATGCCGAGCTCGTCGCGGCGGCAAAGGACGGCACGCTCCGACCCGGGCTGCTCCGGAGCTCGGTGGCACGGATCGCCGCTCTCAAGCGCTGGCTCGCCGGCAAGAAGTGAGGGCCGCTCGCGGCCCGTCCCGAGGCGTCAGTCCTTGTACGGGTCGTAGACGTCATGCCCGGCCATCGCGACGCCGAGCGGACCGAGCGTGTGCTTGACTCGGATCGTGTCGCCGTGGGCGGCGAGCACCTCCGGCAGGCGCTTGTACACCTCGGGCGCCTCGTCGGCGCCGCCGACGACCCGAGCGCTCGTCCATCGAGCTACGACGGTCTGTTGCGGCGAAGCTCGCCGAGCGCTCGCTCGAACTCGCGGAACACCGCCGAGCCGAAGAGGACGAACCGCACCTCCCTGATCTCGGGTCGGCGGTCGAGCTCGTCGGCCGTCGTGCCGAGAGCGAGGCGCGCGGCGCGGTCCGCCGGGAAGCCGAAGGCGCCGGTCGAGATCGCCGGAAAGGCCACGGTGCGACAGTCGCGCTCTGACGCGAGCCGCAGCGAGACCCGGTGGCACGAGGCGAGGAGCGCGTCCTCTCCCTCGCCGCCACCGCGCCAGACCGGTCCGACGGCGTGGATGACGCACTTCGCCGGGAGCAGGCCCGCGCCGGTCGCCTTCGCCTCGCCGGTCGCGCAGCCGCCGAGGAGTCGGCACTCGTCGAGGATCGAGGGCCCGCCCGCCGTGTGGATCGCACCGTCCACACCGCCGCCGCCGAGCAGCGAGCTGTTCGCCGCATTGACGATCGCGTCGACTGCCTGGGCGGTGATGTCGCCCTGCACGAGCACGATCCTGCTTCCTGCCCGGTCTCCCGCACGCACGACCGGACCGTAGACGAACGGAGTGCGGATGGAGACCGCCGCACTCGTAAGAAGCCGCTTCACCCACGATGATCTGATCTCGTGCGGCTCGCCGACGGTCAGCTCACCCTCTCCCCCTCCGACCTCTCGGACTTCCTCGCCTGCGAGCACTTGACCGCACTCGAGGTGCACGGCACGCCTCACCCGCCGCAGACCGACCCGCAGGTCGAGCTGATTCGGCGCAAGGGCGAGGAGCACGAGCGCGGCTACCTCGAGACGCTCCGGGCCGAGGGGCACGACGTCGTCGAGATCGAACGCGACGACGACTGGGACGCCGCTGCGGCCGCGACCGAGCAGGCGCTTCGCGACGGCATCGAGGTCGTCTACCAGGGTGTCTTCTCGGACGACCGCTGGCGCGGCGTCGCGGACTTCCTGCTGCGGCAGCCGGACGGGTCATACGAGGCGCTCGACACGAAGCTGGCGCGGAACCCGAAGCCGGCTCACATCCTCCAGCTCTGCTTTTACAGCGAGCAGCTCGCGCGCGTCGTCGGCCGCGAGCCCGCGCGAATCCACGTGCTGCTCGGCTCCGGCGAGCTCCGGTCGTTCCGGCCGGAGGAATTCGGCGCCTACTACCGGCGGGTGCGGAAGCGGCTCGAGCGATTCGTCGCGTCGCCGCCGGCCACCGAGCCGTGGCCGAACGACCACTGCCGCATCTGCGACTTCAAGCCCCGCTGCGACGAGCACTGGGACGCGGTCGACCACCTGAGCCGCGTCGCCGGCATGAGGCGCACGCAGATCGAGAAGCTCGTCGCTGCGCAGATCTCGACGCTGGCCGCCCTCGGCCGCGCGGCACCCGACCCGCCCGCGGGCATCGCCGGGGAGGCCTTCGCGAAGCTGCGCCAGCAGGCCGAGCTCCAGCTCTGGGCGCGCGAGAACGGTCGCGACCGCTACGTCCTGTTGTCGCCGCAGGCCGAGACCGGATTCGCCCTCTTGCCGGAGCCCTCGCCGGGCGACCTCTTCTTCGACTTCGAGGGCAACCCGTTCTGGGACCGGGACGGTAGCCTCGAGTACCTCTGGGGCATCCTCGACGCCGAGCGCGTGTTCACGCCACTCCACGCCGACGACCGCGACAGCGAGCGGCGCGCCTTCGAGGCGTTCGTCGACCTCGTGCACGCGCGTCTCCGCGAGCACCCCGACATGCACGTCTACCACTACGCGCAGTACGAGGTCACCGCGCTCAAGCGGCTCATGGGCCGCTACGGAACCCGCGAGGACGAGCTCGACGACCTGCTGCGGCGCGAGGTGTTCGTCGACCTCCTCCGCGTCGTCCGCAATGGGCTGCGCGCCTCGCGGCCGGGCTACGGGCTCAAGGAGCTCGAGGTGTTCCTCGGCTTCGAGCGCGCGGCCGCGGTGCAGGACGGCGGCACGTCGATCGTGATGTTCGAGCGCTGGATGCAGACGCGCGACGACGAGTTGCTCGCGCAGATCGTCGCCTACAACCGCGAGGACTGCATCGCGACGCTGCTCCTGCGCGACTGGCTCCTCCGCCTGCGGGCCGAGGCGATCGCCGAGTTCGGGCCGATCCCGCCGCCCGAGCCGCCGGAGCTCAAGGGGCCGCGCGAAGGGAAGGTCGAGCGCGCGGCGCTCCAGCGGCGGCTGCTCGACGCGGGCGAGGAGGTCGCCGCGCACTTGCTCGACTACCACGACCGCGAGCGCAAGCCGGTCTACTGGTGGCTCTTCGAGCGGCGGGAGATGACGCCCGGGGAGCTGCTCGAGGACGCCGAGTCGATCTCCGGCCTCGAGCCTGTCGGGGAGCCCCAGCCCGTGACGAAGCACTCGAAGGCCTGGACGTTCGTCTATCCCGCGCAGGAGCACAAGCTCAGGCAGGGGTCGGACGCGCTCGACCCCGCGACCGACCGGTCACCCGGCGAGATCACGGCGGTCGACCGCGAGCAGCGGCTCGTCACGATCAAGCGCGGGCCGAGCTACGAGGACGTCCCGCTGCCGCGTGCGCTGATTCCCGGGCATCCGCTCGGCACTCCGGCGCAGGAAGGCGCCCTCGAGCGCTTCGGCCGGTCGCTCCTCGGGGAGGGCGAGCGCTACCCGGTGCTCGAGTCGATCCTGCGCCGCGAGCCGTTCGACCGCGACGTCCAGACGACCGACCTCGCCGAGATGAAGCGACTCGTCCGGTCGCTCGACCGCCGGCACCTCGTGATCCAGGGTCCGCCCGGCTCGGGCAAGACGTGGACGGCGGCCCGGCTGATCGTCGACCTGATCGGCTGCGAGAGGACGGTCGGCGTCGCCTCGACGAGCCACAAGGCGATCCACAAGCTCGTCGCCGAGGTCGAGTCCGCCGCGGCCGAGTCGGGGCTCGAGTTCGCCGGCCTCAAGAAGGCGAGCGCCGGCAACCCGGAGTCGTTCTACGAGGGCGACCGCGTCACGAACGTCACGGACTCGGACGAGTGCGCGGACGTCGACCTCGCCGCGGGCACCGCGTTCCACTTCGCGCGCGCTCCGCACGACGGGACGCTCGACTACCTCTTCGTCGACGAGGCCGGCCAGGTCTCGCTCGCGGATGCGCTCGCGATGGGCACGGCGGCACGGAACGTCGTCCTCGTCGGCGATCCGCAGCAGCTCGCCCAGGTGCTCCAGGGCACTCACCCGGCCGGCACCGACAGGTCGGTCCTGACCTGGCTCCTCGACGGAGCCGAGACGATCCCGCCCGATCGCGGGCTCTTCCTCGAGCGCACCTTCCGCCTGCACCCGGACATCTGCGGCTACATCTCGGACGAGTTCTACGAGGGGCGCCTGCGTCCCGACCCGGGCACGAGTGTCCGCACGACGCCGCTCGGCACCGGCCTTCGCCACGTGGAGGTCGCGCACGAGGGCCGCCGTCAGGAGTCGCCCGAGGAGGTCGAGGCCGTGCGGGCGATTGTCGACGGGCTGCTTGCCGCCGGCGTCCCGGCCGGCGAGGTGATGGTCGTCTCGCCCTACAACATGCAGGTGAATGCGCTCCGCCAGGCGCTGCCCGGGGCGGTCGCGGTCGGCACGGTCGACAAGTTCCAGGGCCAGGAGGCCGACGTCGTCGTCTACTCGCTCGCGAGCTCGAGCCGTGACGACGTCCCGCACGGGCTCGAGTTCCTGCTCTCGCGGAACCGGCTCAACGTCGCGATCTCCCGCGCGCGCTGCCTCGCCTATCTCGTCGCGAGCCCGCGCCTGCTCGAGGTCAACTGCCGCACGATCGAGCAGATGCGCCTCGCGAACGCGCTCTGCCGCTTCGTCGAGCTCGCGACACTCCAGAAGCCCTAACCTGCCCGACCCGACGGGCGGCGTCCGTGCGGTGGCCGGGCGGGTGCGGCGGCCTCGAGGGCCGGCGCGGCGGGGGCTTACCCAGGAGCATCGCCTCGACGCGCGGGAGGAGACGTGCGATCGCGTCCGCCTCGGGTCGCGGAAGCTCACCGAGCAGGCTCCCCAGCTCCTGCCGCAGCAGCGCCGCGGCCGAGACGTAGGCGCGTGTGCCCGCCGGCGACAGCGCGAGGACGTGCCGGCGGCGGTCGCCTGCGTGAGGAGTGCGCTCGACGAGTCCGGACTCGGCAAGGCCCGCGAGCAGCTGGGAGACGGCCGGCCCGGAGACGCCGGCGCGGCGGGCGAGCTCGGAGCTCGTGACCTCCTCACCCGCGATCGCGCGCAGGGCGAGGTACTGCGGCACCGTGAGCGGCGGCTCGTGGCCGGCAAGCAGCCGCTCGATCCAGCGCGTCACGAGCGGCGCGACGGCGACCAACGCTTCCGCTGCATCTGGTTCGAGCCCGCGTGGTCTTGGCATAGATAAGTAGTCTTAACTACTAATGGAGTTTATCCTTCAGGCCATTCTGGCAGCCGTCGCGGTCGCCGCGGTCGCCTGGAGGCCGCGCAGCGCCGTTGCCTCCGGGGTGGTCGGGGCGGCCGCGCTGATCGACATCGCCACAGGCGTCGCGGTGATGCCTGCGCTTGCGGTGGTCGCGCCGCTGCTCGCGTTCCTTGCAGCGGCGTTGAGCCTCGCCGCGCTGGTCGAGCGCTCGGGGCTCGCTGACCGCGGCGCGTTCCTGCTTGCAGCGTGGGCTTGCGGAAGCACGCTCGCCCTCTACGGCCTCACGTGCCTGCTCGCGGCGCTTCTGACCGCGGCCGTCTCGCTCGACGGCGCGGTGGTGCTGATGGTGCCGCTCCTCCGTGTGCTCGCCCGTGCGCATCGAGCACCGTTCGCGCCGTTCTTTCTCGGCGTCGTGGCCGTCTGCAACGCCGCGTCGATCGCCGTCCCGCAGGGGAACCCGACGAACCTCGTGCTGATGAGCCGGCTCGGCCTCTCGCCCGCCGACTTCATCGCCCACATGCTCGGGCCCGGGCTGGCAGCCGCGGTGCTCTGCGCGGGCACGGTCGCGCTCTTGGAGCGAGCCGCTCTTGCGCCGGGATATCGCTCGCGTCCCCGTCCCGCGCTGCCCTTCTCGCGCGAGGAGCGAGGGGTGATGCTCGCGCTCGTGGCGGCGGCGCTCGCGGGGTGGCTCGCGCCGCTCGCCGGGCTCGCACCATGGTGGCCCTTCTCGATCGCCGTCGCGTTGGCACTCCTGGTCCGCCGTCCGCGCCCGACGCTGATCGTGCCCTGGCGAATAGCGCTTCAGGTCGGCGGTCTCCTCGTCGTGCTCCAGGCGCTCACACTCAACGTCCGGCCTCCGGCGGTCCCCAGCCTTGCGGCGCTCCTCGCTCTCGCGCTTCTGGTCGGCCTCGCCTCCGCGATCGCGAACAACCTTCCAACCGGCGTCTCGGCCGCCGCGCTGCTGACGACGGCGCCCGCCGCCTACGGCGCCTCGATCGGGCTCGCGGTCGGCGCGCTTGCGACGAGCCAGGGCTCGGTGGCGACAATGATCGCCGCCGATCTCGCAGGCCGCGACGCACCACCGCACGCGCTGCGCCGTTTCGCCCCGCTCGCCTGCGGGGCGGTCCTCCTGGCCACGCTCGTGCTCTGGACGACGCTCGCCTGAGCGCCCTCTGTGGGGTGCCGGCGGACCTGGCACCCCACCTGGGCGAGCTCCTCACGCGACGCTAGCGCTGCAGGCGGCTCGCGGACTCGACGCCCGGCCGGACGTCGGCGCTCGGCGCCACGCGCGTCGCCGTGACGGCCGCCGGCCGAACGTCCCTTTGCTTGCCGAAGCAGCGGCGCAGGAGCTGCGGCGGGAGCGCCGAGCTCGGCGTGCCCGTCGCGATTGCGTTGCGCAGTCGATGGCACGTGTTGGGGCCCGGATCGGCAGCGGCGGCGGCCGTCGAGGCAACGAGCGAGGTCGCAAGCGCGAGGGTGGTGATCAGCTTCTTCATCTCGTGTTCCTCCTTCGGATGGGGGTGGACACGAGCCAGGAGCCCCGAACCGGCCGCACGCTTTGGCGGCGTGTGCGCGATTTCACTCGTTCGAGGGAACTCGCACGGCCCCGGCAAAGTTCTTAACGGTTCCGTTGATCATGAGCAGTAGGCCATGGCCTCCTGCGGCGTCCTCCACGGCTCCTCGGCGAGCGACGAGCTCCTCGCGCGCAGCGTGCGCGACGGGGACGAGCACGCGTTCGAGCTCCTCTACGAGCGCTATTCGCGCCCCCTTCGCCGCTACGCAGGACGCCTTCTGCGCGACCCTGCGGCGGGTGAGGACGCCGCCCAGGTCGCACTGGCAAACGCCTACCGGGCGCTCCGCGCGGGCCAGACGCCGCGCTCGGTGCGGCCGTGGCTCTACCGGATCGCCCAGAACGCGGCCTGGGGCCTGCGCACCGGGCGCGCCGAGCACGTCGAGTTGACGCCCGCCCTCGAGCCCCACGTCGAGCCGCAGCCAGGCGATACGGCGACTCTCAGCGCAGCGGTGGCGCGACTGCCCGAGCGCCAGCGCGCCGTGTTCGCGCTCCGAGAGCTCCGCGGCGCCTCGAACCGCGAGACGGCCGACATCCTCGGGCTGCGCGAATCGCAGGTCGAGCAGCTGCTCTTCGCAGGTCGCGCCCGCCTCGCAGAGCTCCTCCTCTATGGCGACACGCTTTCCTGCGAGGACGTGCGCGTCGCTGCCGCCCGGGCGGAGCTGGGCCGTGACGAGCGCCGCGCGCTGAAGCGCCATGCGCATCACTGCGACGACTGCCGGGCGCTGCTCGGCGGCCGGCTCCGGCTCGGCGCGAGGCTCCTGGCGCCGGCCGAGGCCCTGCGACGCCTGCTCGATCTCGCCCTGGGCCTGTCGGCGCCGGCCAAGGTGGGCGCTGCTGCGGCAATCACGATCGCCGCGAGCTCACCGTTCGTCCTGCCCCCCACGCCCGCACGCGACGAGCCGATACGACGCGAGCCTCCGACGGCAGCCGCTCCGGCGACGAAGCCCGAGCCGGCCACAGCGCAGGTCCACGCCGCTCTCCTCCGTGCTCCGAGCCAGACCGCGCCGAGCGTTGTGCACGTCCCTGCCCGCGTCGGCGGGACGATGCAGAGCCGGCCGTGGCCGGAGCCGGCCGCGACCCAGCCCGTGCCACGACAGGCCGCGCCGGACGCGTCGGCACCCGAGACGACGGCGTCCGAGACGTCTCCGACGTCCGCGCCGGCGACGCCGACCTCGCAACCGGTCAGCGCTGCGCCCCAGGTCGTTCCCGCGCAGGTGACCCCCGTCGACAAGACGCCTCGGCCCGAGACCCGCGCCGCGCCTCCTCCTCGCCCGGCAGCTGCGCGCGTCAGCGCTCCGGAGCGCCCGGCGCCCGTTCGCACCGCGTCCCTCCTCCCGGCCGACAACCGCACCCCGGAGGAGCGCGCTCCGCTGGCGCAGAGCCCGGCTGACGCGACGCGGCAACGGACCGAGCGTGCAGCCCAGCCCGTCCTCGTCTCGCCGCCGCCGGAGTCGGCCGCGCCCGCGATCTCGCGGGAGACCGCGGCACCTCTTCCGCAACCCGCGGAGCCCGCGGCCGAGCCGCCCACAGAGCCCGAGCCCGAATCCGACCCGACGCGTCCAACCCGCTGACCGGCACAGGGCAGAGCCATCCCCGCCGGACGGTTGCTAGCCTGGCTTCCGTGAACGCCGGCAGCGCAGGCCGCGGGCGGGGGGTACTCCTGATTGCCGTCGTGGTCGCCGCCGGCATCGTCGTCTCGGCGTCGATCGGCGCGGCCAAGCCGCCGACCGGCGACACCGATGCGATCGCGTCCTTCAGGACCCAGGCGGACGCGTACCGCCACGTCCCCGGCGTGAAGATCGTCGAGACCGGCTACTTCTTCGTGCAGCCGGGGAAGGGAACAACGGTCGACTACTCGTGGGGACAGAAGCCTCCCGCCGGCTCCAAGCCGGCGACGGCGACGATCCTCGCACAGCTGCTCGAGGGCAAGTACAACGCCTACCTGGCGAAGCTCACCGCACCCGGGGTGCGACCCGTGCGCGTGCTCATGGCCGGGAGCAACGTCTACATCTCGACGACCCGCTGCTGGAGGCGCTCGGAGGCCAGCGCGTCCCCGCTGGGAACGGGCGAGCGATACGTCTTCAACGACGGCGGCGCCCACTACCTCCCGATGAAGAAGAACGGCGCCACGACCTCGATCACGTTCACCTACGGCTGGACGCCGGGATCCCGGGCTGCCGAGACGACGACGTTCGGCAGCGGCAAGACCCCTCCCTTCACCGTGGCGATCGCGATCACGGGCAAGGAGTCGCTCAACGTCCACAAGTCGGTCACGCCGCTGGCGAAGGCCCCGGCGCTGCCCGTTCCGTCGCCGCCGCTGCGCCCGGTACCGAAGCCCCTCTGCCCCAAGAAGAAGCAGACGACGCCGTAGCGGGCAGGCCCGCTCGAGCAGATCAGCGCTGCGCGAGGGCAGCGGCGCCCTTGACGCACTGCCGCAGCCCATCACCGCCGGCTGCGAAGCGCCGGCAGGCGGTCGCGCGCTCGGGCGGCTTCGCGTACTGCGTGCCGATCATCGTCCCGATGCCGAAGAAGCAGTACGAGCGGTACGCGGTGGACAACCGTGTCGCACAGCTCCTTTGCACGGAGGTCGCCCGGCTGGTTGTTGAGGATGTCGCGGACCGCCCCGAAGATGCATTCGTTCGTGCCGCTCCCCGCCTGGGCGCAGATCGTGCGGATGCCCGCCGGCTCCTGACGGGAGGTCCCGGACGCGTCGCGTCCGTACGACTGGAAGCAGTATCCGACGAAGTCCTGCTCGCTCCGCCTGCACCAGGCGGCGGTCGCCTTCCAGTTCGAGCCGTTCCGCGGCAGGATCTGCGAGGTGACCATCAGGTAGCAGTACATCTTGTCGAGGCGCGAGACGATGTTGCACGGGTAGAGCGGGTTCGAGTCCCGCAGCCACTTCGATCGACCGCCGAACGACGGCTGCTGGTTCTCCATGAAGACGCCGCCCGTGCACGACACGCGGTCGAAGTTGTCCGCGAGCCGGTGACAGAGATCGAGGGCGGCCGGAAGGTCGTCGTGCGTGTAGAGCATCAGGCCGTGCCCGAGCCCGTGCACGCACTGGTAGTAGACGAAGAAGCTCGCGCTCTGCCGCAGGCTCGCGCAGACCGTCCGCGCAACGGCGGCGACGCGCGACTCGGGAACGCCGGCCAGCTTCGACTGGAGCAGCCCGTGGTAGTAGCCCGAGCCGCACACGGCGTTCCCGTCGGCAAGCGCCTTGCCGGTGTTACCGCCGAAGTGCAAGAGCGACGCCGCTCCGATCACGTGCGCGAGCGGGTGACACACCCGCTCGACGGCGGGCGTCGTCCGCATCTCCTGCTCGAGCTCCCCGAGCGCGGCGGTGGGGCCGTCGTTGTACGCGAGATTCCCGAACGCCTGCATATAGCAACTCGCATCACCCGACTTGCAGTCGGCGAGCGCCGTGCCGTCCGGCTTGAAGGCGACGACGAGGCTCGCCTCGCTCGCCGCAGTCGTCCCGCTCTCGTCGGCGACGTAGCGCGCGACCGCCTGGATCTCGGCCTCCGTCAGCGTGCCGGCGAATGCCGGCATCGAGCCGCCGCCGGACCGAACCTGCCGCACGACTGTCTCCCGGTTCGGTCGCAGCTGGTCGAGGTCGGGGCCGATCGTCGCCTTCGAGCCCGCGGCGGCGAGGGTGTGGCAGGTACCGCAGCGGGCCCGGGCGTAGACCGCGGCCCCGTCGGTTGCGGCCTGCTGCTCGCCTGCCGCTGGAGCTCCCGTGGCCGACTTTGCGCTCCCCCCGCCGCAACCGACGAGAACGACGGCGAGGCCGGCGGCGGCCGCCGCAAGCACCGCGCCCCACAGCAGCTGCGTCAAGCGGGAATGGGCTTGCCAGAGGGTGCGGGCCATCCGATCACCACCCTAGCGCCCGGTCCCCTCGGCGCCGTCGCCCCGATCCGGTCCTCTCATGCAGCGAGGCCCTCCTCTCAGAGGGCCTCGCGCCTCGCAAGATGACCCGGGGTCGTTCAGTCCTGGCTTGGGTCGCTCAGTCCTACTTGGTGGGATGGGTCGAGGCGAAGATGTACGCCGCAACGTTCTGGATCTGCTTCTTCGACAGGAGCCCCGACGTCCCGAAGCCCGGCATCGTGCCTTTGCCCTTCGTGACGCGGGTGATGATGAGCGCGTAGGCCGGCTTCTTCTTGTCGAGATTCGGCCCGATCACGCCCGTCGACTTGGCGGCCTTGAGCGTGTGACAGGTGACGCACTGCGCCTTGAAGACGGTCGCGCCTGCCTTGGCATTCCCAGGATTGGTGGCCCCGCCCTGGGCCAGCGCCACCGAAACCGTGATCATGGCGGCAAGCGCCGCTCCGACAAGGGACGCCGCAAGCCGGCGGCCGACGAGACTGAACCCCATTCCTGTCCTCCTCCTTGGGTGACCTCGGGACGAGAATCGGCGGTGCCGATCGCGCGACCAGGATACCTGCGTGTTGCGCAAACGTGTTGCGCAAACCGCCCGCTCCTTACAGCACCATTACGAAGCGTTAGCCGGTTCGCCTTGCCGCGGCGACGATCAGGCGGAGCGTCCGTGGCCTGCCGGCAGCGCCCCGGGCCGGGCTCCAAGTCCCGAGCGAAACGGCGGCCGACACGAAGAGCAGGCCGAGCACGACGCCGAGACCGCCGTAGCCCGAGGCCGCGAGGGCGACGCCGCCGATCGCGGGGCCGAAGAAGTAGCCGAACTGGTTGGCCGCGGCCCTCGTGGCCATCACGGCCACCCGCCGCTCCGGCGCCGCCTCGAGACCGTACGCGTTGCCGAGCAGGGTGCGACCGCCGGCGAGGAACGCCGCGAGCGCCAGGAGCGCCGCGCTGACGAGCGTGTTCGGGCGGACGAGGCCGACGGCCGGGACGATCGCGGCCATCCCGAGCGCAAGCCGGATCAGCGTGCCGCGGAGCTCGCGATCCACGAAGCGCCGGGAGAGCAGGTTCCCGGCGACGAACGCGGCGGCCATGGCCGCGAGCGCGATCCCGGTTGCGGTCGTCGAGGTTCCGTACGACTCGGTGAACAGGGCGCCCGAGTACACGAGCAGTCCGATCCAGGCCGCGTTCGCGAACAGCTCGCCGAGAGCCCAGCGCCGCACGTCGGGCTGCGCGAGTGCCGCCAGGGCACCCCCGCTGGCGACGTCCGTGCGCGGTGAGCTCGGACCGCGTGCCACTCCGAAGGCGGCGGCGGTTGCAGCCGTGAGTGGCAGCGCGAGCCAGGCGTAGCGCCAGCTCGCCTCGCCGACGAGGCCGATCAGCGGCATCCCGACAATCCACGCGGCCGGATTGCCGATCAGCGTCCACGAGAGGACCCGTGTGCGCTGCTCCGGGGGCGCCCACTCCGCCGCGGCAGCCGTCCCCGCCGTGACAAGGACCGCGACCGCAACGCCGACGACGACCTGGGCGAGGGCGAGGGCCGCGAAGGTCGGTGCCGCGGCGCTCACCAGCGATGCGGCGGCGAGGAGCGCTGCCCCTCCGAGGAGGAGCGGCCGCAGCCCGACCCGGAGGTAGCCGATTGCGAGCGCGGTGACGCCGGCGGAGAGACCGGAGATCGTCCGGAGCTGTCCGGCGGTGGCCGTCGAGACGCCCAGATCGACGGCGACGTCGGCGAGGACGGGCGAGATGGCGATCAGGCCCGCCTGCGCCGCGAAGAGGCACGAGAACAGGATCAGGCTGACTCCCATGTGGCCCCGACCGACTGTCGTCGTCCCGCCGGGCGTCGTCCGCCTGCTCTGACCTTGTCCCGTACCAGCCACCGAGTCTCCTCTCGTCTCGAACGCGATGTGCGCGAGCAAGGAAACCCGGGCGCGGTTCGCGCCCGACAGCTATTCGGTAACGGGCTGGTAAACGGCCGCCGCTGCTACCGGTGCACGACGAGGACGTCGCAGGAGGCCCGTCGCAGAACCTCCTGGTTGACGCTTCCCTCGACGAGGCGCTCCATGAACCCCTTCTTCCGCGTCCCGACGACGATCAGGTCGGCGTGGCGCTCGTGTGCCAGCTTGACGATCGACTCGCCCGGCGTGCCGGCGATCGGCACGAACTCGATCGGAAGGTCGCGCCCGCCAATGCGCCGCCGCGCCTCGTCGAGCTTGCGCTGGGCGGCCTCCAGCGCACCCGCCGCGTCGGTCTCGACCGGTGCCGTGACGTTCGTCACGATCAGCTCCGCCCCGACCGCCTCGGCGAGCTCGGCGGCCCGCTCGAGCGTGGCGGACCCAGGATCGTCGTAGGCGACAACGATCTTCTGCACGCGGCCAGCCTATTCCGCGGGTACTCGACCGTCAGCCGCTCGGACGCTCGTCGAGGTACTTCTTGAGGCCGAGGTACGGCAGGAGAAAAGCCGCCAGGAGGGCCGCGGCCCACACGATTACGGCGGCGGCAAGCCACGTGCCGAAACCGTCGATCGAAAGCCCGTCCGTCAAGAGGTCGGTGACGATCAGCGCGACGAGGGTGGCGATGAGGGCCACGCCGCCGAGGGCGGAGGAACCACGTCGCCGCAGTGAGCTCGCGAGAAACGGCTGCATCAGCGCGAGAGCAACGGTGAAGACCACGAGGGCGATGATGAACCCCGTCACGTCGATCTCGAAGCCGTCGAGGACGAGCGACGCGACGATCAGGCCGACGGCGTTCGCGGCGAGCAGGACTCCGGTGCGGACGATCAGGCGAACCACAGCGCGAGCATATAACAGGCATCACGACCTCTGTGATTGGCGCACGGGTGAGCTCAGTCGAGGTGCGCGAGCGATGCGCCGTCCGAGGAGTCCCGCTCTTGGCGGTCGACGAGGGCGTGGTGATCGAGCTCCTCGCGAACGGCCGCGCGGAGGGCGCCCGTGCCGCGGCCGTGGACGACCCGGACCGTCTTCAGCCCGGCGAGCGCGGCCTCGTCGACGAACGCCCGCACCGCTTCGCGCGCCTCCTGGGCCCGCATCCCGCGCACGTCGAGCTGGTCGGACACGTCGCCGCGGGCGCTCGCCCTGATCTGCACGGCCGGCTCCGGGCGCCCGGCCGCTTCGTCCCGTAGCGCGGACGGCCGCAGACGCACGAGCGGGATCCTCAGCCGCACGCCGCCCGCCGCGATCACCTCGGCCGCGTCTCCTTCGATCGCAACGATCGTGCCGCGAACGCCGGCGTCTGCCGCCTCGACCGGGTCCCCTGGTGCGAGCGGCCCCGTCAGCGGGAGCGGCTGCAGCTCGCGCAGCACCTGCTCGGCCCGCGCGGCGCGCTCCGACGCCGCACCGAGCCGCCGGTCGCGCTCGCGCTCCGCCTCAGGCGCCGAGCGACGCTCCCGCTCGCGGCGCCGGGCGGCGCGGATCTCGTTGCGCAACGCGTCGAGCTCGGCGCGTGCGTCGGCGAGCTCCCGCTCGGCTGCGGAGAGCGCCGCCGCCCGCTCGCCCGCAGCCGACTCGCGCACCTTCTCGATCTCCGTCTCGAGCTCGAGCTCGCGGGCCCGCGCGCGCTGCGCGAGCTCGCCCACCTCCGCACGCTCCAGCTCCGCGAGGTCGCGCGCCGCGGCCGCGTCCCGCTCCGCCGCCTCGGCCTCTGCAAGCAGCGCCGCGGTCTGGAGCCGCTCGGGAGCGAGGAGCGAGCGAGCATCGGCCACGACGTCACCGTCGAGTCCGAGTCGCTCGGCGATCTGCAGCGCGTGCGAGGTGCCCGGTCTGCCGAGCGCGATCCGGTACAGCGGCTCGTGCGTCTCGACGTCGAAGCCGGTCGCGGCGTTCGTCGCCCCTTCGGCCGAGCTCGCCCACTCCTTGAGCTCGGAGTAGTGCGTCGTGACGCCGGTGAGCCTCGCCTGCCGTGAGAGGCGGGCGAGCAGCGCCTGCGCCAGCGCCGAGCCCTCGACGGGATCGGTGCCGGCGGCGAGCTCGTCGAGCAGGACGAGCGAGCGGTCGGTCGCGACCCCGAGGATCGCGACGATGTTGCGCAGGTGGGCCGAGAAGGTCGAGAGGCTCATCGCGATCGACTGCTCGTCGCCGACGTCGGCGAGCACGTGGTCGAAGACGGGCAGCGCGGCTGTCTCCGCCGGCGGCCGGAGGCCGGCCTGGTGGAGGAGCGCAGCGAGCCCGAGCATCTTCAGCGCGACCGTCTTCCCGCCCGTGTTCGGCCCGCTCAGCACGAGCACCCGCAGCCCGCGCAGGTCGAGGTCGATCGGGACGCACGATCGCTCGTCGAGCAGCGGATGACGCGCGGCGAGCAGGCGAACGTCGTCTCCCACCTCGACCGCCGTGCCGCGCCAGCGCCGCGAGACGATCCCGCAGGCAAGCGCCAGGTCGACCGCGCCCGTCGCCTCGACGAGGAGCCGGAGCGCTTCTGCCTGCGCCCCGACGAGCCCCGACAGCTCGCGCAGGATCCGCTCGACCTCCTCACGCTCGCGACTCGCCGCCTCGGCGAGCCGGTTGTTCAGCTCGACGACGGCGAACGGCTCCACGAACAGCGTCTGGCCGGAGCTCGACGAGTCGTGGACCACACCCGGGACGCTCCCGCGCGCCGTCGCCTTGACCGCGAGCACGGGCCGCCCGCCCCGCTCGGTGACGAAGTCCTCCTGCAGCGACTCGCGCAGCTCGCCCGAGCGCGCGAGGCGGGTCAGCTCGTCGCGCACCCGCTGCCGGCCGTCCCGGAGCTCACGTCGAAGCTGGCGGAGCTTGCGCGAGGCGTCGTCGCGCAGGTCGGAGCCGTCCTCCTCGACGCGGCGCTCGATCTCCTCGGCGAGCGCGACGAGCGACGAGTCGACAGGCTCAACGAGCTCCCAGAGCCGCGGCGCCGTCTCGGCCGTCTCGGCGAGCACGCGGCGCGCCTCGAGCCCGATCCGGATCGCCGCCGCCGCGGCGCACAGCTCGGCGGGCCCGAGCGCGCCGCCGAGCGCTGCGCGCTCCGCGGCGGAGCGCACGTCGGCGATGCCTGCGAGCGACGGCTCGGCCGCCGCGTCGAGCAGCGCGATCACCTCTGCGGTCAGCGCCTGCCGGCGCCCGACCTCCGCTGGATCGGGCGAGGGCGCGAGCGCCCGCGCGAGCTCGCCGCCGTAGGCGGTTCCGGTCGCACCGACCACGAGTTCCACGATCGCGGGGAACTCGAGCACGGCGAGCGCGTGCGCGTCCACGCGGCCAGTGTAGGAACTCGATTCATTCTGAATCGAGTTCTGAGAACTGCGGCGCCCGGTCGAGGCCGTCGGGCGCGATCAGCGAGCGCAGCTCAGGTCTCTTTCAGAATGACGCTTCGTCGGCCGGGTGCGATAGACAGTGCGAGGCAAGGACGCAGGCGAACGACCATATCGACGAGATATCGGCGTTCCCGAGGACGCAGCATCGCGCTGCCAAGCGCAGCCGGACGACTCAAGGCTTCGTTCTTGAAAGGGACTCTCAGGCCGAGGCCACGAGGTAGTGCCACTCGTTCGCGACGCGGTAGCCGCCGCTCGGGGTGCGGCACGACGCGAGCGACTCGACGACCGCGTTCCTCACCGTGTCGCCGCCGACAGCCTCGGCGACCACGGCGAGACCGCCCGCCGAGAACATCCCGCGCACGAGGTCGTCCTCGTCGAGGTACTCGTAGGCCCAGCTCGTGTCGAAGGTGCTCTGCGGCGTGAGGCCCGCCTCGGTGGCGATCCCCTCGAGGACGCCCGGCTTCCAGAAGTCGGGCGGCCGACGCGTCCCCGAGCCGGGAAGGAAGGGCGCGACGGCGACCTTCATGGCTTCGAGCTCGCAGCCCTCCGGTCGGCCCCAGACCTGGATCACGACGGGAGACCCCGGCTTCGCGACCCGGCCCGCCTCCCGCAGCGCAGCGACCATGTCGTCGGCAAAGAAGAACGAGTTGAAGCCGGCGACGAGGTCGAACGTGCCGTCCTCGTAGGGCAGTGAGCCCATGTCGCCGACCCGGAGATCGGCGATGGGGACACGGGCGCGCGCGATCTCGAGCAGGCTCTCCGAGGCGTCGAGGCCGTAGACCTCCGCGCCGCGCTCGGCGGCGAGGCGCAGGAACACGCCCGAGCCGCAGCCGATGTCGAGCACGAGCTGGCCCGGAGCGATCCCGACGCGTCGAATCGCCTCCTCGTAGGTCGGGGCCTGCTGCTCCTCGCTCGCGGCCCAGTCCGTCCCCCTGGCGCCCCACAGCGGGCCCCAGCGTTCCGCGCTTCCCACCATCGGAGTCACAGGCGTCACGTCCTCGCCTCCTCACAGACTATGTTCCATAGTCATATACTATGGAACATAGTTGTGTCAAGAGATGAGCTGAGCCTGTTCTCCTACGAGATCCTGGGCCTCGTCGGCCGCGGCGGCGCGGGGGCGCACGACCTGCTCCGAATGGCCCGGCGCGGGCGCATCCTCGACTGGGCAGGAGAGAGCCAGTACTACGTCGAGCCCAAGCGACTGGCCCGCCTCGGCTACCTCGACGCGCGGATGGAGCCGGGCAGGACCCGCGAGCGCACGGTCTACACGCTTTCGGAGCAGGGCCTCGAGGCGCTGCGCGAGTACGCCCGGACGCCGGTCCGCTTCACGCCCGTGAAGAGCGACCCCCTGCTCCGCCTCCTGCTCTGCGACCTCGTCGGGGAGCAGGTGACCCGCGAGAGCATGGCGACCCTGCGGGACGACATCGCCGACCTGCTCGCCCGGCTCGACGAAGGCGAGGCGAGCGCGGAGCTGCTGCCCCACCGCAGCAAGTACCTCCTGCTCGTGATCGACTTCCTGCGCCGACTGCTCGAGCTGCACCTCGAGCTCGTCGAGACCGTCGAGCGCGAGCTCGCCCCTACGAGCGAGCCCTCGTCGTCGGCCGCGCCTTCCGGACGCTCCTGACGGCCGGCGCCGATTCCGCGCCGGCGGGGTCGGAGATCGCCTCGAGCGACCAGAGCTTGGCCGCGGCCTGACGACCTCTGATCGCGGTGTCGCCGACCTCGACGAGATCGTCCGGCTCGGCCGCGAGGCAGGCGCGCGTCGCGTCCGAGAAGAGCAGCATGTGCCTCGTCCCCTTCGTCAGCTCCTGGATCCGCGCTGCGGTGTTGCAGACATCGCCGATCGCCGTGTACTCGAGCCGGCGCTCGTGGCCGACGTTGCCGGAGATGAACGGGCCGCTGTTCAGCCCGATCCCCATCCGGAACCCGTCGCCGTAGCCGTTCGCGCGCATCCACTCGTTCAGGCTCGGCAGCCTCGACGCGACCAGCTCGCGGGACGCGCGAAGAGCCCGGTCGGCGTGATCGTCCTGCTCGATCGGGGCGCCGAACGCGGCCATGATCCCGTCGCCGAGGTAGGCGATGATCGTGCCGCCGTGGGCCATGATCACGTCGGTCTGCTCGGACAGGAACCGGTTGATGATCGAGATCACCTCCTGGGCCGGCCGTGACTCCGAGAAGCTCGTGAAGCCGCGCAGGTCGGTGAACATGATCGTCCCGTGCAGCGTCTCCCCGCCGAGACGCAGGTTGCCGCCGGTCTGCGCAAGGACCTGCTCGACGACTGCCTCCGGGACGAAGCGCGAGAACAGGTCGCGCACGTGCTTGCGCTCCGCGTCGGCCTTCTCCCGCGCGCGCGCGACCGTCTCGAGCGCAAGCGCGACCTGCGCGGAGAGGGTCTCGAGCGCCGACCGGTCGTCGCGAGCGACCCCACCGGCCGTGCGCACCCCGAGCACGCCGCGGCGCTCGTCCCGCACGACGAGGGGGAAGCTCTCCTCGGTGACGAGCTCGGCCCGCGCCTCGCCCGCAGATGCGACCCTCACCGGCCCTTCGGCCGACTCGAGCTCGAGCGTTGCCTGCGCGCCCGCTCCGTCGGTTCCGGCGCCGCCGGCGAACGCGACGGCGGTCTCGACCGCCGCGCGGTGGATCTCCTCGTCCGTCGTCGCCGCGACCAGCGTGGCCGCGGCTGCCCGCAGGCGAGACTCGCGCGCGACGGCGCGCTCGTGCCGGCCGACGATCCCGGCCAGCCGAGCACCGACGAGGAGGATCAGGACCGCCGAGCAGGCGACGCCGAACCGCTCCGGCCGGTAGGCGAGCACGACGGGTGCCGTGAGAGCGGCGGCCGCGAGCAGGGCGAGCCGCGCCGGCGTCAGCCTCGGCGCGGTCTCGGGCGCCGGCTCCGAGACGACGCGCATCGATGGATGCAGCGCCGCCGCGCCCCAGAGGAGGTAGGCGAGGAGCCAGCCGGCGTCGAGCAGGTTGCCCGAGCCGTAGTCGCCCCGGATCGTGAACACGATGTAGAGCGGGTCCGCGACGAGCAGGCACAGGAGCGCGAGCCCGATCAGCACGTACGAGACGGTGCGCACGGCGCTGTCGAGCAGCAGCCGCACGGCGAAGGCGAGCAGCAGCACGTCGCCGAGCGGATAGGCGATCGACGAGACCTTCTCCAGCGTCGACAGGGAGTCGTCGGCCGTGTACGGAACGATCAGCAGTTCCCACGCGACGACCCCGAGCGCGACGACGATGGTCGCGCCGTCGATCAGGCGTCGGCCAGTCGCGCCCGCTGGAGCGCTGCCGGACGAGGAGCCACAGCCCTGCGGCGAGCACGGGATAGCCACACAGGTAGAGCGCGTCGGCGGCCGAGGGGAACGGGCTTTCGTGCAGCGACGTGCTCGTAGATGCCGAACACGACGTCACCAACGACGAAGAACGCAAGCCCTGCGGCGAAGAGGAGCCACGGCAGGGGCTCGGCCGGGCGATGCCAGATCGTGCCGGCCACGATCGCGCCCACCGACGCGAGCCCGATGAACGGGTAGTAGATCGTGTCGTGGAAGAGATCGTCCGGAGGGAGCGCGTAGAACCCGACCACGAGCACGAGCCCGAGGGCGAGGTACCAACCCATGACCGGCGGCACGAGCTCGCGGCGCCGCGCGAGCGCCGGGCCGAGACGACCCGAGACGGCGGCGGTCATGGACACCTCGGTCCGCGAGCAGGCGCGCCCGGCGGAGGGCAGGCCGAACGAGCTCGTGGAGTCGCGCGCGAGATCACGGGATCGGATGAAGGGCCGCCTGCTCCACCATCGGCGTCGCGAACGCGACCCTTGAGCGCGTGCCAGAGTTGGGGCCATGGAGCATCGCTTCCTCGACGTGCGACCGTCACGGATGGTTTACGCGGCGCTCGCCGCGAGCGTCGTGCTCGGCGGCTGCGGAGGAAGCGGCGGCGAGCCGTCGGCGACCGCGACGCGGCCGACCACGACCGCCACGACGACGGCGACCGCGACCGTCCCGGCGTCCGCAGCCGAGCGCCGGTGGCAGCGTCAGGTCGAGCTCTTCACCGCCGGCCTCCTCCCCGCGCTCAGGACCGTGCAGCAGCTGACCGGAGGCGGCCGGACGACCGGCGCGTTCGGGGAGTCGCTCGATCGACGCCTCTTCGCGCCCGGCGCGCAGCGGCGCGCGTTCAGCTCGGCGATGGCGACGCTCGCGCGGTGCGAGGCGACGTTCGGCGCGCTCGTGCCGGAGCCGCCGACGCGACGCCTGCGTCCGGCCCGGGTCGCCCTCGCGCACGCCTGCCTCGCCCTCGGGTCGGTGCCGGAGCTGATCGGCCGGGAGGTGCTCGCAGCTGGCTCGGCAGCCGGGGTCGATCCTCAGGCTCGCAGGGCTGCCAGGACGCGCACGCGCGAGGGTGTCACGCTGCTCGTCGACGGGCTGACGATCGTCCAGCGCGTGCTCGGGGACTAACCGCCGCCGAGGAGCGTCGAGGTCTGCTTGAACGCCGGCCCGAGGATGACGATGAACATCACCGGCATGATGAAGATCACGATCGGGAAGAGCATCTTCACCGGCGCCTTCTGAGCCCGCTCCTCCGCTGCCATCTGCCGCCGTAGGCGGAGATCGTCCGCCTGGCTGCGCAGGATCCCTACCCGCGAGATGCCGACGCCCTCGGACTGGACGAGCGTCTGGACGAAGTTGCGCACGTCGTCGGAGGGGATACGCTCGGCAAGCCGTTTCAGCGCCGCCGATCGCGGCTCGCCCATCCGGACTTCGGAGAGCATCACTCGGAGCTCGGCCGCGAGCGGCGAGCGATCCCGGCGAACGAAGTGGGAGACCGCCGCATCGAAGCCCAGCCCTGCTTCCAGCGAGACCGCGATCTGGTCGATCGCCTGCGGCAGGTGCGCCGAGAGCTTCTGCGCGCGCTCGCGCGCCGCCCGAACGAGGAGAAAGTCGGGCAGGATCAGGATGCAGGCGACGAACAGGCCCGCGAGCAAGAGTCCGCTCAGGTTGAGGCCGCCGATCGCGAGGCCGAGGACAAGCGCGAGGAAGCCGCCGACCGTCTTCAGGGCCAGGAACTGCTGGGCGTTCACCCTCCGGACTCCGGCTGCGGAGAGCCGCGCCTCGAGCTGCTGGGTCTGGGCGCTCGGGGTCACCTTGAGCGCAATCTGGCTGAGCACCGGAACAACCACCTCGAGAATGCTGGGGCGTTTTTCCTCGAGCGGACGAGTGGCCTGCTGACCCGCGGCGTAGCTCACGACGCGTCGAAGCGATGCCCGCCGCTCCTCGGCGGGCTTGAAGAGCGCATCGAAGAGCAGGATCAACGCGAAGGCACACAGGAACGAGCCGAGAGCAAGCAGCAGCACGCCTACCCCTTGACGTTGACCATGCGGTGGAGGATCAGCGCGCCGATCGTGATCGAGATCACGGAGTAGACCGTAAGCACGTGCCCGAGACCGCTTTGCAGGAACGGCAGCATGTAGCTCGGATTGACGAGCAGGAGCAGGATGACGAGCGCGAGCGGGAAGAGGGAGAGCACCGTGGCCGAAGCCCGACCGTTCGCCGTCAGCGCTCGCACCTTGGCGCGGTGATGCTGGCGCTGCCGGACGGTCTCGGCCACCGTCCCGAACACGCCGGCGAGTGAGCCGCCGACCTGACTCTGGACGTCGACGGCCGTCGCGACGTAGAGGAGATCCTCCGACCCGAGCCGCTCGCACATCGCGACCAGCGCCTCCTCGAGCGGGCGGCCGAGCCGCGCCTCGGCGAGCACTCGGCGGAACTCGACGCTTGTCGGCGGCGCGCCTTCGTCGGCGATCGTCTGCATGGCTGCCTTGAGCCCGTGGCCGACGCGAAGCGAACTGGCAATTGTCGCCAGCACCTCGGGAAGCTGCGCCTCGAACGAGCGGATCCGACGGGCAGCGATCAGCTTGAGGGTGATGTACGGGATCAGCAGTCCGGCCGCGAACGCGACGATGGTCAGGAACCACCCGCCCCCGCCCAGGCCGACCAGGATTGCCAGCACGAACGCGAGGCCGACGGCGCCGACGATGACGGTCGACGCCGACGCAGGAACGGCTGCCAGCTCGGTGAGCCGCTCGATGCGCTCCCAGCGGTGAAGACCGCGCAGTCGTTTGTCGATCCCGGCGATGGCGGCCGCGAGGGTCAGGCCCTTTCTCGCGCCGCGTTCGCGGACCCGGCCCCGTGGATCGGTGTGGGAATGGACGAGGCGCTTGATCCGCGCGGCGCGCGGCAGAAGCTGCGCCTGCTGGACGGCGAGATACACGAGCGCCGCAAAGGCGAGCACGATGAGCAGGACGCCCAGCGGGCCGTCGACGAGCACACTCGGCAGCAGGCCGCCACCTGAGCTCGACCGCTTGCCGGGAATCACGGCCGATCGCTCGGGCGCCTTCGGGCTGCCGATCGCGACCGCGATCCGATCACCCGGCCGCGCGCTCGTCGTGTACGAGACGCCCCAGGTGCGATTCAGGTCGGTGCCGATCTTCTGGAAGACCTTCTCGAGGTCCTTGGGCGTCGGGCTCACGTAGACGCCGCCTCCGGTTCCCCGGGCAAGCTGCCGAAGCGGCCGCGCGCGAACCTGGCCGAGCGCGATCGCGTAGACGACGACGTGGGCCCGCCTGGCCGCTCGGAGCGCGTCCTTGAAGTTCGCGATGCTCCCGACGTCCCGGCCGTCGGTCAGGACGACCAGGACCCGACCGGGGACCGTCTGCCCGCCCAGCTCGGCGGCCGAGACCACGACGGCGTCGAAGAGCGCTGTCCCCTCGACGGGGTCGCTGGACAGGTTCCGCAGGACGTTGTCGGCGTCGATCGTCGACTGTCCGAGGGGCGCCTGCTTGAGCGCCCTGGCGCCGAACGTCACGACTGCGACCCGATCGGCGTGGCGCTTGCGCTTCAGGAAGCGCTGAGCGGCGACAGTGGCCTGGTCGAGCGGCGCGCCCTTCATCGACCTCGAGCGGTCGATGGCGAGCACGACGGCCTTGCTCTCGCCGAGGTTCAGCCGCTCGAGGCCCGTCACCGGCGCCCCGTTCTCGAACACACGCGGCTTCGCAGTCGGGTCCGCGGAGCGGACGACGAGGCCGACGACCGGGTAGGCCGAGACGTCGATCCGGCGCAGCTGGAAGTCCTGCCTGGCTCCGGCTCCCGCCGCCTCTGCCGCGAGCGCGAGCGTGAGGACGGACGCGAGCAGGAGGATGAGGTGCCGCCTGTTTACGCGACCGCCTCCTCGAACGACTCGGTCGGCAAGTCCACGCCGTGGGTCGAGAGCTTGTGCATGAAGTTCGGGCGCAGACCGGTCGCGCGGAGCGGCCCGAGCAGCGTCGCGCGGCCGCCCACGGCGGCATCTTCGTCGGAGGACCTCGCCAGGTACAGGTCCTGAAGCGTGACCACGTCGCCCTCGAGACCCGAGACCTCGGTCACGCGGTTCACACGCCGGCTCCCGTCGACGAGCCGGATGAGGTGCACGATCAGGTCGAAGGCCGACGCGATCTGCTCGCGCACCGCCCGCAGCGGAAGCTCCACGCCGCCCATCAGCACGAGCATCTCCAGCCGGTGGAGGGCGTCGCGCGGCGTGTTCGCGTGGATCGTCGTGAGCGATCCCTCGTGCCCCGTGTTCATCGCCTGGAGCATGTCGAGCGTCTCGGGGCCCCGAACCTCGCCGACGATGATGCGGTCGGGCCGCATGCGCAGGGCGTTGCGTACGAGCTCGCGGATGCGCACCTCTCCCTCGCCCTCGATGTTCGGCGGCCGCGCCTCGAGCGAGACGACGTGGCGCTGCTGGAGCTGGAGCTCGGCGGCGTCCTCGATCGTGACGATGCGCTCGTTCCCCGGCACGAAGCTCGAGAGCGCGTTCAGGAGGGTGGTCTTGCCCGAGCCCGTTCCGCCGGAGATGAGGATGTTGATCTTCCCCCGGACACACGAGGCGAGGAACGTGGCGGCGGCCGGGGTGATCGCGCCGAACGCGGCCAGATCGGCGAGCGAGAACGGATCGCGCGAGAACTTCCGGATCGTGAGCGTCGGCCCGCGCAGCGAGAGTGGCGGGATGATCGCGTTGACACGGCTTCCGTCGGGGAGCCGCGCGTCGACCATCGGCGAGGCCTCGTCGACACGCCTTCCGACCTGCGAGACGATCCGGTCGATGATCCGGAGCACGTGCGCGTCGTCGGTGAAGTTGATGTTCGCCTGCTCGATCATCCCGTTCCGCTCGATGTAGACGTCCTCGGCCCCGTTGACCATGATCTCGGTCACCGAATCGTCGCGCAGGAACGGCTCGAGCGGGCCGTAGCCGAGGATGTCGTCGGTGATCTCCTGGGCGACGCGGACACGCTCGACGCGCGAGAGCGGCGTCCGATCGAGCGTCAGCTCCTCGGCGACCGTGTCCTTGACGAGCGTGGCGAGCTCGTCGGTCGTGCCGATGATGTAGAGGGCGGTGCCGAGCTTTGCGATGCACGCCCGCTGAATCCGGTTCTTGAGCTCGGCGTGCGGGTCGATGCGCACGGGGCGGGGATGACGCGAATGACCGTCGTCGGCCTCGTCGAAGCGTTGAGCGAGGGACCCGAGGGCGGCCGCGGCCGCTACGCCCTCGTCGCTCCCACGGGCGATCCGGTCGTTGAGGTTCACCGGCTGCTCCCGCGGAGGCGGATCCGGCGATCACGGGTCGGCTGCGGCGCCGCCCGTCCGACGAGCACGTCGACCATCTCCTTCATCGCGCGCGAGAACCGACACCGTGGGTCGAGGAGAACGGCCGGAATCCCGGAGTTGACGCTCTTCGGCACCGTTGCGTCCTCGGGCAGGACGAATCGGATCTCGCGTCCGATCGTGTCGGCAACCTCGCCCGTCGAGGCCCCGCCGGCCATCCCGGTGCGATTCGAGACGAGCGCGACGCGCTCGGTCGGGAAGCCGAGCAGGTCGAGCGTCTGGAGTGCAAGCCGGATGTTCTTCATCGACGGCACGTCGGGCGTCGAGACGAGCAGCAGCTGGTCGCTCCGGTCGAGGGCCGTCAGCATCGGCCCGTCGAAGAGCGGTGCGGTATCGACCACGATCGCGTCGTACATCCCGCGCGCCGTCTGCAGGATCGCAGCGACACGCGACGCGTCGATCGCCTCGCCCTCCTCGGGGCGAAGGGGTGCCGGCAGGATCTGGAGGCCGCTTCCGTGCTTGACGACGAAGCCGCGGAGCTTCTCGGGGTCGAGCTCTCCCGCCGCCGCCGCGAGATCGTGCAGCGTCTGCGTCGGTCGATCGAGGCCGAGCACGATGCCGACGTCGCCGAACTGGACGTCGAGGTCGATCAGCAGCGTGCGGAGCCCCACCGAGGCGAGCTCGACGGCCAGGTTGACCGCGATCGAGGTCTTGCCCGTCCCGCCCTTCGTCGAGGAGACCATGATCACGCGCGAGAGCTTCGACTGACCTCCTGCCCGGTCTCGAGCCGCCTTGCGAAGCGAGAACGCGATCACGTCGGCAGGCTGAGGAAGCAGCAGGATGTCGCTGACGGAGGCCTCGATCGCCTCGTCGACGAGGCCCTCGCGGCCTCCCGAGAGCCCGATCACGATCGGCGCTGTCGTCTGCTCTCGCAGCCCGGCGATCTCGTGCGCGATGGGCGAGGAGCTGTCGGTCAGGTGGAGGACGACGTCGACGCTCTCGATCGGCGTCCGGCTGTCGTTGGGGCTCGTGTAGGGCCGCAGGACGAGGTCGCGGCGCTCCGACAGCGCGCCCATCACGTTCTCGCGCGTCGAACCGCTGACGAGGACGACGACGCGGCCGCCGCCGCCCGGCCGGACCCCGTTGGAGCTTGCCCTAGCCAGCACTGCCGATGCTCTGGCTTCCATAGCCGCTCGTGAGCTGGTTGATGCCGGCCTGTCCGAGACCGTCGCCGAGGATCGACTCGATCGTCTCGACACTCTCGGGGCTGTCGGCCGGCTTCGCGACGGGCCGCAGCATCAGCCACCACTCGCCGTTGTTCATCGCGAAGAGCAGCTTCTGCGCCTGGCTGTCGCTCAACGCGAGCGTGATCGACTCCTTGCTCGTCTCGCCGATGCCACTCGACGAGGAACTCCCCGGCGCGCGGAGGACGAGCAGATCCCGCAGGACGACGCGGGTGGCGATGCGCCTGAGGTCACCCGAACTCGCGTCGGCGCCGCCCGGCGGTCTGACGATGAACTCGATGTTCGCCAGCACGTCGACGTGATCGCCGTCGTTGACGATGCCGGAGAGCAACTGCTCACTGTCGCCGGGGACCGTGATCGCACGACGGTTGCCCGCGATGTTCGCGAGCACGCCCTTCTGCGCCGCCGAGTGGAATTGCCTGACGCTGATCTGCTCACCCGCGACGATCGTGTGCGACGCTGCGAGATCCGAGATCTGGCTCGGGCTCGAGATCGCTCCTCCGATCACGTTGCGCTTCAGGACGGACTCCTTCTTCAGGTAGCCGCCGCCGACGATCGACCCGCCGTCAGTGCCTTCCGGGATGTCCTTGGAGGCCACGAAGACCTGCACGAGATTGGCACCGCTCTGGACGTCGTTGCGGTAGCTCACGACGTACAGCAACACGAGCAGCGCCCCGGCGAGCGCGAGACCGCCGGCCACAGCCGTGTTGCGCAGGCGATACCTCGACAGTGTTCCTCTCATCTCGATCCGACCCCTATCTGGTTAGTCCCACAGTTCGAACTCCGAAGTCCCACTGACCACCGGTCCCGTTCGAGCTCATCCACGCGCTCTTGACCAGGAGACGCTGGAAGGTAGCGCGTACGCGTACCCACCGGAATCCCCAACTCTCGACGGTGAGGTATGCGACCGCCCAGCCGACGACGTTGTAGTCCCCTCCTGACTCGTCATCGTAGATCGCGACGAGGTGAGGCTTGGACTCGGCGTTCTGAATCGCGTTGCGCACCTGGGATGCCCTCCGGCTCAACCACGGGTAGTCGGTCTCGGCCTCCGCGATCGTCTGGTTGCAGTCGCTCGCGTTGGGCGTGTACGCATCGCAGGACACGAAGAGCGCGAACGTGCTCGTGGAGACGCCGGGAAGCCTGATCGGCACGATTGTGCTGTCGTCGAGGTCGAAGTTCCGGCGGTCGTACATGAAGGTGTCCCAGTCGCCGAGGTTCCACGGCGGCCCGTTGTTCGGGTTGCAGGAGCCGGGGCACTCGAGCGCGAGCGGGGCGATCGCGTTCAGCTCGGTGGGGACCTCGATTCGCGCGGTCGCATGGGCGCCGACCGTCACGTTGAAGAGGCCGACGAGCCTGCTGAAGAGACCGGGCGCGTCGTGCTGGAGGTCGACGGCGATCGAGCCCGCAGCCGGGCTGACGTCGACGTCCACTCCGGGCCAGTTCAACTGAGCGTAGTACCTCGCGTCGGTGTCTGCGTCGGCCTGGCTGTCGAGGAGCTTCTGGGCGCCCGCAAGGGCAGCGGCGTCTGCAACCACCTGCGCCTGGCGCTGGGCCCTGATCCAGGAGCCAACATCGACGACAAGTGCAAAAACAGCGATGAGAACAAGGAGGCTCAACAAGACGAAGACGAGAGACTGGCCGTCTTCGTGTCTCGGCGCCACCCTCCGCGCCACTCTCGCCCCCCTCACTCGAGTCGCTCCGTCGCCGTGCTCGTCACGTCGATGTCGGTGGTCAACGCCTCTGGCAGGAACGGCAGGCGCACGTTCAGCTCGTACGTGACTCTCACCTCGAAGGGATCCCCCGGCTCCAAACCTGACTGCCCCCAGGAACCACTTGGAGTGCATTCGACGGTGACGCTCTGACCCGCCGTCGCCCTCGCAGCCTGCGTCGCCGCATCGCACGAGTTCGCCGAAGGATTGTCGAAGCGATCGACGGCACCGGCTCGGGCCGCCACTCGAGCGGCGTCGGTCACGAGCAGCTTGCGATTAAAGCCGATCGCGGCGAAAACGAGCAGGAAGATCAGGGCGAAGAGGAGCGGCAGGACGACGACGAACTCGACGATCGCCTGTCCGCCCTCGCCCCTCAACCTGTTCACCACGCCCCGTGCTGCCATCACCGCTTCGCCCCCGTTTTGGTTCGACGGACCCCGACTGCAACGGCGCCGTCACCGTCCGGATTCCGATCGATGGGACGACGTGTCCGCCCACCGACCATCGACCCCATCAGGCGGTCGGACCACCCTCCTCTCGGCTTTCCAAGTACAGCGCCTCCTCGAAGCGCGGGAGTTCGGTCGGACGTCTCGTCGTCCGCCAATCGCTTCCTCGCTACATCGTTCGTTCGTCGCGGCTCGCTAGCTATGGATCTCGCTAGGTCGGGATGTTGTCGGTTATCGCGGTCGCGATCGCTGTCAGCGCGTCGTCGAGCGCATTCCTGAACGGCTCGACGAGGGTCCCGGTGGCGATGAAGACCGCGATCAACAGGATGACGAGCGTGTACTCGACGAAGGCTTGTCCGTCCTCCCGCCGGAGGCGATCCTTGACGAAGCCCCAGCGGTCGATGACGAACTCCCCAAGAAGAGCATTGAACTGACTAATCACGTGAACCTCCCCTGTTTTTCGCTCGCAGAGAGCGGTCCCCACAGGCCCTGGAGCCCTCACCGCTCGTCCCCTATGTTTATCGCCTTCGGGCGCCATGCGCAACCACGGAAACCGGGATTCCGGACCTGTCGTGGGGGGTATCGCGCGCGAGTTCCGGACTTTCGTCCAGGTTCCGCGGCCACCTCGCCCTCGAGCGGGGCGAGAAAGCCCTCTCAGCGGGTCGAAACGGGGGGCCTCTGACGGCTCAGATGATGCCGGAAACCCGCCTCGAACTCCGGCCACCAGGGCGGATCGGCGTCCGGGCCCTCGTCTTCGTCGTCAGGGTCGTCCCCGACGAGGATGAGGAGCGAGCCGATCAGGAGGAGCACGAACAGGAAGACGAACAGCGCGTCGTTTCCTTGCAGCCGCCCGCCGGGGAGCGAGACGGCGAGAGCGGCGAGGCCCAGCGATGCCGTCACGAGAGCCGCGCCGAGCGATGTAAAGCTGATCGCCCCACGCGCCGGGGACTTGACAAGCCCCACGCGCTGGATATAGAGCGGCGATAGCAGGATCGCGGCGACGATGCAGACTCCGAGTGCGAGCGTGAAGAGAAACATCGCGGACCTGAGGCCGCACTGTACTCCAGGGCCCGGACGGCCGCGCGGTGGGTGCGGCGTCGGTTCCGGAGCCGAGCCTTTCGCAGGCGAGGCTATCCTGAGCGGGCCGTGCGGGTCGAAGGGGTCGAGGGAAGCAGTCGGGTGAAAGCGTCCAGGCGGCTCCCGTGTCGGAGGATGGGCGCGTGATGCGTCGCCGCTCGTCACGCGACCGCGACCAGGGCGGTCAGGAGAAGGACGAAGGCGCCGTCTCCGACGCCGCGCTCTTCAACCTCGAGGAGGTGCACGAGAAGCGGATCCTCTCCTGGTCGCCGGAGCCCGATGAGGAGGCCGAGGCCGAAAGCGAGGAGCTGTCGGATCCGGTCGCGGAGAGGCCGCCCACGCGTGTCTTCGCACCCGAGCCTCCGGGCAAGCCGTTGAGCCCGGCCGCCGCCGCGCTCGCACGCCAGCAGGCGGCGCCGCGCGCCCGCACCGCCCGAAGCCGCGCCCGCCGAGGAGACCCCGACCGAGGCAGCGCCGGCTCAGGCGGTCGCACCGGCTCAGCCGCCGCCGCAGAGGACGACGCCGGCTCCGGCGACGCCCGGCCGGCCGACCGACACGCCCACGCCCCAGGCGGCACCCAGATCCTCGCCCGCCCCGGCACGAACGGCCCCGGCGACGCCTGTGAAGGCGGCACCGGCCCGCGAGCCGGAGCGAACGCCTGCCGAGCGGCCCGCGGCCGAGGCTGCGACCCAGAGCGGAGCGTCAGCCGATTCCGAGCCGCGCCGGCGCGGTCGCCCGCGCGGCAGGCCGAGGAGGCAGGTCCACTTCCACGTCGATCCCGACGAGGAGCGGATGTTGATGTACGCCGTCGAGCTCTACGGCTCGCAGCAAAAAGGACTGATCGCCGCGCTTCAGGCCCTCCAGGACGCGGAGTTCCTGCGCAGTGAGATCGAGCGGCTCAAGGCCGAGACGGAGCGCCAGCGCGAGCTTCTCGACGAGGCCGAGTCGCTCTTCAACCGCTAGCCCGACGGCACGGCGCCGCGACATGCCGCATCCTCGGCCGCGCCGATAGCTCCACTATCGACGCTCCTGCGTCCTTGCCTGGCACGCCTTCCGGCTCGTCGGACGCGGAGGCCAAGGACGACGGCGGGGCTGACGTCCCGGCAAGCGGCGGCCCAGGACTCTTGCAAGCCGGGGCCGCACGCAGCGGATGAGTGCCGGGGCTACCCGGCGCACCTCCAACGTGTGGCCGGCGCGACCGTAAGAGCGTGCAGCTGCCTGCAGCGCTCTCGCGACCGCGCCGGCCGCGTTGTCTGGACACGCCCGTCCCCGCCGTCGGCGCATCGGTGACGAATGACCCGAGGCCGCGCCGCAATGGTCGAACGGCCCCGGGTCACCATTTCCAACCGCCTCTCGGCAGGCACGGATGCTGCGGGAGGTCACCGATGGGGGTGACCCCCCGCAGCGCGACCATGCCTCTTGTTGCACGGCTGCTGTGGGGGCCACCCCTGGGGGTGACCCCGCACAGCCTCGCCGCGCCTCCTTGAGTACGGCTGCTGTGGGGGCCACCCGTCGGGGTGACCCCGCACAGCCTCGCCGCACCTCCATGAGCACGGTCGCTGCCGGGGCCACCCGTGGGGGTGACCCCGCGCAGCACGACCGCACCACTTTCTGCACGGCCGCTGCCGAGGTCACCCGTCGGGGTGACCCCGCACAGCACGACCGCACCACCATGAGCACGGCCGCCGCCGGGGTCACCCGTCGGGGTGACCCCGCGCAGCGGGACCGTGACACCGTGGCGACGGCCGCTGCCGGGATCACCCGTTGGGGTGACCCCGCGCAGCGCGACCGCGCCTTCGTGGGCACGGCCGCTGCCGAGGTCACCCGTGGTGACCCCGACAGCGTGTCCATATGTGTGCCTTCTCATGTGAACCCTTGCTTCCTCACAGTTGCGCGTCGTCGAACGTTGGCTTGGAAGCCTCTTGGGGCGGCTCCCGACCGACGCCAACTCAACGCTCGTGTGTTCGAGTCGTCCGCTCGTCAGCGGACGGTGCACCCCTCTGTCTTCGGAGCGACTGTGAGCGTGCAGGCTCCAGCCCGTCGTGCCCTTGGGCGGCACGAGGGCCGGTGCTGCGTTGCTCTTGGTCATTCCGTTGACAGTCATGCTCATTCCTTCAGGGCTCAGGCCAGCGCCTTTGCCTTGATCTTCTGGGAGATCGACTGGTTCAGCGAGCTCGTGTTGCCCTGCGTGAGCGAGCCGTTAGCCGTTCCACCATTGGCGTTCGCAGCGCCACCCGCAGCTCCGGCACCGCCGTAGCCGTTGGCAACGTTGCTCATGTTCGGGCTGCCGCTCGTGGCATTGGCGGAGCCGCCGTTGCCACCCGTGCCGCCCACGATGCCGAACGCGTCGCCGCCGGTGCCACCGATCGCGTCGGACGACGTGTTGCCGACCGATGCATGGCCGCCGTTACCGCTGGCGTCAGCAAGGGAGTTGCCGCTGGCGTCGCCGCTCGCGCTGCCAGTCGTACCACCGTTCGAGCCAGCATTGCCGCTGGTTGCCGCGCCGGTGTTGTTGCTACCGCTCGTGGCGGTACCGGTCGTGGCTGCGCCAGAGGTCTGGCCGTTCGTGTTGTTGTTGGTGCCGCCGTTGGCGGAACCGGTGGTGTTACCCGCAGACGCGCCGCCGCCCCAGGAGTCGCCTCCGGAGGCCTTGCCAGAGTCGGCGTCCGCATCCGCGGAGCTACCGGCGTTGGCGCCCTTGGCGTCGCCACCGTCGGAGTCTGCATCAGCGTTGCCGCCATCGGCATCCGAATCGGCCTTGCCGGCGTCGGCATCCGAGTCGGCCTTGCCGCCCTCGGCCTCGTTGTCCTTGGCGAGGAGAGCAAGTGCCGCCGCGTTCGCGTCGGCATCCGAGTCGGCGTTGGCGTCGGCATCGCTGTCGGCGTTGCCGCCCTCGGTGTCCTTGTTCTCGGCGTCGCCGCCGTCGTTGTCGCCACCCACAGCGACGCTCAAGCCACCATCGGCCTCAGCCTTGCCGCTGTCGGCATTGCCAGACCGCTCGACGTCGCCGCCCTCGGCGTCGGCCTTGTTGAAGCCGGTGTTGCCGCCGTTGGCGTCCTGATCGGTCTTGTTGTAGTTGCCGGTATCAGCGTCACCGGACTCGGCCTTACCGGTGTCGTTCTTGCCGGTGTTGGCGTCGCCGGAGTCGTTGTACCCGCTGTTCACGGAACCGCTCTTGATCTCGCCGCCCTTGGCGCCGGAGACCGCGATTCCGCCCTCGCCGTCAGCCGAGGTGTCCTCGACCTTGACCTCGTTGTCCTTGGACTCGGCGTCGGCACTGCCGCCGTCGGTATCCGCGTGGCACAACGCGAGGTCCGAGCAGGTGTCAGCGCTGCCGCCGTTGGCGTCGCCGCCCTCGGCGTTCGACGAGTTGTCGACTTCCGGCTTGAAGTCGCCGCCGTCTCCACCGTCGCCGGCCTTGGCGAATCCGCCGTCGGCAGACACTTCGACCTTGCCCTTGTTGTCCTGGTCGACGTCGGCCTTCTGCTTCGCAGCCTGGACCTGGATCTGGGCTGCGATGTCGACGTCGATTGAGGGCTTAGAGGGCTTGTATCCCGGGTCCATCCCTCCGAACGCGGCCGGAGCCACGAGGAGGAAGACGACCGCGGTGACCAAGCCTCCAAGCCACCATCGCTTGAGTTTCAAGGTGTTCTCCTTTTTCGAGCATTGGTTGATTGACCTGCGCCGTCGGACTCCCAAGCGGCCCGACGGGGTTGAGACGCAGCGCGCTGCGTCTACCCAGGTCGCTCAAACGGCTCGAGAAAGGCCGCCGACCGCCCAAGGGTCAGCGTGGGCACTTGCGGCCCGATGTGAGCGGGGGCCGCAAACTTGAAGGGGCGAGGAGCCGCTGCGAGCGGGCCGCTGCCGCCGGAGAGGGGCGCGAACCCGGACGCGCCGAAGCTCGCCCAGTTGTAAGGAGCAAGGGGCAGCGGGACGAACGGATGCTGCTCGGCGCGAGGCTGCGCCGCGACCTTGCTCGGCTTGGAGGAGGAAGAAGACGACTTCGAGGACGAGTGCGCCGTGTCACTCGGAGCCGCGAACGCACTCGGAGCCGCGAACGGCGACGGGAACGCATACGGTGCCGTCGCGCCGGACCCGGGGACCGTGACACTGGGCTTCGCCCCCGGGGCCGGCGCCGCGACAGGACCCGAGCCGAGCATCGGCAGCGAGCCGACGGACGGCAAGGAGCCGACAAGCGGCAGCTGGATATGCCGCTTGTGCGGGCGCTTCGACGCGGTCGCCGTGTGCCGCGTCGAGCGATGTGGAGAAGCCTTCTTGGCCGGGACGTTCGTGCGGAAGAACGTGCCGCTCGGCGCGAGCACAGGCGCCTTGGTCGCGACCGGAGCGACGGGCTCGTCGCCTGCCACCGGGTCCGGAGGCGGCTCGACGCCGATCCAGAGGGAGTAGTTGACCGGCTCGACCTGGCTCGCGACCGCCTCGGCGACGCCCGACTGCCTGATCTTCCCCTCCTGGCTTGCGTCGGCGATCTCGACGGGGGTCGCGCCGCCGAGCGCCTGGACGATCCACGCGTCGACCACGCTCGTGTTCCAGGCGAGCGTCTCGGACTCGGCGGTGTTGCGTTGTCGAACGCTCGGAGCCGTCTCGCGGTTCCGCGGGGCGATCCGCACCTCGTGGACGTTGCGCCGGCCGAACCTGTGCCGCCTGCGAGACGGCGATCGCGGTCTGCGCGTGGGCGTGGAGCTGGACGGCGCTCGCGAGCTGGAGGGTCGCGGTGCCGCCGACCTGGAACTGCCCGATCCACTGCGTGACGGTCGCGTCGATCGTGGCGTACGCGAGGGCGTGCGCGGTGTTGGACTGCTCGACGCCGGCGACGCGAGCCTCGTTCGCCTTCGGCGCCGTGACGATGTTCGTGTTGCGGGGCGAGGCCTGCGCGGCCTGGGCGACAGCCAGAGAGGTCTGGCTCGTCGCGACCCACTGCTCGGCGTCGACCCACTGCTGCGTGGCGTCATTGCCGTCCTGGCCCTGAACGATGTACTGGCTCACATCGGCGAAGGCCTCGGCGACGGCCTCGGCCGAGACATCGTTCGACTGGACGACCGATTCGACCGGTGCGCCCCAGACGAAGTTGATGTTCCACGGATCGGTCTGACCAGCCTGTGCCTTGGCCTCGACGGTCTGGGAGTTCACGATCCGCTGGAGGGCCCAGGCGTCCTGAAGCTCGAGCGCGGGATCGGATCCCGTCTGCGCCTGATCGAAGGCGACGCTCGAGTTGAAATCGGCGGTCGCCCACGCCGCGGCGCTCACCGTGTTCGACTGGTCGACCGACCCGTCGTCGGTCGACGGGTCGAAGGCCTCGACCGTCTGCTCGTCGAGCCCGGCCGCGGCGTCGACCGTCGGCGTCGAGACCGGCGTGCCCTTGCTCCAGTCCCAGCTCCAGTTCCACGCCCAGTTGCAGTCGCACGCCTCGGTCCACTTGAGCGACCACGAGGAGCCGTCGGTGAGGACCCACGTCCAGTCCCAGGTCCAGCTGCCCTTCTTCGCCGCTGGGCGGGCGCTCCGCTCGGAGCCGCCGGCGTGGAGGTCGTCGTGGAGCTCCCGGCCGCGCCTGTCGCGCCGGCGGTGGAGGTCGTCGTGTTCGACCAGAGCCAGTTCCAGATCGCATCCGTCGTCGGGGCGACCTGACCGGTGAGGGTGGTCGGAAGCGTCCAGTTGCCGTCCCAGGTCCAGTTCCACATCCAGTCGTTGCCCGGGACAACCGGGCCGAGGCCCGGGAGCACGAGCTGCACGTCGAGCGAGGAGCCGGTCTTGGAGACGACGCCCAGGGTCGGGCTCGTGCCCGTGGCGGTGGCGCTGTTCGTCTGTGTCACCGGGCCGTTGGAGCCGGGGCTGCCGACGCGAACGGAGACGTTCACGTTCAGGGCGCCCGTCTGGCTCGCAGTCGCCGACCCGGTCGTCTGCGACGCCGCGCTCTGTCCCGTGGCACCCGGCTGGGCCGATGCGCTCGGGGCGTTCGCGTCCTGGGTCTGCTCGATCTGCTGGCCGAGCTCGTTCTCGTTGAGGTTCATCGCGCTGCCGGTCGCCGACGTCTGCTGGTCGACGCCGAAGGGTCCGGCGGAGCCCGTGGGGCCGGAGGGAGTCGCCTGGGAAGGAAGGCTCGAGCCGGCGGAGGCGCTCGCGTTGTTCGTCTGGCTGACCGGGCCGTTCGAGCCGGGGCTGTCGACCCGGACGACCACGTTGACGTTGTGCGGCGCCGTCTGGCCAGCGGAGGCGTTCGCGGAACCGGTCGAGGTGCCGGTGCCGGTCGCGGCTGCCGCGGCCGAAGCTTGGTTTGTCTGGTCGACCGGCCCGATGTCGCCGGAGCTGCCGACCCTGACTGCGACGTTCGTGTTGCTCGGGTTCGTCTGCGACGCCGTGGCCGAGGCGTCCGTCGTCGAGGCTGACGCGGACCCTGCCGAGGTCCCGTCGCTGGCCGTCGACGCGGCCGAGCCCTGGTTGCCGGTCGACGTCTGGTTGCCGCCGGCCGACGAAGGCTGGGTACCCGCTGCCGCGGTCCCGCCCTGGTTGCCGGTCGCTTCCCCGGTGGCTGCGGCCGCGGCGCTGTTCGCCTGGCCCACCGACCCGGCGTTCCCCGGATCGTCCACCCTGACCGACACGTTCCCGTTGCCCGGACCCGTCTGGGTCGCCTCTGCCGAGGCGCTCACCGTTTGGGCATTCGAGCTCGGGCCATCACCCGGTTCCAGTAACGGCGCGTCGTCGGATGGAGCATCCGACGCGTCGTCTGTCGAAGCGGCGGCCGTATCGACCAAATCTTGGAGACCGACGCTCCCACCTGGAGTGGTGGTGGTTGTGCTGACGTCCGGACTCTGACTCGACGATCCGTCGCCGGCCGTTGATGTCGTCCCCGGCGTCCCGGGAGCGAGCACCGGCGTGTCGGTGTTCGTCGTCGTCGCATCCGTCGTAAGCGCTGACTGCGTCGAAGTGACTGAACCCGGATCGAGGTCCGCGAAGGCGACCTCCGGAGTGGCCATGAGGGCGACGCCGGCGACTGCTACCGCAGCCACGCCGCACATCTTGTTCGCCCACCTAAGCCGGTCGTCACTGTCCGACGCCTGAGTCCGATCCTCGCCAACTTCGCGCGACCATGACTCTGCCAAGACTCTCCGATCGCAGATGTCGACAATCGCAAGACGAGTCCGGTCATCACGCTCTCGCGCGTTCCACCTTGACTCCGCGATCTGCGAAGAGAAGCCGTTGACGTGTTGGGGTTGAGTCCGATCTTGGCGCCTCTTCGCGCCCGACCATGACTCGGCACGTGCCTGATTGGAGGAGGGCGTCACGCCGTCGAAGCCCGTCCGGTCATCGCGCTCTCGCACGCTCGACCCTGACGTCTGAAGGCTCCGCTTAGAGGGTGAGTCGAGGCCCCGGTCAACGGGAAGTACGTGCTTCCCAGACCACCTCTCGACTGCCAACCCCGACGAATCTGCCGTCCCCACGAGTCAAATACTTCACGCTCTGGCCTAATTCGTCAATGAATTTCAGCCCAAAAACGCGAAAAAATTTTCCCTTGTACATAACCAACGTTTGTACCATCAATACCCCTCGCCCCACCCAGCCCGCGAGCTTGTACAGGAAAATCGCAAAGCCTGATGAACACTGGGTTTGGGCCATCTCTAGTACCGGGAGTCGTGAGGTCGGTCTCTGGGTACAACCAAGTAGTGACTCGCCTTTCTCGTACATGGAAAATGCCGGTTCCAGAGGCCGACCCAGGGCCGAGAACGGCCTTGACGGGGCTCCGGAGGGCCCGTGGCGGCGCCGAGGGCTGCCGAGGCCCGGCCACCCGACGGAGGTTAGGGTTGTCCCACGCCAGTCGAGCGAGGTGATGGAACAAGTGCCGCAGTCACGCAAGCGACGGCGTACGGGCCCCGCGAGGTGCCGCGTATTGCTCGTCGAGGACGACGACGCCTTCGCGCAAGCCCTCGGTGCTCTGCTCTCCACGGACGGTCGGATCGAGGTCGTCGGGCGGGCCCGGGACGGGCACGAGGGGGTCGAGCTCGCCGACGAGCTCGGGCCGGACATCGTCCTGATGGACGTCGTGCTGCCGCTCATGGACGGGGTCGAGGCGACCCAGGAGATCCGCCAGCGACACCCCCTCCTGCCCATCGTCGCGCTCACCGGTCTCGAGTACGAGGAGCGCGCGCTCGAGGTGCTCGAGGCAGGCGCCGACGACTTCCTCCGCAAGGGTCGGCTCGACTCCGATCTGGTCGAGACGGTGCTCTCCTTCGCGCAGCGAAACCGGCTCGCGGGACGCCCCGAATCGACACCGTAGGAACCTCCTGAATCGACCCCGCGGGGGCTACGAGAGCGCCGGCGTCGCGGACGCCTCGGCGGGGTGCGCGGCCCCGCCCTCAGACTCCCAATCCACCTTCTGGACCGCGGGGATCGAGAGCGACCAGAGCTTGATCGGCTGCGAGCGGCCCCGGACCGGACGCTCGTCGACGTAGACGAGATCGCCGACCTCCCGGGTCAGCGCCTCGCGCGTCGAGTCGGCGAGGTAGAGCGCGAAGGGGGTGCCCTTCGTCATCCCCTCGATCCGCGAGGCGGTGTTGATCGTGTCGCCGATCGCGGTGTACTCGAGCCGGCGCTCGGAGCCGACGTTGCCCGACATGAACTCGCCGGTGTTGATCCCGATGCCCATCTTGAACCCGCGCTCGAACCCCTGGGCATGGAGCGTCTCGTTGAACCTCGGCAACCGCACCTCGAGCATCTCGCGCGCGGTCTCGAGCGCGCGGTCGGCGTGGTCCTCCTGCGCGAGCGGCGCACCGAAGATGGCCATCAGCCCGTCGCCGAGGTACGAGATGAGCGTGCCGCCGTGGGAGAGCACCGCGTCGCTCATCTCGGAGAGGTAACCGTTCAGGAGGTCGATCACGAGCTCGGCCTGGAGCCCTTCGGAGAAGGTCGTGAAGCCCCGGAGGTCGGTGAACATCACCGTGCCGACGACACGCTCGCCGCCGAGCCGCAACCCGTCGCCCGTGCGCTCGAGCACCTGGTCGACGACCGCCTCGGGGACGAAGCGCGAGAAGACATCGTGGGTGCGGACGCGGTCGACCGCCTCGAGCACGTACTCGACGCCGAGGACGCCGATCGCGGACAGCGCGAGGGCGACGAGCGGATACGTGACGAGGACGATCCAGCCCTGCTCGAAGGCGACCTGCGCGACGACGGCGAAGAGGCCGCCGATCACGACCGCGATCGCCGGGGCGCGCCAGCCGCGGAAGCGGAGGCTGATCAGGGGAGCGATCAGCCCGAAGAGGACGATCAGCGCGACGTCCCAGCCACGCGAGAGGCTCCGCAACGGGAACCCGTCGAGGGCGGTCCTGGCGATGTTCGCCTGGATCTCGGCCCCCGACATCCAGTCGCCGCCGCCGCCGGATGCCGACGTCGCGTGGATGTCCTGCAACACCGGCGCCGACGGCCCGATCACGACGAGCTTGTTGCGGAACGCGGACGCCGGCACCTTGCCGTCCATCACCCGTGCGAACGAGTACGCCTTGATCGTTCCGGGCGGGCCGGCGAAGTCGATCCAGAAGGTCTTCGACGGCGGCGGCGCGATCTTCCTCCCGTGCGCCAACTCCGCCGCGACGATCCCGAAGGTCGTCAGCTTGTCCTGCTCGTACGGGACGCGGCGCATGATCCCGTCGGAGTCGGAGGGGACCAGCCCGTTGCCAGGCCGCGCCCCGATCTTTCTCAGCACGTCGTCGCCGCCGAAGATCGCGGTGCGCCCTTTCTCGTCCACCTCGGTCGTGGAGAGGACGACGTTTCCGGCCCGCTTGACGGCAAACCCGAGCACGTCGTCGCACCACTGCCCCTTGGTTGCCGGGTCGCTGGAGCGGTCGTCGGAGAGCTCGGTGAACTGGATGTCGATCGCGATCGCGAGCGGCCCGGCCTTGGCGACCTGGTCGATCACCTTCGCGTGGTAGCAGCGCGAGAAAGGCCACCGCGCAGGGCGGTCGGTGTTGCGGAGGCGATTGAAGGTGTCGTCGTCGACCTGGACGACGGCGAGGTTCGCCGGGGCTCCGGTCGACCCGCGCACGTCGAACCGGACGTCGACCGTCTTCAGCTCGAGCGAGCGCAGGACGTGCGCCGCGTATCCGGCCAGGGTGAGCCCGATCGAGACCGCCGCCACGCCGGCGAGGAGCAGCAGGCGCGTCCGCCCCTGGCCGGTCACGTCGCGCCGACCCTTCCCTGAGTGTGCCTGTGGCCGTTCATGCCGCCGGAGACCCCTGCACTCGACTGTGCCAGCTGGACGGCCGGTGAGCAACACGCCGAAGGGTCATTCGCTCTGTGCCTGCACGCTCAGCGTGCCGATCGCGGACATCAGGCGCTCGGTGCCGATCTCGGCCGCCCTGCGCCTCGGCAGGTGCGACAGGTCGTCGAGGGGGATCGGCGGCCCGAAGGCGACCGTTAGCCGGCCGAAGCGAAGTAGGTGTTCGGTGCCCGCCACCGCGGCCGGAACGACCGGCACCTGCGCCGCCAGGGCAATCCGCACCGTCCCGGGATGGGGCTTCGGCGCGAATTTCTTGCGCAGCCCTTTCTTCGCACGCGTCCCCTCGGGGAACATGCCGACGATCTCGCCCTCGCGAAGGAGCTGGAGCGCCGTCCGCATCGCGTCGGCGTCGGCCTCGCCACGCCGCACGGGGAACGTGCCGATGGATCGCATCAGCGGTCCGAGCCAGCGGTTGAAGAGCTCGGCCTTCGCCATGTACCGCACCTGGCGGTGCGGGTACAGGGGCAAGCCGAGGAGGAACGCGTCGAAGTTCGACACGTGGTTGGCCGCGAGCACGAACCCGCCCTCGGGAACGTGCTCGAGGCCGAGCCAGCGCTTGCGCCAGCCGGCGAACGCAAGACAGAGCCAGCCGGCGACCCGGTAGAGGAAGGGCACGCGCCCATCGTGACAGAGCGGCCGGAACGCCCGGCGGCGCCAGCCGCGATCGGCCCGCTCCCGCGCGATGCCGCGCGGAAAACGGCGAGAATGCGCAGATGCGCCGGTCGATCGTCGCGCTCGCGGTGGTGGCCGCGCTCGTTGCGCTCGCAGGCTGCGGAGGCGGCGGCGGAAGCAGCGCCGACGACGACACGAGCGTCGACGTCGCCCAGTACGCGAATTCGGTCTGCAAGGCGCTCACGTCCTGGCGGGACCAGCTCACGCACGCAAGCGGCGTGCTCGTGCAGAGAACGAACTCGATCGACGACCTGCGCGAGGTCAGGCGCCAGTTCGTCCGCTTCTACAACGGGGCGATCGTGGTCACCGACGACATGCTCGTGGCGGTCGGCAACGCGGGCGTCCCCGACATCGAGAACGGCGAGCGCGTCGCCACCGGCGTCCACGGCGAGGTGCGCCGCTTCAGGCCGATCATCGTCGATGCGAGGAACGCCGCTCGGAAGCTGCCCGTCGACAGCGAGGCCCGGTTTGCAACGCAGGCCCAGCGACTCGGCACGCGCTTCCAGATCGAGCTCAACGGCCTCGCGACGATGTTCCAGGCGATCGACGAGCGGTACGGCGCGCCGGATCTCGTGCAAGCCGCCGACGCGGACGCCGTCTGCCGGAAGCTCTAGGAGGTTTTGGCGAAACGTCGCTCGTCATCTGGGTGCGATGGTCGTCCCGAGGCAAGGACGCAGGGAGCGCCCGTAGCCGAAGCTACGGGCGCGACCGAGGACGCAGCCCTCGGGGCGAACAGCGCAGTCAGGTGGCACAGACTGCGTTTCGCCAAACCCTCCTACTAGGAGTGGTCGGAGCAGCCCTCGCCGGGCCGGGCCCGTCCTAGGCGACCTGCGCCGCCGGCGGGTGCTCGAACTGCTCCTCCTCGGTCGAGCCCGCAAGCGCGAGCGTCGAGGACTCGCCGCCCGAGATCGTCTGCGCGACGAGGTCGAAGTAACCCGCTCCGACCTCACGCTGGTGGCGCGTCGCCGTGTAGCCGCGCCGCTCGAGCTCGAACTCGTGCTCCTGGAGGCGCACGTAGGCGGACATCCCTTCGTGTGCGTAGTCCTCGGCCAGGGCGAACATGGACGCGTTGAGGGCATGGAAGCCCGCGAGCGTGACGAACTGGAACCGGTAGCCAGCCTCGCCGAGGCGAATCTGGAACGCGGCGATCTCCGCGTCGTCCAGCGCCCGCTTCCAGTTGAACGAGGGCGAGCAGTTGTACGCGAGCGGCTTGCCGGGGAACTGCGCGTGGATCGCCCGGGCGAACTGCTGGGCCTCGCCGAGGTCCGGCGTGGAGGTCTCGAACCAGAGCACGTCTGCGAACGGCGCATAGGCGAGCCCACGGGCGATCGCCGCCTCGAGGCCGTCCCGGACGACGAAGAAGCCCTCGGGCGTCCGCTCGCCGGTCAGGAACTCGTGATCCCGCTCGTCGATGTCGCTCGTCAGCAGGCGCGCGGACAGCGCGTCGGTGCGGGCGATCAGCACCGTCGGCACGCCGCAGACGTCCGCCGCGAGCCGCGCCGCGGTCAGCGTGCGGACGAAGTGGGAGGTCGGGACGAGCACCTTCCCGCCGAGGTGGCCACACTTCTTCTCCGACGCGAGCTGATCCTCGAAATGGACGCCCGCAGCGCCGGCCTCGATCATGCCCTTCATCAGCTCGAACGCGTTGAGCGGCCCGCCGAACCCGGCCTCCGCGTCGGCGACGATCGGAGCGAGCCAGTCGAGCTCACGCTCACCCTCGGCCCAGTGGATCTGGTCGGCGCGACGAAGCGCGTTGTTGAGGCGGCGGACGACCGCCGGGACGCTGCTCGCCGGGTACAGGCTCTGGTCCGGGTACGTCGTCTCGCCGAGGTTCGCGTCGGCGGCGACCTGCCAGCCGGAGAGGTAGATGGCCTTCAGGCCGGCGCGGACCATCTGCACGGCCTGGTTCCCGGTCAGAGCACCGAGCGCGGCGAGGTAGGGCTCGTCGTTCAGCAGCCGCCAGAGCTTCTCGGCGCCGCGCCGGGCGAGGGTGTGCTCGACCTCGAGCGAGCCGCGCAGGCGCTCGACGTCGGCCGCCGCGTAGCCCCGCTCGATCCCGCGCCAGCGCTCGTCCTCCGACCAGCGGCGCTCGAGGTGCGCTTCTCCTTGCTCGACGACTTCTTCCAGACTCATCTGACTCGCCTCCCCGGATTGATCCTGCGCCCGCCTGACCTGCTCTGGATCCGTTCTCGGATCCGACGTGACCCCTTCTTGGATCCAAAAGAGCGTACATCAGCAACATCGATCCTGCTAGTCCAGACTTTGGTCCAGACTTTGGATCCGAGATCCGGGCGTTCGGAACCACTCCGCGGGTCGGCGAGCATCGCTTTCGAGGTGTAGAGATCCGCCGTGTGTGGTAGAAGACGCCTTGGATGCTCCGGATCTGCCGCGCCCCGGGCTGTACCACGTTGACTCTCGGACGCCTCTGTGTCGCTCACGAGCCGCCAAGGGAGCCGCGCCACTTCCCTCGCGGACGGCCGTATCGAGTGACGAGCGCCGGCGTCGGCGATGCCCCCGCGCTGGTCGGTGCGGCCGGGAAGGAGCAGGACGCGCGCGTCGTATTGTTGGAGGGTGCGGGCTAGCCGGGGAATCCTGGCGGCGGCCGCGACGCTGGTCTTCCTCGCCGCCGCCGACACAACGCAAGCGACGTCGTCCGCCGGACCGGTCGCGACGGTTGCTCCGAGCATCTCCGGCACGGCCGTCGCAGGCCGGCGTGTCACGGGCCTCATCGGGACGTGGACCGGGACCGGGGCGATCGACTACATGTTCCAGTGGTTCCGCTGCGACGCTCTGGGCGGGCACTGCACGTCGGTCCGCGGCGCGACCGCCGCCACCTACCTGCTTGCGAAAAGGGACGTCGGCAGGACGCTCGGGCTGACCGTCAGCGGGATCGACGCAACCGGCAGCGCGACCGCGCATGCGAGCCTGATCGGCCCGATCGCCGCGATCCCGTTGCTCGTCGCGACGGCGCAGCCGACGATCAGCGGCGTGCCGATCCAGGGGAAGACGCTCCAGGTCACGACAGGCGCCTGGAGCCCGACGCCGACCACCGTCACCTACTCGTGGCTGCGCTGCAACCGCAACGGCCGACTCTGCGACCGGATCGCGAACGCGAGCGGGAACGCGTACGTGGTCGGGGCGATCGACGTCGGCCATGCCCTCGTCGCGGCCGTCCAGGCCTCCTTCGGCACCACGTCCCAGACGGCGCTCTCGACGGCGACGACGGCGGCAGTGGGCGCGGAGGTCGTCGGGCCGGAGCTCATCACCGCTCCTGCCGTCTCGGGCGTCGTCGCGACCGGCCGCCTGCTGACCGCGTCTGCGGGCACGTGGTCGGGCCTCGGGCCCGTCTCCTACACGTTCACCTGGTATCGCTGCGACGGAGCCGGCATGCACTGCAACCGCGTCCGAGGAGCGACGACCGCCACCTACACCCTTGCAGCGCGCGACGCCGACAGGACGCTCGGCCTGAAGCTGGAAGCGACCGACTCCACCGGAACCACAGTCGCCTACGCGGGCCTCATCGGCCCGATCGCTTCCTCGGCGGTGCTGATCGCGACCGGACAGCCGTCGATCCAGGGCGACGCGAAGGTCGGTCGGACGCTCACCGTCTCGTCGGGCGCCTGGTCGCCGACCCCGACGACGTTCGCCTATGCCTGGCAGCGGTGCAATCCGAACGGCCGCATCTGCGCCCCGATCCCCGGAGCAACCGCCCCCACGTACGTCGTCACACCCGCCGACGCGGGGCACGCGCTCGCATGCTCGGTGACCGCGACCTTTCGCAGCACGACCCAGAGCTCGTTCAGCGCGACGCTTCTCATTCCGTAAGCGCCTTAGCCATGCGCCCGACGGCCTCCTCGATCAGGGCGCTCGAGGTGCCGAAGTTGAGTCGCGCGAAGCCGTTTCCCTCGTCGCCGAACGTCGGACCGGAGCTGAGCGCGACACGGCCGCGCTCGAGGAAGGCGGCGGCGGGGTCGTCGCCGAGCCCGAGGTCTCGGCAGTCGAGCCACGCGAGGTAGCCCGCCTCGGGTACGACGTAGCGCACGTCCGGAAGGGCGCGGCCGAGCAGCTCGGTGAGCAGCCGGCGGTTCGCGTCGAGCCGCAGCACGAGCGCGTCGAGCCACGGGCCGCCTTCCGTGAACGCCGCGAGCGACCCGATCACGCCGAGGTGGCCGGCGTGGAACCGGAGGCTCCGCGGCAGCTTGCTCCCGAGGCCGGCTCCGGCTTCCGAGCCCGCGACGACGACGGCGCACTTGAGCCCGGCGAGGTTCCAGGCCTTGCTCGCGCTCGCAAGGGTCAGCCCTCTTCCCGCGGCCTCCTCCCCGAGCGCGACGTACGGCGTGTGCACGGCGCCCGGCAGCGTCAGCGGCGCGTGGATCTCGTCCGCCAGCACGAAGACTCCGTGACGCTCGGCGAGCACCGCCACGGCCTCGAGCTCCTCGCGGCTGAAGACGCGGCCGGTGGGGTTGTGCGGGTTGCAGAGCAGGTACGCCGCGGCCCCGTCGGCGAACGCCCGGTCGAGGGCCTCGAGATCGAGCTCCCAGCCCCGCTCGCCCGCCGCGAGCGGCGCGTTGACGACAACGCGCTCCCCTTCGGAGATCGCGTTGAAGAAGGGCGGATACACCGGCTGGTTGACCACGACGCGGTCGCCGGGAGCGGTGAGCACCGAGAGGAGGCCCGCGACGCCCAGCATCACGTCCGGGACGAGCCACACGCGTTCCGGATCGACGTCCCAGCCGTGGCGCTCGGCCGCGAACCGGGCGAACGCCTCGCCGAGACCGGCCGGGTGCGGGTACCCGCAGTCGTCACGCGCGACGGCCCGAAGGAGCGCGTCTCGCACCGGCGGCGCGAGCGGGAAGTCCATCTCGGCGACCCACGCGGGCAGGACGTCATCCGGGTAGGTGACCCACTTCGTGCTGCGCCGCGCCCGCAACTCGGCGAGCGAGACGTGCTCGAACGGGTCGAAGTCGGCCGCCACCTCCATCGGTGGTGCGCACCCTAGTGGGCCGGCGTCAGACGCTGGCGGTGATCGTGATCCCGCCGCGAGCTTTCTGCTCGAGCGTGATCTCGACGCGCTCGTGGGCGAGCTCGAGCGCGGCGGCAACGTCGTCGCGGATCCGAACCGCGAGTTCCTCGCAGAAGACCCCTTCGTTGCGAAAGCCGTTCAGGTAGAGCTTGAGGGACTTCGACTCGAGGCACAGCGCATCGGGGCGATAGGCGATCGTGACCCGGTAGAGGTCGGGCTGCCCGGTGATCGGACAGACGCTCGTCAGCTCGTCGCTCGCGAGCGACACCCGGTCGACGCCCGGGTTGGTGAACGTCTCGAGGCCGGCGTACTGCTCGTTGCCGGGATGACCGAGCGCGACGAAGCCGGTCTCACGCGGGGTCGTCTCCATGTCGGACACTGTAGCCCCGCGCCGCGCCGGCAACTGCCGGCGCCGCGAGCAGTGTCTACGATGGCCCCATGAAGGCCCTCCTCGTGCTCGCGGCCGCAGGAGTGGCTGCGGCGGCGGCCGCCGCGGCGCCGGGCCCTCAGACAGCGCACACCGCCGAGGGGACGAAGCTTGCGCAGTCCTCGCTCCTGCGTGTATCCGATCTCGGGAGCGGATGGACGGCGGAGAAAGCGGGCGCCGGGGCTCCCGGGATCAACTTCTCGTGCGAGGGGTTCGCGCCGAAGCAGGAGGACCTCGTCGAGATCGGAACCGCGACTTCGCCGAACTTCAAGGGGAGCACGATCGGTCCGTTCGTGGTCCAGAAGACGAGCGTCTACGAAGATGCGGACACGGTCGAGACGCTGTGGCGGCGCGCGGTGAAGCCCCGGCTCGTCGAGTGCGTGGCACAGTCGCTCGCGGGCCTGGAGCAGAGAGGCGTGACGGTCACGATCGACTCGAAGGAGCCCCTCCCGATCGGCGCTCTCGCCCAGCACTCCGCTGCCTACCGCGTCGTCGCGACGCTCACGACGAGCAAGCAGCGGCTCAAGACGTACTTCGACGTCGTGCTCCTCGCAGGCCGCCGCGCGATCACCGAGCTGACGATCTCGCAGTTCCAGAAGGCTCCGCCGCTGAAGTGGGAGCAAGGGCTCTCGAAGCTCGCCGCCCGACGCCTCGGCGCGGGCGGGCAGGCGGCCTAGCTCCGCGTCTGTCGTCTACGAGCGCGTTCGCGCGTCAGTTGCAGACCGGCTCGGACGGCCTCGAGAGCGCGAACCCGTAGACGGCCTCACCGGTCGTGTAGATCGAGGTGACGGCCTCGGAGGTGCGCATGCTCATCGCCCCGTATCCGATGCAGACGCTCCAGCTGAGCTTTCCGTAGAGCTGGTTGATCCGGTCGATCTGCTCGCCCATCAGCAGACCCTCGGACGTGCGCCAGCCGGTGGGCGACCCGAGCGTGAAGATCGTCACCACCTTGCTGTTCCGGAAACGGACGGAGGCGCCGAGCGGCTCACCCTTGGGGTAGATGTAGTACCAGGTCGGGTACGTGCACTTGGCGCAGATCTTGTAGCTCTTGCCCCAGAGGTCCGTGACCTGCTTCATCGTCATCCCGAGCCGAACGCCGCCGAGGCTCTTCCCCGGGAAGAGGATCCCTCGCGCCGGCAGGTTCGCGTCGGCCTTCGCGTGTGTGCCCGCCTTCGTAGGCGTGCCCATCGCCTGGGGCACGGCGGCGAGCGCGAGCACGGAAACGACGAGCACGATCCTGGTCACGTCTGGGCCTCCTGAGAAGTCGCCGGTTAACGCTGCGTTAACGAGAACTTCGTAAACCTATACCAGCCCGACGGGCATTCGTAAACCTCGGGCCTCGGGGCAGGTTGCTACCTTTCTCAGCGCAGAGCGCACGTTTCTCAGAGTGCCGCTCTGACTCGACGAGACCGTACTTGAGCGACCGGATTTGAGCCACAAGCTTTGAGCCACTGCTTGCCGCCGGAGGGCACGACGACCGAATGAGCTCGTTCACCTACAACCTGCCCCCGACCGCGGTGTGCCCCGGGTGCGACACGATGGTCGTCTTGCCGGCGGTGGTCGGGGAGAACCCGCCGATCTGCGGGACCTGCGGCAGCGAGGTTCCCGACCCTCGGCGTGAGGTCGCAGAGGCTGCCGCCGCCGCGGAGCCCGAGGCGGAGACCCCGGTCGAGAACCGGCGCTACACGAGGGGTAGCCTCCTGAGCGCCCTCCGCGACACGGTCGCCGAGAAGGGGATCGCGGCGATCAGCAAGCGAACGCCACCGAACTTCCCCGGCTGAGCACTTCCGGGCTCGGCTCCGGCGCTTGTCCAAGAAACGAGAAGGGCCCCATTTCGGGGCCCTTCTCATTACCGGCTAGGAGCGTCGCTGCGGTTCAGCTCACTTGCCGGCAGACTTCAGCGCCGCGCGAGCGCGGGCCGGCGTCATCGGCGCCTCGCGGATGCGGACACCCGTGGCGTCGAAGAACGCGTTGGCGACCGCCGCCGGAACCGGCGACAGCGCCGGCTCGCCCGAGCCCGTCGTCCGCGAGCCGGGCCCTGCCGGATCGGGGACGTCGGTGCGAGTGAGCCCGTGGATGTAGATCGTCGGGGCGTCCTTGAACCTGATCATCGGATAGGACACCCAGTCGAGGCTCGTGACCTGCTTCTTGTCGAACACGACACTCTCCACGAGACCGCGGGAGAGGCCCTGCATCGCTGCGCCTTCCTCGTTGTTCTCGCTTCCGTGCGGGTACACGATCAGGCCTGCGTCGCCCGCGACGTGCAGCGTCTTGGCGACGATCTTGCCCGAGCTCTTGTTGACCTCGACGTCGGCCACGCAGCAGGTCATCGAGTTCGCGTAGAACCCGAACGCGATGCCCCGGCCGGTGACGACGTTGGCGCTCGACAGGTTCGAGGCAGCCACCTTCGGCTGCCAGTTGGCCGCCTTCGCAACGCCGGTGAGCACGTTCTTCCACCGCAGCGCCGGGTCGGTCGCGGTCGTGGCGACGTTCTGGAGCCGGAACGCGACCGGATCCATCTTGGCCATGTAGGCCAGCTCGTCGACCGCCTGCTCCGAGGCGAACGCCGACTGCGGGTTGTCAGGCGCCCGCAGGAACGACACCTTGAAGAAGTTGTTCTGCAGCGGCAGGCTCTTCCCGACGACTCTCCAGTTCGGGATCGCGTACTGCGAGCCGCTGATCGTGGCCTCGGCCCGACCCTGGGTTGCGAACGCTGCCTGGTTGCCCTGCACCTGCTGCTGGGCCGGCGGCGTCGTCCAGTACGGAATGCCGAAGTGCGTGAACTCGAACGCGGTGATCTTGCCGCTCGAGTCGATGCCCGCGCGGATGTCGGTCATCTGAGCGGGGCCGTAGTTGTCCCAGCCGTGCTCGTCCCAGCGCATGAACTGCACGCGCACCGGCTTGCCGGTCAGGTGGCCGACATGATCGCGGCCGCCTGGTTCGCGTCGGTGTACGGGGCCGAGCCGTAGACGCTCGCTCCCTCGACGTAGGTGAGGCGGATCCGGTTCAACGGCAGGTCGCGCCCGATCGACCTCGTCGAGCACCGTCTGGATTTGACCGCGGGTCGTGTACAGGTCCTGGCTGTTCGAGAAGATGCGGGCCCCGTTCGCCGTCACGTCGGCGACACAGCACGACGGCCCGATCGGCAGGTGCCCGGTGTAGTGGAACTTATACGACTGCTGGAGCGTCTGCGACAGCCGACGCAAACGCGGTGTCGAAGTTGCCGTTGTTGATCGCCCACCGCGCCGGCGCCTTGCCAGCGCTGTCGAGGTCACGCATGCCCTTCCAGAGGTTGCCGGAGCTCGGAAGCGCCGGCATGTCCGCCCACTTCACCTTCAGCTGGGCGGCAGCCTGGATGGCCGCGTACTCCTGATCGGCAACGACGCCGAGGAAGTAGTCGCCGAAGCGCACGAGTTGTGCACCCTGGATGTGCTTGATCGAGCCCTCGTCGACCGAGAGGATCTTCGGCGACGGTTCCGTCACCGTAGGCGCCCTGGCCGCGCGGCCGCACGATCCGGCCGTGCACCATGCCCGGCACCCTGACGTTGTGGACGTAGGTCATCTTGCCGGTGACCTTGTCCGGGATGTCGATCCGCGGCGGGCTGGTGCCGACGAGCTTGTACTCGGCAACCGGCTTCGTGCCCGGCGAGCCCGCGACGGCCTGTGCCGGCGTGGTCGCGTTGCCGGCCGCCGAGAACCCGGTGATCTTGACGTTGAACAGCTTGTCGCCGATCAGCTGGCCGTAGGTCACGGTCCGGCCGCCACCCGAGACGACGCCGTCCTTGACGGTGAGGCTCGCCTTGGCGACGCCGAGGTTCGTGGCCGCGAGGTCGAGCAGCGCAGCCTTCGCGGCGGCAGCCGCGGCACGGGTCTGCTTGCCGCCCGTCTGCACGCCCTGGCTGCCCGACACTGTGCCCTGGTTCGGGGTCACGTTCGTGTCGTGGACGACAGGCTTCATCTGGGCGAAGGAGACGTCGAGCTCCTCGGCCGCGATCATGAGCAGCGCCGTCGGCGTGCCCTGGCCCATCTCGACCTTGCCCATCTTCAGGCTGACGGTGTTGTCGGCGTGAACGGTGAGCCACGAGTCGACGGAGATCTGGTCGTACGGGCCATTCGACTCATAGGGGTCTTCGCCGGCCTGCGCGGCCTTGGCGCCGATGCCGGCACCGACTGCGCTGAAGCCGACGATCATCGCGCCGCCGCCCTTGACGAACGACTTGCGCGAGAACTCCTTGTTCAGCAGCTCGGTCATGGCTACTTCCCACCCTTCGCCATCACTGCAGCAGCCTTCTGGATCGCGGTCAGGATCCGCGGGTAGGTGCCACACCGGCAGAGGTGGCCGTTCATCGCGGTGCGGATCTGCGCTTCCGTCGGCTTCTTCGTCGTCGCAAGCAGATCGGCGGCCTGGATCATCATGCCGTTCTGGCAATAGCCGCAATGCGGCACCTGAACATCGATCCAAGCCTGCTGAAGCGGATGCAACGCCGCCGGCGCGGAGGCAGTCGTCCCACGGGACGACGACCACATCGCCGGCAGACCCTCGAGCGTCGTGATCGCCTTACCGCTGACGGCGGCAACCGGCGTCACACAGCTTCGGATCTCCTTCCCGTCCAGCAGCACCGAGCAGGCACCACACTGAGCAAGACCGCAGCCAAACCGCGGCCCGTGCAGATGCAGCTCGTTGTGCAGAACGTAGAGCAGCGGAGTGTCAAGGCTCGCGGTCACGTTGTGCACGAGACCGTTCACCTTGATCTTGAGCTTACTCGCCATTCCTCCTCCATCTGGAGAGATTGCACTGATAGACCCGAGCAGGCGTCCCCGAGGTCACTTCTCAGAGGGCGCCCGCAGCAGTTACCGGAAGTGGTACCGAAGATCGGCTACTTGCCGCAATAGTCAGTCAAGATCTAGTAGTAGGCCGCACGAAACGCCGAAACCTGCGCTGGCGCGGGAAGGGCCCCGGTTCGGGGCCACTTCCGGCGAGTACCGCTTGCCGAGGGACGCCTCACTTGCCGGCGGCCTTCCGGCGTCGCCTGCGACATGCAGCGTCTTGGCGACGATCTTGCCCGAGCTCTTGTTGACCTCGACGTCAGCCACGCAGCAAGTCATCGTGTTCGCGTAGAACCCGAACGCGATGCCGCTCTGAGGCAGGAATGGCCGATTCTCAACACTCCTTGAACTACGGCGTGACGGCGGTCGCGATGGTGTCCAGGCCTGTTCGCCGCTACCGTTGACCTCGATGAGGGTCGTAGCGGGGGTCGCCGTCCTCTCGAGTCTTGTGCTGGTGGGTGCCGCACCCGCGCGGCCGCCTGCCCTGCCGGCGGAGAAGGCGGCCCTGACCGTGATCGCGAAGGCCGTCGCGGCGGGCCGCATCGACCCGTCGAGCGCAGCGGACGGTCGCGCTGTGGTCGAGAGCGCAGCCGCGCTCGCTCGGCACGTTCCGCCTGCCCGTCGAACAGTGCTTGTGAGCTCGATCGGCGAGATCGCGGCGCTCGGCGGGAAGCTGACCGACCCACGAGCCGAGGCGGTGTTCACACAGCTCGAGGTCAACACCGAGTACCTCGCGCTCCACAAGCCTCCGGCGCCCCAGACCGACCTGATCGCCGACGACGGGATCCTCTATCGCTGGTTCTCGGGGCCGGGCTTCGTGTTCCACCCGCTCGGGAACTTCGCCGCTCTCAACACCGCCCTCGGGGCCGGCGACACCGAGACGGCGAGGCGCCTTGCGGAAGCGCTGCTCGCGCGCGGCGTCCCGCAGGCGGGCGGCGGGCTCGCCTGGGAGTACTACTTCGACTTCGGCGGCGGGCGCGCTCCGTGGACGAGCGGCATGGCGCAGGCCGTTGCGGCGCAGGCCTTCGCGGCCACGGCAGCGGCGGGCGCGGGAGACACGGAGGCGCTCTTCGCCGCCGCACGCAGCGCCTACCGCACGATTCCGGGCCGGCTCGTCCAGAAACGCGCAACCGGACCGTGGATCAGGCTGTACTCCTTCAACCGCTCCGTAGTTCTGAACGCCCAGCTCCAGGCCGTGCTCTCGCTCCGGGCCTACGCGAGGGCGACCTCGGACACGGATGCAGCGGCCCTCGCCTCTCGCCTGCAGGAGGCGGCGGCCTCCGAGCTATCCAACTTCGACACGGGCTACTGGACGTACTACTCCCTCCCCCACAACCCCTCGCCGCTCGACTACCACGAGTACGTCATCTCGATGCTCAAGAAGCTCAGCCCGGCGGATGCGCGCTTCAGCGATGCCGCAAAGCGCTTCGCCGTGTACGAGTCGCAGCCGCCGATCTTCAGGCTCGCGGACGGCGGAGTCGGCGCCGTTCGCTTCTGGCTCTCCAAGCCGGCAAGCGTCGAGCTGACAGCGGTCGGCCCGGCGAAGCGACTCTCGCTCTCGAGCGGCTGGCACGACGTTCACTGGGCGCCGCGGCGACCGGGGATCTACCCGGTGAAGCTGATCGCACGCGACCCGGCCGGCAACAGCGCGACGATCGAGGCCCTGCCGATCGTCAAGGTCGTCGCGGCGCCGAGGGAGCCGGGGCGCAGCCCGCTCGCAGTCGTCGGCGCAGGTGCCGCACCGGCGGCGACTCCGCATGGACTCGTCGTGGGCGCCGGGGTGGACGATCCGTCCCAGACGCCACTGACGGTGCAGGAGAAGCTCGGCGCGATCAGGTTCACGGTCTCGTGGCCCCTCGGTGCGACCGTGCCGGATGCCGCCACCGTTCAGACGCTCCGACAGCTCGCACGCGGAACGCGTCTGATCGTCGAGCTCGCCGCAGACCCGACCCCGGCCGACGACGAGACCCGGGCCGCGCTCGCAACCTACGCGGCCTCGCTCGTCAGGCAGGTGCCAGCGCTGCGCGACCTGCTCCTCGGGCCGGCTCCGGTCACCGCGACGGCGGCGGCCTACGCTCTGGCCCTCGCGGCCGTCTACGACGCGGTCAAGGGCACACGCTCCACCGTCTCCGTCGGGGCCCTGGTCGACGGCGCGGCAGGCCCGAAGGCGACGCTCGCGGCCACGGCCGCGGCCTACCGGACCACCGGCCGAGCGACGCCGATGTTCGACGAGCTCGCATTCCGTCCCGCAGCGAGCGCGACGGGACGGCGCACCTGGACGGCGCCCGAGCACGCACGGCTCACAGCCGCCCTCAGCTCGGCCTTCGGCGGTACGCCGCAGCCGGCCGATCCGCCGGTTCTGATCGACGGGCTCGCGGTGGAAACAGCCGTTCCGGCCGCAAAGGCGAGCTCGTACCTGACACCCCCCGTTCCCTCGACCGCAGTCTCGGAGGCCGAGCAGGCGACGCTCTACGTGCGCGCGCTCGCGGGTGCCGCATGCGGGGCCAATGTGACGGCGGTCCTGCTGGAACGGCTCGTCGACGGCCCCGGGCCGGGCGAGCAGTCGGGCCTCTTCTACGCGGACGGGACGGCCAAGCCGAGCGCGGGCACGGCCGCGAGCGCCTTCGCCGCAGCCGCGCGCGGCGAGCTCGCAAGCTGCGCGGGCTCCGTTGCGCCCGCCACGACGCGGCCGGCCGCGACGCCGGCACCCGCACCGATACCGACGTCGGCGCCCACCGAGCCGGCCGTCCCCGCCGAGGCCACCGGAGAGCTTGTCTTTCCGACGGGGCTCTCGCGCTCGTCTGCACCCGCCGTCAGGGTCGGCTGCGTCCTCGACTGCCTGTACCTGGTCACGCTCGAGCGTGCCGACGGAAAGCCCGTGCTCGCCCGACGTGGCGCGCTTGCCAGCGGCAAGGCGCCGACCACGGTCCGGCTGCCGAAGCTCCCGCTCGCACCGGGCTCGTACACGCTCAACGTGCGGATCGTGGCGCAGACGCGGCCCGGGCCGATCGAGCTCCGGACGAGCCCGACGCTCGCTCTCAGCTAGCGCTACCGCCTCACAGAAGCTTTACACCCTCCTACGCAATCTCTGCTCTTTCCGGGGCAATAGTCCGGTGGACTGAAGCAGCGAGAGAGAGAAACGGAGGACGACCATGCGTCGAATGATCGGAATCGCTGCGGCAGCCTTTCTCCTCGTCGGAGCGGGCGTCGCAGTCGCGCACTCCAGCAACGCCAAGTCGGTCAGGGCGGTCAGCGCGACCTTCACCGCCAAGACGGTGAGTGAGCTGAGGACGTCGACCTGCACGAGTCCGGACGGCAAGACCTACGTCTCGACGCGCGCGACCTACACGGGCACGACGACGGGCGGCGAATGGGGAACGAACGTGCCTGTCAAGATCGACGCCAGCAGCCTGATCAACGCGACCGACAAGGTCGGCATCGTCGAGGGCAAGCTGCGCATCGAGGGCGCTGACGGCAAGCGCGCATCGGCGCACTTCACCACCGTGTACTCGAACGGCACGGTCGCAGGACTCGCCGTGGGTCGCTCGGATCCGGACGCGGGCCTCGTCGCGAACATCTCGGCCACCTTCGACCCGAGCTCGAGCGGCGGCTTCGACTCCGCAAAGGTCGGCGGTCAGACCGCGCCCGGTGATGCGGTGCTGATCACGCGCGGCGGCTGCCGTCCGTCGGATCAGAAGACGAAGCCGGAGCGCATCGAAGCCCACGGCAAGATCACCGCGATCGGGGCGAACTCCTCGTCGATCAGCGTCGCCGGCGTCACGTGCACGGTTCCGAGCGACCTTCAGTCGACCGTCGGCAAGCTCAAGGTCGGCGACTCCGTCAGCATCACGTGCGACGTCGCGAACGGCGCGTCGACCCTGACGCGCGTGTCCGGTTGGGGCCACTCGAACTCGAAGCACCACGGCTCCAAGCACGACGACGACTAGCGAACGAACTCAAGCGGCGCGGCCGGAAACGCCGCTCGATCGGGAAGGGGCGCCTCGCAAGGGCGCCCTTTCTGCGTGCGCTCGCACTCCCGGAACGAATCCTTGCAACCTCTTAACCAGGACGGGAGTACCGTGGCAGCTGATGACGACCGGCCTCGATCGCGATGGTTCGCCGAGCGGCGGGTCGCGGCGTCGGCTCGCACGTAACAGGCTTGAGGGCACGCTCGTCGTGACGTGAGTCCCCATCCGACCTCGGCCCACGGCGGGCCGGCAGCACCTCGGGTGCGCCGGCCCGCACTCGTTCTCGATCCAGGGTCTCAGGCGAGGAGCGCCCGCAGCTCCTCGCTCGTGACAGGCTTGCCCGCTCGAATGAGGGCGGTGGCATCGTCGACCTTGCCGAAGATGCCCCAGAGCAGGAACCCGCGTGGCCTGTGCTCGGCGTCGAGGTAGGCGACGACTCCGGACCGATTCGGCTCGGCCCATTCGGCGGTCGCCTCGAGTCGAGAGTCGACCTCGCCGACCGCCTCGTAGCCGAGCTCGAAGAGATCCGAGTAGAAGAACGGCGCGTGACGGTACGGCGCATCGGCGCCGGCCATGTTCGCGCCGACCGCGCGCCCGTGGCTGTTCGCGTGATCCTCGTGCTCGACCCGTGCGAGGACGCCGAGCACGTCGAGTGGGAAGCGCGCCACGTCGCCGGCTGCAAACACTTCCTCCGGCCCGTCGACGACGCGGCCCCAGGCATCGACGACCATCCCGTCGTCGACCCGCAGCCCCACCGCCGAGGCGAGCTCGGTCGCCGGCTCGATGCCGAGACCCGCGACGACGCCGCGTGCCTCGAGCGTGCGACCGTCGGCGAGCACGACGGCCGCCCCGCCGTCCCTCTGCTCGACGGCCTGCACCTGGGCATGCGTGATCACCTCGACGCCGTGCGATCGGTAGTCCTCGGTCACGTACGCCGCGAGGTCCGCCGGGAAGAGGCGGGCGCCGATCCCATGCTCGGGGAAGACAAGCGTCACGTGGCAGCCGGCGCCGCTCAGGGCCGCGGCCATCTCGGAGCCGATGAAGCCGCCGCCGATGACGACGAACGGCGACCCCTGATCCGCGAGCTCGCGGATGCGCCGGTAATCGTCGAGCGTGCGGTAGTAGACGGTCTCGGCGTCCTTCTCCGCTCCGGGCAGCCGCCGGGGCCGGCCTCCGGTGGCAAGGAGGAGGCGCTCGTACGAGTACTCCGTTCCCTCGGCGTCGATCGCCTTCCGAGCGTCGAGGTCGAGCGAGACCACCCGCCGGCCGAGATGCAGCTCCACCCCGAGCTCGGCCGTTCCGCGCCAGACGGTCTCCTCGGCCTTACCCTGCCAGAGCGCCTTCGAGAGCGGCGGCCGCGCATACGGCGGGTGTTTCTCGGCGCTGACGAGCCCGATCGAGCCCTCCGCGTCGTGGTCTCGAATCCCCCTGCATGCCGAATCGGCGGTCATCCCGCCGCCGACGATCAGATAGCGGTACTCGGGCACGTCCTCACCTCACTCGCTCGCCGACTCCCGTCCGGCCAAACCTACCGCCAGCGCTGCTCTCGACTCGCCTCGAGGCGCCCAAAGTCACCCTTCAGCCACGGGCACTTCGTGCCGACAACGACAAGGTGCGGATAGCGCTGAGAGAGCGGCTCCTCCCGGTGCTTGTCGTCGGGACTTTGGTTGCAGCGGCGCCGGCGATCCTGATCTGGCTCGTCGGCGACCGCGCGGTCCACGTGGACGGCGCCGTGCACTTCTACGCCGTGGGTTTGACGGCTCTGGCGGCAGCGGCTGCCGCAGTGACGTTGACACTCATCGGCGCGCGCTTCAACGACACGCGAACGGTCCTCGTCGGCACCGCCTTCGGCGTGATGGCGGCGCTGCTCGCCCTGCACGGCCTGGCAACCCCCGACTTCATCTTCGGCTACAACGGCGTCGTCACGTTCACGGGCGGCGCGACCTTGCCGGCCGGCGCAGCGATCCTCGCCCTGTCGGTCGTCCCGCTGCCGCGCTTCCTCCAGGGAACGAAACCGATCCTCGTGCTCGAGGCCGTGCTGCTGGTGCTGATCGTCGCGCTGGGGCTCGCGGCACTCCGCTTCCCCAGTCTCGTCCCCGGCGTTCCCGAGCCTGACAGCCTGGTGGCGCGAGGGCTGCTGGCATTCGGCCTGGTGCTCTTCTTCGTCCTGACGATGCGCGCGCTGCGAACGTTCCTCCTGACCCACCGCCGGTCCGACCTCGTCGTCACGATCGGGCTCGTGTGGCTCGGGACGTCGCTCTACGCGGCGTTGACGACGACCTACCTGCAGCTCGGCTGGTGGCTCGGCCATGCGCTCGAGCTGGACGCGATCCTCGTGGTCGGCATTCCGGTGGCGCTCGACCTCGCGCGTACCTCGCAATCGCGGCCGCTCGCAGGCGATCTGAAGGCCGTCGAGCTCGTCCTCGCCGAGGAGCTCTATCTCGGCTCGCACGTCCGCGCGCTCATGGTCGAGCTGGCGCAACGCGACGAGTCGACCGAGCAGCACACACGGCGCGTCGCCCTCCGGGCGGTGCAAGTCGGTGAGGAGCTCGGGCTCTCGACCCACAGGCTTCGCGTCCTCGCGATCGGCGGGCTCCTGCACGACATCGGGAAGCTGGCCGTCCCCGACACGATCCTGAAGAAGCCTGGGTCTCTGGACGCGAGCGAGTACGAGATCGTCAAGCGGCACACCGAATGGGGCGTGCGCCTGCTCGGGGAGCTCAGGGGTTTCCCGCCGTCGGTCCTCCGGCTCGTGAGGGACCATCACGAGCGACCCGACGGCCTCGGGTATCCCCGCAGCCTGCGCGGCGACGAGATCAACCTCGACACGAGGATCCTGACCGTGTGCGACGTGTACGACGCGCTCATCTCCCCGCGCGTGTACCGACCGGCCTGGACGCACGAGGACGCGATCGGGATGCTCCACGACCGGGCCGGCTTCGACGAGCGCTGCGTGAAGGCGCTCGAGAACGTCCTCCTACGCGAGTCGGGCGCCGCGAGCGACCGCGGGCGGGAGCCCGCACGCCAGGGCCGGATCGTCGTCGCGGGCGCCCCCGCCTGACGTGAGCACGACCACTCAGCCGGCGATGGCGCTCTCCACCACGGACGAGGGCCTCTTCCGCGCCGCCTTCGACAACGCCCCGATCCCGATGGCGCTCGTCGCAGCAGACGGCCGGTGGTTCAAGGTGAACACCGCGCTCTGCGAGCTGCTCGGCTACTCCGAGGACGAGTTGCTCAACCTGACGCCGGGCGAGCTCACCGCGCCCGGGATGAGCCCGATCCCGCTGGCGCAGCTCGGCCAGGGACGGTCCGAGACCTGCTACGTGAGCGGCGACGGCGACCCGGTCTGGGTCAGCCTCCGCGCCGGCTCGATCGATGGCGAGCAGTTCATCGTCCAGATCGGGAACCTCACCGAGCGCCGCCGTGCCGAGCGCCGCCTGCGCCGGCTCGCCGACCACGACGCGTTGACGTGGCTTCCGAATCGCCGGTGCTTCCTGGAAGGGCTGAGCACCGAGCTCGAGCGGATGCACGACGAGGGAGAGTTCGGCGCGTTGCTGCTGCTCGACCTCGACCACTTCAAGCAGATCAACGACACGGCCGGGCACGCGGCCGGCGACCGTGTGCTCCAGACGACTGCCGACGTGCTCAGGCGCCGGCTGCGGTCGACGGACCTGCTCGGCCGGCTCGGCGGCGACGAGTTCGCGGCTCTCATTCGCAACGTGACGCCGCGGCAGGCTCGGACGATCGCGCAGCAGCTCATCGAAGCGCTCCAGGCCTCGGTGATCGTGCACGGAGAGACCGTGCTCAACATCCGCGCCAGCATCGGCGTCGCCGACATCGACGAGCGCACCGGCCCGGACGAGGAGACGCTCCTCGCCGTCGCCGACGAGGCGATGTACCGGGCGAAGACCGCCGGCCGCAACGCCTGACACGTGACCGGCTGGGACGTCTCGCCGCTCCTCCTTGGCGCGGCGCTCCTCGCGCTCCTGCAGTTCGGCCGCGCGTTCGTCCGGCTGCGACGCCGCGGACGCCGTGACCACGCGGGCTGGGACCGGGCGGCGCTCTTCGCCGCCGGGCTCGCGGTCTCGGTGCTGCCGCTCGTCTCACCCCTCGCCGGCTCGTCGCTCTCGGGGCACATGCTCGAGCACGTGCTTGTCGCCGACGTCGGGCCGGCGCTGCTCCTGCTCGCGATCCGCGGCCCGCTCCTCTTCTTCCTGCTCCCGCCGCTCGCCGCCCGATCGGTCGCTCGCCGCGGTTCGCTTCGCCGGGCCGTTGCGCTCCTCGCACGCCCCTGGGTGGCCGTCGCGTTGTGGGCAATCGCATACGCGGGCTGGCACGTCCCCGCGGCCTACGACTACGCGCTCGCGCACGAGCCGGTCCACGGCCTGCAGCACCTCTCGTTTCTCGTCGCCGGGGCGCTCGTGTGGACGCAGCTCGTCGATCCGGCAGGTCGTAGGGCCCTGTCGGTCGGCGCGCGCCTCGCCCTCGCGGGGACGATCTTCGCGTTCGGGCAGATGCTGAGCGAGGTGCTCCTGCTTGCGAGTCAGCCGCTCTATCCGGCCTACGCGGGCGGTGCCGACGCGCTCAGAGACCAGCAGCTCGCCGGACTCGTGATGATGGTCGAGCAGCTCGTCGCCCTCGGGACCTGCGCCGTGCTGCTCGTGCGCTCCTGCCTGCGGCTTCCTGTGCGGCCCGCTGCTGCTGCCGCGCGCGTTGCGTAGCCCTGCTCGCACCAGTCGCTGCGGGCAGAGTTAGCACGTGAGCGAGCACCAGACAGGCGCCGAGCTCGAGCAGGAGGAGCCGCAACGCGACGAGCCCTACGGTCCGCTGCGCCGCGACGTGCGGCTCCTCGGCGGGCTGCTCGGGCGGGTGCTCGTAGAGCAAGAGGGACAGGCGTTCCTCGACCTGGAGGAACGGATCCGTGCGGGCTCACGCCGCTCGCGCGAGGTCGGAGACCCGACGATCGTGCGCGAGGCCGTGCGCGAGCTGCCGCCGGCCGACCAGGCGAAGATGCTCCGCGCGTTCGCGCTCTACTTCCAGCTCGCCAACACGGCGGAGCAGCACCATCGAACACGCCGCTGGCGCGAGTACGCGCACGAGGGACGGCTGCCGCGAGAGTCTCTCGACGAGACGTTCGAGCTCCTGGCGTCAGCACCGGAGGACGAGCTCCGCCAGCGCCTCGACGACGTGTCGCTCGAGCTCGTGCTGACCGCTCACCCCACCGAGGCGACCAGGCGAACGCTCCTCCAGGCCCACGTCCGCATTGCCGACCTCCTGGTGGCCCTCGACGACCCGATGCTGACCCGCGGCGAGCGGAGCGCCGTCGAGGATCGCCTGGCCGAGGAGATCACGATGCTCTGGCAGACCGACGAGGTCCGCGGCGAGCGGCCGCGCGTGGTCGACGAGATCCGCCACGGGCTCTGGTTCTTCGAGCAGAGCCTCCTCGACGCGGGCGAGCGGCTGCTCGCCGCGTACCGGCGCCGTGTGCCCGGTGCGCCTCCTCCCTTCTCGTTCGGCACGTGGATCGGCGGCGACCTGGACGGCAATCCCGCAGTCGACGGCGACACGATCGTGCTCGCGCTCGACAGCGCGCGCCGGCTCGCGCTCGAGCGGTACCGGCGCGAGGTGCGTGAGCTCGCAGTCGCGATCGCGTCGAGCGGGTCGCTCGTCTCGATCTCCGACGAGCTGCGCGAGTCGATCGCCTGCGACGAGGACGAGCTGCCCGCATACGCGGCCGAGATCCGCCACCAGAACGAGTTCGAGCCGTACCGCCGAAAGCTGTCGTTCATCTGGGCGAGGCTCGGCGAGGACGTGTACAGGGATGCCGACGAGCTGCTCGCCGACCTCGGCGTCGTCCGGCGCAGCCTCGAGGCGAACGGCGGCGCACGGATCGCGGCAGGCGGGCTCGCCGCGCTCGAGCGGCGCATCGAGCTCTTCGGGTTCCACCTCGCGAAGCTGGACGTCCGTCTGCATGCCGAGGAGGTACGCAATCCGACCGAGCGCACGCGCGGGGTCTTCGCGGCGGTCGAGACGGCGAGAGCGCGACACGGCGCGCGCGCGCTCGACACGGTGATCGTGTCGGCCACGACCTCACCGGACGACGTGCTGCGAGTCCTCGACCTGACGCGGGAGCCCGTCTCGGTCGTCCCCCTCTTCGAGACGATCGCGGATCTCGCAGCCGCCGCGGAGATCGTGCGCACGTTGCTCCAGAGAGCCTCGGTTCGCCGCCCGCGTCGCCGACCGCGGACAGCGGCTCGAGGTGATGGTGGGCTACTCGGACTCGGGCAAGGACGGCGGCTACCTGGCGGCGCGCTGGGCGATCTACCGGGCCGAGGAGGCGCTCGCCGCCGTCGCGCGCGAGGCCGGCGTGGCGCTGACCGTCTTCCACGGCCGCGGCGGCAGCGCCGGTCGCGGCGGCGGGCCCACGCACGCCGCGATCCTCTCGCAGGCGCCGAGTCACCCGCCGGGCCGGCTCAAGCTGACCGAGCAGGGCGAGACCGTCTCCTTCAAGTACGGGCTGCGAGCGATGGCCTACCGCAACCTCGAATCGGCGCTTGCGGGGACGGTGCTCAGCGCCTTCCCGTCGGTTGCCGGACGGACGCCCGAGACCGACGAGCGCCAGCTCCTCGACGAGCTCAGCGCTGCGTCCGAGACGGTCTACCGGTCGTTCGTGTGGCAGACGCCCGGTTTCGTCGAGTTCTTCCGCGCGTTCACGCCCGTCGACGAGCTCGCACTGCTCGAGATCGGGTCGCGCCCGGTCCGGCGACACGCGGGCGGCGACTACCTCGAGATCGCTCGAGCCATCCCGTGGGTCTTCGCCTGGACGCAGAACCGGACGCTGCTCCCCGCCTGGCACGGCTGCGGCACGGCGCTCGGCGAGGCCGACATCGACCGCCTGCGCCAGCTCTACCGCGAGCTGCCGTTCTTCCGCACGCTCGTGGACAACCTGGAGATGACGCTCGCCAAGTCGAGCCTCGAGGTGGCGCGCGAGTACCTCGACCTCGTCCCGTCCGAGCTCGACCCTGACCGGTTCTTCGACGCGATCTCCGCCGAGCACGAGCTGACGGTGGCGGCCGTGCTCGCGATCGTCGACGAGGAGCGCCTGCTCGAGCGCCACCCTGTCCTGCGCCGCTCGATCGGCATTCGCAACCCCTACGTCGATCCGATGAACGCGATCCAGGTCGAGCTCCTCCGTCGGTTCCGCGCGGGGGACGAGGACGCGCGCCTGCCGCTCATGCGCTCGATCGCGGGCATCGCGGCCGCGCTTCGCAACACGGGGTAGCCGGCCCTGCGCTAGGTTGCGCCGGGATGAGCTCGTTCGCCGACGTCGCCTCCATTCCGCCTCTGCGCATCTGGGAGGGCGTCGTCGGCAGATCGGTCCACGGCGAGCGCGTGACGTTCAGCCTGGTCGAGCTCGAGCCCGGCACCGTCGTTCCCGAGCACAGCCACGAGAACGAGCAGGTCGGCATCCTCCTCGAGGGCTCGATGACGTTCCGGATCGAGGACGAGGTCCGGGAATGCGGCCCGGGCGACACGTGGCGGATCCTCGGGCACGTTCCTCATGCGGTCACGGCAGGCGACGACGGCGCGGTGATCGTCGAGGTCTTCTCGCCGGTACGAGCCGACTGGGGCGGGCTCGAGGCCGCGGAGCCGCGGCAGCCACGCTGGCCCTGATAGCCGACGGCGACTCTTCGCCGGAGGACCCGGCCGGAGCGCCGTCAGGAGTCGCTGCGTTCCTCGAGCAGGCGGCGGAATGCCGCGTAGTGGCCGGCCTTGCCGACCGTGACGAGCGTGTCGCTGGTCTGGATCACGTCGGTCGGCTGAGCGCCCGAGATCGGCTCCGGCTCGCGCAGGATCGCGATCACGGTGACGCCGGTCTTCGCACGGAACCCGGCCTCGGCGAGCGTCTTCCCGATGCAGGCGCTCGAGCTCGGGACGTCGACCCACTCGATCTGAAGCTCCCCGAGCGCCATCTCGAGGTCCTCGACGATCTTCGGCCGCTCGTAGGCGCCGCCGAGGACGGCTCCGAGCTGGCGCGCCTCGTCGTCGTCGAGGGCGAACACCGCGCGCGGCTCGTCGTCTCCCGCGCGGAAGAAGTACAGGTCCCGCTTGCCGTCGTTGTGGAGGATCACGGAAACCCTGCCGCCCCCGACGAGCGGCAGGGCGTACTTCACACCGACGCCCGGCAGACGGGTCTCGTTGCAGCTCGGCTGGCATCAGCTCGTCCCTGAGAGTCTAGGGCGCCCGAAGAGTCGGCGGCCGAGCGCCTTCGACTCCTTCATCAGGACGACGCCGATCGCTGCCGTGGCGAGCACGTAGAGCCCGGCGAACGCGACGAGCTTCGTCTGCACCGCTGCCTCGAGCTGCTCGTTCGTGGAGGCGATCTGGGCGAGGATGATCGTGAACTCCCCGTGCGCGATGAGCGCGATCCCGGCGTTGAGGCCCTGTGGTCGCGTAAAGCCTCCTGCGAGCCCGGCGAGCAGGCCGCCGATGATCTTCCCGACCAGCGTCACCGCGACCGCCGCCGCCACGAGCAAGCCCACGGAGTCGATGGCGGCGACGTCGATCGAGAGCCCGAAGACGAAGAAGAAGAGTGCAGCGAAGATGTCCCGGAAGCTGAAGAAGCGCTCCTCGAGCTCCTCGCGGACGGAGGTCTCGGAGAGAACGACGCCCGCCATGAGCGCGCCGATCGCCTCCGAGAGGCCGAGCTCCTTCGCGACGGCGGCCATGCCGAAGAGGAACGCGAAGCTGGCCAGCAGGAAGATCTCACGCGGGAGGCGCTGCAGCAGCCGGTCGAGCGGACGGCTGAGCCACTTCGACGCGGCCAGCGCCGCTGCGATGAAGGCAAGCGCCTTGGCGACCAGGGCGAGCGTCGGTCCCATCGCGCCGCCGCCGCCCGCCGCGAGCCCGAGCACGACCGCGATCACGATGTCCTCCGCGACGAGGATCGCCAGCACCAGATCGGTCTCGTCGTCGACCAGTCGACGGAAGTCGATCAGCGCCTTGACCGTGATCGCACTCGACGAGACGTAGATCGCGCCGGCGAGGATCAGGGCCCCGAAGTGGAACCCGAACGTCGCCACGCCCACGGCAAGCCCAAGGCCTGCGTTGACGACGAAGTCGATCGCCCCGCCGAAGAGCACGTGCCGTCGGCTCCGTGCCAGGCGCCCGATCGTGAACTCCAGCCCGAGGAAGAAGAGGAGGAACACGATCCCGAGCTCGGCGACGAAGTCCGTCACCTCCGACGGCTGGATCAGGCTCAGCACCTTCGGCTCGTTGGGGCCGAGGAGGAGCCCGGCGAGCAGGTAGGCGGGAATCGCCGAGAGCCCGAACCGGCTCGCCACCAACCCGAGCGCGCCGAGCACTGCCACGGTGAGTGCGAGCTCTGCGAGCGTCATCGGCGCCTCGATGCTAACGGCAGCCGGACGCGGCCTCTCCGCCCCACCAAGACGGGCGCCCTCCAGTCGGTCGCCCGTTGGGCGTAAGCTTCGGTGGACGGGCTCGACTGACCGCGGAGGACCCGATGGCCGGGCAACCCAGGTGGACGCCGACGCAACTCGTCCTCTACACGACGCTCGTGCCGGTCGCGGCCGTGGCGGTTGCCCTCCTTGCGCTGAGTCTCTTGCGCTCGAACGGCGAGTCGGCCAAGAGCTCGCGGCCGAGCCCCGCCGCCGCCGCCGCGCAGGCGGCGTCGGATGCCCGCCGGGAGGCGCGCCGGCAGTTCCGCGAGTGCATGGAGAACCTCGGTGCCGACTTCGGCGGGAATACGCCCCGCTTCCGCGGCAGGTTCGCTCCCAGGCCGGACATGCGCAAGCTCAGGGAGGCCGCAACCGTGTGTCAGAGCCTGCTCGAGAACGGCGGATCGCAGACCCCGCCGTCAGGCCGGGGACCGACTGCGCCGACGATCGCCTGACCCGTTTCGTCGCGGTCGGCGGTGCTTACAGACAATTGACAACCACACCTTTCGAAGCGAACGCGCGGTCTGTATCGTGCGGCCGACGTGATCGCCCTCATCGTCTCCGTTGCCATCGCCCTCCTGCCGCACGGCGCCGCCAAGGAGCAGGCGCAGCATCACGTCACCGGGGCTCTCCCCTCGCGGGGCATCCTCGTGTTCGCCGACAACCTGGCCGGCGTGAAGCTCGGTCACCCCGACACGAAGGTGAAGGCGCTGTGGGGCTCGCCGACCCGCGTCTGCACGACGTACCCGTGCACCGACCCGACGTGGATCTACATCTACCCGAAGGGCCAGCCGGTCGGCGCGGCCGTGCGCTTCAAGAACAAGAAGGTCATCGCGGTGTTCACGCTCGGAGCGGTGCCCGGGTGGAAGAGCTCGGAGGGGATCACGATCGCCGATCCGGTCTCGAGGGTCTACGACCTCTACCCGAACCCGAAGTACACGAAGTGCATCGGCTTCGAGGCGCTCTCGATTCCGCGGCCGGGCGTCACGACGTCGTTCTACCTCACCTCCGGCGTCATCTACGGCTTCGCGCTCACGGTTCCCGGCCTCAACGTCTGCCAGTAGCCTCCGCGCCGTAGTCGGCCGCCTGTCGAGCTCGGTCGAAGGAGGCCCGGCGTCGTCCGCCGAGCCCCCTCGCAACCGACTGCCTCCCGTCCGTCTTTGCCTCCAGGCCGTCGGGATTACTTGTCGAACGCCTTGTCGATCTTGTCCCTGACGCGCTCCTTGACGTCCTTGACGTCGTCGGTGCCGGCCCGGACGTCGTCCTGCACGTCGACGTGGACGGTCTGAACCGCGTCCTTGACCTTGTCCTTCACGTCCTTGACGTCCTTGACCTTGTCGCCCTTGTCCTCGTCGTCGTCGTCGTCCTTCGTCGTGATCTGACCGCGGATCTCGCCGCCCGGCCAGCGGGTCGTGTGGATGTTCACGTAGGCGGGTCCGGACCTCATCGCGCGGAGAATCTCGGCGAACGACGAGGGCTCGATCCCCTGAGCGTTCGGCCCCGCCACGTCCGCGGGCGTGATGTCGCCCTCGACCGTGCCTTCGACGTTCGGACAGGGGGTGGGCTTGGTGCCACCGCCGCAGAGGAAGAACGACACCCCTCCGTTCACGCTCAGCTGTCCGAAGTGGACGTGGGCAAAGAGGGAGTTCCCGCCCTCGAGCCCCGCATACCGAAACACGAAATGAAGCTTCTCGTCCTCGACGAGTCGAGCCTCGAACTCACCCCAGCCGGTCGAGGAAACCGCCGGGACCTCCTGATAGCCGTCGAGCGTCGCGTGGAATCTCGTGCCGTGCCCGTCGTCCTGCTTGCGAAGCGAGCCCGCCACGGCGAACGAGCCGACGACGAGCGCCGTCAGCCCGGCCGCAGCGAAGACATACAGCCGTCCGTTTCGAAGCATCCCTCCTCCTCCCTTGCGGAACGCGGCCGCCCCCTAGCTCGCGGGCAGGCCTTCGCCTTGGAATACGGCTTCCGCCGCGAACTCGGATCTTAGGCCGTTCAGCTTGCGTGGTCCGTCACGAACACGGATCTGCGAGACCGTGTCCAGGCGTCGGGCGATTGGAGCCGCGCGAAGATCGAGCAGCCCGCGCGGGGTACTGAACGCCGGCAGGCTGAGCCGAGGGCCGGGCGCGACTCGCCGCGCCCGGCCCGGCGCAGGACCTACCGCTGGTACACGAACGAGTCGCTCATGGCGCCGAGGTAGCCGACGCCGGCCTGGTTCACGCTCATCGCCACCCGCAGCGTCGAGGTGCCGCCCGGAAGCGACGCGGCCGGGAAAACGGTCTCGGAGCGCCCGTTCAGGGTCTGCTTCGCGACCGTCGTCCACGTGCCGCCCGTCAGCTGCTGCACCTGAACGTCCTGTCCATCGAACGATTTCGCGGCCTCGACGTGCACCCACAGCCGGGCTCCGCTCACGATCCGCGTCGCGATCGTCGGGTGGACGCCCACCGCGACCACGCGGCTCTTCGCCTGGCGGAACTCTGCCTCGTACGCGGTGCCGTTCCTCGGAGTGGTGCGGAGGCTCCACCGGCCGCCGGCGCCCGTCGTCACCGTCGCGAGCCTCTGGAGCTCGGGCTCCGCGAGCGACCGTGCGAAGATCGTCAGGGCCATGCCCGGCTGCTTGAGCGAGATCCGGCCCACGAGCGTCGTCGACTCGCCGTAGACGACCTCGGGGCGTGAGAGGGCGATCGAGACCCAGCGCGCGGGATAGACCGTCGTCCGGCTGTAGCTGCCGAGATATCCCATCCCGGCCTGGTTGACGCTCATCGCCGCGCGGAGCCTCGACTTGCCGTACGGCAGCACGGCGCTCGGAACCGGCGCCGCCGAGCCCTTGCCCAGCGTCAGCTTGGTGAGCGTCGTCCAACCGCCCGGCGTCGCCCGCTGGAGCTTCACCGAGCGGCCGTTGAACGAGCGCGCTGCGGTGGCCCGTACCTGGAGGCGACCGCCGTCGAGCATCCGGATCGTCAGCAGCGGATGCACGCCGACCGTCAACTGGCGGCTGAGGCTCGTGCCGATCCTGGCCACGTACGTCGTCGCGATCGCCGGCTTCGCGCGGGCGATCCACCGCCCGTCCGGACCGGTTGTCGTCCGCGTGACCCGGACGAACTTCGAGCCGGAGAGCGGCCTGCCGAGAACCGTCACCGTGAGCCCCTGCTTGTGGTTCGACACGGTCCCGGCGAGCCGAACCGCCTTGCCGTAGTCCACGTCGAACGACGACACCGAGAGCGACACGCTCGGCCCGTGCACCGCCTGGGCAGTCGGTATCGCGAGCACCGCCGCGGCAACGGCAAGCACCGTGATCAACCTGCGCATGAGCACCCCCAATCTCTGACGTCAGTGCCGGCCTCGTACCCGTTCGCAGGGATTCCGAACCGCTCGGGTCTCGAGGGCCGACCGGGTCCGCGAAACGAGGCGCGTGAAGGAGCTGCGACCGCTTCGCCCATCGGCCGGAAGTATCCCGCGCGGTCCGGTCGGACGGACCCCCCGCCGCCCTCGTCAGCGCGACGAGCCGGGCGGTGCTACGCGAGCCGTTGCCGGCGCCCGGCTCGGCCGGTGGGGCAGCGCCGGGTCTGCCAGTCGCAGCGCCGCATCCTCGACGTCGTGCGCGCGGGAGCCGGGCTGAGCAAGCCGCAGCTCGGCCGATCGCTCGCCATCGGCCCGGGCGCGAGACTGCCGCACCCGAACGATCTTCCTCTCCCCTGTGCCATGCTCATCGCCTCCCGACGCCCTCCCTGGGCGTCCCGCCGACGTCGTCGTCCGCCACGCTCGGGTGCCGCTCTTCTTACGGCTCGCGGCGCGGGGCCTCAACGGCCGATTCGGTGGGTCGCGCCACCCATCCGGCTCGGGTGGAGGACGGAGGCTAGAGGTGACCGCGGAGGCTCGACGAGGCGCGACCGCGTGCCAGGAGACGGTTCGCCCGGAGACCAGAGGAACCGCTCGGCGCCGCCTCGACGAACTCCTCGTACAAGCGGCGGAGCCGCTCTTCACGGCCTGCGAAGGCGCTGACGACGCCGGGGTCGAACTGCCTCCCGTCCTGGCCGACGATCTCGTCGACCGCGTCGTCCCAGCTGAGCGCGGCCCGGTACGGACGGTCGGTCGTCATCGCGTCGAGCGTGTCGGCGAGCGCGAAGATGCGAGCGCCGAGCGGGATGTCGTCGCCTGCCCGCCCCTCCGGATATCCCCGTCCGTCCCAGCGCTCGTGGTGCGAGCCGACCACCCTGAGCCCCTCCCCCTGCAGGAGCGCCACGTCCTGGAGGATCTCGACCCCGATCACCGGGTGGTGCTTGACGAGCTCCCGCTCTCGATGGGCAAGCGGCCCCGGCTTGTTCAGGATCGCGTCCGGGATCGCGATCTTGCCGATGTCGTGGAGGAGGAAGCCGTACTCGAGGCTCGGGTCCTCGAGCAGCGTGCGGTCGACGGCCTCCGTGATCTCGACGGCGTACCCCTGCACGCGGAGCGCGTGCGTCCCGGTGCGCCGGTCCTTCGCCTCCAGCGCGTCTGCAAGCGCGCTCGTCGTCTGGCGGTAGGCCTGCTGAAGCAGCCGCCGCTGGGTGCGCTCCACCTGCAGCAGCCGGTTCAGGTCGCGGGCATAGAGCAGGAGCTGACCCGGGTCGTCCTTTGGCGGCTCGTGGAAGGGGCCGTCGACCCCGGCCGCCAGCCGGTCGAGCAGGTCGAGGAGCTCGAGCGGGCTGAACGGCTTTCGCAGCAGCGCGTCCGCACCGGCGTCGACTGCCTGCTGCTCGTTCGTGTCGGCGCCGGTCAGCAGGATCACCGTCGGCGGCTCTCCGTTTGCGGGCTGCTTCAGCAGGCGGCAGATCTCGAGTCCGTTCCCGTCGAGAAGGCCGATGTCGAGGATGACCGCGTCCGGACGGCGGAAGCGAGCGAGGGCGATCGCCTCGGTGGCACCGCTTGCCTCATCGACCTCGAACTCGTCCGCGGCAAGGGTCGTCTTCAGCAGCAGCCTGAGGGCAGCGTCATCGTCGACGACGAGCAGGCGCTGGAACGGGGAGGCGGGGAAGGAATCGTCCCTCGGGCCGAGCCGGCGGCCCAGGGGAGCGCTGGCCATCGACGCTTGCCTCGCGGGCACCCGTGCAGCCGCGCCGTCCTCGACCGCAGCCGTGCTGCTGCTCGACATGCCGACGGCCTGTCCCGCGTGCGGTCGACCGCCGCGCCGGGCCGCAATCACGCCGAGCCCCGCACAGATCGCGACGGCGATGCCGAGCCACACCGGCCAACCCGTCATAGGTCTCTCCCCTGCTTCTGCAGCCCTGGCATCAGAACCTCCTCAATGCGAGACGGCGGCCGCAGAAGCGCCGTTTTCCAGTGTCGCGACGGCTTGAATCCAACGCAAAAGAGCCCGCTACAAATTCACCTGTTCGAGTCAGCCTCCTTCAGGAGGCTAGCGCTCGGACCCGACGGTGCCCCCTGGCGCACGATCTCGCTCGGACAACGCGCAGGCAATTCTCAGCGGGTTCACAGGCCCGGCGTGCATCCTCCGGGCATGAACGATCACGAAAACCACATCACGCGGCGCGACTCGATCGCCCGTCTGGCCGGACTCGTCACGGCGGCGATGGGCGGAAGCGCACTCGCCGCCGAGACCGCGGGCGGCGGCCCGGCCGCCGTCGCCTCGGGAGCGGTGGCGTGCGTCCTCACACCCGAGCTCACCGAGGGCCCGTTCTACATCGCCGGCGAGAAGGTCCGGCGCGACATCACCGAGGGCCGGCCCGGCGCAACGCTCATGCTCCACACGACAGTCGTCAACGCCTCGACCTGCAAGCCGATCAAGGGCGCAGCGGTCGACATCTGGCACTGCGACGCGGGCGGCCTCTACTCCGGCGTCACGAATGCAGGCGGGGAGCAGGACGCGACCGACAGCCGGACCTTCCTGCGCGGCATCCAGCGGACCGACGCGAGCGGGCTCGCCGTCTTCAAGACGATCTACCCGGGCTGGTATCAAGGCCGCACGGTGCACATCCACGTCAAGGTGCACGTGCGCGGCAACGTCGTCCACACCGGCCAGCTGTTCTTCTCCGACGCGCTCACCGACGCCGTCTACGGCCGCGAGCCCTACTCGAGCCGTCCGAACCGCGAGGTGCGGAACGCCGACGACTCGATCTACAGGAACGGCGGGCAGAAAGGGCTCGTCAGGGCCGTGCAGAGCGGTAACGGCTACGTCGGCCGGATCACGATGGGCGTCGTCGCGTCCTGACGGCGCCCCCCGCTCAGACACGCATCCGGAGAGCGAGCACATCCGAGACGAACAACTTCGTCTCGGGGAAGAGGCCGTGATCGCGGACGGCGCGCGAGCCCTGGTACCAGGCGCCGAGCGCGAGTCGCTCGTCGCCGTCGAACTCCTGGAGCAGCTGGTGCAGGAGCGCGACGCCGACGCGCACGTTTCCGTCGACGGTCCGGGGCACGTCTTGGCCCAGGACGACGAGCTCCACGTAGTCCCACGCCGAGGGGATGATCTGCATCACGCCCCACGCTCCGGCGTCGGAGACGAGGTTCGTCTGGTAGCCCGACTCCATCCAGGCGACCGCGCGGGCGAGCGAGCTGTCGACTCCGTACCGGCGCGACCACGTGTTCACGAGCTCGCGCACCGCGTCGGGAGATGACGACGCCACGCGCGGGAGGCGCAGTCGCCGTCCGACGAGGAGCACGTCGTCGAGCCGCATTCCGTTCGCCTGGGCGAGCGCCGTCGGCGTCATCCCGACGCTCCGCGCGATCGCAGTCAGCGAGTCGCCGGGCTGGACGAGGTACCTCCGCGGCGGCGCGGCGGCGCGCTTGCGGATCGTGCCGTCCCTGATCCTCGCGAGGGTACGGGCCCCTGCGACGCCGTCGGGCACGAGCCCGTGTCCGCGCTGATAGGCGCGCAGCGCGCGGGCCGTCTCGGGACCGAAGTAGCCGTCGATCGGCCAGCGGTAGAGCCCGGCGTGGGTGAGCTCGAACTGAAGCACGGAGACGTCCCAGCCGAAGTCGCCGCGGTGAAGCGCGCGCCTGCCGAGGAGGGGACTCCCCAGCGGGCCGAGCGCCTTGCGCGTGGTCGGGCCGGCGATCCCGTCCACCCGGATGCCCTTCTGCTGCTGGAACGCGCGCACCGCTGCGCGAGTCGCCGGGCCCGGCACCGCGTCGATCGGCCCCGCATAGAGCCCCCAGGCCCTGAGCGCGACCTGGAGCCCGGCGACCTGCGACACGGCGGCTCCCGAGGGAGCAACGAGGGTAAGCGCGACCCCGGCCGCGACTGCTGCGGCAGAAAGCTTCCTCATCTTGAACCGCGCTCGTTCTTCGCCGCGAACGCCTTTCCTGCCGTGAAATCGCTCTCGCGGCGCCCCGAGCGCGAGCCGCGTACGCTGACGGCGTGGACGCCGATGCCGTCGAGATCCGGGTCCTCGGCTGCCTGATCGAGAAGCAACGGACGACGCCCGACGCCTATCCGCTGTCGCTGAACGCGCTTCGCCTTGCGTGCAACCAGTCGACGAACCGCGATCCGGTCGTGGACTACGACGAGCCGACGATCCGCTCGGCGCTCGATCGGCTCGCCCGCAAGGGCTGGGCGCGGCTTGCGAGCGGACCGGGAAGCCGAGCCGTCAAGTTCCGGCACCTGTTCGACGAGGCGGTCGGCCTGGCAGGCGACGAGACCACCCTTCTGTGCGTCCTCATGCTGCGCGGCCCGCAGACTCCCGGCGAGCTGAAGCAGCGGACGGAGCGTCTCCATCGCTTCGCAAGCCTCGACGAGATCGACGAGGTGCTCGCTCGGCTGGCCGGGCGCGAGCTCGTCGTGCTCCTGCCGCGGCGTCCCGGACAGAAGGAGCAGCGGTACGACCACCTGCTCGGGGGCGAGGCGGCACCGCCGGGAGAGCCCCAAGCCGTGGGCGGCTCGGAAGACGACCGGCTCGCGGAGGTCGAGCGCGAGCTGCAGGAGCTACGGGACGCGGTGGTCGCCCTTCGCGGGGAGCTCGCCTCGCTCCGGGAGCAGCGCGACAGCTGACCGCGAGGCGGCCGCCTCAGGGCCGGGCACGACGGCAACCACCCCCGCAGAGGCATGCTTGGGGTGATGAATGTCGCGCCTGCAGTGATCTACATCGTGCTCTCGCTTGCGACCGTGGTGCTCGTCGCCGTGCTCTTCGTCTGGGCTGCGAAGAAGGACGGCGAGTACGACAAAGCCGTGCAGCGACGGCTCGGGATCCGGCGTCGCACCCGGCTCGGCCGGTAGCGGGGCGCCCGCGCGCGAGCGCCCGTTTCGCCGCGTGACCGCCGTCGGAAGCGAGGTGCACGACCCCGCCAGCGAGCGCAGGCGTCGCGCGCAGCTCATCCGGCGCACCCGTCTGGTCGTGCTGGCGCTCGTGGTCGCGTACTTCTTCCTCCCCTACGACGTCCGAGTCTGGATCCCGGTGTGGCTGCCGTTCCTGGCGGCCGTCGCGCTCGAGGTGCATTTCTTCCTCGGCGGCTTCCTCGACGGACGGCGCGGCTACACGCCTTCGACCGGCCGCCCCGATCGAGGCCCGCAGGCGCGCGACCTCGCCGAGCTCGGAGGCGACCACTGGCGCGACGTCCGGGCGATCGAGCACGGCGGCGAGCAGCACTTCGTTCCCACCGCAGGCCTGACCGAGGAGCAGATCCACGAGCGGTTGGAGGCCTACCTCGAGGACCCCGAAGCCACGCTCGCCGGTGGTGACGTCTGGGCGGAGGAGGTCGCACCCCGGCCTGCGGCGACAGGGCTCCGCGACCGGCATCCCGTCCTGATGCGGCTCGGCGAGGCGCTCGCCGTGCTGGCCATCGTCGGCGGGATCCTCTTCTATGCCTCCCGGCCGCACGGCTGGGATGCCGTCTCCGACGCGAACCGCACCCGCGCCGAGGCCGTCTTCTCTCGGGAGGCGACCGCGATCGCGGGTCACCCGGTCCGCGTCAGCTGCGACACGGCCGGGAACGAGGTCGGCTTCGTGCAAGAGGCCGACGGCGTCGCCGAGGTCGGCGGCAGGCAGGCCTACCTCGTGCCCTCGCTCTGCGACGCCCTCTACCAGCTCGCGTTCAAGCACCGTGTGCGGTCGTTCTCGCAGACGGCGAGAGCGATCGCGGTACTCGGGCACGAGGCGTGGCATCTGCAGGGCGTCTCGGACGAGGGGCTCGCCAACTGCTACGGCTACCAGAGCGGCGTCCAGATCGGCATCGGCCTGGGCCTCGCCGAAGGGCGCGCCCGCGCGATGATGCGCCAGCAGCTCGCGACGAACGCATCCGACTACGCCGGCGACAGCCGCTACCTCGTCCCACCCGGCTGCCGGAACGGCGGCGAGCACGACCTCGACAAGGCGTCCGCGGCGTTCCCGTAGGGACAGGCCGCTAGAGCGGGAACGCTCGTCAGCAGGTATACCGGGGGAGAACCTGCCCGGTGTCACAAGAAGGGAATCTCGAATGCGCCGCCTCGTGCTCCTCGTGTCGGCCATCCTGCTCGTCCCGGGATCCGGTCTTGCCGCCGGGTCGTTCCCGAGGACGATCGCGCTTCCGGATGGCTGGCAGCCCGAAGGGATCGCGATCGGAACGGGGACGACGTTCTACGTCGGCTCGATCCCGACCGGCGCGATCTACCGGGGCGACCTGCGCACCGGCAAGGGCTCGGTCCTGATCAAGGGCGCGAACGGCCGCGCGGCGATCGGGCTCGACTTCGACCGCGGGCGCCTCTTCGTGAGCGGGGGCGGTACTGGCAAGGCGTTCGTCTACGACGCGAAGACGCGTGCACTCATCCGCGAGCTCGAGCTCGCCGCCGGGTCCGGGGAGACCTTCGTCAACGACGTCGCGGTCACAGAGCGCGCGGCGTACTTCACCGACTCGGGCCGCGGCGTGATCTACGAGCTGCCGCTCGCCGCGGACGGGAAGCCCGCCGGCGCCGCGAGGGCGATCGCGCTCAAGGGCGCCTTCCAGCTCGTCTCGGGCTTCAACCTCAACGGGATCGAGGCGACGACCGACGGCCGGACGCTCGTCGCCGTCCAGAGCGCGACCGGCAAGCTTTTCACGATCGACGCGGCGACAGGGCAGACGAAGGCGATCGATCTGGGCCGGGGCTCGGTTCCGAACGGAGACGGGCTCATGCTCGTCGGGCGGACCCTCTACGTGGTGCAAAACCGGGACAACCGGATCGCGGTCGTGCAGCTGGGGCCGAGCCTCCTCGAAGGCTCGATCTCGAGGACGATCGCCGACCCGGGCTTCGACGTGCCGACGACGATCGGTCGTCTCGACGAGAGGCTGTACGCGGTGAACGCGCGCTTCACGACGCCGGCCACGCCGGCGACGAGCTACACCGTCGTGCAGACACGCCGTTGAGCAGCCGGCCGCGTCGAACGGCAAAGGGCCCGTGTGGCCCGGCGCAGGTAGGAGTCGCGCCCGCAAGCGGGTACAAGGCCGGAGAGGGATTCCGGACCCCGTCCGAGAGATGGCTCCGACTGCCGATACAGAGAGCGTGGCGACGATCCTCATCTGCGAGGACGAGTCGAGCCTGCGCGAGCTCGTGCGGGCGGTCCTTGGTCCCGACTACCGCTTCCTCGAGGCCGTCGACGGCGCCGAGGCGCTCGAGCTTGCTCACGCGGAGCGGCCGGATCTCGTCGTGCTCGACCTCATGCTCCCCGAGGTGAGCGGGTTCGACGTGCTCACGGCGATGCGAGACGATCCCGCCCTTCGCGACACTCCAGTGGTCGTCCTGACCGCGTGGAGCCACGTGCGGGCTGAAGCCGAGGAGAAGGGAGCAGACCGCTTCATCTCGAAACCTTTCGAGCCGGTTGAGCTTGAGTCAGTCGTACGGGAGCTGCTGGATCGATGAACGTGCGCTCGTGGTCACTGCGAACTCGAATGCTGATAGGCAGCACAGCGCTTGCGCTCTTCGTCGCCGTCGCCCTGCTCGTCCTCGTCCACGCCATGAACACGTTGCGCGAGGCGGCCGCGGAAGAACGGCACGCGAAGGAGGTCACGGCCTCGACCCTCGAACTCGAGAAGCTCGTGCTCGATCTCGAGACGGGCCTGCGCGGGCTCGTGATCACCCGGAACGAAACCTTCCTCGAGCCCTGGGCCGCGGCGAAGCGCGACCTGCCCCGTCAGCTCGAGCGCTTCAGGGAGATCGCCGGCACGAACCCGTCGCAGGAGGCTCGCGCTCTGCGGCTCATCGATGCAATCCGAGCCTACGAGTTCGACTACGCCAATCCGCTCGTCGAGATCGCCCGCACGGACCCGGCCGCCGCATCGACGCGCGAGGCGACCGCAGAGGGCCGCCGGCGCATCGACACGATCAGGAACGGATTCGACCGCTTCCTCGCGTTCGAGAACATCCGAGCCGCGCGAACCGCGTCCGCGGCCGACAACCGCTCGCAGATCGCGATCGCGCTCGGGCTGACCGCGCTCGCCTGGACCGTCGTGCTCGTGATCGCGTTCGGCCTCTACCTCGCCCGCTCGGTCGCCCGCCCGGTGCAGAACGTCGCCCAGGGCGCGAGCGAGCTCGCCGCGGGAGACCTCTCGGTCCGCCTCGACGAGCGCGGCCCGGGCGAGATCGGCGAGCTGACACGCTCCTTCAACCGCATGGCAGAAGCGCTCGCGCGGAACCGGACCGAGCTCCAGACCCAGTACGAGCGGCTCCGCGAGAGCGAGCAGCTGAAGACGGAGCTGATCGCGATCGTCTCCCACGAGCTGCGAACGCCGCTCGCGAGCATGCTCGGCTTTACCTCCCTCCTCCTCCAGCGCGAGACCGACCCGCGAACCCAGCTCCACTACCTGAACATCATCAACGCCCAGAGCCGGCGGCTCGCCGCGCTCCTCGACGACTTCCTGAACCTCCAGCGGCTCGAGGAAGGCCGCCTCCAGCTCGAGAACCAGACGGTCGACATGGCGACGCTCCTGCGCGAGCAGGCGCAGCTCTTCTCGGCCGAGAGCGACCGCCACAAGCTCGAGCTGCGGCTCGACGAGAGACAGCTACCCGTCCGCGGCGACCCCGACCGGCTCGCCCAGGTAGTCGGCAACCTGCTCTCGAACGCGATCAAGTACTCGCCCTCGGGCGGGCTCGTCGAGATCGTCGGCGAGCGCGAGAACGGCACGGTCCGGATCAGCGTCCGCGACGAGGGCCTCGGCATTCCCCCGGATCAGCAGGAGCGGATCTTCACCAAGTTCTTCCGCGGCAATGCCGCCGCGAGCGGCATCGCGGGCAGCGGCCTCGGGCTCGCGTTCGCCCGCGCCGTCGTCGAGGCGCACGGCGGAGAGATCAGCTTCTCCAGCGAGACGGGCAAAGGGACCGTCTTCCGGATCGAGCTGCCGACCCAGAGCGCCAAGGCGACGTCGAGGCAGGAGCCGGCTCTCCGCGACCGAACCGGAGCAGGGACATGAACGGACGCCTGACGATCCCGTTGCCGTTCCGCCTCGCGCTTGGCCTCGCGCTCGTCGTGGGCCTGTCTGCGGCGGCCTCGTCCTCGGCGGTCACGGGCCCAGCCACGATCCGGGTGATCGCACAGCAGCTCGAGACGGCCAAGGTCGACGTGGGCCGCTCGGGGCAGAGCCCGGGCGACATGGAGCTCGCGACAGCGCTCGTCTACAACATGCGCGTCACGCCGAAGTCGATCGGGCGGTTCGAGATCGCCTGCACGTACGTCCGCGGCGAGTCGCGAGTGTGCGACGGAACGCTCCACCTGCCAAAGGGCGACATCGTGCTCGGCGGGTCGATGCGCTACCGCTCGCTCTACGAGCTTGCCGTCCTCGGCGGGACCGGGCTGTACGACAACGCGCGGGGCTCGATGACGGTGACTCGGCTCGACAGCGGGCCGACGCGCGATTTGCTGCTCGTTCGCCTGCTCGGCTAACCGGCTGCGGCTCAGGGGCTGATGCGGATGAAGCCGGTGGTGCCGAGCGTCCGTCCGTCTGCGAGCTGAGCGGTCACCGCGACCCGAGCGACGATCGGCGGTGCGGAGCGGCTGAGCGGCAGCCTGACGCTGGTGGTCGTCGTCGCGGCGCCGGTGAGCCGCGTCGTCCGGCAGACCCTGGTTCCGACCCGCTGGGCGGGCCTGACGCAGATCTCGGCGTTCCCCCTGAGGCCGTCGGCTCCGGCCAGGGTCACGCGCACGATCGCCTGCTTGCCCCGCTTGGCGGCCACGACAGGCGCCTTCACCTGGGCGGAGGGACGAACCGCCTGCAGGGCCGGCTCCGACTCCGTTACGCCGGTGCCGCCGGGGTTCGTCGCGCTCACGCGACAGGCGAGCGTCCGGCCGATGTCGGCCGGCCTCAGCGCATAGGTCGCGGCCGGGCCGGTCTGGAGCACCGCGTCGGTCTTGTCGTCGAGGAAGGTGTACGAGAACGTCGGCGCCCCACTCCATTCGCCGCCGGAGCAGGTGAGGCTCTGGCCGACCTGCATCCCAGCCGGGGTGCTCAGCGAGGCCCGTTGCATCCGTCGCGGCGCCGTCGGCGGGCTCTCCTCGCCCTGGACGAAGCGCAGGATCTCCGGGGCCGCGATGCTCGTGAACGTCCCTACGCCGCCGGGCGGACAGCTGATGGAGCCGGTACTCGCCACGCCGATCAGCGTGCCGCCGGAGCCGATCGTCAGCGCGCTGCCGCTGTCGCCGCTGCAGACCGAGCTGGCAGTCGACGAGGCACAGAGAACGACGGCGTTGTTCGATCCGCAGGACGCCTGGTCCATGAGCGCCCCGTCCATCCGGTTGAGCGTCCCGTCCGGGTCGGCGTTCGCGGCCTCGCGGCCGAAGCCGGCCACGCTGACCGCGTCCCCCCCCGAGAGCACGGTGCCCGCCGTCGGCAGGGCGATCGGCTTCACCGCGGTGCCGTTGAGATCGAGCGGCGTGTCGAGGGTGAGGACGGCGACGTCGTCGGGCGATCCGGTCGACGAGAAGCTGTAGCCAGGGTGAACGCGATAGCTGACGACCGAGCGGCTCTGCTGGCTGTCGGACCCCCGCGGAGTGAAGAAGTTCGAGACCCCTGCCCGCACGCTGATGGACGCGACCGAGGCCTGCTGACCGCCTGCGTCGTAGACGCAGTGCGCCGCCGTGACGATGCGCGTCGAGTCGATCACCGCGCCGCCGCAGAGCGTGAACCGCGCACCGCGGTTCTGGAGGATCGCAACGTGCCACGGGGCCTGCTGGATGTCGATCAGGGCACCTCCGACGACGGTCGTCCGGGCACCGGCGCCGCCGGCCCACGCGAGCGAGCCGAGCGCGAGCAGCGCCGCGCTCAGCCACATGACTCGTCGAAGCCCGGTCCTCGTGAGCTCGCGGCGACGCATGAGACACCAGTGTGCCAACCGAGCCCGGCGGCGGTGTCGGGGAACGGTCGGCTCGTGAGCGATCCGTCAGGCCGGCCCCGGCGAACTCGTCAACAACGGCGATCAAACCCATCCGAGGGATGGGTGAACCGCCGACGGCTTCCCATACTCCCGGACCATGACGCCCAGCCACATCCGCCGAACGAGCAGGCCGCTGCGATGACAGTCGAGATCGACAGGCGCACCATCGCCGGCACCGCGGGCGAGGTCTGCTGGGAGCTCGACGACGAGCTGCACATCGTCACCGTCCGGGACGGCGACGGCACCGTGCAAGCGCGCTTCTCGGTGACCGACGGCTGCAAGGCTCGCGAGCTCTTCGAGCACCCCTTCGCCAGCGCGAGCGTGCCGAACCCGTTCCCGGACGCCTCGATGTCCTGACGCGCCGAGCACCCTTCCCGGACGTCTGGCCTGTCTGGATCATCGTTGTCCACGAGGCGGTCGGTTGCGAAGCGAACGTATGTTCGCTTGAATAGCCCGCGTGCAGCTTGCGCTGGACTCGTTGGACCGCCTGGTCGAGCTCGTCGAGGAGCGCGGCGGGCGCGTCCTCGCCAGCGAGGCGGCAGGCCATCTCTTCGCGCTCCGCGGTGCCCACGACGGCCTCGCGCGCACGCTGCTCGAGCCGCTCGTCGCCGATGATGCGCGCCTTGCCTGGCGCGGCAGGTTCGTCGCGCTGGCGGACCATCAGCCCCCGGCGCTCGAGGAGGCGTCGTTCGTCGTCTTCGACCTCGAGACGACCGGGCTCGCCACGGCGTCGGCGCGGATCTGCGAGATCGGCGCGGTGCGGGTCGAACGGCTCGAGCTCGCCGACACGTTCGAGACCCTCGTCGCGCCGGGCGTGCCGCTCCCCGCCGCCGTCGGGCGTCTCACGGGTCTCTCCGACGCTGCGCTTCGCCGGGCGCCGCGGATCGCGACCGCCCTCCGCCGCTTCTCGGCCTTCGCCGGCGACTCGGTGCTGGTCGCCCACAACGCGCGGTTCGACCTCGCATTCGTCAACCGCGAGCTCGAGCGGCTGGACGGCCGGCGCCTGTCGGCGCCTGCGATCGACACCGTGACCCTCGCGCGCAACCTCCTCCGCGGCCGTGTCCAGAGAACGAGCCTCGCCTCGCTCGCGTTCTTCTTCGGCACGTCGGTCTCGCCCTGCCACCGAGCGCTCCCCGACGCGCAGGCGACGGCCGAGGTGCTCGTCGCGCTCATCGGTCTCGCGCAGGAACGCGGCGCCCGCACAGTCGCCGACCTCGAGGAGCTCGCCGCGCCGCGCCCGCGGCGCGTGCACGGCAAGCGGCGACTCGTCCACGGCGCACCGACGAGGCCCGGCGTCTACCTCTTCCGTGACGGCTCGGATCAGGTGCTCTACGTCGGCAAGGCGCGCGACCTGCGGGCACGCCTGCGCACGTACTTCCAGAGCCGTCGCCAACGGCCGTCGGTCGAGGCTGCGCTCGAGGCCGTGGAGCGGATCGAGTGGCACGTCCACGGCTCGGAGCTCGCGGCGGCGCTCGAGGAGCTCGAGCTCATCCGCACCCTGCGGCCTCCGGCGAACTCCAGGACGCCGCGGCCCGAGCGCTATGTCTACCTCCGCCGTGAGGGCGAGCGCGTCGTCGTGTCACGGCTTCCGTCGGAGTACGGGCCGATCCGCAGGCGCTCGCACGCCGACCGGGCCGCGCGTGCGCTTTCGGGTTGCAGCGCCGGGGAGTTCGAGCTCCTGCTCGAGGGCGCCGCGCTGCCGCGCCTGCGCCAGAAGATGCGCGACGCAGCCGACTGCCTGCACTACGAGCAGGCACGCCGGCTGCGCGACCGCATCGCGTCGCTCGAGCGGGTCACGAGCCACCTGCGTCGGCTGGAGGAGCTCCGCGGGCTCGCGGTCTGTCTGACCGCGCCCGCGCCCGAAGAAGGCTGGCGCGACGCCTTCTTCGTCGCCGGCGGCCGGATCGCGTGCCGGCGAAGGCTCCCGCCGGGCGCGGGCGCGCGGCTCGAGCTCCACGCGGGGATCGCCGCCGCGCGGGCAGCTGCCGCCGCGGGCGTCTCGCGCGAGCCCGAGCACCTGGACGAGCTGACCGTGGTCGGCACGTTCCTCGAGCGGCCGCCGCCCGAGCTCCGGGTGGTGCCCTTCGACGACCACGTGTCGCTGCGTCGTGCGGCTTGAGGCGGGTCAGCTCGGCCGAGTGAGCAGGTGGACTCGGCGAGTGATCTCGCCGAGCGTCGCAGCGGAAACAGCGCCCCAGTGCTCCGAGAGGCGTTCGCGCGAGATCGAGCGCACCATCTCCGGCATCGCGTAGCTGCGATCTCGCAGGCCCCCTTCAGGTGGATCGACGGCGACGTAGAGCGGGCTCGGCCGATTCGTCCGTGTCAGCGGCACCACGATCGCGAGCTCGCTCGCGCCAGCGCTCAGCTGATCGACCGAGATCACGACTGCTGGGCGCGCTCCTGCCTGCTCGTGGCCGCGGATCGGGTTGAGATCGCAGAACCAGACATCCCCCTGATGCGCCTCAGGGACGCTCACTCAGTCACCGAGACGCCGTCGCCGGCAACGGCGTCCCAGGCGACGACCTCGGCGCGATGTAGCTCCCAGGCGGCCCCGTCCGACCTGAGCTCCTCGTAGTGCCGGGCCATCGACTCGAGGAGCGCGTGCTCCTCCGCGGCGCTTGCAAGCTCGTCGACGAGCTCGCCAGCGCTGATGCCACGCGCTGCGCTGATCCGGTTGAGCCGATCCCGCGTCTCCGGAGTGACTCGGATCGTCGCCGTTGCCGCCATGAGCTCCATCGTATACGCACCGTATACGGTACGACAAGTCTCGGTCACGACGATCTCCAAGGATGTCAACGCTCGGATGGGCCAGCGCTCGGGAATGCACTCAGAGCGAGCGGCTGCTTCTCGCCGCTGCTGACCATGCGGAGCCGTTCGGCCAGTTGGCGCCAGGCTACCCGGAACTACTGATGGTCAGCCGCGGCTGAGCGTCCACGGGACGGCGTGAAACGAAACGCTCGGACGTGGTCGAGACAGCCGCCGGACGGAAGCCACGCGCGATCATCCAGACCGCCAGAACCATCTCCTGCACAGCCAGCGGCATGTACATGAGAACCTGTGCGGGCGCGTTGACGTCGAAGACGCCGTACATCGGGAGCAGGTAGGCCGCGACGTAGAAGGGGATCGCCACAAGACCCCACGATGAGATCCAGCGCGGAGCGATGCGCGACCGGTAGAGCAGAACGTAGAACATGGCGGCACCAAGGCAGAACACGACCGCGACCACGGCGTTCGCGGCGTCAGCATCGATGACGAGGTTGACAACCCGGATGCCTGCCGGTGAAGCAGTGCCCCCTCCTGCCGCGATGGCCTCACCCAGGGGCGCGAGCAGCAGCCAGCCGATCGCGAGGACGACGTAGCAGGTGGTCTCTATAGCTCCTCGCACAATCAGGTAGCCGACGGCCAGGACCTCGTCTATCGGGCGCAGCACCCGGTACAACACGACGGGGATGAACGCGAGCGATAGCCCCATGACGAGCGTCAGCAGGCCAGCGGTCACCACTGTGCCGGGGTGCTCCACGGCATAGGCCAACGGATCGCGCGCGTCACGAACCGGAGCACTGACAACAACCATGCTGACGACTCCGACCGCCGTACCGGTGATGTAGAGGACCCCTGCTGTCGTGGCGGCAGCCCTGTGCTCGCGCATGTTGTCCTCACCCCCTAGGTCGATACGGCGCATCAGCGCCCTCCTTCGCCGGCATGCTGACCCACAGCAACCCACAGCGCATCAGGGCAGCCGCTGACCACGCCTACCCGCAACTACGGAGCTCCTGCTCCCCGGACTCTGGATGCGAAGGTCTCCCAACGGCCGCCACCCCATCTCGTAAGTCAGGCCACATCGCTGTCGACTGCGCGAGCGTCCTTCACGCCTGAGGACCCGGCGCGCTAGTCGATCAGCTTGCGCACCATCGCGCGGATCGCGAGCCGCCAGATCACGAGCCCGAACGCGACCAGGTAGGCGATGCGGAGGAAGTCGACCCCGAAGTCCCAGCCGAAGACGGCGTCGCGCACGAGCTGGACGCACTGGTAGAGCGGATTCAGGTTGCCGAGCACCTGCGCCCACTCCGGCAGCTGGCTCAATGGGAAGAACGTGCCGGCGACGAGGAAGAGCGGCGTCAGAACGGCGCTGACGATGTAGCTGAAGTTCTCGATCGAATTGGCACGGCCGGCGATCAGGATCCCGAAGCAGGCCCAGCCGTAGCCTGAGAGGAAGCAGATGAAGGGCACGGCGAGCATCCCCGGCGACGGCTCGAGCCCGAAGCAGATCGCGACAAGCATCGGTACGTTCCCGTAGACGCCCGCGCGCGTCGCGATCCAGAGCGCCTCCGCGGTGACGAGCTCCTCCGTGTCGACGGGCGCGGCGAGGATCGCGTCGTAGGTCCGCTGGAACTTGTACTTCACGAACGTCCCGAACATCGCCGGGTAGGCACTCGAGAAGAGGACGGCCGTGGCGACGATCCCGGTGCCGATGAAGTCGACGTAGTCGTAACCCCCGACCGTGCTCACGAGCGAGCCGAAGCCGAAGCCGAACGCGAGCAGGTAGATCGTCGGCTCGACGGTCGCGGAGAACGTGGCCGAGCGCCAGTACGACGAGTAGTTGATCACCTCGCGGACGAGGACGCCGGTGATCGCCGAGCGCTCGAGCCGCCCCGGACGTCGCTCGCGGGTCGCCGCGATCGCGTTCACTCGATCGACTCCCCGGTGAGGAGCACGAACACGTCCTCGAGGTTCGTCGCGCGGCGCTCGCCGGCGGGGGCGCGCCCGTCGGCGTTCTCGACCCCGAGCACCGAGACGCTCGTGCCCGTCCGCCGCGTGCGCAGCCCGACCATCGCCGCCTGCAGCTCGACCTCGACGAGCTTCGCCGGCGGGCCGTAGACCTCGACCGCCTGGAGCCCGGCGTGCCGGGCGATCAGCTCGCCGGGAGGCCCGACGGCGACTGCCCGGCCGTGCGACATGATCGTGACCGTGTCGGCGAGCCGCTCGGCTTCCTCGATGTAGTGGGTCGACATCAGGATCGTCGTCCCCTCGGCGCGCAGCGCGTCGACGAGCGCCCAGAGCTCCTGGCGCACCTGCGGGTCGAGCCCCACGGTCGGCTCGTCGAGGAGAACGAGCCGGGGCCGGTGCACGAGGGCACGCGCGATCAGCAGCCGCCTGCGCATCCCGCCGGAGAGCGTGTCGACCCGCGAGTCGCGGCGCTCCGCAAGGTTCGCCATCGCGATCGCCCGCTCGATCGCGTCGTGCCGCTCGGCCCGCTCGATCCGGTAGAGGTGGGCGAAGACGCGCAGGTTCTGCTCGACCGTGAGCGTGACGTCGAGGTTGTCGAGCTGGGGCGCGACGCCACAACGTGCGCGCGCCGCCTTCGACTCCTCGGGCAGACGGAAGCCGAGCACCTCCAGCTCGCCCTCGTCGGCGATCGCCTGCGCAGTCAGCAGGCGCATCGTCGTCGACTTGCCCGCGCCGTTCGGCCCGAGCAGGCCGACGCACGTGCCCTCGGGCACGTCGAGGTCGAAGCCGTCGACGGCGGTGATCGGCCCGTACCGCTTGACGACTCCCCGCAGCCTGATCGCGAGACTCCCGGCCATCCGCCCATCCTGCCAGCCGCAACTCGGAAGCCGCGCTCAGCTTGACCTGCCGCCCCTGACCCTCGATAGTCCCACGATCTCGGGCGGGGCGACTGCGGAAGGCAGGCTGACGGTGGCGGATGAAGGCAATGCTTGGCGGACTGCCGTGAGGTGGGGTGTTGCGCTGGCGCTGGTCGCGTTGGCTGCGGCTCCCGGAGCGGCGGCACGGTTCGGGTCAGGGTCGAGCAGGGCCGCCGAGAACCCGGCGCTGGTTTCGCTCGCGTCGGTCTCGAACGGCTGCGGGGGTGGTCTGGCGAGCAAGGAAAGAGCCTGGGGGGATTCGTCGACCTACAGCGCGTACAACGAGACTGAGCGTCAGTGGCGGACGCTACGGGTCAACTTCCGCGATGCGTGCAACCTCCACGATGCGGCCTACTCGGGAGCGGTCGTCCGCGACGATCTCAATGGCGGCACCGTCACCGATTTCCGTACCTGGACACAGAAGGAGATCGACGAGAAGTTCCTGAGGGACATGTGGAAGCTGTGCGAGCGGCAGATTCCCGCCTGGGCGCACGAGGCTCTGCGCAGCTGTAAGGGGCACGGCGACTCGATCGGCGAAGGCCCATCGTTCGGCGCCGAGTCGCGATACGACTTCGTTCGCAGCAACGGCTACAGGTTCTTCCGGAAGCGTGCGAACCTCAATGGGCGTTGGGGGAGATGGAGCGGCGTGTCAATGACGGCGTCGATCAAGCAGAGCGGCAGGTCGATCTCCGTGAGTTGGCTCGACCGTGGCACCGGGAAGTGCGGCGAATTTCACGGCCTCCTTGTCACTCGCGACCAGGACGAGCTCGTCGACGGGGTGACGACGATTGCCGGACAGAGCGGAAAGCACGACGGCTACTTCACCGTTCGCCCGGGGAACCAGCACGACTTCGTCCTCAGCTGGCACGGGCCGCCGGGCGCCGCGGAGCTCGTGCGGGCGCAAAGGGCGTCGAACGGCGTGGACCGTCCGAGGGGCGCGGAGGCCAAGTGTGCCGCGCCTTCCTCGAAGCCCGAGACCTCGACCACACCGACGACCGGAGGAGCGACGTTCACGCTCATGCCGAACCCGAAGGTGGTAAACCCGAACGGGCCCGAGGTCATCATCAACACCGCTGCGGGCACGGCGACCTGGGATCACACGGGTCAATACGGCGGCGCGGGCAAGGGGGGCGAGTGGAAGATCGAGTACACGTTCAAGGTGCCGACGTCGCTCACGGCGGGCAAGGCTGCCTCGATCTCGCTTTCGCTGAAGGCCGTGCTCGTCGAGCCGTCGCAGCCGCTCTTCGTGCAGATGTCGGCGCGTGCGCCTGACTTCAGGCAGGACCTGAGCATCAACTACCCGAGCCCCGCGCAGGCCGCGAAGACCTACTCGGTGCCGATCTCGACCGGGTACGCCACCGCCAAGGACCTCTACGTGATCGTCAACTTCGTCAGCGCCGAGATCACGTTCACGTACCACCGCGCCGGCAGCTAAGGAGCCGGTCAGGCCCGCACGAGCGGCTTGTACTTGATCCGGTGCGGCTCGAGCGCGTCGGCGCCGCGCGTCTCGGTCACCCACTCGGCGTACGCGTCCCACGGGCCCTCGAACCACGTCACCTGCGAGTCGCCCTCGAACGCGAGGATGTGCGTCGCGACGCGGTCGAGGAACCAGCGGTCGTGCGAGATGACGACGGCGCAGCCGGCGAAGTCGATGAGCGCCTCCTCGAGCGCGCGCAGCGTGTCGACGTCGAGGTCGTTCGTCGGCTCGTCGAGCAGGAGGACGTTGCCGCCGGTGCGCAGGAGCTTCGCCAGGTGGACGCGGTTGCGCTCGCCGCCCGAGAGCTGCGCCGACCGGCTTCTGCTGGTCGCCGCCGCGGAAGTTGAACCAGCTCACGTACTGGCGCGAGTTGACCTCGCGCCGGCCGAGCTCGATCGTGTCGAGGCCGCCGCTGATCTCCTTCCAGACGGTGTTCGCGGGGTCGAGCGCCGCTCGCGACTGGTCGACGTAGGCGAGCTCGACCGTCTCGCCGAGCCGCACCTGCCCCGCATCGGGCTGCTCCTCGCCCGTGATCAGGCGGAAGAGCGTCGTCTTGCCGGCGCCGTTCGGGCCGATCACGCCGACGATCCCTGCCGGCGGCAGGGAGAAGCTGAGGTTCTCGAACAGCAGCCGGTCGCCGTAGCCCTTCGCGAGGCCGTCGGCCTCGATCACGACGTCGCCGAGGCGCGGGCCCGGCGGGATGTGGATCTCGACGCGGTCGAGCTTGACGCCGCTCCTCCTCGGCGTAGAGCCGCTCGTAGGCCGCGAGCCGCGCCTTCGACTTCGCGTGGCGCGCGCGGGGGCTCATCCGCACCCACTCGAGCTCGCGTGCGAGCGTGCGGCGGCGAGCCGACTCCTGCTTCTCCTCGGCCGCGAGCCGCGCCTGCTTCTGCTCGAGCCACGAGGAGTAGTTGCCCTGGAACGGGATCCCGCGGCCGCGGTCGAGCTCGAGGATCCAGCCGGCGACGTTGTCGAGGAAGTACCGGTCGTGGGTGACCGCGACGACGGTGCCCTTGTAGTCGGCCAGGAAGCGCTCGAGCCAGCGCACCGACTCGGCGTCGAGGTGGTTCGTCGGCTCGTCGAGGAGCAGCAGGTCGGGCGACGAGAGGAGGAGCCGGCAGAGGGCGACGCGCCGGCGCTCCCCGCCCGAGAGCGTCGTCACCTCGCGGTCGCCGTCCGGAAGCCGCAGCGCATCCATCGCGCGGTCGAGAGTCGCCTCGAGCGACCAGCCGTCGCGCCGGTCGAGCTCCTCCTGCACCTTCGCCTGCTCGGCGAGGAGGGCGTCGTAGTCGGCGTCGGGCTCGGCGAAGGCGGCCGCGACCGCCTCGAAGCGGTCGAGCAGGTCGCGTAGCTCGCGAACGCCGTCCTCGACGTTGCCGCGCACGTCCTTCGAGGCGTCGAGCTCGGGCTCCTGCTCGAGCAACCCGACGGTGGCGCCCGGCGCGAGCACCGCCTGGCCGTTCGAGGTGTCCTCGCGTCCGGCCATGATCCGCAGCAGCGTCGACTTGCCGGCGCCGTTCGGCCCGAGCACGCCGATCTTCGCGCCGTGGATGAACGAGAGCGAGATGCCCGCGAGCACCTGCCGGTCGGGCCCGTAGAACTTGTCGGCTCGATACATCGAGTAGACGTACTCGTGCTCGCTCACGGCCGGCCACGATAGTCGACTCCCGACGGCCGGCCCATCCGGCCACTGGTAGTCCCGTCAGCCCACGCGCGACCGGATCCAGGTGGCAACCTGCGCCTCGCTCAACGATCCGGCCGCGATTGCCTCGATCATCGCCACCGACTCCTCGGGGTCGCGATCGCTTCCGGCCCACCTGCGACCGTTGCGCTCGAGGAACTCGATCATCGACAGGAACGCAACCCGCTTGTTTCCGTCCGGGAGCGGATGGTTCCTGGTGATCCGGCTGCAGAGGACCGCCGCCTTATCGATCAAGTCCGCGTAGAACTCGACGCCGCCGAACGAGGCAGCAGGTGCCGCAAGCGCCGACTCGGCGAGTGCGAGACCGGGAAGACGTGCCAGGCTCTCGGCCGTGACACCGGTCGCCACCTCGGCGATCAGCAGGAAGTCGGGAAGGCCCAGGTACTCGACATCGGCCAACCGCTCAGCGAGCGAGCCGCTCGAGGATCTCGCGGTGCCGCTCGGCAGAGGCCCGCAACCGCTCCTGGAACGCCGCATCACGGCGGCGCGCTTCGATGTGCTCGACGATCGCGTCGCGAACCGCCTGCTGAACGGGCACGCTGTCGACCGCGGCGACCGTTGCCAGCTCGTCGGCGAGCGGCGCCGGCAGCCTCAACGTGAACGACTTCATCTCGTCCGACTTCGCCACTTGCACACCTCCAAGGTATCGAGATACCTCGATACCGTAGCGGACTTCGGGCGACCCGGCCAGATGTCGGGTCAGTCGACGGTGTTCGGCGGACGGCGGTCCTCGAGGAGCACCGCCCGCAACGCGTTGACGGCGAGCATCCCCATCGCGTGCCGCGTGTCCTTCGTCGCGCTGCCGAGATGCGGCGAGAGGACGACGTTCTCGAGCTCGAGCAGCTCCGACGGGACGTTCGGCTCGTCCCAGTAGACGTCGAGCGCCGCGCCCGCGATCGTGCCCGCCCGGAGCGCCTCGACGAGCGCGCGCTCCTCGATCACGGGCCCGCGCGCGGTGTTCACGAGCACCGCCGTCGGCTTCATGTGCGCGAGCGCGTCCGCGTCGATCAGGTGGCGGGTCTCCGGCGTGAGCGGGCAGTGGAGGCTGACGACGTCCGCCGCCTCGAGCAGCGGCTCGAGCGGCTGGTCGCGGTCGACGAAGACGGGCGTCGCGCCGAAGGCCTCGGCCAGGCGTGCGGCCTCGCGCCCGATCCGCCCGGGGCCGACGACGCCGAACGTCGCCCCGTCAAGGCTTCCGCCGAGCATGAACTCGAGCCCGAACCCCCACGGCCGCCGCGACCGAATCAGCCGGTCGCCCTCGGCGACCCGCCGTAGCAACGTCAGCGTCAGCGTGATCGCGAGCTCGGCGGTCGCGCGGGTGAGCACGTCGGGCGTGTTCGCGACGACGATCCCGCGCGCCCGCGCCGCCGCAAGGTCGACGTTGTCGATCCCCACGGCGTAGTTCGCGACGACGCGCAGCGACGCCCCCGCTCGTCCGAGGAACTCCTCGTCGATCCTGGTCGTGAGCGGGCTCAGGACGCCGTCGGCGCCGGACGGCTCGTCGACGAGCTCGAAGTCGCGTTCGAGCTCGGCCTCGATCGCCGGCGGGACGTGGCCTGTGACATGGACGCGCGGGCGGGACACGCGCCCATCATCCCGCTTTCGCGGCTACGCCGGTGCAGCGGGGGGCTACCGTTGCGCGTGAGCGGACAGGTAGTACCGCTCGGCGTACTCGATCACGGTGCGCTGCATCGAGAACCGCGGCGCGAGCGTCGCGATCGAGGCCTTCATCATCTCCACCCAGCGGCCGCGGTCGGCGAAGGCCGGGACGACCTCGCGCTCGAGTAGCCGGTAGAGCTGCTCGACGTCGGCCTCGTCGGAGGTGCCCGCGATCGCCCAGCCGAGCCCGGGCTCGTAGGCCTCGGCCCACCAGCCGTCGAGCACCGACAGGTTGAGCACGCCGTTGACGGCCGCCTTCATCCCGCTCGTCCCCGAGGCCTCGAGCGGCCGGATCGGGTTGTTGAGCCAGACGTCGCAGCCGGGAATCAGCTTCTGGGCGAGCCCGATGTCGTAGTCCTCGAGGAAGACGATGCGGCCCGCCGATCGCGGCTCGCGCGCCAGCTTGACGACCTTCTGCATCACGTCCTTGCCGGCCACGTCCTGGGGGTGCGCCTTGCCGGCGACGACGATCTGCACCGGGAGCGCAAGCAGCCGCTCGACGTCGGTGAAGGCGAGGGTCGCGCGCTTGTAGGAGGCGAAGCGGCGGGCGAAGCCGATCGTCAGCCGCTCCGGATCGAGGCCTGCCAGCTCGACGACCCGCGCGCGGCTCTGCGAATGGACCTCCCAGAGTGCCTCCGGGTCGAGATCGCGCACCGCCTCCCAGCCCCGCCTCGTCCGGCGGCGCCTCCGGTCTGACGCCGTGCTCGCGCAGCAGGGCCGCGAGCGCCGGGTCGAGCCAGGTACCGAGGTGCACGCCGTTCGTGATGTGGTCGATCGCCGGCTTCGTCCCGTCGAGGGCGCGCAGATGCGACCAGATCCCGCGGGCCACCTCGCCGTGCAGCTTCGAGACGGCGTTCGCATGTTCGGAGAGGCGGAGGGCGAGCGGCGTCAGGCCGAATCCGGGCACCCCGTCGAAGCGCCCGAGCGCGAGCACCTCCTCGGTCGTGATGCCGAGCGACTCGGCGGGCCGGCTGATGTAGCGCCTGACCAACTCCTCGGCGAATACCTCGTTGCCGGCGGGAACCGGCGTGTGGGTCGTGAACACCGTCGAGCTGCGAACACGCTCGACGGCGTCCTCAGCGAGAACCCCTTCCCCCATCAGCGCGCGGATGCGCTCGAGCGCGAGGAACGCCGAATGCCCCTCGTTCATGTGGAACACGGTGGGCCGAAGGCCCAGCGCAGCGAGCGCACGTACGCCGCCGACCCCGAGCAGGAGCTCCTGCCGGATGCGGTGCTCGCGGTCGCCGCCGTAGAGAGCGTCCGTGAGCCAGTCGACCTCGAGCAGGTACAGCGGCACGGAGCCCACGTCCTTGCGCCAGACCGCGGCGGCGAGCATCTGCCCCTCGAGGTTGACCTCGACCGTGACCGGCTCGCGGACGAGGCCTGCCGCCTCCGGGTCGATCGCCTCGTAGTCCTCCGTCTGTCTGCCGGTCGCGTCGATGCTCTGCTCGAAATAGCCGCCGCGATAGAGCAGGCCGACGCCGACGATCGGGACGCCGAGCTCGGCCGCCGCCTTCAGGTGGTCGCCCGCGAGGACGCCGAGCCCGCCCGAGTAGATCGGCAGGGCCGGCTCGATTCCGAACTCCATGCTGAAGTAGGCGACGAGCAGGTCGGACTCGCCGCCGTGGGCTCGCTGCCACCAGGTCCTCGCTTGGGTCGTGGTCTCCATCGATGTACGGGGTCGTGAATAGGACGCTTGCGGCCCGGAAAGGTACGGCAAGCGTCCGACGGCGTGACGGCTCGACCCACTCGAACAGCGCTGCGATCAGGACGAGGCCGTGGCGGCGCCGGCGGCCTCGAACTCGTACGAGCGCACCTCGTCGCAGACCTCGATCCGGTAGCGCGCGAAGTACCGCTCGCGGCCGAGCTCCTGGGCGAGCCGGTGCTCCGGATGCTCGTGCCAGGCCCGCAGAGCCTCGTGCGATTCGAACCGGGCCACGAGCAGCTCGCCGCCGTCGGTCGCGGCGTAGTCCATGCCCAGGAAGCCCGGCATCGCACTGACGAGCTCGACCATCCGCGCTCCGGTCTGCTCGTACTCCTCGGCCGGCAGGTCCTTCCGCAGGGTGATGGTGAAGACGACGACGACCACGCGGGGATCCTTTCAGACCCGAGCCAGCACGGCCCGCACGGCCCGGGCGATCACGAGGTCCTCACGGGCGGGGACGACCTCGACGCTGGGCTTGCCCAGGAAGGCCAGGCGATCGGCGATCGCGTCGCGCACGTCGTCCCGGTTCTCGCCGATCCCGCCGCTGAAGGCGACGACGTCGAGGCCGCCGAGCACGGAGGCCATCGCGGCGACCGCCTTCGCGACGTGGTGGGCGAAGTACGACTGCACGAACGGCTCGTCGAGGCCCCCGAGGGCGTCGAGGCCCGACTCCTCGTTCAGGACGCGGTCGAGCTCGTCCGGCGCGACGCCCTGCCGAAGGAGGTGAACGAGCGCGCCGGGATCGATCGAGCCGGAGCGAGTCTCCATCGGAACCCCCTCGAGCGGCGTCAGCCCCATGGTCGTATCGACGGACTTGCCGTCCTTCACCGCCGTGACAGAGCACCCGCCGCCGAGGTGGCACACGACGAGCCTCGGCACGGAGACGCGACTCCGCGACCGACTGCACCGCCAGCCCGTGAAAGCCGTGGCGGACGACGTGGTGGCCGACCCGCCAGCTCTCCGGGATCGCGTACCGCTTCGCCTCGTCCGGCATCGTGCTGTGGAAGTGTGTGTCCGACACCGCGACGTGCGGAACGTCCGGGAGCGCTCGCTTCGCCCGTGCGATGGCATCGAGGGCCGGGCGGTTGTGGAGCGGCGCGATCTCGGCGCCCTGCTCGATGTATGCGAGCAGCCGGTCGTCGATCAGCGCCGCGTCGACCTCGAGCTCGCCGAAGTGGACGATGCGGTGCCCGACCGCGTCGGCCGGCACGAAATCCTCCACGCGCTGCGACGTGCCGTCCTCGGTGACGACCGAGAGCTTGAGGCTCGTCGAGCCCGCGTTGACGACGAGGACGCGCGCTAGAAGGGCCACGTCCACCCGCTGATCGACGGCTCGTCCTCGCCGTGATCGCGCGTGTACGCCCGCGCGCGGAGCCGCGCGTCGACCATGTCCTGCCTGAGGTGCGCCTCGGTGTCGACGAGCCCCGGCACGCGGTCGACGACGTCCATCACGAGGTGGAAACGATCGAGGTCGTTGAGCATGACCATGTCGAACGGGGTCGTCGTCGTCCCCTCCTCCTTGTAGCCGCGCACGTGGATGTTCGAGTGGTTCGTGCGCCGGTACGTCAGGCGGTGGATCAGCCACGGGTAGCCGTGGTAGGCGAACACGACCGGACGGTCGGTCGTAAAGAGCGCGTCGAACTCCACGTCGGTGAGCCCGTGCGGGTGTTCGCTCGCGGGCTGGAGCCGCATCAGGTCGACCACGTTGACGAACCGGATCTTGAGACCTGGCAGCCGCTCGCGCAGGATCGCCGTCGCCGCCAGCGTCTCGAGCGTGGGGACGTCGCCGGCGCACGCGAGCACGACGTCCGGCTGGACGTCTTCGTCGTTCGAGGCCCAGTCCCAGACGCCGATCCCGCGCGTGCAGTGGACGATCGCGTCGTCGATTCCGAGGTAGTCGAGCGCCGGCTGCTTGCCCGCGACGATCACGTTCACGTACTGCCGGCTGCGCAGGCAGTGGTCGGCGACCGAGAGCAGAGTGTTCGCGTCAGGCGGCAGGTAGACGCGGATGATCTCGGCCTTCTTGTTCACGACGTGGTCGATGAAGCCGGGATCCTGGTGCGAGAAGCCGTTGTGGTCCTGGCGCCAGACGTGGGACGAGAGCAGGTAGTTGAGCGACGCGATCGGCTGCCGCCACGGGATCCCGCCACTTACTTTCAACCATTTCGCGTGCTGGTTGAACATCGAGTCGACGATGTGGATGAAGGCCTCGTAGCAGTTGAAGAGCCCGTGCCTCCCGGTCAGCAGGTAGCCCTCGAGCCAGCCCTGGCAGAGGTGCTCCGACAGCACCTCGAGCACCCGCCCGTCGGGCGAGAGCGCGTCGTCCGTGGGCAAGCGCTCCGCGTTCCAGGCGCGCGTCGTCACCTCGAAGACGGCCTGGAGTCGGTTCGAGGCGGTCTCGTCGGGCCCGAAGAGACGGAACGTCGTCGGGTTGCGGTCGATCACGTCGCGGAGGAACTCGCCGAGCACCCGGGTCGGCTCGCTGAACGTGACACCCGGCTGCTCCACCTCGACCGCGTACCCGCGGAAGTCGTTCAGGACGAGGTCGCGCAGGAGCTCGCCGCCGTTCGCGTGCGGGTTCGCGCTCATCCGGCGGCGGCCGCCCGGGGCGAGCGCGGCGAGCTCGGGCACGAGCATCCCGCGCTCGTCGAAGAGCTCCTCGGGGCGATAGCTGCGCAGCCAGTCCTCGAGCAGCCGAAGGTGCTCGGGGTTCCGCCGGGGGTCCGAGATCGGCACCTGGTGCGAGCGCCAGGTGCCCTCGACCGGCAGGCCGTCGACCTCCTTGGGCCCGGTCCACCCCTTCGGCGTGCGCAGCACGATCATCGGCCAGCTCGGCCGGACCGTCTCGCCGTTCACCCGGGCCGCCGCCTGGATCCGGTCGATCTCGACGAGCGAGCGTTCGAGGGCGGCCGAGAAGGCGCGGTGGACCTCGTCCGGCTCGGACCCGCTGACGACGAGCGGCTCCCAGCCGTAGCCGGAGAGAAGAGACAGGAGCTCGGGCTCGGGGATGCGCGCGAGCACCGTCGGGTTCGCGATCTTGTAGCCGTTCAGGTGCAGCACGGGCAGGACCGCTCCGTCGCGGCGCGGGTTCAGGAACTTGTTGCCGTGCCAGCTCGCGGCGAGCGGGCCGGTCTCGGCCTCGCCGTCGCCGACGATGCAGGCGACGACGAGGTCCGGGTTGTCGAAGGCGGCGCCGAAGGCGTGCGCGAGCGCGTAGCCGAGCTCGCCGCCCTCGTGGATCGACCCAGGCACCTCGGGTGCGACGTGGCTCGGGATCCCTCCGGGGAACGAGAACTGCCGGAAGAGCGCGCGGAGGCCGTCCTCACCCGCGCCGACGTTCGAGTAGCGCTCGCTGTAGGTGCCCTCGAGGTAGGCGTTCGCGACGAGCGCGGGCCCGCCGTGTCCCGGGCCGGTGACGTAGATCGCGTCGAGGTCGCGCGCGCGGATCGCTCGGTTCAGGTGGGCGTAGACGAGGTTCAGGCCGGGCGTCGTCCCGAAGTGACCGAGGAGCCGCGGCTTCACGTGCTCCGGCCGGAGCGGCTCGCGAAGGAGCGGGTTCTCGAGCAGGTAGATCTGGGCGACCGAGAGGTAGTTGGCGGCTCGCCAGTACGCGTCGACGAGCCGGAGCTCCTCTCCCTCGAGCGTGGTCGCTGCCACGCCTAGGACACTATCGCCCTCGCTTGGACGAGGTCCGCGATCCCGTCGGCCCAGGTCGCGATCTCGTCCCAGTCGCGGAAGTCGCCCGTCTGCGCTCCGACGCCGCGGACGATCGCGCGCTCGGCAAGACCGAGCTCGCTCCGCTCGAGCCTGCCCGCAAAGACCCGGTGCTCGAGCGCGCCCGTGGTCGCCGCGATCTCGCCGATCTGCACTGCTTTCTCGGCGTCGGGTCGGGCCGGCTCGCCGGTCGGCCCGCTCGAGAAGAGCCACGTCGGCCGCGCGGCCAGCTCCACCGCGTGCTCGTCGACGAAGCGGCGGGCGCTCGCGAGCCACTTGCCGTAGTACACCGCGCTTCCCAGCACGACCCCGTCGTATCCCGCGAGGCCGTCGACATCCTCGAGCTTTCGAACCTCGGCCTCGACACCGCGCTCGTAGAGAGCGCGCCCGATCGCATTGGCGATCTCGTCCGTTGCGCCGTGCCTGCTCGCTGCTGTCACCAGGACTCTCACGCCAAGCGGATCCTAGGCCGCGACCGGCCTGCGCGGTGGGTGCCAGGCGTGACGGACCGTGGACAGAATGAAGAGTGCGACGACGGCGACGACGAGCAGCGAGAGCGCGAGCGGCGAGCCGGTGACGAGCGCCCAGATCGCGAACGCCAGGGTGAGCACGCCGAGCCCGCCGAGCGCCTTGCTCGCACTACTGCTCGACGGCGATCCGAGCGTGCACGTGACCATTCCGAGCACGAGGATCGCCCCGGCTGCCCACCGGTAGCTGTCGCCGACGAGCGGCACGTTCCATCCCTGGTAGGCCGCCGCGAACATGAGCACGACGAGGAGCGTGAGCATCCCGGCGGCAACGTCCTTGCGGCTGAGTGCCATTCCCTCACCTCCTTTGCCCACAGCCTCTCCCTCACGCACGCTTCCGGGCATCGGTAAGAACCACGATCCCAGCTTCGGGTCGCCCGCGAGCGCGAAGAGCGCCCCCTTCAGGCCGGTATCTGCCGCAGCTCGCGGTCGAGCTCGCCCGAGGTGAGGGCGTAGCGCACGATCTCGGCCCGCGTGGAGAGGCCGAGCTTCTGCATCAGCCGGGCCCTGTGGCTCTCTGCCGTGCGCATGGAGATCACAAGCAACTGCGCGATCTCGTGATTGGTGTGCCCGAGGGCGAGCAGGCGAAGCACCTCGTGCTCGCGCTCCGAGAGCGGGTCGCGACTCGGACGGCCGCTGGCCTCGGGCGCCGCGAGCCGCGCGCCGAGCGAGGGATGGACGTAGCGATGGCCGGCCGCCACCTCGCGGATCGCCTGCACGAGCTCGGCATCCGCCGCCTCCTTCACGAGATAGCCGGTCGCGCCGGCCGCGAACGCGTGGCGCACGTAGGTCGGGTCGTCTTGCATCGAGAGTACGAGGATCCTCGTCTCGGGCGCAGCGTCGAGGAGATCCGGGATCGCGTCGAGGCCGTTTCGGCCTGGGAGCACGAGGTCGAGCAGGAGCACGTCAGGCCGCGCGGCGCGAACCGCCTCGAGCGCCTCCTCCGCATCGCCGGCCTCGCCGACGACGTCGATTCCCGTCTCGGCGTCGAGCAACAAGCGGAGACCGGCGCGCACGAGCGCGTGGTCGTCGCAGATCAGCACCCGGATCGCCTTCAACATACGCCAAGCGTGACGCCCGCCTCGCTCTCCCGCGGCGGGGTTCGGCCGGATGTCCCGTGCGGCTTTCTACGGATCTCGGCGGCGGCGTCAGGAGCTCGGAAGCTCGATCATGAGCGCTGTCCCGCGGCCAGGCGAGGACTCGACCTCCAGACGCCCGCCGAGGAGGCCGACGCGCTCGCGCATCCCGACAAGCCCCAGGGCGCCCTGGCGGACGTTCCCGGGGTTGAACCCGACGCCGTCGTCCTCGATCACGGCGCGGACCGTGCCGCCGCCGCCCGTGACGACGACGCTGACGGTGCTCGCGCGCGCGTGCCTGACGACGTTCGTCAGCGCCTCCTGGACGATCCGGTAGATCGCCGTCTCCTGCTCCGGCACGAGCGCGCCTTCCGGCAGCGACACGTTCAGCTGGACGTCCACCGCGCTCCGGTCGGCCACCATCGTCGTCAGCCGCTCGAGCGCCGGTGCGAGTCCGAAGTCGTCGAGGGCGGGCGGGCGGAGCTCCGTCGTCAGCCGCCGCACGTTCTCGAGCGCCGAGGCAACGAGATCCCTGATCAGCTTGAGCGGCTCCGCGCCGACCTGCTGTTCGAGCGGCTTCAGACCGAGCAGGATCGACGTCAGCGCCTGGCCGGTCTCGTCGTGCAGCTCGCGCGCGAGCCGCTTCCGCTCGAGCTCCTGACCTTCGAGAAGCACCTGGACCGTCTCTCGCCCGACACGCTCGGAGAGCTCGAGCGCCAGGGCGGCTCTGCTCGCGACCGCCTGCGCCAGCCGCATGTCGGCATCGGAGAACCGGGGGTCGGCGCCCTGCTTGTCATAGGCGACGACGACGCCGAGCGCCTCGCCGTGCAGCGCCAGCGGAACGTAGATCCCGGCGCGCGCTCCGACGAGCCGGGGCGTGGCCTGGTCGACCTCCGGATCGTCGATCAGGGAGTCGATTCGCTCGCTCCTGCCGCGGGTGAGCGTCCGGCCGCTCTTCGAGCTCTGTCGATCGAGCTCGAGACCGATCAGCTCGGCCGAGCCGTCGCCGCTCGCGGCCACGACCGTGAGCGACGACTCGCTGTGCGAGGGTCGCAGGATCATCACGACTCGGGCCGCGAGCAGCTCGCGCAGCCGAGTCGCGACCTCGTCGAAGAGATCCGAGACCGCGGTCTCGGCGACGAGCACGTCGGAGAGCTCGTTCAGCAACTCGAGCTGTTGCGACCATTGCCGCGCGGACTCGTAGAGGCGTGCGTTCTCGATCGCGACCGCTGCCTGCGCCGCCAGCAGGCGCACGACCTCCTCGTCGGCGTCCGTGAACTCCTCGCCGTCGGCCTTCTCGGTCAGGTAGACGTTCCCGAAGGCCGTGCCGCGGAGCATGATCGGCACGCCGAGGAAGGTCGCCATCGGCGGGTGCCCGGGCGGGAAGCCGACCGAGCGAGGGTCCTCGGCGATGTTGGCGAGGCGAAGCGGCTCGCCGTCGTGGATGAGGACGCCGAGGATCCCGCGTCCGCGCGGCAGGTCGCCGATCGCCGCCGCCTCGTCCGGGTCGACTCCGACGGTGATGAATTGCTCGAGCACCGTTCCCGTCCGGTCGATCACCCCGAGCGCGCCGTAGCGCGCACCCGTGAGCGCCAGGGCCGTTTCGACGAGCTTCCTGAGCAGGGCCTCGAGCGAGAGCTCGGAGCTGAGCGCGATGCCCATCTCGACAAGCCCCCGGTAACGGTCTGAAGTGCCGGATACCTGCTCCTGCACAGCCCTTGAAAAGTAGACGATGCGAGGCGCGGGAGCCGCGACCGGCGTCAGCCCTCGGCCGGCTCCTTCGGGCCCGGCACGATCGCGACAGGGCAGGGCGCATGCTGTGCGCACTGATGGCTCACCGAACCGAGCAGCAAGCCGCGAAAGCCTCCGAGCCCTCGTGAGCCGACGACGAGGAGGTCCGCAGTCCGCGCCTCCTCGATGAGCACGTCCACCGCGTGCCCTTCACGAGTGACCGCTCTCACGCCGACTCCCGAGTCGGCAGCGCCGGCGTCAGCCAGGCTCTGCTCGAGGGTCGTCTTCGCGAGCTGCTCGTACTCGGCCGGATCGAGCGGAACCGGCACCCAGCCCGCGTTGAAGAGGACGGTCGGAATGCGCCAGGCGCAGACCGCCTCGACCTCCGCCCCGCGAAGCCGTGCTTCCTCGAACGCGAACTCGAGCGCCGCCTTCGCCCCTTCCGAGCCGTCGACTCCGACCACGATCGTCCCCATCGGCGAGCCTCCTTCAGTTTTGTCCCTCCATTGTCCACTCGCACGGGTGCGGGAAAGCCGCAACCGGGCTGCGGAGCCGTTCCGATGGCGGCTCTCGGCCACCCGACGACACTGTTTGAAAGTGACCGCCAAGCTCAGAACGCCAGGGATCTCCGCGTCGTCGGTGGCCGCGGCCTGCATCGCCGGCCTCGCCGCCGGGGGTGCGGTACGGCTCGCAGACAGCAGCGCGGCGGCGAATGCCGTCTGGGCCGCCGTCGCGGCGGTGGTGCTGCTTCCGCTCTCGTGGTCCGTCCTCCGCTCGCTCGTGCGAGGGAGGTTCGGCGTCGACGTGATCGCGCTGATCTCGATCGGCGGCGCGCTGGCGCTCGGCGAGTACCTCGCGGCGAGCGTGATCGCCGTCATGCTGGCCGGCGGCAACGCGCTCGAGGAACGCGCCCGAGCACGGGCGCGCCGCGAGCTGACCAGTCTCGTGTCGCGGGCGCCGCGAACGGCCACTCTCGTCCACGACGACGTCCTCGAGGAAGTTCCGGTCGACGACGTCGTTCCCGGTGACATCGTCTTCGTCCCGGCGGGTGCCGTCCTGCCCGTGGACGGCCTGCTCGAGGGCGACGAGGCGCTGATTGACGAATCGAGCCTCACCGGCGAGTCGCTCCCGGTCGCGTACTGGCGGGGCGAGACACTGCGAAGCGGCACAGTCACCTCCGCGCCGCTTCGCATGCGCGCGGTCAGGAAGGCGTCGGAGAGCGCGTACGCAGCGCTCGTGCGCCTCGTGCGCGAAGCCGAGGAGCAGCGCGCGCCCTTCGTCCGGCTCGCCGACCGCTATGCGGTCGTCTTCCTCCCCGTCACCGCGACCGTCGCGGGACTCGCCTGGGCGCTCTCCGGCGATCCCGTTCGGGCGCTCGCAGTGTTCGTCGTCGCGACCCCCTGCCCGCTGATCCTGGCGGCTCCGATCGCCCTGCTGTCCGGCGTCTCGCGTGCGGCGCGAGCCGGCATCGTCGTCAAGGGAGGAACCGTGATCGAGCGGCTGGGCTCGGCTCGCACGGTCCTGCTCGACAAGACCGGCACGATCACGCTCGGGACCCCGGAGCTCGCGAGCACGCAAGCGCTCGACGGCTTCACCGAGGACGACGCCCTTCGACTCGCCGCCTCGCTCGACCAGCTCTCGCTCCACCCGTTCGCCCGGGCCCTCGTGCGCGAGGCGCGCGCCCGCAGTCTCCGCCTCACGTTCCCAGAGCGGAGCACCGAGCATCCCGGTCACGGCATCGAGGGCACGATCGAGGGCCACGAGGTCGTCGTCGGCAGCGACTCGCTGCTCCACACGCTCGGCTACGACACGCCGAGCATCGACGCGGCGGAAGACGAGGATCATGCCCGCGCCCTGCTCGGGGTCGACGGCGCGACCGTCGCCGCGCTCGAGTTCGCCGATCTGCCGCGCCGCGAGGCGCTCGACATCGTCGACCGACTGCACGCGCACGGCATCGTCCACGTCGCGCTGCTGACCGGCGACCGCTCCTCGGTCGCGGAATCGATCGGTTCGCAGCTCCGCGTCGACCGCGTCTACGCCGAACAGTCGCCGGAGGCAAAGCTCGACGTCGTCCGCGCACTCCAGGCGACTCCGGGCATGAGCCCCGTCGTGATGGTCGGCGACGGGATCAACGACGCCCCGGCGCTCGCGCTCGCCGACGTCGGGATAGCGATGGGATCCGTTGGTGCGACCGCGTCCTCGGAGACTGCCGATGCCGTCGTGCTCGTCGATCGCGTCGACCGGGTCGTCGACGCGATCGCGATCGGCCGGCGCTCACTCGCACTCGCGCGGCAGAGCGTCGTCGTCGGCATGGGCCTCTCGTTCGCCGGGATGATCGCGGCGAGCCTCGGGCTGCTCGCGCCGGTCGGCGGCGCGCTCTTGCAGGAGGCGATCGACGTGGCCGTGATCGCGAACGCGCTACGCGCACTGCGCTGACCGAGACTCGTCCAGGCAGATGTCGCCGACCTCCGCGAGAGCCTGGACGAGCAGGTCGGTCGTCCGGATCCGGATCGACTCCTCGTGCGATCCTGCCTCGAGCACGACGCTCGCCTGCTCGGCGAGCCTCCGGTCGATCACGGTGCGGTTCGGATGCCCGCCGCCGACGGGCGGCACGGCGCCGACCTCGAACATTGGGAAGGCCTTCGCGAGCTCGGTCTCGGAGAGGAGGTGCGGCGTCTCGCACAGGCCGAGCAGGTCGCGCACCTTGTGCACGTCGAGATGCTCTGGTGCCGGGAGCACCGCGCGGACGTTGCCCTCCCGCGTCGCGAGCACGACAGTCTTCGCGACGGCATCGGGAGCAACGCCGAGCGCAACGGCCTCGTCCACGGCGGTCTCCGTCCGCCGGTGCGGCAACCGCTCGTACGCGACGCCTCGGCGATCGAGATAGTGGGTGAGCTCCCTGGTGGCGATCATGGCTGCCCTCCTCTTCGTGGAATCGCATGGTCTCTCCGGGCAACCGCCCCGACATCCGTGAACGCACCGATCGGGGGCACGGCTTTGCACGGGGACATCGCGCGACGCGCCCTCGTCGCGGCTTTCCCGCAGCGCTACCGCTGCCTTCCCCGATGCACGACCCACGTCCAGAGCCAAGACTGAGGCACATGTCGTATGCGGTTGTGTGGAGCGAGAACGACGGGCCAGGTCACGCGGGAGTGATGGCGCTCGAGGATCGGTTTCTCGAGCTCTCGGATGACCGCCAGGTTCGCTATCGAGACCTGGCCGACATCTACCTCGAGCGGAAGGCGAGAGGCACCGCCGGCACCCGGCCCTCCCTCGTCCTGATCTGCCGCGACGGTGTCCGACTGCAGATCGACTCTCTCGAGGGACTCGGGACCCTCCACGAGCTTGCCGAGGAGCTGGTCGAGGCCCGCGGAAAGGCCGCAGTCTGACGCCGTCCGGCGCGCCTTCCACCGAGGACCGGCTGCACGCGTTCGTCAACGCCGGAATCGTGGTCGCATCGGAACTCTCGCTCGACGCGCTCCTGCAGCGCCTGATCGAGGCGGCAGCCGACCTGACCGGTGCCCGCTATGCCGCGCTCGGGGTGATCGACCCGGGCGGCGCCCAGCTGGAGCGCTTCGTGACGCACGGCATCGACGCCGAGAGGGCGGCCGCGATCGGCAATCTCCCGCAGGGGCGCGGGATTCTCGGCGTGCTCGTCAGCGAGGCCAGACCGTTGCGACTGCACGACCTGACCCAGGATCCGCGCTCGGTCGGCTTTCCGCCCGGCCATCCCACCATGACGTCCTTCCTCGGAGTCCCGATCCTGCTGCGCGGGGTCGCCTACGGCAACCTCTATCTGACCGAGAAGCACGGCGGCGACTTCACCGCCGAGGACGAGGAGCTCGTGATGCTCCTCGCCGCCCAAGCGGCAGTCGCGATCGAGAACGTCCGCCTCTACGAGGCGGCGACGCGCTGGTCGGCCCAGCTCGAGTCGTTGAACGAGATCGGGAACGCACTCGCGAGCGAGCCCGACCTCGAGCGGCTCCTCGACCTGATCGCGCGCCGGCTGCGAGAGTTGCTCGGCGCCCGCTTCGTCACGGTCATGCTGCCGGTCGGCCCCACAGAGCTTCGATTCGCGGCCGTTGCGGGAGACGGCGGAACCGAGCTGCTCGGCCAGACGGTGCCCCGGTCGGAGTCCAAAAGCGGCCGCGTGCTCGACCGCGGTCGGAGCGAGCGCGTCGACTCGGTGCTCGACGATCCCGAGGTCGATCCGAGGATGAGCCGGCACCTGGGCGCCCGGGCGGGGCTCTGGGTTCCGCTCGTCGTCCGAGACGAGCCGATCGGCGTGCTCGCGGCGCACGACAAGCTGGGGCAGCCGGATGCCCGATTCAGCGACGACGACCTCCGGCTCGTGGAGACGTTCGCCGCTCGGGCCTCGGTGGCGGTCGACCTCTCCGACCGGGTCGCCCGCGATTCGCTACGACGGGTTGTCGCGGCGCAGGAGCTGGAGCGTCGCCGGCTTGCGCGCGAGCTCCACGACGAGACCGGCCAGGCGCTCACCTCGATTCTGCTCGGGCTCCGCGCGCTCGAGGACTCGCTCGACACCCCGGAGTCGCAGGCCGCGGTCGCCGATCTGCGCGAGCTCGCGGTCGGCACCCTCCAGAACGTGCGCCGGCTGGCCGTCGAGCTCCGCCCGAAGGCCCTGGACGACTTCGGGCTCACATCGGCCCTGGAGCGGTTGACCCAGACCTGGGGCAACCACACCGGCATCGCGGTCGGATTCGCGACGAGCCTCGGCGATCAGAGCCTCTCCAACGAAGTGGCAACGGCTCTCTACCGCATCGTGCAGGAGGGGCTGACAAACGTCGTCAAGCACGCCCATGCCCGAAATGCGAGCGTCCTGCTGACCCGCAAGAATGGAATGGTCGTGGCAGTGATCGAAGACGACGGCCGTGGTTTCGACGTGACCGAGAGCAAGGAGGGATTCGGCATCCAGGGAATGCGAGAGCGCGTCGAGCTGCTCGGCGGGAAGCTCCGGGTCGAGTCGACCCATGGGGCGGGAACGACGCTCGTCGCAGAGGTGCCGCTCGCATGATTCGGATCCTCATCGTCGACGACCATGCCATCGTCCGGTCCGGGCTCCGGATGCTGATCGACGCCGAGGACGACATGGAGACGGTCGGCGAGGCCGGCAACGTCCGCGACGCCATCTTCGAGGCCCGCTCGACCGAGCCTGACCTGATCCTGATGGACGTCGTCATGCCCGGCGAGAGCGGACTGGAGGGCGCGCCGAAGCTCCTCCACGAGCATCCCGACGTCAAGGTGCTCGTGCTCTCGATGCAGGACGATCCGCGTTACGTGCGCGAGGCGTTCGCTGCGGGCGCCCGCGGGTACGTCCTCAAGGAGGCGGCGGACGTGGAGCTCGTCTCCGCGATCCGCGAGGTCGCCAAGGGCGGGCGCTACGTGCACCCCGAGCTCGGCGCGCGCCTCGTCGCCGCCGAGGCCGAGGCCGAGCGGCTCGCCGGGGAGGATCCGCTCTCCGACCGCGAGCGCGAGGTGCTGCGGCTGCTCGCGCTCGGCTACACGAACCAGGAGATCGCGGCGCAGCTCTTCATCTCCGTCCGCACCGCCGAGACGCACCGAGCCCACGTGATGCAGAAGCTCCGGCTCGGGAGCCGCGCCGAGCTCGTCCGGCACGCGATCGCGCACGGCATGCTCGAGGACGCCGAGACGGATCAGCCCTCGGGCGGCACGTCCGGCTAGTGCCCCTTCAGGTAAGCACCCCCGCCTCCGGCGAGTCGCAAGGCGTGCCAGGCAAGGACGCAGGGAGCGCCAATAGTGATGCTATTGGCGCGACTGAGGACACAGCCTGGCGCGGCTTCAGGCCGCCGGGGGTGATGGCGTGGATTGCCTGAAGGGGCACTAGGGCGCGATCGGGGGGACCGACGCCGGTCCCCCCGATACGGAAGCCGCTTCTCCTAGGCCGCGAGCTCGAACGCGGGCTCGGCCTGCGCCTCTGCGGCCTCTGCCCCCTGCGGCACGGTCGCGAGCTCGTCGCGCCGGATCAGCGTCAGCGCCGCGGCGATCCCGATGCCGGCGACGATCACGCCGGCGAGGAACGCCCCGGTGAACCCGTGCACGAGCGCGTCTGCCTGCGACGACCCCGCGGCGATCGCGTCAGTCGTCCGCGAGGTCGCGATCGTGGAGAGCGCCGCGATGCCGAGCGCGCCGCCGATCTGCTGCGAGGTGTTGATCAGGCCGGAGGCGAGACCGGCCTCCGACGACTCGACGCCGGCGAGCGCCGCGATCGAGATCGGCACGAACGAGAAGCCGAGGCCGACCCCGATCAGCAGGAAGCCGGGCAGGAGGTCGCCGAGATACGAGCCGCCGACCGACACCTGCGTGAAGAGCACGAGGCCCGCGGTCAGCGTCACCATCCCGATCACGAGCACCGGCTTCACGCCGATCCGGGTCACGAGCTGGGCGGCGACCGCCGACCAGAGGATCGCCGTGCCCGCGACCGCCAGGTACGCGACGCCGGTCTTCATCGGCGAGTAGCCGAGCACCTGCTGCATGTACAGGGTCAGCATCAGGAACATGGCGAAGATCGCCGTTCCGACGATGAAGCCCGACACATTCGCGCCGCTCACGGTCCGGCTACGCAGGATGCCGAAGCGCATCAGCGGCTCGGCGTGGCGCCGCTCCCAGACCGCGAAAGCCGCGAGCAGCAGGAGCGACCCGGCGAAGACCGCCAGCGTCCTGTCTGCGAGCCAGCCGTCCTGACCCGCCTGCGTGATCGCGTAGACGAGCGCGGAGAGTCCTGCGGTGACGAGCACCGCGCCCGGGATGTCGAAGCTCTTCACGCGTGCGTCCTTGCTCTCGGTGAGCAGGATCGGCGTCAGCACGAGCGCCGCGATGCCGACCGGCACGTTGACGAAGAAGATCCACTCCCAGCTCAGGAGGTCGGTGAGCACCCCGCCCAGCAGGACGCCTGCCGCGGCGCCGAAGCCGCCGACGGCGCCCCAGACGCCGAGCGCGATGTTGCGCTCACGGCCCTCGGCGAACGTCGTCGAGAGGATCGAGAGCGCGGCGGGCGAGATGATCGCCGCGCCGAATCCCTGGAAGGCGCGCGCCGCGATCAGCGACGCCTCCGACCACGCGAGCCCGGCGAGCAGCGAGGCGAGCGTGAACACGATCAGGCCGGCGATGAAGACGCGTCTGCGCCCCAGGACGTCGGCCGCCCGGCCGCCGAGGAGGAGGAAGCCGCCGAACACGAGCGCATAGGCGCTGATCACCCACTGGAGGTTCTCCTGTGAGAACCCGAGGTCGACCTTGATCGACGGCAGTGCGACGTTCACGATCGCGATGTCGAGCACGACCATGAACTGAACGGCGCTCAGAAGTGCGAGCGCGAACCACTTGCGTCGTTGCGAAGCCACCATGAGTCCCTGTTCCTTTCCCATTCGAAGCTGTGGCTTGCGAATCTACACGAACTACTTGCTTTTCGCAAGTCCTCCCTTCACAACCGCAAGAACGGCCGCTACACTCCCGTCATGACCAAGCGCTACGACCAGTACTGCCCGATCGCTCACGCGCTCGAGCTGGTCGGTGAGCGATGGACGCTGCTGATCGTCCGCGAGCTGCTCCAGGGTCCCAAGCGCTACACGGACCTGGCGGCCTACCTGCCGGGCATCGGCACGAACATCCTCGCGGCGCGGCTGAAGGATCTCGAGGGGTGCGGGATCGTCGCGAAGCACCGCCTGCCGCCACCGGCGGCCTCGCAGGTCTACGAGCTGACGCCCTTCGGCCTGACCCTCAAGCCGATCATCCGCGAGCTCGCCGTCTGGGGCATCCGCTCGCTCGGCCCGCCCGAGGGTGAGACCGACCTCCATCCCGGCTGGCTCACAGGAGCGCTCGACATCGTGTTCGCGCCGGTCGCGCCGCCCGGGGCCTTCGAGTTCCGGATCGACGGCGAGGTGGCCTCGATCGTGGACGGCAAGGCCATGACGGGGCCGGCCGTCGAGCCCGACGTCGTCGTCGAGGCAAGCGTCGGCGACTTCTACTACCTGTTCGTCGAGCGGCGCTGGGACGACGTCACCGTCGAGGGAGACCGGGAGCTGCTCGAGCGGCTGCTCGACGCCACGACGGACGCCGTTCGCTCACCGATCCCCGCGTAGCTTCGCTTCGAGCGCCTCGAGGCCGGCGGAAAGACGCACCTCGAAGGGCTCGGCGTCGAGCGTCCGGTGACGCTCGGACAGCGCCCGGCGCTGGCGCGAGACCCGCTTCCGGATCGCGTCGAGCGACTCGTGTGCGAGGCGTCGGCCCTGCGCCATCACGTCGTGCAGGAGCGGCTCGCCGTCCAGTGGCGGCTCCTCGCCGTCGAGCCCGATCATGTCGAACGTGTAGCGCCCCTCGGCGTCCAAGACCCGCCAGACCTGCTTGCGTCCCGGCAGGGTGGCTTTGTCGGGTGAGAGCTTGAACGTCGGGCGGCCCGCGAACTCGACGAGCTTGTACGCCATGTCGAGCGACGGCGCGTCGGCCGGAGCACCGAGCTGCGACCCGATCCCGAAGCCGTCGATCCGCGCACCCGCCTCGAGGAGCGCCGCCAGCTCGCGTTCGTCGAGCCCGCCGCTCGCGAAGATGGTGGCATCCTCGAGCCCGGCCTCGTCGAGGATCGCCCGCGCGCCACGGGAGAGCTCGAGCAGGTTGCCGGAGTCGAGTCGAACGCCGCGGAGCCGGGAGCCGCGCTCCGCAAGCTCGCGGCCGACGACGGCGGCCCGTCGGACACCCTCGAGTGTGTCGTAGGTGTCGACGAGCAGGATCGTCTCCTCGGGGTAGGCGCGCGCGAACGCCCGAAAAGCCTCGAGCTCGTCGTCGAAGGCCTCGACGAACGAGTGCGCCATCGTTCCGGTCACAGGCATCCCGAGGTCGCGACCGGCGAGAACGTTGCTGGTCGCATCGAATCCGGCGATCCAGCTCGAGCGGGCAAGCGCGAGACCGGCCTCGACGCCGTAGGCACGGCGAAACCCGAAGTCGACGAGGCGGCGTCCTCGGGCCGCATCGACGCACCGGGCGGCCTTCGCGGCGAGAAGCGACTGGTAGTGGATCCGGTTGAGGACGATCGTCTCCACGAGCTGTGCCTCGCCGACGGGCCCGGTCACCTCGACAGCGGGCTCCTGCGGGAAGAAGAGGGTGCCCTCAGGGAGGGCGCGTACAGAGGCGGTGAACCGCCATGCCCGGAGCGAGTCGAGATACGCCTGCGAGAAGAGCCTCGTCTCCTCGAGGTACGCGAGGTCGCGCTCGCCGAACCGGAACCGCTCGAGCGAGGCGAGCAGGTCGTCGAGGCCCGCGGCGATCAGGTACCCCCAGCCCGGCGGCAACCCGCGGAAGAAGAGGCTGAACGTGGCCTCCTCTGCGGCAAGCCCCGAGTCGAAGTAGCCCTGGCCCATCGTGAGCTCGTACAGGTCGACGAGCAGGCCGCTGGATTCGAGGTCGGACGGACGAGAACCGGCCATGCGTGCTGCCCGGTCTACTCCGGGCCGGCCCGCTCGATCTCGGCCGCGGGCTCGAAGCGTGCCCCCGCGGCGCGCATCTCCTCGATCGCCCGAGCCGAGTCGCCCGGCTCGACGTCGACACCGCGGATCGCATCCTCGACCACGACGACCTCGAAGCCGCCCTCGAGCGCGTCGAGCACGCTCTGCCGGACGCAGTAGTCGGTCGCGAGCCCTGCCACGTAGAGCCGCTCGACGCCGCGATCGCGCAGGAGGCCGGTCAGGTCGGTGTCCTGGAAGGCCGAGTACCCCTGGCTGTGGAGGTCCTGCCCCTTGTCGAGGACGACGTCGACGCTCTCGACGTCGAGGCTCGGGTGGAGCTCAGCACCGGGTGTCCCCTGGACGCAATGGACGGGCCAGATCCCGGGTGGATCGGTTCCGCGCCAGCGACTGCGGTCGATGCCGCTGTCGACGAAGGAGCCGTGACCGGGCGGGTGCCAGTCACGCGTCGCGACGACGAGCGGGAACCGGCCGAGCAGGCGGTTCACCGGCTCCGCGATGGCGTCGCCCTCGGGCACCGGCAGAGCGCCGCCCGGTGTGAAGTCGTTCTGGAAGTCGACGACCAGGAAGGCGTCCACGAGGAAGCTCCGATGCTAGACGGGCGCGAGCGCCGGTGGGCCCTGCGTCGAGTCGGTCAGGCCGCGGGCCGCAGCCGGCTTCCGTCCACGACCTCGAAGTCCTTGCCCTGGACCCGACCGAGCGAATGGAGGTCGTCGTTCGACCACCGCGGGTCGGGAGCGCCGGTGATGTACCAGTTCGAGCCGTTGTCGGCGACGATCATCCCGTAGCGCTTGAGCGCCTCCAAGACGACGCGCGCCTGGGGCGGGAAGCCCTTCGTCGGATAGCCGGCGCGCAATCGGACACGGAGCCCCATCGGCGGCAGGCTCGCGTCTGCGAGGTCGCTCGCGAAGTGTCGGGCCGGGTAGACGTACGCGCGGCGCGTCTGCTCGACCGTGAAGCGCAGCGCATGGTCGATGCGACCCCGCGCGACCTCGTCGTACCGGGCAAGCCCCGGCAAGATCGGCAGGCCGGCGGCGTCGGCCGACGTCCAGGTCAGCGGCCGCAGCGCGTTCGAGCGCAGATTCCAGATCGCGCCCGAGCCAGCGTGCCAGCGGCCGCCGGACATTCGCTCGAGCGCGAAGAGCTCGTACAGCTTGCAGCGGTCGCGGTCGACGAGGATCGCGTGGTGGTCGGAGCCGCCCTCGATCCGAACGCTCGGGGGGATCGGGTAGGGGCCCGCGTCGCTCTCCTCTGCGTAATCGAAGGCGACGGGCACGCGCTTCTGGGTCGAGCTCACGACCGTGATCGGGATCCCGATCGGCGAGCCCTCCCACGTCCCCGAGCCGAAGTCCGGGTGCAGGCCCGTGTCGAGGCCGATCGACGCGATCACGGCCGCGGAGCTCGACGCCACCGGCAGCTTGTCGACGCGCTGGTTCCACGCATTGTCAGGCGGGAAGATCGGGCAGCTCGATGCCCCTGGAAGCGAAAGACCCTGCGCCGGCCCGCCCGGCAGGACGACGACGGCGGCGGCCACGCCGGCCGCCAGCAGGACCCGCGCTCTTCTCATCGCCGTCTCTGTTCGAGGTCGGAGCGCTTCACCCTTTGCGGGTTCGCTGCTCCTTGCTCCGAGCCGCAGGCGCCGCCTGCGACGCCGATCGGGCCGCAAGCGCCGGCGGCGTCGCAGCCGAGTGCGGCGTACAGGCGGCGAGCTCGGCGAGCGGCGGGATCAGGCGACCGCCGACGACCGGCGGCCAGGCGCCCATGTACGACGGAAGCCCGCAGGGAACGGCGAGCACTAGGTCTTGGCCGCGGCCGTCGCGCCGCCCCGGACCGCGTCGATGGACGCACGAACCTCCTCCGTGAGCGTCCGGAACATCGTCGGCTCCACGATCGCGAGCGACTCGCGCAGGAGCGCCTCCGCCTCGTTCGTGCGCCCCTGCGCCGCCCGCACGAGCCCGAGGGCGTGGAGCGTGGACGCACGCGACCAGACGTCCTCCCGGCCAACCGTCCGCTGCGCATGCTCGGCCACTCGCTCGGCTTCTGTGAGCTTGCCGCCGGCCACGAGGGCCTCTGCGAGACCACGTTCGGCCTCGACCAGATACCCGCCTTCCTGCGTCGCGCGCAGCCGCCGAACCGCGTCCCGCAAGAGCTCCTCGGCGCGATCGACGCGCCCGCGCCGAAGCTCGAGCGCGCCGAGCATCGACACCGCCCAGCCGGCGCGCCCGGCCGCCCCGATCTCCTCGTACGCGGCCAGCGCGTCTCGATACGCCGTCTCGGTGGCGTCGAAGTCACCCTCGACCTCCCACGAGCAGCGTCCGGCGGCTGCTCGCGCAAAGCCGAACGCCTCGCGGCTACCACTCTCCTCGGCCAGCGCAGTCGCGCGGCGGGTCATGCGGCGGGCCTCCTCGGCGTCGCCCACGGCGCTCGCGACACCGGCAAGGTGATAGAGGGCGATCGCCTCGAGATCGATCCGTCCGAGCGAGCGGGCTCCCTCGAGCATCGCTTCACCGTGACGTCGAGAGGCATCGGCGTCGCCGACCCACCACCCGAGCGTCGCGAGGAGGGAGCGGGCGTCGTAGAGACCCTGGAGCTCGTCGTCGGGCAGCACCTCGAGCGCCTGATGGGCGAGCTCGCGCGCATGAGCGACATCGCTGTCCGCACGGAGCGCGATCTCGGCAAGGAGCAGCAGCGCCCGGCCCTCGATGTCGGGCGCGCTCTCGGTGCGCGCCTCCTCGAGCACGACCGGCGCTTCCTCGCGCACCGTCGGGGTGTCTGAGAGACGGCACGCTGACTGCGCGGCGAGGTACCGGCGCTCGAGCGTCGGCTCGAGCGCAACCGCCCGCACGAACTGACTGCGGGCAGCCGTGAAGGAGCTGCGGTGGAACGAGCGGCGGCCCGCGCCCTCGAGGGCGGCTGCCGCGTCGTGCGCCAGGTCGGAGGGCACTGTTCCGTCGAGCTCCGCGACGAGCCGCGCGGCGACGTCGAGGTGGTGCGCGTGGATGTCCGCGAGCTCGTCCGGCGCGCGCTCGGCCACCCACCTGGCCACTCGCCGGTGATCCTCGGCGCGCTCGGCCTTGCTGACCGTGGCGTGGGCGACATCGCGGATCAGGCCGTGCGTGAACCGGAACGCACGCTCACCGGAGATCGAGGAGTGAGCCTCGGGAGCGATGAACTCTCGCTCGAGCAGCCTGTCGAGGCCGGCGGCGACGTCGACGTCCGGTGAGAGAGCGTCCAGTGCGCCGCGCCAGAAGACGCGCCCGACGAGAGCCGCGCGCTGGAGCAGCCGCTTGTCGCCCGCGTCGAGCCCGTCGATCCGCGCGGCGATCACCGCCTGCACCGAGTCCGGAATCCGCTTGATCATGATTCCCTCGCCGTCTGCCGAGCATCCGGGCCGTCTCCTCCAGGAACAGCGGGTTGCCCTCGGCCTTCTCGAGCGCGAGCGCGCGCTGACCCGGCGGGACGTCCGCCCGCGCGAGCCAGCGCATCGACGAGCTCGCGGCTCTCGTCCGGGCTCAGCGGGCCCAGCTCGATCGAGAGCGCCCGGGCGTTTCCGCCACCCCACGTCGGGCGGCTGTCGAGCAGGTCGGGGCGCGCGAGGCACACGATGAGCACAGGCGAGTTGCGGAGCGTCCGCACGAGGTGCTCGACCACGTCGAGCAGCGAGTCCTCGGCCCACTGGACGTCCTCGAAGACGAGCACGAGCGGCTGGGCATCGGCGAGCTGCTCCGCCCAGAGGGTCACCGCCCAGGCGAGCTCGCCGGTCGTCCTTCCGTCCTGCGCGGCGCCGAGGACTCCCAGCGCGACCGCGAGGAGGTCGGCGACCGCCTCGCTCTCGCAGCAGATCCGGAGCTTCTCGAACGCCTCCGACGCCGGCGCGTCGTCGCTCGATCCCCGCGGACGTCCTTGATCATCGACGCGAGCGGCCAGTAGGTGACGCCCTCGCCGTACGGGAGCGCACGGCCGCGAAGCACAGTGACTCGCTCGGCGCCGTCCGTGAACTCCGACACGAGCCTCGACTTGCCGATCCCCGGCGTCGCCGAAGACGGTGACGAGGTGCGCCCGCCGATCGCGGACCGTGCGCGCCAGCACGTTCTCGAGCAGCTCGAGCTCCTGCTCGCGGCCGACGAACCACGCCGTCGCGACGCTGCGAGGCGCGTCGATCGAGCGCAGCGCGCGCCACGTCCAGAGCGGCTCGGGCCGGCCCTTCATCTCGAGCGGTCCCGCGTCCTCCACCTCGACCGCGCCCGCCGCGAGCCGGCGCACGGTCGGGCCGAGAACGATCTCGCCGCCCCCCGCCGCCTGCTGGAGACGGGCCGCGATGTTGACTGCCTCGCCGGTGACGAAGGTCGAGTCCGCGTCGTCGACCACGACCTCGCCCGCCTCGACGCCGATCCGCGCCTCGAGCCCGAGCGCGTGCACCTCGTCGAGGACTGCGAATGCCGCGCGCACTGCCCGCGCGGCGTCGTCCTCGTGCGTGCGCGGAACCCCGAACGCCGCCATCACGGCGTCGCCGGCGAACTTCTCGACCGTCCCGCCGTGCTGCTCGATGCACTGCGACGCACGCTCGAAGTACTCGCTCACCTGACGCCGGACGACCTCCGGGTCGACGCCCACGACGAGCGACGTCGAATCGACGAGGTCGGCGAAGAGCACGGTGGCGAGCTTCCGCTCCACCGTGTGAATTCTAGGAGTCGGCAGTCGGGTGGCCGAGCCGCGCCGGGCCTCGCCGGCGCGAGAGACGGAGGCCTTCCCGTTGTCGCGTCAGCCGTCGCTCAGCATCTTCGCGAGCGACTCGAGCAGGGCCCACATGACGGTGGCGCTTGCCTGGACGATCGGGCGGAACTCCCAGCTCGTGAGCCCCCAGCACGTCACGGACGTCTCGGCGGTCACGGTCGCCGAGCGCGGGGCCTTGCTGATCAGGGCGATCTCGCCGAAGTAGTCGCCCGGGCCGAGCTTGCGACGCTCCTCGCCGCCGACCGTGACCCGGGCAGTGCCGCTCTCGATCACGAAGAAGCCGACCCCCTGCTCGCCCTCGACCGCGATCGTCTGGCCGGGCTCGAGCGAGCGTGCCTTCATCGAGCTCGCGATCTCGACGCCGCTCCCGCCGCTCGAGGCCGCTGAAGAGCGGCACGCGGTCGAGGAGCTCGGGCGGTGCGCCGGCCACGCAGCGATTCTAAGCGCCTTCCGGCCGATTGGTATTTGATGCCACCCGTGCGACTCACCGTGATCGGGAGCTCGCCCGCGTGGCCGAACCCGGGCGGCGCTCAGTCCGGCTATCTCGTCCACGGCCACGGCCGCCTGCTGCTCGACTGCGGGCCCGGCGTGCTCGCCCGCATGCGCGAGGCGGGATCGTGGCCCGAGGTGGATGCGATCGTGATCAGCCACTTCCACCTCGACCACTGGGGCGACGTCGTGCCCTGGGCCTGGGGAGCGATCTACGGCCCGGGGCGCGAGATCCCCAAGGCCGAGCTGCACCTCCCTCCGGGCGGCCGCGAGTTCGTGTCTCACCTCGCGATCCACTTCGGCGGCACGACCGATCTGTTCGAGCGCGCCTTCGACGTGAAGGAGTTCGGCGAGGGAGTCGCCGGCGCCGTCGCCGGGTTCGAGCTCATGCCCGTGCGGATGCAGCACTACGGAATCGCGGCGTTCGGCTTTCGCGTCTCGGACGGCGAGACGACGCTCGCCTACTCGGCCGACTCCGGGCCGGGAGACTCGCTCGTCGAGCTCGCGCGCGGAGCAGACCTCTTCATCTGCGAGGCGACCCTCCTGGACGGCGAGCCGGAGCCCCGCGGCCACCTCTCGCTCGCCGAGGCCGAGGCGGCGTTCCGGGCCTCCGGCGCGCGCAGGCTGCTCGTCACGCACCGCCCGCGGGAGCTCCCCGCGGGGGACGGCATCGAGCTCGCCCACGACGGGCTCGAGCTCGAGGTCGAGCACGCCCTCGCCGAGGAGCGGGCCCAGGCCCCCTAGGGCCTGTCCGGAAAGTGGCTCAGAGCGGCTTGCAGGCGGCACCGCGACCACTTTCCAGACAGGCCCCTAGAGCGAGTCGTCCGGCAGCCGGTCGGCGAGCGCCTGCAGCACCTTCAGCTGGATCGACGGCACCTTGCGCGTCAGCTCGCCGAACGCCCGGTGCGTGACGACGAGCAGGTGCCCGGGCTCGGTGGTGGTCACGGTCGCTGTGCGCGGCCGGTTCGAGAGGAGCGCGATCTCGCCGAAGAAGTCGCCCGCGCTCATCGTGTTGATCCTGCGGCCCTTCCGCCGGACCTCGGCGACCCCTTCGACGAGCACGAAGAACTCGCGGCCGGGATCGCCCTCGCGCGTCAGCACCTTCCCGGCACGGACGTCGAGCTCGTCCGCGACGAGCGCAACCTCCCCCAGCTCCTTCTTCGAGCAGTTGGCGAAGAGCGGCACCCGCCGTAGCAACTCGATCTTCGCGTCGCGGCGCATCATCGGGCGAGTCTAGAAGGGAACGGCGGTGCGGGCCAAGCGTCCAGCAGGCGGGTAGCACCGGCAGGCGGCCCTGTAAAGACTTGTAAGGGTACCCTTACGTCGGGCCCCGAATTCGCGTATCCTCGTGGGTCATGAGCCCTCGTAACCGTTTCCTCGCCCTCCTCGCCGCTTCCCTGGCGGCTGTCGTCCCTCTCTCGGCGACCGCCGCGGCCTCGGCGAGCACCACCGTCCCGGGCACCAACCTCGCCCCCGTGAAGACGTACCTCCTCCAGCACACGTCGCAGCTCACGGACTTCACCCACGACTTCCGCGCCGCCGCGAACCGCTACTACGCGCTCGCGAACAAGGCCGGCTTCGACTATGCACGCCTCTGGCGCACCCAGCGCGGTCCAGTCGCGGACACGCTGAAGCAGGCGAAGGCGCTCTGGGTGAAGGGCAATCCGTACTACGAGCGCGTCGAAGGGATCGTGGCCGGCACGCCGTCACTCGCCCGCTACGACGTCATCCTCGACGCCGGCTCGAGCGCGCAAGAGGATCCCGCAAGCGCGGTGCCGTTCGACCTCGAGCTCCCGAACGGCGAGGTGCTCAAGCAGCCCGGCAACTTCTACAACCTCACCGAGGGGATGCTCTGGGGCACGCGCCCCGAGCTCGTGGTCAAGGGCGTCAGGGCCGATCTCGACGGAAACGGCAAGGTCGAGTTCGGCGAGGAGCTGCCCGACGCGAACGCTCTCAAGGGCGCGGCCGACGGGTTCGACCGCTACGCACGCGAGCTCGCGGCGGCATCGAAGCGCTGGAAGCCGACCCCGAGCGATGCGTTCACCGCCGTCGTCGTGATGGTGCCGACGATGAGCGAGTACTTCGGCCAGTGGAAGGTCTCGCGCTTCGTGCTCGGAGACAAGGCGAACGGCGAGGCGTTCAACGTCGTCTCGCGCCTCTCCGACATCAACGACATCCTCAGCGGCATCCGGGTGATCTACCGCGGCATCGCGCCCGCGATCGCCAAGAGCGATCCCGCACAGAGCGCACAGACGATGCAGGAGCTCTCGGAGCTCTCGTCGTTCGTGAGCGCGCTCTACCGCCAGGAGCACTCCGGTAAGCGGTTCAAGCCCGCGCAGGCGGACGTGCTCGGCCGCGAGGCACAGGAGCGCGGAACGGCGGTCGCCGGCCAGGTCTCGCAGGCCGCCGCGCGCCTCAAGGTCGAGATCGTCCAGTAGGAGGCCCCGTGCGGCGCGTCGTCTCGATCGGGGCCGTCGCAGCAATCCTCGCGCTCGCCTCTGCTCCGGGAGGGGCGGCGGCCGGGTGGCAAGAGGCGACGAACGCGCGGCTCGCGCTCTCGAACGCCCAGTCGGCCCTCGTGTTCGGCGACCGCGCCGCCGCTCGGGACGAGGTCGACAAGGCAACCCGCGCTGCGCAGTCGTACCTCGCCGGCCATCCGCAGGAGCTGCGCGAGGCATCCTCCGCGCTCGCCCGGGCAGGCGCGGCCGTCGCGCGAGGCGACGAGACGGCGCTCGCCGCTGCGCGGGCGACGGTGTGGACCTCCCTCCTCCACGCCGCGTTCGACGGCGCCGTCTCGTCGGCCTCCCGCGGAGATGCCTCGACCGCCCGCTCGTGGCTGCTCGTCCGTGAGTTCCGCCCGCCGACACGCTTCTCGCGGCCGGGCGCGGACGCGACGCTCGCGCTCGACGCGCTCGCCGCCGGCAGCCTGACGCCCGCGAAGGCGGCCTCCACCGTCCGCGCCGACCTGCTCGACACGACCGACGGCCGCATCCGCGCGGCGCTCGAGTCGGTGTCGGAGGCGTCGTCGCTTGGGTTCGCGGTCCGGCGGGCCGAGTCGGGCGCGCTGGCACTCGGCTACTGGCACATGCTGGCGCCGGTCTATCGTGCGCAGCGCGGAAGCGCCGCGGAGCGCAGCGCCGAGCTCGCCCTCACGAGCCTCGCGGAGTCGACCGCATCCGGCCGCGGCGTGCCCGTCGCGCTCGCGAAGGCCGAGCGCGCGCTCGAGGGCTTCCGCGCCGCACCCCTCGCCGAGGCGGAGCTCCTCCGCCGGGCGGGGCAGCTTCAGCGGTTCGTCAAGCTCGTGCCGATCGAGTACGGCCGGGGCGTCCGCGACGGGAAGGTCGTCGCCGACTTCGAGATCCAGGAGGCGATCACCTTCCGCGACGGAGCGGCGAGCGCGTTCCGCGACCTCGAGCCGGTGCTTTTGCGGCGGAACGCCCCGGCGACACGTCGCCTGGGAGAGCACCTCGAGACGCTCGGCGAGAACCTGACCGCGGCGAGCCACGGCTCCACGGTCGCGCCGCCCGACGCGGTCGAGGCCACCGCCAACGAGGCGCTCGACCTCGTCGACGACGTCTTCCCGTCGGCCTGGAAGGACGCGGCCAAGACGGCCGACTTCGACGTCATCTCGGCGACGCTCGACCGGATCGAGGCGGCGGCCGCGAGCGGCCAGTGGGGTCGGGCCGAGCAGGCCCGACTCGAGGCCTACGGCGTCTTCGAGCTCGGGCCGGAGCAGCGGCTGCGCGGTCTCGCCCCGTCGCTCTTCCAGGAGATCGAGGGGTACTTCTGGTACGGAGCCGAGGGCCAGCAGGGCCTCGTGCAGCTCGTCAAGAGCAAGGCAACGGCCGAGGAGCTCGCGGCGACCAGAGCGGCGCTCGACGATGCGCTCACCGAAGCCGAGCAGCGGATCGGCAGCGGTTCGCAGTCGCGCGTCGCGATCGTGACGAACAGCGCCATCATCGTCTTCCGCGAAGGGCTCGAGGCGGTGCTGATCCTCGCGGCGCTGATGGCGAGCATGACCCGTGGCCAGCGACGGTTCCGGCGCCCACTGCTCGTCGGCGTCGGAGCGGCGCTCGTCGCCAGCGTGGCCACCTGGGTCGTCGCCCAGACCGTCCTCGGCTCGCTCGCCGGCTTCGGGGAGAGACTCGAGGCAATCGTCTCGCTGGTCGCGATCGCCGTCCTCCTCCTGATCCTCAACTGGTTCTACCACCGCGTCTACTGGCAGGAGAACCTGCAAGGGCTGCACCGGCGGAAGAAAACGATCCTGACCGGCGCCGGGCTTTCGCTCGCCGCCGCACAGGTGCTCGGCCTCGTCGCGCTCGGCTTCTCGAGCGTCTACCGGGAGGGGTTCGAGACCGTGCTGTTCCTCCAGGCGCTCACGCTCGAAGCGGGCGTGTCGACCGTGGCGCAGGGGGTCGCCCTCGGCCTCGTGGGCGTCCTCGGCGTCTTCTTCCTCGTGGTCGCGCTGGAGCGAAAGCTGCCGCACAAGAAGATGCTGATCGCGACCGGCATCCTGATCACCTGGGTGCTCGTCGTGATGGTCGGGACGACGGTGCAGACGTTGCAGAAGGTCGGCTGGCTCGCGGTGACGCCGATCGAGGGGCTCGAGCTCCCCTACTGGGCGGGCCTCTGGCTGGGGCTGTACCCGACCTGGCAGGGCATGCTCGCGCAGGCCGGCGCCGCGACGTTCGTGATCGGGAGCTATTTCGCGGCCGAGCTCGTTCGCTCGCGGCGCCGGGCCGGGATCCTCGCCGCGCCGGTGACTCGCCCGGCGCAGGTCGAGCAGCCCGCCGGCGGACGACCCTCCTAGAGGCGTGCCGCAAGCAGGCCGCGGGTCTGCTCGGCGTGCCAGTCGAGGCCGAGCTCGGCGAACCGATCCGCCGCCTCCAGCAGGTCGTCGGCGTTGCCGTGCACGAGCCCGGAGGCACGCAGCAGGAGGGGCTCGAGGTACGGGCCGGGACGGACGAGCTTCGTCTTCAGCTCCTCCAGGAGCTCGGCCCGGCCGAGCACGCCCGCCGCGTCGATCTCCGTCGAGAGCGTCGCGAACGCCGTCCAGTGACCCCGGCCGTAGCAGCCCGTCCCTGTCCGTAGCGCGTCGAGGAGCGGGCCCGCGCGCTCGTGATCGCGACCGCGCCGCTCTCGAGACCCGGGCCCCCGCCGAGCGGGCCCGGGTGCCGACCGTTGCTTCGCATCGCCGGCCGTGGGATCATCGAGCCGGGGAGGAGAGGACGATGGCTTCGATCGCGATCGGGGCTGCGGCGTGCGTGCCGGCGAGGCGGCTCCCGGCGAGCCGTCGCCTGCGTGGCTTTCCCACGGGGTCGCAACCGGCTGCGAGAGGAGACTGGTCATGAAACGGACGCTCGTGCTCACCACGCCGCACATGGAGGGCGAGGACGTCGAGTACGCACAGCGGCTGCTCGCGAAGAACGGCTATTTCGACGACGAGGTCGACGGTGAGTTCGGCCCGCTCACCGCGCAGGCGTCCTACCGCGCCCAGTACTGGCTCGGGTACGCCGACCCGAAGCAGGCGTTCGGCACGAGCCTCGAGAAGCTCCTCCTGGGCCAGGCGCAGCCTTCGCCAGAAGCGCAGGCGCGGATCGAGGAGCGGAAGAAGGCGGCCGCGGCGACGCCCCTCCGTGAGAAGGCGCTTGCCGAGATGCAGACGTTCATCGGGCTCGTCGAGGAGCCTGCGGGCTCGAACAACGTGCCGGAGATCACCGGCTGGTGGGGCAAGGGGAACATGGCCTGGTGCGCGTGCACCGTCTCGAGGGCCTACGTCGAGGCCGGATCGAAGGCTTTCGTCCGAGGTCGCAACTACCAATATGTGCCCAGCCTCGTCAACGACGCGCGCGCCGGTCGCAACAACCTGACGATCACGGTCGACCCGAAGCCTGGCGACCTCGTCTGCTACGACTGGGACGGGTCGAACTTCGCGAGCGGCGACAACCACGTCGGCATGTTCAAGTCCGGCACGGCGACGAGCTTCACCACGATCGAGGGCAACGTCGATTCCCGCTGCGCGGAGCACCAGCGCAGCTCGGGCTCGGCGCCGCACGTCGTCTTCATCCACGTCGGCAAGTAGCGAACCCCGCCCCTCGGCACGTCCGTCGCCTTGCGCGCCCCCCTGGCGAATGAGATCACGGCACATGCGCGGCAGACGCCTTGCGGCAGGCGTTGCCCTCCTCGTGCTCGCGGGCACCGTTCTGTGTGGCACCGTCGTACCGATCGCGGCGACTCGCCCTTCGGTCGATGGAGCTCTGCTTGAGCAAGCTGAACGGCTCTGGGAACCTGCACTCGAACCACAAGCTGATCAACGGCGGGAAGCTGTTCCAGGAGAACTATTGCCCGAGCCGGAGGGGCGGCCCGCGAGATCTGGATGCGAGCGTGATGTGGCAGGTGGACAAGGGGACGATCTCGACGCAGAAGGTCGAGCTCAACTTCGGCACCCACGAGCCATGGGAGGTGAAGACGCTTCGGCTGCGGGCAAGGATGTTCTCGACGTTCGATCGCAAGCTCTGCCCGGTGGGCTGGAAGTCGACGATCATCCTCGTCGAAGACCGGCGGCGGCTCACGAACGGATGGCAGATGGACGAGGCTCACGTCGACCCGGACGGCAGCAAGTGCCTGGGGCAGAACCAGGGCTGGTCGAACGCCGACAACCCGGACAACGACCCGCCGCGCGGCGGCCTGGGCGGCGGCCAGCACGCGCAGGTCAACATCGACCCGTACTCGGCCAACTCCTAGCGGGCGTTCGCCGGGGGCCGGGCCCGACGGCGACCGTCATGCTGCCTCGGCTCATGAGGCAGAGTGAGGGTGATGTCGGCGGATGCGCGTGAGCAGGAGTGGCAGTTCGACGCTCTCGACCTGCGACCGGTGCTGCGCTGGTTCGAGTCACGGGAGGCAACCGACGCCAGCTCGTTGAGGACCGTGGCGACGCGCAACGCCACACACGTCGATCTTTACCTCGACACGGACGACCGCCGGTTCCAGCGCGCCGGGTGCTCGCTTCGCCTCCGCCGCCTCGGAGGCCGGGCGAGCACGCGCGGCGAAGCGACCCTGCGTGGGCTCGGGAACGGGGCCGAGAACGCCTCAGGCCTCCGCGATCGACGGGAGATCTCCCAGGAGCTCGGGCGCGCCGAGTCGCAGTCGCTCGCGGGCGCCGACGGGCCTGTCGCCGACCGCGTGCGAGCAGTCGCCGGAGGCAAGCCGCTCCTCGTGCTCTTCGAGGTTCGCACGCGGCGCCGGCGGTTCCTCCTCGAGGAGAACGGCACGACTCTCGGCGAGATCGCGCTCGACGAGACGTCGATCCATCCGTCGGACGGCAGCCCGCCCGCACGGCTCCGCAGGGTGGAGATCGAGGCAACCGCGGTCGAGGCCCGGCGGCTCGAGCCCTTCGTCAACGAGCTGCGCGAGGCCTGCGGGCTCCAACCGGCGCTCCTCGGCACCTTCGAAGCCGGGCTGCTCTCGGCCGGACTCGCCGCTCCGCCGATCGACACGTTCGGGGCGACGGAGGTCGGCCCGGAGTCCGAGATCGGCGCAGTGGCGCTCGCCGTCCTGCGGCGGCACTTCGCGGTCTTCCTCGCAAACGAGCCGGGCACCCGGCTCGGCGACGATATCGAGGAGCTGCACGACATGCGCGTCGCGAGCCGACGCCTGCGCGCAGCGCTGTCGCTCTTCGCCGACGTCCTCCCCGCCGACGTGCTCAAGCTGGCAGACGAGCTGCGCTGGATCGGCGGCGTGCTCGGCACGGTCCGCGATCTCGACGTCCAGCTCGAGCAGCTCGACGGCTGGCTCGGCGAGCTCGGCGAGGAGGATCGCGAGCCGCTCGGGATCCTGCGCGAGCTGCTCGAGCGCCAGCGGACCGACGCCCGCGCCGAGATGCTCGCGGCGCTCGACTCACGGCGCTACGAGTCGTTCGTGAGCCGGTTCGGCCGTGCGCTGCGCGCGCGCCGGCTCCGCCGCTCGAGCCCGTCCTCGCAACCGGCTCTCGCGGCCGCGCCCGACCTGATCGAGCACCGGTTCCGCCCGGTGCGCAAGGGAGGCCGGTCGATCACGCCCGTTTCGCCGGCGGCCGAGTACCACCGACTTCGCATCCGCGGCAAGCGTCTCCGCTACGCGCTCGAGTTCCTCGCCGACGTGTATCCCGCCAAGACGCGGTCGCTTGTGCGCCGGCTCGTGGCGCTCCAGGACCTGCTCGGGCTGCACCAGGACGCCGCCGTCGCGATCGATCGCCTGCGCCACCTCGCGGCCGCGCACGGCGACGAGCTTCCGATCGCGACGGTCTTCGCCATGGGCGAGGTCGCGGGCCGCTACCGGCAGACGATGACCGCGCTCGAGGATCGGTTTCCGGCCCTCTTCGCCCAGGTGACCGGCAAGCACTGGCGGGCATTTCGGTCGCTGCTCGAGCAGCAGCGGCCCGCCCCTCCCCCGCTCGCGGACGAGCCCGAGGAGCCCGAGCCCACCGAGGGCGCCACCCCTTCGCCGCGCCCCCCGCCGCGCTGGCCGGGCCTGACCGGCGACGCGGACGCCTAGTGCCCCTTCAGGCAATACACCCCATCATCTCCGGCGGCCTGAAGACGGAGTCGGGGGCGCAATACCTGAAGCGGCACTAGCGCCAACCGCGACTCCACCCCGCCTCGAGCCGACATACTTCCGGCGGATCGGGGGGTTGTATCGCTGGACCGATGACTTTCGGCTGGTCTCCTGGTCTCACGTGGAGAAGCCTCGAGACAGGAGCGAAGACCAGATGGCAGAGCAGGCACTCGAACCAGACACCGGCAACGGAACCGACCGGCGCGCGGCGCACGAACGCCTCGCGACAGGGACGCTCGCGCGCTGGGCGCGGGCGTGCGCCGGGCACCCCTGGCGCGTCGTCGCGAGCTGGATCGGGGTGGTCGTCGTCCTCGTCGCTCTCGTCGGCGCGTTCGGCGGCGGCCTCAAGGACGAGTTCGAGATCCCCGGATCGGAAACCCAGAAGGCGACCGACCTGATCAAGGCCGAGTTCGCCTCCGAGCAGGGCGGCGTCCTCAATGTCGTCTTCGCCGCGCCCGAGGGCCAGCGCCTCGACACGCCCGAGCGAAAGGCGGCGATCGAGGGCGCGATGGCAGAGCTGAAGACGACCGAGTTCAAGCCCACCGACGACAAGGCCGGCCTCGAGAGCGTCGGCGATCCGTTCGACCCGGCCACGGTGTCGGCCGACGGACGGATCGCGTTCGCGGAAGCCCAGTTCGACCGGGTCATCTACGACGAGGACCGCAGCTCCGTGGTCGCGGTGCAGGACGCGGTCCGACAGGCCGTCGAGCCCGCCGGCGTAACGGTCGAGTTCAACGGCGACGCCGAGTTCCCGCCGCTCGAGCAGGGAACCCAGGAGCTGCTCGGACTGCTCGCGGCGCTGATCGTGCTGCTCGTCGTCTTCCGGACGTTTGTCGCGACGTCGATCCCGATCGCGCTCGCGCTCACTGCCGTCGCGACCGCGTTCCTGCTGCTCTTCTTCCTCGCCGGGCTCACCGACATCAACACGATCACGCCGCTGCTCGTGTCGATGATCGGGCTCGGCGTCGGCATCGACTACTCGCTGTTCATCGTCACGCGGTTCAGGCAGCTCCTGCACGAAGGGCTGTCGCCGAAGGACGCCGCGGCCGAGGCCGGCGCGTCGGCGGGACGGGCCGTGCTCTTCGCCGGCCTGACGGTCGCGATCTCGGTCACGGGCCTCGCCTTCTTCGGGCTCGACTTCGTGACCAAGCTCGGCATCGGCTCGGCGCTCGGCGTCCTCACCACGGTGCTGATCGCCAACTCGCTGCTGATCGCGGTGCTCGCCAAGCTCGGCCACAAGATCGACCGGCTGAAGGTGCCGTTCCTGCGCCCGCTCGACGACTCCGAGGCGGCCCGCGAGCGCACGCCGATCGCCCGCTGGGGCCGATTCGTAACGGCGCACGCGCGCGGCGTGTTCGTGGTCGTGCTGCTCGTCGTGCTCGGGCTGGCGGCGACCTCCGCCCTCGTCCGCCTCGGCGCGTCCGACCAGGGCACGCAGCCCTCCGAGCAGACTGCGCGCCGGGCCTACGACCTGCTCGCGGAGGGCTTCGGGGCCGGCTTCAACGCGCCGATCCCGATCGTCGTCGACATGAACGGCGACGCGCAGGCTCCGCAGAGGATCTACGAGGGCGCGCGTGAGCTCGAGGGCGTGGCGTCGGTGGACAAGCCGATCTTCAACGACCCGAAGACCGTCGCGATCGTCTTCGTCAAGTCCACGTCCGCACCGCAGGACGAGGCGACCGACACGCTCGTCGACAAGCTGCGAAACGACGTCGTTCCCTCCGCCGTCGAAGGCGGCAGCGCCGTCGCCTACGTCTCCGGCCTGACGGCCGCGTTCAAGGACATCGCCGACCGGATCATGGAGCGCTTGCCGCTCTTCCTGCTCTACATCGTCGGCGTCACGTTCCTCGTGCTCGCGATGGCATTCCGATCGATCGTGATCTCGCTGACGGCCGCGGTGACGACGATCCTCTCGGCCTTCGTCGGCTTCGGGGTGCTCACGCTGGTGGTGCAGGAGGGCCACCTGCTCGGCCTCACCGGCCTCGACCGGACCGGGCCGATCGAGACGTTCGTGCCCCCGATCGCGTTCGCGATCCTGTTTGGCCTGTCGATGGACTACATGGTCTTCCTGATGAGCCGCATCCGCGAGGAGCACGTCCACGGCCTGGCGACGAGGCAGGCGGTCGAGCACGGGATCGCGGCCATCGGGCGCGTGATCGTCGCCGCGGCGCTGATCATGGGCACGGTCTTCGCGGCGTTCATCCTCACGCCCGACCGCATCTCGAAGGAGTTCGGCCTGCTGCTCGCCGTCTGCATCCTCACGGACGCGCTGATCGTGCGGATGACCCTCGTGCCGGCCTTCCTGACGCTGATGGGCGAGAAGGCGTGGTACATGCCGGCCTGGCTCGACAGGCTGCTGCCGAACATCACGATCGAGCCGCCGCACGACGACAGGGCCCTGCCCCGGCTCCAGGACGACGTGCCGGAGGAGGTGGCGGAGCCGGCTTGACGCTGCCTGCCCGGGGAGCCGTCAGCAGAAGGCGGCGATCGAGAAGTCCGACACCTTGTTCGCCGAGTCGACGAGAACCTCCTTATCGGACTGAGCATCCGGGGGATGAAACGGCGGCAGGCCTGCGAAGTCAACCTTGCACGACCGCACGGGCGAGTTCCCTCGTCACTCGTTCGAGCCAAGCCACTCGTCGGGCACGTACTGTCCGTCTGGGCCATGGCGCCATGGGCTGAGTGCCCGCATAGTGAGGTGCGGGTGAACGAGGAGCGGGTGCACGAGAGACGGGAGAGGCGCTGTCCGAGCCGGCAGAGCTACCGGCGGAGCGGGCCGCTCGTGTGCGCCCAGTGCGGGGATATCAGCCCGCCGCGGGCGCCCGGCTGGCACGGCTACCGCACCGACGAGCCTTCGACCGACGACGTGCCGAACATCGCGTTCTACTGCCCCTTCTGCGTCGCTCGCGAGTTCGGCGTCGGCTGACCGGATCAGCAGCGTGGCCTCCGCGGTCACGCTGCTGGACGGGGCCGCGCCACGAGCTCGAGGACGAGTCTCGAGTCGCGTCGTGAACCCTACGACCAAGTAGCACCGACGGATCGTCCCGGCGCCGAGGAGGGAGCGCCATATTCCTTCACCGGGACGATCGAGAGGATCGTCTACGACATCTCGGGCGCGCGCGTCGTCGACCACGAGGCGGAGATCCGCATGGCGCTCGCCCGGCAGTAGCGGCCGCCGGCCCGAAAACGACGAGGGCGCCTACAGGCGCCCTCTGTTCTTCATCCCCCCGCCGTCAGCTCGCGGACCGCGAGGACGGTCTCGCGGTGCTGGCGCATCGTCTCGCGGCCGTCCTCGCCCGGCTGCCGCCCGAAGCCGCAGTACATCGCGACACCGAAGTCGTCCAGGTAGTTCGACGCCGTCTCGAACCGGCGCTTGACGCCGGGAACGCCGTCCAGCGGCAGGACGATCCCGAGGTAGACGCGCGTGTCGGGGATGTCGAGGTCGGCGAGCGGCTGGAAGTAGCGCTTGTCCTCGCTCCGCAGGTAACGCGGCCCGGCGAGGTGCACCCAGTCGACCGGGCGGCCCGACTGTGCGACGGCGTGGTTTGCCATGCGCACCATCAGGGCCATGTCGCGCGCCTCGTACATCGGCCACTCCGGGAACGTGCCGTAGCAGAAGTGGTAACCGACGAGCGTCTGGTCGGGAAGCAGCCGCGCCAGCCGGCCGACCGGCCCGGTGAAGCGCTCCCAGGCCGCGTCGCCGCCGCCCATCCACGCGACCACGCCCTCGATGTCCTGCACCTCGTAGCAGACGTCCCACTGGACCGCGAGGTCGTCCGGCGGGATCTCGCTCGTCAGCCGCCCGAGCTCGCGGCGCACGAGGTCCTCGAACGCCGGCTCGGCGGCCGCGTAGTCGGCGGCAAAGTCGGCCTTGAAGGCGTTCAGCGCGCTCGACGGGAACGGCAGCCCGATCTGGAAGCGCACGTCCGCGGCGATGACGCCCTGCTCGCGCAGCGCTCGGAAGAGCTCGTACGACTCGATCGCGTCGTCGATCCGCGGCCACGTGTCCCAGTGCACCTCCGCCCCTTCGCGCACCTTGAAGATGGGCGTCTCATAGGCGTGGCGCGGGATCCCCGTCGGCGACGCGGTCGCCTCGACCAGCTCGAGCGCCGGGTTCGGCTTCATCAGCTGCTCGCGCTCGTAGCCGACCCACGCCGCGCGCGGCCCCGTCTCGCCGTCCGGCAGCGCGAAGACGAGATCGCCGAAGAACTCCGCCCCCTCGCGCAGCGCGGTGTCGGTGGAGTCGGCGGGAAGGCTGCCGACCAGCAGCAGCTCGCTCTCAACTCTCGGCGCCATCGTGATCCTCCTTGTCCCGGGCCGTCGTCTCGCCCGGCGCAACCAAACGCACCGGGCGCGACGTGTCAAGCCGGAGCGGGCTTACACCACGACACCGAGCCGCTCGAGGACGAGGTCGGCATCGGCGCTCACCCAGACCGGCGAGAGCCGGTCGGCGACGAGATTCGGCGTCTTGAGCCCGTCGCCGGTCACGAGCAGGACGACGCGGTCGCTCTCGCCGAGCTCGCCGCGACGAACGGCCTCGCGCAGCGCCCCGACGGCCACCCCGGGAGCCGTCTCGCCGAAGACGCCCGTCGTCTCGGCGAGGAGCTTGACGTTCTCGGCGATCTCCTCCTCGGCGACCGCGTAGACGGCCCCGCCGGACTCGACCGCGGCCGAGACCGCCACGTCGCCGTCGGCAGGACTGCCGATCGCGATCGAGCGCGCGATCGTGTTCGGACGCACCGGCCGCACACGCTCACCGTCGGCGAACGCCTGCGCAACCGGTGAGCAGCCCTCCGCCTGGCCGCCGATCAGGCGCGGTCGATCCCCGTCGACGAGCCTGAGCTCATCGAGCTCGCAGAAGCCCTTGTGCACCTTGGAGAACATCGCGCCCGACGCGATCGGCGCGATCACCGCGTCGGGGAGCTCCCAGCCGAGCTGCTCGGCGACCTCGTACGCGAGCGTCTTCGAGCCCTCGGCGTAATACGAGCGCAACTCGACGTTCACGAACGCCCAGTCGAGCTGGAACGAGAGCTCGACGCAGAGGCGGCTGCAGTCGTCGTAGCTGCCGTCGACGGCGACGATCTGAGCACCGTAGACGGCAGTCGCGATCAGCTTCTCGGGCTCGAGGTCGGCCGGGCAGATGACGGTCGCCTCGATGCCCTCGGCGGCGGCACGCGCCGCGACCGCGTTCGCCAGGTTCCCGGTCGACGAGCACGCGAGCGTCCGGTACCCGAGCTCGAGGGCCTTCGCGCAGGCGACGGCGACAGGGCGATCCTTGAACGAGTGCGTCGGATTCGCGGTATCGAGCTTGAGCCAGAGCTCACGCACGCCGATCGCCGCTGCGAGCCTCGGCGCGGCGACGAGCGGCGTGAGTCCCGGCGCCAGCCTGGGGTCCTCCGGCGCGGCGACCGGCAGCAGGGGCGCGTAGCGCCAGATCGAGGGCGGTCCGGCCGCGATCGACTCGCGGCTGACCGTACGGCGCTGCTCCTCCCGGTCGTAGACAGGCTCGAGCGGCCCGAAGCAGGTTCCGCAGACACCCACTGGGCCAAGGGGCACCTGCGTCTCACAGGTGCGACAAAGAAGCGCGGTGGCGGGCAAAGCACTTTCTCCTTTCGTCCGTTGCTCGGCATCCAGCCGGGATTGGCACCACGCTCCATCGGAGCAGGTTGCCGAGGCGTCACAGGGCCGGTTCCCTCAGCCTCTCTCGATGCGGAGCCGGACGTTGCCCGTCTCCCGCTCCGGACTCTACAGAAACGACGCGTCGTTCGTGCAGGCCGTGTGAAGGTGTTCTCTCAACGACGACGAGAGGCACATCCGGCGTCACTCGACGGGCGACGAGTCACTGGACGACGGTGTGTTGCATGGCCCACAGGGCCGCGGCGGCTCGTGTCGAGACGCCGATCTTGCCGTAGATGTGCTGGATGTGGTGGTCGGCGGTCTTGGGAGAGATGTAGAGCCGATCGGCGATCTGGCGCGTCGTGAGCCCCCTGGCCGCGAGCCGCAGCACTTCGACTTCGCGCCGGGTAAGGTCGCCCGGATTGCGCGCCCGCTTGCCCGAGGGCGTTCGCGGCTCGCCGTGCCCCGCGGCCACGAGCACGGCACGGCTCGCGCGAGGCTCGAGAACGCCCTGTGATTCGAGCCCGCGAAGCTCGGCGGCCGCGTCGACGGGAGGGAACGGCATGCGGTCTGCTCGCTCGGTGGTCAGCCCCACGTAGACCTCTGTCGCCGCGAGGACGCACGCTCCGAGATCGTCGGCGTCGGCGTGCAGGCGCTTGTGGTAGCCGGATCCGTCGCACTTCTCGTGGTGCGCGGAAGCGACCGGGTTGAGGACGGCGAGAGCGGGCGAGCGGCGCAGCATCTGCTCGGTCAGCATCGGGTGAAGCTCGACACGATCGAACTCCGTCCGCGTGAGCGCGCCAGGCTTGTCCCAGATCGAGTTCGGCACGACGGTGGTGCCGAAGTCGTGCACGAGCGCCGCGCGGCGGAGCCTGGTGACTGCCTCCTCGTCGAGCCCGAGCACCCGGGCGGCGTCGGCGGCGAGCTCCGCGCAGCGCCGGCTGTGCCCGCCCATGAACGGCGACTTGAGGTCGATGAAGTCGGCAACGACGGTCAGGGCGTCATCGAGCGCCGCGCCGGCCAGCATGCGGTGGGGTTCAGGCTCGAGGTCGAGCACGGCGTCCCACGGCTCCACCTCGCCGAGTCGATCGAGGAAGCCGCGTCCGTGCTCGACGAACAGGTCGGCGAGATCCGGGTCGTACGTGCGGTCGCGGCGATCGCGAGCAGCGTCGAGGGCGTGGTCCGGCGAGAAGAGGCGGCCGATCGCCTCCATGTCGTGGCTCAGGTGCACGACGCGCATCGCGAGCGGGATCGAGTCCCCCTGCGCATGGGCGGGATAGCCGTTTCCGTTCCAGCGCTCGAACGTGAAGCGCAGCGCTTCACGAACGTCCGGGCCGAAGTCGAGCCGCTGCACGAGCATGTCGGCCACTTCGCACCCGGACGAGAAGTTGTAGACGGCCCACTCGCGGGCCGTCTCCTGGATCATCCGGACGATCTCGTCTCGCTCGTCCGGGCTGCGGCCGGCAGTCGCGAAGGCCATCACGTCCCGCATCACCTCCGTGGGGTTCGCGGCGTCGTGCACCAGCGTCTGGGCCCGAATTGCGATCTCGTCGCCGAACACGGTGGCGACCTCGTGCGCATGGCCGGTGCAGCCGACGTACCGCAGCAGCGCCACCCAGTAGGCGTTCTCGCGCACCTCGTCGTCGAACCCTGCGGCCTCGCAGATCCACGTCGCGAGCACGCACGACCGCAGTTGCGACTCGAGCGGCTGCCCGAATGCGTTGTCCTGCGCGAGCGCCAGGGTGGCGACGAGCTCACCGAGGCGAAGTGGTGGGTCCAAGATGGGGAGTCCTCCCGATGTATCGGCGCGAACCGTCGCGCACAATGCTCGCACGACGCGTCGCTGGTTGTCGCTCCGGAGCGACAGACAACGCTCAATCCAAGGGAGGACACATGGCGACTTCACCAAGCAACGACGGCGACCCCATCAAGGTGGGAGTCCTCGCCGATCAGACCGGACCGCTCGAGATCATTGGGCGCGCCAACACGAACGTGGCCAGGATGGTCGTCGGCGACATCAACGCCAAGGGAGGCCTGCTGGGGCGGCACCTCGAGCTCTGCCTCGAGGACAGCGCCTCCGACGACGCCGTCGCGGCGGTCAAGGCGACGAAGCTCGTCGAGGAGGATCAGGTCGAGGTCGTCCTCGGCGGCATCCTCAGCTCGACGAGGCAGGCGATCAAGGCCGCGGCCGTCGTCGAGGGCAAGACGCTCTACATCTACCCCGAGCAGTACGAGGGTCAGGAGTCCGACCCGCTCATCTTCTGCACAGGCCCCGGGCCGGCGCAGCAGGTCGACCCGTTCATCCCGTGGCTGATGCGGGAGACGGGCGCGAAGTCATTCTTCCTGCCGTCCGCCGACTACATCTGGCCTCAGGTGATGAATGCGCGCGTCCGGGAGGTCGTCACGGCGAACGGCGGAACCATCGTCGGCGAGGAGTACTTCCCGATCGACCACGGCGACTACCGCGCCACGGTGGAGCGGATCGTCTCGAGCGGTGCGGACGCAGTGTTCAACACGACCGTTCCGCCTGGAGTCGTGCCGTTCCTCGAGCAGCTGTGCGACTCCGGCTTCACGAGCCGCGGCGGTGTCGTGGCCTGCACGTACTTCGAGGAGAACCTGCTCGACATGCTGCCGCCCGCGCACACGGACGGGCTGTACAGCTGCCTCGACTACTACCAGGCTGTCAGCGACCCGTTCAGCCAGAGGCTGCTGGCGCAGTACGACGCCCTCTACCCGGGTGACGCGAAGTTCACGGGCGGGAGCGCCTGCTCCGGCCTCTACCGGGGCCTGCGTCTCTGGGCCGCGGCCGTCGCGGAAGCCGGCTCGCTCGACCGGGACGCCGTGATCGCGGCCCTGGATCACGCCGAGATCGCCGACGGCCCGGGTGGGCCCGCGACGATGGTGCCCGGGCAGCACCACGCACGCATGAGCATGTACATCGCCCAGGCTCGAGACGGCGACTTCGAGATCGTCGAGAGCCTGGGTGCGATCGACCCGCAAGAGCGACTCGTCGGCACGCCGGTCCTCGCCTGAGGGCGGACGACGGCGCCACGACACGTCGACACATCAACGAAAGGAGTTCGAGATGCTACTCGCGACGACGCGGGTCGAGGATATCGACCGCTGGCTGAAGATCTTCTCGACCACAAGCGCTGAGAAGCGAAAGCAGCACGGGTCAAAGGGCTCTCTCGTCTTCCGCGATCCCTCCGAGGACGACCGGGTCTGGGCCCTCTTCGACTGGGACGAGCAGGGCTGGCAGGCCTTCGTCTCCGACCCCGAGGTCCCGCCGATCCTGGCGGAAGCCGGGCACAAGGGAAAGCCGCAGGCCGCACAGTTCCTCGGCGAGTACGACGCCTGAGAAGCTCTCACAGAATGACGCTCGTCGATCCAGCTGCGATCGTCGAGTGCGATGTAAGGACGCAGGGAGCGCCCGACGAGCGCGGCCGGGCGACACAACTTTCATTCTGTGAGAGCTTCTAACACCGATCTGTCTGCGGGGCGACGCCAAGAGGTCTTTGGCGTGGCCCCGCGGGCATGACGTTCAAAGAGCAACCCACCATGGGGCTCGGCCCCGCACATCGAGTCGGCCGACTCCCATGGCAGCGGCTCGCCGAGATGCGCGAAAGGCCACGACAGGCTCACCAGAGGAGCCTCGAGCTCGTGTCGCGAATACATCGGAATGTCGATGAGCGAGGCCGAAGCACGAGCACAGGGGCGCCGGGAGGCAGCCCCCGCCGCTCTGGTCGTCCTACTCGTACTCGCCATGCTCGCCGTCGTGAGCTGGGCGAGAGGCTGGGAGCTGCTCGGCCTGCCGTGGTGGATATGGCTGCTCCTCGGCATTCCTGCGCTCTTGCTCACGATCGACGTCTCTCTGACCTTCCGTGGGAGCGGGCTCGTTCGGTCGCGCAGGGCGGCTCTGGTCCTGCTCGGCCTGCTCGTGGCCGGAAATTTCACCGCGCTTGCGATCCTCGTCGCCGGCCTCGTGACCATGAGCACCCAGGACCTCGGCGGCGGAGAGCTCTTGCTCACCGGCTTCGCGATCTGGAGCACCGACGTGATCGTGTTCGCCCTCCTTTTCTGGGAGCTGGACGCCGGCGGCCCGGTCTCACGGATACAAGTCCCCGCACGTGTCACACCCGACTTCCAGTTCCCGCAGGACGAGAACCCGCAGCTCGCCCCGAAGGACTGGGGTCCGCAGGCGTGGGACTACGCCTACCTCTCACTGACGAACGCGATCGCGTTCAGCCCGACCGACACGATGCCGCTGTCACTGCGTGCGAAGGCGATGATGGGCCTCGAGTCGGCGATCTCCGCCGTCACCGTGCTGCTCGTCGCGGCGCGCGCGGTGAACGTACTCGGCTCGTAAGCCAGGCCCATGCACGTTCGCCGTCCGCGCTCACGAGGGCGACGCGAGGTTCCGGACTCGTTCTCCCAAAGCGTAGAATTCTGGCGGCCATCACAGTCGACGAGGACATAGCGAACGTCGCCGGACAGCTCGCGGAGCTCACTCACCAGGTGGAGGAGATGGCGAGCCAGTTCAAAGCACTGCGCGAACGCGCCGACCGCCAGCAAGCGCGCGTCGACCGCCAGCAAGAGCGCGCCGAGATACAGCAGGAGCGCATTGACCTTGCAGCTCGCGAACTGGCCGAGGTTAGCGCCCGTATACAGGCCGCCGCCGATGCACTCCGAGAATCACTCTGATGCAGGAGGACCACAGAAGCTGGCCCTGCAAGTCGAACTCGGTTCGCCGACGCTCTCTCGTCTCGCGCGCGATGCTCTAGATACGCCTTCGTTCGTGGGCAGCCTTGGACGCGAAACAGAGCGACCCCTTGCTGCCTTGACGGGAATGGCGACGGTTAGCGGTACGCGCGGAGATCGTGGCCAGCACGGTTGGGTCGACTTCACCTACGCCCTGGTCCGACGTTCGGGCGCACCCGGGAGAGAGGGTGGAGTACTGTGTCCCGCATGGAGTCCGAGGGCCTGATCGAGTTTCGGTACCCCGACGGGGAAGTGGTGACCGGCGATTACGCGCAGTACGCGCTTCGGCCGCTGTCCAAGGGGGACCAGCTCGAATACGCCGGCAAGACCTGGCTGATGTACGACCGTGAGGATCGCGGCGGGGTGACGGTGCATCTCTTCTCGCCGGCGGCGACGAGCCTGGCGCCGGAAGGCTCACGAGCCCGCTCAAGACGGCGGTAGCGGCGCTCGCAGCTCGTGGCAGCTCGACGGGCTGGCCCGACGAGCTCGGCGCGGTCGTCCCTCGTCATGTATGCGAAGCCCTTCGTGTCTGATTCGACGGTTCCTGAGCCCGTATCGAGGCTGATCGAACGCGTGTAGATCAGGTTGCTCGAGCCGCAGCGCGGATTGTTCGATCTCGCACGCACTGCTCGTCAGATGCCGATGGTGAGGTTTGCGACGAAGCCTTCCTTGACGCTTCCGGTCACGGTCGCGAGTTGGTGGATCGCCTTGTCGTCGCTGAAGACGTTGTCGGTCGACAGCGAGGTTCTCGCGAGGTTGCTCAGGCTGCCCGAGTATCCGCTGGTCGCGTAGACCTTCTCGCACACCGCCTGCGGCAACGCGAGCTGCGATGTCGTGACGATCGGTCCGTTGGAGACCGCCTTGGCGACCGATGAGTAGACCTCGAAGTGGATATGGGGCCAGCGGCCCGAATAGGCGGCGGGGAAGATCGTCTTGAACCAAGCCGTGCCCTCGCCATCGGTCTTCGCGATCCCACGAAGATAGGTCTCGTCCTCGACCCCGGACGAGTACATCGAGTACCTGCCCGAACGGTCGCAGTGCCACAGGTACACGGCGAGCCCGGCCAGGGCCGCGTAGTCGTTGGAGGCATCGGTCACCGTGAGGTTTACGCGCAACGGGACACCCGCGGCGAGCGTGCGGCTGCCGCCCAAGCTGCGGCGGATGTCATGGCGGACGATGCCGGAGTCGTCGAGGACGTCGGGGCCGTTGGTGCCGTCACCGGGATACGGGCCGGCGGTCTCGCTGGGCACCTCACCCGTCGGCATGGCGGCCAGCGCGTTCGACGCGCCGAGCGTCGAAAGGATGGCGGCCGCGGTGCCGACGCCGAAGATCCGCAGCGCGTCACGCCGCGTGGCGAGCTTGACGAGGTCCTCGTGGAGGCCGTCTCCGTGGTCGTGGCCATCTCCATATGTCGTTTCGGTCGTCATGGTGAGTCCTTTCGTGAGGAGGTCTCGTTCAGAAGACCATCCGACACTTCGAGCGGTCTGGGAACTGGCTGGGAATCGTCTGGGAGCCGTCGCGCGTCCACGCCGTCCTCAAGACCGCATAGACCACCTAGTACGACAAGTGCATGGCGGGAGGGCTCTTCGGGGCCCTCCCGCTCCGGCTGACCGGAAGCGACTGCCAGCACCCGTCGAGGCTCGCGTCCCTTCACTCAACGCCGCTGCCAAAGCGCGTTGTAACAGCAACAGCGAATGGGCGGTACTGGGCTCGAACCAGTGACCCCCAGCTTGTCGAAGCCGCCGAAGACGAAGGGCAGCCGTAGGCGCGTGCCGGTGCCCGCTCGGGCGCCAGCGGCGCTTGAGACGCTTCCGCGGCGGCTCGACTCGCGGCTCGTCTTCCCCGGGCCGCGCGGCGCCCATATCGACCTGCGCAACTGGCGCAAGCGGGAATGGCAGCCGGCCTGCGAGTCGGCGGGCCTATGGATGCGGCCTGCGAAGGGGCAGACAGGCCCGCCCTGCCCGCGGCCGTACAACCTGCGCCACTCCTACGCCGCCTGGTCGCTCGCCGCTGGCGTTCCCGCCTACGACGTCGCGAGGTACATGGGCAGCTCGGTGCGGATGCTCGACCTGACCTACGGCCATCTCGTCAAGGGCTCGGAGACAGCCGCGCGGGAACGGCTGGACGCCTTCACGTCCTCTCGGACGGAGACGACCAAGGAGACGCATGGCTACTAGGACTGCGAGAGAGATCGGCCGGAACGACCCCTGCCCCTGCGGGAGCGGCAAGTCAGCCCGCCTCTTCTATACACACAAGTGATATTTCCTCACGTGCAGCAACCGCTTGAATGGGGCCTCTCGAGCCGAGGTGGGCAAGGCCGCCTCGCTCCGACAGAGGCAACCGTCGGAGCGAGGCGAGGGGCCGTGCTGTTAGCGCCGCCCGGTCCCGAACTCGTAGATCGTCGTCGTCACGTACACCTGGCCAGGCCGGAGCACGGTCGACGGGAAGTTCGCGTGGTTCGGAGAGTCCGGGAAGTGCTGGGTCTCGAGCGCGAACCCGTCACCCTGGCGGTAGAAGTTCCCGCTCGTCCCGATCAGCGTTCCGTCGAGGAAGTTCCCCGAGTAGAACTGGATCCCGGGCTCGGTCGTGTAGATGTCGAGCGTGCGCCTGCTCGTCGGCTCCCACACGTGGGCCGCGAGGACAGGCTTCTTCGAGCCGCCGCTGTCGAGCACGAAGTTGTGGTCGTACCCGCGGCCGAAGACGATCTGCTGGCTCGAGGCGTCGCGGATCCGGTCACCGATCGCCGTCGGCCTCGTGAAGTCGAACGGCGTGCCCGCGACCGGGTCGATCGCGCCCGTCGGGATCAGGGTGTCGTCCACCGGCGTGTAGTGGTGGGCGTCGAGGGTCAGCACGTGGTCGTAGATCGCGCCCGTCCCCTCTCCGGCGAGGTTCCAGTACGCGTGGTTCGTCAGGTTGACGACCGTCGCCTTGCCCGCCACCGTCGCCTTGTAGTCGATCCGGATCTCGTTGTCGTCCGTGAGCGTGTAGGTGACGTCCACGGTGAGCGTGCCCGGATAGCCCATGTCGCCGTCGGCGCTCACGAGATGGAGCACGAGCCCGACGCTGTGGCGGTCTTGCATCGTCTGCGTCACCGTCCAGACGTGCTTGTCGAAGCCGAGCGTGCCACCGTGCAGCGAGTTCGGTCGCGTTGTTCAACGGCAGGTGGTAGATGACGCCGTCGAGGGTGAACGTCCCGCCGGCGATCCGGTTCCCGTACCGGCCGATGAGCGCGCCGAAGTACGGGCTGTTCCCGGTCGTGACGTAGTCGTTCAACGTCGGGAACCCGAGTGTGACGTTCGCCATGTGGTGCCTCTGGTCGGGCACCCAGACCTCCTGGATGATCCCGCCGTAGGTCATGATCTTCACGATCATCCCCGACCGGTTCGTCAGGGTGTAGAGGTCGACGGGCGTGCCGCCGACGCTCCCGATGTTGGCCTGCTTCGTGATCGAAGGCTCTTCGGGCTCCTTTGCGGTCGACGCCTGTGCGCCGGCGAATCCGACGAGCATCGCGATTACGGCACCCACCGCGACCAGCAGGACGGCGGCGCCTGGCAGCTTTCTCATCTGGGCCTCCTCTCGCTCCCACGTCTACTCGATGCCGCAGCTGCCGCTTGGAAGCAGCATATAACCGGAGCGTCGAAGGTCATCGGACGATTCGCTGATGCGGAAGCCTGGTCCGACTGAGAGGTCGATCGCCTCGCTGCCCCTTCCCCTCACCGCGGACTGCACGATCAGCGCGATCACGATCACGGCGCCGTCGATCACCCGGGTGTAGAAGCCCGTAAGGTTGAGCGAGACGATCCGGGCTCGCTCGCCCGGATCACGAAGGCGGCAACGAACGTGCCGAAGATCGTGCCGCGGCCACGGAGGATCGACGTCCGCCGAGGAAGACGGCGGCCACGGTCGGCAGCATGGCGCCGCTGCCCACAGTCGGCCAGAAGTGCGCCTCGAGCGTGGCCGAGATGCCGGCGAACGCGGCCTACGAGCAGGAGCGATTGGGCCAAGATTGGGCTACGCCCTAGCGCGGCGTCATCTCAAGAGACAACGAAAGCCTGCATTAGCAGGGCTTTCTGCGATGGGCGGTACTGGGCTCGAACCAGTGACCCCCAGCTTGTCGAGCTGGTGCTCTCCCAACTGAGCTAACCGCCCTCTGTGTCGGGGCATCCTAGCGCAGCCTCATCCGAGGGCTCACGCCCACGGAGGGCTTCAGAAGATCTCCGGGCACCAGGGGTGGAGGCCGTGGCGGAAGATGCCGTCGGCGCGCTCGAGCGATCCCGGGACGAGTTCCTCGACGTGGCCGCCCTGAGCGAGGCTCGTCATGCCGATGCCGCCGAGGAACGCCGCGCCCAGTGCCGACACGTCGAGCGCCAGCTCGGCAGCGGCATCCGTCCGCTCGGCCGTCCCGTCTGCGAGGCGCCACCTCCCCTCGTTCCACGGGCACAGCTCGTCGCGGACCTCGACGACGAGCTCACGGTCGTCCAGATACGTCCGGCCGGCAAGCGCCGCGCCCACGTCGACGAGCCGCACCCACAGCCCGTCGCCCATCCGGTAGTGCATGCGGCGGGGCTGGGCGAGCAGGAAGAAGAGCGGATGGTCGGGCGGAACGCCGAAGGCGCTGATCGTCGCCACCCAGTCGACGTCGAGCAGGAACCGCCACACCGCCGCGGCCGCGGCGGGCTCCGCCGCGATCGCCTCGAGAACGATCAGCATGGTCGTCGTCGAGCCGTCCGCGAAGCCGGCCTTGTGCCTGTAGATCGCGTAGCCCGCGGGCACGCCGTCCTCCTCCAGGAGCGCGAAGCGCTTCGGGCCCGCGCCGTCGCGGTAGTCGGTCGGGTCGGCGATCGTCCTGTCCTCCCACCACTCGCGCGAGCGGAGCACCATGCCCGGTCGCAGGCGCGCCAGCTCGTCCCACAGCGGCGGAAAGGCCTCGAGCGCCTCGGCGGGCTCGACGAGCCGCACCTGCCCGCGCGGCTCGAGCGGCGCCGCGAACGCGGCGTGCTCGCGCGGGACGGCGATCTCGCCGGCGAACCCGGCGCGCCCGTACCCGAAGCGACCGTAGATCCCCTCGTCCGAGGCCCAGAGCGCCGAGAGCGGCTCGCCCCGCTCGTGGGCGCCGTCGAGCAGGGCGCGCATCATCGCCCGGAGCACTCCCCGGCGGCGGTGAGTCGGCGCGACGCCGACCACGGTCGTGCCCGCGCAGGCCAGCGAGCCACCCGGGACGGAGAGCCGGAACGGGAGGGCGCCCGCGCCGCCGACCATCGTCTCTCCTTCCCAGGCGCCGAGCATCCGCTCGACGGGGAGCACGCGGCCGAAGCGCTCGGCCGACCCGCCGATCGACTCCGACCCGAAGTACTGGCCGATCACCATGATCCCGCTCTCGACCTCCGCCCGATCGCGGCAGGGCCGCACGTCGATGCTCAACCGCCGATCCTCTCGAGCGGTGCGTACTCGAGCATCAGGCGCCGCTCGCTGCCGTCCTCGAAGCGAACGGTGACGACGCCGTCGGGCTCGATCCGGGTGACGATGCCAGCACCGAGCGTGTGGTGGCGGACGGCATCGCCCGTCGCGAGCTCCGGCACCTCGACGCGCGGCAGGTGCTCGTCCCGGAACGTCGGCGCACCGTAGGCAGACCACGACGTCGGCGCGAGGCGCTCGCGCTCGACACCCTCCGTCGGGAGCTCGTCGAGGAAGCGCGAGGGCAGGTTCGCGTCCGTCCGGCCGTACAGCGAGCGCCGGGCAGAGTGGGTCAGCGTCAGCCGCTCCTTCGCCCGGGTCATGCCGACGTAGGCCAGGCGCCGCTCCTCCTCGACCGCGTTCTCCTCGAGCGAGCGGCGTGTGCGGGAAGATCCCCTCCTCCATCCCGATCATGAAGACGGCCCGGAACTCGAGCCCCTTGGCGTTGTGGAGGGTCATCAGCGTCACCTGGCCGCTCCCGTTCTCGTCGCCGCGCAGCGCGTCCTGGTCGGAGTAGAGCGAGATCTCCTGCAGGAACTGCGAGAGCGACGGCTCCTGCGCCGCGCTCTCGTACTCGCGCGCGACGCCGACGAGCTCCTCGAGGTTCTCGATCCGGCCGCGCGCCTCGATCGTGCGCTCGGCCTCGAGCGACTCGAGGTAGCCGGAGCGCTCGAGCACGCGCTCGACGAGCTCGCTGACGCGAGAGCTCCTGCGCGGCCGCCATCAGCGATCCGAGCAGGGCGTGCAGCGCCTGGACGCTGCGCAGCGACGCCGGCGCGAGGCCCGCGCGGTCGGCGCGCGCGAGCGCCTCCCAGAGCGAGATCCCCTCGCCGTCGGCGTAGGTCTGCAGGCGCCCGAGCGACGTGTCCCCCACTCCGCGCCGCGGCCGGTTCGCGATCCGCAGCAGCGAGACGGCGTCGTACGGGTTGTCGATCACCTGGAGGTAGGCGATCACGTCCTTGATCTCGGCGCGCTCGTAGAAGCGCGGGCCGCCGATCACCTGGTAGGCGACGCCCTGGCGGACGAGCACGTCCTCGAGCACGCGGCTCTGCGCGTTCGTGCGGTAGACGACGGCGATCTCGTCGAGCCCTGTGCCGTACTCGGTGAGCCCGGCGATCTCGGCGGCCACGAAGCGGGCCTCGGCGTGCTCGTCCTCGACCTCGAAGACGCGCACCGGCTCACCCTCGCCGAGCTCCGACCAGAGCCGCTTCTCCTTCCGCTCGCGGTTGCGCGAGATGACCGCGTTCGCGGCGCCGAGGATCGAGTTCGTCGAGCGGTAGTTCTGCTCGAGCGCGATCACGCGCGTGCCGGGGAAGTCGCGCTCGAACTCGAGGATGTTGCGGATGTCGGCGCCTCTGAAGCCGTAGATCGACTGGTCCGGATCCCCTACGGCCATGACGTTTCCGGACACGCTGGCGAGCTGCTTGAGCAGGACGTACTGCGCGTGATTCGTGTCCTGGTACTCGTCGACGAGCACGTAGCGGAACGTCTTCGCCCAGCGCTCCCGCGCTTCCGGGAAGCGGTCGAAGACGTCGACCGTGAGCATCAGCAGGTCGTCGAAGTCGACCGCATTCGAGTCGAACAGCCGCCGCTGGTAGAGGCCGTAGACGTCGGCGACGGTCTGGTCGTAGAAGCTCGCGACGCGGGTCGCGTACTCGTCGGGGCCGACGAGCTGGTTCTTCGCGTTCGAGATCTGCGCGTGGATGCCGCGCGGGACGAAGCGCTTCGGGTCGCGCTCGAGCTCCTCGAGGCAGGCCTTGACGAGCCGGATCTGGTCGGCCTGGTCGTAGATCGTGAAGTTCGAGCGGTAGCCGAGGCGCGCGGCCTCGCGGCGGAGGATGCGGCCGCAGGCGGCGTGGAACGTGAGGATCCAGATCGCGCGCGCCCGCGGGCCGACGGCCGCCTCGATCCGCTCGCGCATCTCGCCCGCGGCCTTGTTCGTGAACGTGATCGCGAGGATCTCGTTCGGCTCGACGCCCACCGCCGCGAGCAGGTGCGCGACGCGGTAGGTGAGCACGCGCGTCTTGCCGGACCCCGCCCCCGCGACCACGAGCAGCGGCCCCTCGGTCGTCGTCACCGCCTCGCGCTGAGCCTCGTTCAGGTCGGCGAGGTACGTCTCGGGCTGCGCGAGGGACACCCGGCCTAGGCTAGCGACGCCGTCCGTTCTAGAGTCACCTCGACAACCCACGGGGTCTGAAGGAGGAGCGCTCATGGCCACGTATGTCGTCCTCTTCAACTGGACGGACCAGGGGATCAAGGGCTTCAAGGACTCGGCGTCCCGCGTCGACGCTGCTCGTGATGGGATGGAGGGAACGGGCGCCTCGCTCAAGGAGATCTACTGGACGGTCGGCCCCTACGACCTCGTCGCGACCTTCGAGGCACCCGACGACGAGACGATCACCGCTGGACTGCTCCAGATCGCGGCGCTAGGGAACGTGCGCACGACCACGATGCGCGCGTTCTCGCAGGCCGAGTTCACGAGCATCGCCGCCCGCGCGGGCTAGCCACCGCCGGAGGGCAGATCCCGGCGGCAGTTGGGTCGACGCGAGGCACACCGCGTCTGGCAGGGTGAGGGCGTGGCTTGGTCGAGAGCCGCCGGGGTCGAGGCGTTCAGCCTCAACGAGATCGTCAAGACGTACGCGACCGGTGACAGCGTGGTCCGCGCCGTCGACGGCGTCGATCTGTCGGTGGCGCCTGGCGAGGCGGTGGCGCTGCTCGGGCCGAACGGCGCCGGCAAGTCGACCACCGTCGACATGCTGCTCGGCCTGGCGATTCCCGACAGCGGCTCGGTCTCGATCTTCGGGACCGAGCCCGGTGACGCGGTCGCGGCCGGCGCGGTCGGCGCGATGCTCCAGACCGGCGCGCTGCTCCGCGACCTCTCGGTGCGCGAGCTGCTCGCGATGATGGCCTCGCTGTATCCCGCGCCGCGCGAGGTCGACGAGCTGATCGAGCTCCTCGGCCTCGAGAGCGCCGCCGACCGGCGTACGCAGACGCTCTCGGGGGGACAGACGCAGCGAGCACGCCTCGCCGTCGCGCTCGCGAGCGATCCCGACCTGCTCGTCCTCGACGAGCCGACCGTCGGGATGGATGTGGAGTCGCGACAGCGGTTCTGGACGACGATGCGCAGCTTCTCGGCGAGTGGGAAGACGATCCTCTTCGCGACGCACTACCTCGAAGAAGCCGACGCGAACGCCGATCGCGTCGTCCTGATCTCCGAGGGCCGGATCGTCGCCGACGGTCCGACGACGGAGATCAAGGCCATGGTCGGCGGGCGCACGATCCGCGCGACGCTGCCGGACGCACCGGTCGAGGCACTTGAGCTGCTGCCCGGCGTCACGCATGTCGAGCGACACGGCGAAGCGGTCCTCCTCACCTGCTCCGACTCGGATGCCGCCCTGCGCGAGCTCATGATCGCGTACCCGCAGGCTCGCGACATCGAGGTGACTGGTGCCGGCCTCGAGCAGGCATTCCTCCAGCTCACGACGCGAGCCGCATGAGCGCGGTCACGTACACGAAGTACGAGCTCCTGCGCGCGTTCCGCAACCGCCGTTTCCTGATCTTCGCGCTCGGGTTCCCGCTCGCCCTGTACTTCGCGATCGCCGGCCCCAACCGCGACGAGTCGAGCCTCGCCGGCACCGGCATTTCTGCGCCGCTCTACTACATGGTCGGCCTGGCGACGTTCGGGGCGATGACGGCAATGCTCTCGATCGGTGCACGCATCGCCGGCGAGCGCTCGGTCGGCTGGAACCGGCAGCTGCGCATCACGCCGCTGACCCCGCGCAGCTACTTCCGCGCCAAGGTGCTGACCGGCTACGCGACGGCGCTCGCGACGCTCGCCGTCCTGTACACGGCCGGGCTCTCGCTCGGCGTGAGCCTGCCCGCCGGCGAGTGGCTCCGGATGACGCTCCTCATCCTGGTGGGCCTCCTCCCGTTCGCGGCTCTAGGCGTCACGATCGGCCACCTGCTCACGACCGACACGATCGGGCCGGTCATGGGTGGGCTCACGGCATTCCTGGCGCTGCTCGGGGGCACGTGGTTCCCCATCGACAGCGGCGTGATGTACGACATCGCGCGCTGCTTGCCGTCGTACTGGCTCGTCCAGGCGAGCCACGTCTCGCTGGGCGGCGAGGGCTGGAGCGCCACCGGCTGGGTCGTGATGGCGACCTGGACGGTCGTGCTGACCGTTGTCGCCCGCTACGTCTTCCGGCGCGATACGGCGAAGGTCGAACTGCCGTCGCGGCGTCGAGGCCGGGCTCGAGCCAGGCGACTGCCTCGGCGAGCTTCTCCGCGCTTGCCGACTTGAGCACGATCTCGACCTCGGGGCCGTCGGGCAGGAATCGCGGGTAGGAGCCGATCCGCACCTGCGGCCAGCGCACGGTCGCGCCGGCGAGCAGGTGGACGATCTCGCTCTCGCGTGTCCGGTACGCGCGGCGCCACGACGCGATCGGCTGGGCGCCGCGCAGCTCGTCGGCATAGAGGTCGAACATCGCCTCCATCTCGGACGGGAGCCCGGGCAAGACCCAGACGTTCGCGATCACGAAGCCGGGCGCCCCGCCGTGCGGGTTCGAGAGCGGCCGGCTGCCGACCGGAAGCTGCGCCCACCGCGCGGCGTAGTCGGGATGGCGATGGAAGCGCGCCCGCAGCTCGGCGGCGAGCTGCGGGCACCTCCCGCTGTCCGACCGAGAATGCGGCGGCGACGGCCTCGCGCGTGAGGTCGTCGGGCGTGCCTCCGAGGCCGCCCGTGACCAGCAGGTGATCGACGCGGTCGCGCTCCCGCTGGACGAAGTCCGCGATCGCCTCGACTTCGTCGGGCACCGCCGCCGAGAGCACGATCCGGACGCCGAGCGACTCGAGCCGCTGGCCCAGCCAGCGTCGCGTTCGTGTTCTGCACGTCGCCGCGAGACGACCTCGTTCCCGATCGTCAGGATCGCGCGCGCAGCACCGGCGCGACTGCCAGTATTGCGGTATGCTCGCCCGCGCCGGGCACATATCCCCCGGCCGGCGCAGCCGCAGCGAAGCCGGTGCGAATCCGGCGCTGTCCCGCAACTGCGATGCCTCCCGGTCACGACCAGGAGGACGAGCCAGGTCGCCTGTCCTGTGCCGACGAACGTCAGCCCTCGGAGGAAGGGCGGTTCGCGGCGAGCTAGCCGCCGAGCCAACCTCCTCCGCTCACGCGGAGGTTTTTCATGCTCACACGAAGGTGCGCCGGGCTTGGAGTCCTGGTGCTCACGCTCTCGCTTCTCGCCGCCTCGAACGCGTTCGCGGCCGGCTTCCCGGTCACCGTGTCCACCTCGAACGGCAAGGTCACGATCGCCGAGAAGCCCTTGCGGATCGTCTCGCTCTCGCCGACCGCGACCGAGGATCTCTATGCGATCGGCGCCGGGCCTCAGGTGATCGCGGTCGACGACCAGTCGAACTACCCGGCGACGCGCGCCGCGCACGAAGCTCTCCGGCTACACGCCGAATGTCGAGGCGATCGCGGCATACAAGCCCGACCTCGTCGTCGGCGAGGCCGGACTCGCGAAGATCGTGGGCGCGCTCGGCAAGCTCGACATCCCGGTGCTCGTCCAGCCGACGGCCACGCAGCTCGCGGACGCCTACGCGCAGATCCAGCAGCTCGGCAAGGTGACGGGGCACGAGGGCGCCGCATCGGCGGTCGTCGCGAAGATGAAGAAGCAGATCGCCGCGGCGGTGGCCTCGGTGCCGAAGCCGGCGAAGAAGCTCACGGTCTACCACGAGCTCGACCCGACCTACTACTCGGCCACGTCGAAGACGTTCATCGGCCGCGTGTACAGCCTGCTCGGGCTGCGCAACGTCGCCGACGCGGCCGACAAGACGGGCTCGGGCTACCCGCAGCTCTCGGCGGAGTACATCGTCGAGGCGAGCCCGGCGCTGATCGTCCTGGCCGACACCAAGTGCTGCGGCCAGTCGGCGGCGACGGTGGCCAAGCGCGCCGGCTGGGGCACGATCGCCGCGGTCGAGAACGGCGGCGTGCTCGAGGTGAGCGACGACGTCGCGTCGCGCTGGGGACCGCGCGTCGTCTCGTTCGTGCGGATTGTGGCCGCGAAGGTGCGCGCGCTCGGGAAGGGGCACTAGTGCGAGAGGCGCGAACGGCGTGACGAGCGTCCCGAGCGAGCGGCCTCTGGAGGGGGGCGCGGCCCGCGTCCCCCTCCCCGGCCGTGCGACGCTGCCGGTGCTCGGCGGCGTCGCGTTCCTCGTCGTCTCGGCACTCGTCGGGCTGCTCGTCGGGCCGGTCCACATCGGAGTCGGCGAGGTCGCCCGGTCGGCGCTGTCGCACCTGCCCTTTCTGGACGTCCACTCCAACCTCTCGGACGTCGACTCGGCGATCCTCTGGCAGCTGCGTGCGCCGCGGGTCGTGCTCGGCGATGCTCGTCGGCGGCATGCTCGCGCTCGCCGGCGGCTCCTACCAGGGCGTCTTCCGCAACCCGCTCGTCGATCCGTATCTGCTCGGCGTCGCGGCCGGCGCCGGGCTCGGTGCGACGCTCGCGATCGCCTACGGCGGCTCGGCCGTCCACTCGTACGACCTGCTGCCGCTCGCAGCGTTCCTCGGTGCGGCGCTCGGCGTCACGCTCGCGTACGTCCTCGGCCAGGCGGCGAGCGGCGGCCGGAGCCCCGCGGCCCTCGTGCTCGCGGGCGTCACGGTCGTCGCCTTCCTGACCGCGGTGCAGACGTTCGTGCAGCAGCAGCACTCGCAGTCGCTCCAGGAGGTCTACAGCTGGATCCTCGGCCGCCTCGGCGACCGCGCGGCTGGCACGACGTCGCGCTCGTCGCGCCGTACATCGTCGTCAGCTCAGCGGTGATCCTGCTGTACGGGCGGATGCTCGACGTGCTCAGCGTCGGCGACGAGGAGGCCGCGACGCTCGGCGTGAACGTCGGCCGGATCCGGCTCGTGGTCGTCGTCGCCGCGACGGTCGGCACGGCGGCCGCGGTCGCGGTCAGCGGGCTGATCGCGTTCGTCGGGATCATCGTCCCGCACGCGATCCGGCTCGCGATCGGGACGAGCTACCGGCTCGTGCTGCCGCTCTCGTTGCTCGTCGGCGCCGGCTTCCTCGTGCTCGCCGACGTGATCGCCCGAACGGTCGATCTCGCCGGCCGAGCTGCCGATCGGCGTCGTGACCGCGTTCTTCGGAGCGCCGTTCTTCGCGATCCTCCTGCGGACGACCCGGGGCTTCACGTGAGCAGCCTCGCGCTGCGCGGCCTGACGGTCGAGCTCGGCGGCAAGCCGGTCGTCGACTCGATCGACGCGGAGGTCGCGCCCGGCGAATGGGTGGCGCTGATCGGCCCGAACGGCGCCGGCAAGAGCACGCTCCTGCGCGCGGTCGCGCGGCCTCGTCTCCTACGAGGGCTCGATCGCCCTCGACGGGGACGAGGTCGCGGGGCTCAACCGCCGCGCGCTCGCGAGGCGGATCGCGTTCGTGCCGCAGTCGCCGCTTCTGCCGCCGGCGATGCTCGTCTCCGAGTACGTCCTGCTCGGCCGGACGCCCTACATCGGCTCGTTCGGGTACGAGAGCCAGCGCGACCTCGAAGCCGCACAGCACGCGCTCGACCGGCTCGATCTCGGCGAGCTCGCGGACCGGCCGCTCGCGGACGCTCTCCGGCGGCGAGCAGCAGCGCGCCGTGCTCGCACGAGCGCTCGCCCAGGAGGCGCCGTTCCTGCTCCTCGACGAGCCGACGACCTCGCTCGACATCGGCCGGCAGCAGCAGGTGCTGGAGCTCGTCGCCGGCCTGCGCGAGCACGGCGACCTGACCGTGCTCTGCGCGATGCACGACCTGACGCTCGCCGGGCAGTACGCCGACCGGCTGCTGCTCCTTTCGCGGGGCCGGCTCGTCGCGTCCGGGCCCGCGACGGAGATCGCGACGGAGGCGCTCGTCGCGACGCACTACGGCGCCGAGGTGCGCGTCTTCGAGGCGGGCGGCACCGTCGTGGTGATACCTGTTCGCCGTACGTGACCGCCCTTGCGATCGACCTCGACGCCGTGCTCGGAGACACGCGTCCGCTGTGGGACGCCTGGCTCGAGGACGTCTCGCGACGGGCGCACGTCGATCCGCAGCGGCTCGACGAGGAGCTGCCGAACTGGCGGGTGCTCCTGACGCGGTTCGCCGAGGATCACGCGCCGGTGTACCTGCGGCCGAGCGCCCCGGCGACGGCGGCGCTCCGGGCGCTGCAGAGCGAGGGCGTCAGGCTCGGCGCGTTCACCGACGCGCCGAGGGAGCTTGCCGAGATCGCGCTGGCGCACCTCGGCGCGGCGCGGCGGATCGAGGCGCTCGAGGCCGGGCCCGGCGCGCTCGAGCGGCTGCTCGCCCGGCTGGGCCCGGAGGCGCGCGTCGTCCGGAGCGTCGCCGAGCTGCGTCTAGACTCGTGAGGATGGAGCACGGCGAAGTCAGCGACCGGCAGCTCGAGGCCCTGCTCGAGCGGCTCGACCGCCTCGTCGAGGAGCTCCAGCGCTTCAATCGCCGCCAGGAGTCGCGCGAGGAGCTGACCGTGATCGCGCACGAGCTGCGCAATCTGAACGAGTCGCTGCAGGCGCTCGCCTACGCCGCCCTCGGCCAGCAGGGGCCTCAGATCCGCCGCAGGCGGACCGGATGACACAGATCCGCCGCAGGCGGACCGGGTGACACAGATCCGCCGGCGCCGCACCGGCTGAGGGCGACTTCGCTCGCGGCCGGCGCGGGCGGCCTGTGGTAGATGTGGCCGATGCGCGTTCTCTTCGCGTCCACGCACGGGGCCGGCCATTTCGGCCCGCTCGTGCCGTTCATCGAGGCGTGCCGGCGGGGCGGGCACTCGGTCCTCGTCGTCGGGCCGCCGACGCTCGATCCGCGCGGCTACCCGTTTCGGGTCGGGGCGTCGCCGCCCGAGGACGTCCTGAGGCAGTTGTGGGACGACATTCCTCGTCGGCCCTCCGGGCAGGCGGAGGTCACCGTCGTCGGGACGATCTTCGCCGGGCTGAACGTCGAGGCGATGCTGCCGCCGCTCGAGGCGGCGATCGAGGACTGGCAGCCCGATCTCGTGGTGCGCGAGCTCAACGAGTACGCCTCTGCGATCGCGGCCGAGCGGCACGGCGTAGCGCACGTGCGCGTCGCGATCAGCCTGGCGCTGGTCGAGGAGGGAGCGCTCGCGATCGCGGCGCCGGCGCTCGACGACGTGCAGCCCGGCATCTCCGGGGCGATCGCCCGCTCGCCCTACCTGACCTGCTTCCCGGAATCCCTCGACCGGGCGCCGTTCCCGGTCCGTCGCTTTCGCGATCCGGCCGCCGACGTGGAGCCGCAGCCGCTTCCGGCGTGGTGGTCGAACGAGGAGCGGCCGCTCGTCTACCTGACGTTCGGCAGTGTCGCGGCCGCGTTTCCGGTCGCGGCCGACGGGTACCGGAAGGCGATCGATGGGATCGCCGACCTGCCGATCCGCGTCCTCCTCACCTCGGGTCGCGAGCTCGATCTCGGGCCCCTGCCGGAGAACGTCCACGTGGAGCGGTGGGTGCCGCAACAGGACGTCCTGGCGCATGCCGCCGCGGTCATCTGTCACGGCGGCTCGGGAACGGTGATCGGGGCCCTCGCGGCGGGACGCCCGCAGGTCGTCGTGCCGCTGTTTGCAGACCAGCCGCACAACGCCGTTCGCGTCGCAGCGGTGGGCGCGGGAGTCGTCTCCACGCTCGACACCCTCCGCGGCGCTGTCGAGCGAGTCCTGGCCGATGACCGCTACCGGCTGGAGGCCGAACGAATTGCCGAGGAGATGCGCCGCCTGCCCCCGGTCGACGGGTTTCTGATGGACGGCGTGATCTGACCGACTCCGACCGATGAGTTCGCAGCGCAAGAGCGGTCTACTGATCGACCAGCGGCGGTGCCCGAAGCCCGCCGAGTGAGATGCGAAAGGAGGGCCTGATGCCCGGTCACATCGTGCACATCGAGATTCCGGCCGACGACACGGCCAAGGCGCGGGAGTTCTGGGGATCGCTGTTCGGCTGGCAGTTCGAGGCGTATCCCGGCAGCCCGTCCGAGTACCACATGACCCGGATCAGCGACCAGAGCGGGGCCGCGATCTCCAACATGGAGCCCGGCAAGCGCGGGACGCGGTCCTATTTCGACGTCGAGGACATCAACGCGGGCGTCGCCCGCGTCAGGGAGCTCGGCGGGGAGGCGGGCGAGCCGATGCCGGTTCCCAGCATGGGGTGGTTCGCGACCTGCACGGACCCGCACGGAAACGAGTTCGGCCTGTGGCAGAGCGACCCGTCGGCCACGATGCCGGAGGGCTAGGGCGCGTCGCGGCGGTCGCCGGCGCCGGGCCGGGCCGGGCGGCCGTCGGCGCCTAGCCGGCGAGCCGGTAGACGGGGCCGTTCAGGGAGACGAGGTACAGCTCGCCGTGTGCGTCCTCGCCGAACGAGGAGAGCTGGGCGACATCGAACGGCTCGCGGACGACGTCGGTTGCCTTCCCGTCCTCGACTCGAATGCTCCACACGGCGGAGCTGCAGTAGTCGCCGAAGAAGTAGCGGCCGATCGCGCTCGAGACTGCCTTGCCGCGATACACGTAGCCGCCCGTGACCGAGCACCCGGCGTTGTGGTCGTAGACGTGGAGCGGGGGGACGAGCTGCCAGCCGTCGAGCAGCTCCTGGTCGCTGAAGGTCGCATCGCCCTCGAAGCGGTTCCAGCCGAAGTTGAGGTGCGAGCGGCCCTTCGGGACGTAGTCGATCTCCTCCCATGCGTTCTGGCCGACGTCGCCGATGTAGAGATCGCCGTTCGCGCGGTCGAACGAGAAGCGCCACGGGTTGCGCAGGCCGACGGCCCACGTGATCCAGCGCGCGCCGCGCTTGTCGACGTCGAGCCGCATGATCTTCGCGAAGTAGCCGCTCAGTCGCTGGCCGTTCCCGAACGTGTCGCCGCCGCCGCCGCCGTCGCCGTTCCCCCACCAGAGCAGGCCGTCGGGGCCGAACACGAGCTGGCCGCCGTTGTGATTCGAAGCCGGGTCCGGCAGGTTCTGGAGGACGCGCGTCCGGACCGGCTTCGCGCCGGGCTTCGCCCTGTACTCGGCGATGATCGTGTTCCCGTTGCGCGCCGTGAAGTCGATGTAGAAGAGCCGGTTCGCTGCGAACGTCGGATGGAACGCGAGGCCGAGCAGGCCCTGCTCGCCGCCCGCGAGCACCTGAGCGGCGGATGTCGAGGAACGTCGTCTGCCTGCCCCCCGCGACGCGCAGGATGCGGCCGGCCTGCTCGACGACGTAGATGGCGCCCGGCTCAGACCTCGGCGCGTCGACGTAGATCGGCGAGGCGAAGTCGCCGATCTTGACGAGTTGGCGGGCGGACGATCGCGAGCCCTCGGCCCCGCTACTCGAGGCGGCAGGCACGAGGAGCAGCATCGAGCCGGCCAGCGCGAGCAGGCAGCAGACGAGGCGCACGAGACTCGTGCTACTCGCGAACAAGCATCCGCCGGAGCTCGTCTTCCTGACCGGGTTCGAGAATCGCGAGCACCGAGTCGCCCGGTTCGAGCTCCATCGCCTCGTGGGGCACCTCGGCCTTGCCGTTGCGCATGACGGAGATCACGCGGGAGCCCGCCGGGAAGGGAACGTGCTTGATCGGCCTGCCCGTGCACGCCGCCTTCTCGCCGACGGTGATCTCGACGATCTCGAGGTTCTCCTTCCGCAGCTCGAGCAGGTGGATCATCCCGTGCTCGGGCACCTCGTGCTCGATGAGCCCCATGATCGAGGCGGTCGCCGACACGGTCGACGTGATCCCGAGCAGGTCGAAGTAGGGCTGGTTGCGAGGATCGTTGACGCGCGCGATCACCGTCCCCGCGCCGTAGCGATCGCGGGCGAGCTGGCAGATGATCACGTTGTCCTCGTCGTCGCCGGTGACCGCCACGACGATGTCGGGCGGCCGCTTGACGCCGGCCCGCTCGAGCACATGGAGCTCGGTCGCGTCGCCCTTGTGGGCCTGGTGCTCGAACTCGGCCTCGAGCACTGCGAAGCGCGCATCGCGCTGCTCGATCAGCGTCACCTCGTGGCCGCCGCGGATGAGCGTGCGCGCGAGGTTCGACCCGACCTTCCCCCCGCCCGCGATCAGGACGTACATCTAGGCAAGTGCCCCCTCGGCGGAGCGGACGGCGTCGGTGAGGGTCGCGATCGCGCTCGAGGTCGGACAGACGACGTCGAGGCCACGCGAGGTGTAGAACTCGGCCCGCGCGGGGTCGAAGCAGCGGACGACGACGGTGCGAACCCCGAACTGCTTCTGCGCCATCTGGCCGATCACGAGGTTCGAGTTGTCCCCGTCGGTCGCGACGACGACGGCGTCGGCATGCTCGATGCCGGCCTCGCGAAGGAGCGGCAGATCCATCCCGTGGCCGACGAGGAACTCGCCCGTCCAGTCCTCTCCGAGCCGGCTAAGAGCCTCCTCGCGCTCGTCGATGACGGTCACGTCCCAGCCCGCCTCCTTCAGGTTGAGCGCGACGGCGGATCCGACCCGGCCGCAGCCCACCACGATCACCTTCATGGAGGCCAGCGTAGCCGAGTGGCGAACGCGCCTGTCAGGTGGCCGCGAGTTCCTCGTCCAGCACACGTTGCGGGAACGCCACGATGAGCACCTCGCACGGGGCGTGCCGGAGGACGAAGTCGACCGTGGGCGAGAAGAAACGCGACTGACGGCGCCAGCGAGGCGACGAACCGAGGACGATCAGGTCGGCACCCGTCTCCTGGGCGCGGTCGACGACGGCACGCCCGATCGCGCGTGCGCACACCGCGGTGCCCGTCACCTCGACGCCGTTCTCCTGCCCGATCGCCCGTGCTTCGGAGAGCGACTCGACCGCCCGGGCCTCGTCCTGGGCCAGCTGCCCGTCGATCGGCCGCTCGAGCGGCACGAGGATCACGTGCAGCGCCTCGATCTTCGCGCCGTGCTCGCTCGCGAGCCTCACCGCAGTCGCCACCATCTCCTCGCCGATGATCCCCGCCTTCATCGGGACGAGGATGCGCCGGAAGTGCGGGACGTCGGCCGGAGGAAGCTCGTCGGGCGCGGTGATCCGCTCGGTCAGCCCCTCGCCGTGCGAGCGCCGCACCGCGACGTAGATCACGAGGCCGACGACGAGCCAGATCGGCCCCGCGTAGCGGGCTCCGGGGTGCGTGGCGAGCGCCACGATCCAGACCGCGAAGGTGAGCACCGCGCCGACGATCGCCGGCAGCGGCACCTCCTTGCCGCGGATCGTGACGTTCGGCGAGGCCCGGTACGGCCGCGGCAGGTCGGGCTCCGTCACCCGCAGCCTGATCACCGCGAGCTGGGCGGCGGTGAACCCGAGCAGGACGCCGAACGAGAACAGGCTCGCGAGGAACCGCACCTCGTGGTGGACGAATGCGGTCGCGATCACCATTCCCGACGCCACCACGGCGACGCTGACGAGCGCCTCGGGCGACGCGAGCGTTCGCCGGTGGAGGCGGCCGAACGCACGTGGCAGCTGTCCGTGCTCGCCCAGCGAGTACGCAAGCCGTGAGAAGCCGGACATCGACGTCGTGATCGCCGCGACGAGGATCAGCGCGCCGCTCGCGCCGACGAAGAAGCGCAGCGTGTCGGCGAGCGACGCGGGCAGGTGCTCGCCGATCGCGGTCGCGACGCCGACGAGCGGAGCGCCCAGCCACTCGTCGCCGAGATCCGACTCGGGTCCGGGGAACGCCGACAGCGCGACGACGGCGATCGCGACGTAGATCGCGACGACGGTGCCGATCGCCGCGAGCAGCGAGCGTCGCAGGTCGACGCCGGGCCGCCGTGCCTCCTCGGCGAGGTTCGCCACCGTCTCGAGGCCCGTGTACGCGAGCATCGCGAGCGGCAGCGCGAAGGCGATCTCGTGCCAGTTCGGATGCTCCCCGAGCGACGTGCCGCGGGTGAGCGCGTCCGGCGAGAAGACGAACACGAAGCCGAGGCCGACGAGGACGAGCTGAGTCAGCAGGTCGAGCGCCGGCACGAGGATCCCGATCGTGTAGAGCGACGGCCGGCGCACGAGCCTGACGAGCGCGATCACGACGATCGCGGCGACTCCGACGACGACGTCCCAGGGGTTCTCCTGCAGCGCGTCGACCTGGATCGCCGCGCCGAGGTAGTGCGGCATGAAGAGCGCCGCGAGCGCGATCACGATCAGGTAGTCGAGGAAGAGCAGCCACCCCGTCATGAATCCGGCGAGGTCGTTGAACGCCCGCCGAACGAAGGTCGCCGCGCCGCCCGTCTCCGGCAGGGCCGATGTCGCCTCGGCGTACGAGAGCGCAACGAGGAGGAAGAGCAGCCCCGCTACGAGCAGGACGAGCGGCGTGAAGCCGAGCGCGTGCAGCGCGATCACGCCGAGCGCGAAGTAGATCGAGGAGGCGATCTCGCCGTAGGCGACCGAGAACAGCGAGCGCGCGTCGAGCTCGCGGCGGAGACCTGGGAGCTTGCGCGCCACCGGTCGCCGCTATCGGGCCCGCTGGAGGAACAGACGCCCGCCGCCCGCGAGGATGAAGAGCGCCCCGAGGACGAGGCCGGTCTGACCCCCGCCGCGTCCGATCGTGACCACGATCAGGGCGATTCCCAGCCCGAGCGTCACGAACGCGAGCAGCGTGCTCATCCGCCGGTAGGCGTTCATCGCGCGCGTGTTCCTTCTGGACGTGTCCCGGTGTCCGACACCAGAACGAAAGCGTGCCAACTCTGCAACGACGACGTGACGCATGCCGGCGTCGATCCCGCCTGCGAGCCCCTCACCCGCGACGCGGGCTGTCCGCGCGAGCCATGTCCTGGTGTCGGACACCGGAACGAAACGCGAACGAGCCGTCCACAGGGCCAGCCTAGGCGGCCCTGCGCCCTGCGGCGACGATCACACGGCAGGAGGCGTGCTTGAGGACGTAGTCGACGGTCTTGCCGAAGATCTGCTGGCGCTTGGCCGCGCGGGGCGCCGAGCACGATCACCTCGGACTGCCGTCGCTCGGCCTCCTCGACGATCGCACGCCCGGCGTTGCGCGCGCGCACGACGCGCTCGACCATCCGCACGCCGTAGAGCTCGGCAGCAGCACGCGCCTCGTCGAGGAGGCTGGTCGGCGAGCTCCTCCGCATCGGGCAGCTCGACGTCGAGCGGCTGGTCGAGCGGGACCACGATCACGCGCAGGGCGACGATGGTGGCGCCGCGCTCGGCCGAGAGCCGCGCCGCGAGATCGACGGCCTCACGTCCCTCGGCCCCCGTGACGACGGGGACGAGGATGTTGCGGTACTCGAGCGCCACCGCGGGACCGAGCTGCACCGGCGCGCGCACGGTCTCGGTCAGCGACAGGCGCAGCACTCGTCTCCGGTAGAAGACGTACACGACGAAGCCGATCACGAGCCAGGCGATCCCGGCGTAGCGCGTGCTCGGGTAGAGGACGACGATCGACGAGCCAGCAGAGGCCCGTCGCCAAGGCCGCCGAGGATCGCGAACAGGGGCCAGTCGACGCCTCGCGAGGCGCAGGTTCGGGCGGGCGCGGAAGAGAAGCTCCTCGTCGCGACGCCGGCGCGGCGAAGCTGGATCACGGCGGCGTGGGCGACGGTGAACGAGAGCATCGCGCCGAACGAGTACATCGTCGACGAGGAAGTCGACCTGACCCGGCAGCAGGACGAGGATCGAGAGCAGACCGGCGAAGACGGTGAGCGCGAGCCACGGCGTCTTGAACGTCGGGTGCAGCCGCCGGAAGACCTCGGGCAGCTGACGGTAGCCCGCCATCGCGTAGGTGATCCGCGAGGCGCCGATCACGCCTGCGTTCGTGGCGATGAAGAGAATCGTCGCGGCGAGGATCCCGACGTAGATCTCGAGCGCCGAGAGGAGCGTCCCGTTCTCGATCCCGAGGTTCTTGACGAGGCCGAGCACGGGGTCGTTCGCGTAGCCGCCCTCCTCGGGCGGCAGTCCGAGCACGGTCTGGTACTCACCGTCGACGAGCTCGACCGGCATCGCCGAGAGCGCGATCGAGCGGCAGCGTGAGGTAGATCGCGAAGACGGCGACGGCGACCATCGAGATCGAGCGCGGAATCGACTTGACCGGGTCGCGCGCCTCTTCGGACAGGTTCGAGACGGTCTCGATCCCCGTGTAGGCGATCATCCCGATCGGGATCGCGAGCAGGAAGTTCGACCAGGTGGGCGCGATTCCGAAGTGGATGTTCGACGCTCAGCGTCTCGGGGCTGAAGACGAGGACGAATCCGACAGGACGAGCAGGATCTGCGTGGCGAAGTCGATCACCGCGAGCACGATGTTCAGCCGCGCCGACTCCTGGATCCCGACGATGTTCACGCCGACGAGCACGACGATCACGACGGCGCCGCCGATGATGTCCCACGGGTTCTCTCGCAGCGGCTCCCAGAAGATCGAGAGGTAGTGCGGCACGAAGAACGCGGAGATCGCGATCGTGATGATGTAGTTGAGCATCTGCGCCCACGCCGCCCCGAACGAGACGAGCTCGTTGAAGGCGTGGCGCGCGAAGCTCGACGAGCCGCCCGCCTCGGGATAGCGGACCGTTCCCTCGGCGTAGGTCGCGGCCGTGGCGGCGAAGAAGATGCCGGCGATCAGGAAGACGAGCGGCGTGAGCCCGAGGGCGAATGCCGCCGTGACGCCGAGCGCGTAGTAGATCGACGAGCCGACGTTGCCGTACGCCGTCGCGAAGAGCGCCGGCGCCCCGAGGACGCGCTCGAGCCTGTGAGCTTGCCGCCGACGTCTGGGCACCGGCGGAATCTAGAGGTCGTGGGGGAGCGTCGCTCCCCCACGAGGAAACCTCACGTGTGGATCGAGACGACGAGCGGGATGATCAGGATCGCGACGATGTTCGTGATCTTGATCATCGGGTTGATCGCCGGGCCGGCCGTGTCCTTGTAGGGGTCGCCGACGGTGTCGCCGGTGACCGCGGCGGCATGGGCCGGGGAACCCTTGCCACCGTAGAGGCCGTCCTCGATCAGCTTCTTCGCATTGTCCCACGCGCCGCCGCCGGCCGTCATCGCGATCGCGAGGAAGAGCCCCGTGACAATCGTGCCGACGAGCAGGCCGCCGAGCATCCTCGCGCTGATCAGCCCGACGACGATCGGGAAGAGGACCGGGATCAGCGCCGGCAGCATCATCGACTTGATCGCCGAGCCGGTCACGATGTCGATCGCCCTGCCGTACTCGGGCCGCGACGTCCCCGCCATGATCCCCGGGTCCTCGCGGAACTGGCGCCGCACCTCCTCGACCACCTCGCCGCCGACGCGACCAACCGCCATCATCGCGAGCGAGGCGAACAGGAACGGCATCAGTCCGCCGATGAAGAGGCCGGCGATCACCCACGCGTCGGAGAGGCTGAAGAACGTGGGCAGCCCCTCGTCGTCGAGGCCCGTCGTGTAGGAGTCGAACAGCACGAGTGCGGCAAGCGCTGCCGAGCCGATCGCGTAGCCCTTCGTGACGGCCTTCGTCGTGTTGCCGACGGCGTCGAGCGGGTCCGTGATCGCGCGCACGCCCTCGGGCAGGTCGGCCATCTCGGCGATGCCGCCGGCATTGTCGGTGACCGGGCCGTAGGCGTCGAGCGCGACGATCAGGCCGGTCATCGAGAGCTGCGCCATCACGGCGACGCCGATCCCGAACAGTCCCGCGAAGTGGTTCGCGACGAGGATCCCGGCGGCGAGGACGATCACCGGCGCGGCGGTCGCCTGCATTCCGACAGCGAGCCCCTCGATGATGTTCGTCGCGTGGCCGGTCTGCGAGGCCTTCGAGATCGACTTCACGGGCCCCCAGCGAGTGCCGGTGTAGTACTCGGTGATCGCGACGAGCAGGAAGGTGACGACGAGGCCCGTGAGCGCCGACAGGTAGAGGTCCCAGAACCCGAACCGGCCGTCGTCGAAGGCCATCGTCACCGGGATGAAGGCGATCGCCGACAGGATCGTGGCCACGATCACAGCCTGGTAGAGGGCGTTGATGATCGCGTTCGGGCCGTGCCGGATGCGAGCGAAGAACGTCCCGATCACGGACGCAACCGCTGACACGCCGCCGAGCGCGAGCGGGTAGAGGTACATGTGGTTGATCTCCAGGCCGGGCAGCGTCGTGCCGAGCAGCATCACGGCGACGGCGGTGACCGCGTAGGTCTCGAACAGGTCCGCGGCCATGCCGGCGCAGTCGCCCACGTTGTCGCCCACGTTGTCGGCGATCACGGCCGGGTTGCGAGGGTCGTCCTCGGGGATCCCGGCCTCGATCTTGCCGACGAGGTCGGCGCCGACGTCGGCGGCTTTCGTATAGATGCCGCCGCCGAGTCGCGCGAACACGGAGATGAGCGAGCCGCCGAAGGCGAGTCCGACGAGGTCGTCGATCGCCGAGGTCGGAGAGTTGCCGAACCAGTCGGTGAGCACCCAGTAGTAGCCGGCGACGCCGAACAGGGCGAGGCCGACCACGAGCAGGCCCGTCACCGAGCCCGCGCGGAAGGCGACCTGGAATGCGGGCTGCAAGCCGTGACGCGCGGCCTCGGCGGTACGGGCGTTCGAGCGGACCGCGACGTTCATGCCGATGAAGCCGGCGGCGGCGGAAAGCACCGCGCCGATCAGGAAGCCGAAGGCGGTCCCCCACCCGAGCTTGTCGTACAAGCCGAGGAGGAAGAACGGAACCACCGCGACCATCGCGATCGTCCGGTACTGCCGGCGGAGGTACGCCGAGGCGCCCTCCTGAACCGCTCCTGAGATCTCCCGCATGCGCTCGTTGCCGGCCGGCTGACGAAGCAGCCACATGGTGAGCCAGATCCCGTACGCAACGGCGATCCCCGCGCTCACGAGCGCCAGCGTCACGGGATGATCCATGATCCAGTCCACAGCCTCTGTCCTCCCTCACAAAGTCAAGCGCCGATGGCTTCGGCGCGCGGGGGATTGAATCACAAGCTGCAGACGGCCAGCGCGGTTCGTACGCCTCTACGCCGACCCGCGGGCGGCGTCGGCGTACGCGATCTGCAGGTTCGTGAGCGCCTGCTCGAAGTCGCGCCGGATCTGCTCGTCGACGCGGCCCTCGAGCGTCGGCACGAGGGCCCGAATCGCGTCGATCGCGCCGCGCGCCTCGTCGAGCTCCCCGGCCTCGAGCTTGCCGTACGCGAGCGAGGCGAGCGTCGACACCGTCGTCAGCAGAAAGTCCCCGATCCTGATCGCCCGGATCTGAGCCGCGAGGTCGTCGAGCGGCGAGCGCTCCCCCGGCCCCGGCTCCGCAGGCTCCTCGGCGCTTGCCGGCTCGTCCTCGGGCACAGGCGCCGGCTCCGCCTGCCCGGACTCCTCGTCCTCAGCCAATGCGCTCTCCCGCCTGCACCTGCTCGGCGTAGATCTGCTCGAGCGATGCGCCCTCCTGCCAGCGGCCGCGCTGGCGCTCGGCCGCGTTCGCCGCCGGGACGGCGAGGAACGGCGTCGCGCCGATCTCGTCGGCGACGGGCGAGACCCAGTCGATGAGCTGCTCGAGCCGCGCGCGCGCAGCCACCGGCTCGCCGCGGTCGAAGTCGATCAGCTCTCCGGAGAGGCCGTGGCGGATGGCGCGCCACGTGTTCTCCTCGAGCAGTCGGTGCGGCAGGTCGGGAAGCGGCTCGCCGTCGTCGTGGGCGCGTGCGCAGCGGACCGCGAGCGCGTATCCGAGCGCTGCGAGCGACTGCGCCTCGGTCAGGTCGGGCTGGGCGTCCATGATCCTGATCTCGACCGTCGGGTAGGCGAGGTGCGGCCGCACGCTCCACCAGAGCTGCGTGTGCTCGTCGATCGAGCCGGTGCGGTAGAGGAAGGCGACGTAGTCCTCGAACCCGCGCCACCCGTCGTACGGATCAGGGATGCCGCAGCGCGGGAACGTGCGAGTGAAGATCTGCGTGCGTGCCGAGTGCAGGCCGCTGTCGACCTCCTCGACGAAGGGCGAGCTCGCCGAGAGCGCGAGCAGCTCGGGCAGGAAGCGACGCAGCGCGTTGCAGACGGCGATCGCGCGGTCGCCGCCCCGGATGCCGATGTGGACGTGCAGCCCGAAGGTGTTGTTGCGCCAGACCACGTACTGGAGGATCTCGTTGTTGCGGCGGTAGTGCGGGGTGTCGATGATCCGCTGGTCCTGCCACCTGCTCCAGGGGTGCGTGCCTGTCGCGCCGAGCTGGTACCCGTGGACGCGTGCGAGCGCCTGGAGCTGCGCGCGCCGCTCGGCCATCCGAGCGGCCGCCTCGCCGAAGTCGACGCAGCGCCCGGTCCGCACCTCGATCTCCGACGAGATCAGCTCGCCGACGAGGTGCTCGTCGAGCTCCGAGCCACGCGCCCCCGCCTTGAGTTCCTCGAAGGCGCCCGTGAGCGTGAGCGACTCCGGGTCGAGCAACGCGAACTCCTCCTCGACCGCGACCGTGTAGTCGACACCGTTCTCGAACGCCTCGCGGGCGGTCGCAAGCTGCTCCTCGGCGCTTAGCCGCTGTTCCTCGCCCATGCCGGGCGCAGGTTACCGGGCAGGCTCGCGTCGAACCGTGGTGGAATCGGCTCGTGCACGAGCCGCAGGCCGCGCCCTCCCTGTGGGTGATCGTGAAGGAGTGGGGCCGCATCGGCTGCATCGGCTTCGGCGGGCCGCCGACCCACATCGCGCTGCTCCGGGAGCTCTGCGTCGAGCGCCGCCGCTGGCTCAACGACGCCGAGTTCGAGGACGCGATCGCGGCCTGCAACCTCCTTCCCGGCCCGGCGTCGACCCAGCTCTCGATCTACTGCTCCTGGCGGCTGCGCGGGGCGGCCGGCGCGCTCGTCGGCGGCCTCGCGTTCATCGGCCCGGGGCTCACGCTGATCCTCGCCTTGGCCGCGCTCTTCCTGGCCGGGTCGCCCCCGCTCTGGATCGAGGGCGCGGCCGCGGGGGCCGGCGCCGGCGTGGCCGCTGTGGCCGTCCAGGCAGGGCTCCTGCTTGCCGCCCCCAGCCGGCGGCGAGCGGCCTCGCACGTGCGCTGGGCGGCCTACGCGGTCGCGGGCGGCGTCTCCGCGGCGACCGTCGGCCCGTGGCTCGTGCTCGTGCTGCTCGGCTGCGGCCTCGTCGAGATCGCAGTCACGTCTCGAGGGCGGCTGCTCGCTGCGGTGCCGCCGCTTCCGCTCGCGGCTGCATCGACGGGAGGGCTCGGCGCGCTCGCCTGGGTCGCGTTCAAGGTCGGAGCGCTCTCCTACGGCGGCGGCTTCGTGATCGTCCCGCTCATGCAGGCGGACGCCGTCGACCGCTTCCACTGGCTGACCGACGCCCAGTTCCTCAACGCGGTCGCGCTCGGGCAGGTGACGCCCGGGCCAGTCGTCCACACGGTCGCGGCCGTCGGCTACGGCGCGGCCGGCCTCGGCGGCGGGCTGCTCGCGGCGGCCGTCGCCTTCAGCCCCTCGTTCGGGTTCGTCCTGCTCGGAGGCCGCCATTTCGACGCGCTGCGGGCGAGCGACCGTGTCCGGGCGTTCCTCGACGGCGCGGGCCCGGCCGCGGTCGGCGCAATCCTCGGCTCGGCCGTTCCGCTCGCAGCGGCGCTCGAGACGTGGTGGCAGGTCGTGCTGCTCGGCGTCGCCGGCATCGCCCTGCTCCTGCTGCGACGCGGCGTCGTCGTGACGCTCGTCGCGCTCGGCGTCGTCGGGTCGCTCCTCGTCGCGACCCACGCGGTGTCGCTCGGCTAGTGCCCCTTCAAGGGGCACTAGAGGGGCTCTTCAAGGGGCACTAGAGGGGCTCGAGCAGGCGCGCGGCGACCGACGCCCACGACCAGCGCGCGACCACGGCGCGCCTCGCGGCCGCACGGAGCGCAGCACGGTCGTCGGCGGGCAGCGAGAGCAGCTCCTCGAGCCTCGTGCGCAGCTCGCCCGCGCTCCCAGACTCGAACGCGGCCAGATGCCGCAGCCGCGCCGGGTACTCCTCCTCGAGCCCGGCCGCAATCTCGGCGAGGCCCGAGTGCCGCGCGACGAGCGGCGGGCAGCCGACGGCCGCGGCCTCCGCCGCGACCATGCCGAACGCCTCCGGGAAGATCGACGGCACGACGGCGGCGTCGGCGAGCGCCAGCAGGTGGACGAGGTGGCGGTGCTCGAGCGGGCCCGTGAACAGCGTGCGTGCGGGCGCGAGCGCCTCGAGCCGGCCGCGGTAGTCGCCGAAGCCGACGATCACGGCGCGGGCGTCGAGGCCGTCGAGCGCCTCGAGCAGCAGCTGCACGCCCTTGTTCTCGATCAGCTTGCCGAAATAGACGACCGTCGGCTCGTCGCCCTCGAGAAAGGCCGCTAGCCGATCGGCGTTGCCCTCGTCGGGCAGGCGCTCGTTCGCGTTGCCGGGATTCGACGGGTCGCGGCGCGCCTCCTCGACCAGGTCGACGAGAGCCTCGTCGCGCTCCTGCGGGACGAACTCGTCCACGTCGACGCCCGGCGGCACGACGAGCACAGGGTCGACGCGGCCGACGACCTTGTCGAGCACCTCGCGGATGTGCTCGGAGCCCACGTACGTCGCCTCGGCCCCCGCGAGCGACTCGCGGCCCCACGCACCGAGCTCGGGCCGGCCCCGCATCGAGTACTCGAGCTCGGAGCCGTGGGCCTTGACCCGGAACGGCGCTCCCGAGGCGGCGCCGACCGGCCCGCCCATCAGCACGTGGTTGGCGAAGACGAGGTCGGCCGGCAGGAGGTCGCGCAACGCCGCCGCGTTCGCCTCGACGTACCGCTCGCGCTCCTCGCGCGAGAAGTCCTGGAGGAGCCTCGGCTCGAGGCCCTGGTAGCGGTCGAGCACGAAGACCGGCAACAGCCGCCCAGGTAGCTCCGGGCGCACGACCCGTGCGCTGCCGACGTCGTAGTCGTCGGGCCGCGGGTCCTGGCAGACGACCGTCACGTCGTGCCCGCTTCGACTCCACTCCCGGGCGAGAGCCCGTGTGTAGACGTTCGACCCGGTCCCGCCGAGCAGGTACCCGTGCCAGAGCAGAACGCGCGTGCCGGCCCCGTCTTACGTGAGGTGGAAATACAGGGCGTGCAGGAGCTCGACCGCGGGGTTCGAGGTGTGCACCGTGACGTCGCCCGGCACGTCGAGCAGCGCTTCCGAGTAGTTGAAGATGATGCGGACGCCCGCGCCGATCAGGTCGTCGGCGACCGGCTGAGCGGCCTCGGCAGGCACGGCGAGGACGCCGACGACGATGTTCTTGTCCCGGGTCACGTCCCCGAGCCGCCGGTAGTCGGTCACCTCGACGTTCCCGATCGGCTTGCCGATCTTCTCCTCGTCGCTGTCGAAGACGGCCGCGATCGTGATCCCGTGCTCGCCGAAGATCGACGAGCCGGCGATCGCCTGCCCGAGGTTCCCTGCGCCGACGAGCGCGATGTTGTGCTGCCCCTGCGTGCGGAGGATCTTGCGGATCTCGCTCAGCAGGCCGTCGGTCGAGTAGCCGACTCCGCGCTTGCCGAACTTGCCGAAGTTCGAGAGGTCGCGGCGGATCTGCGTCGCGTTGATGTTGGTGTAGTCGGCGATCTCCTGCGAGGAGATCCGGTCCTTGCCCATCTTCTTTGCCTGCGTGAGCACCTGGAGGTAGCGCGACAGGCGCGCCGCGACGCCGACGCCCACGCGGCTGTTCTCGGTGCTGCGATCGTCGAGGGAGGGGCTGAGCATGAGCGGGCATTGTGCCCGAACCGCTCAAACGCCCGACCGACCAACCCGCTCGCGCAATACGGCCTCGTCGATCCGGTATTCGAAGAGCCGTTCTCCGCCGAGCTCGACGACCGGCAGGTAGTGCCGGTATCGCTCCTCGAGCTCCGGCACGCCCGTGATGTCGACCTCCTGGAGCTCGAACGCGAGCTCGCGGCGCAGCCGTGCGAGCTCCGTGCGCGCGATCTCGCACAGGTGGCAGTCGCGCCCGACGTACAGGAGGAGCTTCATCGCGTGGTCGCTACGGGTACAGGCCGCGGATCGTGGTCGCCTCGGCAACCCGGCCGACGGCGATCCCGTACGCGGCCAGCCGCAGCGACACGGCCTTCTCTTCGTGGACCGCCCAGGTCTCGACGAAGGCGCGCGTGATGATCTCGTTCAGGCGCTCGTTGACCTCGGCCTCCTTCCAGAAGTACTCCTGGAGGCCTTGCACCCACTCGAAGTACGAGACGACGACGCCGCCGGCGTTGACGAGCACGTCCGGGACGACGAGGACGCCCTTCGACTCGAGGATCTCGTCGGCCACTGGCGTCGTCGGCCCGTTCGCGCCTTCGAGCACGATCCGGGCCGCGATCCGATCGGCGTTCCGCTCGGTGATCGCCTCCTCGAGCGCGCACGGGGCCAGCACGTCGCAAGGGAGGGAAAGGAGCTCGTCGTTTCCGATTGCCTCGCCCGAGTCGAAATCGGAGAGTGTGCCGCCGCCCTGCTTGTACGCGAGCGCCGCCTCGACATCGATCCCCGCCCGGTCGTGGCGCCCACCCGACGAATCCGAGATCGCCACGACCTTCGCTCCGAGCTTCGCGACGAGCCGCGCGACTGCAGAGCCGACGTTGCCGAACCCCTGGACGGCGACTTCGAGCCCGTCGATCGGGCGCCCGAGCCGCTGCGCGAGCTCCTGGAGACAGAAGACGGCGCCGCGGCCGGTCGCATCCTCGCGCCCGAGCGAGCCTCCGACCGCAAGCGGCTTGCCCGTGACCACGCCCAGCACGGAGTGGCCCTGGTTCATCGAGTACGTGTCGAAGATCCACGCCATCACCGCCGGGGTCGTGCCGACGTCGGGCGCGGGAATGTCGCGCTCCGGGCCGATCTCGTTCACGATCTCGGAGGTGTAGCGCCGCGTCATCCGCTCGAGCTCACCCGCCGAGAGCAGCTTCGGATCGCAGACGACGCCTCCCTTGGCGCCGCCGAACGGCAGGTTCATCAGAGCGCACTTCCACGTCATCCACATCGCGAGCGCCTTCACCTCGTCCCGCGTCACGGCCGGGTGGTAGCGGATGCCGCCTTTGGACGGCCCGCGCGCGACGTTGTGCGTGATCCGGAAGCCGGTGAAGACCTCGACGTGCCCGTCGTCCATCCTCGTCGGGACGGCAACCTCGACCGACTTCTTGCACGCGCCGAGCACGGCGACGAGCTCGTCGTCGATCGCGAAGGTGTCGGCGACCTTCCGGAGCTGCTGCTGGGCAATCTGGAAGAGGTTCTCGCTCTCTTTCAGATCGCTCTCACGGTGCTCGAGCGCGGCCGCACTCCTTTCGAACCGGGCCTGGACCGGACCGGAGCTAGCCTAGCTCGCTGATCTCGAACGGGACCCGGACCCGGCTCTGCTCGTCGCCGAGGACGGGCCAGGCGACGAGCCGCAGCTCGTACGCGCCGGGGTTGAGCCTGAGCCCGATGGCGCTGCGACCGGTGATCCCGAAGGTGTACGAGCCTGGGAGGAGATCGCGGAGCCGCGCGAGTACGCCGATGAACCGCCCACTCCTCCTGTAGAGCAGGACATCGAGCCGGGACGCGGGGAGGATCTGCGTCCCGTCGTCGTCGACCACGGTTCCGACACGCACGCTCAGGAGTGCGGGATTCACGTCGGACGGCGCGAACTCGTCCCGGTCGAGCTCGGCCTCCGGCAGGAGCGTCTGCGAACGGCCGGGGAAGACGATCGCCCACGGGACACGGAGCGTCTGACCGCCGAGCGGACGGATCGCCACGACCCCGGTCGCGACCGGGGCAGCAGGGGCGGCCGACGAGCGTGCCGTGAGCTCGACGCGCGCCGCCCGGCCGGCGCGCAGCACCAGTTGCCTGGGCCTGGCGGTCAGCTCGAGCGACAGAGACTCCTCTTGCTGGATCGCCTCGACGTCGATGACCAGGCGCCTGCTCGAGACATTCCGGATCGTGAACGCACGCGTCGCGTGCCAGCCGCGACCCCGACCGACGCCGAACGAGATCGACCTCGGCGCCGCGACCACCTCGGCCGCCGCGCTCGCGCCGAGGTCGAGGTCTCCGACTCCTGAGGCGGTGAGCAGCCCGCCCTGCAGCGGGCGCGCGTAGCCGACGAGGAGGCTGCCGAGCTCGCGCGCGCCGAGCCCGGGTCGCGCCTGCGCTAGCAGGGCGGCGCTGCCGGCGACCACGGCGGCGGCGGCGCTCGTGCCGTTGACCGACGCGAACGCCGGTCGGCCGTCGGTCGCGAGGCCGAGCTCCGAGGTCGCCAGGGCGACGCCGGGCGCAGCCAGGTCGGGCTTCACGAAGCCGCCGAACGAGAGCCCGCGCGACGAGAACGACGCCACGCGGCCTCCACGCTCGTTGGTAGCCGCACTCACGCGGCCGAGCGCGATGCCGATGTCGAATCCCTGCCGCCGGGCGTTCAGCAGGGCACGGGCCGGTGCGGCCGGAACGGCGAGCACGGGAATGCCGAGCTCGCTCGACAGCCCGAGCGAGCCGGCCGGCACGCCCTGGCCGTGGAAGACGACGGCCGCCGCTCCTGCACGCGCAGCTGCGATCGCGACTCCGCTCGGATCGCTCCCGGCCTGGACGAGCGCGGCGCGGCCGGCGACCAGGCTGAGCCCACGGCGGTCGAAGAAGTCGATCGGGCTCGCGCCTCCCTCGCGCGGCACGCCGACTGCGAGCTCCCCCGAGCTCTCCGGGCCGACCGCGCCCAGCAGGGGCACGTCCGCGTCGAGGACGATCTCGAGCCCGCGCCGCAGCACGACGTGCACCGTCGGCGTCTGCCTGCGCTCGTCGAGGGCGCCGACGGTGATCGCGTCCTCGGCGCCCCCGGGGCCCGCGATCGAGCCGTAGAGCGGGCCGGCCGCGCCGTCGTTCCCGGCCGGCGTGACGACCAGCGTGTCGAGGGCCAGAGCGCCCCCGATCGCGCGCGCCTCGGGGCTGTCGGCGAAGGCCGCGAACGGAGCTGCGACCCCGACGAGCGCGACGCGGGCGGCGTCGTGCGTGTCGCCGTCGTCGTCCGGATCGACCGCGCGCTCGAGCCCCGCGATCAGCTGGTCGGTGCGGGCATAGGTCACCATGCGGCCCTCCGCGTCGGGCTGCCAGCCGGCAACGCGGATCGGAAGGACGGTGGCTGCCGGAGCGACGCCCTGCAGCTCGCCCGGCCCGCCCGTGCCCACGAGCAGCCCTGCGAGCTGGGTGCCGTGCCGCTCCCGCACCGTCGGCTCTTGCGGGTTCGTCTGGGCGTCGGCGGTGTCGGCCGTGCCGAGGATGTCGATGCCGGGATCGACCCGGCCCAGGATGTACGCCTGCTCGGCGTCGACGCCCGTGTCCAGGAGGGCGATCGTGATCCCTCGGCCGTCGTGGCCCGGCAGCCCGACCGACGTGGCGAGCGAGCCGGTTGCCGGGGGCGCGTCCTCCGAGAGCGCCGCCGGGAACGCCGCGCGGACCGGGTAGATCGCTGCGACCTCGGGCACCGACTCGAGGATCGCGAGCGCGCGCGCGTCGAGCACCGCCGAGAATCCGTTCAGAGTGCGCGTGAACCGGTAGTCGGGCTTCACGCCGAGCCGGTGCGCGGCGAGCACCGCGAGCACCTGCTCCTGCGCCGCGTTCGCCTGAGCGGCCCAGCGGCGCTCGTCCGCCTCGGTCGCGTAATGGACGCGCTCGAGGCGCTGGGCAACCGACGGCGTGCGCAGGAGCACGATCTGCCGCTGCTCGATCGCGACGGCGGGATGCGCGTGATCGACGATGCCGCGCCAGGTCGCGCGCGCATCCCCCGACGAGCGTCCCGGCGGCCCGGTGGCCGAGAAGACGGCGTAGGCGACCGCCGCGGCGACCACGAGCAGCACTGCGACGGCGAGCTCAGGACGCGTTCGCGAAGGCATCGAGGGAAAGGTAGTCGGGAGCGCCGACCGGCTCGGTGAACCGAGCGGCCGAGGCGATCATCGCCGCGTTGTCGGTGCAGAGGGCGAGCGGCGCGGCGACCGCGTCGGGGAGCGAGGCACGCAGCTCCGAGTTCGCCGCCACCCCGCCGACGATCGCGACACGATCGGCGCCGGCGGCACGGGCAGCCGCGATGCGCTCGACGAGCGCACGCACGATCGCCCGCTGGTAGCTCGCGGCGAGGTCCGCCCTCCTCGCGGCGAGCTCGCCGGGGTCGAGGCCGCGCACCGCGTAGAGCAGGGCCGTCTTGAGCCCCGAGAACGAGAAGTCGAGCCCCTCGAGGCGCGCCACCGGAAACGCGTAGGCCTCCGGATCGCCGTTCCGGGCGAGGCGGTCGATCTCCGGCCCTCCCGGATAGCCGAGACCGAGCACGCGCGCACCCTTGTCGAACGCCTCTCCGGCCGCGTCGTCGAGCGTCGTCCCGAGGACGCGAACCTCGCTCCAGCGGCGGCCGCGGACGTCCAGGAGCAGCGTGTGCCCGCCGCTCGCGAGCAGGCAGACGAAGGGCGGTTCGAGCGCGAGCGGCCGCAGATAGAGCGACGCCACGTGTCCGTGGAGGTGGTTGACGGGCACGAAGGGTAGGCCGCGCGCCCAGGCGAGCGCCTTGGCGGCCTGGAGGCCGACGAGCAGCGCGCCGATCAGGCCGGGTCCGCTCGTGACGGCGACGGTGTCGACGTCGTCGAGGCTCGCGCCGCCTCGGTCGAGCGCCTCGCCGAGGACGGGCATGACGAGCTCGAGGTGACGCCGCGACGCGATCTCGGGCACGACGCCACCGTAACGAGCGTGCAGGTCGGCCTGGGAGGCGACGACGCTCGACAGGATGTCCCCGTCGTGGGACACGAGCGCGGCCGCGGTTTCGTCGCACGAGGTCTCGATACCGAGGATCACGCGGGCAGCACACCCCCACGGTTCGCTCCCCACCCACCCGGGGGGACCACCCCGACGAACGCTACCGGGCGGCGTGTGACGAGTGGTGAACGGGTTCGGGCCAATGCAGTGACTCTTCGTCCACAGCCCGGCGACCGGGAGGTCAGCCGGCCGGATCCGGGTCGCGCCACATGATCACCGCGTCTTCGCGGTTGTCGGTGTAGTAGCCGCGCCGGACGCCCCGCCGCTCGAAGCCGAGGCGCTCGTAGAGGCTGATCGCACCCGTATTCGACACCCGCACCTCGAGCGTGTAGCCGCGCCCGCCGTCGTCGCTCGTCAGCTCGAACAGCCGCTCCAGAAGCCGCGTCGCGATGCCCCTCCGCCGGACGGACGGGTCGACGGCGACGTTCATCACGTGCCAGGCATCGACGTACCGCGAGTTGATGATGTAGCCAACCAGCTGCTCGCCCTCGAACGCACCCAGGCAGACGGACGACGGCTTCGCGAGCTCCGACGCGAACATCGTCCGCGACCAGGGCGTGACGTAGGCGCGCTGCTCGATCTCGTCGATCTCGGAGAGGTGGGCGAGCGACAGCGGGCGCACGTCGATCGCGACTGCGGTCATCGGCTCGGCTGCGCGTCCGGCGCGCGCAGGTAGACGGGCTGGACGGCCTCTGCCGGCCCGAACTTGGCCACGTGCTCGACCAGCAGGCGCGCCGCCGGGACATGAGCGTCGTCGTCGTCGGACGGCACGTCCGCACCGGCCGCCTCGAAGACCTCGCGATAGCGGACGGCGCCGTCCCCCACGAGCCGGACACCGGCCACGTCGAGCTCCTCCGGGCGCGCCACTCGCGGGCCGCTCGTGAACACCTCGCCGCGACGCGCGTCGATCACCGGCGTCCCGCCGGCGAAGGCGGCCAGCGTCGAGACGCCCGCGACCGGAATGCCGAGCGCGAGCGAGAGGCCGCGCGCGGTCGCAAGGCCCATGCGGATCGAGGTGAAGCTCCCCGGCCCGGTGCCGACGACGAGCGCGTCGAGCGACCGCGGCTCGAGCCCGGCGTCGCGCACGAGCTCGTCCGCCGCAGCCAGCACGCCTCGCGCAGTCGTCAGCCGCTCTCCCAGGACGTCCCCGTCCTGCACGAGCGCGCACGTCGCGACGGAGGTGGCGGCGTCAAAGGCGAAGATCGTCCTCACTTTCGATCCTGACACGGCGGTGCGACTCGTCGACGTGCTCGAGACTGACGGTGGCCCGCGCCGGCGGGAGCCAGGCCCCGGCGTGCTCGGGCCACTCGACGAACGCAATCGTGCCATCGAAGTACGGCTCCAGGTCGGCCCACTCCTCAGGGGCGATCCCGTGCACCCGGTAGAGGTCGATGTGCGCGACCGGGACCGGCGCCTCGTAGCGATTCCCGAGCGTGAACGTCGGGCTCGACACCGGCCCGGTCACACCGAGCGCGCGGCACGCACCGCGGACGAACGTCGTCTTGCCGGCACCGAGCTCGCCGGCCACGGCGACGACGTCGCCCGGCTCGAGCGCGACGGCAAGCCGGGCGCCGAGACGCTCCGTCTCGCCCGGCGACGCCGTCTCGATCACCAGGAGGTGTACGCGTCCCGGAACCGTCAGCCGACTCCGCAAACGACTGCGGTCGGGTCTTGGGGCTGCACGCTCTTCCAGGGGCCGAGCTGGCCGCGCAGCGCGCCGCTCGGGAACTTCTTCGTGTGGACGTTCACGTAGTACTTTCCGGGGCTGGCCACAAGCGACGAGATCGTGCCCTTGGCCGCGGTTGCCGAGCCGGACCACTGGATCTCGCCGGCCAGTGGGTCGATCAGCCCCGGCGCGGCAAACGGGAAGACCACCGGGCCCGTGCTGCCGGCGGCCCCGATGTGAATGTGCCCGGCGGTCGGCCTGCCGGTGACGAGCAGCTGATCGAAGCCGAACGAGATCGAGTTGGCAACCGTGTCGACACAGATCGTGATCGAGCCGGTTGCGCGGAGCTCACCGCGAGGCTTGGCGGCCTTCCCGGTGAGATCCACGTGACCCACGTAGAGGCGGCCCGCGCTGCCGCCGCCCAGTCGAGCGCGCGCCTCGCCTTGCGCACGTGCGACACTCGGGACGACCACCAGCGCCGCCAAGACCACGGTCAGCGCCGCTGAGAGGCCCCTCGACATGCCGCCCGAAGCTACAGACGGGCGGCAGGGTCGTCAACCGGTCAGAACAGACCCAGCTGAACCGAGCCGGTGTCGGTCGCCACGGCGACCGGAGACACCACGGGCGTGATCGGAGCGGGCGGCGCCTCAGCCCGGCCGAGCAGCTCCGGGAGCCGCCGGAAGTCGGCCTCCAGCACCTCGAGCATCCTCGGCGTGTAGAGCGCCGCGGCAGGATGGAAGAGCGGGTAGAGAAGCACGCGCGAGCCGCCGAGCGTCACTTCCTGCTCCTGGCCGTGGACGCGCGTGATCCCGAGCGGCTTGCCGGAGAGGAGCTTCGTCGAGAAGTTGCCGAGCGTGGCCACGACCTTCGGCCTGATCAGCTCGATCTGCCGGAAGAGGTGGCTCTCGCAGGCCTCGATCTCGTCGGGCTGCGGGTCGCGGTTCCCGGGGGGCCGGCATTTGAGGACATTCGCGATGTACACGTCCTCCCGGGCGAGGCCGATGCCGCCGAGCAGCTTGCCGAGCAGCTGGCCCGCCGCGCCGACGAACGGCACGCCTTGCTTGTCCTCGTGAAACCCGGGCGCCTCGCCGACGAACATCAGATCGGCGGTCGGCGAGCCCGAGCCGAACACGACCTGCGTGCGACCCTGCGCGAGCGAACAGCGGGTGCACCCCGCGACCACGTCGCCGTAGGCGGTGAGGCTCAGCTCGTCAGTGGCTACCGCAGCCACAACCCCCGCCACAGCAACCGCCGGACGTGCCGCCGAAGCTGGGCTGGGCGCTGGTGCCGTGTGCCGCGAACACGGAGAACTGCCGCTGAACCTTCTTCGCGCCGCAGTCGGGGCACTTCGGCGTCTCGTCGTGACGGACGAGCTCCTCGAAGTGCGACTCGCAGCTCATGCAGACGTATTCGTAGATCGGCATTTGCGCGCCCAACGGTAGCAGCCACCACCGGCTCCTCTCAACGTCACAGGAAATCCTGCGCATCGAGTCGGACGGCACGCTCCTCGGGCTCTCGGCTACGCTCCAGGTGCCCGGCATCCCCTGCGGAGCTGGAGCCGAACTGATGAAGACACTGCGAATGATTCGCGACCTCCGCGCGACGCTCGAGCCGTCTCGCGGGAGCCTGGTCGGGCTCGTACCGACGATGGGAGCGCTGCACGCAGGCCATATCGCCCTCATCCGTAGCGCACGCGCGGAGTGCGACGTCGTCGTCGCGAGCCTGTTCGTCAACCCGGCGCAATTCTCGGAGCCGACCGACCTCGCCGCGTATCCGCGCGACTTCGCACGCGACGAGCGCGTCGCGTCCGAGGCCGGAGTGGACGTGCTGTTCGCCCCGGCCGTCGAGGAGCTGTACCCGCCCGAGTTCGCAACCTGGGTCGATCCCGGCGGCGCGGCCGAGGGGCTCGAGGACGCCCACCGACCCGGTCACTTCCGCGCGGTCGCGACCGTCTGCCTGAAGCTGTTCTCGATCGTGCGCCCTCAACGCGCCTACTTCGGCCGCAAGGACGCGCAGCAGGTCGCGGTGATCAAGCAGGTCGTTCGCGACCTCGACATCGACACGACGATCGTGGTCGTTCCGACCGTGCGCGACGAGGACGGACTCGCCCTCTCCTCCCGGAACGCGCAGCTCTCGCCCGCCGAGCGCGAACGGGCACTCGCGATCCCGCGCGCCCTTGCGACCGGCGACCCGGAGCGCGCGCGCGACGTCCTCGCGGTATCCGGGGTCGAGGCGGAGTACGTCGCCGTCGCCGACCTCGACGGCCCGACGCTCGCGATCGCAGCGCGGATCGGCTCGACGCGGCTGATCGACAACGTCCTTCTGGAGGAGGTACTCGCATGAGCACGCACCCACGCTCGCCCTCGGCCGCAACCCGGAAGCTGCCGCTGCCGGAGCTCCTCGAGATGAAGCGCCGCGGAGAGAGGATCGCGATGGTCACGGCGTACGACGCACCGTCGGGACTGCTCGCCGACGAGGCGGGCGTCGACCTCGTCCTCGTCGGCGACACGGCGGCGATGGTCGTCCTCGGCCACGACTCGACGGTGCCTGTCACGCTCGACGAGATGATCGTGCTCACGCGGGCTGTGACGCGCACCGCGCGCCGTCCGCTCGTGATCGGCGATCTGCCGTTCGGGACGTACGAGGCATCCGACGAGCAGGCGGTGCAAAGCGCCGTCCGGCTGATCAAGGAGGGCGGCGCCGACGTCGTCAAGCTCGAGGGCGCCGGCCCGATGCTCGGCCGCCTCCGGGCGATCGCGGAGGCGAACATCGGCGTCATGGGCCACATCGGCCTGACGCCGCAGTCGGCGACCAAGCTCGGCGGGTTTCGCTCGCAGGGCCGGACGGCGCACGCGGCGCTGAAGCTCTACGACGACGCGCTCGCGCTCCAGGACGCGGGCTGCTTCGCGATCGTGCTCGAGGCAGTCCCCGCTCCGGTCGCGGGCCGGATCACGGAAGCACTGCAGATCCCGACGATCGGAATCGGTGCGGGCGCGCGGTGCGATGGGCAGGTGCTCGTCTGGCACGACCTGCTCGGGCTCTTCCCCGGTCGGACGCCGCGCTTCGTCAGGCGCTACGCGGAGCTCGGCGACGAGATCGCGACCGCGCTCGAGCACTACGTGGCCGACGTCCGCGGCGGTGCCTTCCCCGAGGAGGAGCACACCTACTCGATCGATGACGACGAGCTCGCCCGGTTCGAGGCTGCCCTTCCTAGAGCGAGCTGAGCGCAACCCAGACGAGCACCGGCAGGACCGCGGCGGTCGCGACCGCCGCCGCGGCACGCACCCACGTCCAGCCGTGCACCGCTCTCACCCCCAGCACGAGGAGCGCCACGGTCCAGCCCAGGAATCCGAGCGCAAGGACGAGGAACGTCGTCCCGCCCGCGCCCTCGTCCGCGCCGCCCTTGTGGAAGACGTCCGAGCCGTACAGGGCGAGCTTCACCGGCCAGAGGACGAGCGACAGCGCGAGCGGCACGGAGGCGAACGCGAGCACGTGGCGCGAGCGTCGGTACGAGCCCTGCGAGCCGAGCGCCCGGACGCCGCCGTGCAGGAATGCCCCGAACGCCCAGTACGCGACGCCGCCGTAGAGCCCGCCGGCGAGGAATGACCAGACCGCGACGAGCAGAGCGTCGTAGGAGTGGTCGTCCATCAACGTCGCGGCGGTCGGCGTCGAGAGCACGGACGCGATCCCGGCGAGCCAGACGACGAGCAGGACCTGCTCGGAGCGCGCCGAGGTCGCCGCCTCCGAGTCGTCCCGGAGCGCGACGAAGACGGGGCGCGGGGCCTGGAGGACGAGCAGGGTGCGCACCCACCAGTCGCGGGTCGGGGCGGTGTCCACGGTCGTCGCTACGGGACGATCCCTCCCTGCGTCACGGTCTGACCGCCAGGGCAGGTGAACGTGACGCGACCGAACTGCTCGGTCTTGGAGATCCACTGCGCACCGTCGGGGCAGACCGTCTGGTGGCGGAAGTCGACCAGGAACGCGACCATGCCGCCGACGAAGAGCAGAACGACGAGCCCCAGCACTGCGAACGTGACGCGCCGGCGAGTGCGCGCGCTCATCGCAGTCTCAACCGGGGTCGAAGGCAGGTCCGTCACGGCTCCGAGCCTACTCGCGCGCCGTCGTGCGACGGGCTGCCTCTAGTGCCCCTTCAGGCAATACACGCCATCACCTCCGGCGGTCTGAGGCCGCGCCGTGCTGCGTCCTCGGTCGCGCCAATAGCTCGACTATTGGCACTCTCTGCGTGCTTGCCTCGCACGTCTTCCGACTCGCCGGAATCGGGGGCGCATTACCTGAAGGGGGCACTAGGCGGCGACGACGGCGCGCCGCTCGAGCAGCGAGCGCAGGAACCGGCCGGTGTAGGACTCCGGCACCGCCGCGACGTCCTCGGGCGTCCCCACCGCGACCACCTCGCCCCCGGCCTCGCCGCCCTCGGGACCGAGGTCGACGATCCAGTCGGCCTGCTTGATCACGTCGAGGTTGTGCTCGATCACGAGCACCGTGTTCCCGGTGTCGACGAGGCGCTGCAGCACTTCCAGCAGCTTCTCGATGTCCGCGAAGTGCAGGCCGGTGGTCGGCTCGTCGAGGATGTAGAGCGTGCGCCCGGTCGCGACCTTGCAGAGCTCGGCGGCGAGCTTCACGCGCTGCGCCTCGCCGCCCGACAGCGTCGTCGCCGGCTGGCCGAGCGTCATGTAGTCGAGGCCGACGTCGTGCAGCGTCTGGAGCCGGCGGCGGATCTTCGGGATCTTGGCGAAGAACCGGAGCGCCTCCTCGACCGACATCTCGAGCACGTCGGCGATCGTCTTGCCCTTGAAGCGGACCTCGAGCGTCTCACGGTTGTACCGGCGCCCCTTGCACGTCTCGCACGGTACGTAGACGTCGGGCAGGAAGTGCATCTCGATCTTGATCTGGCCGTCGCCCTTGCACGTCTCGCAGCGGCCGCCCTTGACGTTGAACGAGAAGCGGCCCGGCTTGTAGCCGCGCACCTTCGCGTCGGGCGTCAGCGAGTAGAGCTCGCGGATGTGCGTGAAGAGGTCGGTGTAGGTCGCCGGGTTCGAGCGCGGCGTGCGGCCGATCGGGCGCTGGTCGATCTCGATCACTTTGTCGAACGCCTCGATCCCCTCGACCGCCTCGTGCTCGCCCGGCTTGACGCGCACCTTCTGCAGCCGGTTCGCGAGCGCCTTGTAGACGATCTCGTTCACGAGCGTCGACTTGCCCGAGCCCGAGACGCCCGTCACAGCGACGAACTTGCCGACCGGGAACTCGACATCGATGCCCTTCAGGTTGTGCTGCGCAGCGCCGCGGACCGAGAACGAGCCGTTGTCGTGGACACGGCGCTCGGGGACGGCGATCTCGCGCGCGCCGGCGAGGAACTGGCCGGTGACCGAGCGCTTGCTGCGCTGCACCTTCGCCGCCGAGCCCTCGGCGACCACGTGGCCGCCGTGCTCCCCCGCGCCGGGGCCCATGTCGACCAGCCAGTCGGCGCTGCGCATCATCTGCTCGTCGTGCTCGACGACGAGCACCGTGTTCCCGAGGTCGCGGAGCCGCTCGAGCGTGCGAATCAGCCGGTCGTTGTCGCGCTGGTGGAGCCCGATCGACGGCTCGTCGAGGATGTAGAGGACGCCGACGAGCTGCGAGCCGATCTGGGTGGCGAGCCGCAGACGCTGTGCCTCGCCGCCGGAGAGCGTCGCGGAGGCGCGGTCGAGCTGCAGGTAGCCGACGCCGACGTTGTCGAGGAACGTCAGCCGCTCGCGAATCTCCTTCACGATCCGCGACCCGATCAGCTCTTCCGTCGGAGTCAGGTCGAGTCCCTCGAGGAACGCGAGCGCCCCCGTGACCGAGAGCTTCGTGAACGCGTGGATGTTGCGCTCGCCGACGGTCACGGCGAGCACCTCGGGCTTGAGGCGCGCGCCCCTGCAGACGGGGCACGGCCGGAACGACATGTACTCCTCGATCCGCTCGCGCTGCGTCGAGCTGTCGGTCTCGCGGTAGCGCCGAGCGAGCGAGGCGACGATCCCCTCGAACGTGAGCATGTAGGACCGCCGACGCCCCATCCGGTTGCGGTACGCGACGTACACCTTGTCGCCGTTCGTGCCGTGGAGGAAGTAGCCCTGCTCCTGCTCGGTCAGCTCGTTCCACGGCCGGTCGACGTCGATCTCGTACCGCTCTGCGATCGCCTGGATCACCGATTCGTAGAACCCAGTGCTGCCCACCGCCCACGGCACGAGCGCCCCCTCCGCGATCGAGAGGCTCGGATCGGGGACGAGCAGGTCCGGGTCGATCTCCTGCTGGGCGCCGAGCCCCGTGCAGCGCGGGCACGCGCCGTGCGGCGAGTTGAACGAGAAGATCCGCGGTTGGAGCTCGGGCAGCGAGACGCCGTGCTCCGGGCAGGCGAACCGCTCCGAGTAGGTGCGCGACTCGTTCGTGTCGACGAGGTCGATCGACACGAGCCCCTCGGCGAGCGCGATCGCGGTCTCGACCGACTGCGTGAGGCGGGTTCGCAGGTCCTCCTTCATCACGAGCCGGTCGACGACGACCTCGATCGTGTGCTTGAACTTCTTGTCGAGCGCCGGCGGCTCCTCGAGCAGGTGCTGCTCCCCGTCGACCTTGACGCGCGTGAACCCCTCGTTGCGGAGCTCTTCGAAGAGCTCGCGGTACTCGCCCTTGCGGTCGCGCACGACCGGCGCGTTGACCGTGAAGCGCGTTCCCTCGGGCAGCGCCAGGATCTGCTCGACGATCGAGTCGATCGACTGGCCGGCGATCGGCCGGCCGCAGACGGGGCAATGGGGCCGCCCGACGCGCGCGTACAGCAGGCGCAGATAGTCGTAGATCTCGGTCACCGTGCCGACCGTCGAGCGCGGGTTCCGCGAGGTCGTCTTCTGGTCGATCGAGATCGCCGGGCTGAGCCCGTCGATCGAGTCGACGTCGGGCTTCTCCATCATCTGCAGGAACTGGCGCGCGTAGGCGGAGAGCGACTCGACGTAGCGGCGCTGACCCTCGGCGTAGATCGTGTCGAAGGCGAGGCTCGACTTCCCGGAGCCGGAGAGCCCGGTGATGCAGATGAGAGCGTTGCGAGGGAGCCGGACGGTGATGTCCTTGAGGTTGTGCTCCCTGGCGCCGTGGACAACGAGCTCTTCGGCGGCCATGGACGTCCATTCTATCGAGCGAACGGACGTTCGTCCGCGCACCCCCACCCAGGGTGGGGAAGCCGTTCCCGCCGCCCTCGGCGGCTGACGCTACAGCTTGCGCCCGGCCGAATGTGTGACGGATGCGCGCATCTTCGGGGATTCTTCGTCCACAGCGCCGCGGCCGGAAGGCGGCGCGGGCGAAGGCTGCCTAGGCCTTGCGCCAGCGACCGAAGACGAGGCCGCCGAGCGTGAAGCCGAGACCGAAAGTGCCGACGACGAAGCCGCCGATCGCGACGCCCTTGCGCCACGCCGACAGCCGGCGCCAGTGGCCGAGCGCCTCCTGCTCCTCTCGCGTCAGCGTCTCGCCACGCCGCTTCTTCCGCAGCGCGCCGCCGGCGCGCACGCCGAGATAGAGGTCGTCGAAGATCTCGTTCGCAGACTCTGGTGCCACGTGGCTCACTGTAGCCTGCTTCGACGGTGTCGACACGCATCCTCCACGTGTCCGATCTCCATTTCGGCGCGCGGAGAGCGCCCCCCGAGCCGGCCGTCGAACGCTCGCTCGCGGAGCTCGTCGAGCAAGTCGATCCTGAGCTCGTCGTCGCGAGCGGTGACCTGACCCACCGCGGTCGCGCCGCCGAGCACGCCGAGGCGGCACGCTTCCTCCGGGGCCTCGGCCGGCCACTCGTCGTCGTCCCGGGTAACCATGACATTCCGCAGACGCTCCCGGGTCGCTTCACCCGACCGTGGCGCGAGTTCGAGCGCCACTGGCAGACCACGGAGCCCGTCCACACGGAGCAGTCGCTCCATGTCGTCGGGCTCAACTCCGTCCGGCCGTGGCGCCACCAGTCGGGAGGCATCCGCAACGGGCAGCTCCAGACCGCGACGTCGCATCTGCGCGCCTCCTCACCCGAGGCGCTGCGGGTCGTCGTGCTCCATCACCAGCTCGTGAGCGCCCCCTGGCGAACGCGAAAGCGGCCCGTCGCGCGGCGCTCGCTGGTCCTCGACCGGCTCGTCGAGTCGGGCGCCGAGCTGATCCTGGGCGGGCACGTCCACCAGGCATCGGTCTGCGAGCGCCACGAGTTCGAGGTGATCGACGGCGCCGCGCGCGGCGTCGTCGTTGCGACCGCCCCAGGCTTCGGCCAGCCGCGCCCTCACCGCCGCGGAGAAGCGCGAGGCGTGCTCGTCCACAGCGCCGACGAGCGCAGAATCAGAATCGAGACGTACATCTGGCGCGCAGGCGGCTGGGGCTTGACGGCGGTACGAGACTTCCCGCGCGGCGCGGATCCACTCGACGGCGCGCCCGGCGACGAGCGCTCGGCGCCGGGCCTCTAGGTGTCCTGCCTACGGACGTTGTGAATGCGGCTGATCGGGGGTCGGCCTCCGAGTGAGCTGTGTGGCCGCGCGGTGTTGTAGTTGTGGAGCCAGTGTGGCAGGGCGGCGGCGCGGTCGTGGTGTGATCGGTAGACGAGGCCGTAGGCCCATTCGCGGGCCATTGTTTGGTGGAAGCGCTCGACCTTGCCGTTGGTGCGCGGCCGGTAGGGCTTGGTCGTGAGGTGGCGGATCTGGTGTTGGGCGAGTAGTTCGCGGACGAGCCGGCTGCGGGCATAGGCCCAGGCGTTGTCTGTCATCAGCCGCCGCGGCGTGATCCCGTGTTCGGCGTAGAAGCGGACTGCTCGCTCGAGGAAGCAAGCGACGGTCGCCTGTTTCGCGTCGGGGTGGATCTCGGCGTAGGCAAGGCGGGAGTGATCGTCGATGATCGCGTGCACGACGTCGACGCCGTCGTGGTGTTGGCGATCCTGGCTTGAGCGGTCGCCGGTGACGCGGTGGCCGGGACGCTGGAAGCGGGCGTACTCGCTGGTGTCCATGTGCAGCAGGTCGCCGGGACAGGGCCACTCGTAGCGGTTGGCCGGCTCACGCTCTGGCCGTGGCGGACGCGAGAGGCCCGCTCGTTTGAGCACCTTCCAGACCGTCGAGTGGCAGAAGCCGGTGGCACCCGCGACCAGACGCGGACCCCAGCCGGTCCGCAAGCGGCAGGCGCAGATCGCCTCGGCGAGCTCGGGCGCGAGCTGCTGAGGTGAGCGACGCGGGCGGCTGGAGCGATCGAAACAGGCAGGACAGCGTCCTCCGCGCCTCCTCGCTCGCCTCGAGCCAGCGATGCCACCAGCGGTGTGCCGTCGCCGGCGAAACGTTGAAGGCGGCCGCGGCCGCCTTCAACGTCATCCCCTCACCGATCGCGCTCACGAGCGCGTAGCGGCCGGCCAGTCCGAGCTTCGCGTTACGGTGGAACATCATCCGAGCCCTCCTTCGGGTCAGGTCTTTGGCGAGACCCACAGCCTCGAAGGAGGGCCGGATAGAACCCTCAGCCGTTCACAACCTCTGTAGGCACGTCATCTAGATGCTTGATGCCACGTCCTCGCGTGGCCGGATGCGCGATCTGGCGAGTCTGGGGCCGCTTGCTCTTGCAGCAGCCGGCGGAGCCGGCTCCCGCAAGAGCTGCGCTTCGTCACGCCGGGCACTCGCCGATGCTCCAGCATCGCCGAGTGCCCGTCGTGCAGCCCCAGAGCGGCCAGACCGCGCCCCGCAGCAGACGATCCGTGGCATCAATCATCTAGGCGATCGGCCTCCCCCGGAGCAGCGCGACCGTGAGCCCGAGCAGCGCGAGCCCGATCGCGACGCCCGAGAGCACGAGCGCCAGCGTATCGTGGCTCGTTCCACCGGAGCCCGACGCCGTGCCCGTGGCGGTGGCTGTGGCCGCCCCGCTCTCCACGTCGACCAGGTCGGTGGGCACGGCCGACTCCCTGATCTCCGTGCGAGAGGCCGGCGTGTCGGAGCCCGGTGGCCCCGTCCAGCTCACGACCTCGCCGTCTTCGTAGGACTGCTCGACGTCCCACACGATCGTGCCCTCCTGGACCGGGTTCTTCGCGATGAACTGGAACGTCTCGTAGTAGTCCGGCGGGATCGTGCCGCGGTCGAAGGTGACCGCCACGATCTGGCCGTTGCGCTTCTCGATCCGCGTCCGCCAGCCTTCGTTCCTGTCGACGAGGAACAGGCCGATCCCGTCGGGAACCTCCATGCGAACCGCCACCGTCGGCACGCCGCGCTCGTTCGGGACGGTGAGCGTGTAGCGCTGGAGATCGGCCGGTCGCGATGCCGACGGCTGCACGACGGCGTGGGCCCCTGCCGAAGCAGGAGCCCACGCCGCGACCACGAGCACGGCCGTCAGGACGCGGATCAGGCGGTGATGTTGACGCACGACGCCGGCGTTGCGCTGCCGGAGGGCCCGGACCAGCTCACGGTCTCGGCCGCCATCCCCTTCGCCGATCCGTTGTAGACCTGGTCGACCGCGAAACAGAGCTGCCCCGGAGTGGACGGAGCGCGGAAGCGAAACTCGAACGCTCCGTACATGCCGGGGTAGATCAGGTTGCCCTTCTGGGCCTGCCAGGTGACCTTGGTCACGTTGTAGATCGGAACGCCCTCGCCATCCTTCTGGCCCGTGTCCTCGCGGGTCAGCGTCACCGTCCAGCCGGGGGCCTGGCGCACGGAGATCGACTGCTGGATCGCCGCCGGCACGGACATCGTGACCTTGAAGGTCGACTTGTTCGGCCGTTCGTTCGGCACCCGCAGGAACCAGGTTGCGGTCGACGCGGTCAGTGGCTGGCCGAGCATGAGATTCACCGTCGCGTGCGCGCCGGCGAGAGGAGCCCAAACGGTGGCGACGGCTGCTACGGCCGCCGCGAAGGAGATCAGCTTCTTCACAGGTCTCGAGTCCTTTCCTGAGCGGAGGCCTCACGACGACGGCGGATTGGCCCGGATCGCGTAGTTGATCTTGAACCAGCGCCAGCGGGTCTTCGTCGCCTTCACGCGACCGGCGAGCGTGAGCTCGTACGCACCGGCCGCCGGGAAGACGAACGGCGTCCTCGGGCGCGCCGGTCCCTTGAACACGACGGCGCCGCTCGAGTTCGAGATCCTCCACGTGCAGTTGCACGTGGCCCAGCTGAACTTCGAGCCGGTCTCGACCTCCTCGACGACGAGCGTCGATCGCTCGCCGGCAATCGGCTCGTCGTTGGGGTCGTAGTGCACGGTCACGGTGACGCCGTTCGACGTCTCGCGATCGTGCGCGGACGCAACGCCGGAACCGACGAGCACGACGACGCCCGCGAGCGCGACTGCACAGAGCCGCTGCATCGGAAACCTCCAGTGTGTTGTGTGTACGGAGTTGGAGCTACGTCAACACGCTGGAAGCGGAGGCCCACGCGTCGTGCGTCCCGACGCGAGCATGCGCGAGCGCCGCACCTCGACACGCTCGGCCGCCCGGAGCACGAGCAGCGGCCTGCGGAGCCGGAGCGGCTGCGGCGCGAGGGCGGCACCCACCGACCGCGCGACGCGAAGCAGGAGCCGCGCGAGCACGAATGCGAGCAGCGCAAACGGCAACTGGAGCAGGAGGCCGATGCGGAACGTGGGCTCCTGGACGACGAGCCAGACGTCGCTCGCGCCGGCGACCCAGCGCTCCGTGACCTCCTGGAGCGCGTAGCCGAGCGGCGGCAAGAGCGCGAAGGCCCACGCCGGCACCGGTTTCGGCCGGCCACGTCGGCACGCATCTGCCACGACGGCGCCGAGCCCGACGACCTGCATCGCGGCGATCACGCCGAGGACGAGCGGCGCGTACGACGTGTAGTGATGGCCGGTGAGCATGAGCTCCCGCCACCGCACCGTCGCTTCCGGATACGCGATTCGGTAGGCGAGGACGTGCGCCACCTGCGTGCCCACAACCATCAGGGGCACCGCCAGGAGCCATGCGGAGAGCCGCCTCACGCCGAGAGCGTAGCCAAGGCGCCGGAGCTACAAGGCAGCGTTCTCGGCCAGCGCGACGAGCTCGCGCCGCAGGTCCTTGATCTCGTCGCGGAGCTTCGCCGCGTACTCGAACCGGAGCTCCTCGGCGGCCGTGTACATCTCCTCCTCGAGCGTGATCACGAGCTTCTCGAGCTCGGCGCGATCGAGGCCCTCCACCCGGCGTCCGCGCCGCGATCGCTTGGGAACATGCGGCGCCTCGAGCGAGAGGAACTCGGCGATGTCGGACACGCCCTTCTGGATCGACTCGGGCGTGATGCCGTGCTCCTCGTTGTAGGCGAGCTGCTTCTCGCGCCGCCGCGAGGTCTCGTCGAGGGCGAACCTGATCGCCTCGGTGTACTTGTCGGCGTACATCAGCACCTTGCCGTTCACGTGCCGGGCGGCGCGGCCGATCGTCTGGACGAGCGCGGTCTGACCGCGGAGGAAGCCCTCCTTGTCGGCGTCCAGGATGGCGACGAGCGACACTTCGGGCAGGTCGAGCCCCTCGCGGAGGAGGTTGACTCCGACGAGCACGTCGTACTCGCCGAGCCGCAGGTCGCGGATGATCTGGATCCGCTCCAGCGTGTCGATCTCGGAGTGCAGGTACCTCGCCTTGACGCCGGCTTCGAGCAGGTAGTCGGTCAGGTCTTCGGCCATCTTCTTCGTGAGCGTCGTCACGAGGACACGCTCGCCGCGCTCCTCGCGATGCCGGATCTCGTTCAGAAGGTCGTCGATCTGGTTGCGCGTCGGCCGGAGGTCGACGTCCGGGTCGACGATCCCGGTCGGCCGGATCAGCTGCTCGGCGACGCGCGAGGACTGCCGGAGCTCCCAGGGGCCCGGAGTCGCCGACACGAACACGAGCTGCGGCACCTTGGCGAGGAACTCGTCGAAGCGCAGCGGCCGGTTGTCGAGCGCCGAGGGAAGACGAAAGCCGTACTCGACCAGCGTCTGCTTGCGTGAGCGGTCGCCCTCGTACATGCCGCCGATCTGGGGCACCGTCTGGTGCGACTCGTCGACGAAGACGACGAAGTCGGACGGGAAGTAGTCGAGCAACGTGTGCGGCGCCGAGCCCGCCGGCCGGCCGTCGAGGATCCGCGAGTAGTTCTCGATCCCGTTGCAGAACCCGAGCTCCTGCATCATCTCCAGGTCGTACTCGGTGCGCTGGCGGATGCGGTGCGCCTCGAGCATGCGCCCCTCGGACTCGAACTGCTTCACCTGCTCGGCGAGCTCGTGCTTGATCTCGACCACGGCCCGCTCGATCGTCGGCTTCGAGGTCACGTACTGGGTGGCCGGGAAAACCGTGATCGTGTCGAGCCGCGAGAGCACCTCGCCCGTCAGGGGGTCGAAGTGCGTGATCGCCTCGACCTCGTCGCCGAAGAACGAGACCCGGTATGCGGTCTCCGAGTAGGCCGGCTGGAGCTCGAGCACGTCGCCCTTGACGCGGAACCGGCCGCGGCCGAGCAGCGTGTCGTTGCGTGCGTACTGGATGTCGACCAGCTTGCGCAGGACGAGATCGCGATCCTGCTCCTCGCCCACTGTGAGGAAGACCACCTTCTGCTCGTACTCCTCCGGCGAGCCGAGGCCGTAGATGCACGAGACCGAGGCGACGATGATCACGTCGCGCCGCGTCAGGAGGTTCGACGTCGCCGCGTGACGCAGGCGGTCGATGTCGTCGTTGCGCGAGCTGTCCTTCTCGATGTAGAGGTCGGCCTGAGGGACGTAGGCCTCGGGCTGGTAGTAGTCGTAGTACGAGACGAAGTACTCGACGGCGTTTCCGGGGAAGAACTCGCGAAACTCGTTGCAGAGCTGGGCGGCGAGCGTCTTGTTGTGGGCGATCACGAGCGCGGGCTTTCCGACCTGCTCGATGATCCACGCCATGGTGGCCGTCTTGCCGGTACCGGTCGCCCCGAGCAGCGTCTGGTAGCGCTCGCCCTGCTCGAGGCCCTCGGCGAGAAGCGCGATCGCCTGCGGCTGGTCGCCCGTCGGCGTGTACGCGGCGGACGTCTTCAGCTCGGGCATGCGTCACAGGCTATCCGGGGCCCGGCACGCGCCTCGTCACCGCGGCCGCAGGGCGGCCGCAGCCGCGTTCAGTCGCCCCAGTCGAAGTCGCGCGAGCGCGACCAGAGGCTCTCGTCTGAGACCTCCTCGGTCACGTCCCCATCGGGGCTCTCGGGCGCCGGCGCGATCTCGGTGGGCGTGTCGACGAACGTGTCCTCCGAGGTCGGCCAGTCGAGGGCCGTCGGCTCGTCCTCGATCGACTGCACGCCGTCCATCGTGTCCTCGACGCGCGCCTGCTCCTCGGTCTTGAAGAGCGGGTGGTTCTCGAAGGGATCCTCGCTCAGGTACCGCTCGATCGGCATCTCGTGCTCGAGCGCGGCGTTCCTGCGCTTCAGCTCGAGATGCTCCTGGATCACCTGCGCGAACAACGATGGGGTCTCGACGGGCACGCGTCCTCCTGCTCCACGCCTTTCGTCTCCAGCGCGGGAGTCTATCGCCTTGCCGTCCCGATCGCAGCGCGACGAGCGCGCCGCGGCCGTGCCGCCCGGCGACCCGGACGGGTTCCCGTTTTACAGAACGCCCTTCTGCAGCGACAATCCAGCCGATGGCTGGACTCGCCCGCTTCGGTCGCCGCGCAGGCCCGCTCACGGTCGCGTTGACCGCGTGGGACATCTGGCGGCGCATCCCGCCGCAGCATCGCCAGGTGCTGCTTCGTCAGGCTCGAACCCAGGGCCCGAAGCTGGTGAAATCGGCGGTCAAGGCCGGCAAGAACGCCGGCAAGCGCAAGTAGATAACCCGCTCGGAGCCCGCGGTCAGACGGCCAGCGCGGCGCGGGCAATCCGGTCCTGCTCGAGCGCATGAGCGGTCGGATAGCCCTCGGCGGCACTCGCGCGCCATGGGCGTCCGACGAAGCGCACCGGTGTTCGGCCCGCCGCTTCCTCGAGCCGGTGGCGGATCGTGCGCCAGGCACCCATGTTCTGCGGCTCCTCCTGAGCCCAGACGATCTCCTCGAGCTCTTGGTAGGAGTCGACGAGATCGTGGGCCGCGCCGACCGGGAACGGGTAGAGCTGCTCGAGACGGGCGACCGCGATCCCCTCGACCCCGCTCGCGACCTCGTGACCGACGATGTCGTAGTAGACCTTGCCCGAGCACAGCACGAGGCGCCGCACCGCGCCTTTGTCCTCGACGCTCGCGTCGAGGATCGGCCGGAACGCGCCGCTCGAGAGATCCGTCAGGGTCGAGGCGGCCTCGGGCAGTCGGAGCAGTCCCTTCGGCGTCACGACGACGAGCGGCCGACCGCTTCGATCCAGAGCCTGGCGGCGCAGGAGGTGGAAGTACTGACCGGACGTCGTGCAGTTGGCAATCCGGATGTTCTCCTGCGCGGCGAGCTGGAGGAAGCGCTCGAGCCTCGCGCTCGAGTGCTCGGGGCCGTTGCCCTCGTAGCCGTGCGGGAGGAGCAACGTCAGGCGCGAGCTCTCGCCCCACTTGGCGAGCCCGCTCGAGATGAACTGGTCGATGATCGTCTGGGCGCCGTTGGCGAAGTCGCCGAACTGCGCCTCCCAGAGCACGAGTGTCTCGGGCGCCGCCGTCGCGTAGCCGTACTCGAACCCGAGGCACGCGAACTCGGAGAGCGGTGAGTTGTAGACCTCGAACGCGGCGCGTGCCTCCTCGAGCTCCTGCATCGGCGTGTAGCGCTCGCTCGTCTCTGCGTCGTGCAGGACGAGGTGGCGCTGGGAGAACGTTCCGCGCTCGGTGTCCTGGCCCGTCATCCGGATCGGCGCTCCGTCGACGAGGAGCGACGCGAACGCGAGCGCCTCGGCCTGACCCCAGTCGATCGTGCCCTCCTCGATCGCGGTCCGGCGGCGCTCGAGCTGACGCACCAGCTTCGGGTGGACAGTGAAGCCCTCCGGCACGCGGAGGAGCTCCTCGTTGAGCTTCCGCAGGCGATCTGCGTCCACCCGCGTGTCGATCGTTCGGGCGCCTTCGCGCGGCACGGCCTCGTCCCGGACCGCGGGAGGTACGACCTGCCCGAACGATGCCCTGAGCCGTTCGTGGGCCTGGCGCAGATGCTCCTCGGCCGCGTCGGAAAGGGCCTCGGCCTCGTCGGCGGTGATCACGCCCTCGGCCACGAGCTTCGCCCCGTAGAGCTCGCGCACGCTCGGGTGGTGCGCGATCTGCTCGACCATCAACGGCTGGGTGTAGGCCGCCTCGTCCTGCTCGTTGTGGCCGAAGCGACGGTAGCCGACGAGGTCGATCACGACATCGTGGCCGAACTGCGACCGGTAGGCGAGCGCGAGCCTGACGGCCGAGATGGCCGCCTCCGGATCGTCGGCGTTGACGTGCACGATCGGGACGTCGAAGCCCTTCGCCAGATCGGACGAGTGGCGCGTCGAGCGGCCCTGCTCTGGATCGGTCGTGAAGCCGACCTGGTTGTTCGTGATCACGTGCAGCGTCCCGCCCGTCGAGTAGCCCTCGAGCGCGTAGAGGTTGAGCGTCTCGGCGACCACGCCCTGACCGGCAAACGCCGCGTCGCCGTGGAGCAGGATCGGGATCGCCGCGCTGGGATCGTGGATCCCGAAGCCGGCCGAGCGGTCGGTCTGCTCCGCTCGCGCTCGCCCTTCGACGACCGGATCGACCGCCTCGAGATGGCTCGGGTTCGCGGCGAGGGTGACACCGATCTTGCCGGCCGCCGTGTTGCGCACGCCGCGTGCGCCGAGGTGGTACTTCACGTCGCCCGTGCCACTCTCGGCATCCGCAGCGACGACCTCGATCATCCGTTCACCCTCGAACTCGCGCAGGATCTTCTCGTACGGCTGCCCGAGCGTGTGGGCGAGGACGTTCAGACGACCACGGTGAGCCATGCCCAGAACCGCCTCGTGCGCTCCGGACGCAGCGGAGAGCTCGAGCGCCTCGTCGAGCATCGGGATCAGTACATCGACCCCTTCGAGCGAGAACTGCTTCTGTCCCAGGAAGGAGCGCCGGAGATAGCGCTCGCAGGCCTCGACCTCGCAAAGGCGTGTGTAGAGACGACGCTGCTCGTCGGGCGCGAGCGGCTTGCGGTAGCGCCAGGACTCGATCGCCTTGCGAAGCCACACGCGCTGCTCGTGCGCACCGATGTGCTCGATCTCGTACGCCATCGCCCCGCAGTACGTCTCCTGGAGACGCGGGAACGCCTCGGCAAGCGTGTCGCCTCCGACGTGGATGCGAAGGACCGACGTCGGAATCTGCGCCTGGAGCTCGAGCGTCAGCTGCGGATCGAGTCTCATCGGGTCGAGTGCTGGGTCACCGACGGGCTCGGAGCCAAGCGGATCGAGCCTGGCAGCGAGGTGCCCGTGCATCCGGTGCGCCTTGACGAGCGCCATCGCCGCTGCGACCGCGCCGATCAGCTCGGCGTCCGGGACAGCGGTCGGCGCGGGCCGTTCGGTCGCAGTCGCGCTCCCGTTGCCGTTCGGTGCTCGGTCTCCGTCTCGCGGCAGCGTCTCGAGGATCCGCGCAAGGCCGGGCAGCGCCGCCGTTACCTCATCGGCGCTTCCATGTTCGAACAGCTGGCGCCACTCTGGCAGGACGGCCTCGGGGTTCTCGAGGTACTCATCGAGCAGCAGGTGCGCATACCCGGCGTTGACGCCGTCGACGTCATGCATCACGATCGCCCTCTTTTGTACCAGCGCCGCCGATCCTGCCGGGCGTCTCTGGACCGGGCAAGCAGGTCAGTAGAGCGGGTTGTCCGTGACGACAGCGATGGCCGTCCCCACCACGAAGCCAACGAGAGCGAGAGCGGTCGCCAGCCCATAGAGGCGGTGGTGCTTCGGACTCACGACGATCGCCGTCAGCAATGCAAGCGTTGCGATCGCGGCGAAGACGAACGGCCAGAAGAAGATCTGGACGACTCCGGCCACGAGGGCGAGCGCAACAAGGCCGCCCGCCACCGCGTCCGCGGTTCGGCTGCCGCTCATGTCGACGGCGACCGGCGCCGCTCAGCGCGCACAGTCCGTGAGCGCACTCTGCTCCCGTGTGGCCCTCCTCGTCGAGGACGCGGCCCGGAGGGCCTCTGCCACGGCCTCCAATCGGCGCGGTCGCCTCCACCCTCGGCGCCGATCTCGGGTTCCGACTTGATCGCCCACCAGATAACCCAGGATACGTACACGAGCGGGAGCTTGAGGATGAGCAGCATGAAGACGACTTCCCACATCTCGAGGAAGCCAAGTGTAGGCGACCCGCGAGCAGATGTGCACTACCCGCAATGAGCCACTTTGTGAGGCGGATGAAGACCCGGCCGATCAGCCGAACCTCCTCCCCTCGTCACGCCGGTACCCCCAGGAGGCAAGCAGCCCGAACAGCGCTCCGAAGCCGGCGAGCACGAGCCAGGATCTCCAGGCAACCGCAGGTTGCGAAGTCGTTGCGACGAGCGCGTCGGAAAGCGCCCGGGTCGGAAGGACCTCCGAGAGGTCTTGAACTGCCGGAGGCAGGTCGGCCGGACGGATCCAGAGACCCCCCGCGTACGCCAGGCTCAGGTAGAGCAGGTTCGCGACGGGCAGCGCGCCACGCGCAGGTACCCAGTAGCCGAGCGCGATTCCGAGGAGCGCGAACGGCACCGTGCCCACGAGCAGCGCCGTTCCGAGCCCGAGCCAGCGCAGTGGCGCAAGCTCGGCGCCGGTCGTCACCACGGCAACGAGCAAGACCCCTCCAGCTGCGACGGCGGCGAACGCCGACGCCGAGAGAAGGCGTGCGCCGAGCCGCGTGCCGACGCCAATCGGGAGCGTGCGGAGGTACGCCTCCCACGGGGAAGCTCGCTCGACCGCGATGCCGACACCGAATTGAAAGAAGGCGACGCCGATCGCCGCAAAGCCGGCGAAGGTGGCCATTCTCGCCGTCGCGCCCGCCTCGTCCCCCGGGACCGCGAAGAAGAGGAAGAACACGGAAGGAAAGACAAGCGTCGGCACGACGTAGGCCGGGTAGCGGGCAAGCTCGACGGTCATCGCCCTGGCGTGGAGCGCGGCAAGCCTCATCGGTCGGCGCTCCGGAGAGCGAGTGCTTCCTCGAGCGTGAGCGGCCTGACCTCGAGATCGTCCAGCGGCACACCGGACTGAACGAGCCGTGTGACGACCTCACCACCGTCAGTCGCCAGAATCCGCACGAACGGCCCGTCTCGCACAGCCCCGTCGACAGTCATGCCCGGTGGTGCGCGGAACCTGACCCTTGTCAAGCCGGCGGCACGCTTGATCTCGGCAACCGATCCGTCGGCCACGATCGTGCCGGCCTCGAGGAGCACGACGCGGCCGGCGAGGAATTCGGCCTCGTCGAGGTGATGGGTCGTGAACAGGGTCGTTCCTCCACCCTCCACGTGAGCGCCGATCGCTTCCCAGACCGCACCACGTGACTCGACATCGAGTCCGGACGTCGGCTCGTCGAGAACGACAAGTCGAGGGCCGCCTGCGAACGCGAGCGCAACGGCGACTCGACGCTTCTCTCCACCCGAAAGACCGCCGAGCTGCCGCTCGACGAGCGAGACGAGCCCGAAGCGCTCGAAGACCGCCGCGGCCGGCAACGGCTCCGGATAGTGCGCCCGGACGAGGTCGATCAGCTCCCGGACACGAAGCGTTAGCGGGAAGGCCGTCTCCTGCGTCGCCACTCCGATCGGCTTCCGGGCGGCCGACGTCCGCGGATCGGCGTCGAAAAGGCACGCCCGCCCGCTCTCGGCAGTCCGCAGGCCGAGCAGGACGGCCAGCGCAGTCGACTTCCCCGCACCGTTCGGCCCGAGAAGCGCGACGCACTCGCCCTCGTCCACCGCGAAGCTGACGTCGTCGAGGGCGGTCACCGGCCCGAACCGCTTCGTCACCCGATCGAGCATCGCAGCGATCACGGTGGCCGCCCGCTCCGGATCGGGCCCCACTCGAGAGAGGAGCGAACGAGGGCGTTGTATACCCAGTGCGCAGCAACGCTGGCGAACAGCACACCGGTGGCCAGGTAGAGCCCACCAAAGGCCGCACCTGTCCCCAGATGAAGCAGGCGGGCCCGATGCGTCAGTGCGAAGGCAACGGTGCTGACGCCGAGGGCTACGAGAACGCCGCTCGCGAGTAGCTCCCCGAGCAGCACCCGCCGCCAGACGATCTCCTCGTTAAGCGCCCACAGACCGAGGATGCCGTGCCTCGCGACGAGAGCGGAAACCGGCCGGCGTCGAGGCAGCCGAGGGCGCCGTCGCGTGAAGATCAGATACACGACCACACCGACGGCCACGCCGATCGCTGACGCCACGGGCAAGGAGAGACGTACCTGCGGTTGTCCCGGCGACAGGACCAGCAGGAGGCCCAGCGCGATTCCTGTGACGGCGCCCGTTTGCAGCCAGACAAACGTGCGAGCGGTCAGCCTCGTCCTCCAACAAGGACGCCGTAGAGAGACGCCTCGTCGAGCCCGTCGGCGCCGACGAGCTCGTCGAGACGGCGATCGTAGAAACCACCGAGGGGAAGCGTCGCGAGGCCGACTAAGGCGGCAGCGAGGACCATGTTCTGGACCACATGGCCGGCTTCAAGCAGCACGAACCGGTAGCCGCGGGCGCCGTACTTGAAGCGCGAGCGCCAGCACATGCCCGTCACGAGGACTAGCGCCGATGCGCGATCGACGAGATCGCCGTCTACGACCGACTCCCGAATCCCGGCGGGGTCGACCGGGCCGAGTCGCGACAGGCAATGGCGAAAGGGGTTGTAGTGCAGGACGCTCGACTCCGCGCCCTCGACTGCGAGGGGGAGCACGTACAGCTCGAGCGGATACAGGGCGCCGGCGGAAGGGACCGGTCGGCGCAACCCGTCGGGGTCGCGAGACGTGGCCGCATAGCTCGTGCCGAGGATCACGGAGAGGTCGGCAAGCCGGAGTTGCGCTCGTTCGGCCGGGAGACTGGAGCGACGCCGTGCGAGCACGTCGCCGAGAGCGATGCCCGGCAAGGCCGGCGCCGGAAGCTCGACCGTCGTCCTGTGGGCGTGCGTCCGGCTCGACCGGGCCACCGTCTGCTGGAGCTCTGGACTGGTCGCGAGAGCAAGGATCGAGGTCAAGCGGCCCGGTGCCACGTGAGGGTAGAGCCGCGACGCCTCGTGAAACACCTCGGCCGGATCGTCGAGCGCCACGCCGGCAGGTCCGTGGACGAAGGACGCGAATTCGGCGGTGGGACTCGGACGGCTCATGGAAACGGATGGGGCTCGGGGTTGAGCTCGTCCTCGGTGAGCGGCTTGGACCGCAGGCCGAGCTCAACCGGCACGTCGTACAGCCGCCGGCCACCGAGAAACCGCGCGACGTGGACCACGTCGAGGGAGCAGAGCTCTGGAGCGACGACCTTGACCACGGAAAGCCCGAGCTCACGCACGTCTGGTGACGTGACGTCGACGGCATACGCCGTGGAGCCCGCTGTCTCGATGCGCGCCGAAAGCTGGGCCGCATGTTCGTCGGCGCTCACGCCGTCGAGCTCGGGAATCGCCGCCGCGCCAGTCCTCTCCCCACCGCCGTCAAGGAACGCCGTCGTCGCTGCATGCGAGTGATCCGCGTAGTACCTGATGTGAGACTCGAAGGACACGACGGCATCCGGGTCGTCGAGCGGTCGCGTGTCGATCAGCTCGAGCTTGGCACCTGCCGATCTGGATGCGAAGGCCTCGGCAAGGGCTTTCCACCACGCGCGCTCGACTGTCGCCGACGTCCCGGCCCCGAGACCCAGAGCGCCCGGGAACCCCTCGGGCGCACGAACGACTCCGAGGAGGCTCGGCAAGCGGTGGAAGCATGAGAGATCGACGACCGAATGCCGGAGCCCAGCGGCGGCGAACAGCTCGCGTTCGAGCTCGGCGAGACGCTCGTCGCCCTCCGTATCGACCAGCGGAAGCGAGAGGCGATTCGCCCACACGATCATGAACGCGTCCCGTTCGAGCACCTCACACAGCCCGCGTGCCAGCGCCTCACCAGCATCCGAGGCACACGCGGCCCCGCTGCTCGTCGAGTAGCCGATCCGTGGGGAGCCGTCGGGGATGACCTCGCCGAGGAAGACGAGCTCTGCCGGAAGCCACACGGGACGCCGGTCGTCGATCGCCCAGCCCTGCACCCAGGGGATCCGCGAGTCCGGCGTGAAGCGCTGGAACGGAAAGCCGACTGTCCTGTACTGCCGTTCGGAAAAGAGAGCAAACCTTCGCGGATCAACGGCCTCTGCTCCGAGCTCGGCCGCCGAGGCCGTGACGAGCCGTTCGTGCGGAACGTACGTCGCCGAGTAGCGCTCGAGTGCTTCACCGACCGCCGCGGCAGACGCTTCGGCCCTCGTTCGGCCGCTCCCTCCGACGCCCGCGAGATGATCGAGCGAGGATCCGAGCAGCCAGCGGCCGCGAGCGACCGCGCAGGAGAATCGGAACAGCGCCGGCTCGCTCGAGGCCGGCAGACACTCGTCCAGTGAGCGAACGATGCCTGTGTACGGCGAGCACGACCGTCGCAGCTGTGAGGGGAGCTCGACCGTCATGCGGCCCTCGCTTCGTGCCACGGAAGCGGCGAGGGCCGTCGTTCCACGGGCGAGCAGGCCGGGCACCGTGGCACGCGCAGAACCGGATGCTCGGTGATCCTGGGTCCCGGCCGCGTCTCGAGGGCGTAGAGCACGCCCGCGACAGCCGTATCGCGACCGATCACCCAGCGGATGACCAGGTGGGCGGCGAGGCACGCCGCAAGGCGCCCGAGCAGTGCGCCTCCGTCTGCCGCGACCGGGACCGCTTCGATCTCGGCGAGAAGCTCGCCGTACTCGAGGTTTGCCGCTCGCCTCCGAAGAAGGCACTCATAGCAGCACGTCTCCCACGGGACGATCAGCGGTCCAATGGCCGCCATCCGACCGTCGAACGGGAGCACGGGGAGCCATCGTCGCGGCTCCTCGAGGACATGTCGGTTCCAGGCAAGCAATGCGTCGACCTCGTCCGCCTCGGGGGACACCACCAGCAGATCGGCGGCCGTCGAGCCGCTCCATTCCGCGAGGAGGACAGTGGCGACGCCCTCTGCATGCAGCAGGCGTGCGATCTCGATTCCTGCTGGAGCGGAGCCGACGACCCCCACGACCGCCGTTCCCAATCGCTGGACCGCATCGGCCGGCTCCAGACCGTAGGCCGCGGCGACCACGTGCGCGGCGCGGCGGCTCGCCGGCGGAGCGTCGGGCCCCTCGATCAGCAAGTCGTGCTCGGCGAGCGTCTCGAGGGCGCGGTCGATCGCCGGACGCACGGCCGATCCGAGGTACCCGGCCAGATCCTCGGCCGTTCGCGTGCCGTCGAGGAGCGGAAGCAACCGTGGCAACAGCTTCCGCGCAGCCGCACCCTCGAGCAGCACCACGCGCTGGGCGAACTCGAGCACGAGCCGCTCCCCGTCGTCGGCGATGCGGTACCAGGGCGCGAGCAGCGGCCGTTGCGGAACGGCTGCGCGCACTCAGACGACCCTGTTGCCCACGTCGGGATGCCGGATCCTCAGAAGCAGATCCACAGGCACGCGCAGCAGCAACAAGAGCAGCAGTCGACGGACGCCGCAAAATGCTCCCCTGCCTCGCCGCGCACGGTCGCCGTGAGATCGAGCAGCTCGGCGGTCAGTTCCTTGAACATCGCACACACCTCCTGTTGTCTTTTCGGAAAACCTACCGGGCAAGGTGTGACGGCCGGGTCACGGCTCTGTGCCGAGAGTGAGACGTTTCATCCTGACCGGGTGGCACCCGGCGCACCAGTGTCCGAACTGGACATGGCTACAAAGGGCACGTAGCGAACGGCGTCGGCCCCCGCCAACCCGTTCCATCGGGGACACTCAGGGAGTGGACCCAGCCGGGCTCGAACCGGCGACCTTCGCGCTGCCAGCGCGACGCTCTCCCAGCTGAGCTATGGGCCCTGGGTTCGGCCCAGTCTAGCCGGGTCAGGCGGACGCCGCTTCGGGCGTCTCCTGCGGGACGTCGCCCCACAGATCGTCGAGCCGGTAGAAGTCGCGCGCCTCGGGCGTGAAGACGTGGAGAACGACATCGAGGTAGTCGGCGACGATCCAGGTCGCTTCCGACTCGCCGGCGACCGAGCGCGGGAGGAGTCGCTCGTCACGCTTCATCCGCGCGTGCACCTCGTCCCAGATCGCCTTCGTCTGCCGCGGGTTCGATCCGGTGCAGACGACGAAGTAGTCGGTGTACGTGCACACCGGCTGCATGTCCAGAATGACGACGTCTCTCGCGAGCTTCTCCTGCGCGAGCGCCGCGATGCGGCGGGCCTGTTCGATCGACGTCAAGCCGGTTGAGTGTACCGGCGTTCGCGTCCGTAGAGCCCGTCCCGCTCGATGATCTCGAGCACGGCTGGAGGGATCACGCCGCTAACCTCGTCGCCGCGCTCGAGACGCGCCCGCACGTCCCTCGACGCCGCCGGCTGTGGCTCGAGATCGAAGAAGCGCACGCGATCCGGCCTCGTGAGCCCGGCCAGCGCCTGCTCGAGACGCTCGCGCGGATAGCCCGGTCTCGTCGCAACGCCGAGCTGGGTGAGCCTCAACACCTCGTCCGGCTCCTTCCAGCTCGGGAAGTCGCAGAACTCGTCTGCCCCGATGAGGAAGATCGAGTCGTCCCACTCGGGACGCTCACGCAGGAGGTCGACGGTCCGCGGGTGCGCGTCGAGCACGACCTCCTCCCCCGGAAATGCCGCACGGGCGAGCTCGAGCCGCGAGGTCGCCGGGGTCTCGACGAGCTTGTGCGCGGGGTCCGCGGCGACGATCACGATCACCTTCCCGAGGCCGAATGCCTCTCGGGCGGCACAGAGGAGCGCAACGTGCCCCTCATGGGGCGGGTCGAACGCGCCGCCGAAGAGACCGATCACGGGGCGAGCTCGAAGCTCTCATCGCCGACCTGAACCTCGGTGCCCACTCGTGCGCCCGCCGCCAGGAGCGCCCGCTCGAGCTCCTCCTCGCTCGGCGGCCGGCCGACCACGCGGAAACCGCTCTCGGTTCGCAGCAGGCGCCATGGGCGCGCCCGTGGTTGCGGCCGGTAGACGAGGAAGTCGGCGATCTCCTGCTCGGCCGGCTCCGCGGGCGGCACGTCCGGTACGAGAGCGAACAGGCGTCGCCGGAGATCGGCGATGCCCTCGCCCGTGGCACACGAGACCGCGAACGTCGCTCGGACGCGCCCGTCCACGACGTCGAGCGTCGGCGGCGCTGCGACGAGGTCGATCTTGTTCAGCACGACGATCTGCGGGCGGGCGTCGAGACCGGCGCCGTACGCGGCAAGCTCCGCGTCGATCGCCCGCCACTGATCCTCGACCGGCTTCGATGCGTCGATCACGTGGATCAGCGTGTGTGCTCGCTCGAGGTGCGCGAGGAACTCGTGGCCGAGGCCCACGCCCTCGCTCGCGCCTTCGATCAGCCCCGGGACGTCGGCCACGACGAGCTGACGGCCGTCGGGCGAGTCGACCGTCCCGAGGACCGGCTCGAGCGTCGTGAACGGGTATTCGGCGACCTTCGGGCGGGCGTTCGAGATCCGCGCGAGAAGCGACGACTTGCCGGCGTTCGGGAGTCCAACGAGCGCGGCGTCCGCGAGCAGCTTGAGCCGCAGCTCGAGGTCGCGCTCCTCGCCGGGCATCCCCACCTCGGCGAAGCGCGGCACCTGTCGGGTCGAGCTGACGAAGCGCGCATTCCCGCGTCCGCCGCGTCCGCCGCGGGCAAGAACGAGTCGCGCATGCGAATGGGCGAGGTCGGCGACAAGCGCATCGTCTTCGAGCACCTGCGTTCCGACCGGGACGTGCAGCTCGACGTCGCTGCCGTCGGCGCCATGCTTGCGGGCACCCCGCCCCGCGCCGCCCTTCCCCGCCGTGACCTTCCGTCGCCTGCTCAGCGCCGACAGGTCGCGGAGCGCCGGGTCGGCGACGATCACGACGTCGCCGCCGTCGCCGCCGTCGCCGCCGTCGGGCCCGCCCTTCGGGACGTACTTCTCCCGTCGGAACGAGAGCGCTCCGTCGCCCCCGCGTCCCGCTTTGACGTGGATCTGCCCGCGATCGCTGAACATGCTCGCAGTGTGACGCGCCGCGCGAGGCGGCGGCCGACCCTAGGCCTGCTCGACGACCGACACGAGGCGGCGCTCGCCGCTCCGGCGAAACTCGGCCTTGCCGTCACGAGTGGCGAAGATGGTGTCGTCGCGGCCGCGCTCGGTCCCCGGGCCAGGGCGGAACCTCGTGCCGCGCTGGCGGACGATGATCTGGCCCGCCTTCACGTCCTGGCCGGCGAAGATCTTCACGCCGAGGTACTGAGGGTTGGAGTCGCGTCCGTTCTTCGACGAGCCGAGACCCTTCTTGTGTGCCATCTCTAGGCGTCCTCCTCGTCCTTTGCGAGCGCGGATTCGAGCGCCGCGATCGCGCCCTTGCGCGCGGCGTGGTCCTGCTCGTACGCGAGCGCGGCCTCGAGCTCTGCATGGTCCCAACCCTTCGCAGCCTTCGTGATCGCCGCGACCGTCATCTCCTCGTAGCCCTCCGGGACGTTGCCCGGAGCCGAGTCGACCGCGCGGGCAGCCTCGGGCTTCGCCGCGGACTCTTCCTTCGGCTGCGTCTCGGCCTTCGTCCTCGAGCTCGCCTTGGCACCGCCGAAGGAGACCTCGATCCGCGACGTCGCCGCGCGAAAGCCCGTGTGGCGCTTGTAGCCCGTCCGGCGACGGTACTTCCCGATGCGGATCTTCGGCCCGCGCTCGTGGGCCACCACCGTCACGGTCACCTTGACTCCGTCACCGCCGAGGAGGACGTCCGGCTGGAACGTCTTCCCCTCCTCGGTGGACACGCGATCGACAACGAGCGTCTCGCCGTCGCGCACGCGATGCTGCTTGTTCCCGACTCTGATGACTGCGTAGTCCATAAGCGTGGAAAACGCGGGCAGAACGCCCGCGAGCGGCGCAAGTGTAGCCGCTGGGCGGTGCCGATCGGCGGGAGCTCAGCCCTCGCGACCGTCGAAGCTGTCCCACTCGCTCATGGGCGTGTACTCCCACTCGGGGGAGCCGTTTCCCGACGGCGCTGCCTCCTCGACGCTCGTCCCGCTCAGATCCGATGCGGTCGCGACGGCGGCAACCGGCTTGCGCTTGCGGGCACGTCCGCCCCGACTTCCGCGGCGGGTCCGCTTCTTCGGCTCCGTCAGGCCGTCGCCGTTCGTCGACGAGTCGGAGTCATCCTCGCCCAGATCGCGATCCGGGACGTGGATCACCGGCGACGGGAGCTGCTCCTGCTCGTCCGGCTCGGCTTCGGGCTCGGGCTCGGATGCGACCGCCGGCTCCTCGCCGTCGCCGACCTCGGCGACAACAGCGGTCTTCCGCTTGCGTCCCCTGCCACCCCGACTCCCCCGGCGCGTGCGCTTCTTGGGCGGCGCGTCGCTCTCGGAGTCGGCCGCGACGGCGTCGAGCTCCTCCGCGTCCTCGAGCTCAGGAGCCTCCGGCCCGGCGACCGCGTCCACCGCGACCTCGACCGGCTTCCGCTTGCGCGTCCGGGACGCTGCCTTCTCGGGAGCCTCCTCGACTGCAGCTGCCTCCCCGGGCACGACGTCCTTCGGCGGCTTTCGCGCCGCACGCTTCTTCGCAGTCTCTGCGGTCGCCGTCGCGGCCTTCCTGCGGGCAGGCTTCGCGGCGGGCGCCTCCTCGGCATCGGGCTCGCCCGTCGGCTCGGCCACGGCGTCCGGCGCCTCCTCCCCCTTCTGCGTGCCGACCCGACGCGACGGACGCGTCGGCCGCTCCGCCTCCGCTTCGGCGGTGATCGGGAGCTCGGACTCGGCACCGGCGGTCAAAAGCTCGGCATAGGCGACGCCGTCCATGACCGCGGTCACGCGCACACGCACCTTCTTGCCGACGAGGCTTGCGGCGTCCCCGACGCAGATCTCGTGGTCCTTGAGCTTCCCCACCCCGGCACTCGGGTCGTAGAGGCCGATCTCACCGAGCTTCACGTCGAGCTCCTGCCCGACCTCGAACGGGGTGTCCGGAGCGAGCTTCTCGACCGTGCCGCGATCGAGCAGACGGAAGTGGTCGAGGTGCACGTCGTCGAGGCCGACCAGGAAGAAGCGGCGACGTGTGAGCTCCTCGAGCTCGCGGAGGCGCGACCCGCCGGGCCCGACGACAAGTGAGGCGATCTTCGCGTTCAGCTCGACCTTGTACGCCTTCGCCCGAGAGCCCGGGGTGATGAGCGAGCGCAGCTTGCGCTCGACGTCGACCGCGGTCGTATCCTCGGAGACGACGATCCCGTCACCTGCACAGGTCGGGCACTTCCGGGTCATCACCTCGCGCGGCCCGTCGGTCACGTTCTGCCGCGTCATCTCGACCAGGCCGAGCGGCGAGATCTCGACCACGTACGTCTTCGTGCGATCGCGCTCGAGCTCCTGACGCAGAGCCTCCTCGACCTGCTCGCGGTTCTTCGGGTTCGCCATGTCGATGAAGTCGATGACGATGATCCCACCGACGTCGCGCAGGCGGAGCTGGCGTACGACCTCCTTTACCGCCTCGAGGTTGTTCTGCGTGATCGTGTCCTCGAGGCGTCCCCCCGACTTCTTCGAGCGCGACCCGACGAAGCGGCCCGTGTTGACGTCGATCACCGTGAACGCCTCGGCGTAGTCGAAGATCAGGTAGCCGCCCGACGGGAGGTCGACGCGCCGGCTGAGGGTCGAGCGCACCTCTTGCTCGACGCCGAACGCCTCCATCAGCGGAGTGCGGTCCTTGTGACGCGACACGCGCTCGACCATGTGAGGCGAGGTTTTCTTCAGGTAGCCGACGATCCGCTTGTGCGTGCGATCGTGGTCGACGATCAGCCGCTCGAAGTCGCCCATGAAGACGTCGCGCGTGACGCGGAGCGGCAGCTCGGCCTCCTGGTAGATGAGCGCCGGCGCCTTGGCCGACTTGGCGCGCGTCTCGATCGTCTTCCAGAGGCGCACCAGGAAGTCGAGGTCGCGAGCGATGTCCTCGGCGGAGGCGCCTTCGGCGGCCGTGCGGACGATCACGCCTCCCTGCTTCGGCGCGATCTCTTTCACGATCGCCTTCAACCGGTTGCGCTCGTCGTCCTCGAGCCGGCGGGAGACTCCCTGCCCGTCGCCGTGGGGGACGTAGACGACGAAACGGCCCGGAAGCGAGATCTCGGTCGTGAGGCGTGCGCCCTTCGTCTTCATCGGATCCTTGACCGCCTGGACGAGGATCGTCTGGCCTCGCTGGATCAGGTCCTGGATCTTCCGGGCGCCGCGACGACCTTCGAGCTCGGGGCCGACGATCTCGTCGACGTAGAGGAAGCCGTTCTTCTCGAGACCGATCTCGACGAAGGCTGCCTCCATCCCGGGCAGGACGTTGTCGACCGTTCCGAGATAGACGTTGCCCGCGATCGACCGCTGATCGGGTCGTTCGAGGTACACCTCGGCGACGACGCCGTCCTCGAGCATCGCGACGCGCTTCTCGCCCGGATCGACCGAGACGAGCAGCTCGCGCTTCGCCTTGGGAAGCGGCGCGCGGCGCGGCGGAGTGCGCCGCGGCGGGCGCGTTCGCGCTCCGTCGCGAGCGCGCTTGCGCTCCGGCTTCGCCTCGGGCCCCGCCGCGGCCTCTCGCCGTGCGGGCTTCTCCTCGGTCTCCTCACCGACCGCAGGCGCTGTGGGCACCTGCTTCTTTCGCCCGCGCCCACCGCGAGAGCCGCGGCGGCGCTTCTTGGGGGTGGTGACTGTGACTTGTCCGTCCGCGTCCGGCCGCTCGGCCGGACCCGCGACGGCGGGTGCTTCAGGTTCTACGAGGGCGAGAGCGGCTGCCTCTGACGGCGCCTGCTCCACCTGCTCCTTGCGACGACGGAACCAGCGAAGTGGCAAACGAAATCTCCTTAAGCGCGTGCGCGCGCTGCCCAAACTCGGTCGGGCGCGCGGCGTGGATGGACGAGAAAGACCTAGGCATGGGCCTGTCGCCAGAGTAGCAGCGGGACTGACAGCGCTCCGACACCCGGCCGATCAAGGCGCGGCTCAGGCAGCTTCGGCGGCCGCCGGCGCGAGCTGAGCCCGACGGGCGTGGATCGCGCGCAAGCGCTGGCTGAGCCTGGCCCAGGCCCATGGCTCGATCTCCCCATAGCCGATCGCGGTGTGGCCCCGCGTTGCATCGAGGTACTCGAACCAGGCATCGGCCTCCTCGATGAGCAGGATCTCGAGCGCATCCCGGCTGCCCAGCGCGGTCATTGCGTCGGAGCGTAGGACCGGCGTCGGACGGACCGAGCTCAGAGTGCGGGTTCTGCAAGCGCGAACCGCCGCCTGGCGGCCTCGCCGACGCTGACCGTCCCCGCGTACGCGACGGCTCCCCTCGAGGCCCAGGTCGCCACTGGAGCACGCCGGACGAGCCGGCGTGCCACGGCGCGGAGGCCGAGGCCTGCCCCGACGACACCGACGAGGTCGGGAAGGCGCGAGGAGTCGACCTCCTTGCCGTATGCGTGTGCGATCTGCAGGACGAGCCGGATCTGATTGAGCGTCAGCGCCGGCAGATCGGCACCGGGGACCCAGACTGCCGCCCCGATCGCGGCGTTCTGGAGCGCGCTTCGTCGGATCAGCTCGTCGACGATCGCCTCGCGAAGGCGAGGCAGCCGGGACGCGAGCGCAGTCCCGCGCGCACCGAGCCGACGGGCGACTACCCGGACGACTTCGTCGACCGGGAGCCCCAGGCCCGCCTCGACGAGCACGAGGCACGTGTCGAGGACGTACGGCAGGCTCTCGCCGTCGGTCACGCCGATGATCGGGACCCCGGCCGAGGAGGCCGCGCGAAGGCGCTCGTGGTCGGGCTTGCCGATCCAGACAAGCGCCAAGGCGCCCTCGGCGTTTCCGCCTTCCCGCACCGCGGAGGGATCGCCGCCCTCGCGTAGCTCGCGCACGAGGAGCGGCACGAGCTCGCGGGCGCCGTCGACGACGAGCGGCCGACGCTCGCCGGTGCCCGCACGCACCTCGCGCAGGATCGCCAGCATCGACTGAGGCTTCAGCTTCGTGCGGCTCACATGCGTCTCCGTCGCCCACGGGCGTGAATCGCCTGCAGGATCCCAATCGTGGCCAGGCTCGCGATCATCGCCGAGCCGCCGATCGAGACGAACGGCAACGGGATGCCGGTGATCGGCGCGACCCCGATCGCCATCCCGACATTGACGAACACCTGGAAGAGGAACGCGAAGACGAGGCTCCCGGCGAGAATCGCGCTGAAGAGGTCGGACGCATTCGCGGCGATCTTCAGCCCGCGCCAAACGACGAGCAGATAGAGGAGAAGCAGGATCGCCACCCCGAAGAACCCGCGCTGCTCGGCGAGCGAGGCGAAGGCGAAGTCGGTCGCGTGCTCGGGCAGGTAGTCGAGGCGTGTCTGCGTCGCGCCCTCGACGCCGCGCCCACGCACGCCCCCGGCGCCGACGGCCGTGATCGACTGGTTGATGTTGTACGTCGCGCCGCGCGGATCAGAGTCGGGATGCGTGAAGCCCGTCAGACGAGCCGCCTGGTAGGGCTTGAGGACGTTGATCCCCCCGGCCGGGAGCCACCAGAGCACGGCCAGGACGACGATCAGCGCCACCGTGCCGATCGCCGCGAGGTGGAGCCAGCGCACGCCCGAGACGAACAGCGCAGCGGCGAGGAGCGCGGTGTAGACGAGCGCGGTCCCGATGTCGGGCTGCACAAACACGAGCGCGATCGGCCCCGCCGCGAGCAGGATCGCGCCGAGCGGCGTCCGGAGCTCGTTGATCCGCTTCGCGCGATCGGCGAGGAATGCCGCCAGGACGAGCGCGCACAGCACCTTGGCGAGCTCGGACGGCTGGAAGCGGTAGAAGCCGAGATCGATCCAGCGTCGCGAGCCGCGCGTCGCAGCGCCCGCGACGAGCACGAACAGGAGCAGCCCGAGCGTCGCACCGTAGATGAAGCGGCTGAAACGGCGGTAGAGCGCCGGATCGAGCACCGTCGTGACGGCGAATGCGACGACACCGACGCCCACGAAGAAGGCCTGACGGCCGACCGGGTCGCCCGGGTCGTGCCGTGTGATCCCGGCGATGGCGACGAGGCCGTACGCGACGAGCCCGATGACGGCCCCGAGGAGGATCCAGTCGAGCCGCGCGACGAAAGAGAGCGTCCCCGGGCCTTCCTCCTGACGCGGGCGAAGGCCGGTGGCACGCGTGTCGACTGCCTCGAACGCCATCTCGCTAGTCCGATGGGTGATCCGTCATGACGCCGCGCTTCTTGAAGTACTTCTCGAACACCTTCAGAGCGGCGGGTGCAGCCGCCGATCCGCCGTGGCCGCCGTTCTCGATCACGACGCAGACGGCGATCGTGGGCGAGTCGATCGGCCCGTACCCGCACCACCACGACTGGTCGAGCTTGAGGCGCTCCGGATACCCTGGCAGGCTGATCAGCTTCTCGGCCGTGCCCGTCTTCCCGGCGATCGGCACGGGGAACGCGCCGAACACTCCGGACGACGTGCCGTAGGGCGCATGTGTCGCCTCGACGAGACCGCGGTTGACGACGGCGAGCGCCGCCGGATCGACGCCGCTCTGCGTCGGCGGCGCGGGTGCGAACAGGCGCAGGACCTGCCGGGAGCGAGGATCGCTCGACGGTTGCTCGACGTCCTCGACGAGGTGCGGCGTGACGATCTGGCCCCCGTTGGCGAGCATGGCGTAGAAACGCGTCATCTGGATCGGCGTCACGTCGAGGTCGCCCTGGCCGATCGCGAGCTGGATCGAGTAGCCCGGTTTCCAGATGCGGTCGACGTAGCCTTGGCACGGCGGCCCCCCGAAATGCTCGCAACGCCACTCCGGCGTAGGCACGAGCCCGGCCGACTCGGGCCCGACGTCGATGCCGGTCGGGGCCCCGAACCCGAAGCGCGAGGCCCACTGCTGGAGCGCATGGCCGCGCTCCGGCGGCAGCTCGTAGAAGCCGAGGCCCACTTGGTAGAAGTAGGTGTCGCACGACTGGGCGAGCGCCGACGGAAGCTCGATCCACTGGCTGACGTACGGCGTCCAGTTGTCGAACTTCTGACCGTAGGCCGTGAAGCTCGGCGAGCAGAGGAGCGACGAGTACGGCGACAGGATGTGCTCCTGCATCCCGGCGAGAGCAGTGACGGGCTTCCACGTCGAGCCGGGCGGGTAGGTGACGGAGAGCGCGCGGTTCAGCCCCGGGTGGTTCTCCTCGCGGGCGACCTCCTCGTTCTGGAGCGGCGCGAGCTTGCGCGGGTCGCGGCTGACGTAGACCGACGGCTCGAACGTCGGATACGACGCGAGGGCGAGCACAGCGCCGTCACGCGGGTCGAGCGCAACGATCGCGCCGCCGTCCGCAGCCCACGCGCCGGCTTGGTGCGCGCGGGCGATCCCGTACCGGAGCGCCTCCTCGGCCGTCCGCTGGAGCCTGATGTCGAGGGTGAGCCGTAGCGTGTTGCCCGGCTGCGGGTTCTCGGTCACCTCGATCGCGCTCGTGGGGCGGCCGCGGGAGTCGACCGTGAGCTGCGCAGAGCCGTCCTGCCCCCGGAGGTAGCGGTCGTAGCTCGTCTCGACACCGGCCTGGCCGATAACGTCGCCGAGCTTGTATCCCTGACGCTTCATCCGTCCGAGCTCGCGCGAGTTGATCTCGCCGACGTGGCCGAGGAGGTGCGCGGCGAGCGACCGGTAGGGGTACTTGCGCAGGAAGGTCTCGGCGAGCTGGACCCCCGGGAACTGGCTCTGGTGCTCCTTGATGTACCAGTACTGGTCGTCGCGGATCCCGCGCCGCACGACGACGGGGGTCAGCGGATCGCCCGCATGCTGGCGGAGCCGCTCGAGGAGCTGCTGCTCCGGAATGCGAACGACCATCGCGAGCCGGCGGAGGACGCCCAGCCGCGCCTCGCGGTTCTTCGGCAGGTCGGCCGGCCACAGCTCGACGCTCGTGCCGATCACGTTGCGCACGAGCACGCGCCCCTCGCGATCGATGATCGTGCCGCGCGGCGCGTCGAGCCGGATCGTACGCGCGCGATTCTCGTTCGCCTGCGCGCGGTACTTGTCGCCGGAGAGCATCTGAAGTGCCCACAGCCGCAGGAACAGCACCGCGAACAGGGCGAGAGCGAGGAAGCCGAGGATCGCGATCCGGAGCGCGATCTGCGGCGTCAGCCTGTACGGCTCCTCGACCCGCGGATCAGGCGGAAGGAAGCGGCGCGACGGCGGCGTGCGCTCAGGCAAGGAGCCTCACGTCGTGGACGCGGTCGCCGAATACGACCGGCGGGAACATGCGCCGCATGAGCGCGTAGATCGGCCACGTCACGAGCAGGTTCAGCAGCACCGACGCCGCGAGGCCGGAGAGCACGGCCCCTGCCGGCGCCGGGTCCCCGAGCACGAAGCGCAACGCGAGCGCACCGAGCGTGTAGAGCACCGTGACGACAGCGACGGAAAGGAACGGGGCGTGGAGACGATCCCGCGCCGTCGTCTCGCCGTAACGACCGATCCAGAAGCCGGCGAGCGTCAGGAGCAGGGATGTGAAGCCGAGCGTGCCGAGGTACGCGGTGTCGATGAGGAGACCGGCGCCGAAGCCCGCGATCGCGCCGAACACCGAGCCGCGCAGTAGCGCCAGCGACAGCAACGTCACGAGCACGATGTCGATCGTTCCTCCGAGCGGCGAGTACGCGGAGAGGACGGAGACCTGCACGAGGACGGCGACGAACAGGACGAGCGTGGCCTTGAGGGCGTCGACCGTCAGCGTCTCGGCCTTGACTTCGCCGGCTTCTTCGCCTGCTGCTCCGGCTTCGGAACCAGCACGAGCACGGACTGGAGCGACGAGAGGTCGACGAACGGCTCGACCTGGATGCGCTTGAAGATGTCGGTCTCGCTCTGGTCCGCGCTCGTGACGACGCCGATCGGGATGTTGCGCGGGTAGATCGAGGGCAGCTCGCTGCCGCCGGGCGAGCCGGCGGTGATGATCTTGTCCCCGGGCTCGACCTTCTTGTCCTTGCCGACCCGGCTGAGCACGAGCGAATCGCTCCCGCTCCCGTGCTCGAGCATGCCGACCGCCGCCAGGTTGTTGGCGTCGACGGCACGCACCGCGCTCGCTGCGTCGCTGATCAGCATCACGCGCGAGACGTTGGCGAACACCCGTGTGACCTGGCCGACGAGGCCGCCCACGGTCACGACCACGTCCGCGACCTCGACGCCCTGGTTCGAGCCGGCCGAGATCGTCACCGTCTGGTCGAACGGCGTCGGGTTCGTGAGGACGCTGGCCGCGACGGTGTCGTAGTCGCGCGGGAACGACGGGGAATTCTGGTACGCGAGCAGCTTCTGGAGCAGCACGTTCTGCTGCAGCGCCGCCTCGGCCTCGGCCGCCCGCCGGCGAAGTGCCTCGACCTCGCGGGTCAGACGCTCGTTTTCGGACCTCGCGTGGACGAGATCGCTCGTCCAGCCAGCGGCGTCCCGGAACGGTCGGGCGACGCGATTCGCAGCGATCTCGAACGGGCGGAGCACCGAGGCGCCGAAGCTCTGCACCGGGTCGAGGGCGTCCGAGCGGAACGAGATCGTGATCAGGGCGAGCGAGAGCACGACGAGGAACCCCACGACGATTCTGCGCCTGAGGGGCCTCGAGCGGGTCGAGGGATAGCCGGAGGCCGCGGCGCGCTGGACGGATGAACCCAGCACCGCGACACGAGCGGTCCGGTTGCGAGGCACGAGCGCACCAAGTGTAGGCGACGGCCCACCCGACCGCACCGAAGGCCGGGCGGACCGTGCCCACAAGACGGATTACGCGGTGTTTGCAGCGTCGGCGAAGCAGCCGAGCACCGTCGTCCAGCCGTTCTCGCTTGCGTAGTTCGAGCGCGTCTCGTCACTCGCAAACTGCTCCCAGCCGCTGTGCACGAGGTCGACCCGCGTGCCACCGTTGTCGTGCGCGAACCTGACCTCGATCCTGGTGGCGGGATGCGCCGGGTTGACGTGCCACTCGAGCACGATCCGGTGCGGCGGCTCGTAGGCCAGCACGGTGCCCCAGCTCGCCTCCTCGTCGCCGGTCTTCTCGTAGAACCGCCCACCCTCGCGAAGCTCGAGGTAGAGCTCTTCCGGCGCACGCTCCTCGCGGCCTGCGCGAATCGAGTGCGTCTCGAGCGGCCACCACGTGTGGATGCGACGCGTGAAGACCTCGAATGCGTGCTCGACGCTCGCATCGACGTGGACGGAACGCCTGATCGCCAGGTCGGTCACCGTTTGCATCATGCTCCTTTCTCGACCTCTTCCTTGAACGCCGCGAGGGCGTTCGCCCAGAAGTCCTCGAAGTAGGCGCGGAGCTCGGCGAGCCCGCGCGGGTCGGCGCTGTAGATGTGTCGCGTGCCCTCGCGGCGCTCGCTCACGAGCCCGGCTTGCCTGAGCACCCGCAAGTGCTGGGAGACCGCCGGCCTCGAGACAGGTAGCCCCGCCGCGAGCTCGCCTACGGCCAGCGGCCCCGTCCGCAGACGCTCGAAGACGGCCCGCCGAGTCGGATCACCCAGCGCCTCCATCGCCCGGTACGTCGTCTCCTGGTGGGTGGTCTCTTGGTAAGTATTCACTTACCGTAAGTCTATACTTACGCTCCAGTGGTGTCAAGCCCTCGAGCGACGTCGAGCCCTCGAGCGACGGGATGCGCGGCCGGACGGGGTCGCAGTCTTTTCACCGAATTGGCGTGGTCCCGTGACGTTTGCGGGGACGACTGGCTGGTAGCGTCGTAGCCAGAGGGCGGCGGGAACGACTCCCCACCCTGGGTGGGGAGTGCGCCGTCGGACCGAGCTCGAGAGGGGTCTGTGACGCCGCCGCGACTAGCGGCCGCGGCCGTTCCGCCTGCTGCGGGCCCGTGCGCGCGCACTGTTTCGCATCGCCTCGAACTCCTCGAGGCTGCGACCCGACCCGACGGCAACGCAGGTCAGCGGCGACTCGGCGAGGTGCGTCGGCATGTGGGTCTCCTGCCGCAGGCGCTGGTCGAGCCCTTGCAGAAGGGCCCCGCCGCCGGCGAGCACGATGCCGCGATCCATGATGTCCGCCGCGAGCTCCGGCGGCGTCTTGTCGAGCGTCGACTTGATCGCGTCGATGATCTGCGCGACGGGCTCCTCGAGCGCGTGCCGCACCTCCTCGCTCGACAGGATCACGGTCTTCGGCAACCCGGTGAGCATGTCGCGCCCGCGCACCTCCGCCTGCACCTCTTCCTTCAGCGGGTGCGCCGACCCGACCTCGAGCTTGATCTCCTCCGCCGTCTGCTGGCCGATGAGCAGCTTGTACTCGCGCTTGATGTGGTTGATGATCGCCTCGTCCATCTCGTCGCCGCCGACGCGCAAGGACTGCGAGACGACGATCCCTCCCAGCGAGATCACCGCGACCTCGGTCGTGCCACCACCGATGTCGACGATCATGTTCCCGGTCGGCTCTGCGACCGGCAGGCCCGCGCCGATCGCCGCTGCCATCGGCTCCTCGATCAGATACGCCTGTCTCGCGCCGGCCGAGAGCGTGGCCTCCTCGACCGCGCGCTTTTCGACGCCCGTGACGCCAGAGGGCACGCACACGACGACGCGCGGGTGCGCGAAGCGGTGCTGGTGCACCTTCTGGATGAAGTGGCGGAGCATCTGCTCGGTGACGTCGAAGTCGGCGATCACGCCGTCCTTCAGCGGTCGGATGGCGCTGATCGTCCCGGGGGTGCGGCCGAGCATGCGCTTCGCCTCGAGTCCGACGGCGTGCACGTCGCCGGTCGACTGGTCGATCGCGACGACCGACGGCTCGCTCAGGACGATTCCGCGGCCCCTGACGTAGACGAGCGTGTTCGCCGTCCCGAGATCCACGGCCATGTCCCGGCCGCCGAAACCCGTCAGGTAGTTGAAGATGCCCATCCGCGAACCTGCGGCCACTCTACCGTGCCGGCTTCTGCACTAGCCCTCGCGCTTGGCTCCGCCGTGCTCCACGCGGCGTGGAATCTGCTGCTGGCGCGGGCGCGCGACGTGCAGGCGGCTGCGGCGGCGACGTTCATGCTCTCGGTCGCGCTCGCTGCGCCGTTCGCAATCGCCTGGTGGCATGCCGACGCGGAGGTCTGGCCGTACGCGCTCGCGTCGACCGTGCTCGAGACCGTGTACGTCCTCGGGCTCGCCTACGCGTACCGGACCGCGGATCTCTCGTTCGTCTACCCGCTGACACGCGGGCTCGCCCCGGTGCTGGCGCTCGTCTTCACGGTGATCGTCCTCGGGCACGGCGTCACGTCAACAGAGGTGGGAGGCGTCCTCCTCGTCGCAGTGGGCGTCGTGCTGGTGCGCGGGCTGGGCGGGCGCGGGGACGCCCGCACCCTCGTCCTCGTCGTGACGATCGCGGCATCGATCGCTGCGTACACGCTCGTCGACCGCGCTGGGATCCAGCACGCCGGGGCGCTCACGTACTTCGTCCTCGTGCTGGCGGGTCCGTGCCTCGTCTATCCGCCGCTCGTCGGCTGGAAGCCGCTTCGCCGCGAGCTGAACGCGGCGACGGTGGGAGCGGCGGCCGCGAACGTGGGGTCGTTCACGCTCGGCCTGCTCGCCCTTCGGGTGGGTGCGGCGGCACCGGTGCTCGCGGTGCGGTCGTCGTCGATCGTCTTCGCGACCCTCCTTGCGGGCCGGCTGCTCGCCGAGCATGTGGCGCTGCCGCGCGTCGCAGGCTCGGTGCTCGTCTTCGTCGGGATCTTCCTCCTGGCGTTGTGAGTTCATTGGCACGAAATCGGCACACGGCCGTAGGCCTCTCGTCACAAGTACTTCGGTAGGCTCGCCGTCGAGGGCGGCGGGGGATCGGCCCCCACCCACGGGTGGGGGTGCGGTTTCGGCGGCCATCGGGTTGCGCAAGCGGCGCCTCGAGACCAGCGAGGCGCGGCGCTGGCGAGCGAGGACGGGTCGGGTCAGCCGATTCCGTAGACACCCGGGAAGCGCTGGGCGAGCAGCCGGACGAGAAGCGCGCCCGGGAGGCCGACCACGTTCAGGTAGTCGCCCTCGATCCGCTCGACCAGGCTCGCACCGAGGCCCTGGATCGCGTACGCGCCGGCCCTCCCCTGCCACTCGCCGCTCGCGACGTAGCGCTCCCGGTGGCCCCGGCGCAGCTCCCTGAACGTCACGCTTGTCGTCTCACTGTGAAGCTCTTCCCACTCGCGGGTGCGCAGGCAGAGTCCCGAGACCACCTCGTGCGTCCTCCCCGAGAGCAGCTCCAGCATGCGCTGTGCCTCGGCGGCATCGCGGGGCTTGCCGACCTGCTCGCCGGCGCAGATGACCAGAGTGTCGACCCCCAGGACGGGCCGATCGCCGCCCTCGACCGACCGGGCCTTCCCGGCCGCGTGCTCGAGCGGTCCGGTCCCGGGCTCCTCGTCGTAGGCGGGCGCGACGACCTCGAACGGGATCCCGAGCTGCGTGAGAATCTCGGGTCGCTGCGGCGAGGTGGAGGCGAGGACAATCGGAGGCGCGGCCGGGGCGCTCATCGCTTGCGGGCGACCCAGATCTCCTCAGCCCGCCAGTTGCTCGCCCACTCCGACTTGACGAAGTCGTAGTAATCGTGATCGACCGCCCCCTCGGGCGCGAAGAGCTCGATCAGACGTTCGATCTCGAAACCGTGCGACCTCAGCAAGTCGACCCACTCACCGTGTCCGAGATGGAACTCAACGCCGTCCTCGCCCGGCCAGGTGACGCGGCACATCCCCGCTGCGGGCGGTGCAGCCTCTCGTCCACCAGCCCTTCGTCGGGAGAGCAGAGGATCACGAGCGGCGAATTGCAGAGGAAGACGAGCCTGCCACCGCGTCGAAGCAAGCGTCCCGCCTCGGGAATCCAGCGGTAGGGATCGACCCAGATCGAGACGCCGTACTCGGAGATCGCAAGGTCGAAGCTCGCGGCCGGGAGCCCGGTCTCGGCTGCATCCGCCTCGACCAGCGGGAACTCGATGTCGAGCTCCTGCTGACAGCGGCGCGCGGTCGCCAGCTGCGCAGGCGTGATGTCGACGCCGACCGGCCTGGCGTCCCGGCGCGCGAGCCACGCCGAGAGGTACGCGGTGCCGCAGCCGAGCTCGACGACATCGAGGCCCGCCACGTCGCCCAGCACGTCGAGCTCGGACTCGGGCCGGTGCCAGATGCCCCAGGAGGGCTCCGCCAGCCATGCCTCTCGCGCACGGCTGTCGGTGTACTCGGCGTTCGCCCTCGTCCAGAGCTCGCGGTTTCGGGCGCGTCCTCAGACGAGCCCATCGGGGAACCAGAGGCCGATCTCGCGCGCCGCGGACTCCGGCGAGTCCGACCCGTGGACGAGGTTGTTCGGCATGGCGAGGGCGAACTCGCCGCGGAGCGAGCCGGGATCCGCGTCGGCAGGGTTCGTTGCGCCGATCGTCTTGCGGGCCGTCGCGATCGCTCCCTCGCCCTCGAGCACGAATGCCAGCGTCGGCCCGGACGTGATGAAGTCGACGAGCTCGCCGAAGAACGGCTTCTCGCGGTGCTCGGCGTAGTGGCTCTCGCCGAGCTCGCGCGTGGCGACGAGGAGGCGCGCCGCGCGCAGCTTCAGGCCGCGCCGCTCGAAGCGGGCGACGATCTCGCCCGCGAGACTGCGCCCGACGGCGTCGGGCTTCGCGAGGATGAGTGTCTGCTCGACGGCCATTGCGGCCCGGGAGCTTAACCCGCGCCCCTACGGATTCGTCGTGCGACGCGGCTGCCGCGGCCTCCGTGCCACCGGAGGACGAAGCGGCACCGCCTCGCCGGGCACGGGCGTCTCGCAGTACGGGCACACCTGCCAGGCCGGCTCGAGCGGCTTGCCGCAGGTCGTGCACGCCTGGCGCAGACGGGTCGTGCAGACCGGGCAGACGAGAAACTCCGAGTCCACCTCCGCATTGCAGACCGAGCATCGGAGCTCCCGGTTGTCGAGCCGACGCTCGATCGCCCTGATCTCGAGCTCCCGCTCGCGAACGTCCGCGAGATACTCGGGCGGACGGAAGAGCATGTAGACGAGCGGGCCGAGAAAGGGGATCAGCGCTCCGAAGAGCGTCGCCAGCGCGACGAGCTTGCGGTCGACGATCCGCCGCCGTGCGTCCTTCCAGACCCAGAAGATGGTCGCGATCCAAAACAGGACGACGAACACGACCAGCCCCGCGCGAATGGCGTACCACGCGGTCGAGTGGAAGAAGTCGTGCAGCCCGCCGAAGAGCTCCCCGATCACAGCAGGACCTTGCCTAGCACCCAGCCCGCGGCGAATGCGAGCCCGACGTAGAGGCCGAGAAGAAGCGCCGCAAAAGCGAAGACACTGAGTCGCTCACGGACGCGCGTCATCGTACGTTTTCTCCGACCGGGCCGACAGATCCGCAAGGAGGTAGAGCGAGCCCGTGACCAGGACGGCTCCGTCCGGGTGGGCGAGATTCCGGGCCTGCTCGAGCGCGTCGACCGGATCGTCCGCCGCCACGACCTGCTCGAAGTGACCACGCGCGGCAGCCGCGAGCGTCTCCGCAGACAGCGCTCGCGGATTCGTGGAGCGGGTGGCGACGAAGGTGCCTCCGAGCGCCGAGAGGGCGCGGACCATCGCGCTCACGTTCTTGTCCTCCAGGATCGAGGCCACGATCGTGTAGCGCTGCGAGGGCAGGCGCGCCAGGAGATACCCGATCCCCGCGATGTTGTGGGCGCCGTCCCAGATCTCGAGCGGGTCCTCGCTGCGGTGCTCGAGCCGTCCCGGGATCCGGAGACGCTCTGCCGAAGCCGGATCGACACGACGTCCGAGATACGCCTCCGCAGCGGCGACCGCGAGGCCGAGATTCGAGCCCGGAAGCACCTCGATCCGTTGCGCATCCATGGTTTCCGCCATCGCCGCCCATTCCGGCTCACCCAGGATGACGACCGCACCGGGCGTCACAACGGCGAGCTTCTCGGCCGCGATCGCCTCCCGGGTCGCGCCCAGAACCGCTGTGTGGTCGAGGGCGACGTTCGTGAGGACGACGACCGGCGCGGCGAGGACGTTCGTCGCGTCGTGCCGGCCGCCGAGCCCGGCCTCGACGACCGCGACGTCGACCCTCCGCTCGGCGAACTCGGCGTACGCAGCGGCCGTCAGCACCTCGAACTGCGTCGCTCCCCCCGCGTGTGCACGGACACGCCCGAGAGCTCGCTCGAGATCGACGGGCTCGCCGTCCACCTGCATCCGCTCGGCCCAGCCGCGGACGTGCGGCGAGATGTACGCGCCGACCGAGGACCCCGCTGCGTGAAGCAGCGCCGCACACTGCAACGTGGTCGTGGTCTTGCCGTTCGTCCCGACGACGTGGATCGCGTCGAACGACCGCTGCGGCTCGCCGATCGACGCCAGCAGCTCGCGCATCCGGCCGAGCCCGAACTCCTCGGGCCACGGCGAGAGCGACTCGAGCCAATGCACGTGCTCGCCGGCGTCATGTTCACTCCGGGCCATCTCCCCGAGAGTGTCGCGCGGCGAGTGCTCCGACGGCGGCTCCGTGTAACGCCGATCTACGCCCCGCGACGCCAATCGGTTCGCATTCGCACGGCCGGCATCACGAGATCGACTCGAGCTCGCGGCGGAAGCGCTCGAGCTTCTCGCGCATGCCCTCGACGACGTCTGCCGGCGCCTTCCTGACGAAGCCGTCGTTCGCGAGCATGTCCTCGGCGCGGGCGATCTCCTTGCGCAGCCGCTCCTGCTCGGCCTCGACATCGCCGTTCACCTTCGCCCGGTCGGGCCTGACGACGGCCGCGAAGATCCGCTGTTCGTCGCCCTCGAGCGGAGGCGCGACGCCCGAGCGCCTGAACATCGTCGCGGCCTCCTTGACGCGATCGAGCGCGTCGGCTCCGGCAGCGTCGCCGGCCTCCGGCCACGGCGCGACGATCAGCCGCGTCGTCCGGTCCGGGAGGTGCGACCAGATCTCCTCGGTCACATGCGGGAGCACCGGATGCAGCAGCCCGAGCAGGTGCTCCAGCGCGGCGAACGCCGTCGTGCTCGCCGCCTCGTCGCCGTCGTAGAGGCGCTGCTTGACAGCCTCCAGGTACCAGTCGCAGAAGTCGTCGAAGGTGACGTGGTACAGCTCGTCGACGGCATGCGCGAAGTCGAACTCGCCCAGGAAGCGCTCGTACGCTGTTTGGGCCTGCGCGAGCCGGGCGAGGATCCATCGCTCCTCGAGTGAGGTCGGGCTGACCGGTCCCGGCCTCGCGCCGGCCTGGAGGACGAGGCGCGCGGCATTCCAGAGCTTGTTCGTGAGCTTGCCGCCCTCCTCGATCGCCGAGTACGAGAAGCGGACGTCCTGCGTGAGCGAGTTCTTGAGCAGGCCGTAGCGGGTCGCGTCGGTCCCGTAGCGGTCGATGATGTCGAGCGGGTCGATCCCGGTGCCGAGCGACTTCGACATGCGCCGGCCGTCGGGCGCGAGCACGGTCGAGTGGATGATTACGTCGCGGAACGGCACCTCGCCGATCAGCTCGAGGCCGGAGAAGATCATCCGGTTCTCCCAGAGGCGGATGATCTCGCGCGCGGTCGTCTGCAGGTGTCCGGGGTAGAACGCCTTCAGGTCCTCCGTCTCGTCGGGCCACCCGAGCGTCGCGAAGGGCCAGAGCGCCGACGAGAACCACGTGTCGAGGACGTCGGTCTCCTGCCTGAGCTCGGTCGCGGCGCACTCCGCGCACGACTCGGGCCGCTCCTCGCGGGCCGTTACGTGATCGTCGGGGCAGTAGTAGAGCGGGATCTGGTGCCCCCACCAGAGCTGCCGCGAGATGCACCAGTCGGGCGCCTGCTCGAGCGAGTCGATCGCAAAGCGGTGCTGGCTCTCGGGATGGAAGACGACCTCGCGGGCCTCGAGCGCCGCCAGCGCGGGCTTCTTCAGCTCCTCCATCGAGCACCACCACTGGAGCGAGATCAGCGGCTCGATCCGGCTCTCGCAGCGCTCGCAGAGCGCCACCGGGTGCCGGTAGGGCTCTTGCTTCTCCAGCAGATCGCGCTCGCGGCACCAGTCGATGATCCGCCGGCCGGCCTCCCCCTGGTCGAGGCCCTCCAGCCCCTCCGCGGTGACGAGACCGTCGGGGCCGATGCACATCGGCTCCGGGAGGCCGTGGTCCCGCCCGATCTCGAAGTCTGTCGGGTCATGCCCGGGCGTGATCTTGAGCGCCCCGGTCCCGAACTCGCGCTCGACCCGCTCGTCGGCGATCACCGGCACACGGCGCTCGACCCACGGGACGATCACCTCGCGTCCTACGAGGTGGCGATAGCGCTCGTCCTCGGGATGCACTGCGACTGCGACGTCGGCCGGGATCGTGGCCGGGCGGACGGTCGCGATCGCGACGAACCCGTCCCCGTCCGCAAGCGGATAGCGGATAGTCGAGAGGGTGTCGTCGCGGTCGGCGTGGACGAGCTCGAGGTCGGAGAGCGAGGTCTGGTGGTACGGGCACCAGTTGATGATCCGGTTCGCGCGGTAGACCCACCCCTTCTCGTACAGGTGGACGAAGAAGCGCAGCACCGCCCGCACGTACCCGGGATCCATCGTGAAGCGCTCGCGGCGGTAGTCGAGCGAGGCGCCCATTCGACGGAACTGGTGCATGATCTTGCCGCCGTACTCGTGGAGCCACTCCCAGACGCGCGCCTCGAAGGCCTCGCGGCCGAGCTCTTGCCGGGAGGTTCCCTCGGCGATGAGCTGCTTCTCGACGGCGTTCTGGGTCGAGATGCCGGCGTGGTCGTAGCCCGGCTGGAAGAGCGTGTTGAAGCCCTGCATCCGCTTCATGCGGATGATCGTGTCGCCGAGCGCGAGCTGGAGAGCGTGGCCCATGTGCAGCTCGCCCGTCACGTTCGGCGGCGGGTGGGCGTCGACGTACGTCGGCCGCGAAGGATCCGGGTCGGCGTTGTAGAGACCCTCCTCCTCCCAGGTGCGCTGCCAGCGCACCTCGACGCCGTGCGGCTCGTACCGTGGCGGCAGCTCCGTCATGGAGGGCCAGCCTAACGAGCGGTCCAGCCCAGGTCGATCACGACCGGTGACCCCGTCAGCGCCCTCCCGGAAGGACCGAGCACAAACCCGACCACGTCGGCCACCTCTTCGGGCTCGAGCAGCCGCTTCACCGCCTGCGGCGCGAGGATCACCTCCTCGAGCACGCGCTCCTCAGGCAAGCCGTGGGCCCTCGCCTGGTCGGCGATCTGCGCCTCGACGAGCGGCGTCCGCACGTAACCGGGGCAGACAGCGCTCGCGCTGATCCCGGCGGCAGCACCTTCGAGCGCGATCGTCTTCACGAGGCCGAGCACGCCGTGCTTGGCTGCCACGTACCCGGCCTTGAACGGCGAGGCCGCGAGCGAGTGGGCCGACGCGATGACGCAGAAGCGACCGTCGCCCGAGGCTGCAAGTGCCTCCCAGGCGTACTTCGCGAGCAGGAACGGGCTCGTGAGCAGCACGGCGAGCAGCGCGTCCCACCGCTCCTCCGGGAAGTCGCGCACGGGCGCGACGTGTTGCAAACCGGCGTTCGCGACCACGGCGTCGAGCCGTCCGAAACGTTCGAGCGCCGCCTCGACGACCGCGCGGTTGCCCTCGCGCGTCGCGAGGTCGCCGTCCGCCAGGTCGACGCCGTGTACCGCGAAGCCGTCGGCCTCGAGCCGGTTGACGACTGCTGCGCCGATGCCTCCGGCCGCGCCGGTGACGAGCGCGACGCGAGTCATCGCGTTCCCAGCGAAAGGGCTAGTGCCCCTTCAGGTAATGCGCCCCCGACTCCGGCGAGTCGGAAGACGTCCCAGGCAAGGACACAGGGAGCGCCAATAGCCGAGCCATTGGCGCGACTGAGGACGCCACATGGGACGTCTTGGGGCCGCCGGAGATGATGGCGTGTATTGCCTGAAGGGGCACTAGGCCGACTCTTCGGCCAGCTCGTCGGCGGGCCCGAGATCGGCGCCGACGCCGCTCGTGACGAGCGTCGGCTTGAGGTTGCGCTCGATCGTCTCCTTCGTGATCACGCACTTGGAGACGTCCTTGCGCGACGGGAGCTCGAACATCACGTCGAGGAGCGCGTTCTCGATGATCGACCGCAGGCCGCGCGCGCCGGTCTCGCGCTCGAGCGCCTTGTCCGAGATCGACCACAGCGCGTCCTCGGTGAAGTGGAGGTCGATGTGGTCGTAGGCGAAGAAGCGTTGGTACTGCTTGACGAGCGCGTTCTTCGGCTCGGTCAGGATCTGGACGAGATCCTCGCGCTGGAGCTGGTGCACGGCCGAGAGGACGGGCAGGCGACCGATGAACTCGGGGATCAGGCCGAAGTTGAGGAGGTCCTCCGGCATCACGTCTCCGAGCAGCTCCGCGCTCTCGGCGTCGCGCTTCGACGAGATCTGCCGGCCGAAGCCGATCGCGTTCTTGCCGACGCGCTTGGCGATGATCTTGTCGAGTCCGGCAAATGCCCCGCCGCAGATGAAGAGGACGTTCGTCGTGTCGATCGAGAGGAACTCCTGGTGCGGGTGCTTGCGCCCGCCCTGCGGGGGCACGGACGCGACCGTGCCTTCGAGGATCTTCAGCAGCGCCTGCTGCACGCCCTCGCCCGAGACGTCCCGCGTGATCGACGGGTTGTCGGCCTTGCGGGCGATCTTGTCGACTTCGTCGATGTAGATGATCCCGGTCTCCGCCTTCTTGATGTCGAAGTCGGCCGCCTGGATCAGCTTGAGCAGGATGTTCTCGACGTCCTCGCCGACGTAGCCGGCCTCCGTGAGCGCCGTCGCGTCGGCGATCGCGAACGGGACGTTCAGGATCCGCGCGAGCGTCTGCGCCAGGTGCGTCTTCCCGCAGCCGGTCGGCCCGAGGAGCAGGATGTTCGACTTCTGGAGCTCGACGTCGCCTTCCTCGGCGCCCATCTGGACGCGCTTGTAGTGGTTGTAGACCGCGACCGAGAGGGTTCGCTTCGCCTCTTCCTGCGAGACGACGTAGTCGTTCAGCGCCGCGTAGATCTCCTTCGGCCGCGGCAGGTTGTCGAGGTCGAGCGTCGTCGGAGCGGTGAGCTCCTCGTCGATGATCTCGTTGCAGAGATCGATGCACTCGTCGCAGATGTAGACGCCCGGCCCGGCGATCAGCTTCTTGACCTGGCGCTGCGACTTCCCGCAGAAGCTGCAGAGAAGCTGCTCGTTGCCTTCGTTCGCCCGCGGCATGATGGTCTTGTTTTACTCGCCGGCGGCGGACCTTGCTAGGCCGCCGCCTCCGCCCTCGCCACTTCACGATGGGTGATCACCGTGTCGATGATGCCGTACTCCTTGGCTTCCGTGGGGCTCATGAAGAAATCTCGCTCCATGTCGCGGGATACTTCCTCGATGCTCTTCTCGGTGTGCAGCGAGTAGATCTCCTCCAGCCGCCGCTTGAGGCCGATCACCTCGCGGGCCTGGATCTCGATGTCGGTGCCCTGACCCTGGAAGCCGCCGGACACCTGGTGAATCAGGATTCGGGAGTTCGGCAGCGCCATCCGCTTTCCTTTGGCGCCGCCCGCGAGCAGCAGCGAGCCCATGCTCATCGCGATCCCGACGCAGATCGTCTGCACGTCCGGCTTGATGAACTGCATGGTGTCGTAGATCGCGAGCCCGGAGTAGACCGAGCCGCCCGGCGAGTTGATGTAGAGGTAGATGTCCTTGTCGGGGTCGTCCGACTCGAGGTGGAGAAGCTGCGCGATCACGAGATTCGCGATCTGGTCGTCCACCGGCGTGCCGAGGAAGACGATGCGCTCGGCGAGAAGGCGCGAGTAGATGTCGAACGCGCGCTCGCCGCGCGAGGTTTGCTCAACGACCATCGGGATCAGCGGACTCATGTGTGTGTGCTCCTTCGGCTCCTCTAGCTACCGGGGGTCCAGATCTTCTTCTCCGTCGCCGGCTCTTCCTTCCCCGGCGTCCAGATCGCGTCCCGCGCATCGGCGAGATCCTTGGCGATCGGCTTCACCTCGGCGGCGATCTGGTCGACCGCCTTCTTCAGACGGAGGTCCTGACGGACGCGGTCGGCTCCGCCGCGCCCGAAGAACTCCTCGATGTCGGCGTCCGTCTCGCCCTGCTCGCGAAGCTGCTCGCGGATCTCGTCGTCGGAGACCTCGATGCCGAGCTTGTCGACGACGGCCTCGAGCACGAGCTCGCGCGAGATCGACAGCCTGGCCTCCTCGCGCAGCCGCTGCTCGAGCGCCTGCGGGCTGATGCCGGCCGCCTGGAGGTAGGCGCCGACGTCGATGCCGCGCGACTCGAGACTCCGGATGAACATGTTCAGCAGCTCGCGCGTCCGCACCTCGACGACGAGCGGCGCCGGGTCGAGCTTCGTCGCCTTGACGAGCTCGTCGACCGCGGCCTGCCGGAACTGCCCCTCCGTCACCTCGTCGAGCTGCTCGCGGATGCGACCCTCGATGTCGCCGCGCAGCTCCTCGAGCGTGTCGAACTCCGAGGCGGCATGTGCGAAATCGTCGTCGAGCGGCGGCAGCACCTTCTCGTAGAGCTCCTTCAGGGTGACGAGCGCGCCCTCGCTCTCGCCCTCCCCGATCTCCCAGGAGACTTCCTCGGTGTCACCCGTGAGCATGCCCTTGATCGCGGCCTCGATCTCGTCGACGAGGCGCTCGCTGCCGAGCTCCAGCACGTAGTCGCGATGGGCGCCGCCCTCCGAGACGATGTCGATGACGGCGACGTCGCCCTCCGCCGCTGGCCTGCCCTCGACCGACGAGAGCTCGGCGACGGTCCGCTGCACGTGCTCGAGCTGGGCCGCGACGACCTCGTCGGGCACGTCGATCTCGTTCTTCGGCACCTCGAGCGTCGTCCAGTCCGCGAGCTCCGGCTTCGGCTGGACCGGGAACTCGGCCTTGAACTGCCAGCTCTCGCCGTCCGATGTCGGCAGGTCATACTCGTAGGCCGGCTGCTCGGTGGGCCGCACGCGAGACCTCGCGGCGGCGCTCCAGAACCAGCTGCCAATGTGCGACTCGACTGCCTCGGAGTAGAGCCGCTCCTTGCCGATCTTCGAGACGAGCACCGGCATCGGCACCTTGCCTTGCCGGAAGCCGGGGATACGGACGCGGCCCGCCAGATCGTGCGTCGCGTGCGCGACGGCGTGATGGACTTCGGCGGCGGGGACCTCGATGGTCAGGCGAACGCGGTCATCGCCGAGCTGCTCGAGCTGGGCCTCCATCGACGAGCCATTGAATCAGAGCGCGCCCGGCAGGGAGCGGGACCGGCTCGGGCGGCTCGCGATACGGTGCGCGCCGATGGACGTCGACGCCGCGATCCGTACCCGCCGCACGCACAAGCGCTACGCGCCCGAGCCCGTGCCGCCCGAGACCGTCGCCGAGCTGCTCGAGCTTGCCCGCTGGGCGCCGAATCACTTCGTCACGCAGCCCTGGCGCTTCAGGGTGCTCGGCCCGGAGACGTTCGAGCGGCTCGTCGCAGCCGGAGGACCGAACGAGCGCGAGAAGCTCGGCCGGGCCCCGACGCTCGTCGTCGCGAGCGCGAAGCTGACCGGCGACGATCACCAGAATCACGAGGACGTGCTCGCCACCGCCTGCGCCGTCTACATCGTCCTGCTGGCGGCGCATGCCCGGGGGCTCGCCTCGTACTGGCGGACGCCGAAGCTCCTGCAGACCGACGAGGGCCGTGCGGCGGTCGGCCTGGCCGACGACGAGGAGTTCGTCGCGCTGATCCACCTCGGCGAACCCGTCGACGCGCCCGCGGCGAAGCCGCGGAAGCCGGCGCACGAGTACGCCGAGTTCCTTCCGTAGGCGCAGCGTCTAGGGATGCGCTGCGGGCACCCAGTGCGGCCCGCCCCAGCTCAGGTCCCACGGGTAGTCGTGAACCACGTGTGCCCAGAGGGTCCAGGCGATCCAGCGCGAGGTGCCGTAGAAGAAGGCGACCCGGTAGAGGGTGAGCAGCGCCGCGTAGGGCACGAGGCGGTTGGCCCACGGCCAGAAGCCGTCGGCCTTGTAGACGTAGCTGTCGAAGAAGCTCGTCGTGATCACCCGCCAGCTGATGAAGCCGTACACGATCCAGACGAGATCCCACATCCCACCGAGGCCGCTGAAGTAGGCGGCGGCGTCGGTGAGTCGCCCGGTCTGCCCCGCGTAGGCCCACGCATCGAGGTGGAAGTGGAAGGTCCAGGGGAAGAAGAGCATCGTGCCGACCGTGTCGCCCATGTCGGTGATCGAGTGCGCCCACTGGCCGATCACGAAGCTGATGCCCCAGAGCTTGCTCCCGAAGACCTTCCAGAGGATGAGGCCGATCAGGAGCCCGAAGGTCAGCGAGTGGGTGAAGCCGACGCCCGGCCAGCCACGGTGGAACTGCGCCGGGTCGTCTGCCTTGAGCTCCCACGGGCCCAGGTGGATTCCGTACACGAACCACTTGCTCATCATGTCGGGCGAGTAGGAGCCGATCAAAAGCGGCACGAAGGCGACCTTCAGGCGCAGGTGCCGCTCGAACGCGTACGGCTCCATGTCGTGTGCGACCCAGCTCACCTGAGCCTCCGGATCGCCGCCGGAATGAGCCACACGGCGACGAGCAGGTACACGGCGGCCGTGACGAACGCGAGCAGGAAGTCGACGTTGTAGAGGCCGATCGCGATGTAGACGGCGGCCGCCGCGGCGTAGCCCGCGAAGGTGCGCCACTCACCCGCCGTCGGTCGGCGCCACCGCGCCGGGTCGTTCCTCATTCCTCGGCCGCCGGGCCGCAGCCACAGGTTCGCTCGCCAAGGACGATCAGCCTGCCGCAGGCATCGCACGCACGCTGCAGCGAACGCCGGCGCTTCAGCGCGCGCCCGAGCCCGGGGAGCCCGACCGCGCTGCCGAGGGCGAAGGCAAGCAGGACGGAGGCGAGATCCGGGTCGACGCTCATCTGGGAGTGCCCGCTCGAGAAGACGACCGGCGCGAGGTCAGCTCACCGAGCAGCGGGCGATTCTCACACTCGGAGGCCGGTGCCGACAACTGGGGTCGGTGCCGGCCAACGTGCATGCGGGCGAGAGGAGTCGAACCTCCAAGGACCGAAGCCCACCGGGACCTAAACCCGGCGCGTCTGCCAGTTCCGCCACGCCCGCGGTGAGCCGAAAGCGTAGCCCCCGGCTTCGCCGGCTAACCCGACTCGGCGACCTCGCTCAGGCGGTCGGTGATCCGCAGCGCGAGCACCTCGAAGCCCTCGAAGTTCGGAGGCGGCAGGCCCGCCGAGCTGATTGCCTCCTGGATCTCGGGCTCCGCCGCCATCGCGTGGCGCCCTTCCTCGTTCTCCCAGAGGTTGATCACCAGGATCCCGTCGTCGGTGCGCGCGAGGATGTTCGCGAGCCCTCCGTGCTTCAGCGCGAGCCGCCGGCTCACCGGATCGACGACGTCGCGGACCTTCCTCGTCAGCTCGTCGGCATCCCCTGGAAACCGCATCATCGAGACAACAGCCACTGAGACCTCCTCTGCTTGTCGACCCTCGCGACTCTAGAGAACTCGAGCAACGTGGCCGGCCGCGAGCGTCGTGCTGAACCGAGCCCTAACGGAAACTCAAGACTCGCGCTGTTCCTGCTCGACGTCCTGCTCGTCCTCGGCGGAGGCTTCGCCCTCGACCGCGGGCACGCCCTCCTCCACCTCGTCGCCGGGCTCCGCGGTCGTGAGCCCCATCATCTCGGCCCAGCCCATGTCCCCGGCGAGCTCGGGCGGCAGGTCGTCGAGCGAGATCTCCTGCACCTGCGGCGCGATCGGCATGTCCGAAGCGATCACGTAGTCGTGGAACGGAAGCAGCAGCTCCTCGAAGGTGCTCTCGACCCGCGCGCTCGGGAAGAACGAGAGCAGCCGCAGCGGCACGTCGCCGTAGGCGTAGATGTCGTGCGGAACGGTCGCTCCGACGAACACGAAGCTGCCGGCTTCGAGCCGTTCTTGGCGGCCGCTGATGAACACCTCGCCCTCACCGTCCGCGACGTAGATCACCTCTTCGGCGCTGTCGGTGTGCAGGCCGCTGTGCCGGCCGGGCTCGAACTCGTAGTAGGCGACGGTGCTGCTCTCGGTTCCCTGGGCGGCCGACATCGGGAACGCCGTGATGAACCGCATCGAAGGGTCGTAGTCGTTCCACGCCTCGAACGCCGTGGTTGCCGCACCTTCGCTCGCCACACGTGCTCCTTTCGTCGTCGGGAGCCCAAGCGTAAAGAACTCCCGTTCGACAGCGAAGGCGCTGCATGCTACGAAGTTCGAGACATGCATCTCCGGAGCGTCATGCCGATCGCGGTGCTCGCCGGCCTGCTGCTCCTCGCGGGCCCGACGGGCGCGGCCAACCTGCCCTCGACGACCTACGTCGACCGAAGCGGTGGCTACAAGATCACGATTCCGACCAAGTGGCAGGTCGTTCCCCCGTCGGTCGCCGCCGTGAAGGCCAGGATCGCGCAGCTCAAGAAGCAGAAGAAGACTGCGCTCGCAGGCGCCTACAACATGTACGTGAGCACGAAGACCGGTCGCCAGGAGCTGACGCAGTTCCGCTTCCGCGCGTTCATGTGGCCCGCGCTTCCGAGCCCGGTGCCGACGGACGTCTCGCTGCGGATCCAGAACGTGCCGAAGTCGTTGAAGGCCTCGGATCTCCCGGGCATCGGCGCCACCTTCAGGAAGCAGCTCGTCACTCCCGGGGCGTCGGTCAGCCAGCCGCAGTCGATCACGCTCGGCGCCGGGAAGGCGATCCTGCTCACCGGGACCGTGCCTCTGCCGGCAGGCTACGGCGGTGCGAAGACGGGATTCAGCCTGGTGCTGCTCCTCCGCCCCGGCCGTCTCTACATGCTCTCGTTCCGGATCGACTCACGCGCCGCCAAGGACGCGAGCATCTTCACCTCGATCGCGGATCACTTCCGCTTCGTCTAGAAAGAGCGGCCCCGGGAGGAGTCGAACCTCCGCACGCAGCTTCGAAGGCTGCCGCTCTATCCGCTGAGCTACGGGGCCTTTCGTGGCGTCAGGGTAGCGGCCGTCGAGGCGGGCATCCGCTCCGAGCTCCTTCGACTCGAAGCGGCGCGCGGTCACGTTGGGAGGGTGGCGGACGGGATTCGAACCCGCGACCACCGGGACCACAACCCGGGGCTCTACCAGCTGAGCTACCGCCACCGCGCCGGCCACATCGTAGCCCGTGTCGGCTCACCGTCTCATCGAGGGCCCGAGGCCGGTAACCTCGCGCGGGCACGGGAAGGCAGGCGCGAGGTGAACGACCGGACAAGCGAGGCTGACCGCCGAGACGCGCTCGTCGAGCGCCTCTTCGAAGCGACTCTCGGCACGCTCGAGCTCTTCAGCGTGCACCTCGGCTGGCGCCTCGGGCTGTACGAGGCGCTTCGCGAGGCGGACGGTCTGACGGTGGACGAGCTCGCCACGCGCGCGGGCATCAACGAGCGTTACGCCCGCGAGTGGTGCGAGCAACAGGCGGTGGCCGGCCTCCTCGAGGTCGAGGACGCCTCGGCGTCACCGGAGTCGCGGCGCTACTCGCTCCCGGAGGGACACGCGGAGGTGCTCACGGATCCGGACAATCCCGCCCACGTCGCACCGTTCGCGCCGATGCTGGTCGGCATCGCGGGCGCCCTGCCCGAGGTGATGGAGGCCTACCGGACGGGCGCCGGCGTCGCGTACGAGCGCTACGGACGCGACTTTCGCGACGGCCAGGGCCGGATCAACCGCCCCGCCTTCCTGTCGGAGATGGCGAGCTGGCTTGCCGCGTCCGACGCGATTCACGAGCGGCTCTCGAGCGAGCCACCTGCGCGTGTGGCGGACGTGGGTTGCGGGCAGGGCTACTCCACCGTCGCGATCGCCCGGGCCTATCCGACCGCAGTCGTGGAAGGGATCGACCTCGACGAGCCGTCGATCGACGACGCCCGGGCATTCGCGGCGACCACCGACCTGGGCGGACGCGTCTCGTTCTCGACCCGCGACGCGGGTGAGCTCGCAGCGACCGGCCCGTACGACGTCGTCTGCATCTTCGAGGCGCTCCACGACATGTCGCGACCGGTCGACGCGCTCGTAGCCGCCCGCGCGGCGCTCACGCCGGGCGGATCGCTGCTCGTCGTCGACGAGCGCGTGGCGGACGAGTTCTCGGCACCGGGCGACGCGGTCGAGCGGGTCATGTACGGCTGGAGCGTCGTCCACTGCCTGCCGGTCTCGCTGGCCGAGCAGCCGTCGGCTGCGCTCGGGACCGTGCTACGGGCAGACACGGTCCGCCGGCTGGCCCGCCAGGCAGGCTTCGACGAGGTCGAGGTGCTCGCGATCGAGAACGACTTCTTCCGCTTCTACCGCCTCGTCCGGTAGCTGAGGACCGCCGCCAGCGCGCCCGGGAGGATTCGAACCTCCGACCCGCGGCTTAGAAGGCCGCCGCTCTTCCACTGAGCTACGGGCGCGTCGCGCCTAGGGTAGCGCTCGCCCGGGCGGGCCTTGAGCCCGTTAGCGGCGGAAGCCGAAGTCGGTTGTGATGACCACAACCTGACGGCCGCCGAACGGTCCGGACGCCATGGCCGAGACTGCTCCGACGCCGACCTCGCGCCAGCCCGCGGTGAGGATGATCTCTCGGTGGGCGGGGCTTGACATCCAGAGCGCAACGGCCTTCTTCGCCTCGAGCCCCGGTGCCGACCAGAGGAGGTTCTCGCCCACCGACCACGTGCCGGAGGTCGACTGCGGGTAGTACTTGCGGATGCGCTTCCAGAACACCGACCCGTCCGGCGACTCGTGCGCGAAGTAGCCGTTCTCGAGCATCTCCGTGGAGTGGTCGGCGGCCGCGGCGCCGAGCTGCGAGTTGACCTTGAGAGGGGCTAGCCCGTGCGCTTCACGAACACCGTTCAGCTCGTTCAGGACGCCCTCTTCGAGCCCGTTCAGCACCGTCGGCGAGTCGACTGCGGTCCGGGCTGTACCCGGCAACAGGCCCACGAGCAGGAGGCCGATGAAGCTGGCATAGACGGCAGCACGCCTCATCCGGGCCCCATTATCTTCGTCTCGCGCAGAGTTTCATACCCCTAAAGGGGCATCTTTCCCTGCACAGGAAAACTAATCCTGCCGAGCCCTACTTGCTACGGAGGCAACGCGGCCGTCTCCCCGGCGCGTTCTTGCCGTGTCGAGAGGAAGTCCCGGACGAGCACCTGGATCGCGCCCGCCGTCGGGATTGCGACCAGGGCGCCGAGAATGCCCGCGAGCTCCGCACCGATCAGGATGGCGACGATCACGACGAGCGGCGAGAGCTGAACGGTGCGGCCGTAGATCACCGGCTGGAGGAGGTGGTTCTCGAGCTGCTGGTAGACGATGACGAAGACCGCGAGCACGATCCCCGCCGGCACGGAGTGCAGGAACGAGACCGTGACGACGATGATCCCGGCGATCGTCGCGCCGGCAAGCGGGATCAGGTCGAGGACGGCGACGAGCAGCCCGAGCGCCACCGCGTACGGCACGCCCATGATCAGCAGCACGATCGTCATCGAGGTGCCGGCGATCAGGCTGATCAGGAGGTTCCCGGTCACGTAGCCGCCGACCGTCTGCGAGATCTCGGCGCCGATGCGTCGCCAGCGTGGCTGTGACTCCTCGGGCAGCACGCTGTAGAGCCGCTCCACCCAGCCTCGGCCCTCGAGGAGCAGGAAGAAGGTCAGGAAGATGATCGTCACCGAGGCGACGAGCAGCGTGAGCACGCTCTTCGTGATCGCGAGCGCGGTGCCGGAGAGCCCGAGCAGACGGCTCGCGCCACCCTCGTTCACCTGCTCCCGGACCTTCTCGACGATCTGGTACTTGCGCTCCAGGAAACCGAGCCGGCCTCTGCCCTCCGTCAGATCCTGAACGTATCCGGGCGTCGCGTCGACGAACCCGTTCACCTCGTCCACGAGCTTCGGGACGAACGTCCAGCCGATGCCGACGATCACGAGCGTGACGAGGACGTAGGCCAGACCGACGGCCGCGCTGCGACGGGCGACGCCGCGGCGCTCGATCCACGAGACGAGCGGGTCGAGCGCGAGCGCGAGGAAGATCGAGATCAGGATCCACGCGAGCACGTGCCGCGAGATCCAGATCACCTCGAGCACGACGGCGACCGCGACGATCAGGAGCACCGTGCGCACGACCGTCGCCGCCCGGACGTCGATCAGACGCTCGTTCATACCCCGCCAAGGATCGTGACGCGGCCGGACGGCGCGAACGAGGCGCTACGGGGAGCCGTGTACGGGCCTAGCTCTGCGAGGCCGGAGGATCTTCAGCGGCTTCCGGCCACACCGTCAGGTCCGCCTCTTGACCGAGATCGGGCTGATCGAGTGGCGCCATCGTGACGACCCAGCGATTCCCCTTGTACTCGACGACGTCTCCGACTTCGTAGAAGCGGTCGCTCTTGATCCGTGCCGAACCGAGCTCCCCGCCGTAGTGGTCCGCGAGCCCTTCGGGCCCTTCGAAGATGAGGCGGTAGCGCGGCACGGTCGAGGAGTCTAACTCGGAACGGCACGCACACTCGAGAGGCAGCTTGGCCGATCGGCCGCGGCACCTGGGCGACGGTTCGATTTGAGGAATGTGGGAAGCCATGCGCTGGGGGCAGCGCGCGCCCGCTCGGGGACGGGCGCCGCGCGGCCCCGCCTCTGCGGCCTCGAGGTGCGCCGAACTCGGACGCAGCGACTCCGGGATGCCGGTAGAGCGGGTGGCGGGGATCGAACCCGCATAACCAGCTTGGAAGGCTGGGGCTCTACCATTGAGCTACACCCGCGCGCAGTTGCGGCTCGTAGGGTAGCCGCCTGCTCGCAGCGAGCCCGTACACCTGGCAGGCAGACCTCGACACGACGCTCGTCGTGCCGGTGCTCGGGCTCTCCTACCTTTTTCTCGCCGGCCGCTACGGGACGACGCGGCGACACGCGCTGTGCTTCGCGGGGGCGCTCGTGCTTCTTGCGCTCGCCTTCTGGAGCCCGATTCACCACCTCGGGCTCCATTACCTGCTCTCGGCGCACCTGCTCCAGAACGTGATCCTCGCCGAGTGGGCGCCGCTCCTCGCGGTGCTCGGCATCTCAAGGGGGATGGCGGCCGCCGCCTCGCGGCTTTCGGTCGTCCGGGCGCTCACGCACCCCGCCGTCGCGCTTCCCCTCTGGCTTGGCAACTACTTCTTCTGGCACGTGCCTGCCGTCTACCAGGCGGCGCTGCACCACCAGAGTTCCCTGATCCACCTCGAGCACGCGTCGTACTTCGTGACCGGCGTCCTCTTCTGGTGGCCGCTCTTCCAGGACCAGCCCCGCCACTTCGCAAGCGGCTTCCGCGCCGGCTACACGTTCGCCGCGTTCGTGCTCGCGGCACCGCTCGGCCTGCTGATCGCGCTCCTTCCCCGACCCGTCTACGACTTCTACGCGGACGCGCCGGAGCGCATCTTCGGCCTCTCCGCGATCTCGGACCAGCAGCTTGCCGGCGTGACGATGGTGGCCGAGCAGGCCGTCGTCTTCTTCGTCGTCTTCGCGTACTGGTTCCGGCGCTTCCTCTACGAGGAAGGCGCTACTTGAGGCAGCCGACGACGAGCGCCACGTCGCCCTCCTGCGGGTGCTTGTGCCAGAGCATCACGGCGTTGCCGTCGCGGCGCAGCACGTCGGGGAGCCCGGCCTTCACGTTCGAGAACGCGAACCGCTCGTAGGCCCGCTGGATCTGTTCTGCGTCGCCCTCGGTCTCCCCGAAGACGATCTTCACGGAGTTGTCGCCGAGCCGGGCGGCGAACGCGCCGCCGGTCGCGGTCGAGGCGACGAAGTCGAGCTGCCCGCCGACCTTCACGCCCCTCGTCACGAGGCATGCACGGGTCTTCTCCGATGTGAACGTGCTCGAACCACCGCCGCAACCGGCCGCGGCGACGACGATCAGCACCACGGAGAACGGCAGCAGAGCCCCTCGGCGCACGAGCGGTGAGTGTAGACCGCCCGACGGCTAGATGATTGATGCCACGTCCTCGCGTGGCCGGATGCGCAGCAGACGATCCCGTGGCATCAATCATCTGGAGGCCGATCGAGCGAGCGCAGGGGACGAATCCGGACGGGCAGACTCGAACTGCCTGCCTCCTGCCCCTCGTTTCAGCTACAAGCCGATGACTTGCCCGAGTTCGACTCCTACGGCACCCTATGAGCGGATGAAACTGCCACAGAGCGCGCGCGAGCTGATCGAATCCGGCTCGCTCGCCCACCTCGTCACGCTCAACACCGACGGCTCGCCGCAGGTGACCTGCATCTGGGTCGGGCTCGACCGAGACGAGCTCATCTCGGGACACCTCAACGTGGATCAGGCGAAGCTCCGAAACATCGCCCGCGACCCACGCGTAGCCCTCTCAATCGAGGGCACCGAGATCCAGCCGCCCGGTCTCAAGCAGTACCTCGTCGTCCACGGCCAGGCGCGAGTCGTCGAGGGCGGAGCCCCAGAACTGCTGCAGCAACTCGCCCACGTCTACCTCGGACCCGACGTCACCTTCCCGCCCATGGCCGACCCGCCCGCCGGGCGCGTGATGCACATCACTGTCGAGCGGATCGGCGGCGTCGGTCCGTGGTCTGCATAGCTCCCATCGCCGTCTCATCTCAGCCAGAGGACAGGCGCGCCGTGGCGAGATGAGAAAGGACGTCCGCGAGTTCATCCGCCGGCTCGAGGCCGTCGGGCTCACGGTCGAGCCGACGCCTGGCCACTACCACGTCCTTCGCGACGGGAAGCCACTCCGCAAACAGAACGGGATGCCGTTCACGCTCCCGTTCTCTCCCGACACGATCCGCTGGCGCAGAGCGGCGATCCTCGAACTACGCAAGCTCGGCATCGAGCTGTAGCGAGACTTCCGCACGTCGACCGCGAGCCCCACCGTGAGCGCGACGAAGATACGGAGCCCCCGAGCTACCTGCGCATCAAGGAGCGCGAGCTCGAGGCGGTCGGGACTGACTAGACAGCAGCACACGTCTCACGCACACGCAAGCTGGCCCCGCCAGCCGGGTTCGTTCCCTCCCGACTAAGGATCGCGGGGTCCGTGCGTCCCGGCGATCCCAGCCGGAAGCCGTTGGCTCAGAAGCTCTCACAGAATGACGCTCGTCGATCCGGGTGCGATCGTCGGGTGCGATGCAAGGACGCAGGGAGCGCCCATATGCACGTATATGGGCGCGACCGAGGACACAGCAACGCGCCGACGATCGCGGCCGGGCGACACAACCTTCATTCTGTGAGAGCTTCTTTAATCCAGCGGTCGCTTGAGCAACACGATTGGCCAGGCGATGAAGTCGCCGTACTTGAGCGAGAGGCCGATCGCCTCCCAGCCCTGCCTGCCCAGCTCGTTCAGCTGATCGGGCGCCCACGGGTCGTCGGCTTTCTTCAACCCTTTGGCCTCTTGAAGAGGAACGACCAAGTACTCCCACTTCTCTGCGCCCTCCGCCAGCTCTCGCCGGATCGGCGCGTCAGCGAAAGGCGAGACCGTGGTCACCTGACACCTCCTTCCGTACCTCTCGAAAGATCACGGCTTCTCTCGCGCTCGACCCAAGGCGTACTTCGCCACTGCCCACGTGCCGATCGATGCGAACAGCGCCACGAAGATGCCCGACGGGATGGTCGTGCTGTTGCCATCGTTGCTCGATCCCACGAAGTTCGAACCCCAGACGGCAGTCACCGCGACAGCGATCCACATCGCGGTGATCGCGAGCGACGCCCAGACTTCCTTGAGACGGAGCAGCGAAACCCAGCCTGGCTCCTGAGCAGCCCCGGCAGACTGGTGCGAAATGGTGGTCGACATCTCACACCTCCTTCCTACTTCGAGGCTGTCAGAGCGGCAGGGACAAGGCATCCGCGACGCACCGGATGGCGCTGCCAGAAAGTACGCACGGGCGAGCGCCTCTCGGCGCTCCCGGGCGTGGAACGGCGGGATAGCCTGCTAGTGAACGTCCTCGGCGCCGACGTCGAGACTGGGTCGCGGCAACTCGGGCACGCCGACGCCGCGACGACGCTGCGCACATACAGCCACGAGTTCGCGAAGGCACGGAACGCGGAGAAGCTCCGGAACGACCTCGGCGAACGGGTCGGTTCGCTGCTCGGGTCGGCGTCGAGTTGACATTCCGTGTTGACATCGACCCGCCGGACTGACCGGCGTCGACACCTTGAACGACCGAACCCCGCTATCCAAGCGGGTTCGTCGTATCGGGACGGGCAGACTCGAACTGCCGGCCTCCTGCTCCCAAAGCAGGCGCTCTACCAGGCTGAGCTACGTCCCGTGACCCGGCCAGTGTAGGCCGTAGTCTGGCGCCCCGTGAGCGAGGCTCCACTCCCCGTCGCGCCGGCCGCGCACCGGCGACCGGGCCTCGGCTACGCGATGGCGGTGGGCGCCGCGACGCTCTGGGCGGTCAACGGCGTCGTCTCGAAGGTGATCCTGGGCACGGGCCTCCCGTCGCTGCGGCTGACCGAGGTGCGCACGACCGGGGCGTGCATCGGCTTCGTGCTCGTGCTCCTCGTCGTGGCGCCGGAGCGGCTTCGGGTCGCCCGGCGCGAGCTGCCCTTCCTCGCGATCTTCGGCATCTGCGGGCTCGCGCTCGTGCAGTGGTTCTACTTCCTCTCGATCCACCGGCTGGCGATCGGGATCGCGCTCGTGATCGAGTACTTGGGCGCGCTGCTCGTCGCGCTCTGGGCGCGCTACGTCTTCCATGAGCCAGTGCGCCGCCGGATCTGGCTCGCCCTCACCCTCGCCCTCGCCGGCCTCGCACTGATCGTGAACGTGACCGGCGGCGGCCCGATCTCCGGCTCCGGCGTCGCGTTCGCACTCGCAACTGCGGTTGCGTACACCGCGTACCTCCTGCTCGCCGAGCGCGGCGTCGGCGAGCGCGACGCGGTCTCGCTGCTCGCGTGGGGCTTCGGCTTCGCGACGCTCTTCTACGCGGTGATCGCGCCGTGGTGGGGCTTTCCGGCAGGCCTCGCGGCGGAGGACGTCTCCCTGCTCGGGCGGCTGGCCTCGCACGAGCTGCCCGTGTGGGCGCTGCTCCTCTGGGTGATCGTGCCGGGCACGATCGTCCCGTTCTTCCTCCTCGTGAGCGCCCTGCGGCACCTGCCTGCGACGCGCGTCGCGATCATCGCGATGCTCGAGCCGGTCGTGGCAACCGCCGTCGCCTGGGCGTGGATCGGCGAGTCACTCGGCACCGCCCAGCTCGTCGGCGCGGCGATCGTGCTCGCAGCGATCGTGCTCGCCCAGACTGCCCGCTAGCCAGCAGGCCCCTAGTGCCCCTTCAGGCAATGCGCCATCACCTCCGGCGGCCTGAAGCCGCAATCGGGGGCGCATTACCTGAAGGGGACTAGACCCACTCCGCGATCCGCTCGGCCACCGCGACGACCGAGAGGTTCGTGTTGGCCCGCGGGATCGTCGGCATCACGGACGCGTCTGCGACCACGAGCCCGTCGATTCCGAGCACGCGGCCGCGCGAGTTGACGACGGCGCCGATCGAGCATGTTCCGACCGGATGGAAGAAGCCGCGCGCAGCGGAGCGAACATGGGTCTCGGCCGCGACCTGCTCCCCCGGACGCCGTTCGCCGGCAACGTACGCGCGAAGCGGCTCTTGTCGAACCAGGCTGCGCAGCTCCTCGACGCCGGCGACCAGCGGCTCCACGTCACGCTCGTCCGACAGGAAGCCGTGCTCGACCGCGAGCGGGGTGCGCGGATCGGGCCCGTTGAGCCGGACGCGGCCCTGCGAGTGCGGCTTCATCAGGAAGACGGCGGCGCTCGCATCCCAGCGCGGCTCGACCGCCGGGAAGAGGAAGAGGTCGCCCGGTCGCCGCACCGTGACCTGGGCCATGAAGACCGGACGCTCTGCCTCGAAGCTCTCCATGTCGGCGACGAGCCGGGCGCTCGGCTCCCAGCCGAGCCCGACCCCGACGTGATCGACGAGGCCATCGCCGACCGGCAGGTCGTGGGCGAGCCCGGGCCCGATGCCGCTGCGGAGCAGGATCCCCGGTGAGCCGTACGCCCCGGCTGCGAGCACGACCGTCTCCGCCTGAAAGGGACCGTGGTCTGTGTACACGACCCCGGCGCCGGGCTCGACGCGGTCGGCGAGCGTGTCGGCGAGGATCGTCAGGTTCGGCCGCCCGCGGGCCTCGTCGAGGTAGGCGAACGAGGTGTTCCAGCGGACGGTCCCGACCGCGTTCGCCGGGTGTGCGATCGCGCCCTCCCCGGCGGCGTCTGCGAAGGCGCGATGCCACGGCGACAGCTCGTCAGCCGGGAACGGACGCGCCCGCAGCTTCTGCTCGGCTCGGCGCAGGCAGGGCTCGAGCTCGGAGTGGCTCCAGCCCGAGCCCCATTCGTCGTAGTCGGCGGGTGTGCCGGCGAGCACCGCGCAGGCGTTGTGGGCCGAACAGCCGCCGAGCACCCGGGCACGCAGCTGAGAGCGATCTTCGCGATCGGTCTCCCAGGAATGAGAGAACGCGAGCGCGCGGCCGTCGAGCAGATCCGCGGGCCAGCCGCCGCCGTCGAACGGCCCGTAGTCCGGGCCGGCCTCGATCAGGCAGACGGAGCGATCGGCGTTCTCGCTCAGCCGCGTCGCGAGCACGCACCCGGCCGAGCCGCCGCCGACGACGACGACGTCGAATCGCCTCATCGCCTCGCCAACCTCGCCAGCGGGCTACCCGCCGTTCGCGGTCTGGCGCAGCTCGGCGAGCTTCTCGCGGCGCAGCTCGTCCTGCTCGCCGCGGGCGACGCGCTCGAGCAGGTCGTTGACGAGCGAGGCGAGCTCGACCGGATTGAACGGCTTCGTCACGTAGTCGACGCCGCCGGCGTCGAGGCCGCGAGCACGGTCGCGCAGCTCGGCACGCGCCGTGAGGAAGACGATCGGAATCCCCCGCGTTCGTTCGTCGCCGAGCAGCAGCTCGGCGACCTGCCACCCGTCGAGCCCCGGCATCATCACGTCGAGCAGGATCACGTCCGGCAGCTCCCGCGAGGCGATGTCGAGGCCGGTCGGGCCGTCCGCGGCCTCGAGCACCTCCATCCCCTCGGCCTCGAGGTTCACTCGGCAGAGGAGCCGGATCGGCGCCTCGTCGTCGATCACGAGGACGCGCGTGCTCGAGTCGCTCCTGTCACCCGTCATCCCTGCTCACCTCGTGGCGCAACCGGAAGCTCGAAGGTGAAGCGCGAGCCACGCCCTTCGTTCGAGTTGACCCAGATCTTCCCTCCCATCGCCGCGACGAGCCCCTGCGCGATGAAGAGGCCGAGACCGGTGCCCGGATGCGACTCGCCGCCGGTGAAGAACTTGTCGAAGATGCGGTCGATGCGCGCGGCCGGGATGCCGACGCCCTCGTCGGCGACGCTGATCTCGACTGCGTCCGTGCGCCGACGGGCTTCGACCCGGACGACGCCGCCGTCGGGCGAATACTTGACGGCGTTGTCGATCAGCTGGTCGACGATCTCGCGCAGCTTGTCGGGGTCGGCGTTCACGTCCGAGACGTCGTCCGCGAGGTCGAGGACGAAGCTGTGCGAGTTCGGCTCGACGTTCCCGTTCGTCGGCAGCGCCTCCGCCAGCACGGTGCGGACGTCGGTCGGCTGGAGTTCCACGTCGAGCTGCCCGCCATCGAGACGCGCGACGCTCAGCAGCGCGTCGACGATCCGCGTCAGCTGCTCCGACTCCGAGGCGATGTAGCCGAGGAACGTCGCGCGCTCCGACTCGCTGAAGTCGATGTCCTTACGCAGCAGCGTCGCGGCGAAGCCGTAGATCGAGGTCAGCGGCGCGCGGAGCTCGTGCGAGACCGTCGAGACGAAATCGGACCTCATCTGCTCGGCGAACCGCTCGGCGGACATGTCGCGGAACGCGAAGATCCGCCCCGCGACCGCTCCGGTCGGGTCGCGCATCACCGTCTCCGAGAGCGAGAGCCACACCTCCTCGTTGCCACGCATGATCGGCACGAGCCGGTTCGAGCCGCCGGTCTCCGAGCGGAGCTCGCGCCGCAGCACGTCGAGCGGCGTCCCGCCGATCGCCTCTTCCGCCGGCACGCCGGTGATCTCCTCGGCGGCGGCGTTCCAGGCGACCACGCGGCCCGAGCGGTCGACGGCCACGATCCCGTCGGCGACGTTCGAGAGGATCGCCACGCTCTGCTCGTGCTCGAGCGCAAGCCGCTGGTAGAGCTCGGCGTTCGCGAGCGCCACCGACGCGTTGGCGGCAAGTGCGGCAAGGGCTTCGCGCTCGTCCTCGCGCCACGCGCGCGGCGCGGCACTGTAGATGGACAGCACGCCGAGCACCGAGCCGTCCCGTGCGGCCAGGGGCACGCCCAGGTACGCGCGATGACCGAGGGCGAGCACGGCATCGGCCTCGCCGAGCGCCGAGTCGGGCGCGACGTCCTCGCGGGCGACAGGCGCGTTGAGCTGGACGACGTCGCCGCCGAGCCACCCCGTCGACGCCGCACGCGTCCCGATCGCCTGCTCGACCCCCTCGCCCTGGGCCGCGCCGATCACGAGCTCGCCGCCCTCGAGCGCGGCCACGGCGCCGGCGTCGGCGTCGAGCAGCGCCACGGCCTGCTCGACGACCTCCTCCAGCACGGCCGCAGGATCGAGCCCCCGCCCGAGCAGCGTGCCGGTCCGGGCGAGCTGCTGCGAGAGCGCGCGCGCCGTCCGCTCGGTCTCGTACAGCCGGCTGCGTTCGAGCGCGCCGCGTGCGGCCCGGCCGACCTGACGCGCGAACTCGAGGTCCTCGCTCGACCACGCGTGGATCGAGCGGAAGAAGACGACGACGAGGCCGCGCGAGCTGCCCTCGACGGGCGTGGCGAGCAGCGACGAGAACGGCGCCCGGCGCCAGGTCTCGTCGAACCGATCGTCGTCGGCGATCCGCGACGACGCGATCGTCGAGCCGTCGAGCGCCGCCTGGAGCAGGGTGTCCGCGGGAGGAAGCGCCCGCACCGGGTCCGGCAGGTCGTGGGCGCCGGCGACCCCGAGCTCTCCGCCCTCCACGGTCAGTACCGCCGCGAAGTCGCCTCCCAACGCCTCGGCCGCCGCCTGGGCGGCCACGTCGTAGGTCTCGGCCAGCGAGAGCGTCTCGGAGAGGAGCGAGGCGATTCGGAAGAAGGCCCGCTGGACGCGAGCCTGGTTCCTGGACTCGCCCAGGCTTTCCGCGTTCCGCATCGCGACCGACACGAGCCCGGCGAAGGTCTCGAGCAGCTCGGTGTCGGCGCGCTCGAACGCCCGACCGCCGGCGCGGTTGCCGACCCCGAGCACGCCGCGAGCCGCGCCGCCCCACACCATCGGCGCCACGAGCACCTGCGAGAAGCCGAGGTATGCCGCGTGCGGCACCCTCGCGTCGAGCCCGCTGCGCTCGGTGACGTGAATCGGCCGCTCACGCTGGAGCGCGAGACCGGACACGCCTTCGTCGGCTCCGATCTCGAGCCCGATCAGGTTCTCGTCGAGCCCGTGCACGGCCGCGCAGCGCAGGACGCCGCGCTCCGGATCGAGCAGGTAGCAGTCGGCTGCGTCGGCCTCGAGCAGCTTCGCGACCTCCTCGACGAGGCGCTCGAGCGCCACGTCGAGCTCGAGCTCGCTCGACACGACCTGCACCGCCTCGAGGAGCGCGCTCTGCTGCGCCAGGCGCCGCTGCTTCTCGGCGACGAGGCGGGCGGTTTGGAGCGCGAGGCCCACCTCCCGCGCGACGGCCTCGACGACGAGACGCTCTCCCTCCGTCAGCGGCTCGGAGCGCTCGAAGACGATCGTTCCGACCTGGCTCGCTCCGGCCCGGATCGGGATGCCCGCCGCATGCTCGTCGCCAAGCTGGACCGCGACGTGCTCGAGGGAGAGCGCCGAACGCAGCTCCTCGGTGACGACCCGGATCACCTCGTCGGTGCCGAGCTCGCCGCGCACCCTGCGCGCGATTGCGGCGATCCGTTGCTCGCGCTCGAGGGCGTCCGCGAGCGCCGCCGCGGAGCTCATCCGGTCGAGCGCAAGTGCCGTCTCGCCGGCGAGCGCCTGCATGAGGGCGATCTCGTCGGCCGTGAAGACATGCTTGGCGGAGGTCGTGACGGCGAGCAGGACGCCGACCACCCGGCGCTGCGCGACGATCGGCACCCAGATGCCGCTCTCGGCGCCGACGAGCTCAACGAGCCGCTGGTTGATGTTGGGGGAGCTCTTGCAGTCGTAGGCGATGATCGGCGCCACCTCGAACACGGCGCTCGCGATCCCCGACGGCTCGTTGCGCAGGTCGAGGCGCAGCTCGCGAAACCAGTCGACGTCCTCGCCCTCGTTGACGGCCACCACGCCCGTCGCCTGTGTCGCGTCATCGTTGACGAGCGTGACTCCGGCGAACTCGACGCGGAGCAGCTCGTGCACCTGCTGGACGAGCGGCCGCGCCGCCGTCTCGAGGTCGTGCGCACGGGCAAGCGCCGTCGAGATCGCCGCCAGAGCCTCCATCTCCCGGTCGCGGAGGGACACGAGCTCCTCGGCCGCCTGCGCCCGCCGGACGCCGGTCGCGACGAGCGCGCGGTCGCGCCAGCGCGTGAAGAAGAGGAGAGGCGGCACGAGCCCCACGCAAACGGCGATGAACGTGGCCCAGATGTGGCCGCCGACCGGCTCGTCGTCACGCAGGACGAGCGCACCGAGCACGGCCGCCACGATCGCCACCGCCGGGAACACCGCCACGGTTGCGATGTCGAGCGGGTGCGCCACCGAGCGGTCGCGCCACACGAGCGGCACGAGTGCCGCCGCAACGACGAGATACGCGGCCGCGAGCAGTAGCAACGGGAGTGCGTTGAATAGGACCGACTGCGTTGCGATGCTCATCGAGGCCTCTCCAATCGTACGTCTATGCGATTTTCCGTGTTGCAAAGATGGGCCTCTCGGCCTATTGGCACGAGGACACCGGAACCGTTAGCTTCAAGGGGCACTGGGCGATGCGAACTGCTGCCGTGGATTTCACGACAGTAGGGAGCAATTGAGAGGGCCCGTCGCGCCGACCCCCCGAGCGACGGGCTTTCTCATTTCTCCGGCCGTTTTTCGACCATTGCCCGCCGACGCGAGGCTGTCTCTAGACTGGCCGCGTGGTCCGGAAGGTGCTTCTCGCGTCGCCTCGCGGCTACTGCGCCGGCGTCGAGCGGGCGGTCGAGACGGTCGAGCGGGCGCTCGAGCTCTACGGCCCGCCGGTCTACGTCCGCAAGCAGATCGTCCACAACATCCACGTCGTGCGCGAGCTCGAGGAGCGCGGCGCGATCTTCGTCGAGGAGGAGACCGAGGTGCCCGAGGGCGAGACGGTCGTCTTCTCGGCACACGGCGTCGCGCCGTCGGTGCACGCGAACTCGGCGGTGCGCAGGCTGCGCACGATCGACGCCACGTGCCCGCTCGTGACCAAGGTGCACGCGCAGGCGAGGCGCTACGCGAGCGAGGGCTACACGATCGTGCTGATCGGCCACGCCGGTCACGAGGAGGTCGTAGGGACGATGGGCGAGGCGCCGGACGCGATCGTCCTCGTCGAGTCGCCCGCGCAGGTCGAGACGCTGTCGTTCCCCGAGGGGACGAAGCTGGCCTACGTCACCCAGACGACCCTGTCGGTGGACGAGACCACGGCGATGATCGCGGCGCTCCGCGCGCGGTTCCCGGACATCCACGCGCCGAAGAAGGAGGACATCTGCTACGCGACCTCCAACCGCCAGTGGGCCGTCAAGGAGATGCTCGCCGAGATCGACCTCCTGCTCGTCGTCGGCTCCCGCAACTCGTCCAACTCGAACCGCCTCGTCGAGGTGGCGCGCGCGGGCGGCGTCCCGTCGCACCTGATCGACGACCTGAGCGAGATCGACGGGAGCTGGCTGGACGGCGTCGAGGTGGTCGGCCTCACCTCGGGGGCCTCGGCGCCCGAGAAGCTCGTCACCGGCGTCGTCGAGTGGTTCCGCGACCGCGGCGTCACTGACGTCACGCCGTACCGCCTCGTCGAGGAGGACGTCGAGTTCCGCCTCCCGGTCGAGCTCCGCCGCGAGCTCGCGCTCGCCGCGTCGCAGAGCCTCGACTCCTAGGGGGCCGCGGTCGCTCAGGCCGGGACGGCCGTGACCACGACGTTGTCGCGGTAGTGCCGGGTGCTCGCGTCGAACGGCCCTCCGCACGTCACCAGCACGAGCCTCGGCTTGCCCTTGCGCGAGTAGATGTCCGGCGGCAGCTGCTCCTTCGGCATCGTTCGCACCGAGGTCACGCGGTAGGTGAACGTGCGGCCGTTCCGGGTCGTCACCCGGATCCGATCTCCGGGACGCGCCTCGTGCAGCCGAAAGAGCGCACCCGCGCCGGCCGTGGCGCTGTCGACGTGCCCGGCAATCAGCACCGCCCCGGTCGGCGATCCCGGCAGCTGCCCGTCGAGCCACCAGCCGAGACGCGAGATCGGGGCCGGCACGTCGAGCACGCCGGCCTCGAGGTCGATCCCCGCCGGGGACACGGGCGCGTCGATCCCGAGGTTGTCCATACGCACGCGCGTCGGCGTGAGCGGATCGGACGCCGTGTACCGCCGGAAGCCCGTCGCGTCGTTGTGGCCGGTGATGATCAGCGGCCGCCCGAGCGTCGTCTCGACGACGACGCCGCACTCGGTCGTCGACTCGGCGATCAGGTCGGTGCCGACGAGGTGCTCGCGGTAGGTGTAGAAGCCCGCGCTGCGCAGCTTCACCGGCTTCGTCTGCACGATCCCGTCGCCCTTCGCGTAGACCTCGCCGCGGGCATAGGGCTCGCCGGTGCACCTGATCGCCGCGCGCGTCGCGAACGGGCCGAAGAGCTCGACGCTGATTCGCGCCCTCGACTGGCCGAGCCCGGTGACGCTGATCGTGTCGTAGATCGTCGCGCCCGGCACGACGACGTCGTCGGAGACGGTGGTCGTGACGCGCGGCACAGAGGTTACGAGCGTCGTCTCCGGCGCGGCGCCGCACTTGCCCGTGAAGGCGGCCGTCTGCTCCGACGCCGGGATCGACTCGCGGTAGGTGTAGTAGCCGACACGCCCGACGGTCGCGGGCTCGGTCGTGTACGTGCCGTCCCCGGTCACGGCGATCACGCCCTTCCAGTACGGCGTCCCGGTGCACGAGATCCCGCCGCGCGTCGCGAACGGACCGTAGAGCTCGACCGTCACCGCCAGCGCGAGCGCACCCGTGCCGCTCACGATCACCTTGTCGGTCAGCTCGGCCCCGGGCCGCACCTCCGCGCGGCTCACCTTCGTGCGCACCTGCGGCTGGGCGGCGACGATCGTCGTTTCCGCCGCGTCGGGGCACGGCGTCGTCGTCGCGCGGACGAACTCGGACGCCGCCAGGCTCTCCCGATACGTGTAGTAGCCGGCTGTGCGCGGCTTGAAGGGCTCGGTGCGGTACTCGCCGTCGCCCTCGACCTGGAGCGTGCCCGTCCACACCGGCTCAGCGGTGCAGTCGATCGCCTCGCGCGACGGGAACGGCCCGTAGAGGGCGGCCTGCACCGTCGCCTTCTCGCCGCCGAGCCCTTCGACCATCACCCGGTCCGTGATCGAGGCTCCCGGCAGCACGCGCTGCTTGCTGACCTGCGTGTGGACGGTCGGCTGCGCGACAACCTTCACGCGCTCGCGCGGGTCGGTGCACGTCGACTTGGCGCCGCTATGGCCGGCGTCGTCCGGAACGACCTGGCGGTAGACGTACCACCCGGGCCGCCGCGGCGTCACCGCGCGCGTCACGTACTCGCCCCCGCCGTGCGTCCGCCACTGACCCTCCCACGCCGGCGTGCCGTCACAGCGGATCGCGCCGGTCGAGCGGAAGGGCCCGTAGAGGCTCGCCGTCACGACGACCTCGAAGCCCTCGTCCGCACCCCTGATCGTGACCCGGTCGGACACCGTCTCCCCGAGCGTGATCTCCGAGGGCTCGGCGACAGACGCGACGCGCACCTTCGCCTTGAACGCGGCCGTCTCGGACGAGCCGGTGACGACCTGGGAGCTCGGCGCGGCGAGCCGCTGCCCGTTGACGGCGGCGGCGGGCGTGGTCGGCACGTACAAGACCGGGAGCGTCGAGGCGAGCGGCTCGGTGCGGGCCGTGATCGTGGCGCCGTCGGCGCTCTGCGCCGTGAACTCGACGCTCGCCGCGCCGGTCGCGCCGGTCGAGACGTGCCGGGGAACGCGGGTGCCCTTCGCCGCGAGCGTGAGGTCCACGTCCGGCAGCGGCACGCCCGTTGCCGAGAGCACGCGGATCGTCGCCGTGCCCTGCTCGCCGACCTTGAGCCGTCCCGGCGCCTTCACCTCGACGCGGTAGGGCCCGTGGTAGCGGGCCGAGTCGCGCGCGACGTCGGCGTAGATGTCCGCCACCGCGTCGCTCACCGCGGCCGGGTCGACCTCGCCCGGCCGGGCGTCGCCCATCAGGCCGTGGACGTAGAGCATGACCGCCGCCTGGCGGTTCGGCGCGCCGCTGCGTCCGTAGGCCCACATCGCGTACGCCATCCGGCGCCGGTTCTCGAACGGCACGAGCTCGCCCTCGCGGTTCCTCAGCGTCGAGCCCTGGAGCTCGCGGAACCGGTAGGCCGCCGACGGGTACCAGTACTGGAGGTCGATGCAGAACGTGTGCGCGCGGTCGGGCACGGCGCCGCGGTAGTCGCCGAACCACCGGAGCCCGTACTCGTAGGTCTCGTAGAAGCCGACGCCGAGCGTGCCGCACGTGTTGCGACCGCCCGACGAGCACGGATCGTTCTGGTTCGGCGGCTCCTTCGCCGGCGCGGGCCCGGCCGAGACGAGGAGCCCGACGCCGAGCACGAGAGCAACGGCGAGGCGAGCCGAGCGGCACACGAGGGCGCGAGTGTATGTCCTGCCCGCGCGGGCCGGTCGTCGTCACCCGCGGGGCCCGAGGCGCCAGAGCGGCGCCGGAAGCAACTCGCTCGTCGTCACGAGCGCCAGGCCGCCAGGCTCGTACGCGATCGCCTCGCCCTGCCGCTCGAGAGCGAGCGCCACGCGCGTCGGGGACGCTCGGAAGATGCGCTCGAACGGCGTGCCCGTCGGTCGGCGCCACTCCCACGCCTCCAGGTAGGTGCGGATCACGAGGCGCGTGCCGTCGGCCGAGAGGGCGGCGCCCGTGACGAGCGGGACGGGCGCGATCAGCTTCGCGAACGGGCCGCCGACGCGCTCGAGGATCACCCGCTCACCGGGGCGGAGCGGCAGCGGGAAGCGGTAGAGCCCGCACGGCTCGACCGCAGGCGCCTCGGTCTTCGTAACGAGGTAGATCCGGCCGGTCGCGGGATCGACGAAGAGCGCCTCGGCGTTGTGGCGGCCGTCCGGATAGCGGAACGGGAAGGCCGTCGCGCGCGCGCTGCGGGCATTTCGCGCCGGCTCGCGGACGCGGTAGACGGCGAGGTCGTTGCGCACGTGGCCGTTGTCGCCGATGTCTCCGATGTAGAGGTACGGGCGCCCGTTCGTGGCGGGCGCCGACGCGAGATCCTCCCAGTCGGCGTTCGAGGCCCCGGCGACACGCACCGTCGCGAGCAGCTTTCCGCTCGGGCTCACGAGGTGGAGATCGGACGTGTTGCCGCTGTCGTTCACGGCCCAGAAGCCGCCGGGCACGACGCTCGCCGCCGCGAGACCGGACACCTCCGGCAGCGCCGGCGAGGTGATCGTGCCGACCCGCTGCGGCGCTCCGTACGCCGCCAGCGCTGCCGGAACGAGGACGAGTGCGCCGAGGATGACGGCGAGTCGCTTCACCGCCTTGCTCGACCGCGTCAGGCCTTCTCGAGCCTGAGCTCGTCGCCCGCCTCGACGGAGACGGCGAGCGTCTCCGCTCCGATCCGGTCGGCGAAGGCGAGCAGCGCCTCGTCCGCGATCCAGAGGCGGATGCGATCGGTGATCTCGAGGCCGCTGTCCTTGCGCAGCACCTGCACGTCGCGGATCAGGTCGTTGAGGCGCGCCTCGAGGCGAAGCTCGTCGTCGAGGGAGGTGTCGAGCGCGACGGTGACGCCGTTCTCGGACGCGACCGCCCAGCCCTCGAGCCCGACCCGCTCGACGAGTACCTCGTCCGGCTCGAGTTCGTGCCCGTTCACCCGGAACCGGCCGCCCTCGAGCTCCTCGAAGCGGCCCTCGGCGAGCGCGGCCCGCACGTCGCGGAGCGCGGCCCCGAGCTTCGGGCCGAGCACGGGCAGGTTCGGCTTCACACGCACCTCGGAGGCCTCGACGGCCCCGAACTCGACCTCCTTCACCCGCAGCTCGTCGGCGATCTCGCCCGCGTGCGTCTCGGCCGAGCCGGCGCCCGCGACGACGAGCCGCCGCAGCGGCTGCCGCAGCTTGAGCCCCGACGTCGAGCGCGCGCGGCGGCCGAGGTCGACGACCCGGCGCACGTCGGCGATCTCGTCCAGGAGCGCCCGGTCCGGCTCGGGCACCTCTGGCCAGGGCGCGAGGAAGATCGACGCCGGTCCCCCGCGGACGAGGTTCGACCAAAGGTGCTCGGTCAGGAACGGCATCACGGGCGCGACGATGCGCAGCGACTGCACGAGCGCGTACCAGAGGGTGCGGAAGGCCGCGTCGTCGTAGGCGTAGAAGCGCCGCCGCGAGCGGCGGATGTACCAGTTCGAGAGGTCCTCGACGAAGGACTCGAAGGCGCGGATCACGTCCACGGTGAGCGTCGCCTCGTATGCGTCGGTCGCCTCGCCGACGAGCTCGTGCGTGCGTGCGACGAGCCAGCGGTCGAGCGCGCGCTCGGCCGGCGGACCCGTCTCGAGATCTGCGAGCGTCGGCTCGAAGCCCTCGATATTGCCGTAGTCGACGAGGAACTTGACCGAGTTCCAGAGCGTGAGCAGCCTGCGTCTGATCTCGTGCGCCGGCCCGAAGCCGAAGAGCAGGTCACGGTCGGGCGGCTGGGCGCAGTACTGCCAGCGCATCACGTCCGCGCCCATCCGCGTAAACGCGTCCTCGGCCGAGATCATGTTCCCCCAGGAGCCGTGCATCTCGCGGCCGTGCTCGTCGAGCATCTTCTCGTAGCCGAGCACGCGCCTGAACGGCGCCTGCCCGACGACGACGACCGACATGAAGAGCTGCGAGTAGAACCAGAGCCGGATCTGCTCGCGCATCTCCGAGACCCAGTCGGCCGGGAACCACTCCTGCCAGTACTCGTGGTCGGGGAGCGGCGCGTTCGTCAGCCCGGCGGCGGCGCCGGTGCCGTAGCCGCCGGGCCTCCACTCGGGGTTCATCCAGCCGAGCGTCGAGAGCGGGACGATGCCCGCGTCGAGCCAGACGTCACCGACCTCGACCACGCGCTCCACCGGCTCGCCGCACGACTCGCAACGGATCGGCACGCGGTCGATCCACGGCCGGCGCAGCTCCTGCAGCTGGTCGAAGCCCTCGACCGCGCGGTCGCGCAGCTCGTCCTTCGACCCGATCACGTTCAGATGCCCGCAGGAGCACGGGTAGAACGGCAGCGGCAAGCCGTAGTAGCGGCGGCGCGAGATGTTCCAGTCGCCCATGTTGTCGAGCCAGTCGTCCATGCGCTTGCCCATGTACGCCGGCACCCACTCGACGGTGGCGTTCGCGTCGAGCAGCTGCTGCGCGCACGCCGTCGACCGCGATGAACCAGTCGTCGGAGATCCGCCAGATCAGCGGCGTGTCGCATCGCCAGCAGTGCGGATAGCGGTGCTCGTACGTGCCGGCCTCGACGCAGGAAGCCGGTCTCCGCGAGCCGACCGACGATCTGATCCGCAGCCTCGGTGGTCGCGAGCCCGTGCAGCCAGCCGTAGTCGTCGTAGAAGCGGCCGGCCTCGTCGACGGGCGTCAGCACCGGCAGGCCGAGCTCGCGACCGAGCTCGAAGTCCTCGCCGCCACAGCCCGTCGCGATGTGGACGATGCCGGTGCCCTCCTCGAGCGAGACCTCGTCCCACGGCACGACCCGATGCTCGACCGATGCAGCCGCCGGCGAGGTCGTCGAACGGGCCGCGGTAGCGGAGGCCGACGAGCTCCTCGCCCTTCACGCGCCGCACGAACCTCTCGTCCGGGTAGCACGCGACGGCGACCCACTCGCCGTTGTCGCGCAGGCCGTACTCCGCCTCCGGGTGAACGGCCGCCGCGACGTTCGCGGGCAGCGTCCACGGCGTCGTCGTCCAGACCACGACCGACTCGCCGTCGCGATCGAGGAGCGGAAAGCGGACGTAGAGCGACGGGTCGGATCGCTCCTGGTAGACGCCCGACTGCGTCAGCTCGTGCTGCGAGAGCGACGTCCCGCAGCGCGGGCACCACTCGGTCGAGCGGTGGCCGACGTAGAGCCAGCCGCGCTCGTTCACGATCTTGAGGAACTTCCAGATGTAGGCGATGTTGGTGTCGCTGAATGTGAAGTAGTCGTTGCCCCAGTCCATCCACTGGCCGAGCCGCTTCGAGCCGCGCGTGAGCGCCTCCGACGACCTCGACGACGACCTCGCGGCACCGTGCGGCGAACTCCTCGAGGCCGAACTCCTCGATCTCGCGCTTCGAGTTGAGGCCGAGCGACCGCTCGACGCCGACCTCGATCCAGAGGCCCTGGCAGTCGAAGCCGTTCTGGTACCGCTGGTCGAAGCCGCGCAGCGCCTTGTAGCGCTGGAAGACGTCCTTGAGCGTCCGTCCCCACGCCGTGTGGACGCCGAGGTAGTCCCTGTTCGCGGTCACCGGGCCGTCGATGAACGACCATTTCGGATTCCCGCGGTTCTGCGGCGGAGCTGCTCGAACGTGCCCTCGCGCTCCCAGCGGTCGAGGACCTCGAGCTCGAGCGCGTTCGAATCGGGCTCGGACGGGAGTGGGTTGAACATGGCTCGATTCTAGGGGCGCCCGTGGGGCTCCCCCGCCCCGCTCGTCGGTCGCCGACAGGATTCGCGAGCGTGACGTCGGCGTCGTCGGGAACAATGCTCCGCAGCCTTTTCGTTGAAGGCCAAGTCGAACATCGAGGACGAAAGGACCTGCATGCCCGTAGAAGCCACCGAGACGACCTTCGAGCAGGAAGTGCTCACAAGCGACGGCAAGGTGATCGTCGATTTCTGGGCCGAGTGGTGCGGCCCGTGCCACGCTGTCGCGCCGGTGCTCGACCGGATCGCCGACGAGCACTCGCTCAAGATCGTGAAGGTCGACATCGACTCCGAGCAGGGGCTCGCCGAGCGCTACGGCGTGGCGTCGATCCCGATGATGATCCTGTTCGAGAACGGCGAGCCGCAGGCGTCCGCCGTCGGCGCGATGCCGAAAGGCATCCTCGAGCGCATGCTCGGCCTCAGCGAAGAGGGCTAGCCAGAGGAGAAGGAGAGGTAGCGACCGCGCCGCTAGGCGGTCGCTACGTCGTCCAGGTACGTGAGGAAGGCGAGGTGCTTGGCGAGGTACTCCTCAATCGCCTCGATACCGGCGCCGGCCCAACTCTCGATCCAGCCCTCGTCGAGATCGTCTTCGATGCGATGAAAGGTGCCGCGCTCGTCCATGCTCCCTGATGATCGATCGGGACTCCGCGGCTGTCATGAGCCGAACGGCCCATCTTTCCGGCGAGCCGCGACCTACCCCTCGTCGCGCGACCGAAGCCGCGACGCCCACTGAGAGAGCACCGTCGTCTGGCTCGGGAAGGCCATCTCCTCGGGTAGCTCGGCCGGGCGAAACCACGCGAGCTCGGCCACGTCGTCGGCCGCCCGCGGCTCGCCGTCGCCGCGGACGAGCCAGCTGAGCCCGAGCACGTGATAGCGGTCGTACGAGTCGATGAACGCGCCGAGCCACTCGACCGGCTCGACGTCGATCCCCGTCTCCTCGGCGAACTCCCGGCGGAGGCCGTCGAGCGGCTTCTCGCCCTCCTCGAGGAAGCCGCCGGGGATGTCCCAGATTCCGAGGCGCGGCTCGATCGCGCGTCGCCCGAGCAGCACGCGGCCGTCCCGCTCGAGCAGGCCCTGGACCGCCGGGGCCGAGTTCGCCCAGTACTGGGAGCCGCACGCGGGGCAGGCGAGATGGCCGCGCTCCCGCTGCTCGAGCTCGTGCGCGCAGCGCGGACAGACGCGCCAGCCGTCGAGAATCCCCACGTCGGGAGCCTAGGTCAGTTCGGTGAGCACCGCGTCTGCGAGCCGCGGCCACGCCTCACGGGCCCACTCGCCGAACTCGAGGTCGGTCAGGCAGCCGAGCGCGACGCCGGCGTCCGGATCGACCCACAGGAAGCCACCGTCGCGGCCGAAGTGCCCGAACGTCTGCGGCGAGTTGCGCGTCCCGGTCCAGTGCGGATGCTTCCCGCCGCGCAGCTCGAGGCCGAGGCCCCAGTCGTTCGGCTCCTGGCGCCCGAATCCGGGGACGATGCCTTCGAGGCCGGGAAACTGGACGGTGACGGCCTCGTCGAGCGTCTCGCGGGCGATCCTCGACGGCTCGAGCAGCTCGCGTGCGACCGCGAGCAGATGCTCGAGCGCCGCGTCGACGCCGGACCCGGCGGAGCCGTCGAGCTCGAATCCCCAGACGTGCTCGAAGTAGCTCGCGAACGGCATCTCGGCGCGCTCCGCCACGAAGTCGCCGAGCAGCTCGAAGCCCGTGTCCGAGTAGATACGCCGCTTCCCGGGAACCGTGACGGGAGCGCGTCCGCGAAACGGAAGCCCCGAGGCGTGCGCGAGCAGGTGCCGGACGGTCGAGCCGGGCGGACCGGCCGGCTCGTCGAGATCGACGATCCCCTCCTCGGCGGCGACCAGCACGGCCACGGCGGTGGCGAGCTTCGTTACCGAGGCCCAGGAGAACTGACGCGTCTCGTCGCCGTACGAGGCCTCGCTGCGACCGGTGACGGCGACCGCGACATGCCGTGACGGCCACGCGTCGACTTGCCGCAGCGCCTCCACGAAAACGACACTACCGGCGTGGACAGGCAGCGGATCTCCTCCGGCAGCCCCTACGAGGAGCGGGTCGGCTACTCGCGCGCCGTCCGGATCGGTCCCCACGTCTGGGTCGCGGGGACGGCGCCGATCCTCCCCGACGACGCCGATCCGCCCGACGATCCCTACGAGCAGGCCCGCATCTGCATCGGGATCATCGAGCGCGCGCTCGGCGAGGCCGGCGCGACGCTCGACGACGTCGTGCGCACCCGCATCTACCTCACCCGGGCCGAGGATCTCGCAGAGGTCGGCCGGGCGCACGCAGAGGCTTTCGGCGACGGCCCGCCCGGCGACGACCGGTATCGTCACGGCGCTGCTCGACAGCCGCTGGCGGGTAGAGATCGAAGCACAGGCGATGATCGCGTGAACGAGCTCGAATCCAGCGTCCTCGACCACCGCTTCGGAGCGGGCGAGCCGTACACGCTCGGAGTCGAGGAGGAGTACATGCTGCTCGACCCCGAGACCTGGGACCTCGTCCAGCACATCGACGCCGTGCTCGCCGCCGCGGAGGAAGGGCGGTACGCCTCGCAGATCCACGCGGAGCTGATGCAGTCGGTCGTCGAGATCACGACGCCCGTCTGCCGGACGCCGGCTGAGGCGGGCTCCCACCTGCGCCAGCTCCGCGCGCGGGTCGCCGAGATAGCACGGTCGGAGGGCTGCCGCTTCGCATCGGCCGGCACGCACCCCTTCAGCCTGTTCGAGCGGCAGCGCATCACCGCCAGGGACCGCTACCGCCGGATCGTCGACCAGCTCCAGTACATCGCCCGGCGCGAGCTGATCTTCGGTATGCACGTCCACGCGGCGGTCGACGATCCCGACAAGGCGATCGCCGTCGCGAACGGCCTCGCCGTCCACCTCGGGGAGCTGCTCGGGCTCTCGGCCAGCTCGCCCTTCTGGCGCGGCGAGCCGACCGGGCTCCAGTCCTCGCGCCAGATGATCTTCTCGGCGTTCCCGCGCTCGGGCGTGCCCCCGCGCTTCGGAAGCTACGCCGAGTACGCAGCGCTGGTCGGCCAGCTCGAGCGCACCGGCTGCATCGCCGACTACACGCACATCTGGTGGGACGTCCGCGTGCACGCCGAGGCTCGGCACCGTCGAGCTGCGGATCTGCGACGCCGTCACGAGCGTCGACGACGCGGTCGCGATCGCCGCGTACTTCCAGGCGCTCGTCAAGTACTACGCCGAGCAGTTCGAGGCGCGCCGGGAGGTTCCCGGCTACCACCGGATCCTGACCGTCGAGAACAAGTTCCTCGCGGCGCGACACGGGCTCGAGGCGCCCGTGATGGATCTGATGACCGGCCGAAGGGAGCGCGTGCCCGTCTCCGCGCTCGTCCAACGGACGCTGGGCGAGCTCGAGCCGCACGCCCGCGAGCTCGGCTCGGAGCGGGAGCTCGAGGGGATCGAGGAGATCCTCGGACGCGGCAACGGCGCAGACAGCCAGCTGCGGATCTGGAACGCGAACCACGACATCGTCGAGGTGGTGCGAGAGCTCTCGAAGGCGACCGAGGTCGGGATCGGAAGGGCGGCGCAGGCGCAGCGCCGGTAGCGAGTTGAACCGGCCGGGCGAATCCGGTTCACTCGCGTGATGGAAACCTCATCGAGAGCCCCAGCCGCGACTCGGCCGTCGCTCGCGCCGACGCTGCTCGTCCTCGCGGCCTTCCTCGTGGTCGCGATCGTCTTCGTCGCCTCTTCGAGCTGGTACGTCACGTTCAAGACGATCCACGTCCTGTTCGCCGTGATCTGGATCGGCGGCGGGTTCATCCTGATCACGCTCGGCCTGATCGCCGACCAGCGGGGCGACGCGGTCGGCAAGGCGACGATCGCCCGTCAGGCAGGGCAGGTCGCGATGAAGGTGTTCACGCCGAGCGCGCTGATCGTGCTCCTGGCCGGTGTGGCGATGATGCTCACGGACCTGGGCAAGGTCGCCTGGGACTGGGGAAGCTTCTGGGTCGTGTTCGGCCTGCTCGGGTTCGCGTCGACGTTCGCGATCGGCATCGGCGTGCTGACGCCGGCGGCGAAGAAGATCGAGGTGCTCGCCGAGACGAAGGGCCCGGAGGCGCCCGAGACGCAGGAGGCGCTCTCGCGCCTGCTCCTCATCGCCCGCGTCGACGCGGCGGTCCTGCTGCTCGTCATCGTCGACATGGTCGCGAAGCCGTTCATCACCTGAGGCCGTCGGCGTCGCGGCTCAGCGCAGCTCGAGCAGCCCGTCCTTGATCACGGCCGCGCCCTCGCCGTTCGTCGATTCGAAGCCGTAGCCGCCGTTCGCGGGCCACACTCGCGTCGTCACGGTCTCACCGGGGAAGACCGGCGCCGAGAAACGGACCGCGAGCCGTCTCACCGCGTGCGGGTCGTCGACGCCCGCCGCCTCGAGCACCGCGCGTCCGGCGAACGCCATCGTGCACAGGCCGTGCACGATCCGGCCAGGGAGCCCGACCTGCCGTGCAAACTCGTCGTCCAGGTGGATCGCGAAGTCGTCCCCCGACGCGGCGGCGTAGCGCACCGGCTGGTCGTCGGCCAGGGCATAGGTCACCTCCGCGATCGGCTCTCCTTCGGCGTCGAGCCGGTGGTCGGGTGCCCGTTCGCCGATCGTGCTCTCGGCCTCGATGCCCCGGAAGAACTCCGTCACGTACTGCTCGTTGACGAGCGCGCCGTCCTCGGTCCGCGTCTCCGTCCTGAGCACGAGGGACGAACCGTTCGGACGTCCGAGGAGCGCGATCGGGGTCGCCCGCGACACGAGCGTCATGCCGGCCTCGATCGGCCGGTGGAGAACGAGGTCCTGCTCGTAGTGCACGACGCGTCGGCGCGCGTCGGCGGAGGCGACCGAGGAGGACGCAGGCGCGATCGTCTCCCAGACCGGCACGATCGCGAACACCGGGCCGCCGGGAACGTCGTCGGTGGCGTCGGCATACGCGTGCAGCGCCTCTTCGGTCACTTCGTAGCGCCGCTCCTCGCCGGAGCGCCCGATCGCGTCGAGGTCGAAGCTCATGTCGTCATGCCGGTCGTCTGACCGCCGCTCGCGGTGATCACCTGGCCGTGGACGAAGTTCGACCACGGCGAGCAGAGGAAGAAGATCGGGCCGGCGGCCTCCTCCGGCGTCGCCGGTCGGCCGAGCGGGATGATCGCCGGGGCCAGGTCACGCAGCTTCTGCGGGATGCCGAGCCGGATCTCCCGGCCGCCGCGCTCGATCGTCTCGCCGCCGTCGTCAGATGCTGCCGTGAGACGCGTCTCGACGAAGCCGAACGCGACCGCGTTCACGTTGACCTTGAACGGCCCCCATTCGCGCGCAAGCGTCTTCGTCATGCCGACGAGCCCCGCTTTCGCCGACGAGTAGTTGACCTGTCCGAGGTTGCCCTGGGTGCCCGAGACCGACGTCACATTGACGACCTTGCGGAAGATCTCCCGCCCCGCCTCCTTGTCGGCCTTACCCGCGTCGCGCAGGTACGGCGCAGCGGCGCGCAGCACCTTGAACGGCACCACCGTGTGGATCTCGAGCATCGCGCGGAACTGCTCGTCGCTCATCTTGTGGGCCATGCCGTCCCACGTGTAACCGGCGTTGTTGACGACGATGTCGAGCTGCCCGAACGCGTCGACCGCCTTCTGGACGAGCGCGTCGGGAGCCCCGTCCTCGGTCAAGTCCCCGCCGAAGACGGCGGTCTCTCCCTCGATCTCGGACGCGGCCTGTTGCGCAAGGTCGGCGTCGAGATCGTTGACGAGCACGCGGGCACCGTGCCTGGCCAAAAGCTCGGCAGTCGCCCGTCCGATGCCACGCGCCGAGCCGGTCACGATCGCGGCCTTGCCCTCCAGCACCCTCACAGCTCCTCCTCGCCCGGGGGCGGCCGACGATGCGTCCGAGCTTCTTCCGGAACCCCCGCGCCGATGGTTCCGACGACCACGGCGCGAGCCTACCGCGGGCTCAGGCCTACGTGGAGACGGTCTCCGCGCGACGGGGCAGCACCCAGTCGGGACGCGGGAAGTGGCATGTGTAGCCGTTCGGGTAGCGCTCGAGGTAGTCCTGGTGCTCGGGCTCGGCCTCCCAGAACGGTCCCGCCGGCGTCACCTCCGTCACGACCTCGCCGGGCCACAGGCCCGAAGCCTCCACATCGGCAATCGTGTCCTCGGCGACACGACGCTGCTCGTCGTCGAGGTAGAAGATCGCCGAGCGATAGCTCATGCCGACGTCGTTCCCCTGGCGGTTCAGCGTCGTCGGATCGTGGATCTGGAAGAAGAACTCGAGCAGCTCGCGATACGAGGTCAGCTCGGGATCGAAGACGATCTCGATCGCCTCGGCGTGGGTACCGTGGTTTCTGTACGTCGCGTTCTCGACGTCCCCGCCCGAGTAGCCGACCCGCGTCGAGAGAACGCCCGGTCGCCTCCGGATCAGGTCCTGCATCCCCCAGAAGCATCCCCCCGCGAGGATCGCCTTCTCGACCGTGCTGCTCATCACCGAACCCCCTTCTCTCGAGTCACGAGCTCGAAGAGCTCCCGCCGCCCACTGTATCCCCCAGCAGGTCAAATGCGAGGAACAGGCACCTGCCCACGACGACCACGGAGAGCGACATGCAGATCACGAGGAACTCCATCGAGACGATGACCGGGCCGAGCGACTGGTTCACCGGCTCGGTCTACATCGACAGCGTCGCGGCGCCGTCGGAGGCGTCCCGGCTCCAGGCGAGCAGCGTCCACTTCACGCCCGGCGCCCGGACCGCGTGGCACACGCACCCGAACGGCCAGACGATCTTCGTCACCGAGGGCATCGGGCTCGCGCAGCGGCGCGGCGGCCCGATCGAGGTGATCCGACCCGGCGACCGCGTCTTCTTCGAGCCCGGCGAGGACCACTGGCACGGCGCGGCCCCGAACCGCTTCATGACCCACCTCGCCCTGGTCGTGGTCGACGACGAGGGCAACGCCGCCACCTGGGCCGACCACGTCACCGACGAGGAGTACGGCGCCGCGCCGTCGCCGTAGCCGATGTCTATCCCAATCCCGCCCTGACCGGCTGGTTGGCAGCCGTGGTCTCGGCGTGGAGGGCCTGCAGCCCGGAGAGGAAGATCTCGGAGAAGGTGGGGAAAGGCTCGTGCCGCGGAGCACGTCGAGCGGCACGCGGGGCGCGGATCGCGAGCGTCCGTCGGAGGGCGGGCCGGTACCCGCCCTCCGCTTGTATCTGGCGACTAAAGAACTCGGTTCAGAATGACGCTTCGCCGAGCGCTGCCGGACGGCACAAGACTTCATTTTGAATCGAGTTCTAAAAGGGACAGTTGCCCGGAGCCGTCGGGATGTCGATCTTCCTGGTGGCGTCCTTCGGAAGCAACTGCACCGCGATCGTCTCCGCCTGGGCGTCGGATTCGTTGCGCAGGATGTGCACGTCGCCGCCGCCCTCGTCGATGAAGCCGGCCCCCGCCGAGTAGACGTGCGGGGTGCAGGTGGGATCGTCGCCCATGTAGTTCGTCACGGTCCCTGAGACGACCAGGATCAGGCTGGGGCCTGGATGCGAATGCCAACCGGTCGTTCCTCCCGGCTCGAGCTTGTTGTCGACGACGTAGACGTCGGTCTGCCCGAGCGTCTTCAGCAGCGTGAGCCACACGCTCGGACGCAGCCTGCCGTCCGGGCCGACGAGGGTCGTCGTATGCGCATTGAGGGTGATCGGATCGAAGGTCGACTTCCCGAGGATGGTGGTCGTCAAGCCCAACTGCGGCGTCGCGAGGACATTCCCGACGTACACGGCGACACCCACGACGCCGACGAGAAGCGCCAAAACCCATCTCGACTTCATCTCTCCTCCTTGTCTGTTCTAGCCGTTGGCTTGCGAGGGATCGTGGTCGGCGCTTCCTCGTTCAACTCGGCGCGAAAGACGAGCAGGAGTGCTTCGTCGCGGGAGAGCGACATGCCGTGCGCTTCCCAGGCATGGCGCCGTACTTCACCCACGAGCCCGTCCTCGTGCGCAGCGCGGGCTTCGAACCCGCACTCGCAATGAATCACCTTGTCCACGACTCCACGCAGCGAGGCTAGGAGGACGCCCCAAGATCGAGGCAAGATGCCGTCAAGAAAACGGTTAGTGCCCCTTCAGGTAAAGCAGCCCCGCCTCCGGCGCGGCTTGAGGCCGCCGTGGGTGATGGCGTGGATTGCCTGAATGGGCACTAGCGGTTTTTGCCGAGGAGGCCGATCGGCGCTCGGACAGTGCGGTCGACCACAGCGCCGCGGAAGTCCGAGGCGAGGCCCGGAGCGCCGCGGCCGCGGCCGCCCGTGATCCGCAGGATCGCGAACGGGGCCGGCGTCATGTCCCCGTCGCGATCGAAGTCGAAGCCGCCGAAGATGCCGCTCGCCATCCTCGTCCGGCGGAGCTCGTCGAGGACGGACGCCCTCGTGCCGTCGGAGCGGGCGATCGCGTCGACGACGATCTCGGCGGCCTCGAGGGTCTCCGGCAGATAGGTGCCCGAGGGAACCGGGCCTCCCGCCCGGGTTTCCTCGAACGCCGCGAGCAGTCGCCGCCCCGCCGGCGTGAGGCTCTGAGTCACGACGACGGGCAGGCTCACGTAGATGCCGTCCGCAGCGGTGCCGGCGCCCTTCGACGTGTCCGGGATCGGGAGGAAGCCGTCCCCGGCGATCATCGTCAGGTGGGCGCCGAACCGGCCGCGCAGCGCCCGAATCAGACCGCCGGCCTCCGAGCCGTAGCCGGCCAGGAGGACGCCGCGGGCCTTCGTGCGTGCCACCTCTGCCATGAGACCGGCGTAACTCCCGGCGCGGGGTTTCCAGACGGCCGACCCGACGACGGACAACCCGAGGTGACGGGCAGCCGCGCGGAACCCGCGCGAAAGCGTGCTGCCGTACGTCCCACCGTCGGAGAGGACGTAGACGCGACCCAGACCGAGCTGCCCCGCAAGAACTGCCTCGCCCGCCCCCTGGAGGTCGTCCGGCGAGGCCAGGCGAAAGTAATTCCGGACCCGGGTCGGGTAAAGGATCCCCGGTTCGCCCGCCGGCCCATTCGGGTCGACGCGGGTGAGGCTCGGAACGGTGTTGGAAGGGCTGACGATCGCGACGGCGCCGGAGGGCGCCCGGTTGGTCACGGGGATCTCGATCTGGGCGCAACTCGAGTCGTAGGGGCCGACCACAGCGACGAGCTTGCTGGCGGCGCCGAATTCGCGGGCATTCGACGCGCACTTGAAGAAGTCGGAGCTCTGCGTCCGGGCGGTCGAGTCGTCGCAGGACTGGTAGCCGACCGTGTACCGGCCGGCGCGGAAGCCGTGCGCGTGGAGCACGAACCGCACGGCGGCCGCGAGCGTCGGCGCCAGCGACGGGCCCTGCAGCGGCAGGTCCGAGACCACGAGCAGGTCGGGATTCGCGACCGCCGACTCGACCGGACTGCAGTCCGCGCCCGGCAGCGCACCATTGCCCGTCCCGCCGGCGACGCTGGCCCACACCGAGCCGTCACCGACCGCGAGACCCTGCGGCGTCCCCGCGAGTTGGCGCGTCGTCGTGACCTTGTCGGTTCGCGGGTCGATCCGGCTCACGGTGCCGTTCGCGATGTTCGCCGCCCACACGACGCCGTCGCGGAAAGCGACCTGGGTCACGCCGAAGCCGAGCGAGATCGTCCGCTCCATCGGCCTGGAGCCCGGGTCTATCCGCCAGATCACCCCGTCGTAGGGGTCGGTCGCCCAAATCGACCCCGCGCCCACCGCGATGCCGACCAGACTCGACGTCTCGACGGGAATGGTCTGTCCGACCCTGTTCGTGTGTGGATCGACGCGTGCGACGGCGGGCGCGCCTCTGACCGAGGTCACGAACCAGACGCCGGCGTCGCCGGCTGCGATCGCCCTGGCCCTTGCGGCGTCGACGCGCGCAACAGGCGAGCCGGTCGCGGGCTCGATCCTCGAGATCGACCCGTCCGGGTCGACGGCCCACACGGCCCGTCGACTGACGGCGATCGCGCTTACGCCGAACGTCGGTGCGAGCTCGAAGGACGCGGAGGACCCGGGGAGGTGAACTGTCTTCGTGACCGCGGTGGTCGCCGGGTCGACCCGTGACACGGCCACGGTCTGCGCGCCGCTCTCGATCAGCTCTTTCCCGGCCGCGGCGCTGCCGACCCAGAGCGCACCGTCCCCGGCAGCCAGATCGGTCGGCTGGCCGCTCGTGGCGAACGTCTTCAGGACACGTCGAGTCGCAGCATCGATGTGGGTGATCGTCCGGTCGTCGGCGTTCAGCACCCAGACCCCGCCCTCTCCGAACACGATGTTGCCCGGTGTCGTGCCGACACGCGTGTACGAGAGGTGCTGTCCGGTGGATGCGCTGATTGCGGCGACCTCGTTGCCGCCATGGGCCTGCGACGTACCGCCTGTGAGGGAGAGCACCGCGCCAGCGCCGGCGGCGAGGATCCCGCCTCCGGCCACGAGCAGCAGCCCGACCCTGCGGCGCCGCCTCCCCAGCACCCGAATCCGCCGGCCCGCCCGAGTGGGAGCGAGGCGCGCCGATGTCGTCTCCGGTTGGTGGTCTGGACCTGCGAGGAGGGCCGAGGCAGGCGGTGGCGCCTCAGGGGCCGGCGCCGCCGCAACGTAGACAGCTGGGGCTTCGAGAAGGCCACGGTAGATCGACTCGGTCTCGGGCGACGGGTAGGCGCCGAGCTCGTCCGCCAGGAGCCGTCGGCACCGCTCGTAGACCCGGAGCGCCTCCGCCCGATTGCCGTCGGCGGCGTGCGCGTCCATCAGACGCCGGTATCCGGTCTCGCGAAACGGTGCGAGGGCGATGGTCTGCTCCGCCCACTTCACGGCCTCCGGCGCGTCACCTGAGCGCAGGCACGTATCGGCCAGAGCGCCCAGGGCGCGGCCGCGGACATCGGCGAGCTCACGCCGCTTCTCCTCCACCCACGCCCCTTCCTCCCCGGGCAGGAAGGGCTGCCGTAGCAGCAACTCGGCCAGCACGGCCGCGGTCTTTGCCTTCTCGAGATCGCCCGCAGCGAGCGCGTCCTCGGCCTCCTGCGCCGCGTCCACGGCCACGATGACGTCGACCCAGCTTCCTTCGGGCAGGTCGAGCCGGTAGCAGCCGAAGGCACTCGTCAGAACACTCGCCCCGTCAATGCCCTGGTTCGTGAGCAGGCTGCGCAGCTTGCTCACGAGCACGGTCAGGGCCTTGTCCCAGGTCGCAGGCCGCTCCTCCTCCCACAGAGCCTCCGCCAGCTCGTCTCGCGGTACCGGTCTGCCTTGCTCGGCCACGAGGTAGGCGAAGAGGAGCCGACCCTGCCGCCCCGGAAAGCGCGCCTCATCGATCGTCAGACCGTCGGCCTCCACGGCGACCCGACCCGCAAGGAAGACCTTCAGCAGCAACCCCTTGGTAGCCATTCTCTGCCGACATCTTGCCTCGATCTCGGGGTCGCCCCAGCACCCTCGCCCGCGAGGAGTCGTGGACGAGGTGCTTGTTGCGGCGCTCTACATACCCATCGCGTGGTATCCGCTGTCGACGTAGAGCGTCGTGCCCGTGACGTTGCGGGCCTCGTCGCTCAGGAGGTAGGCGGCCGCGCCGGCGACGTCGCCCGCGTCGATGTGGCGATGGAGCGGCGCGCGCTCCTCGACGATCGCCTCCATCGTCGGGAAGCCGTGGATCGAGCGTGCGGCCAGCGTGCGCACCGGGCCGGCCGAGATCGCGTTCACGCGGATGTCCTTCTGCCCGAGGTCCCAGGCGAGGTACTTCACGCTCGAGTCGAGCGCGGCCTTGGCGACGCCCATCACGTTGTAGTGGGGCACGGCACGCTCCCCACCGAGGTAGGTCATCGTCACGATCGAGCCGCCGCCCGTGGCGTCCATCAGCGGCTCGGCCGCACGCGCACAGGCGACGAGGGAGTAGGCGCTCACGTCAAGCGCCGTCCAGAAGCGGTCACGGGGCGTGTCGGTGAAGCGGCCCTCCAGGTCCTCTGCCGCGGCGAAGGCGACCGAGTGCACGAGCAGGTCGAGCTCGCCCCCGAACGTCTCGGCCACCTCCGAGAAGACGCGCGCCAGGGCTTCGTCCGAGCGGACGTCGAGCTCGGTGACGAGCGGGCTCTCGACCGACGCGGCCAGCTCACGGACGCCCCCCTCGATCCGCTCACCCTGGAAGGTGAACGCGAGCCGGGCGCCGCCTGCCGCGAGGCGCTGCGCGATCGCCCACGCGATCGAGCGCTTGTTGGCGACGCCGAGGACGAGACCGCGCTTGCCTTCGAACACAGGCGGCGACTCTACCTCCGGCTCGGTTACCCTCGACCGTCCATGCGCGTGGCCGTCGTCACGGGGTCCTCGTCGGGCATCGGTGCGGCGATCTGCCACGCGCTGCGCGAGGCGGGCTGGCACGTGGTCGGCCTTTCGCGGCGGCCCTCGCCAGCCGCCGACGAGCACGAGGAGTGCGACGTCGCCGACCGAGCCACCGTCGAGGCGGTCGCGGCGCGAGTGCTCGAGCGGCATCCGCGGATCGAGCTGCTCGTGAACAACGCCGGCATCTCCGGCCGCACGAACTTCCTCGACGCCGACCCGGAGCTCCTCGAGCAACTCGTCCGCACGAACTACCTCGGCTCGGTGTGGTGCCTACGCGCCTTCCTGCCGGGCCTCGGGCCGGGCTCGCACGTCGTCAACGTCGTCTCGGTCGCGGGTGTCGTCGCCGTGGGGCCATACTCGGCCTCGAAGCACGCGCAGCTCGCGTTCTCGCGCTCGGCCGCGGTCGAGCTTGCGTCGCGCGGCGTCTCCGTGCACACGATCCTCCCCGGCTTCGTCGAGACGCCCGGCTTCCCACAGGAGGGCCGCTTCCCGTTCCCGCTGAACCGTGTTCTCGTCGCCCGGTTACCGCTGGTGGTCGAGCGAGCTCTGCGCGCCGTCGAGTACGACCAGCGCGAGATCGTCGTCCCGCGCTTCTATGCGCCGGCCTCGTGGGCACAGGCGCTGTTTCCCGGCCTCGTCGCACGCGTGCTGGGCCGGATCGCTCACCGCTGAGCCGCCGCTGGGCCCCCCTCGGCCGGCCGCTGTCGCGAAAGAAAGTACGTGAGAGGATCGCCGCCTCGTGTCCACGATGAGTCGGGATCGGAGGCACGGAACTCTCGCCCGCGCGCTGCCCATCGTCGGGTGGCTGCCTCGCTACGACCGAAGGTGGCTCCGCAGCGACGTGCTGGCGGGGATCGCCGTCACGGCGCTGATCGTGCCGAAGAACCTCGGGTACGCCGGCATCGCCGGCGTGCCTCTCGAGAACGGGCTCTACGCCGCGGCCGCGGGCGCGATCGTCTATGCGCTCTTCTGCACCTCGCGACAGATCTCCACCGGGCCGAGCTCATCGCTCGCGGCGGTCGCCGGGGGCGCGGTGCTGCTGACCGGGCTCGGGGGAGACGACGCGGCGCAGCTCGTGGCCGCCATCGCGCTCGCGACCGGTCTCCTGTTCCTGCTGTTCGCGCTCTTCCGGCTTGGGTGGATCGCCCAGTTCCTCTCGAAGGCGGTGATCACGGGCTTCCTGGCCGGAGCCGCCGTCGACGTCGTGATCGGAGAGCTGCCCAAGCTGACCGGCACGTCCGCCGAGGGCGACAACGCCTGGCGCGAGCTGGCCACCTGGCTCCAGTCCCTCGGCGAGGTGAGCTGGGCGACGGTGCTCGTCGGCGTCACCGCCCTCGCCGTCGTCCTCGCCCTGCGCTTCCTCGCGCCCGCCGTCCCGGGTGCGCTCGTGCTCGTGGCAGGCGGTGTCGTCGCCTCCTACCTGCTCGACCTCGACGAGCACGGAGTTGCCCTTGTCGGCCACGTGCCGCGCGGGCTGCCCGCTCCCGAGCTGCCGGCCTGGTCGCTCGTCCAGGAGCAGTACGCGACGATCGGCATCGCGGCCTTCGCGCTGCTTTTGATCGGCTTCTCGCAGACCGCGGGCGACGCGAGGGCGTTCGCCGCACGACACCGCTACCGCATCGACGTGAACCAGGAGTCGGTCGCACAGGGAATGGCGAACGTCGGCGCCGGCGTGTTCCAGGGGATGCCCGTGTCGACGAGCCTCTCTGCCAGCTCACTGAACGAGTCCGCCGGGGCGAAGACGCCCGTCGCCTCGCTCACGACCGGGGCGCTCGTACTCGGGACGCTGATCGTGCTCGCACCGGTGTTCTCGGAGCTCCCGACGGCCGTCCTCGGCGCCGTGATCATCGACGCCGTCGTGTTCGGCATGATCGACCTCGACGAGCTGCGTCGTCTCCACCGGGTGATGCGATTCGACTTCTGGGTCGCGGTGGCTGCGATCGTCGGCGTGCTCTCGGTGGGTGTGCTCGTGGGCGTGGTGGTCGGCGTCGTCCTGTCGCTCGTCTGGCTCGTCTACGTCGCGACCAGGCCGCCGATGCCGCTACTCGGCCGTGAGGCCGGGACGCAGGTGTTCCGCGACCTCGACGAGCACCCGGGCGACGAGACGTTCGCGGGCATCGCAGTCGTGCGACTCGACGCCGGCCTCTTCTTCGCAACCGCCGAGGCGCTCGAGGATCGCGTCAGGGAGCTCGCCGAGGACGGGCGGCTCCACGCGGTCGTGCTCGACCTCGAGGGCGTCAACTTCGTCGACTCCCAGGGCGCAGCGAAGCTGACCGAGCTCCTCGACCTGACCGAAACCGACGGGGTGACGCTGCGTCTCGCCCGGGTCAAGCCCAGCGTCCTGACGGTGCTCCGCGCCGACGGGATCGTCGACCGGCTCGGCAACGGACGCATCCACGGCAACGTCCATCGCGCCGTCGAGGCGCAGCTCGACGACGACGGCTGGGCGGGGACGGGCTAGCCCGGATCGGCCGGCTCCGGGTCGACCAGCGTCCGCCGTGCGCGCGTCGAGCCGCTTGCAATCCGCACTGCGAGCTCGTAGGTGATCGTGTCCGCCACGCGCGCGTGGTGCTCGAGCGGCAGGCCCGGGCCGACCATCGTCACCGGCGTCCCGAGCGCCAGCTCGCGATCGAGCTCGACGGCGAACGCGTCCATCGAGATCGTCCCCACGACACGCCGAAGCTCCCCGTCTACGAGCACCTCCGTGCCCGTGAGGTCGCGGCGGAACCCGTCCGCATAGCCGACCGGGACGACGCCGATCCACGTCTCGCGATCGGCCACGAACGCGCGACCGTAGCCGGTCGACTCGCCCGGCCCCAGGAGCAGGCAACGCGCGATCTCGCTCGTCCAGGCAAGCGCCGGCTCGAGCCCGTCCTCGCGCGCATCGGTGCCGAAGGGAGAGAGCCCGTAGAGCGCGATCCCGCACCGAGCCGCATCGAAGTGGGCCTCTGGCAGGCGAAGCGTGGCGGCGCTGTTCGCGACGTGACGCGTCAGGTGCGCATGCGGCGCCGTCGCCTCGCGGAAGCGCTCGACCTGGATGCGGGCGAAGTCGAGATCGCTGTCTGCTGTCGCAAGGTGCGTCGCGAGGCCGACGACCTGCCGCGGAGACGCCGCGAGCTCGGTCACGCCCCACCGCCCCATGCCCGTGTCGAGCTTCACGTGCACCGGGAGTCCCTCGGGAACCTCGCTCCCGACGACGAGCTCGAGGTCCGCCTCGCGCGCGACGGCGACCTCGCTCGCCGTCGAAGGCCCCATCACGAGGATCCGCGTCTCTGGGAGCTCGGGCCGCAGCGCGAGCGCCTCGGCAACGGTGGCGACGCAGAGCGCGGACGCGCCGCCGTCGAGGGCTGCGCGACCGCAGTCGACCGCGCCGTGCCCGTAGGCATCGGCCTTGACGACCGCCCAGAGCTCGCTGCCGCCGAGTGCCTCGCGCAGCCGTCGTGCGTTCCGGCGAACGGCGCCGAGGTCGATCGTGATCTCGCTACGCAAGCGGCGCCCACTGCCAGCCGTCGCCCGCGAGCGCGCGCTGGAGCGGCAGCAGCAGGTCGCTCGCCACGAGGCCCGTCTGTGCCTCGACGAGCCGCGAGGCGAGCCCGTGCGCGACCGCCGCAGCCGCGGCCGCCTCGCGGGCGTCGAGCCCTTTCGCGAGGAAGGCCGCGACGATTCCGGTCAGCACGTCGCCGGTCCCGGCCGTCGCGAGCGACGGCCGTCCGTAGGCCGCGACGAGCACGCCCTTGCGGGGGGCCGCGACGAGCGTGTCGGCGCCTTTGAGCAGCACGACCGAGCCGTAGATCGACGCCGCCCGGCGGACCGACTCGAGCCGGTGCGCGTCGAGCTCGTCCGCGCTCGTGGCCAGGAGCCGCGCGAGCTCGCCCGAGTGAGGCGTGAGCACGGTCGGCGCCGGACGCTCGAACGGCTCGAGCTCCCACAACGCATCGGCGTCGAGCACGACGGGCGTCGTCAGGCGCTCGAGCAGGATGCGCGTCAGCTCGCGCGTCCCGTCGCTGCGCCCGAGCCCCGGCCCGATCGCGACCACGTCCGCGCGCTCGGCCGCCTCGAGGACGGCGTCTGCGGCCCGGGGCAGGAGGCGGCCCGCCGGGTCCTCCGGCAGCGGCCGCTTGACCGCCTCGAGGACGCGCGACTCGATCGCCGGCAGCGCCGACTCGGGCGCCGCGATCGTGACGTAGCCGGCATCCGCGCGGAACGCCGCGAGCGCCGCCAGCATCGGCGCGCCCGTCAGGCCGCGCGATCCGCCGACGACGAGCACGCTGCCCGCGCGGTACTTCGTGCTCGACGGCGACTTCTTCGGAATGTCCGCGAGAGCCGTCGCCGGCACGAGGCCGTGCTCGTGCTCCCCCATTTCGAGCCCGATCGGCGCGACGTGCACCGAGCCGGCATGAAGCCGGCCGGGCGCAACTGCCAGCCCGACCTTGGCCGCTGTGAACGTCACCGTCACCGTCGCTCGCACCGCCGCGCCCGGCACCTCGCCCGTCGAAGCCGCGACGCCCGACGGAACGTCGATCGAGACGACCGGCCGCTCGCTCGCGTTGATCAGCTCGATCATTCGCGACGCCTCCTCGCGCGGCTCCTCCTTGAGGCCGATCCCGAGCAGCGCGTCGACGATCACGTCGGGCTCGCCGAGGTCGCCGAAGCCGTCGACGAGCGTCACCTCGCGGCCCTCCTCGGCCAGCACGCGCGCGCAGACGCGCCCGTCGCCGCCGTTGTTGCCGCTGCCGCAGACGACCGTCACGCGGCCGGGGAACCGCTGCAGCACGATCTGCGCAACGGCCGTTCCGGCCCGCTCCATCAGCTCCTCGAGCGAGCCCGCGTAGGCGTCCTCGGAACGCCGCACCTCCTCCGCCGTGACGAGCGGCTCGAGCCTCACTCGCCGACCACGACGGCGACGGCCGCCGCCAGCTCCCGCGAATGGGTCATCGAAAGCTCGATCCGCCCGGCGCCCAGGCGCGCGGCGAAGCGCTCGGTCTTGCCGCTCAGCTTCACGCCGGGCTTCGGCCGGCCGGCGATCTCGATCTCCTTCCAGGTGAAAAGGACGCCGGAGCCGAGCGCCTTGCCGACGGCCTCCTTCGCGGCGAACCGGCCGGCGTAGTGCTGCGCGGGGTTCGGCTTCGCGTCGCAGTACGCGCGCTCGGCGGCGGTGAAGCAGCGCTCGCGGAAGTCGTCGCCGTGGCGCTCGAGCGCACGGCGCACGCGGTCGATCTCGATCAGGTCGACGCCGACGCGCAGGGAGGCCATCAGAGGTTCTGCTCGAGCCAGTCGGGGACCTGGGCAATCGACGAGACGATCCCGTCCGGCACCACGCCCGCTTCCTCGACCTCGTCCGGCCTGAACTTCCCGGTGCGCACGAGCACCGTGCGCATGCCGTGCCGCTGGGCGCCGGCGACGTCGCCCTCGACGTCGTCGCCGACCATCCACGCGAGCTCGGCGTCGGCGTCGAGCGCCTCGAGCGCTGCTGCGAAGTACTCGTGGCTCGGCTTCCCGAGCACGGTCGCGTCGACTCCCGTCGCGTACTCGAGCCCGGCGACGAAGGCCCCGGCGTCGAGGCGAGGGCCCTCGGCCGTCTGCCACCAGCGGTTCTGGTGCAGGCAGTAGAACTCGGCGCCCGCCTGCAGCTCGAGGAAGGCCCGGTTCAGGTTGAGGTACGAGAAGATGCGGCCGGTCTCCTCGGACTCGTCGGCACCGCCGACGAGCACCGCGTCGGCGTTCATGCCGATCAGCTGAAGGCCTTCGAGGTCGTCGATGATCCCCGGCATCGTCAGCGCGAGCACCCGCTTGCCTTTGAGCACGCGCGCGGCCACGCTGCCGGTCGTCTGAAGCTCGTCGTCGTCGAGGATGAACCCGATCTCGCGGAGGTGGTTTCCGAGCTGCGCCCTGGACATGATCGTCGAGTTGGTCACGAAGCGGATCCGGTGGCCCGCCACACGCAGCCGCCGGACGGCGTCCGCCGCTCCGGGGATCGGGTCGCCGGACACATGCAGCACGCCGTCGACGTCCAGGAGAATGGCCGCCATGGATGCCGAGTCTAGTGGTCGCTCCGGTGAGTCCTGTGCCTTTCGGCCGCGCGAAAACCGAGCAGGCCAAGGACGCAGGGAACGCCCATACCCGCAGGTATGGGCGCGACCGAGGACACAGGCATGCGACGGTTTGCAGCCGACCCAAGGGTGCAGCTACTCGCCGGAGCGACCACCAAAGCCTGGCCCAGACCGATCCCGCCGGCCGGGTAAGTGATTCGCCTGGACGAGGCTGTCCTTCGCTCGGAAGTCGCGTTCCGCTTCTCGCGCTCGAGCGGCCCGGGCGGTCAGCATGCGCAGAAGAGCTCGACCCGGGTCGAGGCGCTCTTCGACGTCGAAGGCTCGGCCGGACTGACCGACGCGGAGCGTCGACGCGTGCTCGAACGGCTCGGGCCGGTCGTGCGCGCCGTCGCCCAGGACGAGCGGTCGCAGCTCCGAAACCGGGAGCTCGCCACGGAGCGGATCCTCGAGCAGCTCAGACAGGCGACGCGCGTCCGGCGGACGCGACAGCCGACCCGGCCCACGGCTGCCGCACGCGAACGGCGGCTCGACGAGAAGCGCCGCCAGTCGCGGGCCAAGCGCCTGCGCCGTCCGCCGGACGACTAGTACCCCTGCAGGGGCACTGGGCAGCTACTCGACCGTGACGGTCTTCGCGAGGTTCCTGGGCTGGTCGACGTTCAGGCCGCGCAGGCGCGCGATCCGGTAGGCGAGCAGCTGGAGCGGCAGCGTCGCGAGCACTGCCTGGAGGAACGCGGGCGACTTCGGCACGTAGATCACGTCGTCGGCGTGGTGCTGGATGTCCTCGTCGCCGTCGGTCGCGATCGCGATCACGTGCGCCTCGCGGGCACGACATTCCTGGATGTTGGAGACGATCTTGTCGTAGACGTGGATCCGGGTGGCGACCACGACCACGGGCGTGCCCTTCTCGAGCAGCGCGATCGGGCCGTGCTTCATCTCGCCAGCAGAGTAGGCCTCGGTCGGGATGTACGAGATCTCCTTCAGCTTCAGCGCGCCCTCGAGCGCGACCGGCAGGCCGATGTGGCGGCCGAGGAAGAGGAAGAACGGCTCCCGGTAGCAGCGCTGGGCGATCTCCTCGATCGGGTGGTCGCCGCCGAGGAACGCCTCCATCCTCGAGGGGAGCTTCCAGACCTGGTCGAGGATGAACTCGATCTCGGCGGGGGGGAGCGTCTGCCGCGTGCGTGCGAGCTCGAGCCCGATCAGGTACATCAGGCCGACCTGCGCGGAGAAGGTCTTCGACGCGGCGACGCCGACCTCGAGGCCGGTCCGCGTGTAGAGCACGGAGTCGACCTCGCGCGTGATCTGCGAGCCCATCTGGTTCGTGATCGCGACCGTGCGGGCGCCGAGCTCCCGCGCGAGCTGCATCGCCTGGATCGTGTCGCGGGTCTCGCCCGACTGCGAGATGCCGATCACCAGCGTGTCGTCGTCCAGCACCGGGTTCCGGTAGATCCACTCGCTCGCGATGTCCGGCTCGACCGGGACGCGGCCCCACTCCTCGATCACGTAGCGGCCGACGACGCCGGCGTGATAGGCGGTGCCGCAGGCGACGATCACGATCCGCCGCAGGTCCCGCAGCTCTTCCTCGGTCATCCCCAGCCCGTCCTGGACGAGGACGCCGTGGCGGATCCGGTCGCCGATCGTCTCCCGGAAGCCCTCGGGCTGCTCGTAGATCTCCTTCAGCATGAAGGTCTCGAAGCCGGCCCGCTCCGCGACCTCCTCGTCCCAGTCGACCTGATGGACGCTGAGCTGCAGCTCGCTCCCGTCCTCGGCGCGCACGACGCGAACGGCTTCCGGAGTCGCCTGCACGATCTCGCCGTCGCCCGGGTACTGGACGCTGCGCGTCTCGGCGAGGAACGCTGCGAGGTTCGAGGCGAGGAAGTTCTCGCCCTTGCCGAGCCCGACCACGAGCGGCGTCTGGCAGCGGACCCCGACGAGCTCCTGCGGGTCGTCGTGATGGATGACGACGAAGGTGAAGTGCCCCTCGAGGCGGGCGTAGACGGCGCGCACCGCTTCCACGAGATCGCCGTCGTAGACCGTCTCGAGCAGGTGTGCGACCACCTCTGCGTCGGTCTCCGAGCTGAACACGTGGCCCGCCCCCTCGAGCTCGGTCTTGAGCTCGCGGTAGTTCTCGACGATCCCGTTCAGGACGATCGCGAGCTTGCGCTCGTCGCACCCGGTGAGCGGGTGGGCGTTGTCCTCGTTGACTGCCCCGTGGGTCGCCCAGCGCGTGTGCCCGAGCCCGGTCGTCGCGCGCGAGTCGCTCCCGCCGGCTGCCTCCTTCAGGTTCGCAAGGTTGCCGACGGCACGGACGTACTCGAGGCCCTCCTGCTCGAGGAGGACGATCCCTGCCGAGTCGTAGCCGCGAAACTCGAGCCGCTCGAGACCGGTGAGCAGGAGGTCCTTCGAGGGTCTCGAGCCGACGTAACCGATGATTCCGCACATCCGGAAACTCCTTTGCGTCTCCTAGCCGCGGTGCGCGGGCCAGGACTCGATGCGATCCGCTGGACGGCCTCTGAAAGCACGAAAGCTCGGCCTCCGCGCCGCCCCCGCGTCGTGGCGACTAGCCGAGCTCTCTCTGAACGAGCGCGGCGATGCTAGCACAGGCTTTGCGGGCAACTTCGGCATTTTCCGCCTCGACGAGGACTCTGATCAAGGGCTCCGTTCCCGACGGACGGACGAGGACGCGACCGGTGCCGTCGAGCGTGTCGCGCACGCGCTCGACCTCCGCGAGAACGGCAGGGCTCAACTCCTTCGACGCCACGGTGACGTTCTCCTTGACCTGCGCGTACTGGGGCATCCCGGCCGCGGCCTCGCTCAGCGGCCGGCCACGGAGGGCCGAGCAGAGAAGCAGCGCGGCGGCGAGCCCGTCGCCGCTCACGTGGTTCCGCAGGTAGATCACGTGACCGGACTGCTCGCCGCCGAGCACGCCGCCCTCGCGCCACAGCGCCTCGAGGACGTACCGGTCGCCGACGTCGGTCGTGACGACGCGGATTTCGCGCTCTCTCATCAGGACGTGGAAGCCGTGGTTCGTCATCTGGGTAACGGCCACGAGGTCGACGTCGAGGTCGAGCGCGAGGATCGCCACGATCCCGTCGCCGTCGACGAGCTCGCCGTGCTCGTCCACGGCGAGGACGCGATCGCCGTCGCCGTCGAACGCGATCCCGAGGTGGAAGCCGCCGGCGGCGACAAGCGCCTGGAGCGCCGCCGTGTCGGTCGCGCCGCAGCCGACGTTGATGTTGCCGCCATCCGGCTCGTTGCCGATCGCATGCACCTCGGCGCCGAGCCGCTCGAACGCGTCCGGCGCGAGCCCCGAGAAAGCGCCGTTCGCGCAGTCGACGGCGATCCGGAGACCCGCGAGGTCGGAGCCGAAGTGCTCGAGTACGTGGGCGAGGTAGACGTCGCCCGCGTCGTGGGCCTGCTCGATCTTGCCCGGCTCCGGCGCCGCGGAAGCGTCGAGGAGCGCCTCGATCTCCTCCTCCGCCCCGTCCGGAAGCTTGCGGCCGCGGGAGTCGAAGAGCTTGACGCCGTTGTAGGAGGGCGGGTTGTGCGACGCGGTGACGACGACCCCGAGGTCGAGGGCCGACAGCGCAACGGCCGGCGTCGGGAGCACGCCGCCGAGGACGGCGTCGGCGCCAGCCGAGACGACGCCGCGGACGATCGCCTCCTCGAGCTCGACGCCGGAGGCACGCGTGTCGCGGGCGATGAACACGCGGCGCGCGCCTTGCCAGAGCGTCGCCGCCCGGCCGAGCCGCTCGACGAGCTCGGGTGTGAGGGATTCGCCCACGACGCCCCGAACGCCGTCGGTCCCGAAGTAGCGCCGACCCATAGGCGGGCGGACCCTACTCGACTAGCCGTAACGGAAACCGTGGCGATCGTCGCGGTCTCCACCGCCGACACCCGGTGACACTCGGGCGAAAGGACCGCCGCCTGGGCGAGCGCCCCTCACGTCTGAACGGTGATCGGTTAGAGACGGAGGTGCCGGCTTCGCCGGCACCTCCGCTACAGCCGCGCGGTGCTCAGGACTGCGAGTCGGGATCACCACGCACCGTCGCCGACCGCCGCGACAGACCAAGCGGTAGAGCGCAGCTTTACCGCTTGGAAAACTGCGGCGCCTTGCGCGCCTTGTGGAGGCCGGCCTTCTTGCGCTCGACCTGTCTGGCGTCGCGCGTCAGATAGCCCTGCCGCTTCAGCAGCACGCGGAAGTCGGGATTCACCTCGACGAGGGCGCGGGCGATCCCGTGGCGCACGGCACCGGCCTGGCCCGAGGGGCCTCCGCCGTGGACGCGTACGCGAAGGTCGTACTGATCCTGCAGCTCGGTCACCTTGAGCGGGGCGAGCACGGCCACGCGGTGGATCAGGCGCGGGAAGTACTCCTCCAGCGTCTTGCCGTTGATCCAGGTCTTGCCGTCGCCGGGACGCAGGATCACGCGCGCGACGGACGTCTTGCGCTTGCCGGTGCCGAGGTATTGAGCCGGAGTCGCCATCGGGTCAGAAAGGCTTCGGGTCCTGCGCCTCGTGCGGGTGGTCGGGGCCCGCATAGATCTTCAGCTTGGTGATCTGCTGGCGCGCGAGGCGGTTCCGCGGGAGCATGCCCTTGACGGCCTTCCGCAGCACCTCGGTCGGCCGGCGCTCGAGCTGCTCGCGCAGCGAGCGCGACTTGAGACCGCCGGGATAGCCCGAGTGCCGGTAGTACATCTTCGAGTCGAGCTTCGAGCCCGTAACCGCGATCTTGTCGGCGTTCACGACCACCACGAAGTCGCCGGTGTCGACGTGCGGGGTGTACTGCGGCTTGCCCTTGCCGCGCAGGCGCTCGGCGATCTGCGTCGCGAGGCGGCCCAGCGTCTGGCCTTCGGCGTCGACCAGGTACCACTCACGGTTGATCTCGCCTTTCTTGGCGCTGTAGGTCTTCATGCAGAGGTCTTCATGACGGAGAAACGGCGGACAATCCGTCCGCCGACGGCCGATGGTAGCAGGACGATCCAGAGGGCGGGCAGCGCGGCCAGGAGCGCTGCGAGCGAGACCAGGAGCACCGAGCCGCTCGCCGTGTAGACGACGCCGCCGCCGAGAGCGATTAGCGCCGCGGTCAGGCTCGCAATAAGGTCGGTGAGGCCGACGAGCGCTCCGCGCTCGGCGGGCGCCGCGAGCGTGACGAGCTGCGCGGTCGCCGCGACGTAGGCGAGATTCCAGCCGAGCCCGAGGCCGAAGAGCGACACCGACATGCCGGCGATGCTGTCGAGCCACACGAGGCCCACGTTCGAGACCGCCATCAGCCCGAGCCCGATAGCCATCGAGCGCGTCCGTCCGATCACGTCGACGGCGGGGCCGACGAGGAGCACGAGACCGAACATGCCGACGATGTGCGCGCTGATCACGGTGAAGACGTCGCCGTGCTCGTGCCCGTGGCCGACCGCGACGTAGCCGGCCAGATTCATCACGCCGGCCATGACGGCGAAGCTCGCGACCGCGGCGAGCATGGCCGTGGGCACGCCCGGACGCCGCACGACCTGACCGAGCGGCTCGGCCGCAGTGTCCTGAGCGTTCGTCTGGAACGCCTTCGAGAGCTCCTTCGGGTCGGGGCGGACCCCGAAGGAGAGCAACAGTCCTCCGAGCGCGAACAGCGAGGAGCCGAGCCACGGCCAGGCGAGCTCGTCGGGCGTGAGGTCGCTGCCCGCGAAGATCGGCCCGAAGATGAGCGGGCCGAAGACCGCGCCCGCCACGGCGCCGAAGAGCACGAGCGAGATGCCGCGGGCACGATGCTCGGGCGGGAACATCTCGGCGGCGGCCGCCCGCGAGAGCAGGACGATCCCCTGCGCGGCGCCGCAAAAACCGAGACCGAGGAAGACGAGCTCGCCGGACGTCGACCAGCAGCCGAGCGCCGTGATGACGGGACCGAGGATGCCGAGCAGGAACCCGCCGCGGATCACGGGCATGCGCCCGACCCGGTCGGAGATCCGCCCGGCAGGCCCGACCGCGATCGCGCCGGCGATCAGGAAGACGGCCGGCCCGAGGCCGAGGATGCCCTCGACTCCGGTGACGGAGACGAGCGTCACGGTCCCCAGCGCGACCGCGAGCTGGATCATCCCGGAGAGGCAAACGAGGCCGCCCGAGAGGAAGACCGCGTTGCGGACGGCGGGCGAGAGCTTCATCCGAGCAATGCTCGCAGTCCTCGGCGGAACTCGGCGGCGCCGCCGCGAGACGGGTGGCGGACGTAGGGACCGCCGGTCGCCGCCTCGGCGATCCGTCCGGCGGCGATCGCGAGCCGGCCGCGGGCGAGCTCGCGCAGGAACGGCAGGCCGGCCTCGATCTCCGCACGCGTCGGGCGTCGGTTCGAGCGCTCGTCTCCCGGATGCGTCGGAACGACGTTCCAGAGGAGCACCTCGCCGTCGAGGCCGAGCTCTCCGAGCACGCGGTGGACGATCGTCGCCGTCGGCTCCGCGGGCCCTTCGCCTGTCAGCTGGCGCTCCGAGGTGAACGGGATCCCGGAGACGCGCGCACCACGGTACCCGGGCGCTTCGCCGACGAGGACGACGCGGGAGGCGCCGAGCTCGTCGAAGTACCGCTCGAGCCGCGCGCGGAGCGTCGGCGCCCGTTCGCCGAGTCGATAGAAGTTGAAGGTAGCTCCGATGCTGGCGGCGGCCAGCCGATCGACGAAGCCGCTCATCACGCTGCGCGAAACGGCCGGCCGCTCAGACGGGCGTCACGCGACGGTGCCGCCGGGCACTGTGAACCGGAAGGTGTTGAGCGACTTCAGGTCGCCGGGGCCGATGATCAGCACGCCCTTCGCACCGACGAACTTCCCGCTCCCGCCGACGATCTTGACGGAGTTCGACCCGTCCTTGAGCGCCTTCATCGTGCCCTTGACCTTGAGCTTTCCCTGGCCGGGGAAGACGGCCTGGCCGATCACCCGCGCGTCGGTCGCGCTCGTATACGTCAGCGTCCCCTTGTCCCAGCCGACCGGCTGGTTGGCCTTCTTGCCGAAGAGCGGCCCGACCGAGAGCAGCAGGTCGCGGTACTCGATGTAGTCGCCCTTGTTCTCCTTGCCCTTCGGGGGCACGTCGTGCGGGATCGTGATGCGCGTGAGCGAAAGCACCGTGATCGTCACCGTCCGAGCCTGCGCCTTCCCCTGTGCGGCCGGAACGAGCGCGCCGAGAAGCACGACCACCACCAGAAGGGAGAGACGCCGCACCACGCGCCAATTGTGCCGAACGGCAGCCAGAGCCGTCGACCGCCGGAAGAGGCGCGATCGTCGCGCGCTAGGCGATGGTCGCGGGCAGCTTCAGCTCGTAGACGTTCAGCGCCCGCTTCTCACCCGGGCCGACCGTCAACGTCCCCTTCGCCGAGGCGTAGCGGCCGGTGCCCCCGACGACGGGGACCTGGAGGATGCTGCTCGTGAGCGCACGCACGGGCCCCTTGATCCGGACCGTGCCGCCGGGGAGGCGCGCCGTGCCGTCGAAGCGCGCGGTGTGCGCGCTCGTGAAGGTCATCGTGCCGTGATCGCTCCCCACCTTCGCGCCCGTCTTCTTCCCGAACTGCGGGACCGCGTTCTCGAGCGTGTCGCGGTAGACGATCCGGTCGCCCTTGCTCGTCCCCTTGGGCTTCGTGTCGATCGGCTTCATCGAGACGAGAACCGACGTCACCCGGATCGTGACCGTTTCCGCCTGCGCGGTCGCCGGCAGGAAGGCTGCGAGCCCGAGCACGATCACAGCGGTCAGGTAGCGCGGCACGCTCCCGCAGGTTACCCGCAATTTGCGAGAGCTTCTTATTCCCACTCGATCGTCGCCGGCGGTTTCGAGGTCACGTCGAGGACGACGCGGTTCACGGCCGGGATCTCGTTCACGAGCCGTGACGCGACCAACTCGACGAGCTCGTACGGCAGGCGGGCCCAGTCGGCCGTCATCGCGTCGTCGGAGGTCACCGCGCGAATCGCGATCGGGTAGCCGTAGGTCCGCGAGTCGCCCTGCACGCCGACCGACCGAATAGCCGGCAGCACCGCAAAGGACTGCCAGAGGTCGCGGTAGAGCCCGGCCCGCCGGATCTCCTCCTGCAGGATCGCGTCCGCCTCGCGGAGGACCTCGAGCCGCTCCGAGGTGACCTCGCCGATGATCCGGATCGCGAGGCCCGGCCCCGGGAACGGCTGGCGCCAGACCATCTGCTCGGGCAGCCCGAGCTCCTCGCCGACCCGCCGGACCTCGTCCTTGAAGAGGAGGCGCAGCGGCTCGATCAGCTTCATCCGCATGTCGGCGGGGAGGCCGCCGACGTTGTGGTGGCTCTTGATCGTTTCCGCAACGCCGTCCGTGCCGCCGGACTCGATCACGTCCGAGTACAGCGTTCCCTGGACGAGCCACCGGACGTCGCCGAGCTTGCGCGCCTCGTCCTCGAAGACGCGGATGAACTCCTCGCCGATCCGCTTCCGCTTCTCCTCGGGATCGGTCACGCCTCCGAGACGGGCGAGAAAGCGTGCCTGCGCCGGCACGTGCACGAGCGGGACATGGAAGTGATCGCCGAACGTCTCGACCACCTGTGACGCCTCGTCCTTGCGCAGGAGGCCGTGGTCGACGAAGACGCATGTCAGCTGGTCGCCGATCGCCTTGTGCACGAGGAGCGCGGCCACGGCGCTGTCGACGCCGCCCGAGAGGCCGCAGAGGACGCGCTCGCGGCCGACCTCCGCCCGGACCCGCTCGACCTGCTCCTCGATCACTGCCGCGGGCGTCCAGGTCGGCGGTGCGCCGGCGACCGCGAAGAGGAAGTTCTTCAGCACCTGCTGGCCGTGCGGCGTGTGCACGACCTCCGGATGGAACTGGATGCCGTAGAGCCCGCGGCTTTCGTCCTCGAAGGCCGCAATCGGCGTCGAGTCGGAGCGCGCCACGACGCGGGCGCCGGTCGGCGGCGCCACGACCGAGTCGCGGTGCGACATCCAGACCGTCTGACGCGCAGGCACGTCGCGGAAGAGCTCGCCCTCGCCGGCCTCGAGCTCGGTCTTCCCGAACTCGCCCGCACCGCGGTCGACGCGGCCGCCGAGCTCCTGCGCCATCAGGTGCATGCCGTAGCAGATGCCGAGCGTCGGCACCCCGAGCTCGAACAGGCCGGGATCGACGCGCGGAGCGCCCTCCGCGTACACCGAGGCGGGGCCGCCGGAGAGAATCAGCGCGGCCGGATCGCGTCGCCGTACCTCCTCGGGGCTCACGCGATGCGACACGAGCTCCGAGTACACGCGCGCCTCGCGCACGCGCCGTGCGATCAGCTGCGAGTACTGGCCTCCGAGGTCGAGCACGAGAACCGGCCGCTCCTCCGGGAGCGACTCCGGTCTCGGAACGACGATCTCAGGCGCGGCGATAGTTCGGCGCGTCCTTCGTGATCGTGATGTCGTGCGGGTGCGACTCGCGGATGCCGGCCCCGGTGACACGGACGAAGCGCGCGGCCCTCATCGCGTCGATCGTCGGCGCGCCGCAGTAGCCCATCGCCTGGCGCAGCCCGCCGACGATCTGGTGCAGGACGCCGGCGAGCGGCCCCTTGTAGGGCACGCGCCCCTCGATTCCCTCCGGCACGAGCTTGTCCACGTCCTCGACGTCGCCCTGGAAGTACCGGTCCTTGGAGAAGCCGCGCGCCTTCATCGCTCCGAGCGAGCCCATGCCGCGGAACTCCTTGAACCGCTCGCCCTGCTGGAAGACGACGTCGCCGGGCGCCTCGTCGGTGCCGGCGAGCATCGACCCGAGCATGACAGTGTCGGCGCCGGCCGCGATCGCCTTCGCCACGTCGCCCGAGGAGGTGATGCCGCCGTCCGCGATCACCGGCACCCCGTACCGGGCGGCGACCTCGACCACGTCGTTGATCGCCGTCACCTGCGGAACGCCGACCCCGGCGACGACACGCGTCGTGCAGATCGAGCCGGGGCCGATCCCGACCTTCACGGCGTCGGCGCCGGCGTCGACGAGCGCCTCGGCCGCCTCGCCGGTCGCGATGTTGCCGGCAACGACCTCGAACTCGCCGGGCAGTGCCTTGATGTGCGCGACCATCTCGATCACGCCGCGCGAATGGCCGTGCGCCGTGTCGACCACGAGCACGTCCGTCCCGGCCGCGACCAGCGCCTCGGCGCGCTCGTGAGCGTCGGGCCCGACGCCGACGGCGGCGCCGACCCTCAGCCGTCCCTGGGGGTCCTTGGTCGCGCGCGGGAACTCGATCCGCTTCTGGATGTCCTTGACAGTGATCAGGCCCTTGAGCACGCCCTCCGCGTCGACGACCGGGAGCTTCTCGATCCGGTGGCGGTGGAGAAGCCGCTCGGCCTCCTCGAGCGTCGTCCCGACCGGAGCCGTGACGAGGCCGTCCGCGGTCATCACCGCCGAGACGGTCTGCTCGAGGTCCTTCTCGAAGCGCAGGTCGCGGTTCGTGAGGATGCCGAGCAGCAGCCCGCCTTCACCCGTGATCGGCACGCCCGAGACGTGGTAGCGCTCCATCAGCGCGAGCGCATCGGCGACGTGCGCGTCCGGCGCCAGCGTGAGCGGCTCGACGATCATCCCCGACTCGGAGCGCTTCACCTTGTCGACCTCGCCGACCTGCTCGGCGATCGAGAGGTTGCGGTGGAGGATGCCGATGCCGCCCTCGCGCGCGAGCGCAATCGCCATCCGCGCCTCGGTGACCGTGTCCATCGCCGCCGAGACGACCGGCACCTCGAGCGCGATCGTGCGCGTGAGCCGAGTCGCGGTCGAGACGTCGTTCGGGAGCACGGACGACTCGGCCGGGACGAGCAGGACGTCGTCGAAGGTGAGCCCCTCCTTGCCGAACTTCTCGGAGCGGGTGAGCTCGGACTCGACCGCGAACCCCTCGACGTCCATCGGCGAAAACATACCCCTGCCGCTGGACGAGGATCGCGATCTGCGACCCGCGTCCTGGTTGCTTCGCCCGCACTGCGGGTACGGACCCCCAACAGACTGCGGACCCCCACCCAGGGTGGGGAGCCGAACCCGCCGCCCTCGGCACCGACGATAGCGGCCGCGGAGAACACGTCTGTCACGACTTCGTGTCGATTCAGCGACTTTCGACGAGCGGCTGTGACTTCGACGAGCGGCTACGCCGACACGGGGCTCAGCTCGGTCACCTCGACCCCCGCCTGGAGCCGCCCCGCCTGACGGGGATCGAAGCGGCCCGCACCGAGCTCGAGCGTCGAGGCGGCTCCCGCGGCGACCGCCGCGCGCAGCCGCTCGTCGTTCGAGCGGTCGGCGCTTCGCGCCGCGAGGAAGGCAGCCAGCAGGGTGTCGCCGGAGCCGACCTTCGAGACCGGCTCGACCCGCGGCGCGACGACGCGGTAGCTTCGCGTGAGCCGCTCCTCGCGGAGGAGGGCGAAGCAGCCGGCCTCGGTCGTGATGATCACGTTGCGGGCACCCGCCTCGGCGATCCGCTCGAGCCCGAGCGCGAAGTCCTCGTCGTCGTGGAACTCGTGGCCGACGACCCCTTCCGCCTCGCGCTGGTTCGGCGAGACGAGGAACGGCTCCGCCTCGAGTCCGAGCCGGAGCGGCTCGCCGTCGCAGTCGAGCGCCGCCGGCACGCCCTTGCGATTCAGCTCGTGGATCGCCATCGCGTAGAAGTCGTCTGCGACCTCGCGCGGCAGCGAGCCCGCGAACACGACGAGCTCGGCGCCCTGCACGAGGTAGTCGAGCTTCTCGAGCAGCATCTCGAGCTCCTCTGCCCTGACCGCGGGCCCCCACTCGTTGATCTCGGTGAAGGCGCCGCCCGCCGGATCGACGACGGCGGTCGAGGTGCGGGACTCGTCCTCGATCCGGACGAAGTCGTTGAGGATCGCCTCCGAGGTCAGCTCCCACACGATCCTCGTGCCGGTCTGACCGCCGACGAGCCCCGTTGCGACGACCGGCACACGCAGGGTCTTCAGGGCGCGCGCGACGTTGATGCCCTTGCCGCCGGCGAGCGCGAGCCCCGAGCTCGCGCGGTGTCGCTGTCCGCGCTGGAAGTTCGGAACGGTCAGCGTACGGTCGATCGCCGCGTTGAGCGTGACGGTGACGATCACGGGAAGACTCCCAGCACGTGGTGCACGGTGCGCTTCGCGTACCAGCCTATCCGGCCCGGCGTCGAGGGTGAGGTGACCGAAGCGGCGGCGACGAGCGGGCGCGTGCCGAGCAGGCGGCCGCGGCCCCAGATCTCGACCCGGCCCACCACCTGGCCGCGCTCGACCGGCAGTGAGACCGAGGTCGGCGCGATCACGCGCTCGACGAGCGGGCGGCCGGGACGGACGACGAGCCGAAGCGGCTGCTCGGCGACGAGCGCGAGCGGGCCGCGTCCATACGGGAGCTCGGCCTCCGCGTAGATGCGATGCCCGCTGATCGCCTCGACGGTGCGGTACTGGGCGATCCCCCACACGAGCAGCCGCTGCAGGTCGGAGTTCCGTTGCGCGCGAGACGGGCTGCCGAGAATCGTCGCGTAGATCGCGCCCGCGTCGCTTCGCACGGCCGCGACCTGCGACCACCCCGCGCCGTTCGTGTGCCCCGTCTTGACGCCGATCAGCCCCGGAAACCGGCCGAGCAGGTCGTTCCAGGTGTGGAGCGTCCTGTCGCCGCCGATCGTCGCGGTCTCCTGGCGCACCGTCCGGCGGATGAACGGGACGCGCATCGCCGCCTCGGCTAGCGACGTCGCATCGCGCGCGCTCGAATACTGGTTGGGCGCGTCGAGGCCGTCGGGCCGGACGAAGTTCGAGTCCCTGAGCCCGAGCTCGCGCGCCTTCGCGTTCATCAGCGCGGCGAAGGTCTCGAAGTTCGGGGCGACCGAGAGCGCAAGAGCTGCGGCTGCATTGTTGGCGGACTGGATGAGCGCCGCTTTCACGAGCTCCGCGACGGAGAGCGACTCACCGGAGCGAAGGTAGATGCTCTCCTGTCCGACCGCCGCCGCCCGCGGGTCGACGGTGACGACGTCGGTCAACCGGTGGTGGTCGAGCGTGACGAGCACCGTCATCAGCTTCGTGATCGACGCGATCGGCAACTGCTGCCTGGCCGACGACGAGGCCAGGAGCTCGCCCGTGGCGGCGTTCTCGACCAGCCAGGACCGAGCGTCGACCGCCGGCGGCGCCGCGGACGCGGAGCCGGCCACGCCGGCGAGCACCGCCACGACCAGGGCGGCCAGGAGGGTGAGCCGCCTCATCGCAGCTGGATCCTCTGCCCGATGAAGAGCGAGGTCGGGCGCACCTCCGGATTGAGGGCGAGGAGACGCGTGAGCGAGACCCCGGTCCGCGACGAGATCGACTCCAGAGTGTCCCCCGCCCGCACCGTGTAGACGCGAACCTTTGCGCGCGTCTGCCTGGGCGGCGCCATCGGGCTCGCCGGCGTCGTCTTCGTCGCCGTGGCCGGCTGCGCCGGCGACTCGTCCCGGATCATGGGTCGCACGAGCGCGACCGCGATCGTCGCCGCGAGCAGGAACGCCGCCGGGGCGACGAAGGCCTTCCAGTGCTCCTTCACGGCTACCAACCCGAGACCGCCCAGATCTCCTGCTTGAGGCGCGAGGCAACGGCGCCGGCGGCAGCCCGGTAGTCCTGTCCCGAGTCGCGGTGGGCGTAGATCACCGACCGCGAGGCGTTGACGATCCCGCTCGCCGGCCCGCTCGTGAACGCTCGGGCGACATCGGCCGGCCGACCTCCCTGGGCACCGATGCCAGGAAGCAGGATGACCGACTGCGGCATCAGCTTGCGGGCCTCTCCCACCGCACGTGGGTGCGTTGCGCCGACGACCGCGCCGACGGAGGAAAGCCCTCGCTCGCCGACGAGCTCGGCGCCCCACTCCGCGACGAGCTCGGCGACGTGCTGCCACATCGGGCGTCCGTCCGAGAGCGTCAGGTCCTGGACGTCGCTGCCCGCGTTGGACGTCTTGACCACGCAGAAGATCCCGGCGCCGTTCCGGCGCGCAGCGGAAAGGTACGGCTCGATCGACTCCCGCCCGAGCCACGGGTTCACGGTCATCGCGTCGGCGAGCGGCTCGTCTCCCTCGAGGTAGGCCGCGGCGTAGGCGCGCGCGGTCGAGCCGACGTCGCCCCGCTTGCCGTCGGCGATCACGAGCAGCCCCGCTCGGCGGGCGTACCCGCACACCTCGCGGAACGCTGCCATTCCGTCGACGCCGAGCGCCTCGAAGAACGCGAGCTGCGGCTTGACGGCGACCGCGTGCGGCGCGACGGCGTCGACGATCCCGCAGCAGAAGCGCTCGACCTCGCCGCGCAGCTCGACCGGCAGCAGGTCGGTCTGCGGATCGAGCCCGACCACGAGCTGCGAGCGCTTGCGCTCGACCTCGGCCGCAAGCCGGTCGGCGAAGGTGAGCGTCGCGACGGCCATCTCGCGTCAGCTTAGAGGCCACTTCGGAGTGCAGCGCGCACGGCGACACCCACCCGGAAGCGCTGTTGCCACCGTCGTCAGCGCCGGAATACGATGCGCGAAATCGCCTCTTGGGGGGCTCGATGGTCGAACTCACACGTGAAGCCGAGAAGAAGGCCGCCGTTCTGCATCTCCCGAAGGGGATCGCGCAACGGCGGATGCTCGACCGCGGCGAGATCCTCGACATCGGCTTCGACGTCGAGACCACGGGTCTGATCATCGTCGTTGCCGCCGCGGGGGCCTGGGCGGAGGGCGAGCTCCTTCCCCGGCCCCGTGACGGAGACCATGCTCCGCACAGGATCGAGCTCTATCCGCCGGGCGACGGGAAGACGGTGGCAGCCGAGCTCTCGCACATCCCCGAATCGCACATGGTCCACGAGATCACCACCGAGAACATGATCCGCGGCCGGTGGGTCGCGCGACTCACGAATCTCGGGACGCATCCGGACGACTTCGGGTTCTTCGTCTCCTATCCCAGCCCGCGCGAGCTGGAGTTCGTCGACCTCTCGGCCGACATGTTCGCCGACCTCGCCGGTCTGCACCTCGAGCTGCGCCACGGCCATCAGGCAAGCAGCCTGTCGATGAACACGTCCGTCGGCCCGGTGACGCACTACTTCACGGTCGCCGACATCGAGTACTCGTGCCCCTGGACGCCCCGCGTGCTCGTGTATTTCGACGACCTGCGATCGACGAGCGTCAAGGTCTCGGTGCCGAACGAGACGCCGGATCCCGTGTTCCGTTACGAGCTCGGCTTCGACGAGCAGGGGCTCGAGATCAACGGAACGATCCCGCTCAACCTCAAGGACATTCGTCTGACGATCGACCTGCCGATCATCGTCCGCTACTTCAAGGCACTGTCCTCGCGGACTCTCTCCTCGGTGGACTACGAGCAGGCGGACGTGCGGGCGACGTTCTCGTTCGAGCCGCGGTTCCAGGAGCTCGTCGAGTGGTTCCCCGGCTTCTTCCCGAGGTGGCGGCGCCTGATTCAGCGCACCGTGGAGAACGCCTGTCGCGAGCTGCTCGCGAGCGCCGAGCTGCGGAAGATCTTCGCCGAGGCGATGCACGCGCGCGTTCTGAAGGAGATCGGCGAGAACGGACGCCCCGTGGGCGTCTCTGCCGCCGACGGCAAGCTCAGGATCTCGTACTACACGGTCTAGGGGCCTGTCTGGAAAGTGGTCGCGGTGGATGGCACGCGTCACGCACAGCGAGGCAAGGACGCAGGGAGCGCCAATATGCAGGCATATTGGCGCGACCGAGGACGCCGGATCGCGATGCGTGACGCCTGCAAGCCGCTCTGAGCCACTTTCCGGACAGGACCCTATTCGGCGGCAGCAGGCGGCATGAGAGACGAGCGGGGCCGCGAAAGCGGCCCCGGCTCAAGCTGTGTCCAATGAAAGACGTGTGTCTGTGAAGACCTTGTCCGCTGAAAGACCTTGCGTCGAGCCGGGCGCGATCAGCCCTTGAGGGCAGCCTTGAGCTGGCTGCCGGCGGTGAACTTCGGCACGGTCGTTGCCGCGATGTGGACGCGCTCGCCCGTGCGAGGGTTGACACCCTGGCGGGCAGCGCGGTCGGCCGCAGAGAACTTTCCGAAACCCGTGAAGTTGATCGAGTCGCGCGACTTCAGCGTCTCGGTCACCGTCTCCATGAAGGCATCGACGGCCTTGCCCGCATCACGGTTCGTTAGGCCGCTCTTCTGAGCGACCCTCTGGATGAACTCCTGCTTCGTCAAAGCCTTCCTCCTGAGTGGGGTTTGAGGTGGGTCAGACCTTGGCGAAAACCCTAACAACGCGATCGGATATCGCTCAACGATGCGCCTTTGCGGGATCTTTTCGGAGTTCCGAGGCGCGGAGCAACGGCCAGAGACGGACGGCCCCGCGGGCCAGCTCGTCAACTCCTCCTTCCTCGCGGTCGACGACGCACACGGCGTTCGAGACCCGCAGACCGGCGGCCCGGAGCGCCTCGATCGCCGCGAGAGCGGCCCCGCCGGAGGTGACGACGTCCTCGACGAGGCACACGCACTCGCCCTCCTCGAAGAGCCCCTCGATGCGGTTGGCGGTGCCGTGCTCCTTCGCCTCGCTGCGGACGATCACGAAGGGGAGGCCCGACTCGAGCGACGCCGCGGCGGCGAGCGGCACGGCGCCGAGCTCCGGCGCGGCGAGGCGCACGGCGTCGGGCTCGCGCTCTGCGACGGTTGCCGCGATCGCCTCGCCGAGGGAACGCAGCAGGTCGGGCCGCGTGCCGAAGCGGTACTTGTCGAGGTAGTACGAGCTGCGCCGCCCCGAGCGGAGGACGAAGTCGCCCTCGAGCAGCGCGGCGTCCCTGATCGCGTCTGCGAGCCCCGCGTCCACGGTCAGGCCCGCGAGACCGCCATCAGGGCGCGCGCCAGGGCGAGCAGCCGGACCGCCTCCGGGGAGCCGTCTGCGAACGACGCCATCGAGCCGTCCTCGGCATAGAGGTCGACCCGTTCCCGCTGCCGTGCCGCGCGGCGGCGGTAGAGCACCGAGCCGGCGAGCGAGCCGGCGGCGAGCAGCATCGCGGTCAGGAGCCTACGCGGGGGCATCCACGTTCTTCTTCCGCGTTCTCGTCCGCCGCGCCGGCGCCGGAGGCTCGTCCTCGATGCTGCGGAGGCAGTGCTTCAGGTCGTAGAACACGAGCCCCACGGTCGGGTCGGGACGCGTCGTCGCCGCGATCATCCGGTCGGAACGGCGGACGACGAAGACGCTGCCGTCAAGCGTCGCTGCCTCGAGCTGCGCGAGGCTCGGCAGGCCGCGCGCCTCGCGCACGTCCTCGGCCTGCTGCACGAGCTCCCTGATGCCGCGGACGAACCGCTCGGCGCGGCCGGCGTCGTCGATCGTCGTCGCGAGCACGGCCCCGTCCCCGGCGATGATCGCGACGTCCACGACCTGCGACGAGATCTCCGTCAGGTCCGCCAGCGCCTGAACCGCGTCCACGGGCCGGAGCATACTGCGGTGCCGTGGCAACTTCAGGCGCCACCTCGTACCCGCTGCGGTGGCACCTGCGAGCGATCGCAGCGAAGTTCTTCGCCGACCGCGGCACGCATCTCGCCGCGATGATCGCCTACTTCGCGCTGCTCTCGTTCGTGCCGCTCCTCTTCCTCTCGCTCGCGCTGCTCGGCCTCGCCGACCAGGCCGACAAAGGGTCGTTCTTCGTGCGCGAGCTCGAGCGCACGTTCCCGAGCACGTCCGTGGACTCGATCCTGAGGGCGGTGCGGGCGATCCAGGCGAACTCGGCCGCGCTCGGGATCGTCGGGGCGGCCTTCCTCCTCTGGTCGTCGCTCTCGCTCTTCAGCGTGCTCGAGAGCGCGTTCAACATCGTCTACGACTGCCCCAACCGGAGCTTCATCCGGGGGAAGGCCCTCGCGACGCTGATGATGGTGGGCTCCCTCGTCGCCCTCTTCGCCGCGCTCGTGATCAGCTCGTTCGGCACCGAGATCCTCAAGCGCTACGCGGGGCTGGGCGAGAACACGACGTTCGCCACGATCGTCTCGATCGCGGTCTCGCTGGTCGGGATCTTCGTCTTCCTCGCCTCCGCCTACTACGTGCTGACGAACGCCGACCTCGACCTGCGCGAGGTGCTGCCCGGAGCGATCGCGGCGGCGGTGATCCTCGAGGCCACCTTCCAGTTCCTACCGGCCTTCGTGCGCGTGTCGAAGGAGAACCCGGTGATCCAGACGCTCTCGGGCCCGGTCGTGCTGCTCGTCTGGCTCTACGTGATGGCCAACGTGATCGTGTTGGGCGCGGAGGTCAACTGGCGGCTCCGTCATCCCGACTCGCGGCGATAGCGGCCGCGAGCGCCTGCGCCGCCTTGCCCCGGTGCGAGTGCTTGCGCTTCCACGCGTCGCCGAGCTCGGCGACCGTTCGCTCGTGGCCGTCGGGGACGAAGATCGGGTCGTAGCCGAATCCGCCCGTCCCGCGGCGCTCCTCTGCGAGCGAGCCCTCGAGGACGCCGCGCCCGCCGAACTCCTCCCCGTCGGGCGAAAGGGCGACGAGCTCGGCCACCATCCTCGCGCGCCGGTTCGTCTCGCCGTGCATCCGTTCGAGCAGCGCGTCGGCCTGGTCGCCGGCGGTCGACCAGCGCGCCGAGCGAAGCCCCGGCTCGCCGTCGAGCGCGTCGCACTCGATCCCCGAGTCCTCGCCCAGGAGCCAGCCGTCGGACCCTGCGATCTCGCGGCCGAACCGGGCCTTGAGCAGCGCGTTCTCGCGGTAGCTCGCGCCCGTCTCCTCGGGCCAGCCGTCGGCGTCGAGCGGCTCGATCTGCCACCCAGGGAGACCTGCGCGAAGCTCCTCCAGCTTGTTTTGGTTCTGCGAGGCAAGCCTCGCCCTTACCTCTTCCACCGCACCGCGATCACGTAGTCGAGGTCCGAGAGCCCAGAGACGAGCTGCTCGTCGATCTTCCGTTCGACCTCGACGGTGACGACGCGGCGGTCGCGCTCGTCCTCGACGTCGAGCGAGCGCACCTCGCCAAGCTCGACGAGCAGGGGCGCCAGGCTCGCACCGGACTTGAGCTCGACCATGAGCCGCCGCTCCTCCGGACGGATCCGGTCGATCGTCTGGTGGGTGAGCCACCGCAGTGGCCCCAGCGCGAAGAACGTGAGCGCCGTCCCGACGACCGCAGGCCAGTAGGAGCCGATGCCCGTCGCCATCCCGATCGCCGCGACCACCCAGAGGCTCCCGGCGCTGGTGAGGCCGCGAACCGAGAGGCCCTCGCGGATGATCGCGCCGGCGCCGAGGAACCCGACTCCGGTGACGATCTGCGCCGCGATCCGGGTCGGGTCGGTCTGAATGCCGTCCGCGAAGAAGTCGCTGAACCCGTAGGCGGAAACGATCGTGAACAGCGCGGCGCCGAGGGCGACCAGCAGGTGCGTGCGCACACCGGCCTCGCGCTCTCGATACTCGCGCTCGAGCCCGATCGCAGCGCCGAGACCGGCCGCCACGCTCAGCCGGAGGAGGACGTCCCAGGCGTCGAGTGTGGGGACGCTAGCCGAGAGGAGCATCGATCGCCTCCTGCTGGTGGGCCGCGAGCTCCTCGATCCCGGCGGCAGCGAGGTCGAGCAGCTCGTCCAGGCGGTCACGGTCGAACGGGACGCGCTCGGCGGTTGCCTGCACCTCCACGAGGTCGCCGACGCCGGTCATCACGACGTTCAGGTCGACCTCCGCGTTCGAGTCCTCCTCGTAGTCCAGGTCGAGCAGCGACTCGCCGTCGACGACGCCCACCGAGACCGCGGCCACCGAGCCGGTGAGCGCCTTCGAGAGGCCGAAGCGATCGAGGGCCCGGTGGGCGGCGACGTAGGCGCCGCAGATCGCCGCGCAGCGCGTGCCGCCGTCGGCCTGGAGCACGTCGCAGTCGAGCCACACCGTGCGCTCGCCGAGCGCGTCGTAGTCGACCACGGAGCGCACGGCGCGCCCGATCAGGCGCTGGATCTCGATCGTGCGTCCGCCCTGCTTGCCGCGCGCGGCCTCCCGCTCGACCCGCTCCCCGGTCGAGGCGGGCAGGAGCGAGTACTCGGCCGTGACCCAGCCGCGGCCGCTGCGGTGGAGCCAGCGCGGCACGCCCTCGGCGACCGAGGCGGTGCAGAGAACGCGTGTCTTCCCCTGCGACCAGAGGACGACGCCGTGCGGCTGCTCGAGGAAGGACGGATCGGCGTCGATCGCCCTGAGCTCGTCCTTCCGACGACCGTCGGCACGGCTCATGCGGCTGCTCGCTCGAGCTCGGCGACAGTCACCCGCTCGACGTCGTCGAGCGGCAGCTGGAGGAACCGCTCGCCGAGGCTCCGGAAGAGTTCGGGGTCGCCGGTCGTCAGGAATCGGTAGGCGCCGGAGCGGCCGCGATCCGCCTCCCAGCCCTTGCGCTCGAGCGTCGCGGCGACGTCGGCCGCCGTCTCCTCGGCCGAGAAGACGAGCGTCACGTCGCGGCCGAAGACCCGCTGGAACACCGGACGGATGAGCGGATAGTGCGTGCAGCCGAGGATCACGGTGTCGCAGCCGGCCGCCTTGAGCGGCTCGGCGTACTCGGCCACGGCGTCGACCGTCTGCTCGCCCGCCTCGATCAGCGGCACGAGCCCCGGGCAGGCGACCGCCGTGAAAGCCACCCCCGCGTCGAGCGTCCGCACGAGCGTCGCGTAGCGACCCGCGGCGACGGTCGCCTCGGTCGCGAGCAGGCCGATCCGCCGGTTGCGCGTCGCGCGCACCGCGGCATAGGCCTCGGGCGCGATCACGCCGACGACCGGCACGCGGAGCGACTCCTGGAGCGCCGGCAACGCCGCCGAGGTGGCGGCGTTGCAGGCGACCACGATCAGCTTCACCCCTCGAGCCTCGAGGTAGCCCGCGATCTCGAAGGCGAAGCGGCGGATCTCCTCCAGGGGCCGTGGGCCGTAGGGCAGCCGCGCGTGGTCGCCGAGGTAGAGGAAGTCCTCGTTCGGCATGGTCACCAGACACTCGTGGAGGACAGTCAGCCCGCCCACCCCTGAGTCGAAGACGCCGATCGGCCGCGCGTCCATGGGTCGATTCTAGGATCCCGACATGGCGGCGCCCGTTCGCATCGGCACCTGCTCGTGGGCCGACGATGCGCTCGTCAAGCACTGGTACCCGAAGGAGGTGCCTGCGCGGGAGCGCCTCGCCTGGTACGCCGAGCGGTTCTCGACGGTCGAGGTGGACTCGACGTTCTACCGCGTGCCGGACGAGAAGATGGCGCGGGGGTGGGCAGACCGCACCCCCGAGGGCTTCGTGATGCACGTGAAGGCGTTCGGTCTCATGACCCGCCATCCGGTCCGGCTCGAGCAGCTGCCGCCCGACCTGCGCGACGGCATGCCGCTCGACCACCGCGGTCGCGTCGACCGCCCGCCGCGGGAGGCCCGGGCGGCAGTCTTCCGCGCGTTTCTCGACGCGCTCGAGCCGCTGCGCGCGGCCGGCAAGCTCGGCGGCATCCTCTTCCAGCTGCCGCCGTACGTCGTCTGGAAGCCGTCGTCGCTCGACTACCTCGAGTGGGCCCGTGAGCAGGTCGAGGGCGACCGCATGCTGGTCGAGTTCCGCCACCGCTCGTGGTTCGAGGACGGCGTCGTCGAGGAGGTGCTGCGCTGGCTCGAGGAACGGCGGATGGCGTACGTGACGGTCGACGCCCCGAAGGTGGATGCGGCAGGCGTCCCGCGCACCGTCGTCGCGGCGACCGCGCCGCTCGCCTACGTCCGCTTCCACGGCCGAAATGCGGCGACGTGGAACAAGCGCGGCGGGGGCGCGGCTCAGCGCTTCGACTACCTCTACGGCGAGGACGAGCTGCGCGAGTGGGTCGTCCCGCTGCGCGAGCTCGCGGGGCAGGCCGAGGAGGTCTACGCGTTCTTCAACAACAACAACCAGACGGACGGCGTCGCGCAGGCGCCGGCGGGGGCGATGCTGTTGCGGAGGCTGCTCGACGAGGAGAAGGTGCCGGCGGGCTAATCGCTGACGCCGCGGCGGCAGTACGCCGGCCCGGCCCGGTCCGCCCTTGAGCCGGGGCAAGTCCCGAGCCCCCGCCCTGGGTGGGGACCGATCCCACCGCCCTCGCGGTCGACGCTACCGCCACTCGGGCAGGCGCCGCGTGCCGATTTCGGAACTCTTCACCCACAGCTCTCGCACAAGCAGTGCGGAGGCCGACCGACGCCTCAGGTCTCGATCAGCAGCTCGGTCTGCGACCACTCGTGCCAGGAGCCGGCGTAGTTCCGCGCCTCGTAGCCGAACCCGCGTAGCACCTGCGCGGCGAACCGCGACCGCGAGCCGCTGTGGCAGTAGAGGACGACCTCGGCTCCCGCCGGCAGATCGAGCCGCTCGCGCACCTCGGCCTCGCTCATCACGAGCAGCTCGTCCATATCGAGATGGCGCGCGCCCGGGATGTGGCCCTGGCGGGGGTCGCACGGATACCCGATCGTGCCCTCGTACTCGCCCACGTGACGCACGTCGATCACGACGACCTCGCCCAGGCGGCGCTGAAGCTCGTCGAGCTCGATCTCCGTCACAGCGCGGCGACGACCTCGAGCTCGCGCTCAATCGACGAACGCGCGGCCAGCTGGTCGAGCCACTCGGTGAGCTTCTCCGGCAGCTCGACGCCGAGACGGTCGCGAGCACGGATCACCCAGGGAACGAACGCGATGTCCGAGAAGAGGCTCAGCCCGACGGGCAGCACCGCGAGACGCTCGTCGAGGGCGTTCGGCTCGCCGCGCCGGGCCGCGTAGTACTCGTCCCCGAGCAGCTCGTCGAAGCGGAAGACGGCGAGCCGTGCCCGAGCCCGCGGCGCCATGTCGCCCGGGAGTAGCGCCGGCTCGGGATACCGCTCCTCGAGGTACTCCATGATCACCGCCGACTCGGGCAGCACGAAGCCGTCGTCGAGCACGGGCACCTTGCCGATCGGGTTCAGCTCGTAGAGCCAGGCGGGGCGATGCTGAAGGTCGATCTCGACCGTCTCGTACTCGAGGCGCTTCTCCTCGAGCGCGATCCGCACGCGCGCGCAGAACGGGCAGGTGGCCGCGTCGTAGAGCTTCACGGCTCGAGCCCCAGCGTGCGTGCGAGCGTCTCGTAGAGTTCGTCTGCGGGCGGCAGGTCGGAAGGAACCGCCGCCGTCCGCGCCACGCGCCGCAGCTGCTCGCGATTGGCGCCGGTGAGCCGGGCGGTGAGCGTCGGATTCGCATCCAGCGCAAGCTCGTCACCCTTCGGCAGCTCGCCGTAGAAGGTCGGCACCGAAAGGTACTCGTCGACCATCCGCCCCCGCTCGTAGAGCCGGAACCGCACCACCGCGCCCGTCTCGAGCGCGAGCGCCACGACCACCGCCCCGAGCCGGTGGGACAGCTCGCGCGCAAGGCGCGACTGTGCCTCGCGGTCGACGTCGATCAGCGGGTCGCGGATGCGGATCCAGCCGTTCGCGGCCTCGCCGACCTCCGGCGACTCGAGCCGCGGCACGAACTGCCCGATCGCACGCTCGACCGACGTGCGGTCGTCGGTCTGCACGTGGGTCGTGGCACGGGACTCGCCAACCGGAGCGTCGGCAAGTCGGCGTTCGAGCTCGTCGACGGAGGTCGCCATCACGAGCGCCACCTCCTCGAAGCCGAGCCGGGTCCAGACGTCGCGCGCGAGCGTGTTCGTCCAGAGCACGTCGAGGCTGATCCGCGTCACCCCCTTCGCCTTCACATCGTCCACGCACGCATGCACGAGCGCCTTCGCGACGCCCCGGCGGCGGGCACGCGGGCGGACGTGGACGAGCACGAGGTGCGAGCGGCCACGGTCGGGCGGCGCGGCGCGCGCGACACCGACCGCGCCTTCGTCGTCCTCGGCCAGGTAGACGGCGCCGTCCTCGAGCGCCTTCTTGACCTCGGCCCATTCCTCCTCCCACGTCTCGGGCGCCGTGCCGGGCGGCTCGGGCACCTCCTGCTCGAACTCCTGCCAGAGCTCGCGGATCGCAGCCTCGTCCGCCTCGGTTGCCCTGCGGATGTTCACGCCCCTGATCGCCTCCGGCTCACGCCCGGCGAAGCCGGGCTCCGCCGCAGGCTGAACGAGAACACGTTCACGCGACGCGCATCCCGGTGAGCAGGTAGTGAGCCGAGAGGTTCTGGAACGGATCGAGGCGGGCACCGAGCTCGTGCACGTCGAGACCGTAGAACGTTTCGGCCGCCTTGCGCAGGCCGAGGTCGCCCGCAGGCCACGCGCGCGGGCGTGCGAGGTGGCGCGCGAGGAACCACTCGGCGGTCCAGGCGCCGAGCCCGCGGAGCGCGACGAGGCGGCTGCGCACCTCGTCGTCATCGAGGCCGGCGAGCCCGTCGAGGTCGATCTCGGCGCGCGCAAGGCCGACGACGTACTCGGCTTTCCGGCGCGAGAAGCCGAGCGAGACGAGCTCGTCCTCGCCCGCCGTCGCAAGACGCTCCCGCGTCGGGAAGGCATACGCGTGCGCGCCGTGCTCGCCGAAGCGCTCGATCAGCCGGTTCCGGATCGCGAAGGCCGCGAAGAGCGAGACCTGTTGAGCCGTGATCGAGGTGACGAGGCTCTCGAACGGGTCCGGCGCGAGCGGCGGGCGGAAGCCGGCGAGGCGGAGAACGAGCTCGCCGAGCACGGGTTGGCCGGCGGCCCAGGCGCGAAACGGCTCGAGCTCGAACTGCCGCCCGAGCAGCTTCTCGACGACGGGTCGCGTGTCGTCGTCGAGCGGCTCGACGTCGACGCCTCCGCGGGCGGCCTCGATCCGCACTTCCCTGCCGCCGACCACGCGGTGCAGCCCGCCCTCGTGCCAGAGGTTCGCGAGGTCGGGGCCGAAGGCACGGAAGCGCTCGGTCGAGAGCTCGAAGTCGTACGGCTCAGGAAAGCGCAGCAGCAACGTCGTCGAACGTCTCGAACGGCGCAAAGGGCACGTCGCGCGAGCTCAGGTACTCGGCGAGCGCGCGACGCGCGAAGACACGGTCGGCGGCGAGCGCGGCGCACTGGTCCGAGTACCCGTCGCCGACGAAGACGAGCGGACGCTCGGGCGGCAGCGCGCGCCGCTTGCAGAGGTCGCCGCAGACCGGGCACGGCGACTCGTCGGCCCAGACGATGCGCCAGCCGTCGGGCCGCGGGTCGAGCCGGTTCGCGGCGAGCTCCACCTCGAGCCCCTCGCGTGCGAGGATCGGCTCGATCGTCTCGTGGAAGCCGCTCGAGAGGACGAGCGGGGCGAAGCGCTCGACGAATGCGCCGAACCCGCCTCGCACCTCGGTCTCGGCGACGAGGAACGCCACGGCCTCCTCGAGCGGCGCCGTGATCGTCCCGAGCTCGAGCTCCATCACGTCGCGGTAGCTCGATGTCGTCCCGAGCGAGCCCTCCATGCGCTCGAAGACCTCACGGTCGCCGAATCGCTCGAGCAGCATCCACTGGGTGTCGCGGACGGTGACGGTCCCGTCCCAGTCGACCACGACCTTCATGCTGGGCAGAGGGGCGACCGCGCTCTAGACGAGGTGGCGCCCGAAGTCCTGCTGGAAGTCGCGCCAGACGCTGTGGATGTGCGTTCCCGAGTTGCGCGAGTTGTCGAACTCGAGCACGAACGTCGGGCCCTGGAGGCGCCAGTACTGCGGCTGCCCGGGCTGGAGCGATCCGGCCCAGCCGAAGCGGAGGCGATCGAAGCCCGCGCGGTCGACGCGCTCGAGGCTTGGCCCGGCGACGTCGGCCGGAAGGACGGCGGCGTACGTGTTGACGATCTCCGTGACGAGGCGGCGGTGCTGCGCCGCGAGGTCGCCGACGAGGATGCCCACCGGGTCGAGCGGCGAGACGCGCGCGGCGTTCTGGGTCACGTGATCGGTGAGGCTCTCGGCCTGGAAGATCGCCGTCCGCCGTTGCCGCGAGCCGAGCGACCGGACAAGCGTGCGCGCGGCGTCCTCCTCCCGCGGCATCGTCCGGTAGCCCTGCGCGAGGCCTCCGTAGGCGGCGGACACGCGCGTCGGCCACGCGCCGAGGAAGTACGGGTAGACCCCGACGCGGTCGCCGACGACGGTGAAGTGACGCGACAGGTGGTGGCCCTCGAAGCGCCAGCCCCACGGGCGGGTGCCTCCCGGCGTGCCGAAGACCGTGACGTAGTAGCGCTCCGGGTCGAACGACGAGCCGACCCCGACCTCTTGCTTCAGGACGCCCTGGAGCTTCACGATGTCGATCGACTTCCGGTACCCGACCGCCGAGCTGCTCGTGCGCAGGAGCTCGAGAGCGCGGCGTCGCTGCTCGGCCGTCATGTCACCGAGCGGCAGCCCGTTGCGCGGCACCGACTCGGGGATCGTCCAGTGCCACCTGAATCGCTCGGCGTCACCGAACCCGTACGTGGCCCGGGCGCGTGCCTCGCCGTCGAGCGAGTCGAGGAAGGCGCTCGCCGCAGTCGCCATCTGCGCGGCGAGCGGCTCCGGGCCTGCGGCAGCGGCCCACGGCACTCTGCCCAGCGCCACCGCGCCGGCGCCCACTGCGGCGAGCCGAAGCGCCTCGCGGCGGGTGACCTCGTCCGCCATGCGCCCGATCCTAGCCATGCCGGGCCCCAACGAGGCGGGCGCTGCTAGAACGGGGCTCATGGAAGCCGCGGCGCAGCGGATCGAGCGCGAGGTGGGAAGCTGGGAGGGCGTAACGGTGCACGAGCATCGCTTCGGCGGCGTCGAGTTCCGTCTCGCGAAGCGCGAGCTCGGCCACCTGCACCCTCCCACCAACCACGGGGATCGCCTCGCCGACCTGCCGTTCAAGCGCCCGGTGCGCGACATGCTGATCGAGACCGGGCGCGCCGAGCCGCACCACGTCCTGCCCGATTCCGGATGGGTCTCGAAGCCGATCCGCACCGAGGCAGACGTCGACGAGGTGATCGAGCTCTTCCGCCTCGCCTACGAGCGCGCGCAGGTGGCGCAGGCCGTTCGCGCCGCCCGCGCGGGCTAACGCGCAGCGCCGACCGCGTCGCGTCCGACGAACGACGCGGCGTGGCCGCGCGCGTTCGCGGCCCGTGCCTCGTCCTCGTCGAGCGCGCCGACCCGCAGCAGGAGCTCGAACTCGTCCCGCAGGTGCGTCCGCATCATCTCGGGGCCGTCGGTCGCGATCGTGAACGGGACGCGCGTGATCGAGGAACGTCCGGAACGTCTCGCGCACCTCGTCCTCGCCCGCAAGGGCTTTCGTGAGCAGGTTCGACGTGGGGCAGATCTCGAGCGTGATCTCCGCCTCCCGAAGCGCCTCCATCAGAGACGGCTCCCGCGCGGCGAGGATGCCGTGACCGATCCGGTCCGGGCGCAGGACGTCGACCACCTCGCGGATCTCCTCGATCCCGAACCGGCCGCCCTCCTCCCCGACGTGGATCGTGACGCCGAGCCCGGCCTCGCGGGCGAGCTCGACGTGGTCGCCGATCGCCGTGTAGTCGTAGCGTCCACCGCCCGGCCTGGGACCGGCGATGTCGATCCCGACGATGCCGCGCGGCGCGTAGCGGATCGCCTTCTCGACCACGATCAGGTTCTGCCCGGCGCTGAAGGTCCGGTCCATCATCAGGATCAGCCCGCAGCGCATCTGCGGGTACTCGAGCGAGGCCCGGTCGAGGCCGCGGATGGCGGCGAGGATGATGTGGTCGAGGTCCTGCTCGCCGCCGCGGTTTCGCTTCATCGGGTTGAAGCGCAGCTCGAGCGTGGTGATCCGCTGCGAGCGGTAGGCGCCGCCGATCGCGCCGTGCACGGACCGCTCGACCGCGAGCGGCGACGATTGGATCAGCTCGGTCAGGTGGTAGATGCGGTCGAGCGAGTCGAGGTCCGGCACGCCTCGCGGGTCGGAGACGGTGACGAGCGCGTCGAACTCCCAGAAGTCGCGCGTCGGCAGCGCGATCCCCTGCTCGTGCGCGAGGCTCCAGAGGATGTCGGAGGCGACCGAGCCGCCGAGGTGCGTGTGCAGCTCGGCCAGGCCCTCGTCGAAGAGCGCCTCGAGCGGCGTCACGGCGTCGCCTCGGGCTCGGGCGGCTCCATCCCGGGGAGCGCGCCGGGGGCGCGCGGGCCGGACGGAGCAGCGACCGGAAGCCCCGCTTCCTGCCAGGCCTCGAAGCCGCCGACCACATCCGCGGCGTCGCCGAACCCGAGCTGGACGAGGACGGCGGCGGCGAGGCTCGACGAGTAGCCGTGATCGCAGAGCACGATCACCCGCGTGTCGAGCCCCGGCGCGTAGGGGCTCCGCCACTCGCTCGCAGGGTCGAGCCGCCACTCGAGGACGGTGCGCGGAAGGTGCAGGGAGCCCGGAACGACGCCGGTGCGCCCGCGGTCGGCGTCGGAGCGCACGTCCACGATCAGCGCCCCGTCCCGAGCGGCCGCGAACGCCTCTTCCGGTGTGAGCCGTGCGATGCGGCCCCGCGCCTCCATGAGCAGCTCGTCGATCGTTCGCCGGGACATTCGCCGATCATCCGCGTAGCGCGCTCATTCGTGCAACCGGAGCGCAGCCCACGTGAACGGCTGGACGCGGCCGCGCGGGGTGAGGTGCTCCTCGCGGCGCTCGGCGATGAGCTCGAAGTCAGGCCCGAGGGCGGACGCGATCGCACCCGCGTCGTGGCGCACCACCGGCAGGCCCGAGCACGTCTCCGGGCCGTCGAGCGCGAACGTGGCGATCACGACCGCGCCGCCGGGTCGCAGCGCGAGGCGGAGCGTGTCGAGGTAGCGGGCGCGGTCGGCAGGCTCGACCAGGAAGTGCAGGAGCGCCCGGTCGTGCCAGGCGTCGAAGCGCCGCCCGGGTCGCCAGGCTCGGACGTCCTCGACGAGCCAGGTGACTGCTGAAGCCCGACCGCCGAGCCGGGCGCGCGCCTCTTCGAGCGCCGTCCCGGAGACGTCGAGCACCGTCACGTCGGAGAAGCCCCGGTCGAGCAGCCGGTCGACGAGGTGCGAAGCGCCGCCGCCCGCGTCGACGATCCCGTCGGTCGGGGCGACACCGAGGGCGTCCAGCAGCTCGAGCGAGACGGCCGGCTCGCGCTGGTACCAGGAGAGCTCGTGCGGGTCGGAGCCGCCGTACACGCGCTCCCAGTGCAGCTTCCCTTCCAGCGTGGGCTGCTCGGCTGCGGGCGCCACGTCCCGAGTCTAGACCGCTGCAGGTCATTCGAAGCGGCCGCCGGATCCCGCCGGCCCGAATACGATCGCGCGGTGCGCCCGCGCCCGGATCGCTCGAGCGGCTGCCGCAGCAGTACTTCGCCACGTTGCTTCGGCGCGTCGCGGCGGCCGCGGCCGAGGGTGGGCCGCCGCGTCGTCGACCTCGGTCGCGGGAACCCGGAGGTCGGGCCGCCCGCATCATGTCGTCGAGGCGCTACGCCGCGAGGCGTCGCGCACCGACATTCACGGCTACGCCCCGCTCCGCGGGCTGCCCGCGCTCCGCGAGGCGATCGCGCAGCGCTACCGCGACGGTCTACGGCGTCGAGCTCGACCCCCACCGCGAGGTCGCGATCGTTCCCGGCACGAAGACGGCGATCGTCGAGCTCGCGCTGGCGCTCGCGCAGCGCGGCGACACGATCCTGCTGCCCGATCCGCACTACCCCGACTACCCGTCCGGGGTCGCGCTCGCAGGCGCGAAGCTCGACTTCATGCCGCTCGATCCGGCCGCCGGCTGGACACCGGACTTCGACGCGGCACCGGCCGCCGCCGCCGCGTTCGTCAACTTCCCGTCGAACCCGTGCGCCGCAGCGCGTACCGCCCGGGCGTCTTCGCCGCCGCCGTCGAGTACGCGCGATCGCACCGGCACGGCGATCATCCACGACGCCGCGTACATCGACCTCGTCTTCGATGGTCGCGCGCCCGCAGAGCTTCCTCGCGCAGGAGGGCGCGAAGGACGTCGGCGTCGAGCTGTGGACGACGTCGAAGACGCTACGGCATGGCGGGCTGGCGGATCGGCTTCGTCGTCGGCAACGCCGAGATCGTCGAGCGTCAGAACCTGCTCTGCGGATCACACGCGGGTCGGCATCTTCGCCCCGCTCCAGGAGGCGGCGATCGCCGCCCTGACCGGGCCCCAGGACTCGGTCGAGGCACGGCGGGCAAGCTACGAGCGGCGGCGCGACCGGCTCGTCGCCGCGCTGCCCGAGCCGCCGGTCTGCGAGGGGACCTTCTACGTCTGGCTTCGCCTCCCGGACGGGCTGACGGCGGAGCGCCTGCTGCTCGAGCACCGCGTCGCCGTCGCCCCCGGCGAGGGATTCGGCGCGAGCGGTGCCGGCTGGGCCCGGCTCTCGCTCGCGGTCAGCGACGAGACGCTCGAGCGGGGCATCGAGCGGCTCGCGCCCGTGCTGGCGGCGGCCTACGCATGAGGCCAGGGACGTGAAGATCGGCATCGTCGTTCCGTTTTCGTGGTCGTACTGGGGCGGCGTCGTCGAGCACGCCGAGAACCAGGCGGCTGCGCTCCGCGCGCGCGGGCACGACGTGAAGATCGTGATCGGGCACGACCCGCCCGGGAACCTCAGCCGGCTGCTCCACCCGCGCAGCGGGCGCCACGGCGACCTGCCGCCCGACGTGATCCCGGTCGGGCGCTCGGTGCTCGTGCCCGCGAACGGCTCGCTGCCGAACATCGTCCTCTCGCCGCGCGCCGTCGGCCGCATCCGCGAGCTGCTCCGCGACGAGGCCTTCGACGTCGTCCACGTGCACGAGCCGATGACGCCGGTGATCTCGGCGGCGACGCTCGTCTTCGCACGCTGCGCGATCGTGGCGACGTGGCACGCGGCGGGCGACCTCCGCTGGATGCGCTTCGGACTGCCGGTCTGGGGCTTTCTGATGGACCGGATCGACGCCCGGATCGCCGTCTCGCGGATGGCCGCCGAGTCGGCCGAGCGCTGGCTCGCGGCCCGGCTTCGAGATCGTCCCGAACGGCGTGGTCGTGCCCGAGCACGCCGACCCCGAGAACCGCGAGCACCGGATCGTGTTCATCGGCCGTCACGATGCGCGCAAGGGGCTGCCCGTGCTCCTGCGGGCGTGGCCGGAGATCCGGCGCCGCACCGGCGCCCGGCTGCGGCTGATCGGCACCGACCCGCTCCAGTACCGGCTGCTCCAGGCCCGGTTGCGGATCGACGACGACGGGATCGACGTGCTCGGCATCGTCACGAACGACGTGCAGGGACGCCGAGCTCGCCTCGGCGAAGGCGTTCGTCTCGCCGGCTCTCGGCGGGGAGAGCTTCGGGCTCGTGCTGGTGGAGTCGTTCGCGACCGCGACGCCGGTCGTCGCCTCGGACATCCCCGGGTTCGCCGACGTGTCGACCGGGGAGGCCGCCGTGCTCGTCCCGCCGGGCGACGAGCGCGGCGCTCGCCGACGCCGTCGCGGAGCTGCTCGCACGACGAGGAGCGCCGGGTCGCCATGGGCCGCGCCGCCCGGGCGCTCGCCGAGGAGCGCTACGCGTGGACCGACGTCGCGCGCCCGGCTCGAGGGCATCTACGAGCGGGTCGCAGCCTGATGCGCGAGTCACGGTGGCAGCTGCTCGTGCCTCTCCTCCTGACGTTGGTCGCAATCGTCCTCGTCTGGTGGCGCGGGCCCGACTGGGACGTCGTCCGGGACGCCTTCGATGCCGTCCAGTGGGAATGGGTCGCCGCTGCCATCGGCCTGAACCTGCTCTCCGTGGTCGTCCGCGCCGCGGCCTGGAACGTGGTGATCAAGCAGGCGATGCCCCTGCCGCACCCGCGCTTCAGGCACGTGTTCTCGGCCTTCTGCGTGGGACTGTTCGCGAACGTCGTGCTGCCCGGCCGCGTCGGGCGAGCTCGCCCGCGTCGCCGTGCTCGCGCCCCGCCTGCCCGCGCGCGAGGGGACTCTTCCGACCCTGGTCGGCTCGGTCTTCGCCCATCGCGTCTTCGACCTCTTCCCGGCGATCACGCTCGTCGTCTGGGTGCTCTTCGCCGCGAAGCTGCCGCACTGGGCGATCACGAGCCTCGTGATCGCACTTGCCGTCGGGCTCGGGATGCTCGCATTCGCTGTGCTCTCGGCGCGGCGCCACCACAAGGGCGCCCTCGACGAGCTCGGGACGATCCGGACGCTGATCGAGCGGGCGCGCGTGGGCCTCGCCGTGATGCGCGAGCCGTGGGCGGCCGCGCAGGCGACGGCGTACCAGTTCCTCGGCTGGGGCTTCCAGCTCGCCGCGGTCTGGACGACGATGCGGGCCTTCGAGATCTACGAGCCCCTGGCCGCCGCCGGCCTCGTGCTCGTGCTGATGAACATCGCGACGATCTTCCCGCTCTGGCCGGGGAACGTCGGCCTCGTCCAGGCGGCGGTTGCGCTTCCGCTCCTGCAGTACGGCGTGCCGTACGCCCGCGGCTTCGCGTTCGGGATCGGGTTGCAGGCGATCGAGGCGTCAGCGTCGGCGTCGGGATCGGAATGATCTTCCTCGCGCGTGAAGGGCTCTCGTACGCGAGCCTGAAGCGGATGCCCGACGCGGGCCGCGCCATCGAGGAGGCCGGCGAGGAAGAGATGGAGCCGCAACGTGCTCGCGCTCGCCTGCCCGGCTAGCCTCAAGGGCGTCCTCTCGCCTGTCGAGGCGGCCGCGGCGCTCGCCGACGGCGTGCGGCAGGTTGCCGGGTGGGAGGCCGGCGAGCTGCCGGTCGCAGACGGCGGCGAGGGCACCGCCGAGGTGCTCTCGCGCGTGCTGGGCGGAGAGTGGCGGACGGCTCCGGCCAGCGATCCGCTCGGCCGACCCGTGACCGCGCGCTGGCTCTTGCTCCCGGACGGGACGGCGGTCGTCGAGTCGGCGCAGGCGGTCGGCCTCCCACTCCTCGCGGCCCATGAGCGCGACCCTCTGCGCGCGTCGAGCACCGGCCTCGGCGAGCTCCTGGTCGCGGTGCTCGACGCCGGGCCGGCGTCGGTGCTCGTCTGCGTCGGCGGAACCGCGACGGTCGACGGCGGTGCCGGGCTGCGGACGGTCCTGCCACGCTGGCGGGAGGGCGTGCCGCTGCGGGTCGCCTGCGACGTCAGGAATCCGCTCCTCGGCCCGCGCGGCGCCGCCCGCGCCTTCGGACCGCAGAAGGGCGCAGGGCCGGAAGCAGTCGAGGCGCTCGAGGAGCGCCTCGCGTCGATCGATGAGCTCCGCCCCTTCCGCGACCTGCCGGGCGCCGGAGCCGGCGGCGGTCTCGGCGCCGCGCTCGCGACGCTCGGCGGGGAGCTCGTCGAGGGTGCCGAGCTCGTGCTCGACCTCGTCGGCTTCGACGAGCGCGCACGTGGAGCGACCTTCGCCGTGACGGGCGAGGGGACGGTCGACCGGACGACCGTCGAGGGCAAGGCACCCGGAGCCGTCCTGAGACGCTGCCGCGGCCTCGACCTGCCCTGCGTGCTCTTCGGCGGGATGGTCGAGGAGCCCCCGCCGGGTGTCGAGGTGCGCGCGCTCAGCGGCGACCCGGGCGCCGCGGGTCACGACCTCACCACGCTGGGCGCAGAGCTCGCGCGCGCGCTGTCAGCCTGACGAGTCGTCCTCGACCGAGGACGCGAAGCCGGAGGGCTCGTCGTCGCCGCCGGCGTCGTCTTCACCGCTCTCCGACTGCCACGACGCCGCGACCGGGTCGCGCGACAGCGCGAGCTCGACGAGCTGGTCGACGTAGGCGCCGAAGGCCGCGAGAGCGGCGTCGAGCGACTCGTGCCGTTCCTCGGGCAGCTCGGCGGCGCTCTCCTCCACCGTGTACTTGCGACCCTGGATCCTCGTCACCGTCCTCACCTGGACCTCGCCCTCGACGTCCCAGGCGTCGGTGGCCATCGCGCGCGGCGGCTCGCCGGGGCGCCACGGACGCGACTCGTCGAAGAAGTTTCGGGGTCGGAGCTCGACCGTGAAGGTGATCCCCTCGCCGGGATCGCTCGACGACGCCGCTGATCATGGTCTGCCCCGAGTCGAAGCGCTGCACGCTGACGCCGGTCGTCTCCCAGGAGCGACCCGACCGACCGCTCAGCTCGTCGCGCAGCCCGTCGAGTCGCGCGTCGGCCGACCCGAGCTGCTCGCGCACGGCCGCGCGCTGCTGCTCGTCGAGCTCACCGAAGATCGGGCTGAGATCGGGGTCGTCGGTGATTCGCGTCGTCTCGTCCACGGCGGTCATTCTTCACGACTCGGCGGGTCGTCGCCGAGCCGTCTCGCGAGCTCCTCGATCTTCCCCTGGGCGCCGGCCAGCTGCTCGGCGCAGCGCCGGTAGAGCTCCTCGCCGCGCTCCCACAGCTCCGTCAGCGCGTCGAGGCCGACGTCACCCCGCTCCAGCCGCTCGACGATCTGCTCGAGCTCGGCCTGCATCTGCTCGAAGGTGGGCTCGGCGCTCATTCCGAGCGTGCGCCGAACGAGCCGCCGGCGACCTCGACGGCGAGCCCGGTTCCCGGCGGCGGCGGCTCGCGCAGGAGCTCGTCACCGGCGCGGACGATCGCGTAGCCACGCTCCAGCGTCGCCCGCGGCGAGAGCGCCCGCAGACGGCCGTGGGTCGAGTCGAGCCTCGAGCGGCGGCGCTCGAGCGCGAGCAGCGGCGCGCGGCGAAGCCGCTCGTGCGTGGCCGCGAGCCGCTCGGCCTGCCGCTCGCAGATCCGCCGCGCCCCGCGCTCGAGCCCGGCGTGGGCGCGCTCGAGCCACGCCTGGAGCTCGGCCAGGTCCGGGACGACGAGGCGCGCCGCGACCGACGGCGTCGACGCGCGGACGTCCGCGGCGAGGTCGACGAGCGGCGTGTCCTGCTCGTGTCCGACCGCCGAGACGACCGGCACGGGACAGTCGGCCACCGCCCGCACGAGGCGCTCGTCCGAGAACGGGAGCAGGTCCTCGAAGCTGCCGCCGCCACGGGCGAGGACGAGCACGTCGACGCCGCGGTCGCAGAGATCGCCGATCGCGGTCACGATCGCCGGCACGGCTCGCGCACCCTGGACATAGGTCTCGGCGACGAGCACGTGCGCCGGCGGGAAGCGCGCCGAGATCGCCGTCAGCACGTCGCGCTTGGCGGCGGCGTCGTTGCCGGTGACGAGGCCGACGAGGCGCGGGATCCGCGGCAGCGGCCGCTTCCGCTCGGCGGCGAACAGGCCCTCCGCCGCGAGCTTCTGCTTCAGTCGCTCGAGCGCCGCCAGGTGCGCGCCGAGGCCGTAGCGCTCGATCGTGAGCGCACGGAGGTGGAGCTCGCCGCGCTGGTCGTACAGCTCCGGGCGGCCGTAGACGTGAACTCGCTCGCCTCCGCGGAGGTCGAGCCGCAGGCCGTCGAACTGCCCGCGGGGCATCTGCACCGCGAGGCACGCCCCGTCCTCGGGGTCCTTGAGCGTGAAGAAGACCGACGCCCAGCGCTCCTGCCGCCGGAGCTCGGTCACCTCGCCCTCGACCCACACCGTCGGCAGCCGCTCGAGCCACGACGCGACGCCGCGGTTGAAGGCGCGACACGGTGTAGACCTTCCGCCCCTCGACCTCGGTCGCCTCGACCTTCACGGCGGCAGGCTAGCGCCGCGACAGCCGGGGGTTAGGCTCCGCGCGTGATCGGCAAGCTCTTCGTGCCGGGCGTGGCCGCCCCGTACAGGCACCCGAGGGTCTGGCTCCGCGAGCGCGTGGACGACGGCCGAGAGCGGCTGCGAATCGGTGCCGGCATCGGCACGATCGACCTGCTGCTCGCGCTCGCCGCCGAGCTGCAGGAGCCGCTCTACGTGCTCGTCGTGATGCGGGCGCCTCGCGTCGCCCTGGAGCGGGGCCGCTGGGAGAGCACTGCGCTCACGCAGGCCGAGCTCGGCCGTTTCGCGGTGCGCTTCGGCGAGCTCTTCGAGGATGACGCGCGCGCACAGCTCTGGATCGGTGAGCTGCTGAGCGACAACCTGCTCGTGCTCGACGAGCACGACCTGATCTACACCTACGGGCCGCTGCACCGCTTCGAGCACGTCCTCCGCGAGCGTGGCTACGAGACCGGCGACCCGATCGTCCCGGATCCGCACGAGCACCACTACAACCATCAGTTCGACAAGCTCGAGGAGGCGCTCCGCCGCGAGTGGGTCTGGCACCGCATCCTCCCGCTGGAGGGCGTTCCGGAGGACTAAAGAACGGCTAGAGGAGGATCTCGGCGGCCGTCTCGTGCGAGCAGCCGGCGAGGACGATCTCGACGGCGCGGTGGAGGTCGGCCTCGGAGTGGGCGATCTTCTCGGCCAGCGGCAGGGGATACCCGGCCTCGACGAGGACGTGGAGCCGCCAGGACTCGACCTTTTCGCGCTCTGTCTGTGGAGATTCCGCCGTGGGTGCCATCTCTTGCGCGCCTGTTCGCCTCCTCCTAGACGAACCCTCCCTCCAAAAGTTGGCCTCGTGTAGGTCGAGCTTAGGCCACTGGACCGATCGGCGCACCACCCGAACGATTGGCCTCGAATTGACTACGTACCCCTTCGGGTAATGCGCCCCCGTCTCCGGCGAGTCAGAAGACGTGCCGGGCGAGGACGCAGGGAGCGCCGATAGTCGAGGCTATCGGCGCGACCGAGGACGCCGCATGGCACGTCTTCGGGCCGACGGAGGTGATGGTGTGTATTGCCCGAAGGGGCACGAGCTTGACGCAGCCCTCACGAGGGGGTCCGCGTCCGTGCGCCGAGGTCGTCCAGGCGGCGATGCAGCTCCTGCATCCGGGCCTCGAGCGCGATCCGTTCGGCCTCGGCGTCGGCGGCGATTCCCTCGAGCCGCGCGCGCAGATCGAGCTCGACATCGTGCGCACGCCGCTCGAGCGAGCGCAGGGCTTCGTCGCTCTGGCGGTCGAGCCCGCTGCCGAGATTGGCGAGCCGGGCCTCCACACGCTTGGCGGCCGCGTCGGCGACGTGGTCGACCCGCTCGGCGAGCACGCCCTCCGCCTCGCGGGCAAAGCGCTCGACCGCCAGGTCGAGCTCGCGACCAAGGCGGCGTGCCGCCTCCTCACGGGCCGAGCGGATCGTCGTCTCGAACTGCTGCGCCGCCGCCTCGGCATACCGCGTCGCCTCGCGGGAGACGACTCTCCGGAGCTGCTCGAGCTGCCGGTGCTCGAGGTCGCCGAGCTTCACTCCCACCCGCTGCATCGCCTCGGCCTGCTCGCGGTCGATCTGCTCGGCGAGCTCCGCCTCGCGCCGCCTGAGCCGGTCGGCGACCTCGTTCAGCGCCTGGCGGCGCTCGGCTGCGTACTGCTCGAGGTCGGCCGCGGCCGCTCGCGCCACCTCCTCCCCGCTCCGCTCGAGCTCCTCGCGGAGCCTGGCGACGTTCGCGCGCTGCTCCTCCAGCGCCACCTGGAGACGCTCGCCCTCCGACTCGATGCGGCCCTCGATCTGCGAGCTGACCTGCTGCTGGCGCTGCGAGAGGCGGGCGAGCTCGCTGGCGAGGCTCTCCTGGAGCTGGCTGAGATCGGAGCTCCATTGCGCCAGGCGCTCCTCGACCCCGCGCTGCGCCGCAGCCAAGGTCTCCGCCAGCTGGGCCGACGCCTCGCGCTCGCGCTCCGCGACGTCGCGTCGCCGCTCCTCGGCGATCCGGCGCTCCTCTTCGGCAAGCGCCGCCAGCGACTCCGAACGGGAAAGGGCGAGAGTCCGCTCGAGCTCGGCCGCGCGCACCTCGGCCTCGCGCGCCACCACCTGGTCGAAGGCCGCCTTCCCGCGCTCCGTCTCGGCCTCGAGCGTGCGCGCGTTCGCCCGACCGCGCCTGACGAGGAGCAGGCCGGCGACCGCGGCGCCGACCGAGACGAGCGCGGCGGCGAGGGCGACGGCTACGGCGGCGGACACGGACGTTAGGTTAAGCGCGCCGCCACGAGGGCGCAGGCAAGCAGAACGGCGGCGACGGCGAGAGCGCGAAGGGCGAGCTCGAGCGACTCCGTCCCCGCGACGCTGCCGAGCGCCCGCCGGCTGTGGCGAACGGGCGTCGAGAGCCGCCGCTGCGCCAGGCTGAGGGCGGTCGCGTAGCCGGCGGCGAGCAGGGCCTCGAGACGGATCGCCTGCGCCTCGACGAAGAAAGCGGTCAGCGCCGGAAACGCGCCCCACGCAAGCGCGAACCACCAGTCGTTGTGGAAGCGCCCGCCGAACAGCTCCAGGTTGTAGGCGGGGACGAGGAACGCGCCGACGGCGACGAAGACGAGCAGCCCGAGCCCCCAGGCGATCGCGGCGCTGATGCCGATCGCCACTGCGCCCGCGAGCGAGACCACGGCCAGCGCGACGAGCGTGCCGCTCCCGATCTCGGTCCGGAGCGGCCGGCCCGCGAGCTCGTCGAGCGCGTGCGCCGCGATCCCCATCGCGAGCGCGAACGCGAGCATCGTCCACAGCATCCGGTCGAGGTGGAACCGGGGCGCGAGCGCGGCGCCGACCGCGACGTACGAGAGGTGCCAGGCGGTGTACGGCGGGTGGAGGAGCGTCACGTAGTCGCGCCAGCCGCCGGGCCTGAGCGCGTAGAACGCGGGCCTTACGTCTTCCGTCCCCACGTCACGATCCCCCCGCCGAGCGAGAGTCGCCGCACCCGGACGCCCGCGATGCCGGCGGCGCGCCAGGCGTCGACGAGCCTCGACTCCGGCCAGGCACGGTAGAAGTCGCGGATCGAGGGCCCGAGGAACGATCCAACCTCGCGCCAGCCGCCGCCGATCACGGCGCCCGCGGCCGGCAGGCCGACGCGAACGTACAGCTCCCAGGGCGCGCGTCGAAGGCCCGCTGGGATGCCGAACTCGAGCCCGGCCACCGTTCCGCCTGGACGCACGACCCGGGCCAGCTCGCGCAGCGTCGAGGCCGGATCCTCGACGTAGCGGAGCAGGTAGGTGAACGTGAGCGCATCGAACTCCCCGTCGGCGAACGGCAGCGACTCGGCACTCGCCTCGACGAGCTCGATCGTCCCGTTCGTTCGCCTCCGCGCCTCCGCGAGCATGCCCGCGCTCGCGTCGACACCGACCACGGCGCAGCCCTTCCTGCGCACGAGCTCGAGCGCGACGGCGCCCGTCCCGGTTGCGACGTCGAGCACACGGTCGGCCGGTCCCGCCTCGATCCGCGAGACGAGGAACCGACGCCACCGCGGATCCTGGCCGAACGAGAGGAGAGTGGCGTAGCGGTCGTACGTCGGCCCGAGCGGCGCGAACAGCGTGCGGGCGTCCACGGCGCGAGTCTAGGAGGGTTTGGCGCCGATCGACGAAGAAGGAGTGACATTTCTCCTCAGCGCGGCGTATAACGAGGGTGATGGGAAAACGAGGCACGCTGTTCATTGCTCCGGCTGTCGTGTCGCTGGCCCTGCTGTCCGCGTCGGCCGGGTCGCCGGCCGACAGCAGCGCGACGGCGACCGGAGGCGCGGCGCGCCTGCAGGGCTTCGGCTCGTGCGGGGAGCTGCTCGGCTACGTGAAGCAGCAGGCGATGCCCCTCGTCCAGCCGTGGGGGCTGGGCACGTCGGTCGCCAAGGGCGTCCCGATGCCCGCCACGGCGCTGCCGAGCGCTGCCGCAACGGCCGGTGATGCCCGCGAGTCGGTTGCTCCGACGCCCGAGTTCTCGACCACGAACGTCCAGGAGGAAGGGGTCGACGAGCCCGACATCGTCAAGTCGAACGGCTCGTATCTGTTCGTGCTCCAGGGGAACACGGTCCGTGCCGTCGACGTCCGCGCACGCAAGCCGCGACTCGCGGGCTCGCTCGAGCTCAAGGTTGGGTACGGCTCGGAGCTCCTGCTCTACGCGAACCGGCTGCTCGTCCTCTCGCGCAGCGGCGGCTGGGTCGAGCCAATGCCCGCGCTGGCACGAAGCATCTACCCGATCATGCCGATGAGCTCGTCGCTGACCGAGATCGACGTCAGCGATCCGGACGCGATGAAGGTCGTGCGGACGCTCACCCTCGACGACTCCTCCTACGTGAGCGCGCGTCTGGTCGGCTCGACCGCCCGGATCGTCGCCAGCTCGTCGATGCCGCACGAGATCGCCTTCGCTGCGCCGACCGCCGGCACGCCGGACTCCACGGCGAGCGCGCTCGAGCGAAACAGGGCCGTCGTCTCGAGCTCGCGCATCGCGAAGTGGCTGCCGTCGTACACGCTCAAGAAGCGCGGCGCGAAGGCCGCTGCGGAGCGGTCGCTCGTCCAGTGCCGGCACGTCTACCGGCCCGTTTCCTTCTCCGGGCTCGGCCTGCTGACGGTGCTGACGATCGATCTCGCCAAGGGCCTCGAGCCGATCGACTCGGACGCGATCGTCACCGACGGGCGCATCGTCTACGCGTCACCCGAGAGCCTGTACGTCGCGACAGAGCGCTGGGCGGAAAGGCCGCTGCCGGCCGATCCGACGGTGGCACCGGCTCCCGCCACGGTGACGACGGCGATCCACAAGTTCGACATCTCCGAGCCCACCAAGACGCAGTACGTGGCGAGTGGCCAGGTTTCCGGCTTCCTGCTCAACCAGTGGTCGCTCTCGGAGTACGGCGGCGTCCTGCGCGTCGCGAGCACCGAGGCGCCGGCCTGGTGGGGCGGCACGCAGCCCGAGAGCGAGAGCTTCGTCAGCACGCTGCGCGAACGCGACGGCAAGCTCGTCACCGCCGGCCGCGTCGGCGAGCTCGGCCGCGGCGAGCGCATCTACGCGGTGCGGTTCGTCGGCGACGTCGGCTACGTGGTCACGTTCAGGCAGGTCGACCCGCTCTACACGCTCGACCTCTCGGACCCGGATCACCCGGCCGTGCTCGGCGAGCTGAAGATCGAGGGGTACTCGTCCTACCTCCACCCCGTCGGCGAGGACCTGATGCTCGGCCTCGGCCAGGACGCGAGCGAGGAGGGACGCGTGCGCGGCACCCAGCTCTCGCTATTCGACATCTCGAACCTGCGCAAGCCCGCGCGCCTGTACCAGAAGGTGATCGGCCCTGGTAGCTCCGAGGCCGAGTACGACCACCACGCGTTCCTCTTCTGGCCGAAGACCGGGCTCGTGGCCGTGCCGGTGCAGACGTACCAGACCGACCCGCTGATCGCAGAGCCGCCGTTCGTCGGCGCGATCGGGTTCAAGGTCGGGCGCAAGCTCGGCATCGAGGAGCTCGGCCGCGTCACGCACGTAACCGACGGCGCGGCGAGCTACCCGATCCGCCGTTCGCTCGTCGTCGACGACGCCCTCTACACCGTGTCCGACCTCGGGGTGCGCGCGAGCAGCCTGACGACGTTCTCCGATCTCGGCTGGGCGGGCTTCCCCCAGCCGAAGCCGATCGCGCCGACTCCGATCGAGGACAAGGGCACGACAAGCGGCGCCGTCGCACCGGGCGCGTCCAGGTAGGGACCGTCGCCGTCGTGGAGCTCCGCGACGAGCTGGAGCGCATCGCGACGGCAACGGGCGGTGACGACACGGTCTCGGGGGTGCTCGCCGCCGAGCCGGCACAGGGCAGCCGGCTCTACCTCGTCGCCTTCGGCGAGGACGAGGCGCGCCAGTGGCTCGTCGTCGACGAGGCGGCCGCTCCGGTCACCGAACGCGGCCGGGTGCGCGAGGTCGCCTCGATCGTCGCCATGTGCGAGCTCGCCGAGGAGCTCGCCGGCGGCGGCAACCTCGAGGAGCTGCGCGCGTCGCTGGCACAGCTCCGGATGACCGAGCAGCCGGCCGGAATCGAGGCCGCCGAAAACGCCGCACTCGAGCTCGAGCGCGCCGTCGGCAGCCCGCCGCGCGTGGCGTCGCCCACCTACCTCGACGCCGTCGGCGCGGCGGCACTCGCCCTCGAGCGCTCGCTCGGAGACGTCGAGTCGCCGTTCTCGCGCGCCCTCCGCTCGTCGACCGGCGCGGTCGACGCGTTCGTCGAGGAGGTCGAGACGCGGTACCGGGCAACGCTCAGCTAGGGTCCGGGCATGGAAGGCAGCGGTGGTTTGGGCTTCCCGTTCGGCGGCGATCCCGAGGATCTGCTCCGGGGTCTCCGCGAGTTCGCCGAGCAGCAGGCCGAGTCGGTACAGGAGGCGCAGCGAGAGCAGTTCGCGACGCTGACGCTGAACACGGCAGTGGAGCTCACGTCGGCGGCCCTCTCGCAGGTGACCGTCACGGGAACGGCCGACGAGCAGGCGATCGCGATGCGCGACGCGATGCGGGTGCTCTTCCCCGAGGCGGTGGCGCTCGTCAGCGCCGCCCGCCAGGGGTTCATGCGCGAATAGCGCCCTGTGGCGCTCCTCGACCGCGCCCTCGTCCGTGCTCTCCCGGCCGTCCCGAGGCCGCTCGTGCAGCGCTTTGCTGCCCACTACATCGCGGGCCCCGAGCTCAACGACGCAGTGCGGGTCGTCCGGCGCGCGAACGGCGAGGGCAAGCTCGCCACCATCGACGTCCTCGGCGAGGAGGTCGCGAGCATCGAAGAGGCAGACGCGATCGCGCAGGCCTACCGCGACGTGCTGGCGCGGCTCGAGAGCGAGGGCCTCGACGCGAACATCTCGATCAAGCTGACCGGGCTCGGCCTGGAGCTCGACGAGGGCGCCTGCAGGCGGAACCTCACGGCGGTCGTCGACGATGCCCGGGCCCGCGGCAACTTCGTGCGCATCGACATGGAGGACTCGACGACGACTGACGCGGCGCTCCGGCTCTCGCGCGAGCTTCGCGGTGACGGCTTCGAGAACGTCGGCGTCGTGCTCCAGTCCCGGCTGCGCCGAACGCTTGGCGACGTGCCGGGGCTCGACAACGTCCGGCTGTGCAAGGGCATCTACCTCGAGTCGCCCGCAGTCGCCTTCCACTCGCCGGACGAGGTGCAGACGAGCTTTCTGCGCTGCCTCGAGTCGCTCCTCGACCAGGGTGCGTACGTCGCGATCGCCACGCACGACGAGGAGCTCATCGGCCGCGCGCTCCAGCTCGTGCGGGAGCGCCGCCTCGGCCGCGACGACTACGAGTTCCAGATGCTGCTCGGCGTGCGGCAGGAGCGAGGCGACGCGCTCGTCCGCGACGGGCATCGGCTACGGCTCTATGTGCCCTTTGGGACGCACTGGTACGAGTACTCGCTCCGCCGGCTCCAGGAGAACCCGAAGATCGCCGGCTACGTCGCGGCCGACACGGTGCGTCGCCTGGTGTCGCCCGTCCGGCAGTGAATCTACTTCGTGCTGTTGCCGTGGTAGAAGCGCCAGAGTATTCCGTTCCGGCACCCATCGCGGGCGGTGACGAGCTCGTCCGGATCCTCGTAGAGGAACTGCATCGCGCGAACCGAGAGCGCCTGCGCTCCCTGCTGAGGCGTGACGATCTTGAGCTTCGTCATGTTGAGCTCCCTTGCGAAGTGCTGGAGCGTCGGGACGCGCCAGCAGGCGACCCACTCGCTCATCCAGATCGCCTTGTGATGGGGAGAGAGCTTGGCCGGAGGTCGAGAGAGGCCTCGGTCGACGCTCGCGCTCGCGGCGACTGAGGGCACGAGAAGAGCCGCGAGACCCATCAGGATGAGGAGCCGAAGACGGTTCATCCTGGCGCCAGTATGCCGCAATCCGGCGCAGGCTTTAGGACCAATCCTGCGCAGGCTCTAGGAACGAGGCGGCGGAGTGTGGACGGGGAGCGAGAAGCCGCCGTCGACGACGATCACCTGTCCGCGAATCATCTCTGCGTCCGGCGAGCAGAGGAACGAGACCGCGCCCGCCACGTCCTCGGGAGCGACGAGGCGCCCGGCCGGGTTCTCCCGGCCGGCACGGAGCATCTCGTCCTTGTTGGGGAAGTGTTCGAGCGCGCCCGTCTCGACGACGCCGGCCGAGACGGCGTTCACGCGAATGTCGGGTGCAAGCTCGACTGCGAGGTAGCGGACGAGCGACTCGAGCGCAGCCTTCGACGTGCCGATCAGCGCGTAGCCCTCGAGCACGCGGCTGGCGCCGAGCGACGAGATCGCCACGATCGAGGAGCCTGCCGGCATGGTCGGCGCGGCGACGCGCGTGAGCGCGAGCAGCGCGCGAGCGTTGGCGTTGAGCGTCCAGTCCCAGTGCTTGTCCTCGGCGTCGAGGGCCCTGCGCACGACGCCGGTGGCGGCGTTGTGGACGAGCGCGTCGAGCGGACCGAGCGAGCGGACCTGCTCCAGCACACGCTCCGACGAGACGTTGCCGCGCACGAGCACCGGCTCGGCACCCGCGGCGCGAAGCTCCTCGGCCGTCGCCTCTGCCGCGGTGTCGTTGCGGAGGTAGCCGATGGCAACGGTTCTCGCGCCGTCCCGGGCGAAGCGGAGAGCGATCGCGCGCCCGATCCCGCGCGACCCGCCCGTGACGAGGACGTTCACCCGCGACGCGGTAGCGGCTTGTCGGCCGGTGCGGCGCTCGGGATCTGCTTCCACCCCGGGCGCGTGGCAGGCTCGCGACCCCCGGTCTCGGCCTTGGACGACGCGTGCCCGAGCCGGTCGAGCAGCTCGATCTTCTCCTCGGCGTAGCGGCGCACGTCGTGGTCGGGCGCCAATCCCTCGACGAGCTCCCGTACGCGCGCCCGCAGCTGGTAGGCGAAGTGAGGCGTCGCCGGGCCGACGAGGACGTCGACGTCGTGACGGGTCGGCTCGCGGTCCATGTGCGCGGGATGCTAACCGCGGCGCAGCGCCGGGACGTGTCCCGCGGAGGTGTACGTGGCTCTCTTAGCGACAATCCCGCGGTGAGCACGTTCGCCTTTCTCGACGTGGCGGCCCGGCAGGCACAGGCCCTTGATGACGCCGCGCACCGCCCGTGGCCGCTGCCCGAGACGAAGTGGTCGCAGGCCCAGACGCACGAGGACGTCCTCGTCGCAAGCTGGCGTGTCGGGCTCGACGAGCTCGCGCGAGTCGTGCCGCCGAGCCTGCCGCTCGACACGCACGAGGGCGAGGGATGGATCAGCATCGTCGCGTTCCGCCTGACGAACGTCCGCCTGCGCGGCCTGCCGCCGGTTCCGGGCCTCGAGTTCGGACAGCTCGACATCCGCACGTACGTCGTCCTCGACGACCGGCCCGGCATCTGGGTCTGCTCGCTGGACGCCTCGAGTCGGCTGCTCGCGGAGGCGGCGAAGCGCGTCCACCGCCTGCCTGCCTACGCTGCCGACGTCTCGGTCTCGTCCGGCTCCGTCGAGGTCACACGCGACGATCTGGCCTTCGAAGTGAGCTTCCGCGTCACGAGCGGCCCTTTCACGCCGGAGCCCGGCTCGCTCGAGCACTTCCTCACCGAGCGCTACTGCCTCTACACGGCCGACGGTGGTCGGCTCTACCGCGCCGAGCTCCACCACCCGCGGTGGCAGCTCGCACCGCGCCGACGCGACCGTCGAGCGGGCGAGCATCGCTCCGGTCGCTCTCGAGGGCGACCCGCACGTCGTCTACTCCGCGCTCCAGGACGTCCTCGTCTGGCCGCTGGAGGAGCTGTGAGCCCGCAGCGGCGCACCGCCCTGGTCTCGGTCGGGGCGGCAGTCGCGCTCGTCGTACTCAAGCTGACCACGGGCCTCGCCGCGAACAGCCTGGGGCTCATCTCGGAGGCCATGCACTCCGGTACCGACCTCGTGGCGGCCCTGCTCACGTTCTTCGCGCTCGGTGTCGCCGGCCGACCGCCCGATCCCGGCCATCAGTACGGCCACGGCAAGGCGGAGCATCTGGCCGCCCTCGCGGAGGCGTCGTTTCTCGGGCTCGCGAGCGTCTTCCTGGGCGTGCGCGCGGTCGAGCGCCTCCTCGCCGAGGAACCGCCGGCCATCGACGTCACGTGGTGGGTGCTGGCGGTGATCGTGGCGGTGATAGCGATCGACGCGAGTCGCGCCGTCATCTCCTGGCGCGCAGCGCGCCGTTACGAGAGCGCCGCGCTGGCCTCGAACGCCCTCCACTTCGGGGGCGACCTGGCCGGCTCACTTGCGGTGCTCGTCGGGCTGCTGCTCGCGCGCTCGGGCCACCCCGAGGGGGACTCGATCGCGGCGCTCTTCGTGGCGGCTCTCGTGCTCCTGGCGGCGGCGCGGCTGATCCGCCGCAACGTCGACGTGCTGATGGATCGAGCCCCGGCGGACGCCGAGGCCGCGGCCCGTGCGGCGATCGCGGCCCTCAGCCCGACCGTCGAGCTCCGCCGCCTGCGAATGCGGCATGCGGGCGGCCGCCAGTTCGCCGACGTCGTGATCGGCGTGCCGTCGATCGAGGCCGTCGGGCAGGGCCACGCCGCGGCCGATGCGGTCGAGGAAGCGGTCGCGCGCGTGCTGCCGGGAAGCGACGTCGTCGTCCACGTCGAGCCGCTCGAAGACAGCGGTGTCCGGCAGCGTGCGCACGCCGCCGCGCTGACGGTCAGGGGCGTCCAGGAGATTCACAACATCGCGCTGGTGAACGTCGACGGCGGTCTCGAGCTGTCGCTGCACCTCAAGCTGCCCGGCGACTTCTCGCTGGAGGAGGCTCACGACGTCGCGGAGCAGCTCGAATCGGTCGTCCGCGCGGCAGTGCCCGAGGTCGCCGCCGTGCGCACTCACCTCGAGCCTCTGACCGAGCCGTCGGTTGCCAGAGTGGAGCACATCGACGCGGCTACGATCGACCGAATCGTGCGCCAGGCCACCGGACAACCTCCGCGCGAGTTGCGATTCCTCCGCGGCGAGACGGGGCTCGTCGCGTTCCTGACCCTCGGCCTCGACGGCCAGAGCAGCCTCGACGAGGCGCACGAGTGCGCGAGCCGCGTCGAGGAGCTGATTCGGCGCGAGCAGCCCGAGATCGCCGACGTGATCGTCCACACCGAGCCTTGAGGCTCTGCATGTTCAGCCCGAAGGGGGCCGAGCTCGAGCGCGGCTGGCCCGGCCGCATCGACGGCGACCGCGTCGTTCAGCTCGCCGCGCAGACGCTGCAGGCGTTCTTCACCGGCGGCGGAAGCGCACGGGAGCACGCCGAGTACTCACTCGACGACGTCGAGCTTCGGGCACCGGTCCTCCACCCTTCGAACGTGCGGCTGTTCGCGGACTTCGAGCCTCACGATCCGCCGTGCTTCTCCTTTCGCAACACGGCCCAGATCGTCGGGCCCGGCGAACATGTCGGGTATCCGGACGGAACGCGCGAGCTCGACTACGGGCTGGGCATCGCCGCGGTGGTCGGGGCCGAGGGTGCGATCGGCGGCTTCACGATCGCGAACGACTGGACGGCACGCGACCTCGAGCGCGCCGAGCTCGCGACAGGGTTCGGGCCTTCGAAGAGCAAGGACTTCGCTCTCTCGCTCGGCCCGGTCGTGCTGAGCGCCGACGAGCTCACCGGAACCGACGGTGCGATCGTCGCGCGGGTGAACGGCGAGGACCGCGGTCACGTCGAGCTCGGCCGGCTCGCACATTCGTGGCAGGAGCTCGCCGATCACGCGGCCCGCAACACGATCTTGCGAGCGGGCGATCTGCTCGTGTGCAGCGCCTCCGGTCGCGAGGGACCCTGGCTCGAGCCGGGCGACTCGGTCGAGCTGGAGCTCGAGGCGATCGGGGTGCTCCAGAACCGCATCGCTGGGCGCGACGACTCGTAGTCGGCCGGTCAAATACACCCATCGGTGAATGTTCAGGTCGACTCGGCGGCGCTACCGTCGGCCGATGCAGTCACTCAGAGATCCCCTCTCGATCACATCGCGCCAACGGCAGGTGATCGAGCTGATCGCGCAGGGACTCTCGAATGAGGAGATCAGCCACGAGCTCGGGATCGCGCCGCGCACGGCCAAGGCGCACTGCGACGTCCTGCGCCAGAAGCTCGGCGTCCCCCGGCGGCGCCAGATCCCGCTCGCATACCGACTGCTGACGGGCGAAGACCCGCTTGCAAAGAGCCTTGAGTTGGCGAGAGCCGACAACGGGAGCTGACGGCAACGCGCCCGCGGCGGCCCCCCGCCGCGGGCGCGGTCAGCGCGCTGCGTCGGGGTCTCTGCGGTGACAGCCGTTAGCGTTGGCGAGACAAGCGACCCACCTCCGACGGCGCCGGCCCAAGGAGCGACCATCAAGCCCACGCCAGAGACGAAGAAGCCGTCCCCGCCCGGCCGGCCGATCATCGAGCGGCCGCGGCTGCTACGGCAGCTCGAGGAGACGAAGGCGAGCACCGTGCTCCTCGTCGCGCCCGCCGGATACGGCAAGACGACGTTGCTGCGGCACTGGGCCCAGCGACACCCGGGGGTCTGCTGGTACACGGCCGAGGCCGGCGCGTCGGACCCTGCGCTGCTTGCGATCGGTCTCGCCCGCGCGCTCGAGAGCTTGTCGCAGGGGCTGTACGAGTACCTCTCCCAGGTGGTGCGCGCACTCTCGAACCCCTCACGTCAGGTCACCGACATCGTCGACGCGTTCATCACGAGCCTCGCGGATTCGCCCGCAACGACCGCCGTGCTCGACGACTACCACCTGTTGAGCGACAGCCGGTCGGCCGAGACGCTCGTTCGGGAGCTCCGGAACCAGCTCGCTCTACGGTTGTTCGTCGGATCGCGCGTGCGCCCGGAATGGGCGAGCGCCCGAGACGAGATCTACGGCGACATCCTCGAGATCGGGCCAGACGAGCTCGCGCTCACCACCGAGGAGACGACGGAGCTCCTGGCCGAGAGCCCGGGAACGGTCACGAGCGCCTTGCTCACGAAGGCAAACGGCTGGCCGGCCGTCATCGGACTCGCCGCGCTCGCGAAGCCGACCGGCCGAACGCCCATTGACGCACCGTCGTCTGCGCTCTTTCGCTTCTTCGCCGAAGAGCTCTTCACGGCGGCGCCCGAGTCACTGCAGCGCCGCCTCCCCTCGATGGCGCTCCTCCCTTCGCTCGCACCCGAGATCACAGCGGAGTTGTTCGGCGACGCCGCCGCCGAGCTCCTCGACGCCGCGGTCGCACAGGGGTTCGCGACGATCGACGAGCATCAACACGAGCTGCACCCCCTCATTCGCGAGTACCTCCTCTCGAAGCTCGGCCTGCACGCCGACGTCGACAAGGAGGTCGAGGACGCGGTCAGGCTGAGTCTCCGACTCGAGGAGTGGGACCACGCATTCGAGCTGATCACGCGCTTCGGGCGCGTCGATCTGCTCGAACCGCTCGTCGAGGCTGCTTTCAAGCCGCTCATTCGGTCAGGTCGAATCGGGACTCTCGAGCAGATCGCTGCCTTCGCGCGCTCGCGGTCGGCGGACTTCTCGCCGCTCATCACGCTGATCGACGCCGAACTCGCCTTCCGCGACGGCCGCTTCGCCCGAGCAAGAGCCCTCGGACAATGCGCCGGTGAAGGACTCAAACAACACCGCCAACTTCGCTCCCGCGCCTATTGGATAGCCGGGCAAGGCGCGCATCTCCTGAGCGAGTACGACCTAGCCCTCGCCCACTTCCGTACCGCACGAGTCACCGCAATGGACGCCGATGAGACGCGAGATGCGCTCTGGGGACTAGTGATGACCTCCATCTACTCTGAGCAGTGGGACGCGAGCGAGTTCGTCGCTGAGCTCCAGAAGCGCAGAGATGAGTCTCCAACGGCGCTCCTCTGCGCAACAACGGCGCTCCTCACTCTCCGTCGATACACCACAGGATTCGCCCAGGAACTCGACGTCGAGACGGCGATGCACGTCCTCGAGCGAGCACCAGATCCACGAGTACGAACGTCGTTCGCCAATGTCTATGCATATGAGTCGATTCTTAGGGCCGAGTACAGGACTGCCTCGTCGGTCGCCCAGGTCATGCGCGAGGATGCGGAGGCATACCATCTTGCGTGGATTCTCCCCCACGCTGAGTGGGCGCTTGCGGCTTCCTCGCTGGGGATTCGAGAGTTCCCGCAGGCGGATCGATGGCTTCAGCGGGTTGAATCGGCCGCCCACGACCTCAATGACGGGCATTTGATCTTCAACTCCGCGATGTTGCGAGCCCGATTGCTGCTGGCACTCAATCGGCCAGAGGAAGCGCGAAACACCCTCAGAATTGACGACAGCCGCCCCACGAACCCTGCGATGCGAGCCGAGTTGCTCGCGACAAGAGCGGTCGTTTCGGGAGTCCTCAACGATCGCGCTGCCGGTGGCATCGAAGCCGATCGAGCTGAATCGATGACGTCCTCCATCGACGTTCACGCGCTTGTGGCGTGCGCTCGCGCTCTGTGTCAACCATCGGCGAAGTCGACGTTGGCGGCCTTTCAGGTTGCAGAACGGCTGGGAGCTTGGGACGCGTTGTTGTGTGTGATGCGCGCAGAGCCCCGACTTCTTGAAGACCTTGCTGCAACAGACGAATTCCAGCCTCAACTACGAGGACTCTTGGTCCGCTGTAACGACTTCGACCTCGGGCGCCGCGTTGGACTCGAAATCGGCACGCGTCCGCGAAACAGGCAATCCATCCTGTCACCCAGAGAGCAAGAGGTTCACAGGCTCATTCGACAGGGGCTCACAAATCGAGAGATCGCAAAGCTGCTCTTTATCAGCGAAGGAACAGTCAAAGTCCACGTTCACCACATCTTGGAGAAGACGGGTGCGCGAACCAGGACTGAGGCAGCGACTAGATTTGGAGACGATGTCTAGCCTGCGAGCGCAACGAGGTGGCGCTCCGCGGCCGGTTCGTCCGCAACCTTGCGATCAATGAACTCGAAACGTGGTCCTTTGGCCATCCGATAGTCCTCGTCCGCAGTGGCAAGAATCGCTTCGAAGGCTGCGACCACGCCCGTGTCGAACTGTCCATCCGTCGCTTGCGCGAGTCTCAGACGAGCGACGCGACTCGGCATGGCATCTCGGTATGGCCTATCCGAAGTCATGGCGTTGTATGCATCTGCAACGGAGATGATCCTTGAGAGCATCGGAATGTCTTCACCATGAAGACCGTCGGGGTATCCCTGGCCGTCGATCCGTTCGTGGTGGTGTCGCACAACGGTCGCGATCTCGGCATAGGTATCAACGTTGGCGAGGATGCGTTCGCCGATTTCTGAGTGCCGTTGCATCTCACGCCGTTCCTCGAGTGTGAGCGCGCCAGGCTTTTCGAGTAGCCCAGCCGGCAACCCAATCTTCCCAATGTCGTGCACCAACCCACATAGATGCGCGAGCTGTTGCTGATCCGCCGTAAGGCCCAGCTGTGCCGCGATATCACGAGCGTATGCGGCGACCGCTCCAGAGTGACCCGCGGTGTACCGGTCTCGTGCGTCAAGCGTGGCCACAAGAGCCGATGCGAAGGAAAGGTTCGCACGTTCCAGCGCAGTATTCGCGTGAACGAGTTCATTCGTGAGTTTCCGCTGGTCCTGATAGAGGCCGAAAAGACGCTGGGCGGCCAGTGCGGGTACGAAGAAGAGCGGGAGTGTTACTGGAGAGATGTCGCCGTACGCATATGCGAGGAACGCAACAACCGGCGCGTAGAGAGGAACCGCCGAGAGTGCCAGCGGGACGAGGTGCCTCATGGTCTCTCTGACGCCTCGTACGCACCGCACCCAGCCAGCAATCGCGGCGAATGCGGCATCCAACGTCTGCGACACAATCGCACCCACCAGAGACGCAGCCACGACCGCCGCAAGTCGGTCATCGACCGACTGCGCGACTGCGTAGGCGACAATCCCAGTCACGCCGGCGGTGATCATCCGGCTAGCCGTGTACGAAGCCCACCGCAAGTAGGGCCTTCGACACTCGGGCACAAATGATGCTGCGGCGACAAGCATTGCCGGAATGGGCCCGAAGAGGACAGCAGCGAACAGGGTGGGCACCAGCACGATCGACTCGGAGAGCTGCGAGCTCAACTCGACGCGGCTGCGTTCCGCAACTGCGGCCACAGCGCCGAGGAGCACGATCACCCAGAGATCCCCGGCAGGCCGGCTCAGGCTAAGCAGCAGCGCGCTCAAGAACGCCAGCAAACCCCACAGGGCAACGACGTACAGCCACGATCGGACGGCGACATCCCGTGCCCGTGGGTCGACCTGAGCTTCCAGTTTTTGCATCTGGTGGGACGTTAGAGGACTTTGCAGTAGTTTCTTGCCCTTAATCTTGATCTTTCCCTTGCAAATCCCTCGAACGGGGCATATACTCGCAGAGCCGTCAGTCCCCTAAGGATTGGAGTTCAGTCAAATGCGCAGAATCGTTCGTCTCGTCTCGCGCGGTGCCGTTGCTGGCGGCGCCGTGCAGTGGTAGACCCGATTCCGTTGGGTTAGCGGCCTCGTAGTCGGGACACTCGTTACCTAAGCCTCTAATCCACAGCCTGACATCACCCGAACAGGGGGTTGTCCACAGGCGGTGGAAAAGATGCGGCGGCTCAGGAGGTCAATTGATGAGCCCGCGCCGGAAACCGACCGCAACGGCGTGGGCTCTTGACCTTGCCTGAAGCTTCGCGAGGATGTGGCGCACGTGGCTCTTCACCGTCTCCTCAGACAGGAAGAGCCGCTTGCCGATGTCACGATTGACGAGGCCGTCGGAGATGAGCTGAAGCACCTCGATCTCACGTGCAGACGGTGACTGCTCCGGCTCGGCCGGGCGAGGGGCAATCGCGATCACCTCGGCGACGGGCGCGCGGCGATTGGCCGCGACCGTCTCGAAGCGCCTCGCGTGGGCGCGATAGCGCGTCAGAATCTCGTCACGCTGTGCTGCGTCCACGCCGCGAGTATCGGCTTTAGCCGGCCGCTTCTTAACCGGTATCACTCTGTCGAGGGGTGCCGCGCCGCCAACTCGTCGCGCCGGCGCAGCAGCCGTTCCTTGGCCCCGGGCCAGTCGTCGTCGACGATCGCGTACCACGCCGAGTCGCGCGGCCCCGATGGAAGCACCATGTGCTTGCGGAAGATGCCCTCGAACCGAGCGCCGGCGGCGAGCAGCGCACCGCGGGTACGGAGGTTGCGCGCATCCGTCTTGAACTCGACCCTCTGCATGCCGCACCGTTCGAACGCATGTTCCAGGAGCAGCAGCTTCGTCTCGACGTTGACCCCGGTTCCCCACGCCGACCGGCGTAGCCAGGTCCAGCCGATCTCGACGCGTGCATGCTCAGGCGCGAAGTTGAGGAAGCGGGTCGAGCCGACCTCGGCTCCAGCCGCGATCACCGCGAACGTCACATCCGTCTCGCTCGCAAGCGCTTCGTCGAACCAGCGGTCGAAGTCGCCCGGATAGGCCATGTAGCGCACGATCTCGGGCCCGGCTTCGAGCGCGGAGCGCAGGCCTTCTCGGTGATGCTCGGCGAGCGGCTCGACGCGAACAATCTTCCCGACAAGCGGCTCGGAAGGTCGCAGCGCCACGGCGCTTTGCTGTCGCTAGGCCGCGAGGCCAGCCAGCTCGCGCAACGCGGCGAGGCGGGAAAGCGCCTGGCCCTCGAGCTGACGCACGCGCTCGCGCGTCAGATCGAGCTCATGCCCGATCGCCTCGAGCGTCCACGGCTCGCCCTCGAAGCCGAACCGCAGCTCGAGGATCCGACGCTCACGCTCGGGAAGAGCGTCGAGCGCCTTGCGGATGTTCTGCCTCCGCAGCGACTCCTCGGCCTCGTCGAAGGGATCTGCCGCCTCGCGGTCGGCGAAGAGATCGCCGAGCTCGCCTTCGTCGTCGGCACCGACCGTCTGGTTCAGCGAGACCGACGCGGATGCGGCCGAGAGTGCCTCGTCGACGTGCTGGATCGGCAACCCGGTGGCCTCTGCGAGCTCGTCCTTCGTCGGCTCGCGCCCGAGCTCGACCTCGAGCCGCCGTGCGGCGCGCGAGAGCTTCTGCTGCCGCTCGACGACGTGCACCGGAACCCGGATCGTCCGCGCATGGTTCGCGACGGCGCGCTGCACCGACTGCCTGATCCACCAGGTCGCGTAGGTGGAGAACTTGTAGCCCCGACGCCAGTCGAACTTCTCGACCGCACGATTGAGCCCCAGCGTTCCTTCCTGGATCAGATCGAGGAACGGCACGCCGAGCCCGCGGTAGCCCTTGGCGATCGAGACCACGAGGCGAAGGTTCGACTCGATCATCCGCCGCTTGGCCGTCAGATCGCCGCGCTCGATGGCCTTCGCAAGGGTGACCTCCTCGGCGGCGGTCAGCAGCTTGTGCCGACCGACGTCGGCGAGGAAGAGCTGCAGGCTGTCGCCCGCGCCGGAAGGCTGGTCGGCCTCCCAAACCACCTGCTCCTGAGCCATTTTCGCCGCCGCGGCCTTCTCGTCGGAGACCGCCTCGCGAACCTCGAGGCCGATGCGCTCGAGCTCGCGCGTCAGGTCCTCGACGTCGACTTCGGCCAGATCGTGCTCCAGCGCGAAGGCCTCGAGCTCCGAGGGCTCGATCCAGCCGCGCTCCTCGCCCGCGTCCAGCATGGCCCGGGCGGCATCCGTTTCAAGCAGTTCGGTCAGCTGGTTCTGCGTCAAGTGCTCCTGCACATCCCTTCAGTGGGGCGACGAATTCGGGAAACGTTCGCACCGTAAGGGATTTGTCCTCTGGTTTCCAGAGGTGGACCCTGGGTTTCGGCGCTCGAACGCGTCATTCGACTAGTACGGCACAACCGTTCGCACGGATTCAGTTTTGCAGAGTATGGACGATTCACGTTCCGGAAAGTTGATTCGCGACGACCGGGCTGCGGAATCAGCGTTGTTTTCGACGCTTCTTCGGGGGTCCGGCCGCCCGGCGGGCCGCCAGGAGCTCAGCCGCACGGTCCGGCGTGAGCGTCTCCACTGTATCGCCCGCGCGCAAACTCGCGTTCAGTTCACCGTCGGTGACATAGGGGCCGAAACGCCCGTCCCTGACCACCATCGGCTTGCCGCCGACGGGATCCGGCCCGAGCTCGCGTAGCGGCTCCGCAGCGGCGGTGCGACGCCCTCGGAGCTTGGGCTGAGCGAGCCGCGCGAGGGCGTCCTCGAGGCCGATCGTCAGCAGCTGCTCCTCGGCTTCGAGCGACCGCGTCTCGGCTCCCTTCTTGATGTACGGCCCGTACCGGCCGTTCGCGGCGAGCACCTCCTCCCCGGTCTCCGGATCCGTTCCGAGCGTCCGCGGCAGCGTGAGGAGCGTCCGCGCCTCCTCGAGCGTCACGCTCTCGGGAGACATGGACTTGAAGAGCGACGCCGTCTGCGGCTTCTCGCCGTTCTCGACGAGCTCCGTCACGTACGGTCCGTAGCGCCCCGTCTTGACGACGATCGTGCGACCGGTCACGAGGTCGGTCCCGAGCTCGCGCTGCTGCGAGCCCTGTGACAGGAGCTCCTCGGCGCGCTCCACAGTGAGCTCATCTGGCGCGATGTCGTCGGGCACGGTCGCCCGCTGGCCGTCCCGCTCGATGTAGGGCCCGTAGCGCCCGATCCGGAGCTGGATCCCGTTGCCGACCTCGAGCGTGTTGATCGCGCGGGCGTCGATCTCCCCGAGGTCCGACACGAGCGCCTTCAGGCCCTCGCCGTCGTCTCCGAAGTAGAAGCGGTGGAGCCACGCACCGCGGTCCTCCGCGCCCGAGGCGATCCGGTCGAGGTCGTCCTCCATGCGAGCGGTGAACTCGTAGTCGACGAGGCGGCCGAAGTGCTGCTCGAGCAGGTTCGTGACGGCGAAGGCGATGAACGACGGGACGAGCGCCTGGCCCTCCTTGCGGACATACCCACGGTCGAGGATCGTCCCCATGATCGCCGCGTAGGTCGAGGGACGGCCGATGCCGCGCTCCTCGAGCGCCCGCACGAGCGTCGCCTCGGTGTAGCGGGGCGGCGGAGTTGTCGAGTGGCCGTCCGGCTCGAGCTCGCGAACCGAGACGGAGTCGGCCTCGGCGAGGGGAGGCAGACGGCGCTCCTCGTCGTCGGAGCCGGCAGGCTCGTCGCGACCTTCCTCGTAGGCGAGGAGAAAACCGCGGAACGTGATCACGGTGCCGGCCGTCGCGAACTCGGCATCGCGGCCGTCGCCGGCGGTTGCGCCGATGCGCACGGAGACCGTCTCGCCGCGCGCGTCCGCCATCTGAGAGGCGACCGTTCGCTTCCAGACGAGCTCGTACAGCGCGAACTCGTCCCGCGCGAGCTCGCCGCTCACCTCGCCGGGCGTGCGGAAGCGGTCGCCGGCGGGACGGATCGCCTCGTGGGCCTCCTGGGCGTTCTTGACGCGCCGGTTGTACTGCCGAGGCTCGGGCGGGACGGCGTCGGCGCCGTACAGCTCGCGAGCCTGGTCACGCGCCGCGGCGATCGCCGACTCCGCAAGCGCCGTGGAGTCGGTGCGCATGTAGGTGATGTAGCCGTTCTCGTAGAGCCGCTGGGCGACGCGCATCGCATGCTGGGCGGAGAAGCGGAGCTTGCGACTCGCCTCCTGCTGCAGGGTGGAGGTCATGAACGGAGCCGCCGGACGGCGCGTGTACGGCCGCCGCTCGACCGAGCGAACGATGAACTCTGACTCCTCCAGAGCAGTCGCGAGCGCACGCGCGGCGCTCTCGTCGAGCTGGACGGCGTCGGCGTCGGTCAGCGTCCCGTCGCGGGCGAAGTCGCGGCCCTGCGCGACCCGTCGCCCTTCGACCGCCGCGAGCCGGGCCGTGAACTCGGCCGGTCGGTCGAACGTGGCGACGACGTCCCAGTACTCGGCGGCGACGAACGCCATCCGCTGCCGCTCGCGCTCGACCACGAGCCTCGTCGCCACCGACTGCACGCGCCCCGCCGAAAGCCCCTTCATCACCTTGCGCCAAAGCACCGGCGAGACCTCGTAGCCGTAGAGCCGGTCGAGGATCCGCCGCGTCTCCTGTGCGTCGACGAGCCGCTCGTCGATCTCGCGCGTCTCCTCGAGCGCCCGCTCGATCGCGTTGCGCGTGATCTCGTGGAAGACCATCCGCCGCACCGGCACGCGGGGCTTCAGCACCTCGACCAGATGCCACGCAATCGCCTCGCCCTCGCGGTCCTCGTCGGTCGCGAGCAGGAGCTCGTCCGCGTCCTTGAGCTTCGCACGCAGGCCGCTGACGACCTTCTTCTTCTTCGGATCGACGACGTAGAGGGGCTCGAAGTCCTCGTCCACGTTGACCCCGAGGCGCGCCCAGGAGTGCTGCTTCGCCTCCGGCGGCACCTCGGCGGCGCTGTGCGGGAGGTCGCGAATATGGCCGATCGACGACTCCACGACGTAGTCCGAGCCGAGGTAGCCGGCGATCGTCTTCGCCTTCGCCGGCGACTCGACGATCACCAGCCGTCGGCCATTCGAAGCGCTCGCTGCGGGCATTTCGACGGGCCACGATAGCCGGACGGGCGGATTTCGCGATACTCGCCGGGCATGACGGGGCCGATCGAGGCACGGGCCGTTGCTCGCGATCGACGGCGACTCGCTCGCGCATCGCGCCTACCACGCGCTGCCGAAATCGATTCGCGGGGCCAACGGGCGCCCGGCGAACGCGCTCGTCGGCTTCGGGAACTTCCTGCTCCGCCTATGGGATGCCGAGCAGCCGGGCGCGGTGCTCGTCGCCTGGGACACGCTGGAGGTGCCGACCTACCGCCACGAGGCGCTCCCGGAGTACCAGTCGGGACGTGAGTTCGAGGACTCGATCGTCGAGCAGCTCGCCGCGCTGCCGGATCTCGTCGAGTCCTTCGGCTTCGTCTGCGCGAAGGCACCCGGCTACGAGGCGGACGACTTCCTCGCAGCCGCCGCCGAGCACTGGCCGGGCGCCGTCCTCGTCGCGACCTCCGATCGCGACGCGTTCCAGCTCGCGAGCGAGCGCGTGACCATCCTCCAGCCGGTCAAGGGCGTGAGCGAGCTCGCGCGGATCGGACCGGCCGAGGTGCGCGAGCGCTACGGCGTCGAGCCCGCGCAGGTGCCGGACTTCATCGCGCTGCGCGGCGACTCGTCCGACCGGATCCCCGGCGCACGAGGCGTCGGGCCGAAGACCGCGGCGGACATCCTCGGGCAGTACGGCTCGCTCGAAGCCGCCCTCGACGCCGGCCGGTTCTCGACGGCCGCGGACGACTTGCGGCTCTACCGGCGGATCGCGCAGATGGACGCGTCCGCACCCCTGCCGCTGCTCGAGCCCCACGAGCCGACCTGGAGCCGCGCTGCCGACCACGCCCGGGAGCTCGGGCTGAACGCGCTCTCGAAGCGCATCGGCGAGCGCGTCTGAGGTCGACCCTCGGGCGCCGTAGACCGTGGACGTCGTCAGCCATCCCGACTTCGCGTCGCTGCACCCGACGGGAAGCCACCCCGAGTCTCGCGAGCGACTCGCTGTCCTGCACGCGCGATTCGACTACGTCGAGTGCATGCCCGCCAGCCGAGGACGACGTGCTCCGCTGCCACACGCCGGGGCTCGTCGAGCGCGTGCGGAGCTTCCGCGGGTGGCTCGACCACGACACGATCTGCACCGAGACGACCTTCGACGCGGCGCTGCTCGCAGCCGGCGCCGCGATCGAGGCGGCCCGTCGAGGCGGCTTCGCGCTCGTTCGGCCGCCCGGACATCACGCACGGCCCTCACACGCGATGGGGTTCTGCATCTTCGACTCGATCGCGATCGCTGCACGCTGGGCCCAGGCCGAGCTCGGGCTCGAGCGCGTCGCGATCCTCGACTGGGACGTGCACCACGGCAACGGTACGCAGGACATCGTCGAAAGCGATCCGACGATCCTGTTCGTCTCGTTGCACCAGTGGCCGTTCTATCCAGGCACCGGCGGCCCCGAGGATCAGCACGAGAACGTCCTCAACCTGCCGCTCGCCGCCGGCACCGCCGACGACGGGTACTTCGCGGCCTTCGAAAGCGCCGAGCGCGCGATCGAGACGTTCCGGCCCGACCTCCTGCTCGTTTCCGCTGGCTTCGACGCCCACGTCGAGGACCCGCTCGCGCAGCTGCGCCTGTCCGACGGGGCGTTCCGCGAGCTCGCACGCCGTGCATCGCAGCTCGCGCCGCGAGTCGCGGCAGTCCTCGAGGGGGGCTACAACCTCGAGACCCTGCCGCGACTCGTCGAAGCTGCGCTCGACGGCTTCTCGGCCTAGGCCCTCACGGCGTCGCCGGGCTCGCGACCGTGCTCTCGCCTCCGAGCTTCTGCAACACGAGGACGCTCGAGACGAGCACCCAGACCGCGAACACGACGATCGCGATCAACGGCATCGCTCCCTCGGGGCTCAAGAACTCGTACCTGCGAACCGAGAGGCCGCCGAGCACGAAGATCACCGCGCCGAGGAAGGAGAGGTAGGCGTACCAGACCGGCAGCGCACGCGATCGCATCGTCGCGATCGCTGTCGCGAGCGCGAGCGCCGCAGCCGGCCAGAGGAGCTTGACGTAGAGGAAGAATGTGATGCCGTACAGCGCCTGAATCGAGCTGTCGTCCAGCACCGGGTAGAGCTGGGTGACCGCGATCATGATCGCGTCGCCGACTGCGCCGATCGCCACGATCGTCACGCCCGCGCCGTACATGACCGTCGCGAGCCGTCGCTCCCCCGCCTCGCGGAACGTCCCGGCGAAGCTCGAGAGGAACCAGAGCCAGACGACGATCACGAGGCCGCTCAAGATCGCCTGCACCGTCAGCTCGGCGTGCTTGTCGGCGAGAAACGTGCTGATCTCGGCTCCCCCGGCGTTGTAGTCCGGCGGCTCGCCCGTGATCAGGTTCCCGACCACGAACAGGACCACGAACAGGATTCCGGACGAAGCCGCCCATCGCTCGGCAGTCCAACGATTCACGTGAGCCTCCTTGGGAGTGTGAAGTGCAGGGATTCTCGGCTTCTTCGCCACTTGCTGCAACGGCTCCCGTTCGCCGAGCCCTGGCCGTCCGCCGACGGCGGCACACGGGCCACGTGCGGATTAGAGTCGCCCGACTGTGGCGCGGCGCAACGTCTGCACGTGGTTGGCGCTCGCCACCTGCCTGGCGCTCGCTCCGGTCGCCGGAGCGACGATCGACGGTCCCTGCAGGGCCACGATCGCGGGTCAGAACGTCGCCGACCGCGACACGCATGCAACGAGCGACCCGATCACCGTTGCCGAGGGCTCGAGCGTCCGCGTGACGATGGCCTCGGCCCGGCCGATCACGCACCTCGAGGTGGAGCTCGAGTTCGCCGGCGTCCGCTGGACAGTGCACGACGAGCCGACGACCGGCCGCACCTGGTCGAAGGAGGTCGCCGTCGACGACTACGCGACCTACGGCGTCGGCCTCTACAAGGTGATCGGCTCGAGCACCGGCCCGGGGCTCACGTGCAGCGGCGAAGCGCTCGTCGAGGTCGAGGGGAGCCCGCTCTCGACCGTTGCCGGCCTCGTCGGCCTCGGCCTCGTGATCGTCGGCGGCCTGGGCGTCGGGCTCCTCGCGCTGCGTCGGGTGGGATCGAGCGTCGGGATCGTCCTCGGCACCGCGTTCGGAGCGCTCCTCGGCATCGGCGTCGGCTTGCTCTTCCAGGAGTTCAGCGTCCTCTACCCCACCCTCGTCGTCGCGATCGTGCTGGTGGTGGGAGGCGCGCTGCTGGGACTCGTGGTCTCCGGCCTGCGAAGGCTCTCCGCCGGAGCGTAGTAGGTGCGGAATTGCAGGGCCTCTGCGCGCCGCCGGATCTGGCCAGGAAGCCCGGGGACGCCTATCCTGCCCCGAGAGCGGCGAGGGAGAGACGTGTCCGAGATCCGGATCGAGTCCGTCAGCAAGGTCTACTCAGGCGGCGTCCAGGCGGTGCACGACGTCGACCTGACGATCGGAAGCGGCGAGTTCATGGTGCTCGTCGGGCCGTCGGGCTGCGGCAAGTCGACCCTCCTGCGGATGATCGCCGGCCTCGAGGAGATCACGAGCGGCACGATCTCGATCGGGGAGGTCGACGTCACCAACCTGTCGCCTCGCGACCGAGACGTCGCGATGGTGTTCCAGAACTACGCGCTCTACCCGCACATGACGGTCGAGCGGAACCTCGGGTACGGCCTGCGGATGCGGAAGATGGGCAAGGGCGAGATCTCGGAGCGGGTGCAGGCGGTCGCGAAGCTGCTCGGCCTCGAGGAGCTGCTCGAGCGCCGCCCCGGGGCGCTCTCCGGCGGGCAGCGCCAGCGGGTCGCCATGGGCCGGGCGATCGTGCGAGAGCCGCGCGCGTTCCTGATGGACGAGCCGCTCTCGAACCTCGACGCGAAGCTGCGCGTCGGCATGCGCACCGAGCTGGCGCGGCTGCACGACCGTCTCGGCATCACCACCGTCTACGTGACCCACGATCAGGTCGAGGCGATGACGCTCGGCCAGCGGGTCGCCGTCATGCGCGGCGGCGAGATCCAGCAGGTCGACGCGCCCCAGAACCTCTACCGCAACCCGGTCAACCTCTTCGTCGCCGCCTTCATCGGCTCGCCCTCGATGAACCTCGTCGAGGCGCAGGTCGAGGACGGCCACGTGGCGTTCGCCGGCTTCCGGATCCCGCTTCGCCGCCAGGTTCCGCGCGGCACCGTGATCCTCGGCGTGCGGCCGCAGGACCTCGAGGACGCGACGTTCGCCGACACGTCGCTGCCGACGATCGACGTCGAGATCGCCGTCGTGGAGGAGCTGGGCTCCGAGTCCTACGCCCACTTCACCGTCGACGCGCCGGCGGTCGACGTCGATGCCGTGCGCGCGACGACCGACGAGGGCGAGCAGGCGACCCTGATCGCCGACGACAGCCGCGCGCTGTTCACGGCCTCGCTCACCGAGGCGTCCAAGCCGCGCCCCGGACAGGCGCTACGGCTTGCCCTCGACCCCGATCGCCTCCACTTCTTCGAGCCGGAGAGCGGCGCCTCGCTCGCGGCCCGGAGCCTCACGGCGGCGTAGCGCTCAGCCGTAGCGTTCGGCGATCGCGATCACCTGCTGCGCGGCGCCGAGCATCGCCGCGTCGACGAACTCGCCGTCGCCGATCGTCCCGACCCCCTGGGTGAGACGCTCGATCGTCGCTTGTGCCTGCTCGACTTCCTCGGGCGTCGGCAGGTAGGCGCGCTCGATGGTCGGGAGCTGCGCGGGGTGGATCGCGGCGCGGCCGAGATGTCCGAGCTCGCGCCCCCGGCGGCACGAGGCGGCGAGCCCTTCTTCGTCGTGGATGAGGGGATAGACCGACTGCGGCGGCCGCGGGAGGCCGGCGGCGACGGCGGCGTTGACGACCCGCGCTCGGGCCCAGTCGAGATCGATAGCTCCGGTCTCGGAGCGGAGATCAGCCTCGCCGAGCGAGATCCCGTACACGCCCGGATGGCCGGCGATGGCGAACGCGTGCTCGAGGCCGAGCGCCGACTCGATCAGGCAGCGGACTGGTAGCTCGAGCTCCGGCACGTCGTCGGGCCGCTCGACCTTCGGCACGATCACGCCGGCGATCGCGAGCCCGGCGACCGCCTCCAGGTCGGCCGAGCTGCCGGCGTTCACACGCACGTGCACTGGCTTCTCGCGCGGCGCGGAGAGGAGTGCGGCCAGGTTGGCGCGTGCCTCGGCCTTGGCGGCGGGTGGGACTCCGTCCTCGAGGTCGACGATCACCGCGTGCGCCGGAGAGGCGATCGCCTTCGCGACGCGGTCCGGCCGATCGGCGGGCACGTACAGCCACGTGAGCGGCGGCAGGTTCACACGATTCCCTCGACGCGCAGGCGTTCGACTTCGGCCGCATCGAGCCCGAGCTCGGCGAGCACGTCGTCCGTGTCCGCGCCGTGGCGTCCACCGGCGAAGCGAATCTCGCCCGGCGTCTCGGAGAGCCGGCTGATCACGTTGGTCATCTCGATCGGCCCGAGCACCTCGTCTTCGACCTCGACGATCGAGCCGATCGCGTGAAGCTGGGGGTCGGCGGCGATGTCGCGGGCGTCGTAGATCGGCGCGATCGCGGCCTCGGCTGCCTCGAACGCCTCCAGCACCTCGGCGCGCGGCCGCGCAGCGATCCACGACGCGACAGCGGCGTCGATCTCCTCGACGTGCGCCGCCCGGCCGGCGCCGGTTCCGAACCACTCCGCGGCAACGAGCTCGGGACGGCCGACGAGCCGCAGCACGCGCTCGGCGATCGAGGTCGCACTCGCCGAGACGGCGACCCAGGAGCCGTCGGCCGTGCGGTACACGTTCCGCGGCGCGTTGTTGCTCGAGCGGTTGCCGGTCCTCGGCTGGAGCTCGCCGAGCAGCTCCCAGGCCGTGACCTGCGGGCCAAGGAGGCCGAGCAACGGCTCGACGAGGGATGTGTCGATCACCTGGCCGGCTCCGCTCTGCTCGCGTGCCCTCAACGCGGCGAGCACCGCGAACGCCGTCGCGAGCCCGGCCACGCCGTCTGCAAGTGCGAACGGCGGCAGGAGCGGCGGGCCGTCGGGCTCGCCGTTCAGCGCCGCGAAGCCGCTCATCGCCTCGGCGAGCGACCCGAACCCAGGTCGAGTCGCGTACGGGCCCATCTGGCCGAAGCCGCTCACGCGGGCGAGCACGAGCCGGGGGTTCACCGCCGAGAGCTCGTCCCAGCCGAGCCCCCAGCGCTCGAGCGTCCCGGGCCGGAAGTTCTCGAGCACGACGTCGGAGCGGCGGGCGAGCCCGAGGAAGAGCTCGGCTCCGTCGGGCTTGGACAGGTCGAGCGTGATCAGGCGCTTGTTGCGGGCCAGCGTCTTGAACCAGAGCCCTTCGCCGTCCTTTGCCGGACCGTGCCCGCGCGCCGGGTCGGGGATCGCCGGGTGCTCGATCTTGATCACGTCCGCGCCGTAGTCGCCGAGGAGCATCCCCGCATACGGCGCAGCGAACAGGGTGGCCGCCTCGACGACGCGGATTCCGTCGAGCGGCCTCACCGGCGTCGTCTCGACGGAGCCGGACTGTGAGCGGAGGCCCCGGCTTGACCGGCGCCGGAGCGAGGTTCGAGGTCCACCGCAAGCCGAAAGCCGATGCTCGACGATGCCTGGAGAGGCCCCGCCAGCAGGAGCTTCAGCGAGTACGCCGGCTCCTGCTTGCCGCCCTCGACGTACCAGTCGCTGCCCTCGGCTCGCCAGACGCAGCCGCCCTTGAGGATCGCGAAGCGCGTGCGGCCGTCCGAGTGCTCGCTCTCGGTCCAGTTCCAGACGAGCGGGCGGCGGCGCTCCAGCAGGCCGGCCTCGGCCGCGAGCTGCCACTCGTCCTCGGTCGGGAGCCTCGCGCCGAGCGCGGCCGCATACACGCGCGCCTCCGCGAGCGTCAATCCGATGAGCGGCGCGCCGCCCGCGGCCGACACCTCGAGCCGCGCGATCGCGAACCGCGGCGCCGCCACCGTGTCGCGCGGCACCTCGACGAAGTCGTGCAGGCGACGGCGGCAGCGGCTTCCACTCCTCGACGTACGGCGCCTGGCCGTACGTGCCCGTCTCGCGCCGGCGGAAGATCGCAGTCAGTCGCGGCGCCCTCTCGACCTCGACGAAGCCCTCCGGAACCGCGTCCGCGCGCGCGATCGGCGCCGGTACGCGCGCTGTCTCCCGGGCGGGGAACTCCGCGTCGTTGCCGCCCGCGACCACCAGCGGCTCGGAGCCGAGGAAGGCGGCGATCCCGCCGGCGGGGAGCTCGACCTCCAGCTCGCCCACGGGCCCCGCGTACGGCTCGCCGCGGTTGGCGAGCGTCCACAGGGTCGTCTCGCCGTCGCTCCAGCGCGAGGCGACGACCCGCGTGTCTGGGCTCGCCGCGGCCAAAGGCGTCCACTCGCCCGTCGCGAGCAGGTCGGCGTAGCGGCGCTGCACGGGCAGCATCGCTCGCAGGAGCTCCTTGTCGCGCTCGCTCCACCCGACCCACGCACCGAAGACGTTCTCCCAGACGAGCATCCCGACGCCGTTCAGCCAGGCGCTGTGCAGCTCCTCGAGGTGGCTGCGGTTCCAGCGCCGCGTGTGGTGGAGCATGTGCCGCTGCTCGAACCACTTCGCCCGCAGCACGCCGGGCACGCGGCTGTCGGCGAACCACTGCGCCCACGAGAGGTGGTGGTCGGCGATCCGTTCGAGCGGAACCGTCGACTCGCCCTCGAGCGCGACTTCCGGCCCGACGGCCGCGAGCAGGTCGGGTTGCGCCTCGCGCATCGTGTCGAGGAACACGCCGTCGGCGCCGAGCTCGCGGACGAGCGAGCCGAGCACGGCCTCGTCCCCCTCGGGCTCGCGGCGCGTGCCGACGTCCCACGGGTTGTAGTCGAGGAAGACGCGGATACCGCGGTCGCACAGGTCGGCGACGAGCTCCGGGAGCGCGGGAGCGTCGCGGTAATAGTCGAACTGGTTGCGCTCGTCGATCCCGATCACGGGATAGGCGTGCCAGAGGACGACGCCGTCGAGCCCGCCGAACTCCCGCTCGGCGTGGGCACAGAAGCGCTCGGGCGTGAAGCGAGCTGCCGCGTGGTCGTAGAGAAGCTCGTCCCAGAGCCAGACGAGCGCGACCGCGAAGCAACGCTGCGTCCAGGCGAGCCGCTCGTACGCGGTGCCGTCGTAGCTGGTCCGCGCGCGCGCCTCGTCGCGCCAGCGACGGAGCCGCTCCCGCCAGACAGGCCAGTCGGCCGGGTCGTCGGGCGCAGCCAGGATCTTGGCCGTATCGAGGGCGTCGAGCGGACCCTCGAGCGGAACGCCGGTCGGAAGGTCGATCGGCCTCGGGACAAGGGGGTCGCGTGGTGCCTCGACGGTCAGCATAGGACCCGCGTGCGGCTGACGAGCTCGTCGAGCTCGATCCCGTCGAACCCGGGCAGCGAGCTCGCGAAGCGGCCGCCGAGCGGCTTGGACCACCGCTCCTCGACCGGCCGGAGCGCTCCGAAGATCGACCCGACGGCGGCGCCGTTCGTGTCGGTGTCCCAGCCGCCCTGGACGGTCCCGCAGATCGCAGCGGAGAAGTCGTCGAAGGCATAGAGCGCCGCGGCGACGAGCGCCGTGTTCGAGATCGCGTGCACCCAGTGATAGTCGCCGTAGCGCTCGTGCAGAGCATCGACCCGAGCCTCCCAGTCGCCCTCGAGCGAGCGCGCGAGGCGTAGCGCCGCGGCCAGACGGCTCTCCGCAGGAACGACCGAGAGCCCGACGTCGGCGCAGGCCGACGGCGAGTTCTCGGTCAGCGACGCAGCGTGCGCGGCGGCCATGAACATCGCCGCGTAGACGCCGTTGGCCGTATGGCTCACGCGGGCGTCGGCCCACGCGAGCCGCGCTGCCGCGACCGGATCGCCGCCGGCCACCCAGCCGTAGGCGTCCACCCGCAGCCGTGCTCCGATCCACTCGCGGAAGGGGTTGCGCCGCGTCGCCGTCTCCGGCGGCAGGGATGCCTCGAGCAGGTTTCGCATCGCCACGCGCTCGGCCGTGAAGATCCGTCCCGGCGGCAGGTAGTCGAGCCAGAGCTTCGCGACGTCGAGCGAGTCGAAGCCGGTGCCGTGGCGCTCGAGCAGGCGAAGCGCGAGCATCGTGAAGTTGAGATCGTCGTCCTCGGGGATCCCGTCGATCGTCTCCGCGAGGCTCGTCGCGCGACTGGCCCGGTTCCACGGCCAGCGGTCGGCCACTGCCGGGTCGAGCCCGACCGCCGTGAACCACCCCGAGACCGGCCAGTTTCCGGTGCTCTTGGCGAGTTCGCGAATGCCCTCGCGGGCGATGCCCTCCACCGGCTTGCCGAGCACGCAACCGGCCGCGCGCCCGAGCCAGGCGCCCTCGAGGCGCGCCGGATCGGACTCCCCGCTTGCCCCGGACGGCGGGCCGGCGGCGGCGAGGATCTCCTCGAGCCCCGACGGCTCGCTCGCAGAGAGCGGCCGGGGACGCTCGTCGAGCTCGTCCAGGAGCTCGACGCGCGAGCGCCCGGAGCTCGGGCCCGGCCGGCTCCTGCGAGGCGCCGCGAGGAGGCGCCGGCATCCCGCCTGCGGCGAGCCAGCGCTCCTCCACGTCCTCGACCTGCTTTCCCTCCTCGCGAGCCTGCCGGAGCTCGTGGCCGACGAGATCCTCCGGCTGGATCCACGTCACTCTCACAAAACAGGAACCCCGGTCAACTCGGCCATCGCCTTCGCGCGTGCCTCGAACCGCTGCTGATCGCGCTCGAAGATCTCCTGGGCGACCTCGGCCATCGTCCGCCCCGGCTCCTCGAGGTCGAGCTTGCTCGCCGCTCCGACGTCGTCCACCCATGCATTCGGAGGCCGGGAGCCGAGGGCGCCGGCAAGCGCCCCGCCCATCGACGCGATCGAGTCGGCGTCGCGTCCGTAGTTGACGCCGCCGAGCACCGTCTCGGCGCAGTCGGCGCCGGTGGCGACGAGCAGGCCGAGCGCGATCGGCAGCTCCTCGATCGCATGCAGCCGGCTCGGCGTCCGCGCGTTCGGCGCCGGGCTCGCGTAGTGCTCGCCGACCGAGTCGAACGGCGCGACGGCGTCCCGCAACGCGGCGAGCCCGCCGTCGCGCCAGCCGTCCAGCTTGCCTGCCGCATCGACGACCGCCTCGATCGCGGATCGCGTCGCGTCCTTCGCCAGTCCGAGGGCGGCCTCGACCACCGACTCGACCGTGGCCTCCGGCGTGAGCGCCGCGGCCACGGCCGCCGCGAGCACACCCGCCGCCTCGCGGCCGTAGCTCGACTGGTGCGCCCCCGTGAGGTCGAGCGCCTCCGTGTAGGCCGCCGCCGGATCGCCGGCGTTCGCGATGCCGACGGGGGCGATGTACATCGCCGCGCCGCAGTTGACGATGTTGCCGACGCCCGCGTCACGCGGGTCGGCGTTGCCGTAGCGGAGCTTCAGCACGAGCCACTTCTCGGCCAGGAAGAGCCGGTGGTAGAGCAGGTCGTCGCGGTCGAGCTCGGGGATCCAGGTCTTCTCGTCGACGATCAGCGGCAGCATCAGCGCCTCGACGTCGTGGGCGTCGAGATGGTCGCGCTTGACCGCGTACGCCCGGACGAGCACGCGCGTCATCAGCGTGTCGTCGGTGACGTGGCCGTCTCCCTTCCAGAAGGGAGAGAAGGGCTTGACCACGTTTCGCATGTGGCGCATCGACGGGACGATGCCGGTCACCCATCCGCCGAAGTGGTCGTGAATCTCGCGTGACTCCCACCCCTCCGTCGCCCCCCCGAGCGCGTCGCCGACCGCGGCCGCGGCGAGGCAGCAGACGGAACGCTCGGTCAGCAGGTGCCCGTTCACGTGCTCTCCTTGGTTTTCGTGGTCGCTCCCGGCAGGCACCCCGCCGGCCGGAAGCGACCATTCTCTCGCGTCGGCTCCCGCCTCAGCCTCGGATCTTCAGCCAGCCGTCGGTCAGCTGCGTGGTCAGGTCCTCCAGGCTGATCTGGTTCCGGAGGTAGGAGACGAAGGCCGGCGTCGCGACCTCCGCCTTCCAGCGCGCGTACGGGGTCAGCAGCACCCAGTTCGCCTTGCGGAAGTGCGGCACCGCCGCGATCGCGTTCCGCCAGCTTCCGTAGTGCTTCGTCGACTTGATGACGGCCGTCGCGGCGGCCGGAGCCGCCGGGATCAGCCGGTCGCCCTGGGCCAGCTTGGCCATGTTCTGCGTGTTCAGCGCGTAGGCGATGAACTGCATCGCTTCGGCCTTGTGCTGGCTCTGCTCGGAGATCGAAAGCGTCTGCGGGTTCGCCGTCTGCTCCTGGGAGTCGCCCTTGAGCGACGGGAACATCGCCCAGTTGAAGCCCTTCGGGCTCTGCTCGATCATGCCCTGCACCTGGTAGTTGCCCTGAACGGTCATCGCGCACTTGCCGCCGAAGAACGCCGGCAGCACGGCCGAGCCCGAGAGACCGACGCCCGCCGGATCGACGGTCTTATCGACGTAGATCATGTCGTGCATGACCTTCAGGACCTGCTGCTCGGCCGGGCCGACCTTGAGCACCCAGCGTCCCTTGTCGAGGTAGTTCCACTGGCCACCCCAGTTCAGCGACAGCGTCTGGATCGTCGCTGTCGGAGAGCGAAGGCCCCAGCAGACGCCGAAGTTGCCGCCCGTCGTCAGCTTCTTCGCGGCCGACCGGAACTGGTCCCACGTCCAGGGCGCGGCGACGGTCGGCGCCTTGATCCCGGCCGCCTTGAGGAGGTCCATGTTGGCGAAGACGTTGTAGGTCTGGAGCATGATCGGGACGCCGGTGATCTTGCGACCGAAGTTGACCGTGTCCCAGATCGACTTCGGAATCGCCTGCTTCAGCTCCGTCGGCAGCAGAGGACTGAGGTTCGCGAGGTAGCCCTGCTGCGTGAAGCCGGCGATGTCCGCCGCCTCGTCGTGGACGATGTCGGTCGCGGTGCCGCCGACGAACGAGGTCAGCAGCTTGTCGTGGACCGAGTTGACGTCGACCGAGACGATCTGCACCTGGATCTCAGGGTGGCTCTTGTTCCACGCCGCGACGATGTCGTTCATCGCCTTGACGGTCGAGGGCTGCCACACGTAGGTGCCGAACGTCAGGTTGACGGCGTTCTGCTTCGACTTCGCGGCCTGCGCCGCGGTAGCTGCAAGGACCGCGCACAGCGCGAGCGCCGTGCAGAGTCCGAGGATCCTCTTCATGGAAGGTCTGCCTTTCGTTTGGTGGTGCACTAGCCCTTGACCGCCCCGGAGAGAAGGCCGCGCGTAAGCCAGCGCTGGATGATGGTGAACAGCAGGAGGCTCGGCAGGGTGGCGAGGAGCGCGGCTGCCGCCAGAGGTCCGAGCCTGACGATTCCCTCGATCCCGACGTACTGCGCGAGCTTGAGCGGCAGCGTCGTGAGGTCGGGAGATTGGAGGAGGACGAGAGCGAGGAAGAACTCGTTCCAGGCGGTGATGAACGCGAACAGCGAGGTCACCGCGATGCCTGGCGCGAGCAGCGGGGCGATCACGGTTCGGATCACCTGGAGGCGGGTCGCGCCGTCGACCATCGCCGCCTCCTCGAGGTCGCGCGGGATGCCGCGCACGTAGCTCTGGAGCATCCAGAGCACGAACGGCAGCGTCCAGACGACGTAGACGAAGACGAGCCCTGCGTGCCTGTCGACGAGGTGCATGTCGCGCAGCAGCAGGAACAGCGGGATGATGATCAGGATCAGGGGGAACATCTGGCTGAGCAGGATCCAGCCGAGCCCCGCCTTGGAGATGATCCCGCGCTGGCGTGCCAGCACGTACGCGGCCGGCAGTCCGATCAGCGTCACGAGCAGAGCGGTGGCCGTGGAGACCTTGAGGCTGTTCCACGCGGCGTGCAGCAGCTCGTGGTCGTTCTGCGTCACCGCGTCGCGGAAGTTCGCGAGCGTCGCCTCTGACGGGATCAGGTGCGGGTGGAGCTCGACGAGCTCGCGCGGCCCCTTGAACGAGATCGACAGCATCCAGAGCAGCGGGAAGGCGAGAAAGACCATGTAGGTGACGAGCGCGACGTACTGGAACGTGCGCGTCGTCTTCGGCCGGGAGGAGACGATCACCGCGCCGTCTCCTTGAGCCGGCCCCGGAGGTAGAAGGCGAGACAGACCGCGATCACGAGCACCATCGCGTCGCCGAGCGCGGCCGCGTACCCGAACTCGCCGTACTTGAACGCCTCGTGGTAGGCGAAGAGCATCGGCAGCTCGGTCGAGTGCCCCGGGCCTCCCTGGGTGAGGACGTACACGATCCCGAACGAGTTGAAGTTCCAGATCAGGTCGAGCGTCGTGATCGCGATGATCACCGGGCGGAGCTGCGGCAGGGTGATCGTCCAGAAGCGCTTGAATGTCGAGGCGCCGTCGACCGCCGCAGCCTCGTAGAGCTCCTCCGGAACCGATTGAACCCCCGCGAGCAGCGCGATCGTCGTCTGCGGCATCCCTGCCCAGACACCGACCAGGATCACCGCCGGGAGCGCCCACCCGAAGTTCGAGAGCCAGTCGATGGTCGAGCCGGGCAGGTGCGCGCGGTAGAGGAGCTCGTTCAAGACGCCCGCCTGCGGCTGGAAGAAGAGCTTCCACATGATCCCGACGATCACCGGCGGCATCGCCCACGGGACGAGGGCGAGCGAACGAGCGAGCCACCGTGCTCGAAGCGGCTGGCTGAGGAGGAGCGCGAGCCCGAGCGCGAGGCAGAACTGGAGGAACGTCACCGTGACGGCCCAGATCACGCCGATCTTGAACGAGTTGATGAACAGGTCGTCGTGGATGAGCCGCTCGAAGTTGTCGAGCCCGATGAAGTCGGTCGAGACACCGAGGCCGGCGCGCGAGTTCGTGAAGCCGAGGTACATCCCGCGCACGAGCGGCGCGACGCTGAGCAGCAGAATCGGAAGCATCGCGGGGAGCAGGAACAGGATTGCCTCGGGTCCGGTGAGGTCGACGCCCGCCCGACTACGGCGACGCCCGAAGGCTCCGCCGCCCGCCGTCTTGGCGACGCTGCTCATGCCGAAGCCCCGGACGAGACGCGGACGACGAGGCGGGGCTCGACTGCGAGGTTGCGCCGACGCCGGCTCGGGCTCTCGATCCGCTTGAGGAGGAGATCCGCCGCCAGACGCGCGCGCTCGGCCGAGCCGAGGTCGACCGTCGTCAGCGGCGGCCACGTGTGCTCGGCGAGCGGCGTATCGTCCATGCCCACCACTGCGACGTCGTCGGGTACCTGCAAGTTGGCTGCGCGCAGCGCCGCCAGCGTCCCCACTGCGAGCAGGTCGTTCGCGCAGAAAACCGCGTCGGGCTTCGCCCGTTCGAGCAGTCGCTCGCAGGCGGCGCGACCGGGCTCGACCATGAAGTCGTCGGCGACCTCGATCAGCGCCTCGTCGTGATCGAGCCCGCACGCCTTCAGCCCGTCGAGGTAGCCGAGGTGACGTGAGCTGCCGGGAGCGGTGTTGGGCGGGCCGTTGACGAAGGCGATTCGACGCCTTCCGCCCGCGTAGAGGTGGCAGACGGCGTCGGCCGCGCCCTTGCGTGAGTTCGCGCGCACGGTGTCCACACGAGTCGCGACCTCGGGCCGACCGATCACGACCACCGGCGCGGCAGCGCGCTCGAGTTCTCGCTTGTGCTCCTCCCCCATCGCCAGGGAGCACAGGATCAGGCCGTCGACGAAGCGGCGCTTGAGGTCGCGAATCGTCTCCAGCTCGTCCTCGGCGTTCGCGCCCGTCGAGTGGAGGAGCAGCCGGAAGCCGCCGGCGCGGGCCACCTCCTGGATCGAGCTGACCATCGCTGTGTAGACGGGGTTCGCGACGTCGGGCATCGCGAAGACGAGCTGGTCGGTGCGGCGCGAGCGGAGGGAGCGAGCCGCGTGGTTCGGCACGTAGCCGACCGCCTCGGCCGCCTCGACGACCTTCGCGTGCACGTCCGGTCTCGTGCGGATGCCGTTCAGGGCCCGGGACGCGGACGCGACGGAGACGTTCGCGAGCCGCGCGACGGTGGCAATCGTGGGTGTCAGTTCCTCGGCCAGAACTGAAAAGGATTACTGAGAACGATTACAGATAGCCGCGATCCTGCCACCCGGAGACGCCGCAGTCAAGGATTCCCGCCGACGTGGGCGGTCATCACCGCCACGCGGCCGAAATCTGACGCAGCCCGGCGCTAGGGTCCAGCCCATGCCCAAGCAGGGCGTGAGCACCCGCTCGAAGCTCGAGCGTGGACGCCGGTCGTACGCCGCGCGATCTTGGCTCGATGCGTACCGGGCTCTGTCCGACGCGGATCGGGCGAGCTCGCTCGGCCCGAGCGACCTCGAGCTGCTCGCTACGTCCGCCTACCTGATCGGCCGCGACGACGACCTCCTTCGCCTGCTCGAGCGCGCACACCACGTGTACCTCGCCGCCGGAGAGCGGCCGTCGGCCGTTCGCTGCGCGTTCTGGCTCGCCGTCCACCTCACGATCAGGGGTGACATGGGCCGCGCAACCGGCTGGCTCTCACGTGCCCGGCGCCTCATCGGTCCGGAGGAGCGCGATTGCATCGAGCTCGGCTACCTGGCCAGCGCATCGGCCTTTCACCACCTGATCGCCGGCCGGTGGGAGGAAGCACGGATCGACGCGGCGCGCGCCGCCGACCTCGGCGAACGGCACGGCGACCGGGACCTCGTCGCGGTCTCGCTGATCGACGAAGGGCGTGCGGTCGCCGCACTCGGCCGGGTGCAGGAGGGACTCGCGCTGCTCGACGAGGCCATGGTCGGGGTCACCGCCGGAGAGCTCTCGCCGATCGTCAGCGGGCTCGTCTACTGCGGCGTGATCGAAGGCTGCCACGAGGTCTACGAGCTGCGCCGTGCCACGGAATGGACCGAGGCGCTGACGAGCTGGTGTGACGAGCAGGCCGACCTGGTTCCCTTCACGGGCACGTGCCTGCTCCACCGTGCGGAGCTCATGGAGCTGCGAGGCGGCTGGCGAGACGCGCTCGAAGAGGCCCGGCGTGCCGGCGAGCGCTTTGCGGAGCGGACGGATCGGTCAGCGGCCGCGCAGGCCGGCTACCGCGAAGGAGAGATCCTCCGACTCGAGGGGAAGCTGGTCGCGGCCGAGCGCGCGTATCGCGAGGCGAGCCGCCTCGGCTACGAGCCGCAACCCGGCCTGGCGCTGCTCCGACTTGCCCAGGGCGAGCGTGCCGCGGCCGTCGCCGCGATCCAGAGGGCGGCCGCTGAGACGACCGACCCGCTCCGGCGCGCGAGGCTGCTACCCGCCTACGTCGAGATCATGCTCGCCGCCGACGACGTCGACGCCGCCCAGGAAGGCTGCCGCGAGCTCGAGGCGTTCGCGGCGACTCGACAGAGCCGCATGCTCGACGCGATCGTCGCGCATGCGCGAGGAGCGGTCGCGCTGGCCGCGGGCGACGCACGATCGGCTCTCGTCTCACTGCGGCACGCGGCACAGGAGTGGCTGGCGCTCGAGGTGCCGTACGAGTGCGCGCGTGCACGCGTCCTGGTCGCAATCGCCTGTCGTACGCTCGGCGACGAGGACGCGTCCCGGCTCGAGCTGGAGGCCGCCCGCGCCGTGTTCGCGGAGCTGGGCGCGGAGCCGGATCTCACGCGCGTCGGCGAGCTCGGCGGAAGCGACGACGAGAGTCACGGGCTCACGAAGCGTGAGCTCGAGGTGCTCAGGCTCGTCGCGGCGGGCGAGACGAACAAGACCATCGCCTCCCGGCTGGTGCTGAGCGAGCGGACGATCGACCGCCACCTGAGCAACATCTTCACCAAGCTGCGCGTCTCTTCCAGGACCGCGGCGGCGGCGTACGCGTACGAGCACCGGCTGGTCTGAGCTCCTTCCTCGTGGGTGAAATCACCCACGCCTCCGCATCGCGGAAGTTGGGTGGTTCCGGCGATGCCGGACGGCGGCCCGGGTCCTAGGGTGACCCCGATGAGGAACTCGACGAGAGGAGGGCCGGAGTGATCACCACCGTCGAACTCGCCGCGCTCGACGGCGGGCACGTACAGCTGACGGACGCCGGGCTCGGCGAGCTCGAGGCGCACAGCGAGGGACCGCTGTTGCGTCCGGGCGACGAGGGGTGGGACGACGCCGTGCTCGTCTGGAACGGGATGGTGGCCAAGATCCCCGCTCTCGTCCTGCAACCGACGTCGGCGCAGGACGTTGCCGCCGCGGTCGACTTCGCGCGCGTGCACGGGCTCCTGCTCGGCGTCAAGGGCGGAGGCCACAACATCGCCGGCACGGCAATCGCCGAGCGCGGGCTCACGCTGGACATGTCGCACATGCGCGACGTCGTCGTCGATCCCGAGGCGAGGCTCGCCCGGGTCGGACCGGGCTGCGTGCTCGGGGACGTCGACCGTGCGACGCAGCGGCACGGTCTCGCGACGGTGCTCGGCTTCTTCTCCGAGGTCGGCGTCGCCGGGCTCACGCTCGGCGGCGGCCTCGGCTACCTGGCGCGCCGCTTCGGCTGGGCGGTCGACAACCTGGTCGAGGTGGAGATCGTGACCGCCGACGGCCGGATCCGCCGCGCGAGTCGGGACGAGAACCCTGATCTCTTCTGGGGCATTCGGGGAGCCGGCGCCAACCTCGGCGTCGTCACCGAGTTCACCTTCCGGCTCCACGAGGTCGGGCCGACCGTGTACGGCGGGGTCATCGCCTGGCCGCACGAACGGGCCGACGAGGTCCTGCGCGCCTACCGAACGCTCACTGCCAACGCGCCACGTGAGCTGACGATGTTCCTGATCTGCTTCCGCGCTCCACCGGCGCCCTTCGTCCCTCCACAATGGCACGGCGAGAGGATCTGCGCGCTGGCGGTCTGCTACAGCGGCGACCTGCGCAGGGCCGACGAGGCGATCGCGCCGCTCCGCGCGCTCGGCGACCCCGTCTTCGACCTGCTGCACGAGCTGCCGTACGTCGAGCTCCAGACCTTCCTCGACGCAACAGAGCCCAAGGGCGATCACTACTACTGGAAGACCGGATACGTCTCCGAGCTCACCGACGACCTGCTCACGACCATGCGGGACCTCGCGTCGGAGTGCCCGATCCCCCGCGCCGAGATCGCGTTCCTCCATCTCGGCGGCGCGCTGAACGAGCGGGCCCCCGACGACGGCGCCGTCGGCAACCGGGATGCGCAGTACGCGTGCGGCGTGATCGGGATCTGGGAGGCCGACGAGCCGGACGAGGAGAGCTTCACCCGGTGGGTCCGCGACGCGTGGTCGCGCCTCCATGCCTTCTCGACAGGCGGCAACTACATCAACTTCCAGACGGCCGACGAGGACGGCTCGCACATCGCGAACGCCTACGGCGCGAACTTCGACCGGCTCGTGGAGCTGAAGCGGCGCTGGGACCCGGAGAACCTCTTCCGCGTCAACCGCAACATCTCGGCCTGACCCCGACGCCTTCGCCGGCGCGAGCCGCGTGCTGGCGAACGATCCCCCGGCGGTGGAGAATGCCGCTGGGGGGCGTCGTGACCGAACCCGTCGAACGGACAGGTACAGAGCTCGAACGCGCTCGGACCGCCTATGCGAGCTCCGCGTGGGGGGAGGCGCACGAGGCGTTTTCGCGCGCAGACGAGGATTCCACCCTCGAGGCCGAGGATCTCGAGCTGCTGACCATGGCGACGTTGATGCTCGGGCGGGACGACGACGCGATGGCAATCCTCGAGCGCGCGCACCGCCGGTACCTCGAGCGAGACGAGACGCTGCGCGCGGTGCGCGCCGCGACGTGGATCGGCATGAACCTCGCCTACCGCGGTGCGGTCGGGCCTGCGAGCGGCTGGCTCGGTCGTGCTCAGCGCCTCCTGGAGAGCCAGCCGGACGAGACGGTGGAGCACGGCTACCTGCTGATTCCGCTCGTGTTCCGCCATGAGTCGGCGGGCGACTTCGAAGCCGCGGCCGCCGTCGCAGCGGAAGCAGCCTCGATCGGCGAGCGCTTCGGCGACCGCGATCTCTTCTCGATGAGCGTGCACGCCCAGGGCCAGATGCTCGTGAGGTCAGGGCACGTCGGCGAAGGCCTTGCGCTCCTCGACGAGGCAATGGTGACGGTGACGACGGGCGAGATCTCGCCGTTCGTCGTCGGCATCGTCTACTGCGGCGTGATCCTTGCCTGCCAGGAGGTCTTCGAGGTCAGCCGGGCACGCGAGTGGACACTCGCGCTGTCGGAATGGGTCGAGCAGCAACCGGACCTCGTCGCCTTCACCGGCCGCTGCCTGGTCCACCGCGCCGAGATCCTGCAGCTCGGCGGCTCCTGGTCGGACGCCCTCGAGGAGGCGCGCCGTGCCTGCAACCGCCTCATCGAGACGAAGAACCCGGCCGCAGGCGTCGCGCGCTACCGCGAAGCCGAGCTCCTCCGGCTCCGGGGGCAGTTCGCCGCCGCCGAGGAGGCGTACCGCGAGGCAAGCCGCTTCGGCTGGGTACCGCAGCCGGGGCTCGCGCAGCTCCGGCTGGCGCAGGGAAAATGCGAGGCTGCGCTCGCGGCCATTCGCCGGACAAACGCCGAGATCGACGACCCGCTCAAGCGGGGTGCGCTGCTCCCGGCGTACGTCGAGATCGCGCTCGCCGCCGACGAGATCGACGAAGCGCGGACGGCGTGTCGGGAGCTCGAGGAGCTCGCGGAGCAGTACGAGAGCCCGATGCTCGGCGCGATGGTCGCGTACGCACGAGGTGCAGTCGCCGTTGCCGAAGGCAATGCGCACGCTGCGCTCGTCAGCCTGCGCGAAGCAGCGCAAGTCTGGCGCGCCCTCGACGCCCCGTACGAGGTGGCCCGCGCGCGGGCGCTCGCGGCCCAGGCGTGCTCCGCGCTGGGGGACGACGAAGCCGCCGCGCTGGAGCTGGAGGCCGCGCGCGATCTGTTCCGCGAGCTGGGTGCGAAGCCCGATCTCGCCCGCCTCGAGCCGGCGAGCGCCCGCACCTCGCACGGTCTGTCCGGGCGCGAGCTCGAGGTGCTACGGCTCGTCGCCTCGGGGAAGAGCAACCGCGAGATCGCCACCGCGCTCGTGATCAGCGAGCACACGGTCGCGCGGCACGTGCAGAACATCTACACGAAGCTCGGCCTCTCGTCGCGCGCGGCGGCGACCGCGTTCGCGTTCGAGCGCGACCTCGTCTGAGTACAGGCCCGTGGTCAGAAATGACCACGCGCCGCCAAGCGAAAGTTGGTGAATCGCGGCGATGCCGCCCGACGCGAGCCGTCCTACCCTCGCCGTATCGATCAAATCGGAGAGGAGAGGGACGATGCAGCAGCGTGGGAGATACGAAACTGTGGTGATCGGCGGGGGCCAGGCAGGCCTTGCGGTCGGCTACCACCTGAAGCGGCAGGGCCGCTCGTTCGCGATCCTCGACGGCAGCGACCGCATCGGCGACAGCTGGCGGGCGCGGTGGGAGTCCCTGAAGCTGTACTCGCCGGCGAGCCGTGACGGCCTGCCCGGAATGCGCTTCCCGGCGAGCCCGAGCTCGTACCCGACCACGCACGAGATGGCCGACTACCTCGAGGCCTACGCGGAGCGGTTCGAGCTGCCGGTGCGGAGCGGATTCGGCGATCGACGACCTGACGAGGGAGGACGGCAGCTACATCGCGAGCGGGGAAAACGGAAGCTTCGAGGCGGACAACGTCGTGATCGCGACGGGCGTCTTCCAGAGGCCCCACATCCCGGACTTCGCGAGCGAGCTCGACCCGAGCATCAGGCAGCTTCATTCGAACGCCTACCGGAACCTCTCGCAGCTCCAGGACGGACCGGTCCTCGTGGTGGGCGCGAGCCACTCGGGCTCCGACATCGCACACGAGGCGGCCTCGACGCACGAGGTCGTCCTCTCGGGGACCGACAACGGGCAGCTTCCGGTGCCGCTCGAGACCCGGCGGGGGCGGATGGGCTTCCGTGCGCTCTTCTTCGCCGGGACGCACGTCCTGACGGTCGACACGCCGCTCGGCCGCAAGATGCGTCCGCATGTCCGGCACGGCGGCGGGCCGTTGCTCCGCTACCGCCGAACGGACCTCCGTGCTGCCGGCGTGGAGCGCGTGCTCGAGCGAACGGTCGGCGTCGAGAACGGGCAGCCCGTGCTCGAAGACGGACGCGTGCTCGAGGTGACGAACGTCGTCTGGTGCACGGGCTTCCGCCCGGACTACTCGTGGATCCGCGTCCCGTTCGAGATCGGAGACGACGGCTTCCCGGTGCAGTACCGAGGGGTCGTCTCGTCCTCGCCCGGCCTGTACGTCGCCGGCCTGCCGTTCCTCCATTCCTTCGCGTCGATGCTGATCGGCGGCGCGGGCAGGGACGCGGAGCGCGTCGCGCGACACATCGTCACGACGCGGGCGAAGGAGCTCGCGACGGCGCCCGAGCGCCCCACCCTCGCGGGGTTGGCCGAGGAGCGAGTGGCGTCGTGAGCTCCGCGAGCGACGCCGCGGTGCTCGTCTGGAACGGCTTCGTGGCGCCGCCGCCGAGACCGGCACGGCAACACGAGCTCGCAGCGACGGATGAGGCAGCCTCCGAGGTTGTCGAGGGCGCCGAGTCAGCGAGACAGCCTGCCGGAATAGAAAACCCCCGTATGTGCGGGGGTTTTCCGTAGCAGGCCTGTAAGCCGGATTCTGTCGAGGGTGGCCATCCCTCTCGGCAGCTACCCGGGCCCTGGGCGGGCAACCTCGTGACGGGCCCTGTTCGCCTTGCACCGGACGGGGTTTGGCGAGCCGCCGTGTCGCCACGACGCTGGTGGGCTCTTACCCCACCGTTTCACCCTTACCGCCGGCGTCTCCGGAGAGACACGTACGCCGGAGGCGGTCTCCTTTCTGTTCCACTTTCCGTCGGCTTTCGCCGCCTGGCTTGCGCCAGCGTCCTGCCCTTCGGTGTCCGGACTTTCCTCGAGCCCCGCCGAGACGGAGCCCGCGGCCACCCGGCCTGCACGTCGCATGGTAGCCCCGAACCTTCCGGCCCTCGGACGATTGAGCTTGGAGGCACGGGGTTGTAGGTTCGCTCGCGCGGACTCAGTGCAAGCCGATCAGGGAGGGGGAATGAGCACGAGAACAGATCGGAGATTCCTGTGGCGCTCGCTCGGAGTGAGCTGCGCGCTCTTCGGGCTCGCGGGAGCAGCCTTCGGGACGGCGACGGCGAAGCCCAAGGAGGATGGATTCCTCACCACGAAGCCGGCAATGCTCGCGCCGGTCGCCCCGGGCGTCGAGGTGACGCCGCTGCTCACGGTGGGCGACACCGTCGGCGGCTACACGTTCGAATCGATCCCGGACGGGATCTCGGTCGCCGACGACCACGGGAAGCGGGTCGACATCTACGTCAACCACGAGACGTCGCTCGTCCCGTTCGGGGCGAGGGGGAGCGACTTCACGAACGCCCTGCTCAGCAAGCTCACGCTGAGCACGAAGACAGGTGGAACTCTCGCGGGGAGCTTCGCGATCCCGAACGAGGCGGGATATCAGCGCTTCTGCTCGAACTTCCTCGTCTCGCGCGCGCAAGGCTTCAAGCAAGACCTCGTGCTTATCGGCGAGGAGGCCCGCGACTGGGTGTTCCGAAGCACAGCCGGGCCGGCGGCGCCATTCGCAGACGGAGCCGAGCAAGCGGGTGTCATCGTCGCCTACGACATCGAGTCGGGCGAGTACAAGTCGATCTACGGCATGGGCCGGCACAACCACGAGAACGCCGTCGCACTGGAGGGGTTCGACAAGCCGGTGATCCTCTCGGGCGACGACACCTTCGACGCGCCGGCCTCGCAGCTCTACCTCTACACGGCGAAGGGCGGCGAGGACGTCTGGAACGACAAGGGGCGCCTGTACGCGTTCGTCTCCGACGACCAGGCCGTGAACGACTACGGCGACCTCCACGCGGGCGAGTCGGTCTCCGGCCACTTCATCGAGGTGCCGCGGATGATCGCGACCGGCAAGAAGCTCGACGGCAGCGAGGTCAGGGCGTCGGACTTCGGCTTCCCGAGCCCGCCCACCGGCGTGCCCGACGGCCCGCAGTGGGTGCTCGAGCACTGGAGCAACGTCACCAACGCGTTCCAGTTCATCCGGATCGAGGACATCGCCTACGACCGGCGGCACGAGAACGTCGTCTACTTCGCCGACACGGGTGAGCCGCGTGCGATTCCGAACCCGGCGACCGGCAGGCTGATGCGCGGCCCGTCCGGCACGCAGGGCCCGTATCCGAACGGACGGATCTTCAAGCTCGTGATCGACAAGCGGGACCCGCTCGAGGTCGAGAGCCTGTCGATCCTGCCGAACGCGGACTTCGACGCGGGCGGCTACGGCAACGCAAATGTCGTGCATCAGCCCGACAACGTCGAGACGACGAGGCACTCGCTCCTCATCACCGAGGACCCGGGCGGACACAACCAGGGCGCGACGGCCGCGCGGGTCTGGCGCTACGACCTCGGCAGCGAGGGACCGCCAGAGGTGGTGCTCCGCGTCGACCAGAGCTCGGCGCCCGCGACCCCGGTGCTGCCGCTCGGCAGCTGGGAATCGAGCGGGATCGTCGATGCATCGGACACGTTCGGACGGGACATGTTCCTGATCGACGTCCAGGCGCACGGCTGGGAGCTCCAGACCGCCACGAACCCGACGCGCAGCCGCGAGAACGGCCAGCTGCTGCTGGTCGAGATTCCGGGGACCTAGCAGGGCAAGACGCGACCTCGGCCGTTCCCGCCGCTCGGGCGGGAACGGCCGACGTGTCGTGCGTTACGGCTTCGGAACAATCCGGTTCAGCTCCGGAACCGCGATGCCCGCCGCACCCGCCGCCGCGAAGGCCGCGACGAACGCGTCGATGTCCTGCGCACCGCCGAGTGAGTTCGTTCCCTCGTTGAACACGGTGAACCCGTCGCCTCCGGCTGCGAGGAAGTTGTTCATCGTCACGCGGAAGCTGGCCGTCGAGGTCACCTCGACCTCGTTCACCCACATCCGGCCGATCTTGTCCGCGCAGGTCGCCGCATTCGGAGCGGACTCGTACTTGAACGTCGACGAGATCTGCAGGACGCGCGTGCCCGTCGTGACCGTACCACCGTTGCACGGCACGCCCCCCACTTGGAACTGCTGCTGCAGGAGTCGCCGGATCATGTCGCCGGTCATCGTCTTCGTGACGAGGCTGTTGCCGAACGGCTGTACCGTGAACGCCTCGCCGTAGGTAACCTCGCCGATCGCCTCCCCGCCCGGGGAGATGTCGGTCGTCCGCAGGTCAGCGCGGATGCCGCCCGGGTTCATGAACGCGAGCTGGGCACCGCCGAGGGCGGCAGGCGCGGTCGCCACGTACTGGGCGTCGGCGATCACGTCGCCGAGGGTCGACTCGCCCTGCGGTGTGGCCGAGATAACCCGAGTCAAGTCGCCCTGGATGGTGCCGATCACCTGGTTCGCGAGCGGAGCCGAGGCCGTGAGGTACTGGGTGGCCACCGCCTGCACCTCCGGATCGGCCAGTGCCGGATTCGGCTGCCGCACGACGCCGGGTCCCGGAGTGTTGAGCGCGTTCCTGATCAGGATGTTGTCGGCGCTCGCCGACATGAGCTCGCCGGTCGTGTCGTCGACCGTCAACGTGATGTCGCTCAGGATGCGCCCGAACGACGACGCGCTCGTGATCAGGCGAGTGACGCCGTTCGTGGTGATCGTGCAGCGGTACTCGTTGTGCGTGTGGGCCGAGACGATCACCTTGATCGCGGGATCGAGCCGGCTCGCGATGTCTGCGATCGGGCTCCCTGCCAGGTTGCCCGCGCATCCGTTGGGGTTGGTCGGCGCCGGCGTTTGCCCACCGCCCTCGTGGATCACGAGCACCCACGTGCCGACGGCCTTCGTCCTCTTGTCGGCCACGACGGCGTTCGCCGCGTCGGCCTCGTCCTCGAACGTCAGGCCGGCGACGCCGGTCGGCGTCACGATCGTGGGCGTGGACTCGAGCACCTCGCCGATGAAGCCGATCTGAACGTACTCCCCGTTGTCGGACCTGAACGTCTTGACCGCCGAGGCGGGGAAGAGCGTGTCGTCCGTCGAGTTCACGACGACGTTCGCCGAGAGGTACTGGAAATCGGCGCCGGGATAGGTGTTGGTCGTCCCCCCGTTCGCAAGCGCATACGGAGCCGCAGTGCACCCCTCGACCGGGCGGCAGCCACCGTTCTGGATGCGCAGGAGCTCCTGGCTTCCCTTGTCGAACTCGTGGTTCCCGACCGACGCGAGATCGACGTTCATCAGGTTCGACGCGATCGTGATCGGCTCCTCGAAGAAGAGCCCGTTCGCAAGCGGGCTCGCGCCGATGTTGTCGCCGGCGACGACTGTCACCTCGTTGTCGCCGTACTCAGCCTGCCGGTCCTTCACCTCCTTGGCGAGAAAGGCCGCACCACCAGCGAACTGACCGTAGAGCGTCTGGCCGGCGGGGTCGAGCGTTCCGTGCAGGTCGTTGAAGGCCAGGAGGTGGATGTCGGTCGTGCCTGCCTTCTCGGGCTTCTCCGGCTTCTCCGGCTTCTCCGGCTTGCCCGACGCCGTCGCTTGCGCGGACGTCCCGGACGCCGAGGCCGCCGGCCCCGAAGACACTGCCTGCACCGCCGCCCCCGACTGTCCTGACGACTCCGGCGTCCCGGCCTGCGTCGGCGCGGCCTCCTCCTCCGAAGCGCCCTTCTCCGGCTTCGCCGGCTTCTCCGGCTTGGGGGGCTTCACGGCGTAGGTGACCGAAACCTTGTCCGAGAGCGACTGCGCTCCCGAGATCACCACGTTCGCCGATGCCCGGTTCGGCGAGGCGAGTGGCGCGCCGAGGACGACCCCCACCGCCACCGCCGCCAGCGCTCCCGGCAGCACCCAGTTCCGGAACCACGTACGTGTGAAGACGTCTCGCATGGGCCCCTCCCCTGATCGACCATTCCCCGAAATAGGTAGCGCCAATGCTCTCACGTTCGACCCGGAGATGCATCACGATTTCGTTGCGCCCCGATGACGGACCGGTGAAGCGTCGGCGCGGCTCGCGGGCGCAGGCGGCCGTTTGCCCGACCCGGTGGTAGCCTCGCCGGCCATGGCGCACGCGGGCGGCGACGAGATGGCCGCGAGCCGGGTCACGCCGCGCCGGACGCCTGAGCTTCGCGGCCGTAGCGCCCTCGCGGGGCCGGCCGGAATCGCCGTCGTCCTCGGCGTGGTGGCGGCGGCGGCCGCTCTCCGCCCCGTCTTCGAACGGCTGCTCGACGATCCGGCGGTCGCGCACTGGGCCACGATCTTCGTCGCGATCACGATGCAGGCGATGCCCTTCCTCGTGCTCGGGGTCGGCGTCAGCGCCGCGATCGCGGCGCTCGTGCCGCCGGACTTCCTGCCTCGCGTGCTTCCCGACCGCCCGGCGGCCGCCGTGCCGCTCGCGGCCGTCGCCGGTGTCGCGCTCCCCGGGTGCGAGTGCGGCTCGGTGCCGATCGCGCGACGGCTGATCGGCCACGGAGTGGCGCCGGCCGCCGCGCTCACGTTCCTGCTCTCGGCGCCCGCGATCAACCCGATCGTGCTCGTCGCGACGGCCGTCGCCTTTCCCGGCGAGCCCGAGATGGTCGCGGCCCGCTTCCTCGCGAGCCTGCTCGCGGCGACCGTCGTCGGGCTCATCTGGTCCCGGATCGGCGGCACCGACCTGCTGCGGCGCATCCGCCGGCGACACGCGCACGAGGGCCCGGCGTCGTCGGTCTTCGTGGCCACCGCGCAGCACGACCTCCTCCAGGCCGGCGGCTTCCTGATCATCGGGGCGGCCACCGCCGCGACGCTCCAGACCGCCGTGCCACGGGACGTGCTCGACACGGTCGCCGGGCACGACCTGCTCGCGATCCTCGCGCTCGCGGGCCTCGCCGTCCTGATGGCGATCTGCTCCGAGGCTGACGCCTTCATCGCGGCGAGCCTCACCCAGTTCTCGCTCACCGCACGGCTCGCGTTCATGGTCGTCGGGCCGATGGTCGACGTGAAGCTGATCGCCCTCCAGGCGGGGACGTTCGGCAGCCGCTTCGCGATCCGGTTCGCCCCGCTCACGTTCGTCGTGGCCGTCCTGTCGAGCATCCTTGTCGGCTGGTGGCTCCTGTGACCGCCGCCGGCGGGACGATCAGCATCCTCGTCGGCGCCGTGCTCATCCGCCTCACGGTGTCGGACACGTACGAGCGCTACGTCCGTGTCGGAATGGGCCCGTTGCTGCTGCTCGCCGGGATCGCCGTGATCCTCGTCGGGCTCGTGACGCTCGTGCAGGCCCTCCGCGGCGTCGAGCCGGCGGACGCGCACGACCACGACGACCATCACCACGCCGGCGGCCTCGGCGTCGGCTGGCTTCTGCTCGCGCCGATCGCCGCGCTCCTGCTCGTGGCGCCGCCCACGCTCGGCAGCTTCGGCGTCAGCCGGGGCGCGATCGTCGACGTCCGCGCCGGCGCTCCCGTCTTCGATCCGCTCCCCCGCGACTCGCCGCCGCGCCCGATGACGCTGCTCGAGTTCGGGCAGAGGGCATTCGAGCACCGCGGCGCCAGCTTCAACGGAGTGCCCGTGCAGCTGACCGGGTTCGTCGCCGGAGCCGAGGACGGGGGGTTCCGGCTTGCCCGCTACACGATCGCGTGCTGTGCCGCGGACGCCGCGCCGATCGTCGTGCGCATCGCCGGCACGACCGGCGCTCCCTCACTCGACCAGTGGGTGACGGTCACGGGCACGTTCCGGCCGGGTGGGGACGAGACGCCCGAGCTCGCGGCGACGAGCGTCGTCCAGATCCCCGCGCCGAACGACCCCTACGAGTAAGAGCCCTCTGCAGCGAAAAGGTCGCGTGCCGATCCTGCGGCGAGCGCCTCCTCGTCGCCGAGCTGGCTGCCGCACTCCGGGCAGAAGACCACGCCCCCGCGCGCGTGCATCACGAACTCGCCGCAGACGAGGCACTCGAGCGACGCGCCGCGAAGCAGCGCCGTGAGCTCCTGCTCGAGCGTGCGGGCAAAGGAAGCGACGTTCACCTCTAGAGCTCCCGGAAGACTCCGACCACGCGGCCGAGGATCTGGACGTGCCGCGCGTAGATCGGCTCGAGCGAGCGGTTCTCCGGCTGGAGCCGGATCCGGTCGGCCTCGCGGTAGAACGTCTTCACGGTCGCCTCGTCGGCCGTCTCGTCGTCGCCGGCAAGCGCGACCACGATCTCGCCGTTGCGGGCGTCCTGCGTGCTCTGGACGATCACGAGGTCGCCGTCGAGGATGCCGGCGTCGACCATCGAGTCGCCCTTGACGCGGAGCAGGAAGTCGCCCCTCGCCCGGCTCGGCATCGGCAGGTAGTCCTCGATGTTCTGCTCGGCGAGCAGCGGGCCGCCGGCTGCGATCTCGCCGAGGAGCGGAAGCCTGACGACGTCGGGCGCCGCGGCGGGCTGTGGCTCGCGCCGCTCACGGCCGATCAGCTCGAGGGCGCGCGGCTTGGTCGGGTCGCGGCGCAGGAGGCCGGCCCGCTCGAGGTTCGCGAGGTGTGCGTGCACGGTCGACGGCGACGCCAGACCGACCTTCTCGCCGATCTCGCGCACCGTCGGCGGGTAGCCGTGGCTGTCGACGTACTCGACGAGGTAGTTCCAGATCTGCTGCTGCCGCTCGGTGAGCATGGCTCCCTCCGCGCTCGGCTGGCCAGGGGTTGAAGAGAATGGAACGAACGTGTGTTCGCCGTAAGCGTAGAGACTCCTCCGGACGGCGTCAACAAAAGGAATCAGCGCGAGCGCCAGGCGGCGAGCAGCGCGGCCTCCTTCTCCGGCCGCAGGCCGGCCTCGTCGAGGGACGTGCCGCTCGCGAGGTCGCCGCCCGCATCGCCTCCGTCGCGCGCCCAGGCGAGCGTGTCCGCGATCGTCGTGCGGAGCGGCCTGAAGGCGAGTCCCGCTGCGAGGGCGCGCGAGACGTCGACCTGGAGCACCGACGCGTCCGCCTGCGGAAGCCAGAGCGGGAGCTCCATCCACGGCCCCGCTCCCTCGGCGAGCAGGAACTCCTCGGGCACCCAGACGAGCTCGGCCGCCGACCGCGCCACGTCGCGACAGGCGTCGAGCAGCTCCACCATCGTCACGCGCGGCTCCGGCCCCGTGGCGTTGAAGTCGCCGACGACCCGCTCCTCCGCCACGCGGACGAGCCACTCGCCGAGGTCGCGGGCGTCGACGAACTGCACGAAGCGATCGGGATCCCCCGGCGCGAGCACCTCGCCGCCCCGGGCAAGACGCTCGGGCCAGTAGGTGAACCGCCCGGTCGGATCGTGCGGGCCGACGATCAACCCGGCGCGCACGATCGTGAACGCCCTCGCGAAGACCTCGCGCACGACGTCCTCGCAGCGAGCCTTCAACGGGCCGTAGCTCTCGCCCGTCACCTCCTCCGTGTCGGCGTCGAGCACCACCCGCGGCGCCGACTCGTCGAACCACGCCGGCAGGGGAAAGGCGTAGACCGAGATGCTCGACACAAAGACGTAGTGGCCGACCGACCCGCGAAGGAGCTCGGTCGACGCCCGCACGACCCGCGGGACGTACCCCGAGGGATCCACGACCGCGTCCCAGGACCGTCCCTCGAGGGCCGAGAGATCGCCGTGACGATCGCCGGTCAGCGTCTCGACGCCCGGGAAGAGCGCCGGATTCGTGCGGCCGCGGTTGAAGAGCGTCACCTCGATCCCGCGCTCGAGGGCAGCCCCGACGACGGCCCGGCCGAGGAACTTCGTCCCGCCGAGAACGAGGAGCCTCATGCCGCGTTCGTACCACACCGACGGCCCCACGCCTGAACGGGGCGACTCGCCGATGCGAGCCTCGGAGAGGCCCGACGGGGGAGACTCGAAGCTGCTCCCCCGTGGTCCATGCGCTGGAGAGGACTTGAACCTCCACGGCCTAAGCGGCCACTAGGCCCTCAACCTAGCGCGTCTACCAATTCCGCCACCAGCGCGTTGAGGGCCGCAATTGTAGCGCCCCTCCCGGAGACTCGATCCGGTCCTCGGACTACGCGATCGGTATGAGCTCGCGCTCGAGCGTCGTGCGGTCGTCCTCGAGCCACGGCGGCAGCGAGAGGCCCTGCCCGAGCGTCTCGTGCGGCTCGTCGACGAGGAAGCCCGGGCCGTCCGTCGCGATCTCGATCAGGATCCCGTCGGGCATCCGGAAGTAGATCGAGCGGAAGTACTTGCGGTCCTGGACCGGCGTCGGGCGGAGGCCGACCTCGACCAGCCGCTCGAACCACACGGCCTGCTCGGCGTCGTCGGCAGCACGCCACGCGACGTGGTGGGTCGTCCCGGCTCCGATCAACGCCGTCTCCTCGGTCGGCGTGCCGAAGGAGAGCGGCGCGTCGGCGGTGAAGAGGCCGGCGTACAGGGCCGCGTTCCCGAGCGCGACGACGTCGTGCAGCGCGGCAGTCTCGCCGGGGTACAGGCGCAGGCGCAGGCCGTCCGGATCCTCGACCTCGCGCTCCTCCGCAACCGCGGGGGTCACGAGCCCGATCGACTCGAACGTCCCGCGGCCGAGCCTGCCGCGGTCGGCGCGAGGCCATTCGAAGAACGTCATCAGCGATCCGGGCGAGCCGACCTCGTCGCCGAAATAGAGGTGGTAGCTGTGCGGATCGTCGAAGTTGACGGTCTTCTTGACGAGCGAGAAGCCGAGCCCGTCGCGGTAGAAGTCGACGGTGCGCTGTGCCTCCGAGCACACGCACGTCACGTGGTGGAGCGACGCGAGCGCCACGACGGTGCCCTAGGCGAGCAGGCGGTAGAGCGCGATCGTGTTGGCGACGAACACAACCGCGACGACGACCGTGAGCCGCGTCAGGTTGCGCTCGACGATGTGCGTGCCGCCTTGCGACGCGGGCGTGAATCCCATCCCGCCGAGTCCAGTGTCCCGCCCCGAGTGCATCAGGATCAGGCCGATGAGCGCGGCCGAGATCAGCACCTGGACGACGGAGAGCACGGGGAGCATGGCGCCAAGGGTAGCTCAGGGGTGTGAGGCCGCCCGAGCCAGCCGCTCGCGAGCTCGATCCCTACCGGTGCTCGATTCGCGCGTCGGCGTAGGCGCCGATCGGGACCGGGTTCCCGACGAGGACGTTGTCCTGGAGCTTCGCCAGCGATTCGAAGTGCGACTCGATACCGACACCCTTGCGCGAGTTGTCGCCCGTGCGGTCGGGCCGGGTCCCGCTGACCGTGTTTCGCTCGATGTCGCACACGGAGCGGTCGCCGCAGTAGATGCCGACGCCGAGTGCCCCCGAGACGTTGTTGTCGGCGACGCCGCCCATCGACATCTCGGTCATGGTGATCCCTCGCAGGGTCGTCCCTCGCACGCGGTTGCCCGACACCATCACCATCGACGAGTGCGTGACGATGCCCTCAGCGCCGCCCTGGACGTCGCACCCCACGACCGAGCTCATGTGCTTGTCCATCGCGAAGGAGATGTCGATCGCCTGCGTGTAGGGCCCGGCGAGCGCAACCGCGCAGTCGCGGATCGTCACCTGCGAGCGCCGCACGTGGATGCCGTCCATCCGGGCGTTCAGGACGTGCACGCGCTCGAGCACGACGCGGTCGGAGTCGTCGACGTCGATCCCCACCTCGCCGCCGATCACCGTCACGTCCCGGACGGTGACGTCGTCGGACCGGATCACGATCCCGCCACGGACGACCGCACCGGGCTCTCCGACGAGCTTCTGGGAGTGGTCGAGGACGAGCGGCCCCTGGTGGACGCCCGAGGCGAGCGTGACAGTCGGAGGCTGTGTCGCCCACGCAGTGCCGACCGCGGCGGCGAAGAGCGCGGCCAGCGCGACAGCGGCTCCGGCGCCGGCCCGCCCGAGCTCGCCGCCGTCCTCGCCGTACGAGATCCGGAGCAGCGGGTAGACCGCGTGCCCGAGCACCTGCGCGAGCACCCAGGCGGCGCAGAAGAAGACGATCGCGACGTCGAGCGGAACGCCGACGCGGAGCGCGATCGCGAGCGCCGTCACGATGCCGAGCTCGAGCGCCCCGAGCGGCAGCCCGAGCCAGCCGGACTGGTAGTCGAAGACGCGGTCGTAGACGACGTCGAGCGCGAGCCCGACCCCGATCATCAGGGCGGCAAGCTCGATCGGCCACCAGCGATGGAGGACGAGCGCCAGCACGCCGGCCACGATCGCCGGCGCGAGCGACGACAGCAGGCGCGACTCGAGGCGCCCTCTCAGCGTGAACGACATGCCTTCACCCGCCGGAGGAAGCGCCGCGCCGAGTACTTCATCCCGATCAGCGTGTCGCCGCCCGGATGAGCCCACTGCGCGGGGACACCGCTCAGAGAGAGCGTCCGCTCGGGCCCGGTCAGAGTCGGCACGGTGCAATCGGGCGCGAGCACGATCCACTTGTCATGCGTCTCGAGGCCGTGCTCGTCGACGAGCCGGGCGAGCAACGGGTCGTGCCGGTACCCGCGCCTGAACCCGGTGGCACAGATCACCTGGTCGGACCCGTTCAGCTCGTAGGCGACGCGGAACCGCCCGGCCTCGGCGGCACGGCGGATCGGCTCGTCCCACTCCCGGCCTGCCGGATAGGACGCGAGCGCGAGGTGCTCGAGGAGGTCCCCCCGCCCGCCGGGTCCCAGTTCGTGGAAGTCGGAGAGGCCGCGGCGCGAGAGGTACGGTCGCGGGACGTTGAGCGGCCGGCGCAGCGGCTCGGTGCGCCGCACCGAGACGACGTGGGCACCGGCTGCCAGCGCGTTCAGCCACTCGGTCGCGCCCGCCATCCCGGCGCCGACGACCGTCACCTCGCGGTCGTAGTCGTGCGGCTGGTAGGCGTGGACGACACGCGGGTCGCCGTCGAGCTCGCTCGGGATGTTGAGACCCGGATGGCCGGTGCAGACGAGCACGTGCCGGAACACGCCGTGCCCGTCGAGCTCGAACCCGCCGTCGACCGCGCGGATGCGCTCGACGCGGGCGAGCCGGACGGCGTCGTCCCAGCCCGTTCGGCCGCGCAGCTCGCCGATGTGGTCGAGGAACTGGGCCACGGTCGGCCGGTAGCGGTTCGTGACGCTTCTGAGCAGGGGCTCGACCGACCCTCGGCGCCAGGCCTCCCGCGCGGCCAGGCCCGGGAATGTCGTCGGCAGGCAGTGGCCGTCGCTCTCGGAGCGCATGCGCTCCTGGCGGATCGAGGCGGCGCGCACGCGCCAGGCGGCCGCCGGATCGATGCCGGTCGCGTCGAAGACCGCCACGTCCTCACCGGGCACCCCGCCGTGCAGCAGCGTCGCGTGGGCGATGAACCCCCCGAGCCCGCCGCCGACGATCGCCACTGCCCCAGGCATCACTTGACCGACCCTGCGAGCAGCCCCTGGACGAAGTAGCGCTGGAACGCGAAGAAGACGGCGAGCGGGATCACGAGCGAGATGAACGTCGCAGGCGCGATCAGCTCGATGTTCGCGCCGAACTGGCGCAGCTGCGAGAAGATCGCGACGGTGATCGGCTGCGTCGAGCGGCCGAAGGTGAGCGCCACGATCAGGTCGTTCCACGTCCAGAGGAACTGGAAGATCGCGAGCGAGGCGATCGCCGGCAGGCCGAGCGGAAGGATCAGGCGGAGGAAGATCCTGACCTCGGAGGCGCCGTCGATGCGCGCCGATTCGAGGATGTCCTTCGGGATCCCGATGAAGAAGTTCCGGAGCAGGAAGATCGCGAACGGGAGCCCGAACGCGGTGTGGAACAGGATCAGCGAGAGCCTCGTGTCGAAGATCCCTGTCTTGTTGTAGAGCTCGAACATCGGGATCAACGCCATCTGCAGCGGCACGACGAGCAGCGCGATCACGAAGATGAAGAGCCAGTCGCGGCCGGGGAACTCGAGCCACGCGAAGGCGTAGCCGGCCATCGCGCCGACGATGATCGGCAGCAGGGTGCCGCCGATCGCGACGATCGCGGTCGTCACGAGCGCCGTCATGATCGACGAGTCGTCGAACACCGCTTCGTAGTTCGCAAAGGTGAGCTTGCTCGGCTCGCTGAAGACCTGCCACCAGCCCTCAACCTGGAAGTCCTCGGGCGCGAGCAGCGACGTGATGAAGAGGCCGAGCGTCGGCACGAGCCAGAGCACACCGACGACGAGCAGGAGGAGGTGCACCGGCGCCTTGCCGAGGACGCGCACGATCTTCGCACCCACTCCCTCCTCGACCTTCGGAGGGACGCTGACCGCCTCGGTCGCCGCCGCTGTCACGACTCCCTCCTGAAGTTGCGGATGTTGAGGAGCAGGATCGGGATCACGAGCACGAGGATGAAGACGGCGATCGCCGAGCCCACGCCGTAGTCGTTCGCCCCGGAGAACGCGGTTCGCCACATCGCGAGCGCGAGCACGTTCGCGTCGTCCTGCACCGAGCCGGGCGCGATCGCGACCACGATGTCGAACACCTTGAGGACGTTGATCAGCATCGTCACGAACACGACCGTGAGCACCGGGGCGAGCAGCGGCACCGTCACCCGCCTGAACACCTGCCATTCGCTCGCGCCGTCCGTGCGCGCCGCCTCGAGCACATCTCGAGGCATCGCCGACAACCCGGCGGCGATCACCACCATCGAGAAACCGGCCCAGATCCAGATGTAGGCGATCATGATCGCCGGGGTCACGAGCTTCGAGCCGAGCCACTCCACGCCTCCGAACGGCTGCGCGAAGGTGGACGCCCCGACGCCGACCCGATACTCGCCCGACCCGACGTCCGTGAACGAGAAGCTCCCGTCCGGGGCCGTCCTCGTCGTCCCGACGTCCTTGCCGCCGCTCGACTGGAGGAAGACCGTCACATTCGGGATTCCGAACTCCTCCTCCTCGACCTTGCCCGGCACGCCGCCGCCGGGCTTGAAGTCGCGCCAGACGACGCCGCCGACCGCGCCCGCCTCGGGTGCCGGGGCCGCCGCCTGCTCCGCGGCCTCGGGCACCTCGGACGAGCTGATCCCGGTGAGCCCGATCCGGACGACGCCGCCGGGCTCGACCGGCTCCTTGAGGATCAGCCCGCCGTTCGGCGCGACTACCACGGCATCGGTCGAGGGCGACGCGTCGGAGAGGACGCCCGGCGAGCCGACCACCGCGTCGCGCACGGCCGAGATGCCCGCGTTCAACGCACCCAGGTCGGTGTCCTGGATGTAGACGATGCGCCACGTGATGCCGGCCGCGAACGCCGAGATCGCCATCGGCATGAAGACGGCCGTCTTGAAGGCCACCGACCAGCTGACGCGCTCCGTGAGGACGGCGAAGATGAGCCCGATCGCGGTCACGAACGCCGGCACGACCGCGACCCAGAGCGCATTGTTCTTCACCGCCGTCAGCAGGATGTCGCTGGTGAAGATCTCCTTGTAGTTGTCGAGGAAGACGAACTCGTCGCCGGAACGGCTGAAGAAGCTGCGGATGATCGTGCGGATCGTCGGGTAGACGATCCAGATGCCGAGGAAGAACGCGGCGGGCGCGAGGAAGCCGGCCGCCAGCGCGTACTTGCGCCAGGCGCCCGGCTCCCCCGCCTCGACCGACGGCGGAGGCGGAACCGCGACTGACTCTCCGCCGCTACTCACCCGCGGTTACCCGTACGCCTCCTGGGCCGACTTCTCCATCGCTTCCGCGACGCCCTGGACGTCGTCCGGATTGGCCAGCAGATCCTGGAACTCCTTGAAGAGCCCCTGGCCGACGGTGCCGCCGAACGCCGACGGCTGGAGGTCGGACAGGTCAAAGCGGAAGGTCTCCGCTTCACTGATCGCACCTGCCGTCTCCTGCGAGATCTCGTCCGGATACACGCTCGTGTCGACGCCCTTGTTCAGGGACGCAAACCCGCCCCGCTCGGCCCAGATCTCGGCGGCCTCTGGAGTCGTCAGGTACTTGACGAGCGCCTGCGTCGCCTCGTCGTCGTTGAAGCTGACGAGCGTGTCACCGCCCCCGACCACCATCGCCGGCGAGTCGTCGATCGCCGGGAACGCGAACACGTTGTACCCGTCGACCGGCTGCAGGTCGGTCTGCACGACGCCGGGGACGAAGTCGCCCTCGATCACCTGCGCCGCCTTCGGGCTGTCCGTGAAGACGTTCGAGACCGACGTCGTGAAGTCGATCTGCTCCGGATTGCCGGCGATGTTCGACGTGTCCTTGAAGATGTCGGCCATCGTCTGGAGCGCCGTGATCACCGACTCGTCGGTCCACGGGATCGCGTGGGTCGCGAGCTTGTCGTAGTTGTCCGCGCCCGCCTGCCTGAGGTAGATGTTCTCGAACAGATCGGTGAGCGTCCAGCCGTCGGCACCGCCGATCGAGTAGGCCGGGATGCCCGACGCCTTCAAGGTGGACGCGTTCTCGGTGAACTCGTCCCAGGTCGTGGGCGCATCGACCCCGGCGTCGTCGAAAGCGGCGACGTTGTACCAGACGGTCGACTTGTTGGCCGCCTTGAAGAGGAAGCCGTAGAGCACGCCGTCGACGCTCCCGAGCGCGACGGCCGAGTCGCCGAGGTTCGACTGCACGTCGTCCATCGCATAGTCGATCGACGTCAGCGAACCCTTGTCGGCAAGGTCGTTCATCAGGCCCGGCTGGGCCACGAACGCGACGTCCGGCGGATTGCCGCCGGCGATGGCCGTCGAGAGCTGCGTCGGCAGCTGGTCTCCCGCCGAGGTGTACGTCACGTCGACGTTCGGATACTGCTCCTTGAACCCGTCCAGGACGGCCTGAAACGACTCCTGCTCCTCGCCGCTCCAGACGCCCATCACCGAGAGCGAGCCCGAAAGGTTCTCGTCCCCTCCCCCGCTGCTGCTGTCTCCGCCGCCGCCGCACGCAGCCACGGCGAGCGCGAGCGTGCACAGCACGGCAAGCTGCGCCGGCAGCCTCAATCGTCTCCTCACGTTGTCGCTCCTTTCGCTCCTGAGTTGTCCCCGTAGATCCCGAGCCCCGTCTCGAGATCGAAGAAGTGCAGCGCGCCGGTGTCGACCGAGACCTCGACCGGCTCCCCCTCCTTGATGTGCGCCCGCGCACCGAACTTGCCGACGAACACCGTCTGGTCTCCCGCCTTCGCGAGGTCGGCTGTGCCAGCGTCGCGCGCGAGCTCCGCCACGTCCTCGGTCATCGCCGGCTTCGCCCCCGGAACGGCGAAGTGCACGACGAGCTCCGAGCCGAGCGCTTCACGCAGCTGGACGTTCCCCTTCAACCGGGCGCCGGCAGGGGTGCCGGGCGCGAGGTCGACGGACTCGAGGTGCTCGGGGCGGATGCCCACCACGAGCTTCCGTCCGACGTAGCGCTCGAGCGCGGGGTGCAGGTGACTGGCCTCCGCCCCGAGCTGGAGCCGTTGCTCGCCGAGCACAGCCGCGAACGAGCCGTTGGCACGCTCGATCGTCGCCTCGGCCATGTTCATGGCGGGGCTCCCGATGAACCCGCCGACGAAGAGGTTGACGGGCCGGTCGTACAGCGTCTGCGGATCGGCGACTTGCTGGAGCTCGCCCTTGCGCATCACCGCGACGCGATCGCCCATCGTCATCGCCTCGACCTGGTCGTGCGTGACGTAGATCGTCGTCACGCCGAGGTCGCGCTGGAGCGTCGAGATCTCCGCCCGCATCTGCACGCGCAACTTCGCGTCGAGGTTCGAGAGCGGCTCGTCCATCAGGAAGGCCGCGGGCTCGCGAACGATCGCCCGCCCCATCGCGACCCGCTGCCGCTGCCCGCCGGAGAGCGCGCGGGGCTTCCGTTTGAGCAGCTCCTCGAGCCCGAGGATGCGCGCCGCATTCGCGACGCGACGCTCGATCTCGGCCTTCGGCACCTTCTTCAGCCGCAGGCCGAAGGCGATGTTCTCGTAGACGGAGAGGTGCGGGTAGAGCGCGTAGCTCTGGAAGACCATCGCGATGTCGCGGTCACGCGACGGGACGTGGTTCACGACGCGGTCTCCGATCCGGAGCACGCCCTCGGAGATCTCCTCGAGCCCGGCGACCATCCGCAGGGCCGTCGTCTTGCCGCAGCCCGACGGACCGACGAGCACCATGAACTCCCCGTCTCCGATCTCGAGGTCGATCCGGTTCACGGCGCGGTAGCCGTCGGGATAGACCTTGCTGACCTGTTCGAACCTGACCCAGGTCATCCCCTCCCCTCCTTCCGTGCGGAGGACCCTAACAGGGTCGGAGCCGCGATTTAACGTACGGCTTCATGGACGAGAGCGAGGCACGCGCGCGGATCCAGAAGCTCCTCCTCACCGGGGACAACCGGCTGAAGCAGGGTGTCGCGCCGGAGAAGGTGCGCGAGAGCTACGAGCAGGCGCTCGAGGCGGCCCGCGAGGCCGGGCTCGAGGAGCGCATACGGCCGCTCGTCGAGGTCCGGCTCGCCGATCTCGACCGCCTCGAGCAGGAATCGGCCGAGGGGTCGTAGGACCGAGGTTTGCCGCCCGGAGCGCCGTCTGTGAAGCTGGAGGCGGATGGATCCAGATCAGCCAAGCGCGAACGGCCGCGACCTTGCCGTCGGGCTCGTCGTCTCCGCGGGGAGACTCGGGATCCGAGCGGGCCGGCTGGTGCTCCTCCCCGCGCGGGTCGTCGCTCGCTCGGCCCCGGTCGCGCCGCTCGTCCGGCGCCGGACCGAGAGCCTGACCACCACGGGACGCGACGCCGAGCTCGAGGCGCGCCGGCGCCTGGAGCAGCTCGCCGAGGATGCGCTCGCGGCACCCGAGACGGCCCGAACCGTCGACAAGATGCTCGCGGGCCCGTTACCGGAGGACGTCGCGCGGTCGCTCGCCGACCGGCGCGTCGCCGAGCGCGTCGCGGGCGAGGTCCTCTCCCGGGCCGACCTCGACGCGGCGATCGCCTCGGCGCTCGCGGACCCGCGGACCGAGCGGCTTTTGATCGAGGCGCTCGAGAGCAAGCTCGCCTTCGAGCTGGCCGAGCGGATGGTGCAGAGCCCCGACTTCCAGCGGGTGCTCGCCGAGGCGGTCTCGAGCCCGGCCGTGAGCACGGCGCTCAGACGGCAGACCGCAACGCTCGGCGAGGAGCTCGCCGACGGGATCCGGACGCGCGCAATCCGGATGGACGATGCGATCGAGCGACCGCCGCGCCGCTTCTTCCGGCGACCGCCACGGCCGCCCGCCCAGTCGGCAGCCGAGCCGCCGCCGGTCCCCTATGCCGGATTCGCGACACGCGGGCTCGCGCTCGCCCTCGACGCGCTGATCGTGAACCTGCTCTTCGTCGTCGGCGCGGCGCTCGTCACGCTTGTGGCGTCGCTCTTCGGCGAACTCACCTCGAGCTGGCTCGTCGGGACGTTCGCCGGTATCGCCTGGGCGCTGCTCGTCGGCGCCTACTTCGTCACCTTCTGGAGCGGCGCGGGACAGACGCCAGGGATGCGGCTCCTCGGACTGCGACTGCTCGACCCGGACGGCGGCCCCCCTGGCGTCGGGCGCTCGCTGCTCCGCCTGGTTGGACTCGCGCTCGCGATCGGGCTCCTCTTCCTCGGCTTCCTGCCCGCGCTCGTCGACGACCGCCGCCGCGCGCTCCAGGACTTCCTTGCCCGCACCGTGGTCGTCTACGCCGAGCACGCGGGCCTCACGGCCCAGACGTTTGTCTCGGCCGATGCGTCGGCGGCGGCGCTCAGCGGGCAGCTCGCCGGAGAATCTCCTCCACCCGCTCCGCCTGGCGCCTGACGTCGTGTCCTGCGGCCGCCGCGCGGGCGGCCTCGTTCGGCCGGGCGAAGCGCGCGGCTGACTCGAGCGCGCGCGTGAGCTCGTCGACGTCGAGCGGATCGACGAGGATGCCCGCCTCGGGCGGCACGAACTCGGGCGGGCCGCCGACGCGCGTGGCGACGACGGAGGCGCCGCACGCCATCGCCTCGAGGATCGACTGCCCGAACGGCTCGACGAGCGACGGGGCGCAGACGACGTCCGCCGCGGCCAGGTACGCCGGCACCTCCCGGTGCGCCACGCGGCCGACGATCCGAACGCGCTCACGGCCCTCGAGCGCGCCGCGCAGCGGCCCGTCGCCGACGAAGGTGAGGCTGCCGCCGTCGAGCCGGGCGAAGGCATCGGCGAGCCGGACGACGTTCTTGCGCTCGGTGAGGCTGCCGACGGCGACGTAGGCCGGCCGGTCGGGCGCGGTCGCGGCAGGGGCGTCTCCCCCTGGAGCGAAGCGCTCGAGATCGACGCCCGAGTCGACGACCTCGGTCTTGCCGGCGGCCTCCGGCAGCTTCGTCTCGAGCTCGCGGCGGAGGTAGTCCGAAACGGCGATCACGGTCGTCGCCCGGTGGATCACGCGTCGCGTGAGCGCGGCGATCCCGGGCAGCGAGCCGATGTTGCGAACGTCGCGGCCGTGCGCAGTGACGACGAGCGGCGCGTCGACGCTCGTCGCGATCAGCCCCGACGGGACGAGGAAGTGGGCCCAGACGACGTCGGGCCGCGCAGCCGCGGCGACCTTGCGCCGCAGCTCGAGATAGCGCCGCTTGCCGCCGCCGCGACGGTCGAGCACCGCCAGCTCGATGTCGTGACCGCGCTCGCGGAGCGCACGCTCGAGCTGCGCGACGAACGTCGCCGAGATCCGGGTCCGCACGGGCCCGGATACATCTGCGAGACGAGCAGGATGCGCACTCGCCGGACGCTACCGGCGGGAGAGTCACGAGCGTCCTCATCCCGCCGGTAGCCGGCGGCAGACCCTCCCCTAGTCGTCGTCCTCGGACGTCTCCCGGCCGTCGCCGTCCCAGTGGCCTCCCTGAACGTGGAGCGCGAGCAGCTGGCCCCCCTCGACGAGCGACGGGTCCACGCCGGTCGTGTAGTGCGCCTGCACGTCGAGCAGGAACCAACCCTTGCCGAGGATGTCCTCGGCATCGATGACGCCTGACGACTCCTCGTCATTCGTCAGCTTCGTGATCGAGGCCGGCGAGAAGCGCACCGGGTCGTGATGCGCGATCTCGGTCAGCGTGCCGTCGTCGATGTCGTAGAGCCAGACACGCGCGATGTAGTCGTTTCCGCCCGGATCCTCCTGGATCACGACGTGCCCGTGGCGGTCGATCGCGAGGTTGTCCAGCATATGGAACCGCTCGCCGGTGCCGCCGTCCTCGGTGCCGGTGAGAAGCTGGTCGACCGTGCCGCCCGCGGCCGGGTTCGCGGGGTCGTTGAAGCGCAGGCGGTAGAGCTTGCTGTTCGCACCGAAGCTCGCCGTGACAACGAAGTAGAAGTCGTCCGGATGCCTCGGATCCCACGCGCCGTCCTCGGGCCGCTGCCACTCCGTCACGGCCGCCGCGTCACTCGCCGTCTCGAGCTGCGCTCCCGTGTTCGCCGTCACGTCGCCGAGCGACGCAGCCGTGAACGCCGTTCCCGACGCGATGCCCGTTCCGGCCGGCTCGGTCGCGAGACCAGGAACCTTGATGCCGTAGAGCGCCCCGCCGGTGAGCCCGGCGCGCTCCGCCGGGTTACCGTCCTTCTTCTTCTCGCCGACGTAGACGTAGACCTGGCCGGTCGGGTTCGTGTCGTCGAGGCCGACCACGACGGTCTTCCGACCGCCGGACGGGTTCGCCACGGAGTTCTCGTGGGAGAACTTGCCGAGCGCCGGCAGCTCGTAGCTCGTGCCGTCGAGCGCGTGGGCGAAGGCGCGGCCTTCGTTGCCGCTCTCCTCGCCGTTCATGAAGAGCGGCTCGTCGTATCCCGTTCTCGACCGCCGGTCCCAGAACGCGCTCGTGTCAGGCAGGTCGGCTGAGCAGAGGCGGCTGAGGACGATGCCGCTCGCGGGGGCGTTGTAGGCCCCCGTTCCGGTGTTCCAGGTTGCGATCTGGTGGATCAGGTCGGCTCCGTCGAGAACCTCGAGGTCGTGCCTGTCGATCGACCAGCGCGAGACGAACGCGCCGTTCGCGCCGTGTGCGCGCGTGATGCCTTGACCGGGCGAGCCGGAGGACGGAATCTCGTGGTTCATCAGCAGCGTGAACGTCCCACCCCGATCCTTGAACGCGCCCAGTCCGTCCGGGATCCCCACCATCCGGTAACCGTCGACGGCACCGCCCACCGGGTCGCCGACGGTGAAGATGGACCGGATCTCGACGCCGTCCCCGGACGGCACGAGGTACGGCGACTGCGAGCTGCTCGAGCCGGTCTCCGAGCCGTGGGAGGCGAAAGCCGCGACAGCCGCCGCGGCCACGCCCGCGGTCGCCAGCGCGCCGACGATAATCCCTCTTCTCATCAATTCCTTCCCCCCTGGTCGTTTGCGGTCGCGGCCGAGTCTCGGCGAGCCGAGGCCGCCCGTGGGTTACACGGAGGTGACAGTCGGGTGCGAATGCGGTGAAGGGGCGCTGAGAACTACGGCAGCGCGGCGTCGTGCGTGCCCCACTCCTCGCGGAGCACCTCGCACACCTCTCCCACCGTGCAGTGCGCCCGGAGCGCCTCGCGGATCGGAGGGAGCAGGTTGCCCTGCCCGCGGGCGGCGTCGCGGACGGCCGAGAGCGCGCGGTCGGCCTCGGCCGCGTTGCGCTCCGCACGCACACGTCGCGTCCGCTCGACCTGGCGGCGCTCCGCCTCGGGATCGACGCCGGAGCAGCTCGATCTCCTCGTCGTCGCCCTCCGCGAAGGCATTCACGCCGACGATCGGCCGCTCGCCCGACTCGACCGCCGTCGCGAACCGGTAGGCGGCAGACTCGATCTCGCCCTGCACCCAGCCCGCCTCGATCGCGGCCACGGCGCCGCCGAGCTCGTCGATCCGCTCGACGAGCTCCCAGGCCTTCGCCTCGAGCTCGTCGGTGAGCGCCTCGACGAAGTACGAGCCGCCGAGCGGGTCGGCCGTGTTCGTCGCGCCCGCCTCCGCGGCGAGGATCTGCTGCGTGCGGAGCGCGACCCGAGCCGCCCGCTCGCTCGGCAGCGCGAGCGCCTCGTCGAACGAGTTCGTGTGCAGCGACTGCGCGCCGCCGCAGACGGCCGCGAGCGCCTGGATCGCGACCCGGACGATGTTGTTCTCCGGCTGCTGCGCGGTCAGCGTCGAGCCGCCGGTCTGGGCGTGGAAGCGGAGCGCGAGCGCCTTCGGGTTCGACGCGCCGAAGCGGTCGGCCATCACCCGCGCCCACAGGCGCCGCGCGGCGCGGAACTTCGCGACCTCCTGGAAGAAGTCGTTGTGGGCGTTGAAGAAGAAGGAGAGCCGCGCTCCGAACTCGTCCGGCGAGAGCCCCGCCGCGATCGCCGCCTCGCAGTAGGCGATCCCGTTCGCGATCGTGAACGCAAGCTCCTGCACCGCGGTCGAGCCGGCCTCGCGGATGTGGTAGCCCGAGATCGAGATCGTGTTCCAGCGCGGGATCCGCTCGGCGCAGTAGCCGAAGAGGTCCGTCGTCAGCCGCATCGACGGCCGCGGCGGGAAGATGTAGTTCCCGCGCGCGACGTACTCCTTGAGGATGTCGTTCTGGACGGTGCCGCGCAGCGCCTCGGGCGCCACTCCCTGCCGCTCTGCGACGAGCTCGTAGAGGAGGAGCAGGAGCGCCGCCGGCGCGTTGATCGTCATCGAGGTCGAGACCTCGCCGAGCGGGATTCCGGCGAGGAGCACCTCCATGTCGGCGAGCGAGTCGATCGCGACACCGGTCCGCCCCACCTCGCCCTCGGCGCGCGGGTCGTCGGAGTCGAGCCCGAGCTGCGTCGGCAGGTCGAACGCGACCGAGAGCCCCGCCTGCCCGCGCTCGAGCAGGTAGCGGAAGCGCGCGTTCGACTCCTCGGCCGAGGCGAAGCCGGCGTACTGCCGGATCGTCCACGGCCGGCCGCGGTACATGTCGGGGTAGATCCCGCGCGTGAAGGGCGGCTCGCCGGGCGGCTCGGAGCGCGCGGGACGTCGCTTGCCGTGTAGACCGGCTTGACCTCGATCCCCGACTCGGTCTCGCGCCGATCCGCGCTGGTCACGGCGGTAGGCTAGTTCCATGGCGAGGCTTTCGTGGCGAAGGTGACGGTGAGACTCTTCGCCGGGCTACGCGAGCGGGCGGGCTGGTCGAGCCGTGAGACCGAGGCCGACCGCGTCTCGGAGGTCTGGGACTCGCTCGAGCTCGGCGACGAGCCGGACGGGCTGCTCTACGCCGTGAACAAGGAGTACGCCGATCCCGCGACGGAGCTCGCCGACGGCGACGTGGTCGCGCTGATCCCGCCCGTCTCCGGCGGCGCGTTCATCCTCACCGCGGAGCCGGTCTCGCTCGACGCCGTCGTCGGCGAGGTCGCGAGCGAGGAGGCGGGCGCGATCGCGACCTTCTCCGGCACGGCCCGCCGCCACTCGCGCGGGCGCACCGTCTCAGTACCTCGACTACGAGGGCTACGAGGGCATGGCCGAGGCGATGATGGAGAAGCTCGCCGACGGCCTGAAGGAGCGCTACGACGTCCAGGACATCGCGATCCACCACCGCGTCGGCCGCGTCGAGCTCGGGCGAGCCTTCGGTCGTGATCGCGGTCAGCGCGGCACACCGCGCCGACGCGCTCGCCGCGTGCAAGGACGCGATCGACATCCTCAAGGTGGACGTGCCGCTCTGGAAGAAGGAGGTCTACGAGGGCGGCGAGGAGTGGATAGGCCGCGGCTCCTGAGCGTCCGCGTCCCTGTAGCGAAGCCTTCCGTCTGCCGACATGAGTTCTGACATGGAGCCCTACGCGAACCGCGACTACGACCCCGTCCACCCGCGCGGCACCGACTGGCGCAGGCTCATGCGGAAGCTCGCGGCGCCGTTCGTCGCTCGTCTTCGGGCTCCTCGTCAAGTTCGGCTCGCTCGCGAAGTTCGGCACCGTCTTCGTCGCGTTCGGCGGCTACACGCTGATCTGGGGCTGGAAGTTCGCGCTCGGGGTCGTGGTGCTGATCTTCCTCCACGAGATGGGCCACTTCCTCGAGGCGGCGCGCGAGCGGCTGAGCCCGTCGTGGCCGGTCTTCATCCCGTTCCTCGGCGCGTACGTGAAGCACACGCGCGGCAACCCGTGGCAGACGGCGCGCGTCGCGATCGCAGGCCCGATCCTCGGCGGCATCGCGGCACTCGCCTGCTACCTGCTCGGACAGGCCAACGACTCCGGCCTGCTGATCGCGCTCGGCTACTTCGGCTTCGTGCTCAACCTCTTCAACCTGATCCCGATCGGGATCCTCGACGGCGGGGCGGTCTGGCGCTCGACGCGCTGGCTCTGGCTGGGCGGCGGGCCGCACGAAGGCGCTCGTCTCCGGCGCGCTCTACGTCGGAACGGCGGTCCTCCTCGCCGTCGGCGCCTACCAGGCCTACCTGCCGCAGAACCGGCTCTGAGGTGAGGGACCGGCGGATCCTCGACACCGAGGTTCCGGATCCGGCCGACGCGGTGGAGAGGATCGCGGCCGAGTTCCGGGCCGGGTTCGACGTCGTCGAGCGGATCGACCGGCCCGCCGCGGCGATCTTCGGCTCAGCGCGTGTCGACGAAGGTCATCCCGCGTACGAGTCCGCGCGCACAGTCGGAGCGGGCTTCGGCAGGCGCGGCTGGGCGGTCGTGACCGGCGGCGGGCCGGGCGTGATGGAGGCCGCGAACCGGGGCACGAAGGAGGGCGGCGGCCTGTCGGTGGGCTTCAACATCGTGCTCCCGCACGAGCAGGAGTCGAACCGGTACCTCGACATCGCGTTCACGTTCGAGCACTTCTACGTGCGCAAGGTCTGCTTCGTGAAGCCGTCGGAGGGCTTCGTCATCTTCCCCGGCGGGTTCGGCACCCTCGACGAGCTCTACGAGGCGCTGACGCTGATCCAGACGGGCAAGGTGCTCGACTTCCCCGTCGTCCTCTTCGACTCCGACTACTGGGGCGAGATGCTCGACTGGGTACGCGGCGAGCTCCTCGCGGACGGGATGATCTCGCCCGACGACCTCGAGCAGCTCCACGTCACGGACGACCCCGCGCAGGCGGTCGAGGTCGTCGTCGACTGCTACGAGCGCCGCTGCGCCGACGACGAGCGCGAGCCGTCGGGCCCGGCCGACTGAGCCGGGAAACTGCGGGACGCGTCAGCGCTCGGGCTTGCAGACGTTGTCGCCGCCGAGCAGGTTGTCGAAGAGCTCGTTGAAGGCGGCGTCGGCGTCCGGATCGAACGAGCCGAGGCCCGCGCCCTCCCACTGGACGTCCGGCGTCACGCCGGGGCCCATCACGGTCACCCGGTGGCGCTCGCCCGCACCCGACACCGTCGGCACCGACGGGTAGCCGGGCGGAGCGCTCGGCAGCGGCGCGAAGCTGTAGCAGAAGCCGCCGTTCCCGCTGTGCGTCACCTTCGCGCCGTCACGTTTCCAGCCGGGGCCGTAGGCCGAGTTGAACGTGTCGATGTAGAAGTAGCGGGCATTGAGATCACCCTGGCTGCGCGTCGGGGTCTTGAACCCGTAGACGGGCCTCCCGTCGTAGAGGAGGCGTCCGAAGAGGCCCTGCAGGGTCGCACCGTACGTCCAGTTCGGCGAGACCTCGAGCACGGCGAGCGGCTTCGACCAGTGCGACAGGTGGAGCTCGTAGGCCATCTGGTCGGGCCTGAAGGCGGCCACTCCCCTGAGCGGCTGCACGCGCTGCCAGCTCTGGAGCGCCCAGTAGCTGCCGTCGGGCGCGGTGCACGCTGTGACGCCGAAGACGAGCGGGGGACCCTGGTACGGCCCGCACGCATTCCTGAACGTTCGCCAGTACCCGAGCGTGTGGTACTTGCCCCAACCGCCCGAGTAGTCGAGCCGGAACGCCTGCTGGCGGACGGCGGGATCGGGAGCGACCGCGTCGAGCGCGCCCCACGCGAGCACGCGCCTGATCGTGCCCGAGGCCTGCGTGTAGGTGACGAGCGCCTCGCCCTTCTTGTTCACCGCCAGCGTGACGTTCGACACGTTCGACGAGAGCGTCTGGCTGGCGAGCGCGGGGCTGGGCCCGACACCCATCGCCGCGAGCAGGACGAGCACCACGATCCCAAACGGCGCTCTCACGCCACCGCTTATAGCGCGGGGACCTGATGCCCGCAATCCGCACGAGGGGTTATCTACCGGAGCCCGTCGAGCGCCTCGCGGGCGCGATCGTGCACCTCGCGTCGGCGGGCGTCGACGTCGCTCGCCGACGACGCGTCGTCCGCGGGCCCTTCGTCAGCCGGCTCGCCCGCGAGCTCGTCGACCTCGGCGAGCTTCGCGCGCAGCTCGTTTGCCGGCGAGGATTCGAGCTGACCGGCGCGCCGCCGGCGGCGGCGCTCGAGGAGCGCCCCGAGCCCGATCGCAGCTGCAAGGCCGGCGAGGAGGCTCTTCACGGCCGCGTCCGGGATCGCACGGAGGCGATGCTACACTGGCGCGTCTTCTCGCCACGCCCGTCGCGCCGTCACCCGAAGCGGCGCCCAGGAGGCGGGGCCGATTCAGTCCATGAGAAGGATTCAGGAAGGAGCGTTCGGGAGTGAACGACTACGAGATTCTGCTGCTGCTCGACCCGGACCTCTCCGAGGAGCAGGGTGACGAGATCGTCGCGCGCGTCCGAAAGCGGGTCGAGGACGACGGCGGCACGTGGGACGGCCATGAGCCGTGGGGCAGGCGCAAGCTCGCCTACGAGATCGGGCACAAGGGCGAGGGCGTGTACCACCTGCTGCTCTTCACCGCCGCCCCGGCGACACTGAGCGAGGTCTCGCGCGTGCTCAAGATCACGGACGGCGTGATGCGGCATCTGGCCGTGCGGCGCGTCAAGGGCGGTCAGACGAAGGCTCCGGCGCCGGTCGCGGCCGTGTCCGCTCCCGCCGATGACGCCGACGGGGCCGCGGAGTAGCCTGGGGCTTCACACCGGGAAGGAGCGAGGGACCATGGCCAACATCAACCGTGTCGTGCTCGTCGGCAACCTGACGCGCGACCCCGAGCTCCGCCACACGCCGAGCGGCACGGCGGTCTGCAGCCTGCGGATCGCCGTCAATACGCGCCGCAAGGACGGCGCGACCGGCGAGTGGACGGAGAAGCCGAACTACTTCGACGTCACGGTCTGGGGCAACCAGGGCGAGAACTGCGCCCAGTACCTCGCCAAGGGCCGTCCCGTCGCGATCGACGGACGCCTCGAGTGGCGCGAGTGGGAGGCGCAGGACGGAACGAAGCGTCAGGCGGTCGAGGTGATCGCGGACAGCGTGCAGTTCCTCGGCGGCCGCGCCGAGGCGGGCGAGGGCGAGAACCAGTTCGTGCCTGCCGGCGCGGCGAGGGATGCCGACGCGGACTTCGGCGGCGTCCCCGAAGACGACATTCCGTTCTAGACGAGAGCCCGTTCAGAGGAGGAATCGCTTGGCCGGGAAGACCGAGGGACGCAGGAAGCGCATGGCACCGCTCACGGGCGGTCGCCGCAAGTCCTGCTTCTTCTGCAAGAGCAAGGTCGACGAGATCGACTACAAGAACATCGGCGAGCTTCGGCGCTACGTGTCCGAGAAGGGGAAGATCCGCTCGCGCCGGATCAGCGGCGCCTGCCGCCGCCACCAGCGACAGGTCGCCGTCGCAGTCAAGCGTGCGCGCGAGATGGCGCTGCTGCCCGTACGTGGCCGAGGGCCGCGAGGAGCGCGGCGGCGGTCGGGGTGACCGTGGCGACCGCGGAGATCGCGGCGACCGCGGGGAGCGCTAGCAGTGGACGTGGTTCTGCGCCAGGACGTCGAGCACCTCGGCCTGCGCGGCGACGTGGTCAGCGTCGCCCGCGGCTACGCCCGGAACTACCTCCTCCCGCGCGGGCTCGCCGAGGTCGCGACGCCGGGACTCGTCCGCGAGCTCGAGCGGCGTGACGGCGCTCAGGGCCCGCCAGGAGGCGAACACGAACGAGGACGCGCGCGCCGTCGCCGACAAGACTCGAGGCGACGGAGCTCCGATTCGACGTCAACGCCGGACCGACGGGCTCGCTCTTCGGCTCGGTCACGCCGACCAACGTCGCCGACCGTCTCTGGGAGGAGAAGAGGATCCGGATCGACCGCCGCAAGCTGGGCATGGACTCGATCAAGCGGATCGGGCGCTACACGATCCCCGTCGAGGTGTTCAGCGACGTGACTGCCGAGCTGCGCGTCGTCGTCGTCCCCGAGGGCGGCGAGCTGCCGTCCGACGAGGAGCTCGAGGCTGCGGTCGCCGCCGAGGCAGCAGCAGAGGCCGAGGCGGCCGCGGCTACCGAGGCCTCCGAAGCGGTCGTCGCGGCGCAGGTCGCGGACGAGGCTCCGCCTGCGGACGCGGTCGAGGCAGGCGAGAGTGCCCCGGAGTCCGCGCCGTCCGCCGAGGCCGAGCCGGCCACCGATCCTGAGCCGCCCGGCGGGGCCGGGCCGGTCGCCGATGCCGAGCCGGTCGCCGAGACGCAGGAGCCGTCGACCGCCGACGGGACGACCGCGGACCGGGTCTAGGAAGCGGCTCCGGCCCGCCGAGGCAGGCGCGCCCAGGGCTTGCTATCCACAAGGCCTGTGGACAAATAGCTGCAGTTCCTTTCCACATCCTGTACACGGGCTGTGGATTTCGCGCGGAATTTCGCGCTTCGAGCGCGCATTTCGTCCACGGTGCCGTCCGCTCGATAGGGGAACATATGTTCTGTCATGCCTGCAAACACGCTTCATCTCTCCGTTGACTACCCGGCTGTCCACAGCGTTGCACGCAGCGCGCCGGCCGATTTCACTACCCCCTCGTGATGGCCTCGGCTGCTTCGGCCACGGCTCCTCTGCCGCCGCAGAATCTCGACGCGGAGGAGTCCGTGCTCGGCGCGATGATGCTGTCCGAGTCGGCGATCGAGGCCACGAGCAGCGTCATCGACGCCGGCGACTTCTATCGCGAGTCGCACGCCAAGATCTACCGCGCGACGCTCGAGCTCTACCAGCAGGGTCAGCCGGTCGACGCGATCACCGTCGCCGACAAGCTCGACGAGCGCGGCGAGCTCGAGGAGATCGGCGGCAAGGAGCGGGTCCACGAGATCGCGGCGCTCGTTCCCGCCACGTCGAACGCCGGCCACTACGCGAGGATCGTCCGCGAGATGGCCACGCTGCGCGGGCTGACGCTCGTCGGCGAGCAGATCCAGCGCCTCGGCTGGGACCGGCCCGGCGAGACGCCCGAGCTCGTCGACCGGGCGGAGCAGATGGTCTTCGACCTCGCCCAGCACCGCATCCGCGGCAGCTTCGAGCGCGTCGACGAGCTCGTACGCCAGAGCTTCGAGCAGATCACGAAGATGTACGAGTCGGGCGGCGAGATGACGGGTACGCCGACGGGGTTCCGCGACATCGACCACATGACGTCGGGCCTCCAGCCCGGGAACCTCGTCGTCGTCGCAGGACGGCCGAGCATGGGCAAGTCGGCATTCGCCCTCGGCATGGCGGCCAACCTCGGCCTCCACCACGGGACCCCGGTCGCCGTCTTCACGCTCGAGATGTCGAAGCTCGAGGTGGCCCAGCGCCTGATGTGCGCCGAGGGGCGTGTCGAGCTGCAGCGACTCCGCACGGGCCGGCTGACGAACGACGACTGGCCCCGCCTCGTCAAGGCGTGCGACGCGCTGACGAAGGCGCCGATCTACGTCGACGACACCCGGCTGACGACGATGCTCGAGATCCGGGCGAAAGCCCGTCGGCTGAAGGCGCGCGAGCCGAAGCTGGGGCTCGTCGTGATCGACTACCTCCAGCTGATGAGCTCCGGCGGCAACGCCGAGAACCGGGTTCAGGAGGTCTCGCAGATCTCGCGGTCGCTGAAGGTGATCGCCGGCGACCTCGAGGTCCCGGTCGTCGCGCTCTCCCAGCTCTCGCGCGCGGTCGAGAGCCGCAACGACAAGAGGCCGCTCCTGTCCGACCTGCGCGAGAGCGGCAGCATCGAGCAGGACGCCGACCTCGTCATGTTCCTGTACCGCGACGAGTACTACAACGAGCAGTCCGAGGATCAGGGCCTCGCCGAGGTGATCCTCGCGAAGCACAGAAACGGCCCGGTCGGCAGCGAGAAGCTCGCGTTCCTGAAGCGGTTCGCGAAGTTCGCCGACCTCGCCCCACACCACGACCAGCGGGCGGCTGCATGACTGCCGGCCGGCCCCCGATCCCTCAGGTCCCCCAGCTTTCCCAGGCTGCGCGGCTTCCCCGTGCTGCGCGGCTTTCCCAAGTCCCCCTCCCCAACCCCAGTGGGGGAGTCTTCCCCGGGCTCCCCCACCTCCCCCTCCGTCACCGTCCCGAGGAGCGTCGCGAGTGAGGGGCGAGAACGCCGTTTGGATAGCGCCGAGCGCGACGTCGTTCTCGTGCCTCTGCGAGGCGTGCCTCGATCTCGGTCGCCGCGGCACCGGCTCTTTCCTCGAGGCAATCCGGGCGGCGAACGTCCGCGGTTTCCTTCCGACCGACACCGACGTCGGTTTCGTGCACTGCGCCGCCGGACACACGCTCGTCGTCCGTCGGATGGACCGCCCTCAGGCTCTCGGCCGTCCCGACTCGCGGCAGCTCCAGCTCACGTGAGGGCACGACGCACCTGGATGAGAGACGCGGCCGGATGATCGACCGGCAGCACATCTGGGTGGGCCCGGAGGCGACGAGCTTCGAAGCGTCCTGCGAGGCGTGTCTTGCCCGCCGGGAGGAATGGTCGGTCGCGGTTCGGATGAGCCAGATCGAAGGAACCCTGCGCAGGGATGCCGACGTCGGCTTCATGACCTGCCGGCGCGGCCATCGCATCATCGTGCGCCGCATCGGCCGCAAGCTCGTGCTCCCCGCCGCCGCGCACGCACGAGCCGCCGGCTAGCCGGACACCGGCGAGGCGGAACCGCCACACGGTCGGTCCGGCTCAGGCAGACTGGGCCACGTGCCTGCGACCGTTGTCGTCGGGGCGCAGTGGGGCGACGAGGGGAAGGGCAAGATCGTCGACCTGCTCGCGCAGCGCTCGGATGTCGTCTGCCGCTACCAGGGCGGGCCCAACGCCGGGCACACGATCGTCGCCGACGGCGCGACGTGGAAGCTGCGGCAGATGCCCAGCGGCGTCGTCTCCGGCACGAGGTCGGTGATCGGGGCCGGCTGCGTGGTCGATCCGCAGGTCTTCCTCGACGAGATCGACCTGCTCGTCGAGCGCGGCATCGACCCGGCGATCGTCGTGCTGTCGGGGAACGCACACTTGATCATGCCCTGGCACCTCACGATCGACCAGGCGTCGGAGCGACGGCTCGGCTCGCTCCAGATCGGGACGACCCGTCGCGGGATCGGCCCGGCGTACGCCGACAAGGCGTCGCGCATCGGGATCCGCGTGCAGGACGTGCTCGACCCGAAGATCCTGCGCCAGAAGATCGAGGTCGCGCTGGCCGAGAAGAACCTCTGGCTGGAGCGCATCTACGAGGTCGAGGGCTTCGACCTCGAGGAGGTCTGGGCCCACTACGCCGCCTACGCAGAGCGGCTCGCGCCGTTTGTCGGCGACGCCTCGCTGCTCGTCGACGAAGCCCTGCGCGCCGGTAGCAATGTGCTCTTCGAGGGCGCGCAGGCGACGATGCTCGACCTCGACCACGGCAGTTATCCCTTCGTCACGTCGTCGAACCCGATCGCCTCCGGCGCCGCGACGGGGATCGGCATCGGGCCGACGCGGATCGACCGCGTCCTCGGCGTCGCGAAGGCGTACGTCACCCGCGTCGGCGAGGGCCCGTTCCCCTCCGAGATCCAGGGGCCCGACCAGGAGCGGCTCCAGCAGCTGGGCGGCGAGTTCGGGACGGTTACCGGCCGTGTGCGCCGCTGCGGCTGGCTCGACATCGTCGCGCTCCGCTACGCCGTGCGCGTGAACGGCCTCACCTCGCTCGCGTTGACGAAGCTCGACGTCCTCTCCGACTTCTCCGAGCTGCCGGTCTGCGTCGCCTACCGGCTCCGCGACGGCTCCGAGACGCCCCACTTCCCGGCGCACCAGAGCGACTTCCACCACGCCGGGGCGGTGTGGGAGGTGCTGCCGGGCTGGCAGGAGCCGCTCGACGGCGCGGGCACGCGCGACGAGTTGCCCGAGGCCGCGCGGCGCTACGTCGAGCTCGTCGAGCGCGAGCTCGAGGTCCCCGTCGAGCTCGTCGGCGTCGGCGCCGCCCGCGAGCGCGTGCTCGCGTAGAACCCGCGCGGCGCTACGCGACGTTCGGCTGCAGACGGAGGTCCATCGCGCGGGCGAGGATGTCCGTGCCGGCGAGCCGCCGCCCGACGTTCGCGGCGAAGAGCCCTCCGATCGCGCGCCCGCGGACGAACTCGATCGCCTCGAGGTAGATCACGTTCGGCCCCATCTTGATCACCCACCGAAACGCGGTCGCACGCTCCCCGAGCTTCGTCACCGGCGACTGGCGTGCCGAGACGAGCGTTGCGCCCTCGCCCAGGGCTCGCCTGAGGTGCTCGCCCTCGCACGTCGCGGTTCCGGCCTTCGTGTCCACCGCGTAGTCGCCGATCGCCTGCGCATGCGTCGCGAACACCTGGACGCTCGACTGGAGCTGCGCGCCTGTGTGCGAGAACTCGGACATCGCCTGCCCCGTCAAAGTGAACGCAGAGTAGTTCTGCCACGGGCAATCGGGAGTGCCCTCCGGGCCCGAGGTCGTCTGCCCGCCGCTCCAGCCGGACGCGAGATCGGCGAGAGCGACGATGCTCCTCTGCGCGAGCTGCCCGTCGGCCGGTCGAAGCGCGAGCCTCTCGAGCCGAGGGCTCCGCGCCGATGCAGCTCCGGCCACGGCCACGACGGCGAGGCAGAAGACGACGATCAGCACCCCAGGGAACCTCACGCGCTCAGCCTAGGCGGCTGCGCGTCACCTCGACGCGCGTCAGGACCAAGGACCACCCGAAGACCCCCTATCTTGCGCCCTTCGAGACGAAGCCTCGAGTCGAAGCGTGATTCTGAAAGGAGCTCTTAGTTAGAGGCTCTCACAGAATGAAGCATGTGTCGCCCGAACGTGCTGGGCGGCGCGATCCTGCGTCCTCAGTCGCCCCGATAGCGCTGCTATCGGGGCTCCCTGCGTCCTTGCCTGGCACCGCCCAGCACGCCCGTTCAACGAAGCGTCATTCTGTGAGGGCCTCTTAGACTCGCCGTGTGAGAGTGCTCCTCGTGGGTTCCGGCGCACGCGAGCATGCGCTCGCGTGGCGACTTGCCCGGAGCCCGTCGCTCGAGGAGCTGCATGCCGCTCCCGGCAACCCGGGCATCGCAGCGCTCGGGCTGTGCCACCCGGTGCGGGCCGAGGACGGCGACGGGCTGCTCGGACTGGCTCGCACCCTCGCGGCCGATCTCGTCGTGATCGGCCCCGAGGCACCGCTCGTCGCCGGGGTGGCCGACGAGCTTCGCCACGCCGGCATCGCGGTGTTCGGCCCCGGAGCCGAGGCCGCTCGGATCGAGGGCTCGAAGGCCTATGCGAAGGAGGTGCTGCAGGCGACCGGCGTGCCGACCGCGGCGACGCTGTCAGTGGCGAGAGCGCCCTGCGTGGTCAAGGCGGACGGTCTTGCCGCCGGCAAGGGTGTCTTCGTCTGTCGCACGGCGGACGAGCTCGACACCGGGTTGCGCGCCGCCGCCGCGCTCGGCGGCACCTTCCTCGTCGAGGAGCTCCTCGAGGGCCGCGAGGTGTCTGTCTTCGCGCTCTCGGACGGGCGAAGGACAGTCCCGCTCGGCGCCGCGCAGGACTTCAAGCGCGCCGCCGACGGTGACGCCGGGCCGAACACGGGCGGGATGGGGGCGTACTCGCCGGTCGTCTGGCTCGACGACCCGGATGCGCTCGTGGAGTCGATTCACCAGCCCGTGGTCGACGAGCTCGCCCGGCGCGGTACCCCGTTCGTCGGCTGTCTCTTCGCGGGTGTGATGGTGACCGAGGACGGGCCGCGGGTGCTCGAGTTCAATGCGCGCTTCGGCGACCCCGAGACGCAGGTCCTCGTGCCGCGACTCGAAGGCGACCTGCTGGAGGCGCTCGCAGCGTCGTCGCACGGGAGCGCCGAGTCGCAGAGCCTGCGCGGGGGCGGAGACGCCGCCGTGACGGTCGTGCTGACCGGCCCCGACTACCCCAGCCGCAGCGACTACTCGGGAGCTGTGATCGCCGGCCTCGACGAGGCCGAGGCGGCCGGCGCCCTCGTCTTCCACGGCGGAACGGCGGTGCGGGACGGACTCCTCGTCACGAACGGCGGCCGCATCCTGTCGGTGACGGGCCTCGGCCCGACGGTGGCGGACGCACGCCGCCGTGCCTACGACGCGGTCGCCGCGGTCACCTTCGAAGGTGCCCGCTTCCGGACGGACATCGCGGCCGTCGCAGGCTGAGCTCGGGTTCCGGAGCCTCGACTAGGATCGCCGCGGCGATCCCCACGTCCGGAAACACGAACTCGGTCGCCTCTCGACATTGCCTCCCTCGACCAGCCACCCGCCCGCCGCCCCGTGAACGACCCGCAGGTCGGCATCCTTGTCGGCTCCGAGTCCGACCGCGAGCGGATGCAGGACGCTCTCGACGAGCTCGACGCGCGCGGGATCCCGTGGGAGTTCGAGGTGCGGTCGGCGCATCGACAGCCGGATGCCGTCGCCGAGTATGCGCGAGGAGCGGCGGGGCGCGGCCTCCGCGTCCTGATCTGCGGTGCGGGTCTGGCGGCCGCGCTCCCGGGCGTCGTCGCGGCGCACACCGACCTGCCCGTGATCGGAGTGCCGCTGCGCTCGTCCAAGAGCCTGCTCGACGGCCTCGACGCGCTGCTCTCGATCGTGCAGATGCCTCCCGGCGTGCCGGTCGCCTCCGTGGGGGTCGACAACGCGAGGAACGCGGCTGCGCTGGCCGCACGCATCCTCGCCGTCGGGGGCGGGCGCTAGGCTCGACCGCGTGGGAGAGCGGCTCGTTCCGATCGGCGCGGCGCTGCTCCTCGGCATCGCGCTAGTCGTCGGATCGCTCTTCCTCGCCGACGGGATTCGCGATCGCGGGCGCAGCGACGTGATCACGGTCACGGGCTCGGCCAAGAAGCGCATCGTCTCGGACTACGTCGTGTGGAACGCATCGGTCGCGAGCCAGCGCTCCTCGCCCACGGCTGCCGCGAGGGAGCTCGACTCCTGGACGAGGCAGATCGAGTCGTTCCTGCGGGCGAGCGGGATCCGGGGCGCCGAGCTGACCGTGCAGCCGATCTCGACGGAGACCGTGACGGACGACGCGGGTCAGACCGTGGGCTACCGGCTGTCGCGCTACTTCCAGATTCGCTCCCCGCGCGTGGACACAGTCGCGGGGGTTGCAGAGCGGAGTGCAGGCCTTCTCCGGAAGGGAATCCCGCTCGCGGCGGAGCCGCCCCAGTACGTCTACACACAGCTTGCTTCCGCGCGACCCGAGCTGCTCGCGGAGGCGACCAAGGATGCGCAGAACCGAGCGCAGGTTCTCGTCGGCGCGACCGGCGGCGAGCTCGGCTCGCTGCGCGACGTGAACGTCGGCGTCTTCCAGATCACCTCGCCCAACTCGACCGAGGTGGCCGACTACGGCGTGTACGACACCTCGACGCTGGCCAAGGACGTGACGGCCGTCGTCAACGTCACGTTCGCGCTGCAGTGAGAGTGGGCACGTCTTGTGACTCGCCGGAGCCGGGGCGCATCACCTGAAGGGAGCACTAGACTGCAGGAAGTGATCGCCCGCTACTCGCGTCCGGCCATGACCAACGTCTGGTCGGAGGAGCGCAAGCTGGCGCACTGGCTCGACGTCGAGCTCGCGGCTCTCGACGGCTGGGCCGAGGTCGGCGCGATCCCGCCCGCGGACGTCGCGGCGATCCGCGCTCAGGCGCGACCTCCCACACCTGAGCGCGTGCAGGAGATCGAGCTGACGACCGACCACGACACCGCCGCCTTCGTCGACGCCGTGACAGAGCAGCTCGGCCCGGAAGGACGCTGGTTCCACCACGGCCTGACGTCCTCCGACGTGGTCGACACGGCCCTCGCGCTCCAGATCCAGGAGGCCGGCAGGCTCGTCCTCGCCGAGGTCGACCGCGCGCTCGCCGCCGTTGTCCGGCGCGCTCGGGAGCATCGCCACACGATCTGCATCGGCCGCTCGCACGGGATTCACGCCGAGCCGACGACCTTCGGGTGGAAGCTGGCCGGGTGGGCATTCGAGCTCGACCGAGACCGGACGCGCGTCGTGCGAGCGCTCGAGACCAACCGGGTCGGTCAGTTCTCCGGCACCGTCGGCACCTACGCGGCGGCCGAGCCGGAGGTCGAGCGGATCGCCTGCGAGAGGCTCGGTCTCGAGCCGGATCCGCTCTCGACCCAGGTGATCGCCCGCGATCGTCACGCAGAGCTGCTGTCAGCGCTCGCGCTCGTGGCCTCGTCGCTCGATCGGTTCGCCACGGAGATCCGCCATCTGGCCCGCACCGAGGTGCGCGAGGTCGAGGAGCCGTTCGCGACGGGGATGAAGGGCTCGTCGGCGATGCCGCACAAGCGCAACCCCAAGGTGGCCGAGCGCATCTCGGGGCTCTCTCGAGTCGTGCGCGCGGCGGCGGTCGTCGGGTTGGAGAACGTGCCGCTCTGGCACGAGCGCGACATCTCGCACTCCTCGGCCGAGCGGGTCGTGATCCCGGACGCGTTCCTGGCGCTCGACTACATGCTCGACCGTTTCAGCTGGATCGTCGAAGGCCTCGTCGTCTACCCCGAGCGGATGCTGCGGAACCTCGACGCCTCGCACGGCCTCGTGTTCTCGCACCGCCTGCTGCTCGCCCTCGTCGAGAGCGGCCTCGCGCGAGGCGACGCCTACCGCCTCGTCCAGCAGCACGCAATGCGGGCATGGGACGACGAGCGCGACTTCCGCGCGCTCGTCGCGGCCGATGCTGAGATCGCGGCTCGACTGGACGACGCTGCTCTGACAGCCGTGTTCGATCTCGACGCGACCGTTCAGCACGTCGACACGGTCTTCGAGCGGCTCAACACTCTGGTCCACAACGAGGAGGCTGTTCATGTCTGACACCGCCGTGCACGTCGGCAGCGGCAAGGTCCGCGAGCTCTACGCCATCGACGACGAGCGCCTGCTCCTCGTCGCGAGCGACCGGATCTCGACCTTCGACGTCGTCCTGCCAACGGAGATCCCGGACAAGGGCCGGGTCCTGACCGGCCTCTCCGCCTTCTGGTTCGCGCAGACACGCAGCGTGGCGCGGAACCACCTGCTGGCTTTGCGGTCCGACGGGCGCTCGTCCGAATGTCAACGGCTCGAGATGCTGCCGATCGAATGCGTCGTCCGCGGCTACCTCTCCGGGTCCGGCTGGAAGGACTACGTCGCGAGGGGCGAGGTGTGCGGGCATCGCTTGCCGGACGGCCTCGTCGAGTCGCAGCGTCTTCCAGAGCCGCTGTTCACGCCGGCGACGAAGGCCCAGACCGGGCACGACGAGAACATCGATCGCGCCGCCGCCGTCGAGCTCGTCGGGGACGAGCGCTACGTCGAGGTCGAGCGCGTCTCGCTCGAGCTCTACCGGCTCGCCTCGGACCGCGCGGGCGAGCGAGGGATCATCCTCGCCGACACGAAGCTCGAGTTCGGGCTCGACGCCTCCGGCCAGCTCGTGCTCGCCGACGAGGCGTTCACGCCGGACTCGTCGCGCTTCTGGCCCGCTGACGAGTACTCGCCCGGAGGTCCGCAGCCATCGTTCGACAAGCAGTTCGTCCGCGACTACTGCGAAGCGCTCGGCTGGGACAAGACGTACCCGGGCCCGCCGCTCCCCGACGACGTCGTCGAAGGCACGCGCGACCGCTACGTCGAGGCGTTCGAGCGCCTGACCGAGATCCCGTTCGCCGACTACGTCGCCGATCCCGAGGTCGTGCTCGCGTGAGGGCCACCGTGCTCGTACGCCCGAAGCCGGGAATCCTCGACCCACAGGGACAGGCCGTCGAGAGCTCGCTCCGTCATCTCGGCTTCGCCGTCACCGACACGCGAGTCGGACGCGTCGTCGACCTCGAGGTCGACGCGAGCGACGCCGACGAGGCTCGGAAGCAGATCGAGCGCATGTGCGAGCAGCTTCTGGCGAACCCTCTGATCGAGAGCTTCGAGATCGAGCTGAGGACGGACGCTTGAAGACCGCGGAGCCGCGGCCGCTCGTGCCCGTGGTCGTCTTCCCGGGATCGAACGACGACCGCGATGCTCAGCAGGCACTTGAAGAGCTGGGCGCGGACGCTCCCCGCGTGTGGCACACCGACGCGGAGCTTCCCGCCGGCACGGCCGCGGTCGTCCTGCCGGGCGGGTTCTCGTACGGTGACTATCTCCGGTGTGGTGCGATCGCCCGATTCTCGCCGGTGATGGCGGCAGTTTCCCGTTTCGCGGCCGAGGGTGGCCTCGTGCTCGGCATCTGCAACGGCTTCCAGATCCTCACCGAAGCCGGTCTCCTGCCGGGCACGCTACGGCCGAACGAGTCGCTTTCGTTCGTCTGCCGCGATGTCGCGCTGACCGTCGAGCGGACCGATCTCGTCTTCACGGCGCGCTGCGAGCTCGGTCAGACGCTCACGATTCCCGTCAAGCACGGGGAAGGATGCTGGTTCGCCGACCAGAGCCAGGTCGCGGAGCTCGAGGCGAACCGCCAGATCGTCCTTCGCTACGAAGCGGGCCACAACCCGAACGGCGCTGTCGGTGACATCGCCGGGGTCTGCAACGAGGCGGGCACGGTGTTCGGCCTCATGCCGCACCCGGAGCACGCGGTTCACCCACTGCTCGGCTCGACCCACGGCGCGCTCATCCTGGGCTCGCTCGTCGACGCCGCTCGGTTGTCGACAGCTGCGCTCGTCTAGGCTCCGCCTCCTCCCAGTCCGAGGGCGGAGGCAAGAGGCGAGTCGCCCGCCAGCGCGGCCTTCAGCCGGTCGATGTCCCGGGCGCGCAGGGTCACCGGGCCTCGGCGTGCAACTCCGTCCGTCGAATACGCGATGCGAACGAGCAGCTCACCACGACTGCCCTCGAGCAGTTGGAAGATCGATGCGAAGCGCTTCTCGCCCGCCCGTTGCTCGACCTTCACTTCCTCGACGACGGTCGCCTGGCCCCAGGGCGTCGTCGCCTTCACGCGCGAGGCCGACGGAGAGGACGACTCGGCCCCCGACGCTCGGGTCTCGGTGGCTGCAGCTTTCGGCGTCACTCAGACGACGCTACCCGCGAAGGTGTGACGGATGGTGAACGCGATTGCGACGAAAGCGCAATTCTTCGTCCCCAGCGTGGACGTTTCCCAGCGGCGCATTCCTCCGGCGCCACCGAACAGCCGCGACCGAGCCGCACGAGCGGGCGCGCGCGCCCACGGTCCGCGCGCTCGACACCCGCACGCTCGACGTCCCGAGCGATCCGACTCTCCGCGCTCCGACTACGCGTCGATCGGAACGTGTCCAGGCGTGGACGCCACTCGATCGAGCCACGTGCGTACGGCCGGATAGGGCTCGAGGTCGAAGCCGCCCTCGCCGGCGACGTGCGTGTACGCGTAGAGGACGACGTCCGCGAGGGACAAGGCGTCGCCGACGAAGAACTCCCGGCCGACGATGTGGCCCTCCATCGCGTCGAGAGCGCGATAGCCCGCAGCCATGCGTTCCTCCAGGCGATCCGCGAACGCCTCCGGCCGGCCCGAGAACGCCACCCAGAACCGTACGACGGCGATCGCCGGCTCGTGGTCGTACTGCTCGAAGAACATCCACTGGAGCACCTGCGCCTTCAGGTACCGGTCCTCCGGGACGAACCGCGTCCCTTCGCCGAAGTACCAGAGGATCGCTCCCGATTCCGCCAGCGGCCGGCCGTCCTCGAGGATGAGGGTCGGCACTCGCTGCGCAGGATTCAGCTCGCCGAGCAGCTCCTTGCGGTTCGAGCGGTCGACCACGTCGACGCGGCGCCGCTCGTACGGCATGCCGAGGTGCGCCAGCAGGAGGCGCACCTTGTAGCAGTTGCCCGAGACCGGGCTGTCGTAGAGCACCACGCGCGGGCCTCAGACGCCGCGCTCGATCAGCTCGATCCGATAACCATCCGGGTCGCGGACGAAGCAGAGGCGCGAGCCACCCTCGCGAACGCGGTACGGCGGCTTCTCGGGCTCGATGCCCTGCTCGGCGAGGCCGGCCAGCGTCTCGTCGAGATCGTCGACGGCGAGAGCGATGTGGCCGTAGCCCGTACCGAGCTCGTACGTGCGGCCGTCGTGGTTGAAGGTGAGCTCGAGCGCGTTCTCGTGATCGCCGATCGAGAAGAAGTAGTTGGTTGCCTCCCTCTCCCCGCCGCGAACGATGTCCATCTCGCGACTGAAGTGGAACCCGAGCGCCTCGTAGAAGGAGCGGCTGCGCTCCGGATCGGTGATGCGATACATCGTGTGCAGGTAGCGGCTCATGGCGGCATCGTATGAGCATTGCCGTGGTTTAGGGCCTTGTTAAGTCACGTTGTGCTCGCAACGTGAGCGCCGTATCGTCTGCCGCGTAGTTGGCCGCGGTTCTTTGCGGCAGGCGCGCGACCCTCTGCGGCGTGCTGAACCACGCAGATTTCGATGGGAGGGGAAGGTATGGCTAGCAAGTTGAAGATCAAGGTCAATGGCCTTGTTCATTCGGTGACGGCGAGCCTCGATACGCCGTTGCTGTACGTGTTGCACAACGAGCTGCACCTACACGGTCCGCGGTTTGGTTGCGGGTTGGCGCAGTGTGGTGCCTGCTCGGTGCTGCTGGATGGCAAGGAGATCCGCTCCTGTGTGACGCCGGTTGCCGCCGTTAGCGGCAAGGCGATCACGACGTTGGAGGGGTTGCCGGCGATGTGGTCGGCCGTCGCGTGGTACGACGGCTGCTGCGCCGACGGCGTTGCATCCGTTGCAGCAGGCGTGGATCGACGTGCAGGTGCCGCATTGCGGCTACTGCCAGAACGGCATGATGATCCAGGCCGCCGATCTCTTGGCGACGACCAAGAAGCCGACCGAGGCGCAGATCCGGACCGCGATGAACGGCCACCTCTGTCGCTGTGGCACCTATCCGCGGATCCTGACGGCCATTCAGAAGGCCGCCGCTGTGATGGCGAAGGGTGGGAAGTAGCCGATGACCGAGATGCTGAGATAAGGAGTTCTCGCGCAAGACGTTCCTCAAGGGAGGCGGTGCGCTGGTTGTGGGGTTCTCGCTCTCGGGCTCGGCGCTCGCCCGTAGGGCGCACGCAGCCGACAGTCCTTACGCAAGCAACGGCGTCGATCAGTACTCGATCGATTCGTGGATCACGATCCACGCCGACAACACCGCGACGATCAAGTCGGGTGGGATCAAGCAAGGGACGGGGTCGGATACGGGCCTGCTGATGATCGCGGGCGAAGAGCTGAACATGGATATGAGCCAGCTCGAGTTCGTAATCGCCGACACCAACGTCACGCCCGACACCGGCATTCACTCCGCGAGCAATACGATCAAGAATGCTGGGCCTGGAGTTCGTGCCGCTGCGGCGTCGGCGGCTCAGGTGCTGCTCGGTCTGGCCTCGACGCAGCTGGGCGTGCCGGTATCGCAGCTGTCGGTCAGCAAGGGTGTCGTCTCTGGCGGCGGCAAGTCGGCCACCTACGGCGAACTGCTCGGCGGCAAGCTGTTCAACGTCAGGATGCCGGCGAGCTACAACATGGATCGGACGACGATCTTTCCAGGCTTCATCGGAGGCATCCAACCCGGGCAGTCCCCCGCGAAGTCGCCCAGCCAGTACAAGCTGGTGGGGACGTCGCCGCCCCGGATCGAAATCCCAGCGATTGTGAGTGGGACGGAGGTTTACATCCAGAACATCCGTCTTCCCGGCATGTTGCACGGGCGGATCGTGCGGCCCCGCGGCCAGTCGGTGTACGGCTTCGGTGCTCCGATCGTCTCGGTCGACGAGAGCTCGATCAAGCACATCCCGGGCGCACGGGTCGTACGGAAGAACAACTTCCTCGGCGTTGTCGCGTCGCAGGAGTACGACGCGATCCAGGCTGCGGCCCTGCTGAAGGTCAAGTGGGCCGATCCGCCGAAGGCGCTGCCGAGCAACGGCAACGAATTCAAAGCCATGCGGGCGCTCGACAGTGCTGGCAAGGCAGTCTCGAGCACTACCGACTTGGGCGGGGTTGCGCTCAATGCTGGTGATGTCAACGGCGCGCTCGCCTCGGCGGCGCATAGAGTCGCGCAAAGCTACAACTGGCCGACCAACATTCACACGCCGATCGGCCCGCAGGCCGCAGTCGCCGACGTGACGCCGCAGGGCGCACGGATCTTCTCCGGCACCCAGGGTGCCTACCAGACGCGGCCTCTAGTCGCCAGCGCCCTCGGCCTGCCCGAGAACGTGGTTCGTGTCACCGCCTGCGCGATGGGCGGCTGCTTCGGCGACGGAGCGCAATACTTTGACGTCGCCGTGGCGGCCGCGCTGATGTCTCAGGCGGTCGGGGCTCCCGTGCGTGTGCAGTTGATGCGGTGGGACGAAATCTCCTGGGGCCAGACTTCGCCGCCGTCGTTGATGGATGTCCAGGCTGGCGTCGATTCCAAGGGCAACCTCGTCGCCTTCGACTTGACGCACTTCTATCCGCAGTACTGGGCCAATTCAGTGCAGACGAACGCTGAGCTGGCAGGCACGCCACTGCCGGCGGTCCCGTCTTATACGAGCGGTCAGTTCTGGCCAGCGCCGATGTACAACATCCCCAACGGCCGTTACCTAGTGAAGTCGATACCACTCGTCGGCAACTGGATCAAGGTGTACTGGCTGCGAGGCGGAAGCGCCCCTCATGTCACCTTCGCCGGCGAGCAAGTGATCGATGAACTCGCATACGCAGCGAAGATGGACCCGGTCGCCTTCCGGATCCAGAACGTCACGCAGGGCAACGACTGGCTCACCAAAGGCCAGACGAGGGATCAGCTGCTCGCGGTGCTCAACGCGGTCACTAAGGAGGCAAACTGGAAGCCAAGGGTGACGGCCTCCAACCTCTCGGACGCCAACGTCGTCAGCGGCCGCGGCGTCGCCTGGTCAAACGCAGACAACACGAAGACCTACGCCCAGACGGCCGCGATCGCCGACATCGAGGTGAACAAGAAGACCGGCAAGATCACCGTCAAGCACGTCTACCAGGCAGTCAGCACCGGTCTCGCCGTCTATCCCGACGGGATCGCAAACCAGATCGTCGGCGGAGTAACCCAGATCATCAGCCGCCTGCTCACAGAGCAGTACCGCTACAACCAAACAAACGTCACGAGCACCGACTTCGTCAGCTACCCAATCCTGCGCTTCAAGGATGCCCCCAAGGTGACGCCCATGGTGATCCAGTGGACGAGTAATCCATTCACGGGAGGCGTTGGCGAGCCGATGGCGTTGGCAGCCGCAGCCGCGGTTGCCAACGCGTTCTTCGACGCCACCGGCATCCGGATGCGAACGGCGCCGCTCACGCCACCGCGTGTCCGCGCCGCGCTCAAGGAGGCAGGCGTGGCGTAGGCGAAGGTCACGAGCTCAACGAGATTGGGCCCGGCAACGGGCCCTTTCTTGCTCGATTGCCGGTCTACTCGACGTTGACAGTCATCTCTCCGGGTCGCGGACGAAGCAGAGGCGCGAGCCACCCTCGCGAACGCGGTACGGCGGCTTCTCGGGCTCGATGCCCTGCTCGGCGAGGCCAGCCAGCGTCTCGTCGAGATCGTCGACGGCGAGAGCGATGTGGCCGTAGCCCGTACCGAGCTCGTACGTGCGGCCGTCGTAGTTGAAGGTGAGCTCGAGCGCGTTCTCGTGATCGCCGATCGAGAAGAAGTAGTTGGTTGCCTCCCTCTCCCCGCCGCGAACGATGTCCATCTCGCGACTGCCGACTCAGGGCACCAGGCGGGCGCAGCCCGTGCGACGACGGAGAGGTGAGCGCGGCGACCCCGTCGGGGGCACGCGCGGCTCGCCTACCCCCGCGTGAAGGCGACGATCTCGGAGAGGTGCCCGTGGGCGAGGCACACGACCGTATCGGCGCCTCCGTAGTAGATCGTCAGCCGGTCCGCCTCTCGATCGACGAGCGCGGCACAGGGGAAGACGACGTTCGGAACGTCGCCGACCTGCTCGTAGCTGACGTGCGGCGCGAGCAGATAGTCCTTCGAGCGGGCGAGGACCCGCCACGGCTCGTCGAGGTCGAGCAGCGCAGCGCCCATCGAGTAGACGAAGCCGTTGCACGACGTCAGAACGCCGTGGTAGAGGAGCAGCCAGCCCTCGGGAGTCTCGATCGGCGTCGGTCCGGCGCCGACCTTGGTCGAGTCCCACGAGAGCCGGCGCGGCCCGAGCACGTGGCGGTGACGGCCCCAGTGCACGAGGTCCGGGCTCTCCGAGTAGTAGATGTCGCCGAACGGCGTGTGGCCGGCGTCGCTCGGGCGGGAGAGCAGGGCGTAACGGTCGCCGATGCGTCGCGGGAACAGCACCCCGTTCCGGTTGAAGGGCAGGAACGCGTTGTCGTGCTGGTGGAACGTCTCGAAGTCCTCCGTGTAGCCGACGCCGATCGTCGGCCCGTGGTACCCGTTGCACCACGTGACGTAGTACCGATCCTCGAGCCACGTCACGCGCGGGTCGTAGGCGTGCTCGAACGTCTCCTGGATCTCTCGCACACGCGCGTCAGCTGCCGCGAAGGCGATCGGGTCGGCGTCGATCGCCCACTCGACACCGTCGGTGCTCCTGCCCGTGTGCAGGTTCATCGCGCGGCTTCTGTCGTCGACCCGGAAGACGCCGGCGAAGCCGCCGCCGAACGGCACGACCGCCGAGTTGAAGATGCTGTTTGCCCGCAGCACGTGGTCGCGCGGGATGATCGGATTGTGGGTCGAGCGCCAGACGACGTCGCTCGACCCGACCGGACGCTCCTCCCACGGGATCGCAGCAACCGCGTCGACGGTCGAGGGGGAGCTTGATCTCGCGCCGATGCTCGTCATGCGCCTGCCCCGTTCGCGCCGGTCGGAAGCGGCGCGACGAAGTGGTCGTCCTCGACCTCCACGAGCCCGGTGCCGGCGTCGGCTCCCGCGCCGGCGGTCGCGGCGCCGCCGTCGGCCGCCTGCAGAGCCGCAAGCTCGGCCTCGACGTCCTCCCACTTCTTGTGGAGCTGAGGAACCGAGGCGAGCAGCTTCTTCGTGTAGGGATGCATCGGGTTGCCGAAGACGCGCTCCGTGGAGCCCATCTCCACCACCGCGCCTCGCTGCAGGATCATCGTCTTGTCGCTGATGTAGTTGCCGAGCGAAAGATCATGCGTGATGAAGAGGACGCCGAGCCCGCGCGACTTCAGGTCGCCGAGAAGGTTCAGCACGTCGATCCGGGTCGAGGCGTCGAGCATGCTGATGATCTCGTCGGCGACGAGCAGGCGGATGTCGAGCAGCAGGGCCCGCGCGATCAGCATCCGCTGCAGCTGGCCGCCGGAGAGCTGGTGCGGGTACTTGTTGAGCACGTCGCCCGGGTTGAGGCTGACCGCCTCCAGCGAGCTCTCGAGCTTCGTGCGCCATTCCGACGAGCTCGAGCCGGCGAAGTACGCGCTGCGCAGCATCGAGAACACGCGATCCGCCTTGAAGATCGGGTTGAAGGAGCTGAACGGGTCCTGGAACACGCCCTGCACGTCGGCGTAGTACTCCTTGAGCCTCCGCCCTTCGAGCGCGGAGATGTCGGTCCCGTCGAACGTGATCGACCCGCGCGTGACACGCAGGAGCCGGAGGATCATCTTTCCGATCGTCGACTTCCCGCTCCCGCTCTCGCCGATCAGCGAGACGACCTCGCCGAGGCCCACCGCGAAGCTGACGTCCCGAACCGCGAGGAGCTCGCGCGACCCCATCGCACCGACGCGATAGGCCTTGCAGCACGTGTCGAGCTCGAGCATCAGGCGGCCGCCTTCCAGCACGCCGCCGAACGCCCGGCCTCGACCGGCTCGAACGGCGGCTCCACCGCGCACTCCGCGAAGGCGAGCGGGCAGCGGTCTCTGAATCGACAGCCCGTCGGAGGCGCCAGCAGGGAGGGAGGCCGGCCGGGGATGCCCTGCAGCCGTGTCTCGGCGTAGCGCACTCCGACCTCGGGGAGCGACGCGAGCAGGAGGCGCGTGTAGGGGTGTCTCGGCGAGTCGACGATCGCGGAGGTCGCGGCCTTCTCCGCCAGCTTGCCCGCGTACATGACCAGGATCGTGTCGGCGATCTGGGAGAGGATCGAGAGGTCGTGCGTGATCACGATCACGCTCTTGACGAAGCCGCGGTTGCGGAACTCGACCAGCAGCTCGGCGACCAGGCGCTGCGTCGAGACGTCGAGGGCCGAGGTCACCTCGTCGGCGATCAGGAGCGACGGATCGAGCAGCGACGAGAGCACCATCACGACGCGCTGCTTCATTCCGCCCGACAGCTCGATCGGGAAGCGGTCGAGAACGTCCTCCGCCAACCCGACGAGCTCCAGGCGGCGTTTCAACTCCGGCAGCACCTCGTCGAAATGGACCTGTCTCGAGGCGAGCAGGTCGGCGGTCATCGATCCGATCTTTCGGGTCGGGTTGAGAGCGCTCTGGGCGTACTGCGGGATGATCGAGACCTCCCTGTACCTGAACGGGTTCATCTTCGAGTCGTCCCAGATCGGGAGCTCGGTGCCGTCGAGGACGACGCTGCCGCCGACGTACCGCATGCGCGCGTCCATCCGGATCAGGCTCTTGCCGAGCGTCGACTTGCCGCATCCCGACTCGCCGGCGAGCCCCATGATCTCCCCGTCGGCGATCTCGAAGCTCGCCCCGTCCACCGCCTTCACGTCGCCGCGGAGCGACTGGTAGTAGACCGCGAGATTCTCCACCTGGAGGCTCATCCCGTCAGAGCTCCCTGAGCCTCGGGTTGAAGACCTCGTCGAGGCCCACGTTCATGATGTAGAGCCCGCCGACGACGGCGATGATCCCGACGCCCGGTGGGACGAACCACCACCACGAGCCGAGCAGAAGTGCGCTCGCGAGGAACGAGTTGTTCATCATCAGTCCGAGGGACACAGACGTCGAGGGTCCGAGACCGAGGAAGTCGAGCGAGGCGCCGATCAGGATGGCGCCGCCGAAGAGCAGGATGAACATCATCAGGAGGTACGAGCTCATGTTCGGCGCGATCTCGGTGGCGATGATCCGCCGGGTGCTCCTGCCGGAGAGACGGGCGATGTCGACGAAGTCCCGCGTCTTCAGCGAGAACGTCTGCGCCCGGACCGCCCGCGCCGCCCAGGGCCACGACGTGAGCCCGATCAGGATCGCCTCCGTCGTGTAGCTGTGCACGTTCAGGTACGCCGCGACGATGATCAGGATCGCCAGCGTCGGGATCACGAGCACGACGTTCGTGAGCATCGTGAGGACGTCGTCGACCCAGCCCCCGCGGTAGCCCGCCGTGAACCCGACGATCGCGCCGAGGAGCCAGGCGATCCCGCCTCCGACGAGCCCGACGAGGAACGCGGCGCGGAGCCCGTAGACAAACTGCGAATAGACGTCCTGCCCGAACGACGTCGTCCCCAGCCAGTAGTCGCTGGATGGCCGCTGGTCGGTCGGGCCCGTGAACTCGAGCGGCTGGTTGTCGGTCAGCAGCGGGCCGAAGAGCGCGAGCGCGAAGAAGAAGAGGACGATGCCCAGGCCGAGCACGAACTTCCAGTTCCGGAACGCGAAGTAGAGGAACTCCGACCGGTGGGCTGGGATGGGTGCGACGCCGGGCGCTCCCGACGGGGTGAGCGGCGCGGGCTGGTCGAGCGGCGCGGACGAGCCCGGAGCCGTGACGATCTCCGCCGGGCGATGGCTCGACGTCCCCATCAGGCTCCGCCCTGCATCCCGACCCGCGTGCGCGGGTCGATGAAGACGTAGGTGATGTCGATGATCAGGTTCGCGATCAGGACAGCGACGATGAGGAAGAGGAAGATCCCCTGGATCAGGAAATAGTCGCGATTCTGGATCGCAGTCAGGGTGAGGCTGCCGAGCCCCGGATACGAGAACACGACCTCGACGACAATGGCGCCTGCGACGACCGCGCCGAGCGCGAGCGCGAGGCCCGTGATCTGCGGCAACAGGGCGTTCCGGTAGGCGTACTTGCGCACGAGCTTGGTCGGCGCGCCGAGGGCTGAGAGGTAGTTCGCGTAGTCGGCCTCGAGCTCGTAGATGATCATGTTCCGCATCCCGATCGCCCACCCCCCGAAGGCGACGAGGAAGAGCGCGGAGAACGGCAGGATCCAGTGGTAGAGGAAGCTGCCTGCGAACTCGAGCGTCCAGGCCGGCTGGAGCGCCAGGCTGTAGGCGCCGGAGACGGGGAACCACGCGAGCGTCGAGGCGAACACCCAGATGAGGACGATCCCCAGCCACATCTGGGGCGTCGCGGTCAAGGCGTAGGCGGCAGGAAGCACGCTGTTGTCGAGCGCCTTGCGGCGCGCGGCGAGCGCGCCGACCTTGTTTCCCGCCCAGAAGCTGAGGAGGATCGCCGGCACGAGCAGGGCGAGCGTGTACGGCAGCGCGCCCATGATCAGCTCGGAGACGGGCGTCGGGAAGCTCGCCACGCTGAGGCCGAGATCGCCGTGGAGAAGCGCCGCCCAGAAGTTCAGGTACTGCTTCCAGATCGGGACGTCGAACCCGAACGCTTGCGTGTAGTAGCCCTTGAGCGCCTCGGACGACGACGGCTGCGCCTGCATCCGCGAGAGCAGCCGCTCGATCGGATCTCCGGGCATGAGGCGTGGGATCGCCCAGTCGATCGTCACCGCGACGACGAACGTGACGGCGTAGAGGACGACTCTGCGAGCGAGATAGCGCCTCACCGGGACTCCCGATCCATATGGTGGCTCATGGAACTCGCTTCATTCTGAGGCGGGTTCATAAACGCAACACCCCTCCCGAGCGGAAGCCGGGAGGGGTGCTAGCGGGGTCACGGCTCTGCGCTCCGCTCCTACGTCTTCGCGGGGCGCAGGCTGGTCAGCATGTCGATGGCCGTCATCTGCCAGTAGTTCCGCCAGGAGGTCGGCGTGAACTGTCCGGTCTTGGACGAGGGCCAGTTCGTCCAGTACTGCGTGTTCACCATCGACCACATGCCGTTGTACCAAAGCGGGATCGCAGGCAGATCCTGCAGGAAGATCGTCTGCAGCTTCGACATGATCGCCTGATAGGCCTTGGTGTTCGTCGAGGGCGTCTTGTCCAGTTGCTTCGTCAGGTTCCAGGCGGTCTGGTTTGAGTACCGCTCGTAGTTGACCGTGGTCTGGTTCTCCTGGATCGGCAGCTGGAAGATGTACTGGTAGTAGGTCCACGGCGTGTTCGAGTACTGCCGGTCGTTGCCGAGCAGCAGGTCGTAGTTCGCGTGGCCGCGATCATCGACGAGCGTCCCGTACTCCGGGAACTCCGGGGTGATCTTGATGCCGACCGCCTTGGCGCTGTCGGCGATCACCTGGATCGACGTCATCCAGTCGGACCACCCGTTCGGGCAGATGATCTTCAGGTCGATCGGCGAGCCGTCCTTGTTCTCGACGTACCCGTCGCCGTTCGTGTCCTTGTAACCGGCGGCGGCCAGGATCGACTTCGCCTTGTCAGCGCTGTACGAGAAGCCGTACTGCTTGACGACCGCGTCGTCGACCCACTTGTCCCAGATCGGCAGCAGGCCCGTCGGGCTCGCCTTCTGCACGAGACCCTGGTAGGCCTTGTCGAGGATCTGGTTCATGTTGATCGAGTAGGCGAGCGCGCGGCGGAACTCCTTGTCGTCGAGCGGCTTCTTGGTCGTGTTCGGGAAGAGCCACGTCGTGTTCGCGCCGAGGTGATACGGAGCGCCGCTGAAGAAGGTCTTGAACTTGCCCTTGATCGCGGACTTCGGCGCGAAGTTGTTGAAGAGGTCGATGTTGCCGGCCAGCAGGTTCGAGAGCGCGGCCGCGTTGGTGCCGTTCTTGATGTCGACGATGTAGGTCGGGGCGACCGACTTGCCGAGCGCCGACGTGGCCCACCAGCCGTTTCGCTTCTTCCAGACGACCGTGTTCGAGGTCGCTCCGACTCCGGACTGGTACACGTACGGTCCGGTGCCGACGAGCTTCTTCGTGTCCTCCAGGTTTCCGGTCGCGACGTCCGCCTTCGAGTAGCTCTTGAAGATGTGCTGCGGGACGATCGCGACGTTGTAGCGATAGAAGTCGAACTGCTGGTAGCCCGGGGCGCTCGAGAACGTGAAGACGACGTCGTTACCCGACACCTTCGTGCTCAGGAGTCCCGTATCGGCCCACAGCGGGTGCTGCGGATGGGTCGCCGTCTTCGCCAGGTCGAAGCTGTACTTCACGTCGGTCGGCGTCAACGGCTTGCCGTCGCTCCACGTGACGCCCTTGCGGATCGTCATCACGTAGGTCGAGTTCGTCTTCCACTTTCCGCCGGTGGCGAGCCACGGCGTGAACTTGTCCTTGAGCGGGTCGTAGCGGAACGGCGTCTCGTAGACGAGCCCGACGAGGCCCGTGACGTAGTCCCAGTTCTTCGCCGGGTTCAGGTCCGTGTTCGGCGACCACTGGTTCCCGCTCATGTAGAGCGTCTGGTCGCGCGGAAGAGAAGCCAACACCGAGGACTGCTTGGCGCCTGCTCCGGCCACTCCGAGCGAAGTCACTCCGAGAACTGCAACGAGGGCGACCAAGCCGAGGCCGGCGACCCTCTCTTTCCTAAATCGTGACATTTCGTACCTCCTCTAGTTCCCGTACGGTCGACCAAGCCAGCGCGTGGCCGAGCCAGCTCACATCTCTGATGGTCGAGTCTCGCCCCCACTGGACGGGCGCCACATCCGGGCCCGTACGGAGGCGATGCTCGGATTTCCCACAACTCGCTGCCTCAGCCGACGTCGCCTGAGGTCTCGGCGCCGGGCCTCCGCCTCGAGACCGATCAGGATTACTCCGTCACGGTCGTCGGCGAATACGACGCTCTGCCGGCCTGCTAGTTGGGTCCGCGGGATGGCGCCGAAGCAGGAAGGGCTCGGCCCTGTTCCCCGACATCCATCGTGGGACTCGCTCCAGCGTCTCATGCCGTTGCGACAGTCCATCACTTATCCGGTTAAGTGTCAACACCGGATTTCAAGTTGGGCGGCTCAGCCGACGGCCTGCCGGACCCGCCCCGTGCTGCCGCGAGGCGTGAGCTCGCCACGGACGGTCTCGATGTCCCCAGCCGCACGACCCTCGATCGCATCGAGCAGGTGCCGGACGGCGGTGATCCCGAAGGCCTCGATGTCGCGGGTGAGGGCCGTCAGCGGCGGATGGACCACCTGGCTGATCAGGGAGTCGTCCCAGCCGACGATCGACAGCTCGTCGGGCACGCTGAAGCCCATCTGTTGCGCCACCCCGAGCCCGGTGACCGCGAGCAGATCGCTGTCGAACACGATCGCGGTCGGCGGCTTCGGCGACGAGAGCAGCTTGCGCGTTGCGCGGGCCCCCTGCTCGGGGCTGTAGTCGGTCTGGAGCACCTGCGCCGCGAGCCCGCGCTCCGCGGTCGCACGCTCGAAGGCATCGATCCGCTGCACCGTGTGCACGAAGTCTCCGACGCCCGCCACCTGCGCGAGCCGCTGGTGGCCGAGCGCCGCGAGGTACTGCACCGCCTCCTCGATCACCGCCGCTTCGTCGTGCCAAACCGCTGGTAGTAAGCCATTTTCGACCGGTCCTCCGACCACGACGGCCGGCAGTCCGAGGCGCACGAGCTCGTCGACGCGTGGATCGTCGACGCGCAGGTCGACCATGAGCACGCCGTCGACGCGATGCTCGCCCCACCAGCGCCGGTAGACGGCGATCTCCTCCTCGACGTCTCCGACGAGCTGGATCGTCAGGGCGATCGAGCGCGACGAGAGCTCCGACTCGACGCCGGAGAGGAACTCCATGAAGAACGGCTCGAGAGCGAGCGTGTGGGCCGGGCGCGCGAGGACGAGGCCGCACGCATCGGCGCGTGCGGCCGAGAGAGCACGGGCTGCCCGGTTCGGATACCAGCCGAGCTCGCGCGCGATCGAGAGGATCCGGTCACGCGTGTCGTCCGACACGCCGGGCCTTCCGTTGAGAGCGTACGAGACGGCCCCCTTCGACACACCGGCGCGCTCGGCGATGTCGCGAATCGTGACTCTGCTCACCCTGTCTTCGGACATCGCCACCCTCCCCACTTGCATCCGACGAGATACACCGTATGATTCCTTACCCGGTTCAGCAAATGAAGCTTACATCGAACCCAAGCCACCGCTTCCCCGCCGACTTCGTCTGGGGCGCCGCGACCGCCGCCTACCAGGTCGAGGGCGCCGTCTCCGAGGACGGCCGCGGCGAGAGCATCTGGGATCGCTTCACCGCGATGCCGGGGAAGATCCTGAACGGCGACGACGGCGCCGTGGCGTGCGACTCCTACCATCGCTACCGCTCCGACGTCGGGCTCATGCGGGAGCTCGGCATCGATGCCTTCCGCTTCTCGATTGCATGGCCGCGGATCCTGCCCGAGGGCCGGGGTCGCATCAACGAGCGCGGGCTCGACTTCTACGACCGCTTCGTCGACGAGCTCCTGGCCAACGAGATCGAGCCGTACCTGACGCTCTACCACTGGGACCTGCCGCAAGCGCTCGAGGATCGCGGGGGCTGGCCGGCACGCGACACCGTCGATGCCTTCGTCGAGTACACGGAGGTCGTCGCCGACCGGCTCGGCGATCGGGTCTGCTACTGGATCACGCAGAACGAGCCGTGGGTCGTCGCCTGGCTCGGGTACGCGACCGGACAGAACGCGCCGGGCCGGGCGAGCGAGGCGGACGCCGTCGCCGCGGGCCATCACGTGCTACTCGCGCACGGCCGGGCGGTCGAGGTGATCCGGCGTGCTGTGCCGGGGGCGAAGGTCGGCCTCACGATCGACCTGATCCCGATGCATCCGCTGACGGACACGGAGGACGACCGCGACGCGGCGCGGCTCGAGGACGCCGTCCGCAATCGCTGGTTCCTCGACCCGATCCTGCGCGGCGAGTACCCGGCCGACGCGCTCCCGCGTCTCGGGCCGATGCTTCCCCCCCACGCCGCCGACGACCTGGAGGCGATCTCGACGCCGCTCGACTTCCTCGGCATCAACTACTACCGGCGGCACATCGTGCGTGCGGATCCCGAGAGTGGCGACCCGGAGGTCGTATCGCCGCAGGGAGTCGAGCGCACCGGCATGGGCTGGGAGGTGTACCCGGACGGCCTCTACGAGCTCCTCCTGCGCCTCCGCGACGAGTACCAGGTCCCGCAGCTCCACATCACGGAGAACGGAGCGGCGTTCACCGACAGCCGGATGAACGGTCACGTGCCGGACCCGGAGCGCACGTCGTACATCGAGCGCCATATCGACGCGGTCGAGCGGGCGCTCAGAGCCGGCGTCCCGGTCGCGGGCTACTTCGTCTGGTCGCTCCTCGACAACTTCGAGTGGGCGCGCGGCTACTCACAGCGGTTCGGCCTCGTCTACGTCGACTTCGAGACGCTCGAGCGCGTGCCGAAGGCGAGCTACCGCTGGTACCGCGACTTCATCGCGGCCCAGCGCAAGGCCGACGTCCCGGGCTGAGCGGACGGCGACCGGCCGCGAGCGGCAAAGGCGACACCGGCGAGGATCAGGACGAGGCCGACGACGGTCGCGAGCAGCAAGGGCTCGCCGAGGAGCACGACGCCGTAGGCGACCGCGACGCCCGGCACGAGGTACGTGACGAGGATCGCTCGCGAGGGGCCGGCACCGCGTAGGAGCGCGAAGTAGAGGATGTAGGCGACCCCCGTGCCGACGACACCGAGGATCACCACCGACGCCGTCACCTTCCAGCCGGGAAGAGACGTGGGCAGCGTCGCCATCCCGAACGGCGCAACCGCGATCGACGCGACGACGAGCGAGCCCGCGCCGATCACGAGCGGCTCGGTACGCCCGAGGGCGTGCGCGGCGTAGACGCTCCCGACGGCGTAGCAGAGCCCGCTCACAACCACAGCGAGGCCCGCGACGAGCTCGCTGCTCTCACCGCCGATTCCCCCGACGAGCACCACGACACCCACCAGACCGACGAGAACACCCACGGCGCGCGAAAGGTCGAATTGCTCGTCGCCGACACCGATCGAGATCAGCAGCGTGAAGAGCGGCGCGGTCGCCTGCAGGATGGCGGTGAGGCCCGAGTCGATCCGCGTCTCGGCCCAGGTGAGCAGCAGGAAGGGCACCGCCGCGTTGACCATCCCCATCACCGCCAGCGGCCCCAGGCGTGCACGGCCCTCCGCGATCGCCGCCTGCCCGAGCACGACGAGGGCCGTCGGCACGAGGACGAGCGCGGCCAGCACGAGTCGGAGCCAGACGAGCGCAGCCGGGTCGAGCTCCCGCACGCCGACCTTGATGAACATGAACGATGCGCCCCAGATCAGCGCGAGCGCAGCGAGCATCGAGGCGTGGCGGCGACTCACGTGCGCGTAACGATCGCAGGCCGGTCCATGTGAGAGCGGAACGACCCCTCGAGCCGGCGACTTCCCCGGCGCGTGCTCCGCTCGCGACGGCCCGGCGGATCCTTCCCCGTGCGTGTCAGATGCCCCCGTTACACTGGCCCTCTGACTGCTGTTGCAGAGCAGCCTCTTCATCGGGCACTCGGTCTCACCGACTGGGAGTTCGATCACATCCAGGAGCTGCTCGGTCGGGAGCCCTCCAGCTTCGAGCTCGCCGTCTTCTCGGTGCTCTGGTCGGAGCACTGCGGCTACAAGCACTCGGCGCCCCTTCTCGCCCGACTCCCGTCTCGCGGCGTGCGCGTGCTTCAGGGTCCGGGCGAGAACGCCGGCGTGATCGACCTCGGCGGCGGCATCGCCGTCGCGTTCAAGGTCGAGTCGCACAACCACCCGACCGCCGTCGAGCCGTTCCAGGGCGCCGCGACCGGCGTCGGCGGGATCCTCCGCGACGTCGTCGCGATGGGAGCGCGCCCGATCGCGCTCCTCGACGGCCTCCGCTTCGGCGCCCCCGACTGGCACTTCCGCCGCGCCGTCGCCGGCATCGGCCATTACGGCAACTGCGTCGGGGTGCCCACCGTCGGCGGCGAGACCGTGTTCGACGACGCGTACGCGGCCAACCCGCTCGTGAACGCGATGTGCGTCGGGCTGCTCCCTACCGAGCGCGTGCTCCGGGCGAGCGCGACCGGCCCGGGGAACCTGCTCGTCCTCTACGGAGCGCTCACCGGCCGCGACGGCATCGGCGGCGCGTCGGTTCTCGCGAGCCAGGACCTCGAGGGATCGGACGAGAAGCGCCCGTCGGTCCAGATCGGTGATCCCTTCCGCGGCAAGGCGCTGATCGAGGTCTCGCTCGAGCTCGTCGAACGCGACCTCGTGCTCGCGCTCCAGGACTGCGGCGCCGCCGGCCTCGCCTCATCGCTCGCCGAGATGGCGCGGGGTGACGCGGGCGTCGACGTCCACCTCGACCGCGTGCCGCTCCGCGAGCCCGACCTCGAGCCGTGGGAGATCATGATCTCGGAGTCGCAGGAGCGGATGGTCGCCGTCGTCCCACCCGAGCGGCTCGCCGAGGTCGAGGCCGCCTGTGACCGGTGGGAGCTTCCCTGCACCGTCGTCGGAGAGGTGACCAGCCACGGCGAGTTGCGCGCGCTCTTCGCCGGCGAGCTTGTCGGCGGAATCCCCGCCGAGCTCCTCACCGACCGCTGCCCGCGCTACGAGGTCGAGCAGGAGGCGCGACCGATCGCCGGCGGAGCCGAGACGGTTCACCCGGCGAGCCTCGAGCCGAAGTCGTGGGTGTTCGAGCAGTACGACCAGCTCGTCGGCTCGCGCACGGTCCGGCGCCCGGGCCTCGACGCAGCCGTGCTGCGGGTCGACGGCGTCCGCGGGATCGCGGTGTCGCTCCAGGGGCCGCCGCTCGGCGAGCGCGACCCGTACCGGGCCGGGTGGTCAGCCGCCATGAAGGCCGCCATGAACGTCGCGTGCGCAGGCGGCGAGCCGCTCGCGCTCACCGACTGCCTCAACTTCGGGAACCCCGAGCGGGCCGAGATCGGCTGGGAGCTCGCTCAGGCGATCGAGGGGATCTCGGTCGCCGCAGAGGAGCTCGGAATCCCGGTCGTCTCGGGCAACGTCTCGCTCTACAACGAGACGGGCGGGCGCCCAATCCCGCCCACGCCGGTCGTGGGCTGCGTCGGCCTCGTCCCGGACGTCGCCCGGATCCCCGCGCGGTGGCATGAGGGCGATCGCATCCTCCTCCTGCGGGGCGAGGGTGCGGACCTCGTGCGCTTCGTCTGGCGGAACGCCAAGCGCTTCTCGCTCGCCCACGATGTCTCGAACGGAGGGCTCGAGCACGCGGTGCGCGAGGCTGCCGACTGGAGCGGGATCGCGCCGCGCGAGGTCGCTCCGGCCAAGGGCGCAGGCGTGCTCGTCGCGCTCCGCCCGGGAGAGGACGCGACGCTCGACTGGCCCGACGTCGTCTGGCTCGGTCGCGTCTGATGTGCGGCGTCTTCGGCATCCGGGCACCCGAGCGCGACGTCGCGCGCCTCACGTACTTCGGCCTGCACGCGCTCCAGCACCGGGGCCAGGAGTCGGCCGGGATCGCCGTCTCCGAGCGCGGCCGCCTGACCGCGCTGCGCGACCTCGGCCTCGTCACGCAGGTCTTCGACGAGCGCAAGCTGTCCGCCCTCCGAGGTGACGTCGCGATCGGACACACGCGCTACTCGACGACCGGCTCGAACGCGTGGGCGAACGCGCAGCCGCTCCTCCACCACGGCCGGGCCCGCACGGTCGCGCTCGGCCACAACGGCAACCTGATCAACGCCGACTCGCTGCGGGCAGAGCTCGGCGGACGCTTTGGCTCGACGTCGGACAGCGAGGTGATCGCGGCGCTCGTCTCGAGCGACGAGCGCCCGCTCGGCGAGGCGGTGGCGGCGACGATGGCGAGGCTCGAGGGTGCCGCCTCGGTGGTGGGAATCGCCGACGGATGCCTGTTCGCCTTCCGCGACCGTCACGGGTTCAGGCCACTCGTGCTCGGCAGGCTCGACGGCGCCCCCGTCGTCGCCTCGGAGACGTGCGCGCTCGATCTGGTCGGTGCCGAGCTCGAGCGCGAGATCCAGCCCGGCGAGCTCTTCCTGGCAGGCGAGGACGGCGAGCACGCGGAGGCGGTCCTCGAGCCGGCCGAGCGAGGCGCGCTCTGCATCTTCGAGTTCTTCTACCTCGCGCGGCCCGACACGCGCCTCGCCGGCGTCGAGGTGCACGGCGCGCGCGTGCGCATGGGCGAGCGGCTCGCCGAGGAAGCGCCGGTCGAGGCCGACCTCGTGCTGCCGATCCCCGACTCGGGGACGCCCGCGGCGATCGGCTTCTCGCGCGCATCCGGGATTCCGTTCAGCGAGGGCCTGATCAAGAACCGGTACGTCGGCCGCACGTTCATCCAACCCGACCAGACGATGCGCGAGCAGGGCGTGCGCATGAAGTTCAACCCGCTCGCCGAGGTCGCCGGGAAGCGACTCGTCGTCGTCGACGACTCGATCGTGCGCGGCTCGACGACGCGCAAGATCGTCCAGATGCTCTTCGACTCGGGCGCCGCGGAGGTGCACGTGCGCGTTTCCTCGCCGCCGGTCGTCTCGCCGTGCTTCTACGGCATCGACCTGGCGACCGAGGCCGAGATGATCGCCGCGTCGAACACGGTCGACGGCGTTCGGGAGGCGATCGGCGCGACCTCGCTCGCCTACCTCTCGCTCGACGGCCTCCAGGCGGCGACGCGCCGGCCCGAGTCGGCGCTCTGCCGCGCCTGCCTCACGCGGGACTACCCGACCCGCGTGCCGACCGAGCGGGAGAAGCTCCGCTTCGAGCCGACGACCGCCAGCTCAGGCTGAGCCGCCGCCGGCGCCCGGCTCGAGGAGCCGGAACGTCTTCGTGTCGATCACGAACCGCGGGCCGAGCCCGCCCGTGCCCATGATCGTCAGCCGGCGCTCGCCCTGCGAGAGCTTCATGGTCGAGCTCTCGATCTCGGTCATGCTCCCGCTCCACTGCCACGGCAGTCCGATGCAGACCGCGCGCTTCGAGACGGTGTCGAGCGCGTGCACGAAGGGGTAGTTGTTCGGGTTCGCGTAGAGCGTGTAGACCCAGCGGCCGTTCGCGGTCGCGACGCGGTTCGCCGGGTAGCCGTTCATCAGCCAGCTCTTCTGACGGCGGTCGGCGATCACCCCGGGCAGCATCCGCCCGGAGGCGAGGTCGTAGGCCCGCACGCGGTAGCGCGTCCCGTCGCCGGCGCGGAGGTTCTCGATCAGGAAGAGCGTGCGGCCGTTCGGCGACAGCGCGTCGAAGGCGAAGTCGCCCTGGAGCCGGATCGTCCGCGAGACCGCGAGCCTGCGGGTGTCGATGACGACGAACTCGGTGCGATCGCGAAGCAGCTGGTTCGGGTGCTTCGACTCCGCGAGCACGAGCACGCGGCCGTCGTGGGAGAGGCCGCCGGCGCCGCCGGAGAACGTCACGTACGGAACGCCCCAGGCCCCGGGTAGCGAGGCGCTGCGAAGGATGTCGCCGCCGGTCGCCCGCTGGTCGAGGTTTGTCGACTGACCGTCCGGGGTCGTGAGGTAACTGGTCTTTCCGCTCGCGATCGCGGTCGTGGTGCCGAGCGCGGGGCCGCCGGCGAGTGCGCCCGGGGCGGCGGCGAGAGCGAGGACGACGGTTGTGCAGCGGACGAGGTGGCGCATCTTTCTCTCCTTCCGGTCGAGGTCGCACCCTGGTACGCCGGCCGCGGGCACGAGGTTCCCGTCGATCAGCTGCTCTCGAGCCCGAGCAGCTCCCTGGCGAGCTCGACCGCCCGCTCCCGCGTGAGCTTCGGCCCTTCGAGCCGGTACGTGATGCCGTCCCGCTCCCAGAGGAGCACGTTGCCGGCGAGGCGTGGCGGAGCGGCGGGCCAGAAGACCACGTGCTGCGCGCCCGTGATCCAGAGCCCGTAGAGGTCCGGTGCGAGCTCCACCCATTCGACCCCGGTCGAGCCGCCGGCGACCTTCTTCAGGAGGCCGGGTCCGTTGCCGAAGGCGAACTGACTGAGGAGCACGGGCTCCGGGACGGCGAGGAGCGTCGAGACGATGCCGTCCTGCTCGTGGAGCCGGGGCTCGCCGCGCATGCGCGGCAGCAGCACGGGACCGCCCAGCATGGCCTCGGCCTCGCTCTCGGTGACCGGCCGACCGAGGCCGGCAGCCAGGGGGCGCTCCTCGGCCTCGGGCAGCGTCGAGACGCGCTCGACGGTGACCCCGCCGAGGTGGAAGAAGCGCAGGATGGCGCTGCGGGCCTGCGGCACGGCGAAGGCGAGCCCGATCGCGAGGAGCGCTGCCGCGACCGCGAGCACGAGGCCGCGGCGCCACCGCGGTCGAACCGTCGGCGCCGGCTCGAGCTCGAGCGCGAACGACGGCGTCTCGGGCCACTCGACCTCCGGAGCCAGAGCGGTCAGCGCACGCTCGAGCTCACCCATACGTCTCTCGCAGTCGTTCGAGCGCACGCGCGGTGCGCGACTTCACGGTGCCCCGCCGGAGCCCGAGCGCCGCCGCAGTCTCCGCCTCGGACAGCTCGAGCAGGTAGCGGCAGGCGAGCACGCGCCGCGAGTCCTCTGGCAGCGCCTCGAGCGCGGTGAGCAAGCGCTGCCGCTCCTCCATCGCGAGCGCCGTCGTCTCGGGGGACGGGGCCGCGTCCCCCGAGACCCGTTCGCCCTCTGCCCGCAGGACGAGCCGTGCCCTCCGGCCGGCGGAGCGGCGGCGGTTGCGAGCCTCGTTCGCGACGATGGCGAGCAGCCACGGCCGCCACGGCTCGGAGCTGCGGAAGCGCCCGAGCGCCCGCCAGGCCTTGACGAAACCCTCCTGCGCCGCGTCCTCGGCGTCGGAGGCACTGCCGGCGATGAGGTAGGCGACGCGGAATGCAACCTCCTGATGGGCGCGGACGAGCTCGGCGAAGGCGCCTTCGTCCCCGCGCTGCGCGCGCAGCACGAGCTCGCGCTCCTCGCGTGGACGGCCCTCCACCGCTCGCTCCTACACCGCGGCCGGGCAGCTGGTTCCGTGCAGCGACCCCCTAGCTAGTGCTCGAGGACGCGGCCGGCCTTCGCGATCCCGCGCGAGATCAGGTACCCGAAGGTGACGATCGCGGTCGCGATCATGAACTCGCTCGCGCCGACCTGGTCGCTCGCGGCCCAGATGATCGCGAACACGATCTCGACCGCGAACCAGAGCGCCCACTCGGCGTTGCCGGGAACCGGCATGCGGGCGCCGGCGGGCCAGCCGATCGTCACCTGCTGGCCACCGTAGCCGGGCGGCGGCGAGGCGGGCGGCGGCGGCATCTGCTCGGTCGGGTCGTTCGTCGCGTCGGAACCGGTGCCCTCGTTGCCGGGAGTTGCCATGGAGTCGCTCCTTTCCTATCTCACGCTGCTTGGCCTGGAACGTGGACGATCTCGAGCTTGATCCCGTCCGGGTCGTAGAAGAAGACGGCGTAGCACCCGGGTGAATAGCCGTACTCTTCCGGACCACTCTCGATCGTGACGCCCTGGTCGTCGAGCCAGTCGGCCCGCTCGTCGACGGCCGCGCGCGACCAGGCCTCGAACGCAACGTGGTGCAGGCCCACCTGATAGCGATCGAACGGCCCGTCCGACTGCGCCTGGCGGAGCCCGATCGCGACGTCCGGGCCGGACAGATACCAGATCGTCTCGCCGCGCTCGCCCTCGACCTCCGAGATTCGCTGGTAGCCGAGCGGCGCGAGCAGCTCGCGGTAGAACGGCAGGCTGCGCTCGATCGAGGAGACGACGAGATCGACGTGGTGGACGCCCGCGTACGACGGCATGTGCTAATCGCTACGGATTCGGCTAGGGATTCCGCGGTCGCGCGTGAGTTCCTTCGGCGCCGGGAAGCGCCGCTCCCTCCAGCGCCTGCGCGCGCCCGTAGCGCACGGCGCGATTCACCTGGGCGCGGTCGTACCCCTGCTCGATCAGCTGCTGCCGAAGCTCGCCCTCCTCCGCGAGTCGCAGGAAGAGCCACGCGAGGGCTCCGAGCGTGACGAGCGAGCCCTCGATCATCATCACGACGCCCGCGAGGTTCTGGTCGTGGATCGCAGTGATCCCCCACTTCGGCAGCCCCTCTTCGTACACCGGATAGAAGACGGCGGTCGTCCAGATGAAGACGTTGCCGAGGATCGTCTCGATCACGCGCACGAGGGCGACGTAGCCGAGCTTCCAGGCGGTACCGAACCACTCCGGGGCCGGGAGCGTCTCGACGACCGGCGACCACATGAGCGCGCCGCAGGTGAAGAAGAGGAAGTGCTCGAGCGCGTGCACCGAGTCGTGGCGCAGCGCGGCCTCGTAGAGAAACGGGATGTGCCAGATGTAGAGGTTCAGGGCCCACAAGGGCAGCGCGACGAGCGGATGGGTGAGGATCCGCAGGCTGTCGAACCCCGGCAGAGCGAGCACGGGTCGGAGCACCGGCCCGGTCAGCCCGGCGACGAAGCAGAGCGGCGCCAGGTCGCCGAGCATCACGTGCTGCGACATGTGGACGAAGAGGAAGTCGGTCTCTGCGAGCTCGTCGACCGGCGAGTTCAGCGCGAGGACGACGAGGAGAATCCCGAGCCAGAAGAGGAGCTGCCGCCAGGCCGGAACGGGCATGCCGCGGTGCGCGAGGGTTCGCGTCCGCCGCAGGTAGAGGAACGAGACGACCAGGGTCGGCACGAGCTGGAGCGGCTCGAGGTTCCAGTTCGCAAGCTCGGACACGCGATCAAGTGTGGCGACGCAAGTCGTCGCGCTGACGAGAGAATGAGCGCGTGCAGGTGTTCCACTACCACCTCGTGACGAGCGAGCTCCGCGAGGTCGAAGCGCGGTACGTCGGCAAGCTCGGCTTCGAGCTCGTCGCACGCTACGGCCGCGTCGGCGAGGACCACGTCACGATCGAGCGCGGCACGTCGTGGGAGGAGCTCACGAGCAGCGGCTTCAAGGTGCGTCTCTCGGAACTCCAGCGCGGCGCCGTCAACGTCGTCCTGCAGCCGGGTCACTGGCGCGTGCCGCGTATCGACCATCTGGGCGTCGTCCTCGACGAGGACGAGTTCGACGCCGTCCTCATGCGCGCTGGCAACTGGAACCTGCCGGTGCAGGAGCGTGGCGCGAGAAGGACGTTCGTCTCGACGAACGCTGGCTACCGCCTCGAGGTCCACCCGCCGCGCGACTGGATCGACGAGCTGCTCCGGGCGCGCGAGGAGCTCTCCCTCGGCGAGCTGCACCTGCTCACCGATCGCCCCGAGCAGAAGGCGGGCGTGCTGGCCGACCTCCTGGGCCTCGAAGCAAGGAGCGACGCCGTCGAGATCGGGGACGCCGTCGTGCGCTTCCTCCCCGACGGGCCGGAAGGCCGGCCGGAGCTCCACGCCGAGCGGTTCACCTGAGCCGGCCTGTCGAGCGGTCCCGGAGGACCAGGATGGGCGGAGCCCGAGCGTCAGGCGGAGCAGAGCGCGTACGCGGTAATCGTCGCGTTGCTGGCCGCTGCGAAGTTCTGAGTGATCACGACCGTCGCGGTCCATGTGGACGGGCCGGAGGGGTACGACTGACTGACACTCACGCGGTTGAGCCCCTGGCCGAAGCTGGCTGTGCTGGTCAGGACGGCCCCTCCGCCGAGCAGGACCGTCCCAGCAGGGCACGAGGCCGTGTCGGAGAACGTCTCGCCCTGGGTGTTGCCGGCGGCGGCCGAGCGCGACGTGCCCCCGTCCTCGACGATCTGCGAGCCCGTCGGACCGGCAGGCCCCGGTGCACCCTGTGGCCCCGGGGGTCCGACGCTCCCCGTGGCGCCGGGAGGCCCGGCGGGCCCTGCCGGCCCAACCGCACCGGCTGGGCCTTCAGGGCCGGGCGGCCCCGCTGGTCCGGCAGGCCCTGCCGGACCAGCAGCACCTGCGCCGGGAGGCCCCGCTGGACCGACGGCACCATCGGCTCCCGCTTGACCCGGCGGCCCGGCCGGACCCGCGGCCCCCGCCGGGCCCGGAGGCCCCGCCGGACCGACGGAACCATCGGCTCCTGCCGGGCCTTCAGGCCCCACCCGCCCGATCGGGCCCGCCGGACCCGGAGGCCCGGCCGGACCGACGGTCCCCGCCGGACCCGCTGGCCCCTTCGGTCCGACCGCACCGCGCAGCCCCGTCGCTCCGCGCTGACTCCACGTGACCCGGCGTTCCCCCGCCCGGCAGCTCGTTCGAGCGATCACCAACCGGATCTCGCCGCTCGAGTTGTTCAGGCAGGCGATGAAGACGCCGGCGCTCGGTATCCCTGCCGGTTCGCGGCGTCCGCTGGTGGCTGCGGCGATCGAGATCACGACGAGGAACGCGAGCACGGCGGCGAGAACGACCAGCCTGAGCCTTGCAACCGCGTGGTTCCGCACCAGCCGACCCATGCCCGCTTGGAGAACCCCCTCGAGATTTGACGCGCCGACCTGCGTCGTCCGGCCGCCGGCCGACGGGGTCCGCACGCATCGGTTGCAATCTGACCGATCGAAAACGATACGAGCCCGATCGGACGCCACGTACTCCCCTCCCGGGATGCAGGCCGCGACGGGCCGTACACTCGCCTTCTGACTCCTACGCCGCACAACTACGCAGCCGCGGGCGTCTCGCTCTCCGTCGCAGACAGCGTCGTCGAACGGCTCCGGGCAGCCGTCGAGTCGACGGGCGTGACCGGGTTCGGCGCCTTCGCCGGCCTGCACCCGCTCGACGGAGACCGGCTGCTCGCCGCGTCGACCGACGGCGTCGGCACGAAGCTCGTGCTCGCGCGCGCACGCGGGCAGCTGCGGGCCTGCGGGGCCGACCTCGCGGCTCACTGCATCAACGACGTGCTGACGACCGGCGCGACACCCCTCGTGCTGCTCGACTACGTCGCGGCCGGGCGGATCGACCTCGACGAGGTGGTGGAGGTCGTCGAGGGCGCTGCCGAGGTGTGCCGCGAGGCAGGAGTCGCACTCGTCGGCGGCGAGACGGCGGAGCTGCCGGGGATCTACCGCGAGGGGGAGCTCGACGTCGCGGGCACCTGTGTCGGGATCGTCGACCGCGCCGATCTCGTCGACGGGCGGGCGGTCGAGGCCGGCGATACCGTCATCGGCTTCGCGTCCGCGGGAGTGCACGCGAACGGCTTCACGCTCGTGCGCCGCGTGCTCGAGGACGAGGACTACGACGGCGCCGACCTGCTCGCGCCGACACGGCTCTACCTGCGCGAGACCCGTGGGCTTCGCGGTCGGGCGAAGGCCTTCGCGCACGTGACCGGCGGGGGCATCCTCGGCAACCTGAGTCGGGTCGTGCCAGAGGGTCTTCGCGCCGAGCTCGACTGGGAGGCGTGGGGGCGCCCGCCCGTGTTCGAGTGGCTCGCGCGGCACGTCGCCGAGGGCGAGCTGCGGCGCGTGTTCAACCTCGGCATCGGCTGGTGCGCAGTCGTCGCGGAGCCGGAGCCGGGCGACACGGTGATCGGACGGGTGGTTTGATCGGCGTCCTCGTCTCGGGGTTCGGGAGCAACCTCCAGGCGCTGCTCGACGCCGGCCTCCCGGTGGCCGCGGTCGCCTCGAACCGGCGCGATGCTTTCGCGCTCGAGCGTGCCCGCTCCGCCGGCGTCCCGACCGCCGTCTTCAGCCTCGACTGCCATGCCGACCGAGTGGAGCGCGATCTCGTGCTGGCGACGTGGCTCGAGGAGCACGACGTCGAGCTCGTCGTGCTCGCGGGGTACATGCACCTGCTGACGAAGCCGTTCCTCGACCGCTTCCCCGAGCGGGTCGTGAACGTCCACCCGTCGCTCCTGCCGCAGTTCCCCGGAACGAGCGCGATCGCGGACGCCCTCGCCGCGGGCGTCGAGACGACCGGCGTGACCGTCCATCTGGTCGACGAGGGCATCGACACCGGGCCGGTGCTCCGGCAGGAGACCGTGCCGGTGGAACCGCGAGAGACGCTCGAGGAGCGGATCCACGCGGTCGAGCACCGCTTGCTGCCCGCCGTCGTGCGCGAGCTGCTCGGCGAGAGGGCACCGGTGTGAGAGCGCTCATTTCGGTCTGGGACAAGGCGGGTGTGGAGGCATTCGCGCGCGGGCTATCCGACCTGGGGTTCGAGCTCGTCTCGTCCGGCGGCACGGCGGCGTTCCTCGAGGAGCACGGGCTCGAGGTGCGGCGAGTCGAGGAGCTCACCGCGTCGCCGGAGATGCTCGGCGGACGGGTGAAGACGCTCCACCCCCGGATCCACGCGGCGATCCTCGCGCGCCGTGACCTGCCGGAGGACCTCGAGACGCTGGCCGAGCACGAGATCGAGCCGTTCGACCTCGTCTGCGTCAACCTCTACCCCTTCGCGTCGATCTCGGGGAAGCGGGGTGTGAGCGAGGCGGAGGTCGTCGAGATGATCGACGTCGGCGGGCCGTCGATGCTGCGCGCGGCCGCCAAGAACTTCGCGCACGTGATCCCCATCTGCGCGCCCGACCAGTACGAGCCCGTCCTCGGGGAGCTGCGGATGGACGGCGCCCTCTCGGCGATGACACGCCACATGCTCGCGACCACTGCCTTCGCGACGACGGCCGCCTACGACGCGACGATCGCCGCCTGGTTCGGCGAGGCCGAGGTCTTCCCCGACCAGTTGACGCTGAGTTTTCGCAAGATCAGCGAGCTCTCGTACGGCGAGAACCCCCATCAGCGAGCGGCCTACTACGCCGAGGAAGGCGCGCGGAGACACCTCCTCTCGCGCGTCGAGCAGCTCGGCGGGAAGCCGCTCTCCTACAACAACCTCGCCGACCTCGAAGGGGCGCGCCGCATCGCGCGCGAGTTCACGCTGCCGGCTGCCGTGATCGTGAAGCACGGCAACCCGTGCGGCGTCGCGCTCGCGGCGACGATCGACGAGGCCTACGAGCGCGCGCTCGCCGCCGACCCGATCTCGGCCTTCGGCTGCGTGCTCGTCCTCAACCGCCCCGTGTCCGGCGCCCTCGGCGCGCGGATCGCCGAGCAGTTCGTCGAGGCGCTGCTCGCGCCCGGATTCGACCGCGCCGCCCTGGACGCCTTCCGCGCGAAGCCCGCGCTTCGGGTCCTCGCCGACACCGAGCGGCGGGCCGAGACACCGGGTGAACGCGACTACAAACGCGTGCTCGGCGGGCTGCTCGTACAGGAACGCGACGCAGACGTCGAGGATCGGGAGGGGATGCGCGTCGTCACCGGCACCCTCTCCGAGGAGCAGTGGGGCGACATCCTCTTTGCCTGGCGCGTGTGCAAGCACGTGAGCTCGAATGCGATCGTGCTCGCGAAGAACCTCCAGACGATCGGGATCGGGGCGGGTCAGATGAGCCGGGTCGACGCGGTGCGGATCGCGCTCGACAAGACACGCGAGCTCGGCCACGAGACATCCGGGTCGGTGCTCGCGAGCGACGCGTTCTTCCCCTTCCCCGACGGGCCGGAGCTCGCGCTCGGCGCGGGCGTCGAGGCGATCGTCCAGCCGGGCGGCTCGAAGCGCGATCCGGAGGTGATCGACGTCGTGATCGAGGCTGGCGCGGCGATGGTCTTCACCGGCCGGCGCCATTTCCGTCACTGACCGGTCACTCGTCCGAGTCAGCCGAACGAGTGAACCCGCTCGCGCAGGGGCCCTTTCTTGCACCCGTCTTACACGGTGGGCACAGATCCCTAACGTCTGGGCGAAGGATGTGCTGAAGGATTTCGTGACGAGCTTCGTGCCTCCGTCACGGCAAGGGGTTAGCCCAGCCACAGGCGCCAACATCGCGGCGCGGAGCAACTAGGCTTCGCGCCGCGATGGCGCGTGAGTACCCGGGTGTGCTGGACCTCGTCGGGTCGACGCCGATCGTCCGGCTCGACCGGATCTCACGCGACGTTCCGGGCACGATCCTCGCGAAGCTCGAGTACCTCAATCCGGGCGGATCGGTCAAGGACCGCATCGGCCTCGCGATGATCGAGGCCGCCGAGCGCGACGGTCTCCTCAAGCCGGGCGGAACGATCGTCGAGCCGACCTCGGGGAACACGGGCGTCGGCCTCGCGATCGCGGCGGCACTCCGCGGCTACCGCTGCATCTTCGTCATGCCCGACAAGATGAGCAACGAGAAGATCGCGATGCTGCGCGCGTACGGAGCCGAGGTCGTGATCACGCCGACCGCGGTCGACCCCGACTCGCCTGAGTCGTACTACTCGGTGTCGTCGCGCCTCGCCGAGGAGATCCCCGGCGGCTTCAAGCCCGACCAGTACTCCAATCTGGCGAACCCGCAGGCCCACTATGAGTCCACCGGGCCGGAGATCTGGGAGCAGACCGGCGGCGAGCTCGACGCGATCGTGATCTCGGTAGGGACCGGCGGGACGATCAGCGGCGTCGGCCGCTACTTCAAGGAGCGAAAGCCCGAGGTGCTGATTGTCGGCGCCGATCCGGAGGGCTCCGTGTACACCGCCGGACGCGACGACGGCGTGCACCCGTACTTCGTCGAGGGAATCGGCAAGGACACCTGGCCGAAGACCATGGACCCGGCCGCCGTCGACGAGTGGGTGCGCGTGTCGGACCGCGACTCGTTCCTCGTCGCCCGCCGCCTGGCCCGTGAGGAAGGGCTGCTCGCGGGCGGCTCGTCGGGAACGACCGTCCAGGCGGCGATCGAGGTCGCGGCCCGACTCGGCCCCGAGGCGAACGTCCTCGCGATGCTGCCCGACTCGGGCCGCTCGTACCTCTCCAAGTTCCTCGACGACAAGTGGATGCTCGAGCACGGGTTCCTCGAGCGAACCGCGCCGACGCCCACCGTCGCCGAGCTCCTGCGGTCGAAGGGCCTCGAGGAGACCGACGTCCCGGCCCTCGTCACGATCTCGGCGCATCAGAAGATCGGCGAGGCGATCGACGTGATGCAGCGCTACTCGATCTCGCAGCTCCCGGTCGTGCGCGACGGCGAACGGGCGACGCTGACCGACGTGATCGGGTCGATCCAGGACCGCGATCTCCTCGACCGCGTGTTCCGCGACTCGGACGCCCTCCACGAGGACGTCGCGAACGCGATGCAGCCGCCGCTCGCCACGGTCGACGCCGATGCCTCGGTGGACGAGATCGTCGCCGCCCTCACCGGCCGCACGAACGCGGTGCTGGTCGCGCGCGGCGGGCGGCCCGTGGGCGTCATCACGCGCTCCGACCTGCTCGAGTACCTCGCCCACAACCGGTGACGGCGAGGCTCGCCCCGGCGGGCTCAGCAGGCGCGCGAGATGATCGCTTGGTAGGCGAGCTTGGCCGTCTCGGACAGCAGCATCAGCGGCATGCGCCACGTCGGATTCGCCGAGCCCACCATTCGCAGCTCGCCGTCGTAGCAGCGCTCGAGGATCATCCGTGCCCGGAAGACGTGGAACTGCGAGGTGACGACGTCGAGGCGGCGAAGGTTCCGCTCGCGAGCGAGCGCACCGATGAACCTCGCCTCGCCGCGCGTCGAGGTCGACTGGAAGCACAGGGCGCGCACCGGCGTCCGGCCCGAGCACAGACGCCGCTCCAGCTTCAGCCGCGATCCGCGCGAGACGATGAGCAGCGGCGCGTACCCGTCCGCGACGAGCCGGTAGCCGACCGGCAGGCGCGTGTTCGAGCCCTGCAGAACGACGACCGCGTCGGCGTGGATCGGCTCGTCGTCGTGATGGACGACGAAGAGGACGATCGCCAGCACGAGCCATGCCGCGAAGATGGCTCCGAGCACGAGCAGCAGGCGTCTCACAGCAGGGGCAGCCTGCCAGGCCGGTGAGCGAGTTGACGGCCGTAGGCGCGGCGGCTCTCCGTCGCTTCGTCGTCGCGCACCAGGGCTACGCGTCGCGGTTCCGGCGAGCGCGCCGCGACGACGTCGCCGCCGAGGTGGGCCGCCTGCAGGCTGTTCAGCTCGACTCGATCGCGACCGTCGACCGCGCTCATCGCCTCACGCTCGTGTCGCGCATCGGGGCCTACGCGGAGGAGGACGTCTCGCGGCTCCTCGCCGACGGCCGCATCTTCGAGTACTGGGCGCACGAGGCCTGCCTGCTCCCGATCGAGGACTACCCGCTCTTCAAGCGCCGGATGCTCGAGCTGCGCGACCGTCACTGGTGGGGCCGCGAGCGGATCGTGCCCGAGGTCGAGCAACACGTGCTCGAGCGGATTCGCGACGAGGGGGCGCTGCCGGTGCGCGCCTTCGCCGGCAAGAGTGAGCCGCTCTGGGGCTGGAAGCCGGAGAAGCGCGCGCTCGAGCAGCTCTTCGCCGCCGGCGAGCTCGCGATCGCTGGCCGCCGGGGCTTCCAGCGCGTCTACGACCTGCCCGAGCGCGTGATCCCTCGCCGGTACCTCGAGGCGCCGACGCCCTCCCTCGACGAGTTCCGCCGCGGGTACGCGCTGCGCGCGGTCGAGGGCCGCGGGGCGCTCACCGAGGCCGGAATCGCCGAGCACTGCCGCTTCCGAGGCGGCGCCAAGGAGGTCCGCCCCCACGTCGACGCGCTCGTCCGCGACGGGCTCGTTCGGCGGCTCGAGGTCGACGACGGCGGCCCGCCGGTCGTCGTGCCTGCGCAGGCGGAGCTGGACGGCTCGCCGAGCGGCGCGGTCCTCCTCTGTCCGTTCGACAACCTGATGTGGGACCGGCCGTTCCTGCGGCGCCTGTTCGGCTTCGACCACCTGATCGAGGTCTACAAGCGCGAGCACGAGCGCGTGTACGGCTACTACGTGCTCCCGCTGCTCGTCGCCGACACGTTCGTCGGCCGCGCCGACCTGAAGGCCGACCGTGAAACGGGCATCCTTCGCATCAAGCGCGTGACGCCGGAGCCGGGCGTGCGCCGGAAGCTCGACGAGCCGCTCGAGCGCGCCGCGCTCCGGCTCGCACGCTCGCTCGGATTGGAGCGAGTCGCGCGCTAGGCCTCGAGGGACGGCCGATACGATCCGCCGATGGAGTTCGAGACCCGCGCGATTCACGCCGGGCAGGATCCCGACCCGGCGACCGGCGCGGCGATCACGCCGATCTACCAGACCTCGACGTACGTCCAGGAGGCGGTCGGCAAGAACAAGGGCTACGACTACTCGCGGTCGGGGAACCCGACCCGGACGGCGCTCGAGACGGCGCTCGCGAGCCTCGAAGGCGCCGAGCACGGCCTCGCGTTCTCGTCCGGGCTCGGCGCGACGACGACGCTGATGCACCTCGTCGACCCCGGCGAGCGCGTCGTCCTGATCGCCGACGTGTACGGGGGCGTCTACCGCATGACGTCGAAGGTCTACGAGCCGAAGGGCTACCGCTTCACCTACGTGCCGGCGGACGAGTTCGACGACTCGCTCGCCTCGCACCTCGACGACGACGTTCGCCTCGTCTGGGTCGAGACGCCCTCGAACCCGCTCCTGAACGTCGTCGACATCCGGCGCGCGGCCGAGGCGACACACGCCGCCGGCGCGCTGCTCGCGGTCGACAACACGTTCGCAACGCCGTACCTCCAGCAGCCGCTCGAGCTCGGAGCGGACCTCGTCGTCCACTCGACCACGAAGTACCTGGGCGGTCATTCCGACGTCATCGGCGGCTTCGTCGCGACGAGCAACGCCGGGCTCGCGGAGCGGCTGCGCTTTCTCCAGAAGTCCCTCGGTGCCGTGCCCGGCCCACTCGACGCGTGGCTCGTGCTGCGCGGGATCAAGACGCTCGCCCTCCGGATGCGCCAGCACTGCGAGAACGCGCGCGCGGTCGCCGCGTTCCTCGACGGCCACCCGGCAGTCGAGCGCGTGCTCTATCCCGGCCTGCCTGCGCATCCCGGGCACGAGGTCGCCCGAAAGCAGATGCGCGACTTCGGCGGCATGGTCTCGTTCCTCGCCGGATCCGAGGAGGAGGCGGTCGCGCTCGTCGCACGGACGAAGCTCTTCCTGCTCGCCGAGTCGCTCGGCGGCGTCGAGAGCCTGATCGAGCACCCCGCTCGGATGACGCACGCCTCGACTGCCGACGCGCCGTTCGCCGCGCCGCGGAACCTCGTCCGGCTCTCGGTCGGGATCGAGGCGGTCGACGACCTCGTCGCCGACCTCGAGGCCGCGCTCGTCGGGTCGCCGGCACACCTGAGCGCCTAACCGCGTCGCCGCGCGAAGATCGTCACCCCGCCGTAGGGCTTGTGGGAGAGGTGCGCGAGGATCGCGAGCCTCCGGCCGACCAGCGGCAGACGGACGAGCTTCCCACCTGGATCCTCCGGCGGCCTGCCGTCCGCCCGCTCGATTCTCGTAATCCGGAGACCGGCCCGTTTGAACGCGACGAGGTACGCCCAGACCGTGTGGACGTGCTCGTTGATCCCGAGCGCCTTCTCCCCCTCCTGGTCCGGATTCTCGCCGCTTCGCAAGACCCCGCGCGTCCCCTCGTTCAGGGCGGCGACGATGCCACCGGGCCTCGTCACGCGCGCCATCTCGCGCACCATCGCATTGAGATCGAGCGCGTGGTGCAGAGTCGCGACGCAGTAGGTGAGGTCGAAGGACGTGTCGGGGAACGGCAGGTGCTCGCCGTCGGCTTGCACGCGGCCGAAGTCCCCGAAGAACGCACCGCGCCCCAGACCGATGTTCGGGTCGACGAGGATGTCGGTGGCCACGTACTCGCACGCGCGATCGCGCCAGTACGGCGCCGCCCACGCTCTCGCCGCACCGACCTCGAGGACCCGGAGCCCGCGTCGCTCGCCCACGAACATGTCGAGCAGCACCTGGAACGAGTGCTCGTTCGCGATCCACGTGAGGTCCTCCCAGCCGAGGTCACGCGCCAGGAACGGCAGATGCGAGTCGACCTCGTCGTCGGGCTCGTACCAACCCTCGGCACGCGCCTTCTCGACCCAGCCGGCTGCTTCTCCGAGCTTGGCACGGGCGCCGGGGAGCTCGTCGTGCAGCATCAGCGGGATGCCGGACTCGACGCCGTAGCGCCGTCCGCAGCGCGGACACTCGAGGGCGGTCTCGACGGAGGTGAGTCCCGTGCGGCAGAACGGGCAGCGAAGCAGCGCGAGCAGCGTGGGCTCGACGATCGCCTCCGGCATCCGGGCCAACCTACCTGTCTCGATCGCCGGAGAAAGCCTCCGACCGGCGGGGTTGCGAAACTCGAGGCGTGTCGCGGTCGCTGACCGTGCTGGCGTTCCGAGCGCTGTTTGCGATCCTGGTCTTCGTCACTGCGTTCGGGATCGCCAAGAACTGGCCGAGCGGCCGCGCGCTCCCGGCGGCGACGTCGCTTGCCCACCCGGAGACGATCCGGGCGCACGTCGTGGCAGCGAGGTCGGTCAGCTGCCGGATCTCGGGCACGACAGGGTGCAGCCGGGTCACGGTCGAGATCGACGAAGGGCCTGCGAAAGGGGACAGGGCGTCACTTCGCTTCGGCGACGCGGGAGGATCGACGCACATCGCCATCGGCGACGGTGTGCTCGTCTACGAGAACCCGCCGCCGCCGAGAAGTGTCCGCGGGAGCGTTCGCTTCGAGCGGTACTCCTTCGCCGACTTCCAGCGCGGGCGTCCGCTTCTGTTGCTCACCGTCATCTTCGCGATCGTGGTCGTCCTGGCCGGACGGTCGCACGGAATTCGCGCGCTGATCGGACTCGCGGCGAGCCTCGCGATGGTGGTCTTCTTCGTGGTGCCGGCGATCGCAGAGGGCAAGCCGCCACTCCAGGTGGCGGCGTTCGGCGGGCTCGGGGTGATGCTGCTCACGATCCCCCTCGTGCATGGAGGCGGCGCGAAGTCGCTTGCCGCCTGCCTCGGCACGGCAGCGGCCCTGTTCTTGACACTCGGCCTCGCTGATGTCTTCGCAGGAGCGGCGCACCTGAGCGGTCTCTCCTCCGACGAAGCGGTCTACCTGCAGACGATGGATCACGTCTCCGTCCGGGGTCTTCTCCTCGCGGGGATGGTGATCGGCGCTCTCGGCGTGCTCGGCGACACGACGGTCACCCAGGCCTCGACCGTGCTTGCGCTCCGCCGCGCGAACCCCGAGCTCGGCTTCCGCGAGCTCGTCACACACGCGACCTCGGTCGGCCGCGACCACATCGCAGCGACCGTGAACACGCTCGTCCTCGCCTACACCGGCGCCGCGCTGCCGATCCTGATCATCTTCTCGGTGGGCGGCATGTCGGTCGGAGGCGCGGTCGGAAGCGAGGCGGTCGCCGAGGCAGTCGTGTCGACGCTCGTCGGCTCGATCGGGCTGATCCTGGCCGTGCCGGCAACGACCGCACTCGCGGCCGTGCTCGCGCTGCACCTGCCCGAGCGTGCGCTGCGCGACGCACATGTTCACGCCCACGCTCCCGCCCGCTAACGTCCCCGGCTTCCATGCTCGAGGCGATCGACCTCCACTTCGGCGGCATCGAGCGGGCGATCGGCGTGTATCTCGTGGAGTCCGAGGACGGGCCGGCGCTCGCCGACTGCGGCCCTGCTACGACTCTGGCTCGCCTGAAGGACGGTCTCCGCGAGCGCGGCCTCGAGCTCGCCGACGTCCGTCACCTGCTCCTCTCGCACATCCACCTCGACCATGCCGGCGCAGCCGGGATGATCGTGCGCGAGCATCCCGAGGTAACGGTCTGGGTCTCAGAGGTCGGCGCGCCACATCTCGTCGACCCAGAGAAGCTCGAGGCGTCGGCCCGGCGCCTCTACGGTGACGCGTTCGACTTGCTTTGGGGCGAGCTCGCTCCGGTGCCCGAGGCCAACATCCGGCTCGCCGCCGGCGACGTCCTCGGCTGGGAGGCCTTTCCGAGCCCGGGACACGCCTCGCATCACGTCTGCTACTTCCGCGACGGCGTCCTGCTGGCGGGCGATGCCTGCGGGGTGCGCATCCAGCCGCTTCGCTCGATCCTCCCGGTCTCGCCGCCGCCTGACATCGACGTCGGCGCCTGGCACGCGACGATCGACGAGATCGCCCGACGCGAGCCCGAGTGCCTGGCCCTGATCCACTTCGGGGTCGAGAACGACGTCACCGACCACCTGGCGCGCCTGGGCGAGGAGCTCGACCGCTGGGCCGGCTGGGTCCGTGACGGTCTCGACGAGGAAGCCTTCGCCGATCGCGTCCGCGCCTCGACGGGGAGCGAGGCCGAGATCTACGACGAGATCGCCCCGTTCACCCAGTCGTGGCTCGGGCTGCGTCGCTATTGGGACAAGCACCCGGCTGGTGCAGACTGACGCGTGCCGGGCGAGCTCGTCCGGCGGCGAACAGTCACACGACACATCGACGTCCAGACCATCGTCAACTCGAGCGAAGGAGACCCGCGGTGCATCGATTCCTCACAGCAGCAGCCCTCTTGACAATCGCCTCCATGGCGGTCGCGTTGAACGCGACAGCAGCCCAGAGCAGTGCGACCCACAACGGCAAGTCCCTGACGATTCGCCTCGTCATGAAGGAGGTCGGGGGCAACTTCGTCGACAACCCGCCTCGCCAGGGCTTCGACGCGCCGCCGCTGATCGGCGACCAGTTCACGTTCACATCGGATCTCCTGACGCGCTCGGGCAAGCACGCGGGTGTCTTCGTGGCCACGTGCGTCGTCGGCCGAGGCGGCGTCAAGGCCATCTTCCTCTGCCACGGCTTCTACTCGCTGAAGGGCGGCCAGATCATGGGCATGGCGAAGGGCAGCGACACCGCGACGACGCAGATCGCGATCGTCGGCGGGACGGGTGCCTACGCGGGCGTCTCCGGGAACGCCGTCGAGGTGAGCCGCGCCGCGGACAGCCCGCTCACCGACGTCACGATCACCCTCAGGTACCCGTAGGAGGACGACTGGAAGCGGTCGGCCTCTAGGTTCGCCGGTGAACCCGGGCGCCGCTCGACTGGTCGATCGACATCAGGACGAGCTCGTCGACGACCACGTGGGCCGGTCGGGTGATCGCGAACAGCACGCACTCGGCCACGTCGTCCGCCGAAAGCGGCCTCGTGCCCTCGTAGACCGCCTTCGCCTTGTCTGTGTCGCCGCGGAAGCGGACGACGGAGAACTCGGTCTCGACGAGCCCGGCATCGACGGTCGTGACGCGGATGTCCCGCCCGAGCAGATCCTCGCGGAGGGCCCGCGTGAAGCCGCGGACGGCGAACTTCGCGGTCACGTACGTCGCGCCGTTCGGGTAGGCCCAGCGGCCGGCGACCGAGCCGATGTTGACGATGTGGCCGGGCTCGCGCAGCGAGCGTTGGAGCACGAGCCGCGTCATCCGGACGAGCCCGTTCACGTTCGTCTCGAAGACGGTCCGCTCGTCCTCCTCGGTCGACTCGGTGAACGGCTCGCGGCCGAGCGCGAGCCCCGCCGCGTTGACGAGGATGTCGGCCGGCCCGGCGGCCTCGACGAAGTGCTCGCAGCTCGCAGGGTCGGTGACGTCGAGCTCGAGCGCGACGTCGGTCTCGAGACGCTCGACCCGGCGGGCTCCGCCGACGACCCGCGCTCCGTCGGCCGCGAGCCCGCGCGCGGTCGCGGCGCCGATCCCGCTCGACGCACCGGTGACGATCGCCGTCAGGCCGTCGAGCCGTCCCATGCCCGGACGTTAGCGCCTCGCCGCGCGCCGAGCCCGGTGAGCTACGACGGTACCGTCACCGACACGGTGCGCGTCGAGTGCTGCCCACCCTTGTCGCTGACGTCGGCGACGACCGTGTACGACGCGCCCTTCAGGGGCTTGAACTTCGCCACGAAAGAGACGGTCTGGTCGGGTGCGAGCCTCGCCGTCGGCTGGCCGACCCCGATCAGACTCTTGCCGAAGTAGACCCGGTAGATGATCCCGACGCGTGCGCCGGGAGCGTTGTAGTACGTCAGGTACGGCACGTCGACCTTGATCGTCGGGTTCTTGCCGGGGAGCACGATCTGCGACTGGCCGTCGATCTTCTTCGCCTCAGCCGAGAAGGTGGAGTACGCCGGCTTCTTCGTGCCGTTCTTGGCGATGAGGCCGCTGCGCCACGTCTGGTTGGTCGAGTCGCGCAGGATGAACCAGATGAACATCTCGACGTAGGGGTTGCTCGCCGCCATCTGGAGCGCCAGCTTCGCGTTCGCTGCCTGCACCGCCCGCGTGACGCCGGCCGGGAACTCGGGCTTCGTCTGATGCGCGTACTCGGTCACCCAGATCGGGACCCGCCGCTTGAACCACTGCTCGAGCGACTTCCCGAACTCCTCGAGCCTCGTCATCGTCACGTTCGGGTAGGCGACCTTCTGCGTTGGCGGCAGCCACGGATCGGTCGGATAGGGGTGGGTCGCCCACGCCGTGAAGGGAAGGCGGGGGTTGGCCTTCGAGAGGAGGAATGCGAACGTGGCGGGCGCGACCGAGCCGCTCACCCCGGCGACCGGCTTGTTGCGGCCGCGGTTCGAGGTCTCGCCGACCGCGACGTCGGCGATCGGGTTCCCCGCCTTGATCCCCTTGTAGCCGGCCATGAAGAGCTTCGCATAGATCTCCGGGCTGACGATCCTCGTGCCCTCGAACTGCGGCTTGAGGAAGAGCTCGAGGTTCGGCTCGTTCCAGATCGACCACCGCGAGACCGAGCCGAAGCCGGGCCGCAGCCCGTTGTAGCGGGCCGCGAGCATGTGCGCGAACTGGGTCAGGTTCCCCAGGTTCGTCGGCGGGACGTTGGGCGTCTTGCCACCGTTGGCCCACTTCGGCGTCCCCGAGATCGTCATCAGGATCTGGAGGTTGTAGCGAGGTGCGGTCTGGACGATCGCGTCGAGATCGCTCAGGTCGTATGCCGGGTCGTCGCCGTTCAGCGGCGAGGCCGGCTTCGTCGATGCGATCTGCGACCAGTCCGCGAGCACGTGGATCATCGAGGCGTGCGCCTTCTGCGCCGACGCCAGGTTGACGGTGGGCTTGTCCGCCCAACGGAAGCTCGGGTCGTCGAAGAACCCGACGGGCATGCGCGGCGCCGCCTCGACGGACGCAGCGGGCACGGCGAACAGCACGACGACGGCGAGGATCAGGGCAAGGCGAAGTAGCCGCGGCACGAGCATGACCTCCTGACGTAACGGGGACAGACCACTTAACGCTAACGAGCTTCCCTTAAGGGGGGTGTAAAGAGCAGTCTCGCTGAGGCATCGGTCGCACCCGCGGACGAGCGATCGCCGGGCACGCTAGCCTCTCGGAGACAACGAGCGAGCCGAGCGAGGAGGACGGATGCGAGCCGGAGACACGATCGTGATCGAACCGAAGAAGGCGCTGCAGCCCGGAAGGACTGGTGTGATCGAAGAGGTGATCAACGCGGATCCGGCGCGACTGCTCGTCCGGTGGGAGGACGGACACACGAGCATCCTCAGCCCCGCCGCCGGCGTTGCGCAGATCACGCCCGCGACGCGAAAGCCGAAGGCCGCGTCGAAGCCTGGGACGAAGGCAAAGGCGAGGTCGACGAGCTCGACAACGCGCCGACGGCCGTCCTGAGCCGCTAACCGCTCAGGCCGAGACGTGTCGACTAGGCGACGTCGCGCGCCGGCGGAGACGTGCGCGGACGGCGCCCGACCCAGTCGAGCGCCTGCGGCAGGTACCAGTTCCACCGTCCGAGCAGGTGCATCGACGACGGCAGCAGCACCGCGCGCACGATCGTCGCGTCGATCAGCACGGCGGCCGCGAGCCCGACCCCGGCCTGCTTGACGTCGAGCGAGCTGAGGGTGCCGAAGATCGAGAAGACGCCGACCATGACGAGCGCCGCGCTCGTGACGACTCCGGCGGTCGCGGTGATCCCGTAGCGGACGGCCCGGCCGGTCTCCATGCCCTCCGTCACGCCCTCGCGGACACGGCTGAGGATGAAGACGTGGTAGTCCATCGAGAGGCCGAAGAGCACGACGAAGAGGAACGGCGGCAGCCATGAGACGACTGCGCCGTTCGACTCGAAGCCGAGGATCGGCTCGGCCCACTCGTGCTGGAAGACGAGCACGAGCACGCCGTAGGCGGCGCCGACCGAGAGCAGGTTGAGCACGATCGCCTTCAGCGGCACGACGATCGAGCGGAACGCGAACAGCAGGAGCACGAACGCGAACGCGAGCACGAACGCGATCACGTACGGCATCCCGCTCGTCATCTGGTGGGTGAAGTCGACGTCCTCGGCGGCGTCGCCGGTGACGGCCGTCTCGACTCCCGGGATGCGTCCGAGGGTCGCCGGCACGAGCTCCTCAGCGCAGCACCTCGACCGCATGGCGGCTCGCGTCGTTGTCGCCGGCGCCGGTGAGCGGCAGCTCGACCGAGCCCGCCGTCCCGTCCTCGCTGCCGGTGATCTGGAACGGTGGGTGGGCGATCCCGCGACCCTCGGCAAGCTCCGTCAGCCGGCGGACGGCGCGCCGAGCCTGTGCCTGCTGCTCCGCCGGGCCCGTGACCACGACGAGCGCGGGCGCGGACGTGCTCGGAAAGTCGGCCCTGACGCGGGCGAGCGTCGCGAGCGCGGGCTCGTCCTGTGAGGCGAGCGCGTCGTTCGACGGCTTCGAGACGGTGAGCGAGAGCGCCGGCACCGCGAGCGCGATCAGAAGCGCGGCCGACGCGACGCACGAGACGACCGACCGGCGGAGCACGCCGTCGATCACCGCCGGCCAGAAGCGCGAGTCGGCCGTCTCGGTGCGCAGGTGCGGCGCGGAGCCTGGCCGTAGTGACTAGTGGACGGCCGGCCGGCCGACGGTGCGCCCATCGCTGGCCCCGCGCCTCTCGTCGGCCCCGGCCGTAACTGCGGACACCGGCCGCAGGACACTCTCCCGCCTGCGCCCGAGCACCAGGCTCCAGGTGGAGCCGTGGCAGACGGGGCAGCGCTCGGGCGCGATGCGGGCGACGGCGCCGAAGCCGCAGCGCTCACAGCGGAACTCGTGGCGCTCGCCGGCCCGGCGTCCTCGCGCGCCCAGCTCGAACGGGGGCTCGCCCTGCCGGTGTTCTCGAAGCTGCACGTTCATCTCGGCTCCCAGGATCGCGAGCGACTGCCCGCGCGGGCATCGACCGATCGGTTGATTGGCCAGGCCTACGTGACCCCGGGACTGCGCCGGACGCCCGAAACCGCCGGCGTGGAGGCGCCGCTCCATCAGCCGAACGGATGATCCGGCGGACGAGCCCCTGCTCGGGCGTGCTGGACGCAGCGCGGACGCCCCGATCCTGCACCGGGGCGATTCCCACGCGCGCTCCGGCGCCGCACGATGCGGCCGGGATGCGTGGAGAGTCAGACGACGAGCCAGGCACCGCGGACGGCGAGGTGATTCTCTCTCAGGTTCCGGCGCGTACGATGGGCCTCGCGACCGTGCCCGTGCCCGCGCAACGGAAGAAGGTGACAGTGCTCGTCGCCGACGATCACCCGCTCTACCGCGAGGGAGTCGTCCGGGCACTGTCGGCCAGCGGGCAGGTCGAGATCGTCGCCGAGGCCGAGGACGGCCGTGCGGCGCTGGCCGAGATCCAGGAGCACCTCCCGGACGTCGCGTTGCTCGACTACAAGCTGCCCGAGCTGGACGGCGTCGCGATCACGAACGCCGTCATTCGCGAGCGGCTGCCGACGCGCGTCCTGCTCGTCTCGGCGTTCAGCGACAGCGGCGTCGTCTACAAGGCGCTCGAGACCGGGGCCGCGGGCTTCGTGCCCAAGGAGGCCCGGCGCGAGGAGATCGTCGATGCGGTGCTCGCCTGCGCACGCGGCGAGAACGTCGTCCCGCCCACGGTCGCAACGGGTCTCGTCGCGGAGATCCGCCTTCGGAAGCAGAGCGACGCGCCGGCCCTGACGCCGCGCGAGCAGGAGATCCTGCACCTGATCGCCGCGGGCAAGAGCCTGCCGGAGATCGCGAAGGAGCTCTACCTGGGGCTCACGACCGTGAAGACGCACGTTCAGCACCTCTACGAGAAGCTCGGGGTCTCCGACCGTGCGGCGGCGGTCGCGAGCGCGATGCGGCGGGGCCTGATCGAGTAGGGGTGACCGGCTCCACCTTCCCCGCCTTCTCCGGGGAAGCAACCGCCGAAGCCGAGCGCGTCGTCGCCTGGTTGCGGTTGCCCGTGCTCGCTCTGCTCGTGCTCGGGCAAGGGCTCGAGCACCCGAATCCTCACCCGACGGGCTTCGCGGTGGCACTCGCCGCCTTCTCCGCGTGGAGCGTCGGGCTGCTCGTCTGGGTGCACCTCCGGCCGGCCGGGCGACAGCTCGCGCTTGCGGGAACCGCCGTCGACATCGCCGCGATCAGCCTCCTCGCCGTGCTCTCGGGCGGCCCGTTCTCGTATGCGCGGCTCGCGTTCTTCATCGTCCCGGTCGCCGTGGCATTTCGCTTCCGGCCCGCGATCACGGCCGCGGCGACGCTCGTCGCGACGGCTGCCTACGTCGGCCAGGCGGTCGCCCATCCCGCGGCGCACCAGCCCGAGGCGGCGCGCTTCATCGCCACGCAGGCCGGGTTCATCATCTGGATCGGGGTCGCCTGCGTCCTCCTCTCGGCGCTGCTCGCACGGCGCACGGAGCTCGTGGCCCGCCTCGCCGAGAGCCGCTCGCGGCTGCTTGCCGACGCGCTCGAGGCGGAGCAGCGCGAGCGCAGGTCGCTCGCCGAGTCGCTCCACGACCACGCGATCCAGAACCTCCTCTCGGTTCGTCACGAGGTCGAGGAGGCCGGCGAGCAGATCTCGCATCCCGCGCTGCTCCGCGCCGACGATGCCCTGGACGAGACGGTGCGACAGCTTCGCGAAGCAGTCTTCGAGCTCCACCCTTACGTGCTCGAGGAGGCCGGGCTCGCGGCGGCACTGCGCTCGGTCGCCCAGCAGACGGCGAGCCGTGCCGGGCTCGAGCTGCAGGTGGACATCCGCCAGGACGGCCGCCACCCGCGCGAGCAGCTGGCCTTCTCGGCCGCACGCGAGCTCCTGAGCAACGTCGTCCAGCACGCGCACGCAGCTCGCGTCGCCGTCCGCCTCGTCGATTCGGGCGGCGAGCTCGAGCTCTCGGTCGAGGACGACGGCGAAGGGTTCGCGCCGGAGACGCTCACGCAGCGGCTCGCCGACGGCCACGTCGGCCTGGCCTCCCAGCGTGTGCGCATCGAGGCGGCCGGCGGCACGATGGAGATCGCCTCGAGCCCGGGGCGAGGAACGCAGGTGCAGGTGCGGCTCCCCGCCGGGTGACGCGGACGCCGTTAGGGCGGGAGGCGGCAGGATCTGGCGAGTGGAACCCTGGCCACCTCCCGCTCTCCCCCGAGCCCCTTCGCTGCGGCGGGCTCGTGGCCGGCGGCTCAGCATCCCCCTCGCCGGATGTGGCCGCCATCGGCCGCGCGGACGATCAGGCGGATGAGCGTGCTTCCGGGCTGCCGCCGTCAACCGGCCGAGCAGAGCTTCACATCGAGCCTTTAGTAGCCTTGCCCCGGTGACGGAGGGTCGCGATCGGCTGACGAGGGAAACGGAGTTCGGGCCGCTGCAGCTCCTTGCCGTCGCCTTCGACGGCAATCGGTTCAAGGGCGAGATCCTTCCGGAGCTCGAGCGGCTCAAGGAAGCGAAGATCGTCCGGCTGATCGACCTGCTCGTCGTGCGGAAGGACCGCTCGGGGGCACTCGCTGTCCTGACCGCGTCGGATCTCGAGTGGGAAGAGGCGACACAGTTCGGCGCCTACCTCGGCACGATCGTCGGCCTGGGCACGGCCGGCGTCGAGGGCGCCGAACGCGGTGCGATCGCGGGGGCCGCGGAGCTCGCCGACGGCCACCTGTTCGGCTCCGACGACATCGAACGGCTCAAGAGCTCGATCCCGAACAATTCTTCGATGGCCCTGGCGCTGATCGAGCACCTCTGGGCGCTCCCGCTGCTCGCCGCGATCACGCGCGCCGACGGCTTCGAGCTCTCGAATCAGTGGGTGAACGTCGAGGATCTCCTCGAGATCGGGCTCGGGCAGGCCAGAGCGACCGCGGACAGCGCCGCCGACGAGCAACCTCTCGATCAGTAGCCGTCCCGAGGCGCCGGCCACAGTCGAACCCGGGCCGTCAGGCCAGACCAGTTAGGCGAACTTTTCGGACCGACCCGGCCCCGGGCGCTCGTACGGTCGATCGGTCGTCCGGAGGATGGCGGCCTCACCGGCGCGAGGCCAGCCTTCAGGGCGTGACGGAGCCCGAGACGCGCTTCGCCGCACGCCGGCCGCCCTCGACGGGCCGGCCTTCGTAGAGCGGTCGAGAGACGGCCGGAAGCGATGCGGGAGGAGAGCCATGTCCCGAATGACGATCAAGGTGAACGGCGGCAAGCACGCGGTCCAGGCGACCGCCAACACGCCGCTGCTCTACGTCCTCCGCAACGAGCTTCGCCTGCACGGGCCACGCTTCGGCTGCGGCCTCGCCCAGTGCGGCGCCTGCACCGTCCTCCTGGGCGATCAGGCGATCCGCTCCTGCGTGACGCCGGTCGCGGCGGCGCAGGGACATCCCGTCACGACGCTGGAAGGGCTCGGCACGCCGGCCAAACCGCATCCGCTGCAGACCGCGTTCATCGACCACCAGGCCGCTCAGTGCGGGTACTGCACGAACGCGATGATCATCGGCGCCACGTCGCTCATCCGGCTGGGCGGGATCGGGGCCGGCACGAGCGACGCGCAGATCAAGCGCCTCATGAACTCGTATCTGTGCCGCTGCGGCACGCACTACCGGATCCTCGCGGCGATCAAGGACGCCGCGCGGACGATGGCGGCCTGAGGTCGGGAGGGACGATGAACCAGACAGCCACCCAGAACAGCACCTTCAGCCGGCTCACGTTCGTCAAGGGGGCCGGCGCGCTCTTCGTCGTGATCGGCATGCGGCAGCTGCTCCGGCCGACTCCGGCTGCGGCCGCAATCGACCCGGACATGCCGTCGCTCCTCTACCTCCCGGACGAGTATCCGATCGGCGCCGGGCCGGTCACGATCGACCCGGGCCAGATCGACTCGTGGCTTGCCGTCCTCTCGGACGGCACGGTCGTGATGAAGACGGGGAAGGTCGAGCTCGGCCAGGGCATCGTCACGTCGACGAAGCAGCTCGTCGCCGACGAGCTCGACGTGCCGTTCGAGAAGATCGACCACCTCCAGGCGGACACCTGGTTCACGGTCGATCAGGGCTATACGGCCGGGAGCCAGTCCACGGGCACGGAGACCGGCCCCGCAGGGGTCCGGCAGGCAGCCGCCGAGGCACGCGCGGCGCTGCTCGCCATGGCGTCGGCGACGCTCGGCGTGCCCGTCGCCGGCCTGTCGGTGTCGAACGGGGTCGTCAGCGGCGGGGGCAAGCGCGTCTCGTACGCCGACCTCGTCGGCGGCAAGCTCTTCAACCTTCCGATCACGGGCAAGGCGGTGCCCAAGCCCTACACCGCCTACAAGGTCGTCGGTACCTCGGTGCCGCGCGACGACATCCCCGGCAAGGTCTTCGGCAAGTTCACCTACACCCAGGACATCAAGGTGCCCGGGATGGTGTTCGCGCAGGTCGTGCGGCCGCCCACCCTCGACTCGACGCTCGTCAGCATCGACGGCTTCCCCGGTGGACAGCCGGCAGGCTTCCTGCGAACGGTCGTGAAGGACAACTACGTCGCCGTCGTCTCCAAGACGCAGTGGGGTGCAGACGAGGCCGCGGCCCTTCTCAAGGTGACCTGGAAGGTCGCGCCGCTCCCGGCCTGGGCGACCTACTACGAGGACCTCGTCAAGACGAGCCCGTCGCAGACCCAGGTGATCCAGGACTCGAGGTCGTCGAACGGACTCGACGTGGACGCGGTGCTCACGGGCACCGCGGCCTCGCACCGGGTCACGGCGACGTACGTCTACCCGATCCAGATGCACGGCTCGATGGGCACCTCGGGCGCGACTGCCGTCGTCGACAACGCGCACAAGGTCGCGACCGTCTGGTCGTCGACGCAGGGCGTCTACCAGCTCCGGGACTGCCTGGCCACCGCCCTCGGCTTCGCGTCGAAGAACGTGCACGTGATCTACACCGAGGGGTCGGGGTGCTACGGACAGAACAAGGCCGACGACATCGCGCTCGACGCGGCGATCATCTCGCAGGCCGTCGGGTAGACCCGTCAGCATCCAGTACACCCGTGCCGGGGAGCACCGGTGGGAGAACTACGGCCAGCCGTACACGATGACGATCACGGCGGCATTCGACTCCTCGAGCGGGAAGGCGAAGCTCGCAGCGTGGCGGCGCGACGCGTGGACGAGCAGCCGCGGCGGCCGGCCGGGCCCGCCCGGGAACATGGCCTCGGGCATCCTCATGGGCTTCCCCGAGCTGCCGTTCCAGTCGTCCACGGTCACGACCCCGAGCGAGACGCTCAACTCGGTGGACGGCAGCAACTCGGCTCCGTCGTACGTCGTCCCGGCGGCACGACTGACCAACTACACCGTGCAGCGCGCGTTCCTGACTGGACCGCTGCGCTCGCCCTCGCGGATCCAGAACACGTTCGCGAACGAGTCGATGATCGACGAGCTCGCGCGCGCAGCCGGCGCCGACCCGGTGCAGTTCCGGATCGACAACCTCCAGGACCCGCGCCTGATCGCGGTCATCCGCGCAGCAGCGCGGATGGCGAAGTGGCAGGCACGGCCGCCGGCCTCGAAGATCGGCAAGGGGCGCTTCCTCACGGGCCGCGGCATCGCGGCGATGTGGTACGAGGGTCGCCTGGGCTACAACGCGGCGGTCACCCAGGTCACGGTCGATACCAAGACCGGCCTCGTCGACGTCGACCACGTCTGGTCAGCGCAGGACTGCGGGCCCGCGATCAACCCGTCGGGGATGAAGCAACAAGCCGAGGGGTGCCTGATGCAGGGCATCAGCCGAGCCCTGATCGAGGAGCTGAAGTGGAACGCAAACGGCATCACCTCGAGCGACTGGGTCACCTACCCCGTCGCCCGCTTCAAGCGGATGCCGAAGTTCGACTTCCACATCGTCGACCGCAAGGACCAGGCGGCGGTCGGCGCCGGCGAGGTGCTGATCACGAACATGCCCGCGGCGATCGCGAACGCCGTCTTCGACGCCACCGGCACACGCCTCCGCCGGCTTCCGTTCACCCCGGCCCGCGTCAGAGCGGCGCTCCAAGCCTAGATGGTTGATGCCACAGGATCGTCTGCGCTGGGGCGCGAGCTGGCTGCTCTGGGGCGGCACGACGGGCGCTCGCCGATGCTGGAAGCATCGGTGAGAGACCGGCGTGACGAAGCGCAGCGACCCAGACACGCCAGATCGCGCATCCGCCACGCGTGGACGTGGCATCAATCATCCAGGAAGGAGTCGAGATGAACGCCATTCCGCTTTCGCTCGCGTCACACGTGCCTGGACCCGGGCGCATCGGGCGAGTCCCTGTCCCCGGCCCAACCCGCCGACTCGGAAGGCGCAGCCTGAGCCGGCCCGCGGTCGTTCTCGCCGCGCTCGCTGCCGCCGCCTTCGCCGCGTGCACGAGCGCGGCGGGGGCGAGTGCGCCCGTGACGATCTCAACCAGGACGATCCCCGGTCTCGGACCCGTCCTCGTCAACCGGGGCGGGCTCACGCTCTACATGTTCGTGCCGGACAAGGACAAGAAGGTCACGTGCGTCTCCGACTGCGCGGAGTACTGGCCGCCGGTCTTCCTGCCCGCCGGAAGCAAGGCCGTGGCGAAGGGCAAGGTCCAGGCCAAGCTGCTCTCGAGCGACTCCGACCCCGCCGGCGGCCGTGTCGTCACCTACCACGGCTGGCCGCTCTACACCTACATCGGCGACACGTCTCCGGGGGTGGCGACCGGGCAGGCGCTCAACCTGAACGGCGGTCTCTGGTACGTGCTCTCCCCGGCCGGAAAGGTCATCCACAAGAAGCCGTCCTGAGGCTCCGAGACCCCGACAGGACGCGCCCGCCTCCTGGAGGAGGGTCCGGAGCCTCAATGGGCGGTGACGGGATCGAACCGCCTCCTGGGTGTAGCTGTAGGCTCGGCGACGAGGCGCGAACGCTCGAGTCGTGGAATCGACGTAGGATCGATCGCAAAAGCGAGCACAGGAGGACGACGTGCCCTGGGTACAGATCCAGAAAGCAGCCGAGACCGGCTGGGAGGCGTACCAACAGGTCGCGCAAGCATTCGGCGACCACGCTCCCGACGGGCTGATCTACCACGCCGGCGGGGTGCAAGAAAACGGCAACTGGCAGTCAGTGAGCATCTGGGAGACAGAGGAGGACTTCAACCGCTTCCGCGACGAGCGCCTCCTCCCGCTCGTCAGGCAGGTCTTGGGCGACGAACTCGCCGACGCCGAACCGCCACCGACCGAATGGTTTGAAGCGCGCCACATCCTCGAGCGATGAACTTGACCCGGCGGGGGTGGCCCGACTCGACGCCAAGGGAGCGGTGATGGAGAGGGCACGAGTCAGGACGGGGTTCCTGGGGGAGACCGGCCTCGCGATTACACGTGTTGGCTTCGGGTCATGGGCGATCGGAGGCGGCGGCTACGAATGGGGGTGGGGCGCCCAGGACGACGACGACTCGATCGCTGCGATCCACCACGCGCTCGAGCTCGGGGTCAACTGGATCGACACCGCCCCTCACTACGGCTTCGGACGTTCCGAGCAGGTCGTCGGGCGTGCCCTCGAGGGGCTTGCCGAGCTGCCGTATGTCTTCACCAAGGCAGGACAGCTCGAGGGCCCGAACCGCACGACCGTCCAAAGCCTTCATCGCGACTCGATCCGGCGCGAGGCCGAGACGAGCCTCGAACGACTCGGCGTCGACGCGATCGACCTCTACCAGATCCACTGGCCGGTTCCCGACCAGGGTGAGATCGAGGAGGGCTGGCGAGCGTTCGCCGAGCTGAAGGAGCAGGGCCTCGTCCGCCACATCGGAGTGTCCAACTTCGACGTCGGGCAGCTGCGCCGCATCCAGCAGATCGCCCCCGTCGAGACCCTCCAGCCGCCCTACTCGCTGATCGACCGCGAGGCCGAGCGGGAGCTCCTGCCCTTCGCCGAGCAGGCCGGGATCGGCGTCATCGTCTACTCGCCGATGGGCTCCGGCATGCTCACCGGCCGGATGACCCGCGAGCGCGTCGAGAGCCTGCCCGAGGACGACTTTCGCAAGCACGACCCGCGGTTCCAGGAGCCTCGGCTCTCGCAACACCTCTCGCTCGTCGATCGCCTAACCGAGATCGCCGACCGCCACGGCACGACCCCGGGCGCAGTCGCGGTGGCCTGGACGCTGCACAACCCGGCCGTCGACGGCGCCATAGTCGGCTTCCGCCGCCCTGACCAAGTCGACGCGATCCTCGCCGCGGCGCACCTGGAGCTCGACGAAGGCGACCTAGCGGCTCTCACAGCCGCCGCGTGAGTAATGGGCGGTGACGGGCTAGAACGCCCCTGCAAATGAGGGGTCTTCGACGCGCGAGGTCTGCACGGGGGTCTGCACCGGACATACACGTTCGAGCAGCTTCGCCCGATCCACTTCCCGGCCGTCGATCATGGCGTGGGTGTAGGTGTCGGCGGTGATGAGGTCCGGAAGCGTCACCCAGCGCGGCCTCCTGGTCTTTGCGACCGCGGCCCGCACGAGCCACGCCCGCCGCGTCTCGTCGAGGTCGCCGATCCGGGCCGCCTCGAGCTCGCCAACGCGGGCGCCGGTCGCGTCCAACACGAGCACCGCAAGTAGGTAGGCCGGCTGTAGAAGCCAGCCGACCGCCTCGACCTGCGCCGCGGTCGGCGGCTCCATCGCCTCAGGCTCCTCGCGCGGCAGTCGCACATGCACCCGGTCACGGGCCGGGTTCGGGGACACGCCCACGAAGTCGAGGATCATCGCGAGCGCCGTCACGGTCTTCCGGATCGTCTCGCGAGCGTTCTCATCCTTCACGCCAGCCGCGACGAGAGCCGCAACGTCAGCGGGTGTCAGCGAGTCGATGCGACGGTCGCCGAGCACCTTCAGAAGCCGCCCCACGGCCGTGCGGTGCTGGATGCGGGTGTTCTCCCGGATGTCGACCCGCGACTCCTGCCAGTGGGCCGCGACTCGCGAAGAAGCGGCGCCGGAGGCTTCTCGGCGAGCAGAGTGAGGTCGGGAACGCGCATCGCGGCGAGCTCGCCCGCAACCCAGTCGCGCCGGATCCGAGCCTCGCGCTTCGTCCGGAACGCACCCGCGTCGCGGGGAGCGCTCTCACGGCCGCCGGTCCTGAACATGACGCGGTAGGTCGTGCCGCTCTTCGTCGGCCGCTTCGCGATCCACGCGCTGCCATCGCGACCCTCGTGCGCCTTCCTGATGCGGGTGGCCACGGTGGGCCTCCTCTCAGCGCAACGGCCTCCCGACGCGGCGATTCGGGCGCCGGCCGGGAGGCCGGGCGCATCTTCGCAACACGTACAGAGAGTGTGGTTCCCGAATAACCACGGCCGCATCGTTCCACCGATCGGCGCCACGGTCAACACGTCCGCACCCGATCGCCGCTGTACGTGCTCGACTCGATGAGCGCGAGGTAGTCCGCGGCGCGCACCAACGGCCTTGAGTAACCCGGCAGCACGACGACGTCGAGCCTGCGGAAGACCGCGTCCACCGCGCGCCGCTCGAGCCCGAGCTCGCGCAGATGCGACCGTGACAACAGCGCGCCCTCTGTTCGCAGCAGCTCGCTCGCCGTCGGCCGCACAGTCATCCCAACCCTCGCGCGTGCTGGTAACGCCCGATACGATCGGTGTCTCGCAACGCGGCGTCGCGAATCAATCCGAGGAGGAAAGACCCATGCGGCAACTTCGTTTCGCGCTCGTCGCGGCGGCGGCGGGGCTGGTGTTCGGCGTCTCGACGGCGTCGGGCGGATCGTTCGTCTGCATGAGCGCGATCAGCAGCGCGCAGGCGACCTCGATCCTCGGCGTGCCGGCGCAAGTCGTCGCGGGAGGCGGCGGCGAGGACGACTGCGGCATCGACGCCCGCGGCTACAACGGCATCGGCGTCACCGGCTACGTGGTCAAACGCTCGTTCTTCGATGACATGAGACGCAAGACGCGGAGTGGCACCAACACCTCGGAGGGCATCCGGGTCGTGCATACCCAGCGCGCGTTGCAGGGGTTCGGAGGCCCAGCCTTCTCCGTCGACACCAAGTCCTTCTTCGGACCAAAACCAACGATTTCGCGGTCCGTGTTCGTCTACCGCAACGGCCGCATGCTGAGACCGACCACGACCATGACGGGCCCCGCCAAGGTCGCTTCGATAGCACAGCTCGTGCAGATTGCGCGTGTTGCAGCGCGAGGCATCTGAAGCGAGGCCGCTCACCATTCCCTGCTCTGCCTCCTCGGCCCGCTCGCCTTCGCAGCCGCATGCGATGCCGTCGCCCGATCACACCGGGAATGCTCCGGCCCGGAGTACTTCCCCGGCCGCGCATCGTCGTGGCCCAAATCCCACGACTCGCCAACAGCGATCAGCTCGCCGCAGCGGGCGCACGGCACCTCCCCCGTCGCAACACGCCGAGCCCACGACGCCCGCAGATTCCGATGCCGCAAGCCGTACCTCCATGCGGTAGACGGCATGGCTACTCGGGTCTGGATGGGCGGTGACGGGATCGAACCGCCGACCTCCTGGGTGTAAACCAGGCGCTCTCCCAGCTGAGCTAACCGCCCGCGCACCGTAAGCGTGCCAGACCCGGGCCGGCCTTCTCAGCAAGTTCACTGCTTTCTCTGATCCAGCTCACGGCGTCCGTTGAGCCTGCTCTGAGGCGTGGTTGTTGGCATGCGAGGCGTCAGCGAAACCACACCCAAGGAGAAGAGACCGATGAGAAAGCCCACGCGAATCGCAACCGGCATCGCCTCCGTCGCACTCGCCGTCGGCGCCGGTGCAGGCCTCGCCGACGCGGCCCAGCTGGGCGGCGGCGACAAGGCCGGCGCAGACACGGCCGAGCACCGTGGCCCTCCGGGAGCGACGGCGATTGCCGAGTATCTCGGCCTCACCGCCGCCGAGCTCCGCACCCGACTCGAGGCGGGCACGACGCTTGCCGACATCGCCAAGGCACAGGGCAAGACCGTCAAGGGCCTCGAGGACGCGATCGTCGCCGACGCGAAGTCCCACCTGGACGCGGCGGTCGCCGACGGCCGGCTCACGGCTGCACAGGCGAGCGCGAGGCTCGAGGAGCTCGAGTCGCGCGTCGACGACATGGTCAACCGTACCGGCCCACCGCTCGGCGGACCCGGCGAGGCCGGCCACGGCTTCCTGGCTCCGGGCGCCGTGGCCGACTACCTGGGCCTGACCGCGGCACAGCTTCGAACGCAGCTCGAGGCCGGCAAGTCGCTCGCGGACATCGCCAAGGCACAGGGGAAGACCGTGACGGGACTCGAGGACGCGATCGTCGCCGCGACAAAGAAGCGGCTCGACGCCGACGTCGCGGCCGGCAGGCTGACCGCGGCCCAGGCCTCGAGCATGCTCGACGACCTCGAATCGCGCGTCGACGACATGGTCAACCGCACCGGCCCGCCGCCAGGCGGCCCGAACGGGCGAGGGGGTCCCGGCGACTCGGCCGGGAGATCAGCGTTCGGCCCGCTCGTCCGCCTCTGAGATCCACGACACCCAGGGGGCAGGAGACCGCCTGCCCCCTCACCTCCCTGCCGAGCCGACGGCATGTGCGGAACGCCACCGATTTGCCGCCGTCGACCGCGTTCGCTACCGTCGCGGCAGGAGCAGTTCGGTGCTCGAGTTGCTCTCCGGCGTCGAAGCCGAAACGCGCTGGGCGAGACACGACCTGCGCGGAGGCGGTGCCCGCCTCGGCTGAGCGACGACGCTCGCCGCGTTCTTTCTCGAACTCGAAGGAGCTGACGCGTCATGCGCACCGAACATCGATCCCACGACCTCACCGTTCTCCGCCAGGAGCTCGCTGCGCGCCTGCCGGGCCTGCCGCAGTACGCGGCGAGCAAGGATCCGCTCGAAGAACGCTGCCGGCTCTACCTCCAGGGGCTTCGCTGGCCGGGCGGCGTCGAATGCCCGCGCTGCGAGGAGGGCGAGCGGCTGCTCTGGCTCGAGTCGCGCGGGAAGTGGCACTGCTACTCGTGCCGCTACCAGTTCAGCGTCACCGCCGGGACGCTGTTCCACAGCTCGCACCTTCCGCTCTGGAAGTGGTTCGTCACGGTGCAGCTGATGACCGAGTCGCCGGGCGGGGTGTCCGCCAACCGGCTCAAGCACTCACTCGGCGGGAGCTACAAGACGTTCTGGTTCACGACCCACCGGATCCGGGTGGCGATGCGCGGCCGCGGCCAGCCGATCCTGCAGCGCGTCGTGAGCGAGCTCGGCGACAGGCAGGCGGGCCTCACCGGCCCGCACCTCCACGTGAGCGACAAGTACCGCAGCGCCTACGCCGGCGAACGGCGCTGGCTGGCGGCGAACTCGGACAACCCGCACGTGTTCCGGGACACGATCGTCGCGCTCTTGCGCGGCGAGGGCATCTCCTATGAGCAGCTGGTCAACGCCGGGTAACGGGACGGCGCCGGCAGGCGTGCGCGGACCGGCCCTCGTCGAGCTGCCGCGAAGCCGGGGCCCGCACGGGGCCCGGCTCGTCCGCCTGCGGCTCCGCGACCGGCCGGGGAGCCTCGCGGCGATCGCCGGTCATTTCGCCGCGCACGGCGTCAACGTCCTGCGACTGGAGGTGCTCGGGCGCGAGGGCGGCTGGGCGGTCGACGACTTCCTCGTCTCCGGTGCCGGCCTGCCCGCCTCCCTCGCCGAGCTCGAGCCGGACGTGACCGTCCTCGCCAACCGCCCCAACGTCGACCTGCTCGACCCGGGGCTCGCGATGGCGAGCGCGTGCGCGAGCGTCACCGCGGCGGTCACCACGCGCGAGGCCTATCGCCGGCTCGTCGGCGCCGCGCTCGAGCTCGTGTTCGCCGAGGCGGGATTCGTCTGCGTCCGCGAGTCACACGGCTTCCTCCGGCCGGTGGCCGCGACCTCGCCCGACCTGCCCGTCCACGACGAGGCGCCGACGTCGCTCCTGCGGTCGGCCTTCTTCAGCGGGGAATGCCTCACCGCGGACGGACGTGTGCCGTGGGCACCGGAGGCCTACCGGGACCGACTGCCCCCGGGCGCCGTCGCAGCGATCCCGGGGGGCGCGCCGCCGTTCCTCGTGCTCGCGCTCGTCCGGGCCGACGAGACGCCGTTCGTCACCGCGGAACTCGAGCGACTCGCGGCGCTCGTTCGCGTGGCCGTCGGCACGCTCCAGCTTCACGGTGCGAGCCGCGCGACCCCCGGGCGCCGGGCCGGCGCGGGGTTCGGTCGATGACACGGGTGCTGATCGCCGAGGACGAGACGGTGGTCCGGCTCGACCTGCGCGGCCTGCTCGAGGCGAGCGGCTTCGTCGTTTGCGCCGAGGCGCGCGACGGCGAGGAGGCGGTCGAGCTCGCGCGGACAACCGCGCCCGACATCGCGATCATGGACGTGAAGATGCCGCGTCTGGACGGCATCGAGGCGGCGCGACGGATCCTCGCCGAGCGCGAGCTGCCCGTCGTCATGCTCACCGCGTTCGACCAGCAGGAGCTCGTTGCGCGCGCAGTCGAAGCGGGCGTGTTCGGCTACCTGGTGAAGCCGTTCGGGGAGCAGGAGCTCGTCCCCGCGATCCGGACGGCGCAGGCCCGCCACGCCGAGCTGCTCGAGCTCAAGCGCCAGGCGAGCTCGCTCGCCGAGGCGCTCGAGGCGCGCAAGGCAATCGAGCGCGCGAAGGGGATCCTGATGGTCAAGGAGGGCCTGAGCGAGGAGCAGGCGTTCGACCGGCTGCGCAGTGCGAGCCAGCGCTCGGGCCGTCCGATGAAGGTGATCGCGGAGGCGGTGACGGCGACGCTCGGCTAGGGACGCACCGTCGTGTCGCCGGGAGGTCGTCGTGCTACTTTGCGCGGGCACAACGAGCGAGTACCGGATGCGCACCGTGCGCCTCCTCTGCCCGTTCACGAAGTGGCAGAAGGAGGTGTTTTTCAGATGGCAACCGGGACAGTGAAGTGGTTCAGCGACGCGAAGGGCTACGGATTCATCGCCCCGAGCGACGGGAGCAAGGACGTGTTCGTCCACTTCTCCGCGCTCGAGGGCGAGGGCTTCAAGACGCTCGCCGAGGGCGCCTCGGTCGAGTTCGAGGTCGAGCAGGGCCCGAAGGGCCCGCAGGCCCAGAGCGTCCGCATCGTCGCGGCGGCGTAAGGGCCGCCCCAGGCACAGGATCGAAGGGCGCGCCCAGGGCGCGCCCTTCTCTTTGGGAGCTTCGAGGCGATCGACCTCGACGCAGGCCCGACTCGCGTCGCTAGGGTGACCGGCGGTGCTGGGAGGGCTTGCGCAGTTCGTGATCGCAAGGCGTCGGCTCGTGGTCGTCGCGTGGGTGCTCCTCCTCTTCGTCGGCATGGTCGCCTCGAGCAGGCTCTCCGACCGCTGGTTCGAGTCGTTCTCGATCCCGGGCCACGCCGCGTACGAAGCGAACCAGCAGACGCTGAAGGAGTTCGGCAGCGGCGAGTACCCGCCGCTCGTCGCGGTCTTCCACTCGGACGGCGACGTCACGAAGGAGACGACCCTCGGCGACGTGGTCGAGAAGGGCGCCGCCGCCTGGCCGGGCGCGCGCACGAGCTCCTACTTCACGACCGGCAGCGACGCCTACGTCTCGAGCGACCGCCACACGACGTTCGCCGAGATCTACCCGCCCGGCAACCAGCAGTTCGCGCCCTCGACGAAGATCGGCGAGATCCGCGCGGTCATGAAGAACGCCGTGCCCGCCGGCGTCGAGGTCAACCTCACCGGCCGCGACCCGCTCTACGAGGACGTCGGCGGCTCGGAGGGGCCGTCGCTCCTGCTCGAGATCATGATCGGCGGCATCGGCGCGCTGATCGTGCTCCTGTTCGTCTTCGGCACGATCCCCGCCGTCCTGATCCCGCTCTTCGTCGCGGCCTGCTCGATCCTGACGACGTTCAGCCTCGTCTACCTGCTGACCTACGTCGCCGACGTGTCGATCATCGTCCAGTACCTCGTGGCGCTGATCGGCCTCGGTGTCGCGATCGACTACTCGCTGCTGATGATCTTCCGCTTCCGGGAGGAGCTCCACCACGGACGCGACCTCGATTCGGCGCTCGTCGAGACGATGACGCACGCCGGTCGCGCGGTCGTGGTCTCGGGCTCGACGGTCGCAATCGGCCTGCTGAGCATGGTCCTCCTGCCGCTCCCCTTCATCCGCTCGATCGGGATCGGAGGGATGCTGATTCCGGCCGTCTCGGTCGTCGCCGCGATCACGCTCGTGCCGGCGCTGCTCGCGATGCTCGGCCCACGTATCAACTCGCTGCGCGTGATCCCCGAGCGAATCGTCACGGCCGACCCTGGCGAGACCGGCTTCTGGCACCGCTGGGCAGGGGTCGTCGTGCGCCGCCCCTGGCCGGTCCTGCTCGCCGGGCTTGCGATCGTCGTGCTCCTGCTGATCCCGGCCGCCCAGATCAACCCGGCGGATGCTCAGGCGAAGGACCTGCCGGGCCAGGGCGATGCCTTCGACGGGCGCGAGGCGCTCGCCGCCGTGGGCATCTCCGCGGGCGTGATGAAGCCGTTCGTCGTCCTCGCCGAGGGCAACCCGACGCAGGCCGAGCTCGACACGCTCGTCTCGCGCCTCGACCAGACCGAGGGCATCGCGGGCGCCGCGGCTCCGGAGGCCTGGCGGAAGGACGGCCTCGCGCTCGTCGAGGCGTTCCCATCGGACGACGGCTCGAGCCGCGAGGCGAGGGACACGATCTCGCGGGTGAAGAACGACGTGCTGCCCGCAGTGCAGTCGGAGCTCGGCGGGACGAAGCTCGCGCTCGGCGGCTCCGCGCCCGAGGAGCGCGACTTCGTGCACGCGGTCTACGGCAACTTCCCCTACGTGCTCGCCTTTGTGATCGTCCTGACCTTCATCCTGCTGATGCGGGCGTTCCGCTCGGTCGTCCTGCCGCTGAAGGCGGTGATCGTGAACCTGATCTCGCTCGCGTGCGCCTTCGGCGTCGTCGTCTTCATCTTCCAGCAGGGCCACGGCAGCGAGTCGATCTGGGGCATCAAGGCGACCGACGCGGTGATCTCGTGGATCCCGCTGATGATCTTCGCGTTCCTCTACGGGCTCTCGATGGACTACGAGGTGTTCATCGTCAGCCGGATCCGCGAGGCCTACGACGACACGCACGACACGGCGGCCGCGATCTCGATCGGCCTCGCGCGCACCGGCAAGCTCGTGACGAGCGCGGCGCTCGTGCTCGTGTTCGCGTTCTTCGCGCTCTCGACGGGGCCGGGCCCCGACATCAAGCAGTTCGGCATCGGCCTCGCCGCCGGGATCCTGATCGACGCGACGCTGATCCGATCGGTCCTCGTCCCGTCGATGATCCGCCTCTTCGGCGAGGCGAACTGGTGGTTCCCGGCGCCGATCGCGAAGATCCTGCTCGTCCGCCCGCCGCGCCCGGTCGAAGCACCCGCCGACTAGAGCTCAGTCGACGACGCTGCGCACCGCCGCGGCGATGTCGGCCGGTCCGGGCAGGGTCGCGAGCTCGAGCTCCTTGTGGTACGGCACCGGGTGTGACGGCGCGCCCACGCGCACGACGGGAGCGTCGAGGTCCCAGAAGCAGTGCTCGGCGACGTACGAGGCGATCTCGGCGCCGAAGCCGCAGAACTCGACCGCCTCGTGGGCGACGACGAGGCGGCTCGTCTTCGCGACGGAGCGGGCGATCGCCGCGGTGTCGAGCGGGACGAGCGTCCTCGGGTCGATCACCTCGACGCTCACACCGTCTCCCTCGAGCTCGCGGGCGGCTCGCAACGCGTGCGGCACGGTGGCGCCGAGCGCGACCACCGTCACGTCGTCGCCCGGGCGCACGACCCGGGCCTCGCCGAGCGGGATCGCGTACCGCTCCTCGGGCACCGGTGCCGGGTCGTCGAAGAAGAGCAGCTTCTGCTCGAGGAAGATCACCGGGTTGTCGTCCTGGATCGCGGCGGCGAGGAGTCCCTTCGCGTCGTACGGGCTCGACGGCATCACGACGACAAGGCCCGGCAGATGCGCGAAGAGCGCCTCCAGGCTCTGCGAGTGCTGGGCGCCGAGACGCAGGCCGCCGCCCGAGATCGCCCTCAGCACGAGCGGCATGGTCGGCTGCCCGCCCATCATGAAGCGCAGCTTGGCCGCCTGGTTCGCGATCTGGTCGAACGCGACCGCCGTGAAGTCGGAGAACTGGAGCTCGACGACGGGACGGAGGCCGGTGAGCGCTGCGCCGATGCCGCAGCCGACGAAGCCGCTCTCCGTCAGCGGCGTGTCGCGGATCCGCTCGGGGCCGTATCGCTCGTAGAGGCCCTCGGTGGCACGGAAGAGGCCTCCGACCCGGCCGATGTCCTCGCCCATCACGATCACGTCGGGGTCGGCGTCGAGCTCGAGGTCGAGCGCCTCGCGGATCGCGGCCACGAAGCCGAGCTCGCGCTCGCCGGCCGGCGGCGGCTCGGGGTGCTGGCGGTGCGGCGCGAACACCGCCGGGACGAGATCGGCGGCGCTCGCATCCTCGTCACCGAGGGCGGCCTCGATCGCAGCCTCGAGCTCGGCCTCCACGTCTCCCTGGATCGCGGCGAGCCGCGCCTCGTCGAGCTCGCGCAGCTCCCGGAGCAGGTTCTCGAAGCGTGGCAGCGGGTCCCTCGCCTCCCATTCCTCGACCACCGCCGGGTCGCGAACGTCCGGCAGGTTTGCCCGCATCGAGTGCTGCATGCGACGGAACGTCTTCATCTCGAGGAGCGTCGGCCCGCCGCCCGAGCGCGCGGTCGCGAGCGCGCGGGCGACCGCATGCTCGACCGCGAGCACGTCGTTGCCGTCGACGACCTCGCCCGGCATCCCGTAGCCCGGAGCGCGGCTCGCGAGGTCGACCACCGCCCGCTGGGCCCGCCAGTCGGCCGAGAGCGCGAACTGGTTGTTCTCGCAGACGAACACGACCGGCAGCTTCCAGGTGGCGGCGAGGTTCATCCCCTCGTGGACCGCGCCCTGGCCGGCAGCGCCGTCGCCAAAGAATGCGATCACCGCCTGTCCCGAGTCGCGTAGCGTCGCGGTCAGCGCCGCCCCGCACGCGTGCGGGATCCCCGCGCCGACGATCCCGTTGCAGCCGAGGATGTTGAGCGAGAGGTCGGCGATGTGCATCGACCCGCCGAGCCCCTTGCAGTAGCCGGTGCGCTTGCCGAACATCTCGGCCATCATCCGGCGCGGATCCGCGCCCGCGGCGATCAGGTGCCCGTGCGAGCGGTGATGGCCGACGAGGTAGTCCGACTCGCGCATGACCCCGGCCGTGCCGACCGCAATCGCCTCCTGGCCGACGCAGCTGTGCGCCGTGCCGAAGATGACGCCCTCCTTGAAGAGCTCCGCCGCCCGCTCCTCGAAACGGCGGATGAGCAGCATCCGCCGGTACTGCTCGACGAGGGGAGGCCGGTCGGACGGCCGGTCGAGCACGGCAACGGTCGTCGCACCGGTGTTCACGCCGGAAGCCCTCGAGTGCCCGCCGCCGAGAGGCCCATACTGGTCAGGCTACTTCGGCGCCGCCCGTGGCGCCAACGGCAGGTCTGCAAGTACCGGGAGGGACAGATACTCCTCGAGAGTCGAGTCGCGCTCGTCACCGGCGCCTGTGGCGGCATCGGCCGCGAGATCGCCGCGGTGTTCGCCCGCGAGGGCGCCCGCGTCGCCGGCCTCGATCTCGACCCTGCGGCGGGCGACGCGCTGGTCGCCGCACTCGAGCAGGGCGGCGCCCGCGACCCGCTCTTCGTCCAGGCAGACGTGCGCGTGCCGGCCGACATCGAGCGGGCGGTCGGGCAGGTCGTCGCCGAGGCCGGCCGGGTGGACGTCCTCGTCACGTGCGCGGGCGTCCGGGAGATCGCCGACGCCTACTCGCTCCCGTCCGAGGAGTGGGACGACGTCGTCGCGATCAACCTGAGCGGCGTCTTCCACTGCTGCCGGGAAGCGGCGCGGCGAATGCGGGTGACGGGCGGCGGCTCGATCGTCAACGTCTCGTCGGTCGCCGGCCTGATCGGGATCGCGAACCGCCCGGCCTACAGCGCGACCAAGCACGGCGTCGTCGGGCTCACGAAGAGTCTCGCCTGCGACTTCGCCCCCGACGCCATCCGCGTAAACGCGATCTGTCCCGGCGTCGTCCGCACCCCGCTCACCGAGCGCTACTTCGCCGACGACTCGTTCGAGCGCGGCCTCGCGGCGGTGGTGCCGCTCGCACGGGTCGGGACGCCGAGCGACGTGGCGAACGCGGCGCTCTACCTCGCGAGCGACCTCGCGGCCTATGTGACCGGCGTCGCCCTCCCCGTCGACGGCGGCTGGGTCGCGGAGAAGAGCTTCGTGAGCGGCCGGCAGGCCGGCTCGCCGTTCCTCGCCGGCTGACCTTGCCCCCACTGATCCCGTCGCGCTTACGCTTGGGCGATGTGGTTTCGGGCAATCGGCGTGCTCGCGCTCGTAGCGCTGATCGACGCGCCGACCGGGACGACAGTGCGCGGTCAGACGGTCCATCCGCAGATCCCGGTCGGCGGCTTCCCGACCGGGATCGCGCTGAACTCTGCGACGGACACGATCTACGTCGCAAACGGCACCACGCACACCCTCTCGCTGCTCGACGGCAAGACGTGCAACGCCCGCGATTCGAGCGGTTGCCGGCAGCAGGTGACCGCCGTCACGGCCGGCGCCGACCCGATCGGGGTCGCCGTCGACGAGTCGACGAACACGGTCTACGTCGTGAACTTCTCGGGCACGCTGGCAGTCGTGAACGGCCGCCGGTGCGACGCCGCGCACACGGCCGGCTGCGGGGTCGCGCCGACGACGGTGCCGGTCGGAGACCGACCGCAGTTCCTCGCGATCGACGAGAGGAGCGACACGATCTACGTCGCAAACGGCGGCTCGAACACCGTCTCGGTGATCGACGGCAGGAGGTGCAACGCGCTCTCGACCGCCGGCTGCGGGCGTCCGCGGGCGACGGTCTCGGTCGGGCCCGAGCCGTTCACGCTCGCCCTCAACGCCGCGACGCGGTCGATCTACGTCACCAACCTCGGGGCGCACACCGTCTCTGTGATCGACGGCGCAACCTGCAACGCGCGGAAGGTGAGCGGCTGCCGGCGCAGGCCGGTCACGATCAACGTCGGCCAGACCCCGGGTGGGATCGCGGTCAACTCGCGCACGAACACGATCTACGTGACCGGCGAGGGCTCGAGCGACGTCTCGGTGATCGACGGCACGACCTGCAACGCGCGGACTACGAGCGGGTGTCGCAGGACGCCGGTGCGCGCGCTCGCCGGCCCCGGAGCACGCGGAATCGCGATCAACGAGGCGACGAACACGGTCTACGTCGCGAACACGGTGGCGAACACGGTCAGCGTGATCGACGGTGCGCGCTGCAACGCCACCGTGCACACCGGCTGCGGCCGGCGCGCGGCGGTGGCGCCCGTCGGCGTCAGCCCGCGCCGGGTCGCCGTCGACGAGCTGACGAACACGGTCTACGTCACGAATGCCGGCTCGAACTCGGTGACGATGCTGAACGGCCGCACCTGCAACGGCCGCGTCCACACCGGCTGCCGGTAGGCAAGCTCCGCGGCCGGAATCGCCGCTCGCTCCGTGCGCCGGGCGGGTGTACGTTCGTCGGATGGAGTTCGGCGTTCTGGGCCCGCTGGAGGTCTGGAAGGACGGTCGTGAGGTGTCGCTCGGGGCTCCGAAGCAGCGCGCTGTGCTGGCCGTTCTTCTCCTTCACGCCGGTGAGCCGGTGCCGACGGAGAGGCTCGTCGATGCCCTGTGGGGTGAGCGTCCGCCCGCGACCGCGAGCAAGGCAGTCCAGGTCAGGATCTCGGAGCTGCGAAAGGCGCTCGGCGAGGGCGTGATCGAGACGCATGCGCTCGGTTACGTCGTCCGTGTCGAAGAAGGTGCGCTCGATCGGGAGCGGTTCGAGAGCCTGCTCGAGCGAGGCGGCACGTTGCTTGCAAGCGGTGCCGCCGAGGAGGCAGGCCGTGTGCTGCGGGAGGCGCTCGAGCTCTGGCGGGGTCCCGCCTTCGCGGACTTTCGGTTCGAAGACTTTGCACGTGACGAGATCGGTCGGCTGGAGGAGCTGCGGCTGGTCGCGCTTACGCAGCGTCTCGAGGCGGACCTGGCGCTCGGCCGCCACGCCGAGGTAGTGGGCGAGCTGGAGGCGCTCGTTCGGGAGCATCCGCTGCGCGAGCGCCTGCGCGAGCTGCTGATCCTCGCTCTGTATCGGTCGGGCCGGCAGGCCGACGCGCTCGCCGCCTACCACGATGCGCGCGCGACGCTCGTCGACGAGCTCGGCCTCGAGCCGAGCCAGACGCTGCGCGAGCTCGAGAAGGCGATCCTTACCCACGACGCCTCGCTCGACCTGGTTGCGCCCGCACGCTCGACGCGCGATCTCCCGACCGGGACGGTCACCTTCCTGCTCACCGACATCGAAGGCTCGACCGAGCTGCTGACCCGTGCTCAGGACCACGGAGTACGCGGCGCTGCTGGAAGAGCATCGCCGCCTCCTGCGCGGTGCGTTCGCGGATGCGGGCGGTCGCGAGGTCGACACCCAGGGCGACGCGTTCTTCGTCGCGTTCCCGACTGCAGCCGGCGCTGTCCAGGCAGCCGCACAGGCGCAGCGGGTGCTCGACGGCGGCGAGATCCAGGCGCGGATGGGCATCCACACCGGGGAGCCGCTGCTCGGGCCGACCGGCTACGTCGGGCTCGACGTGCCGCGCGCCGCACGGATCTGCTCGGCGGGCCACGGCGGGCAGGTGCTCATCTCGCAGTCGACGCGGGAGCTGGTCGAGAACGAGCTTCCCGACGGGGTGGCGCTGCGCGACCTTGGCGAGCACCGGCTCAAAGACCTGGAGCGGCCGCAGCGGCTCTCACAGCTCGCGATCGAGGGCCTCCGGAACGACTTCCCCGCCCTGCGCACGCTCGAGAACCGTCCGACGAACCTGCCCGTCCAGCCCACGCCGCTGATCGGACGCGAGCGCGAGCTGGCCGCGGTCGCGGAACTGCTGCGGCGGGAGGACGTGCGTCTGCTCACGCTCACCGGACCGGGCGGGGCCGGCAAGACCCGGCTCGGGCTCCAGGCTGCCGCCGAGCTCGTCGAGGACTTCCCGCACGGCGTCTACTTCGTCGCTCTGGCCCCGATCGAGGATCCCGAGCTCGTCCTCCCGACAATCGGACAGACGCTCGGGGTCAGTGAAGCTGCCGCAGTTCCTCTCACCGAGACCCTCGAGCGCTTCGTCTCCGAAAAGCAGCTGCTGCTCGTCGTCGACAACCTCGAGCACGTCGCCGAGGCGGCGCCTGTGCTCGGGCAGCTGCTCGCCGCCGCGCCACAGCTGAAGCTGCTCGTCACCAGCCGCACGCCCGCACACCTCTCCGGAGAGCACGAATACCACGTGCCGCCGCTCGCCCTCCCCGACCCCGCCCACCTACCCGAACCCGGATCGCTCTCACAATACGAAGCGGTCGCGCTCTTCATCGAACGCGCCCAGGCCGTCAAGGCCGACTTCGAAGTCACAAACGCGAACGCGCCCGCCGTCGCCGAGATCTGCGTCCGCCTCGACGGACTCCCACTCGCGATCGAGCTCGCGGCCGCCCGCACAAAGCTCCTCCCCCCGCAGGCGCTGCTCGCCCGGCTCGAACAGAGCCTCGACCTCCTCGCCGGCGGCCCGAGGGACATGCCCGCGCGCCAACAGACACTCCGCGCGACCATCGACTGGAGCTACCACCTGCTCGACCCCGAAGAGCAAGCGCTCTTCGCGCGCCTCGCCGTCTTCCACGGCGGCTGCACCCCCGAGGCAGCCGAAGCCGTCTGCGGCAGCGACGACTTCCTCGCCGGCCTCGCGACCCTCGTCGACGACAACCTGCTCCGCCAGAAGGAGCAACCCGACGGCGAACCCCGCTTCACCATGCTCGAGACGATTCGTGCCTACGCCCTCGAACGGCTCGAAGCAAGCGGCGAAGCTGACGAGCTCAGGCGCCGGCACGCTCAGTGGTTCGCGACGATCGACGAACGCGTGACCGTCGACCCTCACCTGGGCGAACTCGACTTGCTTCGGCTCGACCCCGATCTCGACAACTTCCGCGCGGCGTTACGCGAGCTCGCCGCCAACGATCGAGAGTCCTTCATCGGTCTCGCCTGGAACCTGCGCTTCTTCTGGGGAACCCGCGGTCATGTTCGCGAGGGCGCGGATTGGGCGGATGAGGCAGTGCGTCTGGCACCCGATCTGCCCACTTGGCTTCGGGCACGAGCCTGGCAATGCGCCGGGATGGTTGCGTTTTGGCGTCTCGATCTTCGCCGTGCAGACGAGCTCTTCCGGCTGGCGCTCGAAGCTCGGCACGGCGACGGACCTGACGATGCCCTCGCACGCGCTCGGATCGTCCGCTTCCTGAGCGTGATCGCCGACATGAGCGGCGACGACACCGAGGCTGACTCACTCGCCGAGCAGGCGGAGGCGATGTTCCGTGAACTCGGCGACAGGCGCGGCGCATTCATGGTGAGCTCCGACCGAGCGATCTTCATGCTGAGACGCGGCGACTACTCGCGCGCCCGAGAGCTCCTGAACGAGAGCATCGCCTGGGCCCGTGCATCCGGCAGCGACTACGACCTGTTACCCGTTCTTCTCGACCTGGGCATCCTCGAGCTCCGCGAGCGCCGTCACGCGGATGCCGTGACGCTTTTCGCCGAGGGCCTGAACATCGGAGTCAAGCAAGGCCTCCTTCACGCCATATCGCAGTCGCTGCGAGGCCTCGCCGCCACCGAAGCAGCCGGCGGACAACTCGATGCAGCAGCTCGGATGATCGGGGCCGCTGAGAGGATCGACAAGCAGACCGGGTTCGGTGTGTTCCTCGCGGACGAGTCCGAACGCGCAGTGCTTGACGACGCGACCGCGCCCGTCCACGACCGGGCCGACGAGCCGGCGATCGCGGCAGCTTGGGCGGCCGGTCGAGCGATGAGCGAGTCCGACGCTGCCGCTTACGCGCTCGCGATCGTCGCCGCCCGCGTGCCGGGCTAACCGCGCAACGTCGACTTAGGAAGCGCCGCTGAGCTGCCGATAGGAGGCAGGTGGAATCCGGGCCTCCAGGCAATCCGCGGGGACCGTCGCCCGCCGAGCGGAGGGCCGCCATCCACCGTCTCGCGCGCGAGACAGCGGCAGCGCTGTCGCTGGTCGATCCGGAGGCCAAGCGGGAGCGGCGGCCGAGACTGCGCCTGATTCACGGCGCTCGCCGCGAGAAGATCTAGCCCGCGATCGCGGCCGCGACAATCGCCGCGTCCTCGCCGACGCCGCAGAGGAGTGACGACTTCCGCTTGCGCAGGTAGTGGACGCCGACGAAGTAGAGCCCCGGGGCCACAGTGCTCGCCCCGTCGACGTGCACCGGAAAGCCGAGCTCGTCGAACGCGCCGGGCACCTGAATCCACGCGCTGTACTCCGGCCGGAAGCCGCCGGCGAACACGACCGCGCCGAACCCGGTCAGGTCGACGGTCTCGGGCGAGCGGCCGTCGAACGGCTCCGGCTCGGGCAGCTCGGGGTCGGGCAGCCCGCGCTCGGCGGCGAGCTTCGCCACGAGGCCGGAGAACTGGCGGTAGCGCTCGTCACCCCAGGCGACGCTCTCGCCGAGGTCGGGCGCGAAGCGCGCGTGCCTCCCCTCGACCCCGACGAAGTGACCGAGGAGCTCGATACCCGCAGCCCGTAGCGTTCGCAGGTGCAGGTCGTGCCCGCCGCCGTGCCCCGTCGCGAGGATGTTGGCGAAGAGCCGGGCTTCGGGCGCGGGCAGGGCATCGGTCGTGCCGTCGAGGAAGCCGGTCTCGAGCCCCCACCACATCAGGTCACGGCCGCCGGCCCGGCGCAGCCACCACGGCGCGCGGCCGCAGGAGAGGAACACCTCGCGGCCGGCCTCATGGAGCTCCTCGGCGATCTGGCACCCCGACTGGCCGCTCCCGACGACGAGCACCTTGCCGGCGGGCAGCTCGCCCTCGTTGGTGTAGCCCTCGACGTCGAGCTGGAGCAGGTCGGCCGGGAGGCCGTCCACGGCGGGCCGATGCGACTGCCGGTACGAGCCCGTCGCGGCGACGACCTGCGCGGCACGAAGCTCGCCGTCCGAGGTCGCGAGCAGGAACCCGCCGCCCGACGCGGGCGCGAGCGACGTGACCTCGACGCCCTCGCGCACGGGCGCGCCGAACCCGGCTGCATACCGCTCGAGGAACGCCCAGATCTCGTCCCGCGGCATGTAGCCATCGGGGTCGTCCCTGTCGTAGTGGCCGCCGGGGAGCCGCACGGTCCAGTTCGGTGTGACCAGGCAGAAGCTGTCCCACCGTTCGCGCCAGGTCTGTCCGATCCGGCCGCGCTCGAGCACGACGTGCTCGACCCCGGCCCGCGCGAGCTCGTAGCTCGTCGCCAGGCCGGCCTGCCCGCCGCCGATGACGACAACGTCTGCTCCCGTCCCCACGACCCGCCGATGCTATTCGGCCGCCTCGCGAGGCAGTACCCCTAACGGAATTCCAACCCGGCTGCTCTCTGCCTCTTCGAGGCGGGTCGCAACTCGGCCCGGTTAGCCGGCGTTCGCAGAGCGTGCGGACTCCGCCGCGACTCTGATGAGCTCCCACGAACGAAGGCCGCACATCGGGCAAACAGGATGCGGCTTCGGAACGGCGATCTGGTACCCACACCCCGTGCAGCGGACGTCCTCCGAAGCGCTTTGCAGCTTCGTGACGGTCGGAGTCATGCGTCCGATACCGACACGCGTTGGGGTCGTTTGAGTGGCCCGTATGTGCAGGCGACACAGTGGGTGTGTCCATCCGCGGTCTTGAGAAGGGCGCGCCCGCCACACTTCGGGCAGAAGGACGATTTGTCGGCTCGAACCCAATGCCGCGTGCTGACGCGAGTAGTTGGAACCATCGGTTCCCCTCTTTCCGCTCCCTCCGGCGCAGTGGCCGGATCAGAGGTCAGCGCGAAGGAGAGAACAGCAGTTGGCTCACATCATCGCACATGCTCTCTGGCCTCGCCTTCCCGCAAGCCGCAACGTCGCAGGCCGGACACGGAAAAAGTTAACCAATCCTTGTCGACCAGCTTGCATTGCGGGCTAATCGTGAGCGCGAGGGAGACAAACATCCGAAAGAAGGGCTGTGATGACGTTGCGGGCAAGCGGGCTGATGACCACGATCGCTCTCGTTGGCGGCTACTCATGGGATGAGCTGCTCGAGCAAGCGTCCGACGACAGTGAAGACGGCCGCGCGAACGACGATGAGGGCGGCGCAGGCCGCGAGGATCAGCAGCTGCATGAAGTCGGGTCGCGCGGTCCGGAAGCGGCACCCCTCCGCGAGCGGTGGCGCGGTGCGGAGCTGTCGGTTCGTTCGCGCCGCTGACGGCGACAGGCCGCGCGCACTCCCCTTGGGGCTATCGGCGACGCCGGCGCCTGACGACTGGAGGCACGTGCGGGTCTCTTGGCTGCGTCGACGACCCGGAAGTGTTCGCAGGTTTGGTCGTCGAGCCGATCGAGTAGCCGCACATTGCGATCTCGTGGTCGGGAGGACGTGGCAGCTACCCAGGCGAGGTCGCACTAATCCGCCCTCGCGGCTCTACCCGACACGCAACGCCAGGACCTGCTGTGGCAGCTTCTCGGCTCCCCGTACGCGACGTCTCGATCAGCGGGCCCGCTACTACGCCTCGCAGGGGCGCTGACTGTTACGCCGCTCTGACCTAGAATCTGGCAGCCATCACAGTCGACGACGACATAGCTCACGTGGCCGGACAGCTGGCCGACCTCACACACAAAGTGGAGGAGATGGCGGGCCAGCTCTCGGAGCTACGTGATCGCGCTGACCGCGAGCAGGCGCGCGGCGATCGCGAGCAGAGGCGCGCTGACACCCAGCAACAACGCGCGGAGATACAGCACGAGCGGATTGATCTTGCCGCGCGAGAGCTGGCTGAGGTCAGCGCACGCATACAAGCGGCGGCGGCGGCGCTTCGAGAATCACTCTGACCTCAGGACACAGAAGGCTGGCCCTGCAAGTCGAACTCTGTTCGCCGAGGCTCTCTCGTCTCGCGCGCAACGCGCGTTGACGTCTATTTGGGCCTCGGCCGGTGTCCTGGCGCACAGGGCCAGCTGAGACAGCGTAGCCCTTTTGGCTGCGAGCCGAGACCCGGTGGCGGTCGTTGCGGACGACGAAGGTCACGTGAGTCTCGAGGTGGCACCGGGGTGGCACCGCATGAGCAAACCCGGCATTCCTGGCACATCTGACCCACGTAACCATGCTGTGTAGCGTCGGGTTCCGCGGAGCGGTGCGGTTCTTGATACCCCCAACGGGATTCGAACCCGTGCCGCCGGCGTGAAAGGCCGGTGTCCTAGGCCGCTAGACGATGGGGGCCTCGCGCCAGAGTAGCGGCGGGCCGCGACAATCTCTTCCGTGGGGGACGTGCTCGTCATGTGGCGGCCGCTCGCGGGCGAGGAGCAGGAACCCGCCTGGCCGGCCGGGATCTCCGTGCGGACGTTCGGCGCAGACGACGGCGAGCCGGTGCACGCTCTGCTCGACGAGGCATACGTTGCGTGGGACAGCCGGCACGCGCCGCGGGCGCACGACGACTGGCTCCGCTTCATGACCGGCGACGCCGAGTTCGATCCAACCGTCTGGTGGCTCGCCGTGCGCGACGGCGAGCTCGCCGGCTGCGCCCTCTTCTGGTCGAGCGGCTGGCTCAAGGATCTCGCGGTGCGTGCCTCCGAGCGCGGTCGCGGGCTCGGAGCGGCGCTCGTCCGCCAGGGCTTCGCCGAGTTCGCCCGGAGGGGAGTCGAGCGGGTCGGGCTGAAGGTGAACGCCGACAACCCGACTGGAGCCGTCGAGCTCTACGAGCGGCTCGGCTTCGTCACGGAGCGGCGGGAGACACAGTGAGCCTGGAGCCGGTGAGGGGCGCGACGAAGGTCAGCCTGAGGCGCTGGCTCCGGCGCCAGCTGCGCCAGCCCGACACGTTCCGCGAGCACCTCGAGGCCGCGATCGAGAACGACGACCCGGCCGAGGCGCGCCGGATCGTCGCGCGTTTCGAGTTCTCCGACGTCCAGCGCCACCACGTCGAGCGGCTGCTCGACGAGTGGGAGAGCGAGCTACGAACCGCGACGGACGACCTGAATTCCCCACGCACGTCCTGAGGCAAAGAGCTCGTCCGCGTCGACCTCGTCGGCCCAGCCGATGAAGTGCCGTTCGGGCTCGTCCTCCGTCGAGGCGTAGACGGCCGCCCGCCCCGCGTCGAGCGACCGGCGGAGCTCGTCGCCGCGCTCGAGCGCAGCGAGCCTCTCCTCGACCGCAGAACCTTCCGCGTACCCTTTGCCCACGAGGCAAGTATCGCGGGCCGGTAGCTCAGTCGGTAGAGCAGGGGACTTTTAATCCCAAGGTCGCTGGTTCGATCCCAGCCCGGCCCACTCAAGAAAGCCCCGCTAAAGGCGGTGTCTTCTCATGGAGGAAGCCAGTCCAAGGTGACGTAGGCAGGGCACCCCGGCCCCGGTGGGGTGGCTTCGGAAGTGTCGGAGTCCCGGTGCGTCACGCCCAGTACTTCGACCAGTACTGAACACGCGCCCGACCAATTGGTCGTACCGGAGCCGGCGTCTCCGCCAATCGACTGGGAGGCGCAGTTCAAGCGGCAGACGGAGCACCTGATGCTGCCGACGGTGGAGATGCTGCGGGCCCGGGTGGAAGGTCCGGGGCCGTGGGAGGATCGGATGCCGTGGGAGTGAGGGGAGGCGCGGCGAGCGCGGTGCTGTTCGGTGTGGTCAAGGACGAGGGCAAGGAGCCGGTTGCGCTTCCGGCCGCGTAGATCCGGTCTGTTCGTCCCGGACTTCGACATGGCCGTACCTGCGCCTGACGCGCGTCCCGATGAGACGCTTCCATCGACGGACGCTGACACTCCTGCCGATCGGCCGCCCGCTGTGGACGCGCTGCTCACATGGTCGCTCGACCCGGTGACCGGGCGTCGCGTCTACTGCGCACTCTACGCCCGCGGCGACGCCGAGTATGAGCGGGCGGAGCGACGGCGTCGGGAGCTGGGGGCGCGGAGCCGGTACGTGGTCTCACCGACGAGCGGGGTCTGACGGTGGGGGTGCACGCCTGCGTGGTGCGAGCCTGTAACCCTTCAGCGCTCAGCAGAGGCGGTGCCCTTGGCGAACGTGTACGACGCCTGCAGCAGTTGCCATACGACTTCGAGCTCTTCGTCGTCGCGGGGGCCGAAGATGAGCGGTGTCCCGCTGTGGGGATGCGGCTCCCCCCAGCCTTTCTCATACGCCTCCCTTGCGACCTCGGAGGGAAGCGTCATGTGCAGGCTCCCATCCTTCTGCGGGTGCAGATGGGCGAACTCGCGGCCGGCCTGGAACGCGTCCGGCGGTCCGCCTGCGCTCTGCTCGTCGAGGACGAAGGCAAGCGCTCCCGGCACCGAGACGAGGCTGTCGGCCCCGCTCACTCCCTGGAGCTCGAGCGCGCGGGTGGCAAGCTGGCGGTGGAGCCTCGGCGGAGACTGCTGTGAGACCTGTGCGTGGGGGCGGGGTCCGATCGTCTCGGGCGGAGGCCCGCTGCGGGTTGGAAGTGGGACGCCTTGGTTCATCACTCGGCCTCCTGGGCCGTTGTTCGGATTTCGGGCAGTGTCGTGTCAGGCCGCTTCGGCAGTAGTTTGGCGGAACTTCCTCGATCGGCGACCGGCAACGCCCCCTGGAACGGTCATCGCGCGAGCAGCCCGTGCAGCCAGCCTTGCACCGCGTAGCCCACGGCCTCGAGGTCGGCCTTCAGGCCGTGATCGCCCGGGACGAGCACGACCTCGCGCTGCGGCCCCGGGGGTGGGATGCCGAACGGATCTCGCTCGCCTTGGACGACGAGCGTCGGCACCGCCACCGCGTCGAGCTCGGCCAGTCGGCTCTCCGCTGATCGCCGCGGGGGCTGCAGCGGGAACGCGAGGCAGATGACGCCGATTGCGCGGGTCGCTGCGGCGGTGCGGCAGGCGACCCGTCCGCCGAGCGAGCGCCCGCCGACCACGGGCGGCAGGCCGCGGACCCGGTCCGCGAGGAGGTGCTCCACCACCGCGATCCACGCCGGGTCGAGCTGACGCGCCGGCGCGGGTGATCGCCTCCCCGCCACGCGGTACGGCTGCTCGACGAGCGCGACGCTCACACGCTCGTCCAGCGCCGCGTCGCGCGCAGCGACAATGTCCGTCGCCTCCACCCCACTGGCCGCGCCCAGGCTGAAAAGAGCGCCCTTGCACTCCTCGAACGCCTCGGGTGGTCGGCTAAAGCCAAGGCACGGACTTGCCGATCCAAAGGAGTGCATGCCGCTCTTCGCGACCGTGACAAGAGACGGGGACACACTCGGCCTACTCGAGCTCGATCGGAGGGACTGGCCCCTTCGCTCGGTGATCTACCGCAGAGACGAGCCCAACCTGCGAGTTGTCGACCGCCTGGAGGCAGACGACCCGGAGACGTACACGGTGCTCGTCGTCGAGGCCGCGTAGCCCATCGGTCCGCCTAACGCGGCCAGACAGCCCGGCGACGAACGCGGCACCCTCGATTGTCACCGGCTTCTCCGCGAGGTACCGCTGAAGCCAACGCGCAGCGGCGCGACGGGCCTGGCGAGCCATCGGAGGCCGTCACGCTGATTTGGAGGCGGGCCCGCGACGGGCGGATGCGTCGGTGGAGGCTCGGGCAGGCGGCGCAGGCACCCCAGGCACCGCAGTCGGCGGACGGCAGACACGACCAGGCCGAGCCCGCGCAGCGAGCCGCTCCACGAGGATCTCCTGGAACCGCAGCACCTTGTGCAGCGGGTGCTCGATCTCGGTTCCGCGGGCGCCCAACGTCGTGAACGGCCGACCCGCGGCTTCCCACTGCTGACGCAGCTGACTCAGGCGTTCACGCTCGTGTCGGAAGCGGGCATTGGCGTCGTCGTCCGTCATCGCGCCGGTGCCGCAGAGTCCTTCTCCAACGTATTCCCGGTGCGACCGTTTCGGAACGCCAGCGGCGCGCGTCAAAGTTCGGATTTTGCGTGCGTACTCCCCCTTCGACGGCGAAAATTGTTCGAGGCGGGCACGCTCAGTCTGCGACCAACGTCGACTCGCGCGGCCGTCACGAGGGTGGCGAGCTGAACGCGCAGGTCGGGCTCGGAGTGGACGCCGACGCGTTCAGGGCACTGCTGCTCTTGAACCCTCGTGCCATCAGCCGGAGACGTCGACCGGACTGCCGCCGTGGTCAGCGGACACGATCACTGCCTCCGCGACGCGGATTCCGTGCGCCGCCTCGGCCAGCGTGACGACCCTCGACGCTTCCGCCTTCCTGATGCACGTGCAGAAGTGGGCGATCTCGGCGTCGAGCGCCGCGTCGTACGAATCGGGTGTCAGCTCGACCACCTCGGCTCCGTCGGAGCCGTAGACCTCGACACGATCGGCGACGGACGCGTCGGCGGGCAGAAGCCAGCTCGTACGCAGCGACCAGAGGCTGCCATCGCCGGCCTCGACGTGGGCCCACACGAGCGCCGGTGCGCCGTCGCCGCGTTCGTGGGCGGTCACCTTCAGCGCCGGCGCGCCGGAAATCCAGAGCGCGAGGTCGATATCGTGGATCAGCGTCATCAGCGCCGGGTGGACGTCCGGGTAGAGCTCTAGATGGTCGCGGCCCCGGTCGCGGCTGGAGTGGATGGCAAGGAGCCGGCCGACGGCGCCCTCGGCCAGACGGGCTCTGAGCGCGACGCACGGTGTGGCGAAGCGAATGATATGCGCGGGCATCACGAACGCGCTCGAATCGGCAGCGGCCGCCTCGAGTACTCGGACGTCGACGCTCGAGGTCGCGACTGGCTTTTCGAGGAGCACGGCGCAGCCGTGCGACAGCGCCGCCAGGGTCGGCTCCAGGTGGTGCCCCGCCGGCGTGACGACCGAAACTCCGTCGGGGCGGCACTCCGCGATCAGCTCGGCGCCGTCGCCGAACCAGCGATCGACGCCAAAGCGTTCTGCCACCGAACGTGCCCGTTCGCGGTCGCGATCGGCGACTGCAACCACCTCCACCGCCTCTCGTGCGTAGGCGCTGAGATGCCGTTGGCCGAACGTGCCGAGGCCGATGACACCGATGCGCACGCGCGAGGTCATTCGCAGCAGCGGGCGGCGATCACCGCCGCCACGACACCCCGCTCGTCAAGAGGAATCGCGGCCCAGCGGCTCGTGTGCCGCTTCGTTCGCTCCGGATGTCCGCTGCTCCTACGACGCCTCCCACGCGAGCCACGCTGGGAACATTCCTGCGCTCAATGTCATGCTCGGTCTGGTGGCAGCGTCCGGTAGCTGGCGCAGACTCGGGGCGGCGGCGGCTGACTCGATTCCGAATGTCGCCCGAGGGCTGACCGTCCAGTGCTGTGTCGCCGCCGCCGTCCCGAGACCGTCGAGCGTGACCTGATAGGAGCGTGGCCGTTGGCCTCGATTGAGGTCTGTCCGCTCGCCGGTCGCCCGCAACGGCTTGGAGGGTGATGTTGATGATCGTGATCGGACTGGACGTCCACAAGCACTCAGTCACCGCTGTGGCCGTCGACGAGGCGGGCCGACCGCTCGGCGAGAAGGTGATCCCAGTCGGCAGCAACGAGCTGCTTGCGTGGGCATCCGGGGTCAGCGACCAGCGACTGTGGGCGGTCGAGGACTGCCGCCAACTGACGCGCTGGCTTGAGCGGCAGCTGCTCGCTGTTGGCGAAGAGCTGGTGCGGGTGCCGCCGAAGCTGACCGTGCCCGAACGACGCGCAGGCAGGGCACGCGGCAAGTCGGACCCGATCGACGCGCTCGCGATCGCACGGGCGGCGCTCAGAGAGCCGGATCTCAGCCGGCCGCGCCCGGACGAGCGCGTCTACCGGGAGATCAAGCTGCTGGTCGACCACCGCGACAACCTCGTCGACCAGCGGCGACGGACACAGCAGCGGCTGCGCTGGCACCTGCACGCGCTCGACCCGACCTTCGTCGTTCCGCTGCGCATGCTCAGCCGCTCGTCGCATCTTGAGCGGGTGAGCCGCTGGCTCGCGCGCCAAGAGCAGGAGCTGCAAGTGCAGCTCGCGCGCGAACTCGCCTCGCGCTGCCGCACGCTGAACCGAGAGATCGCCGCGCTCGACCAGGAGCTCGAACGGCGCGTCGCCGAGACTGCGCCGGCACTCCTCGAACTCCCCGGCTGCGCCGCGGTCACCGCAGCGAAGCTGCTCGCCGAGATCGGCCCCGTCGACCGCTTCAAGTCCGACGCCCAGCTCGCCCGCCACAGCGGCGTCGCCCCGCTCGAAGCCAGCTCAGGCCGTGTCCAACGGCACCGCCTCGACCGCGGCGGCAACCGCCAACTCAACGCCGCCCTCCACCGGATCGCGATCACCCAGTCCCGCTACCACGCCGACGCCCGCGCCTACCTCGAACGCAAACAAGCCGAGGGCAAGAGCCGCAGAGAAGCCCTCCGATGCCTCAAACGACTCCTCGCCCGCGTCGTCTTCAACACCCTCAAGACCACCCCCGCCTTGACATAGGAGCAGCACTCGCGCAGGCGAGAGTGCCTGCCTCTGGGAAGGGGAAGGGGGGCACCTTCGAAACCAACGCCGCGACCGCCCATGACCCGCAGTCAGCGCATCTATTCGCGGCTCGGAAATCGGCCACCGTCGAGTGGTTCGACAGGACCCTAGGCGGAGCGTAGAGTCGACGCTCCAGCAGCGGCGTGAAGGAGGCCCAGATGCACGCACTCGTCGTGCGCGTGATGATCCATGATACTGACCGTACTCGGGAAGTGCTCACCAGCCAGGTTGTGCCGCAGCTCTCGGCCGCCCCCGGTTTCAAGACTGGCTACTGGACGTGGTCGACCGACGGTGGGAAGCTGAACGGGCTCTCGATGGTCATCTATGACTCGGAGGACAATGCACGTTCGGCGGGCGACCGGCTGCGCGCAATCGGCGCCGCCGCGCCCGATTCGGTCACGGTCGAGAGCGCCGAGGTTCGAGAGGTCGTCGCATCGGCCTAAATGATGCAGTCGGGGTAGCGCCGCGGTGGCGGTCCGCGGCCCGTGGGCGACCAGATGCTCGACTCGCCCGACCCTCGCTGTTTCGCCTAACGCGGGCCGGGTACGGACGCCGGCGGGGGGATGCGCGCGTCCACGGCCGTCGGGGGCTCCGGGCGCCGCGCAACCCCACTGGCGGGTTGAAGTACGAACAGACGCTCTTTTAGGCTCGCCCGGTGCCAAGCAGCCCGTTGCAATACCTCCTGAGGTGCTCAACCGTAACAACCGCGTGCCTTGCCGTCGTCGGGGCGATCAGCGATCAATCGTCCCACGGGTCGGCGATCAAACAGCCGAACCTCACGGCGATGGTTCTCACATTGGCGGATGTCCCGACCGGGTTTGCTCTCGATCGAGCTGAAAGCGGCTGGCGCTCGAACGCTCGCGTGGCCGCGGAAACGAGCAGGAGCAAGGCGACCCTCGACAGATGGGGACGGATAACCGGCTACGAGGTGACCTTTCTCCGTGAGGGTTCCCTTAAGGCCCTCTCACGCGGCGCCGTGTCGATCACAAGCGAGGCCAGCCTCTACAAGGACGGAAAGGGAGCACACAGGTTGCACGAAGACGATGTCCGGCAGTGCGACAAGGCGCCATTCAAGCGTCTTTCGCTGGCTGAACGGATCGGCGACGAGGCTCTACTTTGCGCGGCAACCATCAAGGTGGGAAGGACCAAGGCGGTGACGTACGCGCTGTTCTGGCGACGTGGCGCCATCTACGCCTCGGTCATCGCGTTCGGCGTTCCTGGCGGAATCGACGCGACCGAGGTCATCCCGCTCGCCCAGAAGCAGGACGAGCGCATTCGCGCCGCGACCTAACGCTCGGCTTCACCAAAGCTACCCCTTCTCGCTGTCCCCTCGTCCCGACGGCTGGAAGGTTGCAACGCGAACGTCCGTTCGTTTCAGGTCGCACATCTAGCAGCTCCACAACCGTTGGACAAGGCCGTTCTGCTTGCTCATGGGGTCGCGGGCATGTCGATAAGTCGAAAACTAAACGACGTCGCGTCGAATACTTCTCGACACGATCCTTACGATGAGCGTGTGCTGGACCGGCTGAGATCGGTGTTCAAGCGGCCAGAGGCTGCCGGTCCGCCCGAAACACTCCGGACGTTCGGGCCCTCCGACCGGCCGATCACCGAGCGCGGGATCTCGACCGACGAGGGTGGATGGCGGATCGAGGCGCGCGAAGCGGGCTCCGTCCGCCTCTTCGAGCTCGACGAGTCGGGTGTCGAGCGCTGCCTGCTGACCTACCGCGTCGAGCTGCGCGCGGCCGACGTTGAGGGTGGCGCCTATCTCGAGATGTGGTGTCGCTTTCCCGGCCGCGGCGAGTTCTTCTCGAAGGGCCTTCACCAGAAGGCAAAGGGCACCGTCGGCTGGTCGTCGTACGAGGTGCCGTTCAACCTCAAGGCCGGAGAGCGCCCGGACCTGATCAGGCTCAACGTTGCGTTCGACGGCCCGGGGACTGTCTGGGTCCGCAACGTCGAGCTCCTGCGAACGCCTCTGCGTTGACGTAACACGGCCCGACTCGGTCAGCCGCGGCTCATCGGTTGATCCGTGATCGTGCGCTCAGCCCCTACAGGCCACGATTCTCCTCAGGAGACAGGTCGCGGCTTACGAGACCGTGGACGTTGTCGCGGCACACGTGGACTGGCCGCACGCTCGGCGCGGATGCGCTCGAGCAAGACGGACGCGGGCTCGTCGGACGGGTCCTGCGCGACGAGCTCGCTGACCGAGCCGCCGCCGAGGCAGAAGGGCGAGTAGAGGTGAGGCTTGCGCCTTCCGGTGGTGCTTCTCGTCCACGGCAGAGAAAGGGCCCGTTGCCGGGCCCATTCTCGTTCAGGTAAGAGCCGGCTCGCTTACGCCACGCCAGCTGCCTTTAGCGATGCCCGGACCCTGGCAGGCGTGAAGGGCACCTGGCGAAGGCGCACGCCGGTGGCGTCGAAGAACGCGTTCCCGACTGCAGCCGAGACCATGATCTCGTTTCCTTCACCAAGTCCGCCTCCCCAGTACTGCGGGTTGTTGACGATCACGACCTCCTGGTCGGGGACATCGGCGAACCGGAGGATCGGATAGGTGACCCAATCGGTGCTGAGCACCTTTTTCTTATCGAACCTGAGCTCCTCATGAAGGGTGCGGCTGAGAGCGAAGATGACTCCTTGAGCGACCACGTTCTTGGCTGCCTTGGGATTGATCACCACTCCCGCATCAACGTAGTTGAGGAGCCGCGTTACGCGGATGCGCCCTGTCTTCTTGTTCACCTCGAGCTCGGCGCCCATCGCACCGAAGACGTTGGTGTAGTTACCCATCGTCGCAACTCCGCGACCGGTGACGACGTTCGAGGAGCTCTTCGCGCCAGGCCCCGGTGAGGGCCGGGACTGCCATTTCATCATCGTTCTAATGCCTTCGACCGTCGCGAGTTGCCGTTGATAGTGCGATGGATCAAAGCCAGGCAGGATCGTCGGTACGAGTTTCTGCGTGTTCTTGATCTGCTGGATCCGGAACGCGATCGGATCGGCCCCAGCCGCTGCCGCAAGCTCGTCGATGAACGACTCCGCTGCGAAGTTGGCCTGGATGCGTCTAGGCGACCGAAGAGAATCGCTCCTGACGCGGAGCTGAGGTGCCACCTGATGATAAACGAGCGATTCGTTCGGGAACTCATAGACGTTGATATCGCCACCACCGAATGCCTGAGGCCTTTGCGATGCGTAGCCCCCAGGCGCTACGTAGCCCCCAGGCGGACCGGTCCCGTTCAGCAATGCCGCCAGGGTCGGTCGCGTTCCGGGATCTGCCCACGTCCAGATCTCCGTGCTCCACCCGACGATATTGCCTTGGCCATCGATCCCGGCCTGGTGCCGGAAGTTCATGGGTTGGAAAAAGTGATCGCTCAAGAAGTCGTGCTGGCGCATCATCTGTAGGCGAACGGGTCGCCCAACCGCCCGGGAGATCAACGCCGCTGCAGGAGCACTGTCGTCTGGCGTTCGGCCGTACGTGCCGCTGCCTGGAGCCCAGATAACGCGGACATTGCTCGCGGCGATGCCGAGCACCGTTGCGACCTCGTTTTGCGTTCCGGTGACGGTTTGCGTCCCGCAGAACACGACTGCTTGCCCGCCGCTCACAGTAGCGACCGAGCACATCGGCCCGATCGATCCATGCGAATGCATCGGATAGTAGTAGTCGGCCTGGAGGACCTTGGCTGCGCTGGCCAGAGCGCCGTTCACGTCTCCGCGGTTCGGGTTGTTCGACTGGCCCGCAGCTCGAGGATTGCGACTGATGTTCAGGTCGGGAAACACCTGAGGCGAACTCTTCAGAGAGCCATTCAGGTTCCCGTTTCCGGTCAGCACCGCAGCCGGGTCTGTCCAGACAACATCGAGGCTGCTCATCGCCTGGATCGCCTGCCACTCCTGCTCGGCGACGACGGCGACGAAGTTGCCCTGCGAAAAGACCCTGATCAATCCGGGGGGCTTCCCGCCTTTGAAACCGTTGATCTTCACCAGATTCGAGCTCGGGCTCGGCGGCAGGACAAGGCGTGCGTGCACCATTCCCGGCAGGCGCACGCTGTGCGCGTAGGTGAGCTTCCCGGTCACCACGTCCGGGGTGTCGAGGCGCGGGACCGACTTGCCGATCACCTTGTACTCGCTCGCGGCCTTCAACTTCGCGTTGCCCGTGACATACGCCACCGGCCCTGCTCTAACCGGTGCGTTCTCGGGATTTCCGCTGACATCGACCCTGTTGAGCGTAATGTTGAACTTCTGACCGCCGATCAGCTCGCCGTAGGTCGCCTTCTGCGACGGGTTGGCCGTGACGCTGACGACACCGTCGCTGACCGACAGCTTGTCGACCGGCACGCCGAAGCGGGACGAGGCGAGCTTGAGCAGCGCAAGTCGCGCCTCCGCAGCTGCATACCGAAGCGGCTGCGAATTTATGATGACTCCAGTCGCTGCGCCGACGCTGCCGTTGTCCGGCGTGATCGACGTATCGCCTACGATCAAAGTGACCGACTCGAACGGAACATCGAGTTCGTCCGCGATGATCTGAGAGAACGCCGTCTTATTGCCTTGACCGGCATCCGTGTGAGTGCCGAACGCCGTCACCTTTCCGTCTTGGCCCACCTTCAGCCACGAGTCGAGTGACGTAGTCGCAGGCGTCGTCCACGGACCACCGAGCGAAGCAGCGGCCGCCGGGGGAGTAGCCGCCGCACCCGCACTCTTGGCTACAACCCCGGCACCGGCCAGACTGAGCCCGACGACGAGTGCGCCGCCACCCCTGACGAAATCCTTGCGTGAGAACTCCTTCTCTTTCAACAGCCCGGTCATGACTTGCCTCCCTTCGCCATCACCGAGGCGGCTTGCCTGATCGCATCGAGGATCTGGTTGTGCGTGCCGCACCGACAGAGATGGCCGTTCATCGCCGTCCGGATCTGCTCACCCGTCGGATGCTTGGTCCTCGACAGCAGATCGGCGGCCTGGATGATCATCCCGTTCTGGCAGTAACCACACGCCGGCACCTGCACATCGATCCACGCCTGCTGCAACGGATGCAACGCCGTCGGAGCAGCCGCCGTGCCGCGTTCCGACGACCACATCGCCGGCAACCCCTCGAGCGTCGTGATCGCCTTGCCCGAAACAGCGGCAACCGGCGTCACACACGAGCGGATCTCCTTCCCATCAAGCAACACCGAGCAGGCACCACACTGGGCCAACCCACAACCAAAGCGGGGGCCGTGCAGGTGCAACTCGTTATGCAACACATACAGCAACGGCGTATCAAGACTCGCCGTCACCGAATGAACAAGGCCATTGACCTTGATCTTCAACTTGCTCGCCATCCTTCCCTCCGATCCCAATGGACTGCGTTTCGAGCAACGCCGCAGAGGGCCGCGCGCCTGCCGCGTAGCCGCGGCGCACTACGAGCCGGACGATACGACGGGGCTGCCTCGAAAGCAAGGTCACTGACAGGCACGCGCCGAGCCACGAGACATGCCGCCGCTCGGCCTCGCTTGCCCGCCCGCGGGAGAAGTCTGCTTGCGCCGTCCGGCCCCGGAAAGGGCACGCTGACCTCGCAGGGCCATCCGAGGACGATCTTCCGCCGGGCGATCGAGCACGGCAACCTGACGCTCGCCGAGGTCACCATCCGCGAGATCGGAGTCTCGGTCTTGACGAGGCGCTCGAGCTGACCGCGCTGATGGCGTTCAAGGACTCGCCGCGCGCCCGTCGCGCCCCCTGCGCGATGGCTTGAGCGGTACCTCGCTGAGAAGTCGGCGACGATCGATGATGCCGTGTTCGTGGCGAGTTGTCTGGCAGCGCTCGGCGGGCTGGCGCACGGAGAGGCGCTCTTGGCGCTTCGCGGGCTCGCGAAGTAGGCGAGCGGACGCTCCTAAGCCTGTTCGCAGGCGATGCCGTCCTTGTCCCGGTCGAGCGTCCGGTTCCACTTCATCGCGGTCGCATAGAGCGCGTTGCTGCGCCGGAAGTTCCTCACCGGGTCGCCCGCCGTTCCGTCGCGGGCGCCGACCTTGCCGACGCCGTGCTTGTACCTCGCGTTCAGCGCCTCGCAGTTGTCGACCCAGGGCGGAGGCTTCGGTTTCGGAGCGGCACCGTCGGCGACCGGCGCTGTGAAACCCACAACGCAGACCAGAACAGCAAGCCTCCTCATCGGAGCCGACTGTAAGACATGCCCGAAAGAACGTCTAGCGCGCTGACACTGGCGTCTCGTAGCGTTCGCCCATGCCGCACTTCCAGCTCGTCACCACGTACGGCGAAGCGCTCGGCCCGGTCGAACTCGACGAATCCGACTCGTCAGAGGGGTCGATCATCTACCGCGGCGCCGAGCCGAACCTGCGCGCGTCGTCGGGCGGGTCGAGGCGGATGATGACGACCCGGAGCTGTTCGCGGTGCTCGTCGTCGAGCCGGACGCGAGCTAGACCGCGAGCCTCCGTCCCGCGGTGATGCATCACGCGCGTCTCCTCGTAGAGCATTTACGCGCAAATGCCCTACCCCAACCGGGTCGCCTTTGAGGATTCGCGGCGTCGCTGCTCGTTGCGGCTGGATCTCATTCGCGCGGGTACTGGTCGAGTCCGACGTGGGAGGAGCACTCTAGGACTCTCCGTCTCGATCCGAGCAAGCTTCGTCTCAGGCTTCGCCGAGGTAGTGCCTGGGGTTCTCGCGGGCGATCGTGTCGAATAGTTCTTCGCCCAGGACTGCACGCACGCGAACGGCCCTGCGGCGTTCCTCGAGCGTGGCGTTCGCGACGACGTAGAAGTCGGAGCCGAACATCACGCGGGCACTGATGCGCGCGTCGGCGAGCAGCACCCTGAGCAGATAGGCGTATTCGTCGTCGGCGAAGACGGTGTAGGAGATGTCGGTCCACAGGCCGGGGTGGTGGCCGGAGCGGATCATGTCGAGGATCTTGGCGAGCCAGCTCATGTTTGCCGCGTCGCCGTCCCAGGGGTGGTCGATGTAGCTGCGCCAGTCGCCCGCACCGCCGAAGTGCGCGAGGCAGATTCGAAGCGCTGGACGAGAGGTGAGGATCGGCCGGTAGCTATCGGGGTCGGTGTAGAGGTCGAGCAGCTTGTAGCGGCCAAGGTTGAGCGGTTGGCCGGTGGTCGGGTCAGTTTCCATCGCCGCGGTGGGCGTTCCACGGAACTGCACGCTCGCCGGACGAGAGCAGTGCGTCATCACCGGTAGACCATGCGCTTCGGCGTAGTCGTAGAGCGGCCGCAGAATCGGATCGTTCGGGTGGTAGCCAGTCGGCGGGTAGAGCTTGATGCCGCGGAAGCGCTTCCGTTCGAGCAGCTCGATTGTCTTTTCGACGACGCCGGGGTGGCGTGGATCGGCTGCTGCGAACGGAATCACGACCTCTGGGTTGGCGTCTCGCAGCGCCGCAAGCTGCTCGTGCTGTACGTCGATCGATTCCTCGACGTTGCCGGCGCCCATGTAGGTCATGTCCATCGGCAGGACGATGAAGCGAGTGCCTTGCGGGTAGAAGCCGCGCACGATCTCGAACACCTCCGCTTGCGACTGCCTGAATGAGGTGTCGAGGATCTGCGCGTAGCGGCCAAGCGCACCCTTCCGCTCACGGTCAAAGAGCTTCGCCAGCCAGCTCAACAACCGCCGGACGAACGCGAAGCGCGCCAGATCAGCCACTGGCCAGGGCAGGAATCGATCAGGCGTGTGCCGCGAGGTGAACGTGTGCGTGTGGCAGTTCGTGATCTCCATGAGCCTCGCCACCGCCGCAGGCCAACTGGCACTGGCGAGCATCGCCCGGCCCACACGCACTTGTCAACAGCCGACACCACGACAACGTCGCCTACATAGCAGCTCCTAAGACGCGACGAGCGAGCGGAGAAGCGTCAGCGCGCCCTCGTCACCGCTTCCACCTAAGGCAGCGACAGCAGCCCACGACTTTGTGGCGCTTGCATTCGCTACCACGGGCGAGCGCAAGCACCGCGCCGACGTTCGCCTGCGTGAGCGGCCTGCACGCCCTAGAACTTCCCGCTTCGAATGGCTAGCGGTCGTGCGGGCGCACTCCGGCTTCGGGTGTGCCTCTCGTTCACAGGCAGAGAAGGCCCGTTGCCGGGCCCAATCTCAGTGTTGCTCTGTTGGGGGAAAGTGGCGCCGACGATCCTGGCGCGCGCGCTGCGCCGACGCCGAATCGCGACGGCCACGTCTTGCCGCAGCAGTGAATGCCGGTTGCAAAGGCGATCGTCGTGACGACATCGATCAGCGGCTACGGCATGGCCACAGGCGTGCCTCCGAGAAGGCGCATGGAGTTCGGGGCCTCGTTCCGGATAACACGCGAGCCAGATGGTTCGGAGGGTATTCGCGCGCACGCGCGGTTAGGCTGCCCGCGCCGGCCCACGGCGAAAGGAGACGACTGTGGGCGACTGGCAAGACGAGGGTAAGCGGTTCGCTAGCAACGACGTCGCATCCCGCGAGGTGCAGCCGTGATCGCCTCGTACGTCTCGATCTCGCGCGGCGTGCTGAACAGCATGCCGTACTTCGCGTTGCTGGCCGTTGTCACGCTGTTGAGCGTCGGAGGAGCCGTGTTGGCGCTTTACCTCATCCGGCGCTTCCTCGGCCAGTGGCGCTCAAGTGCCGACGCCGCGGTGATCGGCGGGGTCGCCGCGATGGTGCTCACACTGTTCGCGCTGCTGCTGGCGTTCGGAATCATCACCCTCTACGACCAGCGTCAGGCAGCCCAGAGCGCAGTGGCACGCGAGGCAGCGGGCCTCGCTGTCATCAGGCGAGACGCGTACGTGCTCGATCCGGCGAACGACGACTTGCAGCCAACGGAGATGAAGGCGAATCCCATTGTGAACGGGGTGAACTCCTACGTGTGCAGCGTCTGGAGGGACGAGTTCCCAAAGATGCGCGATGGAGAAAGCACCGAAGCGCCCGTGGGCAACCTCACGACCGTGTTCAAAAAGCTCGCGACATTCACCCCGCCAGATGCCACGAGAACACCGTTCTACGAGGCCGCGGTCGCCCAACTGAACGACGTCGTCACCCAACGACGGAACCGGCTCGAAAGCGTCGACAACGCGCTGCCCTTCGCATTCGCTGTCTTGCTGATCCTGACTGCGTTGATCAGCATCATCCTCACCTGCTTCATCAAGACGACAGGACTGAGCAGACACGGCACACCACACGCAGGAATCGAATACCTCCTCGTCGGCAGCGTCGCCTTCGTTGTCGCAGCCGGATTGCTCACCGCCCTGATCTTCGAGTTCCCGTTCTCCGGACTGGGGTTGACCCGATCTTGTTGACACCTTGACGCTTACGGGCGCAAGCCCGGAAAGGAGTGTTGAGGTGCCACGAACGCATCGGCCGTATCCGCCGGAGTTCCGGCAAGAAGCCGTCCGGCTCGTCACAGCGAAGGAGCAGTCGCTGGCGCAGATCGCCCGGGACCTGGGCGTGTCTGCCTGGACGCTCCGAGGATGGGTCAAGCAGGCTGAGATCGACGCCGGCGAGCGTGAGGGCTTGACCAGCGAGGAGCGTGCGGAGCTCCGTGAGCTGAGAAAGAAGGTGCGCGTGCTCGAGGAAGAGCGCGAGATCTTGAAGAAGGCAGCGACTTTCTTCGCGCGGGAGACCGATCGCCGGCCATGAGCTTCCGGCTGATCGAGGCGGAGAAGGCAGAGCATCGAGTCTCCCGGCTCTGCAGCGTGCTCGGGGTCACCCGCGCCGGCTACTACGCCTGGAGGCGACGTCCACCCTCGGCGCGAGGGCGGCGCGACCTCGAGCTGCATCGGCTCCTGCGGGCTGCCTTCTCCGCGTCGCTCGAGACCTACGGCGCCCCGCGCCTGCACGCCGAGCTGCGCGCCCAGGGCGTGCGCGTCGGCAAGAAGCGGGTCGCGCGGCTGATGCGCGAGGCAGGCCTGCAGGGCGTGTCGCGGCGCGGCAAGCGCCGGCGCGTCCAGCGTGTGAGCGGACCCGCCGCTCCGCCGGCGCCCGACCTCGTCCGCCGCCGCTTCGTCGCCGAGCGGCCGGACGAGCTCTGGCTCGCCGACATCACGCACGTCCCCACCTGGGAGGGCTGGCTCTTCCTGAGCGTGGTCATGGACGTGTGCACGCGGAAGATCGTCGGCTGGTCGATGCGGGAGGACCTGCGGGCCGAGCTCGTCGTCGACGCGCTCGGGATGGCCCGAGAGCCCCGGGTTCAGCACGTTCGTCCGCGAAGGCGACGACGTCTTCCACACCTACTCCACGACCTGGCGTGGGCTGGAGTTCCTCATGGGCTACTACCCGATCCTCGACCACGCCCCGAAAGGCCGAGACGAGGGCGACGACGACTGGCAGCTCTGGATACGCCGTCACGACGAGTACGCCCACGGATGACGCGACGCACCAGCGCACGCGGCGCGGACTCCGGTCCTCACCATCGGCTACCTCATCACCCCCTCTCGTCGCGCCGGGGACGCTCCTTGCGCTCCTCTCGCGGCGTCGCCGGCGCGACCCTGCACCCGACGCGACGTCGTTCGCCTGATGCCGCGTCGCGTGCCTGCCTAGAGGCTGCGTGCTTCCAACCGCCGGTTGCGGAGCCAGCGTGCGAGCTCGACGAGCCCGCCAACCGCCACCGCCACGGCAAACGCGACCAGCAGCCCCTTCCACGGCGCATCTTCGAACTGCTTGCCGCCCAGGTATCCGAGCAGGCTGGCGTAGCTTGCCCAGAGCAGGCCCGCGATCACGTCGGCGACGATGAACCGGCGCCAGCGCATCGCGTGCACGTAGCCGCAGGAAAACGTGATCGCTGTGCGGCCGCCGGGGATGAAGCGCCCGACGATGATCAGGTAGAACCCGCGCACCTTGAGCTGGCGCTCGGCCCACTCGAACGCCCGCCGGCTTCTCTCACCGCCGAACACGCGCTTCACCCTGCGCTCGCCGAGCCAGCTGCCGAGAGCGTAAGAGATGTTGTCGCCGACGATCGCGCCGAGGCTCGCGCATGCGATCACGAGGGGCAGGCTCATGTCGCCGGAGCTCGCCAGGACGCCCGCGGTGATCACCACCGACTCGCTCGGGACGAGCGGGAAGAACGCGTCCAGCATCGAGACGGCGAAGACGACGGGGTAGCTCCACCACGCGCCCGACACCCAGTTGACGAACTGACCGAAGAGGTCCAGGACGCCTAGGCCCTTATCCGTTTCCGGGTGCAGACGGCGAAGTCACGGCTCAAGTCTTACGAACCCGCGGAGGGTCGATTCCGGCACAGGTGGCAGTTAGTCAACGGGACGTGCTCGGCGCGGGTGCGCTAGGTTCGAGGCCTGTCGAGTGCGACGCATCCATTCTCGCCGGGACAGGGCAACGTCGACTATGAGGCCCGCGTCGACATCGCGGGCCTGCGGGAGCAGCGGGTCGCCCGCGTGCATGAGCTGCTCGCCGCCTCGGAGCTCGACGCGCTGCTCGTCTGGAAGGACGAGAACGTCCGCTACCTCACCGGGCTGCGCGCGCAGATCCTGAGCGGGAAGAGCGCGCTCCTCAACGGGTGCCTGCTCGTGCCCGGCAGGCCGCCGATCCTCCTCTGCTCCGGCGGCGACCTCGAGCGCAACCGCCAGACCATGTCCTGGATCGAGGAGTTCCACGCGATTCCGATCCTCGAGGCGGCGGGGCTCATCCGCGGTGCGTTCGAGCACACGCTGCGGCCGCTCGTCGAACGGCTCGGCCTCGACGACGCGGCAATCGGCCTCGACGAGTGCGCCTTCGCGCAGCTCGCCGAGTTCGCACGCACGCTCCCGGGCGTGCGGCTCGCCGACGGCGATGCCCTCATGCAGGCGGCCCGCCTCGTCAAGTTCCCGGCCGAGCTCGCGCTGATGGAGGAGGCGGCGGCGATCGCCGAGGGCGTGACCGAGGCCGCCCTCGCCGCGGTGCGCCCGGGCGTCCGGGAGAACGACGTTGCCGCCGAGGCGATGCACGCGCTCTACCGGCTCGGCGGCGAGATGGCGCACGTGGCGACGCCGTTCGTCGCCTCCGGCGAGCACATGTCGCCGCCGACGAGGCTCGCCACCGACAAGGTGATCCGCGAGGGAGATCTGGTGTTCATCGACATCGGCGCGATGTGGAACGGCTACTTCGGCGATCTCGGACGGACGACGATCTGCGGCCGGCCGAACCGCCGCCAGCAGGAGGTCTACACCGCCGTGCACGAGGCGCTCGTCGCGGGGACGGCCGCCATGCGGCCGGGCGCGACGAACGACGACGTCGCGCGCGCGGTAACGGCCGCCGCGGAGCGGCACGGGCTCCAGGAGAACTTCATCAGCCTCTTCATCGGGCACGGCATCGGCATCGGGTCGAACGAGCCGCCCTACATCGGCGAGAGCCTGCCCGGGGCGGAGACGGTCGTCCTCGAGGAGTCGATGACCTTCGCCGTCGAGCCGTTGATCTGGGTGCCGGGAGTGCGCGGCGGGGGTGGTGTCCGGCTCGAGGACACGATCGTCGTCGAGCCGGGCGGCGGCCGGCCGCTCACGCGCACCGCCTTCGACGAGCGCCTGCTGCTCTAGCCCGGTCGCGGGCCTCAGTCGGCCGCCGCGACCTGCAGCACGGTGCGACCGACGATTCGGCCCTGCTCGAGGTCGTCGTAGGCCTCGTTGACCTCGGCGAGCGGGCGCACCCGGTCGACGACCGGCTTCACGAGTCCGAGGCGGACGAGCTCGATCGCGCGCTCGAGCTCGCCGCGGGTGACGTATCTCGAGCCGAGCACCACGATCTCGTCGAGCACGAGTCGCGGTGTCGCGAGCCGGAATGTGGAGTCGAGCGCGTACCCGACGCAGACGATCAGGCCGCCTTTCCGGACGATCTCCCCGGCCTGCGCGTACGCCGCCTCGGCCGCGGCGGTGACGACGACCATGTCGAAGCCCTCCTCGGCCACCGAGTCCAGTCCCGACGCCCCGCGGTCGAAGCCCCTCGCGTCGACGGCGTGCAGGCCGAGCCCAGCAGCCACCTCGAGGCTGCGGGGCGAGATGTCGAGGCCGACCGCACCCGCACCGGCCGCGGCGGCGACCTGGAGCGCGTGGATGCCGACGCCGCCCAGGCCCACGACGGCAACGGTCGAGCCAGGCCGGGCGCGCCCGCGCGTTACGACCGCGCGGTAGGCCGTGCCGAGCGCGCAGCTCATCGGAGCGGCGGTGACGGGGTCGATCCCCGGCGGGAGGCGAAGCAGCCGCTCGACCGGGACGACGAGGCGCTCTTGGAAGCCGCCGGGATCGGTGAATCCGAGCCAGCCCTGGAGGTTCAGGCAGAGGCACTCGTCGCCGGCACGACAGCGCCGGCACGCACCGCAGGGCCAGTAGTGGTGGCCGATCACGAGCTCGCCCTCCTCGAGGAGCCCCGCCGGCTGCGTCGCGAGGACGCGGCCGCAGATCTCGTGTCCGGGGACGTGGGGCAGCGCGAGCGTCTCGCTGAACGGCATTGCACCTCGTGAGGTCTTGACGTCGCTGAAACACACGCCGCACGTGAGCACCTCGATCAGGGCCGTTCCCGGCCGCAGCTCGGGCTCCGGCAGGTCGAGCTCCTCGAGCGGGCGGCCGTAGTCGACGACGCCCATCGCCTTCACGGCTGCCCCGCTCCGAGGCGGTCGAGGCGGCGTCGGACGCTGTCGCCGTGGCCCCACATGAGCTCGGCGTCGCAGATCTCCACCGTCGGCGGGCCCACTGTCCTCGTCCCTTCGTCCGAGAGCACCCGCTGGTAGGTCAGGGTCTTCAGGAAGCGCCCGACCCAGAGCCCGCCGGTGTAGCGCGCGGCGCGGCCTGTCGGCAGGACGTGGTTCGTGCCGATGGCCTTGTCGGAGTACGCGACCGTCGCGTCCTCGCCGACGAAGAGCGAGCCGTAGTTCCGCAGCCGCTCGAGGTACCACTCGTCGTCCGCGGTCTGCACTTCGAGGTGCTCGGGTGCCCACTCGTCCGAGAGCTGCGCCGCGTGCTCGCGGTCTTCTGCAAGCACGACGGCGCCGTAGTCGCGCCAGGCCTGGCCGGCGACGTCGCGGCTGCGGAGCTCGCGCAGCTGGCGCTCGAGCTCGGCCAGGACGATGTCGCCGAACGCCTCCGACGTCGTGACGAGCAGCGCGGGGGAGGTGGGCCCGTGCTCGGCCTGGCCGAGGAGGTCGGCGGCGACCAGCTCGGGGTCGGCGGTCTCGTCGGCGATGACGAGGATCTCGGTCGGGCCCGCGAGCAGGTCGATCCCGGTGATGCCGAAGAGCTGGCGCTTGGCCTCGGCGACGTACGCGTTGCCCGCACCGCAGAGCAGGTCGACTGGGCCCATGCCCTCGAGGCCGTACGCCATCGCGGCCAGCGCCTGCACGCCGCCGATCGCGAAGACGGCGTCGGCGCCGGACGTGGCCATCGCGTGCAGCATTGCCGGGTAGATCCCCGCGCCCTCGCGCGGCGGCGCGCACGCGACCACCCGCCGCACGCCCGCGACCTTCGGCACGACCACCGTCATGAACGATGACGCGAGCAGGGGCGCCCGCCCGCCCGGCACGTACGAGCCGACGGTGTCGACCGGGACGTGCCGGTGCCCGAGCACGACACCCGGCAGGGGGTTCGTCTCGAGCGGGGTGAACATCGCGAGCTGCGCCTCGGCGAAGCCGCGCACCTGGTTCTGGGCGAACTCGATCGCCTCCACGAGCTCGTCCGTGAGCGACGCCGACGCGCGGCGGATCTCCTCGTCGGAGACCTGGAACGTCGGCGGGTCCCAGTCGTCGAGCTCACGCGAATAGCGGCGGACCGCGTCGATCCCGTCGCGCTCGATGTCGCGGAGCATCTCGCTCACGCGGTCGACGATCTCGCGTTCGGCGACGGCGCGGCGCGGGCGCTCCGGGCGTTTGAGGAAGACCGGCTCGCCGCTCACCACGCAGTCCAGCCGCCGTCGACGCCGAGCACCTGGCCCGTCACGAGTGCCGCGGCCGGCGAGGCGAGGAAGAGAACGGCCGCGACGACCTCGTCGATCGTGCCGATCCGCCCCATCGGGATGCGGCTGAGGACGTCCTGGCGGAACGCCGCGTTCTCCAGCATCCCCCGCGTCATCGGCGTCTCGACGAACGTCGGTGCGACGGCGTTGACGGTGATCCCCTCGCGCGCCCATTCGACGGCGAGCGCCTTCGTGAGCCCGTTGACGGCGTGCTTCGCGGCACAGTACGCGGCGCGACCGGGGTAGCCGACGACGCCCATCTGCGACGAGAGGTTGACGATCCGGCCGCCCTGGCCGCGCTCGAGCAGCACCCGCGCCACGGCCTGCGTCACGATGAACGTCCCGCGGAGGTTCACGTCGATGACCGTGTCGAAGTCGGCGAGCGGCAGCTCCGTGGTCGGCCCCGGACGGTTGACGCCGGCGTTGTTGACGCAGATCCAGAGGTCGTCGTGCTCGGCCGCCGCGGCGACCGCCGCCGCGACCTGGTCCGGATCGCAGACGTCCGCCACGACCACGTCCGCCGTGCCGCCGCCCTCCTCGATCTCGGCTGCGACCAGCTCGAGCTCCCCACGCGAGCGGGCGACGAGCGTGACCGAGGCGCTCGCCGCCGCGAGGGCGAGGGCACAGCCGCGGCCGATACCGCGACCCGCTCCGGTGACGATCGCGTGACGGCCCTCGAGCCCGACCGCAGGCGGCGCGGCCGCGGTCACGCCGCGCCGACGTCCCAGAGGGCGATCGCGCGTGCGGGCGAGCCGGTGCCGCCGACGAGCCGCAGGGGGAAGAAGCCGACCCAGAACCCCTGGTGCATCGGGATGCGCGTGATGTTCGCGACCATCTCCGTGTGGACGACGCAGCGCTCGCCGTGCGTCCGGTGGTTCGGGTACGAGGTGTCGCTCGGGGTGTCGGTCGAGACGGCGTCGGTGCCGAGGTTGACGATCCCCTGGTCGAGCAGCCACGCGCTCGCCTCCTCGTCGAGGCCGGGGTAGTCGGCGAGGAACGTCCAGGGGTCGTCCCACCGCTCGCCGATGCCGGTCGTGTAGAGGAGCGTCATCCCCGGCTCGAGCGTCACCTCCGCCCTGGCGAGGGCCCGCTGCACGTCGTCCAGCGTGATGTGCGTGCGCGGCCAGACGTCGCTCAGGTCGATCCAGGCCGCGGGCGTGATGAGGTGCTCCCACGGCAGCCGGTCGATCGTCAGGTCGGGCCGGTCGGGGTTGAAGTGCCATACGGCGTCGACGTGGGTCGACACGTGCTCCGAGGCGACGATCCCTCGCACGGCGTACCCCTTGAACGGCGAGCCGGGCGGGAGGCGCTGCCGCCGGACCTGCTCGTGGCTCAGGTGCTCCCAGAAGGCGACCTTCACGTGGCCCGGGTACACGGGCATCGTCTCGCTGACCTCGCGCGAGAGCTCGAGCACGCGGACGCGCCGGCCGAGGAGTTCGATCTCGACCTCGTCGCGGTAGTCGCCCGGTCCGACGCCGCCGCTCACGGCCGCTCCTGCTGCGCACGGTGGGCCTTCGAGTAGCGGTTGCGAGGACGGCCCGAGCCGAGGTACTCGCGCTCGACGGTGGCGGCGCCGATCACGTCGAGGTACTCGAGGTAGCGCCGCGCCGTGACGCGAGCGATGCCGACGCGCTGCCCCACGTCGTCCGCGGTGAGCGCTTCCGTCGCCTCGTCCAGCACGCGCTTCACCGACTCGAGGGTCGAGCGCTTGAGGCCCTTCGGCAGGCGCTGGAGCCTCGGCGCCCCCGACGACTGCGCGAGATCGACCTCGTCCTGGGCGAGCTGTGCGCGCTGGAAGGCGCGGGCGCGCCACGCGAACGCGGTGAGCGACTGGCGGAGGCGGTCCGGGGCGAAAGGCTTGACGAGATAGTCGACGATGCCGAGGTACATCGCCTCGCGGACCGTCTGCGTGTCGCGCGAGGCGGTAACAACGATCACCTCGACCGGGATCGACTCGTGCCGCACCTTGCGCAGCATCGTCAGGCCGTCGCCGCCGGGCATCGTCAGATCGACGATCGCGAGATCCGGGGCGAGCTGCTTCAGCGCGCGTAGCGCCGAGACCCCGTCGGAGGCGATGTGCACCACCCGGAAGCCGGCCGTCTCGTCGACGAGCCGTCGGTGGAGCGCCGCGACCTCGGGGCTGTCCTCGACGATCATCACCTTCCACGACGAGACCCGGGCGAAGCTCGTCTGCGAGCCCCTGTGCGCGGCGACGCTCACGCCGGCACCTCGACCGTGATTCGCACGCCGCCTCCCGTTGGGCGGTCGATGGAGATGCGGCCGCTCGCACGACTCGTGACCGAGCGGACGAGCGACAGCCCGATGCCGGAGTGACCAGGCTTCGTCGTGTGGTAGGCGTCGAAGATCCGCGCCTCCGCGGCGGGGTCGATCCCGCCGCCCCAGTCGCGAACGCTGAACGTGCTCACCCCCGCCTTCTGCGAGAGGCGGATGCTCACCTTCCGCCTCGACGGCGGCATGACCGCGACCGCCTCGACCGCGTTGTGCACGAGGTTGCCGAGCAGCGTAACCACGTCCAGCTCGGTCATCTTGCGCGGGAGCTCGCCGAAACGGCTTCGGCGGTCGATCGAGACGAGGATCCCGCTGTGGCGGGCGATCGTGGCCTCCGCGATCAGGAACCCCGCCAGCACGGGGTTGTCGATCCGGGCCGTCACGTGCGAGTAGGCAGTGTGGTAGGTGTCCTCGACGGCGCCGATGAGCCGCCGCGCCTCCTCGACCTCGCCGAGGGTGAGCAGGCCGTAGATGGCGTGCAGGCGGTTCGAGTGCTCGTGGCCCTGCGCGCGCAGCGAGCGGACGAGCAGCGAGAGCCCGTCGACCTGGCGGCGCGAGTCGTCGAGGAGCGCCGCCGTCCGCACCGCGATCGCCGCGTGGTCGGCGAGCACCTGCAGGAGCTCGACGTCGCTCTCGGCCCACGGGCGCGGCTGCTCGCGGTAGACGTTCAGCACGCCGATCACCGAGCCGTCCGCGAGCTTGAGTGGGACCGAGATCATGCTCCGGAATCCCTCGCGCCGCGCGCGCTCGCCCCACGGCGCCGCGATCGGATCGACTTGCATGTCGGCGACCGCGACGCGCTCGCCCGTCTCGACGGCCAGCCCCGAGGGGCCCTGCCCGACCTCGAGCGGCCGTTCGAGGTTCAGGTATGCCGCGTACCGCGGTGTCAGCCGGAAGGAGCCGGCAACCGCCAGCCCGACGTCCCATTCGCTCGAGCGGAGGATGATCGCCGCAGCCCTGGCACGCAAGAGATTCGCGGCCACCTCGGAGATGTGGTCGAGCGTCTCGGGCAGCGCCCCGCCTTCGGCCACGGCGCGGCTCACCGCCATGATCGCCTCGAGCTGCTCCTCGGCCGGCGCCCGGTGCTCCGCCCGCTCGGCGGGAGCGATCGTCGAGATCTCGTCGCTCGCTAGCTCGGGCACTGCGCTCCTTCTTGTCGGCCTCGGACGGCAAGCGCTCCGCACCGGCGCATGATGCACTTTCGGATCTGGACCCGAGGCGGTCAACGTTTCGACCACCACGGCGACCGTATCTCGGAAGCGGCGCGCCCGCCGGCTCTTCTAATTGAGCCGGGTCGAGCCGTCCTGCTCGTACCACCCCGGCCCCGGCTCGGCGAGCCGCACCCACGTGCTCTTCACCTCCGTGAACATGTGAATCGCCTCCTCGCCGTTCTCGCGGCCGAGGCCGGAGAGCTTGAAGCCGCCCCACGGCGAGGCGGGGTCGGTGCGGTGGTAGTCGTTGATCCAGGTGATGCCGAACCGCAGCCGCCGTGACACCCGGTGGGCGCGCGCGACGTCGTGAGTCCACACGGCGGCGCCGAGGCCGAAGTCGACGGCGTTCGCGATCTCCACGGCCTCGTCCTCGCCCGCGAACGGGATGACAGTGACGACGGGGCCGAAGATCTCCTCGCGTGCGACCGTGATCGTCGAATCCTCCGTCAGCACTGCCGTGGGCGTGAAGAAGTGCCCGCCGGCGAGCGTGCCGTCGAGGTCGGGGCGCCGGCCCCCGACGACGAGCGTCGCGCCGTCGTCGACCGCTCCGGTCACATAGCCCTCGATCCTCTCGAGCGCCGAGCCCGAGATCTGCGGGCCCATCTGCGTCCCGCCGGCGAGCGGGTCGCCGACGCGGATCGCTGCGGCTCCGGCCGCGAAGTCGCGCACGAAGGTCTCGAGGATCGGCCGCTCGACGAGGACGCGAGAGCCGGCGATGCACGTCTGGCCCTGCCCGATGTAGCCGGCGAACAGCGCGCCCTGGACCGCCGCGTGAAGATCGCAGTCCGCGAAGACGATGTTCGCGGCCTTGCCGCCGAGCTCGAGGCCGACGCGCTTGATCGAGGCCGCCGCCTGACTCATGATCGCCTTCCCCGTCGCCGTCGAGCCGGTCAGGTCGATGCGGTCGACGCCCGGGTGGCCGGCGAGGGCGGCGCCGGTGTCGCGCTGGCCCGTCACGACGGTCAGCACGCCCTCCGGGAGCCCTGCCTCCAGCGCGAGGCGGCCGAACTCGATCACCGACAGCGGCGCGAGCTCGCTGGGCTTCACGACGAGCGTGTTCCCGCAGGCGAGCGCGGGCGCGATCTTCTTCGTCGCGATCAGCAGCGGGTGGTTCCACGGCGTGATCGCAGCGCAGATGCCGACCGGGACGCGCTCGGTGTAGTTGAGGTACGGGCCCTCGACCGGGATCGTCGCGCCCTGGATCTTGTCGGCCCAGCCGCCGAAGTAGCGGTACCAGCCGCCGATGATGTCCTGCTGCGCCGACGTCTCCCGCAGCGGGCGCCCGTTGTCGGTGCTCTCGAGGCGTGCGAGGTCCGGGCCGCGCTCTTCGAGCAGGTCGGCGATCCGGTGCATGATGCGGCCCCGAGTGCGGCCGGGAAGCTCCGACCAGGCCGGGAAGGCGTCCTGCGCGGCGCGCACCGCGCGGTCGACCGCCTCGGCGTCGGCGTCCTCGAGCTCCGCGATCTGCTCGCGCGTCGCCGGGTTCTCGACGGCGAAGGTCGCCATCGCTCAGCCGGCGGCTGCCGGCACCGCGACACCGAGCTTCTCGGCGATCTCGTCCACGCTCAGCACCCAACCGAAACAGCGGGCGACGTTCTCGAGTCCGAACTCGTGCAGGTCGTCGCCGTACATGCTGTGGACGCAGTCCGAGGCCACGATCACGGCGTAGTCGCGGTTGAACGCCTCGAACGCGGCGCACAGGACGCACGTGTTCGTGTTGATCCCGATCAGGATCACCGTGTCCACGCCGAGCGTTCGCAGCGTGCTCTCGAGGTCGGTGTCGATGAACGAGCTGAGGCGGTGCTTCGACGTGATGACGTAGTCGCTCTCGAGCGGCGCGAGCTCGGGCATCACCTCGATCCCGGTCGAGCCCGGGAGGTTGTGCGCCTTGATCGTGGACGGCAGGTCAGGCGTCAGCTGCTCGCGTGCGCCCTCGACCGCCCTCCAGAAGGGGTTCCGCAGGTACTCGCTCTGCCCGCCGAGGATCCGGTTGTGCATCACGAGATAGACCGTGGGGATCCCGACGGAGCGCGTGGCGTCGAGCAGTCTCTCGGACGCGGCCACGACCTCGGCCGCGATGTCCGCGGCTACGGGCATCGTCGCCACCTCCGGGTCGAGGTGCCCGCGGTGGGTGTCGATCGCCAGCACCGCGATCCGCGCCGGGTCGAGCCTCAGCGCCTCGTTCAGCCGCTTGCGCATCTCGGAGCGTCCTCTCATCACCGTCTCCTTCGCGTCAGCCACCTAATGCTCGGGGCGGGTGCCGAAGTCTACGCGGGCCCGACGCGGCAGCTCGCCCATTCGGTCGCTGCAGGCGACCTCAACGGCGCACCCAGTCGCCCACTAGAGACGGAGGAGCGCCGCCGCCGTCGTCCCGAGCGCGTCGGGGTCGACGTCCGCGCGCCGGAGGCGCTCGAGCGGCGCGGCGTCGGCCATGTCGAACGGGAGGTCGGTCCCGAGCACGACGCGGTCGGCGCCCACGAGGTCGGCCAGGAACCGGAGCGCGGCGTCCGAGTGCGTGATCGTGTCGAACCAGAAGTGGTCGAGGTAGCTCGACGGTGGCCGTGCCGCCTTCGTCTTCGCCTCGGCGCGCACCGCGAAGGCGTGGTCGAAGCGCCCGAGCTGGAAGGGCATGAAGCCGCCGGCGTGCACGAGCACGATCCGGAGTTCCGGGAAGCGGTCGAACACACCCGCGTACATCATCCGCGCCGCGGCGACGCACGTGTCGAGCGGGTTTCCGACCGAGTTCGTGAGGTAGAAGTCCTCGAGGTTCGGCTTCGGCCCTACGTAGACGGGATGGAGCATCAGGGGCACGCCGAGGCGCGCGGCGGCCTCGAGTACCGCGTCGGCCTCACCGGTGTCGAGCGGCCGGTTGCCCGCGCCGAAGGTGCCGGTCTGCGCGCCGACGAACCCGAGCTCGCGGACGCACCGCTCGAGCTCCGCCGCCGCCGCCTCGGGGTCCGCCAGCGGGAGCGTCGCGAAGCCGAGCAGCCGGTCGATCCCGGCGATGCTCTCGGCGAGCGCGTCGTTGAACCGGCGCGCGAACGCAACCCCCGCCGCAGGCTCCTCGTCGTAGAAGAAGAGCGGCGGCGCGGACGACCAGACCGTGACGTCGATCCCGAGCTCGTCCATCTCGGCGAGCTTCGCCTCCGTGTCGTGAAACGTCGCCTGCACGGGGTACCGGAAGCCCTGCGGGTGCGCGAGCCTACCGTCCTCGTAGCGGACGCCGAACACGGCGCCGCCTCCGTCAGCCTCCTCGAGAACGAACGGCGCGATGAAGTGGGCGTGGACGTCGATGACCGTCATGCGTGTGTCATCAGAACCTTCAGCGCGCCGCTCCGCGAGCGCTCGAGCGCCTCGGGCGCACGGTCGAGCGAAAGTCGGTCGCTCACGAGCGGGGCGAGGTCGAAGGCACCCGCCGCCGCGAGCTCGAGCGTCGCGTACATGTCCCGGGGTCGCGATGCGCGCGGGTTGATGAGGGTGATCTCCTTGTAGTAGAGGTCGTAGAACGGGAGCTCGGCACTCGTGTCGGTGTACGTGCCGTAGCAGAGGATCGTCCCCGCAGGCGAGACGAGCTCGATCGCCGTGCGGAGCGCGGGCATGGCGCCGGCCGCCTCGACGACGAGCGGGGCGCCGTCCGGCGCGATCTCGGCGAGCGCCGCCGGGGCGTCAGCGGGCGTCGCCACCCACTCGCACGCGAGGCTCGCGGCGAGCGCGCGCTTCTCGGCGCTGCGTCCGATGCCGAGCACGCGCAGGCCGCGGTGGCGGAGAAGCTGGGCGTGAAGCTGCCCGGTGAAGCCGAGCCCCACGACGACGGCGATCGTTCCCGACCGCATCGCTACCGCGTCCTGGGCCCTGACGACCGTCGCGGCCACCTGCAACATCGGGGCAAGCTCCACATCGAGGCTCGAAGGGAGCGGGTACAGGTTCGCGGCCGGCACCGCCGCGCGGTCGGCGAAGAGGCCGTCGAAGTCCCGCCCGAGCAGCCCGCCCTGGCGGCAGAGGTTCTGGTGGCCCTCGGCGCAGAGCCGGCACCTGCCGCACGCGACGGCGGGGTCGACGAGCACCGGCAGGCCCTGCTCCAGTGCGAGGAGCGGGCCTCCCTGCTCCACGACGCCTGCGCCCTCGTGGCCGAGGACGCGGCCGGGGGCGACTGCGATGCCGCCCTTCAGGATCGAGACGTCGGTTCCGCAGACGCCGCTCGCGAGCACACGCACGACCGCGTCGCCCGGGCGCGGGTCGAGCTCGGGGGCGGGGGCCACAACGAGGTCGTCCGGCCCCCTGACGATCGCCGCCCGCCCCACCACCGGCTCAAGCGCCGACGGGGGCGCCGCGCACCGCGTCCGTCATCGTCGTCGCGGACCGGAGCGCTGACGGGAGCTCCTTGCCGACCCGCGCCGCCCACTCGCGGAGGAGCGCCGGCCCGTCGACGACAAGGCCCAGGTGCAGCGAGATGCACATCAGCGCCCCGTGCTCTGCCTCGTCGTTGTAGCCGGCGACGATGTCCCGCGGGACGATCACGCGGAAGTCCCGGTTCGCCGCGTCGAACGCGGTCGAGAGCACGCAGGCGTCGGTCATCGTCCCGGTCAGGACGACGTTCGTGACGGTGAGCTGGCGGAGCAGGAACTCGAGGTCGGTCGGGTAGAAGCCGGAGAGGCGCTTCTTCGTGCGGACGTAGTAGTCGCCCTCGACCTCCTCGGTCATGAGGTCGAGCCAGGGCGTGCCTTCCCAGCTGTGCTCCAGCATGAGCTCGTTCGAGGGCAGGTACAGCTCGTAGAGCACGCGCCAGTTCGCGCCGCGATTCGCCGCGCGCGAGTTCGCGTCGTCGATCCCCCCGTACCGCTGCCAGTGCTGCACGTGGATGACGGGCACGCCGAGGTCCCGCGCCGCCGCCTGGAAGGCGTTGTGCTCGTCGATGCGGTCGCGCGCGCGCGGCACGGGCAGCGTGAGCGCGTCCTCGGGGCCCACGTGCCCGCGGTGCATGTCGATCTCGAGCACTGCGGTCGTGGCCGGGTCGAGCCACTGCTCGAATGCCTCGTTGGACGGGAGGACGCGACGCTCGCGATCCTCGAGGTAGCAGTACATCTCGGTCTTCATCGAGCCTCCTCCGGCGGCGAGGCACGGGGTGCGCCGCCCTGCCAGGCTCCGCGCGGTCGCCGCCTCGGTCGTGGGCTGCCGTCGCCCCGACGCTAGCGCACGCGCGTCGGCCGGTCTAGGCGACCCACCGTTTTCGCAGGCCGTCGCGACCAAAACCCGTTCGACCCCCGAGGGGCTGTGGGAGACTCCGCAGCGTGCCGTCGACGTCGGCCCTCGGGGAGCGCGGATGAGCTCGAAGCTGCTGACGAACGGCTACGTCGTGACGGTCGACGAGGGGCGTCGTGTCTTCACGAACGGCTACATCCGTGTCGAGAGCGATCGCATCGCTGCGATCGGGCCGATGGAGGAGCTCGCAGACCGTGCCGCCGACGAGACGATCGACCTGCGCGGGATGCTCGCCGTGCCCGGCCTCATCAACATGCACAACCACCACTGGGCGAGCCTCTTCAAGAACACGGGCGAAGGGCTGCTGCTCGAGGCGTGGCTCGACCAGGTGACGATCCCGCTGCTCTTGCAGCTCACGAACGAGACGCTGCGAGTCGCCGCGTACTTCGGCGCGATCGAGATGCTCCGCACGGGCACGACGTGCAGCCTGAACCACATCGTCAACGTGAACGACGAGGAGTCGTTCCGGGCGATCTGCGAGCCGGTGCCCGAGGTCGGCATCAGGCAGTTCGTGACGAAGGAGGTGCGCGACACGCCCGATCCGCCGTTCTCCGACGCCTACCCCGCGTACCCTCACGTCCGCCCGCTGGACGAGGAGCTCGACCTCGCCGAGCGGTGCGTCGACACGTGGGACGGCCACGCCGGGCTCCTGCACACGGGGCTCGTCGTCGAGACGGGCGCGATCTGGATGATGCACAACGCGACCTCGGAGGCGGCGATCCACGGCGCGCTGGATCTGGCGTCTCGCCGGAACCTGAAGATCACGAACCACTGCGGCGCGGGCACGCCGTGGCTCTCGATCAAGGAGTTCCGCGACATGACCGGCGGAGGCGACGTCGACCACCTGGCACGCCTCGGAGCGCTCGCCGACAACTGGGTCTTCATCCACTCGATCTGGCTCTCGCCCCGCGAGCTCGACCACGTGGCCCGCTGCGGCGCGAGCTGCGTCACCAATCCGGTGTCGAACGCGTACTCGTGCGACGGGATCGCGCCGGTGCGCGGGATGCTCGAGGCGGGCGTCAACGTCGGCATGGGCAGCGACGGCTCCTACGTGAACTGCAGCGTCGACATGGTCGAGCAGATGAAGTTCGCCGCGCTGATCCAGAACGTGACGCACTTCGACCCGACGTTCATGACGTCGGAGCGCGTCCTCGAGATGGCGACGATCAACGGCGCGAAGGCGCTCGGCCTCGACCACGAGATCGGCTCGCTCGAGGTCGGCAAGCGCGCGGACATCGCGATCTTCGACCTCGACCGGGCCCACGTCACCGTCGCGAACCGGCCGGTCTCGGCACTCGTCTTCTCGGCGCACGGAACCGATGTCGACACGGTGCTCGTGAACGGCGAGGTGGTGCTGCGGCACGGCGAGCTCCGGTTCGAGCACGAGACGGAGATCATCGCCGACGCCCGCCGCCTTGCCCTCGAGACGATCGAGAGGGCGGGCATCCGGCACCGGATCGAGACGCCGTGGAACCCGGTGCCGGACCTCCGCCGCGCTCGTTGAGAAGCTCTCCAGCGCTCAGATCGCCGTGTAGCCGCCGTCGACGAGCAGCTGGTGCCCGTGGACGAAGTCCGAGGCCGACGACGCGAGGAACAGCGCCGCGCCGACGACGTCCTCGGTCTGGCCAACGCGGCCCGCAGGGACCTTCGGCAGGAAGGCCTCGAGGAAGCCCTCGTCGTCCAAAAGGTACGCGTTGAGCTCGGTGCGGATCGCCGTCGGGCCGATCGCGTTGACGTTGACCCCGAGCGACGACCACTCCGCCGCCAGCGCCTTCGTGAGCTGGAGGACCCCGCCCTTGCTCGCGCAGTACGCCGCGAACTCGGGGAACCCGACGAGGGCAAACGTAGAGCCGAGGTTCACGATCTTGCCGCGGCCCTGTGCGACGAAGTGCCTGCCCGCCGCCTGGCAGCAGAAGAAGAGGGCCTTCAGGTTGGCGTCGATCGTGGCGTCCCACGTCTCCTCGTCGACCTCGAGCGACGGGCCGGTCAGCTGGACGCCCGCCGCGTTGACGAGGATGTCGAGCCCCCCGAGCTCCGTGCGCACGCGCTCGAAGAGGGCCGGGATCTGCCCGACGTCGGTCAGGTCCGCCGCGATCGCGAGGCTCGCGCCGCCGTCCGCGGCGAGGTCGGCGGCAGTCGCCTCGACCTTCTCCGCATCGCGGCCGATCACCGCCACCGCTGCGCCCGCCTTGCCGTACGCGAGCGCGATCGCGCGGCCGATCCCGCGCCCGCCGCCGGTGACGACGGCGACCTTGCCTGCGAGCGAGAGCGATGCGTCCATGGCCGAGGCTCCTCTCTTCTCGACGCCGGCGGCCGCCGGCGCGGGAGGCGAGACGGGACGAAGACGGCGGCGGCCCGCTCCTGGACGCGCCGCCGCCGTCTCCCGCTGTGACTACTTGACGGGCTTGCAGCCGAGCGACTTGACGTCGATCGACTTGCCGGCGCCCTCCTTGCCGATCGTGGGCTTGCCCACGGTCTCGTCGGGCACCAGAATCGTGCCGTTCTTGATGCCCCGGTCGATCTTCGCGAGCTGCGCGCGGGCGGCCGGGGTGACGACCTTCCCGAGACCGTAGTACGGCGCCAGCTGGCCAACGCCGAGGTTCGCGAAGTTGTAGCTCTTGAAGAATCGGTTGGGCAGCGTGTCCGTGGCGTACCGCTTGACCAGGTCGAAGCCGACGCCCTGCAGGTTGAAGAGGACGCTGGTGATCACGACCGTCGGCGACTGCTTGTACGAGTCGAAGTACGAGGGGATCACGTACGTCGGCTGCTTCGCGTTCTTCGCCGCCTCGAACGCGCCCTGGACCGCTGAGTCGGTAGCGCCGAGGATGAAGTCGGCGCCGTTCCCGATGAAGCCCTCCGCCGCTCCCTTCGCGAGCGCCGGGTCGGTCCAGCTGTTGATGTACTTCTGCTCGAACTGGATCTTCGAGTTGACGCACTTCGCGCCGAGGTAGAACGCCTCCGCCTGCCGCGTGAGGGCCGGGAACGCGAACCCGTTGATCGAGGCGATCTTGTTCGTCTTCGTGAGCATCCCGGCGAGGACGCCGGCGCGGAAGTCGCCGTCCTGCTGCTCCACCTCCGCGACGCACGTGTTCGCCTGGGGCAGGTTCTTCTGTGCAGCGGCTGCCGAGAGCGACGTCTGCCGCGGGTTGCGGTCGGTGAAGTCCGTCGGCGACATGCACCACATCGTGTTCGGGAACTGCGTCGCCAGCTTCTGAATCGGCGCGAGCGCGATGCCGTTCGCCATGATCACGAGGTCGAAGTTCTTCGCGCCGAACGCCGCGCCCTGGTTCACGTACTGGTCGGGCGTCTCGAGCAAGGGGACGAGCGTCAGCTTCGCGTTGTACTTCTTCGCTGCGGCCTTCGCCCCGTCGGCCCACGCGTTCGACCACGACCCGTCGGTCGGCGTCCCCGGGAACAGGAGCGCCACCTGGATCTGGTCCGCCTGCTGCTTCTTGCCGGTCTGTGCGACGCCGACCGCTGCCACGACCGCAACCAGCGCCGTCACGACCGCGATCACCGCGAAGAGCTTGACCAGCCTTGAGCCCCGCATATTCGAACCTCCTCAAATTGCTTCCGCTTGCGATGGACGTAGTAGCTGACTGGTAGACGACGCACGGGCCCGCGTGTTAGGCCGCGGAACAACGCGCGATCCGTCCGGGTGTTGAACAGTCTCGCCGACCTCCTCTCTCGCCGCTCCGGCAGGGAACGCTCATGCTCGGGCCAGCCCGGGACGCCTGTAGGGAACGCCGCACGCGGCGGGGTAGCGGGTCGACCGCGCGAGGACGACGGCCACGAGCGTGACGATGTAGGGCAGCGCGAGCACGAAGTCCGAGGGCACGTCCTCGAGCACCGGAATGTTGTCGATCTGGAACTGCAGCGCCTGCGTCACGCCGAAGAGCAGGCAGCCAGCGAGGGCCCAGAACGGGTTCCAGCGCGCGAGCACGACGACCGCGAGGGCGATGAAGCCGCGGCCGGAGGTGAGCCCGACAGCGAAGGATCCCGAGGTGGTGAGCACGATCGCGGCGCCGCCGATCGCCTGGAGGATCGAGCCGAGCATCACCGCCACGTAGCGGATGCGCAGTACGTCGACCCCCGACGACTCGACGGCGTACGGAAGCTCGGACGCCGCCCGCGCGTACAGGCCGAACCACGTGCGCGACATGAGGTACCAGACGACCGGTACGAGGGCGAACGCCGCGTAGACGAGGAGGTTGTGCTGGAACAGGATCTCGCCGATCCGCGGTATGTCGCTGAGGCCGGGGATCTCGATGTCGGGCAGGGTCGACGCGACGCCGATGGGGAGGTACTTCGTGTAGAGCGCGCCTGTGATCGCGATCACGAAGACGTTGATCATGATCCCGGAAACGATCTGGTCGAGTCCGAGCGTCACGTAGACGATCCCGAGCACGAAGCCCGAGACGATCCCCGAGAGGACCCCGGCGAGCAGCCCGATGTAGAGGTTGTTGTCGCTGTAGCGGATGCCCATCGCCGCTGCGAACGCGCCGAACACCATGACGCCCTCGATGCCGATGTTGAGCACGCCGCTCCGCTCGAAGATCACCTCGCCGAGCGCGGCCCAGAGGATCGGCATCGACAGCGTCACGCCGATCGCGAGGACGAGTGTCAGCGTGTTCAGTCCGCCGCCTCCGCGTAGTAGAGCCTGATCACCTTGGTCGCGAGCAGGAGCAGGACGACGGTCGCGACGAGCGCTTCGCCGACGGACGGCGACAGGCCGGTCTCGACCTGCAGCCCGTTGCTCCCGACGCGAAGCGCCGCGAAGAAGAAGGCCGAGGGGATGATCCAGGTTGGGCTCAGGCGGGCGACGAGCGCCACGGCGATCCCGAGGTAGCCGAAGCTCCCGCTGAAGTTGGAGACGAGTGCCCCGTTGATCCCGAGCACGGCGATCGCGCCTGCAAGGCCCGCGAACGCACCGCCGAGGCAGAACGAGACGATCGTCACGCGGCCCGTGCGGATCCCGTTCATCTGCGCGGCGCGGCGGTTGAGGCCTGTCGCCCGGATCTCGAACCCGGCCGTCATGCGGGCCATGATGACCCACGCGATCGCGACCGCCGCCGCGGCCCAGATCACGCCCGACGTGACGAGCGTGCCGGTCCAGATGTTCCCCATGAGCGCGCCGGGCGGGACGTTTGCAGTCTGCGGCACCGCGCCCTGCGGCCACACCACGGTGATCGCGTAGTTGGCGAGCAGAAGCGCGATGAACGTCATCATCAGCGACGTGATCACCTCGTTGGCATTGACGGTCGCCTTCAGCACGCCAGGCACCGCCGCCCACAGCGCGCCGCCGGCGATCGACAGCGCCACGACGATCGGGACGAAGAGGTGGTGCGGCGTCGCCGCGGGCAGCTCGAGCGCCGCGCCGGCGGCGACGATCGCACCGGCGTAGAGCTGCCCCTCGCCGCCGACGTTGAAGAGCCGGGCCGAGAACGGGATCGCGGCGGCGAGCCCGGTCAGCGACAGAAGCGCCGTGATCATGACCGTCTGGCCGAGGTTGAACTTGTTCCCGATCGACCCGTCGTAGAGCGCCTGCAAGGCGGACCACGGGTTCGCGCCGAGGATCGCGATGATCGCGGCGAAGACGGCGACGGTGCCCGCGAGGGCGAGGAGCGTGCGGCCGCCGCTCGAGAGCCGGCGCCTGAGCGCGCTCGACTGCGGGGCGTGCTCGACGGTCGTGGTCGTCATCTACTCAGGCGCCTCGGGACCCGCGACGGAACCGGGGGGCTCGCGCTGCCCGGCCATCGCGTAGGCGAGCTCGTCCATCGAGAGCGTCTCGATCGGTGTGTCGTACGCGATCCGGCCGCGGTAGAGGACGATCACGCGGTCCGAGAGCTCGAGCAGCTCGTCGAGCTCGTTCGAGATCAGGATCACGGCGCTCCCCGCTTCGCGCACCTCGAGCAGCCGCCGGTGGACGAACTCGGCGGCGCCGACGTCGAGCCCGTTCGTCGGGTTCGCGGCCACGAGCACCCGCGGCTTGCGGGAGATCTCGCGCGCGAGCACGACCTTCTGCTGGTTGCCGCCCGAGAGGGCGATCGCCCGCATGTTCGGTTCCGGCGGCCGGACGTCGAACTCCTCGAGGAGCTTCGCAGCGCGCCGCTTCATCGCGCCGCGGCGGAGCAGCCCGAAGCGCGACATCTCGCCTTCGGGGACGCTCGCGAGCGCGAGGTTCTCCGCCAGCGTCATGTCGAGCACGAGGCCGAAGCCGTGCCGGTCCTCGGGAACGACTGCCAGGCCCGCCTCGTGTCGGCGGAGCGGCGGGACGTGGGTGATGTCGACGCCGCCGATCTCGATCGCGCCGCTCTCGGCGGCGCGGACGCCTGCGATCACGTCCGTCAGCTCGCGCTGGCCGTTGCCCTCGACGCCGGCGACGCCGAGGATCTCGTACGGGTGTGCGTCGAAGGTGATGCCGTTCAGGGCCTCGAGCCGCGTCTGGCCGTGCACGACGACGTCGCGCACCCGGAGTACCGCCTCGGTCGCCGGCTTGCGCTGACGCGTAGGGAGCTCCTCGAGGTCGCGTCCGGTCATCGCGCGCGCCAGGAAGCGCTCGTCGAACTCGCCGCGTCGCGCCTCCGCCGCGTTCCTGCCGCCCTTGAGCACGGTCACGCGGTCGGCGATGTCCATCACCTCCGCCAGCTTGTGCGTGACGATGACCACCGAGTGGCCGTTGCCGCGCAGCTCCCTGAGCGTCGAGAACAGGTTCTCGATCTGCGCGGGCCCGAGGGCCGACGTCGGCTCGTCGAGGATCAGCGTCGTGGCGCCGCGGTAGAGCAGCTTCAGGATCTCGACACGCTGGCGGGCGTCGATCGGCAGGTCCGCGATCCGGTCCTCGGCCGCAACCCCCATGTTGTGCTCGTGCGCCGCCTGCCGGACCTCCGCCTCGAGCGCCCGCGGATCGAAGCGCAGGCGCGTCGGTGCCTCGGTTCCGAGCACCACGTTCTCGGCCACCGTGAAGTTCGGCACGAGCATGAAGTGCTGGTGCACCATGCCGATCCCGCTGTCGAGCGCGTCGCGCGGCGACTCGAAGTCGACCGGCTCGCCACCGATCGAGATCTCGCCGGACGTGAGCGGGATGAAGCCGAACATGATGCTCACCAGCGTCGTCTTGCCCGCGCCGTTCTCGCCGAGCAGGGCGTGGATCTCTCCGGGCTCGACGTCGAAGTCGACGCGGTCGAGCGCGACGAGGTCGCCGTAGTGCTTCGTGATGGCTCTCAGCCGGATGGTCCCACGCGCAGGAGCCGCAGGAGCTTCGGCGCGGAGGGCGGCCGTGGGGGGCATCACGTCGCGCGAAGCTATACGCCCCGCCAAGCGGAAGCCAACCCCTGTTCGGATTAGCTTCAGCCGCCGTGACCAAAACCCGCAACGTGCGGCTCCCGCCCCTGCCCGCCCGGTGCGGCACCGGGAGCCGGTTCCAGGGCACGTGACCAAAAGGCTTGTGGCCGTGCGGCCGAACCGTGGAAAGTCGCCACGTGATGCCCTCTGGCGGGGCCGTGCCCGCCCGCCGATGAAGCGCGAGCCGAGAAGGAGTGGTGATATGCCTGAGCAGCCCGGACACGAGCGTCGCGCGATCTGGCCCGGGGGGATCCCGAAGCCGATCGCGCCGTACAGCCCTGCGATCAAGGCGGGCGGCTGGCTGTTCGTCGCGGGCCAGCTCGCGAGCGACTTCACGACCGGCCTCGCTCCGGAGTGCAAGCACGAGAACCCGTACCTCGGCGACGCCCTCCGCTCGCAGTCGCACTTCGTGCTGCGGAACCTCGCCGAGCTGCACGCGTCCGCGGGGATGGACATGAAGCGCGACGTCGTCCGGATCTACCAGTGGCTCACGTCGCCGTCGCCGACCGACGAGGAGTTCGAGGAGGGGTCGACCTGGCCGCGCATCTCGATCTCGCCCTACCTCGAGACGCGGAACGAGTACATCGACGAGCCGCGGCCCGCCTCGACGGGCATGGCCATCCGCGAGTGGGGCCTCCTCGTCAAGGGGACGATCCTCGAGGTCGACATGATCTCGATCGAGAAGCAGGACGGGGTCGAGAAGGAGGGCTTTGCGACTCCCGAGGGCGTCCCCAGCCCGCTCGCCGGCTATTCGCCCGCGATCCGGTACGGCGACTGGGTCTTCCTCGCCGGCGAGATCCCCGTCGACTGGCAGGGCGACTACCTCTCGGACGTCCACCTCGGCGAGCCGAGCGGCCTCGCACGCGAGGCCCGCGTGAACCCGTACTTCTGGTACGGGTCGCCGATCGAGACGCAGACCGACTACACGCTCTGGAAGCTCGAGCAGACCTGCGAGGCCGCGGGCACCTCGCTCGCGCGGGCCGTGAAGGCGACCGTCTACATCGGCCACCCGAGCGACTTCTACGGCATGGATCGAGCGTGGCGGAGATGGTTCCCAGAGAACCCGCCGGCCCGCGTCGTGATCCCGTACATGGGCCTCGGCGGCAAGGGGAGCCGCGTCGAGATCGCGCTGAAATGCCTGCACGACGACTCGCCGCTCACGATCGACACCGTCGAGACGTCGGACGCGCCGGAGCCGCTCGGTCACGAGCCGCAGGCGGTGAAGACCGGGGACTTCCTCTTCTTCTCGACCCAGATGGCGTTCGACTCCAGCGGCAAGCTCGCGGAGCAGACGAAGCGCCATCCGGAGTTCCCGTGGTACGGCCAGCCGGCGAAGCAGCAGATGCACTACGTGCTGGACAACGTCACTGCGATCTCGGAGGCGGCGGGAACCACGCTCGACCAGCTCTGCCGCCGGCAGTGCTTCCACGACGACTTCACGTGGTTCGCCGAGACGATGCAGGACGCCTGGGCGTCGCGCTTCCCCGGCGACAAGCCTGCGTCGACGACCCTCGGCATCGGCGGGCCGCTCGTCGTTCCCGGCGCGCACTTCCTGCTCGACCTCATCTCCTACGTTCCGCCGCGCTGAGGCTCCACCGTCATGGCGCCTGAGATGGAGGTGCGGGAAGGCCTGCGTGTCCACTGGGACGTGCCGATCGAGATGGACGACGGGCTCGTGCTCATGTCGGACGTGTTCCTCCCGCTGGAGGAGGGCACGTACCCCGTCATCCTCAGCTACGGGCCGTACGCGAAGGGCCTGCACTTCGAAGACGGCTATCCCGACCAGTGGCGGATCATGTGCGAGAAGCACCCGGACGTCCCCGCCGGCTCCACGAACATCCACGCGAACTGGGAGGTCGTCGACCCGGAGAAGTGGTGCCCCCATGGGTACGCCTGCGTGCGGGTCGACTCGCGCGGCGCCGGACGCTCGCCGGGGTACATCCAGCACTTCTCGCCCCGTGAGACGAAGGACTTCTACGACTGCATCGAGTGGGCGGGCGTGCAGGAGTGGTCGAACGGCAAGGTCGGTCTCTCGGGCATCTCGTACTACGGCATGAACCAGTGGCAGGTCGCCTCGCTGAAGCCGACGCACCTGGCGGCGATGTGTGTGTGGGAAGGCGCGGCCGACTGGTATCGCGACTCGACTCACCACGGCGGCCTGCTCTCGACCTTCTGGGCGAACTGGTACGACCACCAGGTCGTGACCGTGCAGTACGGCCTCGGCGACAACGGGCCGAAGAGTCGCGCGACGGGGGACAACGTGTGCGGCGACGTGACGCTCACGCCCGAGGAGATGACGCGGAACCGCGCGGACTTCGGGCAGGAGCTGCGCGAGCAGCCGCTCGTCGGCGTCGACTACTACGACGGCCGCATCCCCGTCTGGGACTCGATCGACGTGCCGCTGCTCTCGGCCGGAAACTGGGGCGGCCACGGGCTCCACCTGCGCGGCAACACCGACGGGTGGTTCCGCGCCGCCTCGAAGGACAAGTGGCTCGAGATGCACGGCCTCGAGCACTGGACGCACTACTACACGGACTACGGCCGCGAGATCCAGCTCCGTTTCTTCGACCACTTCCTGCACGGGAAGGACAACGGCTGGGACGAGGTGCCGCGGGCGATCCTCAACATCCGCAGCCCGGGGGAGCGCTTCGAGCTGCGGCAGGAGGCGGACTGGCCGATCCCCGACACGCAGTGGACGACACTGCACCTCGGGGCCGACCGCACGCTGTCGCGTAACGCCGGTGGGGACGCCGCCACGCTCACGTACGACACGACGGGCGAGGGAATCACGTTCCGGATGACGGCCGAGGAGGAGGTCGAGCTCACCGGGCCGCTCGCCGCGAAGCTGCACGTCTCCTCGACGACGGCCGACGCCGACCTCTTCCTGATCTTCCGCGTGTTCGACCCCGGCGGGAACGAGGTCACCTTCCAGGGGGCGCTCGATCCGCACACGCCGGTCGCGCACGGATGGCTGCGCGCGTCGCACCGCAAGCTCGACCCGGAGCTGACGCTCCCGTTCCGGCCCTTCCACACCCACGACGAGGTGCAGCCGCTGACGCCGGGCGAGATCTACGAGCTCGACGTCGAGATCTGGCCCACATCGATCGTCGTTCCGGCGGGGTGGACGATCGCGCTGACGGTGCAGGGCAAGGACTACCAGTACTCCGACGAGGTCAGGCGCGTCGGCTGGTTCACGATGACCGGCGTCGGGCCGTTCAAGCACGACGACCCGACCGACCGCCCTTCCGAGCTCTTCGACGGCCAGGTGACGATCCACTTCGGCGACGGTCGCGAAAACTCCATCCTCGTCCCGGTGATCCCGCCACGTCCGGCCGCGGGAGGCGGAGGCTCGTCCGGCGGCTCCGAGTGACCGAGGCGCCGGGGGCCGCCGTGACGTCGCTGCGACGCGGCCGGTGAGTGCGCGGGCCGGCGGGTCGGCGGTCGCCGGCCGCGCCTACGCGCTCGCGTCGGCCTCGTGCTTCGCCACGCTCGGCGTGTTCTCGACCGCGGCGTACGACCGGGGCACCGGCGAGCTCGAGCTGCTCTCCGCACGGATCGTCGGCGGTGCGCTCGTGCTCGGCGCCGTCGGCGCGCTCCTCGGGGCGCGGCTCCCCCGCGGCCGGCTGCTCGCCGTCGTATTCCTGCTCGGCTGCTTCCAGCTCGGCACGACGACCGGGCTCCTCGTCGGCTTCAACAAGGCGCCGGTCGCGCTCGTCGTCCTGATGTTCTACGTCTACCCGACGCTCGTCTCGCTCGGCGCCGCGGCGCTCTACGGCGAGCCCCTCGGGCGCCGGCATGCGCTCGTCCTCGCGCTCAGCCTCGTGGGCGTCGCACTCACCGTCGGCCGCCCCGGCTCCGCGCCGCTCGCCGGCATCCTGCTCGGCCTGCTCGCGGCGGCCTCCACGACGGCCTACTTCCTGGGCAGCCGGTTCGTCCTCGGGCGGGGCGTCGAGCCGCTCGGGATCACGACGCTCCTCTACTCGCTGCCGGCGGCGATCCTCGTCGGGATCGCGCTCGTCCACGGCTTCGACGTCCCGTCGGCGGGCGGGATGGGTGGCGCCCTCGGCGTGGTGCTCCTCGGCACCGTGTTCCCGATCCTGATGGTGCTCCGGGCGATCCTTCTGATCGGCGCAGCGACGACGGCGCTGCTCTCGACCGTCGAGCCGTTCGTCGCGGTCGTCCTCGCCTATGTCGTGCTGGACGAGCGGCTCACGTCGACGCAGCTCTTCGGCGGCGCCTGCATCGTGAGCGCCGTCGTCCTGAGCGCGCTCCCCGCGCGCTCGCCCGCCGTGGCCGTCTCGTGAGCGCAGCGTCCCCGCTGCTGCGGCAGGGGATACGGGATGCGATGCCCCTCGGCGTGGCGCTCGTGGCGATCAGCATGGCGCTCGGCGCGCTCGCCCGCGACGCCGGGCTCGCGTGGTGGCTCGCCGTCCTGGCCTCGGCCGTCGTCTACGCGGGCCCGGCCCAGTTCCTCGCGATGTTCCAACTCGCGGCGGGGGCGGCGACGGGGACGATCGTCGCGACGACGTTCGTGGCCAGCCTGCGCTACTTCCTCTTCGCGATGTCGCTCGCCCCGCTCCTCGTGGACGCCCCTCGCCGCCGGCTCCCCCTGCTCGCACACGCGAACGCCGACGGGAGCTACGCGCTCGTGATGCAGCGCGCGAGCAGGCGACCGGGCGAAGCACGGCTCGACCGCTACTTCCTCGGCACGTTCGTCGTCAGCTTCGGAGCCTGGATCACCGGGACGGTCGCCGGCTCGCTCCTCGGCGGCAACCTCCCCGCCGATCTCTCGTACGCTCTCGGCTTCGCGTCGCCGGCGATCTTCCTCGCCTTCCTGGTGCCCAGACTTCGCTCGCGCCCGGACTGGGTCGTGGCCGCCATCGCCGGCGTCGGTGCGGTGGGCGGCGCTCAACTGCTGCCGCCGGGAAGCGAGACGCTCGTGGCGCTGGTCGTGGCCGTGATCGTCGGAGGGACCTGGACGTGGGCACGTCAGCAGCGCTCGCCCTGATCGCCGGCATGGCGGTCGCGACGTACGCGACGCGCGTGCCGCTCGTCGTGCTCGTCACGTCGAGGATCAGGCTGCCGGCGTTGCTCGAGCACATCCTGCGCTGCATCCCCACGGCGGCGTTCGCGGCCATCGTCGTGCCGGGGGTGCTCCAGCCGGAGCACGGCCAGACCGACCTCTCGCCCTCGAACCTCTACATCTACGCGGCCGCCGTGTCGGTCGTCTCGTTGCGGTTCAGCCGGAACCTGCTCGTGACGATCCTCGTCGGCTGCGGCACGGCGCTCGCGCTCAGCCTCCTTTTCTGACCGGCGCCGGCTCGTAGAGCTCGACGCCGAGCGGCTTGTTGGCGCCGCCGTTCGTGGCGTGGACGTCTCCGGCCGGGCATGACGACAGGGCGACGAGGCAGTCGACGTGGCAGAGGAGATCGAGCCAGTCCCCTTCGAGGGCGCTCGGCGGCTTGATGTAGATGTAGCCCTGCTCGTCGACGGCGGTGTTCATGAAGCCGTTGAAGGTGTCGTGTACGCGGTCGGGCGAAAGCCCGTACGGCGCGATCGCCTCCTGCAGCGAGTCCTGGCAGCCGTGGTGGTCCTTGAGCCCGAACGGCTCGAACACGATCCGGGAGCAACGCGGGAAGAGCAGGTCGTTCTCGCCGACCGTGTCCTCGACGATCGTGAAGAGCGGGCGCTCGTGCGGCGGGTTCGACCAGAGCGCGTCGCCCGTCCTCGGATGGCAGCCCGTGAAGAACCTCGTCCTGCCGGCCGAGAAGTGTTCCCCGAGGTCCGGGAGCACGAACGCGTTGAAGTCGACCGTCTGGGCACCGTCGACCTCGATCACGCGGAGCAGCTCCCCGGCGCGGACCTCGAACGCGCGACCGGTCTCCTTCGGGATCACGAACGACTCGCGGAGCGCCATGCCCTCCGGCGCAGAGCGCGGGGGGACCTCGCGCCGCTGCGCGTCCCCCACCTGGTCGAAGAAGCCCGACGTGCGGGCCGCGGTGACGAGCCGCAGCGCGAACGCGCCCAGCTCCTCGTCCGCGTCCTTCTTCAGCGCGACGAGCGCCTCGTAGGCATCCTGCGAGAGCTCGAGCTGCACCTGCTCGTCATCGCCGCCGCTCGAGCCGGCGCGCTCGGCACGCGCCGCCGCCGGCGCGTCGTAGAAGCCCGAGGAGCGGGCCGAGCGGGCGAGCCGCAGGACGAGGGCGTCGACGTCCTCGCCGGGGTCGCGGAGGGCGAGGAGGGCCTCGCCGGCGCGGCTCGGGAGCGACACGGTCGTGACTGAGGGCATCGTGCGCCTCCTTTGGTCAGGCCCGGGCGCCCGGGCCGGGGACGAAGGTGCCTGCGCCGGGCTCGGCGACGACGCGGCCGTCGTCGGCGGCGAGCATCCCGCGCACGTAGGTGCGGACCGCCCGGCCGGTGAGCGTGCGACCCGCGAGCGGAGACCAGCCGGCCTTCGAGCGGACGTCCGCGTCGGTGACAGTCCAGCGACGGGCGGGGTCGACCAGGACGACATCGGCGTCAGCGCCCGGCGCGAGAGAGCCCTTCCGAGCGAGGCGGTAGACAGCCGCCGGCTCCTCGGAGTAGGCGGACACCACCCGCTCGTAGGAGATGCGGCCCGCCGCCGCGCCGTCGAGCAGCACCGCGAGCGTCGTGTCGAGCCCCGGGAGCCCGAAGTGAACGTCCCAGATCGAGCCGTCGCGCTTCTGCTCCGCAGTCGCGGGCGCGTGGTCCGTGGCGATGTAGGCGATGTCGCCGTCGGCGAGCGAGGCCCACATCCGGTCGAGGTCGTGCGCGCACCGCGCGCGGGCCGGCGGCGTGAACTTCCGGAAGCCGAGGTGCTCGTTCACCTCGTGCTCGAGGAGCGTGAGGTACTGCGGGCAGCACTCCGCGTACACCCTCGCGCCCGCCGCCCGCTCCCGCAGCACCAGCTCGAGCGCCTCCCCGTGGCTGACGTGCGCCACCACCACCGTCGCCCCCGTGTGCCGTGCCAGCCGGGTGAGGGTCGCGATCGCGGCGTACTCGGCCTCGCGGCAGCGCCACTCGGGGATCACCGCCCCGTCGTCGCGTCCGGCGGCCCTGAGGCGCTCGGCGGCCGCCTCCGTGATCGTCTCCTCCTCGCAGTGGACGAGGGCGATCGCGTCGCAGGCGGCGACGGTGCGGCAGAGCTCGAGCTGCAGCGACGGGACGAACCCTGGCACGCCGTGCGTGGTGCAGGTGAACGCCTTGATGAACGCCGCGCCCGCCGCCCACACGCCCGGGATCTCGTCGAAGAGGCCGGGCCAGGCGTGCGCGCCGAGGCCGAAGTCGACGCGCGACCGGCTCGCCACATAGTCGCGTTTCGCGGCGAGGTCGGAGGCCGTGCGGACCGGCTGGGCGTGCGTGTGCTCGACGAGCGTCGTCACGCCCGCGACCGCCGCGGCGGCGGTCGCCGACGGGAGGTCCTCCCGGCTCGTGTCGGCGGGGTCCATCGCGTGGACGTGGACGTCGACCATCCCGGGCATCACGAGCAGGCCCGACGCGTCGACCGTCTCCCGCGCCTCCGGCATCTCGCCGGTCACCGCTGCGATCGCGCCGTCGCGAACCGCGACGTTGAGCCGCGCCCGGCCGCGGCCCGTGACGACCTCGCCGCCGACGATCGCCAGATCGACTACTAGTCCCCCGCCCGGAGGTGCTTGGGGCCCTGCATGTACGACTCGATCCACCAGCTGAAAAACGCATGGCGCACGATCTCGCCGTCGGTGTCGCCGAACTGCCCCCGCAGCGCCTCGACCGCGGCCAGGTCGCGGTCGTCGAGCTCGACCTCGACGCCGTGGGTGACGATCGGGTACGAGGCGAACTCGGCCGTGTAGCTCTCGTCCCGACGGAGCTCCCGCTCGACCCGGATCTGCTTGACCTTGAACTCGTCGACCGTCCGCTGGTTTCGGTACCGGCGCTCGGCCGGCTCGAGCCAGCGCTCGTGCTGTGCTTCCGTGCCCTCGAAGACCTGGACGAGGAGCGGCTTCAGCTCGAAGTTGCTCGTCGAGAAGATGTCGGCGCCGCACACGTTCGGCACTGCCAGCACGTCCATCTGCGCGATCAGCTCGACGTAGTCGCCCTGCCGCGCCAGCAGCCGCTTGATGTACATCCGGTCGTCGGCGACGCCCGTGTGCATCCAGAAGTTGAACGAGTCGTGCACGTCGTCCGGCGTGAGCCCGTACTCCCTGATCGCCTCGGCGAGGATGTCGTGGCAGTTCGTGTGCAGCTCGAAGCCGTACTGGTACTCGTAGAGGAAGCCCGTGCAGCGCGGGTACTGGATGTCGTTCGTGCCGACCGGGTCTTCGATGATCGTGAGCATCGGTCGCTCCCGCGGCGGGGCCGACCAGAGGTGGTCTCCGGTCGTCGGGTGCAGCCCGTGCAGGTGGCGGGTGCGGCCCGTGTGGAAGCACTCGCGGTAGTCGTGCAGGTTGAAGGCGTTGAAGTCCGCGCACTGGCCGTTCCCGAGCTGCTCGATCCGGAGGATCTGTCCCCGGTAGACGGGCACCGCCTTGCCCGTCGCCGGCTCGAGCACGTGCTCCCGGACGAGCGTCCTCGTGGCGCTCACGACGCCTCCTCGCCTGCGCCGGCACGCTGCGCGACGAGCTCGGGATGCTCCTCGCAGAAGCGCCGGAACCCGAACGCGATCACCTCCGCGTGCGTCGCGCCGAGTCCCTCGGCCACGAGGCGGTCGAGCATCTCGGTCTGCTGGTTGTTCACGACCACTGTGACGGTCTTGCCCAAGGTCATCACCTCCGCTTGATCGGGATGCCGCTGTCGAATCCGCCGCCGAGCCGGAACAGCGCATGCTGCAGCAGACGCCGGCGGGGCACGCGCCAGCAGCGGAGCGCGTGGTAGCCCTCGTGGGTCAGGCAGAGGTTGCAGGACGTGCAGTCGGCGAGCTCCTTCCCCGCCTCGAGCCTCCGCACGAGCCGCGGCTCGCGGATGAACGGCCGCGCGAGCGCGACGAAGTCGCACGTGCCGGACGCGAGCAGCCGCTCCATCGTCGACCTGCGGCGAAGGCCGCCGACGAGCACGATCGTCGTGTCGACGCGCCGGCGGAGCGCCTCGGCCCAGGGGCCAAAGTAGGCCTCCTCGGCCGGCGGCTTCCCGAGCCGGTGGACGAGGAGGTCGGCCGCCGCGCGGCGCGTGCCGACGGCGACGTACTGGCGCGCGCTGTCGGTCGGGTGGCGCATCACGTTGCACGACACCTCCACTGCGTCGAGCCCTTCGGCGACGAGGGCGCCGGCGCGCCGCACCGTCTCGTCGACCTCGAGCCCGCCCGCATCCGGCACCGCGTCTACGAAGCCGAGCTTCATCGTCACTGCCCGGTCGGGGAGGGCGCGCCGCACCCGCCGCACGACCTCGACGACGAAGCGGTCGCGGGCCTCCGGGCTCCCGCCCCAGCGGTCCGTGCGGCGGTTCGCGAGCGGCGAGGCGAACTCGCTCAGCAGGTAGCCATTCGCGCCGTGGACGTGGACGCCGTCGAACCCCGCCTCGGCGGCGCGGGACGCCGCGCGCGCGAACGCCTCGAGCGCATCCTCGATCTCCGCCTCGCCGGCCTCGCCGACGTCACGCCCGGTGAGCGCGTTCGGTACGGGGGAGGGGGCGAGCGGGTGCTCGCCGGGCACGCGGGACTGGCTGCCCGCGTGGGCGAGCTGCGCGAAGATGCGCGCCCCGTGCGCGTGCACCGCGTCGGTCAGGCGGCGGAGCCCCGGGAGCAGCGAGTCGTCGTGGATGCCGGTCTGGTGGACGGCGTAGCGCCCGCGCGGCTCGACGTAGAGGTGTCCCGTGACGATGAGCCCGACGCCGCTCCGCGCCAGCTCCTCGTAGAGCGTCACGAGCTCGGACGTCACGTCGCCGCCCGGTCCCGCCATCGTCTCGGAGGTGCCCGCGCGGACGATCCGGTTCCGCGTCTCGACCGACCCGATCCGGCCCCGCGCGAAGAGAAGGCCCGTGGTCACCTGCTGCGCCGTGCCGCGCCGGCGACGCGCTCGGGCGTGAGCGGCAGCTCGTTGAACTCGGTCCCGAGCGCGTGGCCGACGGCGTTCGCGAGCGCCGCCGGCGGCGCGAGCGTGCCGCCCTCGCCCACACCCTTCACGCCGTGCGGGTTGTCCGGCGCCGGCGTGACGCGACTTTGCAGCTCGAACGCGGGCAGGTCGGGCGCGGTCGGGATGAGGTAGTCCATGAGCGAAGCGTTGACGAGCTGACCGTCGGCGTCGTAGACGATCTCCTCGAAGAGCGTCCCTCCGATCCCCTGCGCCGTCGCTCCCATCGTCTGGCCGTGCGCGACGATCGGGTTCACGACGCGCCCGCAGTCCTCGACAAGGACGTAGCGCTCGACCGTCACTTGCCCCGTCTCGGGGTCCACTGACACCTCGCAGGCGTGGGTCGCGTAGGGGTACGCCGGGAACGGCGGGTCGTAGCTCGCGCTGACGCGGTAGCGCTCCTCGGGGGCGTCCGCGACGAGGTCGGCGAACGGGATGCTGATCGACGGCGTGTCGCGCACGACCACGGCGCCGTCGTCGAGCTCCAGGTCGGCCGGGTCGAGCTCGAGCCCGGCCGCGGCGTCCTCCAGCAGCCGGCGGTGGAGCTCCGCTGCGGCGTTCACCACGGCGCCGCCGCTGGAGATCGCGCTTCTGCTCGCGAACGATCCGGTTCCCTCGAGGCCGCCGACCCCGGTGTCGCTGCGCTCCACCACCACGTCGTCGACGTCGAGGCCGAGCGCGTCGGCCGCGAGCTGGGCGAGCGTCGTCTCGGTGCCCTGGCCGATCGCAGGTGTGGTGGTCCAGACGACGGCGCGGCCGTCCTCGTCGAGGCGCACGTGCGCGCCGTCGCTGCCGAGGACGCCGACCATGCCGCGCCCCTGGAAGACGCGCGACCCCATCCCGGTGTACTCGACGTACGACGCGAAGCCGATGCCGAGCAGGCGCCCCTCGCGCTCGGCCTCGTCCCGGCGCCGCGGAAAGCCCGCGTAGTCGATCGTCGCGAGCGCTGCGTCGAGGGCCGCGGCGTAGTCGCCCGAGTCGTAGCGCTGGTTCGTGGCGGTCACGTGCGGCAGCTCCGAGGGCGCAAGCATGTTGCGGCGGCGGATCTCCGCCCGGTCGAGCCCGAGCTCGGCGGCGACCGCATCCATCATCCGCTCGTGCACGAGGGTGGAGACGACGAGGCCAACGCCGCGGTAGGCCCCCTCGGGCGACTTCGTCGTCGCCACCGAGCGCGAGCGGAGGCGGACGGCCTCGACTCTGTACGGACCCGTGAGGAGTGCCGCGGTGCCGAGCGCCTCGAGCGTGGTGCCGTGCGGGAAGCTGCCGTAGGCGCCCTGGTCGCAGACGATGTCGGCGTCGATCGCCCTGATCCGCCCGTCGGCGTCGGCGGCGAAGCGCACGATCACGTCCTGCCCCCGGGCGTGCGTCGACGCGAGCAGGTTCTCGCTGCGGTCCTCGATCCACTTGACGGGGCGGTCGAGTCGGAGCGCGAGCCACGGCAGCAGGATGTCCTCCGGGTAGACGTGCGCCTTCTGCCCGAACGCCCCGCCGACGTCGGGGCACCGCACGCGGACCGACGCGAGGGGCAGGCCGAGCAGCTCCGCCGTGATCGCTTGCTGGCAGTGCGGCGCCTGGGTCGACGTCCACACCTCCACTCCGCCGTCCCACGGGATCGCGAGCACGCCCCGCGGCTCGATCGGCGTCGCGCTGGAACGCGGATTGCGGATGCGCCGCTCGACCACCACCGCCGCCTCGGTGAGCTCCCGGTCGACGTCGCCCACCTCGTGCGTCCAATCGAGGTAGAGGTTCGAGGCGCAGCCCGAGTGGATCGGCGGGTGCGAGCCGTCGGCCGCCGCCCGTACGTCGACGACCGCGTCGAGCGCGTCGATCTCGATGTCCACGAGGTCGAGGGCGTCCTCGGCGGTGTAGCGGCTGTCGGCCACGGCGATCGCGAGCAGCTCGCCCACGAAGCGCACGACGTCGCTCGCGAGCAGCGGCCGCGGCGGGCTGAACGCTCCCGGCGTCGTCACCGGGGGATGGAGCGGCCCGAGCGGGACGTCCGCCGCCGCGACCACGGCGGCCACCCCGGGCGCGGCAGCCGCCGCCTCCGTGTCGACGCGTAGCACGCGGCCGTGGGCGAAGGGGCTGCGCAGGAACGCCGCCTCGAGCGCGTCCACGTGCGGGAGGTCGTCGACGAACTGGCCGGCGCCGAGGAGGAGCGGCCGGTCCTCGCGGCGGGGGACCGCCCGGCCGAACGCGCGCTCGCGCACGTGCGGCAGAACCTCGGTCACAGAAGCCCGAGCGCCTTCAGCATCCCGAAGTCGGGCGGGCAGGGGCCGCCGGCGGAGACGATCCACGTCCCCCGGTCCGCCTTCACCATGTGCCGGACTCCCCGCCGAACGAACACCACGTCGCCCGCCCCGAACTCGTGCGTCACGCCGTTCGTCAGGTCGTCGATCGAGCCTTGGCCCTCGAGGATCGCGATCGCGTCGTCGGACTCGGCGTGGGCGTGCGGCTGGTTCTGCTCGCCTGGCTCGAGGATCGCGAAATTCATCGTCGCCACGTCGGCACCGGTCCCAGGCCAGACGACGAGCCGCACGCGCTTCCCGATCATCGGCACCGGCACGCCCTCGTTGTCGGCGTCGTATGTCTCCACGGGGCCGTCGCCCTCGCCGGCCGCCGCCTCGCGCAGCGGGCCCGTGGCGTAGAGCGTGAGGTCGGGCGGGCACGGCCCCCCGACGACGACGAGCGGCGACGAGGCGCGAAAGCGGTAGCCCGTGCGCCGGGGGACGTAGACCATCCTGTGCGCCGCGACCGGCCGCTCGACGCCCCCGTGGAGGTCGTCGACCGTGCCGTCCCCCTCGACGACGAAGTACACCGCCTCGCTCTCGTGGGCAAGGGCAGCGGTCTCGCCGCCGGCGTCGAGCTCGAGCCGGTGCATCGCGCGGAGGTGCGAGCCGGTGCCGGGCCAGGCGATCGCCCAGGCCCGGCCGCCGGAGGCCACGATCGCAAGCTCGCGGCGGTCGCGGAGGATCGCGACGTCGGGCGGCTCGGTGTCGAGGGCCGGCGGCTCGGCGGTACTCGGGACGGCGGCGTCGCTCATGGGCCGATCCTGATGGTCGACGCGGGGGCGCGCAAGCTGTTTCGGTCGGTCCGGGCGGCCGTTTCCGAGGCTTAGTCGACGACCGAGTACTCCTCCGCACTCTCCCGCCTCGGGACGACGATCGCGAGGATCGCCGCGCCGGATGCGCCTGCGGTGATGCCGTGCGCGATGCCGCCCGGCACCACCGACCAGTCGCCCGCACGCAGCGTCGTGCGCTCGCCCTCGACATCGAGCTCGACCTCGCCCGCTTCGACGATGGTGATCTGCTCCTGAGGGTGCACGTGGCGGGGGAACGCCCCGCCGGGGGCGAAGACGTAGCGGGAGACCGTCGCACCGTCTGCTTCGACGACCCTGCGCTCGACGCCCGGGAAGGGCTCGGCGGCGTCGAGTGCGTCGAAGCTGCCGTGCCGCTCGGGCGGGGTCATTCGTCGACGAACGCGACGACACGCGCCGGCGAGGCCTCGCCCCCGACGATCGGGATCGGGAAGGCGCCGATGAGGCAGCGCCTCGTGCCGACTTCGTCGAGCTGCCCGCCGAGGTTCTCGAGGTGCGTGATGCCGTGGCGGAACGGGACCTTGTGCATCACGAACAGGTCCTCGACGGGGAAGACCTCGTCGGGGTCCATGTTCATCTGCTCGCGGAACTGGCCGGCGATCTCGGGTCGCCACTTCGTCCGGATCGAGGTGTTGGCTGGGTGGTCGCCCGAGGCGGTGTCGAAGCCCGTCCACGCGAGCTCCATCTCGACGAGCCATTCCGCGAACTCGCGGTCGCCGCCGGGGTGGCGCAGGAAGTACCGCTCCTCGTCCTCCTCCGCGGCGCCGTTGTAGTGCCGGTGGTAGCCCGTGTTGTAGAGGAGGATGTCGCCCTTCCTGACCTCGACCCGGTCGGTGATGTGGTGCGGCTTGATAATCGCGAAGTCGTGCATGTCCTCCGAGATGTCGACGATCACGCCCTCGCGGCACAGGCGCTCGATCGGGATCGAGGCGAGGTCGGCGCCACCCGAGATGATGTGCATCTCGGCGTCGAAGTGCGTCCCCGAATGGAGCGGAAGCTCGAGCAGTTGCGAGACGATCCCGTTCGTCGCGAAGCGCTGGAAGTACGAGAGCTTCGGCGACGGGTACCCGACCCAGCCGGGCGTGTGGATCGTGAAGGGATGGGTCAGGTCGTAGAGCTTCATGAGGCCTCCGTGGTCGAGTCGGTGTGCGCGTGGATGCGCTCGGCGGCGAGCTTCACCGCGGCGACGATGCTCTGGTAGCCGGTGCAGCGGCAGAGGTTCCCGGCGAGCGCCTCGCGGATCGTCGACTCGTCGAGGCTCGCAGGATCGGCCTCGCTGACGAACGGCTCGAGCGTCATCAGAAACCCCGGCGTGCAGAAGCCGCACTGCAGGGCGTGGGTCTCGTGGAACGCCTGCTGCAGCGGATGGAGCGGCCCCTCGGGGTCGGCGGCGAGCCCTTCGACCGTCCGCAGCGACCGGCCGTCCATCTGCACCGCAAAGAGGAGGCACGACCGCACCGGCCTGCCCTCCAGCTGGACGGTGCAGGCGCCGCAGACGCCGTGCTCGCAGCCGACGTGCGTGCCGGTGAGGCGAGCCTCGTGGCGGATGAAGTCCGACAGCAGCAAGCGGGGCTCCACGAAGCGCTCATATGGCTCGCCGTTGATCTCGATCCGCACCAGCCTCTTCGTCATCGCCCTTCCTTCGCCCTGACGTTTGCCGCAAGCAGCGCGCGCCGTACCATCGCGCGCAACAGCCCGCGCCGGTACTCGGTGCCGCCGTGGATGTCGCCGGTCGGCGCGACGTCGGCGACGGCGAGCTCGGCCGCCTCCTCCGCAGTCGCCTCGTCCACCTTCGCGCCATGAAGCGCCTGCTCCGCGCCGTGCGCGCGCAGCGGCGTGTCGGCGGCCGCGAGCATCCCGATGCGCGCCGTCTCGACGGCTCCCCCTGCGTCGAGGCGCAGGAGCACCGCGGCGCCGCCGAGTGCGAAGTCCCCGTGGCGGCGGGCGAACTCCTCGAAGGCCCAGCCTGTCCCCGCCGGGGGCACGTCCACGTCGATCCCGACGAGCAGCTCGTCCGGCGCGATGGTCGTGGTGAGGTGCGTGACGAACAGCTCCTCGCCCGGGAGCGACCGGCGCCCGCGTGCCGAGACGAGCTCGAAGCGGGCCTCGAGCGTCGTGAGGACGAGCGGAAGCTCTGCGGCGGGGTCGGCGTGTGCGACCGACCCGCCGACCGTGCCGCGGTTGCGGATCTGCGTATGCCCGATCCAGCGCACGGACTCGGTCAGGAGCGGGATGCGGGCGGCCACCTCCCTCGAGCGCTCGAGCGTCGCCTGGCGGGTCATCGCGCCGATCCGGATCGCCCCGCCGTTGGCGGCGATAGTGTCGAGCTCGCCGATGCGGTTGAGGTCGACAAGAGCCGCGGGCCGGGCCAGGCGGAAGTTCAGGAGCGGCACGAGGCTCTGACCGCCCGCAAGCACCTTTGCGTCGTCGCCAAGCTCCGCGACAAGTGCGAGCGCCTCCGCGACCGACTCGGGGTCGTGGTACTCGAACGGCGGCGGCTTCACGCCGACCCTCCGCCGGCGAGAGCGACGACGCGCGCGGGCGACAGCGGAAGGCGGGTGACGTCGACGCCGAGCGCGTCGGCGACCGCGTTCGCGATCGCCGCCCCCGCGGCCGCGATGCCGCCCTCGCCCGCGCCCTTGGCGCCGAGCGGGTTGCGCGGCGTCGGGCAGTCCTCGGTGACGAGCACCTCGACGGGCGGGACCTCGCACGCGGTCGGGACGAGGTAGTCCATGAAGCTGCCGGCCACGAGCTGCCCCTCGCTGTCGTAGGCGAGCTCCTCGAACAGGGCGCCGCCCACGCCCTGGGCGAGGCCGCCGACGATCTGCCCCTCGACGAGCATCGGATTGACCGCGCGGCCGATCTCGTAGGCGATGCCGTACCGCTCGATCCGGACGGCGCCAGTCTCGAGGTCGACCTCGACCGCCGCGACGTGGAAGCCGTACGGGAAGGTCATGTCGTCGGAGTGGAAGAAAGCCTCCTCCGAGAGCCACGGCGAGCGGCCCTGGGCGAGCGCCGTGCCCGGCAGGGAGCGCTCGACGAGCTCCGCGAGCGAGATCGACCGCGCCGGCGCGCCGCGGACAGTCACGCGGTCGCCATCGATGGCGAGGTCGGAGGGGTCGGCCTCGAGCACGCCCGCCGCCTGTTCCAGGGCGCGCGCACGCAGCCTCTCGCCTGCGAGCAGCACGGCGCTGCCGGCGAGGCTCGCACCACGGCTCCCGAAGGCGCCCATGCCGTCGGGGACGGTCGCCGTGTCGCCGTGGTGCACGTCGACGTCGTCGAACGGCACCCCGAGGGCGTCGGCGCAGATCTGGGCGACCGTCGTCGTGTGCCCCTGGCCGAGGTCCGCGCCGCCCGAGAAGACCTGGGTGCGACCGCGGCCGTCGAGCTCGACCCGCGCGTACTCCCACTGCGCGATGCCGCTCTTCTCCACGAACAGACCCACGCCGAGCCCGCGCCGTGTTCGTGGCGGCGGCTCCTCGTCGCGCCAGCGGCGAAGGCCGTCGTAGTCGAGCGCGTCGAGCGCCTTGTCGAGCAGGAGCGGGTAGTCGCCGGAGTCGTAGACGACGGGATGGCCGTCGGTGTGCGTGCCGGTCGCGTACGGCATCGCGTCCGGCGCGATCAGGTTCATGCGTCGCAGCTCGACCGGGTCGACGTCGAGCCGGTGAGCGGCGACGTCGATCAGCCGCTCCCGGGCGAAGTTCGCCTCGTACCGGCCCGGAGCGCGGTAGGTGCCCGCGGGGGTCTTGTTCGTCACAACCTGGAGGGCCACGCACCGGTACGCCGGCCACACGTACGGGCCGGGGAGGAGGCCGGCGGTCATCCCGGGGACGACGAGCCCGTGCGTCCGAACGTAGCCGCCGGTGTCGTTCGTAAAGGTGTCGCGGAGGCCGAGGAAGCGGCCGTCCGCGTCGAGCGCGATTGCGAGCTCGTGGACCTGCTCGCGGGAGTGGTTCGTCGAGCGCATGTGCTCGTCCCGGTCCTCGACCCAGCAGACCGGCCGGCGCAGCACGAGCGCCGCCCACGGGATCAGCAGATCCTCGGGGTAGAACTCGCCGCGGGCGCCGAACCCGCCGCCGACGCTCGGCTCGACGAAGCGGATCCGCGCCTCCGGGAGGTCAAGCAGCCGGGCCAGGATGCGGCGGTTCACGTGCACGACCTTCGCCGCGCCGTGCACGGTCAGCGTGCCGGTGATCTCGTCGAGCTCGGCGAGCAGCCCTCGCGTCTCCATGGGGATCGCGCCGTGGCGCCCGACCGACAGCGTCTCCTCGACGACGAGCGCCGCTGCGGCGAACGCGGCGTCGACGTCGCCGTACTCGATCACGATGCGGCCCGCGCAGTTGGAGTCCGTGTGCTCATGGAGCAGAGGCGCGTCCGGAGCCAGCGCCTCCGACGCGCCGAGCAGAGGCGGCAGCGGCTCGTAGTCGACCTCGACGAGCTCGGCGGCGTCCTCGGCGAGGTAGCGGGACGACGCCAGGACGAGCGCGACCGGCTCGCCGCCGTAGCGGACGACGCCGTCGGCGAGCGGCGGCTGAAGGTAGCGCTCCATCCCAGGGCCGGCGAACATTCGCATCGGGATCCGCAGGTGCGAGGGCATGTCCTCCGGCCGGAGCACGCCCACCACACCCTCGGCGGCGAGCGCGGCCTCGACCGAGATCGAGTGGACGCGCGCGTGCGCGATGGGGCTGCGCACGAGGTGCGCGTGGACCATGTCGGGCCGGGCGAGGTCGCTCGCGAAGCGCGCGGCGCCCGTCAGCAGCTTCCGATCCTCCTTGCGGCCGAGGGACTTGCCGATCGACGTGTCAGTCCCCGCTCCCGCGACGGCCGAGGCCGTGATCAAAGCCGGACGCCCTTCTTTCGTCTGCGGCGTGAGGCGAGCAAGAGGACGACGAGGAGGAGCCCACCCGCCCAGAGTCCACGCCGCAGCCGCTGGGCGAGCACGGCTCCCACCGCGCCGGAGACATCGAGCACGTCGTCCGACGGGTGCGGCGGCACGCGCCACTCCACGGCGGGCTCCTCGCGGCGCGGCTCGCCCGGCTCGGCCGTCGGCGGCTCGGCCGCCTCCGGCGCGGCCGGCGTCGCGATCTCGCGCGACAGGCGGCTCGCGAAGTCCGACAGCATCTTCCCCGCCACGTCCTGCATGATCCCGCGGCCGAACTGCGACGGCCTGCCCGTCACACTCAGCTCCGTCTGCACCCGGACACGCGTCGAGTCTCCCTCGGCCATGAGCGAGTTCCGTACGGTCGCGGACGCCGTCCCCTGTCCCCGCACCTCCTTGCCCTTGACGCTGAAGGCGGCCACGCGGCCCGCCTCGTCGACCTCCGTCAGCTCGGCCGTGCCCTGGTAGGTGAGGGAGACCGGGCCGAGCTTGACGGTCATGCGGCCGCGGTAGGAGCCGTCGTCGTCCGCGGGCTCGATCGAGGCGCCGGGGAGGCATTGCGCGACCCTGCGCAAGTCGAGCAGGGTCTCCCACGTCGTCTCGAGCCCCGCCTCGACGACGAACTCGTTCTCGAGCGTCAGCGCCATGGCCCTGGGTGGTTCACGGTGGCTCGAGCATACGGATCCGTCGCTACGACGGCGTTGTGCCGTCGCCGGTCCGGTAGAGGAAGAGCGTCGCGCCGCGCGAGGCCTCCGACTGCTCGACGTCGTCGGCGAGCCGCCGGTACTCGGGCACGCGCGAGCGTTCGACGGTCGAGGCGGCGTCGGGGAAGTCGAGCTCGACCAGGTTCCCCGCCGGGTCGCGCACGTACATCTGGACGCTCCCGTCGGGCAGCTCGTAGACCGCGCTGAAGAACGTCTCGGGCTCTTCGATGTCGAGTGCCTTCACCCGCTCGTACACGGTCATGAAGTCGTCCATCTCGAGCCCGAAGTGGTGGAACGCCGGTGGCTGGGAGCCCGGCCCCTCGCGCTCGAACAGGTGCACCTGCAGGTCGCCCGCCGCCATCCACGTCACAGGGAACGCGAACGTCGGGGACGGGATCACCTCGAGCCCGAGCACCTCCGTGTAGAAGCGGACCGACTCGGCCATGTCCTTTGCGACCACGCTGACGTGGTTCAACTGCTTCGCCTTGACCGGCATCGTCACCTCCCGACCAGCGACTCGTCTGCTTGGGCGTAAGTATCGAGCTCCGCCTTGCCGAAGCCGAAGCGGAGCTCGGGGTCGGCCGGATCCCAGTCGCCGCTGAACTGGTACCGCGCCCCCATCGCGGCGGTGCGCCGGGCGAGGTCGCGGCCGACCTCGAGCTGCCCGGGCTCCCACCGCGCGAGCGCCTCCATCACGTTCCGATCCGCCTCGGCCAGCGCGCCGGCGAGAGCCCACGCGTCGACGCATGCTTTTGCGGTTCCGACGGCGGCGTGAGGGCGCGCCACGAACGCCGCGTCGCCGATGAGGCAGACGCGTCCGAATGCCATGCGCGGAACGACGACGTCGACGATCACCTGCACGAACGGCTCCTCGGTCGTCGTCACGAGCTCGGCGATGACCGGCGGGAACGTGCGGGAGGCGGTCTCTCGGAGCTCGGTCACGAACTCGTCTGCCGCCACGCCGGGGGGCAGCGAGATCGTGCGTCTCGCGCCGTGCCTATCGGTCAGCAGCGTCGGCAGGTCGGACTCGGCGACGTTGCGGTACCAGACGAAGTTCTGCAGTCGCTTCCCGGGCTCGGTCGACCCCTCGATGTCCGGGATCGGGTACTGCAGGAGGTGGGTCGACTGCGCGACGACGTAGGTGATGGCGTCGCGGATTGCGAGCCGTGTCGCGTCGCTCAAGTCCGCCTCCCGCACGGTCCCGCGCCACGCGACGTAGCCCGCGTACTCGTGCTTCACCTCGGGCAGGAGCTGCGCCCGGGCGGTCGACAGGACACCGTCCGCGGCCACGAGGAGTTCCGCGTCGAGCCGGCGCCCGTCGGCGAGGGTGACGACCACGCGGTCGGCGTCCTGAGTGAACGAGAGCACTTCCGAGGCGAGGTGATACCGCGCCGGGTCGAGCTCGTCGAGGAGCGCACGGTAGAGCGTGTTCCAGGCGGTGAACTGGTACCGGCACGGTTCCTCGAAGAGCACCGATCCGTCGGGATCGAAATAGCGCCACCAGACGGCCGAGGTGCTCAGCTCCTCGTGCCTCCCGCGCTCGTGCAGGTAGCGCATCGTTGCCGGGTGCACGACGATGCCCGCGCCTCGACTCGACAGGGCGGTGCTGCTTCGCTCGAGTACGTCCACCTCGCAGCCGAGGTTTCGGAGGAGAAGCGCAGCCGTCAGCCCGCCGATGGAGCCGCCCATCACGACGACGTGTGGCCACTCCGCCATAGCCCGCCATTGTGGATTGAACGCAGTCGATAGCGGGCGATTTAGGTCACCCTGCGCGAGAGTTCCACGTATCTCGCCGCGGTACGAAGACAGCGCGCGCGAGCGCTTTGCAAAGCCCGCGCGCCGGAGCGGGTACGTCTAGGGCTTCGATCCCGACGTCGCCGGCTCGATCTGGCCCGTGCCCGTGAAGAACGGGCGGCGGATGCGGCCCTTGCCGCCGGACAGAGCGCTGGAGCGGACGACCGGGTCCCCCTCGAGCGGATAACCAGCTGCTTCCCAGGCGGCGACACCGCCCGCGTAGCGGCGGACACGTGTGAAGCCTGCGCTTTCGAGGAGGTCGTACGCGTAGATGCTGGCCGCGCAGTGGACGTCGGCGCAGTAGACGACGATCTCCTCTGCCGGGTCGAGCGCCGCAAGCGCGTCGCTGACACTGTCGAAGTGGATCGACGTCGGTATTCGCTTCGTGCGGTAGGCAGATTCGGACAGCGCCATGACGAGCTTGAACTCGTCACCGCGGTCGAGCTTCTCGCGAAGCTCGTCACGCGTGATCAGCTTCATCGGTCTCCGATTCCGTCCGTCCGCCCGATTCCTTCCCTCAGGCAGTGCAGAAGTCGCCTTTCCCATCGAGTGAACCCCCCTGGTCGTGTCGTAGCGTCGTGTCTCTCTTGTCGGAGGACACCCTCCGAAGGCTCTTATTCCCGGCGTCTAGTGCCCCTTCAGGCAATCCACGCCATCACCCACGCCTTGCGACTCGCCGGAGGCGGGGTTGCATTACCTGAAGGGGCACTAGGCGGCGATCGGCAGCGACTCGCCGGCGAGGAAGATCGGGAGCGCGAACCGACTCCGGGCGCGCGCCAGGAGATCGTGCGCTGCGCCGGACTCCCGGGTCGAGCGCTCCGGCGGCGCCACGATCACGACCTCGTCGGCGGGGAAGGTCGTCAGCGCATCCGCGATCGCTTGCAACGGGTCGGCGTCGCCGACGCGACCCTCCGCGCGAACGCCGGACTCCTCCAGCCGCTCGACGAATCCGACGACGCGCTCCTCGGCGCGGCGGCGGGCGGCATCCTCGTCCGATACCCAGTGCCGGAGCCTCGAGTTCAGGGCCGGCGCGACCACCAGCACCTCGCCGTCCGGCCGTTCTGCAGGAGGCACGGCAGAAAGGGCGACGAAGAGCACCCTCGTCTCGCCGCCTCCGTCCCGACCCGTGATCGCGCCGTTGAGGGCTTCGTGTAGCCGACTCGTATTCATCTTCCGCTCCTTCGAGTTCGTGTTCTGCTCTCAGTGATCTCTCTGGGGCTAGAGACACCGGCGCCCTGCGGCTCATTCCTCATGGACGCTCGACCGAAGGCGGGAATAACTCGGTCGGGCGGGGTGTCTTTCCGGGCGTGAGGACCTTTTCGGCAGCTGGACCTGCCTCGCAGCGGCAGCGACCGAGTCCGCGTGCGAATCTGGGCGGCGCGGAGTTACCTTTCGTGTCGTCGTGTCGATGAGAAGCCGTCGCGAGGACGACGCCGGCGAACCTGAGTCCGTCGAGCTCGCGGCACTCGCGGACGGATCGCTCGAGCCCGAGCGTCGGGCGGCGCTCGAGGCGCGAATCGCCGCGTCGCCGGAGCTCGCCAACCGTGTGGCCGAGCAGCAGCGCGCGGTCGCACTCATCCGGAGCGCCTCGGACGCGGTCGAGGCGCCTGCGGGCCTGCGCGCACGAGTCGACGCCCAGCGACGTGCGCGCCGCGGCCGGCCGTCGGGTGGGCTCGTCCTGGTCGGCACCCCTGTGATCGCCACACTGGCGGCGGTCGCGATCGTGCTCGGCGTCTTCGGTTCGACGTCGTCGGGCCAGCGCTTCCAGATTGCGCTCGAACCGACCGCCCTCGCGCCCGACGCCGGCGGCGAGGCGACGCTGACGAAGACGTCGTCGGGCTGGCTGATCGAGCTCGACGCCACAGGGCTCCCGCGGCTCGAGAACGGGCGCTACTACCAGGCGTGGCTCGTGAACGAGGACGGTGCCTCGGTGCCGATTGGAACCTTCAACGAGGGTCGATACGTCACGCTCTGGGCCGGGGTGTCGCCGCGGGACTTCCCCACGCTGACCGTCACGCGCGAGGAGGCCGACGGCGATCAGGCCTCGTCGGGTGAGAAGGTGCTCGTGGGAACCGTCGACGCGGGCGGCTGATCGCGGATCATCCCGCGCCGCCCTCGACGCGGCGCGCGACCTGCTGACGTGCGCGGTAGAGGCGGCTCATCACCGTCCCCTCGCGGATGCGAAGGGCGCGTGCCGTCTCCTTGTACGAGAGACCGGCGACGTCGACGGCGACGAGGACGTCGCGGAAATCGCCCGGGAGCGCAGAGATCGCGGCGTACAGCTCACCTGCCTCGAGCGCTGCCTCCGGCTCGAGCGCCTTCGGGTCGGCCACGAGATCGAGCTGATCGGGCAGTGGGTCGGGGCGGAGGCGGCGACTCTCGGCTCGCCTCTGGTTCAGGAAAGTGTTGCGCAACGCGCGCAGGAGGTAGCCGAGGTCGTCCTCGTTGCGAAGCAGGCGCGGTCGAGCGAGCACGCGCGTGTACGTCTCCTGGACGAGATCCTCGGCATCCTCGCGCGAGCCCGCGAGCGCCCAGGCGGCCCGGTAGAGCCGGTCGAGGTGGTCTCCGAGCCGGGCTGGGTCGAGCGTGCGCTCCATTTCGTGTCTGTCCTGGGACGGCCCGCCGCGTCCCGACGAGCATAGAGCCGTGCAGCCGGCGGCCGCGGGCGCTACGTCGCCCGCGCCGCCGGCGAGCTACAGCCGCGCCCCCGGCTAGCGACCCGTGCCCGTCGGACGGGCATGCGAGTCGAGCAGAGGCTTCAGCAGGGAGAGCACGCGGTTGAGCCGCTCCGGAACCACCCCGGGCGTCCGGCGCTTGGAATCCTCGGTCATCACCGTCCGCCCCGCGTACGTGACCGAGTAAGACGGACAGTCGGGGCACTCGAGACCGGGCGCATACCGGGACCGGAGCGACCGGAAGCGCGCCTGTTGCAGAGCCAGCTTCAGCTGTGCGAGTCTCGAATGCGAGACCGTGAAGCCCCGGCTGCCGCTCCTGCCGCCGCGGAGGTGAACGAAACTCACGCTCACCTTCCCGCTCCTGAAGACTGTCAGGTGCTCGCCGAAGAAAAAGCCGCTCCGGCCGAGCTCGACGAGCACGTCGTCCCTCGGCCTTACCACGTCGAGCAAGTCATCCACCAGGAACACCTCGTCCTCCCACGACCAGTCCACGGGCCAGCTCGCGTCCGAGCCGATCACGTCGGTCAAGGAGTCGTCGGCGAGGCTCCCGGTCTCTTCGGGCTGATCGGTCGACGAGACCGCCGGAGTCGTCGTCGACGAGCCGTCGCCCGCGCCGGACACGTCCGGAGACGGGTCGGTCGGCGGGCCCTCGACCGGAGTCGCCGGCGGAGTTGCCTTGTCGACCGGATCGCAGCCGGAATCCGAGGTCTCGCAGTCGCGACTCGCCGTCGCGTGCATGGGCTCGAGCGGCTGCGACGAGACCCAGATCAGGGTCCGCCCCGGCTTCACGTCATGCGCCGGCCGCGTCGGCCGCGGGCGGGCCTTGCCGTGCTTCTTGTCGTGCCGTGCCGTGCTCCCCTCCACGAGCACGTGCAGGTTCGTGCGCTTCGCGCTTGTCCCCGGCTTCGCCGACGGGCTCGGCTCCGGGAGCCGCCCGGTGGCTGCATAGCCGACCGGGGCGGCAAGCACGAGCGTCGCGCCGACCACCAGGATGATGAATGAGGCCTTCATCTCACGTTCCTTTGCTCGCTTCGATCGCCTCTGCGATCGCCGTTGCGAGAAGGAGACACGCGGGCGGTTACGCGCAACTGCGGCGCGCGGTAACGGGGCGGTAACGGCGCCTTCTGGAACTGCCGGCCGGGGGCGGCGTATGATCCCCCGCGCGGCGCGACCTGCGGAATAGGAGGATCTCGCGATGCGGGTTGACGTCACGTCGTCTGAGGTCAACGGGGCCGGGGCCGCCCTGACCGCGGACGACCTCTTCGAGCAGTTTCGGAAGGGCAACCTGGAGGTGTCGCACGCCGCGCTGCAAGCCTTGGCAGCCGTCGCCGACAACCAGCGGTTCCTCGGGCCCGCTCTCGACTTCTTCCAGGGGGAGGAGATCGACACGGTGCGGAGCTGGGGTGCCGGCGTGCTGGAGACGATCGGCGGCCGGCGGGCGTTCGAGGCTCTGCTGGCCGTATTCGAGGACGACGCCACCTCCGAGCTCAAGCACCAGTATCGGTACACGCGCTTCTTCTCCCTCGCCGCCCTGGCACGGCTCGAGGACTCGGAGGCCGAGCGAACAAAGGTGACGGCCCTCCTCGATCGACTCTGGGTCGATCCGTGGCAGGAAACGGAGGAGGACTACCTCCTCCAGGCGGAAGCGGCCGTGCTGCTCGCCTTGCGTCGGCGCCAGGCGCCGCTTGCGCAGGTGCGGGCCATGCTGCACGCCTCGGGCACGGACTTCTGGATCACGTGGGCCTGCCTGCGGGCTCTTCGCGAGTTTCCGCTGCCGGACGTCGCAGCCGAGGTCGTCGAGGTCATGCGCACGTCCCGGTACTTCGACCACCGGCTGTACGCGGTGCGTGCGCTCGCCCACTTCAGGGACGACGTAACGGTCGTCAACGAGCTCGCGAACCTCGTTCGCACGAGCCCGGACAGCTACATGCGCCTGTCCGCGGTCACCGCGCTCGGCGAGCTCCGCAACCGCGAGTCACAGGACGCGCTCGTCCGCGCGCTCGCCGATCCGAACGCCGAGATCCGCGTCGAGGCGGCAGGCGCGCTCCAGGAGATCCTGACCAAGGAGGAGGCGGTCTCGACCGTCGTTCAGCGTGCGCTCGCCGAGGACACGCCCGGCCAGGCACGCGGCTACCTGCTGGACGCCCTGCGCCTGATCGACGGCGCGCTCAGCGCCGAGGTGCTGAACCGGGAGCTCGGCGGCCAGGACCGCCGGCGGGCCCAGGCGGCCGAAGAGATCCTGGTCAACCTCGGCGGCTGGGCGGCGATGCAGCGGTTGAGTCAGCGTCGAAGCACGCTCGACTCGCTCGACGAGATCCTCAAGCAGTCCGAGGAGGTCGTGAGGACGACCTTCGCCGACACGATCAAGCAGGCCCGGCGCAACTTCTACTTCGCGATGGGGGTCAACGTCCTGGTCGTGCTCGTCGGGATCGCCCTGATCGTGATCGCGATCATGCAGCTCGTCCAGGACCCGAGCAAGCTCGCGGAGTGGATCCTCCCCGGCGCCGCCGGCGTGATCGGGGTCCTGATCAACCTCCTCTTCAACAACCCGCGCCGCAACGCGCGCGAGGACCTGACGTCGCTGATGAACGTGAACGTCATCTTCCTCGGCTTCCTGCGGCAGCTCAACGAGATCGACGCGACGTTCAAGCACGCCTACATCGAGAGCCACACCTTCGGCACCGACGACATGCTCGCCACCGTCAAGCAGATCGACAGGGCCATGGAGCGGACCCTGAACATGGCGGCGCGCCATCTCCGCAACCTGCCGGTCGACGACCTGAGCCGCGACGGGCAAGCGCCGGCACCGGTCCCGGCGCCGGCGCCGGCTCCCGCAGAGGCCCCTGAGCCTTGACCGCCTTCGCCCGCATCCCAGCGGCGACCGACGCCCCGCTGTTCGCCGGCTTCGGGTCGCAGTACAACCAGAACGTCTTCACGCAGTTCAGCCGTGCTGCGGGCGCGACCGACGAGTACCTCGCGCTGATGAGGCAGCGGCTCGGCCAGCTACGCCCTCCGTTCGTGCGGATCTTCTTCAACGGCGACGCGTTCAAGGATCCCGAACTGATGGGGTCCTTCCAGAAGACAGTCGCGCTTGCCCAGAGCACGGCCGGGGCGATCAACGTCACGTTCCAGGGCATCGGCACGCGCGTCCACCGCAACCGGATGCCGGACTTCGCCGTGGTGCTCGACGACCTCGTGACGACGCAGGGGATCAGCAAGCTCCAGTGGGTCACGATCCGCAACGAGCCGAACCGGCCGGCGATGCCGAAGGAGCTATACCTCGCTCTCTACCAGGAGCTCGATCGGGAGCTCACCCGCCTCGGGTCGCGCGGCCAACTCCGCTTCATGGGCGGCGACCTCCTGATCAACAAGCAGGAGGAGTGGTTCGCCTTCCTCGCGACCAGGGAGATGGCCGACCTTCTCGACGCCTGGTCGATCCATGTCTACTGGGATTACTGGAACACGCGCAAGCTCGTGACCAGGCTGACCGATGTGCGCGCCATCTGGGATCGGCTGCCGAGGAATCGCAGGAAGCCGCTCTACGTGACCGAGTACGGCGTCCGAGGAAAGCCGGGCAACCAGACGAAGGCGAATCCGGGGTTCCTCGAGGACGAGAGGACGCCGCTCCGGCGAACGAACATCAACGCGTTCCAGCACGCGTGGTTCTCGCTGCTCGCGGCAGACCTCGGCTACCGCGGGACGGTGAAATGGGACGCCTACTTCGGCCGCTACGGCACGGGCAATCCCGCGAAGACGATGGCGTTCGCGGCGATCGGACATCCAGCCGACCCGCATCCGTCGCCGGTCTTCGAGCTGATGCGCCTGCTGGCGCTGGCCATCGTCCCGGACGCAAAGGTTGTCCATTTCGAGGCGGAGCCGTCGGACGGCAAGCTCGTCGTCGGCTTCTCGGGGCCGGCCGATCGGCTCACCGTCCTCGGCCTCGACACGAACGGCGCGTCCCTGAACGGCCCCTCAACGGAGGTGAGCCGCTACGAGCTCGGCAACCTCCCCCGAAACACGCCGTTCCTGCTTCGCTCCTGGAACCACGGCGGCCGCGGCCGGACGGTGACGCGCGGCCGCCTTCGTACCGATGCCTCCGGCTCCCTACCCGTCGAGGTGCCCATGCACAGCGTCTTCGCGATCACGAGCATCGGCGGTTAGGCCGCTAGGCGCCGGCCTCGGGCGAGCCGCACCCGGTGCGGACGGCGAAGACGGTCACCGTTTCGTCGTGTGCCTACGACCCCGTGAGGACGATCAGCAGTGCGGCGATGCCGACGGCCACGAGGATCCCCCAGCCGACGAACACTGCGGCGCTCGCGACGCGCGTGGACCGAAGCGTGGTGCGGGTGGTGCGACGGGCGCCGGCCCGGGTTGCGCGCGCGGGAGGACGGGAACTGCGTCGAGCTCCGGTGGTCTTCGCCGGCGACGGCCCTCGACCGGCGGTCGTCCCCTGGCGCGCGCGAGCCTCGGGTTGCGTCTTGCTACCGGTCGAGGCTCGCTTTCCGGCCTGGCGGGGCGCAGAGCGTTTCGCAGAGGCGGGTGCGGACGCCGGAGGAGTCGCCGGCGACGCGGCACGCTCCGCGACCACCCGGAGGCCACGATCATCCTCCGTCGCAGGCAGAGCCGGCGTCGGAGCTGGCTCCGGCGTCAGCGCCGGCACCTCGGCGACCGACTCCTGCACAGGCTCTCCGTCTGCCACGCGCGCGCCCCCCTTCCGCACGAACCGCTGCTCGTACCAGAGCTCGCCGACGCCGGCGGGCTGCCACCCCTCGCGCGCAAGCCTTCCCACCAGCTGCCGATGAGCGGCGGCGATGGGTCCTTCAGGAGTCAGAGAGCTCTTGCGGAATGACCAGAAGTACGGCGACTCGATCACCGTGAGCTCGTCCGGCGACGAGGCGTCGTCGATCACGACGACGAAGAAGCAACTCTTGACATAGCCCCGCCACCACCGGATCACGCAGTCGTCGACTTGTTGGCTCGTGGACATGGGACGGTCTCCCCCTACGCCGGAAAACCGAGTCAGATCGTCGCCTAAGACTAGAGGGCTCGTGAGACGGCCGAGTAGTTCCCCGCACCGCGATCCGCAGGGGCGCGGATGGCAGCTGCCCCGCCCGCGGTCAGGCTGTCTGGAGACCGAGAGGAGGCGACGGTGAGCGACAGCCCGACCGGACGTCGGCCTCATGTCCTCGTCGTCGGCGGGGGCGTGGCGGCACTCGAGCTCGTGCTCGCGCTCGCGGAGCTCGCACCCGGCCGTGCCGACGTCGAGTTCGTGACTCCCGAGTCCGTCTTCACCTACCGACCGCTCGCAGTGGCCGACACCTTCGGCGCGGGACGCCTCTTCCGGATCGAGCTCGCGCGCGTCGCTGCTCACGCCGATGCCCGCCTGCATGCCGGTCGGGTCGTGTCGTTCGACACGCGACATCACGTCGCCTTCACCACGGCGGGGGAACAGCTTCACTACGACGTCCTCGTCGTCGCCTGCGGGGCGCGCGCCGACGAGTGGCTGAGCGGTGCGCTGACGTTTCGGGGCGAGCAGGACGAGGACGCCTTCCGTACGGTGCTCGCCGAGGTCCGCGACCGTCGCGTTACCACGCTCGTCTTCGCGGTTCCGCCGCACGCGAGCTGGCCGCTCCCGCTGTACGAGCTGGCCTTGATGAGCGCCGCCGAGCTGAAGCATCGCCGCCGCACTCACCACAGGCTCGCACTCGTCACGCCCGAGGAGCGCCCGCTCGCCCGTTTCGACGGAGCAGCCAGCGAGGCCGTCTCCGAGCTACTCGACGAGGCAGGGATCGAGGTCCATTGCGGCTGCTCGGCCGTCGAGGTGGCAGACGGGGAGCTCGAGCTCGCTCCCGCCGGAAGGCTCGCCGCAGACCGTGTGGTGACTCTGCCGCAGCTTCGAGGACCGCACCTCGCCGGGCTCCCGAGGGACGCCGACGGCTTCGTCCCGACCGACCGGCACGGCCGGGTCGTCGGACTCCACGACGTCTATGCCGCGGGCGACGCGACCACCTTCCCGGTCAAGCAGGGCGGACTCGCCGCTCAGCAGGCCGATGCCGTCGCCGAATCGCTTGCGGCGCGCCTCGGCGTGTCGATCAGGCCGGCGCCCTTCCGGCCGCTGATGCGCGGGCTGCTGCTCACTGGGGCAGCTCCCCACTTCCTCTGGGCCGACCTGGCCGGTGATCGGGCCGAGGCCTCGACGGTTGCACCGCAGCCCCTCTGGTGGCCGCCCGGCAAGATCGCCGGCGGACGGCTCGCCCGCTTCCTGCACGCGGAGGGACTCCCCGTACCGCCGCCTCCCGGCGGCCCGGGGACGATCCCGGTCGAGCTCGCCCTCACGGCGGGCAACCGTCCGGTCGCCAGCGTCAACGGTCGCTAGCCCGGGTTCGCTAGGAGAGCGCGTTCTCGATCGCCTTGACGACCGAGGCCTCGTCGTCCGGCGAGGTCAGCACCACGAGCTTCGGCGTCTCGCCGGCACGGCCGACGAAGATCGTCGGCGTCGAGTTGACCCCCTGCGCCTGTGCGTCCTCGTCGAACCCGCTCGTCTTCGCGGAAACGGCGTCGGAGTCGCGCTCGGTGAGCAGCCGGGGCACGTTGACGCCGGGGATGCTCGCGGCGATGGCCGCGATCAACTTGTCGTCGAGCCAGCCGCTGTTCTCGGCCCCCTGGTTCAGGTAGACGAGCTGCATGAAGTTGTAGAAGCGCTGCTGGTTGCCGGCGGCGACCATCGCCTCACGGCCGCTGACCGAGTCCGGGCCGATGAACGCGATCGGCTTCGTCTCGATCCGCAGCTTGCCGGTCTTCACGTAGCGCTGGATCAGCGTCGGCATCACCGACAGCTCGAACTGGCGGCAGTAGGGGCACTGGAGGTCGACGTACTCGACCATCTTCACGGGAGCCGATGCGGCTCCGATCTGGTTGCCGGCCTGCGGGATGCCGGCGTACATCCTCTGCACCTCGGCGGCGCCGGGCAGCGCGTTCGCGAGAGAGCCGCGCTTCGGCACGTTCTCGGTCGAGGAGGAGTCCGAGGAGCCTCCGGTGGCGATGACCCCGACGACGATCGCGGCGATCGCGAGCACGATCACGCCGGCAACGATGAGCAGCACCTTCGGCGATGCCGAACGCGAGCGTCCCCCGGAGGCGGGGGTGGGCGGCACCTTGACTGTCCTCCGCGTCTTCCGGCTCTGCTTGCCGCTAGGCATGGGCTTCCACGGGCTCGGACGACGAGGCGAGGTGCGACCCGAAGGACGCGAAGAGCAGAAGCGCGAGGACGAGCAGGAACGCAGTCAGCGCGAGCGTCGGGATCGTCATGTAGCCGAACTCGTTGATCCACTTCGTCGCGCAGCCCCCCGGCGCCGAGAGGAGGCAAGCCTGGGTCTGGTGGACGACGCCGTTCTCGACGAGAAGGTGGTAGATCGAGATGCAGGCCCCGACGATCGGCAGCGGGAGCAGCAGGCGGGCAACGCTGTACTCCTCGAAGATCGCCGCGAGGAGCGTCACGATCGAGAGCGGATACATGCAGATCCGCTGATACCAGCAGAGCTCACAGGGCACGAAGTGCGCCACCTCCGAGAAGAACAGGCTGCCGCCCGTCGCGATCGACGAGACGAGGAACACGAGCCAGAGCTCGTAGCCCCAGATCGTCCCACGAACGAACTGAAGCGGAGAGCGAACGCCGAAGAGCGCGAGCAGTCCGATCACGAGCAGGCAGGCGACCAGCACCTGGCCGACGACGCCGAGCACCGCCAGCACAACGATCACATCGTGGGTCACTTCTCACCATGGACTGATCTCGCGAAAGGCTCCTGATCAATATTGACGATGCGAGGGTGAACGCCTCCTAAGAAACGTGTTCGGGTCGTCATGCAGGCACCACGAGCATGGGTTCTACCCGACGAGCCGGATTCCGCCTCAGTGAGCCTCGCTCGCGTCGCGGCCGTCAGCCGCGGGCAGCGCGAGCGCGATCAGCTCCTCGAGGGTCCGGTCCGGGTGGCGTCCGTGGGCGAGGCCGACCAGGTAGCAGAGGAGCGGTGCGTTCGTCTTCTGACCGCCGTCGTGCGCGGCGATGCGAGCGAGATCGAGGATCCGGTCGACCTGGTTGTCCGCGAACCCGTAGAGCCGTGGATCGTCGCCGACGCCCGCGCTGAGCCGCCGAGCGGCAGCCTCGAGCCATTCGTACGTCATCGTGGTCCTTTCCGTGTCGGGGCGCGCTCAGTCTGCTCTACCGCGGTGGCCGCCGCCACGTCGGCCTCCTGCCCGAGCATCTAGCATCGCGGGCCATGCCCGGCACAGCCTCGCGACACCTCCGCTGGGGCCTCCTCGCCGCGCTTGCGATCGCGCTCGCCGGCTGCTCGATCGACCGCGTGGAGTGGGAGAGCACGGGCCACGTCGTCGACGAGGCCAGGCACGCGCTCGAGGAGGACCACCATGCGGTCGAGCCGGTGGTCGAGTGCATCCAGCGCGAGGTCGCGGGTGCCGTCTGGGAGTGCCGCGCGCAGGCCGGCGGCGTGGAGTACGAGTGCAAGGTGCACGTCGGCATCCGCGAGAAGATCCACTCACTCCACTGCGAGCCGACGCACGAGGAAGAGGGCTTGCCGGCCGGAGAGGGAGCATCCGAGGGCGAGGACGAGAGCGGCCATTGAGAGAGGAGAACGCGAGCTGCGGCTCGCCCGCGTTCCCTGGTGCCCCGCCCATCGCTTGTGAGAGCACTCTGGTCCGCCCGGCCTGGATCCGCGCTGGCGGAATTGGGGAGCCGGCACCGGACCTGTGGCTTGCCTCGAACGAGTGATCGCTCCGTGCAACTTGGTGTGGGAGTAAGCTCCCGCCTCGAGGGTTCGGCCTCAGACGTTGTTCGCGATCGTGATGGCGAGATCGAGCGCGCCCGAGTTGCCGCGGTTGTCGGAGGCCTCGACCTCGATCCGGTAGTTGCCGTCCGGAACGAGCGTTGTGCTCCAGGTGTGCGCGAGGAAGAAGCGATAGAGCCCCGGCGCGCCGGCGCGGTTCTGCCGCGTCCGCGGCGCGTAGATCCGCCGGAAGTCCTCGCGCGGGACGAGGCCCTTCGTGAAGTCGATCGGCGTGCGCCATGGCCGCACCGTGAGCCCGCCGCGGCGGACGCGCCAGCGGATCCGCGCCGGCGTCACCGGCAGGCCGTCCCACGGCGCGGGCACGGCGAGGGGCGTCGTGTCGTGAGCCTCAGCGATCACGTCGACCGCGCCCGAGATCGCGCTCGTCGCGAGCTCGCGGCCGTTCCGCGACAGCACGATCTTCGTCACCTGCGGCTTCTTGTGCTCGCTCCAGGGCGAGAGCGCCCCTGGTCGCAGCGGGTCGCGGTAGACGCGCGAGCGGCGCTCGGCGAAGTGCACGTGGAGCCACGGCGCCTCGATGTGGCCGAGCAGCTCGTGCTTCGCGACCCGCTGGTGGTGCTGCACCGCCGGGACGATGTGCCAGTAGCCGAAGTCGACGTCGCCGTCGGCGACCGACAGCGAGCGCTTCCCCTCGAGGTGGACGGTCCCTCCTCGCACGGCGTGGACGGGCGTGCCGTTCGCGCCCGCGATGTCGATCCCGAAGTGGAACGCGCGCGACGCGCCCGAGATGCGCGGGTCGTTGAAGTACCCGCGCACGGGGTGCGCCCGGTCGAACGGCGCGAGCGGCCAGGGGTACAGCCGGGGACCTCCCTAGTCCTCGCGCTGCCAGGAGATGCGCCGGGCGAGCGACTCGCGCTCGGCGCGCGTCAACGTCCAGTCGGGAAGCACGGCCCACACGGTCGCCGGCCGGCCGCCGCGCGACCAGGTGCGGATCCTCAGCTCGTCCGCGCGGGCCTTGCCCCGGATCGCCTGCCGCCACGCCCCGTGCTCGCCAAGCGCGAGCCGCCGCATCACCGACCCCCGGCGGAGGAGCTGGAGGTAGTCGGCGGCGAGCTCGCCCTCGTCGACGCGCTCGTACATCGCCCTACCCTTCGGGCTCGTCGGCAACAGCGGCCGCGTGCCGGTCGAGTGACAGCCGCATCGCGGCACCAGCCCCGCTGAACGCCGGCCGGCGCCGCGGCACGAGGAGCGAAGCACCGAACGCGCAGAGGAGCGCGACGGCGGGGGCGATGAAGGCGATCGTGAATCCCTGGTTCGTCGCGAGGCCGTCGGACGCGGCGAAGGCCACGAGGATGGTCGCTGAGAGCTGCGCCCCGATCGCGCCTCCGATCGTGCGCATGATCGTGTTCATCCCGCTCGCGACGCCAGTCTGGTCGGGCCGCACCGCCTCGACGATCAGGTTCGCCATCGCGGCGAACGCGAGCCCGATGCCCGTCCCCATCAGCAGGGTTCCCAGGTAGATCTGCCAAGGCTCGGAGTGCATGAGCGCGAGCAGCGTGTACGCGAACGCCGCCGTCAGCGACCCGAGGACCAGCGGAAGACGTGAGCCGGTGCGCATCGCGAGCTTCCCGGCGAGCGGGCTGACGACGAGCATCGCAGCCGTGCTCGGGACGAGGAAGAGACCGGCTTCGGTGACCGAGGCGTCGAAGCCGACGCCGCTCGAGCTCGGAGCCTGGACGAGCGCAGGGATGAGGATGAACGAGCCGAGCATCCCGAAGCCGAAGAGGAGCGCGGCGAGGTTCGTCGTCCAGACGCCGCGCAGCCGCATCATGCGCATGTCGACGAGCGGCTGGGCCGACCGCGCTTCGACGACGACCCACAGCACGAGCAGCAGGAGAGCCGCGGCCAGGAGCCCGACGACCTGCGGCGAGCCCCAGCCCCAGCTCGGCCCCTCGCTGATCCCCAGGAGCAGCGCGACGAGCCACGACGCGAGCAGGAGCGACGCCCACCAGTTGATCCGCCCCGGCGCCCTGATCGGCGACTCCGGAATCGCGACGAGCGCGCCGACGGCCGAGACGACGACCATGACGAGCGGCAGCCAGAAGAGCCAGTGATAGCCGAGCTGCTCCACGATCGGCCCGGCGAGGACGATCCCGAGCCCGCCGCCAACACCGAGGAGCGCGGAGATCGACGCGATCGCGACGGTGACCCGCTCCCGCGGGAACTCGTCGCGGATGATCGCGAACGCGAGCGGGAAGACTGCGCCCCCGAGGCCCTGGATCACGCGCCCGGCGATCATCGGTCCGATCGACGAGGCAAGCGCGGAGACGAGCGTGCCGAGGGCAAGGAGGCCGAGCGCCGAGACGAGTGTCCGCTTCTTGCCGTAGATGTCGCCGATCCGGCCGGCGATCGGCGTCGAGACGGACGCGCTGAGCAGGTACGCGGTGATGATCCATGCACCGGTCGTCTGGTCGGTATGGAGATCGTGCTCGATCGTCGCGAGCGCCGGCGCGACGAGCGATTGCAAGAGGGAGAACGACGCTCCGGCGAGCGCGAGCACCGCGAACGTCACCTTGAAGTGCTGCCGATCGGGCCCGGCGCGCGTCACCCTCGCACCGTAGCGGCGCCGGCGGGCGTCCGCGACAGACGTCTGTTGCTCCCCGATCTCATGAGCACGCGACGATCCGGGCCCAGCGGAGCGGCCCGGATCGTCTGTTGGGGGGTGATGCGTTGCGGCTACGCGCGCGCCGGTGCGGGTGCCGAAGCGGGTGCAGCCTCGCCGTGGGCCTCGATGTTCGGCAGCCAGTTGAGCCAGCTCGGGAGGTACCAGTTCCACTCGCCGAGCAGCTTCATCGTGGCGGGCAGGAGCACCGCCCGCACGATCGTGGCGTCGATCAGCACCGCCGCGGCGAGCCCGATCCCCATCTCCTTCATGTCGACGATCGGGAGCGTCGCGAAGATCGAGAACACGCCGACCATCACGACTGCCGCGCTCGTCACGACGCCGGCGGTGGTGATGATCCCGTGCGCCACGGCGTCCTCGGTCTTCATGCCCCGGTCGAACGCCTCGCGGATCCGGCTCAGGATGAACACGTGGTAGTCCATGGAGAGCCCGAACAGGATCACGAACATGAAGATCGGGAGCCAGTACGCGATCCCGCCGTTCGAGTCGAAGTTGAGGAGGCTCTCACCCCAGCCGTACTGGAAGGTCGCGACCAGCACACCGTACGCCGCGCCGACCGAGAGCAGGTTCAGCACGATCGCCTTGGCCGCGATCACGATCGACCGGAACGAGATCAGCAGGAGCCCGAACGCGAAGGTGAGCACGAAGGCGAACACGATCGGCGCCGAGTGCTTGAGCAGCGCGTTGGCGTCGGCCGACTGAGCCGTTCCGCCGGTGACTGCGTAGGTCGCACCGGGAACGGTGCCGATCGTCGCCGGGAGCACCTCGTTCCGCAGCGTGGCGAGCGCTGCGTTCGAGACGCTGTCAGTACCCTCGCCGGCGAGCGAGAGCGACACCTGAGCGGCCGAGTGGTCCTTGCTGACCTCGACCGTGAACGGGCCGGTGATCTCGCCGGTTGCCACAGCGGTTGTCTTGAGGTCGCGGATCGCCTGCTGGACGGCCGGCGAGTCGGTGTCGGCCTTGATCGCGACGATGGCCTGGTCGATGCCGCCCGGGAAGGCGTCCTGCACCTTCTGGATCGTCCCGACGGTCGGAAGGCTCTTCGAGAGGCCGTCGAGCCCGGTCTGAGCCGTGTGGATCTGCGTGACGGGGAACGCCATCACGAGCAGGACCGCGGTGGCGGCGATGGCCGACACGAGCGGATGCTTGAGGACCGGCGTCAGGATCGCCGACCAGACCCGGTTCGAGCCGCTGCGGCGGCGGAGCCGCCCGAGGTACGGGATCCGGCCCTTCTCGACACGGTCACCGAGCTTCGAGAGAACCGCCGGCAGGACGGTCAGCGAGCCCAGCATCGCGACCGCGACGACGAGCATCGTGGCGATGCCGAACGACAGGTAGCTCTTGTCGCCGCTGAAGAGCATCCCCGCCATGGCGATCATGACGGTCACGCCCGAGATCAGCACCGAGCGGCCGGACGTCGCGGCTGCGGCCTCGAGCGCCGCGCGGTGCGGCTTGCCCGACGCGCGCTCCTCGCGCTCCCGCTTGAGGTAGAAGAGCGAGTAGTCGACGCCGACGGCCAGACCGACGAGCAGCAGCACTGCACTGACGTTCGCGTCCATCGGGACGATGTGGCTCGGCAGCGCGACCAGGCCGATCGTGGCGATCACGGCCGAGAGCGCGAGCAGGAGCGGCACGCCCGCTGCGACCGCGGCGCCGAACACGAGCAGCAGCACGATCAGCGTGAGGGGCACCGACCGCTCGCCCGCCTGCGCGAGCTGCTTGGTGAAGGCCTCGTCGAGCGCCTTGCCGGAGCTCACCGCACCGGCCTCGCCGACGTAGAAGTCGGGGTGCGCCTTCGCGACCTTGTCCGTCGCGGCGGTGATGGCGTCGATCTTCGTCTTCGCCTGGTCGTAGTCGCCCTTCATCGTCCAGGCGACCATTGCCGTGCGACCATCGGCCGAGATCCTGTCCTCGTTGTCCGGATCGAGCGGCGAGTGGAGATTGGTGACTGCCGAGTACGGCTTCACGGCGTCGACGACGTCGGTGACGACCGCGCGGAACGCGGGCGACGCGATGGTCAGGTTCTTGCTCTGGATCAGGACGATCTCGTCCTGCGAGTTCACCTGGAAGCCGGCGTCGCGGAGGATCTGCTCGGCCTTCCGCGACTCGCCGACGGCGTAGTCGTTCTGGTCGATGTTCTTCTGCCCGACCGCCATCCCGATCGCAACGGACGCGATCACGAACGCGAGCCAACCGAACACGGCCGTCTTCCAGTGACTTGCACTCCAGCGACCCATGCGGGCCGCGATGTTGTTCGATTTCTTGAGCGGTGACATTGCGGTATGCCTCCTTCGATGGGTCGTTGGCTTACGGTTGGCAGCGTGTCAGCGCGCTCGTCTCGCGGACATGGGGCAGGCTGGCGTCTCGTGGTGCGGTAAACCGCACCGCGTGATCGACCGCACGTCGTGAGCTCGCTCTCATGCCGACGAGTCTGGGCGCGGCGGCGAGCCCGGGAAATCGGGCAATGCCCCCACCCGACCCCGGTCTTCGTCTCCGGGAGACCCCGAGGCGAGCTACTGCCGCAGGTAGGCGAGAACGGCGAGGACGCGCCGGTGGTCGGCAGCGTCGGCGGGCAGGCGCAGCTTCCCGAAGATGCTCGTCACGTGCTTCTCGACCGCCCGCTGGGTGATGAACAGGCGGTCGCCGATCGCCTGGTTCGATCGGCCCTCGGCCATCAGCTCGAGCACCTCTCGCTCACGGGGGGTCAGCTGCTCCAGGGGATCGTCCTTGCGCCGGCGACCGACCAGCTGTGAGACCACCGCGGGGTCGAGCGCCGAGCCGCCCTCGCCCACGCGGCGCACGGCGGCGGCGAACTCGCCGATGTCCGCCACCCGGTCCTTGAGGAGATAGCCGACGCCCTCGGCGCTCTCCGACAACAGGTCGAGCGCGTACTCGGCCTCGACGTACTGCGAGAGCACGAGCACGCCCGTCGACGGGTAGCGCTCGCGGATCTCGCGCGCGGCGCGAAGGCCCTCGTCAGTCTGGGTCGGCGGCATCCGGATGTCGACGATTGCCACGTCAGGGCTGTAGGAGCGCACCTTGAGCAGTAGCTCCTCGGCATTTCCGGCCTGGCCGACGATCTCGAACCCGGCCTCCTCGAGGAGGCGCGCAATCCCTTCGCGGAGAAGCACCGAGTCGTCTGCGAGCACGACGCGCATGCGCCAGTCTAGGAGTGTCACGGTGAGGCCTGCCGCGCGTGGCCATGTGGCGAAATCCCCACACGAGCCCACAGCCGCGCGAAGCGCGGGTTGAGGCCGCGGATTGTGGATCCATGTGGGGAAATCAGCACATCGCCCCACATACCGCCACAGACGTGGCTACCCTTGCCGGCAATGGAGCTGACGCGGGCCACCAACCCCTACAGCGCGGGCGCCGGGACGATGCCGCCCTACCTCGCCGGGCGCGACAAGGACATCGAGCGGTTCGACACGCTGCTCCAGCGCCTCGAGTCGGGAGAGCAGGGACGCAGCGTCGTCTACTCGGGCCTGCGCGGCGTCGGCAAGACCGTGCTCCTGCTCGAGCTCGAGAAGGTTGCGGTCGGGCGCGGCTGGGACTGCACAGGCGTCGTCGAGATCGGCGCGATGACCGACTTCCGGACGTCGATCAGCCGCATGACCCATCGGCTCCTGCGCGGCCTCTCCCGCAAGCACGCGATCAGGGACCGGGTGACGCGGGCGCTCGGCGTGCTGAAGGCGTTCAACGTCACCGCGCCGGGCGGGTTCCAGCTCTCGATCGACGTCGCGGCCCTCGCCGGCAGCGCCGACAGCGGCGACATCGAGGACGACCTGACCGAGCTCCTCGTCGAGGTCGGCGAGGCGGCGCGCGCCGGCGGGAAGGGCGTCGTCTACCTGATCGACGAGATGCAGAACCTCGAGCCGGTCGCGATGGGCGCGCTCTGCATGGCGTTCCACAAGCTGGCGCAGCAGCAGCTGCCGGTCGCGCTCGCCGCCGCCGGGCTGCCGCCGCTGCCCAGCCAGCTCCGATCGGCGAAGCCGTACGCCGAGCGGCTGTTCGAGTACTTCCCGCTGGGCGCGCTGCCCGAGGCGGCGGCACGCTCGGCGCTCGTGCTGCCCGCGATACGCAAGGGCGTCGACTACGAGGACGGGGCGGTCGAGCTGATCCTCGCCGCGGCCGACGGCTATCCGTACTTCCTCCAGGAGTACGGACGAGTGGTCTGGGAGGAGGCCGGCTCCTCGCCGATCACGGCCGCCGCGGTCACCGAGGCGCTGCCGGTGGCGCAGGACATCCTCGACGAGGAGTTCTTCGACAACCGCGTCGAGGAGGCGACGAACGAGGAGCGCCGCTACATGGCCGCGATGGCCGACCTCGGAGAAGGCCCGCAGGGCACCGCCGAGGTGACCGGACGCGCTGGCTACAAGCAGCGCGCCTCGTCGGGCAAGGCGCGGCAGGCGCTGATCCGCAAGGGCCTGATCTACGTCCCGAAGCACGGGACCGTCGACTTCACGGTCCCCCACTTCGCCGAGTTCATGCGCCGGCGCTACCCGCTCTCGAGCCTTGTGAAGACCGCCGGCCAGGACGAGGACTAGACGCGCCCGGAAGTGCTCAGCGCCGCGCCTGCGCCGGCTCGGCCGGCACCGGCGAAGGCGACGGCAGCGGGATCTCGGCCACGACGCGCGTGCCGCCGTGCGGCGGGCTCTCGACCCGAAGGCGTCCGTCGAGCGCCGCGATCCGGTCGGCGAGGCCGCGCAGGCCCGAGCCGGCGCCCGGATCGGCGGCGCCGACGCCGTCGTCGGCGACCTCGACCACGGCGAGGCCGTCGGTTGCTCCCACACGAACGTCGACCGACGACGCGCCGGCATGCTTGACGACGTTCGTGACCGCCTCCGAGACGACGTAGTAGGCGGCCGCCTCGATCGGAGCCGGCAGCCGCTCGCCGGGGAGCGAGAGCTCCACCGGGAGCGGCGTGCGGGCCGCGAGGCCTTCGAGCGCCGCGCCAAGGCCGCGGTCGGTGAGCACAGCCGGATGGATGCCGCGGGCGAGCTCGCGCAGCTCCTCGAGAGCGAGGGCGAGCTCTTCGCTTGCTCCGGTCAGGATCTCGTTCGCGGCGGCCGGGTCGCTCTCGACCTTCGCCTGCGCGAGACGGAGGGCGAGCGAGAGCGAGACGAGACGCTGTTGCGCGCCGTCGTGGAGGTTCCGCTCGAGGCGCCGCCGCTCGTCGTCCCCCGCCGCGACGAGCCTCGCGCGCGACGCCCGTAGCTCCTCCTGCTGCTGCTTGAGGCTCGAGATGTCGAGGCCGCCCGCAACGATGCGCACGACGTTGCCCGCCTCGTCGAGCACCGGCGCGCTGCGCCAGGCGATCACGACCCGCTCACCGCTCGCGTTCCGGAACACGTTCTCGTACTCGGCGGGCGCGAAGTCGGGCGCGGCGGCGTGGAAGCGCTCGATCATCGCCTCGCGCTCGTCGTCGCCGATGAAGACGTCCCAGAAGAAGCGGCCGCGCACCTCGTCCTCGCCGGCGTGCCCGCTCGCCGCGACCGTGGCGGGGTTGAGGTTGCGGATCCGGCCCTCGGTGTCGACCGTCACGAGCAGGCTCGGCGCCGTGTCGACGATCGTCGTCAGGTAGTCGTATTGCGTCCTCAGCTCTGTCTCGAGCCGCTCGTTGTCGAGCGCGAGCGCGACCGTCGCGGCCACGCTCGCGACGAGCTCGGGCTCGTCGTCGAGCGACTCGTCGTGCACGATCGCGCCGATCCGCCGGCCCTCCTGCTCGACGATCGTCGCAGTCCGTCCCGAGTCCGGCGCGGGCAGCTCGAACCGCCGGCCGTCGCGGTCGACGAACCGCGGCCGGCCCTCCTCGAGCCAGTAGGCGAGCTCGAGCGTCGGGTCGCCGAGCGCCTCGGCGATGGCGTCGCGGAGCGGCGTGCCGTGCCCAATCGCCACGAGGAGGCCCGCGATCGAGCCGCGTGCGAGGCGGCTCCGAAGAATCCCGAGCAGGAACGCGAACGGGACGGCGGCGAAGAGCACGAAGAACATGAGCCCGAACACATCCGAGGCCGGCCTCGAGATCTGGGCGAGGATGTTGTTCACGAGCAGCACGAGGAGCGTCGCGCCGCCGGTGAGGTACACGGGCAGGAGCACCCGCCGCAGAGCCGGGGACGCCCGCCGCCAGCGGCGGACGAGCACCGCGACGATGGCGCCGATGATCCCGACGGTGATCACCGTGCCGACCGTGTCGACGATCGTCTCGGTGGTCGGCGACTCGACGATCACGACGGCGCTCGACCCGCACTCGTCGCCGCAGCCGCGGGGGTGCTCCGCGAACAGGAGCAGCAGCGGCGGCCCGATCAGCACGAACGCGGCGGTGAGCCGAACGAGCAGGCGGTCGGGCCGCGGCGCGAGCCGGCCGCTGGGGAAGGCGAGCACGAGCGCGGCGAACGGGACGAAGACGAGGTTGCCGAGCCACACGCCCAGCGTGAACAGGAAGTCGTTGTTCGCCTCCTGCAGCGAGGCGAGGAACCAGAGGTAGCCGACGGCGGCGAGGTAGACGCCGGTGCGGTTGTCCGGGCGGCGGTAGAGCGCGATCAGCCCGGCCGCGATGAACGAGGCCAGGACGGTCAGCGCGAGCGCGGCGGTCGCCGCCTTCTGCGACTCGTGGTCGCTCGCGAGGATCAGTGCCAGCGCGACAGCGATCTCGACCGCCGCCACGACGATGGCGACCGCCAGCGTGCGCTTGCTCAAGCGAGCAGGGCGCGGATGCTCGCGCCTGAGAGCTCGGCTTTGGGGATGAAGCCGCGGGCACCGGAGGCCGTGATCAGCTCGCCGTAGTCGGCCGCGTCGCGGCTCGAGACGAGCACGACGGCCGGTGCGCTCCCGTTCGCACGCAGGCGCGAGGCGACCTCGAACCCGTCGAGATCGGGGAGCTGAACGTCGAGCAGCACGACCTCGGGGTGCAGCTCGCGTGCCTTGGCCAGCGCCTCCGCCCCGTCTGCCGCCTCGCCGATGACGTCGAAGCCCTCCGACTCGAGCAGCGACCGCGCCGTGGCCCGGAAGCTTGGGTGGTCGTCGACGATGAGAACGGTGCGAGTCATGTCTGGAATGGTCGCAGAGCCCGCACCGAACGGCCATACGGCTAGCCGTACTCTCGTATTTTCGGCCGTTCTGCTCTGGGCTAATTGCTGACGGCCACGGCGCCGCGCTTGTTCGCTGCGACGATCGCCGCTTGATTCGCCGGCGGCGGAGGCATGTCGAGCATGAGCGCCGCTGCGAAGGCGTCCGCGTCCGCTGCGTCGAGCGCGCGGTTGTGACGGCGCTCGAAGCCGATCGTCGAGAAGGGGTTGCCCGAAAGCGTGCGGCCGCAGACCGAGCCTGCGTAGTGGCTCGGGAAGACGAGGACGCCGTCCGGCAGCTCGAGCAGTCGCTGCAGCGAGGCGTAGAGCTGCCTCGCGAGGGGAACCGGGTCCCCGCCGCCCGCATGCAGGTCTGGCCGGCCGACGTCGCCGACGAGGAGCGAATCGCCGGTGAACGCGATCCACGGGTCGTCGGTCCGGCGCCTGCGGTCGGAGACCACGTAGGTGTGGTGCGCCGGCGCGTGTCCCGGAGTCGCGAGAGCGCGCACGTGCGTGTTGCCGAGCTCGACGAGCGCCCCGTCCGCGAGCGCGACGTGCTCGAACTCGACGGGCGCACCCTCGGGGAGGTAGGCCGTCGCGCCCGCCGCGACGAGCCCGGGAAGGCCCGAGACGTGGTCTGCCTGCACGTGCGTCTCGAACACCGCGACGACCGGCGCGCCGATCCGCTCGGCGTCGGCCAGGTACTGCTCGACCAGCGTCTCGTGCGGGTCGACGACGGCGAGCTTCTGCGTCGTCAGGCAGCCGATCAGATACGAGGTGCAGGCCGTCTCTTCGTAGAGGTACGGACGGAGGATCACGGCCCTCAGCGTACTGGCGGAACTCGGCCTCGCGCTCGACGGAGGCGAGGCAAGGTGGTATCGCTACCGCCATGGCAGGGCCGCCGAGTGGCCGGAAGCCGATGCAGCAGCGGCCTCCGCGCGCCCGTTCCTCCGGAGTCGCCGCGAGGCACGCCGTTGCGCTCGCGCTCGCGGCCGCCGTGCTCGGATTCGGAGTGACCGGGTGCGGAGGAGCCGACTCCTCGTCGGAGCGTGCAACCGAGGCTGCCCAGACGCAGTGGCGCTCGGGCCTGACGAAGTGGAGCAACGAGATGATCCGTGCGCTCAACGGCATCTCGGTGCTCTTCTCCACCCCGCGCACGGTGGAGCTGCTCCAGAGGCGCGACCAGCGGACGAACGCACGACTCGAGCGCCTCCAGGAGACGCTCGAAGGCTGCGCGGCGAAGGTGCGACGCCTGGGGCCGGCGCCCGAGCCGCTCGCGGAGGCGCGGCGCTACGCGATTCGCGCGTGCTCGGCCCTCGAGCGGGGCTCGCGCCTGGTGCGCGCGGGCGTCGAGGAGTGGCAGAACGGGCTCGGCATGGAACACCTGAACGAGGGCACCGAGCTGCTCGGCACGGGGCAGGAGGCGATCGTGCTCGCGCGGATCAGGCTGAAGGCACCGGCGCCCGAGTGAGTATCGTCGCGTCGTGGGTCTCTCCGACGCGTTCCGCGAAGCAGTCACCCGGGCCTTGCCCGCCGACGCCGTCATCGGCGAGCCCGAGCAGCTCCGCACGTACGAATGCGACGCCCTGACGGGTCACCGCGCCGTGCCGGAGCTCGTCGTCCTGCCGCCGTCGACCGACGACGTGCAGGCGATCGTGCGCCTCTGCCACGCCCACCGGGTGCCGTTCGTAGCCCGCGGGGCGGGGACGGGACTCTCGGGCGGCGCGCTGCCGGTCGCGGAGGGGATCGTGATCGCGCTCACGCGCCTCAACCACATCCTCGAGGTCGACCTCGAGCGCGCGCGGGTCGTCGTCGAGCCAGGCGTCACGAACCTCGACATCAGCCGCGCCGTGGCCGCCGACGGCTTCTACTACGCGCCTGATCCGTCGAGCCAGCAGGTGTGCACGATCGGCGGCAACGTGGCCGAGAACTCGGGCGGCGCGCACTGCCTCAAGCACGGGTTCACCGTCAACCACGTCCTCGCGGCCGACGTGGTCCTCCCGGACGGCGAGCTCGTGACACTGTCGCGCGACGACGACGGCCCGGATCTGCTCGGCGTGTTCGTCGGCTCCGAGGGCACACTCGGGATCGCTGTTCGGATCACCGTGCGCGTGCTGCGAATGCCCGAGACCGTGCGCACGCTGCTCGCCGCGTTCGACTCCATCGACGCCGCCGGGGAGGCCGTGTCACGGACGATCGCGGGCGGCATCCTGCCCTCGGCGATCGAGCTGATGGACGCCTTGACCCTCGAGGCCGTCGAGGCGTCGGTGGCGCCCGGGTACCCGGCGGGCGCAAGCGCAGTCCTGATCGTCGAGCTCGACGGGCCGGTCGCGCAGGTGGCCGACGACTCGGCCGCCGTCGAGGCGATCTGCCGCGAGTGCGGGACCTTCGAGCTGCGCGCGGCCGAGTCGGCCGAGGAGCGCGCGCTGATCTGGCGCGGCCGCAAGTCGTCGTTCGCGGCGATGGGCCGGATCTCGCCGAGCTACTACGTCCAGGACGGCGTCGTACCCCGGACGCGGCTGCCGGAGGTGTTGCGGCGGATCTACGAGCTCGGGGACGAGTACGGGCTCCGTATCGCGAGCGTCTTCCACGCCGGCGACGGCAACCTCCACCCGCTCGTGCTCTACGACGCCGGAGTCGAGGGCGAGCCCGAGCTCGCCGAGCGGCTCGCGACCGAGATCCTCGACGTGTGCATCGACGCGGGCGGGTCGCTCACCGGCGAGCACGGGATCGGCGTCGACAAGGTCTGCTCGATGCCGAAGCTCTTCGGCACCGACGACCTCGAAGCGATGCGGCGCCTGCGCGCGGCGTTCGATCCGGACGAGCTCGCAAACCCCGGCAAGGTCTTCCCCACGCCGCGCCTGTGCGGCGAGGTGCCGGGCCCCTACCGAGCGCACCCGCTGGAGCGGGCAGGCATTGCCGAGCGTCTTTGAGCCCCCGTGGTTGGAGCCACAGACGGTCGCCGAGGCCGCCGAGGTGATGAAGGCAGGGGAGCGCGTGTCGATCGACCGCGACGGCGGGGAGGTCGTCCTCTCGACGCGGCACCTGAACCGCGTGCTCGAGCACGAGCCCGGTGACCTGACGGTGATCGTGGAGGCCGGCATCCGTCTGTCCGAGCTTCAGGCCCACCTCGCGCCGCACGGACAGATGCTCGCACTCGACCCGCCGGGTGACCCGACGATCGGCGCCTGTCTCGCGGCCGATCTCTCCGGCCCGCGGCGCCACCGCTACGGCGCGATGCGCGACCTCGTGATCGGCGTGACCATCGTCCTCGCCGACGGCACCGTCGCAAGCTCGGGGGGCAAGGTGGTGAAGAACGTCGCCGGCTTCGACCTCGGGAAGCTCTTCGCCGGCTCGCGGGGGCGCCTCGGCTTGATCGCGCGCGTGGCGTTGCGTCTGCACGCCTGCCCTGCTGCGGAAGCGACGGTCGTCGCGGAGAGCGACGACCCGCGCGCGCTCTGGCGCGAGCTGCAGCGCTCGCAGCTCGCTCCGAGCGCCGTCGACTTCCTCCCGCCGAACCGGTTCGCGATCCTCTTCGAGGGCTCGCAGGCCGCCGTCGACCGTCAGGTCGAGGCATGTCCCGGTGTCGGACACCGACACCAGGACCGGTCCGTTTGGGACGAAAGCGCCGAGCGGCAGCAGGGTGCGCGCGGTCGGGCGGCGTTCGAGTGGCAGGAATGCGCTCTGGCCCGCCCGGGCCCGGGGATCGCGTTCGTCGCCGCGGAGACCGACCGCAGCTGGTCGCCGCTCGCAGAGCGCGTGCGGGCGTCGTTCGACCCCGAGAGCGTGCTCGCGTAGTGCTCCTCCCGGCAATGTCCTCCCGGCCCCTGCTCCGCGATCACCTGGTGCGCTGCCGCGTCCTCGGTCGCCCCGATAGCGCAACTATCGGGGCTCCCTGCGTCCTTGCATCGCTTGGTGCTCGCGGCGCAGGAGCGCGGCAACATCACCAGGAGGGGCACTGATGGACGCCGCGCTCGTCAAGGAGTGCGTGCACTGCGGCTTCTGCCTGCCGACGTGCCCGACGTACGTGCTCTGGAACGAGGAGATGGACTCGCCGCGCGGCCGCATCTGGCTGATGCAGTCGGCACTCGACGGCACGGTCTCGCTCAACCGCACGGTCGCCGAGCACTTCGACCGCTGCCTCGGCTGCATGGCCTGTCTCACGTCGTGCCCGTCCGGGGTCAAGTACGACCGGCTGATCGAGCTGGCGCGCGAGCGCGTCGAGCAGGAGGTGCCGCGGCCGTTCCGCGAGCGTCTCCTGCGGCAGTTCGTCTTCGCCGTCTTCCCGCACCCGCGGCGGCTACGCCGCGTGCTACCGCTCTCGTTCCTGCCCGCACCCGGGCCGTTCAGACCGCTGAAGGATCTGGCGCCGCCGTGGCGCGAGCCGGTCTCGCCGCCCGCCGAGACGGCCGCGGTCGGAGAGCGACTCGGGCGGGTCGGGCTCCTCACGGGGTGCGTCCAGAGCGTCCTCTTCGGCGAGGTGAACCGCGCCTCGGCGCGCGTGCTCGCGGCCTACGGCTACGAGGTGACCGTGCCGTACGCGGGCTGTTGCGGGGCGCTCGCGCTCCACGCCGGCCGGCGCGAGGAGGGGATCGCGCTCGCCCGGCGGACTGCCGATGCCTTCGCCTCCGCCGGTGCCGAGACGATCGTGACCAATGCCGCGGGGTGCGGCTCTCACCTGAAGGAGGCGGGGCTCGAGCTGCCGGTCGCCGACATCTCCGAGCTGCTCGCGGGGGGACATGCCCCCGAACGGCATCCGCTGCCGCTCCGGGTCGCCTACCAGGAGGCCTGCCACCTCGGTCACGCACAGCGCGTCCGCTCGGAGCCGCGCTCCCTCCTCGCCTCGATCCCGGAGCTCGAGCTGGTCGAGCCTGCGGGTCAGGAGCTCTGCTGCGGCAGCGCGGGGATCTACAACCTCGTCCAGCCGGCTGCGGCCCGCGAGCTCGGCGACCGCAAGGCCGGCGGCGTGCTCGCGCTCGACCCCGACGTCTTCACGAGCGGGAATCCGGGCTGCCTGCTGCAGGTGAGCGCCGCGCTCCGGCGCGCCGGCCGCCGGCTCCCGGCCGTGCACCCGGTCGAGCTCCTGGACGCGTCGCTCCGCGGCGACAACGTCCGGCTCCGCCTCTAGTGCCCCTTCAGGAAATACACGCCACCACCTCCGGCGGCCTGAAGCCGCGCCATGCGGCGTCCTCGGTCGCGCCAATAGCTCGACTATTGGCGCTCCCTGCGTCCTTGCCTGGCACGTCTTCCGACTCGCCGGAATCGGGGGCGCATTACCTGAAGGGGCACTAGCCCCAGCTCTTTCTCGGGGACGATGCTGACCTCGTACGACGACGTCGGCGATCCGGACGGGGCGCCCGTCCTCTACTTCCACGGCGCGGGAGACTCGCGTCTCTCGCGCCATCCCGACGACTCGATCGCCGCGTCGCTCGGCATCCGCCTGGTCGCCGTCGACCGGTGCGGCCCTTCGGAGCCCGGACGGACGCTCCTCTCGTGGGGACGCGAGGTCGGCGAGCTCGCAGACCGGCTCGGGATCGGCCGCTTCGCCGTCGTCGGCTGGTCGGCCGGCGGCCCGCACGCCCTCGGCACTGCCGCCGCCCTCGGGGAGCGCGTCGCATGTGCGGCGGTCGTCGCCGGGATGCCGCCCCCGTCGGGCCTGCGCGAGATGCCGAGCGACTCGCGCGCCGCGATCAGGCTCGCGCGGATCTCGCCGCGGCTGGCCGCGGCACGGCTCGCCCGCTGGGGGCGCCGGCCCGTCTCGCCGACCGGCGATCCCGACTGCGACCGCGCGTATGCCGCGGGACGGGTCGAGGCCTTCCGGCGCGGAGCGCTGCCGCTCGCCCGCGAGCTCGCGATGCTCGGCAGGCCCTGGGACTTCGCGCCGGCCGACGTCCACGCCCCGATCACGCTCTGGTACGGCGAGCGGGACGCCGTGTGCCCGCCGTCGATCGGGCGCCTCTACGAAGGGCTGCTCCCGAACGCCGAGCTGCGAATCGTCGACGGCGGCCACCAGTTGCTCTTCTCGCACTGGCGGGAGATCCTCAACGAAACGCGCTCGACGACGTCTAACAGCCCGTGACTGATCAGCCTGTGACTTGACAAGTTCGCCGCCGAGCGGGATGGTCACCGCCAGTAATTCGGCCCGGAACGCACGGGCGCTAACCCGGTCTGCGGTGCTCGCGAAAGAAACGCGATGACGCAGATGAATGCACATACCCACTCGAGCCGCCCTACGCCCCCGCAGACGCCGACGACGTGCAGGAGCTGACCGGCCTGCCGCCACGGACGATCCCTTGAGCATGCAGTCGGACGGTGCCACGCTGCACCCCGGGCGGGGAAGCGGCCGTGCCGGCGAGGGGTTCTCCGACGAGACGCTGAGGGCCCTGCCGCTCGTCGTGCCGGTGATCGTCGCCGGCGCCGTCGCCGTGGGTGCGGCGCTCTGGACGCTCGCGACGAACCCGCCGGACCTCTCGACCGTCGCGGCGGGCGTTGCGCTCCTGCTCGCCGCGGTGATCGCGGAGGCGTTCCCCGTCCCGATCGAGGGGGTCGCGGTCGGCCGCACGTCGCTCGCAACGGTCTTCATCGTCACGGCGGCAGTCCTGTACGGCTGGAACGTCGCCGCGGTGATCTCGATGATCGCGATGGCGACGGTCGAGATCGTGCGACGCGAGCCGCTCGTCCGGGTCGCCTACAACACCGCCGTCTACATCCTCGCGTCCTCTGCCGCCGGCGGAGCCGCCGCCCTGCTCGAAGGGTCGGATCTCGAGCACCTCGTGCCCGCGACGCTCGCCGCCTCGGCGTCGTTCTACGTGCTCGACATCACGCTGATCGCCGCCGTCGTGGCCCGCTCGGCCGCCGAGCCGATGCTCGGCGTGCTCGGCCGCTACCTGTACCGGACTCTCGTCCCCTCGGGGGTGATGGCATGCCTCGCGCTGATCCTGGTCGTGCTCTGGGATCAGTCGCCGCTCGTGGCCGTCGCCCTCGTCGGCCCGCTCGTGTCGCTCGTGCTGTACGAGCGCTGGATGCACGACGCGCTGCGGCGGCTGCGCGACGTGGATCGACTGAAGGACGAGTTCATCGCGGTCGTCTCGCACGAGCTGCGCACGCCGCTCGCCTCGGTCTACGGGGCCGCAATGACGCTGCAGCGGGAGAAGCTCGACCCGGCGACGCGCGACTCGCTGCTCACCATCGTCTACGACGAGTCGGCGCGCCTCGCACGGCTCGTCGACCAGGTGCTCTGGGCAAGCCGGCTCGAGGCGGACCGCGCCGACATCCAGATCTCGCAGACCGACCCGGTGAAGCTCGCGCAGGAGGTCGTGGACGCAAGCCGGATCCACCTGCCGCCCGGGCTCACGCTCGAGCTGGCGCACGACGACGCGACGCCCTCCGTGGCCGGCGACCGCGAGCGGATCAAGCAGGTGCTCGTGAACCTCGTCGAGAACGCCGTCAAGTACTCCCCCGACGGGGGACGAATCGAGGTCAGCGTCGACTCCGCGAACGAGCACGTTCGCTTCAGCGTCCGCGACGAGGGTCTCGGCATCCCCGTCGAGGAGCAGAGGCGGATCTTCGAGAAGTTCCACCGGCTCGACCCGAACCTGACCCGCGGCGTCGGCGGCACCGGGCTCGGCCTCTACATCTGCCGCCAGCTCGTCGAGCGGATGGGCGGCCGGATCTGGGTCGCGTCCGAGCTCGGCGTCGGATCGACCTTCTCCTTCGAACTCCCGCTCGTGCAGGGCTTTTCACCCGCAAAAGTCGGAGTCTGACCGACTTTTCGGGCGACGCTTCGTTCCCCCCGATCGGGGGACGATAGAGCCGCGGTTGTCGCCGATCCTGAGGTGCTCAATGGCGTCAACCATCGACTCGAGGTCAATCATGCGGATCAAGAGCGTGTTCCTGCGCGCGTGCGTCACTGGCACCCTTCTGCTCGGCTCAGCCTTCTGCGCCGGGTGGAAGTGGGGCGGCTAGCGAAAGCGCCCTTCTTCTCCTTCTTCTTCACCCTCCCGACACCCCACAAAGCGGCGCGGATCTTGCGTCGTCCAGGCATCGCTCGAGGCCCGGGTCCGTTCCCCACTCCACGCGGACACTCCGGGCCTCGAGCCGTTTCTCGGGGCGTGGTGCTCGGCGACTACGGCTGCGCGACGAGGCGCTCGTGCTCGGGGTGAGCCTCGGCCGAGAGGAGGATCGCCCCGTCGCCCTGGACGTAGGCCTCCTCCCCGTGCTCGCTCACGTCGAGCCCGAGCGCCTCGTCGCGCTGGCTCACGCGCAGCGGGGACACGAGCCCGATCAGGCGCAGCAGGACGTAGGTGCCGACGAAGGCGTACGCGGGCGCGGCCGCGGCGGCGAGCAGCTGGTCGCCGAGCTGTGACGCGTTGCCGTAGAACAGACCGTCGCTGATCCCGTTCCAGGCCTCGCTCGCGAAGAAGCCGATGAAGAGGATCCCGAAGAAGCCGCTGATCCCGTGCGCCGCGAGCACGTCGAGCGTCTCGTCGAGCCGCGTTCGCGGGCGCCAGACGATGAACGCGTAGCTCGGAATCGCCCCGATCGCGCCGAGCAGGATCGCCGCCATCGGGCTGACGTACCCGGCGGCCGGCGTGATCAGGACGCAGCCGACGATGATGGCCGTCGCGGCGCCGATGGCGGTCGCCTTTCCACCGCGGAGCTGGTCGATCACGATCCACACGACGAGCGTCGCGGCCGGCGCGAGCAGGGTGTTCGTGAACGAGAGCGTCGCCCCCGACGCGTTGAGGCCGCTGCCCCCGTTGAACCCGAACCAGCCGAACCACAGCAGGCCGGCGCCGGCAAGCACGTAGACGCTGTTGTGCGGAAGCACCGCCTGTCGGCCGTAGTCCTTGCGTGCGCCCACGACGAGCGCGGCGGCGAGGGCGGAGAAGCCGGACGCCATCTCGACCGGCACCCCGCCTGCCCAGTCCAGCGTGCCCTGGTCGGCGAGCCAGCCGCCGCCCCAGACCCAGTGAGCCATCGGCGCGTAGACGATGCACGCCCATACGACCATGAAGACCATGAACGGGACGAAGCGCATCCGTTCGACGACGGCGCCCGAGATGAGCGCCGCGGTGATGATGCAGAAGGTCGCCTGGTAGGCCATGAACAGCAGGTCCGGGATCGTGAGCCCTCGGCCTGCGTCGAGGCCGACGTCGTTCAGGAAGGCATTGCCGAGCCCGCCGATGTAGCCGTTGCCCTCGTCGAACGCGAGCGAGTAGGCGACGACGGCCCACGTGATCGTGACCGCGCCCAGGGCGGCGATGCACATCATGAACGTGTTGAGCGTGTTCTTCGAGCGGACGAGGCCTGCGTAGAAGAGGCCGAGCGCCGGCGTCATCAGCAGCACGAGCGCCGTCGCGGTGAGCATCCAGGCGGTGTCGCCGGTATCGATCGTGCCGGCCTGAGCGAGGATGCGCACTCAGGCCACCGGCGTCACGGCCGCGGTGTCCACCTCGCCGGTGCGAATGCGGACGACCTGGTCGACCGCCAGCACGAAGATCTTGCCGTCGCCGACCTCGCCGGTTCGCGCGCCCTCGATGATCGCGTTGACGGTCGGCTCGACGAAGTGGTCGGAGACGCCGATCTCGAACCGCACCTTCTCGGAGAGCTCCATCTTCACGGTCGTGCCGCGATAGGTCTCGACACGGTCCGTCTCACCGCCGTGGCCCTGGATGCGGCTCATCGAGAGCCCCCGCACGTCCGCGCGGTAGAGGGCCTCCAGGACGTTGTTCGCTCGCTCCGGACGCACGATCGCGATCACGAGCTTCATTGCCGCAGGACTGTACGAACGGGATCGGACGGGCCAGCTCGCGCCGCGATCCGGCGGCTTACCAGCTCTTCAGCGCGTGCTCCGGGCCCGGCTCGGCGACCCGCACCCTGGCGTCCACGGCGACGCACCCGTCCGGGCCGGCGAGGACCGGATTCAGATCGAGCTCCACCACCTCGGGGAGGTCGCCGGCGAGGCGTCCGAGGCGGAGGACGAGATCGACGAGAGGCCCGATCGCGGCGGGCGGCGCTCCGCGCAGGCCGCCGACGAGGCGACCCGCACGGCCGCTTAGCACGAGCTCCTCGGCGTCGAGGTCGGTCAGCGGCGCCAGCCTGAACGTCGCCTCGCCGATCAGCTCGGCCAGGACCCCTCCGGGCCCGAACGCGACCAGCGGGCCGAACGTCGGGTCCTGGACGGCGCCCGCGAGGAGCTCGGTTCCGCCGTGGAGGAACGGCTGCACGATCACCGGCGGGCCGATCCGTTCGACGGCCTCGCGCACCTGCTCCTCGTCACGGAGGTCGAGCGCCACGCCGCCGAGCTCGGTCTTGTGGACGCCCGGGCTCGCCGTCTTGACCACGACGGGATAGCCGAGCTCACGAGCAGCGGCCACGGCCGCGTCCAGGTCCACGGCGATCGTGTCCGGCGCGAGCGGGATCCCGTACGCCTCGAGGAGCTCGCGCGTCGCGTGCGGGTCGAGCCAGCCTTCGCCGGCTCCCTCGACGACCCCACGTGCCGCCGTCGCGTCGATCCCCTCCACCTGACGATCGGCTCCGGCGGGCCTGGCGAGCCAGCTCGCGCGCTGGTGGGCGAGCGCGAGGGCGCGTGCGGCTGACTCGGGGTAGGGCAACGCGACGACCGGCGAGCGCTGGTCCTGGAGCGTCTTCGGCGTCCCGGCCGCGCTCACGATCACGGCCACGACCGGTTTCGTCCGCCCCTCGCGCTCCACGGCCCGGCGGATCGACGCAGCGACCTCGTCTGCCCTCGCGACGACGGGGGGCACGAAGATGACCACGAGCGCGTCGACGTTCGGGTCGCGGAGCACGGGCCCGATCGCAGCCTCGTAGGTCGCCTCCGTCGCCGAGCCGAGCAGGTCGACGGGGTTCGCGAGGCTCGCCTCGCTCGGCACGATCGCCCCGAGGGCGGTGCGCGTGGCGTCGGTCAGCTCCGGCAATTCGAGGCCGGCCGCCTCGCAGGCGTCGGCGCAGAGGATCCCGAGCCCGCCCGCGTTCGTGATCACGCCGACGCGCCGCCCTTGCGGCAGCGGCTGGCGTGAGAGCAGCGCCGCCGCGTCGACCAGCTCCTCGAGCGTGCGCGCCCGCAGCACGCCTGCCTGGTGAAAGAGCGCGTCGACGGCCGCGTCCGACCCTGCGAGCGCCGCCGTGTGCGAGCCGGCCGCCCGCGAGCCGGCCGCCGAGCCGCCCGCCTTGAGCGCGAGCACGGGCTTCGCGCGCGAGACACGGCGCGCGACGCGCGAGAACTTGCGCGGGTTGCCGAACGACTCGAGGTAGAGGAGGACGAGATCGGTTCCCTCGTCGCCCTCCCACCATTCGAGGAGGTCGTTCGAGGAGACGTCGGCCTTGTTCCCGATCGAGGCGAACGCAGAGAAGCCGAGAGCGCGCTCGGTCGCCTTCTCGAGCAGCGCGAGGCCGAGCGCGCCGCTCTGCGTCGACATGCCGATGCGCCCGACGGGCAGCGGCCGCGGCGCAAAGGTGGCGTTGAGCCCGCGCCCGGGAACCGCGATGCCGAGACAGTTCGGCCCGATCAGTCGGGCACCGTGGGCCCGCACGATCGTCAGCAGCCGGTCCTGACGGGCCCGCCCCTCCGGCCCGGTCTCGGCAAAGCCAGCGGAGATCACGCAGAGCGCACGCACGCCGTGCCGGAGCGCCGACGACGCGGCCTCGAGCACCTGCTCGGCAGGGAGGCAGATCACGGCCAGGTCGATCTGATCGGGGATCGCGTCGACCGAGCGGTAGGCCCGCACGCCGGAGACCGGCTCGCCCTTCAGATTGACGGGGTAGGCGGCCTGGGCGAAATCCGCGGCGAGGATGTTCCGGAAGAGCTCGCCGCCGATCGATCCCCGACGCCTCGACGCCCCGACGACTGCGACAGCGGTCGGCTCGAAGAACGGCCGGAGCGACGCGACGACCCCGACGTGGTCGCGACCTTCGACCCGCAGCATGAGCTTGCCGGTGGGCGTGATCGGGAAGCGAAGCTCGACCTCTCCCCCCTCCAGCTCGCGCACGAGCTCGAACCCCGTGTCGGCGAAGACGCTCACCGCGCCGGCGTTCGCCGCCATCACCTCGGCGACGAACTCGGTGACTCCCGCCTCGCGTGCGAGAGCGGCGAGCTGCTCGAGCAGGCGCGTGCCGATCCCGCGCCGCTGCTCCTCGTCGGCCACGACGAAGGCAACCTCGGCCGCGCGTTCGTTGACGCGTGCGTAGCTTGCGAGTGCCACGATCCGCTCGTCCTCCGTCTCGTCCGCAAGGCAGCCGACGAGCGCGCCCCGATCCGCCCAATCGGGATCGAGGAACGGAACGACAACCGACTCGTCGATCCGACGGGCGCCGTGAAACCGAAGCGCGAGGCTTCGCTCGGAGAGGCTGGTGAAGAAGGCGAGCACTGCATCCAGGTCCGCCTCGAGAGGTGGCCGGAGCCGGAGCGTGCCGCCGTCCCGGAGGATGACGTCGATCGGGCCGGCGTCGACGCTCGACCGTTCAGACGGCAACGTGGCGTTCTCCATGGCGTCCACGGACGAGCCGGCGGACTACTAGGCGAGGCGCCGGCAGCTGCACGCCCGATCGTGACGACCGTGACGCCCGCAGACCGGGCAGCGCCGGATCGCCTTCCAGCGCAGGAAGCGTCGCTGCGTTCCGCTCATCACCATCAGCAGCGCGCCGGCGGCGGTGGCGATCACGATGCTCGCGGTTTGGAAGGAGTTCACGACTCGAGGATGCCCGTCCATCGTGCGTGCGGCATCCGTAGTTGACCGCAGCGACACCCCGGAGATCCTGCAGATCCCACCCGCTCATGCCTCAATTGAACTCGACGCGAGGGGGAGGCGGCGAGCCGCCGCAGGGCCCGCCGGTCCAACCGCAGCCGACGCGGCGAGTTCGCCGGCCCCCTGCCGGCGCCTGATCCGGAAGCGACGCAACTCGTCCGCTCCCCAAACGATCACCGGGAACGTGGCGAGGATCGCGAGCTCGGCGAGGCCGAGCGGCGCCGTCCCGAAGATCTCCTGGAACGGAGGGACGTACACGAGCACGGCGAGGAAGACGAGCTCCGAGACGATGCCCCAGATCAGCATCGGGTTCGAGAAGAAGCCGATCGACCTGAGCGAGGCGTGCTCGGTCCTCGCGGCCAGCGCGGTACCGATCTGGCACGCGACGATCCCGGCGAACGTCATCGTCGTCGCCGTCAGGTAGTCGCCGTGCAGCGGGTCCCCGGCCGAGACGGGGTCGCCGGGGCTCCAGCCCGCCCTGATCAGGACGAAGAAGAAGCCGCCCATCACGAGCGCGGCCTCGATCAGCCCGAGGAAGACCCAGGCGCGGAAGAGGAGCGCACGCGTGATCACACCTTCGGAGCGGTGCCGTGGCGGCCGGTCCATCAGCCCGGGCTCGGCGGGCTCACGGCCGAGCGCGAGCGCCGGGAGGATCTCGGTGCCGAGGTCGATGGCGAGGATCTGCAGCACCGTCAGCGGTAGCGGGATCGCGCCGCCGGAGAGCGCGAAGACGAGGAACGGGACGACCTCGGGCGTCGCGTGGGAGAAGATGTAGAGGATGAACTTGCGGATGTTCTCGTAGACGCGCCGCCCGGCCGCGACCGCGGCGACGATCGAGGCGAAGTTGTCGTCCGTGAGCACCATCGTCGAGGACTCGCGCGCGACGTCCGTTCCCGTGACGCCCATCGCGATGCCGATGTCGGCGCGACGCAGCGCCGGCGCGTCGTTCACGCCGTCGCCCGTCATCGCGACGACGTGGCCCTCGCCGCGGAGGGCGTCCGTGATGCGGAGCTTCGCCTCGGGCGAGCTGCGCGCGAAGATCAACTCTCGCTCGGTGGCGAGCAGCTCGTCGAGCTCGCGCTCGCTCATCGCTTCGAGCTGCTCGCCGGTCACGACCCTCGACCCGTCGGTCGCGATCCCGACCCGCCGGGCGATCTCGGCCGCAGTCGGCCCGTAGTCGCCCGTGACGACCAGGATGCGGATGCCCGCGCCGTGACAGCGGGCGACCGCGTCGGCGACCTCGGGCCGCGGTGGGTCGAAGAGCGCGACGAGCCCGAGCAGGCACAGCTCGCGCTCGGCGTCCTCGCGCCGCTCGGGCAGTCCCTGGCCGTCGGGGAGCCGCCGCCGCGCGACCGCGAGCACGCGCAGGCCCTGAGACGCGTACCGCTCGAGAACGGCGAGCACCTGACGGCGGTCGGCCTCGGTGAGCGGGACGTGATCGTCGGGCCCGCCGATCATCGTCGAGCGCGCGAGCACCTCCTCCGGCGCACCCTTTGCGTGCAGGGTGATGCCGCCGTCGGCTCGCTCGTCGACCGTCGACATCAGGCGCAGCTTCGGATCGAACCGGTTGATCAGCCTGCGGCGGTGCTCGCGCGAGGCCACCGTGATGTCGATCCCGAGCGCCCGGGCGGCCTCCAGCATCCCGATCTCGGTCGCCTCCCCACGCGAGCGCCCGCTGCGCTCGGAGGCGAGCTCGGCGGTGCTGCAGGCGGCGATCGCGCGGCCGAGGAACCCGAGCACGGGATTCGCCGCCACGGCTGCCTCGACGTCGGCAGCGCGCTCGAGATCCAGCTCTCCCTGCGGCGTCCAGACCCGCAGCGCGCGCATCCGGTTCTCGGTCAGGGTCCCGGTCTTGTCGGTGCAGATGACGGTCGTCGAGCCGAGCGTCTCGACGGCGCTCAGCCTCTTCACGAGCGCGCCGCCGCGGGCGAGGCTCGCCACGCCGACTGCGAGCGCGAGCGTGATAGTGGGCAGCAGCCCTTCCGGGACGTTCGCGACGATAAGCCCGACGGCGAACGTGAAGGCATCTCCGAGGGGAAGCCCGGCCGCGAGCCACCCGATCGGGAGGAATGCGATCCCGACGGCGACCGCGACGAGCGCGATCAGCCACGCGACGCGCTTGACCTGCTGCTCGAGCGGGCTCGCCTCGACCTCGACGCGCTCCGACATGGCCGCGATGCGACCCAGCTCGGTCTGCATCCCGGTGGCGAACACGAGCGCCTCCGCCTCACCGCCGACGCACGCCGTGCCGCTGAAGACGAGGTCACGCGACTCGAGCAGCGGCCCTGTCGTGTCGAGGAGCTCGGCCGAGCGAAGCACGGGCTGCGACTCGCCGGTCAGGGTCGAGAGGTCGACCTCGACCGCGCCGTCGAGCAGTCGTGCGTCGGCAGAGATCCGGCCGCCCTCGGAGATGACGAGCACGTCGCCGGGGACGAGCTCGCGCGCGTCGATCACGATCCGCTCGCCGTCGCGCCGGACGGTCGCCTGCTGGGGGAGGTAGCGGCCGAGCGCCTCGACCGCCCGCTCTGCCTGTCGCTCCTGCGCGAACGCGAACCCGGCGTTGAGGAAGACGACCGCGATGATCGCGCCCCCGAGCACGGGCGCGCCGGCGATGAACGAGAGCGCGGCCGCGAGCCAGAGGAGCAACGCGAGCGGGTGCGTGAGCTGCTTCATCGCCTCGCGCGGCCAGCGCCGGCCGCCGCGCCTGCGCAGCTCGTTCGCGCCGTAGGCGATCAGGCGGCGCTCGGCGTCGCGGCCCGTGAGGCCGTCGCGCCGGGCCCGGAGGTCGCGCAGCAGGCGGTCGATCGGCTCCCGCGGGTTCGTGGCCTCCGCGAAGGGCCGGGGAATGGGATCATGCTGCGTCCGATGAATGCTCATCTCACGAGTCACCGTTGCCAACAAGACGAGGGCGGGCATCGGGGGAAGCACGGCCCGGCGTCCGTACTTCGCCACGCCCTGCTGGCCGCCGTCGCATTGCTGCTCCTCGCCGCGGCGGCGGGCTGCGGCGGATCGTCCGCCCCGGCTCCCGACGAGCTCATCTCGGAGAGCGTCGAGCAGACGGGAGCAGTGAAGACCTTCCACGTCGTCGTCGACATCCAGCACGTCCCGGCGGCCGAGTCGGGGCTCGGCCTGACCTTCGTCGACGGCGACGTGATCGTCCCCGACCGGATGAAGGCGCGCGTCAGCGGTACCTTCCTCGGCGTGCCGCTCTCCTCCGAACTCGTCGTCGTCGGCGACCAGTACTTCCTCAAGATCCCGTTTGCAGGCAACTGGCGAACGATCGACGTCGGCACGGTGCCGTCGGCGTTCTTCGATCCCGACAAAGGGGTGCTGGCGGTGATCGAGGGCGCAACGGACGTCGAGAACGACGGCTCCGAGGAGGTGGACGGCGTCGACTCCTACAAGCTGAAGGGGACGATTCGCGCGAGCGCCCTCGAGCCGCTTCTCCCCGATGCCGAAGGCGATGCCGAGGTGCCGATCGAGCTCTGGATCGGCAAGGACGACAAGCTCCTTCGCCGCGTGCGCTTGAGCGGCCCGATCTCGCCGTCGGAGGGTGAGGATGCGGTGCGCACGATCGAGCTCTCGGCGTTCGACGAGCCCGTGAGCGTCACGGCGCCGTCCTAGCGCCATGGCGAGCTCGACGGCGATCCGCGCCCGTGGCGTCACGCGGCGGTACGGCAGTCGCGTCGCGCTCGAGCCGACCGATCTCGACGTCGGCCACGGCGTGGTGGTCGTGTTGCTGGGGCCGAACGGCGCGGGCAAGTCGACGCTCCTCACCGTGCTCGCCGGCGCGCTGCCGCCGACGGCTGGCTCGGTCGAGACGGAGCTCTCCGCCCGCGAGATCGGCTGGGCGCCGCAGCGGCCGGCGCTTTACCGGCGCCTCTCGGCGCGCGAGAACCTGTTGCTTTTTGCCCGGCTCCACGGCCTCGCCGACGCGGAGGGCCGCGTCGGAGCGGCACTCGACGAGTTCGCGCTCGCCGACGACGCCGACCGGCCCTCGTCGCAGCTCTCGGTCGGGAACCAGCAGCGCCTGAACCTCGCGATCGGGTTCCTCGGAGCGCCGCGGCTGCTCCTGCTCGACGAGCCGACGGCGTCGCTCGACCCGGCGCAGACCCGCGCCCTCTGGGAGCGGATCGGCGCGGCCCGCTCTGAGGGTGCGAGCGCGGTCGTGGCGACGCACCTCGTCCACGAGGCGCTCGAGGCCGACCGTGTCGTCGTGCTGGAGGACGGCCGCATCGTCTTCGAGGGAACGCCCGACGAGTACCACGGAAGTCCGTCGTGAGAGCGCTGACGCTGCTCCTCCGCAAGGACGTGCGTGTGCTCACGCGTGCGCGGCCGCTCGCGATCGGGCTCGTGCTCTACCCGCTGCTCGTCGCGCTCGTCGTCGGGCTCGTCGTCCGCTACGCGGGCGAGCGACCGGAGGTGTCGCTCGTCGGCGAGGACGCCCTCCCGGGCCTCGCCCGCGTCGGCGACCGGACGTTCGACTTCAGGGAACGGCTCCGCGACGCGACCGAGGTACGGCTCGTCAGCCGGTCGGCCGACGACGCGGCGCGCGAGCTCGAGAGCGGCCGTGCGCTCGCGACGCTCGTGATCCCGCCCGACTTCGCCGATCGTCTGAGCGGGCTGCGCCAGAGCCCGAAGGTCGTGCTGCTGACGACCCGCAGTGGACTCTCCACACGCGTCGTCGAGAAGGTCCGCGCCCTCGTCTACTCGCTCAACCTCGAGCTCCAGCAGGCGTATATCGACGCGAACCTGGCCGCCGTCAACCTCCTCTTGCGCGGGGGGAGCGGCTCGATCGGCGACACGCATTTCACGCTCCTGGGGCTGAAGAAGGCGGAGCGACGACTGACCGAGCTCAGCCGGTCCGACGATCCAGAGGTGGCCGCGAAGGCGAAGGAGCTGCTTGCCTTCGTGCGCGAGCTCCGCGGCGCCGTCGGCCAGGTCGGGGTGTTCCTGCGGGCGACCGCGAACCCGGTCGTGCTTACGACCGAGACGCGCGGCGGGCGGGCCTGGCTGCTCTCGGCGCAGGTTCAGGTGTACGCACTCGCCCTGACGCTCGCGTTCATGACGACCCTGCTCGGCGCCGCCGCCCTCACGGCGGAGCGAGAGGACTCGACGATCCTGAGGCTCGCGCGCGGTCTCGTCCCGCTCGGGCGCCTCGTTGCCGAGAAGATCGCGTTCGCGACGCTCGTCGCAGCGGCGATCGGGCTCGTGCTGGCACTCGGCTTCGGCCTGATCGTCACGATCGGCCACGAAGCGGGCGGCGAGCCGTGGCAGCGGCTCCCCCTGCTCGCCCTTGCGATCGTTCCGGCCACAGCCGCGTTCGGAGCGTTCGGTGTCCTGCTCGGGACACTCGGACGCGAGTCGGGCACGGCAATGCTGCTCGCGTTCCTGCTCGCCCTTCCCCTGTCGCTGCTCGGAGCGATCCCGCAGAGCGTCGCCGTGGCGGCGTGGATCGGCGACCTCTTCCCGTTCGGCCACGCGGCCGACCTCTTCTCGAGCGTGCTCTACGACGCCGACCCGGCGGGGGCGCTCGCCCGCGGAGTCGCCTGGCTCGCCGCCCTGACGCTCGCCTACGGACTGCTCGCGAGGCTCGGCATCCGCCGGCTGCTCGCCTAGTGCCCCTTCAGGCAATACACGCCATCACCTCCGGCGGTCTGAAGCCGCGCCATTGCTGCGTCCTCGGTCGCGCCAATAGCTCGACTATCGGCGCTCCCTGCGTCCTTGCCTGGCACGTCTTCCGACTCGCCGGAATCGGGGGCGCATTACCTGAAGGGGCACCAGAAGGCGGCTACGGCTTCGCCACGTACGACCGGCCGCGCGGGACGCGGATCGTGCGCTTGAGCTTGAAGTCGCGGACCTCGATCACGCCCTGGAAGACGCGGACGAGCGTGCCGTCGCAGCGGTCGGAGGTGAGCCACGTGGTGCCGCGAACCGTCGCCGACGAGTACCGCCCGCGCGTCCGGAAGCTGCCCTTCCCCTTCCCCCAGAGCCGCCGCACCGTGGTCGGCGCGGTCTGCGCCGCGCCGCTCGTCTTCCGCTTGCAGACGTTGAAGTTGCCGCCTTTGAGCCGCAGCTCGACGATCGGCTTCCCCTTGTCCCGCCCGCGAAGGAGCTTGAAGATCGCGGTCACGCCGGCTCCGTAGACGCGGAGGGTGCCCGTGTCGGTCCTGAGGAGCAGCGTGCCCTTCGTGACGTCGACCGTCGAGTTGTAACGAATCGGGCCACCGGTGTAGGGCCTGCCGTTGACGAGCACCGTGCCGGTCGGGGTGCCGGTGGCTGCCTGCGTCGTGGGGGTGCCACCGCCTCCGCCGCCGCCACCACCACCTCCGCCGCCGCCGCCTCCACCGCCTCCGCCGCCGCCACCGCCGCCCGGCGTGATCTGGACGAGCGAGGCGTACCGGTCGCCGCCCGCCGCGTTGACGACGAGGAGGGTCGAGAACGTGCCCTCGCTCTCAAACGTGTGCCCGGCGAAGTGCGGCGGCGAGCCCGAGCCGCCGTTCGACTTGCCGTCCCCGAAGACGATCGACCACGACGTGGCTCTCGACGGCAGCTTGAGGTCGATCTGGAACGAGACCTTCAGCGGCGCCGGGCCCGAGTCTTGCGACGGGACAAAGCTGACGAGCGGCGTGCCGCCGCCTGCGGTCACGTCGGCCGAGGTGAGATACGTCGCACGCTCGGGCACGAAGGGAGGCGTGTTGAAGACGAACAGCACGGCCTCGTACTGGCCGTCCTTCTCGTACGCGTGCCGCACCGTGGCGGGCGGAGGTCCGGTCCCGGTCTGCTCCGATCCGTCGCCGAAGACGAGCAACCAGGAGACGATCGGGACGCTGAGCTTGGCCTGGATCGAGAACTGGACGTCGAGCGGCGAGCCGCCGGAGGCCGGCTTCGGGGTCAGCTTCAGCGCCAGGAGCGCCGCGCCGCCGCCCGGCGCGTTTGCCGCCGCCCAGTCGGGATAGTCGCCGCCGAGGGGGACGATGCAGTCGCGGTAGACCTCCCGGCTCTTCGGCTTCGACTCGAGGTCGAAGATCGAGCCGGGCCTGCTCTCGTAGAAGACCTGCACCTCGGTCGACTTGTGCGTCTTCAGGAACGAGCAGATCTGCTGGACGAACTCGGGGTCGTCGATCGTGAACATGCCCCACTCGGGGATCGAGAACGGCTTTCCGTTCTTCGCCGCGTGCTGGAAGAGCGCCTCGAGCCCGGGCACCGGATTGTCCGCGAGGGTCTCCACGTAGAGGTCGCCGCCCTCGACGTCGACGTACTTCGCGCCGGGGTAGTAGTTCGCGGCCTTGTTTCCCTCGACCTCCGGAACGTCGCGCGCGAGCGGGCTCCAGACGATGCGGAGCGTCGGGAAGGGATTGGGGAAGAGCTCGCCCTCGACCGCAGGCAGGTCGAGCGCCCTCAGCTTCGCGTTGACCTCGGTCAGCGTCCCTCCGTGGAGGATGACGTAGATGCGTGCGAAGGCGAGCCGGAAGTTGGCCGTCGAGTGCTCCGGGTCTTTCGGCTGCCCGCTCTCGCCGTAGGCGGAGTAGTAGTTCCCGCCGTTGTTCATCTCGGCCATCGGCCGCACGTAGATCCCCTTCCCCCAGCGGGCGATCGCCTGGTTCAGGGCGATCAGGTAGTCGTCGCCCTTGCCCTGCGCGATCTCCTGGGGGGTGATCACCTCCGGCGGCCGGTTGCCGTTGGCGGGCGGCTTCCCGCCGGTCCCGAGGTGGAGCATCGGGATCGGCGCGAGCGTGGGGATCAGGGCGGCGAACGGCGAGCCGTACGAGACACCGTGACCCCACCCGAGGAACGCCTGGCGCACCTGGGTCTCCTGCCCCGTCTGGTCCTGGAAGCGCTCGGCGTCGCCCAGCAGACCGAGCAGCGGGCCCGCGGCGAGAGCGGCGCTCTCCTCGGCGTGGCCACCCGATGCGGGCGCGCCGCCAAGCGTGACCGAGATCGCGGCCACGATGACGAAGCGCAACACCGTGGCCCGCGTCACGATCAGATTGTGCATGGGAATGAGGCCGTCATCGCCGGTTCATGGTGAGACGGCACAGGCAGCGGACGGGTTAGCCTCGCCCGTTTCGGCGTTTCGGTTCCTCGTGGGCACCGACGTCTATCGTCGGGACCTGAGATGACCTGGGCAGGCCTGATCTGGAAGAACCTCCTGCGTCGCCCCTCGAGAACGGCCTTCACCGCCGTCGGCGTCGCTCTCGGAGTGGCGCTGATCGTCGCGCTGCTCGCGATCACGAACGGGGTTCACCGCACCGCGGACGACCTGATCCACGTCGGGCGGTCCGACTTCGGGCTCTTCCAGGAGGGAGTCTCCGACTTCACGCGCTCGTTCCTGCCCGAGTCGCTCGCCGACCAGGTGGCCCGCGACCCCGGCGTGGCCGAGGTGGCGAAGGTGAAGCTGCTCGTCGAGGACGGCACGCTCGTCTTCGGCCTCGACCCGGACGAGTTCGCCTACCGACGCTTCGTCGTCGTGGCCGGCAAGCGCGGGCCCGCGATGGCCGGCGACAACTCGGGCAAGCACGTCGGCGAGACCGTGAGGTTCCGCAATCGTGCCTTCACGATCTCGGGCCTCTATCACTCCGGCGACCGCTTCGAGGACCTCGGGATCGTGCTGCCGCTCCACACGGTCGAGGTGCTCGCCGGCCGCCCGGGCGAGATCACCTCGATCGGCGTCAACATCAAGCACGGCCAGACGCCGGCCGCCGTCGCCCGCCGGCTCGAAAGCAGGTTCCCCGGGCTCGCCTCGATCACCGAGCCGGGACAGGCGGTGAAGATCGACACCTCGAGCCGCCTGCTGATCTCGACGGGCTGGATCGTCTCGATCCTCGCACTCATCGTGGGCGGGATCGGGGTGACGAACACGATGGCGATGTCGGTATTCGAACGGGTTCGCGAGATCGGCATCCTCCGTGCGCTCGGCTGGCCGACCTGGCGCATCGGCGCGATGATCGTGTCGGAGGCGACCGGCATCTGCCTGCTCGCACTCGGAATCGGATGTGGCCTGGGCGTCGCAGCCGCCCACCTCTTCGTCTCGCGCAGCAGCCTCTCGAACCTCATCACCCCGGTCTTCACGGGCGGCACGTTCGCCTGGGGGCTCGCGTTCGCGCTCGGCGTCGGCCTGATCGGCGCCGTGTACCCGACGTGGCGTGCCGTCAGGCTCGCGCCGATCGAAGCTCTTCGGCATGAATGAGGCCGTCACGCAGGCGTAGCGTCCTGTCTGCGCGAGCCGCGACCCGATCGTCGTTCGTAACCAGGAGGATCGTCATGCCGCGCTGCTCGCGCAGCCGCTCGAGCAGGTCGATCACCTGAGCGCCGGTCGCCTCGTCGAGCGCGCCGGTCGGCTCGTCCGCAAGTAGCAGCCGCGGGTCGTTCGCAAGCGCCCGCGCGATCGCGACCCGCTGACGTTCGCCGCCCGACAGCACCGTCGGCCGCGCCGCCGCACGCGGCGAGAGACCGACCTCGGCGAGGAGGTCGCGGGCGCGCGCGACGCGCTCGTGGCGCCGTAACGTCCCGAACATCGCGAGCTGCACGTTCTCGGCCGCGGTGAGCGTCGGGATCAGGTTGTGCGCCTGGAAGACGAAGCCGACGACCTCGGTGCGGTAGCGAGCCGCGTCCTCGAGGCGGCCGAGATCGCGGCCGTCGACCTCGACCGTGCCCGCATCGGGCACGTCGAGCGCGCCGACGAGGTTGAGCAGCGTGCTCTTGCCGGAGCCGGAGGGGCCGGTGAGCGCGACGAGCTCGCCCGGCTCGACGGTGAACGAGACGTCCTCGAGAGCCCGCACGCGGCCGCTCTCGAACGACTTGCGCACGTGCGCGAACGCGACGGTCGCGCCGCCTGTCACGAACGGGACGTGATGCGGTAATCGAGGACGCGCTTGACGCTGCCGACCCGCACGATGACGCGGAAGGTCAGCGGCAAACCGCGCGACTCGCCCGGCCAGATCACCCAGTCCTGGAAGGCGCCCTTGAACGGCCAGTTCGTGACGGTCTTCGTGCTCTTGTCGAACGCGACCGGGTGGACGCCGCCGATCGGGTCGACGATCTGAACAGTGACCCGGCCGGCAGCCGGCTTCCCGCCGGAGCTCGCCTGGACGACGTAGTGCCAGCGGACGCCCACCTTCGGCTCGTGCGTCGGGGCCGTGAGCGTCACCCGGACGACCTGCGGGGTGAGGGCTGCCCCGCCGGCCGTGCCCGCCCAGACAGCAAGCGCGACGACCGCAGCGGCGAAGACCGTCCAGCGCGGTCGCGGGGAGCGGCACAGCGTCAGAGCCGGCGTAAGACTCACGGTTGCATTCTTGCGATCGGAGCGGCGCCAACCGCGAGGTTGCGGAAACCCGCGTACGATCTGCCGGGTTTCAGCGGATGCGGGCGGGAGATCGGAGCCTGCAGCATCCTCCGGAACCTCACAAGGAGTTCCTCCGATGGCGATCAGCATTCGAGCGGGCGGTCGAGTCCGCGCAGGTCGTACCCAACGACAAGGGCGGATTGCCGTCGAGCCGCGGCCTCACGCCGATGAGACGGGTGGGGAAGTCGATCGCGACTACTGGCTCACGCACTGTGAGGGCTACCGCGTCGACGGAAGCGAGGGCCGCTTCGGCTTCGTCGAGCAGGTACGGATCGGGAAAGACTCCCCGGGTGACACGATCCTCGCCGTCCGGGCGGGCCGGCTCGGGCGTCGTCACCTCCTGGTGTCGGTTGCCGAGGTCGCGTTCGTCGTGCCCCGCGCCCAGCGGATCTGGCTTCGCACACCGACCACGATCGTCGACACCGAGCCCTTGCGCGCCTGAGGCCACTTGGGCGAGACGGCAAAGGTGATCGCGGCGTCGTACGCCGCCGTGTGCGCGCTCGGCATCGTCTTCATGGTCGTCGTCGCCCGCTCCACGAGGGGACGCGGCCCCGACCGGGCAACCGACCTGCACCGCCTGCGCGAGCTCGAGCGCAGGTGGTTCGTGATCGTCGTCGTCCTGCTCGTCTCGCTGCTCGTTGCGACCATCTTCTTCATTCCCTACGGCCGCAGTGCCGGCAAGGGCGCCCAGGTCGTCGACGCCGAGGCGCTCCAGTTCGCCTGGGTACTGAGTGGAACGCCGGTGAAGGCCGGACGCGAGGTCGAGTTCCGGCTCACCTCGAGGGACGTGAACCACAGCTTCGCGGTCTACACGGCCACCGGGAAGCTCCTCTTCCAGGTCCAGGTGATGCCGGAAAGGACGCAGACGTACGTCTACACGTTCGAGAAGCCGGGCACCTACCGCATCGTCTGCCTCGAGTACTGCGGGGTCGACCACGACGCGATGCAGGCCGACCTCACCGTGGTCGAGTGAGCAGACCGACGGTGATCGTTTGAGCGAGCCGCTGCCGGTTGGGCCGGAACGCGAGCGGTCGCGCTCACTCGCGTTGCGCTACCTGATCGCTTCAACCGCGATTCTCGGCGCGAGCGGAATCCTCGGCGTCCTGCTCCGCTCGAGCCAGGCGGACGTGGGACGCATCGACGCGGGCTGGTGGTACGCCCTGATGACCGCACACGGACTCGGCACGTTCCTCGGCTGGGCCGGCTTCGCGCTGATGGGGCTCTCGTACTGGGTCCTGGCCGAGCTCGGCTTCCCGCTGCGCCGGCTCGGGTCGGCCCTGGCAGAGACGACGTGGTGGCTGATGGTCGCCGGCGTCGCCGGCGTCGTCGTGACCTGCCTCGGCTTCAAGTTCGGAGGCTCATGGGTCTTCCTCTACCCGATGTCGTTCCACGGCGCCGGCGAATGGGGTCGCTGGACGGTCTTCTTCTTCACCTTCTCGGTGCTCCTCGTCGGGCTCTCGATCGTCACGTGGTGCGTGTCCATCCTCCATACCGTGCTCGGCCCTGCCTTGCACGCCGTGCGGAGTGGCCTGCTGTCGAGGCTCGGAGTCGCGCTCGGGTTCGGGTACCTCTCGCCGGCTCGCTTCGCGACCAACCCCCGACCGGTGCCCTACCCGGTCATCCCGCTCACCGTGATCGCGCTCGACATGATCATCGCGACGCTGCCGCTCGCGGTTCTCCTCGTCGAGATGATGGTGCAGTCGCTTCGGCCCGAGGTCACGGTCGACCCGCTGCTCGCGAAGAACGTGCTCTGGTTCTTCGGCCACCCGGTCGTCTACCTGCTGCTCTTCCCGAGCGTCGCGATCTACTACCTGCTCGTCCCCCGGTTCGCCGGACGGCCCCTGGTCGCCGGGAACGTGATCACGATCGGCTGGGCGATCGCCGTGACGGCGAACGTGATCGTGTGGGCACACCACATCTACATCGACTACCCGGAGGGCTCGCCGCAAGCGGCACTCAACACGGTGATGGAGCCGCTCACCTTCTCGGTCACGATCGTCTCAGCGCTCTCGCTCTACAGCCTCTTCTTCACGGTCTACCGCTCGCGCTTCGTCTGGAACGCCGCCTCGACGGCGCTCTTCCTCGGCCTCGTCAGCTGGCTCCTGGCCGGGCTGTCGGGTGTCGTGAACGCGACGATCGCATTCGACCAGGTCGTCCACAACACGCTCTGGATCGTCGGTCACTTCCACCACATCGCCTTCCTCGCGATTGGCCTCGGGATCATCGGCGCCACCTATGCCTGGCTGCCGGATCTCGTCGGCAAGCCGCTCTACAGCGAGTCGATGGCGCGCTGGCACGTCTGGCTCACGTTCGTGTTCGCGACGGCGAACTCGGCGGTCTGGCTCTACCAGGGCCTGCTCGGCGGGCCCAGACGGTTCGCCGTGCTGCCGCACCGCTACGACACGGCCACGCAGCTCGCCGTGCCGATCACCCTCGTCCTCGGAGCAGCACAACTCCTTTTTGCCTGGAACATCGTGCAGACGGTGCGGGGCAAGACACGCAGAGACCGCGCCTGGGAGGGTTCGCCCGCCGCGATCGCGGTGGGATGCGTCGTGCTCGCGGTGGTCGGCCTCGGCGGCTTCGCGATCGCGCGTACGGGTGGTGAGTCGGCGCCGGTCGCCACGACGACAGGAGCAAGTGGAGCGGCGACCGCGTCGGGAAGAGCGGTCTTCGTCAGCTCCGGGTGCGGTGGTTGCCACACTCTCGCCGACGCAGGAGGGCAGGGGACGATCGGCCCGAACCTCGATGAGGCGAAACCCTCGGCGGCGACGGTGGCGGCAATCGTCTCGAGCGGCAAGGGCGCGATGCCGTCGTACGAGACGCGCTTGACGCCGAATCAGATCCGCGACCTGGCCGCCTACGTGGAACAGGCGACAGGTTGATTCTCGAGCCGCTGCCGCTAGCCGCCGGCGCCGTGGCTGTCCTCGTCTACGTCAAGGGATTCAGGCGGCTCCGCCGTCGTCGGAGGGACCGGGCTCGCCTCGGATCGGCAGCAGCGTTCTGCGCGGGGGTGCTCGTCGCGCTGCTCGCGCTCGCCTCCCCCCTGGCACTGCTCGCCTCGAAGCTACTCACGGCCCACATGGCGGAGCACCTGCTCCTCGGAGACATCGCGCCCCTGCTACTTGTGATCGGCCTGCGGCGGCCACTCGCCTTCTTCGTCGCTACCCCAGGAGTGCTGCGGGCGCTCAACCGGCTGCGGCTTCGCAGGCTGCTCGAGCGCGTGTCCCAGCCGGGAACCGTGTTTGCGATCTGGGCGGTGACGCTCTATGCCTGGCACCTACCGCGGCTCTACGACGCGGCTGAGGCAAGCCCACCGCTCCACACGCTCGAGCACGCCTGTTTCTTCACTGCCGGTGTCCTCGTCTGGACGGTCATCCTCGACGCCACGCGGAGCGCCGGGCGGCGCGCCGCTCTTGCCGCGCTCGTTCTCCTTGCCGGCATGCCGCTCACCGAGCTCCTGATCGCCGCCGCGCCGCTCTATCCGCACTACGCAGCGACCGGCGACCGGCCCTTCGGTCTGACGGCCGCGCAGGATCAGGCACGCGCAGGGCTCCTGATGATGGCCGAGCAGATCGCGACCGTCGGCACCGCCGCCATGCTGCTCCTTTGGCGACACGTCGAGGGAATTGATGCCTCTCCGCTGACGGATACGGGGGAGCCCCGATGATCGCGCCGGCCGCGGCTGTCGCGTGGCAAAGCTGCGGACTACCCGCAGCTCGTTCGAGGGCGAATGCGGATGGCGCGCGGCCTCGCTCCGACGATGCTGCGCCCAGAAAGGAGGACACCCATGACCGCCCTGTTCACAGTCATCGTCATCGCATTCGTCCTCTCCGTGCTCGCTCTGGTCGCCTACGCGATCTTCGAGCTCACTCCGTTCGCCAAGCACGCCGACCACTACCGCGATCCGAAGACCGGTAAGCGAAACACTTCGAGCCCTCGCCTTGACTGACGGGCGGTCAGCCGCCGTCCGCGGAGAGGTGCCGGCAGTGGGCTGACGCCCCGGCGGCAGCCACTGCCGGACCGCGGCGGCGAAGCCCGTCACTGTTCTCACACGGTCCGTCTCGGCGTTTCCTCAGTGGATCTTGAGCAACCGCTCTGATCGGCGGTTTTGCGCTCTTTGCCTGCAGATTCGCCTCCGCCGACGGGCGATGCTCGCGGAGGCCCACCGCTCCGCCGGTTGTGCGCCTTGAATCGATCTGGGGCGCGACGTACCATCGGCGAACTGCCGCGGAGTCGGTGGCGAGCTGGCTTTCGACGCCCTTCCGCGGTGTGCTCGTACACGCCACCAAGGAGGGACGAATGGCGAGCAAGCTCAAGATCAAGGTGAACGGTCTCGTGCACAACGTGACCGCGAGCCTTGACACGCCGCTCCTCTACGTCTTGCACAACGAGCTGCATCTGCACGGTCCGCGCTTCGGCTGCGGTCTCGCGCAGTGTGGCGCCTGCTCGGTGCTGCTGGACGGAAAGGAGATCCGCTCGTGCGTGACGCCGGTTGCCGCTGTTTCCGGCAAGGCGATCACCACGCTCGAGGGATTGCCGTCGATGTGGTCATCGGCGCGCGGCACGACTGCAACGGCACCGGCGGCGTTGCATCCGCTTCAGCAGGCATGGATCGACGTGCAGGTGCCGCATTGCGGCTACTGCCAGAACGGCATGATGATCCAGGCCGCCGATCTCTTGGCTACGACCAAGAAGCCGACCGAGGCACAGATCCGCACCGCGATGAACGGCCACCTCTGCCGCTGTGGCACCTACCCGCGGATCCTGACCGCGATCCAGAAGGCTGCCGCTGTGATGGCGAAGGGTGGGAAGTAGCCATGACCGAGATGCTGAACAGAGACATCACACACCGGGAGTTCTCGCGCAAGTCGTTCGTCAAGGGCGGCGGCGCGATGGTCGTCGGGTTCTCGATCGCCGGCGCAAGCGTCGCCGGCAAGGCGAGCGCCGCGGCGCCGGTCGAGGCCGGCTACAACCCGTCGCTCACGCGGCTCGACTCGTGGCTGCGCGTGAACCCCGACAACACGATCAACCTGCTGACGAGCGAGGGCGAGGTCGGGCAGGGCATCGCGACCGGCTTCATGATGGTCGCCGCCGAGGAGCTCGACGTCGATCTCGGCCAGATGATCTACGGCACGTCGGCCCGCAACAAGGACGGCGACCACGTGAGCGCCGCAAACGACACGTGGGTCGTCGCGCAGACGGGCGGCATCGGCGGCTCGAACTCGATGTCCCGCTCCGGTCCGCGCATCCGCGCGGCGGCCGTGGCGGCACGGGCCGAGCTCCTGAAGCTCGCCTCGGCCAAGCTCGGCGTTCCGGTGTCGGGCCTGTCGGTCTCGAAGGGCGTCGTGTCGGGTGGCGGGAAGTCGGCTACCTACGGCGAGCTCGTCGGCGGGAAGCTGTTCAACGTCACGCTGACGACGACGTCGCTTCATCCGGGCGTCTCGCCCGCGAAGCCGATCGGCCAGTACAAGCTCGTCGGGACGGCGGCACCGCGCGTCGACATTCCGGCGAAGATCCGCGGTGAGACGACCTTCGTCCACAACATCAAGATCCCGGGCATGCTGCACGGACGCCTTGTGCGGCCGGGCCAGGGGCCGTTCGGGACCGACGGCTTCGCGAAGCCGCTCAAGGTCGACGCGAGCTCGATCAAGCACCTGCCGAACGTCCGGCTCGTCCAGGTGGGCGACTTCCTGGGCGTCGTCGGCCCGGTCGAGTACCAGGTCGTCCAGGCGGCAGCACAGCTGAAGGTGACCTGGGTCGAGAACCCGATCCTGCCGGGCCACGGAAACCTCTTCGCAGAGCTTCCGCGACGGCCGACTCGGCCGGGAAGATGCCCGCCCGGATCACGAACAACTCCGGCAACTTCGACACCGCCTATGCAGCCGCGGCGAAGAAGGTGACGGCGTCGTTCAAGTACCCGTACCACGGCCACATGCCGCTCGGGCCGGCCTGCGCCGTCGCCGACTACAAGGCGCTCGGCGGGCCGGACAAGGACACGGTGGTGGTCTTCAGCAACACGCAGAACATCGCCACGACGTCCACCGGGACTCCAGGCCACGTTGAAGCTCGCCAGGCCGAGCCAGGCGCGGACGATCTTCTACGAGGGCTCGAGCTCGTTCGGCAACGGCTACCACTACCTCGACATCAACGAGTCGGCCGCGATCCTGTCGCGGGCTGTCGGGCAAGCCGGTGCGCCTCCAGCTCATGCGCTGGGACGAGCAGGGCTGGAACAAGTACGGCCCGGCGATCATGCTCGACATGCGGGGCGGCGTCGACGCCCAGGGCAACATCGTCGCGTACGAGGCGGTGGCGTTCTCCCAGGCCGGAGCCGGCACGAGCGCGGCCCGGCAGCTGATCGGCACCGAGGCCTTTGCGGCCGAGGGCGCCTCGGGCACGAACGAGGAGAACCTCGCGCCGATGTACAAGGTGGCACTGAACGGCCGCCGCCTGATCGCGAAGACCCAGACACGGGCGATGGGAACGTTCCAGAACGGGGCGCTGCGCGCGCCGTCCGGCCCGCAGTCGAACTGGGCCTCGGAGCAGCTCATCGACATGCTCGCCCAGGCGGCAGGCAAGGACCCGCACTCGTTCCGGATCCAGAACATCCGCGCCGACGGTGCGGCCGGCCCCAGCGAGGAGTGGCCCCGCTACGCGGGCGTGCTCAACGCGGCGGTGCAGGCCTCCGGCTACAAGCCGCACGTGCCGGCGTCGCAGCTCGAGAGCGGCAACGTCGTCAGCGGCTGGGGCATCGCGATCGGGACGCACAACGACTCGTACGCGGCCACGGTCGCCCACGTGACGGTGAACAAGTCGACCGGCAAGATCACGGTCAACCACCTCTGGTCGGCGCAGGACGCCGGGTTTGCGATCAACCCGGGCCTGCTCCAGAACCAGATGTCCGGCAACCTGGTGATGGGCACGAGCAAGACGCTGCACGAGCAGCTCGTCGTTCAGCAAGACGCGCGTCACGAGCAGGGACTGGGTGAGCTACCCGATCCTGCGCTTCAAGGACACGCCGACGGTGACGACCGTGGTCGTCAACCGCACCGACCGGACGCCGCACGGCTCGGGCGAGCCGCCGCTCGTTCCGACCGGCGCGGCGATCGCGAACGCGGTCTACGACGCAACGGGCGTCCGCATGACGCAGGCCCCGTTGACGCCGTCCCGCGTCCGCGGGTTCCTGAAGAACGCCGGCAAGTAACAGCCGACTGCAAGACGCTTACCCGGAGGGGCCCCGAGAGGGCCCCTCCGGCGTTAATTTGGCTTAACTGAGGCGTTCTACGTCCTGCTCTGACTATTGCAAGCAGCGGATCCTCCAGATACCTTGAACCACTGCCGCGGCGGATACCGGCTGGCGTTCCCTCCGCGCGGCACTCTGCGAAGCACATTTCGCATGACCAAACCAGGAGGCAAGGAATGGCGAGCAAGTTGAAGATCAAGGTGAACGGTCTCGTGCACAACGTGACCGCGAGCCTCGACACGCCGCTCCTCTACGTCCTGCACAACGAGCTCCACCTGCACGGCCCCCGCTTCGGTTGCGGTTGGCCCAGTGCGGTGCCTGCTCGGTGCTGCTGGACGGCAAGGAGATCCGCTCGTGCGTCACGCCGGTGGCGGCTGTGAGCGGCAAGGCGATCACGACGCTGGAGGGGTTGCCGGCGATGTGGGCGTCGTCCCGTGGGACGACGGCTTCTGCGCCGGCGGCGTTGCATCCGCTTGCAGCAGGCGTGGATCGACGTTCAGGTGCCGCACTGCGGGTACTGCCAGAACGGCATGATGATCCAGGCCGCTGACCTGTTGGCGACCACGAAGAGGCCGACGGAAGCGCAGATCCGGACCGCGATGAACGGCCACCTGTGTCGCTGTGGCACGTATCCGCGGATCCTGACCGCGATCCAGAAGGCTGCTGCTGTGATGGCGAAGGGTGGGAAGTGACGATGACCGAGATGCTGAATAAGGAGTTCTCGCGCAAGACGTTCGTCAAGGGCGGAGGCGCGCTGGTCGTCGGCTTCAGCGTGATCGGTGCCGGTGTTGCGGGCAAGGCAGCCGCGGCCGCACCGAGCGAGGCTGGGTACAACCCGCCGCTGACACGGCTCGACTCGTGGATCCGGATCAACGCGGACAACACGGTCAACGTGCTGACGAGCCAGGGTGACCCGGGCAACGGGATCTCGACCGGCTTCCTGATGGTCGCGGCCGAAGAGCTCGACATGGACATGAGCCAGATGATCAATGGCTCCTCGACGCACAGCAACGGCCAGGCCCTGAACACGCAGAACGACACCTGGCAGGTCGCCCTGACGGGCGGGATCGGCGGCTCGAACTCGATGTCGAGCACCGGCCACCGCATCCGTGCGGCCGCGGTTGCCGCACGCGCGGAGCTGTTGAAGCTGGCCTCGGCGAAGCTGAACACTCCCGTGTCGAACCTGTCGGTATCGAAGGGCGTCGTCTCGGGCGGCGGCGGCTCGGTCACGTACGGCGAGCTCCTCGGCGGGAAGCTGTTCAACGTCACGCTGACGACGACCTCGCTCCAGCATGGCGTGGCACCGGCGAAGCCGGTCAGCCAGTACAAGCTGGTCGGGACGGCGGCGCCCCGCATCGACATTCCCGCCGAAGATCTCGGGCAAGTTCGTCTACTCGCACAACGTCGAGCTGCCCGGGATGCTGCACGGCCGCTGGGTGCGGCCGGGGCAGGGCCCGTGGCTGACGGACGGCTTCGCGAAGCCGCTGACGGTCGACGCAAGCTCGATCAAGCACCTTCCGAACGTGCGGGTCGTCCAGCAGGGCGACTTCGTCGGCGTGGTCGGCCCGGTCGAGTACCAGGTCGTCCAGGCGGCCGCGCAGCTCAAGGTCACGTGGGCCGAGTACGCCGATCCTGCCGGGTCACGCGAACCTGTGGCAGGCTTCCGTGACGCGGACTCGCCGGGCAACATGCCGGCCCGGATCACGCAGAACGTCGGCAACTTCGACAGTGCGTTACGCCGGAGCGGCGAAGAAGGTGTCCGCGTCGTTCAAGTACCCGTACCACGGGCACACGCCGCTCGGGCCGGCCTGCGCAGTCGGCGACTACCGCTCCCTCGGCGGGCCGGACAAGGACACCGTCACCGTCTACAGCAACACGCAGAACATCACGAACACGGTGCACCGACCTGCAGACCACGTTCAAGCTGGCCCGGCCGAGCCAGGCTCGCAGCATCTACTACGAGGGCTCGAGCTCGTTCGGCAACGGCTACCACTACCTCGACATCGCCGAGGCGGCCGGCACTCATGTCGAAGCTGGCCGGGGCGCCGGTGCGCCTGCAGCTGATGCGCTGGGACGAGCAGGGCTGGAACCGCTACGGCCCGGCGATGATGCACGACATGCGCGGCGGCGTCGACGCGAACGGCAACATCGTCGCGTACGAGGCGACCGTGTTCGCACAGGCGAGCACGAGCCTGCCTGCCACCAGGGTCCTCGCGAACGGCGAGGTGCCGGGTGCGCCGGGCGCGGGCGGCGACGAACGCCGAGAACCTCGGGCCGATGTACAAGGTCGCGAACAACGCGCTCGGCGGCCAGGGTCTGCGCGTGATCTCGAAGACGCAGACCCAGACGATCGGCATGTTCCAGAACGGCACGCTGCGTGCCCCGTCGGGCCCGCAGACGTCGTTCGCCTCCGAGCAGTTCGTCGACATGCTCGCCGAGGCGGCCGGCATGGACCCGTTCAACGTTCCGCCTGCAGAACCTGCGGACGGACGGGTTCGGCGCGAGCGGTGAGTGGCCGCGCTACGCCGACGTGCTTCGGGCGGCCGTCGAGGCCTCGGGGTACACGCCGCACGTGTCGGCTTCGAAGCTGGGAGGCGGGAACATCGTCAGCGGCTGGGGCATGGCGATCGGGACGCACAACGACTCCTACGCCGCCACCGTGGCCCACGTGACGGTGAACAAGTCGAACGGCAAGATCACGGTCAACCACCTCTGGGCGGCGCAGGACTCGGGCTTCGCGATCAACCCGGACCTGCTCACGAACCAGATGTCGGGCAACCTCGTGCAGGCGACGAGCAAGGTGCTGCACGAGGAGCTCAACTTCAGCAAGACGCGCGTCACGAGCCGGGACTGGGTCACCTACCCGATCCTGCGCTTCAAGGACACGCCGAAGGTGACCACGGTGCATCGTCAACCGGCCCGACCGCGTTGCGTCCGGCTCGGGCGAGCCGCCGCTCGTCCCCGCCGGCGCGGCGATCGCGAACGCGGTCTACGACGCAACGGGCGTCCGCATGACGCAGGCCCCGTTGACGCCGGTCCGCGTCCGCGGCTTCCTCAAGAGCGCCGGCAAGTAGCGGAGTCCACTCAAGCAGTCGAGAGAGGGCCCCCGCAGGGGCCCTCTCTCGTTTCGGGAACGAGACCAGGGGTCGAGGCCCATCGCCGCCGCGGGTGTTTCTGGGAGGATGGGCGTGTGAGCTCGCGACCTTCCGCCTCCTTCAGCGCGACGCTTCGGGTTCACCTCGACGACCGGCCCGGCGCGTTCGCGGACCTCGCGCACGCGATCGCCGAGGCCGGCGGCAACCTCGGCGCGATCGACCTCGTGCGGGTCGAGGCAGGGCAAGAAGGTGCGCGACATGACGGTCGACGCCGCCAGCGCCGATCACATCGAGCGGATCGTGGCCGCGGTGCACGGCCTCTCGGGCGTCGAGGTCGAGCACGTCTCCGACCGCACGTTCCTCCTTCATCTCGGCGGCAAGATCGAGATGGCGTCGAAGGCGCCGCTCAAGACGCGCGACGATCTCTCGATGGCCTACACGCCGGGGGTCGCGCGGGTCTGCAGCGCGATCGCCGACGACCCCGGGAAGGTCTGGAACCTGACGATCAAGAGCAACACGGTCGCCGTCGTGAGCGACGGCACCGCGGTGCTCGGCCTCGGCGACATCGGGCCGGAGGCGGCAATGCCGGTGATGGAGGGCAAGGCGATGCTGTTCAAGGAGTTCGGCGGCGTCGACGCCTGGCCCGATCTGCCTCGCGACCAAGGACGCCGACGAGATCGTGGCGGCAGTGACGGCGATCGCGCCCGGCTTCGGCGGGATCAACCTCGAGGACATCTCCGCGCCGCGCTGCTTCGAGATCGAGAGCAGGCTCCAGGAGGCGCTCGACATCCCGGTCTTCCACGACGACCAGCACGGAACCGCCGTCGTCGTCGTCGCGGCGCTCCTGAACGCGCTGCGCCTCGTCGGCAAGCGCGCGGAGGACGTGCGGATCGTGATCACCGGCGTCGGGGCGGCCGGGGTCGCAACGACCGAGATGCTGCTCGCCGTCGGGTGTCCAGCAGATCGTCGGCTGCGACCGGCACGGCGCGCTCTGCCGCTCGCGCGCCGACCTCGGGCCCGTGGAAGGCGGCGTTCGCCGAGCGGACGAACCCCGACGACTTCAGCGGCTCGGCCGACGAGGCGCTCGCGGGAGCCGACGTCTTCATCGGCCTCTCGGGGCCCGGCGCGATCACGAAGGACGGCGTGGCCTCGATGGCCGAAGGCGCGATCGTGTTCGCGATGGCGAACCCGATCCCCGAGGTCGCACCCGAGGAGATCGAAGGGCTGGCGCACGTGATCGCCACCGGCCGCTCCGACTACCCGAACCAGATCAACAACGTGCTCGCCTTCCCGGGGATCTTCCGCGGCGCGCTCGACGTCCGCGCATCGACGATCAACGAGGAGATGAAGCTCGCCGCCGCGCAGGCGATCGCCGCGGTCGTCAAGCCCGAGGAGCTGAGCCCGGAGTACGTGATTCCGAGCGTGTTCAACCGCGACGTCGCACCGGCCGTCGCAAGCGCCGTGGCCGCCGCCGCCGAGACGAGCGGCGTCGCTCGCCGCTACCGCGCGCCGCAGACCGTCTGACCGCCTCGAGCCGGGAACGGCACGAGGCCGGGCGAACCCGGCCTCGTTGCCATTCGACGGAGGGAGAGAGGGGGAGCTAGCGCTTGACCGCCACGAAGCGCAGCGCGTTCTTGAGCCCGTTCGTCGTCGCGCCGGGGGCCGCCTTCGGGCCCTTGACGCCGTTGATCCAGTCCTTCACGTGCTCGGTCACCCGGTTCATGATCGCGGTCGCCTGCGACTGCGTCAGGTGCTTGTCGGCAACCGCGGCGTCGAGCTTCTTCTGCAGGTCGGCGGTCAGGGCCGTGACGAGCCCGTCGACCGACTTCCCCGGCTTGCCGCCGGTGATCTCCGCCAGCGTCTTGCCGCCCTTGAGCGCGGACACGAGGTCGTCGACGCTCATCCCCAGGTACGTCGCCGCGGCGTTGAGCGGACCGGCCTTCTTGAGGCCGGACGGGACGCCGGGCCCGTTCTTGACGAGATCGGTGATCACACGGGTCGTGGCCTCCAGCACCCGCGAGGCCTGCGAGTCCGTGAGCCAGCCCGCGGCGACCGCGGCGTCGAGATTCTCCTTTGCAGCGTCCGTGAGCGCCTTGATCAGGCCGTCGGCGGTCTTGCCCTTGGCGACCGCCTCCTCGGCGAGCGTCTTGCCGCCCTTCAGGTCGGCCTGGAGAGTCGCGAGCGGGATGCCGAGATAGCTCGCGGTCGTCTTCAGTACCTCGGCGGCCAGGAGCCCACCGCCGCCACCGAAGCCGGGCCCGTGGTGACCCATGCCGGGACCACCGAACCCGAATCCGCCCATTCCGAACATCGCGCCGCCAAACCCCGGCATGCCGCCGAAGCCACGCATGTCGGCGAACGGCCCGAAGCCGCCCATGCCGAGTCCGGCCGAGGCGCGCGGACCGAACTTGCCGTGGCCACGCGCTGCCAATGCCGAGACGCTGCAGAGCGCCGCGATGATCGCGACGACCGCCCCGACGAGAAATCCGCGCTTCATGGTGTGCAGCATGTTCACCGCCTTTCGAGTCGTTCGGTCCCCCGGATACCCGCCGGAGCCTAGGACGCGTCCCTTAGAGCGTCCTAAGAGCAACCTAAGAAACGTAACTCTTGCTGCCGCAAACGGAACCTCGGACGAGGTCAGATCCCTCGTTCGAGGCGCCTTAGCCGTACCCGAGCTCGCCGAGCAGCGTTCCGGCTTCGGCTTCGACCTCGGCGAGCTGCTCCGCGGTCAGGTCGCTCCGGAACCGGCCGACCGAGCTGTCACGAGCACCCGCAAGCGTTTCGGCGAGAGCCCGTGCGTCGGCCCCGAGATGTCTCGCGAGCTCGTGGGACGCGCTCTCCGGATCCGCGACCATCGACTCGTAGCGCACCTCGAGCACCCGTCCGTTCTCCGTTGCATTCCGACCGGCACCGACGTACGAGCGCCAGGCCCACGCCGCGCGCGTCGCGTCGCTCGCCGACTCGAACTCGGCCCGGCGATCCGCCTCGACCCAGAAGCGAGCGTCGGAACCGTAGGCAAGACCGGCGTCGTCGTCGCCGCCTCGACCCGCGCTGAGCCAGCCGCGCTCGAGCAACGAGCACACGACGTCGCGTCCGTCTCGCACGAGGTGGACGGCACGCGCGAGCGGATAGGCATCGAGCGCAGCGGCGAGCACGTAAGTCGTCTCGGGCGTCTGCTCGACGCCGCGCAGCCCGCGAACGAGCGCGAGCCGTCGCACCCGCTCGAGGATCTCCCGGATTCGGTCGCCGGCTTCACGCGCGGGCAGCCCGACGAGCTCGGGGATCGTCGCCTTCAGGGGCGTCACCTCGGTCAGGTCGACGAAGCCGGGCAGCTCGCCGATCGCCCCGGCGAGGAACGTCGTCCCGGACCTCGGCGAGCCGACGACGAACACGAGCCTCTCGTCGGCGCGACCGAGGCGGCGGCGCAGCTCACGCGAGCGCTCGTGGGCGAGCACGCGACGCGCGGACGCGGCGTAGAGGGTGGCCGAGCGAAGCGTCTCGCGCACGGGCGGCCACGATATCGCCGGATACGATGGCCGGCATGGACGAGGAGCAGGTCTCCCCGATCCCACCCGACCTCCGTGGGCCGCTTGCCGAGCTCGAAGCCTTTCTCGAGGGTGATCCGCCCGAGCAGCTGTCGGAGCGGGTGCTCGTGCTCGCCTCGTCGTGGGTGCTCGCCGACGCCGGCTTCGATCTCAATCGCTACTACCGCGAGGCGAAGGTCTTCCACGACGTCACGCCCGAGCACGATCGCGTCCTCACGTCGTTTCCCGAGTCGATGGGCTTCTACCTCTCGCTGCGGCTCATGATGGATGAGGACGACCAGATCCACGCCGACGAGGCCGAGCGGCATCTCGACGCGGCGCGCGAGGCGCTCGCCATCCGCGCTGAATGGGTCGCGGACGACTATCCGTTGATCGCAGACGGCTTCCGTCGCCTGCTGGAGGAGACGAAGGACGGGAGGCCGCCCGACGACCGCCTCTGGCATGCGATGGCCCGCCGGATCGGCGACCGCTACCTGCCGGACTGGCTCCTGCGCGCGGCATCCTGACCGCGAGCCGGGGCGACGCACCGACGAGAAGGGCCGGCCGGGGTTGTTGCCCCGACCGGCCTCCTCGTGTACGGCTAGACCGACGCCAGCGCCGCGCGGACGCGGGCGGGCGTGAACGGCAGCTGCCGCAGGCGCTTGCCCGTTGCGTCGAAGATCGCGTTTGCGATCGCCGCCTGGGCGTTCGTGATCAGCACCTCACCGGCGCCGACCGCCTGCTGGTCCTTCCGGTCGATGATCTCGAAGTCGAACTTCGGCATGTGGTTGAACCGGATCACGGGGTAGGTGACCCAGTCGCGGGACGTGATGCCGTTGGAGTTCCATCGGAGCTCCTCGATCAGCGTCCGGCTGACGCCCTGCATCAGGCAGCCCTCCGCCTGCTGCTTCTGGCCGTCGGGGTTGATCGCCGGCCCGCAGTCCTGCGCCGACCACGCGTGGTTCACGACGACTTTTCCGGTCTTCGTGTCCACTGTGAGGTTGACGATCAGCGCGTTGTAGCCGAGGTTGCCCTCGTAGCGGTGTGCCGAGATCCCCTGCCCGGTCAGGTAGCGGCCGGTGCCGATCTTGCTCGCCGCCGGCCGGTAGTTCCACTTCGCCATCTGCGCGGCGAGCTGGATCACGGCGATCAGACGAGCCTCCTGGAGGTTGTCGATCCGGAAGTTGACCGGGTCGACGCCCATCAGGTACGCGAGCTCGTCGACGATCGACTCGTTCGCGAACGTGTTCTGGATCCGCGCCGGTGAGCGGAGCGGGCCGCTCATGAACGACCGGCGGACCGTGTGGTTCGTCAGCTTCGCCGCCGGGATGATGTAGTGCGGTGCCGAGTTGGAGCCGTCGACGCTGTTCAGCGCCTGGCTCGGCGTCAGCGTCGTCGACTGCGTCTGCGGCGTCTCGGGGAAGCCCATCAGGATCCCCGAGGCCATGTTCCCCGGCGGGCCCGGACGGCCGCCGCGGCTCGAGGTCCATGCGTCGCGCCTCCACGCGGTCATCTTCGCCTTGCCGCCGACCATGTCGGCCGCCGCGCTGATCGTGATCGTGTACGCCTGTCCGAAGTTCTCCCAGGCGTGCTCGTCGGCCCGCATGTAGGCGACACGCACCGGCTTGCCGACGGCCTGCGAGATCATCGCCGCGTCGAGGGAGACATCATCTGCCTTGTTCTGTCCGTAGCAGCCCGAGCCCTCGGTGTAGATGCAGTGGATGTTCTGCTGCGGGAACCCGAGCGCCGTCGAGAGCATCGAGCGCAGCGCGTAGATCGACTGCGTCGCCGACCAGACGGTCGCAAGCTGCTTCGCGTTGTCGACGAGCGCCGTCGACGCCGACGTTCCCATCGAGCCGTGGATCTGGATCGGGAACTTGTAGGTCGCCGTCAGCTTCTTCGCCGCCGACGCGAGCGCCGTCTCCACGTCCTGGCCGGCGGGCACGACGGGCGAGCCGAGCAGCCGCGAGTCCTGGATCACTGCGTTCGTCGACGGGCCCTGCGTGACGATGTCGTCGTTGAACGTCGACCAGCTCGGCAGCTGCGCCGTCTTCCAGGTCACCTTGAGGTCGCGTGCCGCGATGATCGCCTGCTCCTCGCGCTCGGCGATGACCGCGACGTAGTTGTTCTTGACGAACACGTCGATCAGGCCGGGTGGTTTCTTGCCGTTCGAGAACCCGTCGACGCTGACGAGGGTCGAGTCGACCGTCGGCGGGCGCACGACGCGGGCGTGCACCAGCCCGGGCACCTTGATGTCGTGGGTGTACGTGAACCTGCCGAACACCTTGTCCGGGATGTTGTCCCGCTTCACGGAGGTGCCGACGATCTTGTAGGCCGTGTACGGCTTCGGCACGGCCCTGCCCGTCTGCGCGACGTTGAACAGCTTGCCGCCGATCAGGTCCGCGTACGAGACCGACGCGCTGCCGCCGCTCACGACGCCGTCCTTCACGGTGAGGCTCGCGACCGGGACACCGAGCTTCGTCGAGGCCATGTTGAGCAGCGCTGCCCTCGCCTCGGCCGCGGCCTGCCGCACGCCGGCGTTGCCGTTCTGCACGCCGGTGGACTGGCTGCCGGCCGTCGTGCCCTGGTCGGGTGTGTGCCAGGTGTCGGATTGGACGTATCTCAGCTTGTTGAACGGCACGTCGAGCTCGTCGGCGACGAGCTGCATCGCCGCGGTGACCGTCCCCTGGCCGAGCTCGACCTTGCCCGTCTTCATGACGACCGTGCCGTCGGCGAGGATCGCGATCCACGAGTCGATCTGCGCCGGGTCGATCGCCGGCGGGCCGATCCCGATTGGATACTCGTCGTAGGCGAAAACGGTCGACGAGCCGGGGTTGACGGCCGCGAGCGCCGACTTCGGGTCGAGCAGCCGTGGAACGCCGATCGCGACGACCATCATGCCGGCGCCGGCGAGGAACTTCTTGCGGCTGAGCGTGCCCGTCTCGAGAGTGGTCGTTGTCATCTCGTCCACCCCTCTCACGCGCTCGCCTTCGCGGCCTGCTGGATAGCCGCGAGGATCCGGTAGTGGGTGCCGCACCGGCAGAGGTACGGCGTCATCAGCTTCTTGATCTGTGCCTCGCTCGTGGCCGCCTTGAGCAGGCCCTGCTTCATGTAGGCCGACGCGCCCATGATCATCGCGTTCGTGCAGTAGCCGCACTGCGCCGCCTGGTGGTCGATAAATGCGGTCTGGAGCGGGTGAGGCTTCTCGGGCGTGCCGAGGCCCTCGAGTGTCGTGATCTTCTTGCCGATCACCCCGGCCACCGGCGTGACGCACGAGCGGATCGCGTCGTTACCGAGGTGCACCGCGCACGCTCCGCACTGCGCGAGTCCGCAGCCGAACCGCGGGCCGTGCAGCCGGAGCTCGTTGCGGAGAACGAAGAGAAGCGGCGTGTCCGCGCTGGCGGTCACGGCGTGCTTCACGCCGTTCACGTTGATGGTGATTCGTGCCAAGTTGAACAACCTCCTTGTCGCCCGTACACCGGTACGGGGGAGTTGCCGCCTATGCGTCTACCAGAGCAATCCCCTTACTGCAATGGTCACGGGCTGTCTACTCGTCGCTACGGACGACCCTGCCCCGGCAGAAAGAGCAGCTCGCCGCTGCTCAGGCCCGTGTGGTCGGCGTGCTCCAGCCGGCCGGAGCGAGGCCCACCTGCTCGAGGATCGTCTCGAGAAGGTGGAACGACGAGAGCACGTGCTCGCGCGCGAGCGCCCTCGCGCCCTCGGCGCTGCCCGCTGCGAGCGCCTCGCCGATCGCGCGGTGCTGGTGCTCGTTCAGCTCGTAGAGCTCGTCGATCGTCTCATCTCCCGGAGCCCAGACGGCAGGGCCTGAGAACGTCCGTCTGGCGCTCTTCGCCACGTGCTCGATGTAGGGCAGGTCGGCGACGCGATAGATGACGTCGTGGAAGCCATGGTTCGCCCGCATCCACTGAACGGTCAGCGCGCGCCGGTCGTCGCCGGGCTCTCGGGCCCGCAGCGCGTGGGTGAGGCGCGAGAACCGCTTCTCCGCCGCCTCGAGCTCTTCGAGGTCCTGCCGCGTCATCTTCTCGGCTGCGATCCCCGTGCACAGGCTCTCGAGCTCCGCGCGCAGAAGGAACGCCTCCCACATCTCCTGCCGCGAGAGGGTGCGGACGCGGAAGCCACGGTTGGCCTCGAACGAGACGAGGCCGAGGGCGGCGAGACGCCGCAGCGCCTCGCGTACCGGCGTGCGACTGACCGCGTACTGCGCGGAGACCTGCTCCTGCCGGAGCACCGAGCCCGGCGCGAGCTCTCCCGAGACGATCGCCTCCTCGAGCGCGAGCGCGATCTCGTCCGCCTTCGTACCGCCCGCTTCCACGAGCCCAGTGTACGAGTCGTTCAAGGAATGCGCATGTACGCGGGCAGCGTCAGGAACTCGACGAGGTCGTCGGCAAGGGCGACCTCGGCAAAGAGATCCTTCGCGTCGTCCGCCGCGTCGACGGCGTCGAGCTCCGCCTCGACCTGCTCGCGCGAGAAGCGGCCGGCGCGGAGCCAGCTCCAGACCTGGGCGCGGGAGATCTCGGCGGTCGCCGTGTCCTCCATCAGGTTGTCGATCGCCGCCGCGCCCGTGCCCCGCAGCCAGGCGTCGAGGTAGCGCGTGCCGACCGAGACGTTCGCGCGCAGGCCCTCCTCGGTGATCGCGCCGCCGGGAACGTCGAAGTCGAGCAGCTGCTCGGCGCTCACCTGGACGTCTTCCCGCAGCCGTTCGAGCTGATTCGGCCGGTCGCCGAGAACCCCGTCGAAGACCTCCGTCGCGACCGGCACGAGGTCGGGGTGGGCGACCCACGTCCCGTCGAAGCCCTGGGTCGACTCGCGCACCTTGTCGTCGCGCACCTTCGCGAGCGCCGTCTCGTTGATCGCCGGATCGGTCCGCGAGGGGATGAATGCGGCCATGCCCCCGATCGCATGCGCACCCCGACGGTGGCAGCTGCGCACGAGGAGCTCCGTGTAGGCCTGCATGAAGGGCACGGCCATCGTCACCTGAGCTCGGTCGGGAAGCACGGCACCGAGCTTCTTGATCACGCTGAAGATGTAGTCCCAGCGACCGGCGTTCAGCGCGCACCCGTACTCACGCAGCTCGTGGAGGATCTCCTCCATCTCGAACGCGGCCGGAATCGTCTCGATCAGCACCGTGCACCGGATCGAGCCCGGCGGAAGGCCGAGCTCCTCCTCCGCCAGCGCGAAGGCCTGCGCCCACAGCCGAGCCTCGAGGTGGCTCTCGAGCTTCGGCAGGTAGAAGTACGGCCCGCTCCCCCGCTCGAGCAACTCTTCGGCGTTGTGGAACGCGGCGAGCCCGAAGTCGAACAGGCTCGCCGAGGCAGGCTCGCCGCCCACGAGCAGATGGCGCTCCTGGAGGTGCCAGCCGCGCGGCCTGATCACGAGCGTCGCCGTCTCCTCACCGAGCTCGTACCGCTTCTGCGGCGTCTCCAGTGAGATCGTCCGCCGGCCGGCGTCGCGCACGTTGCGCTGGCCCATGACCACGTTCTCCCACGTCGGCGAGCACGCGTCCTCGAAGTCGGCCATGAACACGCGGGCGCCGGAGTTCAGCGCGTTGATCATCATCTTGCGGTCCGGAGGGCCCGTGATCTCGCAGCGGCGATCGCGCAGATCGGGCGGCGCCTCGGTCACCCGCCACGCGTCCTCGCGAATCCCCCTGGTCCCGTCGAGGAAGTCGAGCCGTCCACCCGCGTCGAGCTCGGCCTGTCGTTCTCGCCGCCGCGCGAGCAACTCGAGGCGCGTCGACCCGAGCTCCGCGTGCAGGAGCTCGACGAAGGCGAGCGCCTTCTGCGAGAGGATCTCGGGGTCGGCCGGGGCGAGAACCTCGGCGCCGGCGATCGTCACGTCGCCCGTTCGAGCGGTCGGGCCTGCACGTCTCTCTCGCTCTCCGTATCCAGTTTCAAGCCTGTTTGGATCCCAAAGACTCTCTCATGGCTTCGAAAGGCGACGCTACCACATTCTCGGATCCGAAATTCACTCCGGTCGGATCCAGCTTGCGGTGCGCCTGGAGGCCGAGGCAGGGTTTGCCGCCGTGAGCGTCCCGGAAGCCCTCGCGATCCTCGCGGCGGGTCTCGCCGCCGGAACCCTGAACACGATCGTCGGCAGCGGGACGCTGATCACGTTCCCGGTTCTGATCGCGTTCGGCTTCCCCCCCGTCACCGCCAACGTGTCGAACACGCTCGGGCTCGTGCCGGGATCGGTGGCAGGGGCCTACGGCTACCGCGCCGAGCTCGCCGGGCAAGGCCGCCGAGCGGTGCGGCTCGGGAGCGCATCCGTCCTCGGCGGCATCACCGGCGCGATCCTCCTCCTCGCGCTGCCCGCATCCGCGTTCGAGGCGATCGTCCCCCTCTTCATTGCCGCGGCCGTCGTGCTCGTCGTCCTTCAGCCCTGGCTGACCGCGAGGCTCGCCGACTGGCGTGCGCGCGGCGCCCACCGGCCGGCCGTCTCCCTGCCGGTCGCGCTCTTCCTGATCGGCGTCTACGGCGGCTACTTCGGCGCGGCGCAGGGGATCATGCTGCTCGCGGTGCTCGGCCTGGCGCTCGCCGACGACCTGCAACGGGTGAACGCGCTCAAGAACGTGCTCGCGGGAGCAACGAACCTCGTCGCGGGCGTCGTCTTCCTCTTCTCGGCCGAGGTCGACTGGGGGATCGTCGTGCTGATCGCAGTCAGCTCGCTCGTCGGCGGTCACTTCGGAGCACGCGTCGGCCGGCGTCTGCCCGCTGACGCGCTGCGTGCGCTGGTCGTGGTCGTGGGCGTGACGGCGATCGTCAGGCTCGTCGCCACCTGACACGGTGCTCGCTACACTCGGGCGCGTGCGTGCCCTGCTGGCCATCCTTGCCGTGTCGCTGCTCGGAGCCGTCCTCGCCAGCGCCGCCCCCGCGAAGACAGCGAAGCTGACGCCGTCGGAGGAGAAGTGGGCGAAGCCGGTCGTCAACGTCTGGAACGTGATGAACGCCGGCTTGCTCGTCGTCGGCGACCAGACGACGGCGAACGACGCGCTCATCCCCGGGACGAAGACGAACTACGCGCTGACGAAGACGCTCGCCAACTTCATCTCGTGCACGCCGGCGTTGAAGAAGGCCGGCGCCTCGCCCGAGCGCCTCGGCACGTTCTCGTCGAGCATGAAGAAGGCGTGCACCCACCTCGGGACCGGCGCGCACGGGGTCGCGGACGGCATCGCCACCATCTACAAGAAGCACAACGGGAAGCTTGGGGCAGCCCAGATCACCGCCGCCTTCGCCGAGTTCAAGCAGGGCTCGACGCTGCTCGCGAAGGCGCGCTCGCAGCTCTTCGCGCTCGGCGGCTCGAACATTTTCGCGAGCTAGAGGCCTGGTGGCCCGGCCGTGCCGGAACTACCCGAGATCGAGGCGTGGCGCCGCCGGCTCGACCCGGACGTGCGGCGGTCGTCGATCGAGCAGGCCGGTCCTGCCCACATCGCCACGCTGAAGACGTACGACCCCCCGCTCGCGACGCTCGAGGGGCAGCGGCTGGGGGGAGCCGAGCGGCGCGCGAAGCGGCTCCTGCTCCCGACCGAGGACCGAGAGCTCGTCCTGATGGTGCACCTGATGAGCGCCGGCCGGCTGCGCTTCCTGGGGCCCGGCGAGAAGGGCCCCAAGACGCCGATGTTCCGCCTGCGCTTCGCGGATGGGAGCGAGCTCGTGCTGACCGAGGCGGGCGCGAAGAAGCGCGCCGGGGTCTGGCTTCTCCGCCCGCAGGCGCTCGCGGCCGAGCTCGCCCACCTCGGCCCCGAGGCGGACGAGCTCGACGCCGAGCTGCTCGGTCGAATCCTCGCGTCGGACTCGCGCCGCCTCCACTCGATGCTGCGCGACCAGCATCTCATCGCCGGGATCGGGCGCGCCTGGGCGAACGAGATCCTCCACGCAGCACGGCTCTCGCCGTACGCCCTCTCCACCCAGCTCGACGACGAGGAGATCGAGCGGCTGACGGATGCGATCAGGGACGAGCTCGAGCGCGGCGTCGCCCTTCGCCTGCAAGGCGCGTCGAACCCTGCGACCTACCGCGTCCACGACAAGCTCGGCGAGCCGTGCTACCGATGCTCGACGCCGCTTGCCCGAGTGGACTTCGAGGAGCACACGATCTACTACTGCCCGCAGTGCCAGACAGAAGGTCGCGTATTGAAGGACCGGCGCATGTCGAGGCTCTTGCGGTGAAGGTCGAAGGCGTGACGGTCGAGCAGGTCACCGAGGTGAGCCCCGAGCTCCTCGGGGTCATCCGGCGGCTCCTGCCGCAGCTGAACGAGGCACGCACGCCGCCGACGCTCGAGCAGCTCCGGGAGACCGTGGAGAACCAGACCGTGCTCGTGGCCCGCGCCGAGGACGGCGAGATCCTCGGCATCCTGACGTTCGTCCTCTACCGCGTGTCGTCGGGCCTCAAGGGTCGGCTCGAGGACGTGATCGTGGACGAGACGGCGCGAGGGCGCGGTGTCGGCGAGACGCTCGTGCAGGAGGGGATGCGCCGGGCGAACGAGGCCGGCGTGCTGATGCTCGAGCTGACGTCGATGCCCTACCGCGAAGCGGCAAACCGCCTCTACAAGCGCCTCGGCTTCGTGCGCCGCCCGACGAACGTCTTCGTCTGGTGGCCTCGCTGACGCGGCGGGCGGGCTGACGCTCAGAGTCGTGCGCGGAGCGTCTCGCCCTCGAGCTCGAGCGAGCCGCCGGCGTGCTCGATCGCGATCCGGGCGACGAGGGCGCCGAGGTCGTCCGGCTGCTCGCCCGTGACGACCGGCGCCGCCGATTCGGTGACCCGTGCGAGCTCGAGCTCGCGGCCTCGCACGGTCCACAGCACCTGGTCGAGCCCCCCGTGCCGAAGTGCGGCGAGAGCGAGCGCCTCGAAGGACAGCTGAAGCGCGGCTGCGTCCGCTTCGATCGTCTCACCGCTGCCGTCGACGGCGATCCGCTCGTCGTCCGAGTGTGCGAGCTCGAGCGTCGAGACCTCCCGGAGCGTGGGCTCGTGACGTCCCGACTCGATCCGCGCCGCGAGCCCCAGCAGGTCGAGTAGGTCGGCCATCTGCCCGGCGGCCTCGTCGATCATGCCGACGAACCGGTGCTCGCGCTCCCCCAGGTCGTCGCCGCGAAGCAGCGTCTTCGCGAAGCCGTTCACCGTCGCGAGCGGGGTGCGCAGGTCGTGGCACGCAAGCGAGACGAGGCGCGGAAAGACGGGCTCGGCCATCGGCCTACTGGGCGGCAGGGCGCCGCAGCCGGAGGCGGAACCTGTTCTCGGTTCCGGCTCGGAGGCGCCGCAGGTTGCCGCGATGGAGGAAGAGGACTGCCACCGCGGCGAACGCGGCGAAGACGACGACCGACGTCGGATACCCGAACAGGGCCGCTGACACCGGCAGCGTCAGCGTGGCGACGATCGACGCGACCGACGTGTAGCGCGTCAGCGCGAACGTCGCGATCCACACCACGGCGCAGACGAGCGCGGCAAGCGGTGCGATGCCCAGAAACGCGCCCCAAGCGGTCGCGACCATCTTCCCGCCCTTGGCGAAGCCGAGGAAGAGCGGCCGCCAGTGACCGGCCATCGCAGCCGCGCCGGCGACGATGCCGCACAGAGGAGAGACCAGGGTCACGCCGAGGAACGCCGGCACGAACCCCTTCAGCATGTCGAGGAGGAGGACGGGGATCCCGAGCGAGCGCCCGTAGAGCCGGAAGACGTTCGAGGCGCCGATGCTGCCGCTGCCGGCCCGACGGACATCGTCGCCCCGAATGATCCGCACGAGCCAGTACCCCCACGGGCACGACCCGAGCAGGTACCCGAGCACGACGATCGCCGCGAAGGTCATCGAGTCCTACGGCTCGATCGCGTACGCCTCGACCCAGCCGTTGACCACCGTGTAGTCGAGGTTGTTGAAGAACGCGTCGATGTAGGCGGCGCGGTCCGACCCGTAGTCCATGAAGTAAGCGTGCTCGTAGACGTCGAGCGCGACGAGCGGCGTTGCGTTCCAGACGGGGAAGGTGTTCTGTGCGTCGCCGATGTAGTTGAACAGCCTGCGCTCGTCCCAGTCGTAGGCCGTCCATGCCCACCCGCGACCGGCGAGGCCCGTGGCCTTCAGGTCGGCCTGCCAGGCTTCGGCCGAGCCGAAGTCACGCGCGACGAGCGCCCCGAATGTGCCCTTGGGCTCGCCGCCGACGCCGCCAAGGTGCTCGAAGTAGAGCTCGTGGTTCTTGATGCCGCCGATCGCGAAAGTCAGATCGACCTTCAGCGCGCGGAGCTCCGAATAGACCTGGTTCGCGCCTCCGAGATCGAGCCCGGCGAGCTTGCCGAGGATCTCGTTCCGCTTCGCCACGTAGCCCTCGTAGAGGCGGTAGTGCACCTCGATCGTCCTACGGGAGATCCCGTCGAGGTCGAGCAACGCAGACTTGAGCTCCCGCGCGCCGATCTCCTCGTAGCTGTAGGCAACTGCCACCGCCGAACCCACGCTCCTCTCTGCTCGCGAACCGCGCGGGGGAGCATATCCTCCTGCCGACGACGACACGGGAAGGAGAACCGATGGCCCACGAGCTTCCTTCGTTGCCCTACGACTACGACGCACTCGAGCCGACGATCGACGAGCAGACGATGCGAATCCATCACGGCAAGCACCATCAGGCCTATGTCGACAACCTGAACAAGGCGCTCGACGGAACGGCGTGGGCCGACAGCCCGGTCGAGGAGGTGATCACGAACCTCGACGCGGTCCCCGAGGACCGGCGCGCGGCAGTTCGCAACAACGGCGGCGGGCACGCCAACCACTCTCTCTTCTGGCAGATCATGCGCCCCTCGGGCGGAGGCGACCCGTCGGGCGAGCTGGAGGCGGCGATCAACGAGGCCTTCGGCGGCGCAGACGCGCTGAAGGCCGAGCTCAACGACGCCGGCGTCAAGCGCTTCGGCTCGGGCTGGACGTGGCTCGTCGTCGAAGGCGGGAGCCTCGCCGTGATGTCGACACCAAATCAGGACAGCCCGCTGATGGAGGGGAAGGTTCCGATCCTCGGCATCGACGTGTGGGAGCACGCCTACTACCTCAAGTATCAGAACAGGAGACCGGACTACCTCGCCGCCTGGTGGGACGTGGTCAACTGGGACGAGGTCGCGAAACGGTACGCGGCCGCGCACAGCTGAGCGCTTTCCAGGCTGCCGCCAAGCCCAAACCAGAACTGCGATTCGGGCCGTAAGACTTGGGATGGCGTTTACGCTGGACATCCCTAGGATTGCGACCGTGTGCTCCGACGCCGAGCTGATCCAGCGGACCGGTGCCGGCGACCGCCAGGCCTACGAGAAGCTCTACGGACGGTACGCCCGCTCGGTCTTCGGGCTCGCACTGCGACGGCTCGGGGATCCCGGCCGCGCGGAGGATGCCGTGCAGGAGACCTTCGCGTCGATCTGGCGCTCGGCCGGGACGTATCGCCCGGAGCGCGGCCCGGGGGCGCCGTGGCTCTACGGAGTCGCGCGGAACGCCATCGTCGACCGGAGTCGCGCGCGGAGCGAGCCGCCTGCGGAGATGCTCGAGGAAGCGTCGCACGACGCTTCGCCCGAGGAGCGCGCAGAGCAGGCCTGGACGCGGTGGCGGGTACATCGCGCGCTCGAGGCGCTGCCGGAGCGCGAGCGCGAGGTGATCGAGCTCGCCTACTGGAGCGACCTGTCGCAGAGCGAGGTTGCAGGCAGACTCGGCATCCCGCTCGGAACGGTGAAGACACGTACCCGCAGCGCCCTCCAGCACCTCGCGGAGATCCTCGAGGAAGAGCTCGCATGAACCGCGACCTGCGCGACCTGATCGACCTCGACGACCTCGCGCCCGCCGAGCAGAAGCGGCTTCACGAGGTCCACGACCTGCTCTCGGCGGCAGGGCCTCCGCCCGAGCTCACGACCGCGCTCCAGACGCCTCCAGCGCCGAAGTCCGCGGGCGTCGTCGAGTTGCCCAGGAGACGCCGCGGGGTCGCGGCAGGCCTGATCGCAGCTGCGCTCGCCGTTGCCGCCGTCGCATTCGGCGGTGGGTACCTGCTCGGGCACAGCTCGTCGTCGAGCGACGTCGTCCGTGTGGTCTCCATGCAGGGTGTGCAGTCGAACGCCGTCGGCTCCGTTCGGGTCGGCGAGGAGGAGCCGGGCGGCAACTGGCCGCTCGAGCTGACGATCACCGGCCTGCCCCAGCAGACAGGCGAACGGGACTACTACGAGCTCTTCGTCTGGCGAAAGGGCAAGCCGACCTATCCCTGCGTCGGCTTCAAGATGCGCGGCGGCCCGACGACCGTGCGCTTCACGGTCCCCTACGAGATGAGAGAGTCGACGCAACTCGTCGTAACCGCGATCGAGCCGGGCAAGGATGTCCGCTGGCCCGGTCGCGTCGTGATGCGGACGACCTGACGACCCTCGGGCCCGGCGTAGAAAGAACAGAGGCGCCGGCTCGGCCGGCGCCTCTGTAAGCCTGACGCAGCGGCGGGGGTTTCGCGTGCCGCTAGGCGGCGTCGGCGATCGACTCGTCCTCTGCCAGACGGCGAAGAGCCTCCGCCTCGATCTGGCGAACTCGCTCGCGCGTGATGCCGAGCTGCCTACCGATCTGCTCCAGCGAGGTCGGGCCTTCGCCGACGAGCCCGAAGCGAAGCGAGATCACGTCGCGCTGCCGTTCCGGCAGCTTGGCGACGGCACGTCGCACTGCATCGCCGCGGAAGACCGTCGTCGACCTCGTCCTCGGTCGACGGCCCGGAAGCCGCGAACAGCTCGCCGAAGCTCGTGTCGCCGTCGGCACCGATCGGCGCGTCGGTCGAAGCGACCGCTCGGGCCGCCTGCCGCACCTCACGCACCTGCGAAAGCGGGAGCTTGGCGCGAAACGCGATCTCCTCCTCGCTCGGTGCCTGGCCAAGCTGGGCCATCAGCTCGCGCTCGCTGCGCGCGACCTTCTGCTCCCGCTCGACGACGTGTACCGGAATTCGGATCGTGCGCGCCTTGTTGGCAACACCGCGCTGCACGGCCTGGCGGATCCACCACGTGGCATAGGTCGAGAACTTGAATCCCTTGCGCCAGTCGAACTTCTCGGTCGCGCGAATCAGTCCGATCACGCCCTCCTGGATCAGGTCGTTGAGCGTGATCCCCTGTGTCTGGTAGCGGCGTGCGATCGAGACGACGAGGCGCAGGTTCGAGGTGATCATCCGCTCCTTGGCCGCCATGTCGCCGCGCTCGATCCTCTTCGCGAGCTCGACCTCCTCCGCCGCGGTGAGCAGCGGAAAACGGCCGGCCTCGTTGAGGAAGAGCTGCAGCGAGTCTGTCGTGAGCGGGGTGTCGGCTGTCAGATCGAGCTCGAACTCCTCGTCGAGATCAGCATCGATCTCGTCGAGCAGGTAGCCAGGCGCGCGCTCATCGGGCGTGCGCTCGTCGCTCATCTCGAACTCGTCCGTAGTAACGGCGTCGATGGTCATCTGCTCCCTTCTTCGTTAGAGGACGGGTGCGCGGTTTCCTTTCGTGCGCAACTTCCGTCATCCCTTCAAAACGGCCGCATGAAACTGCCTATTCCTAAGAGTCTCCTTAGTGTTCGGCCGCAACCGGACACCGATCGAGCCCTCGGGCGAGTGCCCCTTGAACGAGGCATCCCGCGCTACCGCCTAGGGAGCGGTGCGATCGTTCGCGACGAATGCGGCGTGAGTCACGGGCATCAGCGTCTCGAGGAAGCTCTCCGCGGCCCGGGCGTACTCGCGAATCTCGTACTGGGCCTGCTCGGAGTTGCGAAGCGAGCAGAAATGCATCAGCGAGCGCGGATTGCAGCTCCAGTGGTACTTCGTATAGAGCGCGAGCGGGAGCACGGTTCGTGCGACCTCCTTGGCAACCCCTTGCTCGAGCATCCGCTCGTACGCGGCGAACGCCTCCGCGGCTGTGGTGCGAATCTCCTCCCGGGCCGCCTCGCGCACCTCGGGCTCGACCGGCTCGAAGCTGTAAGCACCCGGTTTGCCGACCTGCGTCCGGACGAAGTCGGGGACGTAGAACTCGGCCTCGAGCTTGGAGTAGCGGCCCGACCACTCGTTGTAGCTGTGTCCGCTCCGGTGGCGATGGTGCTCGCGAACGACGAACAGCGGCGCCTTGACGATGAAGCGGAAATAGCCGTGCTCGAACGGCGTCCCGTGCCGCTCGCGCATGAGGAAGCGAATCAGCCCCTCGTCGCGCTCGGTCAGCTCGTCGGACGTCACATTGAAGGACACCCGCGCTGCGTTGACGACCGCGAGATCAGACGCAAGGGCTCCGTCGAGCGCGAGGAACCCGTGGTCGAGAACAGGGATCGTGTTGGCAGTGGTCTCGTCGATCGTCACGGTCATGGGCGTCGGAAGCTAGTCGGCGGCCCGGACGTAACGTACTCCTGTGTGCATTCGCATCGGCACCTCCGGCTGGTCGTACCCGACGTGGAGACCCGGCTTCTACCCCGCAGGGAACGCGTCCCGACGAGTTCCTCCACTTCTACGCCGAGCGATTCGACACCGTCGAGCTGAACACGACCGGCTACCGACTCCCCGCGGAGGATCAGTTCCGCCGTTGGGCCGAGGCAGTCCCGGCCGGCTTTCGCTTCGCCCCGAAGCTCGCCCTCGGGCGGCTCGACCGGCTTGCAGTGTTCGTCGAGCGCGTCGCGGCGCTCGGAGACAGGCTCGGCCCGATCCGCGTCGTCGTCCCACACACCCGGGACGAGGGGCTGCTCTCATACATCCGCGGCTCGGTCGATCCGGCGCTCGAGCTGGCCTTCGACTTCCGTCACGAGTCGTGGCGAGGAGTCGAGGGCGTGGTCGCGGTGAACGAATTCGATGCAGAGCCGTTCCGGTACATCCGGCTCCGCGACCCGCCGTACACGGACGACGACGTGCAAGTGATCGCGGAACGGGTGCGCGCACCGGCGTACGTGTACTTCCGCCACGAGGACGAGCCGACCGCGCCCGCCTACGCCGCCCGACTGCGCGAGCTCATCGCTTCGCCAGCTGGCTGACGTCGCCACCCGTAGCGGGCTGCGGCGGCGGCTTCGAGTCGACGAGCACGGCGGCGGCAAGGAGGACGGCCAGCGCGACGGCGCTCTCGCCGGCGACGCTGCGACCGACGCGGACGAGGAACCCCTCCCCCGCGCCCGCCAGCGCCGGCCGAACGACGAAGCGATGGACGGCGCCCCAGACGAGCACGATCGCGACGAGCGCGATCTTCACGAGCAGCACCTGCCCGTAGTCCTCCGTCCAGAGGTCCGAGACGGACGGCAGGCGGACGATGCTCAGGTAGATCCCGGCGCCGAGCACGAGCGCGACCAACACGGTCGCGAGCTGCGAGAAGCGGATGAACGCGACGCGCCGCAGCTCGGGTGCGGCGGGCCAGACCGCGACGAGCAGCGAGACCAGTCCTCCGATCCACAGCGACGCCGCCGAGAGGTGCACCCAGTCGGCCGTCTGCGTGCGCCACGACGAGCCCGCGTCGACCGCATCGTGTCCCGAGAGCGAGAGCCCGGACGCGAATCCCACCGCGGCGGCGAGAGCCGGCCAGAGGAGCACGCGGCGATCGAGCAGCCAGGCGAGGTAGACGAGCGCCGCGACGAGCGCGAACCCGAGCGTCATCGCGACGAACGCCTTCCCGAAGCGCGTCTCGGTCGAGATCGGCGAGAGGTCGCCGTAGAGGAACTTCCCGAACGGCAGCTGCAACACGTCCTGGCAGCGAAGGCAGAACGCGAGGATCCCGAGCTCGACCACGCCGACGACCCCGGCGGCGGTCAGCAGGTAGAGCCGCTTCTCGACGCGCGCGGGGAGCGCGATTCCGCGGAGGCACAGGAGCCGGAACCCGAGCGAGCCGATGACCAGGGCGAGCGCCACGAAGTACGCCCACCTGACGACGTGCTCCGTCCGTGTCGGGCCGATCGCGCCGTACGCCTCCATCGGCGGCGGGGCCCGCATTCGCACGCCGAACGTCCAGACACCCGAGACCACGTGCGAGTCGGCCGACAGCACCTGCCAGCGAACGGTGTACACGCCCTTCGGCAGCCGCGAGACGGGCGCCACGACGTCTTTCCCCTGCACGCGAGCGGGCCCGGCGTAATTGCGTCCCGAGTTGTCGAGCACCTGGACCGACGGGAGGCTGACCACCTGGTCGAGCTGGAGCCTGACGACCTTCGGCGCGGCGCGAAGCGTCTCCTGAAAGTCGGGCGAGGTGTTGCGCAACGACGCGTGCGCCCAGGCGGCCGCCGGCACGCACAGTGCGATCACGACAGCGGCGACGACGACGCGCCTCACCTGTGCGGCTCTCCGGCAAGCGGCGAGAGATGTCCGAAGACGGGCGCGACGTCGCGGTCGCAGAAGAGCATCACGGACAGGGCGATCACGAGCACCGCGAAGCCCGACTGCAGGGCGACCGAGCGCGGCCGGAAGACGAGCCCGAGCGGAAGGAGCGCGCCGAGCACGAGCGTCCAGCCGATCAGGTGATGCAGGAACGCCGAGCGCGCGAAGAGCCACTCGTTCTGCTCGTGGATCAGGAACGCGCTGCCCGAGACGAGCAATGCGAACGGGGTGGTGAGCTTCCACCAGCGGCCGTGCAGCTTCCCGCGCGCGAGGCCGAGCTCGGCCGCGCCCATCACCATCAGCGCCTGCGCCCAGGCGCCGTGGGCGAGCATGTGGATGGCGGAGTTCGTGTAGAAGGTCATCACGGGCCACATCAGGAAGCCGATCGCGAACACGAGCCCGGGCCACAGATAGAGACGCCACGGCCGCTGCCGCCAGACGCGCTCGCCGGCGATCGCCTCTGCCAGCCTGAGCAGGCCGAGCAGCAGGAAGCCCATCGCGAAGAGCCAGTGCACCATCTCGCTAGGCGGCGTCATCGTCCTCCTCGAGATCGGCGACGAGCGGCCGCGCGACGGCGAGCGCGAAGATGACGCCCGCCGCGATCACGAGCAGCGGCGGCTGCACTGCAAGCCACCAGAAGCTCTCGCCGCGCGGGTGCAGGAGCGTGACCCGGTACGGCTGAAGAATCGCCCAGACGATCCCGGCAGCGACCGTGAGCGGGCCGAGCAACGTGATCGCGCGTACGCGCACGCTGCTGCGGACCGATTCCGCCGGTAGGCGTGATGCAACTTGCGTGTCCACCTCAACCTCCGCTGGTCGAACAACAGGACGACCCGCGGGCTTAGGTCGTGCCGCGGGTCAGGCGGACAGCGGAGGCGGGCGCGACTCGAACGCGAGGCCGAAGAGACGGCGTGGGCCACGGTCGTCCGTCGGCCGGCTCGTCCGGACGGGCAGCCGGCCCGCGCGCAGGATGCGATAGGCACGCGCGAGCGTCTGGGCCGCGTACTCCTCGACCTCGGCGAGCCAGTTCTTGACTGCGCCCCAGCCGAGCGCGACGAGGACCGACAGCACGGCGAAGACCGGCAGGGCGTAGGTGTGGAGCCACGGCGCGAGGAGCGGCCAGCGACCGGCGCTGACGGCGCCCGCATCGCTGTGGACGAGGTACCAGAGCGACGTCGCCGCGAACGACGCCAGCCAGAGCCGCGGCGAGAGTGAGAGGCGAAGCCGCGGCACCGCCCTGAACCGCCGATGGCCGAGTGCCGCGAGCTGCTGTCGTCCGGCCGCCGCGGTGGCGAGCGCTCGCAGCGCCCGCCAGGCGACCACGGCCAGCCCGAGCGCCGCGAGCACCTTCACCCCGACGAGCAGGAACGGGTAGTACGGGGTGCTCGGCGTGGCGAGCGGCGAGACGTGCAACGCGCGATCGACGACGTCGGTCAGCTCCCGGCCGACGAGTTCGGCCACGAGCGCCAGCAGGGCGAAGCCGAGATACGCCGTCGCACGCCGACGCCAAGCCCTCATGAGCCGATGATACTCCCTGTCGTGCAGCGAAAAAACACGTCGCACGGCGCGAGCGTGATGAGACTGCCGTGACGGCTCACCCGCGACGGAGGCCTCATGCAGACCGGTAGCGCAGCGGCTCCTGCCAGCCGCATCAGTCAGGCGTATCCCGACAGGGTCGAGGTGCGCGGCCGCGACCTCTGCGGCGACCTGATGGGCAGGCTCAGCTTCACCGAGTACTTCCACCTCCTGCTCACCGGCCGCGAACCGACCGAGGACCAGCGCTTCTTCCTCGACCTGCTGCTCGTCTCGATCGCCGAGCACGGGCTGATGCCCTCGAACGTCGCGGCGCGCATGACGTTGGCCGCCGACCCGGGCTCGCTGCACGGGGCCGTTGCCGCCGGGATCCTCGGTTGCGGCCCGGTGATCCTCGGCACGTCCGAGGAGTGCGCGCGCCTCCTCGAGGAGGCGCAGGAGCACGTCGCGGCCGGCGGCGATCCCGGCACGGTCGCGCTGGACGTCGCGCGGGCGATCCACTCCTCGGGCCGCCGGATGCCGGGCTTCGGCCATCCGGTGCACCGGCCCGTCGACCCACGTGCAGAGCGGATCCTCGAGCTGGCGGATGACCGCGGCGTGAGCGCCGCCCACGTTCTGCTCGGGCGCCGGCTGCGCGACTCGGTGGCCGAGGTCTGGGCCAGGCCGCTCCCGATGAACGTCGCGCTGCCGATCGCTGCGGTGATGCTCGACCTGGGCTTTCCGTCGAGCGCCGTCAAGGCCGTCCCGATCCTCGCGCGGACGGCCGGACTGCTCGCCCACCTGGCCGAGGAGCGCGAGCAGCCGCTCGGCTTCCTGCTCGCCGCGGCCGCCGAGGACGCCGTCGAGTACGAGCCGCCCGCCTGATGCTGGAGCCCGAGGTCGAGACGCGCCCGTGGGAGGAGCAGCTCGCGCTCGACGACGTCGAGTACCGCGGCCAGCTCGCCTACCTCTTCGAGCGCTCGGCCTTCTACCGCAAGAAGCTCGCTGCGGCGGGCTGCACGTCGGCCGAGGCGGCGGGCGGGCTCGCCGACATCTCGCAGCTTCCGCTGACCGAGAAGCGCGAGCTGAAGGCGACCACGACGCTGCACAACCCGTTCGGCACGCACCTCTGCGCGAGTTCGGACGAGATCGTGCGCGTCTACTCGACGAGCGGCACGACTGGGACGCCGAGCTACATCCCGCTGACGGCCGGCGACCTCGACAACTGGGTGACGAGCTCGGCGCGAAGCTACGCCGCGTCGGGCGTCGCGGCCGGCCAGCGGATCGTCTCGACCTACAACGCCGGCCCGTTCGTCGCCGGCGCGGCGCTCGAGGCGATCGACCGCATCGGCCTCTCCCACATCCCGGTCGGCACCGGCTCGAGCGAGCGCCTCGCGCTCGCGATCGAGCTCCTGCGTCCCGAGGCCGTCGTGCTCACGCCGTCGTACGCGGCCTACCTGCTCGAGTGGGCGGCCGAGCGGGACCTCGATCTCCGCGCGTCGAGCGTCGAGCGTCTCCTCGTCGCCGGCGAGCCCGGCGGCGGCGAGCCGGCCTTCCGGGCGAGGCTCGAGGAGGGCTGGGGCGCGAAGGTGACGGAGGCGATGGGGATCGGCGACATCGGCCCGTCGCTCTGGGGCGAGTGCGAGGAGCAGGACGGGATGCATCTCGGGGCGCGCGGCTTCGTCCATCCGGAACTGATCGACCCCGACAGCGGTGCCTCACTGGAGCTCGCAGACGGCGCGGCCGGCGAGCTCGTGCTCACACATCTCCGGCACCGGGCGGCGCCGCTCCTGCGGTTCCGCACCCGCGACCACGTCGAGGTGCGGACGAGCCCGTGCCCATGCGGCCGAACCGGCCCGCGCGTGCGCTGCATCGGCCGCACCGACGACATGCTGATCGTGCGCGGCGTCAACGTCTTCCCCTCGGCCGTCCGCGAGGTCGTGAGCGATTTCGAACCGCAGGTCAGCGGCAACATCCTCGTCAGGCCGCGGTCGCCCGGCGTGAAGCAGGATCCACCACTGCCGGTCGCGGTCGAGCTCGCGCGCGGCGCATCAAGCGGCGACGCACTCGCCGAAGCGATCCGTGACAGACTGCGCGACGTGCTCGTCGTCCAGACACGCGTCGAGCTCGTGCCGTGGGGGACGCTCCAGCGGAGCGAATACAAATCGAAGCTGGTCGACCGCTAGCACTCGTGCGCAAGCTGCAGAGCCAGGGGGTCCACCACATCACGCTCGTCGGTGCCGATCGGCAGACCTCGATCGACTTCTGGGAGGGCGTGCTCGGGATGCCGTTCGTCTTCGAGCAGCCGAACCTCGACAACGCCTCCGAGAGCCATCTCTACTTCGATCCAGGCGACGGACGCCTGATCACCGTTTTCACAAACGAGGAGCGCACGCCCGACCCGAGCCGCACCGCAACCGACCCCGGCTGCGTGCACCACATCGCGTTCTCCCTCTCGCAGGCGGTCTTCCGGCAAGCGGCGGAGCGGCTCGAGGAGCGCGGGATTCGCCACAGTGGGGTCAAGGACCGCGGCTTCATGGACTCGATCTACTTCGAGGACCCGCTCGGCCTCACGATCGAGCTCGCGTCGTATCGCTTCGAGCCGCCGTATCCGTACACCCACGCCGAGGTTCTGCTCGAGGCGCACAAGCTGCGCGCAGAGCGTGGCGACTACGCGATCGCCGAGATCCACCTCGCCGATGCGATCGAGCTGCTCGTCCTCCGCTCGCGGGCCTCGCTCTCCGACGACCGATCGCCCAGGAACCCGTACACCTAGACCGGGAGGGATCACGTGGCCGAGAACACGCTGAACATCCTGAAGCCGAGCGTCAACAACCTGACCGTCCGGATCTTCGTCCGAGCCGCGGGGCTCGACTTCGAGGAGATCGACGTGTGGGGGCACACGACGAGCCCGGAGTTCCTCGCCAAGTACCCCGCCCACCTGACCCCGATGCTCGAGGAGGAAGGGCTCCCGCGAGGTGCGCTCGGCGAGAGCTGCGCGATCATGGCCTACCTCTGCAACAAGCACGGCCTCGACCAGTTCTATCCGCGTGACCCGGGCAAGCGGGCGATGGTCGACAACGCGATGTTCTACTTGATCGGCACGTTCTATCCGCTGCTCGCACGCGCCACCTACCCGACGCTCAGCTTCGGTCAGTACCCGGGCGAGGTCGCGACCTCCGATGCCGACGAAGCGATGAAGGCGAAGGCACAGAAGGACGCCGAGGAGGCGCTTGCCGAGCCGCTCGACGTTTTCCGGGCGTTCTTCATGGACGGCAAGCCGTTCATCGGCGGCGCCTCGCCGTCGATCGCGGACATCCGCCTGGCGGCGACGCTCGAGTTCCTGCGCGCGATCGACTACGAGTTCCCGGCCTGGGCCGACGAGTACATGACCCGGATGGAGGAGACGCTCGGCGAGGCCTATTCGGAGCCGGCGGCCGACGTGCGCGGCTACATCGCCTACGTGAAGTCGCAGGACAGCTGAGAGGTGCCGACGCCCGGCGCTACTCGGACGAGCACGACGCCCGGCTGACCCACAGCCGCGCGAGCCGCGACTCGTTGCGGGTAGCGTCGATCGCCGAGACGGCGATCGTGTAGCGCCTGTCGCAGGCGAGGCCCGTGACCACCGCCGCCGGCCGCTTGACGACCTTGATCGCGTGCCCGTTGCGATAGATCCGGTAGCCGCGGACACGAACGTTGTCGGAGGCCGGACGCCAGCGGATCGTGACGCTCGTCGGCGTGCGGCTGACGAGCTGGAGGCGGAGCGGCGCAGTCGGCGCGACGACGTCGATCACCGAGCCCGAGAGGCTCGCCGCGGGCGACGAGCTTCGCGGGGACGAGGACGAGGACGAGGACGCCGCCGGCGCGGGCAGCGGTGCGGGAACCGGAACGGGCGACGCGGCAGCCGCGACCTGGGCCGGAGCCGTCGGCGCCGGGGCACTCGACCCCGACGAGCTAGCGGGCGTCGAGATCGACGATCCAGACGGCGCGGCGGGCGGCGGAGGCGGCGGAGGCGGCGGCGCAGCCGGAGGTGGCGGAGGAGGCGCAGCCGGCGGCGGCGGCGGCGGCGGCGGCGGCAGCGCGGCGGCGGCGGAGGCGGAGGCGGCGGCGCAGCCGGAGGTGGCGGAGGCGGAGGCGGCGGCGCAGCCGGAGGTGGCGGAGGCGGAGGCGGCGGCGCTGCCGGCGGCGGCGGAGGAGGCGGAGGCGGCGCAGCCGGAGGTGGCGGAGGCGGAGGCGGCGGCGGGGGCGGCGCAGCCGGAGGTGGCGGAGGCGGCGGGGGCGGTGGTGGCGGCGGGGGCGGGGGCGGCGGCGAGGCAGGTGCGCCGGTCGTGCCGAAGTTCTGCGTCCAGTACCGGGGGCCGGAGCCGTTCCGCGCCACGCCGACGCCGATCGTCTTGAAGCTCGGGTTCTCGATGTTGGCGCGATGCCCAGAGCTGTTCAGCCATGCGTCCATCACAGCAGCTGCAGTCGTGTAGCCCCAGGCGATGTTCTCGCCCCAGCCCGCGCTTCCCGACGGGTAGCCGCAGGCCTCGAGCCGCTGCGCGACGGTTCGCGCGACCGGCGGCGCCTGATCGTTGTGGTCGAAGTAGTTCGTCCCGGCCATGTGGAGGCTCTTCCACTCGGCCGACGCCGTGAGCGACGAGGTGACGCTGAGCGCGCCCAGGCCCATCCCCGTCCGGTGGGCGTTCACGAGCTGCACGACCTGCGCGGCGAGCGACGTGTCGACCGTCCCCCAGGACGGGGACGGAGAGCAGTCGCCGACGACCGCGCCCGCCGACTGCGCGCTCAACGGCGTGAGCGCGATCACGAGCGTCATCAGCAGAGCGATCAGGCCCAGCCGGCGCCTCGCAACCGGCGTCGCCGACCCGCCGGCAAGCCCACGGATCGGTCCCCGGCCACGCGGAGCGCCGGTACGACTATCCGTGTCCCTCCGATAACCCACGTCTGTCGTGTCGGCAGGTGCCGTCATCTTCTTAGTCCCTCGTTGGAGAGACCCCTGCTCTCTGTTCGCCGACGCACCCGCGCCCCCTCCCCGGGGTCCCGGGCGGTGATGCGCCTCCGAGTCGTCTGGCGCGCGGCTGTCATGCGAGAGTCCCCCCATCTCGCTGCGCCGAGGTTATCCCTATCTGCGCTCCGGCGCGCTGCTTACGGTCGGGCTCGCGGCGGCGTGCGCGCTCTCCGCCGGCGGTGCCGGCGGGTTCACCGCCGCCGACCGGCAGGCCCAGCTCCTGGTCGACGGCAAGCCCACGCTCCGCGTGTGGCTCGCCACGACCGCCGCCGCGCGGTCAGAAGGCGTGAAGGCACATCCGCTCGGCACAGGTGAAGGCATGTGGTTTGCGTGGCCGGAGGAGACGGAGGCGGCGTTCTGGATGAGAGGCGTCTCCTCGCCGCTCGTCCTCGTCTGGGTCGACCGCCGCCGCAGCGTGATCGGCCTCGGACGGATGAACCCCTGCCCCGACAGCGCGGCCGACTGTCCTCGCTACTGGGCGCAGGCGCCGTTCCGCTACGCGATCGAGCTGCGCCCCGCCGATCTCGGCCGCTCGGGCCTGCGCGTCGGCTCACGGGTGGCGCTACGGGCATTGGGTTAGCGTGAGCGGCCAACCGTGCCCCGCACCGCAATGATCGTTCGCCGGGCCGTGATCTTCGGGGCGCCGCTCCTCGCCTATGTCGCGGCGCTCGTTCATCCTCGCCTCAGGGTGGGAGACGACCCGTGGCTCTTCATCGGCGTCCATCTCGCGTTGCCGGCAATCGTCTGCCTGCTCGCCTGGATGATGGTGTTCCTCGTCGAGGGGGTCGACAACACCGCGGCGAAGGCGGCACGGACCCTGGTCATCCCGTTCGCGGTCGCCTACACGCTGTACACCGCGTTCGGCGGCGTCTCGACCGGCGCATTCGTCTGGAAGACGAACGCGCTCCCGGCCGACGAGCAGGCGTCCGCCGCGGCATTGATTCACAGCGTCAGCCACAGCGATCTCGAGTATCCGATCTACCTGACAGCGAGCCTGCTCTGGCTCGCCGCGATGCTGGCGGTGGTCGTCGCACTCCGTGGTCGGGCACCGCTGCCGGCGCTCGTGCTCGTCGCCGTCGGAGCCGCAGCGTTTGCGCGGAGCCACGTTCGTCCGCTGGGGCCGCTCGGGATGGCGGCGGTGCTCGCGGGCGTCGTCTGGCTCGAGCTCCGGCGGACGGCGGCGCGGGAGCCGCCCCCGGAGGACGGCAGCCCCGCCGAGACCGGCTGACCGCGGCGGCTGTGGAGGCCCCGTGCCGACCCTCCGGCCCGACGTTGCATAGCTCAGCCGTCGGTCGGCCGTGCGAGGACCGCGTGATCCTTCGTCGCGTCGTCGACGAACGTCGCGACCTGTTTGATCTCGGTCCACTTGAGCTTGTGGAAGATACGCTCGTGGCCGTTGCTCGCCTGCGTCATGAGCAGGATCGAGAGGCTGTAGGGGACACGGAGGTTGTTGAAGTTCGGGCCGCCGTCGGTTCCGAGGGCGGGCTTGCTCCCGAAGCCTGCGGCACGCGCCTCGCGCAGGGCGTGGCACTGACCGCAGTACTTGCGATACAGCCGCTTCCCGGCCTCGAGCGTCGTCGAGGCGGCAGGCCGTTCCGCACCGCCTACGACGCGCGCACCCAGGGCGTAGGTCGCCCATGCGGATCCGAGCGCGATGGCAGCCGCCAGCAGCATGAGAGGTCGAAGGTGCCGCGTCAACGCGGTGGAAGTGCTTCGTGCCTCTGCGCGGTCGGCGGCGGGCGACGCGCATGGCTAGCCGCTCTGTCGAGGCCGTCGATCAATCGCAGTCCATTGGAGCGGGAGGCGGGAAGGGGACCACCTCACGACTGCTCCCAGTGGACTTGGCGGCCGGGCCGACCGCCAACCAGCGCACGTTGGACGAGCCGAGGCGGACACGATCCGCGAGCATGTAGGCGCCCATCCGGAGCGTCACGGTGAGACTCGCGCTTGCCCCAGCCTGAACCTGTCGTGTCTTCCCGCCGCTGAGCCCGGGCCCGCTGATCGAGACGACGTGCGGCTTGTGACCCTTGTTCGTGACCACGAAGGTCGCCTGGCCGGCCTCGAGCACGCCGTGCGAGACGACGAGCTTCGTGTCCGTCAGCGTGACGGTCACGGTGCGCCCGGCCGAGTGGTCTGCAACACCGGCGAGACCGACACCCACCGAGCCGAAGGCGAGAACGAGGAGGCCGATCACAGCGCTGGGCCAACCCATCCTCCGCGAGTGCCTCATCGCCTCTCCGTCTTCGCTTGAACGCTCGAAATCCGGCTCGAACGCTCGGACTCTGCCGGGACTCGGGCCAGGATAACAGCCATCGGCCGAGCCGTATCGGCCGAAACCTGCGTGAGTTTGCAAGCCCTCTAGCCACGCAGTAGAGTCGGCCCGATGCTGCGGGTCGGCGGCTGGCTCGCCTTCCGCGGCGGCGTACTGCGGCTCAGGCACGCGGTCGATCGATAGGAGGGAAGGGATGGCGAGCAAGTTGAAGATCAAGGTGAATGGTCTCGTGCACAACGTGACCGCAAGCCTTGACACACCGCTCCTGTACGTCTTGCACAACGAGCTGCACCTGCACGGCCCGCGCTTCGGCTGCGGGTTGGCGCAATGCGGTGCCTGCTCAGTGCTCCTGGACGGCAAGGAGATCCGCTCATGTGTGACGCCGGTGGCGGCCGTGAGCGGGAAGGCGATCACAACGTTGGAGGGTCTACCCGCGATGTGGTCGTCCTCGCGCGGCACGACCGCAGCGGCGCCGGCGATCCACCCGCTCCAGCAGGCGTGGATCGAGCTGCAGGTGCCACAGTGCGGGTACTGCCAGAATGGGATGCTGATTCAGGCAGCCGACCTGCTGGCTTCCACGAGGCACCCGACCGTCTCGCAGATCAAGACGGCGATGAACGGGCATCTGTGCCGCTGCGGGACCTACCCGGCCATCCTGGAAGCCGTGCAGCGCGCGGCCAAGGCCATGGCAAAGGGAGAGAAATGAGCGCACACGACATCACCAGCGACGTCTTCGGCGCGACACTGACGCGCGGGAAGTTCGTCAAGGGAACCGGTGCACTGGTCGTCGCGCTCGGGATTCCGGCCGTCACCGCCGGAAAGGCCGCGGCGGCGCGCAACGAGGTCGACCCGGGGCTGCTCGAAGGGTGGTTGACGATCAACCCCGACAACACGCTCACCATGCGGACCGGCAAGTTCGAGTTCGGGCAGGGCTCGGCCAGCGCGGCTTACGCGCAGATCGTGGCCGAGGAGCTGAACCTTCCGTATTCCGCGATCACGAACGTCATCATGGGCGACACCGACCGCACGCCCGACGGCGGTATCGGAGCCGGCTTCCTCGGAGGCGGCGCGACCAACCTCCGCAAGGTCGCCGCCTACACCTACCAGGCTCTGCTCGGCCTCGCCTCGACGCAGCTCGGCGTGCCCACCTCGAGCCTGTCGGTGACGAACGGCGTCGTCTCGGGCGGCGGCAAGAGCGTGAGCTACGGCGACCTCGTCAAGAACCAGCAGCTGAAGCTGTCGATCCCGATCACCGGCACGCCCCTGAACGGCGTCACGGTCCAGGGCACACCGCCGACGAAGCCGACCAACCAGTACACGGTCATCGGCACGTCGCAGCCGATGCCGACCATTCCACCGATCGTGACGGGGTCGGCGACCTACGTCGCCAACATCACGCTTCCGGGAATGCTGCACGCCCGGATCGTCCGGCCGAAGACGCTGGGCTCGACGCTCATCTCCGTCGGCAAGCTGGACAAGAAGGCGTGGCCGAACGCACAGATCGTCGTCAAGGGGAACCTGGTGGCGGTCCTCTCGCCCGCCGAGTGGGAGGCCATCGGCGCCGCGCAGGCCCTCGCCGCCAAGACGAAGTGGTCGGACTGGGAGGGGCTTCCCGGCAGCGGGAACCTCTACAAGACGCTTCGCGAACGGGACTACTCGGTCGCCACGAGAGTCCTCGGCCAGAACAAGGGCAATGCCGGTTCAGCGCTTGCCACCGCCGCGAAGCGGATGTCGGCGACCTATGTCAAGCCGTACCAGAAGCACGGTCCGATCGGTCCCTCCGTCGCAGTGGCCGACGTCCGCAAGGACGGCACCGCCTACGTCTTCGCGCACTCGCAGTACCCGCAGCATCTGCGCAAGATGCTGGCCTCGGTGCTCGAGACCTCGCCGGACAACGTCGTCGTCCGCGTCTTCGACGGCTCGGGTCACTACGGGCGTTCCAACCCGGGCCCGGACGGTGCCGAGGCGGATGCGGCGATCCTCTCGAGGGAGGTCGGACAGCCTGTCAAGGTGCAGTGGATGCGACAGGAGGACATGGTCTGGTCGACGTCGACGTTCCCGCAACTGGCCGACATCCAGGTCGGCCTCGACTCGAGCGGGAACATGACTGCGTACCAGGCGGACTTCCACCAGACCGGGCGGTACGACGGTCGTGGGCTCGGAGCGCTGCTCGCGGGCCTTCCGCCCGGAGCGCTCGAGGACGGATCGCCGAAGGTTCCGCAGGTCAACGGCCACTACTCCTGGGTCGCGACGATCTCGACCCAGTGGCCGTACGACAAGGTGCCGAACGTGCTCGAGAACGGGTTCAACTCGGCTCCGCTCGGAACCGTCGAGTCGCCCTACCAGGTCGGCATGCGGATCCACAGCATGCGCACGCCCGTCCAGCGTGAGCAGACCTTCGCGATGGAGGGGATGGTCAACGAGGTGGCAGCCTCGGTCGGCGTCGATCCAATCGAGTACCGGGTGCGTCACACAACCGACACCCGTCTGATGAACGTCCTCAACACGTTGAAGAGCGCTCATGGCTGGGAGACGCGTCCGTCACCGAGCCCGAAGGCAAGCTCTACTGGCTCGTCGACCGTGACCGGCCGCGGCATGGGCGTGATGCTCCGCTCGAACGCACGCTGGGCAGCGGCTGCCAACGTGAGCGTCAACCTCGGCACCGGCAAGGTGACCGTGGATCGCTACACGGTCGTTCTCGATCCGGGAATCGTCATCAATCCGCTGCAGCTCAAGCGGATCACCGAAGGCGGGACCGTGCAGGGGATCAGCGAGGTGATGAAGGAGGTTGTCACCTTCGACCGCGGCACGATCACGAGCAGCGACTGGGTCAAGTATCCGATCATCAGGTTCCTCGACCTGCCGGAGGTCAAGGTCGTCCTCATCAACAATCCGGAGGTCGGCACCTACAACGGCGCGGGCGAGGGCTCGAACGGGCTCCCCTACGTCGCGATCCCGGCTGCAGTCTTCGACGCAACCGGCAAGTTCCCCCGCACCTTGCCGCTGCGACCGGCAAACATGAAGGCGCTTCTGAAGGCCTAGCAGGCAGCATCGAGGCGGGGGCCGCAGGGCCTCCGCCTCGAACCTACGCGTGACGGCGGCCGAGCGCGTTCCTGAGCCGTTCGGCATGATCGGCCGCTATGCCGGCGACGGTCGTCGAGGGATCTCTGCTGCGCGAGGACGGCTCGTTCGCCCCGGCGCGACTCGAGGTTCGCGACGGCCTCGTCGTCGGGCGCGAGGACGGCGGGCGCGGCGGCGACTGGATCGCGCCGGGGCTCGTCGACCTCCAGGTCAATGGCGCCGCCGGCGTCTCGGTGACCGACGGCCCGGACGCGCACGCGCGAGTGGATGCCGCGATGCTCGACGCGGGCGTCACCTCGTGGCTCGCGACGGTGATGACGACCGACGATGCGACCGTAGCCCGCGTCGTCGAGAGCGCCTCCGCCGTCCACCTCGAGGGGCCGTTCCTCTCGCCGGAGTACCCCGGGACGCATCGGGTCGAGCATCTGCGCGTGCCCGCGGACGGCGTGCCGGCGAGCTTCGCGCACCAGGCGGTGCGACTCGTCACGCTGGCACCGGAGCTGCCCGGGGCCCCCGAGCTCGCGCGCGAGCTCGACGAGCGCGGCGTCGTCGTCTCGCTCGGCCACTCCGACGCGACGCCGGAGCAGGCGGGCGCGGTGCCGGCCCGCATGGTGACGCACCTCTTCAACGGCATGCGCCCGCCGCACCACCAGCGGCCGACGCTGCCGACGTGGGCGCTGCTCGACGACTCGGTCGCGCTCGGCCTGATCGCCGACGGCCTGCACGTCGCACCCGCTCGTGCTGACGATGGTGCGCCGGCTGGCCGGCGATCGCGTCGTCCTCGTCTCCGACGCCGGCCCGCCGACTGCGGCACCGGACGGCGAGTACTCGCTCCAGGGAATCCCCATCCGCCGCACGGGCGACGAGTGCCGCAACGAGCGCGGCGGGCTCGCCGGCTCGGCCATCGACCTCGGCGAAGCCGTCCGGCGCTACGCGCGACTGAGCGGCGCGTCGCTCGGCCAGGCGCTCGTCGCAGCCACGTACCGGCCGGCGCGGCTCGCGGGCATCGGCAGCACGCTCGGGCCGGGCGATCCGGCGGACCTGGTCGTGCTCGAGCCCGACGGCCGGATCACGGCGGTCATGCGCGGCGGCAGCTGGGTGCGTTAGGGGCCTAGGCCCTATAGGTCGAGGCGCTCGCCGGCGCGAAGGACGCGGTGCGGCTGCCCGAGCCGTTCGCACGCGCGCCGAAAGAGCTCGGGCGACGCGGTGTTGAACTCGAACATCTCGTAGTGCATCGGCACCGCGAGGCCGGCGCCCATCGCGTGTGCGAGCCTGGCCGCTTCCTCGCCGTCGATGTTGCCGACCTTGCCGTTGATCGGCAGGAGCGCGAGCTCGACCCCGTGCGCCGGCGGCTCGATCGACTCGGTGTCGCCCGCGTGGTAGATGCGTCCGTCGATCACGTAGCCGACGCAGTGATCGCCGGGATGCCGGGCTGGCACGGCCGTGATCGCGAAACCGGCGACCTCGACGGTCTCGCCCTCGCTCACCGTGACCGGCTCGCGGCCCGAGCGCTTGCGGGCGAGCGCAGAGATGCCGGCCGGCGCGACGAGCGTGCCGCCCACGTGGGGAAGCGTCTCGGGATCGAGGTGGTCGGTGTGCCCGTGCGTCGCGAGCACGACGTCGACGAAGTCGAGACGCTCCGGCGCGACCACGCGCCGCGTCATCCGCACATGAGGCGTCTCGGTCGCGGCGTACTTCGCGGTCAGCGAGTCGGAGAGATACGGGTCGACGAGGAGGAAGCGGCCGTCGCGCTTGAGCAGGAAGCCGCTCTGCCCGAGCCACCACAACGCGTCACCGGCGGCCGCGACGTCGGCGAGGAGCGCGTCGTCGGCGAGCGCCGGCTCGATCACAGCTCGTCGTTCACGGCGCGCACCCCTGCGACGAGGTTCGCGAGCTTCTGCCGCGCCGCCCAGCGCGCGGTCTGCGAGAGGCCGCAGTCGGTCGAGAACACGAGCCGCTCGGCCGGCGCGTGGCGGAGGAAGTGCCGGACCCGGGCGGCGACCTCCTCGGGCGGCTCGATCCAGTAGCTCTTCACGTCGATCACGCCGACCGCCGCGTCCGCGACCTCGGCGATCCGGCCGACGACCTCGGACTCCGCAAGCTCGCGGCTCGCCATCTCGACGTGGATCTCGTCGGCACGAACGCCGAGGAACGCCGGGAAGAGCGGCGCGTAGCGCCGCGGCGCGACCGCGCGGCCCTTGTAGTTGCCGAAGCAGAGGTGCGTCGCGATCCGCGTCCGGCCGACGACCGGCTCGACGGTGCGGTTGAAGATGTCGACGAACCGCTCGGGATCCTCGCGGTGCGCGTAGCAGCTCATCGACGGCTCGTCGACGCCGATCTCCTCGCAGCCGGCAGCCACGAGCGCAGCCAGCTCGTCGCGCACGATCGGCAGCAGCGCCTCCGTGAGCGCCCAGCGGTCGGGGTAGTCCGCGTTCGGGACGAGCCGGCCGGCGAGCGTGTACGGCCCGGGCACGCTCGCCTTGAGGCGCAGGCCGGCGGGCGCGACCCGCCTCAGCCGCTCGTACTCGGCGACGGCACCCAGGCCCCGCGGCGCGCGCAGCTCGCCCGTGACCTCGTGCCGGCCGCGCTGGTCGTGCGCAGGCGGGCCGAACCGGCGTCGCGGGGCGTCCTCGAGCGCGATCCCCTCGAGGTGGCCGTAGAACGAGAGGTTGAAGTCGAGCCGCGTCTGCTCGCCGTCGGTGATCACGTCCAGGCCGGCGGCGACCTGGTCGTGGACGGCCGCGATCACCGCGTCCTCCTGGAGCTCGGCCACGTCGTCGGGGCCGAAGTCCTCGAGGTGCGCCGCGGCGTGCTCGAGCCAGCCCGGGAGCGGATAGCTCCCGATCACGGTCGTCCGGATCACGCGCGCTCCAGCCGACTCGTGCGGATCACGACGCCTCGGCTCCCCAGAGCGCCGCGCCGATCGAGCCCGCCTCGTAGCCGAGCCGCGCCCGCACGATCTCCGTCCGGGCGGTCGGCGGCACGAGGACCCGCCGCCGGACCTCCTCGCGCGCGGGGCCGAGGATCAGGTGACCGGCCTCGGCCACTCCGCCCCCGACGACGACGCGCTCCGGGTTGATCGCGACGATGACGCTGGCGATCGCGACGCCGAGCCAGCGGCCTGCGTCCTCGAGCGCAGCGCGAGCCCGGTCGTCGCCTGCCCGCGCCGCCGCGACGACCTGGTCGGCGTGCTCGCGCCCACCCGCACGGGCGATCGCGCTTGCCTGCACCAGCGCCTCGACGCAGCCTCGGTTGCCGCAACCGCAGGCCGGGGCGTCCGGGCGGGCATCGACCGTCATGTGCCCGAGCTCGCCGGCGCTGCCGTACCCGAGCTGAAGCCGGCGGCCGACGACGACCGCCCCGCCGACCCCCGTGCCGAGGGTGTAGAACGCGGCCGTCTCGCAGTCGCGTGCAGCGCCGAGGCGGGACTCGGCGAACCCGAACGCGCGCGCGTCGTTGATCAGCGACGTCGGCACGCCGAGCGCGCGCCCGATCGGCTCGCGAACCGGCACACCCTCCCACGCGGCCCCGCCGAGGTTCGTCACGAAGCTCGCGACGCCGGTCTCGAGATCGAAGATGCCCGGGATCGTGACGCCGACGGTCTCGACGCCGCCGACCTCCTGCGCGAGCTCACGGCCGACCGAGCCGAGCTGCTCGACGATCTCGGCCGGCGAGCTGTGAGATTGCGTCACGACCACGTGCTTGAGCAGCTCGCGATAGGTGCCGCCGTCGTGCTCGAGCACGACCGCCTTGATCGCCGAGCCGCCGAGGTCGAGGCCGAGGTGGCGACTCACAGCGTGCTCCCGGGGCCGCTCGCCAGCACCGTCCAGCCTCCGTCGACCGTGAGCACCGCCCCCGTCACGAACTCGGCGGTCGCGAGGTAGAAGACGGCTCCCGTCACGTCCTCGGCGGTGCCGAGGTCACGCGTCAGCGGCTGCAGCTCCGCGACGCGCGCACGCAGCCGCTCGTCGGACTGCACCCGGGCGCTGAACGGCGTCGCGATCAGGGACGGCGCGACGACGTTGCAGCGGATCCGCTCGCGCGCGTAGTACGCGGCGATCGAGCGTGAGAGCCCGACGATGCCGGCCTTGCTCGCTGCGTAGGCGTGCGTCGCAAAGTCCTCGTCGCCGCCGACGAGGCCGAGCACCGACGAGACGTTCACGATCGCGCCGCCGCCGGCGGCGCGCAGCTTCGGGATCGCGTGCTTACAGCAGAGGAAGACGCTCTTCAGGTTCGCGTCGAGCACGGCGTCCCAGGCCTCCTCGGTGCACTCGTCGACCGGGCCGTCGCCGAGACGGCGGCCGCTGATGCCGGCGACGTTGACGAGTACGTCGACGCGGTCGAGGTCCGCGAAGGCGCCGGCGACGTCGTCTGCATTCGTGAGGTCGGCCTCGTCGCGGTCGAGGCCGACGACATCGGCGCCGGCGTCCCCGAAGGCGCGCGCGACGGCGCCGCCGATCCCGCCGGCGGATCCCGTCACCACCGCCACCCTGCCCCTGAGCTCGTCCATTCGCCCGATTCATACTCCAGAGCGGCGACCGCGGTCGAGCCGACCGAACGAGCCGCCCGTCGACGGCCTCGTTAGGCTCGCGGCATGAGGGCGGGCGTCGTCGGCACGGGCTTCATCGGCGTCGTCCACGTCGAGGCGCTTCGCCGGCTCGGAGTCGACGTCGCGGGCGTCGTCGGCTCGACTCCCGAGCGCGCGCGTGCGAAGCCCGGCCTGCCGGAGCCGTACGAGAGCTACGAGGCGCTGCTCGACGACCCGAGCGTCGACGTCGTCCACATCACGACGCCGAACCACCTGCACCACCGGCAGGTCAAGGCGGCGCTCGCGGCCGGCAAGCACGTGGTCTGCGAGAAGCCGCTGGCGATGAAGGCGGCCGAGACCGCCGAGCTCGTGCAGCTCGCGGAGGAGAGCGGTCTCGTCCACTGCACGAACTTCAACATCCGCTTTTACGGCCAGTGCGGCGCGGCCCGCGAGCGCGTTCGTGACGGTGCGCTTGGCCGTGTCTTCGACGTCCACGGCGGCTACGTTCAGGACTGGCTGCTCGAGGACACCGACTGGAACTGGCGGCTCGACCCCGAGCAGGGAGGCGAGCTCCGCGCCGTCTCGGACATCGGGTCGCACTGGCTCGACCTCGTCCGGTACGTGACCGGCAAGCGCGTCGCGAGCGTCTTCGCCGACTTTGCGACCGTGCACGCCGTGCGTCGCGTGCCGACCGGGCCGGTGGAGACGTTTTCGGGCGGGGGCGACGACGTCGAGCGCGTCGAGCGCGAGATGACGACCGAGGACCTCGCCCACATCCTCCTGCGCTTCGACGAGGGGGCGCGCGGGTCGCTCGTCGTCTCGCAGGTGAGCGCCGGCCACAAGAACCGGATCTGGTTCGAGGCCGACGGCACGGGCGGCTCGCTCGCCTGGGATGCCGAGGCGCACGAGCAGCTCTGGCTCGGGCACCGCGACCGGCCGAACGAGCTGCACTGGCGCGAGCCGGGTGAGCGCTCCGACTACCCGAGCGGTCACCCGGAGGGCTTCCCGGACACGTTCAAGCAGCTCTACCGCGCCGTCTACCGCGCGGTCGAGGCCGGCCGGATGCCCGAGGACGAGTGGGCCTTTCCCAGCTTCCGCGACGGCCACGAGGAGGTCGTGGTCGGCGAGGCAATCGCGGCGAGCGCTCGTGAGGGGCGCTGGGTCGACGTGCCGCGCTAGGGGCCTGTCCGGAAAGTGGCTCAGAGCGGCTTGCAGGCGGCACGCATCGCGATCCGGCGTCCTCGGTCGCGCCAATATGCCTGCATATTGGCGCTCCCTGCGTCCTTGCCTCGCGGTGCGTGCCGCGTGCCATCCACCGCGACCACGTTCCGGACAGGCCCCCAGTGGTGCCGATGATGCTCGGCGTCGCGAAGACGGCTCCCGGCATTGGCAACGTCGCGCTCGTCGAGCGCCCCGAGCCCGTGGTGCGGCCGGGACACGTCGTGCTCGAGGTGGTGGGCGCCGGGATCTGCGGCACCGACCTGCACATCTGGGACGACGAGTTCCCGTCGGAGCCGCCCGTGACCATGGGCCACGAGGTATCGGGCGTGGTACGCGAGGTGGGCGAGGCTGTCGACGGCTGGGCGACCGGCGATCGAGTCGTCAGCGAGACGTACTTCTCGACCTGCGGGCACTGCGAGTGGTGCACGACGGGCCGGCCCAACCTCTGCCTCGAGCGCCGCTCGATCGGGTCGCGCAAGGACGGCGCCTTCGCGCCGCTCCTGCTCGTCCCGGCACGCGGGCTGCACCGGATCCCGGACTGGCTCGACGGCCACGCGGCCGCGCTCGCGGAGCCGCTCGCGTGCGTGTGCAACTGCCTGCTCGACCCCCGGCTCGTGCAGGAGGGAGACCGCGTGCTCGTTCTCGGGCCGGGGCCGGTCGGCCTGCTCGCCGCGCAGGTCGCGGCCGCGTGCGGCGGCGTCGTCCACGTGCGCGGCGCACTTCGCGACGAGGCCCGGCTCGCGAAGGCGCGCGAGCTCGGCTTCGAGACCTCGCTCGTCGGCGAGCCGCTCGAGCGCGAGCCGGAGATCACCGTCGAGTGCAGCGGCAGCGGGGCCGGCACGGCGTTCGCGCTCGAGACGACCGCACGCCGCGGCCGCGTCGTCCAGGTCGGCCTCGCCGGCAAGCCGGTCGAGGTCCCGTTCGACCTGGTCTGCTACCGCGAGCTCACGGTCACGAGCGGCAACGCCTCGACGCCGCAGTCGTGGCGTCGCGCCCTCGAGCTCGTCGAGACGCGGCGGGTCGCGCTCGAGCCGCTCGTGAGCGAGGTCGTCCCGCTCGGCGAGTGGGAGCGGGCGTTCGCCGCAACGCGCGCGGGCTCGGGCATCAAGTTCGTGCTTGCCCCGTCTATATAGAACGTGCCCTCTCGGTACGCTTTCGAGCGACCGGAAGGAGGCATACGATGCCGAACGTGCGACGCACATCGCTCAACCTGGACTTCGACCTCGTCGAGGAGGCACGAGTTGCACTCGGGACGACAGGCACGACCGAGACCGTCACGCGCGCTCTCGAGGACGTCGCTCATCGCGCAGCGCTGAAGCGGCTTGCCGAGTGGCGGTTCGACCACCTGGAGCCGGACTGGCTCGAGAAGCTCCGGGAAAGCGACTTCTGGGCTCCGGACGAGCACGAGCGCGCCGTTTGATGCAGCTCGCCGACACGAGCGCTTGGACGAAGCGTCACCTCGATGCACGAGTCGATGCTGCGTTCACGGAGGCACTCGTCGCCCGTGAGATCGCGACCTGCGGCCCTGTCCGGTGCGAGTTGCTCGTCACGACGCGCGATGTGCAGGAGATCGTCGCGAGGCAAGCCGACCTCGACAAGCTCCCCCAGCTCGAAGTTGGGATCCGCGAGTGGCGCCGAGCCGAAGCGGTGCTCGCGGCGCTTGCTGAGCGCGGGCCCCTGCACCATCGGCAGGTGCCCGTGAACGATCTCCTCACGGCCGCCGCCGCCGAGGCCGCCGGCATCCCCGTCCTGCACTACGACCGCCACTTCGAGCTGATCGCCGAGATCACCGGCCAGCCGGTGCGAGCGATCGCGCCGCTCGGATCCCTGTAGCCGGGCTACGCGATCAGCGGCCTGAGCGTCTCGCGCGCGATCAGGAACCCGCGCTGCACGAGCTCGACGTCGCCCTCGAAGCGGCGGTCCTCGTGCTCGACCGAGACGACGTGGTCGTAGCCGACCGCGTAGAGCGCCGCGATGAAGCGCGCCCAGTCGACCTCGCCGAGGCCCGGCAGGCGCGGCACCTGCCAGCCCATGCCAGCCGAGAACGTGCCGTGCCGGTAGAGGCCGTCGCGGCGCACCTCCAGGTCCTTCGCGTGGACGTGGAAGATGCGGTCGGCGTAGTCGTAGACCGCGCGCTCGTAGTCGATCTGGAGCCACACGAGGTGCGACGGGTCGAGGTTGAGCCCGAAGTTCTCGTCGGGGATCGCCGCGAACATCTCGTCCCAGATCGCCGGCGACCAGGCGAGGTTGTTGCCGCCCGGCCACTCGTCGAAGGAGAAGATCATCGGGCAGTTCTCGATCGCCACCTTGACGTCGCGCTCGCCGGCGTAGGCGACGAGCGGTGGCCAGATCGCCCGGAAGCGCTCGAGGTTCTCGGGCAGCGGCCGGTCCTTGTCGTTGCCGACGAACGTCCCTACGGTGTCGACCCCGAGCGCCGCCGCAGCGTCGATCACGCGCCGCAGGTGCCCGTTGACCTGCTCCCGATGCTCGTCGTCCGGATGGAGGTTGTTCGGGTAGTAGGCGAGCGCCGAGATGCCGAGGCCGTGGCGGTCGAGGGTCGCGCGAACGTCCGCGGGGTCAAACGCCTCGACGTCGACGTGCGTGACCCCGGCGTAGCGGCGGCGCTCACCCGCCGCCGGCGGGCCAGCAGGCGAGCTCGAGCGTCTCGAACCCGTTCCCGGCCGCCCACGCGGCGACCTGGTCGAGAGTCAGGTCGGGGAAGGCCGCAGTCAGCAGGCCGAGCTTCATCGCGTCTCCTTTGCCGTGTGAGCCAGGTCTCGGCGTCGCGGGAGCTCAGTCGCGCGCATGACCGACGCTGCCGTTGATCGTGAGGCCGCCGTCCACAAAGAGCTCCTGCCCGGTCACGTACCGCGCTGCGTCCGAGGCGAGGAAGACGACCACGTCCGCGATGTCCTCGGGCGTGCCGACCCGGCCGAGCGGGATCCGCTGCTCGTACGTGCGCCGGACTTCCGGCGTCCAGGCGTCGGCGTTGAGCGGCGTGTCGGTCGCCCCCGGCGCGACCGCGTTCACCGTCACGCCGGACGGCGCCAGCTCGAGCGCGAGCGCCCGGGTCAGCGCCGCGATCGCACCTTTGGCGGCTCCGTAGGCCGACAGGTCGGCGACGGCCTGAGAGCTGACGACCGATGTGACGTTGACGATCCGGCCGCCGGCGCCTTGCGCCAACATCCGCCTCGCCGCCGCGCGGCAGCCGTAGAAGTAGCCGTCGAGGTTCGTGCCGAGCAGCGCGCGCCACTCCTCGTCGCTCGTCTCCACGACCGGCCGGACGAAGAGCCGGGCGGCGTTGTTGACCCAGATGTCGACGCCGCCGAGCGCGTCGGCGGCGCGCTCGACGTCCTCGACGCGGCTCGTGTCACCGACGACCGAGACCTCCGTGTCGCTCTCGTTCAGGTCGAGACCGGCCACGCGTGCGCCGGCGAGGGACAGCGCCTCGGCGGTCGCGCGGCCGATCCCCGACGCGGACCCGGTGACGACGGCGCGCTTCCCCGAGAGGTCCGTCAAGCGACCGGGGCTTCGGCGACGACGTCGACGAAGTCGCCGGTCGCCTCGTCCTTGAGGATCAGCTTGAGCCTGCCGTCCGGCATCTTCTCCTCCTTGATCACCGTCTTCCCGTCGTGCTCGCGGCGCGGCCGGGCGATCCGGGCGGTCTCTCCGCCACGCCATTCCACCTCCACGGGCTCCCACTGCCGCGAGGCCGCGGAGCGGTAGCAGGCATCGATGATCGAGTTCACGACATAGCCGTCGTAGAACGTCTCCATCGGCGCCCGGCCCTCGTCCATCGCGTCGAACATGTCGGTGAACATGTCGACGTAGCCGAGCTCCGACACCTCGTCGCCCACCGGGAAGAGCCAGCCGCTCGCCGTCTCGGCCTTCTCGGCCACGTAGCCCCCGCCCTCGCCCGAGCTGAACGCCTCGAATCCGGTGCGCAGGAAATGGTTGAGCCAGATCGTCCCGTCCGTGCCGGCGACCTCGTCGCGGAGGTCCATCCCGCCGCGGAAGGTCCACGAGACCTCGAACTGGCCGATCGCGCCCGACTCGAAGCGGATCAGCGCGATCGCGTTGTCTTCGCCCTCGATCGGATGCACGAGCGTGTCGGCCCAGCAGATCACGTCGAGCGGCCGGTTGTGCTTGCCGATGAAGTTGCGCACGATCTCGACGCAGTGGCAGCCGAGGTCGACGATCGGCCCGCCGCCGGCCTGCTCCGCGTCCCAGAACCAGGCGCTGTGCGGCCCCGGGTGCGTCTCGCGCGAGCGCGCCCAGGTGACCTCGCCAATCGAGCCCGCCTGCACCATGCCGAGCGCCTTCAGCGTCTTCGGCGTGTAGGCCAGGTCCTCGAGGTAGCCGGCGAACACCCCTGCGCGCTCGACCGCGTCGAGAATCCGCTTCGCCTCGTCGCCCGTGCGCGCGAGCGGCTTCGTGCAGAGCACGGCCTTGCCGTGCCGCGCGCAGAGCTCGATCGCCTCCTCGTGCAGGTTGTTCGGAAGGCCGACGATCACCGTGTCTGTCTGCGGGTGCGCGATCGCCTGCTCGAGGTCGGTCGTCCACTCGGGCACGCCCTCCGCCTCGGCGAACGCGCGGGCGCGCTCCTCGGAGCGCGAGTAGACGACGTGCACGCGGTCGCGGTTGCGCTGCCCGTGCAGCGTCCGGGTGTAGAAGAGCCCGATCAGGCCGGTCCCGAGCATCGTCGCCAGGTGGCCGTTCACCGCTGGCCGCCCGCGTCCCGCGTGCTTCCGGGAGAATCGACCCGCATGGGCAGCGAGCCTAACGCGTTCCTGACGGCGGCGCGCGAGCTGCTCGGACGCCTCGAAAGCCAGGCCGAGGCGGTCGACGCGGCGAGCCGCATCTGCGCCGACGCGATCGGCGGCGGCGGCCTCGTGCACTGCTTCGGCACCGGCCACTCGCGCATCCCGGTCGAGGAGCTCTTCCCGCGTTACGGCTCCTACCCGGGCTTCAGCCCGCTCGTCGAGCTCTCGATGACCTTCCACACGCCGGTCGTCGGCGCGAACGGCCAGCGCCAGGCGATGGCGATCGAGCGGGTCGAGGGCCTCGCCGCGAGCATCCTCGCGAGCTTCCGTCTGCGCCCGAGCGACGCGGCGATGGTGTTCAGCGCGGGCGGCACGACCGCCGTGCCGATCGAGGTCGCGATGGGGATGCGAGAGGCCGGGCTGCCGGTGATCGCCGTCACCTCGGTCGAGCACTCGCGCGCCGCAGCCTCGCAGCACTCCTCGGGAACGCGCCTCTACGACCACGCCGACGTCGTGCTCGACCTCTGTACGCCGGTCGGCGACGCGCTCGTCGAGGTCGGCGGCGCGCGGGTAGGGCCCGGCTCGACGGTCGCCGCCGCGGTGCTCGCGAATGCCGTCAAGGTGCGCACGGCCGAGCTGCTCGCCGAGCGGGGCGAGCTGCCGCCGGTGATCACGGCCGCCTCGCTCGTCGGCGCCGACGAGTCGCGCCGCCTCTTCGACGCCGCCTACGCCGAGCACGCGCGGCGCTACGTCGAGGTGCTCCGCACCGAGCCCTAGGAAACCGTCGCGAGGACGCCCGCGTCCAGCCAGCGCGGCAGGTAGCCGGGCGCGAAGAGCTCGTTCGCGACCATCGTCGCCGCGCCGACGACGCCGGCGCGGTTGCCGAGCGCGGAGCGGTGAACCGCCAGGTTCCGGGTCGAGAGCGGCAGGGAGCGGCGGTAGACCGTCTGCCGGATCGTCGCGAGCAGGCCGTCCCCGGCGCCGGCGACACCGCCGCCGATGACGACGAGCGACGGGTTGAAGACGTTGACCATCGTCGCCACGACCTGACCGACGAAGCGACCGGCATTCGTCAGCAGCTCGACGCACGTCGCGTCGCCGTGCGCCGCCCCGAGCGTGACGTCGCGCGCGTCCACAGTTCCCTTCTCCTCGAGCACGCCGCGCAGGAACGGGCTCCGACCCTCGCGCGCCGCGACCTCCGCGTCGCGGCCGAGCGCGCCGCCGCCGGCGAGCGCCTCGAGGCAGTTGACGTTCCCGCAGCGACAGATCACGTCCTCCCGGTCCCTCACCGGCACCTGGACATGGCCGATGTCGCCCGCACAGCCCTGGGCGCCGCGATGGAGCTCACCCGACAGGATGATCCCGGCGCCGATGCCCGTGCCGATCTTGACGAAGACGAAGTTGTCGCGTCCACGGCCGATCCCCGCCCTCAGCTCGCCGAGCGCCATCACGTTCACGTCGTTGTCGATCCAGACCGGAACGCCGTAGCGCTCGAATCGCTCCGGGATGCCGTAGCCGTCCCAGCCCGGCATGATCGGCGGCGAGATCGGCCGGCCGGCGTGGAACTCGACCGGACCGGGAACGCCGATGCCGATCCCGAGCAGAGGCCCCGGCGGGTCCGTTCGCTCCAGGCAGCCGTCGAAGAGCGCCTCGACGCGGCCGAGGACCGTGTCCGGCCCGGCGGCGACGTCCGCGTCCTCGGCCTCGTGCTGGAGGATCGTGCCGGCGAGATCGGCGACCGCCACGTCGATGCTCGTCGCGCCGATGTCCGCGACGAGGACGTGACCCGCGTCGGCGCAGAAGCGGACGCGGCGCGGGGCCCGCCCGCCGGTCGACGGCCCGACGCCGTCCTCGGCGACGAGGCCGTAGCCCTCGAGCGCGGTCAAGCGCTGGCCGACGAGCGCGCGGCTGAGCCCCGTCGCCTCGACGAGCTCGGCACGCGTGCACGAGCCGTGGCGCCGCACGTAGTCGAGCACCTCCACGAGCCCGGGCGGGCACGGCTTCCCGTTCCGCGCGGAGGGTTCCGCCACGTCAGCCTGCCCGTGCGAGGGAGCCGTTCACTTCCGGCAGAGCCTACCGCACTTCTGCGAAAAGGTTGAACGGTTTTGTTGCACTGCGACAAAAGATCGTTTAGGGTCGCCGCGATGCTGACGCTGGTGTCCCGGCCGAGCAGACGGTTTCAGCTCTCGCTGCCGGAACGGGTGTGCCGACTCCGAGGGGACTCGGCGCAGCCTCCAGCAGACCGCTCCCCATCAAACCGTGGAGCGGCGCGTCTTTACCGGAAGCGAGGCGAACGTCTCGCCCACAACCAAATGAGGAGGAGCGGAATGAGGTTTGGGGAGTTGAGCCGGCGCGGGAGCGCCAGGCTCCTGGGAGTCGTCGCGCTCGTGGCGGCGATCACTGCGGTTGCGTTCGCCGCGAGTGGCACAGCGAAGCCGCAGGCCGACTACGTGATCGGCGTGTCGAACACGCTCGTCGGCAACGGCTGGCGCGAGGAGATGATCTGCGCGGTCAAGGCGCAGGCGCTCGCGAGCGGCAAGGTCAGCAAGGTCGTCGTCGCGAACAGAAACGGCGGGCCGGCTGAGCAGAACGCGGACATTCGCAACCTGATCTCCGCGGGTGCGAACGCGATCATCATCAACCCGTCCAGCCCGTCGGCGCTGAATGCATCGATCGCCCAGGCGGCGTCCCGCGGAATCAAGATCGTGTCGGTCGACCAGCGGGTCACGGCTCCGCAGGCATGGAACGTCACGAACGACCAGGTCGCGTACGGGCGGCTCGGCGCCATCTGGCTGTTCAAGCAGCTCGGCGGCAAGGGCAACGTCGTCGAGATGCGCGGCATCGCGGGCGTGCCCGCCGACACCGACCGCCACACCGGGTTCCAGCAGGCGCTGAAGGCCTACCCGGGCATCAAGGTCGTCAAGCAGACCTTCACCGGCTGGCAGTTCGCGAACGGCGGCAAGCAGATCCTCGACATCCTCAACTCGGGCGTGCAGGTGGACGGCGTCTGGACGTCGGGCATCGACTACACCGTCGTCAACGCGTTCAAGACCGCCGGCAAGCCGTACGTGCCGGTCGTGGGCGCGGACAACAACGAGTTCCTCCGCCAGCTCTCGGCGGTCAAGGGCTTCACGGGTGCCGCAGTCACGAACCCGGCGACGATCGGCGGGGTCGGCGCTGCGATCGCGATCCAGCTCCTCGACGGCGGAACGGCCAAGAAGTGGACGAAGCTCACGCCGCAGGTCTGGGACATCGCCTCGAGCGCGAGCACGATCAAGCAGTACTACTCGCCCAAGCGTGCGCCGACGTACAGCTCGCAGCTGTTCGTCAAGCCGTGGACCACGTACACGGAAGCGCAGCTCACGGGCTGCAAGGGGCCGTAGCCTCTCGCACTGATCCGACCGGAGGGGCGGCGCGTAGGCGCCGCCCCTCCTAGTGTTCGGGCCCATGACGACGCTCCTCGAGGCGCGCGGGATGCGCAAGACGTACGGGCCCGTGGTCGCGCTCGACTCGGCGAGCCTGACCGTCGAGCCTGGCGAGGTGCACGCGCTCCTCGGCGCGAACGGCGCGGGCAAGAGCACGCTCGTCAAGCTGCTCACGGGCGTGATCAAGCCTGACGCGGGTGAGATCGTCGTCGCCGGTGCGACGGTGCGCGTCTCCTCGCCGACGCGGGCGGCGCGGATCGGGCTCGCACCGGTGTTCCAGGACCCGGCCCTCGTGCCCGACCTGACGATCGCCGAGAACCTGCGCCTGACCCGGTCGAGCGTCGGCGCGGTGCGAGAGCGACTCCGCGCACTCGATCTCGACGTCGACTTCTCCGAGCGCGCGGGCGACGTACCGCTGGCGATGCTCCGCCTGGTCGATCTCGCCCGCGCGATCGCGCGCGACCCGCAGCTCCTGGTGCTCGACGAGATCACGGCCGCATTGCCGTCCGATCTCGCCGAGCGCGTCTTCGAGGTCATGCGCGCCTGGCGGGAGAGCGGCCGCTCGGTGCTCTTCATCACCCACCGTCTCAAGGAGGTGATCGCGAGCTGCGACCGCGCGACCATCCTCCGCGACGGGAGCGACGTCGCGACGATCGTGCCGCGGGAGGGCGGCGAGGCGGCGATCGTCGAGCACATGCTCGGCCCGGAGGCAGCGCAGGCCGAGGAGGAGGCGGCCGCGAAGGAGGACGTCCCGCCCGAGCGAGCCCGCGGCGAGGTTGCGCTCGAGGTCGATGCCGTGCATGCAGGGCGGATCGCCGGTGTCTCGTTCACGCTCCATCGCGGCGAGATCCTCGGCATCGCGGCGCTGGAGGGCCAGGGCCAGGACGAGCTGTTCGGGGCGCTGTCCGGCCAGCAGCGGCCGGACGGCGGCGAGATCCGCGCGCACGGCCGTCCACTTCGCGCGCGAACGCCGTACGACGCGATCCGGCAAGGGCTTGTCTTCGTTCCCGCCGACCGGCTGCTCGCGCTGCTGCCGCAGCGGCCGATCGGGGAGAACATCGCGGCGCCGCGGTACAACACTCCGCTTCGCTGGGGGCCGATCAACATGCGCGACGAGCGCCGCCGAGTCCGCTCGGCGATCGACGCGCTCCAGATAGACACGCGCGCCCAGCGGCAGGTGCGCCGGCTTTCCGGCGGCAACCAGCAGAAGGTGACGATCGCGCGTTGGCTCGCTTCGGGCTTCGGCGCGCTGCTCTGCTACGACCCGACGCGCGGCATCGACGTCGGCACGAAGCGGCAGGTCTACGGGCTGCTGCGGCGGCTCGCCGACGACGGCGCGGCGATCCTCTTCTTCTCGTCGGAGCTCGCCGAGCTTCCGCTCGTCTGCGACCGCGTGCTGACGCTCTACGGCGGCCGGGTCACGGCCGAGCTCGCGGGCGACACGGCGGACGAGGCGGCGCTCCTCCGCGCCATGCACGGGCTCGTGGAGGACGAAGCGGCGGCGTGACTGCCACGACCGCGACGTCGGCGCGGGCCGGGTTCGACTGGCGGCGCGCCGTTCGCCGGCACGGCTGGACCGTGGGCGTCTTCCTCCTGCTCGTCGGGCTCGTCCTCTACTGGCGGTCGAGCACGACCGTCACCTGGGGCACCTTCGACGTCCAGTCGCTCGCGATCGACGCGATGCCGCTCGCCTTCGTGGCCATGGGGCAGGCGATCGTGATCATCTCGGGCGGGATCGATCTCTCGGTCGGGGCGATGATGAGCCTCGTCAACGTGCTCGCGGCCAAGTACATGGTCACGAGCCTCGGCGACGCGACGGTCGGCTCGGTGCCGACGCCCGGGTCGTTCGGGCGCGCGGTGCTCGTCTCGTTCGGCCTGCTCGTGTTCGGCTTCCTGGCCGGCGCGCTCACCGGCCTCATCATCCACGTGACGAGGATCGCCGACATCATCGTCACGCTGGCGATGCTGTTCGTCTGGGCGGGGCTCGCCCTCGCCGTGCTCGAGGTGCCGGGCGGCGGGACGCCGGTCGAGTATCAGAACCTCGTCACGCTCGACACCGTCGGCACGGCGTGGCTGCCGAAGGCGTTCGTGATCCTGCTCGTCGCCTACGCCCTCCTCTGGCTGACGATCCGGCGGCGCCGCCCCGGCCTCGCCCTCTACGCGATCGGCTCGAGGCGCAACGCGGCGTACCTGAGCGGCATCAACGTCCCCCTCACGCGGGTGTTCGCCTATGCGCTCTCGGGCGCCTTCGCCGCGCTCGGCGGCCTCGCGCTGACCGCGGCATCCGGGATCGGCGACCCACACGCCGGTGACATCTACACCCTGAACAGCGTCGCCGCGGTCGTGCTCGGCGGCGTCTCGCTGCTCGGCGGCGTCGGCGGCCTCGTCGGCCCGATCATCGCGGCCTTCGTCCTCACGCTCGTGAAGACGATCCTGATCATCAGAGGCGTCGACCAGAACTACGCGCAGGTGATCCAGGGCGTGCTGATCGTCGTCGTGGTCATGATCGGCGGCCTCGCGATCCGCCAGAAGGGGAAGACGGGCTCATGACTGCCGCGCCGGCGCCTGTATCGCGGCGGCTGGAGCTGCGGCGACGACTCGGCGACAACCCGGCGATCGTCCTCACGTTCGTCTTCATCGCGCTCTTCATCGCCACCGACATCGTCAACCGGGCCCAGTCGGGACAGCCGTTCCTGACGGGCAAGCAGGTCTCGACCACGTTCCTCTACGCCGCGATCCTCGGCCTGATGGCGGCGGGCCAGACGCTGGTGATGCTGACCGCTGGAGTCGACCTCTCCGTGGCGACGACGGCGACGGCGGCCGCGTTCATGATCTCGAGCTTCGCCCGCGAGGGCACCGCGATCGCGATCCTCGTCGCGCTCGGCGTCGGCCTCGCCATCGGCTCCGTCAACGGCGTCGGCGTCGGGGTCTGCCGGGTGAACGCGCTGATCATGACCCTCGGCGTCTCGACCGTGACTCTCGGCGCGCTGACGATCTACTCGCAGAAGCGCTTCCTCTCGCAGGCGCCCGACCTCGTCGTCACGCTCGGCTCGGAGCGCTTCTTCACCTACATCCCGTACAGCCTGCTCGTCTGGGCGCCGATCTCCGCCCTGATCATCCTCGGCCTCCGCTACAGCGGCTTCGGCCGGATGATCTACGCGGTCGGCGACAACCCGGTTGCGACGCGGCTCGCAGGCGTCCGCAACTGGCAGGTGCTGCTCGCCGTCTACGCACTCTGCGGGATGCTGAGCGCCACGGCCGGAATCCTGCTCGTCGGCTTCAACAACGCCGCCGACCTCGGGATCGCGGCGCCGTTCCTCCTCCCGTCCGTGGCCGCGGTCGTGATCGGCGGCACGTCGATCTTCGGCGGGCTCGGCGGCTACGCCGGCACGATCCTCGGTGCGTTGATCCTGACGCTGCTCGACTCGCTGCTCACGATCCTCGACGCGAGCCAGGCGACGCGACAGATCCTCTACGGGCTGATCGTGCTCACCCTCGCCGCGATCTACGCGCGCGCCTCAGCGGCCGAGTAGAGAGAATCGAAAGGTGAGCGAACGGCAGTCGATGAAGGTCGAGAGCGTCGAGCTGGCGTCGGGCGCGAAGATGCCTCTGCTCGGGCTCGGCACCTGGCAGGCGCGGGGCCGTAGCGCCGTCGACGCTGTGCGCCGGGCGCTCGAGGTCGGTTATCGGCACATCGACACCGCGCTCGTGTACGGCAACGAGGAACAGGTGGGGCGGGCAGTGGCGGAGAGTGGCGTGCCGCGTGAGGAGATCTTCGTGACGACGAAGCTGCCGCCGAGTCGCGCAGGGCGCGAGCGGGCGACCCTCGCGGAAAGCCTCGACGCGCTCGGATTCGAGTACGTCGACCTGTGGCTGATCCACTGGCCGCCGAGCAAAGGCGCACGGCCGGACGTCTGGGAGCGGCTGCTCGAGCTTCAGGCCGAAGGGCTCGTGCGGGAAGTCGGGGTGAGCAACTACAGCGTTCGACAGATCGACGAGCTCGAACGCGTAACAGGTCGACTGCCCGCGGTCAACCAGATCGAGTGGAGCCCGGCACTGTTCGACCGAGACGTCCTCGGGGCGCACCGGAGTCGTGGGGTGCAGCTCGAGGGGTACAGCCCGCTCAAGACGATGAACCTGCGCGACCCGCGACTCGTGCGGATCGCAGAGGAGAGCGGCGTCACGCCGGCGCAGGTCGTCCTCCGCTGGCACATCGAGCACCGAATCGTCGCGATCCCGAAGTCGACGAACGCAGAGCGGATCGCCGAGAACGCTGCCGTCTTCGATTTCGAGTTGACGCCGCCCCAGGTCGAGCAGCTCAACGGGCTTGCCGGCGCGCGGCGGGACTAGATGATTCAGCGCACGAGCCGCGAGCCTGGTCACTGCTCGAGGCGGCCGCCCGCCTGTTGCCCACTCGTGCCGCTGCCTGTCCCTTGAGAAGGGAAGAGCCTCGCCGAAACGAGGCTCTTGGGGGATCCCGATGGAGCCGACGCAGCGACTCGAACCGGGACCTCGTCCTTCACGCTGCCCGCATTGCGGTGGACTCGTCCCTTCCTCCGACGACGGGTGTCCGTCAGTTCCTGACCGACCGCGTCGGGGGCGCGCCGATCCGCCGCGCAGGAATTAACGGACGGCGGCGACGACGGCGGAGCCAAGCCGCCGCCGTCCGATCAAGCCGACGGGGCGCGTGAAGCCGGAGGCAGATTCCCGTGGCGCCAGTGGCCCGGCTCGGCGACGGCAGGCACCCGCCGCGTTGTCACCTCCCGCCCGCGCAGCTCGCGCAGCTCCCGGTGCAGGCGCTCCACCAGCAGGTCGATCGCCTCGCTCGTTCCGGCCCCCTCGGCGTGCGCGCGCACGGTGCGACCTCCGAGACGAAGCGTCGCCGTGGCCGTGGCCGGTCGTGCGAGCGACGGGTTCCCGTCGTAGGTGAGGGTGCCGCGCACGAGCAGCGGGCTTCGCGGCGCCGCCCGGACGACTCGAGCGAGCTCGGTGTGCAGCCGCGCCCGCGCCCGCTTTCCGACCCGGCCGCGGGTGACGATCTCGATCGGTGCCCCCACGGCGGGGGTCTCACGCTCCACGCGTGCCGCAAGCGCGAGCGCCCGCCGTCCACGCGGCGTGACGCTCAGCTCGCGGTCGACGAGCCCGTCGAGCAGCAGCTCGGCGTCGGCGGGAGCGGGCCGCCCATTCTCGAGTGCCTCGGCCAGCGCAGCGAGCGCCGGCGCGGAGGCGGCGAACGTCTCCTCGTAGACCTGATCGCCAACCCGGAAGGCCAGCGGCGGCGAGGTCGCGCCGAGCTCGTCCGCGTCGGTCAGCCGCTCGACCCGGGTCCCGTCGACGAGCACGTCGAGCTCCCGCGGCCCGAGCCGCCGGATCACGAGCTCCGCGTCGGTCGCCGAGCGCCCGCAGAAGTACACGGGCTCACCCGGCTCGGGCCCCGCCGGGGCGGGTGCGCCGTGATGCAGGTGGGCGCGCCACTGGGCACGCGTTTCGTCGTCGACCGGTGTGTGCGCGAGCAGGCGCTCGAACCGATCCGAGAGCCCGAGCAGCTCGTGGTCGAGGCGACGGCGGGTGCGGCTTCCGGCATGCGCGCGGCGATGTTCCTGGAGCAGATGGCGGTAGTCGGCAGAGAGGCGTTCGAGCTCCTCCCGCCCGACGAGAGAGTCGCGATGAGGCCGAGCGATCTGTCCGTTCATGACTGTCCTCCCTTCACCGCCCCAAAGTGTCGCGTGAGGGCACCCCGTGGTCATCAGTGCGTGACCCGATCCGGCCAGGGCTTTACCGTATTCGCGACCGGCCCAAACCGAAGGGGTCGGTGGGCGGCGATCCTGCCGAACGCTCGGCCCGCGACCGGCGACGCACTCACCTCGAGCGCGACCCGGACGGGCAGATCGAGCCAGGCCGCGACGAGAGCGCACTCAGGCTCTGACGGAGACGACCGGCGCCGAGCGTGCCGCGGTCCCTAGCGAGAGCCCGCCGAAGACGCATGTGTCGCGGCTCGCGTCCGCTGCCGTCGCGCGCGGTTCCGCGACCCTTGCTGGTACCGGAGGTGCCGGTTCTCCCAGCGCCGACCCTGGTCGCGATGTCGTCGTTGACCGCCTCGCATGGTGGTCACCCCTTTCTGTGGCAGGATCGGGCCGCGCCGCCTCGGTGGCATCGGGGTGATCACTGATCCCGGCGCGGAAACCGCGGACGGCCGCGCAACTCGCACGGCTTCTCCGCAGCGCGATGCGGGTTTGCGCCGATGGCCCGCGCGCTCCTGCAAGGCGACGATGAGGCGATGGTGCCGGTCGCACGCAAGAACCTCTTCGCCGAGAAGGGCCGTTTCGCGATGTCGGTCGGGGGCGTCGCCTTCGCAGTGCTCCTGATCCTGATCGTGGTGAGCCTCTACCGCGGCTGGAGCAGCACCGGATCGATCTACTTGAAGCTTCCGGGACAGATCTGGCTGACGGAGGCCGGCACGAGCGACCCGTACCACTCGACTTCCCTCCTTCCGGCCGGCCGCACCCCGGCTCTGGGTCGCGTGACCGGCGTCGTCGCGGTGCTGCCCGTGTACGCGCGGCACCTCGCCTTCCCGACGAAGAGCGGGAGGCGATTCGACGCCTACACGATGGCGATCGCTGCGCCGGGCGGAGGTGCGCTTCCCGCGGGCGCGCGGGCGTACTTTCCAGCGCCGGGACACATCGTGATCGATCGCGTACTCGCGGACGAGCTCGGCCTGCGGCAGGGCGAGCGACTCAACGTGCTCGGTCGCACGCTGATCGTCGACCGCCTGACGAGCGGCGGCAACAAGGTCGTCCAGTTCGCGTTCGTCAACCCGGTCGACGGAAAGGCGCTGCTGGGAGAGCCGGGGCGCGTCAGCTACTACGTGCTCGCGGTCGACTCGCACGCCGACCAGAAGGCGCTCGTGCGACGTGCGGTGGCCGCCGTTCCCGGGTCGGAGGCGCACACGAGCGCGGAGCTCGCGGGCTCGTTCAGCCAACTCGTGACGAGCGGCTTCCTCAGCGTCGTCGCGGTGCTCGTCGGGATCGGCTTCGTCGTCGGCGGCGCGGTGATAGCGCTCACCACCTACACGGCGACGATCGAGAAAGCACGCGACTTCGGAGTGTTGAAGGCCGTCGGCGCCTCCGGGCCGTTCCTCTACCGGATCGTTGTGACGCAGAGCCTGATCGTCGGGCTCGCCGGCTCGCTGCTCGGAATCGCCGTCTCGGCGGCTGCCGCGAGCCTGATCGGACGCTGGGTGCCGGAGTTCGTGACCGACCTGCGCCCACTCGACGCGCTCGGCGTGTTCGGCGCCGCCGTCCTGATGTCGGTCCTGGCCTCGTTCGTCCCGGTGCAGCGTCTGAACCGGATCGATCCCGCGATGGTGTTCCGGGCATGACGACGCCGCTCCTCCGAATCGAAGGGCTTACGAAGGTCTTCGGCTCCGGACGAACGGAGGTCGTCGCGGTCGACGACGTCGAGCTCGTCACGGATCGCGGCGAGATCACGCTGGTGATGGGGCCGTCGGGCTCGGGCAAGACGACGCTGCTCACGATGCTCGGCTGCCTGCTGCGCCCGACCGCCGGCCGGATCGAGCTGGACGGCCTCGACGTGACCGCGTTGCCGCCCCGCGAGCTCACCCGCGTCCGCCGCACCCGTGTGGGCTTCGTCTTCCAGACGTTCAACCTCCTCGACGCGCTCACCGCCCAGGAGAACGTCGAGGTCGCGCTCAACGTCAACGGCGTCGACGGCGTCGCGGCGGCCGACCGGGCACGCGAGCTGCTCGAGGACGCGGGCCTGCACGGCCGGCTCGACTTCCGCGCCCAGTCGCTCTCGGCCGGCGAGCGCCAGCGCGTCGCGATCGCCCGCGCGCTCGCCAACGACCCCCCGCTGCTGCTGGCCGACGAGCCGACCGCGAACCTCGACTCCCGTCACGGCCGGGAGGTGATGAGCCTCCTGCGCGAGCTCGCGTTGCAGCGCCGGCGCGGTGCGGTCGTCGTGTCACACGACGAGCGCCTGCGCGCCATCGCCGACCGCATCGTCTGGCTCGAGGACGGACGCATCACGGCAGTCGAGGAGCCCCGCTCGAGCGGAGCGGTCGAGGCCGGAATCGCGGGCTGACGCGGCCGCCGCCGCCGCTCGGCGGCGCGCACCACCAATCCGATCGCGGGAAGCCGGCGACCCCGGAGCCGCCCTCTCGTCGGGGTAGGCGCCGCCGCCGGGCTCGATCACGGAGACGGTGGCGAGGCTCACGCGCTCGCAACGAGCTTCGCGACCGTGCGAAGAACGTGAAGAGAGATAGGGGCCCGCTTTCGCGGGCCCCTACTGACCTTCGCCTGGTCGGTGTCGCTTTCGTCCACCTCACCGGCGAGGCATTCGGACGGTTCTGCCTGCTGCCTTGCCGGGTGAAGCTTCGTCCTAATTGCGATCCGCGCTTGGCGCACACACAACCATGCCGGGAGCGCGGCCTCGGCGCGTCAGGGGATTCACTGATTCACCCTGCGGCCCTCGAAGGACAAAGGGCCGAGCGTGCTCGTCGTCTTCGCGCACCGAGCGAGCACCCGGGCTGGTGGCCGAGCGGCAGCGCCTGCAACACCAGCTCGAGCAGCGGCTACTCGGAAGCCGATTCCGGGCGGCCGAGGCGGTGACGACATCCGTAGTTTCGGGAAGCGCGGTTGCGCGTCTCGACCGATGTGGGCGCGACCCGATGGCACGAGCGTGGGGGTGTGGGAAAGCCGACTCGTGAGCGGGGACGGGTTCTTGCCGGGGCGCGGGAGGCTGTGCTCGTTCTGTTCGCGATCGTCGTGTACTTCGGCGTCCGCGCGCTGAGCGAAGGGCGCGTCGATCGGGCGTTCGCCAACGCGGACTCTGTCCTGCGTCTCGAGCGCGCGATCGGCACCGCCTGGGAGGGCCAGCTCCAGGAGTTGATCGTGGACCACGACGCTCTCGTTGCGATCGTCAACTGGATCTACATCTACGGGCACTGGCCCTTCATCCTCGTCAGCGCCGCAGTGCTGTATGCGCGCCGTCGCGACAAGTACGTCCTCCTGCGTGACGCGATGATCATCTCCGGCCTGATCGGTTTCGCGTTCTTTGCCTTCGTGCCGGTCGCACCGCCGCGGCTCTCGGTGGTGAGTCTCGTCGACACCGTCACGCGATACTCGGACGGGTACCGGGCCCTGCAGCCGCCGTCGCTCACGAACCAGTACGCAGCCATGCCGAGCCTGCACGTCGGCTGGAACCTGCTCGTCGCCATCGTCCTCTTCCAGGCGACGAACCGCAGAGCCGTTCGGATCTTCGCGGTCGCGATGCCGGTCGCAATGGCGTTCGCGGCCGTCGGGACGGCGAACCACTTCGTCCTCGACATCGTCGTCGGAGTCCTCGTCGTTCTCGTCGCGCTCACCTTGTCGATGCGTCTGCACCCGGGTACCCTCGTTGAAGGTGGACCGCAGGCCGGAAGCAGTGCCATCGGTGCCGCGCCGCCCGTTCGTCATCGCACACCGCTCAGGCAACTCGCTCCTCGCCCTGCGGACGGCGGAGGCACACGGCGTGCGCGTGATCGAGGCGGACGTGCACCTCTTCCGAGGGCGCCTCGAGGTGCGCCACCTGAAGACGCTCGGTCCGGTGCCGATCCTGTGGGACCGCTGGAAGCTCGCGAGCCCGTTCCGCCCGCGACTACTCCTCGCTGACCTGCTCGCGGCCGCCGGGTCGCAGACGGAGCTCGTGCTCGATCTGAAGGGCCGCGACCGCCGTCTCGCGGAGCAGGTCCTCGAGGCCTTGCGCCCCGGCCTCCGCGCTGGGGCGGTCGTCACGATCTGTGCGCGGAGCTGGCCGCTGCTCGATGTGTTCAGCGGGCTCGAGGGGGTGCGCGGCGTGCACTCGGTCGGCAGCGCGCGGCAGCTGAGGCGCCTTCGGCGCCACGCCTCGGGCAAGCGGGTCGACGGCGTCTCGATCCACGAGCGGCTGCTCGACTCGCGAACGGTGCACGAGCTGCGCGAGCTCGCGGACGTGGTCATGACGTGGCCCGTGAATACACTCGATCGCGCGAGAGAGCTCACTGCCTGCGGCGTCGATGGGCTGATCAGTGACCGACCCGGCCTTCTTCTTCCCGTTGCATTCCACGGTGAGGCGGCGTAGCGCTTGTCGACGCTGACGACGGCCATCGACGGCCTCGCGCGAGTCGACCCGCGCCTGCTGCTTGTCGCGCTCGTCTTCCATCTTGCGAATTTCGGCTTCCGCTCGGCGAGCTGGCGCAACGTGCTGCGCGCGGCCTATCCGGATCGTCGCGTACCGCTGCTCGGGATTGCAGGTGCGTACGCGACCGGCGTCGCGATCAACTCGTTCACGCCGGCGCGAGGCGGCGACGTCGCAAAGGTCGCGCTTGTCCGGACGCGCATCCCCGGCTCGTCCGTGCCCACGATCGCGGCGTCGATGGGCGTCGTCTCGCTCTTCGACGCCGTCGTCGGGGTGACGGCAATCGGGCTGCTCTCGGCCTTCGGACTCCTGCCGAGTCCGCCCGGGCTGCCCAAGCTGCCGGGCGGAGCGGCGCTGCTCGTCGACCACCCGTTCGTGGTGGCTCCAACGGCAATCGCTCTGGCTGCGGCGACGTTCTTCATCGGACGCCGCTTCGCACCGAGGCTCGCGCAGGTCTGGACCGGGCTCAGAGCCGGGACCGCGATCCTCGCCACACCGCGGCGCTATGCGACCGAAGTCGTCCCCCTGCAGCTCTCGGCCTGGGTGTGCAGGATCGGCGCTGCGTACTTCTTGCTCGCGGCGTTCGGCGTGCCGGCGACGATCTCCTCCGCCGTGATCGTCGTCGTGGTCGGCGGCCTCTCGACGCTCGTTCCGACACCCGGCGGCGTCGGGACCCAGCAGCTCTTTGTCGCGTACTTCCTGCACACGACCGCGTCGACCGCGACGCTCGTCGCCTTCTCGCTGGGCATGCAGGCGACGATCACCACGCTGAACGTCCTGATCGGGCTGACGGCGACCATGCTCATGCTTCGAACTCTGCGTCCTGCAAGCGCGATCCGGGCCCACATCCGCCGCATTCGCGCGGACTTGTGACCCTTCGCATCCCTCGCCGACGGCGTTGCCGTGCCTCAGAGGACGGCGAGGCGATGGCGAGGAACACGCTCGTCGCACTCCGCCCGGTTCGTGAGACGATCCGGTCGCGCGGCTAGAGGATCGCGGAGAGAAACTGCCTCGTCCGTTCCTCCCGCGGCGACTGGAAGAAGTGCTCCGGCGTCCCGTCCTCGATGATGCGGCCGTCGTCCATCATCAGCACGCGGTCGGCGGCCTCGCGGGCGAACCCCATCTCGTGCGTGACGACGATCATCGTGGTCTGAAAGTCGAGTGCCAGACCCTTCATCACGTCGAGGACCTCGCCGACCAGCTCAGGATCGAGGGCCGACGTGGGCTCGTCGAACAGCATCACCTTGGGCTTCATCGCGAGAGCCCGTGCAATCGCGACCCGCTGCTGCTGACCGCCCGAGAGCTGCGACGGATAGGCGTCGACCTTGTCACTGAGCCCGACGCGGTCGAGGAGGACTCTCGCCTGCTCGACGGCGGTGCCTTTCGGGATCTTCCTCACTCGGATGGGCGCCTCGACCACGTTCTCCAGCGCCGTCATGTGACCGAAGAGGTTGAAGCGCTGGAACACCATCCCGATCTCCGCTCGGTTACGGCGAACCTCTGATTCCCGCAGCTCGTAGAGCTTGTCGCCGACCTGGCGGTAGCCGACGAGAGTGCCGTCCACCCAGAGCCGGCCGGCGTCGATCTTCTCGAGATGATTGACGCAGCGGAGGAAGGTCGACTTGCCGGAGCCGGAGGGTCCGATCATGCACACGACCTCGCCGGCCTGGACCTCGAGTGACACACCTTTCAAGACCTCGAGGCGGCCGAACCGCTTGTGCACCCCCTCCGCCTTGACCATCGGCTCGCTCATCGCCTCTCTCCCGACGCCTCGAAGACGTCCTCGCTCGCCCGCCCCACCGAGGCGAGCCTCCGGCGCAGCCGCTGGAGCGGCGTCGGCGGAAGGGCGCGGGTGGCTCCGCGACCGAAGTGCCGCTCGAGGTAGTACTGCCCGATCGAGAGGACGGTGGTGACGATCAGGTACCAGATGCAGGCCACGATCAGGAGCGGGATCGTCCGGTAGTTCACCGCGTAGATCAGCTGCACCGAGTAGAGCAGGTCCGTCGTGGCGATCACGCTGACGAGCGAGGTCGTCTTCAGCATCGAGATCGTCTCGTTGCCCGTCGGGGGCGTGATCACCCGCATCGCCTGGGGCAAGACGATTCGGCGCATCGTCTGCAGTCGAGACATCCCGAGGCTCTGCGCCGCCTCCGTCTGGCCCTCGTCCACCGAGATCATCCCGGCTCGCACGATCTCGGCCATGTAGGCGCCCTCGTTCAACCCGAGCGCGAGCACCCCCGCGAGGAACGGCGTGATCAACGAAACGGTGCTGAAGTCGGCGAACTGAGGCCCGAACGGAACGCCGAGAGAGAAGCGCGGGTAGAGGGCCGCGATGTTGTACCAGAGCAGGATCTGAACCAAGACCGGCGTGCCGCGAAAGAACCAGATGTAGATCCAGCTCGCTCCCGACACGAGCGGATTCGGCGAGAGCCGCATCACAGCGAGCAGGACACCGAGCGCGATCCCGATCGCCATCGCGAGAACGGTCAGCTCGAGCGTGACGACCAGGCCGTGCAGGACGCGGCTGGAGAAGAAGTAGTCACGGACGATCGCCCACTGGAAGCGGTCGTTCGTCCTCATCGAGTTGACGAGGGCGGCCCCGAGCACGACGATGACCGCGGCCGCGATCCAGCGCCCTCGATGGCGGACCGGGATCGCCCTGATCTCCTCGGGCCGCAGGGCCTCGGCGTCCGTATTCACCGAAAGGCCGCCACAACCAAAGCTAACCCACGACGCCGGCTGAAGCTAGCTGAGCGCTCCGTTGATCGTCGGGTCCGTGATCGCGCCCGACTCGACGCCCCACTTCGTCAGGATCTCCTCGTAGGTGCCGTTCGAGATCAGCAGCTTCAGCGCGTCGAGAATCGGTTCGGCCATCCCGTTTCCCTTGGGGATCGCGATCCCGTACGGCGCCGTGTTGTACGCCTCGCCGGTCAGCTTGAACTGCCCGCTCGACTGCTGGACGATGTAGGCAGCGACGGGAGTGTCGGCCATGCCGACCTCGGCCCGACCGCTCGAGATGGAGAGGTTCGCGGCGTTCTGGTCCGGGAAGACGAGAACCTTCACGCCGGCCTTGCCCTCCTTCGTGCACGCCTCGTTCTGCGCCGCGGCGTCGTTTGCCTGAACCGTCCCTCGCTCGGCCCCGACCGAATGCCCGCAGAGATCGGCGAGCCCGTTGATCGTCGGCCCGCCGTCCGCCTTGACGTAGAACGAGGTGCCAGCCGAGAAGTAGGTGACGAAGTCGACGACCTGCTCGCGCTCCTTCGTGTCGGTGAAGGACGAGATCCCGAGGTCGTACTTGCCGGAGGAGAGCCCGGGGATGATGGTGTCGAAGCTCGCGTTGACGAACTCGAACTCGAGGCCCATGACGGCGGCAAGGGCCTGGCCGAGGTCGGGGCTCATGCCTTCGATCGTCTTGCCGTCGGTGCCGATGAACTCGTTCGGCGGATAGGTGGCGTCCGTGGCGACGATCAGGGTGCCCTTGGACTTGATGTCGGCGGGAACCTTCGCCGCGATCTCGCTGTCGACGGTGGGCGTCGTCGTGGCAGACGTCGACGCCGCCTCCTCCTCGCCGCCGCCGCAACCGGAGGCAACGAGCGCAACGCAGAGGAGCGAGGCGAGGCCCGCGAGGAAGCGGATCTTCGTCGGCATGCTCAAGCTCTTCGTCCGATTCGGAGGGCGCAGCATACTCCTGCTTCCACGCAGGGTTTCCCGCAGCGTGAGAGCTGCATCCGCCCCGACCTCGCGGCCTGCTCCCGGCCGCGACGAGCTGTCGCCCGCCGTCGCGCGCTCGTCGACCTCACCGGTCGGGGGCTCGTCCGAGGTCGTCGCGAAATTCGATCCGAGGTGTCCGATGGCTGCGTCCACGTCCTTCGTGGCTCTGCTCCTTTCGTGTGCGCACGCCGCAACCTCTCACGGTTCGGCCTTTCTCGTCGAGTCGAGCGACACGGCCGCTGCTCGAGCGCGAGGTCGCCGGCCCTACGTCGGTTGGGCGGCTCGTGCACCGCGGCGATACGCCGTCGTGACCGGACGCGTGCCACCGTTCAGGACCTCCTCGGGCGCGAAAGCCGAGAAACCGTCTGATTGAGTGAAGCCGACGCACGGACTCGAACCGGGGACCCCACAATTACGAGCCAGGATCAGCTGTCGCGCGAGGTCGCTCCTGGTCGCGCAAAGCCGCATGAACAAACGAAACGTCGGCCGCGGCGGTGGCGACCGAAGACAGGGAATGACAAGCGCGTAGACCCCGCGTAGCCCCCTGCGCTGGAGACCCGCGTAATGGCTCCGCGACTTGTCGCTCAGTGAACCACCCTTTCGAGAAGCAGCAGCACGACACCGAGTGTTGCTTCGACCGCGGCGAAGAGGCCGGCGCACAGCCAGGTCCCCCCGGCGCGACGGCCGGCGACCAGCGCCCACCCCGCGATCTGGAGAACGGCCGCGGCGAGCGCGAGCTCGGCGCCCGTCTCGCGCGACCACACGCCGGCCCAAGCGAGCGCGAGGAGGAGCGTGGGAACGACGGCCGCCTCGACCAGCGGCCATTCGCGGGCCGCGATGACGAGTACGTCGCGGCGTCGGAAGTCCTCCCCCACCGAGATCTGCGCGCCGATCACCTCCGACCACCAGTGCGCAAGCCAGAAGATGAGTGCGGAGCCGAATGCGGTCGTCGTCATGAAGCGCGCGTCCTTTCCAGCCTCGAAGGCGACGCCGACGACCGAGGCCACGAGAAACGACCCGTAGACGGCTGCTCCGAACCGGACGTCCCTTCGGGGCAGAGCGAGCAACGCTCCCCGGCTCGGCTCGACCCTCCCCGTCACGTGCCTGCCCCACCGCTGCGGCCGGCGCGACTCCCGCCGGCCGCCGACTCCTTCTCTGTAGACGTCAACTGTGCGCCACCGGCTTCGTGGTGGTCGGCCGCGGGAAGCGATGACGGACATCCGCGACGACGTTGCGCAGCTCGAGCGCGAACCCGATCTGCATCACACCGGTCACGATCGTGAACGCGGCGATGAGCGCGACGATCGCGACGGCGCCAGCGTCGGGCTCGATGAACATCACGGCGCCGAAGGCCCCGGCGACGAGCCCGTTCAACGCGAGCAGGAGTTTCCGCCCACCGCTCAGAGGAAGCTGGATCGCGGCGGCCAGCATGAGGACGCCGAGGGCGATCGCCCAAGCCGCCACCACGTACAGAAGCGCCTGCGCGGAGATGTCGTTCCAGACGAGCAGCGCGATGCCGATCGCCGTCCCCGCGACCGCTTCGAGTGTCAGCCATCTTCGCTCGTCCCGCGGGAGCGGTGCAGAGAACGCTGCCATACCAGACAGAACGCCTCTGACCAGTGCGTACACCGCGACGACGGCGACGATGGTCGTCAGGCCGATGTCCGGCCACAGGACGAGCACGAAGCCGAACAGGATGGCCGCGACGCCGTTCGCTGCGATGATTTTCCAGACACCGGCAAGCATGCGCTCGCCCTCGCTCGCTGCCTCGTCGATCTTGTTGCTGACCTTCGACTCGAAGGTCTCGGTCGGTGTTGGATCAGTCGTCATGTCTTCCTCCATTGGTGAACTTCAGGGCCGCCTCGCGGACCTTCCGCTCGAGGTCGTCGAGCGCTTCCGTGACGCGGTTCTTCTCCTCTTGCCACGCGTCCTCCGATGACGCGCGCAGTGCGGTCAGACGCTCGGCTGCCCGGTTCCGCGCCTGCCTGAGCTCGGCGATCTCGGCCTCAGCCTGCTCGCGAGCGTTCTGTGCCTTCGTCGCTGCGCGCGTCTGGAGCCGCTCGATCGCGGCTTCCCAGTCGTGCAGCTCCGCGTCCACCGCCTCCGCGAACGACGTCGCGTCGTCGGCCAGTTCGGAGGCCAGCCGGTTCTCGGCGATCGTGATGTCGATCTCGAGCTGCCGGAACTTCTCGTCGACCGCCTCGGCCCTCTCGCGGACGGCCGCCCAGGCAGATGCTTCCTCCTCCCGCAGCCTGTCGAACCTGTCCTGGAGACGTGCTCGCGTCTGAGCCGTGCAGGTGTCGGCACGGGTCTCCAAGTCGTCGATGTGCCGGCGGATCTCCGCCAGCATGTCGTCAGTCGTCTTCGTCGCCACGCGAACCTCCTGTCGTTGTCGGATTGACTCCACGACAAGCCTCTCGTGGGCGACTGCCAACGCCCTGCCACGGACCACGCCCTCGCTGCCACTCGCGGCGGCGGGCGAAGGAACTCACCCCCCGCGGATGCGGGCTACGTCACTGCAGTCTCGGCGCGCGCCGAGACGGCCGCAGTCTCTCGGTGGGGCTGCCCGAGATCGTCGAGGCCGGCCCGGGCGGCCGCGCCCGGGTCTTCCGCGAGCGCTAGGAACAGGCTCTCGCGAGCTCCGTGCGGCCGTGGCTTGTCGGACCACTCGAGCACGTCGCGGTACAGCGCCTCGGCGGTGGCGGCGTCTCCGGCGGCGGCCAGGACGCGGGCCAGCCGGACGCGCGCGTGTGCCGCGGCCCACGGCGACCGTGCCACCTCCGCGGCCGCGAGCGCCCGGCGCTCGAGCTCTTCGGCCTTGCGCAGGTCGCCGCTCACGAACGCGTTCCAGCCGAGTCCGGCCAGCGCGAAGGAGGCGTGGTCTGCGAACCCTGCACGGCCCGCGAGCGCGAACGCACGCTGGTACGCCTCCGCTGCCGCGTTGCGGTCACTCCGCCGCTCGGCGACCCACGCCTCGAGCAGCATCGCGGGGACCTGAAACGCGTCGAACCCGATCGCGTCGGCGTGACGGTAGGCCTGCGCAGCCATGGCGGCGACTGTGGAAACGTCTCCGGCGGAAGCCGCGACTTGGGCCCGCAAGAGGCTGATCGCGGCGATGCTCCAGTCGTCCCCGGTCGGCTGGACGCGTGCGTGCGCCTTCTCCGCCAGCACGACGGCTCGCTCACGGTCGCCGGACTCTACGAGGGCGAGCGAGAGCGCCGCCTGGACGAGCGCTGACTGCGGCGTTCGCGGTTCGGTCGCGGCGAGCGCGCGTTCGCCGGCCTCGATCGCCGCGTCCAGGTCGAGCTCTTCCGTCGCGAGGAAGCAGACGAACGCCACCAACTCGAGTCGGAGCGCGGCCGGAGCATCCTCGGACGCGGAAGCGAGTGCGAGCTCGACGAAGCGGCGCCCCTCGGAGACGCGCTCCGCGAGCGTGAAGTACCAGCCGAGCGCGCCCAACCGGATCGCGACGCCCGGGTCCGGCGCAGCGCGCGCGTATGCGAGCGCGGCCCAGAGGTTGTCGTGTTCGAGCACGAGCCGTCTGACGCACGCCTGCCAGTCGGGTCCACGGAGGTCTGCACGCGCCGCGTCGGCCAGTGCCGCGTAGTACTCCGCGTGGGCCTTCTGCGCCGCGGACAGACCGCCGCCCTCGGCAAGACGCTCGAGCGCGTAGTCGCGGACCGTGTCGAGCAGGTCGTAGCGCGCGTCGGCGCTCGGGAACGAAACCGAGACGATCGACTTGTCGACGAGCGTCCCGAGCAGCTGGACCACGGTCATCTCGTCGAGACCGTGGTCTGCGCCCGCCGCGACGAGTGCGGGGAGAGGCGCACCACCTCGGTGCACCGCGACATGGTGGAGCAGGGTCTTCTCGTCCGCATGCAGGAGGTCGTAGCTCCACTCGACGAGCGTCGCGAGGGCGGCACGGCCGGCGTCCGTTGCCGGCTGATCGCGCAGCAGCTCCAGGCGGCGCCTGACGAGGGAGAGGATCTCCGCAAGGCCGAGCACGTTGACCCGCGCGGCGGCGAGCTCGATCGCGAGCGGTAGGCCGTCGACGAGACGGCTGATCTCCGCGGCGAGCCGGGCGTCCTCGTCCGTCAGCTCGAACCCAGGACGCGCCGCACGCGCACGCGCGCTGAAGAGCTCGACGGCCGGGAAGCCTACGGCGTCGCCCGATCCTTCTTCCGGCACCGCAAGCGGTTCGACCATTACGCGCACCTCGCCCGGGACGTGAAGCACCTCGCGGCTCGTCGCTAGGAGCCGGACGCCCGGGCAGCCCGTCAGCACCGCTTCGACGACGCGCGCGGTCTCCTCGAGGACGTGCTCGCAGGCGTCGAAGACGAGGATCGCGTCGGTGTCACGAAGGCGGGCGACGACCCGCGCCAGCGGATCGGCGCCGCGGGCGTCGACGGCCTGTGTGACGAGGCGGACGACGTCGGCCGCGCTGCGGGCGTTCGCGAGACCGACGTGCCACGCGCCTCCGCGAAGCTCGCTCTCGAGCGAGCGGGCCGCCTCGAGCGCGAGCCTGCTCTTGCCCACGCCCGGCGGGCCGCTCAGCGTCACGAGGCGGTGCTCCCGCAGGAGCTCGATGCACCTGGGCGAGCTCCGCCTCGCGGTCGATGAACGAGGTCGACGGAGCGGGCAAGTTGCCGCGCCGCCTCGGTGCAGGGGGGACGGGCGCGATCGCCGGGTCGTGCGCGAGGATCGCCTCTTGGAGGCGCCGCAGCTCGGGGCCGGGCTCGAGTGCCAGCTCCTCCAAAAGGACCCGCCGGGCCTCCTGGAACACCTCGAGCGCGTCCGCCTGGCGGCCGCTCCGGTAGAGCGCCAGCATCAACTGCTCCCACAGACGCTCGCGGAAGGGGCTCTCCTCGAGCGCTGCGTGGATGTCGGTGCCGATGTCGGCGTGTTCGCCGAGCGCGAGAGCCGCCTCGAACCGCTCCTCCAGGGCATCGAGCCGAAGCGCGTCCAGCCGCCTGGCCTCCGCCGTGGCCCACGCCGACTGAGGCAGACCCAGCAGCGCGGGCCCGCGCCACAGGGAAAGCGCGTCGGAGATCGTGTCCGCGGCTCCGCGCGCATCACCGGCGCGGAGAGCGGCGCGCGCAGCGGTGAGCAGCTCCTCGAACTGGATGGCATCGACCACCGCCCCGTCGAGCGCGTACCCGTCTGCGGCGAGCCGGATCGTGTCGGTCCCAAGTGCCCGGCGGAGCCGGGTCACATGGTGCTGCACGGCGTTTCGAGGCGCCGCCGGAAGCTCGCTCCCCCAGAGCGCCTCGACCAGTGTGTCCGTCGGCACGACCCGACCTGCGCGCAAGGCCAGACAGGCAATGAGGGCCTGCCTTTTCGCGCCCGGCACTTCCACCGTCCGCCCGGCGACGACCACCTCGAACGGCCCTAGGAGCCGAACCTCGAGCTTTCCCATACGTCCCGCCTCCGCTCTCTCGAGCAGTCTGGCACGCCGGGCGGGGCGGTGTGAAGTTCGTGTTACGTGGCGTCGGCCAGCGCCGGCTCGGCTGGAGCCGTCGCCGCCTCTGGCGCGGTCAGGCCGGCCGCTGCGTAGGCCTCCGGCTGGTCGAGCGTCTCCGCCCGCATCAGCGCCTCGGCGAGCGAGTCGAGACGATGCCGGTGCTCGGTGAGGAACTCGATCGCCTCGTCGTGGGCCTCGCCGACGATCCGCTTGACCTCCGAGTCGACGCGCTGGCGCGTGTGCTCCGACACCTCGGTCAGCCCTTGCAGCGCGGACGCCTCGCCGTCCTGCGGCAGAACCGCGACGAAGCCGATCTCCTCGCTCATCCCGAAGCGGCCGACCATCAGGCGGGCAAGCTGCGTCGCCTGGCGGATGTCGGACTCGGCGCCGGTCGTCTGGTCGCCGTACACGACCTCCTCCGCCGCGCGCCCGCCCGTGGCCACCCTGATCCGCGCCAGCAGGCCTTGCTCGTCGTAGTTGAACTGATCCGTTTCCGGTGCAGAGAGCGTCACGCCGAGGCTCCTGCTGCGCGGGATGATCGAGATCTTGCGGACGGGATCGGCGCCGGCGCTGAGCATGCCGGTCAGTGCGTGGCCGGCCTCGTGGTACGCGGTCCGTCGCCGGTCCGCGTCGCTCAGCATGATCTTGCGCGCGGCGTTGAGGACGATCTTCTCCAGCGAGTCCGAGAAGTCGCTCATCGCGACCTGCTCGTGCTTGCGACGCGCTGCGAGCAGCGCGGCCTCGTTCACCAGGTTGGCGAGGTCGGCACCGACCATCCCGACCGTCGTCGCGGCGAGCCCGCTGAGATCGACGTCCGGGGCGAGCGGGACGGAGCGTGAGCGGCGAGCTAAGGGCGGCCGGCACAAGCGTTCCTGTCGCGTTCGACGCATCGGTACGCATGATCGACGGCGATCTTGAGCTCGAGGCGACGACCACGGTCGATCAGGGGCGCTTCGGCACGAGCCGCGGCCCGTTTCGCAAGATCCGGCCGCCTGCGAAGCTGCACGTGAAGACGCGCCTCGTCCGAGAACGGCGCAGGCCGACGTGGCAGCGGCCGAGTGCGGCGTGGCAGCGGCCTGGCAGCAGCGCGCGACAGAGTTCAATCGACAATTCGAATGAAGGGAGGAGCAATGGCTGAGGTTGAAAACGTGGTCGTTGTTCGATTCACGGAGCCGAGCAAGGCCTACCAGGCGTTGAATGTGCTCAAGGAGTGCGACGCTGAGGGTCGCATCGCGCTGCAGTCCGCGGCCATCGTCGAGCGCACGCCGGAGGGAGAGCTGCGCATCCCGGAAGGCACCGACAATGTTGGTCTCGTTGGAACGGCGAGCGGCTCGTTGATCGGGATGCTCGTCGGCGTCCTCGGCGGCCCGGTCGGTGTTCTCGTCGGCTGGGGAGCGGGCGCCTTGATGGGTGGCGTGTTCGACATCGATCGTGCCGAGAAGTCCGACGAGGCCCTCGCCGCCCTCGGGCGGGCGATGCCACCGGGGTCGACCGCCGTGATCGCGACCGTTGCGGAGCCCGCGGTCGAGGTGATCGACGGGGAGATGGACAAGCTCGGAGGCGAGGTGACGCGCCGTCCGGTCGCCGAGGTGATGGACGAGCTCGAGGCGTCGGAGGAGGCCGCCGACGCGGCCGCGCGCGAAGCCCGGCGAGCGCTGCGCGAGGAGCGCAAGGCAGAGCGGACCGCAGACCTCGACGAGCGCGTGGGAAAGCTAAAGGAGAAACTGCACGTCTCCTGACGTCGGGCTTCTGCAACCGCGACGACGATCGCCTATGGGTAGCCGCCAGCACGAAGCTAAACCGCGGCGGCGGTTGGCAGCGTTGGCGGCTGCGAGGATCGTCGAGTCGAAACCCGTTGACCGCAGCGTCAGCGGGTTTCGGCGTTCTGCGGGTAGCGCGGAGCTGCGACTTCGAGCCTGCGCGCCACCGGCTCGAACACGGAGACCAAGATGGCCGAGGGCGCGGGCAGTGGCCTGCGCGAGCGCCCTCACTGTCATCGTCTGCAGGCGGTGGCGTCTGGTGTGCGCAAGAGACTCGGGTTGGCGGCGGCTGACTCTATTCGCGGAGCCGCCTTGCCAAACCTGCGCGTGGAAGATGTTCGCGCGGATGGCGACCGGATCTCGTTCCGCGGGGAATTCGACCACTGCGTGAGCCCTGCGGGAGCACTGTGCCCGTGCATCCGCGGCCGCGGGCTACCCGCTCTACGACGGTGGGATGGGGGGTCGGATCCGCCGCGGGGAAGCCGCGAGCGGCTCTCTCAACCGTCTCCGTCGTCTCTTCCATCACTCGCCTCGCTCCTGGTCGCGCGACGGGTAGGTCAGGTGCTCGCGAGCTTGCAACGCATGCACGCGGCGCTGTGCGATGGCGAAGACGAGGAGGGAAATGCTGCTGCCGAGGAGCGCGCCGGCCATGACGTCTGTCAGCCAATGAACTTGCAGGTACGTGCGGCTCCAGGCCATGCCGGCGACGCCGAGAATGGCGAGTGCCCACCACCATCGGCGCCGTGCTCCCGGTGTCGTGAACAGCAAGACCAGCGCGACACAGGTCGCGCCGGCGTACGTGGCGTGGCCAGACGGGAAGGAGGCGCCCATCGGGTGGACGAGCCCGTCGGGTGGGCGGGTTCGATCGACCCCAACCTTGAGGAGCGACGAGAGGAGCGGAGCCAGCGTTTCGACGGCTAGGAGCGCGGCTAGCGCGAGCCAGCGGTGCGCGCGAAGCAGGAGTAGTCCGATGACCGTGATCGTGAGTATGCGGCCGAACCCGCGCCCGAGCCAGTTGAACACGAGCGCGAGGTCGGTGAGCAACGGCGTCTGGAGGTCGTACATCGCCTGCGACCAGCTGCGCTCGAGGGCAAGTGGTTCCGCGGGCGCGAGTATGGCCATCAGCACGACGAGCGCGAGCATTCCGCTGGCTGCCCAAAGAGCGTGAGTCGGATGCGCGAGGAACGATTCACTTCGCGTACGCGGCGTCCGTTGAGGCTGTTTCCTGGCCGGGACGCCGAAGGCATGACCGGCGTCATGCGCGACGTAGCCGTCGTCATCCTCGACTGGTTGCCCCTCGGCTGTGACTACGTCGCTCACTGGATGCCCCATCGGCTGTTATCAGCATTGGCTACACACCTCGTCAGAGCTCTGCCCGGGCCGTTGCAGATCAGTGCTCATACATGCGCGCAAGACCCACCACAAGACCTCGACCTCGGCAATCAGCGACGCGAGCACCCAGAGGGCCACCACGAGCCCACCATCATGGGGCGGCTCCGGCTCGTTCCTCGTCCATCGCTCCCGATCGCGGCCCGCCCCGCTCACGCCGAGATCGCCTTCGGGGTCAGGCGCGCCGTGGGTGCGTGCTCGGTGATTGATCACGCGTTTCTGCTCGGGGACCGTCTGCCTCATCGTCTCCAGCTCCATTCGTTGGTGTCGAACTGTGCCGACGCGTCCAACGTGTGGATGCAGCACAACCATGCCGGGCGGCGCTGTCAGGCGGCTGCCGCGTCTTTGACTCGCGCTGCCAACGGCGTGGGTAGTAAAGGCACTCACGGCGGCCGGCAGTGCCTAACGCCAGGACGCAGCGCGTGGCGAGAGATCCGGACGCCCGCGACGGTGCGCGTGAACGGAGGTTCGGTCGACTCATCACATGCCGTGGTGGCAGCGGCGCGCCGCGGTGTGGCATCGGGTTGGCAGCGACGGGCGCAAGAGTGCCGTCCTAAGGAGTGATCGAGCGAAGGGAGGAGCAATGGCTGAGGAAAACGTGGTGGTCGTTCGGTTCACGGAGCCGAGCAACGCCTACCAAGCCCTGAGTGTCCTGAAGGAGTATGACGCCAGTGGCCGCATCGGACTGGAGTCCGCGGCGGTCGTGGAACGCACGGCGGAGGGCGAGCTGCGGATCGCGGAGAGCACCGACAGCTTCGGTCTCGGCGCGGCGGGCGGCTCGCTGATCGGGATACTCGTCGGCGTACTGGGCGGGCCGCTCGGTCTTCTTCTCGGCTGGGGCGCCGGCGCCATGATGGGTATGGCGTTCGACATCGATCAGGTCGAGACCGCCGATGAGGCGCTGGTGGTTCTCGGCAGGGCGATTCCGCCGGAGTCGACCGCCGTGATCGCGAGCGTGAAGGAGCCGGCGGTCGAGGTGATCGACGGCGAGATGAAGAAGCTCGACGGCGAGGTAACGCGGCGGCCGGTCGCTGAGGTCATGGACGAGCTCGAGGTGGCGGAGGCGGCCGCTGACGTCGCTGCACGCGAAGCGCGGCGAGCGCTGCACGAGAAGCGCAAGGCCGAGCTGACCGCCGGCGTCGATGAGCGCGTGGGAAAGCTGAAGGAGAAGCTGCACGTATCCTGACAACGCGCGCCGCCTGCCGGTGGTCGAAACCCGCCGACCGTAAGGTCGGCGGGTTTCGGGTCTCTGGGAGCACGAGCCCGCTGGTTGGCTCGACGCGTCGAATGGTCAGAACGGCGAGGACGCTCCTTACAGGAGCCGTGCCGAGGGCGATCTGCCGGGGTGGCTGGAAGAGATCCTGACGCGGAGCGCGCCGTGCCGGATGACGAACTCGAGCGGCGGGCTGAGGTCGACCGCCTCGCCATCCACTCCGGCGTGGACCGGCGCGGGGGCGGTCAGCTCGAGTCGCACGGCGGTCCAGGTCCGTCCCGGGCTCCGGCCGGCGCGTGGCGTGTCGAGGACGACGACGCCGAGCTGTCCGCTGTCGAGCGTCGGCCGGGTGCCGGGTGCATGCGGGGGTTCGAGCGAGTAGGGGTTGTTCGACACGAGCACGACCGCAGGGTTGCGATGCGGGCGGCCCCGGTTGTCCACGAGCTGCAGTTCGGTTGCAGACGCGCTCGGTCCGAGGACTTCCGCTGCCGTCTCCAGCAGCGTCTGCGCCTTGGCGTCGCGGTACGTCGGCTGTCGAACCGCGTCGCCGTAGATCCCGAGCGAGACGTTGTTGAGGAACAGGCGGCCGTTCACCTCCGCCACGTCGATCCGGCGTTCGACGCCGTCGGTGAACGCGTCGAGCGACCCGACCAGATCATGGCGATCGATGCCGAGGTCGAGCGCGAAGTGGTTGCGGGTGCCGGCGGGAACGCAGACGAAAGGAAGCTCGTGTGCTCGAGCGGCGGCCGCCACGACGGCGAGGGATCCGTCGCCACCGGCGACGCCGAGCGCGTCGGCGCCGCGCGCCACGGCGTCAGCGACCAGCGTTGCGAGGTCGTCGTCCGGGCGCACGACGACGACGTCGATGCCGCGGTCACGCGCGAGCCCCGCGAGGCCGGCGCGCGCGGCCTTGCCCCCACCTGACTTCGGGTTGACGAGCAGCACCGGCCGCTGCGGCGGATCCGCCGCTCGCCAGCCGGAACGCCTCTCAAAGCGGGGCACGGGCGGAGTTTCTCACCGTGGCTCGCACCGGCCGTACTCATCGCGAGCGACGGAGGCGGAGTTGCGCGGCGGGCGGGTCGTGGCCGAGCACGAGAACGTCGATGAGCGTCGCAACCGCCGCGGTGAACGGCACCGCGAGGATGACGGCGAGTCCGCGTCACGCTCCTCTCGGTGGCGGTCGTGGGCGTGCTCTCCGGGGTCCAGCGCAGCGGTTCTCCCTGTCTGTCGGGAGCGACCGCGTCGGGAACCGTAGCGAGCAGCGTTCGCAGCTTCGCGTTGCGGTACTGGGGTCGCTGCACAGCCTCCCCGTACACCCCGAGCGACACGCCCGGCTTGAACAGTCATCCGACGGCCCCGTAGGTGCCGATGAGTGCCTGCGGCACTCTCGATGGGCTCTCGCAACAGGTTCTGACCGGCGCTCGCGTCCGCGCTGAGGCGCCGCCGGCAGCTGCCCATCCCCTCAGAGTCCCCTCGGTGCGGCCTGCCAGCAAGCACCGGGTCCGGAATACGGCCTGCGCGTTTTCCCGCATGCCGGGTCCGCGAATGCACCGATCCCTTCGCAATCGGGCCGGAGCGATAGTAGGACGCTCATCCTCGCATTGGAAGGAGAGTTATGGCCGAATCTGAGAAGCTCATTGACAGGTTGGTCGACCGCTCCAACGAGGCCGCGGCTCGTGTGCACGCTTCGACGAGCAAGACAAAGGAGAAGCTCGAGTCGCAGGTTTCCGAGGCACGAGCCGCCGCTGACAAGACCACGCAGGAACTTCAGGCCAAGGCCGCCGCTTCGCGCGACGAAGCATCGCAGCGCTGGAGTGAGATCAGGCAGGAGTGGCGCGACCATATCGCCGAGATCAAGGAGAAGATCGACGCCGAGAAGGAGGAGCACGACGTCCGCCGTGCGCGGCATCGAGCAGATGAAGCTGAAGACTATGCGGTCGAGATGATCGACTTCGCGTACATCGCGATCGAGGAGGCCGAGTGGGCAGTCGTCGACGCTGCGCTCGCGCGGGCGGAAGCAGACGACCTGGCGGCGGTCCACACCTGAGACCGGCAGCGCGTTCGGGCGGGGTGCCGCTTGGAGAGCCGCCCCGCCCGGCGGCCAGGCGTTCTGGCCTGCCGCAGACGGTTCGTTGCAGCCGGTAATCCGCGGCTCGAACGTGGCAGTGAACGTGCCCCGTGTGGCAGTGGCTTGGCAGCGGCGACAGGGACGGTGTGCTTTCTACAGGAGCACGATTTCGATCGAATGGAGGCAGTCATGGCCGACGTCGAAAATGTGGTGGTCGTCCGTTTTCCGGAAGCGAGCAATGCGTACCAGGCGTTGAGCGTGCTCAAGCAGTGCGATGCCGAGGGGCGCATCGCCCTTCAGGCCGCCGCGATCGTGGAGCGCACGCCTGAGGGCCGACTCCGCATTACCGAGGAGGTCGACAACGTCGGGCTCGAAGGGACCATGGGCGGTGGGTTGATCGGGATGCTGATCGGCGTCCTCGGCGGTCCGCTAGGGGTGCTGCTCGGCTGGGGCGCCGGCGCTCTGATCGGCGGTGCCTTCGACCTCAGCCGGGCTGAGAAGGCCGAGGACGCATTGACCGCGCTCGGCCGCGCGATCCCGCCGGGATCCACCGCGGTCGTCGCCGGTGTCACCGAGCTGATTGCGCCCGAGGTGATCGATGCGGAGATGGCCAAGCTCTCCGGCGAGGTGACTCGCCGCCCCGTCAACGTGGTGATGGCCGAGCTCGAGGCGGCCGAGGATGCCGCCCAGGCCGCGGCGAGCGAAGCGCGACGGGCGATGCGCGAGAAGCGCAAAGCAGAGTTGAGTGAGGACCTCAGTGGGCGGGTAGGAAAGCTGAAGGAGAGGCTGCATGTCTGACCTGATGGCAGCGCGTGAGCGCACGCGTCGAGCGCACACTTGGGCGTGCGCTGCTGCCACCGTGGTGGCTGTTGCTGATCACCGGCATCGCCTGGATGCTGGTGGAGTCCGGGTGAATCGCTCATGCGCGCAACTCGTGGCTCGGCACAGGTCGCTCGCGAGAGCAGGTGCCGACGCATGGTCCGCGAGAGGTCGCTTCGGGTGGCCGACAATGGATCGGCCCACGCACGATGGACGACGAACGCCTTCGGAAGAAGGCGGGGTAACCATGGAGCGATCAGTCCCGCGCCAGCGCTTCCCACACCCCCCAGAGCCGAACCCCGCCCTTGTCGAGGAGGCCAAGCAGCGAGCTAAGAGCGCGCAGAACCGGATTGCCGATCGGATCACGGCGTTCGCCGGATCGATGTGGTTCATCTACATCCATGTGGTGTGGTTTGGCTGCTGGATCGGTTTCGGCGTCGAGCAGTACCCGTTCGGGCTCCTGACCATGATCGTCTCGCTCGAGGCGATCTTCCTCTCGACCTTCGTGCTGATCAGCCAGAACAGGGCCGACGCCAAGCGTCAAGCGATTGCGGACCTGGAATGGCAGACCGTCCAGCAAAGAGGACGAGCAAAACCAAGAACTGCTCAACCTCTCCGGTCAGATCCTCGAACTCACGACAGCGATTCACGCCAACACGAACTCGCGAACAGACCGTCAATCGCCACCGCGAGAATGAGCGAGGTGAGCACGTCCCCACAGCTGGACGTCGAGACGTCGGCGTCGGGCTGGGCCTCGTCGCCGCGTACCTGACGGCGCTCGACATCTTCGACCCGCCGCTGCTCGAGGCGCGCACGGTCGCGACGACCGTCATGCTCCTCGTCAGCCCGGTGCGCGGAACCATTGCGTCGTGATTCGCGCGGTGGGATAGAGCATCGCGAACGCGCCGAGCACCGCCCCGAGCGCGAGCCAGCTGATCGCCCACGGCCTCGGGCATGACAGGTGTTCTCGACCGTAAGATGGCGCCTTGACCGATCCCCTGCCTTCGCAGCTCGCTTCTCACGAGGCCGACGATCCGGTTCGCATCAGCTACGTCGTCGCGCGTCTCGAGCGCGCGATCCGGAGGGGTATCAACGAGCGTGTGAAGCCGTACGGGCTGACGACGCTCCAGTACACGACGCTGAGCGTTCTGCGCCGGCAGGGCCGCCCCCTTTCGAACGCCCAGCTCGCCCGGCGCGCATACATGACACCCCAGGCCATGAGCGAGGTGATCGAGGCGCTCGAGCGGAAGGGACTCATCGAGCGGACGCTGCATCCGAATCACCGCCGCGTCTACCCGGCGGTGCTGACGCCGAAGGGCCGCAAGGTGCTCGCCTCGTGCGACACGGCCGTCGACGACCTCGAGGAGACGATGCTTCGCGATCTCGACGCCCGACAGCGCGCCGCAGTCGTCGACGGCCTCACGACGGCCGTGCGGGCGCTCGGCGCGGGCCTGCCCCAGCCGCTCCGTTAGCCGGCTTCAGACGTGTCGGCCGAGCCGGGGTCGCCCGCCGCCTCGCGCGGACCGCGCGCCGCCGAAAGACGCCGCCCCGCTCCGGCCATCGCGTCTCCGATCGCCGGGAGCAGGCCGCGCGGGAAGAACAACATGATCCCGATCAGGATCAGGCCGAAGACCCCGTAGGAGAACACCGTCGGCGCGGCGTCGGGGAGCTGCCAGGAGAACAGCTGGTCGCGCGCGCCGAACTCTCGTAGCTTCTGCTCGAGGTACAGGATCGCGACCGTGCCGGCGACGGCGCCGTAGACGTTGCCGAGCCCGCCGACGGCGACCATCACGACATACTCGACGCTGAGCACCACGGGGAAGGCCTCCGGCGAGACGAACTGGAACGAGAAGGTGAAGAGACCGCCGCCGAGCCCTGCCAGCGCGGCGGCGAGGACGAACAGCCGCAGCTTGTAGCTCGCCACCGGAACGCCGGACGCAGCCGCCGCCGCCTCGTCGGTCGCGATCGCCTGCAGCCCCCGGCCGACCCGCGAGTGGATGAGGTTCGTCGTCAGGAGGAGGACGACCGCGACGATGGCCCACACGACTGCGGCATGGTTGGCGCCGCGCAGGACATGCCCCGCGACTTCGAGCGGCTGCTGCGTCACCGAGATGCCGTACTGGCCGCCCGAGAAGCGGTCCCACGCGTAGAGCAGCGAGAACGCGATGAGGTGCAGCGCGAGGGTGGCGAATGCGAGGTAGTGGCCGCGCAGCCGGAGGACCGGCACGCCGATCGCAGCCGCGATCGCGGCGGTCACGACGGGTGCCGCCAGCACGGCCAGAAGCGGCGAGATGCCCGCGTCGGGATCGACGAGCCGCTTCGCCGGGTCGATGCCGACCGTGAGGATCGCGGAGGTGTAGCCGCCGATCAGGAAGAACGCGCCCTGGCCGAGGGAGATCTGGCCGGCGAAGCCCATCAGCAGCGTCAGACCGATGGCCGCGAGCGCGTACAACCCCATACGGTCGTAGAGCGTCACGTCGAACGGCGACAGCTGGTACGGAAGCCAGCAGGCGAACGCGGCCGCCGCCGCGAGCAGTCCGAAGCGGATCGACGCCGGCCACGGCACGCGCGCCCGGTGGACGGCGGCGTGTGCGTCGTGGGCGACGACGGCGACCTCGGCCCGCGCACGCCATCCGATCAGGACGAGCATCACGATCAGCGCGATCACGAGGCTGTACTGAGGGTCGATGTACCCGACGACGAACTGCTCGAGAATGCCGAGCGCGTAGCCGCCGAGGAGCGCCAGCCGTATCGAGGCGAATCCGCCGAAGACGGCGGCGGCGAAGCCGTTGACGGTGATCGCGACGTCGGACGCGTACGTCATCGGGCTGCTTGGCGTGAGCAGCGCCCCGCCGAGCGCGCACAGCATTCCGGCGCCGACGAAGGCGACCACTGCGAGCGAGCGCGTGTTCAGGCCGACCAGTTCGGCGGCACGGCGGGAGTCGGAGCAGGCGACAAGTGCCTGGCCGACGATCGTGCGGCGCAGGAACAGCGTGAGGACGACCGCCGAGAGGAGCGCGACGCCGGCGATCAGGACGTACTGCGGCTGGACGAGCACGCCCTGGACGTTCCAGGCGTGATCCGAGATGCCGCGGTAGCTGCGGGGGATGTCGCCGAACTGGAGCAGGAAGAGCGCCTCCGCGAGGAACGACGCTCCCAGCGTGATGATGATGCTGGCCAGGCTCGTCGTCCTCCCGCGAAAGCCCACCGCCACGACCGCGAGAATCGACGCCGCGACCCCCGCGATCCCGATGGAGATCAGGGTCGCGACGGCGAGCGGCACGTCGCCGACGAAGCGGAACGTGAAGAGACCGCCGAGTACGACGAACACGCCCTGGGCGAAGTTCACGATCCCGGTCGTCCGGTAGACGAGCACGAGGCTCATCCCCACGAGGCCGAACACCGACCCCGTCGAGAGCCCGACCACGACGAGCTGGAAGAACGTCGTCATCCCGGGCCACCGCCGAGGTACGCGCGATGGACCTCGGGGCGTTCGCGCACCAATTTGCTGTCGCCCGCGATGACGATCCGCCCCGTCTCGAGCACGTAGGCGCGTTCGCAGAGATCGAACGCGAGCGACGCGTTCTGCTCGACGAGCAGGATCGCGACTCGCTCCTCCTCGTTCAGCCGGCGGAGGAACTCCGCGAGCTGCTCGACGACGAGCGGTGCGAGGCCGAGCGAGAGCTCGTCGATCGCGAGCGCGCGCGGCTCGGCCATCAGCGCGCGGCCGATCGCGACCATCTGCTGCTCGCCCCCCGACGTTTGTCCTGCGGGGCGGCCGCGCAGCTCGTAGAGCTTCGGCAGTAGCGAGTAGATCCGCTCCAGCCGCTGCCGCGTGTCGTGGGCGCGCCGACGGTAGCGAAGCATCGACGTGACGATCTCCGTCCGGAAGGAGCGTCCGAACGCGCCGAGCAGCAGGTTCGCCTCGACCGGAAGGCTCGGAAAGACTTGCCGCCCCTCCGGCACCTGGGTCACACCCCGGCGCACGAGGTGGTTCGGCGTCTTTCCGGTCACATCGGTGCCCGCCACGCGAACCGTGCCTCCCGCAGGCCGCACAACGCCGCAGACCGCGTTGAGCAGAGACGACTTCCCCGCGCCGTTCGCCCCGACCAGCGCGACGCGCTCACCCTCGCCCAGCGTCATCGAGACGCCGTCGACCGCAACGGCGGGACCGTAGCGAACGACGAGATCGCTCACCTCGAGGAGCGCCGTCATAGCGTCGACGTGCCGAGGTACGCCGCGATCACCTGGGGGTCGCTCCTCACCTCGGATGGCGCGCCGTCTGCGATCACGCGACCGCGGTCGAGGACGACGACCCTCTCTGCGAGCGCGCCGACGAACTGCATGTCGTGCTCGACGAGCACCAGCGTCAAACCACGCGCGGGAAGGGTCTGCAGCGCCTGGATCAGACGCGCTTTCTCGCCGGCGCGCAGGCCCGCGGCCGGCTCGTCCAGCAGGAGCACGGTCGGCTGCTGCGCGAGAGCGCGCGCGATCGCGAGCAGTCGCAGCTGCCCGAGCGGAAGGACAGCTGCGGGCGCGGAGGCCAGTTCGTCGAGGCCGACGAGCTCGAGCGCCTCGCGCGCCTCGCGCCGCACGCGCTGCTCCTCACGTCCCTGCCACGGAAGGCGCAGCATGCTCTCGACGAAACCGCTCCGGGATCGCACGTGAGCCCCGACGGCCGCGTTGTCGAGCACGTCGAGCTGCTCCAGGGGACGTGTCGTCTGGAAGACAGTCGCGAGTCCGTGCCGGGCGCGGCGGTGCGGCGGCCACTGGGTGATATCCGAGCCGCGGACGCGTACGACTCCCGTGCCGACGCGGTGGAAGCCGGAGATGCATCCGAGGAGCGTCGACTTCCCGGCGCCGTTCGGCCCGATCAGGCATGTGAGCGATCCGGCAGCGATCGCGAGCGAAACGTCGTCGACCGCCCTGAGAGCCCCGAACGACTTGGTAACGCCGACCAGCTCGCAGGCGATCACTTCGACTGGCCGAGCTGCGACCGAAGCCGGGGCCACGAAGAATCAGGCTACCTGAAACTCGGTGTCATTACTTGCCGGGCGGGAAGCCGCCGTCCAGGTTGCGGACGGCCGCCTTCACCATCTCCGCGAAGGTCTTGCGATACTCGGTCGTGAAGCCCCGAAGCATCCAGTCCTCGTACTCCGCCACGGCTTCCTCGCACTCGGTGAGCACGCGGCGGCCCTTGGGGGTCAATGTCGCCGGGAGCGTCCGGCGGTGATTCGGGTGTGGATTCCGCTTGATGTAGCCCTTGCCCTCGAGCGCATGGATCACCTCGCTCATCGACTGCGGCGTCATGAAAGCACGTCGGGCGAGCTGCGACGTCGAGAGGGGGGAGCCGTGACGGTTCAGCACGCTCAGGGTCGTGAACTGAAGCGTCGTGAGGCCGTAGGGAGCCACGCGCTCGGTGATGCCGGCGAGGATCCGTTGCTGCAGGCGGGCGATCGCATACGAGATGCCGGGCTCCGGCCTCTCGCTGCCGTCGCCGACCTTCTCGGCGGCGTCGCCGACGCGAGCACGGACACTCACGGCCGCATCGTCTCACAGCATTCGCCTTCAGGACGCATGTCGGCTACGCCCGGCCGGATTCGAGACGCTGCCCGTCACGCGCCAGCAACGTCAGATCGATGCTCCGCTTGAGGATCTTCCCCGTCGGCCCCTTCGGTAGCTCATCGAGAAGCACGACGTGGCGCGGGTACTTGTACGCCGCAACGCGCTCCTTCGTCCACGCCTGAAGCTCCTCGGGCGAGACGCGCGCGCCCGGCCGCAGCACGGCGAACGCCGCCACGTCTTCGCCGAGCAACTCGTGAGGGATGCCGACAACCGCGACCTCGACCACCGCTGGGTGGGCATAGAGGGCGGCCTCGACCTCGCGGGGGTAGACGTTGTAGCCGCTGCGGATGATCATCTCCGTCTTGCGGTCAACGACGAAAGCGCCGGTGCCGCAGGCGCCCTCGGGAGGCGTCTGCGGGCACCGGCCCAGGCTAGGTGGTTCAGCCGAACGCCGTTCCGAAGAGCGGCTTGACCTTGCAGTTCTGGATCTTCCCGGCCCACATCGAGGGAAGCTGGATGCCCGCGTGGTTCGTCTTCGAGAGCCGGACCCGGCCGCCCGGCGTGACGAGACCGCTGATCTTGGTCTCGAGCGCGTCGTTGATCGCCGTCCGTGTGAACCCGCCCTGCTCGATCGCCGCCTTGAACGCCCAGAGCGCGACGGCGGTGTCGGCGTCGAAGTTGGAGACAGGGCGTCCGAGCATCTTCTGGAGCAACGCCGCCTGCGTCCGCACGGGCGCCCACACCGGGCTCTTCTTCGGCAGGAACGCCCACACGGTGCCGACGAAGGAGTTGATGATCGCGCCGTCGACGTCGCCGCAGGTTCCCTGGAGGAAGCTGTCGGAGACGTTCGCCCCGGTCAGGACGAGCTGCTGCGGCAGCTGGAGCTGCTTGAACTGCTTGACGATCGTGGCTCCGGCAGGCGTGGCAGTCCAGAGCCAGAGCGCCTGCGCGCCGGAGTTCTTCACCTTGGTCAGCTCGGCCGAGAAGTCCGTCGACGCCGGGGAGAAGATCGTCGTGTCGAGGATCTCGAGCCCGTACTTGCTCGCGAGCTTCTGAACCTGCGTGGGGCCGTCCCGCCCGAACGCCGCCGTTGTCGCCCATCAGCCAGACCTTCTTGATGCCGAGCTGGCGAAGGTACGCGGCCTCGTTGTACGCATACAGGCGGGACGTGGCCGTGAGGATGTAGACGTAGGGCCGCGGCGGCTCGATGAGATCCGTCGGCGGCGAGAGGGCGATGAAGGGGATCCCCGCCTGGCTCGCGAGCGGCCCGGTGGCCACGGCCGCGGCGGCATTCCCCGAACCGAGGATCCCGACGTACTTGGAGTCGCCGATGAACCGCTGGACGTTCTGCACGGCCTGCGACGGATTCGACGCGTTGTCGAGGATGTCGACCACGACCTCTTTGCCCTTGATCCCGCCCTGCGCATTCCAGTAGGAGACGATGGACTGGACGGCGGCGCGGTCGCTCTGACCGACGAGCTGGGTCGCGCCGGTCAGCGGCGCGTCCATCCCGAGGTAGATCGTGCCGGTGAAGCCTGAGCGCGTCGTGAAAGCGGACGCGACGACGAGCGAGAGGACCGCCAGTACGGCGGCCGTGATGCTGGTCCTGCTCATGCTCATGTACCGCTCCTTCTTCGGATACGGTCGAGGCTGCGTCGCCTGACCGCGGTGAGTTTAAGGGAACCTGCAACTACTGTCCAGCGCCGCAGAAACGAGCGCACAAGTCACGCTCGCCGAACCCAGGGTCGCTTCAATGAGACGCCGGAATCCGGGGGAAGGCTGTCCGAGCGCCTTCCGATCGCAGCGCAAGGCGGCCCGGTCGCCGGCTCAGCGCAGCTGCGCGAGGCCGTCCTTGATCACGGTCGTGCCCTGCCCGTCGTACGCCTCGAAGCCGTAGCCGCCCTCGACCCGCCACACCCGTGTCGTCACCGTGTCGCCCGGGAAGAGCGGCGCGGAGAAACGCACGGCGAGCCGCCGCACGGCACGGGGATCGTCCACTCCGGCCGCCTCGAGCACGGCACGTCCGGCGAACGCCGTCGTGCACAGGCCGTGGACGATCCTGCCCGGCAGCCCGACCCGCCGCGCGAACTCGTCGTCGAGATGGATCGCGAAGTCGTCACCGGAGGCCGCCGCGTAGCGGACGGGCAGATCGTCCGCGACGGGATAGCTCACCTCTGCGATCGGGTCCCCGTCAGGCTCGAGCCGATGGTCGGGCCCGCGCTTGCCGATGCTGCCCGCAGCCTCGAGGCCGCGGAAGAACTCGGTGACGTACTGCTCGTTCACGAGCTCGCCGTCCTCGTTGCGCGTCTCCGTCCTGATCACGAGCGACGTCCCGTTCGGCCGCGCGAGCAGTGCGACCGGCGTGGCGCGGGAGACGAGCTGCATGCCCTCCTCGATCGGCAGGTGCAGCAGCATGTCTTGCTCGTAGTGGACGACCTGCTTGCGCGCGTCGCCCGAAACGACCGACGTCGACGCCGGCGCGATCGTCTCCCAGACCGGCAGGATCGCGAACACCGGCCCGCCCGGAACATCCTCGGTGGCAGCGGCGAACGCCTCCAGGGCTGCGGCCGTGACCGAATAGCGACGCTCGTCGCCCGGCCGGCCGATCGCCGCCGCGTCCAGGCCCGGGACCGAGACGAGCTCGCTCACGAGGTCATCCCCGTCATCTGGCCGCCGGATGCAGTCAGCACCTGGCCGTGCACGAAGTTCGACCACGGCGTGCAGAGGAAGAAGATCGGTCCCGCCGCTTCCTCCGGCGTCGCCGCGCGGCCGAGCGGAATCAGCGCCGAGGCCAGGTCCCGCACCTTCTGCGGGATTCCCAGCCGGATCTCGCGGCCGTGACGGTCGATCGTCTCCCCGCCCTCGTCGGACGCCGCGGTGAGCCGCGTCTCCACGAACCCGAACGCGACGGCGTTCACGTTCACCATGAACGGGCCCCACTCCCTCGCCAGGGTCTTCGTCAGCCCCACGAGCCCCGCCTTGGCCGACGAGTAGTTGCTCTGGCCGAGATTGCCCTGCGTGCCCGAGATCGACGTGACGTTGACGACCTTGCGGAACACCTCCCGCCCCGCCTCCCGGTCGGCCTTCCCGGCGTCGCGCAGATACGGCGCGGCGGCGCGCAGGATCTGGAAGGGAACGACGAGATGGATCTCCAGCATCGCCCGGAACTGCTCGTCGCTCATTTTGTGCGCCATCCCGTCCCAGGTGTAACCGGCGTTGTTGACCACGATGTCGAGCCGGCCGAACTCGTCCACCGCCCGCTGCACGAGCGCTTCGGGCATCCCCTCCTGCGTCAGGTCGCCGCCGAACACCGCGGCTCCGGCTCCGACCTCGTCCGCCGTCTGACGAGCCAGGTCCTCGTCGACGTCCGTCACCAGCACCCGGGCGCCGTGCTCGGCCAGCAACGCGGCCGCCGCACGACCGATCCCGCGCGCGGAACCCGTCACGATCGCGGCCTTCCCCGCCAGCACTCCCATCGACCCTCCTCGCTCACCCACGAGCATCAAGTTACCTGGCAATGGCTGACGACGAAAGCGAGCCGCATGGACCGCTCAGCCGGGAGAAGCCGCTTGCGCGGTTTCAACGAAGGCCGAGCAGGCGCACCGCGTTCTCCTTGAGGATCAGCGGCCGCACCTCGTCCTTGAAGTCCACCTGCTCGAAGTCGGCCAGCCAGCGGTCGGGCGTGATCAGCGGGAAATCGGACCCGAACAGGACGCGGTTTCGCAGCCGGGTGTTCGCGAAGCGCACGAGCTGAGGCGGGAAATACTCCGGCGACCAGCCGGAGAGATCGATGGCTTCCAGGCGGTCAGGACGAGCCATCGCGTGTTGCCTTCGGCGGATGAGGACGCTGTCCACTTGACACAAGCCCACACGCCGCTCGGGCTGTAGGGAAAGACCAAGAAACGGCCTGGTTGAGCGAAGCCGACGCCCGGACTCGAACCGGGGACCCCATCATTACGAGTGATGTGCTCTACCAGCTGAGCTACGTCGGCGCGGGCCCGTGACCCGGGGCGAGTATAGCCCCGGCTCCGCCCGGATCGGTCTCGGCTCAGGCCCTGCTCAGTGGTGACAGCTCAGTGGTGAGCGGGCACGTCGGCGGGCGCGAGCACGCCGTTCGTGTCCGAGCTCATGCAGAGCCACACGAGAATGCAGATGTCGGCGATCAGGAACGCCAGCGCGCCCCCGAGCAGCCACTCGGCGCCGGTCGCGAACACCGCTCCGACGAAGACCGCCATCGCGAGGGCGGGAAGCCCGAACCAGAGCAGCCAGCGGTTCAGCTCCTTGGCCTGGATCTCGGCAAGAGACGGCCCTGCCGAAGCGAGCTGCAGACCCGGTGCGGGCTCGCTCAGCTCCTCGATCGGCGCAACTGCGCTCATCTGCACTCCTCCTCGGGTAGGGCGCCGTTGCGCGCCAAACTTCAGTCGCTGCTTTTTAGCAGAATACGCAATGTTGCTTGCTGTGCAACCGTCCGATATCGTGACGAAGTGCACGTTGAGGCTCCCGGTCTGCGCGAGCGCAAGAAGCAGCGCACGCGCGAGCTGATCGCCTCCGTCGCACTCGACCTCTTCGCGGAGCACGGGTACCAGGCGACGACCGTGGCCGACATCGCCGCGGCAGCGGAGGTCTCGGAGCGGACCGTCTTCACCTACTTCCACACGAAGGAAGACATCCTCTTCGCCGACCACGCGGAGCTTCAGCAGCGTCTGAGCGAGGTACTCGCCGAACGTCCCGCCCGACAGCCGGCGCTCGACACGCTGCGCGCGTTCGTGGTCGAGAACCTGAGCCTGATCGACGAGCCGTCACGGGTTCGCTGGGAGATCGTCAGCAACGACGAGCACCTGCTCTCGCACCAGCGGGCGCGCCAGGCGGAGCTCGGCGACGTGATCGCCGCCGCGGTAGCCCAGGACCTCGGCGAGGGCGCCGACGACTTCCGGCTTCAGCTCGTGACCGCGGCGGTGATCGCCGCTGTCACCGCTGTTTACGAGCACCGCTACAGCGCGAGCTCGCGCACCGCGTCGCGCGCCCAGGCGCTCGCGGTGATCGACGAGGCGATCGCGTTCCTGCGCGGCGGCCTCGAAGCGATCCGCGCCTTCCCGAAGCCCTACTGAGCCGTCCGCGCCCGCGCGGCCGCGATCACTTCCTCGGCCTCGGCACGGTTGCCGAACCCGCGCGTCTCGGTCTTGTGGCGCTCGAGGTCCTTGTAGACCTGGAAGAAGTGCTCGATCTCGTTGCGGAGCTCGGGCGGGACGTCGTGGATGTCGGACACGCGCCCCCAGGCCGGGTCCTTGAGCGGCACGCAGAGCACCTTCTCGTCGGGCCCCTTCTCGTCGGTCATGTGGAAGACGCCGACGGGCCGCACGCGGACGCGACAGCCGGGAAACGTCGGCTCGGTGACGAGCACGAGCGCATCGAGGGGATCGCCGTCCTCGGCCAGCGTGCCCTCGATGTAGCCGTAGTCGGCCGGATAGCTCATCGACGTGAAGAGCCGCCGGTCGAGCACGATCGCGCCGAGCTCGACATCCCACTCGTACTTGTTGCGCGAGCCCGAGGGGATCTCGACGAACACGACGGGGTCGTCCATGCCCGCAGCTTACGACCGCGTGCCCGTCAGGCGGGCAGCTCCCGCGAGAGCTGCACGAAGAGCGCCTCGAGCGCGAGCTGCGGCGCGAGGTTGAACTCCTCGAGCCTGCGCCACGTCTCGCGCACGGCCTCGGCCGCACGCTCTGCGCCGAGCATCCGCTCGCGGCTCGCGTCGGCGCGAAGGTCGTCGAGGCGGTCGACGTGGACGGCCGCCGCCTCGGCCCCGACGGCCACGACGACCAGGTCGCGGTACCACGACGCGAGCTCCTCGAGCTGCGCGAGCAGCTCCTCTCGCTCGGCCCCACGCTGGGCGCGGCGCACCTGCTGCTCCGCCTCGCGCGCGGGGAGCTCGAGCCCCTGCACCTTCACCTCCTCGAGCTCCTTCGCCTCCGCGCCGCGCCGCCGCGCGCTCTCGAGGAGAGCGGTCGCCGCCGCGCCCGGCTCGAACGCCGGTCGGCGGTACACGGCGCGCGCCTGCTCGAGGAGGATCTCCCGCCGCGCCGCCGCCTCGTCGTCGAGGAGCCGCTCGAGGCGATCGAGGCGCCCGGCGGCGACACGCGCGAGGGCGCTTCGCTGCTCCTCGCCGAGGTCCGGCGCGCGCGCGGCGACGGCCTCCCGCATCGCCTTCTCGGAGAGACGGCGGAACGGCACGAGCTGGCAGCGCGAACGGATCGTCTCCGGGATCGGCCCCAGGTCGTCCGCAACGAGCACGATCACGGCGTACGGCGGCGGCTCCTCGAGATCCTTGAGCAGCGCGTCGGCCGCATCCTCGTTCAGCTGGTCGGCGCTGAGGATCAGGTAGACGCGGCGCTCAGCTTCGAACGGCCGCATGTGCAGGTCGCGGCGCAGCTCGCGCACCGCGTCGATGCGGATCATCTCGCCGAGCGCGTCGAGCTCGTAGAGGTCGGGATGGGAGTGCCGCGTCGTGCCGAGCAGCGAGCGGCCGAACGCCCTGGCGAGCTCGCGCTTCCCCACCCCGCGGGGCCCGTGGAAGAGATAGGCGTGCGACGGACCGTCCGCGAGCGCGGCCTCGAGCAGGCGCTTGGCCTCGTGCTGCTCCGAAACGCGGTCGAAGCCGGTCACGGGCCGACGGTTTCCCCCACGGGAGCGAGCCGAACGCGAGCGACGGTCACGCCGGCATCAGGCGGCCGACTTCCTGCTGCACCCTCCGGGCGAGCTCCTCGGCCGGGCGCGAGCCGTCGAGAACGATGTAACGCCCGGGGGCCGAAGCGACGAGCTCGCGGTACCCGGCGTCGACGCGCGGCATGAAGTCCTCGGCCTCGCGCTCAATCCGGTCGAGCCGACCGCCGCTGCGCGCGCGTGCCATCCCCGGATCGAGGAGCAGGACGAAGGTCTGATCCGGGAGCAGCCCGCCCATGACGGTCGCGTTGAGCTCGCGCACCGCGTCGACGCCGAGACCGCGCGCGCTGCCCTGGTAGGCGAGCGACGAGTCGACGTAGCGGTCGCAGACCACCCACGCGCCGCGCAGGAGCGCGGGGCGGATCACCCGCTCCGCGAGCTCGGCGCGCGCGGCCGCGAAGAGCGCCGCCTCTGCCCAGGCCGTCATCTCGGGCCCGTCGAGGAGCAGCTCGCGGATGTGTTCGCCCAGCCTCGTCCCGCCAGGCTCGCGCACCGTCACCACCTCGTGCCCCTGCTCTCGCGCCCAGGCTGCGAGCAGGGCGGCCTGCGTCGTCTTGCCCGAGCCGTCGATGCCTTCGAAGCTCACGAACATGCCGACACGCACCCTACGATATGGCTCCGTGCGCGCGGTCGTCACCGGCGGAGCCGGGTTCATCGGATCGAATCTGGTCGACCGCCTGGTCGTCCGCGGCGACGACGTGGTCGTCGTCGACGACCTCTCGTCGGGCAGGCGCGAGAACGTGAACCCGGCGGCGCGACTCGTCGAGACCGACGTCCGCACCGGACTCCAGCTGGATGGAGCCGACGTCGTCTTCCACCTCGCGGCGCAGGCGGACGTGCAGACCTCGCTCGAGCGGCCGGGGCATGACGCCTCGGTCAACGTGGGCGGCACCGTCTCGGTGCTCGAGGCAGCACGCGAGGGGGGCGCGCAGGTCGTCTTCACCTCGACCGGCGGGGCGATCTACGGCGAGTGCGACGGCCCGGCCACCGAGGACTCGACGCTCGAACCGGTCTCGCCGTACGGCATCGCCAAGCTCTGCGCCGAGCAGTACCTGCTCGGCTGGAACCGGATCCACGGCAACGGGCACGTCGTCGTCCGACTCGCGAACGTCTACGGACCGCGGCAGGCCTCGACCCTCGAGGGCGGCGTCGTCTCGATCTTCCTCGAGCGGATGGCCCACGGCACCCCGACGACGATCTTCGGCGACGGTCGCCAGACGCGCGACTTCGTCTTCGTCGGCGACGTCGTCGACGCCCTCCTCGCGGCGGCCGGACACGGCGGCGGCGTCTACAACATCGGCACGGGTCGCGAGACGAGCGTCGCCGAGCTGCACGAGGCGTGCCGCCGGGTCGCGGGCAGCGAGGCAGAGCCCCGCTTCGAGCCGCCGCGACTCGGCGACGCGCTCCGCTCGGTGCTCGACGTGTCGCGGGCAGAGCGGGAGCTCGGCTGGCGGGCGTCCACGTCTCTCGCCGACGGGTTGCAGGCGACCTGGGCCTGGTTCACAGACTCCTAGAGAAAGGCGAAGGACTCGGCGGGGGACCGCCGAATCAGGCGGCCCGTGGATGCACCGCTCGTCTCACCTCAGGAGCTCGTGCGCCCATGGCGCCGGGCGACGTTCGTCGTCGGCACGATCGCAGCGCTCGAGCTCGTGGTCCTGCTCGGCGCCGGCGTGTTCGTGCTCGCGAAGCCAATCTCGAAGGCGGTCACGCGCCGTGCCGAGACGGCAGCCTTCCCGGTCCCGAAGCAGCCGGAGCCCGCGAAGCGCGCCACCGCCTCGGCGAAGGTGGTGGCTCCGAAGCTGAGCCGCGAGCAGACGAGCGTGATCGTGCTCAACGGCAACGGGCGTTCCGGCGCCGCCGGCAACGCGGCGGCGCGGCTGCACGCTCTCGGCTACGTGATCGCCAGCACGGGGAACGCGCGGCGTCAGGACTACGCAGCGACCGTCGTCATGTACCGCGGCGGGTTTCGCGGCGAGGCGCTTCGCCTTGCGCGCGACCTGCACGTCAAGGTCGTCGGGCCGCTCGACGGCCTGCGGCCGGCCGCGCTGATGGGCGGCCAGCTCGCGATCATCGTCGGCGTCGCCGACTGATCGCCCTGACGCTCAGCAGGTCGGAACGCCCGAGTTGACCTGCTTCAGGGCGAGGTCGTACTCCTTGTTGCCCGGGTCCTGACGGTCGAGGGCCGTGAACCGGTCGAGCGCCGGCAAGGCCGCCCGCGGGCAGTGCCGGACGCGCAGGTTGAACGTCCCGAGCAGGAACCACGTCTCCTTGTTCTCGGGCTGGAGCCGCGTCGCCTCCTGGAGCAGGCCGAGCGTCTCGCCATAGTTCCGGCGCGCCTGCTCAGCCCAGGCCTGCGCGAAGAGCGGCTCGACGGCCAGCGGGTTCACCGACCTCGCGCGCTTGGCGAGCGTCACGGCGCGGGCCGGGTCGTCGACGGCGAGCTCGAGCGCCTGGCCCGTCCAGCGATTGCCGAGCCACACGGCTGAGAGCGAGAACACGACGGCGAGCGCGAGACCGCTGCAGGCGAGCACGGCGAACCCCGAGAGCCGTCGCCCCTCGCTCGGTCGCACCCCGAGCGCGCCTGCGATGAGGAAGATGGGAGCACTGGCGGCCGCGAAGTCCCAACCGATGTCGATCAGCCCGTGGAGGAGGTACGCGGGCAGCGCCAGGGCGAGCGCGAGCTCTGGCCCCGGCCGCCGCCGCGCCGAGACGACGAGCACCATTGCGGCGAGCACGAAGAGCGCGGCTCCGACGACGCCGGTCTCGGTGAGGAACTGGACCGGCAGGCTGTGCGGCTCGCGCGCCTGGTCGAGTCCCGACTTCCGGTAGCGGAGGTTGGTGAAGACGAACGTGCCGGCGCCGGTCCCGCCCACCGGGTGCTCCTCGAAGCCGCGCCAGGCCTCCTTCCACCAGGTCCAGCGGTAGTTCGAGCCGGCCTCGGCGAAGCGTTCCTTGGAGTTCGTGAGCTCGAGCGGCGTCGGGCTCGTGAACGAGTCCCACCACGAGCTCGCGTGAACGGCCCCGACGACGATCGCCGCTCCCGCGGCGGCGACGAGCAGCGCAAGCGCGGCTCGACGGACCGCGGGGACCGGCTCCGGCGGCGGCACGCGCGCGAGGAGCGCCGCCGCACCGGCACCCGCGAGAAGCACGAGGCCGAAGACGAGCCCGTCCTGGGCGCGCGTCGAATGCGGCTGCGCGTCGTTCGTGACGCCCGGCAGCGCGAAGGCGACGACAAGGACGATCGCGGCCGGGATGCCGGCAGCGAACAGCGTCGCCAGCGCCTCGGTCCACGCGCGCGAGAGGACGATCCACGCGAGGACGACGAGAACGGCGACGATCACGCCGCCGCGCGAGTAGGTGAGCGCGATCGCAACCAGCCAGCCGTAGACGAGCAGCGTCCCGGCCACCCGTCGCCGCGTCGCGAGGCACAGGCCGATCGGAAGCGCAACCGCGCCGAGCATCGCGAGGGCGTTCCAGTAGCCGACCGGCGCGCGCAGCCGCGCGATCCGCTCGTAGTCGTCGTAGAGCCAGGGCAGCGCCTTGCCGGCGAGCGACCAGACGCACACGGCGCCGAGAAGCGCCGCGAAGCCGAAGAAGAGCTGCCTGATCCGGGTCGCGACGAACGCGCCGACGAGCGCGAAGGCGAGGTAGACGAAGGCACGGTTCGCGTACGCCCAGCTCCGGTCCGGCCCGACCGACCAGGCAACGGAGACGGCACACCAGACGGCGAGCGCGGCGAGCGGCGCGAGCACGACCAGACGCCGCGGCAGCGGCTGGGTTGCCGCGAGCGCGAGTGCGAGGAGAATGGCCGACGCACCGAGCCAGAGGAGCGAGTCGTCTCCCGACCCACCGCCGAAGAAGAGGGCGCCTGCGCTCACCGCGAGCGCCGCGGCGAGGGGCAACCACCGTTCGATTGCCGCTCGCATCCGGTGCGACGCTAGCATTGCCCGCTGACGTGCCGGGGGGGCCACACAATCGCCTTACATCCCGCAAACCGCTCGCCCATCGGCGTCCGAAACACTCGTCAGGATTCATCGCGATCGACGTGCTGCCGCCAATTACGTGACTCGATTCCTGAAGCGGGCCGCGCTCACCGCGCTCACCGCCGGGCTCCTACTGCTCGCGAGTGCCGGGCCGGCAGCGGCGGCTCCCTGCTGGAAGCTGCTCCTGACCGACTGGTACGACGGGCAGATCGACAGGGTCTACGCGATCCCCTGTTACAACCAGGCCGTCGAGCACCTGCCGGCGGATGTCGCGAACTACTCGAGTGCGCGGGACGACATCCTCAGGGCACTCCAGGGCGCGATCGCGGCGAAGAACCAGAACCAGACGGCGACCACGGAGCCGCCGCCCCCGCCGCCGACGACGACGGGCGCCGCGGCCGTTCCACCGGCGACGACCACTCCGCCGACCGAGACGATCACGACTCCGACGACGCCCACCGAGACGATCCCGACGACCACGAGCCCGGGTCGGGAGACTCCCAAGGGCATCCAGGGCGCGATCGACAAGCTCACACCGGGCAACGCCGACTCCTTCCCGCTGCCGCTCCTGATCCTCGGCACGCTCGCGATCGTGCTCGTGATCGCCGGCGTCGCCGGAATGCTCTGGCGCCGCAACCAGGGCGGCGACACCAGCACTCCGTAGCCGACGCCCGCCGGCCGAAACGGCAGCGGCGCCGTCAGGTCCCCTCTCTAACGTTCGACCCCTTCGCCTCGACCCGCCCCGGCGGCGCTCGAGGCCCGCAACGTAGGCTTGAGACAACGGAGGAGGCAGCGAGAGATGGCGTCCGTAGAGCAGAGCCAGCAGGTCCAGATCACGCCCGACGAGCTCGTGAACACCGTCGTCAGCGAGGACGCCAGCCTCGCCGTTCGCCGCTACTTCACCATCGCCGGTCGCGACCCCTTCGACGAGATCGAGTGGGAGATTCGCGACGCCTTCATCCCCGGCAAGGACAAGCCCGCCTTCGACCAGAAGGGCGTCGAGTTCCCCAAGTTCTGGTCGCAGACGGCGACGAACATCGTCGCGCAGAAGTACTTCCGCGGCCGGATGACCTCGCCCGAGCGCGAGCGCTCGGTGAGGCAGATGGTCGGCCGTGTCGTGACGACGATCGGTCGCTGGGGACGCGACGGCGGCTACTTCGCCTCCGACGAAGAGGCACAGACGTTCGAGGACGAGCTGAAGGCGATCCTCGTCAACCAGCTCGCCGCCTTCAACTCGCCGGTCTGGTTCAACGTCGGCTTCGAGGAGCGCCCGCAATGCTCGGCGTGCTTCATCCTCTCGATCGAGGATTCGATGGACTCGATCCTCGACTGGATCCGGCGCGAGGGGATCATCTTCCGCGGCGGCTCGGGCTCCGGCGTCAACCTGTCACGGCTGCGGTCGTCGAAGGAGCAGCTCTCGAAGGGCGGCTACGCATCCGGTCCGGTCTCGTTCATGCGCGGCGCCGACGCGTCGGCCGGGACGATCAAGTCGGGCGGCAAGACGCGCCGCGCGGCGAAGATGGTCGTCCTCGACGTCGATCATCCGGACATCGAGGAGTTCGTCTGGTGCAAGGCACGCGAGGAGGAGAAGGCACGCGTCCTCGAGGCGGCCGGCTACGACATGTCGCTCGACTCGCCGGACTGGGGCTCGATCCAGTACCAGAACGCGAACAACTCGGTGCGCGTCTCGGATGCGTTCATGGACGCGGTCGCAGCCGACGCCGACTGGAACCTGACCGCCCGCACCGACGGCTCCGTCGTCGAGACGTTGAAGGCACGCAAGCTCCTGCACGACATCGCCGAGGCGGCATGGCGCTGCGCCGACCCGGGTGTCCAGTACGACACGACGATCAACAGCTGGCACACGCTGCCGAACACGGGGCGGATCAACGCCTCGAACCCTTGTAGCGAGTACATGTCCATCGACGACAGCGCGTGCAACCTCGCGTCGCTGAACCTGATGAAGTTCCGTCGCGAGGACGGCGAGCTCGACGTCGAGGCGTTCGAGCACGCGATCGACGTCGTCTTCCTCGCCCAGGAGATCCTCGTCGGCAATTCGTCCTACCCGACGCCGGAGATCGACCGGAACGCGAAGGCCTACCGGCAGCTCGGGCTCGGCTACGCGAACCTCGGCGCGCTCCTGATGGCGCGCGGCCTGCCGTACGACTCCGACGAGGGTCGTGCGTACGCCGCCGCGATCACGGCGCTGATGACCGGGCGGGCCTACCGCAAGTCGGCCGAGATCGCCTCGCGCATGGGCTCGTTCGCGGGCTACAGGCCGAACGCGGCGGCAATGATCGGCGTGATCGCGAAGCACCGTGCGGCGGTCGGCAACATCGCCGCCTCGGAGACCGTCCCGGCCGACGTCCTGTCAGCCGCGCGCCGCTCGTGGGACGAGGCGCTCGACCAGGGCGAGCTCTACGGCTACCGCAACGCGCAGGCAACCGTCCTCGCGCCGACCGGGACGATCAGCTTCATGATGGATTGCGACACGACGGGGGTCGAGCCCGACTTCTCGCTCGTCAAGTCGAAGAAGCTCGTCGGCGGCGGCGAGATCACGATCGTGAACAAGACGGTGCCGCTCGGGCTCGAGAAGCTCGGCTACGCGCCGAGCGAGGTCGACGAGGTGGTCGCGTTCATCGACGAGCGCAACACGGTCGTCGGCGCGCCGTACGTGAAGACCGAGCACTACCCGGTCTTCGACTGTGCGATCGGCGAACGGGCTGTCCACTACTCGGGGCACGTGAAGATGATGGGCGCGATCCAGCCGTTCATCTCGGGCGCGATCTCGAAGACGGTGAACATGCCGGAGGCGGTCACGGTCGACGACGTCGCCGACGTGTACGTCGACGCGTGGCGCCTCGGGGTGAAGGCGATCGCGATCTACCGCGACAACTGCAAGGTCGCGCAGCCGCTCTCGGGCAAGGCCGAGAAGAGCGCGCAGGCCGTGCTCGCGCCGGTCGGCGCTCCGATGGCCGCACCGCGTCGCCGCCGCCTGCCCGACGACCGCACCGAGGTCGGCCGCAAGTTCCGCGTCGGCGAGTACGAGGGCTACATCCACGTCGGCCTCTACGAGGACGGCACGCCCGGCGACATCTTCGTCGACATCGCCAAGGAGGGAACGACCCTCGCCGGCCTGATGAACTCGTTCATGATCGCGGTCTCGCTCGGGTTGCAGTACGGCGTGCCGCTCGAGGTGTACGTCTCGAAGTACGCCCACATGCGCTTCGAGCCGAGCGGCGCGACGAACGACCCGGACATCCGCGCCGCCAAGTCGATCGTCGACTACGTGTTCCGCTGGATGGGCAAGAAGTTTCTCACCGTCGACCAGCAGGAGGAGATCGGGATCCTCTCGCCCGAGGTGCGGGCTCGCATGGCCGCCGGGTACGCGAACGGCGCCCCGGAGGTACCCGAACTGGAGCATCCGAGCGCGGGCCAGACGGCGCTTTTCAATCCGCACGAGGACGCGATCGAGTGCTCGCGCTGCGGCGGGAGGATGGTGCGCGCGGGCACGTGCTACACGTGCCGCGACTGCGGGACGTCCACCGGCTGCGGCTAGTACCTACGCGGCAGCGTTCAACGTGCGCTCGACGTAGACCCGCCGGTCGGACGGCTCCTGGATCGGGTCGCCGGCTCCTGCCAGACCGCTCTGGAACGACCCGCCGCCGATCAGCGGCGGGTCGTTCCGATGGACTGGAGATAGGTCGACGGCAGCGCGACCGGTCCGTCGCCCGCGAGGCGGCTCCACTGGAGCGCAAGCTCTTCGAGGTCGCCTTCGAGCACGTCGCGCTCGGCGCCCACGGCCTCGGCTGCCTTCAGCGTCGGGCCGTAGTACGTCACGAAGCGCTCGACGAACGTCTGCGCCGAGTCGAAGCGAAACGTGAACGTGCGGCGGCGGTGACTCCAGCCGACGTCGGTCCCGAAGAGGCTGTTCAGGTACGACTCGTCGCCCCACAGAAGCGGCGATGCGACGCCTCTTGGCGGCGGGACGTGCGCGGCGACCGTCCGGAACATCGAGCCGACGAAGCTGTCCGGCGTCCAGCTCGCGAGGGCGATCGTGCCGCCGGGGCGCGTCACGCGGACGAGCTCGTCGGCGGTGCGCTCGTGGTCGGGCGCGAACATGGCGCCGACGACCGACGTCGTCGCGTCGAAGGAGCCGTCGGCGAACGGCAGCTCCTCCGCGTCGCCGAGCTGGAACGCGATCTCGAGCCGCTCGGCGGCGGCGCGCTCGATTCCACGGTCGAGGAGCGACGGAACGTAGTCGACCGCCGTCACCTCGCAGCCGAGCCGCGCAGCGGCGATCGCCATGTTGCCGCTGCCGCTGGCGACGTCGAGCACGGTCGAGCCTGCGCGCAGGTCGGCCGCGTCGGCCAGGCGCTCGGCGATCGGGACGATCAGGGTTCCGATCTCGGCGTAGTCGCCGCTCGCCCACGTCGCCTGCTGGCGAGACTTGACGGCGGCCAGATCGAGAGTTGCTGTGGTCATGTCTCTCTCCTCGCTTCCCTAGTTAGCACGATCGGTCGTTTTGGTTGTGGAACTATACGAACGATCGTGCTAACTTGTCAAGGCCAATGAGCGAGACGGTCACGCCAGACACCGCCCCCAGGACGCGGAAGCCGCGCAGCGACGGTGAGCGCAGCCGGGCGGCGATCCTGCGCGAGGCCGCGAAGCTCGCCACCGTCGAGGGCATCGACGGCCTCTCGATCGGCCGTCTCGCGAGCGCTGTCGGCATGAGCAAGAGCGGGCTCTTCGCCCACTTCGGCTCGAAGGAGGAGCTCCAGATAGCGACGATCGCCGCCGCGGGCGAGATCTTCGCGCAGGAGGTGATCGAGCCGGCGGCCGGCGCGCCGACGGGCCTCGACCGGCTGCGGCAGCTCTCGGAGAACTTCCTGCGCCACGTGGAGGGCGATGCCTTCCCCGGCGGGTGCTTCTTCGCCTCCGTCGCAGCCGAGCTCGACACTCGCCCCGGCCCCGTGCGTGACGTTGCGATGGGAGTCGTGAAGGAATGGACCGAGCTCCTCGAGGCCGCCGCGCGCGATGCCGTCGAGGAGGGCGCGATCGGTGCGTCGGAGGATCCGAAGCAGCTGGTCTTCGAGCTCGACGCCTACCTGCTGATGGCGAACGCGCAGTTCGTGATCAGCGGCGACCACGCCGCGCTCGACCGAGCGCGCCATGCGCTCGAGCGGCGGCTCGCCGCCGCAGCTCCCTCCTGACCGACGGGCCGTAGGCGGCTCGTATCGCGGCACGGGCTACGCGAGATACTCGGCCCGCCGATGGAGCCGACCACGCGCCGGATCGCCGCGACCGCCGACCTCCACGGCTACCTTCCCGACGTCCCGCCGTGCGACGTGCTCCTCGTCGCAGGAGACGTCTGTCCCGTCAGCGATCACCGGCTCGACTTCCAGCGCCGCTTCGTCGAGGGCCCCTTTGCCGACTGGCTCGACCGCGCCGATGCCGGCGCGATCGTCGGGATCGCCGGCAACCACGACTTCGTCGCCGAGGCCGACCCGGAGCTGATGCGCGCCCTCCCGTGGACGTACCTCTGCGACGAGACGACGACCGTCGAAGGGCTCGCCGTCCACGGGTCGCCATGGATCCCGACGTTCCACGACTGGGCCTTTATGCGCGACGACGCCGAGCTCGAAGGCGTCTGGGCGCTCGTCCCACCCGATGTCGACGTGCTGGTCACGCACGGCCCGCCGCTCGGGCACGGCGACCTGGTCGTGGACGGAAGACGCGCCGGCTCGTCGACGCTCGCGCTCCGGCTCGGCGAGCTCGACCGCCTTCGCCTCCACGTCTTCGGTCACATCCACGAGAGCTTCGGCAGTCGGGACCGGCTGAGGGAGGCAGTGCTCGCGAACGTCTCGTACGTCGACTTCGACTACAGGCCGGCGCAGCCTGCCGTCGTCTTCGAGCTCCAAGAACTCGATTCAAAATGAAGTCTTGTGCCGGTCGGCTGCGCTCGACGACGCAATGCTGCGTCCTCGGAAACGCCGATATCTCGCTCGATATCGGCGTTCCGCTGCGTCCTTGCCTCGCACCGTCGAGCGCACCCGACCGGCGAAGCGTCATTCTGAACCGAGTTCTAAGCCTGCGCCAGGGCTCCTGATGCCCCGTTCGAGGGACGCGCGATCGCGAGCCGTTGACGATCCTGTTACCCATCGGCCGGCAGACCGTTCCGAACTCGGGTGCCGCCGTGCGACACCACATGGCCGCGGTACAGGACGAGAACCAGCAAGCGACAGCGCAGCCGGCAGGAGGCGGCGGTGGCGACGCGTATGCGTCCACGGCGGCCAGCATCGTCGAGTCGCTGGCGCGTGCGCTCGAGCTTCACGACTACCGCCGCGGCCGGTTCGGCGAGACGGCCGCGCACACCGAGCGCGTCACCCGGCTCGGGCGGCAGCTGACCGAGCGGATCGCGCGGGAGCTCGTTGCCGACCCGCAGCTCACCGCAGGCTTCCGGCTCCACGACATCGGGATGATCGGGATCCCGATCGACATCCTCGCCAAGCAGGGCCCGCTGACCTCGGACGAGCTGAACGAGGTTCGGGAGCACCCCTGGCTCGGCGAGCGCATCGTTGCCCCGCTCGAGTGCATGAACGGCCTCGGACGGCAGGTGATCGCCTGCCACCACGAGCGCTGGGACGGCACCGGTTATCCGCGCGGGCTCCGGGGGCTCGAGATCCCGCTGGCGGCGCGGATCTTCGCCGTCGTGGACGCCTTCGACGCGATGACGAACCCGCAGCCCTACCGCGAGCCGCTGCCGGTCGAGTTCGCACTGGCCGAGCTCGAGGACAAGGCCGGATCGCACTTCGACCCCGCAATCGTCTTCGAGTTCCTGACTCTGCCGAGGGCGGCGAACGCCGACGGCGACTCCGACACGTAGTTCGCGGCATATCGCACAAGCGTTGGGAATCCCCCGCGTGGGGGATTTACCTCCAGCCGAGAGCGGTCCATCGTGGGTTCCCGGGGCGTGGCGTGCCCCATGAATTCGGCAACCGGAGGTCAAGCGAAGTGCGGCTCAAGCTTCTGATCGCGGACGACCATCAGTTGATGCTCGAGGCGATCCGTATGGCCCTGGCAGACGATGCCGAGATCGAGATCGTCGCCGAGACGACCTCGGGCGCTCAGGTCGTACCGCTCGTCCGTCAGACGTCACCGGACGTCGTCCTCCTCGACCTACGGATGCCCGGCATGGACGGTCTCAAGTGCCTCGAGGCCCTTCGAGAGCGCCATCCCGAGGTCAAGGCCGTCGTGCTCTCGGCGAGCGAGGAGCCGGAGGTGATCGACGCGGCGCTGCAGCGCGGCGCGGCCGCCTACATCGTCAAGCGCATCGATCCGGCCGACCTGTCGTCACTGATCCGGCAGACCGTCGACGGGAACGTGTTCTTCCCGGTCGTGGCCCGGCCGACCGCCGCCGATACGCCTCACTCCGGCCTCACGCAGCGGGAGACCGACATCCTGCGGGCGCTTGCCGACGGCCTCTCGAACAAGCAGATCGCGCGTCAGTTCTGGCTGTCCGAGCAGACGATCAAGTTCCACCTGACGAACATCTATCGCAAGCTCGAGGTCAGCAGCCGGACCGAGGCCGTCCGCCACGCGTACGAGCGCGGGTTGATCGAGAACCCGATGCTCCGGGCCGTCGGCCCGTAGCGGCCTCAGCCGTCGGAGCTCACCGTCGCCTCGACGCCGTGCCTGGCCTGCCAGGCACGGACGAAGAAGCGCACTTCGTGCAGCTCCTCCTCGGCGTCGTGCGCGCCGGGATGCACGATGCGGCAGACCCGGTCGCCGACCGCGTGCGTCAGGCAGCCGTGCTCGGACAGCCGCCGGACGAGGTCCGGCAGGAGCTCCGGCGTCGCGATCTCGACGATGAGGCCCACAGCGGCCCATTCTCGGGCCTGGGCGTGGTGGCCGACACCGCTGAAAGGTCGCGCCGGCGCCCGCCGATCGGGTGGACCGCGGTGGAGGCCTTTTTTCCCTTACAAAACCGTGATTGGCTTACTCACCGTCTTGGGTAGGGTCAACCTAGACTGACGTAGGCGCCGCGTTCGCGAGGAGCCCCATAGACTGCTTGCGAAGAAGTGCGCAGACCCACCGGGGAAGTGGGGCTGCGGTCTAGAAGCACAAATCAGGGCAGAAACAAATCAGACGCTGTCTCTCGCGGCGTAATCATCGAGTTGGGGGTTGGGTGGAGTGATGAGGACAAAGTTGGGACTCGGTGCGCTCGTCGGCGTGCTGGTCGCGGCCATGTTGGTAATGGCCCCGATTGCGACGGCGCATCATCCAGAGATTCAGGTGAGCATGGATTGCTTCGGGAAGGTGACGTACACCGTGTCGGCGGATGTCGCAGACAGCAGCCGGAACAACGCCGACGTTCGCGTCTACGACGATGCCGCCATGACGCACCTGGTTGGGTCCGGGGCGTTCAATAGCGGCAACAATTGGCAGTTCAGCGGCAACTTCACGATTCCGACGTCGCAGACGTCGATCACGCTGTATCCGCTCGCTGTCGGAGCATGGGGCAATCCGTCCGCGGAGCACCCGGTTGCCGGCCCGTCGGCGACGGCGAACCGGCCGACGGACTGCAAGAAGACCTCGAGCACGGCGACCGCGATCCACAACGCGGGGCACAGCATCGTGACGACGGTCGAGGTCGGGACGATCGTGCACGACCAGGCACTCGTCACCGGCTCCGGGGGCACGCCCGGCGGAACCGTGACGTTCGACTGGTTCACGAACGGAACGTGCACCGGCAATCCGGCGGCCACCTCGAGCCCGGTCGCGCTGAGCGGCGGCGTCGCGGACGCCGTTGGATTCGCGCAGACCGTGTCCTCCCCCGGCTCGTACGGTTTCAGGGCTCACTACTCGGGTGACAGCTCGTTCCTGCCTTCGGACGGGGCGTGCGAGCCGTTGACGGTCGTCGACGCGAACATCCAGCTCAATCCACCCACCGCGAACAACCCGGTCGGCTCGCCGCACGTCTTCACCGCTCACGTCAACGTGAACAGCGGCAGCGGGTACGTGAACGCGCCGGCAGGCACCGTGGTTTTCTTCAACAAGGTGAGCGGGCCCGGCACGCTCAGCGCCTCGAACTGCCAGACGGTCGGCACCACGGGCGAGTGCACGGTCACGCTGACCAACACGAGCCCGGGAGTGACGACTGTCAGTGCGTCGACGAACGTCATCGTGGGCGGGATCACGCTCAGCCGCTCAACCGGTGACGGGAAGGCCGGCGACAGCGGCAACGCAGTCAAGAACTGGGCCGACGCCACCGCGCGAACAGACATTCACAACGCGAACCACGACGTGGTCACGTCGGTCGTGTCGGGAACGGTCGTCCACGACAAGGTGTTCGTCGCGAAGGCAGAGGGGACGCCTGCGTCGGTTCCGAACCCGACCGGGAACGTGATCTTCCACCGCTACACGACGATCAACTGCACGGGGCAGTCGGTCGACCAGACCGTGGCGCTGGCAGCGGACGGCACCGCCGAGACGAGCTCGTTCACGACGACGAGCGACATGTCCTACAAGGCGGACTACCAGGGCAATGCGAACTACCCGGCACGGTCGGGCGCATGTGAGCCGCTGACTGTGACGGCGACTCCGCCTCCGCCCCCGCCCCCGCCTCCGCCCCCGCCGCCCCCGCCGCCTCCGCCTCCGCCTCCGCCCCCGCCGCCTCCGCCCCCGCCGCCCCCGCCGCCTCCGCCGCCGACGCCGCCTCCGCCGACGACGCCGCCGCCTCCGTCGGTGCAGGGGACCCCGGGCATCCAGGTGACGAAGAGCCCGGATGAGCAGACGATCCCGAAGGGCTCGACGGCGACGTGGACGATCGTGGTGACGAACACGGGCAACGTGACGCTCACGAACGTGACCGTGACCGATGCCCAGGCACCGGGCTGCGCGAGGACGTCGGCGCAGACCCCGGGTCTCGCCTCGATGGCTCCGGGCGCGAAGGTCAGCTACCAGTGCACGCGGGCGAGCGTCCAGGCGAGCTTCACGAACGTCGCGGTCGCGACGGGCACCCCGCCGACCGGCGGGAAAGTCACGGACAACGACTCGGCGCATGTCACGGTCACCGTGCCGCTGAAGCCGCCGAAGCCCGTCTTGCATCCGGCGATCTCGATCGTGAAGAACCCGAACTCGCAGACGATCTCGAAGGGCCAGACCGCGACCTTCCAGATCACGGTGACGAACAATGGTGACGAGGATCTGACCGACGTCACGGTCACCGATCCGAAGGCGCCGGGCTGCGACCGGTCGATCGGTGACCTGGCAGCCGGAAAGTCCGTCACCTACACCTGCACGCGCAGCGGCGTTGAGAACGACTTCCTGAACGTCGCACGGGTGGTCGGCACCTCCGAGTCGGGCAAGAAGGTCAGGGACCGCGACGCGGCGCTCGTGAAGACTGCGCCGCTGAAGCCGGCGAAGGTGGTCAAGAAGCCGAAGCCGAAGCCGAAGCCCGCGACGGTCTCGAAGACCCCGCCGAAGGTAACCGGCTAGCGAGATCGAAGCACTGGAGGGCGGCCCCCACGGCCGCCCTCCAGTCCCCTTGAATCCTTTCGAACTTCGCGATTAACTCTCTGGAAATGCAGGAGAATTCCACCTCCGAAGCGCGTACGGCACAGCCGCCGCTGACGTCCTTGGCCGTGGCGCTCGGCGTCGCGGCGCTCGCGTTCCTGCTCCTGATCCCGAGTGCGCGAGGAGCTCAGGCCGGCACGGTCGCGTGGACGCCGCCGACGCAGGCCGACAAGCACCGGTTCACGGTCACGGCGGGCAAGCTGATCACGTTCTGGCTCGGTGCCTCGACCTCGACGCGCGGCGCGACCGTGAACATCGAGCCGAGGCAGGGGCTCCCCGAAGGCGCGAGGGTCGCGACCTACGCCCACGGTACGAAGTCTCACGCCATCTTCCGCTGGCGCCCGACGACCGTCGGCGAGTACGTGGTTCAGTTCGCGGCGTCCACCGGTCGCGGAACCGCGCCGAAGCGAACCTTCGCGATCGTCGTCACCGGGAAGTTCCCTCAGTCCACCAGGCTGACGAACGCCAAGGTCGCGAACTGGGCGCCCGTCGCGAGAACCGCGGTCGTAAGGACCAAGCCGCGTCTGTCGGCTCCCGCGATCACGACGCTCCAGACGAGGACGCCGGACGACACGCAGAACCTGGTCGTCGTGCTCGAGCGCCTCGCCAAGAGCCCGAGCGAGATGTGGTACCGCGTGCGCCTGCCGATCCTTCCGAACAACTCGACCGGCTGGGTGCCGAAGCGCTTCCTCGGCGACCTCTACACCGTGAACACCCACCTCTACATCGACCGCGCGAAGTTCACGGCGACGCTGAAGCGGAACGGCGTCACGGTCTTCACCGCACGCATCGGCGTCGGCAAGGCGTACTGGCCCACGCCGCCCGGAGAGTTCTACATCCGCACCAAGCTCGCCGGCTTCGACAGCCCCTTCTACGGGCCGATCGCGTTCGGCACGAGCGCTCGTTCGGCCGTGCTGACCGACTGGCCGGGCGGCGGCTTCGTCGGCGTCCACGGAACGAGCCTGCCGCAGCTCCTGCCGGGCCAGGTCTCCCACGGCTGCATCCGCTTGCGGAACGAGGACATTCTCAGGCTCGCCAAGCTGATGCACGTCGGCACGCCGGTGACGATCCGCTGACGCGGGTCGACGCGGCTCGTCAGAGATTCGTCGCGAGGAAGGTGCCCGCGACGCGCGACTTCACGACCCGGTAGCCGGCATCCTCGAAGACGTAGCTCTTCTCGAGCGGTCGCCAGACGCCGCCGTTCCCGCGCGAGAGCTTGATGTCCTCGAAGCGGTAGGCGAACTGGTTGCACGTGCCGGTACCGCCGTTCCAGTTCTCGCCGACCGCCTGCGGATACCAGGTTCCGTGGCTGCCCGGGAGGTGGATCGGAGGGCTGACCGGCTTGCCGTCGACCCACACGCGCCACCACGTGCGCCGCTTGGACATCTCGAGCACCGTGAAGCGGTACTTGGCGCCGGGCCGCACGCTGTCGTCGAGCTCGACGTAGCGAGGATTCGAGCCCGCGACGGTCACCTCGTAGTACATCCGGATCTTGCGCCCGGGGCCGAAGGCCGCGAAGCCGATCTGGATCCACTCCGCGACGCCGCCGGGGCCGGCGTCGGTCCCGCCGACGCCGATCCAGCCGCCGACGTGCCCGTCGGCGACGAAGGGGGCCTTCACCGGCACGAGGGTCGCAGCCACGCCGTGCGCCTTCCGTGCGCTCTGGAGGCCGGCATACGAATAGGGCCGGTTGAGGCACGCGCTGGACGTCGCCTTCTCCGCCTCGGCGGGCGAGACGGCGAGAGACGCCAGGAAGAGGAAGATCAGGACCGAGCTGACGCGCCGAGCCACGGGTGAGGCATCGGCCGCGTATCCCTCGTTCTCGCTCGCTCGAACGGAGGCTCAAGCTCGGCGAGGCTGCCATCCCTCGATCGAGGGCGGCCTCGTCCCGGAAGCCGACGGTCGCTACGAGCGGCCGAGCAGGGCCAGCGCCCGCAGGGGAACGCGAGCGAGCCCTCGCTGCTCGCCCGGATGGTTCAGCTCGCCCTGGAGCAGGCCCTCGATGCTGCGCCAGAGGAGCGCCGTGCGCGCGACGCGCCAGGACGCGCGTGGCCAGCGGTCGAGCGCCTTCTTGAGCTTCCACGAGGCGAAGTGGAGCGGCGAGAGAGCGGCGTCGATCGCCGCCTCGTAGGGCTCGAGCGTCGCTGCCCGTCCGGCGAGCAGGTCGAGGATCGCGTTCGTCGCGTGCCGCGAGCAGACGAAGCACTCGTACATCCCGTCGCCCGAGACCGGATCGATGAGCCCGGCGGCGTCGCCGACGAGGAGAGCGCGCTCGCCTGCAATCCGCGTGCCCTTCATTCGCAGCGGCAGCCGGTGTCCGCGCAGGCTCTCGAGGTCGGCCGGGTCGAGGTCGTGCGCCTCGCAGAGGCGGCGCAGGTGGTCGCGCAGCCGCGGACCCTCCTCGATCCACGCGCCGACGCCGACGTTCGCGTGATCTGCCTTCGGGAAGACCCAGCCGTAGCCGCCGGGAATCCCCGCGAGCTCGATTACGACGCGGCGCTCGTACCGCTCGCGCGCGATCGTGCCGTAGGGAACGTTCCCCTCGTACGCGACGCCGTAGAGGATCGCCTGCCCGAGCCCGACGGCCTTGCCCGTCACCCCGTTCGCCCCGTCCGCTCCGACGAGCGCGTCCGCGGCGAATCGCTCGCCGTCGAGGACGACGACGTTCCCCTCCTCGATCTGCGGCGAGATCCCCTCGCGCACCTCCACCCCGCGCTCGCGCGCGCAGTCGAGCAGGAACGCGTCGAGCCGCCGGCGCTGCGTCATCCAGCAGAACGGCCGCTGCGATTTCCGGACGACCACGTCGTCGTAGCAGAACCGAAGCTCGACCATGTCGACGATGTCCTCGACGACAGGAGTCGGGTCGACCGGGCAGTTCCGGACCGCGCGCATCGTCATCCCGCCGCCGCACGGCTTGTCGCGCGGGAAGCGCGCCTTGTCGACGAGCAGCACCGACGCGCCGGCCTCGGCGAGCCTGTATGCCGTCGTCGAGCCGGCCGGGCCGCCTCCCACGACGATCGCGTCGAACCGCTTCACAGGGCGGAGGCTACAATGCCCCGCGCTCCAAGGGGGTGTGCCCGAGCGGCCAAAGGGAACGGGCTGTAAACCCGTCGGCTCAGCCTACGGAGGTTCGAATCCTCCCGCCCCCACTCCGCGCCACAGCTACAGAACCGAAGCCAAGTCTGCACCCTCCCTGCCCGAGTACCCGCGAGGACGCCAACAGTCGGGCACGGCTCTTTCGTGGGGGCCTCGCTCTCGAACCAGGTGAGCTCCAGCGTGTCGACGCGGTGCACGGTTCGGACCCCTGCGCGTCAGTGCGTGCGATCCGCGTCGTTGAGCCGGGGCGACACCTTCAGCGAGACCCGCTGGCGGTTCTGACCGGCACCAGCATCGCGCCAGGGACGATTGCCGCCTACGTCTCGACGGCCGCACCCCAGAGGCGGCCGCCTTGCGGGCACGCCCGCGGCGCGCCGATCGTCACGATCCCGATGCGCCGTTATGATCGGCGCGGAGGCGAACTATGCTGAGGATGGCGGTCGGGCACAGCGATGACGTCGACGCGGCCGATGCGATCGCGATCGCCATCGACCAGTGCCGCGACCAGCTGGACGGGCTGGCGCCGCAGGCCGGGTTCCTCGTCGCCGCGTTCGACAGCTTCGACCCGTCGCTCGTGGCCACCGTCCGTGACGCGTTTCCGGGCTGTGCCCTGATGGGCTCGACCTCGTCGGCCGAGATGTCGTCCACCCACGGCTTTCTCGAGGACTCAATCTCGCTGGCGCTCTTCGCGTCCGACGACATCGATATCTCAGCCGGCCTCGGCCTCGGGCTCGACCGCGACGTCGACGGCGCCTGTCGGGCCGCGATCGCCGAGGCGCGTTCGAAGAGCGATCGCGATCCGAAGATCTGCGTCGTGTTCGCCGACTCAGTCATCGTCGAGCCGCAGCGGACGCTCGACGCCCTCGCCGCCGCACTGCCGGACGGCGTTGTCGTCGTCGGGGGAGGATCGGCCCGCCGCAACCTGGGCTTGGGGGGGCGGTCGTGGCAGTTCTGCAACGAGCGGGTCACGAGCGAGGGCGTCGCGGTGCTCCTGTTTTCGGGACCCGTCGCGTATTCGATCGCGGTCGGGACCGGCTGGCGGTCACTCGGCGCGAGCGGGGTGATCACACGCTCCGCTCCCAGGCAGATCGACGAGATCGATGGCCGCCCGGCGGTGGAATTCCTGGCCCGCTACCTCGACGTCACGGTGTCCTTTAGCAACCCGCTCGCCGTCCGGGAGGTCGGGGCCAACGAGTCCTACCTGCGCGCCGTCACCGGGTCAGATGCCTCATCCGGCGCCCTGAGCGTGTTGGCCTCCATCCCCGTCGGCTCGACGGTCCAGCTCACGACCGCGACGACCGAGGACATCCTGTCGGGCACCCGCCAGTCCCTCGCCGCGGCGACGGCCGACTTTCCGGCGGGGACCCCACCGGAAGCGGCGCTGATGTTCTCCTGCGTCGTCCGGCGGATGCTCCTCGGCTCCCGGGCGAGCACGGAGGTCGCGCTCGCCCGGACCGAGCTCGGCCCATCCGTCGCCCTCGCCGGGCTGTACTGCTACGGCGAGATCGGTCCAATCTCGGGCACGTCGTCGAGCCGTTTCCTCAACTCCACGTTTGTGACCCTCCTGCTCGGAACGTGATGAACCCACGGGCCACGGGTTCGGAGCTTGACGAGCCCGAGGCGGCGCTCCGGAAGGAGGCGGCCCGGCTGGCCCGCCGCGTCGGGCAGCTCGAGACGACGCTTCGCGAGGTCGAGCTTGCGCGGGACGCGAACACGGGCCTCATCGACCGGGTCATGGCCGAGCTGGAGGTCGAGCGAGCCCGGTCGCGTGACCTCCTGTTGAACATCCTGCCGCAGTCCATCATCGATCGGCTCAACGGCGGCGAGCGCCTGATCGCCGATCGCTTCGACGACATCGCTGTCGTCTTCTCCGATTTCGTCGGCTTCACCGAGATCTCCGCCCGACTCCCGGTCGCGACGGTCGTGTCGTCGCTGAACGAGATGTTCTCCGGGTTCGATTCGGCGTGCGCGGCCCTCGGCGTCGAGAAGATCAAGACGATCGGCGATGCCTACCTCGCCGCGGCTGGCCTCCCGCGCTCGGCCCCGGAGTCGGACTCCGGCTCGATCGCAGGCCACATCCATGCCGCCGCCGATCTCGCGCTGACGATGCTGTCGGTCGTCGACGCGGCGGGCCCGCCGTGGCGAATTCGGATCGGGATCCACAACGGTCCCGTCGTCGCCGGCGTCATCGGCACCAACAAGTTCGTCTACGACCTGTGGGGCGACGCGGTCAACGTCGCGAGCCGTCTCGAGGCGTCGTCGGAGCCGGGCCGGGTCCAGGTCTCGGCATCGATTGCCGCCGCGACAACCGGGGCGTTCGTCGTCGAGCCCCGAGGCCAGGTCGACCTCAAGGGCAAGGGCTCGACCGAGACCTTCTTCCTCGTCGGCCGGGCGCCAACCGGCTGAACGCCGTCCGGACGCGCGGCCGCTGCCTCTCCCCTCACCCTCCCTCGCTTCCACGTTCGGTGGATCTCCGTCGGGCGGGCGGCCGAGACACGGGTGTGGCGGCGAAGCCCGGCCCGCAGTTGCGGATGCGTTTCTCGTGCGCCCGTGCGGGTAGCCGATCGCTGTGGATCGTGAACGGCGAATCGGGGGCGGGCCAGGCAGGCGCGGAGGCGTAGATGGCCACGTGTGAGGTCTGCGGCAACGACTACGACAAGGCCTTCGAGCTCCGGCAGGGCGACGAGACGCACGTGTTCGACAGCTTCAGTGTGCTATCCATGCGCTCGCGCCGACGTGTTCCCACTGCGGCTGCCGCGTGATCAACGCCGGTGATGGGCTTCGCCGGCACCGTCTTCGGGCTGACGGGCTCGGTTTGGCTGCTCAAGCTTGCCGCGCTCACCGGGACGCTAACCGTCGCCCGCGGGTCACTCGAGCAGCGTCGCCGCGTGGTCGGGCACGTAGCGGAAGAGCTCGCGCGGCGGGCGCTCGTAGTGGTTGCCCGCCGGCCTCGGCGGGAGCTCCAGCGGGGTCTCGATCACGTCTTCGTAGGGGACGATCGAGAGCAGGTGCGCGATGCAGTTGAGGCGGGCGCGGCGCTTGTCGTCGCCCTCGACGACGTACCAGGGCGCCTCGGGGATGTCGGTGTGGACGAACATCTCGTCCTTCGCCTGCGAGAACTCGACCCAGCGCGCCCGCGACTCGAGATCGATCGCCGAGAGCTTCCAGCTTCGCAACGGATCCTCGAGCCTGGAGCGGAAGCGGCGCTCCTGCTCGTCGTCTGAGACCGAGAACCAGTACTTGACGAGCATGAAGCCGTCCTCGACGAGGAGGCGCTCGAAGATCGGGCACTGGTGGAGGAAGCGGCGGTACTCGTCGGGCGTGCAGAAGCCCATCACGTGCTCGACGCCGGCGCGGTTGTACCAGCTCCGGTCGAAGAGCGCGATCTCGCCGGCAGCCGGCAGGTGGGCGATGTAGCGCTGGAAGTACCACTCACCTTGCTCGCGCTCTGTGGGCGCGGGCAGCGCGACGACGCGCGCGACGCGCGGGTTCAGGTACTCGGTGACACGCTTGATCGCACCGCCCTTGCCGGCCGCGTCCCGGCCTTCGAACACGATCACGAGGCGCTGCCCGGAGGTGCGCACCCACTCCTTGAGCTTGACGAGCTCACCCTGGAGACGCAGCAGCTCGCGCTCGTACGTTCGCCTTGGGAACTTGCTCGCCGGATCGTGCCTCGGCACTCGCTTCTTCGGCTGCTTGCGCGGCGCACCCCCGGAATCGGCCACGTCCCTGGCGCCTCCTCTCGGCGAAGGACCCTACAAGGCGGCGCCGGCGGCCGCATCGCACTAAAGCGACTGCTTCTCGAGCCAGGCGAGCACGCTGTCGGCGACGTCGCGCCAGCCGTGGTCGAGCGCAAGCGAGTGTCCCCGGTCCGGGAACTCCCTGAGCTCGGTGACGGCGGGCGAGGACGCGTACCGCTTGACCGTCGCCCTGCTGATCGAGGCCGGCACGGTGTGGTCCTGCCCGCCCGCGGTGACGAGGAGCGGCCCGCGCGTCGCGTTGGCCGTGTTCACCTTCGCCGCCGACCCGGGCGAGAAGTTCGCGACCGCGGCCTCGAAGAGCGGCCGGCCCGGTGACGGGATGGCCCAGCGCTCGAAGAGCTCGTTGGACTCCTGCTCGGGCAAGGCGTTGCCGAACCCGTAGCGGAACTGCTCGCGCGTGAGCGGGACGGCGCGCTTGCGGTTGGCCGGGTTCCGCAACGCGACCGACGCGACGCGCAGCGCCGAGGGAGGCAGGTAGAGGATGCCCTTGATCGGCGCGGGATCGATCGCGACGCCGGCTGCGACGAGATCCTGGCCGAGCAGCCTCTGCACGATCAGGCCGCCGAACGAGTGCCCGATCGCGATCGGCTTCGTCTCGAGGTCGGCGATCGTCCGCGCGTAGTGCCCGACGACCTCGTCGATGCCGTACCCCGCCACGAGCCCGGCCCGGCTGTTCGTCTCCTCCACGCTGTCCGAGTCGCCGGGCCAGCCGGGGGCGATCGGCGCGTACCCCCGCTCCCGGAAGAGGTCGACCCACGCGCCCCACGAGTCGGCGTGCAACCAGAGGCCGTGGATGAAGACGACTGGAGTTCCAGCTGCGGCCATGATCCCCCCACTTCCCCGCGAGCCGCCCGAGACCATCGCCGGCGGAGATCCCGAGTCTGACACAGGAGCGGCGTTGCCGCAAAGCAGCACGCGCGGCAGCGCCGGCCGCGGGGGTGACGATGCCTACTCGAGCGGCCGCGGCCGCGTCGGCAGCGGGAGGGCGGACTCGTCCGTCGTTCCCTCGGGCGCGGAAAGGGGCTCGGCGCGCTTGAGGAAGCGGTACGGCGAGACCGCGGCCCCGTCGTCCGGGTGGACCTCGAAATGGAGATGAGGGTGGATCCCGTCTGCATCTCCGGAGTCGCCGACGTAGCCGATCAGCTGTCCTGCCCGAACGTCCTGGCCGTCGCGCAGGCCCGGTGCGAACGACACGCCCGGCACGCACCCGCCGCGGTTGTCGTTGCGTGCGGTGAGGTCGTTGTTCAGGTGGATGTAGCGGTAGCTCGTGCCGCTCTTGCCGTACAGGTAGAGCATGCAGCCGGCGCTCGCAGAGCGCGTCCAGAAGACGACGCGGCCGGCCTCGACCGCGACGACGGGAGCGCGCCAGTCGGCGACGATGTCGTTGCCCTCGTGGCCGCCCTGCCAGCGAGGGTCGCCGAAGTCGTCGCTGTAGGTAACCGGGCCGATCACGGGGAAGAGCATCCGCGCCGGCACACCCGATGCGGCCGGTCGCGCCCCCGCCTCCCGACCGTTCGCGGCGGCGCACACCGCCGCTGCGGCGGCAAGAACGAGGAGCGTGCTGCGGGCTGTCGGCCGGTGCGTTCGCATGGCAGATACGTCGGCGACGCGAAGGGGCGACCTTAGCAGACGCCCCCCAGGCCTTCGTGTGGCCGGGACGCCTCAGCTCGCGCGCTGGCGCAGGACGAATGCGAGCGCGACGGGGACGACGAGGACGAGCGATCCGATCACGAACGGCGCCCACGTGCCGACGTGGAGGACGAGCGGGCTCGCGATTGCCGACCCACCAGCCCAGCCGCTCGCCTCGGCCGTTGCCACCCACGTCAGGGCCTCGGCGCCGCTCCCGGGCGCCAGCAAGTCGAGGCTCTCGAAGAGCGACACCGTGGCAGGACCGAAGGCGAGACCTGCGATCAGCAGGCCGACCGCGAGGGCGGACGGGCCGGCCGCGAATGCGATCGGCGCGATCAGGATCCCGAGCGCGAGCACGCAGACGAGGTAGCGGTCGAGGACGTGCCCGTGCCAGTTCCTGCTCCCGAACCACAGGGCGCCGAGCACGCTCCCGAGCGCAAAAGCGGCGAGCAGCGGCCCCGCGAGCGAGCTCGCGTCCCACACAGAGGCCAGAGTTGGCACGGCGACCTGCACGAGCCCGCCTGCCACTCCGACGAGCACCGAGATCACGAGCAGCCCGATCAGGGCCCGGTTTCCGCGCAGCGAAGGCATCGGATGCGGCATGGGCCGCGGCCTCTCGCCCTCCGTGCGCGACACCGACAGGGCCGCCGAAAGCAGCAGAGCTGCAGCACAGAGAGGCAGCACCGTCCAGCCGGCGACCACGAACAGGAGCCCGGCAAGCGCCGGTCCCGCCACCTGCCCCACGTCGTTGATCAGCGACGTCACCGCGTACCCGCGGCGCACGAGCGGCGGCTCGACCGCGTGCGGCCAGACGGCCCGGGCCGACGCGAAGAGCGGCGGCACAACGAGGCCCGCAAGGCCGGCGAGACCGACGAGCACCCACGTCTGCGCGTCGAGCCGGCCCAGAGCGTCGAGCAGGACGAGGCACGCGCCGCAGCTCGCGGCCAGCGCAGGCAGCCAGCGTGCACCGCGGCGATCGACGAGCCGGCCGCGAAACGGCGCCGAGAGCCCTGCCGTGACCCCGAAGCACGCGATCGCGTAGCCGCCGTTCGGATACGACCCGGTCGCCTCCTGGACGCTCAGGATGATCGCGAGCGGCAGCATCCCGAACGAGATGCAGGCGGCGGAGAGCGCGTAGATCAGTCGCCGCGCCGGCGCGACCCGCACGAGCGCGAAGTAGCTCTCGGCCGACGTCACCGCCCTATCCTGCCGGGTCGACCCGACGGGCTCCGTCTATCCGAAGGTGGAACCGACCACGAATCCGACGAGCGACCACATCGCCACGTACGGGACGGCGTAGGCGATGGATCCGAGCAGGATCCGGCGCTCACCGATCGGCTTGCCGACGACCGACCGAGCCAGCGCGACGACGAGGATCGGGTTCACGACCGCCGCGGCGATTGCGTACTGGCGGTCCGAGCCGTGCTGGATCCACGCCACCGGACGCTGCATCAGGCGGCTCGCCCGCATCGTCTCGAGCCTCTTCTCGATCCGCTTGCCGTTGCCCGAGAACCAGTCGTCCCATCGCCGATCGACCCACCTACAGCAGGCGATGCTGAGGAGGCTGACCGCGATCGCCGCCGCGATGAAGACGAGCAACGGCCGGAGCGAGGCCGCGAGCACCGCGATCGGCGCGCCCAGGAAGACGCCGTCGAAGAACGCGAAGGCGGCGACGATCGTCCCGACGACACCGGTGCGTGCCGCGCCTCCGACACGCTGCGTCGAACTGGGGCCGGTAGCCATGCCCCGTGTATCGGCAGGAGCCGTGAGTCCGCAATCCCCCGCGGCGAGCATCAGCACGGCGGCGGAAACCGCCTAGAATGACCGAAGTGCCCTCTTAGCTCAGTCGGTAGAGCACCTCCATGGTAAGGAGGGGGTCGACGGTTCGAGTCCGTCAGAGGGCTTCGCGAAGTTCCTGCTAATCAGCCCCTTCTGACAGCGCTGGTCGTGACGGCTTCTGATCTCGACGTCCACCGAGCGTCCACCACCCGCCGCGAACGCCTTCCGCGCGGCCTGGAAACCGAGTCGCTGTGCGGCTTTGCGGGCCTCCGGTTCGACGTCCACCCAGCGTCCACCGCCCGCTCGAGCGCGAGCGCGTCGAGAAGCGAGACGGCGTGCTGGTAGCTGTCGATGGCGAGGTGGCCGTAGTGGAGGTCGATCATCGCGATGCTCGTGCCCATGAACCGCGAGAGGGCGAACACCGGGACGCCGGCGCGGAGCGCGAAGGTGGCGTAGGTGTGGCGCAGGTCGTAGAGGTCGCGCAGCGGGTCGATCCCGACTTCTTTCTGGACAGGCTTCCAGTGGCGGCGGTTGAAGTTGCGGAAGTCGAGGTGGCCGCCGCGTGTGTTCGGGAAGAGCAGCGGGCTATCGTCCCGCGGCCGAAGCTGGTCGAGCGCCTCGAGTGCGATCGCCTGGAGCGGAACCGCGCGTCTGCTCAACCGCGTCTTGGTGTGCTTGACACGTCCGTTCGCATACGCCCGGCGGATCTGGACGACACCGGCGGCGCGATCGATGTCGCCGTGTTCGAGCGCGAACAGCTCCGAGGGTCGAAGTCCGGTCGCGGCTGCGAACACGACCATCGGCCCGACAGTCGGCCCAAGCCGATCGGCGAGCGACCGGATCTGCTCCCAGGACTCGAACGGCCGCTGCTCCCGACAGCGCCGGCCGGGATTCGGCACGCGCTTGGCGGGGTTCTCCTCGATCAGCCTCCAGACGACCGCCCGGTTCAGCACCTGCCGCAACGCCTGCGTCGCCTCGAAGCGGTGCCCTTCGGGAACCGTGAGCCGCCACGCGAAGACCTGCTCAGGCGAGAGCTCGGCAAGCGGCACGTCACCCAGCGCGGCGGTCGCCTTCCCAAGCAGCCAACGAAGCTTCGCGACCGTGACGCGTTCACCCTGATGCGTATCCAGGTACTCCGCGACCCACTCGCCGAGCTTCAGAGTGCCCGCACGGCCGCCAGGGAAGAGCCGGGCGAGCTTGTTCTGAAGCGCCCTCTGTGCCTCGGCCCTACTGCCGAACCCGCCCACCTGCAACCTCGCCGAACCGCGACCTGCAACGCGATACCGGTAGGCCCACAAAGGCTCCCCGTCCGCGCACCTCGCCTTCAGCTTGAACACCTGACCCTGCTGGATCACCGCGGAACCTCCTCGATCGATTCATCGGATCGAGGAATCACAGCGCGCGGCAGGCGGAGCCGATGACCACCCCTCTCACCGAGCGGTGGACAAGCAGCGCGTTGCCGGGCGCCCGGTCGAGGGCCTTTAGAGCACGAGCACGTTCGCGAAGACCTGCCATGCGAGCAGGCTCTTCGCGACGAGGCTCAGCCAGAGATACCAGCGCTCGCCGTAGCGGTAGTCGCGCCAGCGTCCGAGCCGCTTGTATTGCAGGGCCTGGTTCACCGCGAAGCTGTTGAACAGAACGAAGAGCGAGACGAAGATCGCATAGACGAAGGTCGGCGGTGCATGTCCACGCTCCGCCGAGACACCGATCTGCACCGCGATGACGATCCAGGCCACGGCGCCGACGACGCAGCCGAGCACGAAGGGCAGCCAGCGCGTGCGGGCACGGTCTGGCGGGTTGAGCAGCTCCATCAGCCAGCCGAGGAAGATCATCGCCGCGTTCGTGGCGAAGAGGGCGAGCAACGCGACGTAGTCGGCGATGCCGGTCAGCATCGCGATCAGGACAACCATCAGCGATGCCGACAGCGAATACTCGAGCCAGCGGAAAGGGTTGACGCCCGCTGCGAGAGCTCGCTCGTAGCGTGCGCGGAACGGCGGCAGCGCGACGAGCGCGTGGTCGAGCGCTGCCAGCAACAGGAACGCGCCGACGAGCGGGCCGATGCGGAGGTCGAAGAGCAACTCCTGCTTCGGCAGCCCACTTCCCGGCGGGCCCTCCATGAAGGCGCCCGTCACCGGAAGCGAGAAGTCGGTCGAGAGCGCGAGGATCACCGCCGCCTGCGCTGCGTGGACCGCCGCGAGCAGGGCATTGCCACGCCGAAGTGAGCGGTCTTCGATGCCCTGAAGCCTAGTGCGGTCGGCGGTAGTCAACGGTGCGAGACGATTCGTCATGGAGCGATCACGCTGCGGTCGCCCTTGAACGGATCCACGATCTCGCTCGTGATCCAGCCGCCGTAGAACCCGCCTTCCTGGGCTACGACCCGCTCTCCGTCGAGCGTGCATTCGTCCATCAGGCCCGGGTAGAAGGCGACGGCGTCGCGGATCGCCTCGAAACCCGGCGACGGATCGTGGTACGTCCAGGCTGCGCGGTCGATCCGGCGGCCGTCGCCGCCGATCGCGTCGTAGTACGAGGCCACTCCCTTCCACTCGCAGAACGTCGTGCGGCCGCGAGACGGTTCGAGCGAGCCGGGGGCGACGTCCTCGAACGGCACGTAGTAGACGGGCGGATGGCTCGTCTCCAGGACGCGGTGTGCCCGCGTCGTGTCGACGATGACGGAGCGGCCGAGGACGACGCGGACGCGCTTGCCGGAGGGCTCGACGCGCGGCGGGCGTGGATAGTTCCAGACTGATTCGGGCATCGGGGTAGGCAGGCCGATCGAGTCGAGCCCCGGCAACCGTTCGTTCGGCGCCGGGGCTCCATCGCTCTACGCCTACTGCTTGGGCGGGACGAGCACCTTGTTGATGACGTGGATGACGCCGTTCGAGGCCATCACGTCGGCCTTCGTGACCAGGGCGCCGCCGGCGTAGACCTTGGTGCCGGACACGCGGATCGGGAACGAGGCGCCTTCGAGCGTCTTCGTCGAGGTGAGCATCGAGGCCTGCGCTGCGGTGACCTTGCCCTTGACGACGTGGTAGAGCAGGACGGCCTTCAGCTGCGCCTTGTTCTTGCCGAGTGCGGCCAGCGTCGCCTTCGGCACCTTGGCGAAGGCCGCGTCGGTGGGAGCGAACACGGTCAGCGGGCCGGGCCCGGACAGGGCTCCGGCGAGTCCGGCCTGCTTGACGAGCGCCACGAGGGTCTTGAACTGGCCGGCGGCGACTGCCGTCTGGACGATGTTCTTCTGGCCCATGGCCGTCGTCCTCGCCGGCGAGGCCGCCGAGATCGAGGTGGCGGCTGCGAGGGCCGCGGCAGCGACCACGATTGCTGTTCCTAGCTTCTTCATGTGAGTTCCTCCGGTTGCGGCCGCCTACGCGGCGGGGATCAGGACCCGGTCGATGACGTGGATGACGCCGTTCTCGGCTTCGACGTCGGACTGGATCACGGTGGCGTCGTTGACGGTCACCCCGCCGTTGCGGGCGATCGTGAGCACGCTGCCCTCGACCGTCTTCTGCTCGCTGTCGCTCGTGATCTGGGCCGAGGTGATCCGGCCTGGCACGACGTGGTAGGTCAGCACCCGGGTGAGGGCGGGCGGGTCTGCGAGGAGACCCTGCACGGTCCCCTGCGGGAGCGCTGCGAAGGCGTCGTCGGTCGGCGCAAAGACGGTGAACGGTCCTCCCTCGGCGAGGGTCTCGCCGAGGCCGGCGGCATCGACGGCGCTGAGCAGGGTCTGGAACGTCCCTGCCTCTCGTGCGGTTTCAACGATGTTGTGCGGCATGCTGCTTCCTTTCCTTTCGGGTCGACATTCAGACTGCTGGGCGTCGTTCTTGTATAGGTTCTGTATTGAGTCTGTGCAATGATAGCCGGATGGAGTCGCTGTCGTCAAGTGTTTGTTGAATGTTTGTATGATGATGTCCATGGCGACGGACTCTGGGCAGCTTCGGATCGGCGAGTTTGCGCGCCGGGTGGGCGTCACTCCCGAGCTGCTGCGTGCGTGGGAGTCGCGGTACGGGCTCACGCGGCCGGTTCGCTCGCCGGGCGGCTTCCGGCTCTACACGGCGGCCGACGCCGCTCGCGTGGAGCGGATGCGGGGCGGGCTCGAGCAGGGCCTCTCAGCCGCGGAGGCCGCCCGTGCCGCACTCGAGGACGAGCGGCCGTCCGAGGGGATGCTCGAGGACCTCGCCGCTCGCCTGCTTGCGGCGATCGGCCGCTACGACGAGGCCGCCGCGCACTCGGTGCTCGACGAGAGCCTTGCGGCGTTCGGCCTCGAGGAGACGCTGCGCCAGGTGGTGTTGCCCGTTTTGAAGGAGGTCGGCGACGGCTGGAAGCGGGGCGAGATCGAGGTCAGCCAGGAGCACTTCGCGAGCAACCTCATCCGCGGCAGGCTGCTTGGGCTTGCCCGGTTCTGGGGCCGCGGATCGGGTCCTCTTGCTCTTCTTGCCTGTGCGCCCGGTGAGATGCACGACATCACCCTGCTCGCGTTCGCGCTCGTCCTGCGCTCTCACTCGTGGCGGATCCTCTTTCTCGGCGCGGACACGCCGATCGCGACGCTCGCCCGTGCGGCCGAGACGACCGGGCCGGCGCTCGTCGTCGTCTCGAGCTTCGACCCCGCCCTGCTCGATGCGGAGGCCACCGGCCTTCGCCGGCTGGCCCGGGCGGTGCCGCTCGCGCTCGCGGGCCCCGGCGCAACCGACGAGTTCTGCGTCCGGCTCGGCGCCCGCCGCCTGGACGGGGACCTCGTCGCGGCAGCCGACGAAGTTGCGCAGACGTGACCGTGTCCGTGCCCGGCCCGCAGCGGCCGCTGATCCTGCTCACCGGCGCCACCGGCTACATCGGGGGCCGTCTTCTGCACGCGCTCGAGGCGCGCGGCGAGCGAGTTCGGTGCCTCTCGCGCCGCCCGGAGTACCTCTCGGCCCGCGTCGGGCCCGGAACCGAGGTCGTCCACGGCGACCTGTCGGGCCCCGAGACCTTGCGCGCGACGCTCAAGGACGTCGATACGGCCTACTACCTCGTGCACTCGATGGGGTCGGCCGGCTCCTTCGCGAAGGCCGATCGCGAGGCGGCTTCGGCGTTCGGGAGCGCGGCGCGCGCCGCAGATGTTCGCAAGATCATCTACCTCGGCGGGCTCGGGGAGGGTGACCTCTCCGAGCACCTCGCCTCACGCCAGGAAGTCGGCGGCATCCTGCGCGGGTCGGGCGTCCCGACAATCGAGTTCCGCTCATCGATCGTGATCGGCTCGGGGAGTGCGTCGTTCGAGATGCTGCGCGCACTCGTCGAGCGGCTGCCCTTGATGGTCACGCCGCGCTGGGTGAAGACGCGCACACAGCCGATCGCGATCGAGGACGTGGTCGCCTACCTGCTGGAGGCCCTCGACTACCAGCCGGACGGAGGCGAGGTCTTCGAGATCGGCGGCGCCGACGTCTGCTCCTACCTCGACCTGATGCACGAGTACGCCGAGCAACGCGGTCTGCGGCGAGAGATGGTGCCGGTTCCGGTGTTGACGCCACGGCTCTCGAGTCTCTGGCTTCATCTCGTCACGCCCGTGTACGCCGGGGTGGGGCGTGAGCTCGTCGACAGCCTGCGCAACGAGACGGTCGTCAACGACCCGCGAGCGCTCGAGGTGTTCCCCGTACGCCCGCGGAGCTCGGCCGACGCGATCGCACGGGCGCTTGCGAACGAGGACAAGGAGATCGCGGAGACCCGCTGGTCGGATGAGGCGTCCGCACCCAGCCCTGGATACGGCGGCACGCGCTACGGCTCCAGACTCGTCGACTCACGCAGCGTCACAGTGCCTTGCCCGCCCGCGGCGGCGTTCGCTCCGATTCAGCGAATCGGAGGTCACACGGGCTGGTACCTCGGCGACCAGCTCTGGGAGTTGCGCGGCGCACTCGACGTGCTCGTGGGCGGCCCGGGCTTGCGGCGCGGCCGCCGTGACCCCGTCGGCATACAGGTGGGCGACACGATCGACTTCTGGCGTGTCGAGCGCTTCGAACAGGATCGACTGCTCGGGCTCGTCGCCGAGATGAAGGTGCCCGGTCGTGCATGGCTCCAGTTCGAGGTCCAACCAGACAACAAGGGCGGCTCGGTCATTCGGCAAACGGCCATCTTCGACCCGGCCGGTGTGCCCGGTCTCGCCTACTGGTACACGCTTTGGCCGCTCCACAGCTACGTTTTCGGCGGAATGCTGCAACGGATCGCAGTTACCGCTGCCGGGTCAGGCGGCTGATCCGCCGGCGTCGGCCGCGAACGGAGCCGTGCGCTCCGTGCAGAGCCGCCAGAGTCGCGCCGCCTCACGGGCCTCGTCGGGCCGGCGCGTGCGGCGCAGGCGGTGCTTCGCCCGCGCTCGCCGGTCGAGGAAGAACAGGCCGCTGAGGTCCGCGGCGTCCGGGGCGGCCGCGAGCCAGACGATCGTGTCGGCTCCTTCCGCAGGCGTTCGGAGCAGCGGCCCGACGATGCGAGTGAAGCCGGGAAGCGCTGTCCTGAGCCCCGGGGTGTCGGCCCAGCCGGGATGCATGGCGTTGACGCTGACGCCGGTGTCGAGCAGGTGCTGCGTCCACTCCTCGGCCAGCACGACCTGTGCCCGCTTGCAGCGCGCGTATGTCTTCGTCCCGTCGTACGCGGCGGGCTCCGGGTCGAGGGCATCGACGTCGAGCGGCTGGGTGTACATGCCGCCCGATGCCACCACGATCACGCGCGACGGTGCCGATGCCTCGAGCAGGGGCCGCAGTGCACGGCTGAGCAGGAACGGCGACAGGACGTGTGTCGCGAGCGTCATCTCGTTACCCTCGCCCGTGACGGTGTACGCGTGGGTCAGCGCGCCGGCGTTCAGCACGAGCACGTCGAGCCGGTCGTGCGTTGCGGCGAAGCGGGCCGCGAAGGCCGCGGTCTCCGCTAGGGACGAGAGGTCTGCGAGGTCGGCCTCGACCGCGGAGCCTGCCGCGGCGGAGATCTCGCTGCGGGCGCGTTCGGTGCGCTCCGGGTCGCGCCCGACGATGCAAACGTGCCCACCCAGCGCGGCGATCGACTCGGCGCCCGCTCGTCCGAGACCCGACGTCGCCCCGGTCACGATTGCCACCTTGCCGTCGAGGCCAAGCGATTGCAGCGGCGTCCAGTCGAAGAGGCGCCGCCGGATCTGGTAGCCGATCCGGGTGAAGCTGCCGACGACGCTCGCCTCCAGTGTCCAGTCGACGAGGTTCGCCGCGGACGAGGGCGTCACGGGTTCAGCGCCGTCTGCATCCCGAGCGTCGCGCGAGCCCCGACCCGATTGAAGATGCGTTGCATGATCGGGTCGAACATCCGACCGACCCCACCGAACGCAAGCGTCGCGTCGTAGTGGACGACCGACCCGTTCTCGGCGGGCTCGACCGTGATGGTGTCCCTCGAGACAAATCCCGGACGCTGCGCCTCGAGTACGACGCGTCGTGGTGAGTCGTATTCGACGATCTCGTAGCGGAGCGCCACGTCACGCCCAGCGAAGCGGGCGACGAGGTCGAACGCGGAGCCGATCCCGATCGGCGCCTCGCCGACCCGGCGGGCCTCGCTCACGCCCGGGTCCCAGAGGCGAGCGTTGGCGAAGTCGGCCATGTAGGCGAACGCCTCGGCTTGCGGAAGCGCGGACTCGATCTTCGTGAGGTAGCGGGCCATGTGTCCGAAGCATAGCAAAGGTCTGTTGAGGTATTGTCTAAGGTATGAAGATGAAGATCGCAGTGATCGGCACGGGAATCTCGGGCCTGGGAGCGGCCTACGCGCTCTCGAAGGGCCACGAGGTCGAGCTCTTCGAGCGTGACGACCGCGCCGGCGGCCACTCGAACACGGTCGAGCACATGGTCGCCGGAAGGACGCTGGCGCTCGACACCGGCTTCATCGTCCACAACGAGGACACCTACCCGAACCTCGTCCGCCTCTTCCGCGAGCTCGGTGTCCGTACGCAGCCGTCGGAGATGAGCTTTTCGGTCGCCTGCGACCGGCACGACCTCGAGTACTCGGGCGCCGCCCGCCGCTCACGCTGCTGACGCTCGAGATCGCCCGCTTCCTGCGCCTCGGGAGCCGGGCTCTCGACGACCCCCGCTGCGCGGAGTGGAGCCTCTCCCGCTACGTCGCCGAGGAGGGCTACTCGCCGCGGTTCCGGGACCACTTCCTCGTCCCGCTCTGCGCCGCGCTCTGGTCGACTGCTCCGGGCCAGACGCTCGACTTCCCGCTCGTCTACGCCGTCCGCTTCTTCGCAAACCACGGGATCCTCGGCTTCCGGCGCCTCCGCTGGAGGACGGTTACGGGCGGCAGCCAGAGCTACGTGCGCGCCCTCGAGGAGCGGCTGCGCATCAACCTCTCGACCGAGGTCCGCTCGATCCGCCGCCTCGACGACGGCGTCGAGCTGCGGCTCGCAGGCGACGAGCTGCGCCGCTTCGACGGTGTCGTGGTCGCGACCCACGCCGACCAGGCGCTGCGCCTGCTCGAGGATCCGAGCGAGGACGAGCGCCGCCTGCTCGGCGTGTTCGGGACGACCGAGAACGACACCGTGCTCCACACCGACGAGCGCTTCCTGCCCCGCCGCGTCTCCACCCGCGGCTCATGGAACTACCAGCTCCGCGACTGCGGCTGCGACGACGGACGTCCGACGATGACCTACTACCTGAACAAGCTCCAGCGCCTCGACGAGGACGAGCACTACTGCGTCACGCTCAACCGCACGGCCGAGATCGACCCGGCGCGGATCATCCGCCGCTTCTCCTACCGCCACCCGCTCGTCACCCACGAGTCGATGCGCGCCCAGCCCGAACTGCCGCGCCTCAACGGCCCGCGGCGAACCGCCTTCGCCGGCGCCTGGCAGGGCTACTGCTTCCACGAGGACGGGCTACGTTCCGGCCTCGCCGCCGCAGCCGCCTTCGGAGCGGGCTGGTGAGGTCAGCGCTCTACACCGGCACCGTGATGCACGCGCGCAAGACGCCGAAAGAAAACGTCTTCCGCTACCGCGTCTGCTTCTACCTGCTCGACCTCGACGAGCTGCCCGAGCTCGACCGGCGCGTGCGGCTGTTCGGCTGGAACAGGCGAGGCGTGGTCAGCCTCCACGACCGCGACCACATGGACGTGCGCGCCTACCTGGCCGAGCACGGGATCGCGGTCGACCGAATCCTGCTCCTGACGAACCTCCGCGTGCTCGGCTACGTGTTCAACCCGGTCAGCTTCTTCTACTGCTACCAGGGCGGCGAGCTCGCCTGCATCGTCGCCGAGGTCAGCAACACCTTCGGCGAGCGGCTCCCCTACCTCCTCTCGCCCGCCAACCAGGACACGGGCCAGCGCCGGCTCTCGTACCGCCACGACAAGAAGCTGCACGTCTCGCCGTTCTTCAGCCTCGACCAGAGCTACCAGTGGTGGTTCTCGGAACCCGGCGAGCAGCTCGACGTGCGGATCGACCTCACCGAGGGCAGGGCGCGGCCGTTCTTCGCCACGCTCACCGGGCGGCGGCGCCCGCTCACCGACGCGACCCTCGCCCGCGCGCTGCTCCGCTATCCGCTGATGCCGCTACAGGTGACCGTCCTGATCCACCTCCAGGCGGCGAGGCTCTGGCTGAAGCGCGTGCCGTTCTTCCACAAGCCGCCGTTCGTGCCCGGCGAGGGATCGGTGAAACGGTGACCGAGGTGCTGCGCGAGCTTCCCGCCGGCCGCCGGATCGGCTCCCGCCTCGCCGAGAGCGCCGCGATCCGCGCGCTCGGCCGGATCGAGCACGGCGCGCTGGAGTTGCGACTTCCCGGCGGGCACGTGTACCGGGGCGGCACGGGCGACCCGATCGTCGTCACCGTCACCTCGAACGACGTCTTCCGCCGGCTCGCGCGGTCGCCCGGCCTCGGCTTCGGCGAGTCCTACGCCGCCGGCGACTGGGACACCGACGACCTCCCCGGCCTGATCGCGCTCGTCGTTCGCAACCTTGAGACGTGGCGCGCCGGCTCGCGCCTGGCGCGGCTCGACCGCCACCGCCCCCACGTCCCGCCGCGGCAGGGCCTGCGCAAGGCCCGGGCGAACATCCAGTACCACTACGACCTCGGCAACGACCTCTACCGGCTCTTCCTCGACGAGTCGATGACCTACTCCTGCGCTCTGTGGAAGGAAGGCGACACGCTCGAGCAGGCGCAGGAGCGGAAGCTGCGGGCGATCTGCGACAAGCTCCACCTGAGCCCCGGTGACCACGTGCTCGAGATCGGCTGCGGCTGGGGCAGCTTCGCGCTCATGGCGGCCGGCGAGTACGGGGCGCGGGTCACCGGCGTCACGCTCTCCCAGCAGCAGCTCGAGCTCGCCCGCGAGCGCGTCGCGGCAGCCGGCCTCGCCGACCGCGTCGAGATCCGCCTCGAGGACTACCGCACGCTCGACGGGCAGTTCTCGAAGCTCGCCTCGATCGAGATGCTCGAGGCGATCGGCTACGCGCAGTACCCGACCTTCTTCGCCGCCTGCGACCGGCTGCTCGCTCCCGGCGGCCTGGCTGCGATCCAGGTGATCGGGATGCCCGACCAGCGCTTCGAGCGCTACCGGCGCAAGGAGGACTGGATCCAGCGCTACATCTTCCCGGGCTCGCTGCTGCCGTCGCTCGAGGCGCTGCAGACGGCGATGAGCCGCGCGTCGGGCCTGATGGTCGTCGGGCTCGACGAGATCGGCCCGCACTACGCGGACACGCTGAAGGTGTGGCGCGAGCGGTTCTTCGCGAGCCTCCCCGAGGTGCGCGCGCTCGGCTTCGACGACCGCTTCGTCCGGATCTGGGACTTCTACCTCGCCTCGTGTGAGGCGCTGTTCAGGACGCGCGCGATCCGCGACATGCAGCTCGTCCTCGGCCGGCCGTTCGAGGAGCCCGCATGACGAGGATCAAGACCGTCCGAGAGCGGACGAGCGTCCCGAGCCAGCTCGCCGGGATCGTGGCCGTCGTCGTGCCGCCGCTCGGACTCGTCGCCGCGGTCTGGCTGCTCTGGGACCGCGGAGTGCGCCCGGTCGACCTCGTGCTGCTCGCGGTGTTCTACGTGGCCTGCGGGCTGGGGATCACCGTCGGCTTCCACCGGCTCTTCACGCACAAGAGCTTCGAGACGAGCGCGCCGCTCCGTGCTTTGTGGGCGATTCTCGGGAGCATGGCGATGCAGGGGCCGCTCACCCAGTGGGTCACCGACCACCGCAAGCACCACGCGCTCTCCGACCGGCCGGGCGACCCGCACTCGCCGCACGCCGGGCACGGCGACTCGCTGGCCGAGCACGTGCTCGGGCTGTGGCACTCGCACATCGGCTGGCTCTTCTCGACGAAGGGCCTCGAGCGCGGGGTCGAGTACGGGCGCGACCTGTATGAGGACCGCCTCGTGCGGGGAATCGACCGCCTGTACCTGCTCTGGGTCGCGCTGACGCTCGGGCTCCCGTTCCTCGCGGGCTACCTCGTCGGCGGGAGCTGGCAGCGGGGCCTCGAGGCGATGGTCTGGGCCGGCCTCGTCCGGATCTTCCTGTTCCAGCACGTGACGTTCTCGATCAACTCGATCTGCCATTTCTTCGGTGAGCAACCCTTCCGCACCCGCGACGAGAGCCGCAACGTCCGGCTGCTGGCGATCCCGTCGTTCGGCGAGTCCTGGCACAACGGTCACCACGCCTTCCCGGCCTCGGCAGTCCACGGCCTCGAGCCCGGCCAGCTCGACATCTCCGCGGTTGTGATCCACGGGATGGAGAAGCTCCGCCTCGCGACCGAGGTCAAGCGCCCCGACTCACAGCAGGTAGCGCGACGACGAGTCGTGGCCGAATGACCCCGCCGCAAGGACATTGCGCGCCGGCGGCGAGCGATTAGCACAGGACGAGCGCCTGACCCCGGCAACGGACGACCGCAACCGCTGGCTCGGCCTCGTCGCGCTGACGATCGGCGTGGCGATGATCATCGTCGACGCGACGATCGTCAATGTCGCGATTCCGTCGATCATCCGCGACCTCCACATCGGGATCACCCAGGCCGAGTGGGCGAACTCGATCTACTCGCTCGTCTTCGCGGCGCTCCTGATCAGCGTCGGCCGTATCGGCGACGTCACCGGGCGCCGTCGCGTGTTCATCTGCGGCCTCCTGGTCTTCCTCGGCGCGAGCCTGATCACCGCGCTCGCGCCCTCGGGAACCGTCCTCCTCGCCGGCCGCTTCCTCCAGGGGGTCGGCGGCGCGCTGATCCTGCCCTCGACGCTCTCGATCGTGAACGCGACCTTCCGCGGGCGCGAGCGGGCGATCGCCTTCGGGATCTGGGGCTCGGTGATCGGCGGGATGGCGGCGCTCGGCCCGCTCGCCGGCGGCTGGTTCGTCACCAACCTGAGCTGGCGCTGGGCCTTCTACGTCAACCTCCCGATCGGAGCGCTCGCGCTCGCCGGCACCCTGCTCTACGTCGGCGAAAGCCGCGATCCCGACGCACGGCCGGGATTCGATCCGCCCGGCGTCGCGCTGTCGACCATCGGCTTCCTCGGCGTCGTCTTCGGGCTGATCGAGGGACAGACCTACGGCTGGTGGACCGCCCAGCAGGACTTCCTCGGCCTCTCACCCGGCGGGCTGTCCGTGATCCCGCTCGCCTTCGCGCTCGGCGTGCTCTCCCTCGCAGGGTTCGTCCTCGTCGAGCGGCGCCGGGCGCTCGCGGGACGGCCGGTGCTCGTCGACTTCTCGCTCTTCCGGATCCCGACCTTCCGCTACGGCAACGTCGCAGTCCTGATCGTCGGGCTCGGCGAGCTCGGGCTCGTCTTCGTGATCCCGCTCTTCCTGCAGTCGGTCCTCGGACTCTCGGCCTTCGACACCGGGCTCGTACTGACAGCCCTCGCCGCCGGAGCATTCCTCGCCGGCGGGCTCGCCGCGCCTCTCACCCGCCGAATCGGACCACACCGGGTCGTCCAGCTCGGTCTCGCGATCGAGGTCGTCGGCATCGTCGCCGTCGGCCTCACCTTCTCCGCCGACCGCCCCGCCTGGCAGTTCTGCCCGCAACTCTTCGTCTACGGGATCGGCGTCGGCTTCGCGACCGCGCAGCTAACGAGCCTCATCCTCGCCGACGTGCCCCCCTCCCAGTCCGGCGAAGGATCAGGGATCCAGAGCACCTCGAGGCAGGTCGGCTCCGCGCTCGGCATCGCAATCCTCGGCACCGCGCTCACGACCGGGCTCGCCTCCGGCACCCGCGCCCGCCTCGAAGCAGTCCCCTCGATCCCGCCTCCACAGCGCGCCGCGATCACGGCCGCCGTCGAGCGGAGCGGCGGAGCAGTGCTGCCCGCCTTCCGCCGCTCGCCACAGCTCCAGCCTGCAGTCGCACCGGTCGAGGAGGCGTTCGTCGCGAGCGCGCGACGAGCCGCCTTCATCGCCGCCGCGTTCGTCCTGGTCGGGCTCGCCGCCGCCTTCCAGCTCCGGCCCGGTCGGCAAGACGAGGCCGAGCCGGGACCAACCTAGACTCAAAGCAGCGGACTTGCCCCTGACAGAGCGTGCGACAGCAAAGCCGCCTGGCGGAGCAAGCCGATCTGGTACCTCGTCGCCAGCGACGACCGGATGATCCCGCCGCCGGCGCAGCGGACGATGGCGGAACGGATCGGCGCAAGGGTCACCGAGACCCCCGGCAGTCACGCCGTCTACGTCTCCAACCCCGCGGTCGTCGCCGGCCTGATCACCCAGGCCGCGCGGTCGGCCCTCCGCGAAACGACAGCCGTCGCCTGACCTCACAGGTCGACACCACACCGTTCGGCAGGGCGCTCCCCTCGCGTCCTGCCGACCCTTCTCACCCTTGCTGGACCGCTCACCCCTTCACCGGGGCCGGCATGCAAGACACGCTCGCGGCGACCTTCAACAGTGAACGTGGTCAACGCCCGGATGGGCTTCGAAACTTCTCTGAATTGAGCAGAAGACACGCACCTCGCGCCCGACGCGGCAGTCGGACACGTAGATTCGACCCCCTCTCTACGGAAACAGGGTCAGCACTCAGATCGAGACCGCGAAGGCCGTGGAATCCGGCTTCAGCTCAGGGATTCCGGCCCCACGGGTATGGAGCGTTTATGGAGCCTAGCGGTCGCAACCAGTCGCAACCGGTGGCAAATGGGAACGCCCGGAAAACGGCCTAGACAAGCCAAAACCGTTGCATGGTAAGGAGGGGGTCGACGGTTCGAGTCCGTCAGAGGGCTTCGCGAACTCCCTGGTAATCAGCGCCTTTTAACCCCGGACGAGACGACGGTCAATGGTGTCGACGTCCACCGAGCGTCCACGCGCCGCGGGGGCACTGTTCTCCGAGCCGCGGAAACGCTGTTCTTGAGCGGCGTGGCGGGTCTTGGGTGCGACGTCCACGCAGCGTCCACCGTCCGCTCGAGCGCGAGCGCGTCGAGGAGCGCGACGGCGTGTTGGCGGCTGTCGTTGGCGAGGTGGCCGTAATGGCGGTCGATCATTGCGATGCTCGAGCCGATGAAGCGGGAGACGGCGAAGACGGGGACGCCGGCGCGGAGCGCGAAGGTGGCGTAGGTGTGGCGCATGTCGTAGAGATCCCGGTGCGGCTCGATCCCGGCGGCTTGCTGCGCAGATTTCCAATGGCGGCGGCCGAAGACACGGAAGTCGATCCGGCCGCCACGCGCGTTCGGGAACAAGATCTGACTGTCCGACCGCGGAAGCCGGTCAAGCGCCTCGACCGCCTTGGCCTGCAGCGGCACCGCCCGGTTGCTCAGCCGGGTTTTCGTCTGCTTCAGCCGGCCGTTCGCGTATGCCCGGCGGACGTAGAAGACACCGAGCTCACGATCGACGTCGTGCTGCTCGAGCGCGAACAGCTCCGCGGGCCGCAGCCCCGTGGCGACACCGAAGACGATCATCGGACCGTAGATCGAGCCGAGCCGAGAGGCGAGCGCCTCGACCTGCGCCCACGAGTCGAACGGTCGCTTCTCCCTGGGACGGCGTTGCGAGTTGCGGATCCCGCGCTTGGCCGGGTTGAAATCGATCAGACCCCAGTCGATTGCGCGGTTCAAGACCTGCCGCAGCGCCTGGGTCGCCTCGAACCGGTGCCCTTCCGGAATGGTCAACCGCCATGCGTACACCTGCCTCGGCGAGAGCTCGGCAAGGCGTGTCTCGCCGAGCGTGGCGGTCGCCTTGCCGAGCAGCCAGCGCAGTTTCGCCACCGTCACCGGCGCCGCCTGATGCACGCGGAGGTACTCGCCGACCAGATCGTTGAGCGTCATCGTGGCCGCTCCTCCCCCCGGGCCAAGCCGGTCGAGCACTTTGTGGAGCGCTTTCTGCGCCTCCGTCCTCGTCGCAAACCCACCAACCTGCCGCCTTGCGGAGCCGCGACCTGCGTCGCGGTAGCGGTACGCCCACAGCGGCTCGCCGTCGGCGCCCTTCGCCTTGAGCTTGAACACCTGACCCTGCTGGATCATGGCCACGACCTCCTGGATCGACTACAAGATCCAGGAAGTCTCAGCCGCTGCGCGCCTCCGGTCTTTGACTACCTCTCTCACGCAGAGGGCGTCACAGGTTCGAGCCCGATGGGGCCTTAAGCGAGAGTCGCTCAGGCCGCCTGGCCTGTTCGGCCGTGGCATGGTCTGTTGGTGGGATGCCGCCGAGGGAGCGCCAGGCGTGTGCGGCCGCGCGGGTGGGCCAGCGCGTGGGGATGGATCCGGCGAGGGCAAGCGCGTAGAACGATCCGGTGAGTGACGCGACGGCAAGGTCGAGGTCACCGCCGGGGAGAAGCCCTCGCGTGAGGGCTCGCTCGAGGATCGTCCGGAGCCGTGTCCGTCGGGGGATGACGAGCCGCTCGCGGTAAAGCCGGAGCAGCTCCGGCTCGGTGCCTCGTTGCAGCATCGTGCCGACGAGCGAGAGGCCGTCCGGACGAGTGACGCCGGTGCGGAACGCCGTGAGTTCGGCGACGAGATCTGCGTATGGGTCGTCTGTCGCTTCCCGGGTGTCCGCGGTCGACAGGGCCGCGATCGCGGCGGTCGCGAGCTCGGCTTTCCCGGGCCAGCGTCGGTAGATCGCAGGGCGTGTGGTGCCGGCTTCGTCTGCGACCGCGGCGAGCGAGAGCCTCTCATAGCCGTGCGCGGCGAGGTGGCGGCGGGCGATCTCGAGCACGCGGCCGTCGATCGTCGGATCCCGCGGACGTCCCGGTTCGGCCTGTCCGCTCATGGGCGGATCGTAGATCACTGGAATACATTACGCATCTGTCACGTATTACTGATTAAACCACGCCAAAGGAGAGCTTGTGACCGCCAGCATCGACATCCTCGACCCCGTCAAGCCAAAGCGGGTCGCAATCCTCGCCTCCAATCCCGCCGTCTCCCCGGTCACCGGCTGGCCGGTCGGCTTCTGGTGGGCGGAACTCGTCCACCCCTACTGGGAGCTGACAGAGCACGGCTACGAGGTCGACATCTACAGCCCCGACGGAGGTGCGCTCGTCGCCGACGCATGGTCGGACCCGCGTGACGAGTCCGGCTACTCGGCACCCGACATCCTCAGCCTCGGGTTCATCGCCTCGCCCACCCACGCGGCCCTCGTCGAGCAGAGCAAGCCTCTCGCCGATCTCGACCCGGGCGCCTACGACGCGGTCTTCCTCGTCGGCGGCCAGGCACCCATGATCACGTTCGTCGACGAGCCACGCGTGCACGAACTCGTGCACCGCTTCTACGAGGCAGGGAAGGTGACCGCGATCGTCTGCCACGCGACCAGCGTGCTACTCAAGACGACGCTCTCGGACGGGACGCTGCTCGTGGCCGGCAAGACCTGGACCGGGTTCGCCGACAGCGAGGAGGACTACGCGGACGCGTATGTCGGGCAACGGATCCAGCCGTTCCGGATCGAGCAGGAAGCCCGCAAGCTCGAGGGAACCAACTTCGTCGTCAACAGCAGGTTCAAGCCGTTCGCCGTCCGCGACGGACTGCTCATCACCGGGCAGCAGCAGTATTCGGGCGGCGCCGCCGCAAAGCTCGTCATCGAAGCCCTCGGCGTCTGAGGAGGTCGTGATGGCAAGCGACAGCATCGAGTCCGCCACGCCGGCGGGCGTCATGAGGATCGCGGTGATCGGAGCCGGGAACATCGGTCGCACCCTCGGCGGCAAGTGGGCGACCGCCGGCCACCAGGTCGTCTACGGCGTCCGCTCACCGGGCGCGCCCGGCACGGCGTCGATCGCAGACGCGGTCGCGTCCGCCGAGGTCGTCGTGCTCGCGATCCCGGGAGCGGCGGCCAAGAACGTCCTCGCCACGCTCGGCGCAGCGCTCGCGGGCAAGGTCGTGATCGACGCGACGAACGACGTCCAGGGCACCGGCACGCTGCACGCGCTCGAGGAGCTGTCCGACGGCGCCCATCCCGTCCGCGCCTTCAACACGCTCGGCTGGGAGAACTTCGCCGACCCGGTCTTCGACGGCGTCGTCGCGGACCTGTTCTACGCAGCCGAGGAAGGCCACGCAAACGACGTCGCCCACCGTCTGATCGCCGACGTCGGACTCCGACCCGTCTGGCTCGGCGGCGTCGACGCCTTCGACCTCGTCGACTCGCTCACACGGCTCTGGTTCACCCTCGCCTTCCAGCGCAAGCACGGCCGCCGGCTCGCGTTCAAGCTGCTCGTTCGCACGGACTGACATGTTCTGACATCTGTCATCTATACTCCTTGCCGTCACACGAGGAGGAGCAACTGATCACACGTTCACTTGGCACCTTGCGTGCGAACGGGACGGCGGACAGAGGCATGACCCTTTCAGCCGACGACCGAATCTCTGCACCCTTGACTTAGAGCACACTCGAAGCTCTATGGTCGAGGCGATGGGCAATACCGAGAATCCAGCGCGGACGCTGAGTATTGCCGAGGCGGCTGAAGCCTCAGGACTGAGCGCCCACACGCTTCGCTACTACGAGCGGGCGGGGCTGCTCGAGCCCGTGAGCCGCAACGACAGCGGCCATCGCCGCTACCGAGAGCCTGATCTCGAGCAAATCACGTTCCTCGCGAGGCTTCGTGCCACCGGAATGCCGATTCGCGAGGTCCGCCGGTACGCGGAGCTCATGAAGGTAGGCGACGCCACGAACGCGGAGCGCTTGGCGCTTCTCGAAGCGCACCGCGACGCAGTGCGCACCAGGCTCGAGGCAACAGCGAGGAACCTCGAACTCGTCGAGTGGAAGATCGACTTCTACAAGGAAAGGCTGGGACGAACATGAAGCGGCGCACGCTTCGAGACCTGGAGGTATCCGCCATCGGCCTCGGGTGCATGGGGATGTCTGCCTTCTACGGGTCCACCGACGAAGACGAGGCTGTCAAGACGATCCGGCGCGCCCTCGAGCTCGGCGTCAACTTCCTCGACACGGCGCAGCTCTACGGTCCGCTCACGAACGAGCTCCTGATCGGGCGCGCGGTCAAGGGCCACCGCGACGAGTACGTGATCGCGACGAAGTTCAGCCGCCGCATGGACGGGGCGAAACCGGGCGACATGACAACCGTCGGTCCGCAGGACGGCTCCGCCGAGCACGTGCGCGCTTCGATCGAGGGGTCGCTCGAGCGGCTCGGCACGGAATACGTCGACCTCTACTACCAGCACCGCGTCGATCCCAAGGTGCCCATCGAGGAGACGGTCGGCGCGATGGCGGAGCTGGTCGAGCAGGGCAAGGTCCGCCACATCGGCCTGAGCGAGGCGGCGCCGGAGACGATCCGCAGGGCGAACGCGATTCACCCGATCACGGCGCTCCAGACCGAGTACTCGCTCTGGAGCCGTGACCCCGAGGCGGAGATCCTGCCGACATGCCGCGAGCTCGGGATCGGGTTCGTCCCCTACTCCCCCCTCGGACGCGGATTTCTCGCCGGCCGCTTCACCTCGCCCGACGAGCTCGACGAGAACGACTTCCGCCGCACCGGCCCGCGCTTCACCGGCGAAAACCTCGACGCGAACCTCGAGCTCGCGGCGAAGGTCGAGGAGATCGCCGCTGAGAAGGGGGTCACGGCCGCGCAGCTCGCGATCGCCTGGGTGCTGGCACGCGGCGAAGACCTCGTCCCGATCCCAGGCACCAAGCACCACGCCTACCTCGAGCAAAACGCCGGCGCGGTCACCGTCGAGCTGACGCGAGAAGCGCTGGCGCGCATCGATGCCGAGCTTCCCGAGCCAGCCGGCGAGCGGTACAACGAGGCCGGAATGGCCGCCGTCAACCTGTAGGACGACTCACCCGGTGTCGAGCTAAGGGCCGGCGAAGGCGTCGAGGCAGGAGACGCGCCGGCAGTCGTGGACAGTCGACGCGGAGACAGGGTCGCTCGCGTGCTCTTTTCGTGACCCCGGTCTTGCGAGCACGCGCGCCGGCGCCTTCGAGGCGAAGCCGGGGCATGGGTGGTGCAGCTCAGCGCGCCGGGGTAGCCCGACCGGGACGCCGGCTCGTGTCGACGGCGACGACCCGGAGCTCGCACGTGTAGCGCCCGTTGCTGTCTTCGAGCCAGCAGTCGTCGGGGCCGGGCAGCATCTCGGTGAACACGACCGCTGCCGTGGGGACGCGTTCGGCGACGGGGGCGAGGAAGCGCGCCAGGACGCGCAGCAAGGTGGGGCTTTCGAGATCGACGCAGATCGGCTTCGGTTGGAGCGGCGAGCGCACGAAGACGCGCCGCGGCATCCCCCGCTCGCGTGCCCAGCTCGCCAACGCCTGCGGCTCGGCCGGAAGCTCGGTCGCGAGGACCGGCCAGGTAGCGCGTCGGAGGACGGTCCGGCCGATCGTGACCCGCTCCGTCCCGAGAGCGCCGAAAGGGTGGAAGCTGCGCATCGCGGACATGAAGATAGGCCCCCAGAGGAGGTCTGCGAGCGAGACCCTGAACGACGCGGCGCGGTCGCTGACGTAGCCGTCGGCAACGGTCAGCTCGCCAACGCCGAACGTGCGGACGCCCTTCGGCGCACTCTCGGGCGGATCGGCGAGCACGTGCGGGTTGTCCGCGCCGCCGAAGACCGGAAACAGCCGCCCGGTCATCGTGGCGTCGCTCCGCCGCGGCGGCACCATGACCACGTGCCGCCCGACGTCGCCGTCGATCTGCGCGCGCAGGCGGTCCGGGTCCGGGTGCCGGTGCAGGACCACCCCTTGCATGAGCGGGGTTGCTGCCGCCGTGGAAGTCCCCGAGCACGACGCGGAACTCGCCGCGCTCGATCGCGTCCGTGTCGGCGGCCGCGATCTGAAGGTCGGGCGAGTAGTAGACGGCGAAGGGCCAGGCGGGACGGTCGTCGGCGAAGACCTGCGCTGCCCGCTCGGCGATTGTCGTCTCGTCGTCGCCGTCGATGAGAGCCGCCCAGCGCCGCTGGAGCTCGGGCACGTGCTCGGCGAGCGCCTCATGCAGCGTCATCGCGGCACCCATCAGGCCACCGATCATCGGCGCCAGCGGCCCGGGGCCTCGCTCGTCCGCGATCTCCGCGAAGCGCTCCCGACCGGCGGCGTACGCGATGCCGCACCACCAGCGCGAGCTCTCGAGTAGTGCCGGCAGCGTCGCCCGCAGCTCCGCGGTCACCGCCGGCCCCACGCTCACGTCGAGATCGCGCATGCAGTCGAGGTAGGCGACCGTCCGTCCGCCGTGGGCGTCCTCTTCACTCCGCCCCGCCTCCCTTCCCGTCAGCTCCGCGAAGATCCGGTCGAGGTCTGCCAGCGCCTCGAGCAACCCGTCACGAGCGGCCGCCGCGACCGTGTCCCGCGCGGCCTCCAACCGATCGAGTGCAGCCAGGCCGCGCTCAATCAGGCCCACGTCGGGCTCGCCGGTCGAGCGCCTCGAGTGCGATCGCCTGCAGCGGAACCGCGCGTCTGCTCAGCCGCGTCTTGATCTGCTTCACCCGTCCGTTCGCGTACGCCCGCCGGACATGGACGACACCGGCCGCACGATCCACGTCGCCCCATTCGAGCGCGAACAGCTCCGAGGGCCGAAGCCCGGTCGCGGCCGCGAACACCACCATCGGCCCGAACAGCTGCCCGAGCCGCTCGGCGACCGACCCGATCTGCGCCCACGAATCGAACGGCCGCTGCTCCCGACAACGCCGACCGGGATTCGGCACCCCACGCTTGGCCGGGTGCTCGTTGATCAACTTCCACGCAACCGCCCGATTCAGCACCTGCCGCAGCGCCTGGGTCGCTTCGAACCAATGCCCTTCCGGAACAGTGAGCCTCCACGCGCAGACCTGCTCCGGCGAGAGCTCGGCAAGGCGCACTGAGGGAACGTCACCGCAGGCACACGCGTCCATGCAGGATCACTCTTCCTTAGCCTATCCCCGGGGTTTTGCGGGCTAGCGTGCTCGCGATGAGAAGCAGAGGGCCAAGACCTCTTGATCCATTCGATGAGCTCGCGCTGCGCCCGGACTACAACCGGATCTTCGTGAGTTCGAAGATGGCCGGCGGTGCCTTTCGTGCGGAGCGCGTTGCGACGGCACGGGCGATCGAGAGCCTCCCCGAGCTTCATGCCTGGTACCCGGATCGAAGGCTGTCGCGGAACGCGCGCAGCCCGACCGGAGCCCACGGGGCGACCGGCTGATGAGTTTTCATAGCGATCGCCGTCACACTGACATGACCATCGCGACCGATCACGCTGCCTTCACCGAACTGCTTCAGCGCCATCGCCGGGAACTCCACGTGCACTGCTACCGGATGCTCGGCTCCTTCGACGACTGCGAGGACCTCGTCCAAGAGACGTTCATGCGCGCGTGGCGGGGGCGGGCGACGTTCGCCGGCCGGTCCTCGCTCAGGGCGTGGCTGTACAAGATCGCGACCAACGCCTGCCTGGACGCCCTCGACAAGCGCCCGAGGACGCCGGTGTCGGGCGAGATCCTGTGGCTGAAGCCCTATCCCGACGAGCTGCTGGACGAGCTGCCGGCCGCCGAGGACGACCCGGATGCCGCTGTCGTCGAGAAGGAGACGATCGAGCTCGCGTTCCTCGTAGCGATCCAGCACCTCGCGCCGCTGCCGCGCGCCGTGCTCATCCTGCGCGACGTCCTCGGCTGCTCGGCCGAGCAGACCTCTGAACTGCTCGAGACGACCGTCGCGTCCGTCAACAGCGCCCTGCAGCGCGCGCGGGCCGGGATGCGCGCCCATCTCCCCGAACGGCGGCTCGAGTGGGGTCCGGACAGCGAGCCCACCGCCGCCGAACGCCGGCTGCTGGACCGCGTTGTCGAACTCACCGAACGGGCGGACGCGCGCGCCCTCGCGAACGTCCTGCACGAGGACGTCCGGTTCACGATGCCGCCCCAGCCGGACGTGTGGCAGGGCCGCGACCGCGTCGTGCAGAGCTGGATCGACGGCGGATTCGGCTCCGACGCGTTCGGCTCGCTACGGTGCCTGATCACCCGCGCCAACCGGCAGCCGGCGGTCGCGAACTACGTCAAGCGCCCGGAAGATCCCGCCCACCTCCCGATGGCCCTCGACGTGCTCGGCATCCAGGACGGCGCCGTCATCGACATCGTCACGTTCGGGCCGGAGGTGTTCCCGGCGTTCGACCTGCCGCGGTCGATCTGACGCCCTCTCCGGAGCGGTGCTCGGCGCACGACGCCGCCCGCGTCTTCGCCAGCCGGCACCTCGGTGTCACCTCGCGCCGCTCGCCGCCGCGCAGCTCGACCGGCTCGCCGGTCAGGTATGCGGGCTGCAGCCAACCGTAGGGTGGTTCGCCGAAGACTCGGCATGCTGCTCAACTCGAAGCCATCGCACTGCCCGCCTGACCGTCGTCCGGAGCGAGCGGAGCCGTTGACCACCCCTCTCACACAGAGGGCGCCTCGGAGCCCACCGAGGCGACCGACTCTGAAGGCGCTCGAGAAGGCGCTCGCACGGCTTGGGCCGGGCGGGCGGCGACGATGACGCTTGGCGGGTACGGCCAGACCAGCTGAGCAACCGAGGGAGTCCCTTCATGGCCCTGCGCAGAGTCAGCCGGACGTTTCACGGCGAAGCCGACGAAAGCGAGATCGGCTTCCCGAAGATCAGAAAAGGGCCCGCGAAAGCGGGTCCTTCACGTCGCCGCGAGGAGCCTCGCCCGGCGCGCCCGCCGCGGATCCCACGATCGCCCCGCGCCGTCCACCGCCGGCTCGAAGCCGCTGGTCGGCCGAATCGACCCCTGGCCACTTCCGCGTCCTCCGCGACGGCAAGCCCCTTCGGCAGGTGAACGAGATGCCTTCATGCTGCCGTTCTCGCCCGACACGATCCGCTGGCGCAGAGCGGCGATCGTCGACCTACACAAGCTCGGCATCGACATCTCGCCCCTTACCTTCCGCGTCTGATCGCGTGGCCGGCGCGACAATCGGCGAGTGGAGACGATTGAACTGACCCCGGCGGGCGCGGCGCGCGCACACCTCGACCTCGCGGGGGCGGCAGTTCTCGAGCCGGAGGCAGTGCTCGGTCGTCTCGGCAGCGGCGAGCGAGGGCTCACCGGCGAGGAGGCGCGGCGGCGGCTGGACGAGTTCGGCCCGAACGTCTTGCGCAGTCACGGCGCCCGCCCCTGGAGCGTGCTTGTTCGCCAACTCCGCAGCTTCTTGCTCGTGCTCCTTGTTTCGGCGGCGGTGGTCTCGGCGGCGGTCGGCGAGACGACGGCGGCCGGGATCATCCTGACGATCGTCGCCTTGAGCGTCGGGCTCGGCTTCGTCAACGAGTACCGCTCCGAGAAGGCGGTCGAGGCACTCCACTCGCAGATCCGCCGCAGCGCCCTCGTCGAGCGCGACCGGCAGGCGCAGCAAGTCGACGTGATCGCGCTCGTGCCCGGCGACGTCGTGCGCCTCGGGGTGGGAGACATCGTGCCTGCGGACGTGAGGCTGCTCGAGGCGAATGGTCTCGAGTGCGACGAGTCGGTCTTGACGGGCGAGTCGGCGGCGGCTGGGAAGACGGCCGCGGCCGGACGCGGCGACTCCCCGCTCGACCTGCCCTCCTGCGCGTTCATGGGCACGGTCGTGCACAGCGGCGAGGGCCGCGCTGTGGTGGTGCAGACCGGGCCTCGCACGGCATTCGGCGGCATCGCCCTGCGGCTCGGCGAGCGCCACGAGCAGACCGCCTTCCAGCGGGGCTTGCAGGACTACTCGCGCATGCTCGTGGTCATCACCGGGGTACTGGCGGCCTCCATCTTCGTGCTCAACGCCGCCCTGGGCCGGTCGCTGCTCCAGTCGCTGCTCTTCTCGCTCGCGATCGCCGTCGGGATGACGCCGCAGCTGCTGCCGGCGATCGTCACCGTCAGCCTTGCGACCGGTGCCCGCCGGCTGGTGAGGCAGTCGGTCGTCGTCAAGCGGCTCGTCGCGATCGAGGATCTCGGGAACGTCGAGGTGCTGTTCACGGACAAGACCGGCACGCTCACCGAAGGGCGGATCGAGTTCGAGCAGGCACTCGACGCCGCCGGCCAGTCCCAGCCGGAAGTGCTGACGCTCGGGTTGGTCGCCAACGAGGCGACGCTCGAGGACGGTGACGTCGTGGGCGGCAACGAGCTCGACCGCGCGCTCTGGCAGGCGCCAGAGGCTGCCGGTACAGGCACCGACGGCTGGCGGCGGATCGCGGAGGCGCCCTTCGACCACGAGCGGCAGCTCGGCTCCGTGCTCGCCGACGGCCCAACCGGCCAGCTGGTGGTCGCCAAGGGGGCGCCGGAGGCGATCCTGGAGCGCTGTGCACACGTCCCGGGAGGCGCCGAGGCCGTGCTCGACGACCTGTTCGCTTGCGGTAGCCGAGTCGTCGCCGTCGCCACAAGGCCCGCCGTCGATCTGACCGCGCTGACGCCGGCCGAGGAGTGCGACCTCGAGCTGCGCGGCTTCCTCTGCTTCGCCGATCCCGCCAAGGCAGATGCCGCGCGATCACTCGATCGGCTGGCGAAGCTGGGCGTGACGGTCAAGATCGTCACCGGCGACAACGGCCGCGTCGCGGAGAAGGTCTGCTCCGATCTCGGCATGCACTCGCTGGGGACGCTCACGGGCTCCGAGATCGAGGCCATGAGCGATGCCCAGCTGGCCGAGGCGCTAGCGCAGACCTCGATCTTCGCGCGGGTCACCCCGGAGCAGAAGTCGCGCATCATCCGTGCCCAACGCGCGCTCGGCTCCGACGTCGGGTTCCTCGGCGACGGCGTCAACGACGCGATCGCCCTCCACGACGCCGACGTCGGCATCTCCGTCGACACCGCCACGGACGTCGCCAAAGACGCCGCCGACGTCGTCCTGCTCGAGAAGGACCTCGGCGTCCTCGCCAACGGGGTCGTCGAGGGCCGGCGCACCTTCGCCAACACGATCAAGTACGTGCTGATGGGCACCTCCTCGAACTTCGGAAACATGTTCAGCGCCGCCGGCGCCTCGCTCTTCCTGTCCTTCCTACCGATGCTGCCCGGCCAGATCCTCCTCAACAACCTGCTCTACGACGTCAGCGAGCTGACGATCCCCACCGACAACGTTGACGAGGAGCTGCTCGCCCGCCCCTCCCAGTGGGACATCGGCTTCATCCGCCGCTTCATGTTCGTCTTTGGGCCGATCAGCTCCATCTACGACTTCCTCACCTTCGCCGTGATGATCTACGGCTTCGACGCCGGGGCGACGCTCTTCCGCTCCGGCTGGTTCGTCGAGTCGCTCGCCACCCAGACGCTCGTCATCTTCCTCATCCGCACACGCCGGATCCCCTTCTTCCACAGCCGGCCCAGTACACCGCTGGTCACCACAACGCTCGCCTGTGTCGCTGTCGGCGTCATCCTCCCCTACTCGCCGCTCGCCGAGGTGCTCGGCTTCGAGCCGCTGCCGCTCGACTTCCTCGCCGTGCTCGCGCTGATGGTCGTCACCTACCTCGCACTCGTCGAACTCGGCAAGTACGTCTTCTTCACCCGGCTCGGCCAGGCGGCACGCCCGCTCGCGATCAAACCACCACGCAAGGAGCGGCGCATCCAGCGGCGCGCGGCCGGCTGGAGCCTGCGACGACCCTCCCTGCAAAAGCGACTGGCCGACGGCCACCCGCCCCGATAAGCAAGACCTCCGCAACTCGAGGGCTGCGGTCGAGCGCGTCAGCCGACGCCGTGCTCGCGCTTCGCCTGCTCCTCCATCCGCTCGAGCCGCGTGTAGTAGTCCGGAAACTCATTCAGATGAGCGAGCGCGATCTTGCCGGTGGTGACGGGGTCGTCGTCGGTCACGTTCGTGTGCGGATCGTGCCGTCCATGCTCCAGCTCCACGTCCAGGTTCGGGCATGGTAAGGAGGGGGTCGACGGTTTGAGTCCGTCAGAGGGCTTCGCTGTTTAGCCTGCTGTAGCGCCGTTTCTGTTGTCGGTGCTGGCGGCGTTCCCCTCGTTCGCCGTCCACCCAGCGTCCACCAGTGTCCACCGCTCGAATCTCCGCGATTCGAACAGGCGATCGCACGACCAGCAGGTCGGAGTGGAGGCTGGCACCGGGCAATCGTAGGTCAGACTGGCCATCTGGCGGCCTACAGTGGCTGGACGTCTGACGAAGTGGTCACCAGCGAGCAGGTTGAGGAGATCCGGCGGCTCTACGAGGTTCAGCCTCGGGGGTGGCTGGAGCTCGAGCCCGCCTACCAGGGCGACGGCGTCGCGCGCTTCACGACGAACCCGGGAACGATCAGCGGACCGACCACGGTCCGCTACGCCGAGGACGGCTCTCTAGTCGAGTTCCGGATGACGGCCGAGCATCTGAAGCCCGAAACGCCGATCGAAGGGCCGAACTCGCTCTTTGTCTTCGTGAACATGCTTCCGATCCCGGGGTCACCTGGCTCGTTCGGCATGGGCGGTCGGTCAAACGAGTGCGCCTCGGTGGAGGTCAGCGGCAAGGGGTTCACTCTGGCTCCCTCCCAGCGCTCGTCGGTGATCGCGAGCGCTGGGGATGCCGGTGTGGTCTTCAGGCCGTTCCGCACGATTGCGCGCTTTGCGGAGACGGCGACTCCTCACTACTGGGTGGCGCCGCTGCTCAATTTCGTCGTTGACTTCAGATGCGTAGCACCACCGTTGCAGGATCACCCGCTGCGAACTCGAGCGACTGCGCCCCTCGCCGCGAGCGATGGCCCGCTGCGGCTCTACCACGAGAGCTTCTATCGGGAAGGCAACGCGCTGATCCCGTTTCGAGTCGCAGCTCTGGAAGATGCTCGAGGCGCCCGCCGCTGCGACGCTGGAAGAGCTCGAGCGGACGGCGCGCTTAGCCCGTCGCTGAGCTTCGCTGACGAGCCGCAACGCAGTAGGCTCAACAGGAAGAGATGACGGCTCTGACTGCGCGCCTCGATCGTCAGCTCGTCGCGGTGATGTTCACCGACGTGGTCGGCTACACGGCGCTGATGCAGACGGACGAGCGCTTGGCAATCGACAAACGCGACCGGTACATGCGTGCGCTCGAGGGCCACCATGACGACTTCGGCGGCACGATCGTCCAGCGCCTCGGGGACGGCAGCATGAGCATGTTCCCGAGCTCGCTCGCAGCGGTTTCCGCCGCCGTTGCGATCCAGCGTGAGCTCACCGCGCACGACGTCCCGGTTCGCATCGGCGTCCACGTGGGCGAGGTGATCGTCGAGCCCGAGCGGCTCACCGGCGACGCCGTGAACATCGCCGCCCGAATCGAGTCCTTCGCGGCGCCCGGCGGCGTGATGTTGTCCGACTCCGCGTATGACCAGATTAAGAACCGGAACGAGTTCGGCGTCGTCCGCCTGGGACGGTTCAAGCTCAAGAACGTCGGGCGTCCGTTCGAGCTCTACGCCGTCGCGGCCGACGGCCTCGTGGTACCCGACTCGGAGGCGCTGGAGGGCAAGGGCGAACGTTTCGCCAGCCTGCCGGGCAATCTGCCCGACCGGGCAACGCCGTTGGTCGGTCGAGACGACGACCTGGCGTCACTCGTCGGGCTGGTGCGCGAGCATCGGGTCGTCACGATCGCGGGCCCGGGCGGTGTCGGGAAGACGCGTATCGTGGTCGAGGTCGGCCGGACGCTTTCTCCTGAGTTCCTCGACGGAGTTGCGTTCGTCGCCCTGGCCGACGTCACCGACCCCGCGCAGTTTGTCCCCGCTCTCGCGGACGCGCTGGACGTGAAGGAGGCCGAGGGACGCACGCTCGAGGAGGGCATCGCCGTGTTGATCGGCGAGAAAAGGGCGCTCCTCCTCCTGGACAACCTCGAGCAACTCGTCGCGTCGGCCGCTCCGGAAGTCGCGCGCCTGATCGAGCGCTGCCCCGGGCTGCACATCGTGACCACGAGCAGGACACCGCTGCGGATCTCCGCCGAACGCGAATACGCGCTCGCCCCACTCAAGCTTTCGCCGGCGATTGTGCTCTTCGTCGAGCGCGCGCAGACGGCGAGAGGCTCGTTCGAGCTCACGCCGAAGAACGAAGCGGACGTCACGGCAATCTGCGAGCGCCTGGATGGCCTGCCGCTTGCGCTCGAGCTCGCTGCCGCGCGGCTGCGACTCCTGTCTCCGGAAGCGCTGCTCGAGCGCCTCGACCACGCCCTCGAGGTGCTCAGATCCGGCTCCCGCGACACGCCTGAGCGGCAGCAGACGCTGCGCGCCACGATCGACTGGAGCCACTCGCTCCTCGCGGAATCGGAGCAGCGGCTGTTCCGGCGCATGGCCGTCTTCGCGGGCGGGTGCACGTTCGCGGACGTCGAGACCGTCTGCGCCGACTCCGGCGAGAACATCCTCGACGAGCTCGAGTCGCTCGTCGACAAGGCGCTCGTGCAGGCGGACTCTCAGGGTGGCCGGCTCCGGATGCTGCAGACGATCGGCGAGTACGCACGCGAACGACTCGAGGCTGCGGGCGAGACGCATGAGATCGCGCTGAGGCACGCGCGCCGATACGCGGACCTCGGCGGAGAGATCGGCGGCGGCATCGCCGGCACCGACCAGGTCGGCTCCGTCGAACGCGGCATCGCCGAGGAGGGGAACCTCCAGGCGGCGCTGGACACCCTCCTCGCGACGGCGCGGTCCAGCGACGCGGCTGCCTGCGAAGAGGGCCTGCGGATGTGCGGCGACCTGTGCATGTACTGGCACATCCGCGGCAAGAACCTCACCGCCCGGGAGTACGCCTCGTGCTTCCTTGACGCCGACACCGGTACCTCTCCCACCGTGGGACGCGCGGGCGCACTCGTCACGGCCGGATTGGCGTCGTACATGCTCGGCCAGTTCGAGCGGGCCAACGACGAGTGGGCCGAGTCATATCGGATCGCCGCGGAGCGCGAAGCCGGCCCCGACCTCTGCGTCGCCGCCTTCTTCAGGGGCATCGGGCTGATCGAATCCGATCCCGACAGCGGCCTCAGGTGGACGAGGGAGAGCATCGAGAGGAGCCGCGCGCTCGGCTTCACCTGGTGCGAGGCATTCGCTTCCACCTTCGCCGGCGTCCTCCACGCCGCTGTGGGTGATGTCGATACCGCGCAGAAGAGGTACTCGCAGGCGCTCGAGATCCAGCGGCGGATCGGCGACGAGGAAGGAGCTGGCGTTTCGCTCGGCGGGCTCGCGCAGCTCGCTTCAGTTCGAGGTGACCTCGCCGGCGCACTCGACCTCTACCGGCGGTCTCTTACCGCGTTCGAGGCGATCGGCGACCGAGCCGAGGAAGCCCGCATCCTCTCCGAGATCGCCTGGACGCACACTCGCAACGGGGACCCCGGCGTCGCGCGCCGGTTCTTCCTCGATGCCGTGCAGGCCTACACCGATCTGGCAAGCGTCCGCGGGGTCGGGCTCTCACTGATCGGGCTTGCCGCTGTCGAGGCGATCGAGAAGAGGCCCGAGACGGCTGTGCAGATCGCCGCGGCGGCAGAGATCTACGCCCAGCAGGAAGGCATCGTGAACGTCTACTCCGGCGAGACATCCGGGCGCGAGTTCGTCGACCAGGCACGAGCAACGCTCACGGACCAAGAGATCGCCCGGGCCACCGAGCTCGGGCGCACGCTCACGATCAAGGAAGCGCTCGACCTGGCGAGGACATCCGAGGCGGCTTCGGTCTGAAGTGATCGTTCACACGCGAATCGAAGGCTCGCATCTCGCCAGCAATCTGCTGGGCGATCCGAGCGAGCGAGATCTGTTCGTGTACCTGCCGCCGGGCTACGAGGAGTCGCATCGCCGCTATCCGACGGCCTATTTGTTGCAGGCGTACGGCACTACTGCCGCGGAGATGGTGACCCCGCCCACCGACGGGGAGCGGTGGAGGCCACCGCTCGAAGACGTCATCGACCCGGTGTTCGGACGCATCGGGGTGCCGCCCATGATCGTCGTAATCCCCGACGGCTGGTCGCGTTGGGGGTGCGGCCAATGGGTCGACTCACCCGTGACCGGCAACTTCGAGCAATACGTGCTGCACGATGTCGTCCCCTTCGTCGACGATCACCATCGCACCATTCCGGATGCACGAAGCCGGGGCGTGTTCGGTTTTTCGTCGGGAGGGTTCGGCGCCTGGAACCTCGCCTCACGCAATCCCGACGTCTTCGGCGCGATGGCCGTGCTGTCGGCCGACTCGTTCCTCGACATGACGCACAAGTTCATGCTTTACAAGTACCTCGACAGCATCTGGCCAGAGGCGCCCAATGGCCCCATCGAGGGCAACGACTGGTCGGAGCTGGTCTACGACTACTCCGCGACCTACTCGCCCAACCCGGACAACCCACCCTTCTACGTCGACCTTCCCGTCGCCTTCCCGAGCGGAGAGCTGATCCAAGAGGTGTGGGACCGTTGGCTCGCCTTCGACCCGGTCGTCAACGTGCACGAGCGCCTCGACAACCTCCGCAAGCTGTCCGGCATTCTGCTCGACGCCGGCTTCAACGACGACTACAACCTGCACTGGGGTCACCGGCTACTCAGTCACTACCTCAACGCGGGCGGCATCGCGCACGAGCACACAGAGAATCCCGGCAACCACGGCGGCCGGGCAAACGAGCGCTACCAGGTGGCGCTGCAATGGCTGTCGCAAGTCCTGGACGGCGACCCTCCGAGTTCGTAGTCACTCACGTTCACAGCAGCAGCGGGATACCCGCGGCCACGAGCTGCGCCGAACGCGACGACGAGGATGATCAGCGTGAGCGGGATCGAGAAGACGCCCGCGCTCTTCAGGTCGTGAGCGAAGGCGGTGTCGACCGCTTTGGCCGCGCTCGCACCGACGAACTCCCGCACGAAGAAGCCCGGATGGGCGCGTTGATGGTACGGAGGGGGTCGACGGTTCGAGTCCGTCAGAGGGCTTCGGGAAATGCCCTGCAAAGAGCGCTTTCTCGTGCCTAAGGCGACAACGGCTGTCACGTGCGGGCACTCGCGGGGTCTTTCCGGTGTTCGCACGTCGTTCGCGCCCGACTGCGGAAATTCGCTTGAGCAAGGCGATCCGAACCACGTCTGGCCCCCTCTCTCATAGAGAGAGGGGGCGGGCCGTGCTGTCAGGGCGCTGCCTGTCCGCGCTCCACATGGCGCGCGGGAGGTCGCGGGGGTTCGAGTCCCTTCGCTCGGGTTGTCCGAGCACAACGAGGGGGAGCGAGCCGGAGTCCCGCTCCCCTCATGGCTGATCTGCGAATTCACGCCGAACGGCGGCTCTCCTCAGGCGCTACGCACCGACCGCGACGGGAGCCTTCGCGTTGGCCGCGGTCTGGATGAGATTGGCGACTGCCGCCGGCTGCGAGACGTAGACCGAATGGCTGCCGGCGACCTCGATCACGGTCGAACCCGCCCGCGCTGACATCGCGCGCTGGGCCGGAGGCGGGATCATCCGGTCTTCGGTCGCGACGAGGTACCAGCTCGGCTTGCTCCGCCAGGCGGGCTCGCTGACCGTGCCGCCAAGGGCGTCCACACCCCACGGGACCTGCGAGTCGGCCATGAACGCGGCCTGTTCGGCGCTCAGGTCGCCCGCGAACGACGCATGGAACTTCTCGCGGTCGAGGAAGAGGAACCCGTCCTGCGGCGGCAGAATCGGGGGCACGGGCGCGCCGGGCGGCGGATCGGCGATGAGGCTGTTGACCGACTCGCCCTCATCCGGCGCGAAGGCCGCGATGTAGACGAGCGCCGCAACCTTGGGATGCGTGCCCGCCTCGGTGACGACGACCCCGCCATAGGAATGGCCGACGAGGATGACTGGTTGGCTCGCCGCGTCGATGGCCCGCTTGGTCACAGCAACGTCGTCGGCGAGCGAGAGCGTCGGATTCTGGACGACACTGACTTCGTAGCCGTCCTTCTTCAGGTGCTCGTAGACGCCCTGCCAGCCGGAGCCGTCGACGAAACCGCCGTGGACGAGGACGACAGTGGGAGTATCTGACCTGCTCATGAAGAGCTCCTTCCATGATGTTGCTTCTCAGCGGTATTGACCGGTGAGCCGGTCGTCTGGCTGTCCGGACGCGCGAGCGCGTGCGATGACGGATCCGTCGTCTCGTTCCTCCCTCCTTGCCCGGCTGGTTGTGATCGCTGATCGCGCTCCGCCCCCGTGGTTGCCAGGCCGGTAGCGTCGCTGCGCCGCGACGCGATGTCATCGGCGCTAGCCGCAGTCTTCGATTCGGGCTAGCCGGAAGAGCCGGCCTGTCGCGTCCACCCGCACCGAGGGCACCTCGCCGACCGGTCAGCGCCTCACTCAGTCAAGTGGAAGTGCGACCTCGATCGCGGTTCCTTCACCCCTCGGGCTGTCGACCGCGACCATCCCGCTCAGAGCCTCGACGCGGTCACGCAACCCGACGAGTCCCGAGCCGCGCGCGGGATCGGCGCCGCCGATGCCGTCGTCGCGGACCGAGACGCGCAGCACTCGGTCAGCTCCCTCCACGTCCACGTGGACGGTCGACGCGTGCGCGTGCTTCGCCGCGTTCGTGAGCATCTCCGCGACGACGTAGTAGGCAGCCACCTCGACGCTCTCCGGCAGCCGACCTTGGACGCGGACGTCGAGCACCACTGGGATCGGCGAGCGGCGCGCGAGCGTCTTCAGTGCCGGCGTCAGTCCGCCCTCGGACAGGATCGCCGGGTGGATTCCGCTCGAAATCTCGCGCAGCTCGTCAAGCACTGCCGTCAGCCCCTCGACGACCCGTGACAGCTCGGCCCGCGGGTCGGCGAGCTCGGACGGCAGCGCCGCCTGCGCGGCGCGCAGCTCGAGCGCGAGCGAGACGAGTTGCTGTTGGGCGCCGTCGTGCAGATCACGCTCGATCCGCCGCCGCGTCGCGTCCGCGGTGGCAACGATCCGCGCGCGGGAGGCTGTCAGCTCGGCCCGGCTCTCGGCGTTCGCGATCGCCGTGGCGACCAGCTCCGTGAACTCCGTGAGCCGTTCCTCCGTGTTGGCAGGCAACGACTGCTCGGTGGTCGAGGAGATGCCCACCAACCCCCAGAGCCGACCCTCGACGAGGATCGGAGCGCCAACTACCGAGACCCAACCGAGTTCGCGGATGACGGCCGGGAGTGAACGGAAGGCCTCCGCGTCCACATCGACCCGCCCAGGCCGGCGGCGTTTCGGCGATCAGGCTGCCGACCGTGCCGCGCTCGAGAGGGTAACGCGCTCCGACGGGGACGTACCCGTCGCTGCTACTCCACTTACCGATCATCGTCAGCGTGTCGTCCGTCTCGTAGCGGCTGAGGGCTGCGGCATTCGCTCCGAGAAACAGCTGACCAATTTCAGTTACCACCGCCTCGAACACCTCTGCCGGGGGCGCGCCTCGCGCCACCAGCGTCGCGACCCGGCGCAATGCCGCCTGTTCCTCCGCGAGACGCGTGATCTCGTTTCGGCTCTCCGTGTTGGCGAGTGCGGTGGCGACAAGCTCGGTGAACTCGGCGGCACGCTCCGCTGCTTCGGACGAGGCTTTGCCGGGCAGCGCCCACCCGGCGGCCGTCACGCCCCACACCCGGTCATCGACCACGATCGGCGCACCGACGGCGCACCGCACACCGAGCTCGCGGGCGAGCGCCGCGACCGGACCTGGAGCGTCGTCGTAGTTGATGCAGGTTGGTTGGCCGCTGCGCTGTACGACCGAGGCGAGGTCGTCGCCATCGAGGACCGTCCGCGGGCCTAGTTGAGACAGCAGCTCGAGGGGATGCGATGCGACGTGGGTCAGCGTCGCATCGGCCTCGTAGCGGCCAACCAGCGAGAAGTCGGACCCCAGTAGCCTCGCCACCTCGGCAGCCACCGCCTCGAACACTTCGGCCGGGGAGGCGCCCCGTGCAACCAGCGTCGCTACTCGGCGCAGCGCCGCCTGCTCGTCGGCGAGCCGCTCGGAGTCCACGCGATCCCTCACGTTCGGATGCGCCATGACCTGAACGAGCGACGAGGCGCGCCGGCCCGATCGGGCGACCTGCCCACGAGGGCACGGTAACCCATAATCGGCGCTCATGACCGCCCGCGCGACGCGCGTGGCTCTGGCCGACGACGACGTCCTTCTCCGCGAGGGGTTGGCGGGCCTGCTCGAGCGTTCCGGCTACGAGATCGTAGGCCGGTGCGGGGACGCGTCCGAGCTGATCGAGCTCGTCCGCGAGCACCGACCCGAGCTGGTGATCGTCGACATCCGGATGCCGCCGAGCCACACAACAGAAGGGCTCGAGGCGGCGCGGGTGATTCGCGAGGAGGCTCCGCAGACGGCGATCCTCGTTCTCTCCGCACACGTCGAGGTAGAGCACGCAATGGATCTCCTCGGCAGTGGAGAGCGCATCGGCTACCTCCTGAAGAGCCGCGTGACAGACGTGGACGACTTTCTCGTGACGCTCGAAAGGATCGTCAAAGGCGCATCGGTCGTCGACCCCGCGCTCGTCCAGGAACTCGTCGCCGCCCGGCGCGTCAACGACCCGCTCGAGGACCTCTCCCCGCGCGAACGCGAGGTGCTCGCGCTGATGGCCGAAGGCCGCTCAAACGCCGGAATCGCACGGCAGCTCTTCGTGACCGAAGGAACCGTCGAGAAGCACGTGCACAGCATCCTCATGAAACTGCGCCTAGCGGAGACGGAGGACGATCACCGCCGCGTGCTCGCCGTGGTCACCTACCTCGACGCGCGCTAGCTCCCGTCGAGAAGACCACGAACCGCGCCGGCCGACAACTCCGACTTCGAGAGAAAGCCAACGGCAGGGCTCAGCGCGATCGCGTCGGCAAGGTCGTCCTCGGAGCGAGTCGAAATCAGGATCACCGGAGCTCCGCGAGCGTGATCGGCGACGAGGCGCCGCGCGAGCTCGAAGCCACTCTCGCCTCCAAGCGAGACATCAACGAGCACAACATCGGGCCGGAGCGCCTCAGCCTGCCGCAGCGCGTCCGCGCCTGTCAAGGCGACCCCCGCGATCGTCAGGCCCTCTCGCTCGAGAAGCGTTCGGGCCGCCTCCAGGAAGGCTCGATTGTCATCGACGATCAAGCAGCGAACAGCCATGCCATCAGCGTCGCAGGGAACTGACGGCGGCGCATTGCAGCTAGCAGGAAGGCGACAGTTCGGCCAGCAGCGCGCCACGCAGCTGTCGCCGACTCCGCGAAACTCGTGCGAACGTCGTGCGAACACACGCCCGACCACGGACGTCCACGCGCGGGCTACGTTCCCTCGTCAGATCCGGGAGGTTTGCGGGGCTTTCGGGGTCGCGAAGACCCGCTCTTGCCCGCGCTTCCCGCCCCTGAACCTCGATGGTAAGGAGGGGGTCGACGGTTCGAGTCCGTCAGAGGGCTTCAAGAAAGTCCCTGAAAAGCGCTTTCTCTTGCCTGGGTCGCAAACAGTCGTCACGCGCGGGCACTCGCGGGGTCTTTCCGGTGTTCGCACGACGTTCGCACCCGACTGCGGAAATTCGCTTGAGCAAGGCGATCCGAACCACGTCTGGCCCCCTCTCTCACGCAGAGGGCGTCGGGTGTCGGATTAGCGACCGAAGTTCGGACACACCTCGCCTCCCAGCATGCCGAAGTGCACGGGCCGCTCGTCACTCGTAGCGGAGCGCGTCGACGGTACGGATTCGGGTGGCTAGCCGGGCGGGGAGGCTGGCAGCGGCGACAACGACGAGCACGGTGCCGATCGGGATCAGGGCGAGCGACCACCAGGGCGCGACGACGGCGTCCTCGGTCGTGTCACCCGCGATTCTGTACATGGCGAGGTACAGCCCGATGCCGAGCGGGATGGCGAGGACGGAAGCGATCAGCGCGAGGGCGGCGTGGGCGCTGACGACGGTCGAGGTGATCTGCCTGGGCGTAAGGCCGATCGCCTTGAGCACGCCGTAGTCGCGAATCCGCTCGCGGACCGACAGCAGGACGACTGCGACGAGCGTGGTGGCGGTGATCAGCAGCAACACGGTGTCGAGTGTGTAGATGAGGAGCAGCAGCTCATCCGGGAAGTCGCTGGTTTTGCCGGCCGGCTGCGCGTCGAGTGTCGCGTCGAGCGAGAGCGCGGTGACCACCACCGCGCCTGTGAGTGCGATCGCGGCTGCGAGGAGGAGCGCCCTGCGTCTTCGTGCGAGTAGGTCTTTGAGCCCAAGCCCGATCGTCAAGGGCAGGACGGATCGGGCGACGGCGCGCGCAAGTCGTGAGTTCGGCGGAGACGAGGTGCCGGCGCGAATCGCCTCAAGGACGCTGAAACGGGTGCTGCGGCGGGTGGAGGTCAAGGCTCCGGCTAGCAGCACGGGAAGGACGACACAGCTGGCGACGAGGATGTGCCAGGGATTTGCAGCGATCGTCGGTGAGCCGAGCAGCGTCTCGGCGCTGGGTTCGGCAAGGCGCGGTGCAAGCAGCATCCCGAGCGCGAAGCCGAGGGCCGCGGCGACGAGACCAAGCGCAGCGGACTCGAGCGCGAAGACGGCGCCGACCTGGCGCGGGGTGAAGCCGGCCGCCTTCAGCAGCCCGATCTCGCGGTGTTGGGCGCTGGCGCGGGCGCCGGCGAGGATCCCGACGACGACGAAGGCAACGATCAGGAGCAGGATCGTGAACATCGTCACGATCACCTGCGTGCCCTGTGCATCGTCGAGCGCGTTGCGGCGCTGGTCCTGCCAGGTCTCGAAGTAGAGCCCCGGACCGGCCGGGAAGCCGGCTGCCGCTCGCGCGGTGAACGCCGCGGCCGCGGACGGATTCGCCATTCGAAGAGCCTCTGTCCAGCGCCAGCGAGTGAGATCGGGTTCGATCCGTTCGAGCGTGGCGGGGGTGACCCAGGCCAGGCCGGGGTTGCTGCGCGGGTAGCGCGCCTGGCTGGGTACAACCGCCGTCCCGAGCACAGGGAGCTCGATCGTGCCGCGTCCGCTCGTAACTGCCAGCCTGGCACCAACATCGATGCCGAGCGCAATCGCAAGGCTGCGTTCGAGCACGATCCCGTCCTCACGCAACTGCGAGCCGGCGGTCAGCACGGGCATGTTCACGGCTGTGCGGCCACTCAGGCCGGCGAGATCCACCCGATCGGTGCTTCCGCGCGGCCCGACCGTCGCCCGCACGAGCGGGACCGGCGCGCCGCGTTCGGTCACGCCGGGCAGCTTGGCGAGCGCGCGAGCATCGGCTTCTGTGGGGACGTACGCGAGCACGTGTGCACCGTTGGCGGCGGTGAACGTCCGCTGCCAGGGATCGAGCCCGCTCGAGCGCACCTCCAGGGCGAGCACGATCATGGTGGCCGCAGCGCCCGCGATCGCGATCGTGAGCCCACTTGCGAGCAGCCGCCAGCGGATGCCCGCGAACGCCAGCTTGAACAGCAGCACTGTCATTGCGGGCCCTGCAGCTCGAGCAGGGGAGCGACCTGGCGGGCCGCAGCGAGCTGCGTCTCGTCGGCAACCAGGCCGTCGCGGAGCGTGATCACCCGATCCGCCGCGGAGGCGATGCTCGCGTCGTGCGTGACGAGCAGCAGCGTCTGCCCGCGATCGCGGGCGTCGCGAAAGAGCCCGAGCACGTCGCGAGCCGCGGCCGAGTCGAGGTTGCCGGTCGGCTCGTCGGCGAGGACGACGTCGGGCCTGTTCGCGAGCGCACGCGCCAGCGCGACTCGTTGCTGCTGCCCCCCGGACAGCTGCGCCGGAGCGGCTCCGTGCTTCTCGGGAATGCCAAACGCGCTCAGCAGCTCGTTCGCCGACCTGCGTGCCTCCCTGCGGCGCCGGCCGACTAGGAGCAGTGGCAGCTCGACGTTCTCGACCGCCGAAAGGGTCGGCACCAGGTTGAAGAACTGGAACACGAAGCCGACCTTGCGCCGACGCAGGCGCGCGAGCTCGGTCTCGCTCAACCCGTCAATGCGCGCGCCGTCGAGCCACACCTCACCGGCCGTCGGTCGATCGAGCCCGGCGAGCAGATTGAGCAGCGTCGACTTCCCGCATCCGCTCGGCCCCATGATCGCGACGAACTCGCCGCGCTCGATCGCGATGTCGACGCCGCGAAGACCGAGCACCTTCGCGCCGCCGGTCTCGTACGTCTTCGCGAGCTGCCTCGCCTCCAGTACTGGTGCCATCAGACTTCCTCCTTCAGCGCGAGTCGCTGCTCGATCAGTTCAAGCCACTCCAGGTCAGCCTTCAGATGCAGGATCGCCCCCTCGACCAGAAGCTCAGGTGCAGGCCCCTTCCCGTTCGCCTCCAGCAGCGCGTTCAGGTCGCGTAGCGACTGCAGGTACTCGCGCCGCTGCCCCTCGAGAAGCTGCTTCGGCTCCGCCAGCTGCGTTGACGCGACGACGACGAACTTCATGAAGAACTCGTCCTTGAGCCGCCTGCCCGAGACAGGCGCGTCGATCCAGGCCGCGAGCGCTTCCCGCCCGGCTTCGGTCAACTCGTACACACGCTTGCCGCGGCTGTCGCCGGGCACCGCCTGACCGACGACGAGGCCATCCCTCTCCAGCCGCCCAAGCGTCACGTAGATCTGACCGGCGTTCAGCGCCGGCAACAGATCGCCGAACTCCTGCTCCAACGACTGCTTCAACTCATAACCATGAGCGCCGTCGCCACTGAGCAGTGCGAGAAAGAGCTCCCTCATAGATAACGAGCATACATTCTCGTTAGGTATCGGTCAACGGCGGGCCTCAGACCCCCGGTGATTGCCGCGCAAGGCTCGATCGGTCCCTGTTTCCAGCACCGCGCGCCTGAGCGTCAGCCCGAGGTCGGGGCGCGCCTCGCGTCAGTCGCCGACCGCGCGGCGCGCTTGGCGCCCGGCCCGGGTTCGACGTCGACGTCGCTGGCGTGGATGGGCTCGCCGCACTGGGCGCAGCGGAGCTCGGCCTGGGTCAGGTGCCCGCAGGTGCGGTGGCGGCGGAGGACGGGCGGGCCGGCCTCACCTGCCGTCCAGCGGTCGCCCCAGGCGCTGATCGCGAGCAGGATGTCGGCGAGCTCCCAGCCCTTCTCTGTGAGCACGTACTCGTGGCGCAGCGGTCGCTCCGAGTAGACGTGCTGCTCGAGAACGCCTTGGGCGACGAGCCACTTGAGGCGCTCGCTGAGCACCTTGCGCGAGATTCCGAGGTCGCCCTGGAGCTCGTCGAAGCGGGTCAGGCCGACCCACACGTCGCGGATGATGAGCGGCGACCAGGGCTCGCCGGCGACCTCGAGCGTGCGCGCGATCGAGCAGGCCATGTCGCCGAAGCGGGTTCGCTGCATGCGCGCATCGTAGCTTAGTTCCCTTAGGAGACTATCTATCTGATAGCTTCAGTTCCTTCAAGGAACCGACTGGGAGGAACGGGTGACTATCCAACGGATGGATCACGTCGGGATCGTGGTTGACGACCTCGTAGCCGCGACTGAGTTCTTCGTCGAGCTCGGACTCGAGCTGCGGGGCGAGGGGTCGGTCGAAGGTCGCTGGGTGGACGGCGTCGTGGGGCTCGAGGGCGTACAGGTGGACTTTGCGTTCATGCAAACTCCGGACGGCCACGGACGACTCGAGCTGATCAAGTTCCACTCGCCATCAACCCAGGGCGACAACCGGCACGCGCCAGCGAACACGCCGGGTATCCGCCACGTCGCATTCGCCGTCGAGGACATCGACGCCGTCGTCGCCGGCCTGCGAGCCCGCGGCGCTGAACTCGTCGGCGAGCTGGAGCGCTACCAGGACAGCTACCGGCTCTGCTACGTCCGCGGCCCGGAGGGGATCATCGTCGAGTTGGCGGAGCAGATCGGCTAGTGGGTCGAGTCTGCGCGGACGCAATCGCTTCAAACCCCGACCGCGTGACGATCGAGCGGAGGCGGAGATGAGGGTCTACATCTGGTGCGACGGCGCTGCCATGCCGAACGGCGGTCCCGCCGGGGCAGGGTACGTCGTCGTGGGCGGCGTGCACCTGCTCGGCTCGGAAGCGCTCGGCGACGCGACCAACAACGTTGCCGAGTACACGGCGGTTCGGAACGCGCTGCGGGCCGCGGCCGACGCGGGCGCGACGTCGGCTCACGTGCGGATGGACTCGCCGGTGGTCTTCGGCCACCTCTCTGGGGCATCGCGTGCGCGGGCCGAGCACCTGATCCAGCTCAAGGAGGAGGTCGAAGCGCAGGTGGCCCGGTATCCGGGGCGGGTCACGTTCGCTCGGATTCCCAGGGAGCGGAACGGAGTCGCCGACGAACTCGCGAAGGACGGCGCCCGGGCCTCGAAGGCGCTGAGCGCCGATCGGCGCCGATAGGTTCCGCGTCAAATGCACGACCGTCGGCGCGGTTTGGGCGCGGATCGACACGTGCGGTGACCTTAGCCCGGGCGCCGGTTGCCATATCCACGATCAACAGGGCCCGTCTCACTGCGAGCGCAGATCGCAGTCGATTCACCGCCGGCGGCCAGTGATCCCGCATGCGTCCGGAGCCCCCTCATCCCTCGACGGTTCAAGGGACCACCCTGACCGGGGCCCTAGTCTCTGGTTCCGGAATGACGCCATAGGATTGCGCCGTGCCGTTCACGCTCAGAAACATCAAGGAGGATCTGGAGGACATCGGCCCGAGGTTCGACGGCGCGCCGGACCTGGAGTTCCGCGCGGCGACCAAGGCGCTCGAGCTCGAGAAATCCGCCCTGAGCTACCAGCGCGTCCCGCCCAGCTATCGCTTTCCGTACGGCCACACGCACATGAAGCAAGAGGAGGTGTATGTGGTCCTGCGCGGGAGCGGGCGGATGAAAGTCGACGACGAGATCGTCGAGCTCAAAGAATGGGACGCGGTGCGCGTCCCGCCCGGCACGTGGCGAGGCTACGAGGCCGGGCCAGAGGGCCTCGAGATCCTCGTCATCGGCGCGCCCAACCTCGGCGAGAATCCGCGCGAAGACGTCGATGGCCAGCGCGACTGGTGGGCTGACTAGCCGAGTTGTCCGGACGTTTGATCGTCTCGGTCGCTGCGCAAGCCGGCGCTCGACATCGAAGCCGTGACCTCGCCTGCGCCAGTGCTGCTCGGGCGACATTCGGAATCGAGTCAGCCGCCACCGTCCCGAGTCTGCGCCAGCTACCGGACGCTGCCACCAGACCGAGCATGACATTGAGTTCCGGAGTGACCCCTGAACGTGAGCATGAATCTGGCCGCAGGGGATGAGTTTTCTTTGCTTCGTCGGTCCTCCAGCTATTGCGGCCTGAGCAGGCCGCGCGGACAAGGAGTTGATCAAGTGACGCGATACCTGATCTCGTTCGATGAGGGCGCGATGACCTTCCCCGAAGAGGAGCTCCCCGCCGTGGCCGATGCTGCGCACGCGGTGGTTCATGAGGCCATGGACGCCGGTGTGTGGGTGTTCGGCGGTGGGCTGTTTCCTCACGAGGAGCTGAGCGTGGTGGCTACCGATGGGACGGTCACCGACGGCCCGTACCCCGAGGGCAAGGCGTACATCGGCGGATTCTCGATCGTCGACGTGCCCTCACGCGCGGAGGCGTTGGAGTGGGCGGGAAAGTTCGCCGTCGCCTGCCGCTGTGCCCAAGACGTGCGCGAGTTCCTGCCCGACCCGGCCGTGGGGAACTAATCGAGGCGTCGGTCAAGTCGTCTGGGCCGGCGTTCAGGAGTGGCCCCCGACCCGAATCGAGCTGCACGGCGTGGGGCGCCTAGGCGCGCGGCGCGTACTCGACGTTGGCGAACGGCCAATCGGACGCGAGCCACTCACTCACGGCGCGCCAGAGCGGGGCGTCCAGTTGCGCGTGGCTCGCCCGTACCCAGGAGAGCGCACGGGCGTCGTGGTCGCTGTCGGGCCGCGGGTAGATGTAGACGCACCCGATGACGTCACGGCTCGCCAGATCGAGCACGGTGTATGTGAACCCCGTCCGGTTGCGGAAGTCGTCGGCGTGGCGCTGCAGGTCTGCGCGGTTCTCGTCCGGCGTCATCTGCCGCGGCCAGCTGCTGTCCTCCCAGCCGGGCGTCGCGTGGATGTGCTTCTCCGACGAGGTCCACGCGTCGTAGTCCTGGTCGTTGTGCTCGGGGCCGAGCGGCTCGAGCACGAACTGCGGCGTCTCGAGCCGCCGAGGGACGTCGAAGTCGCGCGGCACGAACTCGTCCACGCGACCGATCGTAGAACGTTGGCTCAAATGGAGCCGGGGTAGCGAAATCGTCACCTGCCCGAGCGTCCTCTGGCCTGAGCGGGCTTTCGACCTGAGCGGGACGAGCAATTCGACCCCTCTCTACGTGAGCGTGGTCACACGTTCTGGCGGGGGGCTCGAGCGCTCCCAAATCCGTCTTCTCATCACGGATCTGCGCGGAGAGTATGGAGCGTTGATGGAGCCTAGCGGGCGCAACCAGTGGCAACCGGTGGCAAATGCGCAGGTCCCGAAAACGGCTCAAACAAGCCGAAACTGTTGCCGGGGGTTGCGACCGGTTGCCACTGAACCTTGGTGGTAAGGAGGGGGTCGACGGTTCCAGTCCGTCAGAGGGCTTCGAGAATGCCCCGCACAGCGGGGCTTTTCCATCCGCAGGAACGAGGCTCCGAACCGCCGTGCCAGGTTCGTGTCGCGCGTCTGCCGTTCCCGCGACGTCCGCACGCTCGAGGGTGCCGGCCCGCGACGTCACGCGCGTGAACGATCCCGTGATCGCTGAAGCGGGCCGGATGCTTCTCGGGCGCCGACACCACAGTTCCGTCAGCGGAGAACGCCTCCAGGGTCGAGTTCTCCTCGACGGTGTGCCAGAACGGTTCCTCGAGGATCGTCCTGACGTCCTCGGGGATGCAACTATCGATCGACCGGGACGAGAGTTGGTCGGTCATCCCGGGCATCGGCCGAGTCTATGACGGAATGCTTCCGGTCGAAAACGCCGCGAGGGTGGGTTACGTTCTCGGCCATGACTGACATCGCGCAGGCGTCGGTGGAATCGCTCGGTCTCGTCGAGCGCGTCGCGGCGTTGCACCGTGTCCGGCTGTTTGCCGGCATTCCGGGTCGCGTGCTCGCCGCGGTCGCTGAAGTCGCCGTCGAGAGGCGTGTATCGAAAGGAGAGGTACTGATCGAGGAGGGCGCCGTCGAGGCGCACCTCTATGCGGTCGTTGAAGGCCGCGTCAGGGTGCATCGAGGCGATCTCACTCTCGTCGAGCTCGGTCCGGGCTCCACGGTCGGCGAGCTCGCCGTGCTGATGCCCGCCCCGCGGACCGCATCGGTCACCGCGCTCGAGCCGACGCTCGTCCTGCGGGTCGACCAGGCGGTGCTCGACGAGCTCCTCGTCGACTGGCCCGAGCTCGCCCAGGGCGTGATCGCCGAGCTCGTGTCGCGCCTGCGCGCAACGACGGATTTCGCCGAACAAGCTTCGTGAGCAACACGCCGGAACGCGGCGTCATCGCCCTGCTGACGGCGCAGGCGCTCGCGTTCGGCGTGATGCTCGCGCTCGTCGTCGTCCCCGCGAACGCGATCTTCCTCGATGCCTACGGGGCGAAGTGGCTGCCCGCGACGTACATCGCGATCGCCGTCTTCGGGACCGGCGCGTCTGCGCTGGTCGCGCGGGCCGCACGCCGGACGAAGCTCGTTCGCGTCGCAACGGTGAGCCTGTCCGCGATCGCCGTCCTCTACGCCGCGTCGTGGCTGATCCTCGTGGCGGGCGGCGTCTGGGTCTCTGTGGTGCTGCTGGTGCTGTTCCCGATCGCGCTCCAGATGGGATTCGTGTTCATCGGGGGCCAGGCGGGCCGGCTTCTGGACGTGCGACAGATGAAGGAGAAGTTTCCGCGGGTGGTGGGTGGATTCACGGTCGGGTTCCTCCTCGGTGGCCTCCTTGCCATCCCGCTTCTCGCGCTGCTGGGTTCGACCGAGCACCTGCTGCTCGGAACGACGGTTGCACAGCTCGCGTTCCTCGGCCTTCTGCTCGAGACGGAGCGGAGATTCCCGGAAGTCCGCTCGGCTCCAGCCGAGCCCTTGCAGCAAGCGGCCCGGCCGTCGTCACGAACGGTGTTCGCGTCGGGCCTCGTTCTCCTCCTCCTCGTCTACCAGGTGCTGTCGGCGATGGGCTCGTGGCTCCTCGACTACCTCCTCTTCAACCGTGCACATGCGCACTACAGCGGGGACGACCTGACCCGGTTCCTGTCCTGGTACACGGCGGTGCTCAACCTCGCAGACATCCTCTTCCTCGCTCTCCTGGCCGGTCCGCTGCTGCGTCGCTTCGGCCTGCGACTCGGACTCGTCCTGAACCCCGCCGTCGTCGCCGCGTTGCTCGCGGTGATGGCCGTGGTGGTCGCCGGACCGGGCGCCGCCGCGTTCGGCCTCTTCGTGCTTGCGGCAGTGGCCCGCCTCACCGACATCGTCCTGACCGACGGCACCACCCGCACGTCGGTGAACGCGTCGTTCCAGGTGGTTCCGATCAGGGACCGTCTTGCCGTGCAGGCGGTCGTCGAAGGCATCGGCGTCCCTGTCGCCATCGGTGCGACGGGCGCAGTCCTTCTCGTCATGAACGTGGTCGGACTGGGGATCGGCGCCGTGATCGCCTTCGCGGTCGCCCTGAGCGTGATCTGGACGATCAGCGGTGTGGCGATGTACCGGTCGTACACGCGCGCGCTCGCCGACGAGATGAGGCGCCGCCCGCTCGGGGAGGCGCCGTACGCGGTCGCCGAGGACGACGCCGCGCTGCAGGCGCTGCTCAGGTCCGACGACGCGCGCGACGTTCGGCTTGGGCTCGACCTCCTGTCGGGCGTGGCGCCGGCGACCTCGGCCGGAGCGCTCCGGCAGGCCTCGGAGCACGAGGATCCAGAGGTGCGTGTGCGGGCCCTCGTCCAGCTCGCCGCCGGCGGTGACGCTCGGGCCGGCTCAGAGGCCGGAGCGCTTGCCGATGAGCTGGCCCGCTCCCCGGACCCCGCCGGCCGGCGCGCGGCAGCTGCCGTCCTCGGCTCGCGTGATGTCGTCACGACCGAGCCGCACATGCTCGTCACGCTTCTCGACGACCCCGACGCCACGGTTCGGGCGGCGGCGCTCGACGCGGTTGTGCCCGACGACGCCGAGGACCAGGACGTCGTCCGTCGCGTGGTTGCAGCACTCGAGGAGCCGCGCACCGCGGGTAGTGCGACCGCCGCAGTCCGACGGCTCGGCAGCTCGTCCGTCCCCCTCCTCGCAGCCGCGCTGAGCCGCGAAGGAGCGTCGAGGCGCCCGCCGCTCGTACGCGCAGCCGCGACAGCGGCGACGGAGCACGGCCTGGCCGTGATCGAGCCCGCACTCCGCGACCGTGACCGCGTCGTCGTGCTTGCGGCGCTCGATGCGCTGGATGCGGCGGACGGCGCCGGTGTCGTGCCTCCGGACGTCCTCGACCGGTTGTTCGACGACGCCGCCGCGCACGCGGCGCGCGCCCTCGCGGCGCGTACGTCGCTCGCCTCATCAGACGGCTCTCTGCGAAGAGCGCTGGAGGACGAGACCGATCTCGCACGGCGACTCGTCATCGCGGTGCTCGCGCTTCGCCACGGCGACCGAGTCCGCGACGCCGTTCGAGTCGTCGACAGCGCAGAGGGCCAGCGGCGTGCACTCGGAGTCGAGGCCCTCGACGTGCTCATCTCGCGTGAGGAGGCCGCGATCGCCCTTCCGCTCGTTCGTCGCGACCTCACACCCGACGAGCAGGCGGCCGCGCTACGCCATCTCGAACCGTCTGTACGCGAGCTGGGGACGAATGGATCGCAGACCTGGCCGACGATCCGCAGGACGTCTGGCGCTCCCCCTGGCTCGCCCTCTGCGCGCGCCACGCGTCCGCACGCTAGCGACCCTGCGCCCGGACGCGACTCAGCGCCTCGGCGAGCTCCTCCGCATGGACCGGTTTCGCGACGTAATCGTCCATCCCCGCTGCGAAACAGGCCTCGCGGTCCTCGAGCATGGCGTTCGCGGTCATGGCGATGATCCGGGGACGGGATTCCGGCCAGCGCTCGCAGATGCGGCGCGACGCGTCGAGACCGTCCATCTCCGGCATCTGCACGTCCATCAACACGACGTCGTAGGGCTGCCGCTCGAGAGCCTCGAGCGCCTCGAGCCCATTCGACGCTATGTCGGCGCGGTACCCCAGCTTGTCGAGGATGCGGAGCGCGACCTTCTGATTCAGAGCGTTGTCCTCCGCCAGAAGGATCCGCAACGAAGAGGTCTCGGGCATGCCGCCCTTGCCGTCGGCGCCGTCGGTCTCGACGACCACGGGCTCACTCCCGCTCTCCGCCAGAACGCGCAGCAGCGCGTTGTAGAGCTGCGACGGCTTGATCGGCTTCGCGAGCTGGGCGCTGAATTCCTCGGCAGATCGCGCCCGCGGCAGCTTGGTGAGTGACGTGAGGAGGACGAGCGGGAGCTCCCGCTCGTCTCGGAGACGCCGAATCCGGCGCGCGAGCTCCAACCCGTCCATCTCGGGCATCACCAGGTCGAGGGCAGCGACGTCGAAGTGCTCGCCGCTCTCGATCAGCGCGAGCGCCTCGGAGGGGAGCCCGACGGCGATGGGCTCCATCCCCCACGATCGCGCCTGCCGGCTGACGATCTCGCGGTTGGTGGCGTTGTCGTCCACGACGAGGATCCGCTTGGAGGCGAGCTTCGGAACCGCATCGCCGTGGTCGATCCGAACCGGGATGGTCGCCTCGGAGACAGGCAGCCCGATGTGGAATGTCGACCCCTTTCCCACCTCGCTCTCCGCCCACATCGTCCCGCCCATCAGCTCGACGATGCGCTTGGAGATCGCGAGGCCGAGCCCGGTGCCCCCGTAGCGGCGCGAGGTCGACGCGTCGACCTGGCTGAAGGACTCGAACAACCTGTCCATCCGGTCCTGCGCAATCCCGATGCCGGTGTCCCGGACGGCGAGGTGCAGGCGATGCTTCCCACGGCCCGCCGGTTCGGCGTCGACATGGACGATCACCTCGCCGGTTTCCGTGAACTTGACCCCGTTCGCGAGCAGGTTGAGAAGCACCTGCCGCAACCGGGTCGCATCTCCGACGATGCCTGCCGGCACGCCGTCGTCGACGAGACAGCCGAGCTCGACGTGCTTCTCGGAGGCGCGCGGCGCGACGATGTCGAGCGCTCCCTCGACGCAGTCGCGCAGATCGAACGGCACCCGCTCGAGCTCGAGCCTGCCGGCCTCGATCTTCGAGAAGTCGAGGATGTCGTCGATGACGCGAAGGAGCGCATCTCCGCTCGACCGCACGATCTCCGCGAACTCCCGCTGCTCCGCCGTCAGCTCTGAGCCGAGCAGCAGGCCGGTCATCCCGATCACGGCGTTCATCGGCGTCCTGATCTCGTGGCTCATGGTCGCGAGAAACGCGCTCTTCGCCTGCGTCGCGGCCTCCGCCTCCTCCCGCGCCCGCTGGAGCTCGGTGAGGTAACGCGCCTTGTCGATCGCCGTCGCTGCAAAGGCGGCAAAGGCCTCTGCCGTCCGCGCGTGCTCGGCCGTGTAGAAGTCGGGCTCGAAGCTGTCGAGCGTCAGCATCCCGATCAGGCGGTCGCCGACGAGCAGGGGCACGCCCATCCATCCCTTGATGTGCCCCTCGCCGAAGGCATCCACGAATCGCGGATCCGTGGAGACGTCGGTGACGATGGCTGCCTCGTGCTGCTCCATCACCTGGTGTGAAAGAGCGTCTGGCCCGCGCGCGACGAAGCGCTGTCCGATCAGCTCGTCGAGGTTCGGAAAGCCGTGGCCGCCCACGATCACCAGGTCGGCCCCGTCGAGCTCCTGGATGGTGGCACTCGTATAGGGCACGACCTTGCGCAGCTCCGACAGGATCAGATCGAACACTCGATGCACGCCGAGCGTGCTACCGAGCGAGAGGGCTGCGGCACGAAGCGTCTCGGCCTGTTCGCGGGCGGCGCGCTCCGTCTCGAGCAAGCGAGCGTTCTCGATCGCGACAGCGGCCTGCGCGGCGAAAGCCGTCGCGAGCTCCGCAAGGTCTTCGTTGTAGAAGTCGGGCTCGAACTTGTCGACGCTGATGACGCCGACGACGCGGTCGCCGACGATCATCGGGGCACAGATCCAGCCGCGAATGCGCCCGCCGCCGGCCAGCTCACTCGCAAACGCCGGGTGTTGCGACACGTCGGCGAAGACCTGTGTCCGCTTCGACCGTACGACCTGGCTACCGGGGTCGCTCTCGTCGTCCAGGTCGAAGCCCACTCCGAGGAGAGCCTCCAGGTTGTCGAAGCCGCGCCCGCCCACGATCACCCGCCGGTTCCCCTGGATCACCTGCACCGAGCAGGTGTCGTACGGTACGACCCGCTGCAGCTCGTCCAGGATCGCCTCGATCGTGTGCTCGAGGCTCAGGGTCTTGCTGAGCACCTGCGTCACGGTCAAGAGCGTCTCCGCGTGCTCGCGTGCGCGCTGGAGCTCGCTGAGGTAACGCGCCTTGTCGATCGCCGTCGCGGCGAAGGCGGCAAACGCCTCTGCCATCCTCGCGTGTTCGGCGGTGTAGAAGTTGCGCTCGAAGCTGTCGAGCGTCAGCATCCCGATCAGGCGGTCGCCGACGAGCAGGGGCACGGCCATCCAGCTCTTGATGTGCCCCGCGCCGAAGGGATCGTGGAAGTGGGCGTATCGCTCGCCGACGTCGGGGACGATCAGGGTCTCGTGCCGCTCGATCAGCTCGTGGGCGGGATCGTCGGCTCCGCGCCAGTCGTAGCGAATTCCGAGCATCTCGCGCAGGTTCGGATAGCCGTAGCCGCCGACGATCACCAGCTCGTTCCCGTCGAACTGCTGGACGCTGGCGCCCTGGTAAGGCACCACCTTGCGCAGCTCCGACAGGATCAGGTCGAACACCTGCGGCACACCCAGCGCGCTGCTGAGCGAATGCGCTGCCGCACGGAGCGTTTCGGCCTGTTCGCGGGCGGCGCGCTCCGTCTCGAGCAAGCGAGCGTTCTCGATCGCGACCGCCGCCTGGGCCGCGAATGCCGTCGCAAGCTCCCCGAGCTCTTCGTTGTAGAAATCCGGTTCGAACTTGTCGACGCTGATCACGCCGACGACGCGGTCGCCGACGATCATCGGCGCGCAGATCCAGCCGCGAATGCGCGCGCTGCCGTGGAGGTCACTTGCAAAGTTCGGGTTGTCCGAGACGTCCGCGAACACCTGTGTCCGCTTCGACCGCACGACGTCGCTGTTGAGGTTGTTCTGGTCGTCGAGGTCGAAGCCGTGCCCGAGAAGGGCCTGGAGATCGGCGAAGCCGCGCCCGCCCACGATCACGAGGCGGCTTCCCTGGATCACCTGCACCGAGCAGCTGTCGTAGGGCACGACTCGTTGCAGCTCCCCGAGGATCGTCTCGATCGTGTCGTCGAGGCTCAACGTCTTGCCGAGCACCTGCGTCACGGTCAAGAGCGTCTCGGCGTGCTCCCGTGCGCGCTGGACCTCGGTGAGGTCGTGGTAGATGCCGAGAAAGCCGACGTGTGAGCCTTCGACTGCGAGCGGAGCGAGCATCAGCTCGACGTCGACCGGCGTTCCGTCTTTCCGCCTGCGCCGAGCGATCCGCTGCGCGCGACCGGTCGCGATCGCCTCGCGCGTGACCTCGCGCCCCTCGTCACGCCCCGCGTCGCCAAGCACGAGGTCGTCGATCGGGCGGCCTAGCGCCTCCTCCGCCGAGTAACCGAAGAGAGCCGTGGCAGCCGGATTCCAGTCGGTCACCCGCTCGTCGGAGTCCATCACGATGACCGCCACCGGGCTGTTCTCGACGAGCGACTCGAGCTCGGCCAGCCGCCGACGAGCTTCGGCGAGCTCCGTCGAGGCGGCCGCGTCCGCTGTCATCGGAGAGTCGGGCCGATCTCCGAGGACATCACGCTCGACCGTTGCGGAAAGCGACGAGCTCCCCGCACACGCGCCGCCACTCTGCGTCGATCTCGTCGACGCGAGCGAGGATTGCAGCGAGATCGCCCGCTCCGGCTGCGGCCTCGGCCTCCTGGCAGAGCGACGCGAGCTCTCTGGCTCCGAACGTCCGGCTGTTGCCCTTCAGCGTGTGCGCCGCGCGCTTTGCACCGATTGCATCGCCCGAGGTCGCGGCCTCACGCAGCGATTCGAGCTGGGCCGGCGCATCTGCGACGAAGTCGTCAATGAGCTCCGCGACGAATTCCGGGTCGTCGCCCACGCTCTCGCGCAACTCGCGGAGCGCGGCGTGGTCCAGAGCGCTTCGCAGTTCAGTCATGTCCGCATCACGGCGCCGCGAGCCTAGCGCGCCCGATCGGCCTTTCCAAGCACAGCTGGTTGACCCGGTCGCTGCAGGCCGTCACGATCCGACGCACGCCAGGTGTCGCCCATGATCCTCATCGCCGACGACGACGGCGTCAGCCGGAAGTTGCTCCGACGCCTCCTCGAGCAGGACGGCCATGAGGTGCGCGCTGCAGCGAACGGGGCGGAGGCGCTCGAGCTGTTCGCCAAGGAGACGATCGACATCGTGCTCCTCGACATCGTCATGCCCGGGCTCGACGGCATCTCGGTCCTCGAGCGCCTCAAGGCGACACCCGGTGCGAATCACGTCCCGGTGATCATGATCTCCGCCGTCGACGAGACGGACAGCGTCGTTCGGTGTATCGAGAGCGGCGCCGACGACTACCTTCCCAAGCCGTTCAACCCGGTCATCCTCCGCGCGAGGATCAACGCCGGACTCACCAAGAAGCGCCTCCGCGACCTCGAACGGACACGGGTTCACGACGTCTTCTGCCGGTTCCTCCCCGAGCACGTCGTCGACGATGTGCTGGAGCGGACGGACGACGACCTCCGCCTCGGCGGCGTCCGCACGGTCGGGACCGTGATGTTCACCGACCTCCGGGGCTTCACGGCGTTCTCGGAGAACCGCCCGCCTGAGCTCGTGATCGACGCGCTCAACCGCTACTTCGACGAGACGAGCGACGCGATCCTCGAGCACGGCGGGACGCTCGTGGCGTACCGCGGCGACGGATTCCTTGCGGCCTTCGGCGCGCCGATCGAGGTCGAGGACCACGCGGATCGCGCTCTCGCCACCGCTCGCGACATGGTCGAAGTGCGCCTCCCACGCTTCAACGAGTGGCTGCGCTCGAACGGTCTGGGCACGGAGGTGCGGATGGGCGTCGGGCTCAACAGCGGGCCGTTCATGTCCGGAAACGTCGGCTCGCTCCGGCGGCTCGAGTACACCGTGCACGGAGACACCGTGAACACCGCCTCGCGCATCGAGGGCCTGACGAAAACGCTCGCCGGCCCGATCCTCCTCTCCGAATCGACACGTGCGGCACTCCTCCGTCCGCCGGGCGACCTCCGTCCAGTCGGGGAGGTCGGAGTCCGCGGACGGCAGTCGGCTGTCGCGCTGTGGACAGTCGATGCCGCGACGACGACGCGCCAATCCTCGAGCACGCCGCAGCCGGTGGACACGACGCGGAGGGGACAGGTCTTGGGGACAGGTTGAAGGAATCTCAGAGCGCTCGGGGCGTGTCGAGGCACTCGCGCGATACCGCGAAAACGACGCAGCTGCAGGTAATACGCGGCGGGAGAGCGTGCCTCCTTCGACCCGCCGCATCGCGTCAAATCCTCCATGGCAAGGAGGGGGTCGTCGAGGGGGCCCGGCGGCCTCGCGCCGCGCTCACGTCAATGATCGCGTGAGCACTGCGCTGCTTCTTGGCCCGACATTTACGAGGTCAGTGGGGCCGTCGGTGGGCGTAGAGGTGAGTGGCCCAGAGGGAGGAGGCAAGGGCGATGCCGAGGCTCCATGCGATGGCGGCGAGGGCGTTGGTGCCGATAGGGGTTCCGGTGAGGAGCCCACGTAGGGTCTCGGTGACCGGGGTGAAGGGCTGGTACCTGGCGAACTGCTGGAGCCCGGCCGGCAGGGTGGCGATGAGCACGAAGCCGCTGCCGAGGAACGGCAGCAGGGTGAGGAACATCGGCGTGTTGCTTGCTGTTTCGACACTCTTCGCGGCGAGGCCGAGCGCGGTCGCGAGCCAGATGAGGGCGAAGGCGAACAGCGTGAGCACGCCGATGGCGGCGAGCCAGGCGAGCGGGTCGGCGGTGGGTCGGAAGCCGAGTGCGATCGCGACGCCGAAAACAATGGCGATGCTGGCGAGCGTCTGGACGAGGCTGGCGAGGACGTGGCCGGTCAGCACTGCGGCGCGGGAGATGGGCATGGTGCGGAACCGATCGACGATGCCTCCGGTCATGTCCATCGCGACCACGATTGCGGTGCCCTGGACGGCGGCCGCCACCGTCATGAGCAGGATGCCGGGGGTGACGTAGGTGAGATAGCCGCCACGGCCGGCGTGGCCGCCGGCGAGTTCACCGCCGAGACCGTGGCTGAGCTGCCCACCAAACACATAGACGAAGAGCAGCATGAACACGATCGGCATGCCAACGAGCAGCAGCGTCATCGACGGATAGCGCAACAGGCGCCGCAGGTTGCGGCGCAGCATGGTGGCCGAGTCGCGGACGGTGTAGGCGAGTGCAGTCATCTGGTTGCCTCCGGTTCGTCGTCGTGCCCGCCGGTGAGCGTGAGGAAGACGTCGTCGAGGTCGGGCGTGTGCAGGGTCAGCCGCTCGACGGCGTGTCCATCGAGCCGCCCGAGTAGGTCGCGCAGCGCGTCGGGTGTGTCGTCGGTCGGGACGCGGAGTACGAGCGCGTCGTCGTCTCGTGAGCTTGCGCCCATCGTGCGGGCGGCTGCTTCGAGACTGTCGGCGTCGCGGAAGGAGAGGCGGGCATGGCCGCCCGGGATGCGGCGCTTGAGCTCGTCGGGAGTGCCCTCGGCGACGATTCGGCCGCGGTCGAGGACGGCGATGCGGTCGGCGAGCTCGTCGGCCTCGTCAAGGTACTGGGTCGTGAGCAGGATCGTGATGCCCTCGGCTACGAGCTCGCGCACGATCTTCCACATCGTGCGCCTGCTGCGCGGATCGAGGCCGGTCGTCGGCTCGTCGAGGAAGATCAGCTGCGGTCGTGCGACGAGCGTCATCGCGAGGTCGAGTCGTCGGCGCATGCCGCCCGAGTAGGTGGCCACAGTCTTGCCCGCCGCGTCGGTGAGGTCGAACCGCTCGAGCAGCTCGGCCACCCGACGTCGGCCAGCGTCGCGGCCGAGATGGTTCAGGTCGGCCATCAGGCCCAGGTTCTCCTCCCCGGTGAGCAGGTTGTCGACGGCGGAGAACTGGCCGGTGACCCCGATCGCGCCGCGGACGAGGTCGGGCTCGCGCTGGAGGTCGAAGCCGGCGACCTCGATCTGCCCGCCGTCTGCGGGCAGGAGCGTCGAGAGGATCTGCACGGTCGTGGTCTTGCCGGCCCCGTTCGGGCCGAGCAGCGCGAAGACGGTCGCCTCCGGGATCTCGAGGTCGATGCCATCGAGGACGACCTCCCCGCCGAACGCCTTGCGCAGGCCTGTGACGCGTGCTGCGCTCCGCGTACCGGTCGTGATCGCACTCATGACCGTGCCCCCGCGTGCTCGGTGACGACGGCGCGGTGGATCGTGATGTCACCGTAGCCGGTGCGGGCGCGGATCTCGACGGCCTCTTCACCGGGCTCGGGGCGGTCGGTGTGGTCGAGTTCGTTGCGGACGTTGCCGTAGTTCGTGTGCAGCTCGAGCCAGGCCGGGACGCCGTCGACGACGCCGATGTCGACCTTGCCGAAGCCGGTCTCGGCCACGACCTCGCCCCGGGCGACCGCGCCGAGCAGGATGTCGCCGTTCGCCGTCTTGGCGTGGACGGCTGCCTGCGGGCGGTCGACGGCGATCTTGCCGTTGGCGGCGTTTGCGAGTAGCTCGCCCGTGGCGTCGCCGATCCAGGTGTCGCCGTTGGAGTTCTTGACGGTCGCCGGCCCGTCGACGCCGCCGATCTCGACGGCGCCCGAGCCGGTCGCGATCTCGGCTCGCCCGACGGCCTGCTCGACGCTGATGTCGCCGGCGCCCGTGCGGACCCGGACGGGCCCGGTCTGGTCGAGGCGGATCGCGCCGACCCCGGTCTTGTAGCGGAGCTCGCCGAGGCGGCCGGTGGAGCTCAGGGCGGCCACGCCTGCCTCGCCCTCCAGGCGCGAACCGGCGGGCAAGGCGATTTCGACGTCGATTGATTCGTGGCCGCCCCACCAGGTGTACTGGCGCCATCCCTTGGGCGCCTTGATCGACAGCCGGCCCTCGGCGAACTCGACGCGGGTCTCTTCGGCTGCGGTCACGTCGTCCTTGCTGGCCGGATCGCTGGGCCGCACCTCGATGACGGTCTCGGTGCGGTCGCTCGCGGTGATGCGGATGTCGCCGACTCCGAGCTCGAGGCTGACGGAGATCGGTTCAGGTGTGTCATACGTCGGCATTGCAGTCCTTCCCTTCGTTCGCTCTTCTCGGGCGATCGCCGGCTAGCGCGCCCATCCCGTGTAGCGCTGAGACCCGTGCGTTGCGGCCCGCGTGTGACGGCGCGGCCCGGGTTGATCCGCGGCGGCAGCCGCCGCGCGCACCAGCCAGGCGTTGACCGACAGCCCCGCCGAGGCGGCGGCGGCCTCGATCCGCGTCCTGAGTTGCTCGGGCATGCGGAGGTTGATCCGCGACATCGCGCCCTGCTTCGCCTCGGCCGCGTCGATCGGGACGTGGGGCTCTTCGTGAAAGCCGGACGGCACGTCGTCGGGTGGCCGCGACACCACGAACTCGGGATCGCGGCCGCGAAGCCGCAGCTCGACCGACCCCGGTGCGAGCTCGAGCGTGATCTCGTCGAACCGCTGCCGCGAGCGCGTCCTGCAGTGCCAGACGAACGGCCGATTCGAGCGCCGGGCCGAGCTGCTCGGCCAGCGCACGGGCCTCGTCACCCCCGCTCGCGACCGCGGCCGCGAGCTGCCGCTGCACGTTCTCGATGTACGGGTTCAGATTCATGGGTGCCATTGTGGCACAAATTGTGTGCCATCGCAAGGTGAATTGCGCCAACGATGGCTCCGGCATCGCAGCGCCGACGGCCTGCGACATGAAAGGCATCGCCGACCAGCCCCAGATCCTCGAGGCGCTTTCACCGAGCTACGCGCTCGAGTTCCTCTTCGGGCACTTCTCAATCGCCTTCTTCTCCCTCGCCGCGGTCGGGCTCGCCGTCACGGGCGCCGAGGCGCTCTACGCCGACATGGGCCACTTCGACCGCGGGCCGATCACGCGCGCCTGACTGCTTGCTCGTCTTCCCCGCCGCAGCGCGTCATCGACGAAGAGGTGCGCCGCATCGTCGACGAATCCCACGAGCAGGTGATCGCGTTGCTTCAGCAGCATCGAAGCAAGCTCGACTCCCTGGCAAGCGCGCTTCTCGAGCACGAGACGCTCTGACGAGCAGGACGCCTATGCTGCCGCAGGAGTGCCGCGGGCTGCGGCAGCACCTGCCGAGGCCTACGCAGCAGCGCGGACGCGGATCGACGCGTGACGCGTTGCGCGCCTACGCGATCGCTTGAGCCGGGACGAGGACGCCGATCGCTCGCCCACCGGCGCGCCCCTCAAGCAGGTCAGCGGCGGCCGCTCTGCTCGGCGATGTGATGACGGCTTTCCATCCGGCCCTTCGTGCGACGTCTCCTTCGCAGCCGCTCGCGCCTCGTCTGTGGACGACGTTCCGTCGCTGCGTTGGCGTGTGACTGAGACTTCATCTCCCCGTTCCCCTTCTCCCCCCAACTCGCTTGCGCTCGTCGGTGATGCGGACCCTAACGAAAAGGTAGGCGCCGGGCTTGTGTTTCCAATGAAGGACTCGAGCGTCTCCTGGTTCGTGTCGACCAGAACGCAAGTGTTCTGGCGAATTGTCCTTGGTTGAGAGCGCTGTGGCTCGTCGACCGGTCCTCAGCGCGAGGTCGAACGCCACGATCCCGTGTTACTCCTCAGCAGCGCGCGGGTGAAATCGCCTGGCTCGAATCCTGCGCGTGCGAGGGGTGTGCCGTCGGGCGCCCAGATCGACGACACCCCTGCGGTCTGTTCGAACTCGCCACCGGTCGAGCCCGCGAAGCTCGCGAAGGCGACGTAGGCTCGGCATGCGCGCGCGATTCTGACGGCACGCTGCTCCTGCAGCTCGAGCTCTTCTGGACGATGTACGAGCCCGGCGACGTAGAGATCCGGATCGAGGGCTGCGGTGTCCGCGATGTGCTTTTCGACGCCCGTGTCCTTGCAGATGCCCAGTCCGACACGCCAGCCGTCCAGGTCGATCGCCACGGGTCCGTCGCCAGGGGCGAAGCGGGCAGGCTCGTCGCCTCCGAGATACGACTTGCGGTAGACGACCTCGACCCCGGCCGAGCTCACGCGCAGCATGCCGATGTGCACCCTTCCCTGCTCGCCCGCGACGGGAGCGCCGACCAGCGCAACGCCCTCTGACTCCGCGCACGCTGCGACGATCGCCGCCAGTACTTCATCGTCCGGCGACACGGCCTCGGCATCGAGTTCATAGCCCGTCAATGACAATTCCGGAAACACGATCAGGCGCGCCTCGGCGGCACGGATGATGCGGGCGTGCTCGAAGGCGTTTGCTCGCACGTCATTGGCCGTGCAAACCGGCTGAGCAGCGGCGATCGTCAGCGGTGCGGGCACGCTTGCTCAGCCTAGATGCGTACGCGACCCGAACGGGCCGGACGTCTGCCTCCGCTAGGCCGTCCGAAGCCGCCGGCTGCTGCTCGCGCGCAGGATGCGGGCGAAGGTCGGGAAGGTTCGGATCGCCTGGGTGAAGTCGAGCTGTGGAATCACGCGAGCCCGCAGGTCGGTGGTCGCGATGACCGAGGCCGTTCGCGGGCGCTGGTGGAGGAGCGCGATCTCGCCGAAGAAGTCTCCCGGGCCCAGCTCGCCGATCTCGCTGTCGTTCTGGATCACGGCGGCGCGGCCGCTCTCGATCACGAAGAAGGAGTCTGCAAGCTTCCCCTGGGTCACGAGCCGCTTACCGGCGGGAAACTCGACGGTGCCTGTGAGCCGCTCGAGCGCCCGGCGCTCCGACCGGGGAAGCGGGCCGGTGTCGCCCTCGACATGGAGGGTGAGCGATCCGAGAGGCTTGCGGCCGCGGACGAGGCGCGAGTACCAGCGGGGGCGTCCCTCGATCTCACGCTCGCGGGCACGAGCGTTCAAGCGGGAGATGATCTCGGCGGCATGTTCCTCTGCCTGCCGCTTGCGTGTCTCGAACTGGGTGACGGGCGGGTACATCGCGTTTCCTCCTGGCTTCAAGTTGTCAGTCGCGACGGTAGGGCAGGCAGGGCGAGCGCACATCGGCAGTTCTGCCGAACTCGTTGCCTAATTACGGTCAGCTGCCGGTGTCGTCCGCGTGCGGAGCGCGCTCCAGGAGGCTGTTCTCCTCGGCGAAGCGGCCCGCCGCCGCGCGTGAGCGGATTCCGAGCTTGCGGTAGATCGAGCGCAGGTGCGCGTTCACCGTGCGGACGCTCAGAAAGAGCCTTTGCGCAGTTTCGGCGTCGGAGAGCCCGACCGCCACCAATCGCAAAACGTCGACCTCGCGGGCAGTGAGCCCGGCCGGATAGCCCGTTGAACCGGTAGCGAGCTCCTCCGCGCCGGGCGAAACCTCGTCGACCGAGCCCGCGCCATCGGGCGGTGCCTCGGCAGCCGCGTAGAGGCGTCGTCGCTCCTGCACGCCCTTGAGCGCGTGCTCGCCGCGGCCGGTGAAAGCGAGTCCGGCTCCGGCGGCGAGCTCGCGCGTCGTCGCGCTGACGAGCAGCTCCCCCGGCCGCGACGCTGCGGCGATCCGATCGGCGATGTGAAGCGTGATCCCTCGTGCATGTCCCTCCACGGTCTCGACTTCGCCCGTGTGGATCCCGGCACGGATCGCGAGACCGAGGGCGGTCACGCCGTCGATCAGCGCGAGCGCGCACCGGATGGCACGGGCAGGGCTGTCGAAGGCTGCAATGAAGCCGTCACCCATCGTGTCGAGCTCCTCGCCGCCGAAGCGGATGAGCTCGCTCCTCGTCGCTCGGTCGTGGGCCGCGACGAGCTCGCCCCACGCCTGATCGCCGACACGTTCCAGGGTTCTGGTCGATTCGACGATGTCGGTGGTGAGGACGGTCATGATCCTGCGGTCGGACGGAGGCGGATCGCTCGCTCCTTCTTCCTCGGGCGCGATCGGCCGGAGCACGCGGAATGCACTCTCTCCGAGCGGCTCGAGGCTAAAGCGGTCGTTCACAGCCGCGGCGGCCTCGGCGGAGAGAACGAGGTCAGCTTCGGACGCCGACCGAGCGAGCTCGGTGGCACGGTCGACCGGATCACCATGGGCGGCGTACCGCCAGTGCGGGGACGGGGCCTCTGCGTCGCGAATCGAGCCGAAGGTGGCGGGACCGGCGCCGATCGCAGCCCTTGCGAGGAGCTGCGGCGACCCGGCCACTGCACCCTCGTCGAGGATGTCGAGCGCCGCCTCGATCGCCGAGGTCGTCCGTTCGCGTGCGTCCGGCCCGTCGAACACCGCCACGACGAGGTCCGCGTCCCTCTCGGTGGGAATGCCGCCGCGGGCGCGGATGCGTTCCCCGGCCGCGGCTCGTTCCCGCCGGCCGAGAAACGCAGCGGTCTCGGCGGGCAGAGTGGAGTCACGGGGCCGCCAGTCGACGGCGAGGATCGCGACCTCCCGCTGCTGTCGTCCGAAGCGCTCGAGGTGAGCGCTCGTGCTGCGCAGCTCGCCGACCGTCTCGTCGATCGTTCGCTTGAGGCTGATCGCCGTGTTGATCCGCGCCAGCAGCTCGCGGTCGTCGACCGGCTTCGAGAGGAAGTCGTCGGCGCCGGCCTCGATCCCCCGCACGCGATCCTCGACCGCGTTCAACGCCGTCATCAGCACAACGGGAATCAGCTTCGTCTCGGGGTCGCTCTTGAGGATCCGGAGGGTGCTGATCCCGTCGAGCTCCGGCATCATCACGTCGAGCAGGACGAGATCCGGGGGGGACGAGGCTACGTGTTCGAGCGCCTCGAGCCCGTTCGTGGCGGTCTCGGTGACGAAGCCGTGGCACTCCAGCTCCTGCTCGAGGTAGTCGACGTTGAGCGGCTCGTCGTCGACGATGAGAATGCGGGCAGGCCGTTCGGAAGCCCGCTTTGGTTGATCGGTCATGGCTCTCCCAGGAGACGTTCGACCATCTCCACCAGCTGGAGGTCGTCGATCGGCTTTGCGACGAACTCGTCGCAACCGGCCTCGAGCGCCCGTTCCCTGTCGCCCGGCATGACGCTCGAGCTGACGGCGACGATGCGCACGTCCGCGCCCTGCGCCCGAATCGACCTCGCGGCATCCAGGCCGCTCACCGCGGGCAAGCCGATGTCCATCAGGATCAGGTCGGGGTGCTTCTCGGCGGCGGCCACGATCGCGGCGACTCCGTCCACGGCAACCTCGATCTCATAGTCGTCCTCGAAGATCTGAACCAGCAGATCACGACTGAGGTCACTGTCCTCGACGATGAGCAGCCGGCGTTTGCTCACGCGCTCGCTCTCCGTTCGTCGCTGTGAACGGGCAGATCGAGGGTGAAGGTCGAGCCGACGTCGAGTCGGCTCTCGACCGTGATGTCGCCGTCGAGCGCGCGCGCGAGCCGCCTCGAGATCGACAGTCCGAGGCCTGTTCCTCGGCGCACCCGGGCGCGCGTCGAGTCGGAGCGGTGGAACTCGTCGAAGATCCTGGCCAGCTCGTCGCTCGAGATCCCGAGGCCGGTGTCCGAGACGTCGATCAGCAGGCGGCCGCCCGCGGTCGTGGCGCGCACCGCGATCGTCCCTTCGTCCGTGTACTTGATGGCGTTGCTCAGGAGGTTGAGCAGGATCTGCTTCAGCTTGTCAGGGTCGGTGGCGATACGCGGCAGGTCGGGATCGGGCTTCAGAAGCAGCCTCACCTTCGACCCGTCGACGAGCGGCTCGAGCGACTCGGCGACTTCACGCAGGACGTCGGTGACGTCCGTGTCGACGATCTCGACACGGAGCTCACCTGCTTCGATCCGGGAGAGATCGAGGATCTCGTCGATCAATCCGAGCAGGTGCTCCGCGCTGAGGAGGATCTTGGAGAGGTTATCGACCTGCTTCTGAGGTAGTCCGCCGGCGTTTCGCGACACGAGCCTCGTGAAGCCGATGATCGCGTTCAGCGGCGTGCGCAGCTCGTGGCTCATGTTGGCGAGGAAGCGACTCTTTGCCGACGCGGCGTCCATCGCGGCATCCCGCGCCATCTCGACGCGCCGCAGCAGCTCCGCGACCTCGGCTTCGTTCCGTTTCTGCACGGTGACGTCGATGTCGATACCGGCGATCGCGACGATCCGGCCCGTGCTGTCGCGCACCGGGAACCTCACGTCCGTGAAGACGTGCTCCTTGCCCTCGCGAACGACCTGAGACTCGCGCCGCCGGGGCTCGCCTGAGGCGAGCACGTCCCGATCGATCTCGGCGTTGAGCTCGGGCCGCAAGGAGAGGTCCGACATCGCGTCCGTCTCGAACAGCGTCTTCCCGCGGACGTGGTCGTGCGGGAGATTCCAGAACTCCTCGTACTGCTGGTTCGCGAGGATGAATCGTCCACTCAGATCGCGCAGGTAGACGAGGGCCGGCATGTTGTCGATCAACGCCCGCAGGCGGGCCTCCTCCGATCGCTGCCGCTCGACGACGCGCCCCAGCTGGGTCCCGACGCTGAGGAGGAGGTCGAGCAGCTCCGGATCGGCCGCAAGTGCCTCGCTCGAGAAGAACTCGAGTACGCCCACGACGTCTGCCCCCGCGAGGATGGGGACGGCGATCCCGGCGCGCAGGCCGAGCTCGATCCACTCAGCCGACCTGCTCCCGCGCAGGCCCTCGAGCGGGATGACGCGGGCGGCCCCGCTCACCTCTCCGGTCGCATCGGGCGAGACGACGGTCAGCATCACCGACTCTGCGGGGCGGCCTCGAAGGTCTTCGCTCGAAACCAGGACCGGCTTGCCGGTGTCGACGGCCGTCCCTGCCATGCTGCTCGCGCGGCGCAACGGCTCCCGTTCGGTGGCGGCGCGGAACGTCTCGAACCGGTTCTCGTCGCTGATGCGCCAGACACCGGTCGAGACGAGCCGACTCGGATCGTCACGGCTGACGAGCAGCGCGTGCCCGATCGGCCAGCCGGTCAAGGAGCACACCTCTTCGAGGGCGACCGCCACGGCATCGTCGACCGAGGACGATTCGTTCGCGGCGGCCGCAGTCCGCCGCAGCAGCTGAAGGGAGTCGGTCCGTCGGGAGAACGCAGCCAGGACACGGTTGTACTCGACCGCGATCTGGCCAACCTCCGTATGAGGCTCGACACGAACCGGGCGCGCGAAGTCGCCGCTTCGACGGTGCTCGTCCATGTCCACGAGGAGATCGCTGATCTCGGTGCTCGCTCCGTGCTCGGCGATGTTCAACCCCGCGAGCTCCCCCTCCGGGTCGATCCGGATCGGGAAGGAGCGATTGAGGAGCCACAGGAATGCGAAGCCGACTCCGAACGCCCAGACGAAGCACGTTCCGATTCCGACCAGCTGAACGCCGAGTTGCTCGAGACGGCCGTCCCGAACGGGAAACGAGGTCGGGTCGCCGAGCAGGGCGACCGCCAGCGTTCCCCAGATTCCCGCGCCCAGGTGCACGGGGACCGCGCCGACCGCGTCGTCGAGTCGGATGCGCTCGAGGGCGAGCACGACGGCCTGCATGCACAGCGCCCCGATACCGCCCACGACAGCCGCCTGCCACGGGCTGACGATGTTCGCCGAGGCCGTGATCGCGACGAGCCCGGCGAGCGAGCCGTTCATGATCATGACCACGTCGGGGCGCCGGTCGTGGAGCCAGGTGACGGCGAGGCCGAGCAGGCCCCCGAACGTGGCGGCGAGGGTCGTGTTCAGGATCACGGACGGCACGCTTGACGTCAGCCGGTAGGTGCTACCGCCGTTGAAGCCGTACCACCCGACCCAGAGAATGAACACGCCGAGCGTCGTCAGCGGCAGGTTGTGACCCCGAATCGGAACAGCTCCGGGTCCGAAGCGTCCGATCCGCGAACCGAGGACGATGATCGCCGCGAGCGCCACCCACCCTCCCACCGAGTGAACGACCGTCGATCCCGCGAAGTCGACGAAACCGAGCTCCTTGAGCCAGCCGCCGTCGTCGGCGCCGATCAGTCCCCCATCGCCCCAGGCCCAGTGGCCGAAGACCGGGTAGCTGACCGCGGCAACGAAGATCGTCAGCACGAGGTAGCTGGCGAAGCGCATCCGCTCGGCGACGGCGCCCGAGATCAGCGTCGTCGCCGTGCCGATGAAGCCGAGCTGGAACAGGAAGAACGCGACGAGGAACGCGCTGTCGCTGTCGAAGGCGAAGGACGACGTCCCCGCCAGGCCTCCCTCGTCCGAGCCGAACATGAGCCCGAACCCGAACAGCCAGAAGAGCGATGCGGCGACGAGGAAGTTCGCGAAGTTCTTGATCGCGACGTTGATCGAGTTCTTCGACCGGACGAGACCGCTCTCGAGCGCGGTGAAGCCGGCCTGCATGAACAGCACGAGCGCCGCGCAGACGAGGAGCCAGGCGATATCGACGGTCTCTACGCTCGGCACGGCTCGAACTCGGCGCTCGGAACCACTTCTCGGCGATTCTTCCTGAAATCGCGGGCGTTTGGCCTCGCGGGATCTCGGCGTCGTACTCGGGTTTCAACGCGAACGACTCGGCGGACTTCGGTTCCAGCACTTGATTCGCCATTCGCGCAGGTCGCCTGCGAGCAGACTCGTGACCTGCGTGATCGCGAAGACGAAGACCAGGTCGAGGAAGAGCTCCAGCGGGGTGACCTGGTGGTCGTCGCTCTGCTCGCACTCGGCCTGCGACGCGCGCCGCCTCAGCGGTCGGTCACGTTTGCGGCTCAGCCTCGTCGAGCGTCGGGTCGGCGCCGCCGCGGGAAGCCAGCCAGCGGATGATCGACCGTTAGCTGCCGCGATGCACGGAGTGTGCAGGTTCGACCTCGCGTGCATGCGGCGTCGCGCCCGCTTCGTCCGGGCGAATCGCGGAACGGGGCGAGCACGACTGGGGCCTCACAGACGCGGCAGCGCGTTACGGCCTGTAGCTTCGAGCGGAGATGGGGAAGGTCGATGAGTACCGGCAGACGCTCCGGGAGCTCGGCGAGTGGGAGCCGTTCCTCCTCGAGCGTTCGGGCCTCCCCGGCCCTCGCGGAAACCTGGAGCTCGCCGCGGCGGCGGCAGAGGAGGCAGACGAGGCGACCTTGCGGCGCTGGGCTTCGTTCGACCCGGAGGAGGCCCCGTTCGGAAGCGCCGAGGAGTTTCTGCCCGTATGCGGCGTCATCGGGCTCGGGCGGCTGCTTGCCGCCGGCGATGGCTCGGCGCTTGTGGAGCTCCGCCGGTTCGCCTCCGATCCGCGCTGGCGAATCAGAGAGGCCGTCGCGATCGCGCTGCAACGTTTCGGCGACGCCGATTTCGCAGGGCTGCTCGGGGAGATGCAGCGCTGGGCTCGCGGAACAGCGCTCGAGCGGCGGGCCGCCGTGGCCGCCCTGTGCGAGCCTCGGCTGCTCGCGGAGCCGGCCAACGCCCAAAATGTCCTCGCGCTCCTCGACCGTGTGACGGCCGAGCTTCCCGAGCTCGGCGATCGCCGCAGCGACGAGGTCCGGACGCTGCGCAAGACGCTCGGCTACGCCTGGAGCGTGGCCGTGGTCGCTCTCCCCGAGGAGGGAAAGCAGCTCTTCGAGCGCCTGCTCGACAGCGACGACCCCGATGTTCGCTGGATCGTGCGCGAGAACCTTCGCAAGAAGCGTCTCTCGCGCATGGACCGCGTGTGGGTCGAAGGCGCGCTCGCGCGAGCACAGCGTCAGTAGGCGGAAGGTGCCGCCTGCCGGGTTGCGGTGCGGTTCCTTCTACTGCTATACAACTAAACAGTTAAATATCGTATTTCAAGGAGAGGCGCGAATGCACCTGCCCCATCCCGTGCCGAATGACCTCGTCGAGCTGATCGCGCGCCGCTTCCGCGTGCTCGGTGAGCCCATGCGGATCAAGCTGCTCGACCGGCTGCGCGAAGGGGAGGCGAGCGTCAACGAGCTGGCCGAGGCGCTCGGCGCCTCGCAGCAGAACGTCTCGCAGCACCTAAAGGTGCTGACCGAGGTCGGCATCCTCGGCCGCCGCAAGGAGGGGATCCACGTCCACTACCGGATCGTCGACGAGGGCGTCTTCGCCCTCTGCGAGCAGGTCTGCGGCTCGGTGCACGCCCAGCTGCGGGCGCTGAACGAGCTCGTCGGCGGAGTTGGCGAATGAGCGTCGCCGCCAGACCGGTCCGCCTCCACGCCCCCTCGCGCGAGCATCCGAGGGTCGGCCCGCTCGGTCAGCTCGGGCGTTGGACGGCCGACCACGTCCGCGTCGTCGCGATCGCGTGGGTGGTCGTCGCCATCACCTTCGGCGTATTCGCGCCGCGGGTCGAGACCGCGCTTTCCGGCGCCGGCTGGCAGGCGAACGGATCCGAGTCGGTGCACACGCGCCAGCTGATCCAGGAGACCTTCGCCGGCCTCTCCAGCTCGGCGCTGCTGGTGGTGATCCACTCCGAGCGGCTCACGACCACCGACCCGGACTTCCGCGAGGCGGTCGGGAGTGTGGAGCAGTTGCTGAGAGCGAACGCCCATGTCGCGACGGTCGTCGCGCCCAGCGCAGGCGCCGGCATCTCGGCCGACGGCCACACCGCCGTGGTCACGGCGGGAGCGAAAGGCGATCCGACGGAGATGGTCGCCGCAGCCGACGCGCTGAAGTCGAAGCTGAAGGCCGCCGGCGGAGCCGATGTGAGCGTCTCGCTCACGGGAGCGTCGGGGATGTGGAGCGACTTCAACGCCGCGAACCGCGACGCGATGATGCGCTCCGAGCTGATCTCCTGGCCGGTCACGCTCGCGATCCTCGTGCTCGCCTTCGGCTCGCTCGCCGCCGCCGGGCTGCCGCTGCTCCTCACGATCCTCGGCCTCGTCTGTTCGGCCGGCCTGCTGGCGCTGCTCTCGAACTCGTTCGAGATCTCGATCTGGGCGATGAACTTCGCGCTGATGTTCGCGCTCGCCCTCGGGATCGACTACGCGCTCTTCCTCGTCCACCGCTTCCGCGCCGCCTTCTTCGGCTCGAAGCTCGAAGCCCGCGACGCGGTCGCCGTGACGATGGACACAGCCGGTAAGGCCGTCCTCTTCTCGGGGCTCACCGTTCTGATCTCGCTCTCGGCGGTGATGCTCGTCCCGAGCCCCGCTTTCCGCTCGATGGCGCTCGGGATCATGCTCAGCGTCGTGTTCGTCCTCGCCGCGACGCTGACGCTGCTGCCCGCCGTACTCGCGAAGCTCGGCCCCAGGGTCGACCGCCTCGCGCTCCCGTGGGCGCACTCGGGCGAGCATCGCTCCGCGCGCTTCGCCCGCTGGGGCGAGCGGCTCTGGCGCCATCCGTACCGCTACGGCTCCGCGGCGACCCTGATCCTGGTGCTGCTCGCGCTTCCCGTCGTCGGGCTGAAGACCGGAATGCCCTCGATCAAGGTCGTCCCCGCAGAGGATTCGTCCCGCGTCGGCTACGCGCAGGTGCAGCAGGCCTTCGGAGTCGGCGCCCCCGGCGCGCTCCAGATCCTCACGCCGCAGAGCAGCACCGGAGCGGTCGCAGCCGCCGCCGCGCGCGATCCGGGCGTCGCTCGGGTCTCGCCGCCCCAGCCGGGAGCCAACGGGCTCGTGCTGATCCAGGCGGTGCCCGATGCCGCCCCCTCCAGCTCCGCCGTCGGACACACGATCGACAGACTCCGCGCAACGCTCCCGCCGGGAGCCCTGGTCGGCGGCGCCGTGGCCGAGAACCACGACCTCGAGCAGGCGCTAGCCGCGAAGACGCCGCTCGTGATCGGCGTCGTGCTCACGCTCGGGTTCCTGCTCCTCCTCGTCGCCCTCCAGGCGCCGCTGATCGCCGCGCTCGGCGTCGTGACGAACCTGCTCGCGACCGGAGCCGCCTTCGGGGTGGCCCGGCTGATCTTCCAGGATGGGCACGGCGCCGGCCTGCTCGGCTTCGAGTCCCAGGGGTTCCTCGACGCCTGGGGCCCGGTGTTCTTCTTCGCGATGGTCTTCGCGATCTCGATGGACTACACCCTGTTCCTCCTCTCCTCGGCCAAGGAGCACTTCGACAGATCGGGCGACCCACACGAGGCGATGGTCGGCGGGCTCGCGCACTCCGGCCGCGTGATCTTCGCCGCCGCCGCGGTAATGGTCGCCGTCTTCTTCACCTTCGCCCTCTCGGGCCCGCTGCCGCCGAAGGAGATGGGCGTCATCCTCGGCATCGCCGTCCTGCTCGACGCCCTGCTCATCCGCCTCATCCTCGTCCCGACGCTGCTCCGCATCCTCGGCCGCTCCGCCTGGGCGCTCCCCCGCTGGCTCGACCGCATCCTCCCGAACGTCAGCTTCGGCCACGGCTAGGAACGAGGCGCAGCGGTGAGCGGGTCGCTGCTTGCCCTGCCGTTCGGGCTCGCGATCGGACTGCTGCTCGGCCTGGTTGGCGGCGGCGGCTCGATCCTGGCCGTGCCCGTGCTCGTCTACGTGCTCGACCAGCCCGTCAAGGAAGCGACGACCGAGTCGCTGCTCGTCGTCGGTGCCGCCGCCCTCGTCGGTGCCGTCGACCACGCGCGGGTCGGCCTCGTTCAGCTCAGGACCGCGCTCGCGTTCGGGTCGGCCGGCGCGGCCGGTGCGATCGCCGGCACCGCGCTGAACCGGCTCGTCAGCGGCCAAGTCCTGCTGCTCGCCTTCGCGCTCCTGCTGCTCGTCGCCGCCGCCGGGATGCTGCTCCGGAGCGGCGACCCGATCGAGCAGGGCAACAGCCGTTCGCTTGCCCGTGCGGGAGCCGTCGGCGTCGGGACAGGCGTCCTGACGGGACTCTTCGGGGTCGGCGGCGGCTTCGTGATCGTCCCTGCGCTCGTGCTCCTGGTCGGACTGCCGCTGGCGGCCGCCGTCGGCACCTCGCTGCTCGTGATCGCGCTGACGAGCGCCGCCGCGCTCGCGGCGCACCTCGGCAGCGGCAGCGTCGACTGGCGGGTCGCCCTCACCTTTACCGGCGCCGCGATCGCCGGCGTGCTCGCCGGCCGCCGCATCGGGACGAACGTCGACCCGAAGCGTCTCGGACAGGCCTTCGCGCTCCTCCTGATCGCGGTCGCGGTGTTCCTCGTCGCCAGGAACGCGCCCGGCGCCGTCTGACCGGCGAGCCGCCGGCGCCTGCCATGCCATCCTCGCCGCGGGCAGTGGAGAAGCCATCCGCAGCAGCGCTGATCCCGCTTCGGACAACTACTCGGGCTACGTAGTTCTCCGCGTTCCGCTCGGCGCGGACGCGGATGCCGGCCGAGCCTGCTGCGACGAGGCTTTGGCCAGACAAAAGAGGGCAAGCCGATGGCAGGAAAACAGATCGTGATCCTCGGAGGCGGGACAGGCGGCACGATGACCGCCAACCGGCTGCGGCGCCGCTTCGACGCGGACGAGGCGGAGATCCACGTCGTCGACCGCGACAACCGGCACGTCTACCAGCCCGGCCTCCTCTTCGTGCCGTTCGGACTGGCGCAGCTGGACGAGATCGTGCGGCCGCGCCGGCGCCAGCTCCGCAACGGTGTCGTCTTCCATCGGAACGAGGTCGTGGAGGTCTGGATCGAGCGTGACGAGGTACTACTCGACGACGGGACGGTGCTCCCGTACGACGTCCTTGTCGTCGCGAGCGGCGTACGGCTGCAACCCGAGGAGACCGAAGGCATGACCGATGCCGGGTGGAACGAGCGGGTCTTCACCTTCTACGACCCCGACGGCGCCGACGCACTGCGCGCTGCCCTCGAACGCTTCGACGGCGGCCGGTTGGTCGTGAACCCGATCGACATGCCGATCAAGTGCCCGGTCGCCCCGCTCGAGTTCGCCTTCCTCGCTGACTGGCACCTGCGCGAGCGCGGCCTCCGCAGCCGCACGGAGCTCGTCTATGCAACCCCGCTCGACGCCGCCTTCACCAAGCCGATCGCCTCCGAGCACCTGGCAAGCCTCCTCGCCGAGAAAGAGATCGAGGTCGTGACCGAGTTCAACGCCGGCGAGGTCGACGGCGTCGGCGGCAAGCTCGTCTCCTACGACGGCCGCGAGCTCGACTTCGACCTCCTCGTCACGATCCCCCTCCACGGGGGTGCTGCCTATGTCGAGCGCTCCCCGGGGCTCGGCGACGCGCTCGGCTTCGTCCCCACCGACAAGCGCACGCTGCAGACGACGGTCAAGCCGAACGTGTTCGCGCTCGGCGACGCGACCGACCTGCCCACCTCGAAGGCGGGATCCGTCACCCACTTCGAGGCCGACGTGCTGACCGAGAACATCGCCCGCCACCTCGCCGGCCGCGAGCTCGACTCCGGCTACGACGGGCACGCCAATTGCTTCATCGAGACGGGCTTCCACAAGGCGCTGCTGATCGACTTCAACTACGACACCGAGCCGCTCCCCGGCCACTTCCCCACCCCGTTCGGATTGCCGCTACTGCGCGAGTCGCGGCTCAACCACCTGAGCAAGCTCGCGTTCCAGTGGGTCTACTGGCACGCGCTCCTGCCCGGCCGCGAGCTCCCTGGGCTCGGACCGGCGATGCCGACCGCCGGCAAGAAGCAAACCCCAGTTCACACCTGAGAGGAGGACGAGATGACCATGACCCTGATCGCCGAGGCGCCGGTCGACGTCGACGCCGAGGGCTTCCTTACCGACCCGGACCAGTGGAACGAGCAGATCGCCGAGGCGATCGCAGCCGAGAACGGCATCGCTGAGCTGACCGACCGGCACTGGCTGGTCGTCCGGTTCATGCGTGAGCGCTACCTGGCGAGCGGCACCGCTCCCTCGATCCGCTCGCTCGGCAAGGAGTCCGGCGTCCCGATCAAGGAGCTCTACCAGCTCTTCCCCAAGGGTCCTGCCAAGCTCGCCGCCAAGATCGGCGGCATCCCCAAGCCCAAAGGCTGCATCTAGGAGGGATCTACGATGACCCAGCTGCTGGAACAGCCGAAGTCCACCACCTCCGAGCCGGAGACGATCGAGAAGGTCGCGATCGTGATCTCGAAGGGCTCGCTCGAGGGCATCTACCCCGGCCTGATCATGGCCAACGGCGCCCGCATGGAAGGCATCGAGGCAGACCTCTTCTTCACCTTCTTCGGCCTCGATGCGATTCGGAAGGACCGCTACGAGAAGATCAAGGTCGCGACAGTCGGCAACCCCGGCATGCACCTCCCGACCTGGATCGGGGCGATCCCGGGCTTCTCCGCGCTCGCCACCCGGATGATGAAGCGGCAGATGGAGAAGATCGACATCCCGCCGATCCCCGAGTTCATCGAGCTCGTCGCCGACTCCGGCGCCCGCCTGTACGCCTGCAAGGCGACCGTCGACATGTTCGGCCTCACGATGGACGACTTCGTGCCCCAGGTCGACGAGATCATCAGCGTCGGCGAGTTCTACGAGAAGGCCGCAGGCGGCCAGATCGTCTTCACCTAGGTGGACTGATTACACACCTGCGAGACGCCTGATTGCATCCGAGCCTCTGGTGAGGCTTGTGATCGACCAAGACCTGCTTCGCCAAGGAGGCCCGGATGCGTGAGTTGGTCTGCCGCCGCGGAGGATGCGCTACTCGCCGGAGTCGAGGGCGTGCATCGTGTCCCTGATCCTCGCCGGCGCTCGTGATCGCCGCTGTGCTCGAGCGCCCGCCCTCGACCGTGGGCAACGTGCTGCGCCGCTTCGGCTGCGCGCCGTCCTCTACCTCGAAATTGTTGTGACCCTCTCCGCGCTTTGGATCGGCGCGATGCTCTGACGAGCAAGACGGGGCCGTCGATCTCGTTGACGACGCTCGCGATGTAGGCCGAGTCGTCTGCGAGACTGCAAAGCGGGTTGGCCGGCGCGAGCACCGGCAGCCCTCGAGATTGCGGCTCCTGAATGAGGGCGTCCAGTTCGAGGCATCGCCAAAGCCTCCATGAACCAGTACGACCGTGGGGGTATCCGGTGTGCTCATGCGAGCTCCTTCCCACGGGCGACCTGGCGTTCCGTCTCGCGACGCGATTCCCCTAGGCTAACTGCGTGGATTGGGCGAGACGAGCTCTGCCCGACTCCGCAGTGGGACGGGCGCGGCTGGTCGTGATCTCGGTGGCTGCGGTGGTGACCGTCTTGAAGCTTGAGGTCGCCGCGCGCACGTTCGGCACCAATGACGTCGGTTACTGGGGAGCGTTCGCGCAGGCGGTGCGCGAGTTCGGCCCTGTCGGCATCTACGGCCACGACCTCGTCCGGCTGCCGGTGGTCTACAACCACGGTCCGCTGGCCGGTTGGCTGCTCGTGGCGATCAACTGGATCCTGGACCACCACGTCCTGAGCTTTCCCTTCCTGATCCGCGTGCCGGCCTGTCTCGCCGACTTCGTGACGACGCTCCTCGTGTTCGAGCTCGTCCGACTCGCGCGACCCTCGCGGCAGGCTGCGATCGCGGCCGTCCTATTCGTGTGCAGTCCGGTGCTCTTCGTCGTCTCCGGATTTCACGGAAACACGGACCCCGTCTTCGTGATGTTCTCGCTCCTCAGCGTCTACCTGCTCGTCGTTCGCGGCTGGGCGCTCGCGGCAGGTGCTGCCTTCGGGATTGCGCTGAGCATCAAGCTCGTGCCGGTTGTGCTCTTGCCGGTGTTGCTGGTCGTGCTCGTTCGGCTCGGGTGGCGCCGGGTCGCCGGGTTCGCCGGCGGCGGCGCGATCGTGTTCCTGCTCCTGTGGGTGCCGGTGATCGTCAGCCGCTGGGAGGCGTTCCGCGAGCAGGTTCTGAGCTACAACGGCAGCGCCCTCCGGGAATGGGGGCTCCCGCAGTTTCTGACCTGGGTGAACGTGCCGGGCGGGGGCGGCTGGCTGGCGGGCCCGGGCCGGTTCGGGATCCTGCTCGTGAGCGGGCTCCTCGCCGCAGCCGTCGTCTGGCGAAGACCGGACGCGGTCGTCGCGGCCGTCGGGCTGTCACTCGTGTTGTTCCTGTTGCTGAGCCCCGCCTTCGGCATGCAGTACCTGGTGTGGCCGCTGGCCGCCGCGTACCTGATCGACACGGCGGCTGCGACGGCCTACAACGTCGCCGCGAGCGTGTTCGTCTTGGTCGTCTACAGCCACTGGAACGACGCCTACCCGTGGCATTGGTACGCCGCGTGGGCAGTCCCGTTCTCCTCGCGCGAGCTGGTGCTGATGGCGCTGACCTGGCTGGCTCTCGCCGCAGTCGGACTCGCGGGCCTGCGGTTGTTGCGAGGCGGCATTGCCGGCTCGACGACGGCCCTCGATGGGACGCGACCACGGAGCTTCACGATGGTGCGCACGTGAGCCGGGCTCGTATCGGCATCCTCGTCGTCGCCTACAACGCCGTCTCGACGCTGGCGGACGTGCTCGACAGGATCCCCGAGTCGTTCCTGCCCTCGATCGACGTCGTCCTCGTCAGCGACGACCACTCGACGGACAGCACGTACGAGGCGGCGCTCGAGTACGCGCGGACTCACGCGGCGTATCCGATCGCAATCGTGCGGCAGCCCCGCAACCTCGGCTACGGCGGCAACCAGAAGTTCGGCTATCGCTGGCTGGCCGAGCGCGGCGTCGACATCGCCGTGCTCCTCCACGGCGACGGCCAGTACGCGCCCGAGGTGCTGCCGGAGATCGTTGCGCCACTCCTCGACGGTCGCGCCGACGTCGTGCTGGGATCGCGGATGCTCGTCCGCGGAGGTGCACTCGGCGGCGGCATGCCGCCGTACAAGTTCGTCGGCAACAAGATCCTGACCCGTTTCCAGAACCGGGTCTCCGGACTCGTCCTGTCCGAGTGGCACTCGGGATATCGCGCGTTCAGCCTCGAGGCGCTCGCGAGGATCCCGTTCGAGGAGAACAGCAACGGCTTTGACTTCGACACCGAGGTGCTGCTGCAACTCTTCGATTCCGACGCACGGATCGCGGAGGTGCCGATCCCGACCTACTACGGCGCCGAGATCTGCCGGGTTAACGGCCTCGCCTACGCCAGGGACGTCGCCCTCGATGTCGTGCGCTATCGGCTTGCCCGCCTCGGCTTCGGCGCGTCGCACCTCGCCCGGTGGTCGAGCGCGTACGGGTGGAAGGATGCGCCCGACGCGAGCCACCGCGTCGCTCTCAACGCGGCCGACCAGCTCGGGCTTCGGCCGGGACGCGCTCTCGACCTCGGCTGCGCCGGGGGGCTGCTCAGTGGCGAACTTCACACGCGCGGGCACTTCGTCGTTGGGATCGACGCGCGCCCGCCCTCAGGAGCCGAGGAGAGTGTCGACCTACTCGTCGTCGCAGACCTCGACGCGGGCGTGCCGGGCGAGGCGGCGGACGAGGGACCGTTCGACCTTGTCCTCGCACTCGACGTGCTCGAGCACCTCCGCGATCCGGCCGGTCTCCTCCGCGAGCTGCACGAGGTATGCACGCCGGACGCGGCGCTGATCTCGAGCGTCCCGAACATCGGACACTGGTATCCGCGACTGCGCATCGGGCTGGGGCGCTTCGACTACGACCGGCGCGGCATCCTCGATGCGACGCATCTGCGCTTCTTCACCTGGCGCAGCTTTGCTGCGATGGCGGCCCGCGTCGGCTGGCGGGTGGAGCGGCGTTTCGTCACGGGCCTCCCGCTCGAGGTGCTCGGCTTCGCTGGCGCGGGCGGCCGCCGCGGCAGACTACGGAGCGCGCTCGCGCGAACCGACCGTGCGGGACGGGCCGTCTGGCCGTCGCTGTTCGCGTACCAGTACGTCGCCGTGCTCCGCCGCGATCCCACCTTCGCCTCGGTCGAAGCGCCACGCGACACGTCGGCTCCCCTCGCAGCGAGTAACCCGAGAACACCTGATCGAGACCGTTCGTCAGCCCACCCCGTGAACCGCCCTTCGTAGCTTCGGGGGGGCACGCTGGGACAGATCTTGGGGACGGATGGCAGGCGGGGTCGACGGTTCGCGTCCGTCAGAGGGCTCACGAGAAAGGCCCGCAAACGCGGGCCTTTCTCCTGCACTGGCTCGCCTACATGTTCGCCACGTTGAGGATGTTGCCGTCGGGGTCCTTGAACCACACCGCCTTGAACTCACCCATCACATGCACGTCGCCCTCGCGCGTGGTCTCAGGCAGGTCGTCGTAGTGCTCGAACCTGACGCCCTTCGTCCTCAGATCGTCGACGATCGCGTCGAAGTCCTCGCCGACTGCCCACGAAGCTCCGGTGGCCTGGTTGGTACCCGCGTAAGCCGAGGCGTAGACGAGCACCACCGAGTCGCCGCTCTTGTAGAGGATCGCTCCCGCATCCTCCCGCATCGTTTCGAGACCGAGCGTCTTCTCGTAGAACTCCCGCGCCCTTTGCAGGTCGCCGACCGCGAGCGTCGCAGCCGCGTTCTTTCCTCCCAGCATGCTTGCTCCTTCCCCCTGGTGAACATGTCAAGCATAGGCAGGTAGCTGCATGGCGATGCGGGACCCTGATGGAGGACGGCGTTCTGACAGAGTGCACCGCAACAGGGCCACCGAAGGAGCGCTTCGATTCCGTTCGACCTGGTGATAGAGATCGAGAACGAACCCGGCGCGCTGGCCCGCGTCGCGGCGGCGATCAGCGACGCGGGCGTGAACCTCGCCGCGGCAACGTGCATGGGCACGGCAGACCAGGTCGAGCTGCACATCCTCGTTCCGCACCCCGACGCCGCCAAGCACGCCCTGGCACTCTCGCAACTCGGCGTGAGCCGCGAACGCGAAGTGGTCGTCGTCGAGGTCGAGGATCGACCGGGTGTCCTCGCGGACCTGACCCGTAAGGTCGCGCAGGCCGGCGTCGACCTCGATCTCGTCTACGTCGCGACACGCAACCGGCTCGTCTTCGGGGCCACTGACCTCGCCGGTTTGAAGGCCGCGCTCGAGCTGCAGAGCTGAGCTCGGTCAGATGCCGACGTAGGCAGCGAGGTGCTCGCCCGTGAGGGTGGAGCGGGCGGCGACGAGGTCGGCGGGTGTGCCTTCGAAGACGATCCGGCCGCCGTCGTAGCCGGCGCCGGGGCCGAGGTCGACGATCCAGTCGGCGTGCGCCATGACCGCCTGGTGGTGCGAGATGACGATCACCGACTTGCCGGAGTCGACGAGCCGGTCGAGCAGGCCGAGCAGCTGCTCGACGTCGGCGAGGTGCAGGCCGGTGGTCGGCTCGTCGAGGACGTAGACGCCGCCCTTGTCGGCCATGTGAGTGGCCAGCTTGAGCCGCTGCCGCTCGCCGCCTGAGAGCGTCGGGAGCGGCTGGCCGAGGATGAGGTAGCCGAGCCCGACGTCGGCCAGCCGGTCGAGGACGGCGTGCGCGGCCGGCGTGCGCGCCTCGCCGGCGCCGAAGAACTCCCCGGCGTCGGTCACCGACATCGCGAGCACCTCGCTGATGTCGCGGCCGCCGAGGTGGTAGTCCAGCACCGCGGCCTGGTATCGCTTTCCCTCGCACTCCTCGCAGGTGGTCGCGACGCTGTCCATGAAGCCAAGTTCGGTGTAGATCACCCCGGCGCCGTTGCAGTTCGGGCAGGCGCCCTCGGAGTTGGCGCTGAACAGCGCCGGCTTCACGCCATTGGCCTTCGCGAATGCCTTGCGAATCGGGTCGAGCAGTCCGGTGTACGTCGCCGGGTTGCTCCGCCGCGAGCCGCGGATCGGGGTCTGGTCGACCGACACCACTCCATCGCGCCCCGAAACCGAGCCTTGGATCAGCGAGCTCTTTCCCGCCCCGGCCACGCCGGTCACCACGACCAGCACACCGAGCGGTATGTCGACATCGACGTCCTGCAGGTTGTGGGCGCTGGCGCCGCGCACTTCCAACACTCCCGACGGTGTCCGCAGCGACGGCTTCAACGAGGCCCGGTCGTCGAGGTGCTGCCCGGTGAGCGTCCCACTGGCGCGTAGCCCCTCGACGGTGCCCTCGAACACCACCTCGCCGCCCTCGGTGCCGGCGCCCGGGCCGAGGTCGACGACATGCTCGGCGATCGCGATCGCCTCCGGCTTGTGCTCGACGACCAGCACGGTGTTGCCCTTGTCGCGCAGCTGCAGCAGCAGATCGTTCATCCGCTGGATGTCGTGCGGGTGCAGCCCGATCGTCGGCTCGTCGAAGACGTAGGTGACGTCGGTCAGCGAGGAGCCGAGGTGGCGGATCATCTTGGTGCGCTGTGCCTCGCCGCCCGACAACGTGCCCGACGAGCGGTCGAGGCTGAGGTAGCCGAGCCCGATCTCGACGAACGAGTCGAGGGTCTGCTGCAGCGCTTCGAGCAGCGGCCCGACGGACGGTTCGTCCAGACCCCGCACCCACTCGGCGAGATCGCTGATCTGCATCGCGCACGCGTCGGCGATCGAGATCCCCTCGATCTTCGACGACCGGGCGGCCTCGCTGAGCCGGGTGCCGCCGCAGTCGGGGCAGGTGGTGAAGGTCACGGCCCGCTCGACAAAGGCGCGGACGTGTGGCTGCAGCGAGTCGACGTCCTTGGACAGCATCGACTTCTGGATCTTCGGGATCAGACCCTCGTACGTCAGGTTGATGCCGTCGACGTTGATCTTGGTCGGCTCCTTGTAGAGCAGGTCGTGCAGCTCTCTCTTGGTGAACTTGCGGATCGGCTTGTCCGGGTCGAAGAAGCCGCAGCCGCTGAAGATGCGGCCGTACCAGCCGTCCATGCTGTAGCCGGGGATCGTGAGCGCGCCTTCATTGAGCGACTTCGTGTCGTCGTAGAGGGCGGACAGATCGAAGTCGGAGACGGTGCCCCGGCCCTCGCAGCGCGGACACATGCCGCCGGTGCGGGTGAAGGTCTTCTTCACGGTCTTGGTCTTGTCCCCACGCTCGACGGTGAACGCACCGGCCGCCTTGACCGAGGGGACGTTGAACGAGAACGCGTTGGGCGAGCCGACGTACGGCTTGCCGAGGCGGCTGAAGAGGATGCGCAGCATCGCGCCCGAGTCGGTCGCGGTGCCGACCGTGGAGCGGGCGTCGGCGCCCATCCGCTCCTGGTCGACGATGATCGCGGTCGTCAGCCCTTCGAGCACATCGACCTCGGGTCGTGCCAGCGTGGGCATGAAGCCCTGTACGAAGGCGCTGTAGGTCTCGTTGATCAGCCGCTGCGACTCCGCGGCGATCGTGCCGAACACCAGCGAGCTCTTGCCCGAGCCGGAGACGCCGGTGAACACCGTCAGCCGGCGTTTCGGGAGCTCGACGCTGAGGTCCTTGAGGTTGTTCACGCGCGCGCCGTGCACGCGGATCAGATCGTGGCTGTCGGCAACGCGCAGCGCAGGCGACTGCGTGTCCGTTCTCGTGGCCATGGTCATCGTGCCTCCGTCTCCTTGGCGGGAACGGTGCGGTGTCTACCTGATCGCCTTACCTGCGATCTTCTCGAGCAGCGCGTCGATGCTCGCGAAGCCCGCCTTCGCGCCCTCCTCGACGCCGTACTGCATGGTGGTGTCCCGCTCCTCGGTCGTCTCGAAGCGCATCGTCTGGGTCAGCTTCGTCTGCTCACCGAGATCCTCGAACTCGAGCGTCTGCAGGTGATTCTGGAACGTCTGCACGAGGCGCGCGGGTGGCTCGACCTCGCGGAACTCGCCCTCGACGACGCCGTACGCGGTTCGGAACCGCCACGCGCCGCCTGGACGGACGTCCATCTCCTCGACGACGGTGCCGTCGCCCCACCATTCGGGGATCAGCTCCGGATCCGTCCAGACGGAGAAGACGTGTGTGCGCGGTGCGTCGAAGATCCGCTCGACGCGGATCTCGAGCTCGTTCGGGGTGGTGACGGTGGTGGTGTTCATCGGTCTCCTTTCGCGCGCTCGACAACCTGGGCGAAGCGGTCGAGTCGCTGCAGCCCTCAGCTCGCCGCCTTGTTCACGAGCGCGCCGATCTTGGCCTCGTCGGCTGCGGTCAGCTCCTTCAGCGCGTAGGCGACCGGCCACATGGAGCCTTCATCAAGGTTCGCGCTGTCGTTGAAGCCGAACATGGCGTACCTCTCCTTGAACTTCCCCGCGTTGCGGAAGAAGCAGACGACCTTGCCGTCCTTGGCGTACGCGGGCATCCCGTACCAGGTCTTCGGCGAGAGCTCTGGTGCGCTGGCTTTGATGATCTCATGGAGCCGCTCTCCGATGGCGCGATCGTGTGCCGACATCGCGGCGAGCGCGGCGCGCACCGCGCTTTCGCCATCCTCGGCCGCCTTCAGCTCTCGAGCGCGCGCTTTCATCGCGGCCTTTTCCTCGGCTGTAAATCCTTCTTTCTCTTCGGTGCTCTTGGCAGCCTGCTGCGCGCCCTTCTTTGCGGTGGTGCTCATCGTGCTCCTTTCGTTCGTTGGACGACTTGCGCGAAGCGGTCGAGCCGCTGTAGCCAGGTGCTGATGCCCTCGAAGGCGTAGGGCACGAGTGTGCATGTGCGGACACGGCCGACCTTCTCCGTCGTGACGAGCTGCGCCTCCTCGAGCAGCCGGATGTGCTTCTTCATCCCGGTCAGCGACATGCCGAACGGGTCGGCGAGCTCGCTGATCGTCGCGCTGCCGGCGCCGAGCCGTTCGAGCACGGCCCGCCGGGTCGGGTCGGCGAGGGCCGCGAACGCACGGTCGACGGTCGTCAGATACTGAACCATTGAGTTCAGTATCGCAGGCTTGCCCGGAAAGGGCAATAGGGTCCGGGTCGTGCGCTTGCAGGCGGCGGACGTCACACGCAGGCATCGATGAAGCTTTCCCGAAGAGTTGCGCGCTTCAACAAGCGGGTCACCAACCGCATCCAGGGCCTGTACGCCTGGCTCCTACCGCCGTGGGCGGTCATCCTCCACCGCGGGAGACGCTCGGGCCGCCAGTATCGAACGCCCCTCTTCGCGTTCAGACGCGGCCGGACTCTCGTGATCGCGCTGCTCTACGGCCAGGAGTCGGATTGGCTTCGCAATCTGCGGGCCGGGGGTGGACAAGTGATCCGTGCGGGGCGCACCTTCACCGTTGGGCCGCCCGAGGTCATCGACACGAGCGAGGCGGGCCTACTGCTCGCGCGACTGTCGCCGCCGGAACGCGCGTACTGCCGGCTCGCAGAGAAGCTGGCGATTCTCGAGCTCGCCGAGCAGCTGCCCGGCTTCGGGCCCCGCCGCGACGGCGGACCCGGGTGAGGCTTCGGCGTACCGGCGCTACGCCTGGAGCCTCGCCCAGGTGTCCTTGAGGCCGAGTGTGCGGTTGAAGACGAGCCGACCGGGCGTCGAGTCGGGATCCGGGCAGAAGTAGCCGAGGCGCTCGAACTGCACGGTCTCACCGACCGGCAGCTCCGCGAGCGACAGGCTCGACCAGGCACCCCTCGAGCACCGTCTCCGAGTCGGGGTTGATGTCGGCGAAGAGGTCGCCGTCGGCGCCGGGATCGGGGCGGGTGAAGAGACGGTCGTAGAGACGGACCTCGGCGGGCACGGCGTGCCCGGCCGAGAGCCAGTGCAGCGTCGCCTTGGGCCGGCGCCCGTCCGGGGCGTCGCCGCCGCGCGTCGCCGGATCGTAGGTGCAGCGCAGCTCGACGATCTCGCCGCTCGCGTCCTTCACCACGTCGGTGCAGGTGACGAAGTAGGCGTAGCGGAGGCGCACCTCGCGGCCCGGGGCGAGGCGGAAGAACTTGCTCGGCGGGTCCTCCATGAAGTCGTCGCGCTCGATCCAGAGCTCGCGCGTGAAGGCCACCTTGCGCGTCCCGGCCGAGGGATCCTCCGGGTTGTTGACAGCCTCCAGCTCCTCGACCTGCCCCTCGGGGTAGTTCTCGATCACGAGCTTGAGCGGGCGCAGCACCGCGAAGCGGCGCAGCGTCGTCCCGGTTGAGCACGTCCCTGACCTCGTGCTCGAGCAGCTCGATCTCGACCGCGGTCTGGCCCTTGCCTCCCACCCCGACCGCGTCGAGGAAGTTGCGCAGACCTTCGGGCGGAAAGCCGCGCCGGCGCAGGGCCGAGACGGTGGGCATGCGCGGATCGTCCCAGCCTCGCACGTGGCCCTCGCTGACGAGCCGGCCCAGGAAGCGCTTCGAGAGCACGGTGTACGTGAGATTGAGGCGCGCGAACTCGTACTGGTGCGGGCGCGAAGGCACGGGCAGGTTCTCGATCAGCCAGTCGTAGAGCGGCCGGTGATCCTCGAACTCGAGCGTGCAGATGGAGTGGGTGACGCCCTCGATCGCGTCCGACTGGCCGTGCGCGAAGTCGTACAGCGGATAGATGCACCACTCGTCGCCGGTCCGCGGGTGGGTCGCGTGCAGGATCCGGTAGAGCACCGGGTCGCGCATGTTGATGTTGGGCGAGGCCATGTCGATCCTCGCCCTGAGCACTCGGGCGCCGTCCGGGAACTCGCCCGCGCGCATGCGCTCGAACAGGTCGAGGTTCTCCTCGATCGGACGGTCGCGCCAGGGGCTGTTCTCGCCAGGCTCGGTGAAGGTGCCGCGGTGCTCGCGGATCTCGTCGGCGGAGAGGTCGTCGACGTAGGCCTTGCCGGCCTTGATCAGGTGGACGGCCCAGTCGTAGAGCTGATGGAAGTAGTCGGAGGCGTAGTAGAGATGCTCGCCCCAGTCGAAGCCGAGCCAGCGGATGTCTCGCTGGATCGAGTCGATGTACTCCTGCTCTTCCTTGATCGGGTTGGTGTCGTCGAAGCGCAGGTGGCAGCGCCCGCCGAACTCCCGGGCGATCCCGAAGTTGAGCGCGATCGACTTGGGGTGGCCGATGTGGAGGTAGCCGTTCGGCTCGGGCGGGAAGCGGGTCACGACCTCCGAGACCCTGCCCTCGCGCACGTCGGCGGCAACGATCTCGCGGATGAAATCGCTTCGTTCGGGAGTGGCTGGAGTGTTGGCGCTTACGCGGCCGCTGCTCGTCATCTCGAAGAGGTTAGTCCAGTGCGTCGCCATGTCTGCTCGCAGCCAGTGCCACCCCCGGCGAGTGACCGGAGACACACTGTGCGAGGGATGAGGCGCCGCAGCTGTCGGCGCTCCATCAGCTGTAGGCGAAGACCGCGCGCAAGACCTCCTCGGGGCGGCGGTCGATCAGCTCGTATGCCGAGCCCGCCTCGTCGAGAGCGAAACGGTGCGTGATCAGCCCGTCCGTCCGAAGTCTCCCGCTGACGAGAAGCTCGGCTGCAAGCCCGCGTGCTCTCGACCTGGGCCAGCGCGCCTCGCGCGGCTGAGACGCCCACCCTCCCATCGAGGCGAGGAGCGTCAGCCGGTTGTGGTGGAACTCCTCGCCGAGCGCAAGCTCGGCCTCCGGGTAGAACCCGGCCGCGACGACGGTCCCGCCCACGCGCACGCTTCGCATCGCCTGCCGGAGCGCGGCAGCGGACCCGGAGAACTCGATCGCGACGTCGACGCCGACGCCGTCGAGCCGCCGCAGCTCGAAACCGACGTCCCTCGCTGCCGGATCGAGCACGAGATCAACGGCGAGCCTGGAGGCAAACGTCCGACGATCCGCGATCGGATCGGACGCTGCGATCCACGTCGCGCCCTGCATACGGGCCAGCTGCACGGTCAGGAGGCCGAAGGCGCCGAGCCCGAAGACCGCCACGCGATCGCCCAGCTTGAGCGACGCGTCATGGACGGCCTGGAGAGCGATCGTCGTCGTCTGCACCAGCGTCGCGCGCTCAGGCGAGAGGCTGCCGGGCAGCGTGAACGGGAGCCCTGCGGCGCGGTCGACCTCGAAGATGTGCTCGTCGGCGTGCGGCCGCGGCAGGTGCACAAGCGCCCCCGGTGACACGTCATGCACGTCGCTTCCGACCTCCTCGACGCGGCCGACCCACTCGTAGCCGATGCGGATCGGGTACGCGGTCGCCTCCTCACCCGCAACGAAGAGCCTCAGCTCGGGGTCGAACCTCTGACCGCGGAACGGGGACGTGCCACGCCAGAGCTGCAGCTCGGTGCCATGGCTGATGCCGCTGAAGAGCGCACGGGCGCGCACCTCGTTCGATGCGATGGCCCGCTCTTCGCGGTCGACGACGCTGCAGGCTCGAGGGCCGGTAACGAGGAGCTCCCGCGGCACGCATGCATTTGTAATCGATGAAGGGCATTAAGCTGCCGCGATGGAGCTCGATCCTCGCCAGCCGATCCCGATCTATTTCCAGCTGAAGACGCTCCTGCTGGAGGAGATTCTCAAGGGCCGCTACGGCGCGGACGGGCGGCTCCCGACCGAGCACGAGCTATGCGATCGCTTCGGGATCAGCCGCACGCCGGTTAGCCGCGCCCTGTCGGAACTCGCGGACGAGGGACTGATCCTCAGGCATCGCCGGCGAGGAACGTTCGTGAATTCCCATGGGCTACTGCGACGGCCGGATCAGCCCGAGGTGCGCGTCGTGGTCTCCGAGGAGCTCTGGGGTCAGGTGATCCGCGACGCCGCTCCGCCCGGCATCCAAGTCAACGTCGTCACTGTCGCGCTGCCGTCGCTGCACCAGGTTCTGACCCATGCGGTGGCCGAGGGTCGCGCGCCCGACCTCGCGATCCTGGATTCGGTCTGGATCGCCGAGTTCGCCGCGTCCGGATTCCTGCACGCGCTCGAGGATCTCGACCAGCACTGGGTGCGATACGAGCATGAGGTCGATTTCCTCGAGCCGCTCGTTTCGTCGAACCGCTCGGGCGGGCGCACGTTCGGCGTCTCGGCGTTCGGCTCGGTGGCAGGGATCTGGTACCGCCGCCACGATCTCGCCGAGCTCGGCCTCGAGCCACCCGCGACCTGGGACGAGCTGCGCGCGGTCGCCCGCGCCCTCGCCGAAAGCGGCACGGCCACACCGTTCGTCATGCCCGGAGGCTCGGTGGGCGGCGAGACGACCGCCTACTGCCTCATCGCCTTCCTGGCCTCGAACGGCGCGCGCGTGCTCGACGGCGGCGGTGTGAGCGTCGACTCCCCGGAGACGGCCGAGACGCTCGCGTTCCTCCGCAGCCTGATCGACGACGGCCTCATGCCAGTCGACGTGGTCGGGTACGAATGGACGCGCCCGGTTCGCATGCTCGCCGAGGGTAAAGCCGCCCTGAGCGTCGGCGGGAGCTACGAGGCGCAGACGCTCGCGGAGGCCTTCGGCGTCTCGATGGCCGAGCTGTGGGAGCACGCCGGCTTCATCCCGGTCCCGGCGGGACCGCGCGGACGTCCCGCTAGCGTCGCCGGGTCGATGAGCTACGCGATCTTCCGTCAGTCCGCCCAGCCGCAGCTCGCGATGCGTGTCCTCGAGAGCGCGGTCGCGCCGCAGGCCCTCGCCCGCCTCGGGCAGGCGACCGGCCGCGTGCCGGCCCGGCGGTCGGCCGTCGAGCTGGCTGCGCCCGGCTTGCCGTTCCTCTCGCAGTCGGCGGAGATCCTCGGGAGCGCGGTCGCACGTCCGCACATCCCGTTGTACCCGCGGGTGTCGCAGCAGCTGCGGATGATGCTGGAGGCGACGCTGACCGGCCGGCTCGACCCGGGGGCTGCGGCGCGGCTCGCGGCAGGGCTCATCGAGGCGATCACCGGCCTGCCGGTCGTCCACGAGCCCCCGCGCCATCACGTGGGCGCTGCGGCGGCCAGGGCGGACCGCGTGGCCGAGACCACGGCCGCCATCGATGCGGTCGCCGCGGCGACGGCGACGCCGCCGCCGGCCACGAACATCGCGGGCACCCCGACCACCGTGTAGAGCGGCGCGATCAGCAGGAGGCCGACCGGCTTCGCACGATGCCGCCGGCGAAGACGGCGAGCCACGTCACCGCAACGAGCCGGAACGAGTCGCCGAGGTCGCTCACCGCGTTGGCGAGGTACGCACGGCGGAAATCGGGCCTCTCGCGGAGCACGACTATTGCCCTCCGACCGTAGCAATTTCGCTTGCCACCCATTGACGCGGGGAGGATTCATTTGGTACACACGCGCGACAAATCGAGTGTCGACGCCGAGGAGGGCAGTTGACCGAGGTCGGGTTGGGGCAGCACGGCTCCGAGCTCCTCGCCGAGGATGCGGCGCTGGCGCGCGCCGGCCTCGCGATCCTCGACGCCAACTGGCTCGGGCACGCGACCCGCGCGTCGTCCCGCCTCTACCCGCACCAGTGGAGCTGGGACGCGGCGTGCATCGCGATCGCCTACTCGCACTTCGACCAGGGACGCGCAGAGACCGAGCTGCGCTCGCTGTTCGAGGGGCAATGGCGCAACGGGCTGCTGCCGCACATCCGCTTCACCGATGGGGCACGGTACTTCCCCGGCCCCGAGTTCTGGCAGACCGAGCTCTCGCCCGACGCGCCGACGCATCCGCGGACGTCGGGGATCGTGCAGCCGCCGGTACACGCGACCGCCGCCTGGCAGATCTATCGCAACGCGGCCGACACCGAGCGGGCCGAGGCGTTCCTGCGCGAGCTCATGCCGAAGCTTGCCGCGTGGCACGACTACCTCTACCGCGAGCGGACACACGACGGCGAAGGGCTGGTGGAGATCTGGCACCCGTGGGAGTCGGGCGCCGACAACTCGCCGCTCTGGGACGAGGCGCTCGCACGGATCTCTCCCCCGCAGGAGGAGATCCCGGACTACCAGCGCGTCGACACCGAGGTCGTCGACTCGTCCCAGCGGCCGACAAACGCCGAGTACGACCGGTACGCGTACCTCGTCAAGTGCTACCGCGAGCGGGCCTACGACCAGGCCCGGATCCGCGTCGAGTGCCCTTTCGCGATCCAGGACGTCCTCTTCAACTCGATCCTCGTCCAGGCGGGACAAGACCTCGCCTCGATCGCACGCGTCGTCGGCGAGGATCCAGAGCCGTTCGAGCGTGCTGCCGCAACGACACGCTCGAGCCTCGACGCGAAGCTCTGGAGCGAGGCTGACGGCATGTACCTGGACTACGACCTCCGCGCCGGCGCCCGCATCGCCGCCCGCACGTGGGGCGGGTTCGCACCGCTCTACTGCGGCGTCGCGCCGGAGCGTGCGACGCGGCTGGTCGAGACGGTCCGCGGGTTCGCCGTCACGCTCGACGGCGGCTGGGCCGTGCCGTCCGTGTCGGCCCACGATCCTTCGTTCGACCCGGCCCGCTACTGGCGCGGGCCGGTCTGGCCCATGATCAGCTGGGTCATCCACCTCGGCCTCCGCCGGCACGGCTTCGTCGAGGAGGCGGAGCAGCTGCGGTCCACGCAGCTCGGACTCGCCCGCGGCGGTGGCTTCTGGGAGCACTACAACGCGATGACCGGCGAGGGACAGGGCACAGAGCACTTGTCCTGGACGGCCGCGATCGTGCTCGACCTCCTACTCGCCCGACCGGGCGACACGCCTGTCCTTACGCGCATCAGTGGAGAAAGGAGTTGACCATGCTTCGGAATCGGCTCGGGCTGGTCGCCGCCGCCGTCGCCGTCGGCGTACTTGCGGCGGCGGCCGGAACCAGCGCTGCCACCCACCGGACGTCGGACGCCGGCAACGTCGTCTTCCTGTCGACGCAGTTGAACGCGATCACCGAGAGTGAGGGCTTCCGCAACCAGATCGTCAAGGGTTTCGACGGCTCGGTGGACAAGATCGACGTCCCGCTCGGAAACACGACGTTCTTCCCGGATCGGATCAAGGCCGAGTCGGACGCCGGCAAGGGGACGGTCAGCCTCCTCGGTGGCGTGCACGGCGACTTCCCCACGATCACCCAGTACCTCACCGACCTGACCGACGTCGCCAAGGCCCTCCAGAAGGCCGGCATCCCGGCCGAGCTCTTCACCCTCGGGAAGCTGGGGACGGACAAGCAGTACTACATCCCGTGGATGCAGGCGACGTACGTCATGGTCGCGAACAAGAAGGCGCTCACCGACCTACCGAAGGGCGCCGACATCAACTCGCTCTCCTACGGCCAGTTCTTCAAGTGGGCGAAGAACCTCAACGAGCACTACGGCAAGCCGGTGGTCGGCTTCCCGAACGGCCCGACCGGCCTGTTCAGCCGCTTCCTCCAGGGCTACCTGATCCCGGGCTTCACCGGCCATCTCAACACGTCGTACAAGAGCAAGTGGGCCGTCTCGGCCTGGCTCTACATGCAGCAGCTGTGGAAGTACGTGCACCCGCAGTCGCTGACCTACAACTTCATGCAGGACCCGCTCCAGTCGGGCGAGGTCCTGGTGGCCTGGGATCACGTCGCGCGTCTGAGCACCGCGGTTCGTGACCACCCGAACGACTACGTCGTGTTCCCGGCGCCGGCGGGACCGAAGGGGCGCGCGTACCTGCCGGTGCTCGCAGGCCTTGCGATCCCGAAGACGGCTCCGAACGCCGCGGGCGCGAAGGAGCTGATCAAGTACCTCGACACGGTCGGCGCGCAGGCTCGATTGCCACAGGTCGCAGGCTTCTTCCCCGTCGTCGGACAGCGGCTCTCGAAGCAGGTCGGACCGGGCCTCCTGGCGATCGCGGCGGCAGTCAAGACGCAGCAGCGGTCGAAGGACGCGCTGGCGTCGCTCCTGCCCGTCGGCCTCGGCGCTCAGGGCGGGCAACTACAACCGCGTCTTCATCGACACGTTCACACGGATCGTCATCAACAAGGAGGACATCAACAAGGTCCTGAACGAGCAGGGCCAGAAGCTCCAGGACGTGCTCAACGCAGCGGGTGCGCCGTGCTGGAAGCCGGATCCGCCGAGCACCGGGACGTGCCAGGTCGGGGCGAGCTAGGCTCGTTGGCGACGACGGTAGCCGAGCAGGCCGCAGCCGTTCCGCTGCTGCGACGACGCTGGCAGGGTCTGCCGTACTGGCTGATCCTGCCCACGCTCGGCTACCTCGCCGTGTTCTTCGCGTGGCCGATGGTCAAGTCGTTCCAGCTCGCGTTCCAGGACGTCGCGGGCAACTGGTCGACCTCTTCGATCGAGCGCATGTACCACGACCACGAGTTCGAGGATGCGCTCGGGTTCACGTTGCTGCTCGTCGTCGTGATCGTGCCGCTGCAGTTCGTGATCGCGTTCGTGATGGCCCTGATCGTCAACGCGACCCTGATCGGGCGAGGCCTCATCCTCTTCATCTTCATCCTCCCGCTGGCGGTCTCCGACCTCGCGGCGGGTCTCGTCTGGCAGCAGATCTTCACCGACCATGGCTACCTGAACACGATCCTCGAGCATCTCGGCCTGCATCGAGCAGCCGAAGATCTGGATCGACCCGAACCACTCGAACTGGCTGCTCGGCGAGGTCGTGCTGACCGAGATGTGGCGGTCGACCTCGTTCATCATGATCATCCTCGTCGCGGGCATGCAGGGGATCCCGAAGGAGTTCGGCGAGGCGGCGGAGGTGTTCGGCGCCGGGCTTCTTCCAGCGGATCCGCAACGTGACGTTGCCGATGCTGAAGCCGGCGCTCCAGGTCGCGCTGCTCTTCCGGATCATCTTCGCCTTCGAGGTGTTCGCGAGCGTGATCGCGATCACCGGTCGCGCGAAGACGACGCTGGCCGGCGAGTCCCTGCGCTGGCAGGGCGAGTATCTCGACCCGCACGTCGCATCGGCGTACGCCATGCTGATCCTGATCGCTGTCGCTCGTCGCAGCCGGCATCGCGGTCCGAGCGCTGCGGACGCCGAAGGAGCGGCTGCTGCGATGAGCGGCATGGACTTGACGGAGCCGCCCGTGCAACCTGCCGGCTTCGCCGGCGTACGCGCGGGAAGAACCTGGCGCCCGCCGAAGGTCGGCCGCGTGCTGCTCTACGTGCTCGCGTTCGCGATGGTGCTCTGGGTGATCCTGCCGATCTACTTCATCACCCTCGGCGCGTTCTCGACGCAGGAGTCGGTGTACGAGTATCCGCGGGAGCTCCTCCCGCGCGATCTGTCGACGGACACGCTCAGCTTCTTCCTCCACTCGACCGGCATCACCGACGCGCTCGAGCGGAGCGTGCAGGTCGCGGCGATCACGCTCTTCTTCTCGCTCGCAATCGGCATCCCCGCCGGCTACGCGATCGCGCGCTTCGCGTTCCGGGGCGCTGACACGTTTCGCCTCACGATCGTGAGCACTCGCGCGTTCCCGATCGTGATCCTCGCGATTCCGCTTTCGGTGACGTTCATCCGTTGGGGGATCGATGACTCGGTCCTCGGCGTCGCGATCGCGCACACCGCGCTCGCGCTGCCCTTCGCGGTGCTGACGACGTCGAGCGTCTTCGCCGGGCATCTCGGAGGAGTACGAGGAGGCGGCGATGACGCTGGGCTGCAGCCGCTTCAAGGCGGTGTGGAAGGTGATCCTGCCGCTCGCCTTGCCCGGGCTCGCGGCAGCGGCGATCTTCGTCTTCATCATCTCCTGGAACGACGTCTTCGCCGCGTCGGTGCTGACGCTGCGCCACCGTACGCTGCCGGCGCAGGTGCTGACGGCGTCGGGCGAGGCGCCGCTCCCCTATCGCGTCGCGGCCGGCTTCTTCTTGCTGGCGCCGTCGCTCATCGTCATCTTCTTCATCCGCAAGTACCTGTTCAACATGTGGGGTCGGGTGACGAGGTAATGGCGGCCGTCCGTTTCGAGCGCGTCACCAAGATCTTCGGCAAGGTCGTCGCGACGAACGACGTGAGCCTGACTGTCGCCGACGGTGAGTTCATCGTGCTGCTCGGACCGTCTGGCTGTGGCAAGACGACGCTGCTCCGCTGTTTGGCCGGACTCGAGAAGGTCGACGCCGGGCGCATCCTCATCGGCGAGCGCGACGTGACCGAGCTTCCGCCCGCGCGGCGGCGCATCGCGATGGTGTTCCAGAACTACGCGGTGTTCCCGCACATGACGCTGTTCGACAACATCGCCTTCGGCCTGAAGATGCAGAAGGAAAGCAAGGCGACGATCAAAGAGCGCGTCGACTCCGTCGCCGAGCTCGTCCACATCGAGGACCTGCTCGACCGCTACCCGGCGCAGATCTCGGGCGGGCAGCGGCAGCGGGTGGCGCTCGCCCGCGCGATCGCGACGAAGGCAGAGGTGCTGCTGATGGACGAGCCGCTCTCGAACCTCGACGCGCTGCTGCGCATGGAGATGCGCGCCGAGCTGAAGTCGCTCCTCGGCCAGCTCGGCACGACCACGATCTACGTGACCCACGACCAGGTCGAGGCGCTGAGCATGGGCGACCGCATCGCGGTGATGAAGGCCGGCGTCATCGCCCAGGTCGACACGCCGCTCGCGGTCTACGACCATCCCGCCGATACCTACGTCGGCGGCTTCGTCGGCACGCCGCCGATGAACTTCCTCCACGCCGAGGTGAGCGCCAACGGCGGCCCGCCGCTCGTGCAGCTGAACGGCGGCAGCTTCACACTGGCGAGCGGCGACGGCACCGCGCTCGTCGGGAAGCAGCTCACGCTCGGCATCCGCGCCGAGGCGATCCGGGTCCACACGGACGCAACGCAGGGTCGGGTGCCGGCGAAGGTGCTCGTGGTCGAACCGCTCGGCTCGCACAACCTCCTCACGGTCCGCCTCGGCGACGACCTGCTGAAGGTCGCGACGCCATCCGACCTCTTCCCGGCTCCGGACAGCGATGTCTGGCTCGAGCTCGACCCGGCGCGGATCCGCTGGATGGATCGTGAGAGCGGGCTCGCCGTCGCCCTCACCGACGACGCCGCCGCGCAGCCCGAGGTCGCGGATCCTGCTCGATGAGCCGCGCGGAAGCGCCGCGGGCGGCGGCGCTCGGCTACCGCCCTTCCTTCCCCGCAGAGCCGCTCGCCGTGGCAATCGTGGGCTGCGGCTCAGCAGCCAAGGATCTCCACCTCCCGGCCTACGAGGCATGGACCGTGGACGTCGCAGGCGTCTACGACGCGCTGCCGGCAGCGACAGCGGGCGTGCGCGAGCGGTTCCCGTTTGTGCGACGGGTCTACGGCAGCCTCGAGGAGGTGCTCGCCGATCCCGAGGTCGCCGTCGTCGACATCGCCACGCGCCCCGCCGAGCGGCCCGCTCTGATCCTGCAGGCGATCGAGGCGGGCAAGCACGTGCTCGCCCAGAAGCCGCTCGCTCTCGACCTCGAATCGGCGCGCCACGCCGTCGAGGCAGCCGACGCGGCGGGAGTCAAGCTGGCCGTGAATCAGAACGGCCGCTGGTCGCCGCCGCTACGCGCAGCGACGCTGCTCGTCCAGCAGGGCGCGATCGGCGAGGTCATGGCCGTTACCCACCTCCACGACAAGAACATGCCGCCGGTCGTGGGCCTGCACTTCGACGAGCTCGATCACTTCGTGATCTACGACTACGACGTCCACTGGATCGACATCAGCCGCTGCTGGCTCGACGGCGACCGGCCGGTCGAGGTGCGCGCGTCCGACTACCGCGTGCCCGGCCAGCCCGACCACGCCCGCAATGCCTGGGGCGCGAACGTCGAGATCCGCTTCGCGAGCGGTGCGAACGTCCTCATCCGCACGGTGGGCGACGCTCGCACGTCACGGGGCGGCGCTCCGTTCTGGATCCACGGCACCGAGGGGACGATCCGTGGCAGCGTCCTGCTCGGCTCAGACTTCCTCGAGCTCGACCGCGACGGCCAGATCACGTCCTTCGAGCTCGAGGGCGCCTGGTATCCGGATGGCCTGGCGGGGACGATGGCCGAGCTGCTCTCCGCGATCGCCGAGGACCGCGAGCCGTACAACTCGGCGCGCCACAACCTCCTGTCGCTCGAGCTGACGCTGGCCGCCTGCCGCTCGGCCGACCTCAACGGTGAGCGGGTGACACTGTGACCCGCCTCCCGGGCGTCATGACCGACGTGCTGCCCAGTGCGGACGACGGGCAGCTCTTCCGGCGCGCCAAGCGGCTCGGCTTCGCCGGTGTCGAGGTGATCGTGAGGCGCGCCGAGGCCGACCGGCTCGACGGCCTTCGGCGCGCGCGGGCCGACACGGGGCTTGCCGTCCCGAGCCTCGTGCTCGGAGAGCACAGCGACCTGGGGGGCATCGCCGATCACGAGCCCGCGGTGGCGGCGGCCGCGGTCGCGGACGTCGAGCGCGCGCTGGACTGGGCGGCCGAGCTCGGAAGCGACGCGCTGCTCGTGCCGTTCTTCGGGCGTGCGGAGCTGCGCGACGGCGCCGACATCGACCGTGCCGCACTTGCGCTCCGCCCGCTCTGCGCCCGCGCCGCGGAGCGGGGTGTCTCGCTGCTCTACGAAGGGACACTCTCCTCGGAGCCCATCCGCCACCTGGCAGCCGGCGTCAACTCCCCCGCGTTCGGCTGCTACTTCGACACCGCCAACGTCGTCACGCGCGCGATGGACACGGCAACCGAGCTGCGCGGGCTCGGCAGCCTCGTCGGGCGGGTGCACCTCAAGGACGTGCGCGTCAAGGTCGGCGACTGCCCGCTCGGGCTTGGCCGCGTCGACTTCGCCGCGACGGCGCGCGCGCTGGACGAGATCGGCTACGAGGGCTGGGTCGTGCTGGAGACGCCGCCGGGCCCGCCCGAGCTCGTCGGCCGCGACCTCGCCTTTGCGCGCACGGTCGTGCCGCGGCTCGACTGGTCGCCCGAGTGGCCGCGCTTCGGCGTCTTCGCGCGCGAGACGTCTGACTGGGACGAGGTGATCGCCACCTGCCGCCGGCTCGGCCTCCGTGCGGTGCAGCTCGGCGGCGACCTCGTCGAGCAGTGCTTCGAGCACCCCGAGCGCGCCGACGCCCTGGAGCAGGCCGGCATCGCGATCGCGGGGATCGCCGGCTACCGCAACCTCATCGACCCCGACGAGCTGGCGCGACGCGAGAACGTCGAGTACCTCGCGCGCTGCCTCGAGATGGCGCCGCGCATCGGCACGTCGGTGGTCGCAACCGAGGCTGGCACGCGCAGCACGGAGGGTCAGTACCGGTGGCATCCGGACAACCGCCTGCCAGCGAACGTGCAGCTCTTCCACGACGCCGTCGGCGAGCTCGTCGAGGCCGCCGAACGCCACGGCTCGATCCTCGCGCTCGAGGGCTCGGTCCGGCACGTGCTCCCGACGCACGCCGCGCTCGACGGCGTCTTCGACCGCTTCCCGTCGCGCAACCTCCAGGCGGTGCTCGACCCGTACAACTACCTCTCGCGCGCCATGCTCCCCGCGGCCGAGCGCGTCACGCGCGACTTCCTCGACCGCTTCGAGCACCGCTTCGTGCTCGCGCACCTGAAGGACGTCTCGGCGGACGGCGCCGAGGCGGTCACGCCCGAGTTCGGCACCGGCATCTTTCCGCAGCGGATCTACATCGAGTTCCTCGCCGATCGCCGACCCGACCTCGCGCTCGTCCTCGAGCACCTGCCGCTCGATCACGTCGCCGACGCGACCGAGCGCGTGCTCGCCGCAGCGCCATGACCGCAACCGACGCCGAGGCCCGCGCCGCGCGACGCCGGGGCGAGCACCGCCCGCAGCCACTCCCGGTTTCTGCGCTCGCCGAGGATCGAGTCGTCGTGGGCGTGCCGGTGCGCGTCTTCATGCCGCCCGACATCCGCGGCGTCTACCTCCACCTTCACGGCGGCGGCTTCGTCTTCGGCTCGAGCCGTCTCCAGGACGACCGCCTCGAGGCGCTGGCCTTGGGTTGTCGCGTAGCCGTCGTCTCCGTCGAGTACCGACTCGCGCCCGAGCATCCGTACCCGGCCGGGCCCGACGACTGCGAGAAGGCGGCGCTTTGGCTCGCGGAACGCGCCTCGGATGAGCTCGGCGCCGACATGCTCTGCATCGGCGGCGAGTCGGCGGGTGCGAACCTCGCGGTCGCAACGCTGCTGCGCCTGCGCGACCGGCACAACTTCAACGACTTCCGCGCGGCGTGCCTTGTCAAGGGCGTCTACGACCTGACGTTGACCCGCATGACGCCGCCGATCCGGGCCTCGCCGAGCTCGACGCGCTGGTCGCGGCGTACGCCGGCGGCAACAACCTCGCCGACCCCGGGCTTTCACCGCTGAACGCCGACCTCCACGACCTGCCGGCTGCTCTCTTCGCCGTGGGCGCTCTCGACCCGCTGCTCGACGACTCGCGCGCGCTCGCCGAGCGCTGGCGAGCCGCAGGCTGCGAGGCTGAGCTCGCCGTGTTTCCTGACGCCGGCCACGAGCTCGAACCGGCCGAGCGTGTGCGGTCGTTCCTCGCTTCCCGGCTCGAGGCGTGAGACGCGGCTCCCTCTCGGCGCGAGTCGCGCTTGCCGAGACCTCGATCCCGGAAGGACCGCGCCGCGAGCTACGCCGGGGGGTGACTGGCATCGACCTCGAGTTGGGCGGCGTGGCGATCCGCGCCGGCGACCTGCCCTTGCTCCGCCGCTCGCCCGACGGCCTCCGGCAGTGCGTGCGGCTCGCGGTCTCGGCGCGAGAGCCGCGGGGTCGCGCCCGGTTCTCCCTGTTCTCGGCCGCTGGTCGGCGGCTCGACACCACGACGGTCGAGCTCGACGCGGCCACGACAACGGTGCGCCTCTTCGCGCCCGTGGTCGACCGGCCGACGTTCGTGCGCCTCGAGAGCGAGCTCGACGCCGGCCTGCGCCGCAGTGACGAGCTGAAGCTCCTGCCGCAGCGGCGCTGGCGTGTCCACCTCGTCCACCACTCGCACTTCGACCTTGGCTATACAGACCCGCAGGCGCAGGTGCTGCGCCACCAGCTCGCGTATCTCGACGCGGCGCTCGACCTCGCTGCTGCGCACGACGGCTTCCGGTGGACGGTCGAGAGCAACCTGCCGCTGGAGCGCTGGCTCGCGGTGCGGCCGGAGGCGGCGCGCAAGGAGTTCCTCGACCACCTACGCAGCGGCCGGTTCGAGGCGTGCGCACTGCCCTTCACGATGCACGCCGAGGCGCTCTCTATCGACGAGCTCGCGCGGCAGCTCCGCTTCGCCCGCGAGCTGCGCAGCCGTCACGGGGTCGAGGTCGTGACGGCGATGCAGACCGACGTGCCCGGCGCGCCGCCCGGTCTGCCTCTTGTCCTCGCAGCGGCAGGCGTGCGCTACCTCGCCGTCGCACACAACTGGGCCGCTCGCGCGGCGCCGTACCTCACGGGGGGCGAGTCGCTGCCGCGGGCCTTCCAATGGAGCACTGAGAGCGGCAACGGCGTGCTCGTCTGGCACACCGACAGCCCGCACGGAATCGCGTATCTGGAGGGCAACCTGCTCGGTCTCGCCGACTCGTACGCCGACGCGACCGACCTGCTCCCGGAATACCTCGCTGCGCTCGCGCTGCGGGGCTACCCGTACGCCCAGCCGCACGAGACGCTTGGCGTGCCCGACGCCGGGGTTCGCGCCCCGTATCCCTTCGACCTGCTCCACCTGCGCGTGCAGGGCCTGCTCGCCGACAACGCCGCGCCGAGCCTCGTGCCCGCGCAGATCGCCGCCGCCTGGGCGGAAGAGTTCGCGTACCCGCAGCTCGTGCCGTCGGGAAACCGCGAGTTCTTCGAGCAGCTCGAGGAGCGGCACGGCGGCGAGCTCCAGACGTTCCGCGGCGACTGGGCGGACTGGTGGGCCGACGGTCTCGGCTCGGCCGCGCGGGAGGTCGGCTTCAACCGCCGCGCCCAGGCGACCGTGAGGACGGCGCAAACGCTGCATGTCATGGCGGACGCGCTCACCGGCACGGACCCGGGCTGGGCCGGTGCGGCCGAGGCCGTCTACGAGCGCATGGAGCTGTTCGACGAGCACACGTGGTGCGCGGCGCATCCGGGCGGCTCGGCGCTGATCGGCCGCGAGTCCGGCGCGCTGCAGTGGCAGACCAAGGCCGCGCTCGCGGTCGACGCGAGCGACCGCGCCGACGCGCTGCTCAGCGCCGCCGCCGGTCGCTTCCGCGCCAGCCGCGGCGACTCGATCCTCGTGCTCAACGCGAGCGGCCACGCGCGGAGCGACGTGGTCGAAGTCTTCGTGCCTGCAAGCCGCGTCGATAGCGGGCGGCACCTCGCGGTCGTTGACGTCGAGCGCAACGAGCGCGTGCCGCACGCCTTCGGACCGCCGGAGCCGAGCCGCAACCGGCGCCAGGGACGGGTGCTCTCCTTCGTCGCCCACAACGTGCCGGGCCTGGGCTACCGGCGGTTCACGCTCGTCGAGGACGGCGCAAACCCACCGGCCGACGTCGCCGGCGTCCCCGGCGTGCTCGAGAACGAGCACTACCGTCTCGAGCTCGACGTCGACGGCGGACACGCGGTGCGCCTGCTCGACCTCGAGGTCGGGCTCGACGTCGTCGACGCCGCGAGCGCGTTCGGCTTCGCGCAGGTCGTGCGCGACCTCTACGGCGGAGCGTTGCAGGCGACGCGGCGCGCATCCGGCGGGGTGCCGGTGACCCACGCTGAGGGGCGGCGCGACTCGAGCACGCTGATCACAGCGCGCTCGGTGCCCGCGGACGGCGTCGTCTGCGAGCGCATGTCGAACGGAGTCGAGGAGCGCGTGGCGATCCGCACCCGCGCGGACGGCTTCGAGCTGATCGAGACGTCGTTCCGGCTCCTGCGCGGGATCCGGCGGCTCGACATCTCGGTACTGCTGCTCAAGCATCCGACGACGGAGAAGGAGGGCGTTCACCTCGTCTTCCCGTTCGCGACACGCGACCCGCGGATCGCCTACGAGCTCACCGGCGGCGTGGGCGGCGGCCCGTGCGTACCCGGTTCGGCGGCGCACGTGCATGCGATCCGACACTGGGTCTCGCTCCAGGGCGCGGACGAGACGGTCACGTGGTCCACGCTGCAGGCGCCGCTCGTCCAGCTCGGGAACCTCTTCTTGCCGTACCCGCCGTACCCGGAGACGATCGACGGCGCGGGCGCCGGGATGGTGACCTCGTGGGTGATGAACAACGTCTGGGACACGAACTTCCCGCTGGCCCAGGGCGGCGAGGTGCGGTTCGACTACGCGGTCTCGTCGGCCGGTCCGGGCGCGGAGGGCCGAGCGCTCGGGATCGAGACGGCGGACGCGCTGACCCGCCCCCTCGTGGGCGTGCTCGGAGCAACGGCGACCGAGCCCGCCGGCGGTCTCTGCGAGCTCGAGGCGCAGGGAGTCGAGGTTGTGATGCTCACGAGAGCCGACGGCACCGTCGCAGCCCACCTCCAGTCGTACGCGGCGGAGGAGGTCGGCGTTCGCTTGTCGGGGCAGGAGCTGCGGGTCGCTCCCGGCGACTACGTCGTGGTGCCCCTCGACCTGTGAGCCGCCGGTACGACCCGGCACCGAGCTACCTCGCGAGTGGCGGTGCCGTCGAGCGAGGCCTACCGCCCCTCCCACGCGGCGTGCTCGCGATCGACGGCCCCGCGGCGCTCCCCTGGGAACGGCTGCTCGCTTCGCTGCCAGTCCGCCGCGTCGTCGACGTCCGCGACTCGCACCCGCAGTGGAGCGAGATCGAGCGCCGCACCGGCGGCGCGACCGCGGACCCGGTCTTCCGGCGTGTCTGGGACGGCGAGCTCGCCGACCTCTTCGACGAGCTGCCACATGTCGCAGGGTGACGCGCTGGTGTTCGGTCCGGGCGCGGCGCTCGTCCCGCACGACGAACTCTGGTATGCAGACGTAGCCAAGCGGCACGCGCTCGCGGCGGTGCAGCGCGGCGACGCGTCGAACGTCGGGCAAGGAGCGGGCGCAAGCGGAACGGAGCAGCGGCTGCTGTTCGTCGACTGGCCGCTGCTCGACCGCCACAAGCGGGCGCTCCTCCCCCGCATCCACCGCTACCTCGACCTCGGCCAGCCCGAGGAGCCGCTCTGGCTCGATGGCGACGCGCTCCGGCGCACGCTCAGTCACCTGGCGCGCAGGCCGTTCCGCACGGTGCCGACCTTCCTTCCCGGCCCATGGGGCGGCCAGTGGCTGAGGGGCGAGCTCGGCATCGAGACGGATGCGCCGAACCTCGCGTGGTCGTACGAGCTGATCGCGCCCGAAGCGTCGATCCTCGTCGGCGGGCTCGAGGTCGGCTTCGACCTGCTCGTGGCAGGCAACCGGGAGGCGATGCTCGGCCTCGAGGTCGCCGCGCGTTTCGGCTACTCGTTCCCGATCCGATTCGACTACCTCGACACCCTCGAGGGCGGTCATCTGTCGATCCAGTGCCACCCGTCCAGTGAGTACGTGCACGAGACATTCGGCCTGTCCTACACGCAGGACGAGACCTACTACGTGATGCACACGACTCCCGGTGCGAAGCTCTTCCTCGGCCTGCGGGAAGACGCCGAGGTCGAGACGTTCGAGCGCGACGCGCGGGCCGCGCTCGCGGGACGCGCGTTTGAGCCCGAGCGCTACCTGCAGCTCCAGGATGCCGAGCAGCACCGGCTCTACCTCATCCCGGCGGGGACCCCGCATGCGAGCGGCGCGGGCAACGTCGTACTCGAGATCAGCGCGACGCCGTACCTCTACACGCTCCGCTTCTACGACTGGCTGCGCCGCGACCTCGCGGGCATGCTCCGTCCCGTCCACCTCGAGCACGCGTTCGCGAATCTCGACTCGAGCCGGCGCGGCGCTGCGGTACGGCGCGACCTGATCCAGGAGCCCGCGGTCGTCCGCTCGGGCGCGGGCTGGGAGGAGCTCGAGCTTGGCCGGTTGCCCGAGCTGTTCTACGCCGTGCATCGCCTCGACTTCCACGACGCAGTCGACGACGACACCGCCGGGCGCTTCCACGTGCTCAACCTCGTCGAGGGCGAGGAGATCGTGGTCGAGCCGACCGCAGGCCCCTCGCACTCGCTGGCATACGCCGAGACAATCGTGATCCCAGCAGCCGTCGGGCCATATCGGCTCCGCCGCGTGGACGGCCCGCCGGCGAAGGTCATCAAGGCGTTCGTCAAACCGGGTGCCGGCGCGTGACCCCAGTTGCGGCCCTCGACCTGGGCGGCACCCACGTCTCGGCGGCCCGAGTCGACCTGCTGACGCGGGCGACCGAGCCGGGCACGAACACGCGCATCTCGTTCCGCCCCGACGCGCGACGCGAGGATCTGCTCGGGGCGATCGTCGGCGCAGCAACGTCGGTTGCGGTTGGCCTCGAACGAGTCGGCGTCGCGGCCCCGGGACCGTTCGACTACGAGCGCGGCGTGTGCAAGGTGATGGGGCTCGGCAAGCTCGAGAGCCTGTACGGCGTCGACCTCGGCCACGAGCTCAGGGCAGCGCTCGGGGCTGCCACTCGCATCTCGTTTCTCAACGACGCCGAGGCGTTCCTGCTCGGCGAGTACTGGGCGGGCGCCGCACGTGAACACGCGCGAGCCGTCGGCATCACCCTCGGCACCGGCCTGGGCTCCGCGTTTCTCGCGGACGGACGGATCGTCGCGACCGGCCCGCCGGTTCCGCCGGAAGGAAGCCTGCATCTCGTCCCGTTCCGAGGTGTCCCAGTCGAGGAGATGATCTCGGCCCGGGCCTTGCGCACCCGCCACGGTGCCGATGCCGCCGCGCTGGCGGCGAACGCCCGCAACGGCGATCGAAGCGCCTTGCGGGCGTTCGAGGAGCTGGGCACCGAGCTCGGCGAGTTCCTCGCCCCGTGGCTTCGAGCCTTCGCGGCCAGTTGCCTGGTCGTCGGTGGAGCGATCGCGAACGCTTGGGACCTCTTCCGCCCAGCGCTCGAGCGGTCGCTCGCGTCCGTGCCGGACCTGGAGCTGATCACTCGCGCCGCGAACCTCGACGACGCTCCGCTTCTCGGAGCCGCGCGGTATGCCGCGAGCGAGTCAAGCATCGTCGCGCGCGACTAGGCGACGCTCAGGGAATCCCCGAGGTGCGTCCGTGACACGGGATTCGGACGTGCCGCGTGCAAGTACCCGTCGCGGCTTGCGAGGCGCTCGGCTTGCCGCGAGAACGCAGAGTCAGTTCAGACTAAGTGGCAGAAGGGCGCTGGGGACGATCTCGTCCCGGCTGTCTGGTGCGGGCCACCGACCCGACGAGTTCTCGACTCGGCGGCGCCGTCGAGCGGCGTACGACCAGCGTCGGCTTGAACACGCGCACGCCCTGCGCCGTGCCGGCTGCGTTGTGGAACCGCTTGTCGACGGCCATCGCGATCGCGGCCCGGATCATCTTCTCGACGGGCATCCGCACCGTCGTCAGCGCTGGAACGGTCATGGCCGCGAACGGGATGTCGTCGAAGCCGACGACCGAGAACTCGTCGGGGACCGCGACTCCGCGATCGGAGGCGGCGTGCAGGATCCCGATCGAGAGCACGTCGGTCGCGGCGGCGACGCCCGTCGGGGGCTCCGGCAGCGCCATCAGGGCCTCGAACGCCGCGACCCCGCCTGCGAACGAGTTGCGCACGTGCTGGATGTACGCGGGCGGCACCTTCGGCCGCCGGGCCGAGAGGAACTCCTCGTAGGCCGCCTGGCGCTCCACGATGTCGCCGAGCGCCGGGTCGCCGACGAAGGCGATGCGCCGGTGACCGAGCCTCGTCAGGTGCCGCATCGCCGCCGTGATGCCGTGGCGGTTGTCGACTTTCACGGTCAGGAAGCCCTCGTGGCGAGCGCCGTGCCACACCGCGACGACCGGGACGTGCACGTGCACGCTCTCGAGGTCCTCGATCAACCGCGGCTGCGCGCGCATGTCGCCGAGGACGACCAGCGCGTCGCATTGCCGCGCCTCGAGAATCGCGGCGAGGGCGAGGGCCTCGTCCGCCCGGTGGCGGGCGTGGCCGAGGACGACGCTGTAGCCGAGCTGGCGAGCCTCGAGCGAGAGGGCATCGATCGCGGCGGCAAAGAACGGGTCGGTCGCGTCGCGGACGATCGCGCCGAGAAGCATCGTCGGCGCGCCACGCAGGCCGCGCGCGTGCGGGTTCGGGCGGTAGCTGAGCTCGGCCGCGGCTGCGAGCACGCGCTCGCGCGTCGCCTGCGAGATCGGCACGTGGAGCGGCGTGTCGTTGAGGACCCGCGAGACGGTGCTCTGCGCAACACCGGCCTTCTCCGCGATGTCCTTCATCGTCGCCGGGCGGCGCGCCGGCTCGTTCTGCTCCCGTGTCACGCCGAAAACGCCCGCGCCTTGTCGAGCCCGAGCGCGTCACGGCGGGGACGATCGGCGTTAGATTCGCGACCGTGAACATGCGGCGACTCGGCAAGACGAACGTCGAGGTCTCGGAGGTCGGCTTCGGCGCGTGGGCCATCGGCGGCTCCTGGGGCTCGACCGATGACGACGAGTCGCTCGCGGCGATGCACGCCGCCGCCGACGCGGGCGTCACGCTCTTCGACACCGCCGACGCCTACGGGGACGGTCGGTCCGAGCGGCTGATCGCCCGGCTGCTGCGCGAGCGTCCCGGACCCCTTTTCGTCGCGACCAAGTTCGGCCGCCGCGCGCCGCTCGACCTCGCGCAGTACACGTACGACAACCTCCGCGGCTGGCTCGAGCGCTCGCGTGAGAACCTCGGCGTCGATGTCGTCGACCTCGTCCAACTCCACTGCCCACCGTGGGAGGTCTACTACGAGCCGGCCGTCTTCGAGGCGTGTGATCGCCTCGTCGCGGAGGGGCTCGTCCGCTGGTACGGCGTCAGCGTCGAGAAGGTCGAGCAGGCGCTGAAGGCGATCGAATACCCCAGCGTCGCGACCGTCCAGATCATCTTCAACGTCTTCCGGCAGCGGCCTGCCGAGCGGTTCTTCGACGAGGCGCGCCGCCGCGACGTCGGCGTCATCGCCCGCGTTCCGCTCGCGTCCGGGCTGCTGACCGGGAAGCTCAGGCCCGAGACCCCGTTCGCGCCGGACGACCACCGGCACTTCAACAGACACGGCGAGCGGTTCGACGTCGGCGAGACGTTCTCCGGCCTCGATTACGAGCTCGGCCTGGAGCTGATCGACGCGCTCCGACCGCTGGTGCCGGAGGGCACGACGATGGCACAGCTCGCCCTGGGCTGGATCCTCGGCTTCGACGCCGTCTCGACCGTCATCCCGGGGGCCAAGACGCCGGAGCAGGCGCGGGCCAATGCGGCCGCGGCCGACCTGCCAGCGTTGCCGGATGCGACGCTCGAGCGGATCGCCGAGCTCTACCGCGGGCGCGTTGCGCCGCTCGTCCACCAGCGCTGGTAGCCACCCCTCGGAGGAGCGCCGCCGTCCCATCGCAGCCGCACTGCATACGCTTGCACGGCGCATACGAATGTTGTATACCAGCGCGGCTTGTTCCTCGAAAGCACCTGGCTGAGCAGACGAAGCTGGACGATCCCCTCCTCTCGGTACGGGTCCAGCGCCACAGCAGGGGTGCAGCCCACCACTAGGGTCAAAAGGAGGTCGAGTTTGTGAACAGCGATGATCAGATCCTCTCCGAGGGATCTGCACGCGTCGACCGCGCGACGCTTCTTCGCCGGCTGGCGCTTGGAGGTGCTGCGCTGTCGTTGCCGTCGCTCGCCACCGCCCAGGAGGCGTTCGGTGCGGCAGATGCGGGCAGCGCCTACCCGAGTCACCCGAAGTGGAAGTTCGCGTTCATCAACCACGTCACCACGAACCCGTTCTTCGTGCCGACGCAGTACGGCGCGGCAGACGCCGGCGCGATCGTCAACTGCTCGTACACGTGGACCGGCTCGACGAAGGCCGACGTCGGCGAGATGCTCAATGCCTTCAACGCTGCCGTCAGCGCCAAGGCCGATGGCATCGCGATCTGCGTGGTCGACAAGGGCGCGTTCGAGGCGCCGATCAAGCAGGCGCTCGCGAAGGGCATTCCCGTCGTCGCGTACAACGCCGACGGCGCCCGCGCCGGGGCGAAGGCGCGCATGGCGTACATCGGCCAGGCGCTCTACGAATCGGGCTTCGCAATGGGCCAGCGGATCGCGACGCTCGTGCCGAAGGGCGACGTCGCGTTGTTCATCGCGACGCCGGGCGCGCTCAACATCCAGCCGCGGATCGACGGCGCGGTCGCCGCGATCAAGCAGTCGGGCAAGCCCCTCAACCCGAAGGTGGTCGCGACCGACGCCGACCTGAGCAAGGAGTTGACGGCGATCGACTCGTACTACCTCGGCCACAAGAACCTGGCCGGGATGTTCGCGGTGGACGCCGGCGACACGCAGGGCGTCGGCCAGATCATCCAGAAGCACAGCCTGCAAGGAAAGGTGAAGGGCGGGGGCTACGACCTCCTGCCCGGCACGCTCAAGTTGATCGACCAGGGCTTCCTGGACTTCACGATCGACCAGCAGCCCTACCTGCAGGGCTTCTATCCCGTCATCCAGCTCTTCCTCTTCAAGCTGTCCGGCGGCCTGGTGGCCCCCTCCGACACGAACACGGGGCTCCTGTTCGTCACGAAGTCGAACGTCAAGCCGTACCTCACGACGAAGACGCGGTACGAGGGCTCCTCCTCCGCGCAGAAGTACCCGGTCTCGTAACACCGGATGGCGGCGGCTGACGCGGCGACGACCGAGCGACGCGCCGGCTTCGGCTGGCGCGTCGCCGGGGCGTTGCTCCGGCGGCGCGAGGCGAGCATCTTCCTCGTCGCCGTCCTGCTGACGCTCTTCTTCTATGCGAAGAACCCGGTCTTCCTCGAGAGCGACAACATCAAGAACATCACCGAGTCGATGGCGCCGATCGCGATCGTCGCCGCCGGCGAGGTCATGCTGCTCATCAACGGTGAGATCGACCTCGCCGTCGGCCGTGTGTTCGCCCTGGCGCCGGCACTCGTCTGGTGGTTCTGCGACCCGGACCAGCACGGGCTCTCGCTCTGGGTCGGCATTCCCCTCGCCCTCCTCGCATCGTCGTGCGTCGGGCTCACGAGCGGCGTGATCACCACGTACCTCGGCGTGCCGTCGTTCATCACGACCCTCGGCATGCTCTTCTTCCTCAACGGCATCACGCTGCACTTGATGGCTGGCTCGCAGCAGTTCATGCCCGGCAGCGAGGAGTTCAAGAACTGGTTCGGCTCGCAGCCGGGCGAGTATGCGCTCTTCTTCAACTCGGAGTTCGTCTGGGCCCTGGTGGTCGTCCTGCTCGTTCAGTTCGTCCTGACCTGGACCCGCTGGGGGCTCTGGACGTTCGCGACGGGCGGGAACATCACCGGCGCGGCCGAGAGCGGCGTCAACGTCCGCTGGATCAAGATCGGCAACTTCGTGCTCGCCAACTTCCTCGCCGGCTTCGCCGGGATCCTCGACTCGACGCGGGTGACGACGATCGTGCCCCTTCAGGGCGGCCCGGACCTGATGTTCATCGCCGTCGCGGGCGCTGTCATCGGCGGCACGTCGCTCTTCGGCGGCGTCGGTAGCGTGATCGGCAGCTTCATCGGCGTCGCGGTGCTGATCATCCTGCGCACCGGCCTCAACATCATCGGCGTCAGCGCGTTCACGTTCGACCTGATCACCGGGCTTGCGATCATCGTGGCGATGATCGTCAACGTCCAGGTCGCGCGGTTACGAAACCTCGGAAAGCTGCAGTGACCGAGAACGGGAACGGCGGCGCGCCCGACGCCATCCGGACCGAGCACGTGTCGAAGAGCTTCGGCGCGGTCACCGCGCTCGTCGACGTCTCGATGCGCCTGGCGAAGGGCGAGGTGCTCGGCCTCGTCGGCGACAACGGCGCGGGCAAGTCGACCCTGATCAAGATCCTGACCGGCTTCCAGCGCCCGGACGGAGGCCAGATCTACGTGAACGGCGAGGAAGTGACGATCCGCTCCGTTGACCATGCGCGGTCGCTCGGGATCGAGACCGTCTACCAGGATCTCGCGCTCGTGCCGTCGCTGTCGGTCGCGCACAACATGTTCCTCAAGCGCGAGCTCACGACCGGCTTCGGCCCGATCCGCTGGCTCAACAACCGGGCGATGCGGCGCCGTGCGCGCGAGTGCATCGACGACATCGGCATCAGCACGCTGCGCTCGGTCAACGCCGAGGTGGCGATGCTGTCGGGGGGCCAACGACAGGCGGTCGCGATCGCGCGCGCGGTCTATTCCGGCGCGAGGACGCTGCTGCTCGACGAGCCGCTCGCGGCGATGGGCGCGCGCGAGGGAAGGCAGATCCTCGATCTGATCCGCGAGCTGAAGCAGCGCGAGGACGTGTCGATGATCGTGATCGCGCACAACTTCGTGCAGGTGTTCGAGATCGCAGACCGGGTCAACCTGCTCCGCAACGGGACGATCACGTTCGATCGCCTCACCTCCGAGACGTCCGTCGACGAGCTGACGGAGATCGTCGGGAGCGAGTACCGGCTCAGTGCCTGAGAACGGCGACGCCAAGCCACTCGGCCGGTTCGAGGTCTGGCTCGCCGCGGGCAGCCACGACCTCTACGGCGAGGCGAGCCTCGCGCAGGTAGACGCGCATGCGCGCGTGCTCGCGGAGGCGCTCGACGCCGAGAAGCAGATTCCGGTGCGCGTCGTCGCCAAGCCCGCGCTGCGAAGCCCGGAGTCGATCCGCGCGCTTTGTCTCGCCGCAAACGTGGACCCCGCGTGCATCGGGCTCGTCGCGTGGATGCACACGTTCTCACCCGCGAAGATGTGGATCGCCGGCCTCGCGGCACTACAGAAGCCGCTGCTGCACCTGCACACCCAGTTCGAGCGCGATCTGCCCTGGGCGCAGATCGACATGGACTACATGAACCTCCACCAGTCGGCGCACGGCGACCGCGAGTTCGGCTTCCTCGAGACGCGCATGCGGCGCGCGCGCAAGACCGTCGTCGGGCACTGGCGCGAACCCGGGGTCGTCGCGCGCATCGCGGCGTGGACGCGCGCTGCCGTCGGCTGGACCGAGGCGCAGTCGCTCTTGGTTGCCCGCTTCGGGGACAACATGCATTGGGTCGCGGTCACGGAGGGCGACAAGGTCGAGGCGCAAATCCGGCTCGGCGTCGCCGTCGACGGCTACGGCGTCGGGGAGCTGGTCGCGGCGACGCGCGAGGTCGACGACGGGACCGTCGACCGGCTCGTGTCGGAATACGACGAGACCTACGAGCTCGCCTCGACCCTCGCACCCGACGGGGAGCGGCGCGAGTCGCTCCGAGCGGAGGCGCGGATCGAGGCGGGCTTGCGCACCTTCCTCGACGCACGCTCGGCCAAGGCGTTCACGGACACGTTCGAGGACCTGGATGAACTGCCGCAGCTCCCGGGTCTGGCCGTCCAGCGGCTGATGGCCGACGGCTACGGCTTCGCCGGCGAGGGCGACTGGAAGACGGCCGCACTCGTGCGGATCTCGAAGGTCATGAGCGCCGGGCTCGACGGCGGCACGTCGTTCATGGAGGACTACACGTACCACCTCGCCCCGAACGGCCCCAAGGTGCTCGGCGCGCACATGCTCGAGGTCTGCCCCTCGATCAGCGGCGAGCGGCCGCGCTGCGAGATCCACCCGTTGTCGATCGGCGCCCGCGACGACCCGGTGCGGCTCGTGTTCACGGCCGCGCCGGGCCCCGCTGTTGTCGTCGGCCTCCTCGACCTCGGAACGCGCTTCCGGCTCGTTGCGAACGAGGTCGAGGTCGTACCACCCGACGAGGAGCTCCCGCGGCTGCCGGTCGCACGCGCGGTGTGGCAACCGGCACCGAGCCTCGCGGTCGCCGCGGAGGCATGGCTCGAGGCGGGCGGGCCTCACCACACGAGCTTCAGCCGCGCGCTGACAACCGAGGTCTTCCTCGACTTCGCGGAGATCGCCGGGATCGAGCTCGTCGTGATCGACGAGCGGACGACCGCCGCCGACGTCAAGAAGGAGCTTCGGTGGAACCAGGCGTACTACCACCTGGCCCGGGGGCTCTGAGGTGACGGGACACGGCGAGCAGCTCCAACTGCTCACGGACTCGTGACGCTTCTGGCCCCCGCCGGCAAACACGCCGCGCCAACGATCACGAAGGAGCCGTTCGGGTCGACGAGCGAAGGACCCGTCGACCTCTACACCCTGAGGAGCTCACGCGGCATGGAGGTGAAGATCACGACGTACGGAGGGATCGTCCAGTCCGTCAAGGTGCCCGACCGAAACGGCGACTTCGCGAACGTCACGCTCGGTTTCGACAACCTCGACGACTACGTCCAGCGCAACCCGTACTTCGGCTGCATCACCGGCCGCTACGCGAACCGCGTCTCCCAGGGCACCTTCACGCTCGACGGCGTCACGTATCACCTCCCGATCAACGACCCACCGAACTCGCTCCACGGCGGGACACGCGGCTTCGAGAAACGCCACAGTCGTCAATCTCGCGAACCACGCCTACTGGAACCTCGCCGGGGAGGGGTCCGGCTCGATCGAGGGCCACGTCCTGTACCTCAACGCGCCCCGCTACGTGCCGGTCGACCCGACCTTGATCCCAACGGGGTCGATCGATCCGGTGGCGGGAACACCGATGGACTTCACCAAGCCGACGGCGATCGGCGCTCGCATCCGCGACCGGTTCCCGCAGCTCGTGATCGGGAGGGGCTACGACCACAACTACGCGCTCGACCGGCCGAGCTCCGGCGACACATCGTTGCTCCTGGCCGCGCGCGTCACGGAGCCGAAGAGCGGTCGCGTTCTCTCGATCCACACGACCGCGCCCGGGATCCAGTTCTACTCGGGGAACCTGCTCGATGGAACGCTCGTCGGGACGTGCGGGCACACGTATCGCCAGGGCGACGGCTTCGCGCTCGAGACCCAGTTCTACCCCGACTCGCCCAACCACTCGAACTTCCCCCCCACCGTGTTGCGGCCGGGCCAGGAGTTCACCTCCACGACCGTCTACCGGTTCTCGACCGGCGACGACAACGACGAGCCACCACACGCCGATCGCGAGCGCGAGTCATCAGCGCGCTCGTCGAAACCGGGGCCACCCGGTAGGGCCGGCGGCGCCGTGCGACTGTGACAGCTCTTGCTCGTTGCACTCGCGAGCCATAATCGCCGGCGTGGACCTGATCCTCCGCGCAGGCCGCTGGGAGCACGTGACGCCGGCGAGCGCCGGTTGGCGCTACCTCTCCTTCCACGTCGAGCGGCTCGCCGGGGTCGTGGAGCGCGTGACCGGCGGCGAGGAGACCGCGCTCGTCCTGCTCGAGGGCGCCTGTTCGGTGGAGGCGGACGGCAGGCGGTTCGAGCTCGGGCCGCGGGCCGGTGTGTTCGAGCAGCTTCCGTGGACCCTGTACTTGCCCCGCGACACCACCTACCGCGTCGAGGGGGAAGCCGAGCTCGCCGTCGCGAGCTGCCCGTGCGACGTGCGGCGCGAGGTGGTGCTGCAGCGGCCGGACGAGGTCGGCATCGAGGTGCGCGGCGCCGGCAACGCGACACGGCAGATCAACAACATGATCCAGCCCGGCTTTCCGGCCGAGCGGATCCTCGTGGTCGAGGTGCTGACGCCGGCCGGTAACTGGTCGAGCTATCCGCCGCACAAGCACGACGAGGACCGGCCGCCCGACGAGGTCGCGCTCGAGGAGATCTACTACTACCGGGCGCCGGCGCCAGAGGCCTTCGGCCTGCAACGGCTCTACAGCCCGGCACGCGACCTCGACGAGAGCTGGGCCGTGCGCGACGGGGACCTCGTCCTCGTCCCTTACGGCTACCACGCGTTCTCGGCCGCACCCGGCTACGACTTCTACTACCTGAACGCGCTCGCGGGCGAGCACCACTCGATGGCGAACACCGACGACCCGGGCCTCGGGTGGATCCGCTCGACCTGGCCCCAGACGCCCAAGGACCCGCGCGTCCCGCTCGTCGGCGCGTTACGGTAGGCGCTCCGATGACCGGAGGCCTCCACGTCGGCGTGATCGGCGTCGGCAGGATCGGCGCGTTCCACGCAGAGACCCTGCGGGGCCTCGACGGCGTCTCCGCGCTCACGCTGACGGACGCCGACCCGGATCGCGCCGCCCGGGTCGCCCGCGAGCTCGGCGCCGGAGTCGCCGAGACGCCGGAGGCGCTCGTCGAGCTACCGGTCGACGCGCTCGTAATCGCGACCGGCACGCCCGGCCACGTCCCACTTCTCCGCCTGGCCGCCGCGACCGGCCTGCCCGCGTTCTGCGAGAAGCCGGTCGCGCTCGAGCTCGAGGCGATCGACGACGCGATCACCCACGTCGAGCGCGCGGGGATCCTCGTCCAGGTCGGCTTCCAGCGCCGGTTCGACGCCGGGTACCGGGCGGCGCGCGACGCGATCGCGACCGGGGCGCTCGGCCGGCTACTCGTCCTTCGGGCCGCGACCCACGACCCGTCGCCGCCTCCGGAGGCCTACATCGCGACCTCGGGCGGGATCTTCCGCGACCTCCACATCCACGACTTCGACGCGATCCGCTTCGTCACCGGGGAGGAGATCGAGGAGGTGTACGCCGACGGCGCGGTGCGCGAGACGCCGTGGTTCGCGCGCCACGGCGACGTCGACACGGCCGTGACGGCGCTGCGGCTCGAAGACGGCGCGCTCGGCATCATCTCGGGGACGCGCCACGACCCGCGCGGGTACGACGTCAGGCTCGAGGTCTTCGGCACGGCCGACAGCGTTGCCGTCGGGGTCGACGAGCGCAGCGCGCTCCGGTCGCTCGAGCCCGGCGGACCTCCGGCCGGTGCCGGGTACGCGAACTTCCTCGACCGCTTCGAGGCCGCCTACCGGGGGGAGCTCGCCACATTCGTCGACACCGTCCGAGGCGGCGGCGAGAGCGCTTGCACGCTCGAGGAGGCTCGAGCCGCCCTCGCAGTCGCGGTCGCCGCCGACCGGTCGCGCGCCGAGCGCAGGCCGGTCTCCACCTTGGTGACTGGCGCGCGGGCTCTGAAGCGTTGAGAATCGCAGGCATCGTCGATCTCGACGAAAGGAGAGGGGACATATGAACGACGACGTGCTCGAGAAGATCGAGGAAACGCGCTTCTCGCGCCGGGGGCTGCTCGTCAAGGGCAGCCTCACCGCCGCCGGTCTGACGGCGCTCGGCTCACCTGCGGCCGCACTCGGTGCGCGGCGCGCCGACCCGATCAGGCTCGCGGTCGTCACCCACGGCGACACCGGCTCGTTCTGGTCGGTGTTCAAGAAGGGCGTCGACCAGGCGACGAGCGACCTCAAGGGCCGCGGCGTCACGACCACGCAGGTCTACGCGAACAACAACGTCGCGAAGCAGGTGGCAGGCGTCAACGCCGCGATCGCCGCGAACGCCCACGTGATCGCGACCTCGGTCCCGAACGCGAGCGCGCTCAAGGGCTCGCTCCAACGTGCATCGCAGAAGAACATCGAGATCATCACCGTCAACTCCGGCCTCGGCGCCTTCGACGCGTTCCCGCACTACATGGTCCACGTCGGGCAGACCGAGGATGTCGCGGGCCAGGGCGCCGGCAAGCAGTTCAAGTCGGCCGGCTCGAAGAAGGTGCTGATCGTCATCCACGAGGCCGCGAACTCGGGACTGCAGCAACGGGCGGACGGCGTGAAGAAGATCCTCGGGTCGGGCGGCGTTCAGGTCCTCACGATCCCGGACGCCAAGTCCGACATCCCGGGCACGAAGGCGAAGGTGCAGGCGGCGATGACGGCCAACAAGTCGCTCGACAGCTTCCTCGGCCTCGACCCTGACGTGACGATCCCCTGCCTCGACGTCCTGCCGCAGGGCACCAAGGCGGGCACCTTCGACGTCGGCGGCGCGATCAAGGAGATCCAGGCCGGCCGGATGCTGTTCGCGATCGACCAGCAGCAGTACCTCCAGGGGTACCTGCCGGTCGTCTTCGCGATGCTCTATGTGACGAACCTGAACACGGTCGGGAACGGCCAGCCCGTACTGACCGGGCCCGGGATCATCAACAAGGCGAACGCTGCCCAGGTGGCGAAGCTCGCCACCGAAGGCACGCGCTAGGACGAGGGAGCCCCGGGGCGGGAGGTCCCACCCGCCCCGGGTCGAGGAGGGCACCATCGCCGAGCCCGTAGCAGCGACCGCGCCTCCGGCGGCCGCCCCGCCGGACGAGCGGCTGACCCGCGTCAGCCCGCTCTCGAAGCTGCTCGCGCGCCCCGACATCGGCGCGATGATCGGCGCCGTCGTCGTCTGGCTCGTGTTCAGCTACTACGCACGCGCCGTCGACTGGATCAGCGACCCGAGCATCGCGGCCGGCTGGACCGACCAGGCGGCGCAGTACGGGATCGTGGCGGTGCCGGTCGCGCTGCTCATGATCGGCGGCGAGTTCGACCTCTCCGCCGGCGTGATGATCGGCAGCTCCGGCCTCCTGCTCGGCTACCTCGCCACCGAGGTGGACCTGAACATCTGGCCGTCGATGGCGCTCGTGATGGGCTTCGGCGTCGCGATCGGCCTGCTCAACGGGTTCACCGTGGTGAAGACGAAGCTGCCGAGCTTCATCGTCACGCTGGCGACGTTCTTCGTGCTCCAGGGCATCAACGCGGCGCTGACGCTGAAGCTGACGGGGACGACTGCGATCGAGGGCATCGACCTGGCCGGCGGGTTCGACTCGGCTTACCGCTTCTTCGCCTCCGACCTGACCGAGTACGCCTTCAAGACGAAGGTGCTGTGGTGGATCGGGATCACGATCGTCGGCGCCTGGCTGCTCGCCAAGACGCGGTTCGGCAACTGGATCTACAGCGCCGGCGGCGACCCGACCGCGGCGCGCAACATCGGCGTGCCCGTCGCGCGGACGAAGATCCTGCTCTTCGTGATGACGTCGTGCACGGCCTCGCTGATGGGCATCATCGAGGCGCTCGAGCTGCGCTCCATGCAGTCGAAGGAGGGCATCGGGCTGGAGTTCATCTTCATCATCTGCGCCGTCGTCGGCGGCTGCCTGCTGACGGGGGGCTACGGCTCGGTGATCGGCACCTTCTTCGGCGCGTGCATCCTCGGGATGGTGCAGCTCGGGATCGTCTTCTCGCAGTGGGACAGCAACTGGACGTACACGTTTCAGGGCGCGATCCTCTTCGCCGCCGTGCTGCTGAACACGGTGATCCGCAACCGCGCGCAGAGAGCCCGATGAACGCGAAGCCGCACCTGCTCGAGGTCGACGGCATCTGCAAGTACTACGGCAACGTCGTCGCGCTCAAGGACATCACGACCTACGTGGATGCGGGCGAGGTGACGTGCATCCTCGGCGACAACGGCGCCGGGAAGTCGACGTTCATCAAGATCCTCTCCGGCGTCCACCCCGCCGACGAGGGCACGGTGCGGGTCGAGGGCGACGTGGTCGAGTTCCGATCGCCGCGCGACGCGCGCGCGGCCGGGATCGCGACCGTCTATCAGGATCTGGCGATGGTGCCACTGATGTCGGTCTGGCGGAACTTCTTCCTCGGCGCCGAACCGCGGAGGAAGCTCGGACCCTTCGAGTGGCTCGACGCGGCGGGGGCGAGAAGGATCGTGCGCACCGAGCTGCACGAGATGGGCATCGACATCCGCGACCCCGACCAGCCGGTCGGGACGCTGTCCGGCGGCGAGCGTCAGTCGGTCGCGATCGCGCGGGCGGTCTACTTCGGCGCGCGTGTGCTGATCCTCGACGAGCCGACGTCGGCGCTCGGCGTGAAGCAGGCGGGCGTCGTGCTCAAGTACATCCTCCAGGCGCGAGAGCGCGGGGTCGCCGTGATCTTCATCACCCACAACCCGCACCACGCCTTCCCCGTCGGCGACCGGTTCGTGATCCTGAACCGCGGCCAGACCCTCGGGGCGTTCGAGAAGTCGGAGATCGACGGGCAGGAGCTCGTGCGGCTGATGGCCGGCGGCCGCGAGCTTCAAGAGCTCGAGTACGAGCTTCGCGCGATCAGGGACGAGGTCTGAGTGGCCGGGGCTCGGCTGACGGCCGCGCAGGCGCTCGTCCGTTTCCTCGCGGCACAGCACGTGGAGCGTGACGGCGTGGAGCACCGCTTCTTCGGCGGCTGTCTCGGGATCTTCGGCCACGGCAACGTCGCCGGAATCGGAGAGGCGCTGTACGAGAGCCCGGAGCTCCTCGCCTTCCATCAGGCGCACAACGAGCAGGGCATGGTGCACACGGCGGCCGGCTACGCCCGGATGCGCAACCGGCTCGGCACGCTGGCCTGTACGACCTCGATCGGCCCGGGCGCGACGAACATGGTCACGGGCGCCGCGCTCGCAACCGTGAACCGGCTACCGGTGCTGCTTCTGCCCGGCGACGTGTTCGCGTCGCGGCGGCCCGATCCCGTGTTGCAGCAGCTCGAGGTTCCCTGGGCCGGCGATGTCTCGGTGAATGACTGCTTCCGCCCGGTCTCGCGCTACTTCGACCGCATCTGGCGGCCCGAGCAGATCGTGCCGGCAGCGCTCCAGGCGATGCGCGTGCTCGTGAACCAGGCCGAGACCGGCGCCGTCACGCTCGCGCTGCCGCAGGATGTGCAGGCGGAGGCGTTCGACGTGCCGGCGGGCTTCCTGCGCAAGCGCGTCTGGTCGATTCCGAGGCCTGTGCCCGACGAGGCCGCGCTCGCGCTCGCGGTGGAGCTGATCCGGGGCTCACGGCGGCCGCTGCTCGTCGCCGGCGGCGGCGTCGTCTACTCCGAGGCGACGGGAGCGCTGCGAGCCCTCTGCGACGCGACGGGGATCCCGGTCGGCGAGACGCAGGCCGGCAAGGGCTCGCTCCCGTACGACCACCCGTCCGCGCTCGGCGCGATCGGCGTCACAGGGACCTTCGCCGCCAATCGCGTCGCCGCCGAGGCGGATCTCGTGATCGGCGTCGGCACACGCTGGTCGGACTTCACGACCGCCTCGAAGACCGCGTTCCGCAACCCCGACGTGCGCTTCGTCAACGTCAACGTCGCCGACTTCGACGCCGCGAAGCACGGCGGCCTCGCGCTCGTCGGAGACGCCCGCGCGACGCTCGAGCGACTCGGGGAACTGCTCGCGGGCTGGTGGGTCGACGACGCCTACCGCAGCCGGGCGGCGGAGCTCGTCCGCGAGTGGGACGACGAGGTGGCGCGGCTCTACTCGATCGAGCGCGACCCGCCGGCGCAAAGCGCCGTCATCGGCGCGATCAACGACGCTGCCGGGCCGCGGGACGTCGTCGTCTGCGCGGCGGGGGCGATGCCCGGCGACCTGCACAAGCTGTGGCGCACGCGCGACCCGAAGGGCTACCACGTCGAGTACGGCTACTCGTGCATGGGCTACGAGATCGCGGGCGGCCTCGGGGTGAAGCTCGCAGCGCCCGAGCGCGAGGTCTACGTGCTCGTCGGCGACGGCTCGTATCTGATGCTCCCGGCCGAGCTCGTGACGGCGGTCGAGCTCGGGGTCAAGCTGACGATCGTGCTCGTCGACAGCCACGGCTACAAGTCGATCGGCGGCCTGTCCCGCTCGCTCGGAACGGACGGCTTCGGCACGCAGCGGGAGCTCGTTCTCGATCTCGCCGCGAACGCCGAGTCGCTCGGCGCGCATGTCGTGCGCGCGCGGACGCTCGCCGATCTCCGCGCCGGGCTCGCCGCTGCACGCGACGAGACACGCACGACGGTGATCGCCGTCGAGGTCGATCCCGACGAGGCGGTGCCGGGCTACGAGAGCTGGTGGGACGTCGCCGTCGCGGAGGTCTCGGAGCTCCCGTCCGTCGTCGCCGCACGCGAGGCCTACGAGACCGCGCGCGGCGACGAGCGGAGCCACGTGTGATCGAGGCGGCGGTCCTCGGACGCGTCGGGATCGACCTCTACCCGAACGAGCTCGAGACGCCGCTCGCAGAGGTGCGCACGTTTACCCGATTCGTCGGCGGGTTCGCCGGCAACGTCTCGACCGGCCTCGCGCGGCTCGGCGTGCGCGTCGCGATCGTCTCGCGCGTCGGCGCCGACGGCAACGGCGACTTCGTACGCACGTGGCTTGCCGGCGAAGGCATCGACGTCCGCTTCCTCGCCACCGACCCGTACTGGCTGACGCCTCCCACCTTCTGCGAGGTGTGGCCGCCGGACAACTTCCCGATCACCTTCTACCGGCGTCCGACTGCTCCGGACTGGCAGCTCTCCCCGGGCGACTTCGACGCGGACGAGGTGGCCGGCGCGACGCTCCTCTACGCGACCGGCACCGCTCTCGCGCAGTCGCCGAGCCGCGAGACGACGCTCGCGGCGCTCGCCGCGCACCGTGGCACGACCATCTTCGACCTCGACTGGCGGCCGACGCTGTGGGACGACCCCGGCGCGTACCCGGCACTCGCCGCGCAGGCATCGGCGAGCGCCGACATCGTGATCGGCAACGAGGAGGAGGTCGAGGCCGCCGGCGTCGACGCGCCGACGCTCGTCCTGAAGCGCGGCGCGCAGGGTGCCACCGTCTACGACGGCGGCGAGCAAACCGACGTCCCTGGGTTCCCGGTGGAGGTCGTCAACGGCCTCGGGGCCGGCGACGCCTTCGCTGCGGCGCTCGGCCAGGGGCTGCTCCACGGCCTACCGCTCGCCGAGGCCGTTCGCCGGGGCACGGTCGCGGGCGCGCTCGTCGCCGCGCAGCTCGCCTGCTCCGCGGCCATGCCGCGGCTCGGCGAGCTCGAGGCGGCGCTCGTGTGATCCGCGTCGCGAACGCGCCCGTGAGCTACGGCGCGTTCGAGCTCACCGTGGGCGTGCTGCCGAACGTGCCGGCGCCCGAGCAGGTGCTGGACGCGATCGCCGCAGCCGGCTACGCCGGCACGGAGCTCGGACCGCTCGGCTACCTCGGCGACGGCGAGACGCTGCGCGCGCGCCTCGACTCGAGGCGGCTCGAGCTCGTCGCCGCGTTCGTCGAGCTGCGGTTCGGCGAGGACGGGCTCGGCGTCCTCGATGCGACGCTCGACCTGGTCGCACCCTTCGGTGCGCGGCCGGTGCTCTGCGACAAGGGCCCGCGGGACCGCGACGTCGACCTCGACGCGATTGCGCGGACGGTCGAGCGCTCGCGCGCGCGGGGACTCGAGCCGGTCTTCCACCACCACATGGGCACGCGCGTGCAGACGCCCGCGGAGATCGAGCGGCTGCTCGACAGCACCGACGTGGCGCTCCTCGTCGACACCGGTCACCTGACCGCGGCGGGCGGCGACCCGGTCCAGGCTCTGCGCGACTGGCGAGACCGCGTGCAGCACGTCCATCTGAAGGACGTCCGGCTCGACGTCATCCGCCGCGCGCGTGACTGGCCCGAGGCCTGGCGCGCGGGCGCGTTCTGCGAGCTCGGCACGGGCGACGCCGATCTCGACGGGTTCCTTGCCGAGCTCGACGGCTACGCGGGCTGGCTCGTGGTCGAGCAGGACTGGGTCCCCGGCCCGGACGACGATCCGGCGCCGCAGTTCGAGGCCCAGGTGCGAAACCGCCGCTGTCTCGCGGAGCATGCCGGGTTCTGAGCCCTCGCTCGAGCCGCTCGCCACCCCCACGGGAACGTTCTGCCTGCTCGCGCTCGACCACCGCGATGCACTGCGCAACGCCTTCCGGGCCGCCGGCGTCGAGGACGTCGACGCGCGGGACGATGCTCGCGATCAAGTCCCGCATCGCGCGCGTGCTCGGGAGCCACGCCTCCGGGATCCTGCTCGACTTCGACGCGGTCGGCTGCCGGCCGCCGGAGGCCGGCCTGCTCACGCCGCTCGAGGCGCAGGGGTACGAGCTGCTCGACGGCGCACGCCTCTCGCGACTCGAGTTCGACGCCGCACGTGCACGGCGGGTGGGGGCAGACGGCTGCAAGCTGCTTCTGTGGTACCGAGCCGACCATCCCGCGAGCGCGGAGCGTCAGCGAGACCTGCTCGCGCGCGCGGCGGAGGAGTGCCACCGCCACGGGCTGCCGCTCGTGCTCGAGCCGCTCGTCTACCGGCTAGAAGGCGAGAGCGAGGCCGCGTACGCGTCGGCCTTTGCCGACCTCGTCGTCGCGGCCGCCACCGAGCTGCACGACTGCGACCTCCTCAAGCTCCAGTTCCCCGGCGACGACGCGTGCGCGCGCGCAACAGCGGCCGCCGCTCCGCTCCGCTGGGCGCTCCTCGGCGGAAGCGCGACGAGCGGTGACGAGTTCGCGGCCCAGCTCGAGACGGCCTGTCTCGCGGGCGCGGCGGGTTTCATCGCCGGCCGGGCGATCTGGGCAGGGACGCTCGGCCTGCCCCCGGAGCTGCAAGAACCGTGGCTCAGGAAGGAAGCGCTCCCGCTCTTCGACCAGCTCGTCGGGATTGCCGAGACCCTCGGTCCCGGAGGGCCGGAGGGCCATCCTCGCCGAGGCGGAGCAAGGGCCTGACTACGCGGCGAGCTCACGCCCGAGCGGTGTGTCGAATCGGGGAGCGACCGCGACTCCGTCGAGCCACGCCTCGAGCCGCGCAGCTTCGGCTTCGACCTGAGCGGCGCCCTCGGAGCCGATGTCTTCCAGCAGCCGGAAACTGACGCTGCCGTCCTTGCCCGTCGCCCAGCCGCCGACGACGCGTCCGTCCCACCACACGGTCGGGCCGGCGTTTCCGGACCTGTCGAAAAGCGCCGGGCCGTACTCGCCGAGGTACCACGAGCGCTCCTTCCAGCCCATCACCGTCGGGTCGAGGGCCGGGAGCAGGGCGGCCGACGGCTCCGGCGGCGGTTCCGGCCCGAGGTCTTCCGCGAGGACCACCCCGGGCGCGCCGTCGAGGTCGACCTCGACGGCCCCGATCGCGGCCAGAGCCGAGCGGGTGTGGGCCAGCGTCCAGCCGCTCCACCACTGCAGGTCAGTGACGCCCGCAGGCCCGAACGCGCCGAGCCACCGCCGAGCGACCTCGGCGCGCGCAGCCTCCTCCCCGAGCGCCGGAAGAGGCGCCGCCAGCCACGAGCCCGCCGACACCCATCGCCACTGGCTGCTCGTCCAAGCTCCTCGCGGCCGACCGCGGACGATTCGGCCCTCGGCCGCGAGCAGGAAGAGCACCCAGGTCGTCATGTTCACGCTGCCGGCCCACTTCTTGTTGGCACCGAAGTGCGCCTTCGACCGGAGCCGCGGCACGTCGGTGGAGAGCTCGCTCGCGTAGGCCTCGCCGCGGGCCTCGAGCGCCTCGACCGTCGCCGCGCAGGCCTCGGCGAGCCACGCCTCCCCATCCTTCGCAATCCCACTCTGCTCGATCAGCTTTGCGTAGCGCCGACGCTGCGCGGACAGGATGCGATCGGTGCACGCCGCCTGCACCATGCCGGCCAGCTCGATCGGTAGCACGAACATCGTCCGGCGCATCCCGATCATCCGGATGAGGCTTCGATCGTCGTAGAGGGCATGCTCGACGTCCGCGATCGCAAGGCTCTGCACTCGCGCCCGTGCCGCCAGGAACACCGTTGCCGGGTCGGTCGCGTGCAGTCCGACCAGTCCGCCCGCCAGCTCGACGGGGTCCCCGGCAGCCGAGCCGGGGGCCAGGAAGTGCCTCCGCGCAACGCGGGCACGTCGCTCCTCGACCGACATGCGTCGCACGCAACGGTTCTACCACCGGCGATCACGCCGGCAGCACGCGCTGGCAGAAATCGCGGCGCGAACACGTGGAACGCCGTCGTCCACGTTCGGTTGGGGCCGAACAGCCGGCGCCAGCCGAGCTGGCCCCTCACCCCATCAGCTCGCGCTCGAGTCCGGCCTCGCGGGAGCGCGCGGTGTCGCCGAAGCCCGGGCGCGGCTCGTCCTCCGGAGCGAGCGGAGAGGCATGGAAGTGCCAGATCTTCCAGGCCGGGCTCCCGCGGCCGTCGTCGCGGCGGAAGACGCTCGTCTCCCGGAACCGGACGAGCACCACGTTACCGCGCCGCTCGTAGAGCGGCAGGACCGCGTCGAGCAGCGCGGAGCCCGAGCCCTCGTCGGAGCGCACGGTGAACGGGAGGATGCCCTGCGCCGTGACGTACGCCATGTCGCCCGCGACCGTGACCCGCACGTCCCAGAGCTCGGGAGGCTCAGTCGGGACGAGGTGCTGCTTGTAGTACTCGAAGAGATGCACCTTCTCGTCGAGGCTGTAGTAGGCGTGGCCGTTCAGGTTCCACATCAGGTACGCGGGCGCGAAGCACTCGCGCATCCGCTCGACGTCGAGGCCGACGTTCGACGCCCACCACTGGCGGTGCACCCGCCGGATCTCCGACTCGTCGTTCACGTGCTCCTCCCTTGTTGAGTGACCCCGGCAGCCTCCCGGCGTAGCTCGCCGAGCACGACCGGGTCGATCCGCTCCGCACCTCGCACGCGCTCCTCGAGATTCACGTAGCCGGCCCACTCGTCGAGGTCGGCGGCGAGCTCGTCGCTCGCGTACCCGAGCCGGGCAAGCGCGGCGCGGAGCTCGTCCGCGAGCTCGTCCGTCACGGGCAGCCAGTCGACCGCGGGCGTCTCGCCGAAGTACAGGTCGTGGAGCGCGAGCAGACGCGCCAGCTCGTCGACGGGTCGTTCGTGGTCGTCGACCCGGAGGTCGACGAGGACGTCGCACCCGCCGTAGCCGCGTCCCTTCGCGACGACGAGGAGAGCGGCCGCCTGCTGGCCGCGCCTGTCGCCGCCTGCGGCCTGGCCACTCGCGAGCGCCGCGATCAGGCGGTCAGCGAGCGGCGAACCCGCGCTGCCCTCGAACGCGCGCGCCATCTCGTCCACGGTCGCCCCCGAGACGAGGATGTTCCCCTGCACGGCGTAGTGCTCGCCGAGCCGCGACCCGGCCCACTCGAGGCAGCCCGGCCCGGTGTACGAGGCCGCTCGGCCCCTCGCGTCGACCATGCCCACCTGACGGCGATCCCGCCCGGGATCGCCGTCGACGAGGCGCTCGAGCGCCGCGTCGGCGTCCATCCCGTCGCGGAGGAGCGCGAGGCCGTCCGGCCCGAAGTTCGGGTTCATCCAGGCCTGCGTCGCCACGGCGCCCACGTCCGCCTCGGCCCACGCGACGAGAGAGCCGACGGCCAGGAACTTCGACTGCACCGCGACGCCGAGCTCGCCGCGCACACGGTCGCAGGCGACGATCGAGTAGGTCGACGGACGCATCGAGCGGGAGTCAGTACCAGGGCCGGCGGCCGCGGGCAAGTGCGACCCGCGATGCGCGCGGTTGACAAACGCCCACGTGCTCGCGCAGAGTGGCCTTTCCAATAGATCGGAGGTCCGACCAATGCCCTGGGTAGGGACGAGTCTCGAGCGGTACGAGGATCCCGAGCTGCTTCGTGGGAAGGCGCGGTACATCGCGGACGTGACGCGGCCGCTGATGCTGCACGCGGCGTTCGTCAGGAGCCCGTACCCCCACGCCCGCATCCTCGGCGTGGACGCGAGCGACGCCCTCGCCGTCGACGGCGTCGTCGCCGTCCTCACCGGCGCCGACCTTCCGGCCGACCTCGGCCAGCAGCCTTGTAACCACCTCTACCACGGCCAGCGCGACACGCCCTACTTCGCTCTCGTCCGCGACCGTGCCCGCTACGTCGGCGAGCCTGTTGCGGTCGTGGTCGCCGAGTCCCTCTACGTCGCGGAGGACGCACGCGAGCTCGTCGTCGTCGACTGGGAGGAGCTGCCCGGCGTCGGTGACGCCGAGGCGGCGATCGCCGCTGGCGCGCCGCTCCTCTACGACGGCTGGGACGACAACGTCGCCGCCACCTACGAGGCGGAGATCGGCGATGTCGAGGCGGCGATCGCCGACGCCGACGTCGTCGTCACCGAGCGCTTCGAGATCGGCCGGCTGTTTGCGTGCCCGCTCGAGGGCCGCGGCGCCGTCGCCGAGTGGGACGAGGGCATCGGTGAGCTCACGCTCTGGACGTCGACCCAGGGCCCGCACATCGCGCGGGACTACCTCTCGTGGGTGCTCGGGCTCCCGGAGCACCGCATCCGGGTGCTCGTGCCGCGCATCGGCGGCGGCTTCGGCGGCAAGTTCCACTTCTACCCCGAGGAGACCGCCGTGGCGCTCGCAGCGCGCGCGACCAATAGGCCGGTCAAGTGGGTCGAGGACCGCCTCGAGTCGTTCGTCGGCACCGTGCACGCGCGTCAGCAGGTCATCGAGGCGACGATGGCGGCAACCGCCGACGGCCGCATCACCGGGGTGAAGGCCGAGCTGATCGGCGACCAGGGCGCGGCGCTCCACAGCACGAGCTACGGGCCGCTCTGGCTGACCTCGATCATGATGACCAACGTCTACGAGGTGCCGAACGCGCGCTCCCGTGCGCGGGCCGTGGTCACGAACAAGACGCCGTCCGGCTCGTACCGCGGCTGGGGGCAGCCGCAGGCGAACTTCGTCGTCGAGCGCCTCGTCGACCACGTAGCGCGCGAGGTCGGGGCCGACCCGGTCGAGGTGCGGCGCCTCAACTTCATCCCGCCCGATCACTTCCCGTACACCGGCCTCTTCCACCGCTTCGACAACGGCCGCTACGCCGACTGTCTCGACCGCGCGATCGAGCTGCTCGACCTGCCGGAGTGGCGCCGGAAGCAGGAGGAAGCGCGCGGCGAAGGCCGGCACATCGGCATCGGCATCACGTTCTACGTCGAGAACACCGCACTCGGCCCGTCGCGGAAGCTGAATATGGGCGGCGTCCTCGCGGGCGGCTACGACATCGGCCACGTCCGCATCGAGACGAACGGCGAGGTGATCGTCTACTCGGGCCTCTGCGAGATGGGTCAGGGCTTCACGAACGGCCTCGCGCAGATCACGGCCGACACGCTCGGGGTCCATCCGAGCCAGGTCGCTGTGCTGACGGGCGACACCCACTCGTGTCCCGTCACGGGCTACGGCACCGGCGCGAGCCGCTCGGCCTCCGTCGGCGGCGCCGCGGTGATGAAGGCGGCGCAGAAGCTGCGCGAGAAGGTGGTCACGATCGCGGCCCACATGCTCGAGGCGCCACCCGAGGAGATCGAGACCGAGAACGGGGAGCTCTGGGTGCGCGGCGCGCGCGAGCGCAAGGTGACGATGGCCGACATCGGGCGGGCGGCGTACCTGCGACCGATCGAGCTGCCGGACGGCATGGACCCGGGGCTCGAGGCGATCGAGGTGCACGACCCCGAGTGGATGGCGTGGCCGTACGGCGTCAACGCCGCCGTGGTCGAGGTCGACGCCGAGACGGGCGAGGTCAGCTTCCTCGACTACGTGGTCGTCCACGACTGCGGCACGATCCTCAACCCGATGCTCGTCGAGGGCCAGATTCATGGCGGGGTCGCCCAGGGGATCGGCGAGGCGCTCTACGAGGAGCTTCAGTACGACGCCGACGGCTACCCGTTGACGGGCTCGTTCATGGACTACCTGATCCCGACTGCGTCGGAGGTGCCGCGGCTGCGGCTCGGCCACGACGTAACGCCCTCGCCCGAGGTGCCGGGCGGGATGAAGGGCGTCGGCGAGGCCGGCGCGATCGGCTCGCCGTCCGCCGTGATCGCCGCGATCGAAGACGCGCTCAGCCCCTTCGACGTCACGATCACCGAGCTGCCGCTGACGCCGGCCAAGATCCTGGCGCGCATCGAGCAGGGCGCGCGCCGGCGCGAGGGCACCCTCGTGGGGGCGACCGGAGAGGCCGCCGCGCGATGAAGCCGCCGCCGTTCGAGTACGCGGCGCCGGCCACCGTCGAGGAGGCGCTCGCGCTCCTGGGAGGCGACGCCGAGGCGCGCCCTCTGGCCGGCGGCCAGAGCCTCGTCCCGCTGCTGAACATGCGCTTCGCCAGGCCGACGCTGCTCGTCGATCTCGCCCGCGTCGAGGGCCTCGACGGGATCGAGCACGAGAACGGCCGAGTGAGGATCGGAGCGATGACACGCCAGCGGGCTCTCGAGCGCGACGAGGGAATCCGGCAGCGCATCCCGCTCCTCACCGAGGCGACCGAGCTGATCGCACACATCGCGATCCGGTCGCGCGGCACGGTCGGAGGCAGCCTCGCCCACGCCGACCCGGCGGCGGAGCTACCCGTCGCGGCGATCGTGCTCGACGCCCGACTCGTCGTCCGCTCGGCCGACGAGGGTCGTCGCAGCGTTCCTGCGGCGGAGTTCTTCGTCGGCCCCTATACGACCGCGCTCGGGCCCGCCGATCTCCTGGAGGGGATCGAGATCGACGCGCCGCCCGCAGGGACGGGCTGGGCCTTCCTGGAGCTCACCCGTGTCCACGGCGCCTTCGCCCTCGTCGGCGTCGCCGCGCTCGTGGGCCTCGACGCGAGCGGCGCCGTCTCGCGCGCGCGGCTCGCACTGTGCGGTGTCGGCGGCACGCCGTACGCGCCGGAGTGGCTCGACGAGGTCGTGGTCGGCGAGCTGCCCGGCGAGGAGCTGTTCGGCGCCGTCGGAGCGCGCGTCGCTGACTCCGTCGAGCCCGGCGGCGACGCGCACGCCGATCCGCAGTACCGCCGGCGACTCGCGGGCGTGCTCACACGGCGGGCGCTCGCGCTCGCGGCCCGACGTGCGAACGGGACGGACAGCACATGAGCGCGCCTGCGATCCAAGCCCGTCCCGTCGAGCTCACGGTCAACGGCCGTGCGGTGCGCGTCGAGGTCGAGCCGCGCCGGCTGCTCGCAGACGTGCTCCGCGAGGACCTCGAGCTTCGCGGCGTCCATCTCGGCTGCGAGCACGGCATCTGCGGCGCTTGCACGGTCCTCGTCGACGGCGAGCCTGCCCGCTCGTGCCTGATGCTGGCGGTGCAGGCCGACGGCGTCGAGGTCACGACCGTGGAGTCGCTTGCGAACGGCGCCGAGCTGCACCCACTCCAGCGCGCGTTCCAGGAGAAGCACGGCCTCCAGTGCGGCTTCTGCACGCCCGGCTTCCTGCTCACGAGCCTCTACCTCCTGCGAGAGGGCGTCGACACAGAAGACGAGGAGAGGCTTCGCGAGGCGCTCTCCGGCAACCTCTGCCGCTGCACCGGCTACCAGAACATCGTCGACGCGGTCCGCCACGGAGCCGCGTTGCTCGCGCAAGGAGACACGCCATGACGATTCTCCACGGCGGTATCGCCACGTTCCTCAAGGCGCCGGTCGTGCCGCCCGAGCGCGCCGCGCTCGAGGCCGCCGGCGCCGACGTCGCCGTCATCGGCCTGCCCGACGACACGACCACGGTCACCCGCCCGGGTGCGTCGCACGGCCCGCGTGCCGTCCGCGACGCGTCCGCGCACTTCGCCTTCGGCGAGTACTACCACTTCGACTACGACGTCACGATCTCCGACTACCTGACGATCGTCGACTGCGGCGACGTCGACGCCGTCGCCGGCAACGCGGCGCGGACGTTCGAGCGCACGGCCGCTGCGCTCGACGAGATCTACGCCGCGGGCTGCTTCCCCGTGCTCATCGGCGGCGACCATGCGACGACGATCCCGGGGGCTCGGGCGCTCGCGCGTCACACCGACGGGGCGATGGGGTTCGTCATGTTCGACACGCACCTCGACACGGCCCCCGACATCGACGGCGAGGAGCTCTCCCACTGCTCGCCCGTCCACCGGGTGCTCGACCTGGCGAACGTCGACGGGCGGAACGTCGTCATCATCGGCGCGCACGGCGCGGCCAACCCGAAATCGGAGAAGGACGTGGCCGACGCCCACGGCGTCACAGTCTTCAGCGTGCGCGACATCGACCGGCTGGGGATCGACGAGGTCGCCCGACGCGCCGTCGAGATTGCCGCCGACGGCACCGAGACGACGTACCTCTCGATCGACATCGACGTGCTCGACGGCGCGTTCGCCTGGGGAACGTGCGGTCCCGAGATCGGTGGGATGACGGGGCGCGAGCTCGTCCGCGGGCTCGAGATCGTCGCCGCCGGCCCGATCGGCGCCGTCGACATGGTCGAGGTGTCGCCGTTCCTCGACCCGTCCGGCAACACGGCACGCGCGGGTGCGCGCTGCCTGATCGACGTCCTTGCCCAGCGCGCGATCGCGGTGCGCGAAGCGGCGACCTCCGTCGCCGCGGCGGGAAGAGGATGAGCCGCATGGCCGATGCGGCAGCGGGCCGCGCTGCGGTGCCGCTCAAACCGCTGCGCACGCTGCCGCTCAAGGAGCAGGTCGTCCGGGAGCTCGTCCGTCTGATCGAGGCGAACGCGCTCGAGCCGGGCGACCGGATTCCCACCGAGCGCGAGCTCAGCGAGCAGCTCGCCGTCAGCCGCAGCACGGTGCGCGAGGCCGTGCAGCTTCTGCAGGCGCTCGGCACGCTCGAGATCCGCCACGGCAGCGGCATCTACGTCGCCGCGTCCGCGGAACGAGCCCACGAGCTCCGGCAGGAGTGGCGGCGGTGGACGCAGCGTCACGCCGGGCGCGTCCACGACCTGCTGGAGGTACGCCACGGGATCGAGTCGTTCGCCGCCGAGCTGGCGGCGCAGCGCGTCGCCTTCGGCACCACCCCCTCCCCCGGCCTCGTGGAGATGGACGAGGCGCTCCTCGCAATGGAGGAGGCACGCGACGCCGGTGACGTACCTGCGCTCGTCCGCGCCGACATGCTCTTCCACCGAGCCCTCTGCGAGTCGACCGGAAACCTCGCGCTCGTCGAGCTGACCGAGGTCATCTCGCGTGAGCTCGTTCGCGAGCGCGCGGCGTCGTGGGACCTCGACGGTCGGCCCGACCGCTCGCTCGTCGAGCACCAAGAGATCTACAGGGCGGTTTGCGCCGGCGACGCGGCCGGCGCGCGCGCCGCAGTCCTGAGCCACCTCCGCAGCGTCGAGCTCGATCTCACGACCTCGTTGCTCGTCGGAGAGGCGGCCGAGCTTCGAGAGAAAGGTGAGAGACCATGAGCGCCACCGAGCCGTACATCGACCCGCGGGTGACCGCACTGCTCGTGATCGACATGCAGAAGGGCTTCTGCCATCCGGAGAGCCGGATGGAGCGCTCCGGCGTCGGAACCGCGAACCAGCGCGCGATCATCCCGGACCTGCTGCGGCTCGTCGAGCTGGCGCGCACCCACGAGCTGCCGGTCTTCTGGTCGCAGCAGATCCACTTCCCCGAGGACGTGACGCGGCAGCGGCGCCGGATCCCGAGCCATCAGGCCAAGCAGCGCTGGACGCCGTGCCTGCGCGGCACGTGGGAGGTCGACTTCGCAGACGAGGTCGTGCCGGCGATGCGGCCCGAGGACTACGTGATCGAGAAGCACCGCGCCTCGGTCCTCTTCGAGACGACGCTCGACGCGAAGCTCCGCATGCTCGGGATCGAGATGCTCCTGATCTCGGGCTGCAACACGGACTTCTGCGTCGAGACGACGATCCGTGACGCGTACTACCGCGATCTCGACGTGGTCGTCGTGCGGGAATGCGTCGCGGGGCCGCGCTGGAGCTTCCACGAGGACACGCTCGCGAAGGTCGAGACCTACTTCGGCGCCGTCGAGTCGCTCGACGACCTGCCGTCGCTGCTCGTCCCCGGCGTGCTCGGCGGCGACTCGCGTCCCGTCGTCGAGGCGGTGCGCGAGGAGCTCGAGGAGGAGGTGCCGGCGTGACTTCGACACAGCAGGAGTTCGGGCTGCGGCTCGATCCCTCGCTGTTCGAGATCATCCGCCACCGCCTCTGGTACCTGAACGACGAAGGAGCGCTGACGATCAGCCGGCTCTCCGGGTCGCCGGTCGCCACGGAGGTGTTCGACATGAACACCGGCCTCATGACCGCCTCGGGCGACCTCGTCTACATCGACAACTTCATCTGCGCCCAGGCGACGACGCTCTCGTCCCTCGTCCGCCACCTGCGCGCGAACTACACGGACAACCCCGGCTTCGGCCCCGAGGACGTCTTCCTCTGCAACGACCCCTACATCTCGGTCTGCCACCAGACGTGCGTGCAGGTTGCAGGGCCGGTCTTCTGGGAGGACGAGCTCGTGGCGTGGACGGGCGCCTCGCTGCACGTGATCGACGTCGGCGGCCCGCTCGCCGGGCAGGTCCAGGTCGACGCAGCCGACATCTTCGGCGAGCAGCCGCTCACCGGACCGATCAAGATCGTCGAGTCCGGGCGGTTCCGGCGCGACGTCGAGAACACGTTCACGCGCAACTCGCGGCTGCCCGACCTGCTCGCGCTCGATCTGCGCGCGAAGGTGGCGGCGAGCCAGGTGATTCGCCGGCGCCTCCTCGAGACGTTCGCCGAGTTCGGCCCGGAGACGGTGCTCGCGGCGATGGACGACGTCATCGATTACACCGAGCGCCGCCTACGGGCCCGCCTCGCCGAGTTACCCGACGGCACCTGGAGGCATCGCGCGTACATCGAGTTCGGCGACCGGATCTACGACTGCCACGTGACGCTCGAAAAGAAGGGCGACCATCTGACCTTCGACTTCGGCGAGACGGCCGACCAGGCGCCGGCCGTGATCAACTGCACCGTCCACGGCCTCGTCGGCGGCGTGCTCGCGGCGGTCATGGTCTACCTCTGCTGGGACATTCCGTGGTCGCCTGCCGGCGTCGCCCGGGTGCTCACCGTTCGCTCGCGCGAGGGCTCCGTCGTCCACGCGCGGTGGCCGGCGGGGGTCTCGAAGTCGACGACGACGTCGATCTGGCAGGTTCGGAACCTCGCGAGCATCGTCGTCGGGAAGATGCTTGCGGCGAGCGAGCGGCACCGCGGGCGCGCGATGGCGGGCTGGCAGGGCGTGAAGGCCCTGGAGGAGCTGTTCGGCACCGGCGCCGACGGCAAGCGCTTCGGCGGGCCGCTCCTCGACGGGATGGCAGGCGGAGGCGGCGCCCTCTGCTGGCGCGACGGCATCGACACCGGCGGCCACACGAGCTCGCTCCGCGCGACGATCGCGAACGTCGAGAGCTACGAGCTGCGGTACCCGATCCTCTACCTCTACCGCCGCCAGACGACCGACTCCGGCGGAGCGGGCAAGTTCCGCGGCGGCGCCGGCGTGAGCATGCTCTACACGGTGCACGGGGTCGACGAGATCCCGACGAAGATCCTGCACACCTTCGGCGTCGAGCAGCCGGAGTCGCCCGGCATGGGCGGCGGCTACCCGTCGACGACGAACCAATTCGCGATCATGCGCGAGTCGGATCTCGCCACGCGCTTCGCGCGGGGCGAGGTGCCGCAGTCGCTCGAGGAGCTCGAGGGAACACTCGAGAGGTTCGGCGCCTACGCCGTCACCTCGATGCGCCGCGGCGACGTCTACCGCGCGGTCTCGCAGGGCGGCGGCGGCTACGGCGACCCGATCGATCGCGAGCCGGAGCAGGTCGCGCTCGACGTCGAGCGCTCGCTCGTGTCGGCGACCTGGGCCGCGCGCGTCTACGGCGTCGTGCTCGACGAGCAGGGCCGCGTCGACGTCGAGGCGACGGCGGCGCGCCGGCAGGAGATCAGGGCCGAGCGCCTGACCGCGGCGGCGGCGCACGGCACACCCGGCTCTGGCGGCCCGGGCGAGGCGCCGTGGGAGCCGGCCGCGGACGGCGTCCGGCTGAACGAGTCCCTCTTCTACGACCTGCGCGACGGCGCGACGATCCGCTGTCGCTGCGGGCACGAGCTCGGCCCGGCCGACACTCACTACAAGCGCCTGGCCGCAATGGCCGTCTTCCCCGTGCAGCGGATCGGCCCGGAGGTCAACCCGCACCACTGGAACGGCGACCGCTTCGAGCTGCGTGAGTTCTACTGCCCGGGCTGCGCGACGCTGCTCGAGCTCGAGATCGCCCGCCCCGACGACCCGCTGCTCGAGGACGTGCAGCTCGACCTCGAGTTCGCGCACACGGAGGCTTCATGAGCTACGTGGTCGCCGTCGACAGCGGCGGCACGTTCAGCGACTGCGTCGTGATCGACGACCGCGGCGGAGATCGTGCGCGCGAAGTCGCCGTCGACGCCGCCGCGGTTCGAGGAGGGTGTGATCGGCTGCGTCTCCGAGGCGGCAGGGCGCCTGGGACGCTCGCTCGAGGAGCTGCTCGCGCAGACGACGCTGTTCGCGCACGGCACGACGGTCGCGACGAACCTGCTGATCACACGCACCGGCGCGAAGACGGCGCTGATCACGACGCGCGGCCACGAGGACGCGATCCTGATCGGGCGCACGGTGCAGAAGGTCGCCGGCCTGTCCGAGGCCGAGATCATCGACGTCGCGCACCTCGCCAAGGCCGATCCGATCGTCGCGCGCTCGAGCATCTTCGGCGTCGACGAGCGGGTCGACCGCGACGGCGAGGTGGTAGCGCCGCTCGATCCCGCTCGCCTGGACGGGCTGCGGGAGCGGCTGCACGAGCAGGGCGTCGAGTCGATCGCGGTCAGCCTGCTCTGGTCGTTCCTGAACCCCGAGCACGAGCGCCAGCTCCAGGGGTGGCTCGCCGAGGCGAACGGGAACGGCACGCCCGACTGGTTCGTCACCGCGTCGAGCGAGCTCGTCCCCGTGCTCCGCGAGTACGAGCGCACGGCGACGACGGTGCTGAACGCGTACCTCACGCCCTCGGTCAGCGGCTACCTGGAGCGGATGGGCGAGCGCCTGCGGAGCTCCCGCCACCGCGGAGCGATCGCCGTGATGCATTCGGCCGGCGGCGTCTCCTCGCTCGACGAAGCGCGCCTTCGCGGCGTCACGCTCCTCTCGTCCGGGCCTGCCGGCGGGATGCTCGGCGCGCGCGCGCTCGCACGACGGCTCGAGCTCGACCGCGTGATCGCGACCGACGTCGGCGGCACGAGCTTCGACGTCGGGCTCGTCGTCGACGGCGAGCCGTCGTACGCGGACGCCCCCGTCTTCGCCAAGTATCCGGTCGCCTTGCCGGTGATCGACGTCACTTCGATCGGGGCCGGCGGTGGCAGCATCGCCTGGATCGAGCCGGAGACGGGTGTGCTGAAGGTGGGCCCGCGCAGCGCGGGCGCCGTCCCGGGCCCGGCCTGCTACGGGACGGGCGGGACGGAGCCGACGGTCACCGACGCGAACCTCGTGCTCGGACGCCTGAACCCGGACTACTTCCTGGGCGGCAGGATCCAGCTCGACGCCGACGCTGCGCTCGAGGCGGTGTCCGGCATCGCGGAGCCGCTCGGGCTCACTCCCCAGGAAGGAGCCGCCGCGACGATCGAGATCGTCGATTCGCAGATGGCCGACCTGATCCGGCGGGTGACCGTCGAGCGAGGGCTCGACCCCGGCAGGTTCACGGTCTTCTGCTACGGGGGCGCCGGGGGACTGCACGCCGCTGCCTACGCCGGCAAGCTTCGCTGCCGCGAGATCGTCGTGCCGCGCACCGCAGCTGTGTTCTCGGCGTTCGGCATCGGCATGAGCGACGCCAAGCGCGTGAAGGTCTCGTCGGATCCGATGCGCGAGCCGTTCGAGCTGGCGCGCTGGCGCCGCAGGCTCGAGGGGCTCGAGCGCGCGCTCGTGCAGGAGCTCGAGGCCGAGCTCCTGCCGACGGACGACCTGGTCCTTCGCCGCTTCGTCGACCTCCAGCTGTCAGGCCAGGTGCACGCAGTGCGCGTTCCGGTCGAGGCCGCCGACCTCGACGCCGGCGACGCCGGCGAAGGGGTCGTCGCCCGCTTCGTGGAGCTCTACGAGGCGAAGTTCGGCGCCGGCACCGCGTACAGGCAGGCTGGCGTCGAGGCGATCACGTTCGTCGTCGAGGCGACCGCGCGGCTGCCCGTGCCGACGCTGGCATCGCTCCCGTCCGAGGGCTCCGACACGTCGCACGCGCAGAAGGGGGAGCGAGCCGTGTACTTCACCGGCGCAGGCTTCGAGCCGGTCGCCGTCTACGAGGCCGAGCAGCTCCGTCCCGGCAACGAGCTCCGAGGCCCGGCGGTCGTCGAGGCCGAGGACACGACCGTGATCGTCCACCCGGGCCAACGCCTCTGGGTCGACGGGCTCCTGAACCTGAGGATCGCGCTCGCGTGAAGGCAGGACTGCCCGAGCTCGGAGTGGCGATACCGGCGCGTGAGCCCGTCGCGGCGCTCGTCGAGGCTGCGCGCGAAGCGGAGCAGCTCGGCTTCGCGCAGGTCTGGGTCACCGACGACCGCCTGCAGCGCGACCCCTTCGGCGTCCTCGCCGCGCTCGCGCTCGGGACCCGCACGGTTCGTCTCGGCCCCGGCGTCACCAACCCGTTCAGCCGCCACCCGGCGCTGATCGCCGCTGCGATCGCCACGCTCGACGAGCTGTCGGCCGGCCGCGCCGTGCTCGGCCTCGGCGCGGGCGGCACGAATCACCGCGCGCTCGGAATCCGCCGCGAGGCGCCCGTCGCGGCGTTGGCGGAGGCAGTCGAGCTCGTTCGTGGCCTGCTCGCGGGCCGCGAAGTGACGATGGACGGCCGCGTGGTCCGGGCGGAGCAGGCACGGCTCGACTTCGAGCCGTTCCGCCGGGCGATCCCGATCCACATCGGTGCGCGCGGCCCGAAGATGCTCGAGCTCGCCGGCGCCGTCGCCGACGGCGTGATCGTAGGGAACGTCGCGGCGGCCGGCGGGTGGCGCTACGCGATGGATCGCATCACCGTCGGGGCGGAGCGGGCCGGCCGCGACCTCGCCTCGCTCGAGCTGACCGCGTGGGTCTACTGCGCGATCGACGACGATCCGGCGGCGGCGCTCGACGCGATCCGCCCGAAGGTCGCGACGTCACTCGCCACGAGCCGCCCGATCCTGGCCGAGCTCGGCCTCGAGCTCCCGCCGGCGTACGCCGAGAGGATGGACGAGCTCGGCTGGAGCCTCGAGGAGGAGGCAGTAGCCGACGCGGGCGCGTCGATCCCCGAGGAGACGCTGCGCTTCTTCGGCCTCGCCGGGTCGCCCGCCGACTGCGCCGACGCCCTCGGCGGGCTGCTCGAGGCGTTCCCCGGCATCACCCAGGTCACGATCGTGCCCGCGCCGCCGCGCGGCGTGACGTCCGGCGACGTCATCCGGCGCTTCGCGACCGAGGTCGTCCCGCAGCTCTCCTCGCGTCAGGCCGGCGTCGCACCGGCACCGGCGGCGTGACCCTCCCTCTCTACCTCGGCCGCCGCGGGGACGCGTACGTCCTGTGCACGCTCGGTCGCGTGGGGGAAACCATGTTTCCCCCACGTTGCCCCCTTCTTCTTGCCCGTGTGGGGGAACCTCCCGGTTCCCCCACTCCCCCTCCACACGCTCATGGAGCAACAGGAGTTGCCCCATGAGCGCTCGCGCCGAGACGACCCAGGCACCGCCCGCGGTGTCGATGCGCGGGATCGCGAAACGGTTCGACGGCGTCGAGGCGCTGAAGGGCGTCGACTTCGCGGTGCAGCACGGCGAGATCCACGGCCTGCTCGGCGAGAACGGCGCAGGCAAGACCACGCTCATGAACATCCTCTGCGGCCTCCTCGGCCCCGATTCCGGCACGATCGAGATCGACGGACGCCCGGTCCGGTTCCGTAGCCCTCAGGACGCGATCGCGCACGGAATCGGGATGGTCCACCAGCACTTCATGCTGGTGCCGACGCTCACGGTCGCAGAGAACATGATCCTCGGCGAGCCGGGCGGTGCGCTCCTGCGGCAGGAGCGGATCCGGCGCGCCGCCGCCAAGATCCGCGAGGACGGCGAGCGCTACGGCCTGGAAGTGGATCCGAACGCGCTCATCTGGCAGCTGTCCGTGGGCCAGCAGCAGCGCGTCGAGATCCTGCGCACGCTCTACCGGAACGCGCGCGTGCTCGTCCTCGACGAGCCGACCGCGTCGCTCACGCCGCCAGAGACGGAGCAGCTGCTGCCCCGGCTGCACGCGCTCGCCGAGCAGGGCGCGTCGATCGTCTTCATCACGCACCACCTCGAAGAGGTGCTCGCCTGGACCGACCGGATCACGATCCTGCGCCACGGCGAGCGCGTCGAGACGGTCCTGCCCGGCGAGACCACCGCCCAGGAGCTGGCTCGCAGCATGGTCGGCCGCAGCGTGTCGCTGAAGGAGCTCGGGGTCGAGGTCGGACCGCTCGTCGATCGCGCGCACCGAGGCGACAGGCCGCTGCTCGCGCTGGACGGCATCCGGGCGCGCGGCGACACCGGGACGGAGGCGCTTCGCGGCGTGACGCTCGAGGCCTGGCGGGCCGAGATCGTCGCAGTGGCAGGCGTCGAGGGGAACGGGCAGGCAGAGCTGGAGGAGGTGCTCTGCGGGCTGCGCGCGGCAACGGACGGGTCGATCGCGTTCGACGGTCGCGACCTGACGGCCGCCTCGACGGCGCATCGACTCCACGCCGGGTTCGGGATCATCCCCTCGGATCGCTATCGGCGCGGGCTCGTGCGGGCGCTGCCCGTGGCGGACAACCTGGTGCTCGACCGCATCGGCGAGCCGCCGTTCGCCACACCGCTCCTGGTGCGGCGCCGGCGCATCCTGGAGCGCGCCGCCGAGCTCGTGAAGCGCTTCGACATCCACGTCTCGCGGCTCGACCAGCTCGCGGGGACGCTTTCCGGGGGAAACGCGCAGCGCGTGGTGGTCGCGCGCACACTGAGCCGCGAGACCCGCCTCATCGTCGCCGCACAGCCGACACGTGGCCTCGACGTCGGCGCGATGGAGTTCGTGTGGGCGCAGCTCGACCAGGCGCGCCGCGGCGGCGCCGCCGTCCTGCTCATCTCGACCGACCTCGACGAGGTGATGGCGCTCGCCGACCGCTGCTACGTGATCTACCGGGGCGAGCTCGTGGCCGACTGGCGGCGCCACGAGCTCGACCGGGAAGCGATCGGGCTCGCGATGGGCGGCGTCGTCACGCCGGCGAAGCTCGAAGCCTCGGCCGGATACGGCTCGCGCCTCGCCTCCGCGGCCGGGATGGAGGAGTCGCGGTGAGCACGATCGAAGGAGTCGTCGGCCCGTCCTCGCCCTTCGTGACCGGCCCGCGACTGCGCGCGCTGCTCGTCTCGCTCGGCGGCGTCCTCTTCGCCTTCGTCGCGGGCGCGATCTTCATCGTGATCGCCGGCGGCGAACCACTGCCGGCGTTTCGCTCGATGTTCAGCGGCTCGCTCGGCTCGCCCTTCGCGATCGGTCAGATGCTGACGACGCTCACCCCGCTCCTCATCATCGGCCTCGGCCTCTCGCTCGCGTTCCGCGGCCGCGTCTACAACATCGGCGCCGAGGGTCAGCTCTTCGTCGGCGCGCTCGCCGGCGGGACGGTGCTGCTCGAGGTCAGCGGCAACGGGTCGCTGATGATCGCGCTCGCGATGCTCGCCGGCATCGCCGGCGGCGCGCTCTGGGCTTCCGTGGTCGGCCTCTTCCGCGCCCTCTGGGGCGTCAACGAGGTGATCTCCTCGCTCCTCATGAACTACATCGCGCTCTTCGGGTTCGGCTACGTGATCCGCAAGCCGCTTGGCGACCCCGCCGCAGGGAACAGCCTCGCGAGCGAGGCGATTCCGGACAACGTCCGGCTCCCGTTCCTCCCGGACCTGTTCGCCCACTACGGGATCTTCATCGCGCTCGCGCTCGTCCCGATCGTGGCCTATGTCGCACGCCTGACGCCGTTCGGCCAGCGCGTCCGCATCATGGGCCTGAACGCCGAGGCGGCGAGCGTCGCCGGCATCAACACGAAGCGGCTGATCGTCGTCCTGATGGCGATCTCGGGTGGGCTTGCGGGCCTGGCCGGAGTGATCCAGGTGGTCGGCGTCGAGGGCCGGATGGACGCCGGGATCTCGGCGGGCTACGGGTTCACTGCGATCATCGTCGCCCTGCTCGGCCGGCTCGACGCCTTCGGCGTGCTGCTGGCCGCGGTGCTGATCTCGTTCCTCCAGGTCGGCGGCCAGGCGATGAGCATCGACAACGGGCTGCCCTACTCCATCATCCTCGCCATCGAGGGCGTGTTCGTCCTCTTCGTCCTCACCGCCGACAGGTTCGCCCGCTGATGGACTGGTCGACGATCGTCGGCATCGGGCTCTTCGCCACCGGGCTTCAGCTGGCGATGCCGACCGCGCTCGCGGCAGTGGGCGAAGCGTTCTCGGAGCGCGCCGGCGTGCTCAACCTCGGCCTCGAGGGGATGATGCTCTGCGCGGCGCTCGCCTCGTTCTCGGTCGCCTACTACTCGGACGTTGCGGTCGGAGTGCTCGCAGGCGTCGTGACCGGAATGCTCGTCGCCGCGCTGATGGCGTTCCTCTCGGTGACGCTGAAGACGGAGCAGGTGATCAACGGCATCGTGATCGTGATCTTCGCGCAAGGGATCACGGCCTTCGCCTACGAGCGCATCTTCGGCTCGGTGACGACCCAGCCCGAGATTCCGGCCCTCGACACGATCCGCGTTCCCGGGCTCGCGTCGATCCCGTGGATCGGGCCGGTGCTCTTCGAGCAGAACATCCTCTTCTACATCTCGCTCGTGCTCGTCGCCGGCGTGTGGCTCCTGCTCATGAACACGAAGTTCGGCCTCTCGGTTCGCGCGGTCGGCGAGCATCCGGCCGCGGCCGACGCAGTCGCGGTGCGGGTCGACCGCATCCGCTGGCTGGCGCTGCTCGTCTGCGGCGCGATGGCCGGCTTCGGCGGCGCCGTCCTGATCATCGGCGACGTCAGCCTCTTCGGCACGAACGTGACCGCCGGGCGCGGCTGGGTCGCGCTCGCGCTCGTCATCTTCGGCCGCTGGAACCCGCTGCTCGTGTTCGGCGGCGCCCTCGCCTTCGGCATCCTCGACGCGCTCCAGCTGCGGATCCAGGCTGCGAGCGGCGGCAGCAACTCCGCCGTGCCGTTCGAGGTGTTCCAGGCGCTTCCCTACGTTCTCACCCTGACGGTCATGGTCCTCACGACGATCGCGGCCCGGCGGAACGCCCAACCCGCGGCGCTCGGCATCCCGTACCGCAAGGAGGTGATCGAGTAGCCACACCGGACGTGCGTTGCCCCCACGGCTCGAACCCCTCACACAGCAAAGGAGCACCTAAGTGAAACGACTTCGTCTGTCAGTCCTCCTGCTCGCCGTCCTGGCGCTTGCGGCGGGCGCGACGGCGCTCGGAAGCGGGCGCGCGAAGAGCGCCGAGAAGGTCAAGGTCGCGCTGATCCTCCCGTGCCCGACGAACGACGGCTCGTGGTGCCAGATCGCCTACTCGGCGGCGAAGCAGCTCGAAAAGGAGGGCCTCATCGACCTCGAGTACACGTCCAACGCGCCGCAGGACACAGCGGGCGCGAGTCAGGTCATCGAGCGGTACGCGGCGAACGGCGCCCAGCTCGTGATCGCGCACTCCGCCTGGCAGGACGCGGCCTTCAGCGCGGCGAAGAAGTTCTCGAAGACGCCGATCGTGTTCGCCGGCGGCGGCAAGACCGGCGGCAACGTGGCGACGTACGAGGAGCCGATCTACCAGCCGGCGTACCTGGCCGGGATCCTCGCGGCCGGAATCAGCAAGTCGAAGGTGATCGGCGGTCTCGCCGCATTCGACATCCCGCTCTGTCACGCGCAGATGGTGGCGTTCGAGAAGGGCGCGAAGTCGGTCGACCCGAGCGTCAAGCAGGTGACGACCTACGTCGGCGACTGGAACGACGTCGCCAAGGGCAAGAGCGCCGCGCTGGCGCTGGCCGACCAGAAGGCGGACGTCTTCACGGTCTGCGGCGGCGGCCCGGCATCCGGGCTGATCTCCGCCATGAAGGCGAAGAACCTCAGCGGGTTCGGGTACGTCGGCGACCAGAACAAGCTGGCACCGAAGCAGATGGTCGGGTCGCTCGTCTACTACCTCTACCCGGTGTTCAAGAAGCTCGTCCAGGACGTCCAGAACGGGAAGTACAAGGGCCAGAGCTACGACCTCGGGCTCGCCTCGTTCAAGCTCGTGCTCAACCCGAAGTACTCGGTCGCGCAGATCCCCGCCTCGTCGCTCGCGAAGATGAAGGCGGCGCAGGCGAAGATCCTGGCCGGGAAGCTGACGGTGCCCTACGTCGCGAAGTAGGGCGGGCACGCGGCGGGGACGGCCCACGAGCCGTCTCCGCCGCCCCCGCCCGGATCGAAAGGAGTGAAGCGATGACAGTGCTTCGCGGCGCAACCCTCGGCGACGGCTCCCGCGCGGACGTGAGGCTCGTCGACGGTCTCGTCGCGGCGGTCGAGTCCGGCGGGCTCGCGCCGACCGCCGGCGAGCAGGTGATCGACCTGGACGGCTACGTCCTCCTGCCGGCGTTCGCCGAGCCGCACACCCACCTCGACAAGGCGCTCACGGCCGCCCGCTTCGGGCGCGAGTTCACCGAGCTACTCGCGGCGATCGGGGCCTGGCACGCCTACCGCGAGACGCTCTCCGTCGAGGACATCGTCGAGCGGGCAACGCGCGCAGCGTTGCTCGCGCTCGCGCACGGCGCCACGGCGATCCGGACGCACGCGGACGTCGGCCAGGGGATCGAACTGCGGTCGGTCGAGGCGCTGCTCCAGGTTCGCGACGCGCTCCGGAACCTCGTCGACGTGCAGGTCGTCGCCCTCACCTACCCGCTGACCGGCCCCCTCGGTGCGTCGAACCGGTCGCTCCTGCGGGAGGCGCTCGCGATGGGCGCCGACGTCGCAGGCGGCGCGCCGCACGTCGACCCCGACCCGGCCGGGCACGTCGAGGTCGTCCTCGAGGAGGCCGCTCGGGCGGGACGGCCGGTCGACCTGCACGCCGACGAGAACATGCGCGAGGACTCGGTCGACCTCGTCGAGCTCGTCGCCCGCGTCGCGGAGGGCTTCACGCAGGCGGCGACGGCAAGCCACTGCGTCAGCCTCGGCATCCAGTCGCCGGAGGTGCAGGCCGAGCGCGCGGCCGCCGCGGCCGCGGCGGGCGTCGCGGTCGTCTCGTGCCCGATCGCGAACCTCTACCTCCAGGGCCGCGACCAGCCGCAGGCAACGCCGCGGGGATTGACGGCGCTTCCGGCGCTTCTCGACGCGGGCGTGACGGTCGCGGGCGGCGGCGACAACCTGCAGGACTGCTTCATCCCGGTCGGGCGCGCCGACCCGCTGCTCACGGCCCAGTACCTGATCGTCGGCGGCCAGCTCACGCCGAGCACCGCGCTCGAGCTCGTCTCGCGCTCGGCGCGCGCCGTGATGGGATTGCCGCCGATCGAGGTCGCCCCGGGCTTTCCGGCCGACCTCGTCGCCGTCCGCGCAGCCTCCCCGGCCGAGGCGGTCGCCACGGCTACGCAGGACCGCGTCGTCTTCCGGAACGGCGAGCCCGTGCGCCGCACCCACGTCAGTCTCGAGGCGGCAGGTGTCTCGGCGCCCCTCGTCACGGGCTAGCGCGCCATCCCAACGTGTGAAAGGCGGTCGAGAACGAATGCACGCAGAGCAGAGAGAGCGAGTCGAGATCCTCGTCGAGGGCACGGTCGTGACGATGGATGCCGAGCTGCGCGTGATCCGCGACGGCGCGGTCGCCGTCGACAAGGGCCGAATCGTCGAGGTCGGGCAAGCCGGGGACCTCCGCGCGCGCTTCGAGGCGGAGCGGACGCTCGGCGGCCCACGGCGGTTCGTGATCCCGGGCCTGATCGACTGCCACAACCACCTCGCGCAGGCACTCGTGCGTGACTACGCACTCGAGGACCTGCCCAACATCTACCGCATCTACATCCCCTGCGAGATGGCGCTCGACGCGGACGACGCCGCCGTCTGCGCCGAGTTCGGCATCGCGCAGCTCCTGCGCTCGGGCGTGACCACGGTGGCAGAGACCACGTTCACCGAGGAGCACGAGGATGCGATCTCGAAGACGATCCTTTCCACCGGCATCCGCGCGGCGATGGCGCGCGGGCAGGGTGACCGCATCTCGAAGCTCGCATCGAACTACGAGCAGGTCGAGGAGAAGTCGTGGTATCGCGACGACTCCGCCAAGCTCGACGAGGACGTCGCCCGGACGGAGGAGTTCTTCCGCCGCTGGCAGAGCGAGGGCGACGGCCTGATCCGCCCGTGGGTCAACAACCTCGGCGTCCCCTCCTGCTCCGACGAACGGTTCCTGCGCACGAAGGAGATCGGCGAGCGGAACGGGACGGGGATGATGGTGCACATCAACCGCGACCGCGAGGAGGTCGAGCTCGCGATCGCGCTCTTCGGCGAGCGGCCGATCGAGCACCTGCATCGCATCGGCGCGCTCGGCCCGGGCTTCGTCGCAATCCACGCGATGCTGACCACAGACCGGGAGGTCGAGATGCTCGCCGACGCCGGTGCCGGCGTCGCGCACGCTCCCGTGGTCTGCACGGACATCGTCTCCGCGGTGACGAAGGTCCCGACGATGCGCGCCGCCGGCGTCGTGGTCGGCCTCGGTTGCGACACCGTGATCAACGACATCCTCAAGGTGATGCGGATCGCCTTCATCATGCACGCCGCCGAGACGGGCACTCGCATGTTCGACCCGTTCGGCGTCACGACCGAGGACGTCTTCGCGATGGGCACGATCGACGCTGCACGGCTGCTTCGCTGGGAGCACGAGATCGGCTCGCTCGAGCCCGGCAAGGCGGCGGACGTCGTGGTCGTCGACGGCGACAACGTGCGCCTCACGCCCGGCCTACGACCCGATCGGGACGCTCGTGCGCTACGCGACCGGCACCGACGTGGAGAGCGTCCTCGTCAACGGACGCCTGGTCGTCGACGGCGGCCGCGTGCTCACGATCGACGAGCCCGCGCTGCTCGACGAGGCGGAGCGGGTCGGACGGATGCTCGGCGAGGTGCTCGGCCCGCGTCGCTACCGAGCGATGCGAGAGGTGCTGTGAGGTGAAGCCGTCCGACTTCCCGCGCGACAGGAAGTTGCGCGACCCTCGCACGCCGCCGTTCCGCGACGAGCGCGGGGAGTACCACGTCTTCAGCTACGCCGACGTGATGCGCGTCCTGCTCAACCGCGAGCAGGCGTTCTCGCGCGACCCGACGCCCTGGTTGCCGAAGGGCCCGCACCACATGGCCCTCGACTTCATGTGGGCGGTCGAGCCGTTCACGCTCGAGGGCGAGACCGGACGGCACGACGTCCTGCGCGCCGTCGTCGAGCCGTGGTTCCGCACGCGGGCGGTGCGAACGATGGAGCCCGTGATCCGTGAGCTGACGACGGCGCTGCTCGACGAGATCGTGGCGTCGGGGCGCGGCGAGCTGAACCTCGCGCAGGAGCTCGCCTACCCGCTCTCGATGCGCGTGATCTGCACGCTGGCCGGCATCGAGCTCGAGCGCGAGCGCTGGATGCGCGCGAAGCTCGACGAGTTCGCCCAGGCGGGAAGCTACGAGGAGCTCCCCGAGCAGTGGGACGTTCAGGCCTACTTCTGGCAGATGATCGCGAAGCGGCTCGCTCGTCCGCGCGACGAGCTGCTCGACGTCCTCGTCGGCGCCTGGCGCGACGGACAGATCGACGACGCCGAGCTGCTCGGGTACGTCTACGGGTTCGTCACGGCCGGCTCGGACACGACGGGAACGAGCTTCGTGAACGCGTTCTCGCTGCTCGCCGAGTTCGGCGAGCTCGACTATGCCCGCAGCGTCCTCGACGACGAGGACGCGATGCGCCGGATCGTCGAGGAGGTGCTTCGCTTCGGCACGCCCTTCCCGACGAAGCCGCTGTTCGTGCTCGCGGATTCGGCGTTCGGCGACCTGAACGTCCCCAGCGGCAGCGTGCTGCACATCTGGTTCGCCGCGGCCAACCGCGACGAGGCGGTGAGCAGCGGCGTCGAGCAGGCGAGCCCGGACGAGTTCGATCCGCGGCGCTGGCCGAACCGCCACGTCGCGCTCGGGTGGGGGAAGCACTTCTGTCTCGGCGGAGACCTCTCGAGGCTCGAGACGCGGATCCTCCTCCAGGAGACGCTGCGGCGGCTCCCGGGGCTCGAACTGCAGACCGACCGGCCGTTCGTCCGGTTCGCGGGAATCGTCGACGGGGTCACGGAGGCGCACTTCCGCTTCGACCAGAAGGCGGCCGAGCGGATCGGCAGCGCGTAGCCGGCGCGCTCGGCCGCGCCACCTCCCCGAACGAGATCGGGGCCCGGCGAACGGCCGGGCCCCCTCCGATCGATCGCTCAGACGAACTCGAGCCCGTAGCGGGGCGCTGCCGCTACGTAGCGCGCAGCGACCTCGTCGCTGTTGTCGGGCACGTCCTCGACGCCGACGTCGTTCGGCGCGCGCTCGAGCGTCTCGGCAAACCAGTGCTCGATCCCCGCGGGCGTGAAGGTGAGCACCATCCGCGCCGTCTCCGTGCCGGTGTTCGTGAAGCGGTGGACGATGCCGCGCGGGATGTTGACGAAGTCGCCCGGGCCGGCGCTGATCGTCTCGTCGCCGAGGAGGAACTCGATCTCGCCCTCGAGCAGGTAGAAGGTCTCGTCCTCGCGGGTGTGGATGTGCGTCGGCGGCCCGCCGCCGGGCGGCACGAGCGCCTCCATCGCGAAGTAGGCGCCGCCGGACTCCTCGCCGGTGACGAGGAAGGTGTAGTGGTCGCCCGGGCCCCAGTACGCAGGGCCGGTCGCGACCGGGCGGTGGAGGAGCCGTCCTGCAGTCGAGTCGGTGGTGAGGGTGGTGGTCATCGCATCGCTCCTTCGGGCGTCGAGCTTCACTGGTACACTCCGCAACAGTTCTGTTCAAGACAATACGAGAGTGAACAATTGCATAGCGAACTAAATCTGTCAAGCCCGACTCCTGAGGAACGCGCGACCTGGCGCGTCTTCCTCGAGTGCGCCTATGCGCTGATCGACATCCTCGACGACGAGCTGCAGGCGGAAGGCGAGATGAACCTGCGCTGGTACGACGTCCTCGTCAACCTCGAAGAGGCGGAGCAGCCCGTCCGCATGAACGAGCTCGCCAGCCGGATCCTCGCCAGCAAGAGCGGACTGACGCGGGTCATCGACCGCATGGAGGACGCCGGGCTCGTGGAACGGCAGCGTCCCCCTCACGACCGGCGGGCGATCGAGGTCGTCATCACCCCCAAGGGAGCCGAAGCCCTCCAGGCCGCCCGCCTCGTCCACCGGCGCGGGATCCAGGAGCACTTCGCGGAACACCTCGACGAGGACGCGTTCGCGGCGCTTCGCGACGCGCTCGAGAACGTCCACGAGCACGTCCGTCCCCTCCGGCCCGGCCGGATCAGCGGTACTCCCCGCGGTCCTGTCCCGTAGGACTGTCCGTCGGGCGCCACGGGAAGGCCCGCTCACGCGGGCCTTCCCCATTTCTGGTCGGCCGCGGCGCCGCACGCCGCGCACCGGCCGGATCACCTCCCGGCGGCGACAGGCGGCGCCGGCTCGAGGCTTGGCTTGTGGATGTCCCTCGTCGTGTCCGTCACAGGCTGACCGTTTGTGGGCCGGGCCCGCGCCATGTCGAAGAGGACGAGCAGCAGATTCGCTCCTGCGATCGAGCCGGCGATCGCGGTGAGGAGGGCGAGCAGGTCGGTCGCTGAATGGAACCCGAGCCACGCGCCGACGAGCGCGCCCGCCAGGGCGGCCGCGAACCCGATCCGCTTGCTCTCACTCGGCCGGTCGCGCCGGACCCACGCCAGGTAGATCCCGAGCCCGATGGGCACGCCGACAGAGAGCACGGCGAGCAGCTCGTCGTCGAGCGCGACGCTCGGCATCGTCGTCGTGACGATCAGGACGCCGGCGAACCACCCGCCCAGGCCGAGGACGATCGGGTACAGCGACCGCAACGTCACGCTCGCCTTGCGTCCGAACCCGCCCCGCTTGTGCACACGGCGCGCCATCGCGAGCAGCGACAGGACGGTGAGGGCCGCGAGGCCGACCATCGCGCCACCGATGCCCTTGGCGAGCGCCGTCTGCGTCACCTCGGGCGTCCAGTCGACGTGCGCCGGCGTGTAGAGCGAGTCGTCCACCCGGCCGGAGTCGAAGAACGTGTTGAGGAGCCGGGTGCTCGCCTCGGGCTCGTACGACCAGAAGTCCGTCGTGTGCCCGAGCTGGGAGAGGACGACCTGGTGACCGTTCGGCAGGTTCGGGAGGAGCTCGCGCTTGACCGTCGCCGGCGGCGTCGTGCCGTCCAGCTCGCCGCCGATCAGGAGCGTTTCGACGTTCGACGGCCGCGCGCGGCTGTACTTGTCGTCGTCCGGCGTGGCCGGCCAGGCGTCCGCCAGCCTGCCGCCGGCCCAGATGAAGTCCGTGCCGGGGTTGCCGATGATCGAGCCGTCGTCCGCGCTCGTCGCGAAGCGGCGTTTCGCGGCGGCGGCGTCGGCCCGGCCCATCGCGGCGAGCTCGCCCCAGACGAACGACTTGGGGAACACGAGCTTGCCCATCAGTGACATGAGCCAGAAGCCGCTCGCGTCGCCCTTCGCCGCGGAGAGCCACGAGTCGAGAGTCATCGGGCCTGAGAGCGGCGCGGCCTCCGACGTCGACTCCATCAACCCGTAGAAGCTGGCGACCCTCACGGTGCTCTCGTCGATCGGGAGGAAGAGCCAGCGGTCGGGGATGTCCGCAGCCGTCCGCTTCATCGAGGCGGCGAGGTCGTCGGTGCGCGCTGCTGCAGGCCTCGTCCCCCGCGCAGAGCTCCGAATAGCGCGCGAGCTGCCCGTCGATCGCCTTTCCGTCCCAGAGGAAGTGACCGGGCGGGTTGACGCCGATCATCGCCGACCGGTGGATGACGTTCGGATGGCGCCAGGCGTAGATCAGCGCCGTGCGTGTCCCGGCGCTCTCGCTCACGAGGTCGATGCGGTCGTAGCCGAGCGCGACGCGCGCAGCCTCGAGGTCCTCGACCGTCTGCACGAGCGAGTAGCCGGCGAGGTCGACGCCGCTCTCCTGAAGCCGGGTCGCGCAGTCCCGGAACCCGTCGGCGTACGCGGTCATCGACTTCTTGCCGAGGAGGTCGGTCGAGTGCGCGATCGCCGACTCGACCTCGGGGCAGTCGAGCCGGACCGAGCCGTCGACGCCGCGGTAGCCGACCAGGACGACGTCGTGGTTGTCGGCGAAGCGGCTCGCCTTGGAGAACGTGCATGTTCGTGAGACCCGGGCCGCCCTCGAGGCGGAAGATCGGCTCCGCGGGGTTGGCCGAGCTGGCGTGGATGCGGGTGACCGGCAGCGCGATCAGGCGCGACTGCGTGTCGGCCCGGTTCTCGGGCACGACGAGCGTGCCGCAATCGGCGTCGTAGGAGCCGTCCTCGGTGTCGTAGCTGCAGTCGTGCAGCGTGAGGGCGCCGGCCTGGGCGTCCTTCGGGCACGGAGACCGAGCCGGCGTCACGGCCGAAGTGAAGGTACGCGAGGCCGCCCACGAGGGCGGCGATGAGCGCCAGGGCGACGATGCGCGCCGGCGTGTAGACCGTTGTCGTCGGGGGATTCATGTGCCGTCCTTTCGTGGTCGAGTTCACGCCTCGACGCTAAGCCGCAGACACGAATCCGGCCTCGTCGCGAGGCCGGATTCGTGCTCGTCCGAGGAGGTGATCCCGCCTCCTACCGAAGTAGGAGGCGGGAACCCTTCGCTACACGGAGGTGGGAGCCGGCTGCAGCTCCGACGGGGACTCGGACGTGCGGCCCTCGCCGCCGGGAAGCCACTCGAGCCAGCGGGGGAGGTACCAGTTCCACTCCCCGAGCAGCTTCATCGTCGCCGGCAGTAGGACGGCGCGGACGATCGTCGCGTCGATCAGGATCGCGGCCGCGAGGCCGACGCCGAACTGCTTGAACATCAGCATCGACAGCGTCGCGAAGACCGAGAAGACGGCGACCATCACCACGGCCGCGCTCGTGATGACGCCGGCGGTGGACTTGATGCCCTGCGAGACCGCCTCGTCCATCGTCGCGCCGCGGTTGAACAGCTCGCGGATCCGGCCCAGGACGAGGACGTGGTAGTCCATCGAGAGGCCGAACAGGATCACGAAGAGCAGCAGCGGGACGACCGGGTCGATCCCGGCGGTCGAGCCGAAGCCGAGCAGGCCCTGCGCGACGCCGTACTGGAAGACGATCACCAAGACGCCGTAGGCGGCCGCGACCGAGAGCAGGTTGAGCACGATCGCCTTGGCCGCGACGACGATGGAGCGGAAGGCGACCAGCATCAGCCCGAATGCGAGCACGAGCACGAACGCGACCACCGGCGGCAGGTTCGACTTGAGCTCGTCGGCCGAATCGTTCCACCGGGCACCGAGCCCGGTCACGCCGGCCTCGACGCCCGAGATCTGGCCGACCGTCTCGGGGATGACCTGGTTGCGCAGGGTCGAGATCGCCACAATCGACGCCGCGTCGGTTCCCGTTCCCTGCATCGGGACCGTGATGCTCGCGACGGTGGCGTCGTCGTTGACGTCGACCGTGAAGGGCCCGTGGATCTGGCCGCTCGCGACCGCGCGCTGCTCGAGCTGGGCGATCGCCTCGCGCACGTTGGGGGCGTTCACGTCCGGGGCCTTCACGACGACCGTGGCCGGGAGCGCCGTGCCGGGGAACTCCTGCTGCATGCGGTCGTAGGTCTGTACGACCGGAAGCGACTTCGGGAACGTGTCGGCGCCCGGCTGAACGATCCGCATGCTCAGGGCCGGCAGCGCGAGCGCGACCAGCAGCCCGCCGGCGAGGATCGCCGAGAGGAGCGGCCGCCGGAGCACGCGGTCGATGATCGCGCCCCAGAACCGGCTCTCGCGGCCGCTGCTCCGGCGCCGGCCGAGGAACGGGACGCGAGCCCGCTCGACCCGGTCGCCGAGCTTCGAGAGCAGCGCGGGCAGGACGGTCAGCGAGCCGAGCACCGCGATCGCGACGACGAGGATGGTCGCGACGCCGAACGAGGCGAACGTCGCGTCGCCGGTCAGGAACATGCCGGCCATCGCCGCCATCACGGTCAGGCCGGAGATGAGCACCGAGTGGCCCGACGTGGCGGCGGCAACCTCGAGCGCCGCATCCTGGCTCCGCCCGGCCGCACGCTCCTCGCGCACCCGCCGCAAGTAGAACATCGAGTAGTCGACGCCCACCGCGAGACCGATCAGGAGCACGATCGCCGGCACCTCCATCGCCATCGGCAGCACGTGGCTCGGGAGCGCGAGCAGCCCGAAGGTCGCGAAGACCGCGGTCAGGCCGAGCAGCAGCGGAATGCCGGCGGCCACGAGCGCTCCGAAGGCGAGCACGAGGATGATCAGCGTGATCGGGAGTGAAAGCAGCCCGGCCTTCGCCAGGTCGTCACCGTAGGCCGTCTCGACGGCCTTGACCGAGCTGGCGTCGCCGAACTCGCCGATGAAGAGCTGCGGGTGTGCCTGCTGTACCTCGTCGACCCGGTCGAGCACCGGGCCGATCTTGTCGACGGCCTTGTCGGCGTCGCCGCGGATCTCGAACTCGACGAGCGCCGCGTGCCCGTTCGACGCGATCTGGCCCGCGTTCGCGGGATCGAGCGGCGAGCGGACCTGCTGGACGGAGTCGAGGCCCGAGATTCCGGTGACCACGTCGGCGATCGCGGCCTTGAAGGCCGGATCGCTCGTCGAGAGCGAAGTGCTCTGGACGAGGACGCTCTCGCCGGCGGGCTGCTTGAACCCGGCGTCGAGGATCCGATCCATGCGGCCGGACTCGCCCGGCCCGGCGTTGTTCGGGTCGATGTTCTTCATCCCGACCGCGCCGCCGATCCCGAAGGCGACGATCACCAGCGCGAGCCAGCCGAACGTCGCGGTCTTCCAGTGACTCGCGCTCCAGCGACCCATCCGGGCCGCGAGGTTGGACCCACCGTTACGGCGACTTCTGTTGTGCGTGCCGGACATTTCCTGTTCCTCCTTCGGTGACTGGATGGGTAGTTGGGCTCCGCGAGCTGCGGGGCGCCCGGTCGTCGGGGCTCCCACCAACTCGCGTGCCGTTCCTGATCCGAACTCCATGGCGGGGACGCTAGGAGCCGGCCGGCGCGGCGGCGTCGTCGGCAAGCCGGATTCGGGCTCGGACTCGCCGACGATTCCCAGTCGTACTCAGGTAGGAGGCAGCGAGCGAGAGCCGTGCAGTACGTTCAGTGCATGAGCCGGATCGGACACCTCGCGCGCACGTACTGGTTCGACGCTGTCGTCGCCCTGCTCGCGATCGAAGCCATGCTCGAGGTCTCCGTCAGGCGTGACTCGGAATCGGCCCCGACGACGACGCTGTGGTTCTGCGTGCCGGCGATCGCGATCCTCGTGCTCCCGGTCTTCGCGAGGCGGCGCTATCCCTTCGCCGGCCCCGCGGCGTACTGGCTCGTGGCCGCCGCGCTCTCGTTCGCCGACGGACGGCTCGTCACCTTCATGACCACCATCTTCGTCCTCGGGATGGCAGGCGCCTTCCTGCTCGGGAACCTGCAGGACGTCTTCCAGGCGCGGATCGGCCTCGCAGTCGTCCTCGGCTGCGCGGCGATCATCGTCTACAACGCGCCGAACCACTCGGCCAGCGAGCTCGTCTTCATCCCGCTCCTCTTCGCGATCTGCTGGCTCGCGGGCTTCGCGCTGCGCGAGCGTGCCGAGCGTGCGGACGCCGCAGAAGCCCGCGCGACCCAGGCCGAGCGGGAACGCGAGACGGCGGCCCGCATCGCCGTTGCCGAGGAGCGCACACGGATCGCCCGCGAGCTCCACGACATCGTCGCTCACGCCGTCAGCGTGATGGTGCTCCAGGTCGGCGCCGTCCGGCACAAGCTGCCGCCGACGCTCACCGACGACGCGGATGCGCTCCGCGGCGTGGAGGAGACCGGCCGGACGGCTCTCGGCGAGATGCGCCGCCTCCTCGACGCGATGCGGCGCGACGGCGACGGCGTCGACCTCGCTCCCCAGCCGGGCGTCGGCAGCCTCGACTCGCTCCTTGAGGAGGTCGGCCGCGCCGGCCTTCCCGCCGACCTGCGCGTCGAGGGCGAGCCGGCGCCGCTGCCGCCCGCGGTCGAGCTCTCCGCCTATCGGATCGTCCAGGAAGGCCTGACGAACGCGCTCAAGCACGCGCATGCGAGCCACGCCGACGTGACCCTCCGCTTCGCGCCCGACGAGCTCGAGATCGAGGTCCGCGACGACGGCACGGGCAACGGAGGGGGCGGCGGCGGCTACGGCCTCGTCGGCATCCGCGAACGGGTGAAGATCTACGGCGGCGAGATGACCGCAGGCCCCGCTCCCGGAGGCGGCTTCGTCCTCAACGCCCGGCTACCCGTGGAGCGCAACTCGCGCTGAACATCCACGGCGTCGTGAGAAGGCAACCTCGAGTCCTACTCAGGTAGGAGGCGCGGAACGAGAGCGGTGGAGTAGCTTCCGCGCGTGAGCCGGATCGAAGACCTCACGCGCGAGTACTGGTTCGAGCTGCTGATCGCGGTTCTCGCGATCGCGAGCATCCTCGAGCTGGTGGTCGGACGCGATTCGCCGGGCGCGCCGACGACGACGCTGTGGTTCTCGATCCCTGCGGTGGCGGTCCTCGTCATGCCGCTCTTCTTCCGCCGGCGCTTCCCCTTCGCCGCTCCGGCGGCCTACTGGCTCATCGCCGCAGCGATCACGTACGTCGACGGGCTGCTGATCCCGTTCATCGGCAGCCTCGGCGTCGTCGGACTCGCAACCGCGTTCCTGCTCGGGAACCTGCGCGACAGCAAGCAGGCGGGCATCGGCCTCGCGATCGTGCTCGGCTCGATGGTGATCGTGGTCGACAACATCCCTGGCTCGCAGATGACCAGCTGGTACATCTTCATCCCCCTCCGGTTCGTGGCCGCGTGGGTCGCGGGCTACGCGCTCCGCGAGCGCACCGTGCAGGTCGAAGCAGCCGAGCTACGCGCGATCCTGGCCGAGCGGGAGCGGGACGCGGCGGCGCGGATCGCGGTGGCGGAGGAGCGCGCACGGATCGCGCGCGAGCTGCACGACATCGTCGCCCACGCCGTCAGCGTGATGGTGCTCCAGGTCGGCGCCGTCAGGCACAAGCTCTCCGGCGCGCCGGCCGAGGATCGCGAGGCGCTCAGGGGCGTCGAGCAGACCGGCCGCACGGCCCTCTCCGAGATGCGTCGCCTCCTGGCCGCGATGCGCACCGACGGGGACGAGGCCGAGCTCACGCCGCAGCCCGGCCTCGACCGCCTCGACTCGCTGCTCGACGATGTCGGCCGCGCCGGCCTGCCCGTCCAGCTGCACGTCGACGGCGAGCCGTTCCCGCTTCCGCGCGCGATCGACCTCTCCGTCTACCGCATCGTCCAGGAAGGCCTGACGAACGCGCTCAAGCACGCACACGCCAGCCACGCCGACGTGACCCTCCGCTACGCGCCCGACGAGCTTCAGCTCGAGGTCCGTGACGACGGCGTGGGCAGCTCGGCGAGCGACGGCCTCGGTCACGGGCTCGTCGGCGTCCACGAACGTGTCAAGATCTTCGGCGGCGAGATGAGCGCAGGAATGGCCAACAGCGGCGGCTTCGTGCTCAGCACACGCCTCCCGCTGGTCGACGACCGACAGTGAGCCTCAGGCTCGACGGAGGCTCCGTCCGGCGTTGCCGGCACCGGGAGGGGGCGTGACCATCCGCGTCCTCGTCGTCGACGACCAGTCGATGGTCCGCGCCGGCTTCCGCATGCTCCTCTCCGGCGAGGAGGACATCGAGGTGGTGGCCGAGGCGGCGAACGGCCTCGAAGCGGTCGACAAAGCCGCGCGCTTCAATCCGAGCGTCATCCTGATGGACATCCGCATGCCCGAGCTCGACGGGCTCGAGGCGACGCGGCGGATCCTGGCGGTTGACGACGCAGCCCGGGTCCTGATCCTGACCACGTTCGACCTCGACGAGTACGTCTACGAGGCACTCAGCGCGGGCGCCAGCGGCTTTGTGCTCAAGGACGACCCGCCCGAGCAGCTGATCGCCGCGATCCGCACTGTCGCCGCCGGCGACGCACTCCTCTCACCGGCGATCACGAAGCGCGTAATTGAGCAGTTCACGCGCGTCTCGCATCCGGCGCCTCCGAAGGAGCTCGACCAGCTCAGCGAGCGCGAACGCGACGTCTTTCGCCTGATCGCTCGCGGCCTCTCGAACGCGGAGATCGGGCACGAGCTCTACATCAGCGAGACGACCGTCAAGACCCACGTCACGCACATCCTCCAGAAGCTCCACCTCCGCGACCGCGTCCAGGCAGTCGTGCTCGCGCACGAGGCGGGCCTCTTCGACTGACCTGCGCCGAGTGCCGTCGGGGCTCAGGAGAAGAAGAGCTCGACGGCGTTGCCGCCGAAGACCCGGGCCTGCGCCGCGTCGTCGAGCCCTGCGAAGTGGGAGCGGACGGCGTCGATCGTCGCCGCGTAGCCCGGCTCGGCGCGGATCCAGGGGAAGTCCGAGCCGAGCAGGAGCCGCTCCGCGCCGAAGGCCCCGAGAAGCGCGGCGGTCACGGGACGCAGGTCGTCGTAAGGACACGGCCCGGCGGCGAACGCGTACATGCCGGTGCAGAGGACGAACACGCGGGGGAACCGTGCGAGCTCTGTGACGGCCTCGAGCCCTTCCGCCGTGTAAGTGCTGTCGAAGCGCGGGCGTCCGTGCTCGTCGGCGTGGAACGCGGTCGGCCAGAAGCCGAGGTGGTTGAGGACGACGGTGAGCTCGGGGAGCTCGGCGAGCACGAGCTCGAGCAGCGCCATCTGCTCCCGGCCGCCGTAGAACCAGAGCTTGTCGCCGCCGTGTGCGAGCTCGGCGAGCAGCGGGAAGGCGGCGACGTCCTCGGCGCGAACCGCGCCCGCCTCGCCGAGCGCGAAGAGCCGCAGCCCCTGGAGCCCCGCCGCCTCGCGTCGTCGACGGTAAGCCTCGACGTCGACGGCGCCCGGCGCCTGCACTCCGATCGCGGCGAACCGCCCCGGATACCGCTCGAGACAGTCCCGGACGTACTCGTCGTGGTGGGACAGCGGCACGAGCACGCCGCGGTCGACGCCTGCGCGCCCCATCTCCGCGAGCAGCTCCTCCGCCGTCGCCTCGGCCTCGGCCGGGAAGAAGGCCTCGTGGACGTCGCGCGGGAAGCGGTCGGAGAGGGCCGCGAAGACGTGCGCGTGGGCGTCGACGACCGTCATGCCGCCTCGACGAACCGGCGGGCCGCCAGCGCGTAGAGCTCGGCCGCCTGGAGGATCCCTTCGATCGGCGCGCTCTCGTTCGGCGCATGGGCGCGCGGAAGGAAGCCGGGGCCGAAGGCGGCGACCGTCGGGAATCCCGGCGGTGAGCTGGAAGTGCGGGGCGTCCGTCGCTCCGGGGAAGACGCCGACGGGACGCTCGTCGCCGAGCACGATCCCGCTGGCCTGCGCGCAGCGCCGCGACGAGCGGGTGCGCCGGGTCGATCTCGGTCGCCGGAAGCCAGAGCTCGAAGTCGAGCTCGGCGTCGAGCTCGGGCTCCTCTGCGGCCGCGTCGCGCAGCAAGCCCGCGATGTCCTGCTCGACGGCCTCGCGCTCCATGCCCGGCAGCGTGCGGATGTCGCAGCCGAACTCGGCCTCGCCGGGGTAGACGCCGTAGAAGACGCCCGCCCTGGCGGTGACGCCGACGTTCACGGTCGGGAGCGCCGAGCCGTCCGGTCGTCGCAAGCGGCCGAGCAGCTCACGGTCCATCCGGTCGACGAGTCGCGCCATCTGCACCGTCGCGTTCACGGAGGGCAGGCGATCGGAGATGCTCGAGTGCATCTGCGTCCCGCGCACGCGCACCTTGAAGAGGGCGGCGCCGCGCGAGACCGTGTCGATCGCCTCCCACTCGCGGACGATCCCGCACGGCTCGCCGAGCAGCGCCGCGTCGCCGGCCAGCCGGCCGGAGTCGGCGAGCCACTGACTTCCGAGGCGCGAGCCGGCCTCCTCGTCGGCGGTGAGCACGAGCGTCACGCCGCCGCGCTCGAGGCCGCACTGCTCGAGCGCGGCCAGCGCGAAGACCATCGCCGGCGACCGCGCCCTTCATGTCGCCGGAGCCGACGCCGTGGAGCTCGCCGTCCTCGACCGTCGCGCCGTAGGGATCGCGGGTCCACTCGGCGAGGTCGCCCGGCGGCTTCGTGTCGAGGTGACCGCCCAGGATCAGCGTGCGGCCGTCGCCACCCGCGCGGGCGATCAGGTTCGGCCGCTCCTCGGCCGACCCGACCGTCTCGACGCGCGTGACGCCGAGCTGCCGCAGCTTCCCGGCCACGAGTGCAGCGACCGCCCGCTCGTCACCCGGCGGGTTCGGGCTCGGCGTCGCGACGAGCTCGCGGGCGAACTCGACGATGCTCGTCGCGGCGCTCGCGCAGGAACTCGACGAGCGCCGCGTCGGTCATGCAGCAAAGGTCTCGACCGCGCGTGCGATCTTCGCCATGCCCTCGGCCAGCACGTCGGGCTCGACCGCGAACGAGATCCGCACGAGCCCGTCGCCGCCGGGGCCGAAGACCTCGCCCGGTGCGACTGCGACGTGGAGCTCGTCGAGCAGGCGCAGCGTGAAGTCGCGCGCCGAGAGCCCAGCCGCCGAGACGTCGACGAGCATGTAGAAGGTGCCCTGCGTGCGGAAGACCTCGAGGCCGTTCGCGGCCGCGACCCCGACGGCCCGGTCGCGCCGCTCGCGATAGGCGTCGCGCATCGAGGTCGAACTCGTCGCGCGGCCCGCGGAGCACGGCCTCGGCCGCATGCTGCGAGATCGCCGACGGGCACGAGACCTCGGGCTCCTGGAGCTTGCGCAGCACGTCGGCGAGGCGCGGAGGGGCGGCGCAGTAGCCGAGCCGCCAGCCGGTCATCGCGTACACCTTCGAGAAGCTGTAGACCGAGACGATCGGCGCCTCCGGCACGAGCGCGGCGGCAGAGACGTGGGGCACGTCGTCGAGGACGAGCTCGTCGTAGACCTCGTCGGCGATGAGCCAGATCGCCTCGCTCGGCGGCGAGCTCGGCCAGCTCGCGCACCGTGTCCGCCGGGAAGACGGCGCCGGTCGGGTTGCCCGGCGTGTTGGCGAAGATCGCCTTCGTCCTCGGGGTGAGGAGCGCCTCGAGCTCGCTCGCGCGCGGGCAGGTAGCCGCCGGGCGCGGTCAGCCGGTAGAAGACGGGCTCGCCGCCGAGCAGGCGCACCATCTCGTCCATGTTCGGGAAGCCCGGCGTCGGCAGCAGCACCTCGTCGCCCGGCTCGAGCAGCGCGAGGTAGATCGAGAAGAGCGCGTTCATCGCCCCGGGCGTGACGACGACCTGATCGGGGTCGACCGCGAACCCGTCGACGCGCTCGATCTTCTCGGCGAGCAGCTCGCGCAGACTCGGGTAGCCCCCGTTCGGGGTGTACCCGGTGCGGCCGGCCGCCGCGGCGGCGAAGGCGGCGTCGACCACGAAGCCCGGCGTGCGGAAGCTCGGCTCGCCGATCTCGAGCCGGATCGCGTCGGGGATCCTGTTGGCCGCGTCGAAGACCTCGCGGATCGCCGAGCGTCGCGCGTCGAGCGCCCGCGCGGCGATCGCCGCCTCGACACGCGCCCTAGATGTAGCCATGCCGTTGGAAGCTCGACCAGGGCGAGCTGCCGTCGCTGGACCTCGTCGCGCACGCGGCCCTCGCCGCCGACGATCTCCTCGGCGCGCCCGAGCACGGCGGCCGCATCCGCGCGCGGGACGACGAGGATCCCGTCGAACTCGGCGAAGACGATGTCGCCCGGGTTCACGACCACGCCGCCGATCGCGATCGGCTGCTGCGAGGCGGTCATCTCCCAGCGGCCGATCCCGTTCAGCGGCGAGAGGTCGCGGTAGAAGACCGGGAAGCCGATCGCGCGCAGGCCTTCGATGTCGCGGAGGTTCCCGTCCAGGATCGTGCCGACGCAGCCGTGCGCCCGTGCCGCGTTCGCCGTCAGCTCGCCGAAGTGCCCGGCCGTCCCGCCGGGCGTCGTCGAGACGAGCACCGAGTCCGGCGTGAGGCGCTCGAACATCTCGAGATACGGCCGCATGCGCTCGATCCCCTCGTCCCAGCCGACGCGCGGGATGTCGTGGCCCTCCACCGTGAACGCCTCGCCGACGATCCGCGACTCCGCGAAGAGCGGCCGCAGCGAGCTCGGCAGCACCTTCTCCTCCAGCCCGAGGTGGAAGAGCGCGTCGCAGACAGCCGAGAGGTAGAGGCGCCGGAAGCGCTCGCAGAGCTCGCCCAGCGAGGGCGTCGCGACGGCCTCGATCCCGCCGGTCACTGCGAGGCCGCCATCTCGGCCATCAGCGCCTCGAGCTGGGCCAGCTGCTCGGGGTCGAGGTAGCGCTTGGCCCAGCCGACGCCCTGCCACGTGGTCATCCCACCCGGCACAGGGTCGAGCCGCACGAGGTAGCGCTCCCAGCCGTAGCTCGCCTTCAGGCTCTCCTGCCCCTCCGGGCCGGTGTAGCGCCCCGCCATCTCGTGGGCGACCGCAACCCACTGCGAGCCCTCCGCGACGACGGGCCCCTCGACGACCTCGGCCCTGCACTTGCAGAGCACCTTCCTGAGACCTCCCTCGGGAGGCATCTCCGCCTCGTCGATGCAGACGAAGCAGCGCGGGTCGCGGATCAGGTCCTGCACCCACGCCGAGCGCTTGCGGCCGACGACCCAGAACGAGCCGTCGCGCCACTGGTACCACATGGGCGTCAGGAAGGGCCAGCCGTCCTCCTTGAGCACGCCGAGCCGGCACAGCCAGTTCGAGTCGGAGCTGCCGAGAAATGCATCGACCTCCTCGGGCGACATCCCCCCACAGTAGGTCGGGTCGTACCACTTCTTCTGCTTCGCTGCGGCCGGGGCGTCGGACATCGGTGCCTCCTTAGGCGTCGGCGAGCCACACGTCGCCGTAGAGTGGATAGAGATCGTGGCGGTTCGGCCGCCAGTTGCGCACGCGCCGGTGGTGCGCCCAGACGGCCGCCGGTGCGAAGAGCGGGACGAGCGGCAGGCATTCGGCGGCGCGGAGCTGGATGTCGCGCGCCGCGGCGCGCAGCTCGACGTCGTCGCGCGCGAGCTCCCAGGCCTCGGCAGGCGCGGTCGAGCGCCGCGTCGCTCGAGCGCTGGAAGTTCGGGCCGCCGTCCTGGCCCCAGGTGGCGATGAAGCCGACGATCGCGTCGACCGGCTCGGGCCAGAACCACTTCGAGATGAACGCCGGCGGATGCTGGTTCAGGCGGCCGTAGAACTCGTCGAAGGCCGCGATCACCTCCAGCTCGAGCCGGACGCCCACCTTGGCCAGCAGCTGCCGGATCGTCTCGGCGACGCGTCGCACGACGGCGTCGTTGACGACGACGGTGGGCAGCACGAGCCGCGTCCCGTCCGGGCCCGCCTCCAGGCCGGCGGCATCGAGGAGCTGCGCCGCCTCACGCGGGTCGAAGCCGCCCGAGGACTCGACCTCGGGTGCGTACCACTGCGAGTGCGACGGGATCGGCGAGAACGCCGGCCAGCCGTGGCCGCCGAGGTCGTGATCGACGAGCGCTTGCCGGTCGATCGCCAGCGAGATCGCGCGCCGCACACGCACGTCCTCGCCGGCGCCCTCGCAGTCGACGCCCATGTAGACGAGCGCCGACTGCTGAAACTCGATCACCTCCAGCTCCGGATTCGCCGCCAGACGGTCGACGTCGAGCAGCGAGGCGTTCTGGAGGCAGTCGATCTCGCCACGCTCGAGGGCAGCGGCGCGCTCGCGATCGTCGAGGATCGGGATCCAGCGGACGCCGTCGAGATAGGCAGGGCCGCGGTTCGACTCCCAGCTCGTGCGAGCGCCCGGCCAGCCGTCCCAGCGAGCGACGTCGAGGTGCGCGCCGGAGACGGACTCGACGAACGTGAAGGGGCCGGTTCCGTCGCAGGTGGTGCGGCCGAACTCGTCGCCGGCGGCACGCCGAGCCGCCTGGTTGTGGATCGCTGAGTGCCAGGAGCGAAGGAGGCGTGGCATGCCGGCGCTGGGCTCGTGGAGCTCGACGAGCACCTCGTCGCCCTCGGACTCGACCCCGGCGACGTTTCGCCAGAAGAACGCGTTGATCGGCGCCTCGACCGGGTCGCCGTGGAGGCGGAGCGCCTCGGCGACCGCGTGAGCATCGCACGGCGTGCCCGACTGGTACGCGAGGCCCGGGCGGATCCGGAAGCGCCAGAGGTTCTCGCGCTCGGGATCCTGCCGCCACGACTCGGCGAGCATCGGACCGAGCTCGCCGTCGGGCCCGGAGATCGTCACCGTCTCGTAGATCGCGCACCAGGCCGGATCGACATGCGCGCCGGTCGGATCGGTGCGCGAGAAGTCGTAGTCGTAGCCCTCGCGGAGCACACCTCCGCGGCGCGGCTCTTGGTTCGAGTTGGCGGGCGGCATGCACGTCTATTCTGACGCGGATTTGCCGGCGTTCTTCGAAGGTTCCCACGCATTCGGCAAGGTCACTCGTGGCTGAGCCCCTGCTCGGCGGCAAGATCGTGATCCTGACCGGCGCAGCGGGCGGGATCGGCGCTCACGTCGCCCGGGCGCTCGCGGCTGCCGGCGCGAGCGTCGGCCTCACCGACCTGTCCGACGGCGTCGACGCGGTCGCGAGCGAGCTCGCCGACGCGGGGACGCAGGTGTCCTCGGCGGCGTTCGACGGCACCGACGCGGAGCGCTTTGCCGCGTTCCATCGGCAGGTGCGAGACGAGCTCGGCGAGGTCGACGGCCTCATCACCTGTGCCGGCCGCTGGGAGCCGAGGCCCTTCGAGGAGATCACGGTCGCCGAGCTCGAGGAGATGCTCAGGGCGAACGTGACGACGGCGTTCGTCGCCTGTCGCACGGTGCTGCCCTCGATGATCGAGCGCGGGAGGGGCTCCGTCGTGAACTTCGCCTCCACGGCGGGCGAGTACGGGAGCATCAGCCCCGGCTCGCACTACGCGGCGGCGAAGGGCGCGGTGATCGCGATGACGAAGTCGCTCGCCCGCGAGGCGAGCCCCTACGGCGTGCGCGTCAACGCGATCTCACCGGGCCCGACCGACACGGTCGCCCTCGGGGCCGCGACGGCCGAGCAGAAGGCGACCGCCGGCGCCCGCACCCTCTTCAACCGGCTCGGCCGCCCCGAGGAGATTGCGGCGAGCTGCGTCTACCTCGTGAGCGAGATGTCGTCGTTCATGACCGGCCACGTGCTGGGCGTGAACGGCGGCTCGCGGCTCTAGCTGCTCAGTGCGAGACCGCGGCCGCGGCAAGCTCGGACACGAGCGTGTCCGTGTGGAAGCGCTCGAGCGCGAACGGCGCGATCAGCTCCGGCGTCCTACCGGTCGCGACGAGCTCGGCCAGCGTCTCGCCCACGACCGGGGCAGCCTTGAAGCCGTAGGTCCCCCAGCCGGCCGAGAGGTGGAAGTTCGCGACCTCGGTCTGCCCGAGGATCGGGCTGTAATCGGGCGAGAGGTCGCAGAGGCCGGTCCACGAGCGCAGCACGCGCAGCCGCTCGAGCTGCGGGAAGAGCTCGAGCGAGTGGCGCGCCGAGTACTCGAGGAAGGGGAACGTGCCGGCCGAGCTGTAGGTCGTGTACGGCTCGATCTCGGCGCCGATCAGCATCTCGCCGCGGTCGGTCTGCGAGATGTACACGTGCATCTGCGCCGAGACGATCACCTTGTCCAGGAACGGCTTCACCGCCTCGGTCACGAACGCCTGGAGGATGTGAGTGGTGATCGGGAGTCGGACACCGGCGAGCCCGCAGACGAGCGTCGACCAGCCGGCCGTGGCGCTGATCACGACGCCGGCCTCGACGCGACCGCGGTTCGTCTGGACCGCGGTCGCGCGGCCGCCGGCGACCTCGATCCCCGTCACCTCGGTCCCCTGGTGGAGCTCCGCGCCGGCACGGTCGGCGGCCCGGGCGAGGCCCCAGACGACGGCGTCGTGGCGGATGATCCCGCCGGGGGCGTGGTAGAGCGCGCCCTGGATTGGCCAGGTCTGGTGCGGGCCGAGGTTGAGCTGGGGGCAGAGTCTCGCGAGCTGGTCGGGATACACCACCTCGGAGTCGATCCCGAGCAACTTGTTGACCTCGGCGCGCTCGCGCATCACGCGCATCGCGGAGTCCGAGTGCGCGAGCGTGAGGTGGCCGTGCTGCGAGAACATCAGGTTGAAGTCGAGCTCAGCGGAGAGACCCTCGTAGAGCTCGACGCTCCGCTTGTAGAAGGCCGCGCCTTCCGGCGTGCGGTAGTTCGAGCGGATGATCGTCGTGTTGCGGCCGGCCGCGCCCGAGCCGATGTAGGACTGCTCGAGCACCGCGACGTCGCGGATGCCGTGGTTCCGCGCCAGGTAGTACGCGGTCGCGAGGCCGTGTGAGCCGCCGCCGACGATCACGACGTCGTAGCGGCGCTTGAGCTCGCGACGGGGCCGCCACATGCGACGGATGCGGAAGAGATCCTTCACCGGCCGAGCCCTCTAAGCGTGTCGAGCACGACCTCGGCGACGTGGTGAGCGAGCTCCTGGGCGACGAAGACGCGGTAGCGGCCGCCGCCGCGGTCGTCGATCACCGCCCGGGTGCCGCGGGCGATCGCACCCGCCGTGGGGAGGCTCGCCGGATCGAGGTCGGTGAGGCGCCGGAGCGTGTCCTCGCCCTCGAACTCGAACGCCGCGAGCGCCGCCGTGACGTCGTAGGCACGCACGCCGGCGGCGCGCAGGCGCTCGCCCGCCGCTGCCGGAGGGCCCTCGGTGACGAGGAGCGCGCGCCGCGGCGCGAGCCGCAGGAGCTCCTCACCTGGCTCCGCTTCGACCCCGTCGAGCGGGCCGTGCAGCTCGAGCTTGCCGAGATGCGAGACGTCGGTGATGCCGTTGCCGAGCGTGTGCCTGATCGGCGAGACGATCGCCACGTCGGCGGCGGCATTGGCCGGTGAGAGGAAGCCGATGCTCACGAGCGGAGCCTCTCCCCCTCCGGGTCGAAGAAGGGCGCGAGCGTCACGGTCGCGCGCTCGTCGACCTCGCCGACGCGGATCGCGAGCTCGGCGCCATCCTGGGCGAGCTCCGGCCCGACCCAGGCGAGGCCGATCGTCCGCCCCACGCGCTCGCTCGCCCGCACGCTCGTCACGCGCCCGACGGGGCGTCCGCCGGAGACGACCTGCGCGCCCTCCTCCGGCAGAGTCCCGGCCGGCAGCGTGAAGCCGACGAGCCGTTCTCGGACGCCGCGCTCCTGCACGAGCTCGGCGGCGAAGCGGCCGACGAAGTCGTCCTTGTCGAGCTTGAGGATCCAGGGCATGCCCGCCGAGAGCAGGTTCGACTCCGAGTCGGTGTCCTGCCCGACGATCACGTGTGCCTTCTCGAGCCGGAGCACGCGCTGCGCCTCGAGACCGAACGGCCGCGCGCCCACCGAGACGAGGGCGTCCCAGAGGTGCTCGGCCGTGCTCGCCGGGCAGTGGAGCTCGTAGCCGAGCTCGCCCACGAACCCGATCCGCAGCGCGAGGCACGGCACGCCGGCGACCTGCAGCTCTCGCGCGTCGAGGTAGCGCAGCGCTTCGCTGGAGACGTCGGCCTTGGTGAGCGAGCGAAGCGCCTCGCGCGCGCTCGGGCCGGCGAGGTTCACGGCCGCGAGCGCCCCGGTGACGTTGACGATCTCGGCGTCGTAGCCCCAGACGGCGTTCCACCACTCGAACCACTCGCAGACCGCATCGGAGCCGGTCGAGGTCGTTGTGACGTAGAAGCAGTCGTCCGCGAGCCGCGCGACCGTGCCGTCGTCGATGATCCGGCCGCCGTCGCTCGTGACAACCCCGTAGCGGATCCGGCCGACTGCGAGGTCGGAGAAGCGATTGGGGTAGAGCCGATCGAGCAGCGTCGCGGCGTCGGGGCCCTCGACGACGAGCTTGCCGAGCGTCGAGACGTCGATCACGCCGAGGCTCTCGTGCACCGCCCGCACCTCGGCGGCGACGTCGCCGTAGTCGTACGCGCGCCTCCAGGCTCCCGTCCACATCATTCGAGCGCCCGCCTGCTCGTGGCGGAAGTGGAGCGGCGAGCGCTTCATCGGCTCGTGGTGGCGCCCGGCGAGCAGGCCGAGCTCGACCGGCTCCCACGGCGGGCGCGCCGTCGTGGTGCCGATCGCGTCTTCGGCCGTCCCGGTCTCGCGGGCGAGCAGGCGGATCGAAGGGACGTGGCAGAGCTTCCCCTGGCAGGGGCCCATCGTCACCGTCGTGTAGCGCTTCGCGAGCTCGATCGAGTCGAAGCCCTCGGCGACCGCCCGCTTCAGATCCTTCTCGGTCACGTCCTCGCAGAGGCAGACGAAGGAGCGGTCGCCCTTGGCGGACGCGTAGCTCGGCGCCGGCACGGCGGCCCGCGCCGGGGCGCCCGCGACCGAGCCGACCGCCTCGACGCCCGCCGGGAGATTCGTCGCGAAGAACGCGCCGCTGCCGGCCTCGTACTCGACCCGGGCGCCCGCCTGGGCGAGCAGTGAGTACGCGGGCTGGCGGCCGCCCGAGACGACCAGCAGGTCGCAGGCCACGGGCTCGCCCGATCCGATCGTTACCGAGGCGAGCCTGCCGCCCCGGCCGGCGGCTGCGATCGCGGACGGGCTCGCGGCCCGAAGATCGGCGACGGCGGCGACCTCGACGCCCGCGCGCTCGAGGGTCTCGACGATCCCGAGCCCGCGCTCGTCGGCGGAGACGACGACGGCGCGCTCTCCCGGCCTGATCGCCCAGTCGTCCACGAGCCGGCGCACGGCCCCGGGCAGCATCACCCCCACGAGGTCGTTCCCGGGATGCACGAGCGGCTGCTCGAGCGAGCCGGTCGCGACGACGATCCGTCCGGCGCGAACGCGGTAGAGGACGTTGCCCGCGTCGACCGGGACGAGCCGGCCCTCGTAGATCCCGATCGCACGCGCGGGCGCGATCACGTCGTAGCCCTCGGCGTCGAACCCGCCGCGCTCGTCGACGAGGAGCACGCGGCCGCCGCCGGCGGCCGCCTCGGCCGCGGCCTGCCTACCCGAGTGTCCGCCGCCGATCACCAGCACGTCCACGCGCAGGTGCTCGGTGTCGTAACGGCGCGGCCCGCCGCCGGTCGGCACCCGGCCGAGCCCGGCGACGTTGCGCAGGAACCGCTCGTAGAGCGGCCACGCGCGCCGCGGGCGGATCATCGTGCGGTAGTAGAAGCCGACCGGCGTGAACGGCCCGCCGATGCGATCGACGACGTTCAGGACGTCGCGGTCGACCGAGCCGAGCACGTTCTGCGCGCGCACGTCGATGCCCTCGCGCACGGGCTCGACGCAGACGCGCACGTTGGGCACGCCGTCCACGGTCATCAGGCAGTTCGGGCACCGGCCCGAGCAGCAGTAGAGGCCGCGCGGCCGGTGGTACTTGAAGCTGCGCGAGAAGACGCGCCGCCCACCGGCGTAGAGGGCCGAGCCGATCGTGTCGCCGGCGAACGCGGCCACCGTGCTGCCCGCGAAGGCGAAGGTGAGACGCGAGCCGCGGTCGATCAGCTCGCGCGGCTGCGGGTCGAGCCTCATCCGCCGTCCTCGGAAGCCGGGGCCGGAAGCTCCGTTCGAAGAACCTCGTTCGTGCGCGTATCGCGCTCGGCGAGGAACCAGTCGCCGCAGCCTGCTCGGTGGTACCACCACTCTCGCTGCACGCCGGCGACGTTCTCGCGGAAGTACACGTAGGCCGAGAGCTCGCGCTGCGACGGTTGCCCCGTCGGGCGCTTCGTCACCTCACCCTGAAACCTGAACTCGTAGACGTCGCGCAGCCCGCAGTTCGGGCACTCGAGCAGGAACGTCATCCCCTCGCTCCATCGGCCCGCCGCCTGAGTTGCGTGCTCCGCAATAGCATCCTGTAAGGTGCAACTCTACTCGATGGCACGCACCGGTGAACATTCGCGCGAGCGCGTCGCCTCGTCGCAGCGCGCCTTCGCGATCCTCGACGTTCTCGCGCTCGAGGGTGAGCTCGGGACGAACGAGATCGCGCGCCGCCTGGGCACGACCGCAAGCACCGTGTCCCGGCAGCTGGGGACGCTGGTCGAGTCCGGCTACGCCGAGCGGGTGCCGGCGACAGGCAGGTATCGCCTCGGAATCCGCCTCGTGCAGCTCGCGAACCTGGTGCTCCTTCGGCTGGACATCCGCGCCGTGGCACGCCCGCATCTCGAGGCGCTCGTGGCGGCCACCGGCGAGACCGCCACGCTCTCGGTGCCGGCCGAGCCCGACGCGATCACGGTCGACTTCGTCGCTAGCCCGTACTATGTGCACGGGGCGACGAGCCTCGGCCGTCCATCCGTGGCGCACGCGACGGCGGCCGGCAAGACGATGCTCGCGTTCGGGAACCGCGTCGCCTCCACCCCACTCGTCCCCTACACCGATCGCACAATCACCGACCCCGTTGCGCTCGAGCGGGAGGTGGCGCGCATCCGCCGGGCCGGCTGGGCGGAGGCCTACGAGGAGCGCGAGCCGAACCTGAACGCGATCGCGGCCCCCGTCTTCGGCCGCGGCGGCGAGCTGGCGGGCATCGTCGCCCTCCAGGGCCCCGTCCCTCGCTTCGGACGCGCGGTCGCTCGCAGGGCGCTCCCGCTGCTGCTCGAGCGGACAGCCGCGATCTCGCGAGGGCTCGGCGCCTCGGCGCCGGACGATGAATCAAAGCGCTTGCAGGCGTAAGGGACACTCGCACACGCGACTGAGACATCGCCTGACTACGCTCGACAGCCCCGGATCCACCCCCCTCTCGAGCTCCTCACTGCGAACCTGCAGCGCCGCGCAGGATCGCCAGCGAAGCCTCGTGAAGCGGCCCGCCAAGCGCGGCGAGTTGCCGGCGACCATCACTACCTCGTCGACGGGCGAGCGACGGGCTCGCGTGCTGGAACCACGGTTCCCGCCGCGACACCGCCCGGCCGTGGGACTCATGGTGGCCCTGTCAGTTGCAGGTCAGCTCAAGACCCTTGCGGCTCAGATACCAGCTCTCGGGTTTCGACGAGTATGGCTGCACGTCGTCGGCCATCTGCGGGAATGAGCGCGCCGCCGCCAGACGGGCGCGCTCATACTGGCTTCGCGTCTGGGTGAAACTGACCCGCCAGGCCGGGCGCTTTCCGCAGCGGCTCCGCGCGGCACGCCACGTCCCGTAATCGAAGAGACGTCGCATCGCGATCACGTTCTTGGCGGTCATGCCCACGCCGGAGAACGAGACGAGAAGCGCCGAAAGCGAGCCCTTAGCCTCGGTGATGGCCTCGGCTTGTGTGCGCCCAGCGTATCGGTCCTCGGCTCCTGCCTCGGCAACGAAGCAGACCGCCACAACGACCAGGATTGCTGCCATCGATCGCACTTCACTCACTGTAAGTGCCACGGCGCTCGTGACAAGGGCACGACGTGAGGACGGTGCGGAGGCCCTCGCGCGGCCCCAGGACACCCCGGCGGAGGCGCGGCCGTGGCGGTCGCCGTTCCAGCGAGCCATCGTTCGACCTGCGACGCATCGGCGGGCGCCTCACAGTCGCCAACGCGAAGTTCCTCCTGCACGTCGATCGTGTCTCGGGCGGAGCGCTTAGGGTAACCCTGTTCGAGAGCGAGGAGGCACTTCGCCGAGGACACGAGGTCATGAACGCTGGCCCCGGTCATGCAGGCGGCCGCTCAGCCGTGGACTTCTACGAGGTGCCGCTCCACACGCTCGGCTGACAGCCCGCGGGCGACGGGTCGGTTAGGGGCCGCCGACGCCGGGGATCCAGTCTGTCCCCGCGAGCGGCACGCGCGCCATCGCCGCCGCTTCCACCGTCAGCGCGACGAGGTCCTCGGGCTCGAGGTTGTGCACGTGCGACTTGCCGCAGGCACGCGCGAGGGTCTGCGTCTCGAGCGTCAGCACCCGCAGGTAGTTGGCGACCCGGCGGCCTCCGAGGACGGGGTCGAGCCGCGCAGCGAGCTCGTCCTCCTGCGTCGTGATGCCGGCGGGGTCCCGGCCGGCCTGCCAGTCGTCGTAGAACCCGGCCGCGCTACCGAGGCTCCGGTACTCGTCGTCGAGCTCGGGGCTGTTGTCGCCGAGCGCGATCAGCGCCGCCGTCCCGATCGAGACGGCGTCGGCGCCGAGCGCGAGCGCCTTCGCTACGTCGGCACCCGAGCGGATGCCGCCCGAGACCACGAGCTGCACCTTGCGGTGCATGCCGAGCTCCTGGAGGGCGTCGACGGCGAGGCGCACCGCCGGCAGCGTCGGGATGCCGACATGCTCGATGAAGACGTCCTGCGTCGCCGCGGTCCCGCCCTGCATCCCATCGACGACGATCACGTCGGCTCCGGACTTCACGGCGAGCTGGACGTCGTAAAACGTGCGGGTGGCGCCGACCTTGACGAAGATCGGCTTCTGCCAGTCGGTGATCTCGCGCAACTCGAGCAGCTTGATCTCGAGGTCGTCCGGGCCCGTCCAGTCGGGGTGGCGCGAGGCGCTTCGCTGGTCGATCCCCACCGGCAGATCGCGCATCGCGGCAACGCGGTCGGAGATCTTGTGGCCGAGCAGCATGCCGCCGCCGCCGGGCTTCGCCCCCTGGCCGACGACGACCTCGATCGCATCTGCGCGCCGCAGGTCGTCCGGATTCATGCCGTAGCGCGAGGGGAGCAGCTGGTAGACGAGCGTCTTCGAATGCTCGCGCTCCTCGTCGGTCATCCCGCCGTCGCCGGTCGTCGTCGAGGTGCCGACCTCACTCGCGCCGCGGCCGAGTGCCTCCTTCGCCGCCGCCGACAGCGCACCGAAGCTCATACCGGCGATGGTGATCGGGATTCCGAGCTCGAGCGGTCGCTTCGCGAAGCGCGTGCCCAGGACGACGTCGGTGCTGCACCGCTCCCGGTAGCCCTCGAGCGGATAGCGCGAGATGCTCGCGCCGAGCAGCAGCAGGTCGTCGAAGTGCGGCAGGCGCCGCTTGGCGCCGAAGCCGCGGATGTCGTAGACGCCCTCGCGCGCCGCGCGCTGGATCTCCGCGATCACGGTGCGATCGAAGAGGTACGACTCCCGCAGGCCCGGCTGCATCAGTACGCCCCGGCGTTGTCGACCCGGAAGTTGTAGAGCTGCCGCGCCGAGCCGAAGCGGCGGAACCCCGCCGGGTCGAGGTCGTCGAGCCCGGCGCGCTCGAGCAGGCTGCGCAGCTCCGCGACGTGCTCGTCGCGCAGCTCCTTCTCGACGCAGTCGGCGCCGAGTGAGGCGACCCCGCCACGAACGTAGACGTGCGTCTCGTAGATCGAGTCGCCGAGCGCGTCGCCCGCGTCGCCGCAGACGACGAGCGTTCCGCGTTGCGCCATGAACGCGCTCATGTGCCCGACCGAGCCGCCGACGACGATGTCGACGCCCTTCATCGAGATGCCGCAGCGCGCGCCCGCGTCGCCGCGCACGACGAGCAGCCCGCCGCGACCGGTCGCACCCGCCGACTGGCTCGCGTTCCCGTCCACCACGACTGTCCCGGACATGATGTTCTCGGCCAGGCCGGTGCCGGCGTTCCCGTGCACGTGCACCGTCGCGCGCTTGTTCATTCCGGCGCAGTAGTAGCCGACGTGGCCCGCGATCTCGACCTCGAGCGGCGCATCGAGCCCGCAGGCGACGGCATGGGCGCCGTCGGGGTTCAACACCTTGAAGCGGCGTGGCTCGGGATCGTCGCCCGCAAGATCGTGCAGGCGCTGGTTCAGCTCCCGCAGCGGCGTCGAGGCGAGATCCACGACGGCCGCGCCGGCAGCCGTCACCATCACGGGACGAGTTCCTTCTCCCACGCGTAGACGACCGTCGGCTCGGGCTCCCAGATCCGCGCGTCGGCCGCGCCGGGGAGCACGGCGAGTGCCCGGTACTCGGACGCCATCGCCACCCAGTCGTCCGTCTCGGCGAGCACCGCCGGCTTGCAGGCGATGGGATCGCGCAGCACCGCGAAGCCGTCGGCCGTGCCGACGAGGAAGGTGTAGAAGCCGTCGAGCGCGACGAGGCAGCTCTCGAGCGCAGCCTCGAGCGTGTCGCCCTCGCGCAGGCGCCACGCGAGGTAGGCGGCGGCGACCTCCGTGTCGTTCTCGGTCTGGAACGCGAGGCCCTCGCGGCGCAGCTGCTCGCGGAGCCGGTTGTGGTTCGAGAGCGAGCCGTTGTGGACGAGGCAGAGATCGTGCCCGGTCGAGAACGGGTGCGAGCCCTCGGTGGTGACGCGGCTCTCGGTGGCCATCCTCGTGTGGCCGAGGCCGTGCGTGCCCTGGAAGTCCTCGAGGCGGAACTGCCGGACGAACTCCCTCGGCGAGCCGACCTCCTTGTAGATCTCGATCACGCGTCCGGCGCTCATCACGCGCAGCTCGGGGAAGCGCGAGCGCACCGATGCCTCGGCCTCGTCGGCGTCGCCGTCGACCAGCACGACCGCATGGCGTGCCCGCACGTCGATCACCTCTCCGCCGACGGCCTCCCAGGGGAACGCCTCGTCGGCCGAGTAGAGCGTCAGCTTCGTGACGCCGTCGGGCGCGGGGTCCCGGTAGACGGCGACGCCAGCGCTGTCAGGCCCTCGGTCCGACATCTGGACGAGCATCGCCGCGAGGTACTCGCCGAGGCTCGCCTCGAGCTCCGTCGACTTGCAGTAGAGGCCGACGATCCCGCACATGACCCGCCCGCCCGGTCAGAACCGGGTCAGGTACTCCCGGAGCTCCCAGTCGGTGACCTGCTCGTGGTACCGGAACCACTCGTCGCGCTTCACTCGCGCGTAGTAGTCGAGGTAGTCCTCGTCACGCCCGCGGCCGAGCGCGGCCCGCAGGACGTCGTCCTGCTCGAGCTCGCCGATCGCCTCGAGCAGGTTCCCGGGCAGCGCGCGCAGGCCGCGCCCGGTCAGCTCCTCGTAGGAGTGGTCGTAGAGGTTCTCCGAGTTCGGCTCGCCGGCGTCGAGCGAGTTCTCGATCCCGTCGAGCCCCGCCGCGAGCACGGCTGCGGCGGCGAGGTAGGGATTGGCGGATCCGTCGATCGTGCGGTCCTCGATCCGGCCGGGAGCCGGGATGCGCAGCATCTGCGTCCGGTTGTTGTAGCCGTACGAGATCCACACGGGTGCCCAGGTCGCCCCGCTTGTCGTCGAGCCGAACTTGAGGCGCTTGTACGAGTTCACGGTCGGGGCGGTGACGGCGCTCGTTGCGCGCGCGTGCGTCTTCAGGCCGCCGATGAAGCGGTACGCCGTCTCCGCGAGCCCGAGGCCGCGCGGGTCGTCCTCGTCGAGGAAGGCATTCTCGTCGCCCTGCCACAGCGACATGTGGAAATGGCAGCCGTTGCCGGTCAGCCGCGTGAACGGCTTCGGCATGAAGGTCGCGACCATCCCGCGCTGCTCGGCCAGCGTGTGGACCATGTAGCGGAAGAAGATCGCCCGGTCGCACGACACGAGCGCGTCGTCGAAGGTGAAGTTCTGCTCGAACTGGCCGTTCGCGTCCTCGTGGTCGTTCGCGTAGTTGCCCCAGCCGAGCTCGTTGCAGTACTTCGAGATCGTCGTCAGGAACTCGTACTGGCGCGTCAACCCGGCGATGTCGTAGCAGGGCTTGTCGAGCGTGTCGGCAGCGTCGGCGAGCTCGATCGTGCCGTCGTCGCGCTTGCGGACGAGGAAGTACTCGAGCTCGAGCCCGAGCTTGAACTCGTAGCCGAGCTCCTTCGCCCGGGCGAGCTGGCCGCGAAGGATCGTGCGCGGGCAGTAGGGCCACGGCTCCCCCTCGACTGTGACGTCACACGCGAACCGGGCGAGGTTCGGCTCCCACGGGACGAGCGTGAGACTCGCCAGGTCGGGGATCGCGGCGATGTCCGGATCGCTGGGCAGCTGCCCGATCTCGCCGGCCGCGAAGCCGGCGAAGCCCGCGCCGTCGGCGACCAGATCGTCGAGATTCGCGGCGGGCACGAGCTTCGCGCTCGGGCGGCCGTAGAGGTCGACGAACTGCGCGAAGAAGAACTCGATCCCCCGCGACTCTGTGATCTGCCGGACTTCCTCGAGCTTCGGATCGCCCGCGACGGCCATCCCGTTCCCCTTTCCGACTGTGTGCCAGACTGGCCGCGAATACTACGAGCTTCCGCGATGGACGCCCTGATCACCGAACCGATCGAGACCGAGCGCGTGGCCGCTCTCGTCGAGCTCGCCACCGACACGCCTGAGATCGTGCTCGACCTCGACGCGGTGCGTTCGAACATCGCGCGGATTGCTGCGCTCGCCCGCGACGCGGGAGTCTCGGTGAGGCCGCACACGAAGACCCACAAGCTGCCCGAGATCGCCCGCCTCCAGCTCGACGCTGGCGCGGTCGGGGTGCAGGTGGCGAAGCTCGGCGAGGCCGAGGTGATGGCCGACGCGGGCATCGAGGACATCCTCGTCGGCTATCCGATCGTCGGCGAGCGCAAGCTCAAGCGCCTCGCCGACCTCGCCGAGCGCGTGCGCATCACGGTCACGGTCGACTCCGCCGAGGTCGCCGAGGGGATCGCCCGCGTCGCACGCGAGCGCGGGCTCACGTTCCGCACGCTGCTCGAGCTGGACACGGGGATGCATCGCCTGGGCGTGCTTCCCGGAGCGGCGGCGGCCGAGCTGGCCGAGCGGGTCGCGGCGCTCGACGGACTCGAGCTCACCGGCGTCTTCACACACGAGGGCCACGTCTACACCCAGGCGCGCGACGACGCCGAGCGCGAGCGGATGACGCTCGAGTCGTGCGCGGCAGCCGTCGAGACGGCCGAGGTGATCCGCAGTCGCGGGCTTCCGGCAGCCACGGTCTCGGTCGGCTCGGCGGGGACGTTCCGCTTCGCGATCAGCTGTCCGGGGGTGACCGAGGTGCGGCCCGGCACGTATGTGTTCAACGACCGCAGCCAGATCGCGCAGGGCGCCGCGGGCCCGGCCGACCTCGCGGCCTTTGTCGTGACGACGGTTGTGTCGCGGCCGGCACCCGATCGCATCGTCGTCGACGCCGGCACGAAGGTGCTCACCTCCGACCGGATGCTCGTTCCCGACCCGCCGGCCTCCTTCGGCTGGGTGTGGGGTCACGACGACTGGGACGTCGTCCGCCTGAGCGAGGAGCACGGCGTCGTCAGCGTGCCGCCCGACGCAGACGCGCGGATCGGCGACCGCCTCGCAATCGTCCCGAACCACGTTTGCCCGACGATCAACCTCGCGAGCTTTGTCACCGTCGCCGAGGGCGGGCGCGCAGCCGGCCGCTGGCCGGTCGCGGCACGCGGACTCGTTCAGTAGCGCCGATCAGGCTTCCCCGAGCTCGGCTTCCGCTGCGGCTCGCAGCGCCGCCGGGGTGTGGCCCAGGTCTCGCATCTGCTGGAGCCGGTCGGAGAACTCCTTCTGCAGCTCCGGCCAGATCGGATCGGTCGCCCAGGGAGCCGGCGCCTGCGGCGCCAGCGGCTCGAGCGTCCGGCCGCCGACGATCGTGTGCGTGTTCACGAGCAGCGCGCCCGCCTCGCGCATCTCGCCCCAGATGTCGTAGAGCGGGAACCGCCCCGGAAGCAGGCGGAAGAGCGCGACGTCCGCGACCGAGCCCGGCCGGAGCGTGCCGATCTCGCCGCCGAGGCCGAGGAGCTCCGCCGGTCGCGACGTGGTCGCGCGGACGACATCCTCGAGCGACATGCCGAGGTGGAGGAACTTGCTCATCGTGGTCGGCAGGTCGTAGGCCGGGCCCTTGATCGAAAGCTGGTGGAGGTCGGTCGAGATCACGTCGGGCAGCCGGCCAGCCTCCATCAGCGCCTCGGCCGTCTCGTAGGCGAACGAGCCGGTCCCGTGGCCGATGTCCATGACGACGCCGGAGTCCCATGCCCGCTCCGCGACCTCGTTCAGGCGGCCGTCGTCGTCCACGATCTTCATCGAGAGCCCGGTGAAGCAGTGCGTGAGGATGTCGCCCGGGCGCATCAGCGCCAGCACCTCCTCGATCGCTGGCGGGCCGAAGGCGACATGCACCATCAGCGGCAGCTCGCACTCCTCGGCCGCGCGGCGCGCGAGCCGGAGCGGCTCGAGGCCGTTCTCGCCAACCGTCGGCGTCCCCATCCGCACCTTGACGCCGACGACGAGGTCGCGGTTCGCGTCGGCGAGGCGCCGGAAGAGGTCGACGTCGAGGTAGGCGAGGTTCGCGCACTCGTAGTTGTCGGCGACGAGGCCGATGTTGGAGATGTTCAGGAAGGCCTTGATCCGCACGCGCGAGCGGTCGACGACGAACTCGCGCAGGCCGGACAGCGTGAGCGCACCAGCGGAGCCGGCGTCGTTCCACGTGGTCACGCCCGACACCGACGCGACGGGATCGGGATCGATCCCCCAGTAGGTCACCTTGTGGAAGACGTGCGTGTGCAGGTCGATGAGCCCCGGCGTGACGACGAGGCCGTCGGCGTCGATCACCTGGAAGGCGGCCTCGGCCGGGATGTCCATCTCGACGGCGGCAATCCGGTCGCGAGAGACGGCGACGTCGAGCGGGCCCTCGAACCCCCCGACCGGGTCGATCACCTCGCCGCCACGGATCAACAGGTCGAATCGCATCACCCCTCCAGTGCAGTACGGATCAGGTCCAGCGTCTCGAGCCGGAGGAAGCCGTAGTGGTAGATCCCGGCCCAGCCGACGCCGAGCTCGCGTGCGAGCGCGAGCTTCGCGGCGAGGTTGTCCGCCGTCTCGCAGTCGGGCGGGATCGGCCGCAGGACGACCGAGACCGTTGCGTCGCCGAGCGCGCCGCGGTACGCCTCGAGGTCGAGCTGCACGCGCTCGACGTCGGCTGCGTAGGCGAGCACCATCACCTCCGGGCAGACGGCGGCGAGTGCGGGAAGGTCGATCCCGAGCCGCCAGCCGATCCCGGCCGCCGGCTCGCCCTCGGGCCGGCCCGTCCAGTACCCCTTGACCGCGCCGGACGGGTCCATGAAGACGAAGCGCTTGCCTGCCGCATCTGCGACCTCGGCGGCGTCCCCGGTGAGTGTGGCCACGGTGCCCGCGCGCACGTCGACGTAGGCGAGGAGCTCGCCGTCGGCCACGTCGGCGAGCATCGCTCGCTCGAGCTCGCCCGTCACCGCTGCGTCGCGTGCGGTGAACGCGCGCTCGACCTCGTCGCGCACCGCCACCCGAACGGCGTCGCCGTCGACGCCCTCGCCGGCCGCGCGCGCCAGGCAGTGCTCGCAGAAGCAGAGGCCGAGCAGGTAGCGGGCCTTCGTCCCGAGCTCGATCAGGTATCGCTCGTGCTCGTGGCCGTGCTCGACCGGGTGGTAGTGAAGCGACTCGGCGAAGATCGAGCCGACGTCGTAGCGGCACACGTCGGCCACGAGCGCGCGCGCGTAGACGCGGACGTCCGGGTGCGCGGGGCAGAGGTCGGCGGGGTAGCGGTCGCCGAACGCGTTGACGGTGACGCAGTCCTGGTGCTCGTCCGGGCGGTCGGCGTGCAGGAAGATCGTCCAGGCGTCGACACGCATGCCGCGCGCGGCCGCCGCGCGGCACGTCTCCGCGAGCACGTCGCGCTCGCGCGCCTCCGGATCCACGCGGGGCTGAAGGCGACCGTAGAGCGCGAGCTCGGGGGGGAAGTAGAGCGCCCCGCGCGGCTGCAGCCGGACCTTCCGCCGCGGGTTGTGGGGGAAGACATCGCGCAGGGCGTGGTACGAGAACGCGGGCGTGATGCCGCCGAGCCCGCCGCGCTCCTGGATGTTGGCGAGCACGACGTCCACGCCCTCGTCGGCGAGGTCGCTCGCGAACGCGAAGGCCGACGTCTCGAGGCCGGGCACGCGCCAACGCTAGACCATCCCGCCCCGGCAGGTAGCGTTGGCCGCGTGCCCGCGACTGTCGCCGAACGGCTTGCCGAGCGCGGCCTGGAGATCCCGCCCGTCCAGGTGATCCCGCCGGGCGTGCGGCTCACCTACCGGCGGCTCGTCCGCTGGAACGACATCGCCTACGTCGCGGGACACGGCCCGACGCACGGCGAGCGCTGGGGCTCGAAGCTCGGCAAGGTCGGCCGCGACCTGACCGTCGAGGAGGCCGCCGCCGCGGCACAGCTCACCGCCCTGAACGTGCTCGGGACGATCGAGCGCGAGCTCGGCGACCTCGATCAGATCGCGTGCTGGCTCAAGATCAACGGGTACGTGAACGCCGTCGACGGCTTCACCGAGCACGCGACGGTGATCAACGGCTTCTCTGACCTCGTGCTCGACCTCTACGGGCCGGAGCGCCTCGCGGCGCGGACGTCGGTCGGCGTGCCGCACCTGCCGTTCGACATGCCGGTCGAGGTCGACGCTGTGATCGCCCTCGCGTGACCGCTGGACCCGAGGGGTGGCGACTCGACGGCCGCGTCGCACTCGTCACCGGCGCGCAGCGCGGGATCGGCTTCGCCTGTGCCGAGGCCTTCGTCGCGGCCGGCGCCCGGGTCGCGTGCGTCGACCTTCCCGACAGCGAGCTCGCCACGGCGGTCGAGCGGCTCGGCGAAGCCGCGTCCGCGCACCCGGCCGATCTGGCGGAGATCGAGCAGGCGGACGACGCTCGTGGCTGACGTCGTCGGTCGGCACGGCCGGCTCGACGTCCTCGTCGGCGCCGCCGGGACGCTCGCTCCAGCGTCCTTTCTGGAGCTGACCGCGGAGCAGTGGGACCAGACCCTGGGCGTGAACACACGCGGCGTCAGTCTTCCTCGCCCAGGCGTGCGCGCGTCACTTCGTCGAGGCGGGAGTCACCGGACGAATCGTTCTCTTCGCCTCGATCGTCGGCGGGAGCATCGTCCGCCTCAACAACACCGCCTACGCCGCGTCGAAGGCTGCGCTCATCCAGGCGGCCCGCTGCATGGCGCTCGAGCTCGCCCCACACGGGATCACCGTGAACACGATCTCGCCGGGCTCGACGGCGACCGAGATGCTCGTCGACGTCCAGGCCCGCGGCGACATCGAGTCGATCGTGCGCGGCAAGGCGGAGGAGTGGCGTCTCGGCATCCCGCTCGGCCGCCTCGCCGATCCGGCCGATCAGGCGGCGCTCGCCGTCTTCCTCGCCGGCGAGGGCGGGCGTCACATCACGGGCCAGGACCTGGTCGTCGACGGCGGCCAGACGGTCGTGTAGCCGGCATGGATCCTGATCGCCGGCATCGTCCGCCGGGTCTTTGCCTCGTCTCCAACCATGTAGTAGTATGCTGCGACATGCTCACCGTACCTGAGGCGGCGCGCCGCGCCGGCCGCGATCCGGAGACGATCAGACGTTGGATCCGGGCCGGCCGCTTGCGAGCGGAGAAGATCGGAACGCAGCACGTGATCGACGAGGCCGATCTCGAGGCACTTCTCGACGCGGGCGCGGAGATGCTTCCGGTCCCGGAACGATGGCGGCTCACCGCGAGCGGCAAACCGCTACCGAACGTCGTCGCCGCGATTCGTCGCTCCCGCGCCCGGCACTGATGCTCGTGCTCGACGCGAGCGTTGCTCTCGCCGCAAGCCTGGCGACGGACGGCTTTGCCGAGCTCGTCTCGGAACGACTCGTCGCCCCTCCGGTCATGTGGTCGGAGGCCCGATCGTCGCTCCACGAGCTGCTCTGGCGGCGCGAGATCACCCCCGAGGACGCGGAAGCTACGCGCGTGCGAATCGAATCGTGTCCTGTCGAACAGCGTTCGCATCCGCGCCTCGGCGACGAGGCATGGGGCATCGCCGAGTCGTTCGGGTGGGCGAAGACCTACGACGGCGAATACGTCGCTCTGGCTCGACTTCTCGACTGCCGCCTCGTCACCCTCGACGCGCGCCTTAGACGAGCAACGGACCGCCTCGGCTTCGTCGTCGGCCCGAACGAGCTCTGACGGGAAGGGATCCGGGCGTGAGCACGCTGGCGCAACTGAGCAGTCTGTCCCCCGACCGGATCGACGACTCCATCAGGCCGGCGCCCATTCTTGCGACCAGCGGGTTACGGGCTGCGTTGCGCCAGCCTCCGCTGCCCGCCTCCGTCCGCGTTCATGACGTAGACCCCGTAGCTGCTGTCGCGTTTGCTGACGAAGGCGATCCTCCGCCCGTCGGGCGACCAGGCGGGATCGGCGTCGAACGCCGGGTTGCGCGTCAATCTCCGTTGCCCGCTGCCGTTGGCGTTCATGACGTAAACGTCGGAATTGCCGTCGCGGTCGCTGACGAAGACAAGCTTCCGCCCGTCGGGCGACCAGGCGGGATCGGCGTAGGCGCCCACCGGCTTCGGCGTCAGGTTCCGCAGCCCGCCGCCGTCGGCGTTCACGACGTAGATCGGATCCCCGAGGCTGGCGTTGAGTCGCACGAATGCGATCTTCTTCCCGTCGGGCGACCAGGCAGGATCGGACGCAGGACCATTACCAGGACGGCCGTCGGCCAGCTTCCGCAGTCCGCTCCCGTCGCTCCCCACGACATAGAGGCTGAAGCAGCTGGGGCAGCGTGACTGGCTGAGGAAGGCGAGCTTCCGCCCGTCGGGCGACCACGCAAGAGAGCGCTGCCGCCCGCTCCGGAAGGGCGTCAGGGGCCGGTGCTCGCTCCCGTCGGCGTTCATCAGATAGATCCTGGAGCCGCTGAAGAACGCGATCGTCCGTCCGTCGGGCGACCAGGCAGGAGCGTGCCCCATGCGCGCCAGCCTCCGCTGCCCGCCTCCGTCGGCGTTCACGACATAGACGCCGTAGGGCCCCCCTTCGAAGGCGATCTTCCGCCCGTCGGGCGACCAGGCAGGAGTCACGAAGAACCTCGCGTCGCGCGTCAGCCTCCGCTGCCCGCTCCCGTCGGCGCTCACGATGTAGAGCTCTTTGTCGCCGTCACGCCGGCTCAAGAAGACGATCCGCCGCCCATCAGGCGACCAGGATGGGGCGCGCGCGGTTGCGGGCTCGACGTAGCGGGGGGCCGCGGACTTCCCGCAGAGCAGCGCAACCATGTCCGGCGGTCGAGACTGGCCCCGGACCGAGACGACGGCGACGCGATCGCCCTCCGCGCTGGCGTTGACGCTCGTCGCGTAGTCGACGATGAAGCCCTGGTGACCCCATGCGCGTCCGCAAAGCATGTCGATCGGGAAGATCCCCAGCCCTGTCGCCACCCCTCCGCCGGCGGCTACCGGCGGCCCCTTCATCGTCGCAAGCGAGGCTCTGGACAGAACCCGTCCCGAGAGGAGAGCGGCATAAAAGCGCGAGATGTCCTGCGCGTTCGAGACGATTGCGCCCGCAGCCCACGGCAGGTTCGGGTTGTAACCAGCATCGTCGAGGTCGGGCAGACGCCAGGTCTTCGGCAGCTCCGTCCGGTCCAGTCCGAGCGGCTTGAGGATGCGCCGCTCGAGCTCTCGCGCGTACGTGTGCCCACTGACCTTCTCGATCACAAGACCCAGGGCGATGTAGTTCGTGTTCGAGTACCGAAACCTACCGCCGGGGTCGAACTCCAGCGGGTGCGAGCCCGCGAACCGCAGGGTTCCGAGCGGCCGCGTCGACGACGATCGCTCAGCCTGCTTCAGCCACGCCGGAAACTCGGTCACGTTCGCGAGCCCGGAGCGATGCTCGAGCAGCTGCCGCACCGTAATCTCGTCACCCCTCGGAACGACACCGGGCACGTGATCTTCGAGCGTGCTCTCGAGCCGAAGCTTCCCCTCTTCAACGAGCTGCAACACGATCGTCGCGGTGAACGTCTTCGTCACGCTTCCGATCCGAAAACGCTGATCCGCGCTCGGCTGGCTGGTGCCCGCCGTTGCGGCATGCTCCTTCCCCCGGTCGGAGACAAGAACGATCACGCTCCGCACCCCTGGGCCGGCAAGCGCCTGGGCCACCTGCTCGACCGGGGGCGGCGAGTTCGACGCCTCGCCCGGCGAAGCCGCCGACGCGGCGCCGGAGGCTCCAGCAAGCCCGATCGCCACCAAGACGGCGGCGCTCAGACAGGCAGCGTTGACCACGATGCGCCAGACCCAGGCGTCGAGCGGACCCTCGCCCCGGAAGGAACCGCGCTGGCGCACCGCGGTCGCAAACGCCTCCTGTCTCTCGACGGCCGACTGCGGTCTATCGGGTGAGACAGACATGGCGCCGTGGCGACGAAGCGCTTCCCTCGCAGAGCCGCATCGCCCCCGTCCCTCGGTGGGTCGCGAGATCGAAGCTGACTCTTATCAGCCGGCCTCCGGGCAGGGGCGAGAAGGGAGGGACGGAACATGCCCAGCAGCGCACGATCTCGGCGAACTCAAACACAACGGCGATCTTGCGAGGGTAGGAGATGTAGTGGATGCGCATGGGCTGCGCGTTCGGTCGGAAGCCTTGAAGAGTCTGTTGCTCACGCGCCTCTAGCCACGAGGGCACCACACTTTGAGGCGCCGCCCCTGAACTTGCTGTCGTCGCAGCGAAAAGAATCGCTGCGGCGAGCGGAATCAGGATCGCGTGCCGACTCACGGTGGTGGAAGGTTACCCATGGGAGGCGCAGCGTTCGGGCGTCATTGCCGAACGCTCGCACAGTCAAGCGTCATGTCCTCTGGGGTCTAGCATCACGGCGTGTCCCCCGACGAGCCGCTCGTTCCGTGCCAGATCTGCGGCATCCGAATCAACCCTCTTGAAGACGTCGGCTGGGCGGTCATAGACGTGCGGGAACAGGTGCGACAACACCCACCCGATGTCGTTACGCAGCGACTGCTCGTCCACGTCGAGTGTGCGCGCGCGCATCCGCTGCTGACGAAGCACCCCGGCTGAACGTCGGCACCCGCTCAGGGGGTATTCCAGGACGCTGGCGCAAGCGAGGGGGCTCGTTCTCGGGCGCGTTCAGGCCGTGCGCAGCGCGTCGATGGTCGCGGTCTTGACGAGGCCGGAGACGGCTCGTGCCAGATCCTCGTCGGAGGTGACGAGGACGTCGGCCTGTAGCTTCGTCAGCGCCACATACTCGGCGTCGTACGTTGTCTCCCACCCCAGCTGGTCTGCGACCTTCCACGCCTGCCGTTGGAGCACCTTGTCCCCGAGGAAGCGAACCTTCAGTGAGTTGATCCGTGTCACCCGCTCGATCCCCTCGGCCGGAGAGATCTCACCCCGGCGGGCCGCTTCGTACAGCCTCGACAGCGCCTGCGAGCGAACGAGTGTCGGCGCGACGAGCTCGTGCTGGGCGGCGACGTCGACCTCGCCAGCGGCGATCCGGAGCAGCGTCTCGCAGTCGATGACAAACCGCGTCACGCCGCCAGAGGCTACACCCTCACCTATCACGTTCTTGCGAATGAAGCACGGGACTGTCGCATCTACGCGTTTGGCCCGGATCACTCCGCCGCGTCCCGTCTCGGGCGTCTTTCCGGAACGCTGGCGCATGCGGCCGTCGTCTCGCCTGCGCGGCCGCTTGAGTGCGAACGCACCGTGTGCTCCGGTTGCAGGCGTCCGGCAAGGCGGCCTACGATCCTTGTTTCCGGCTCGGCGCTTTCGCTGACCCCACTTCCCGAAGGGAGACGGCAGATGCCCACGATCATCGGCTACCACGACGTGAAGGACACCGAGCACTGGCTTGCCTCACCGAAGCGTGAAGAGGTGTTCAGTCCGCTGGGCGTCACCAACATCCGGACGTTCGTCAACCCGGATGACTCGACAAAGGTTGCGGTGCTGATGGATGTTCCCGACCTGGACGCCATGATGGCTTCGATGCAGACGAAGGAGATGGCGGACGCGATGGCCTATGACGGTGTGCTGCCCGAGACGCTGGTGATCCTTATCGAGCACTAGTCGCTCGCTGCGCGTTGCGAGCACGACCGGCCCGGGTGCGGGTCACGTGATCGGCGGAGTCGCATCGCCAAGGGCGAGGCGCTTCGCAAACGGTCCACTCCCCAGCACGTGTCGAGGGACATTCGTCTCCCTCCCCCTCTCGGCGGTGTCAGCCGAGGATGCAGGAGGAACTCGCGATCGCGCTCGTCTAGTCGCTGACCCCCGATCGACCGTCGAGATCCTCGGCGGCCGCGCTTCGACTTCGGAGGCCATTCGTGAACTGGCGCAGGCCACGGCGCTGACGTCCGTTGGCGGCATGTCCATGTTGAACCTGGCTTCAGAAGCCGCCTTGCACATCAGAGTGTGTTGCCGCTAAACCCGAGGCACGACCCCGGGGTACCTCAACTGGCAGAGGGACTCACTGTCCATGAGAGCGATGCCGGTTCGAATCCGGCCCCCGGGGTCCAGGACACGCGAAGGCCCGCCGCACGGCGGGCCTTCGGGTACCTCAAAGTGACTCACTGCCCGGTGTGATCGTACCTCGTCTCCGGGCAGGCGACGACGTGGATTGATGCTCGACCCAACGCTCTGGAGTCATGCCTGGCCGACGCGAGCGCGAACGCCCGCGGCCCTCAGCGCTTCGCCGGCAGCGAGCGGGCGTAGGACATACCGAGCTTCGCCCACTTCTCGAGCTGGCGCTCCGTCCGGACGTCGCCCGCGTCGACACGCAGCCAGCCCTTCATCTCGCGGCCGTGCATCTCCATCGGGCGGGCGCTCGTCTTCTCGACCAGACGTGTCCGACTCGGCGGGGTCGACCCGCACGAGGATGCCGCCCTGGCCGCTCGCGGCGATTGCCATGTTGCCGCCGATCAGGAAGGCGAGCCCACCGAACATCTTCTGCTCGCTCAGGCCGGCCTCGCCTGCGACGAGCTCGCGGATGCGCTCGGCCAGCGCCTCGTCGTACGCCATGCGGCGATGCGTACGCCGCTACGAGCCGAGCAGGTAGCCGCCGTCGACGACGATCTGGGCGCCGTTGACGTAGGCGGCGAGGTCGGACGCGAGGAAGACGACCACGCGGGCGATCTCGTCGGGCTCGGCCCAGCGGCGCATCGGCACGCGCAGGGCGGCGTCGGCCCACTGCTTCTGGATGTCGATGCCCTCCGGCGCGCCGGCCTCGATGTACTCGATCGCGCCCTCGGTCAGCGACGGCCCGGGCGCGACGGCGTTCGTGCGGATCCCCTCCGGCCCGAGCTCGAGCGCGAGGCACTTGGTCAGGCCCCAGAGCGCGTGCTTCGAGGTCGTGTAGTGCGACATCCCCTTCGAGGTCGGGTGGAGCGCGTCGATCGACGTCACGTTGACGATCGACCCGCCGTCGCCCTGCTCGAGCATCCGCCGCGCGGCCTGGCGCGCGCACCAGAAGGCGCCGTTGACGTTCACGTCGAGCACCCCCGCGAACGTGTCGTGCGGCATCTCCGGGATCACGTAGTTCGAGTACGCGGCGGCGTTGTTGACGAGCACGTCGAGGCGGCCGAAACGCTCGACCGCCGCCTCGATCAGGGCGTCCACCTGCTCCGAGACCGAGACGTCGCCGACCGCGAAGGAGACGCGTTCCCCGTGCTGCTCCGCGAGCCGGCCGGCCGCCGCCTCGAGCCGGTCGGCGCGGCGGTCGGTCAGCAGGACTGCGGCTCCCGCCTCGGCGAGCCGCCGGGCGGATGCGAAGCCGAAGCCCTGGGCTGCGCCGGTCACGAGCGCGACCCGACCGCCGAGATCGATCAGCTCGGTGAGGGGTTGCGCGTCGTAGGCGGCCGCGGCGTCAGCCATCGCCGAGCACCGCCCGCTCGCCGGCGACGGCCGCCATCGCATCCGGTGTGCGACCGAGCTCGCGCAGCTCGCGCTGCTTCTCGGTGAACGGGATCTGGACGTCCGGCCAGATCGGCTCCTCCGTCCACGGCGCGGGAGACGGCAGAGGCAGGCGTTCGAGCTGCCGGCCGCCGACGATCGTGGTCGTGTTGCGCAGCAGGCGGCCGGCCTCGCGGACGTTGCCGTGGATGTCCTGCAGCGGGAAGCTGCCCTCGTAGAGCCTGAAGAGGGCAACGTCGGCGCGCGAACCCGGCCGGAGGGTCCCGATCTCGCCCTCGAGCCCGAGCACGGCTGCCGGACGCACGGTGGCCGCCTCGATCACCGCGGGCAGCGACATCCCCAGATGGAGGAACTTGGAGAGCGTCGTCGGCAGGTCGAACGTCGGGCCGTTGACGCTCAGCTGGTGGAGGTCGGTCGAGATCACGTCCGGCTGGCGGCCGTCGCTCATCACGGCCTCGGCGGTCTCGAACGAGAACGAGCCGGTCCCGTGGCCGACGTCGAAGACGACCCCGGACTCCCAGGCGCGCCTGGCGACGTCGAGCAGCCGGCCCTCGTCGTCGACGATCTTCATCGGGTGCCCGGTGAAGCAGTGCGTGAGCACGTCGCCCGGCCTGAGGAACGGCAGCACCTCCTCGATCGTGGGCGGGCCGAACGAGATGTGCATCATCAGCGGCAGCTCGCACACGTCGGCCGCTTCCCGCGCGCGCCGCAGCGGATCGAGCGAATCGCCCTGCAGCGGGACGAGATTGCCCATCCGCACCTTCACGCCGAGGACGACGTCGCGGTTGCGCTCGACGATGCGGCGGAGGAGATCCACGTCGCAGTACCACGGGTTGGCGACCTCGTAGTCGTCGCAGACGAGGCCGATGCTCGAGATGTTCACGAACCCGGTGATGCGCACCGTGGCCGGGCGGACGATGAACTCGCGGAATCCCTCGACGGTCAGCGCGCCGCTCGAGCCGGCGTCGTTCCACGTCGTCACGCCCGAGCGTGAGGCGACCGGATCGGGGTCGATGCCCCAGTAGGTGAGCTTGTGGAACACGTGCGTGTGCAGATCGACGAGGCCCGGCGTGACGACCTGCCCGGAGGCGTCGATCACGCGAAACGCCGAGTCCGCCGGGATCTGGCGGTCGACCGCCGCGATCCGGTCGCGTGAGATCGCCACGTCGAGCAGCCCTTCGTGGCCGCCGCCTGGATCGACGACCTCCCCACCGCGGATGAGCAGGTCGAATCTCACCTGCGCCCCGCCGTTCCGTTGGCCGCGGGCGCCAGCGATGCCTTGACGAATCCGCCTGTCGTGCCGGCGACGAGGTCCTCGAAGACGCCGGCTCCCTCCTCGAGCGAGCAGGTGAGCGTCGGCAGACGGAAGGCCTCCGAATGCTCGGCGAGGAGCTCGACGGCGCGGGCGAAGTCGGCGTTGGTGTAGGCGAACGAGCCGCGAATCGTCTGCTCGCGCACGACGAGGTCGAAGGCGGGAATGGTTGCGTCGGCGTCGTGCATCCCGAGCCAGATGGCGCAGCCGCCCGGCCGGAGCAGCGCGACCGATGCCGCCCGCGTCGTGTCGGCGCCGACGGCGTCCATGACGAGGTCGGCTCCCTCGCCCACGGCCTGCCCGAGCTCGCCCGGCTCGACGACCGTGTCTGCGAGCGAGGCGGCCCACGCGCGGCGCTCCTCGTTCGTCTCGCTGACGACGATCCGGCCGGCGCCGTGAAGGCGGGCGACGATCGCGGCGAGCATCCCGATCGTCCCGGCGCCGAGCACGACCACGGTGCCGGGAAAGGCGAGCGGGCCGAGCCGGAAGGCGTGGATGCAGGTGGCGACCGGCTCGGCCAGCACCGCGACGTCCGCGTCGATCGCGTCGTCGACGACGTGGACGCAGCGCGCCGGCACCGCGACGAGCTCCCCGAACCCGCCCGGGCGCGTGCCGCCGACCAGCTCGCGGTCCTGGCAGACATTCTCGGAACCCGAGCGGCAGCTCAGGCAAATACCGCACGGGACCTGCGGGTTCACGGCCACGCGGCGGCCGACGAGGCCCTCGCTCCCGGCCGCAGCGTCGACGACCCGGCCGATGAGCTCGTGCCCCATGATCAGCGGCGGCGCACGGCGCGGGCTTTTCGTCGCGACTCCCTGGACGTCGCTGCCGCAGATCCCGGCGCGCTCGACCCTGATCACGACCTCGCCCTCGGCCGCGATCGGGGTCTCGACGTCGAGCACGTCGAGCGTGCGCTCCAGCGTGTAGACGAGGGCGCGCACTAGCTGCACCACTCGACGAGCATCTGCGCGTACACCTGCGAGGCGAGCAGCAGCTGCTCGGTGTCGATGTACTCGTCGGCGACGTGGCACTGGGCGAGCCGGCCGGGCCCGCAGATGATCCCGGGCAGCTTCCGCTCGCCGTACCACGCGAGGTCGGTCGCGGCCCCGAAGCCGTCGGGCGCCGGATCGAGCCCGACCCCGCGGAGGCACTCGGCCAGGGTGCTCACTGCGGGATGGTCGAGCGGGACGTCGAGCGGCGGGAAGTAGATGTTGCCGAGCTTCCACGTGAGTTGCGGCGGGTGCTCGCGGAGCCACGCATCGGTGCGCACGACGGCGTCGACAACCTCCTCGACCTCTGCCTTCACGTCCTCGTACGACTCGTCGGGGTACCACCACATGTTGTATTCGACCGAGCAGTAGTTGGGCGCCGTGCCCGCGTTCGAGAAGAGGTTGAGCCGCCCGTCCGAGCCGCCGCCCGGGCCGCCGACGATGATCCCCGGCGAGAGCGTGTCGTAGCCGGGCGGCAGGACGGGGTGCGACTTCGAGTTCGCCCACTGACGCTCGAGCTCCTGCAGCGCGACGACGAGCTTGAGCGTCTTCTCGATCGCGTTCACGCCGCCGCCCGACTTCCCGCCCGCGTGGATCGAGAGGTGGCGCGTCGAGGCATGGGCCTCCTCGCCCTCCACCTCGATGCGGAAGTGCACGAGCCCGCCCTCGGCCGCGCAGAGCCGGAGCTCGGTCGGCTCGAGCGAGATCGTCACGTCGCAGGCGGGCGAGCGCTCGACGATCTCGCGCGTGCCGTTGCCGACGACCTCCTCGTCGCTGACGACGTGGAAGACGACGTCGCCGCGCGGCTCGAGCCCCTGCTCGAGCGCGACCGAGACGGCCCACATCGCCGCTGCGAGGCCGCCCTTCATGTCCGTCGCCCCGCGCCCGTAGAGCCGTCCGTTCACGACCGCGCCGCCGAAGGGCTCCTGCGACCACGAGCTGCGGTCGCCGACCGGCACGACGTCGACGTGGGCGTTGAACGCGAGCGAGCGGCCGCCGCCGGAGCCCGGCCGCCGCGCCACGATCAGCGGATGCGCCGGGAAGGTCACCGAAGGCCCGACGTCCCAGCCCTCGATCTCGAACCCGCGCGCGGTGAGGAAGTCGCTCACGAAGTCGATGCAGCGGCGCGCCTCGTCGGGGAAGTGCGTCGCCTCCTTCGCCTGGCTCTCGGTGCGGAAGCCGATCAGCTCGCGCAGCAGGCCTTGCAGCTCCGCGTCCGAGGCGGCGACGGCCTCGACGACTGCCGCGCCCCCGCTCATCCGCTACGACGCGGTCTGAAGGAGCGCCGCCGGGGACTCGACGTGCGCCGCATCGCGGCGGAGGTTGTGGCCGTCCGCGGCGAACACGTGCACCCGCGCGGAGTCGAAGTGCAGGGTCACGTTGTCGTCGGGCTGCGCCGGGGAGTCGGGGTCAGTCCGCACCTGGACGGTCGTCCCTCCCGCTTCGATCGTGAGATACAGGTCGGAGCCGACCGGCTCGAGGAAGCGCACCTGACCCGGGATGCCGCCGCCCTCGCCGGGCGCACCGATCCGGATGTGCTCCGGGCGCAGGCCGAGCTTCACCTCGCTCCTCGCCTCGATCTCGTGCTCGAGCTCCGGCGTGCTGAGCACTGCCGTCGACAGCGGAACGTCCACGCCGTCGCCGCTGAAGCGCCACCCGCCGTTGACGGCCTCGAGCGCGCCGTCGATCAGGTTCATGGGCGGAGCGCCGAGGAACGTGGCGACGAAGACGTTCGCCGGGCGGCGGTAGACGTCCTGGGGCGTCCCGATCTGCTGGAGCACGCCCTCGCTCATCACCGCGATCCGGTGGCCCATCGTCATCGCCTCGACCTGGTCGTGCGTGACGTACATCGTCGTGATCCCGAGCCGTGCGTGCAGCTGGATCAGCTCGAGACGCGTCTGGATCCGCAGCTGCGCGTCGAGGTTGGAGAGCGGCTCGTCCATGAGGAAGGCATCCGGCTCACGGACGATCGCGCGGGCAAGCGCGACTCGCTGGCGCTGGCCGCCCGAGAGCTGCCCCGGAAAGCGCTGCAGCAGCTCTTCGAGCGCCAGGATCCCGGCGGCGCGACGAACGGCGGCGTCGATCTCGCTCTTCGGCCGCTTCGCGATCTGGAGCGGGAAGGCGATGTTCTTGAACACCGTCATGTGCGGATACAGCGCGTAGTTCTGGAAGACCATCGCCACGTTGCGCTTGACCGGGTCGATGAAGTTGACCAGCCGGCCGCCGATCACGATCTCGCCCGAGTCGGCGTCCTCGAGGCCGGCGACGGCGCGCAGAATCGTGCTCTTCCCGCACCCCGACGGGCCGAGGAGGACGAGGAACTCGCCGTCTGCGATGCGCAGCGATACGTCGCTGACCGCCTCGACCTTCCCGAAGCGCTTGACGAGATGCTTGATCAGGATGTCTGCCATGCCACTCCTTCTCGGACCTGCCCCAGACCGGGGATCACTGCTTGAGCGCGCCTGCCATGGAAGCTTGCACGAACCACTTCTGGAAGATCAGGAAGACGATGATGATCGGAAGCATCGTCATCACGGACGCGGCGGAGATCACGCCCCAGTCGGTCACGAACTGACCCTGGAGCGACGCCACCCCGACGGTGAGCGTCCTCATGTTGTCGGTCGTCGTGATCACGAGCGGCCAGAGGAAGTTCACCCACTGCAACATGAACGTGAAGATCCCGAGCACGACGATCGCGGGCTTCATCAGCGGCAGCACGATCTTCCGGAAGATCTGGAACTCGGTCGCGCCGTCGAGGCGCGCAGCCTCGACCAGGCCCTCGGGCAGCGTCGACATGAACTGGCGCATCATGAACACGCCGAGCGGGCTGCAGACCATGGGCAGGATCATCCCCGGGTAGGTGTTGACGCCGGCGTGCGTCCAGTCGGGGAGGCTCGAGACCATGATGTAGAGCGGCGCGACCACGACGGCCGTCGGGATCATCAGCGTCGCCAGGACGAGCGCGAAGATCGCCGTCCGCCCCGGGAAGCGAAGCCGCGCGAAGGCGTAGCCCGCGAGCGTGTCGATGATCAGCGTGATCACCGTCACGCACGTCGCGAAGACGAGCGTGTTGACACCCCAGCGGTAGTAGCTCGTGTCGTTCAGGACGGTGCTGAAGTTGCCCCAGTAGAGCGAGTCGGGGATCCACACGGGCGGGTAGGTGAAGAGCTCGTAGCTCTGGCGGAGCGACGGCGAGAGCAGGTAGATGAACGGCCCGATCGCGATGACCGCGAACAGGGCCAGCACCAGGTAGGAGAGCACGCCCTTCGTAATCCGGCTCGACCGGTTCCGCCGAGCGGCGCGCGCGTAGTCCGCGTGGGCCGCGCCGCCGACGTCGTCGAGTGTGGTTCCGGGAGCGGCCATCAGCGCGCTGCCGCCCGTTCGTGTCGCCGACGCGATCCCAGGAGCCAGAAGGAGATCGCGGTCAGGACGAGGATGATCCCGAGCAGGAGCACGGCGGCGGCGTACCCCTGACCGGGCTGCTGGAACTGGAACAGCCGCTTCCAGATGAACCAGACCAGCGTCGAGGTCGACTGGTACGGCCCGCCCTGGGTGAGGACGTATACGGTGTCGAAGACCTGGAAGTTCGCGATGATCGCGATCACGACCGCGAAGAGGAGCATCGGCCGTAACACCGGCACGGTGACACGCCGGAAGCGCTGGAAGCCCTTCGCACCGTCGACGCGTGCCGCGTCGAGGAGCTCCTCGGGGACGCTCTGGAGGCTGGCGAGGAAATAGAGCGTCCAGAACCCCAAGCCGCGCCAGACCTCCGCCAGGACGATCAGCAGCAGCGCGTACGTCCCGTTGCCGAAGATGTTCACCCGATCGAACCCGAGCGTCGTCAGGATCAGGTTGAAGAGGCCGAAGTCGTAGTTCGCGACGAACTGCCACACGAGGCCGACGAGAACCGCGGGCGCGAGCAGCGGCACGTAGAGCGCGAGCTTGAAGAAGTTGCTCCCCGTCCGGTAGCGGTTGAGGAGCAGCGCGAGGAAGAGGGCGAGGACGAAGACGAGGAAGATCGCCTCGACGACGTAGATCGCCGTGTTCTTGATCGCGCCCGTCAGCTCGGTGTCGTCGGCGATCTCGCGCCAGTTCTGCAGGCCGACGAACTGGGCCTCGTCGAGGAGGCCGCCCTTGTTGAAGCTGAGCCAGAGCGCCCAGAAGACCGGTACGACGAGGAACGCGAGGAAGGGGATGAAGTACGGGAGGATGAAGAGGTAGGCGGTCCTGCTGCGCCTTAGCCGGTACCGAGCGCCGGCCCGACGGTATTCGTCCGGGCTCAGGCTCAGCTCGTCCCAGGCTGCCTCTGTCGCTTCCGCCGACATCCTCCTTCGCTCGCGCTCGTCGTCTCGTCCGATCAGCTCTTCAGGATCGCGGTTCCGTCCTTCTGCGCCTTGGCAAGGGCCGCGTTGACCGACATCTTTCCGGTCGCTGCAGCCTCGATCGCCTGGCCGTAGACGTCGGTGAGCTGTGCCATCTTCGGCCCGGTCGGGAGCCCGTCCCAGCCGGTGAGCACGTACCGGTTGACGCGCTGGACCTGGGCGTCGCCCTTGCTCGTGTTGACGTCGCTCCGCACCGGTGCCCAGCCGTAGTGTGCACCGAACTCGTTGGCGAACGCCGGCGAGGACAGGAACTTGACGAAGTCCCAGGAGGCGTCCTTGTTCTTGCCCTTCGAGGCCATGACCCAGTGGCCGGTGGTCGAGAAGATCGTTCGCTTCCCTGCGGCGCCCATCGGATTGACGAAGTCCCACTTGAATGGGAGCTTCTCCTGGCGGAACGAGGTGATGCGGAGCGGCTCGTCGTGGAGGAAGGCGATCCGGCCGGCCTTGAACAGCGACACGCCTGCCTCGCGGTCGTACTGCCCTACCGGGGGCTGAACCTTGTTCGTGATCAGATCGACGTAGAACTGGAGCGCGGCGGCCGCCTTCGCGTTGTTGAAGGTGACCTTCGACTGGTCCTTCGAGATGATGTCGGTGCCGTGGTTGTGGATGCCGTGGTAGAGGAAGTACCACGTGAAGTCCTTGTTCGACAGCGGGACGTTGTGACCCCACACCCCTCCGCCGAGCTTCTGCACCTTCGCCGCCGCAGCCATGAGCTCGGGCTCGGTTCGCGGGATGTTGGCGATGTTCGCCTTCGCGAGCAGGTCCTTGTTGTAGTAGATCACGGTGCCGCCGATGATGCAGGGCAGGCCGTAGAGCTTGTTCTGGTAGGTGCTCTTCGTGATCGTGTTGGCGATGAACTTCGACTTGGTCGCGGCATACTCGGGCGAGTTGAGCCACTTGTTGGTGTTCAGGACCTCGAGCACGCCCTTCGTTCCGAGCCCGGTCAGGTCGGTGCTCGTCTGGTAGCTGACGTCGAACGGGTTCGGCCCGGCGTAGTTCGTCGCGTAGGTCGCACCCTCGACGTTCCACGGGACGACCGTGTGCTCGACCTTGGCGCCGGTCTTGTCCTCCCACGGCTTGATCAACTTGGCGATGACGTCCTCTTCATCGGTGCCGAACGGCGCCTTGGCGAACTGGATGGTGATGCCGTCGAACGGCTTGGCACGGCTGGAGAGCTTGATCCTCGGGGCCGCGGCGGCATTTCCAGCCAACGCGCCGGCGACCGGCAACCCGACCGCAACACCCGCGGCCCTCTTGAGAAACTCCCGCCGGCTCTGTCCTGCCGGCTCGGTCTTCGGGTCGGTTGGCAGCGATTCCCGGCTGCGTTCACCCAACTCGTCCACAGCAACCTCCTTACTCATCCGGAATTGGCCCGATGCCCGGGCCGGAGCGCACATCCGAGCCTCGCTAGTTGCGACGGGGGAGGCAAGTGGCGCCGATTCTAGGCACATATATGCAGAGAATTCAAGTTAGCCCCACGCTGTCTATAGGTTATAAACCCCGTCCTCTTGGCTCGCATCCGTGACCTCTCAGACGTCCCATTGGGCGACTTGTTGGGGCTCACGGGACGGGTCGCCGTCGTCACCGGCGGAGCGCGCGGCATCGGAAGAGCAAGCTGCGCCCGACTCGCCGAGGCCGGTGCCACGGTGGTCGTTGCCGACGCGGACCTGGCGGCGGCGCGGGAGACGGCGGGCGCAATCGGGTCTCGAGCGATCGCGGCGGCCGTCGACGTGCGCGAGGAGGCCTCGGTGCGGGCGCTCGTCGAGGGGACACTCGAGGCGCGGAGCCGGCTCGACGTCTGGGTGAACGCCGCCGGCGTCTACCCGACGACTCCGCTGCTCGACCTCTCGGGCGAGGACTGGGACCTCGTGCTCGATACCAACCTGCGCGGGACGTTCCTCGGTGCCAGGGAGGCGGGGCGCGCCATGGTCGAGCAGGACGAAGGCGGCGTGATCGTCAACGTCACCTCCACGGCCGCCCACAGCGCCGAGGCTCCGGGCGCGGCGCACTACGTCGCGTCGAAGTTCGGCGTGCGAGGGCTCACGAAGGCGCTCGCCGTCGAACTCGGCCCGCACGGCATCCGCGTGCTCGCCGTCGCTCCGACGGTGACGCTCACCCCCGGCCTCGAGGCCGAGCGAGAGTCCCTGCAGTCCGCAGGCTTCCAGCTCGAGGAGCTCGGGCCTCAGCTCCCGCTCGGCCGCGTCGCCGTGCCCGACGACATCGCGCGCGTCGTGCTCTTCTGTGCAAGCGACCTCTCGCTGCTGATGACGGGGAGCACGCTGCTCGTCGACGCCGGCGAGCTCGTCTGAGCGCTAGGTCCCCTCGCGGGCCTTGTAACGATCGGGATCGGCAAAGACGTCGATCCCGACATAGCCGGGCGACAGCACGGCGCTGTGGGCGACCCCGGCGGGCACGTAGTACGTCTCGCCCGGCTCGTAGGTCCGCGTCTCGCCGCCGATCGTGAAGGTCATCGAGCCTTCGAGCACGACGCCCCACTGCGCGCCGTGGGAGTGCTCCGGGACGTCGACTCCGTCGGGCACCTCGAAGAACATCGCGAGCCCGCGCTCGCCGCCGAGCAGCCAGCCGCGCAGCGACGCGAGCGGGCTGTCGACCATCGGGAGCGCGCGGATGAACTCGGGAAACGGCTCTGAATCGCCCGGGCTCATGCCGCGAGCAGCCCGCCGTCGACGACGATCTGCGCTCCGGACACGTACGAGCCGAGGTCCGAGGCGAGGAAGACGGTCACGCGGGCGACGTCGTCGGGGTGCGCGAGCCGGCGCAGCGGGATGCGCGCCTCGTAGGCGGCCCACTGCGCGTCGACGTCGATGCCCTCGGGCGCGCCGGCCTCGACGAACTCGACCGCCCCCTCGGTGAGCGACGGGCCGGGCGCCACCGCGTTGACCCGGATCCGGTCGGGGCCGAGCTCGAGCGCCATCGTCTTCGTGAGCCCCCAGATCGCGTGCTTCGACGTCCCGTAGTGCGAGAGCCCGGAGCCGCTCGGGTGGATCGCGTCGATCGACGTGATGTTGACGATCGAGCCACCGTCGCCCTGCTCGCGCATCTGCGCCGCGGCCGCGCGGATGCAGAGGAAGGCGCCGCCGACGTTGACGCCGATGATGCGGTTGAACTCGGCCGGCGTCATGTTCTCGAGCAGGAAGTTCGAGAAGACGCCGGCGTTGTTGACGAGCACGTCGAGCCGGCCGAAGCCCGAGACGGCGGTGCCGACGAGGCGCTCGACGTCCTCCTCGACCCCGATGTCGCCGACGACCGAGACGACGCTCCTTCCGGCGGCTTCGAGCCGCTCGCGCGCGGCCTCGAGCCGGTCCGCCCGCCGGTCGGCGAGCACGACGGCGGCGCCGGCCTCGGCGAGCCGGCGCGCGCAGGCGAACCCGAATCCCTGTGCAGCGCCGGTGACCAAGGCGACCTTGGCGTCGAGATCGAGGAGCGATCCGAGCGGCGGCGACTCGCGACCCGTCGACGGTGTCGAGCTCACGGGCCCACGTTATAAGGTCGCGGACATGGCGACACTGCTGATCGGCTACGACACGGAGTCGGCGGCGGTCGGCGAAGGGCTCGCACGCTTCCTCGGCCCCGATGTCCCTCAGTACCGTGCCGCGCTCGACCCGGACTCGACCCGCAAGGGCGTCGCGCTGCTCGCCCGGCTGCACGAGGAGCTCGAGGCGCCGTGCACGTTCTTCGTCTGCGGTCGGACGCTCCTGCACGCGCTCGACGCGATCGAGCCGCTCGCCGGCTCTCCGCTCTTCGACATCCAGCAGCACACCTACAGCCACGTGGTGTTCCGCGACGTGCGCTACCAGGTCGAGGACGGCCCCGAGGCCGTGATCCCGGAGACACCGCACGTCGCGCTCCGCGAGGAGCTCCGGCTCACCTCCGAGCTGATCCGCACCTACCTCGGCCGCGAGTGCATCGGCCTGCGGACGCCCTTCGGCTACTACCGCGGCCTGCGCGAGCGGCCCGACCTGCTCGCCATCGTCGAGGAGACGGGGCACCGCTTCGTCAGCTCGTGGGGTCGCAACGAGCAGAACGGGAACCCGACACCGTGGTCGGTCCAGCCGTTCACGTACGCCGACGAGGGCTTCCAGGACCTGCTCGAGATCCCGTTCCAGTTCTGGCTCGACGGGATCTGGTTCGACGTCAACGGCTACGGCGAGGGGCGCGCGTTCCGGCGCGCGCTCGAGGGCGCCGTCGACCATGTCGCCGATCAGGATCTCGTCTTCGCAACGGCCTTTCACGAGTGGTGCGCGGTCGAGGCGAACGAGGAGGGCACCGGGTGGATCCGCGGCCTCATCGAGCGCGCGCGGGAGCGCGGCGTCGAGGTGATGAGCTACGCGGACTACTGGGCCCGGGCCGCGGCGAACGGCGGCTAGTGCCCCTTCAGGCGAGCACCGGCGCGCCGGCTGGACGCATCGCGTCGACCACGACTTCGCCGTCGACGATGATCGGGCGCTCGTCGAGGTAGAGCGAGCAGCCCCGCATCGGGATGTCGAGGTGGCAGCTCGTGTGGTTCGGGCCGCCGACGAGGTCGTTCGGCCCGGTCGAGAAGAGCACGTTGCCGCAGAACGCGCGCAGCTCCATGCCGTGACCGCGGCTGTCGGTGGCGAGCGCCTGCCACTTGGCCCGCTCGTCGAGTCCCCAGCCGATGTGCGAGAGGCCGTAGGCGTCGGGGTCGTCGAAGTCGGCCATGTAGCGACGAACAAGCTCGACCTGGTAGCCGTCGCCCCGGATGTCGGTGATCCGTCCGCTCTCGATCACGAACTCGATCGGCTCGGCCACGTACTGCTTGAACGGCAGCAGGATGTCACCGCGGTCGACGACGACGCGGCCGTCGATCCCGTCGTCCTCGCCGCAGGTCAGCACCATGCCCCCCGACGGCCAGTGGTCCCACTGGCCCGGCTTGTCGACGTAGCCGTACTGCGCCTTGACCGGGTAGCCGATCCTGTAGGTGACGTCGGTGCCGGCGCCGTTGGTGAACCGGAGACTCCGAGCGGCGCCCAGCGCCTCGACCGCGGCGTCGGTGCGGCGCTTGAGATCCTCGGTCGGGAACATCCGCGCAAGCAGGTCGACCGGCTCGATGCAGGTGAGGATCCGCGTGCCGGCCTGCTGGATCTCGGTCAGCTCGTCGGAGAAGAGCATGAACAGCGTCTCGACGACCATGTCGGCGCCCTTCAGGATGTCCACGGCGGGCTGGTTGCCCGAGAGCGGGGTCTTGCCGACGGTCCAGACGCCGACCTCCCCCGAGGTCGCAGAGGACGAGTACGGCAGCCTCAGGTTCATCGCCTTCGCGCCGAGCCGCTGGCCGGCGGTCAGGAAGGCGTCGACGTACTCGGCGCGCTCCTCGCCCTGGGAGAGGACGATCAGGCTCTCGCCGTCCCCAAGCTTGCAGAGCCGGAGCATGCGCTCGCACAGATCCGTGAACGTCGACTGGCTGAACGACGACGGCGCCATGAGCCGCCATAGCGTATAGCGGCGTCCGCAAGCCCAGCCGGCCTCCAGAATGGCCGACGTGGCGCTCCACGCCGGGATCGACACCGGGGGCACGTTCACCGACCTCGTCGTGCTCGACGACGAGACCGGACATCTCGTCGTCGGCAAGCAACCTTCGACGCCGTCCGCGCCCGCAGAGGCGATCTTCCGCTCGCTGGAGGCAGCCGGGGTCGAGCCCGCCTCGCTCGCCTCGGTGACGCTCGGCACGACGGTCGGCACGAACGCGCTGCTGGAGCGCAAGGGCGCACGGGTCGTGCTGCTCACGACCGCGGGGTTCGAGGACGTGCCGGCGATCGGGCGGATCGACAAGGAGGATCCCTACGACCTGCGACGGGCGAAGCCGAAGCCACTCGTTGCGCGCCCCGACTGCCTCGGCATCGAGGAGCGCCTCGCCCACGACGGCAGCGTCGTGACACCGCTCACGGAGGAGGAGCTCGAACAGGCGGCCGCGCGTGTCGCCGAGCTGCTCGCCGACTCGGACGGCGACGCGGCGATCGCGGTGAGCCTGCTCTTCGCCTACGCGGATGCGACGCACGAGCGACGCCTCGTGGCGTTCCTCGAGGAGCGCTTCCGGAGCGTGCCGATCTCCGTGTCGCACCGAGCCGCGCCGGTATGGCGCGAGCACGAGCGCACGACGACGACGCTCGTCGACGCCTACCTCACGCCGGTCGTGCGACGCCTCGCCGGCGAGCTCGACGCGGGCCTCGCCGCACGCGGCTTCGCGGGACCGGTCTCGATCATGAAGTCGAACGGCGGCCGGATGCTCGCCGCCGTCGCAGGTGACCAGTCGGCGCAGACAGTGCTTTCCGGCCTCTCCGGCGGCATCGTCGCCGGGCGCCACTTCGGCCTCGCGGCCGGCTCCCGCGACGTCGTCACGTTCGACATGGGCGGCACGAGCGCCGACATCGGGCTCGTCCGCGACGGCGAGATCCAGTACGTGGCCGACTTCGAGCTCGAGTTCGGGCTGCCGATCGCGACGCCCGCGATCGACCTCGTGACCCTCGGCGCAGGCGGCGGCTCGATTGCGTGGGTCGACGACGGAGGGCTGCTGCGGGTCGGGCCGCGGAGCGCCGGCGCCGTCCCCGGGCCGGCCTGCTACGGGCTCGGCGGCACCGAGGCGACCGTCACCGACGCGAACCTGGTCCTCGGCCGCATCGACCCCGGCTCGCTCCTCGACGGAGCGCTGCCCCTCGACGCGGCGAGAGCCAACGAGGCGCTCGAGGAGCTCGGGCGGCGCCTCGGACTAGAGGCTGTCGCGGCCGCCGAGGCGGTGATCGAGATCGCGAACGAGGGGATGGCGGGGACGATCCGACGCGTCGCCGTGGAGCGCGGGGTCGATCCGCGTGACTTCGACCTCGTCGCGTTCGGCGGAGCCGGCCCGCTCCACGCGGCCGAGATCGCGGCCTCGCTCGGCATGGCGGCGGTGCTCGTGCCGCCGCACCCGGGCCTCGCCTCGGCGTTCGGGACGCTGCTCGCCGACCGGCGCGTCGACCGCCGCTGGACGCACTACGCGCGCTCGGACGCCGTCGACGTCGCGACGCTCGCCGGCCGTCTCGAGTCGATGGAGCACGACGCGCTCGCAGTCCTCGCCGCGGAAGGCTTCACCGGTGAGGCGATGGTGACGCGGAGCCTGAGCATGCGCTACGCCGGCCAGAACTACGAGCGCGACGTGCCGCTCCCGCCCGGGCCCGTCGACGAGGACGCCCTCCGCGCGGCGCTCGACGCGTTCCACGAGCTGCACCACGACGTGTACGGCTACAGCTTCCCGGGCGAGACGATCGAGCTGATCCACGCGAACGTGGCCGCGCTCGGCCCTGGCCCGCACCCCGCCCCCACGTCCCTCTCAGAGGGTGACCTGCCGCCGCCGCGCGAGCTCCGCGCGGTGCGCTTCGGCGGCGCGGCGGTCGAGACGCCCGTTTACCGGCGCGAGGAGCTGCCGGCGGGAGCGGTGCTGCGAGGGCCCGCGGTGATCGAGGAGCTCGACTCGACGACGCTCGTCCTGCCGGGCCAGGAGCTGCGCGTGCTCCCGGACGGGACCCTGAGGCTCGCCGGAGGAACGGCGGCAGGCGCACCGCGCGAGCTCGACGCGGTCACGGTGAGCGTGATCGGCGACCAGCTCGTCCAGATCGCGCAGGAGATGGGGACGCACATGATGCGCGCCGCGTACTCGCCGATCTTCAGCGAGTCGCGCGACTTCTCGTGCGCCCTCTTCGACCGGCAGGGCCGGATGATCGCGCAGGGCAGGTTCAACCCGGCGCACCTCGGCGCGATCGGCGAGACGGTGCGTTGCGTCCTCGACGAGCTCGGAGCGGAGTCGATCGAGCCGGGCGACGTGGTCGTCCACAACGATCCCTTCCGCGGCGGCTGCCACATGCCGGAGCACATGCTCCTGCGCCCCGTGTTCCGCGACGGCGAGCTCGTCGCGTTCGCGGCGACGATCGGCCACATGGCGGAGATCGGGGCCGTCACCGTCGGCTCGTTCGCGGCGACCGCGACCGAGGTCTACCAGGAGGGCCTGCGCCTCCCGCCCGTGAAGCTCGTACGAAGAGCCGAGCCGGTCGAGGACGTCTGGAAGATCATCCTCTCGAACCACCGCACGCCCCGCGCGAGCTGGGGCGACCTGCACGCGATGATCGGGTCGCTCGAGCTCGCCGACCGGAGACTCCAGGCGCTGCTCGACCGCCACGGCGTCCCGCTCGCCCTCGAGGTCTGGGACGAGCTGCTGGCGCACGGGGAGCGGCTGATGCGGCGACGGATCGAGGCGATCCCCGACGGCGAGTACGTCTTCGAAGACGTGATGGAGGGCGACGGCCTGACGCGCGAGCCGGTGACGATGCGCGTCCGACTCGTCGTCTCGGGAGACCGTGCGATCGTCGACTACACGGGCTCCGACCCGCAGGCGCGTGGGCCGGTGAACGCGACCTTCGGCGTCGCCGTGTCGGCGACGTGCAACGCCTTCCTCCAGGTGAGCGGCACCGAGATCCCGCGCAACGCGGGCACCTACGGCTGCATGACGACGATCGCGCCGCCGGGCTCCGTGGTTAACGTCAGCTTCCCCGGGCCGTCGGTGGGCGGCAACACGGAGACGCAGCCCAAGCTCGTCGGGATGCTGCTCGGTGCGCTGGCCCAGGTCATGCCCGACCGCGTGATGGCGGCCGAGGGCGCGACGGCATGCAACTTCCTCTTCGGCGGCATCCACCCCGCGACGGGCGAGCCCTACGCGCACTACCACTTCGAGGCGAGCGGCTGGGGCGGCCGCCTCGACGGCGACGGTGCGAGCGCCCAGAACCACATCCACGGGAACTGCCGCAACACGCCGATCGAGGTGTTCGAGACGCGGTTCCCGTTCCGCACGCTCGCGTACGGCTTGATCCCGGACTCGGGCGGCCCCGGCCGCCACCGCGGCGGCCTGGCAGTGCGGCGCGACCTCGAGGTGCTCGCCCCGGAGGTGACGGTGAGCGCGATGCTCGACCGCGTCGAGCGCGGCGCATGGGGTCTCTTCGGCGGCCGGCCGGGCCGCTGCGCGGCGCTGCTCGTCCGCCGGGCCGGCGACGATGAGTTCCGCGACTTCTGCGACGCGTTCGGAACGGTCAGCCCGTCCAAGCTCGCGGGCGTCGTGCTCCGCGCGGGCGACGTCGTCCGGATCGAGAGCGCGGGCGGCGGCGGCTTCGGTAACCCTCGCGAGCGCGACCCGGAGCTCGTGCTGGAAGACGTACGGGCAGGCCTCGTCGGCAGCGAAGCCGCGGCGCGCGACTACGGCGTCGCGCTGACCGGGGACGCCCGGGCGGTCGGAGCGGAGACTTCGTCGAGTCCCGATGCGGTCCACGCACGGCTCGTGGCGCTCCTCCGCGACGAAGGCGTGGAGTTCCGGCTCACGCACCACGACCCGGTGACGACAAGCGCCGAGGCGGCCTCCGTGCGCGGGGCGGAGCTCCGCTCGGGCGCGAAGGCCATGCTCGTGAAGGGGCGGGCGGGGTTCGTCCTCGCCGTGCTCGCGGCCGACCGGAAGGTCGACTGGAAGCTGCTCGGGCCCCTCGTCGGCGGCAAGGGCGCCCGCTTCGCCACCGACGACGAGCTAATCGAGGCGACGGGCCTGAGCAAGGGTGCCGTGCCGCCGTTCGGCGTCCTCTTCGGGCTCCGCACGATCTACGATCGGAGCCTCCTCGAGGTCGAGGTCGTCAACTTCAACGCCGGCACGCACACAGACTCCGTCTCGATGGCTCGGGCCGACCTGATCCGGATCGGCGGCGGCGAGGTAGCGGCGTTCTCCACCGGGTGACCAGAGCTAGCCCTCGATCAGGAGCGTCCCGCCCCACGTCTCGGGGTGGACGTCCTCGAGCGTCTCGGAGAACGTCCACTGGTGGCCCGCCGGGTCGGCGGCCTCGTACTGCCGCTCGCCGTACTCGAAGTCGGTCGGTTCCATGAGGATGCGCGCGCCGTGCTCGCGGGCGCGGGCACAGTGGGCGTTCGCGTCGTCGACACGCACCGTCACGGAGTGCGTCACCTCACCCGCCCTCGGCGGCCGGCGGTCGCGCCGGACGTCGCCCACGATCACGGCGCCGCCGTCGCCAACGTTCAGCTGCGAGCGGTGGTTCTCGCCGATCTGCAGTCGCTCCTGGAAGCCGAAGGCCGCGGTCAGCCACGCGACCGCCTCCCGCACGTCCGCGTAGATCAAGACCGGGATCACGGTCGCCGAGGGAATCGAGCGATTGGGCTTCATGCTCGCCGGTGTCATGGCGGGCTCCTTCGTCTCGGGTGTCAGCGCAGCTTGCCGCGGGCGGCCACCGGCCAGAGGCCGACGACGCGGCCACCGCGGTGGACAGCCACCTCGTCGTGCAGGTTCGTGCAGCCGCACGCGTGGTTCGGGATCACGGTCACGACCTCGCCCACCCCGGGCCGCTCGGTGCATGCGGAGAGGTCGACGTGGCCGTGCTCCTCGGAGAGCGCGTAGACGCGCGCCTCCGGGTACTCGACGATCAGGCCGTGGCCGCCGCCCGAGGCCTCCTCGGCGGGATCGTTCGTCAGCGTCTTCGAGCCGGCGTCGAGGATCGCGCGCTCGTCGGTCGGCCGGCTGACGACGGTGGCACGGATCCGCAGGGCGCAATCCTCGAGCGGCACCGAACCGTTCGCGATGCACGAGCGGTCGCCGTAGACGTAGGTACCCGCACGCACCTCGGTCACCTCTGGCACGTCGTGGTTGGAGAAGAACGTCGGCGTCCCGCCCGCGCTGACCGTGCGCACCTCGAGACCCCGCGCGGTGATCGCGTCGATCGTGGCGCGGAGCTTGGCGCCCGTGCCGGGGAGCGTCGGGTAGGTCATCAGCCCGTCGAAGCGAAGGCCCGGCAGCGAGTCGGCGAGGGCCGCGAGGTCGGCCGCGTCCTCCGGCGTCTGCACGCCGGTGCGGGCAAACCCGGTGTCGACCTCGACGAGGAAGCCGACCTCGGCCCGGGTGCGCACAAGCGCCGGCGAGAGCCCGCGCGCGACCTCGGCCGAGTCGCCGACGACCGCGACCCGGGCCTCGCCTGCGAGGGCCGCCAGCCGCTCGGCCTTCGCGGCGCCGACCAGCGGGAACGTGAGCAGGATGTCGTCGAGGCCCGCCGCCTCCATCACCTCGGCCTCGCCGAGCTTCTGGCAGGTGATTCCGACCGCGCCCGCCCGCACCTGCATGTGCGCTATCGCCGGCAGCTTGTGCGTCTTGATGTGCGGCCGGAACGCGAGGCCGTGCTCGTCGCAGTAGCCCTGCATGCGCGCGATGTTGCGCTCGACCGCGTCCAGGTCGACGGTGGCGACCGGCGTGTCGAGCGAGGTGAGGTCCAACGCCGGAACGGGCTCAGTCGCCGAGCCAGACGACGGCGTCGCCCTCGACGTCGAAGCCGACTAAGTCGGACTGGATGGTCGTCCGGGCCGGCATCGGATCGGAGAAGAACCGGCGGTACTCGGCATCCATCTCGTCGAAGTGCGCGAGGTCGCTCAGATACATGCCGCAGCGAACCGCGTTCTGGAGCGAACCGCCGGCGGCGTGCGCGACGGCGTCGAGGTTCTCGAGCACCTGGCGCACCTGCTCTGCGATCGTCGTGCCGGCGCGATTGCCCGAGGCGTCGTACGGGCCCTGGCCGGCGAGGTAGAGGAAGCCGCCGGCGACGATTCCCTGGGAGTAGCCGCCGGAGGGCGGCGGGGCCTCGGGCGAGAGGACCGGAGTGCGCGGCATCTAGGTGACCTCCTTCGCCCCATAACGGGGGAGCCAGTAGTCGTGGTAGAGCTGCTCGTGCTCGGGGGAGCAGAACATCTTGGGCTCGCCGTTGACGTCGGCGCCCCAGTAGCGGATCGCGATCGGGTGCCCGCAGAGGTCGCAGGCGTTGCGGTTCGCCTTGAGGTACGAGATCTCTGCGCGCTTCCACTCGCCCATGTCAGCCTCCCGCCCCGTCGAAACCGTACGCGGCCCGGGCCGCCTCCTCGCTCACGAACCCCTCCTCGACGTCGCGGCGCACGCGGGCTCGGTCGCGCTTCAGGGGGTCGCCGTAGCCTCCGCCCCCCGGCATCAGGATCTTCACCTGGTCGCCCTCGCGGAGCGTCACGCCCGAGAACTTCGACGGCGACATCGTTCCGAACTCCTCGACGAACGTGCGCCACTCCGTCTGCCCGGCGCGGCGCACCCAGAGCCCGCCGACGGCACCGACGCTGCCGCCGAGCACGCCCCACGGCTCCGTCTTCATCCGGTTGAGGAGCGCACTGACCGTCACCTCGGGCACGGTGACGGTAAAGATCCGCTCGCCGCCGAGGCCACCGCGGAACTCGCCCGGGCCGCCGGAGTCGGACACGAGCCGGAAGGACTCGATCCGGAACGCCGGGTAGCGGGTCTCGAACACCTCGGCCGGCGTGTTGCGGCAGTTGCCGTTGATCGTGACGACCATGTTGTTGCCGTCGATGCCGTGGCGTCCGCCCCAGCCGACGCCCTCGAAGTGGAAGTGTGCGTACGGCTCGTCGGTACGCGGGTCGGTGCCGCCGAACAGGAACGGCGACGACGTGCCCCCGCAGGAGGCCGCCACCCGCTCCGGGATCGCGTCCTGGAGCGCGCCGAAGACCATGTCCGTGATGCGCGGGCTCGTCTCGGTGTTGCCGCCGGCGACCGGAGCCGGGAACGAGCAGTTCACGATCGTCCCCGGCGGCGCGATGATCGTGAACGGTCTGTAGCAGCCCTCGTTGCGCGGGATCGTCGGGTCGGTCAGGTGGAGGAACGCGTTGTAGATCGCCGAGGCGGTCACGGCAAAGATCGCGTTCACGGGCCCGACGGCCTGCTCGGCCGAGCCGGTGAAGTCGGCGATCACCTCGCTCCCGGAAACGACGAGTCGGAGCTCCATCGGGTAGTCGCGATCGGTGATGCCGTCGTCCTCGATCGCGTCGGAGAACGTGTAGACGCCGTCGGGAATCGCCTCGATCTCGGCGCGCATGCGGCGCTCGGCGATCGCTATCAGCTCGGCGGAGGCGCCGAGGAAGAAGTCGAGCCCGTAGTCGGCGATCAGCGTGTGGAGTCGGCGCTCCGCGAGGTCGAGCGAGCCCATCATGGCGCGGAAGTCCCCGAGCGTGACGCGCGGCGTGCGGTGGTTCGAGAGGATGATCTTCCAGACGTCGTCGACGTCCTCGCCGCGGCGCTTGATCTTCACGGGAGGAAGTAGCAGGCCCTCCTGGTAGACCTCGGTCGCGTCGCCCGAGAGCCCGCCCGGCGTCTTCGCCCCGACCTCGGACATGTGCGCGACGTTCGCGACGAACGCGACGATGCTCCCCTCCCAGAAGACGGGCTTGAGCAGCATGTGCTCGGGCACGTGCCCCGAGCCGCGGTACGGATCGTTGTGGAGGACGACGTCCCCCTCGTCGAACGCATCGAGCCCGAGCTCCTCGATCGTCCACTCGACCGTGAACTTGATCGTCCCGATCTGCGACGGGCAGAACTCCGCCTGCGCGAGCATGTTGCCGCTCGGGTCGAAGATCACGCACGAGAAGTCGAGCGACTCGTTGAAGATGGGTGAATAGGACGTGGTCATCATCGTCACGCCCATGTCGCGGCAGCAGCTCGTCAGGTAGTTGTCGACAACGGTGAGCGCGACCGGGTCGAACGTCGTGGTCGTCATGCCCGCTCCCGGCGCCGGCACAGCCGGCACCTCCGCTCTCTGGAGCCTCCGTCGAGCCTACGGCTCATGCGGCTCCTGTCTGGATCACGAGCGCGCCGTGCGACGTGCGCTCGACGGTCATCCCGGGCTCGAGGAAGAGCGTCGAGCCCTCCTCCTCGATCACCGCGGGCCCCTCGATTACCTCGCCGGCCTCGAGCGAGGATCGATGCGCGATCGACGCGTCGAGGAAGCCGTGGCCGCGGACGTACACCGGGCGCTCCGAGCGCGTCGTCCGCGTTGCTCCGTTGGCGCCCGAGAGCTCGAGTCGTGGACGCTTGCCGATCACGGTCACCTTGAAGCTCACGAGCTCGATCACCTCGCGCTCGATCGCGTAGCCGTAGCGACGGGCGTGCAGCTCGTCGAAGCGGCGAAACGCCTGCTCGAGCGCCGCCTCGTTCAGCTCGCCGCTCTCGATCTCGACCTCGTGCTCGTAGTTCTGGCCGAAGTAGCGCATGTTGATCGCGCGCCTCACCTCCGGCTCGCCCGCGAAGCCCTCCTGCCGGAGCTCGGCCAGCGCGCGCTCTGTGATGCGCTCAAACTGGCGGTTCACGAGCGGCGCGTCGACGTTGTTCGAGCGGAACGCCTGCGTCCAGATCTTGTCGACGCGGATGTCGGCGAGCAGCAGCCCGAGCGCCGAGAAGACGCCGGGGTACTGCGGCACGATCACCTTCGGGATGCCGAGTGTGCGCGCGACGGCGGCCGCGTGCAGCGGGCCCGCGCCGCCGAAGGCGAGCAGCGAGAAGCGCCGTGGATCGTGGCCGCGCTCGAGCGAGACCATCTTGATCGCGCTCGCCATGTTCTCGTTGGCGATCTCGACGATCGACGCCGCGAGCTCGAGTGGCGCGAGGCCGATCGGCCCGCCGAGCTCCTCGAGCGCGTCGCTCACCGAGGAGGGGTCGAGGCGCATGCGCCCGGCCAGGAAGTAGTCGGGGTCGAGCCGGCCGAGCAGCAGGTTCGCGTCGGTCACCGTCACGTGCGTCCCGCCGCGGCCGTAGCAGATCGGCCCCGGATCGGCACCCGCGCTGCGCGGCCCGACGCGGAGGAACCCGCCGGCGTCGACCCACGCGATCGATCCACCGCCGGCACCGATCGACTTGATGTCGATCAGGGGGACGGCCGCCGGGAGACCCCACTCGATCTCGTACTCGGTCGTGTGACGTTGCGCTCCCCCCACGAGGATGCCGACGTCGGCGCTCGTCCCGCCCATGTCGAGGGTGAGCACGTTCTCCTCGCCGAGCGCGCGGGCGACGTGCTCGGTCGCGGTCATCCCGCCCGCGGGACCCGACATCACCGTCTGGATCGGTGCGTTGGCCGCGGCACCGGCAAGCATCGCGCCGCCGTTCGACTTCATCACCGTCCACTCGCGCGTCATGCCGGCATCGCGGAGGGCGCTGTCGAGGCTCCCGACGTAGCGGCCGAACAGCGGCCGCAGGTACGCGTCCGCGACCGTCGTCGACGAGCGCTCGTACTCGCGCCAGATCGGCGCGACCTCCGAGGAGACGGAGACGGGGACGCCCGGCAGCTCCTCGGCGATGATCTCCTTCACGCGCTCCTCGTGGTCGGTGCGGACGTACGAGAAGAGCAGGCAGAGCGCGACCGCCTCGGCGCCGCCGTCCCGGATCCGCCGGCAGAGCTCCCTCACCTCGGCCTCGTCGACCGGCCTGACCTCGGCCCCGTCGGAGTCGAGCCGCTCGTCGACCCCGAGGCAGAGCCGCCGGCTCGCGACGAGCGGCTCGGGCTTCGTCCAGCGCAGGTCGTAGAGGACCTTGCGGTTGATCCGCTGGATGTACAGCGTGTCCTCGAACCCCTTGGTGGTCACGAACGCGACCTTGCAGCCGGTGCGCTCGATGAGCGCGTTCGTGCCGACGGTCGTGCCGTGCGTGAAGGTCTCGATCTCGGCCGCGGAGACGTCGCCCTCGTCGAGCGCATTGACGATCGCCCGGCCCGGCGTGCCCGGCGTCGAGGACGTCTTGAGCGAGTCGACGTGACCGGTGGCCGGGTCGAGCACGACCATGTCGGTGAACGTCCCGCCCGTGTCGATGCCGACGACCAGGCCCACCGCTAATGCCCCTTCAGGTGATTCGCCTGAAGGGGCATCACTCCGCGGCCGCCGGGGTGGGGAGCCGGAGCTCGCTCTGCTCGCCGACGCCGTGCAGGTCCGCCTGCGCGGCCCAGACCAGATGCTCGCGCATCGCCGCCGCCGCGGCACGCCCGTCGCGCGCGCCGATCGCATCGGCAATGCGCCGGTGCTGCTCGGCAACGTGCTCCGCGTCGGCCCGATCGAGGTTCGAGAAGCCCCAGAGCGTGCCGATCACCTCCCGGATGTCGCGGCTCACCGCTGCGAGGACGCGATTCTCGCTCGCCCGGGCGATCAGGTCGTGGAAGCTGCGGTCGGCCTGCATCACCTCGGTCACCGACGCGTCCGCGTCGAGGAGACTCTCCATCCGGTCGACCAGCTCGCCGAGGTCGGCAAGCTCCTCCGACGAGCCGTGCTCGGCCATCCATGCCGCCGCCTGCGGCTCGATCAGGAGGCGGAACTCGTACAGGTCGCGGAGCACCGGCTCCGCCCTGCCCTCCCGCCGGAGCGCCTCCTGAACCGTGGCGCTGAGGATGTCCCAGTCCTCGGGCGGGCACGCTTCGGTGCGCTTGCCGTGCTGGACGTTGACCATGCCGAGCATCGCGAGCGCCTGCACCGTCTCGCGGGCGACCGTGCGGCTGACGCCATACCGGGTGACGAGCTCCTCCGAGGACGGAAACGCCTCGCCAGGGCCGATCCGCCCCGAGACGATCTCGGCCGCGAGGAGAGTAGAGAGCTGCTGGCTCAGCCGCTGCGGCTCGCGGAGGCCCGCGAGCCGGCGCGGCCGCTCGTCAGCGGACACCGACACCGCCCGTCGGAAGCTGAAGGCCGGCGAGATGCCGTTCGAGCAACTCCAGCGAGGCGTCGCCGAGCGAACCGGCAGGCGCACGCAGGCCGCCGCGCTCGAGCACCCCGCGCTGGACGAGTATGTGCTTCGCGCACGCGTTGTAATGGTCGATCGAATGCTGCATCTCGAAGACGAGCATCGGGAGGATCTCACGGAAGTGCTCCTCGGCAAGCGAGCTCTCTCCACGGGCGTCGGCCTCGTAGACGCGGACGAGGAAGTCGACCAGGTCGACGCCGGGGATGATCCCGGCCGCACCGCCGCGGATGCAGTCGAGCAGGTACATGCCGCCGTCGCCGCCCCAGATCGCGTACTCGCCGCCGAGGCGCTCGATCCAGTGGCTCATCTCGGCCGGCCCTGCCTCGAGCTTCACGAGCCTCGCGTTCTCGACCGCCGCCCCGACGCGCTCGACGACTCCGGGGCCGAGCCGGATGCCGAGGTACGCCGGCGCGTCCTGGATCATCACGGGCAGCGCGACCGCGCTCGCGATCCGGACGAAGTAGTCGACGAGCGCCGCGTCGTCGAGCGCGCCGCTCAGGGGCGCAGGCACGACGACGCAGCTCGCACCTGCCGCCTCCGCGTGGCGCGCGAGCTCGCTCGAGGCCCGGACACTCGGCGCGCCGACGCCGACGAAGACGGGCACCGCGCCCCCGACCTCCTCGACGATGACGTCGGTCAAGAGCAGGCGCTCCTCGGCGGAGAGCTTGAGCACCTCTCCGGCGAGCCCGAACGCGACGATGCCGTGCGAGCCGCACTCGAGCGCGAAGCGGACGACTCGCCGCTGGGCCTCGACATCGATAGCGTCACTCTCCGTGAACGGCGTGCAGATCGCCGGATAGACCCCGCGCCATGTGTCGATCGTCACCGCCGTCAACCTTTCCCCTGGGACGGGTGTCGAGCCGGGCAAAGTCAGATGCTGGCTATCATATCATCCGAGATTACAAGTGACGATTCCCGGCCAGTACTGACCACATCGTGACCACGTCCGCTGTCAGGCGCCTCGAGGGGAAAGTCGCAATCGTCACAGGTGCCGGGCGCGGGATCGGGCGGGCGATCGCCGTCAGGCTCGCATCCGAGGGCGCGGCAGTCGTCGGCTCGCAGCGGAACGTCGAGGAGGGAGAAGAGCTCGCGCGGACGCTCGCGGAGGAGGGACTCGAGCTCACGTTCGTCGCCGCTGACGTGCGCGACGAGCACGACGCCGAGCGCGTCGTCGGCGCGGCGACCGACCGCTACGGCCGCATCGACATCCTCTGCAACAACGCCGGCGTCGGCCTCCTGAAGTCGATCACCGAGACCGAGCGCGATGAGTACGACCGCGTGCTCGACACGAACCTCTGGGGGATCTTCACCTGCTCGCGCTACGCGATCCCGCGCATGATCGAGGGCGGCGGGGGCTCGGTGGTGAACATCGGCTCCGTCGCCGCCACGGTCGGCTTCGCGACCGACGCGGCCTACTGCGCGTCGAAGGGCGCAGTGGACGCCCTCACCCGGCAGATGGCGCTCGACTACGCGGCCGACGGCGTGCGCGTCAACTGCGTCGCGCCCGGCTTCATCGAGACCGAGCAGGTGCGCGTGTACCTCGCGAGTCACGAGGATCCGGTCGCCGCGGAGAAGGAAACGGTCGCGCTCCACCCGATGGGCCGGCTGGGCCGGCCGGAGGAGGTCGCCGCCGTGGTCGCCTTCCTCGCCTCGGACGAGGCGTCGTTCGTGACCGGTGCGTCGTACGCGGTCGACGGCGGCCTGCTCGCCTGGTAGGAAGCGGGCCATGGCGACGATCCTCGTGGGCTACGACACCGAGACCGCGGCGGTCGGTGAAGCGCTCTCGCTTTTCACCGAGAGCCCGAACTTCCCGCTGTACGAGCTCGCGCTCGATCCGGAGACCTGCCGCGAGGCGCTCGAGCTCCTCACCGAGGTGCACTCCGAGGTCGGTGTCCCGGCAACGCTCTTCACCTGCGGGAGGACGCTGCTCCACGCGCTCGAGCCCGTGCGCGCAGCGAAGGCCTCGGGGCTCTTCGACATCCAGCAGCACACGTTCAGCCACGTCCCGTTCAAGGACATCGTCTACTCACCCGGCCCCGGCCTCGTGGGCACGATCAAGGCCTCGCCGCCGGAGGCGCTGCTCGAGGAGCTGAAGGTGACCTCGCGGCTGATCCACGACCACGTCGGAGGCGACGTCGTCGGGCTGCGGACGCCGTTCGGCTACTACCGCGGACTCCGAGACCGGCCGGACCTGCTCGAGATCGTCCGTGCCGCCGGGCTTCGCTACATCACGTCGTGGGGCCGCAACGAGGAGAACGGCAACCCGACACCCTGGGTGCAGCCGTTCGCCTATGACGAGGAGGGCTATCCCGACATCCTCGAGCTGCCGTTCCAGTTCTGGCTCGACGTCGTCTGGTTCGACCGGCACGGCTACGACACGGGCCCGGCACTGCTCGAGGCGCTGAAGGGCGCCGTCGACCACGTCGCCGAGCACGACCTCGTCTACGGCGCGTGCTTCCACGACTGGGTCGCGATCGCGTCGGACGAGCGCCGCGTCGGCTGGCTTCGCGGCTTCTTCCGCTACGCCCTCGACAGGGGCGTCGAGGTGACGACCTACACCGACTACTGGCGGCGCGTCGCAGAGGTGTGACGCGCCGCCGGAGTCGGACTGCTCAGAAGGCCGTCTCGATCACCGGGAAGTGGGGGCCGTGGATCGGCTCGCCCGGTGCACACTCGAGCTCCTCGTCGCTGTAGTTGTAGGGGAAGCGGAGCGCCCCGAGCCACATCGTCCCGCCCGCGACGTAGCGGGGGACGAAGGCCCGTCGCTGGTTCGGGCTCGTGTTCGGGCCTGACGCGTGCCAGATCAGCGGGTGGTGGAAGCCACACTCCCCGGCCTCGAGCTCGTAGCCCACGGCCTCGAGACCGGCCTGCTCCGGCTCGGTGACCTCGCCGAGGCCGGGACGCTCGTCGTGCATGAACGAGGTGCCGTCGCCGAACTCGACCGGGAGCTTCTCGCCGAGCTTGTGCGAGCCCTTCGCGACCTGCATGGCGCCGTTCTCGGGCCCGACGTCGTCGAGCGCGATCCAGCAGGTGACGGCCCCCGGCGTCGCGAGCGGCCAGTACGCGTAGTCCTGATGCCACGCGAGCCTGCCGCCGACGACGGGCTTCTTGATGATCGCGCCGTCCTCGAGCAGGACGACCTCCTTCGAGCCGAGCAGCTGCCGCGCCATCCCGCCGATCGTCGGGTTGGCGTCGATCCTCCAGAAGCGGTCGTCGCGCTCCCACAGGTTGAACAGGAACGGCACCGAGTGCGGCACCTTCTCGACGGCGGTCTCCTCGGCCACCGCGGTCGCCACCCCGGAGCCGACGGTCGCCTTCGTCTCTCCCTGGCTCGACTCGACGATCGGGTCGGTCAGCTCGTACTGCTGCGACTGGCGGCGTCCCTCGAGGTGGTCGCCGAGCGCCTCACGCGCCTCCTCGACCTGCTCGTCGGAGAGCACGCGGATCGGGAACAGGAAGCCTTGCTCGTGGTAGGTGGCGATCTCCTCCGGTGTCAGTGGATCCGTCCGCACGTTGCTCATTGGTGAACCTCCGGTTCAACGCTCATCGGTCAACCTCCGGTTGCACACTCACTGCACCTTCTCCTCGTCGTCGGGAAGCGGGACGTAACCCGCCTGTTCGATGGTTGCCGCACCGCCGAAGGCCCAGAGGATCACGAGGTCCTCGTCCTCGGAGGTGCCGGTGATCCGGTGTGGGGTTCTCCGCGGGATGAAGCAGATGTCGCCCGGGCCGAGGTCGAGGCTGCGGTCCCCGACGATCTGGGTCCCGCGGCCGCTGACGCACATCACGACCTCGTCGGCGTTCGGGTGATGGTGGTTCTCGTGCGTCGCCCGGTACGGGTAGGTGGACTGGCCGAAGGCGATCAGCGACGCGCCGGTGTGGGCGCCCACGACCCAGCGAACGTCGAGGTGCCCGAACGGCCCTTCCCTCGAGTTGCGCGGCGTCGTGTCGGCCCGCAGCACGCGCGCACCGCCGTCGTTCGCCTCGGCCTCGCACTCGGCGAGGAACGCCCGGACCGCGTCGGCCGTCGCCTCGGGCGCCTCGAGCGGGATCGAGTGCCCGACGTCCGGCAGCTCGACGAGGCGCGCGTTCGGCAGCGCATCGGCGAGCGCGCGCCCATGCTCGGGCACGGTGCGGTCGTCGAGCCCGCCGACGACGACGAGCACGCGATGACCGACCTCGCCGAGGCGGCCCGTGAGGGACTCCGCGGCGGCGATCGCGCGGCACTGGCGGACGTAGTCGGCCGGGTCGTTCTCGAGCAGCAGGTTGCGGTACTCGTCGAGGATCGCCGGCTCGCGCGCGAGCGATGGCTCGGAGAAGGGCGGGTTCTTCGACCAGAAGTCCGCGACCCAGCTCTCGAGACCCATGCTCTCGATCCGCTCGACGGAGGCGAGCATGCGCGGCGCCAGGTTCGAGAGGTCCGCCTCGCCGCCGATCAGGACGAGCGCGCCCACGCCGTCGGGCCGCTCGAGCGTGTACTTGAGGGCGATGCTCGCACCGAGCGAGTGCCCGACGATCGTCGGCTGCTCGATCCCGAGGTCGTCGAGGACGGCGCCGAGGTCGTCGGCCCAGCGCGCAAGCGAGAGCTCGGTTCGCTCGGGCTCGCGCGAGCGGCCGGCTCCGCGGAGGTCGACGCGGACGACGGTGTGGCCGGCCCCGAACGCATCGCAGAACCGATTCCAGAGCGCACCGGAGAGGCCAAGGCCGTGGACGAGCACGACGGCCGGACCGTTGCCCTCCACGTCGGCGTGGAGCTCCGCCCCCTCGACGGCGAGCAGCTGCTCAGTCATGCTCGGATCCCGCGCACGGCGTCATCCCATCGCCTCCACGGCGTCGACGATCGCCTGCACCGACGGCGCGTAGGCCTCCTCGAGCGAGGGCGTGAAGGGAACGGGCGCATGCGGCGCCGTCACCCGACGGACCGGCGCGTTCAGGGAGTCGAACGCCTGCTCGGTGACGACGGCGGCGATCTCCGAAGCCACGCTGCAGTGCGGCGGGCTCTCGTCGACGACGACGAGCGAGCCGGTCTTGGCGACCGAGGCGACGATCGTCTCGACGTCGAGCGGCGACAGCGTGCGCGGGTCGATCACCTCGACGCTCGTTCCCCCGGGCGCGAGCAGCTCCGCCGCCTCGAGCGCACGTTCGACCATCGCCGCGATCGCGACCACGGTGACGTCGCTGCCGGCTCGGCGCAACTCGGCCACGCCGAGCGGGATCCGGTACGGCTCCTCGGGCACCGACCCCTTCGCAACGTAGAGCTTCAGGTGCTCGAAGAACATCACCGGGGAGTCGTCGAAGATCGATTCGAGCAGCAGGCCCTTGGCGTCGTACGGCGTCGACGGAACGACGACCTTGATCCCTGGCAGGTGCGTGTAGATCGCGTAGAGCGTCCCGGAGTGCTGCGCGGCCGCGGAGAGCCCCGAGCCCATCGCGACGCGGATCGTCAGCGGCAGGCGCGCCTGGCCGCCGAACATGTACGACATCTTCCCGGCCTGGTTGTAGATCTGGTCGAAGGCGAGCCCGGTGAAGTCCGCCCACATCGCGTCGACGACAGGCCGGAGACCCGCTGCGGCCGCGCCGACCCCCGCGCCGACGAAGCCCGCCTCCGAGATCGGGGTGTCGCGTACCCGGTTCGCTCCGAAGAGCGGGTAGAGACTCTTCGTGGCTCCGAACGAGCCGCCCATCGTGTTCTCCTTGTCCCCGCCGCGGCCCGCGCCGCCGACGACGTCCTCGCCCATCACGATCACCGTCGGGTCGGCTTCCATCGCCTGGCGCATCGCCTCGCCGACCGCCTGGACGAGGGACAGGGTGCGCTCGGTGGCCACGGCCGTCATACCGCCTCCGCCGGGGTGCGCTGCTCGGGATAGACGTAGCGCGAGAGCTCGGAGGGATCAGGGAACGGGCTCGCGCGGGCGTACTCGACCGCCTCCGAGACGGCGGCCTCGATCTCGGCCTGCAGCCCCTCGAGCTCGGGCTCGGTCGCATCGCCCGCCGCGACGAGCTCGCCGCGCAGCCGCTCGAGCGCGTCGTGCTCGCGCGTCACGCGCCGGTCCTCGTCGTCGCGGTAGCGGTCCGGGTCACCCTCGAAGTGCCCGAAGTGGCGGTAGGTCTTGACCTCGAGCAGCGTCGGGCCCTCGCCGGCACGAGCGCGCTCGACCGCCGTGCGCGCGGCCGTGTAGACCTCGCGCACGTCGGCGCCGTCGGCGACGATGCCCGGGATCCCGTAGGCGACGGCACGGCTCGCAACGTCCGGGACGCTCGTCGCGTAGGTGGCGGGCGTCGACTCCGCGAAGCCGTTGTTCTCGCAGACGTAGACCACCGGCAGCTTCCAGATCGCGGCCAGGTTGAGGCTCTCGTGGAGGACACCCTGGTTCGCGGCGCCGTCGCCGAAGAACGCGACCGCGACCTGGCCGCTGCCGCGGACGCTCGAGGCGAGCCCGGCGCCGGTCGCAAGCGCGACCCCGCCGCCGACGATCGCGTTGGCGCCGAGCATGCCGCGCGAGAAGTCCGCGATGTGCATCGAGCCGCCGCGTCCCTTGCAGAGACCGTCCTCGCGGCCGTAGATCTCGGCCATCATCGGCCCGAGCTCGCAGCCCTTCGCGATGCAGTGCCCGTGGCCCCGATGGGTGCTCGTGACGTAGTCGGCGTCGTCGAGGTTCGCGCACACTCCGGCCGCGACCGCCTCCTCGCCGACGTACATGTGCACGAAGCCCGGGATCTCGCCGGTACGGAACTCGCGCGCGACGCGCTGCTCGAAGAGCCGGATCGTGAGCATCGTCCGGTAGAGGCCGAGCAGCGTCGCAGCGTCGATCGACATCGTCTCGCCGGCGTCGGTCACGTGGGCAGCTCCGGCAGGGCGGCGACGAGCGACTCGAGCGTGCCGAGGAACGCGGCGGCGGGAGCGCCGTCGACCGCGCGGTGGTCGAAGGTGAGGCACGCCTGCATCGTGGGCCGCACGGCGACCGCCCCAGCCACGACGATCGGGCGGTCGCGGATGCGGCCGATCCAGAGGATCCCGACCTGCGGCGGGTTGAGGATCGCCGTCGTGATGTCGACCGGATGGACGCCGCCGTTCGAGACGGTGAAGGTCCCGCCCACGAGGTCGTCCGGCTCGAGGGTTCCCTGGCGGGCGCGGGTCGCGAAGTCGGCGATCCGCTCGTTGATCTCCTCGAGCGAGAGCCCGTCGGCTCCGACGACGACCGGTGCGACGAGCCCCTCGTCGGTGTCGACCGCGACGGCGACATTGATCTCGCCGAGCAACTCGATCTCGCTCTCGGCGACCCGTGCATTGAGCCCCGGATGCTCGCGGAGGGCGGCGGCGACGAGCGTGACGACGATCGCCGTCACGCCGATACGCGGCGCCGCCCCGGTCTGGTTCAGTCGGGCCCGCAGCTCGACGAGCGGCTCGACGTCGAGCTCGAGCACCGACGTGAGCTGCGCGGAGGTCTGCAGGCTCTCGACCAACCGTGTCGCGATCGTCCTTCGACGGCCGCGGAGCGGGATCGTGCCGGTGACGGTGAGCGCGCCGGGCTCAGCTGTCTCCGCCGGCGCTGCGGGAGCGTCGCGCCCGGCCGCCCAGGCCGCGACGTCGCGGTCGAGGATGCGGCCGCCCGGCCCGGAGCCGGCGATCTGGTGGGCGTCGTCCACGGAGAGGCCGAGCTCGCGAATGAGAGCACGGGCCCGAGGTGAGATCGGCGGACCGGCCTCCCGGCCGTCGGCGGGCACCTCGCGACGCGGAGCGGGCGCCGCCGCAGCCCTGGCCGACTGGCCTCCGCCAGCGACCTGCGCCACGGTTGCCCCGCCGCCGTGACCGATGTAGCCGAGGAACGGGTGGCCGTCCTCCACAGCCGAGACGTCCTCGGGATCCCCGGCTGCGAGCGCGTCGTACTCCTCGCGCGTCGCCGCGATCAGGCCGACCGTCGTCCCGATCGGCACCGACTCCCCGGCCGGCACGAGGTGATGGACGAAGCCGGCGCTCTCGGCCTCGACCTCGGCTGTCGTCTTGTCGGTCTCGAGCTCGAGGACCGCGCGGCCCGGCTCGACCGCCTCCCCCTCGCCGACGAGCCACTCGGCGAGGAGGATGTCCTCGGTGTAGGCGCCGAGCTTGGGCATGATCACCGGCTCCGGCGCCATCGCCTGCCTCTCGACGGTCTCACGGGACGAGCACCAGCTTGACGTCGTGGCCGCGTGCCTGCCGCGCCCAGGCCTCGCCGACGCGGTCGAGCGGCACCGCCTCGGCGTCGAGGCGGAGCCGACCCGCGACCGCGTGGCCGATCAGCTCGGCGTAGCCGTTCGCGAGCGCGTCGAGCGGGACGGCGAAGTTGGAGTAGCCGAGCAGCTGAAGCTGCTTCCCGCGGACGAAGCCCGAGGGGATCGTCGCCGTGGGCGCGGCCGATTGGCCGAGGTGGGCGATCCGCGCTCCCGGGCCGACCACGGCCGCGGCTGCCTCGAGCGGAGGCCCCCAGAGCAGATCGAGCACGAGCGTCGGCGGCGCCCCCTCGACGGCCTCGGCCAGCCGCTCGGGGAAGCCGTCGCCTTCGAGCGCGACGGTCGCGTCTGCTCCCAGCGCCCGCACGGCCTCGAGGCGACCGGGGTCGCGGCCGACCGCGACGACGCGGCCGGCGCCGAGCAGCTTGGCCGCCTGAACGCCGACCGAGCCGACGCTGCCCGTCGCCCCGAGCACGAGCACGACCTCGCCCGAGCGCACCGGAGCAAGCCAGCTCAACGACATCCAGGCCGCGAGGCCGACCTGGCCGAGCGCGGCCGCGACGAGGTCGGAAGCGGCCTCGGGGACCTCGACGAGCACGTCGTCGACGGCCAAGAAGCGCTCGGCGAAGGCGCCGTCGAAGGCGACGCCGAGGCCGCGTCCCGAGGCCCAGACCCGCGTCCCGGCCGCGAAGCGGGCGGACTCCACGACCCGCCCGACGCCTTCGATCCCCGGCACGTACGGGAGCGGCGGGCTTCCCGCCGGGAACTTGCCCGACGCGATCGCGAGATCGGCGGGGTTGAGCGCCGCGGCCAGGAGCTCGACGACGGCCTGCCCCTCGCCCGCGCTCGGCAACTCGCGCTCGCCCACGTCGGGCGGCGCGCCGTAAGTCGAGACGATCGCCGCGCGCACGGTCAGCCGCCGGTCTCGGGCTCGTCGGTGGGCGTGAACGCCTCCCGGACGGCGGACTCGGTCCGGTCGAGGTGGCGCCGGAGCAGATCGCTCGCCCCGTCGCCGTCCCGGCGCTCGCAACAGGCGAGAAGCTCTCTGTGGTCGGCCATCGCGTCCTCGAGCGTCTCGGAGACGAAGAGCCGGACGTAGCGTTGCGATGCGAGCCAGATCTGGTCGAGGACGCGCTGGATCCACGCGCTCGCCCCGGGCTCGAGGAGCGCCCAGTGGAAGTCGCGATGGAGCTCCCAGAACCGCGGCGAGTCGTGATCCTGCGCCACCGCCTCGAGCGCCTCGAGCGCCGCCCGGACGTCCGCCACCTGCTCGTCGGTCATCGACTCGACCGAGCGCTGGATCACCTCGCATTCGATGATGCGGCGGAGATCGTAGAGCCCGCCGAGATCGCCGACATCGACGCCGGCGGCGACCGCCGCGCGCTGAGGGAGGGCGACGATCAGGCCCTCGGCCTCGAGCCGGCGGACGGCCTCCCGGATCGGGATGTGGCTGACCCCGAAGCTCTTCTCGAGCTCGGCGACCTTGATCCGCTCTCCGGGCTTGATCTCGCCCGCGAGCAGCGCCCGGCGCAGGAGAACCGTGACGTTGTCGACGACGCTGACGCGCTGGATGGTGTCGTTGCGGGCGGTCTCCACGGCGCTTTCCTGGGGGACGACGTGGCGCGGCTTATAACATATAGCCGCGCCTGGACCGGCTCAGAGAGCCGGCCGGCGCGACTGCACCTCGGGCGTCACGTCGTACAGGCCCTGCGCGGCACGCAGCACCAGGTCCTCGCGCCAGGACGCGGCGGTGAACTGCACGCCCACCGGGATCGCGAGCGCGTCGAACCCGGCGCGAACGGCGCAGGCGGGCAGACCCACGAGGTCCTGCGGCGTCGTGTAGCTCATGACGAGGTCGCGGAAGGTCAGCTCCTCGCCCTCGTGCATGACGGTCTCCTCGCCGATCGGGAGCGGCGAGCCTGCGCTCACCGGGGTGAGGAGGACGTCGCACGAGCCGAACAGGCGGGCGAAGGCCGCGCGGACGCGCTCGCGGTCGGCGGACGCCTGGAGGTACTGCTCGAGCGTCACGCCTTGCGCAGCGTCGAGCCGCCCGAGGACGTCGTCGCCGTACTCGTCGCGCCGGCCCGGGTAGATGCCCGCACTGCGGTGGGTCTCCAGCGCCTCCGCGCTCTGGATCGTCCTGAACGCCGGCAGGATCAGCTCGGCCTCCGGCAGCGAGACATCGACGAGACGCGCACCGGCCGCCTCCAGCAACCGCACGACGCTGTCGTACACGTCGCGAACGTCGGGAGCGAGTGGAACGAGCTCCAGGTCGGCGCAGATCCCGACCGCGAGCCCGCCGAGTCCACGGCGGAGCTCGGCCTGCACGGCACCGAGAGGCACGTCGACGGTCGAGGGGTCGTCCGGATCGACGCCGGCCAGGGCCTCGAGCAGCAGCGCCGCGTCTGCCGGGGTCGTCGCCATCGGGCCGGGATGGTCGAGCGAGCGGGCAAGCGGCCATGCCCGTGCCGCGCTGATCCGGCCGTAGGTCGGCTTCAGCCCGACCACGCCGCAGAAGGCGGCGGGCACGCGGATCGACCCGCCGGTGTCGCTGCCGATCGCGAGCGGCACCTCGCCGGCGGCGAGCGCGACTCCCGAGCCGCCGCTCGACCCGCCCGACACACGGTCGAGCGCCCAGGGGTTGTGGGCCGAGCCGAGCGCCTCGTTGACGGAGGTGATGCCCCAGGCGAACTCGTGCGTCTGTGTCTTGCCGACGAGGATCGCGCCCGCGTTCCGTGCCCGGCGCACCGCCTCGGCGTCGCGGGAGGGGACGTTGGCGTCGAACATCGGCGAGCCGTACGCGGTCCGCACGCCCTCCGAGTCGAACAGGTCCTTGACGCCGAACGGGATCCCCTCGAGCGCGCGCGCCACTCCGCGGGCCCAGGCCGCCTCCGACGCGCGCGCCTCCTCGCGGGCCCGCTCCAGGCAGAGCGCCGTGAACGCGCCAACCTGGCTGTCGACCGCCTCGATGCGCGCGGCGCACGCGCCGAGGACCTCGACCGGCGACAGCCGCCCGGCGGCGAACTCCTCCAGGAGCCCCTCGACGCTGTGATCTGCAAGCTCGCTCATTCAGTTCCAGCCTCGACGCGGGCGGAGTCGGCCGCCAGCATCTCACAAGCCGCCGCGAGACTCGATGGCCCACGGCCGCGCCGGTCGCCTCAGCGCTTCCCGTTCGTGCGCGGCCTGCGGGCGAGGTAGACGCCCGCGAGGCACAACGCGCCGCCGACCGCGGCCTGTGCCGGTCGCGCGGGCGGGGCAGCGGCTCCCGGCGGGCGAGGGCGACGGCGCCGAGAACGGTGCAGCTCACGAGGAGCCGACCGAGCGCGAGCGCCCCCGGCGACAGCGTCTCGCCGGCAGCACGGATCGCGACGAAGGCCGACCCCCACGCCGTCACGGTCACGAGCCCGGCGACGAGAGCGGGAACGTCTGCGACCGGGCGGGCCGCGACCGTGGGCGCGGTGCTCACCCTCTGACCGGCCGTGTCGGCGGGCAGCGATTCGAGCGGCCGTCTTCGAGCAGGGACGCGTGAGCCCGGACGGCCGCGGCGTGAGGCGGATCGCCGGCGGCAGCTCTCGCTCGAGCGCAAGCGCCGACAGGCCGGCCGCCACAGCCAACCCCGCCGACGCCAGCATGGCCGCCGGCGGCGACGCGCTCAGCACCTGCGTCCCCAACGTCGGAGCCGCTGCCAGGCCGAGCCACCACGAGAGCCCCATGGCGGCCATGTAGCGGCCGCGCAGCGCCGCCGGCGCAAGGTCGGCGACGAGCGGCATCAGCACCGTCGTGTGCAGGCACTCGCCGAGGGCGACCACGACTACCGCCCCGAGGAGCGCGGCACAGGCGTACGCCGTGGCGACCTCGTCTGCACTCACGACCAGCAGGCAGGCGACGACGAACGTGAGCGAGGCGGTCGCCATCGTGACGGCGCGCCGCCTGCCCTCGGCGAGCTTGGCCATCGGTATCTGGGCGAGCACGACGGTGAACGCGTTCGCGAACAGGAGCAACCCGATCAGGCGAGGGCCGGCGCCGATCTCCTCCTGGGCGTACGGCGGCACGATCCAGGTGAAGACGCCCCAGCCGACCGCGACCATCGCGATGTTCGTCAGCGCGAGGCGGACGAAGGGCCGGTCGCGGATCACGACCCGGTATCCACCCGCGACGGGCGCCGGCCGGGCGTCTTCGCGCACGATCGCGACGAGGATCACGACGTACAGGACGTAGGTCAGCGCGTTGGCGAGGAAGAGGGCGACGAAGCCGTTCAGCCCGTACGCGGCCACGAGGCCTCCGATCGCGGCGCCGAGGCCCATGCCGACGTTGCTGGCGACCCGCGACACGGCTGTCGCCCGGTGACGCAGCTCCGACGGGACGAGGGAGGCAACGAGCGCGGACTGGCTCGGGAGCAGCGCGCCGTTGCCGACCCCCGCGGCTGCGGCCGCGACGAAGGCTTGTGCCGGCGTATGCGCGAGCGCCAGCCCGGCGTACCCCGCGGCGAGCGCCACGCCGCCGCCCGCCGCCGTCGCGCGCGCTCCGACGCGGTCGATCACCGGACCGGCGAGGGGCGCGGCGACGACCGCGAGGCCGGTGACGACGCCGACGACCACTCCGGCGGTCCCGAGGCTGAAGCCGCGGCCGTCGTGGAGGTAGATGACCTCGAACGGCAGGACGGTGCCCCAGCCGAGGTAGTTCAGGAAGATCCCGACCTGGACGATCCACAGCTCCCGCGACAAGCCCGAAGCCGAGCCGTCGCAGCAGCTTGTTATAGTACAAAGATAGCATCTGAAGCTAGTACAAGCTATCGAACCCGGCGCCGGGTCGGCAACCATCGCCTCTGCGATCGAGCTCGAGATCGCGAACGGGCCGGCTCTCCCCGGAGACGAGGCTCCCGCCCGTGCGCGACCTCGCCGCCACCCTCGAGGTCAGCCCCGCGACGGTGGCCGCCGCCTACCGCGCTCTCCAGCAACGCGGCTTCGTCGTCGCCGACCGTGGTCGCGGGACGTCGGTCGCCGCGGTACCGCCCGTGCGCGTGCGGAGTGTCGCCGAGCTCCCGGCGGGAGCTCGCGACCTGACCGGGGGCAATCCCGACCCGCGGCTACTACCCTCGCTCGCCGAGGCCCTTGCGGGCGTCGACCCGACCCACAGGCTGTACGGCGTCGCCGCGAAGCTGCCGGAGCTCGCCTCGCAGGCCGAGGCGGCGTTCGCCGCCGACGGGGTTCAGGGTGACCTCGCGGTCACGGGCGGCGCCCTGGACGCGATCGAGCGCGCGCTCCAGACCGAGCTCAGGCTCGGCGACCGGGTCGTCGTCGAGGATCCCAGCTGGCCTCGGATCGGCGACCTCGTGCTCGCGCTCGGCCTTCGGATCGAGCCCGTGCCCGTCGATCGAAACGGGCTCGACCCCGACCGGCTCGACGCCTCCCTGCGCCGGGGTGCACGCGCCGTGATCATGACGCCGCGAGGACAGAACCCGACCGGCGCGGCGGTCGATCCCGCCCGCGGGCGTGAGCTGCGCGCGGTGCTGGCGGGGCATCCCGCCGTGCTCGCGATCGAGGACGACTACGTCGCCTGGGTTGCGGGCGCGCCGTACGTCCCCATGCACGAGACCGAGGGTCGATGGATCGTCGTCCGCTCGCTGTCGAAGGTGCTCGGCCCCGACCTACGGCTTGCTGTCGTCGCCGGCGACCCGTTGACGATCTCCCGGATCGAGGGACGCCAGCGTCTCGGACCCGGCTGGGTCAGCCACATCCTCCAGCAGGTCGCCGCCGTGCTCCTGGGCGACAGGGCGACGTCGCAGCTTCTCACCCGAGCCGAGCGTGCCTACGCCGAGCGCCGCGGGGCGCTCGTCACGGCCCTCGCGGCGCGCGGGATCGAGGCGACGGGTGACTCGGGGCTCGGCGTCTGGGTTCCGCTCGCCGACGAGGCGGCGGCGGTCCAAGAGCTCCTCGCCGAGGGCTGGGCGGTGAGCCCGGGCGAGCGCTACCGCTTCCAGAGCGCGCCGGGCATACGGATCACGACCGCGGACCTGGAGCCCGACGAGGCCGAGCGTCTCGCCGACGCGCTCGCCGCCCTCGGACGCGCGCCGGCCGGCACCTACGCCGGCTGAGCGGGTTCGTCAGCCGTGTGCCGGGCCCGGAAGCGAACGGCCGCCACGGACGAACTGGTAGGCGACCGCACCGAGCGAAGCGCCCGCAACCGGCGCCGCGATGTAGATCCAGAGCGAGTGGAGGTCGCCGGAGACGACGGCTGGGCCGATCGAGCGAGCGGGATTCATCGACGCGCCGGAGATCGGCCCGCCGAACATCGCATCGAGGCCGACCGTGCCGCCGACCGCGATCGCCGCTGCCTCGCCCACGGCGCGCGTGTCGGTGGCGACCGCGAGGATCACGAACATCAGGAAGGCGGTCATCACCAGCTCCCAGAGAAACGACTGCGTCTGGGAGCCCGACGGCAGGGTCGCGCCGACGTGCGCGATGTTCCCGAGCGAGCCGCGGAGGACGGCGGCCGCCGCGATCGCACCGGTCACCTGCGCCACCCAGTACGCGAGGGCGCGCGACCGCGGGAAGTGCCGCGTGACCACGAAGGCGAGCGTCACGGCGGGGTTGAAGTGCGCGCCGGAGACGTGACCGACGGCATAGATCATCGCCATGATCACGAGGCCGAACGTGATCGCGACCCCGACGTGGCCGAGCTGACCGGTCTTTGCATCGACCATGATCGCGCCGCAGCCTGCGAAGACCAGCGCGAAGGTGCCGATCGCCTCGGCAGCGAGGGCACGTGCAAGCGGCGGTGCCGTCACGAGACGCTGATGCTGCGCCGTTCGAGGAAGATGACGTCGCGCCAGATGCCGTCGAGCTTCCCGATCCGCTCCCGGACACCGACGCGGCGGAAGCCGACCGACTCGTGCAACCGGAGGCTCGCCTCGTTCTCGGGGAAGATGCCGGTCTGGATCGTCCAGAAGCCCGCCTGCTCGGATCGACGAATCAGCTCCTCGAGCAGCGCGCGGCCGACCCCGCGTCCGCGGCTCGAGGCCGAGACGTAGACGGAGTTCTCCGCCACACCTCCGTAGACGCAGCGATCCGAGACGGCTGACAGCGACGCCCAGCCGACGACCTCGCCTGCGCCCACGGCGACGAGTCGGTGATCGTCGAGGTGCGCGGCATCCCACTGCTCCCACGTCGGCACCTCGGTCTCGAACGTCGCGTGGCCGGTCGCGATGCCTTCGGCGTAGATACGCGCCACGTCGTCCCAGTGCACCCGACGAAGAGGCTCGATCGCGACGTCGGACACGGCGGTGCGTGCGCTCTCTACTCGGGCAGGAGCTCGGCGACGAGTCGCTGCACGCGCGCGTCGATCTCGTCCCGGATCCCTCGCACCGTGCTCAGGTCCTGGCCTTCCGGGTCGTCGAGCTGCCAGTCCTCGTAGCGCTTCCCCGGATAGATCGGGCAAGCGTCCCCGCAGCCCATCGTGATCACCACGTCGGCGGCGCGAACAACCTCGTCCGTCAGCGGCTTCGGGAACGCCTCGCCCAAGTCGACGCCGATCTCGCTCATCGCCTCGACGACGGCCGGATTGACCTGCTCGCCGGGGCTGCTGCCGGCAGAGCGGACGTTGACGCGCCCGCCGGAGCGGAGCTTGACGAGCCCTGCTGCTATCTGGCTTCGGCCCGCGTTGTGGACGCACACGAACAACACCTCCGGCTGCTCCTTCACGATCCTCCCTTCGGCTTGCCCCAAGGCCCGGAGCCGCTCACGGGCGAAACGATGGGCGAGCACGGGCACGAAAACGGAGATCCTCGTCTCGCCGAGCAGGTCGAGCGACTCGGCGATGTAGCGCTCGATCGTCTCCTCCGAGAACACCCCTGCGAACTCGTCGGCGAGACGCTCGGCGGCCTGTCGAACATGGTGTTGCGTGACGGGATCGAGCGCCTGGCTCATCTCTTCCCTCCTGGCATCGATGGCGGTCGATACGTGGAGTCTCCCTCCGGCATCGATGCGTGTCAATATCCAACCGTGAAGACGATCGAGACGCTGAGCACGTCCTGCCCGCCCCTCCTTGCCGGCCCGATCGAGCGCGAGAACGCCGAGAGCCTCGCCGTGGTGCTCAAGGTGCTCGCGGACCCGGCGCGGCTACGGCTGCTGAGCCTGATTCAGTCGCAGCCGTCCGGCGAGGCATGCGTGTGCCACCTGACTGAACCGCTCGAACTCACCCAGCCCACCGTCAGCCACCATCTGAAGGTTCTGCTCAACGCGGGCCTCGTCGAGCGCGAGCAGCGCGGTAGCTGGGCGTACTTCCGGGTCCGGCCCGACCGACTCCGCGAGCTGCGCGACATCCTCGGCTAGGCAGACGGCACAGTCCCGAAGACGGCCCTGAGCCGCTCGATCGCGTCGGGCGCGAGCCGGTAGTAGGCCCACGTTCCCCGCCGCTCGGCCTCGACCAGCCCGGCGTCTCGAAGGATCCGCAGGTGGTGGGACACCGTCGGCTGCGAGAGCTCGAAGGCGGCGGTGAGGTCGCAGACGCACACCTCTGGCATGGTGCTCAGGCGGTTGACGATCGCGACGCGCGTTGGATCGGCGAGCGCCTTGAACGTCGCCGCCAGGTCCTCCGCCGCCTCGCGCGCCATCGGTGGAGTCGTCGGATCGCAGCAGATCGGATGCAGGACGCTCGGTGTCTTCATTGACGATCGTCAATGTATCATCTACCCTCTGCATCGACATCTATCGATACAAGGAGGGAGCCCATGGACGCCGAGCATCGTTGCGACTGTGACTGTGACTGCGGCGGCGGCGGATGCTGCTGAGCTGAGGCGCGGCGGCGGCTTGGGGCGTCTCGCCCCAAGCCGCCGCGTCGTCCCTCATCGAGGTGCTAGGAGACCCTCTCGGCCGGAGTGGTGCCGCCGTAGACCGCCGGCTTCGTCCGGTACGCACGCTGCTCGAGCTTCAGCGCAGCCGCGCGCACCTTCGCGAGCTCGGTACGGCTCAAGCGCTCGAACCGGACAAGCGCCACGGCCTCCCGGTCCGGGTCCTTGCCGATCCACCCCACGCGGATGTTCCCGACCCCGGGTGCGTAGTACTTGAGCTGCGAGCGGCCGGGCTCGTCCGGGTTGAACTCCCTGGTGACGAGCACGTTCGGGTAGCAGCGGAAGGGAACGCAGTCCTTCTGGCCCAGCCTGTAGATCTGCGCGCGGTCGGTCCAGCTCACCGGCGGCGGCGCGTAGCCCTGCGCGTAGGCGGGAGTGCCGAGACGCGGCGCCGCCATCATCTCGACGCCCGCCCTGGCCCCCTTCACGCCGACGATCCACGCCGGGACCTTCGCCACCTTCCCGTTCTCGTACTCCTCGGGGTACTCACCCGTGTGCCAGACGTTGCCGGCGTCGTCCTGCGCGAAGAACGCGAGCTCTGCCTCGACGAGCTCTCCGTCGGTGTAGTCGCGGTCCCAGACGACGACGTTGCGCACGCCTCCGACCTCCTTGACCAGGTCGGTGACGGTGAACACGAGGCGCTTCTCGCCGTCGTTCGACGAGCCGACGAACACGAACTGCATTCCCGGCCGGAGCGGAAGCCATCTGTTGTCGACCGTCGCCGAGTGGTCGAAGTTCGCCGGGTCGAAGACGGCCGCGCCGCGCTCTGCTCTCGCCGTCGTCGCCTGGCCGGCCCAGACGGCGAGGAAGACGATGACCGCCGCGGCTGCGAGCCCGATGCGAGGCCGCGTCACGGCTACGCCGTCCCGCCGACCGGCACCGGCGCGGGCGCCGGATCGAACGCCCGCTGCTCGCTCCTCCCGAACCGCAGGTAGAGCGACGGGAGGATGAACAGGTTCAGGAGCGTCGACGTCACGAGGCCGCCCACGACGACGACGGCCAGCGGATGCTCGATCTCGTGGCCGGGGACGTCCCCACCGACCACGAGCGGCGTCAGGGCGAGCCCGGTCGCGAGCGTCGTCATCAGGATCGGCGAGAGGCGCTCCTGCGCGCCTCGCAGCACGAGCCCGGGGCCGAAGGTCTCACCCTCGTACTGCTCGAGGTGCTGGAAGTGGTTGATCATCAGGATCCCGTTGCGAGCGGCGATCCCGAACACGGTGTAGAAGCCGACGAGCGAGCCGAGCGAGAGGATCCCGCCGCCGATCCAGGCCGCCAGTGCACCGCCCACGAGCGCCATCGGCAGGGTGAGGAAGGAGAGTATGGCGAGCCGGAAGCTCCTGAACGACGCCTGGAGGAGCAGGAAGATCGCGATCGCGGCGCCGATCCCGTAGAGCAGGAGCCGGTGCTGGGCGTCCTGGCGCTCCTTGTACTCGCCGAGCATCTCGGCGTGGGTGCCGAGCGGGAAGTTGATCTGTCCAAGCGCCTCGTCCACCTCGCCGGCGACGGCAGCCGAGGTCGCGTCCCTCCACGCCGACTGCGACGTCGATCACCCTCGCCGTCCCCTCGTGGTGGATGACGTTCGGAAGCGGCTTCAGCTCGAGCCTGGCCACCTGACCCAGCAGGACTTGCCCGCCGCCCGGCGTGTCGATCGGCAGCTCGCGGATGCTCTGAACGCTCGAGCGGGTCGCCGGGGTGCTCCAGACGTGTACGTCGTAGGCCCTGCCGCCCCGGAAGATGTCGCCGACCTCCTCGCTCTCGACCAGCGTCGCAGCCGCCCTGCGCACGTCGCCCGGCTTCACCCCGTAGCGCTGAGCCGAGGCCAGGTCCACCGTGACCTCGAGCTGCGGCACACCCTCCTGGAACTCCACGTAGGCGACGTCGACGCCGTCGATCTTCGCGACGGCGTCTCGCACCTCGTCCGCCTTGCGGTGAATGAGGTCGAGGTCCGATCCGAAGATGCGGACGACGATCGGCTCGCTCGATCCCGCGAGCACCTCGTCGATCCGCTCGTTCAGGTACGTCTCGACGTTCGCGAACACCCCCGGATAGCCCGCAACGGCGTCCTCGATCGCTGCTCTCGTCTCCTCGTAGCTCGCCGAAGAGTCCATCGCGATCCAGTTCTCGCCGAAGTTGACTCCCGCGACCTCGTCGGCGAGGAACGCCTGCCCGATGTGCGTGCCGACGTGGCTCACTCCGGGGATCGCCGCGAGCTCGCGCTGCTCTGCCCCCACGATCCGGCGCTCCTCGGGAAGCGAGGTGCCGGGCTTCGTGATGACAGTGGCTGAGGAAGTCCCGCTCCTTGAACTCGGGAATCAGGGACTGACCGAGGAACGGCATCACGGCGATCCCCGCCAGCACGGTGAGGCCGGCCAGCAGATACGCCCGCCGCGGCCGGTGGACGATTCCCGAGAGCAGGCCGACGTAGCCGCGCTTCAGCCAACGCGCGAGCGGAGCGTCGCCACGGTCGAGCGGCGCCCCGCTGAGGAGGATCAGGCTCAGCGCGGGCGTGATCGTGAGCGCGACGACGAGCGACGCGAGCACCGCGAGGCCGTACGAGAGGACGAGCGGCCGGAAGAACGTGCCGGTCAGGCTCTCGAGGAGGAAGACGGGCAGGAGCGCGGCGACGATGATCAGCGTCGCGTAGACGATCGGGCTCCGAACCTCGAGCGAGGCCTCGAGGACGACCCTCGCCTTCGACTTCGAGCTGTCCTCTGCTCGGTGCTGGCGCAGGCGTCGCCAGATGTTCTCGATGTCGATGATCGCGTCGTCGACGACCACCCCGAGCGCGATCACGAACCCCGCGAGGACCATCACGTTGATCGTCTCGCCCCGCGCGTAGAGGACCAGTCCGGCGGCGACGAGCGACAGCGGGATCGAGATGACGCTGATCAGCGCCGTCCGCCACTCGAAGAGGAACGCGCCGAGGACGAGGACGACGAGCAGCGCCCCGATCAGCAGCGAGATCGTGAGGTTGTGGATCGACGTGTCGATGAAGTTGGCGGCGCGGAAGACGTGGGTGTCGAACTCGATGCCGGGAAGGCCCGGCTGCATCTCGTTGATCGCCGCCTCCACACCGTGGGTGACGTCGAGCGTGTTCCCCCACGGGTACTTCTCGACGATCAGCAGCAGGCCGGGACCGCCGTTGACGACTGCGTCGCCGGCGAGCGGCATGCGTGCCGTCGACGACCGTCGCCACGTCGGCCAGGCGAACCGTCTTGGCCCCCTCCCCGGCGATCGCAACCTGAGCGAGGTCGTTCGGCGTCACGATCGGCAGGACGTGCTGGACGACCAGCCGCTGGTTCGGCGTGTCGATGAAGCCGCCGGTGCCGATCCGGTTGCCGTCGGCGAAGCGCAGGAGACCGGCGTCGAGCGCGGTCGAGGTGGCCTCCATCGTCTGCTCGAGCGTGACCCCGTGCGCGCGCATGCGCTTCGGATCGACCTGGACGAGGTACTGCTCCAGGTGCTCGCCCCAGATGGCGACGTTCGCGACGCCGGGCACGCGCAGGAGGCGCGCCCTGATCTTCCAGTACGCGATCGTCGAGAGCTTGGCGATCGGGAGCGTCTGCGAGGAGACGCCGATCTTGACGACACGGGCCGTCGTCGAGGTCGCCGGCATGATGAACGGCGGCGCTGCCCACGTCGGCAGCGCCGGGGTCACCTCCTCGACGCGCTCCTGCACGAGCTGGCGAACGTGGAGCAGGTCCGTGCCGGGCTTGAAGAGGAGCTCGATCGACGAGAGCTGCGGGACCGACTTGGAGCGGATGACGTCGAGACCCTCGATGCCGTTGAGCGACTGCTCGAGCGGCGTGCTGACGAGCTCCTCCACCTCGGGCGCCGTGAGACCGAGGCAGAGCGTCTGCACCTCGACGCGCGGCGGCGCGAACTCGGGGAAGGCATCCACCGGCATGCTCCGCAGCTGCGCCGCGCCGAACGACCATCATGGCGACACCCGCAGCGACGACGAGATACCGGAACTTCAGGCTCGTCCCGACGATCCAGCGCATCATGTTCGCGGGCCCCTCACGAGCGCCTCGATCGACTCCAGGCCCGGCTCAGTCTTCCTCGATGCCACCGTACTCGACGCCCCAGATCTCGGTGGCGCCGACCGTCACCACCGCCGTTCCGACCGGCGGCCCCTTCGAGAGAATCACGGAATCGCCGTCGATCCGATCGACGCTGATGTCCTGACGCTGGTAGACGAGCGGGCTCGGGTTCGTGTACGTCCAGGTCGTGCCGTCGGGGTCGTACAGCACGGCGGCGTACGGAATGACCAGCCGGCGGGTGCCGCTGCCGTCGCTTCGGACCGGGGTCGTGTGGATGTCGAGCCGCTGGGCCGCCTCCTCGCTCAAACGGACGCGAGCCACGGTCGAGCCTTTCACGCGCTCGACGACCGCGGAGTCCCCGGTCGCCTCCTCGGCAGCGGTCCCCCCGCACGCTGTCAGGACAAGCGGCACGACGACCAACGCCAACGCCGCACCAATCCATCGACTCTCATGCCGCTTCATGCCAGCCTCCTTCCAGACTCGGGGATCTCAGCGCCCCTCCGGACGCTCGAGGGATCTGCTCTCTGTCACGGTCAGGCCCGTAGCGAGGCCACCTGCCATTCCGCCGGCAACTCCCCCGGGCGCGAGGTCGCCAAGCAGGTCGGTGCGCTCCTCGAGCTGTGTCGCAGCCTCCCTCTCGGTGGCGCGGCTGAAGCCGAACCGCCGGTACAGCACCGGCAGGACGAGGAGCACGAGCACGACCGAGGTGACGAGGCCGCCTACGAACACGACCCCCACCTGATGGACGAGCTCGAGACCGGGCCTGCTGCCCATGACGAGGATCGGGACGAAGACCACGGCCGTCGCCAGGGCCGTCATCGCGACGGGAGCGAGCCGGTCGCGCGCGGCCTGGAGGACGAGGCTCGTGCCGAACTCCTCGCCCTCGTCAACTTCGAGCTCGCGGAACCGATCGAGGAGCAGCACGCTCCAGCGGGCGGCCACGCCGAACACCGCGAAGAGCGCGACATATGACCCGAAGGAGAGAGCGCCGCCCGTGAAGAGCACCGCCGCGAGGCCGCCCGCCACTGCGACCGGCAGCGTGACGAAGCACAGCGTCGCGAGGCGCCAGCTCCCGAAGAACGCCTGCAGGAGCAGGAACATCCCGATCGCCGCCGCCAGCCCGATCGCGATCAGGCGCCAGACCGGCTGCGTCTCCGCGGTCAGGACCTCGGCGTGGTACTCGATCGGGAAGCTCAGCCCCTGGAGGCTCCGCTGCACGTCGGCCACGACGCCGTCCCGGTCGCGCCCGCTCACGCTGGCGTCCACGTCGACGTAGCGAGAGACCGCCTGACGCTTGATGACTCCAGGGCTCGGAGTGATCCGCACGTCCGCGACGTCGCCCAGGCGCACGTGGCCGCCGCCCGGCGTGTCGATCAGGAGGCGCCGAACGCTCGTGAGTCCCGAGCGGGTCTCCGGCGTGCCCCAGACCACGACGTCGAAAACCTTCTGCTGCTCGAAGAGGCTGCCGACGACGAGGCCCGAGAGGAGGGTCGTCGCCGCCCGGCGGACGTCGCCAGGCTTGATCCCGTACCGCTCCGCCTTGTCGAGGTCGACCCTCACCTGCAAGGTCGGCTCCTCGGGCGGGCGGAGCACATGGGCGCTCCCAATCCCCTCGATTCCCGCGATCGCGCCGCGCACTTTGTCCGCCTGACGCTCGAGCGTCTTCAGGTCCTCGCCGTAGACGCGAACCACGACGTGCCCGCTCGTGCGCCCGAGCGCCTCCTGCACCCGATCCTGCGAATAGGTCTCGACGTTCTCCGAGAGCCCCGGGTAGCCCGCGACCACGCGCTTGACCTTGGCCACGGTCGCGTCGTAGTCGGCGCCAGGATCGATGCTCACCCAGAGCTCGCCGGAGTTGGCGCCGACGATCTGGTCGCCGGTCACCGCACGTCCCACGTGGCCGCCGACCTCCCGAACGCCCGGAATCGAGCGGAGCTCACGGCTCGCGAGCAGGGAGATCCGGTTCATCTCGGGAAGCGAGGTTCCCGGCGGGCCGTCCCACTGGACGCGCAGGTCGTTCTCCTTGAAGGTCGGCAGGAGCGACTGCCCGAGGAAGACCGCCGAGACGCCGGCGAGCACAGCTGCGAAACCGACGGCGACGTACGCCAGGAGCGGCCTCGTGATCACCCGTGAGAGTCCCGAGCCGTACGCGCCCTGCAGCCGCCGGACGACGGACGACGGCTCACCCTCGTCGCGCCCCTTGCCGAGCAGCATCACGCTCAGCGCGGGGACGACGGTCAGCGACACCACCATCGACGCAAACAGCGCGACCAGGAAGGCCGCGGCGAGGTCGGGGAAGAACGCACCCGAGAGACGCTCGAGGAAGAACACCGGCACCACCGCCAGCCCGACTACCAGGGTCGCGTACAGCATCGGCCGGCGCACCTGAACGGTCGCGTCGAGCACCGAGGCCGCCGTCGACTGGTCGGCATGCTCGCTGCGCTGCTGTCGCAGTCGACGAGTCGTTGCCTCGACGCCGACGACCGCGTCGTCGATCAGGATCACGAGCGCAGCGACGAGGCCTGCGAGCACGATTGCGTTCAACGTCGAGCCGAACGCCCAGAGGACGAGTGCTGCTGTCACGATCGACAGCGGAATGACGACGATGGCCATGACCGCCGTGCGCCAGCGGAACGCGGCGAGCACGAGGCCGAGCAGGACGAGGCCGATGATGGCCGCGAGCCTCAGGGTGTCGATCGAGCGCTCGACGTACGAGGCCGGCCGGTACACGCTGGTGTCGAGCTGGATACCGGACAGCCCGGGCCTCAGCTCGTCGATCGTCTGCTCGACGTCCTTCGTCACCTGGAGCAGGTTCGTGCCGGGGAACCGTTGGATGACGAGGAGCATCCCGGGACCGCCGGCGACGGAGGCATCGCCGATCAGGGGCTGGTGATCCTCGATCACACTGGCCACGTCGCCGAGCACGAGCTTGCTGCCCTGCGTCCCTTCAAGCGTGACCTTCGCGAGATCGGCAGCAGTCGAGATCGGCGATTCGTGCTGGATTCCGAGCCGCTGGTTCGGGGTGTCGATGAATCCCCCGGTGCCGGGCGTCGACGCCTCGACGAACGTCAGCGGCGACACCCAGAGAGCGTTCGCGCTCGTCTCGATCACCTGGTCGAGGCCCACACCCCGAGCACGCAAGCGCTCGGGGTCGACCTGAACCTGCAGCTGCCGGTCCTCGAGGCCCCACACGGAGACGTTGGCCACGCCCGGGACGCCGACGAGGCGAGGCGCGATCGTCCAGCGCGCGAGCACGCCCATCTCGAGCGCCGGCACCGTCTTCGAGGACATGCCGACCAGCAGCACGCGATTGGTCGACGAGAGCGGCTGCAGCATCCGAGGCGGCTTCGACACCTGCGGCAGTGCGTGCGCCTGCGTCAATCGCTCGGCAACGACCTGCCGCGCTTTGAAGACGTCGGTCCCGGGCTCGAAGATCATCAGGATGCGCGACAGCCCCGGCACCGACTCGGAGCGAATGTCCTGGAGAAATGCGACGCCGTTCAGGAGATCCTGCTCGAGCGGGACCGTGATCAGCTGCTCGACCTCGGCCGCAGAAAGTCCGAGCGCTTCGGTCTGTACCTCGACGGTCGTCGGCGTGAAGTCCGGGAGCACCTCCACCGGTGCCTTGCGCAGCTGGCTCGCGCCGATCGCGAGCGTGGCCACCGCCACCACGACGACGAGCACCCGAAACGCGATGCTCGAGCTGACGATCGAGCGCATCACGGCCGCGACCTCCTCTCTCGACGCCGGCCGCGCGCTCTGCGCAAACCGGCTGCTATTTCGCACGGCGAGTCCTCGGACCGCCGCGCCCGACCGCGAACGCACGCCAGAAGGCTAGGACTCGCCCCCATTTCTCCCCTTTAATTACCCCTCTAATTCCCCTCGGCCGATAGGCCGCCCTCGGTTCGATTTCCGCAGTGCTCTCACCGCGGAATTTTGGAATTAGCGGAAAAAGCGATTAATAACAGATGACAATCCGATGTCAAGGGCTGGAGGCTCTTGTTCATCGCCCTTTCATCTACGGCGATCACCATGCCTTGTTATGGGAGAGGCGCTTCACCGAGTGCAGCCGCGAGTCGTCCTCTGGCTCGCCGCCGCCGGCGGAGTCGCCTTCGCCGTCTTCGGGCTTCAGGGCAGCGCCGCAGCGCCGTCGCCGTTCATCAAAGCCGCGCGCAACGACATCGTCGTCTCGGTCGGCGGCGTCGGGAGGATCGTCGAGGCGAACGGCGCGTCCGAGATCGCCGTGCCCGCCGGAAACGGCGGGGGAGCGGCGTCCGGAGCCTCGGGATCCACGACGGCGACGGCTCCTGCCGATGCCGTCTTCCCGCGCGCAAGCGGCCATCTGCGTCGCTTCCTCGTGAAGCCGGGCCAGCACGTCACCACCGGCCAGAAGCTCGCTCTAATCGACGACGGCGGGGCGTCGACCGCCGCGGTGGCGCAGGCGCGGAACGACCTCTCGGCCGCCCTCCTCGAGCTCGAGCAGAAGCAGACGAGCGACCCGTCCAAGGGCACGCCGCCGACGAGCGCGGAGCTCGCGGCGGCGGACGAGGCGGTCACCGCCGCGCACCAGCGCCTCGCGCGACTGCGGAGCGGCCCCCGGCCCGCGGACATGAGCGCTGCCCGGCTCGATGTGAAGCGCGCCGTCGCGGACCTCCAGGCCCTCAAGGGCGGGAGCCCGGCGGCCCGGGCCGAGGCGATCCGGCTCGCGAAGCAGAACGTGCGACTCGCGAAGACGAAGCTCAGCCGGCTGCTCGCGCCACCGACGAAGAGCGAGGTGAGCGCCGCCGACGCCGACGTGGAGAAGGCCGTTGCGGAGTTGGCCGCGTTGAAGAATCCGCCGCTGCCGCCCCTCCCGGAGGCGGTCAAGGCCGTCCAGAGCGGCGTGACCGCTGCGAAAGACAAGCTCTCGAAGCTCACCGGCGCACCCGACCCGGGAACCATCCTCGGCGCGCAAGCGGAGCTCGCGAAGGCAGAGGCCGACCTGGCGGTGCTGCAGAAGCAGCCTCCGGCTCCGCTGCCCGAGGCGCTCGCGGCGGCTCAGCAGGCGATCAGCACCGCGGAGCAGAACCTCGCGGAGGCGCGGGCGGCGGTGCCGAAGGATCCTGCCGCGGTCAGCGCGGCCCAGCTCGAGGTCGCCAGGGCGTTCGCCGAGCAGGCGGCGCTCCAGCAGCCTGCGCCGGTGCCGCTTCCCGCCGAGATCGCGTCGCTGCAGTCTGCGATCGACAACGCGCGCGCAAAGCTCTCCAAGGCGCAGGGGCCGCCCGACGCGGCCGATGTCAGCGCCGCTCAGGCCGAGCTCGACAGGGCGCTGGGAGAGCTCGCCACGCTGAAGCGGCCGGCTCCCGCCCCGCTGCCGAAGGCAATAGCCGCGGCGCGGCAGGCGCTCGCCGCGGCACGAACGAAGCGCTCGACCCTCGGGCGGCCGAACCCGCCGGACGTGGCAGCGGCGCGCCTCGATCTCGAGCGCGCCCGGGCCGATCTGAGGGCGCTCAAGGCCGGGCCGACTCCCGACTCGTTGGCCGCGGGCCGCGAGGCGATCCGCTCGGCCCGCACGAAGCTCGCACAGCTGAAGGCGCCGCCGCCCAAGGCCGACGTGACCGCCGCCAAGGCCGACATCCGCAAGGCCGAAGCCGACCTGGCCGTGCTTCGCACGCGCGGCGGTCCCGCGACGGCGACGGACATCAACCTGGCCGAGCTGAAGGTCGAGGGTGCGCGCACGCGCCTTGCCGCCGCCCGCGCCGCCGGCAGGCTGCTGACGGTTCGCGCGGCCTCTGCCGGAACCGTGACAGCGCTCTCGACCGTGCCAGGAGCGCCGGTCGACGGAACGACCCCGATCGCCACGGTGGCCGATCTCGACCACCTGGCCGTGGCGGTCGGGCTCAGCGAGTTCGACGCCGCCGCGGTCAGGAAGGGGATGCCAGCGGTCGTCAGCGTCGACGCGCTCGGCGGCAAGAAGTTCCCGGGCAAGGTTCTCTTCGCGGCGCTCACGGGCGTCGACTCGGGCGGCGTCGTCACGTTCCCGGTCCTCGTCAGCCTCGCGAAGACCACCGGCCTCAAGCCGGGCATGAACGTGAGCGTCCGCATCATCGTCGCGACCCGGCACAACGTCGTCGAAGTACCGCTCGAGGCGGTCTCCCGCGACGGGGACGAGCCGCCGACCGTCACGGTGCTCAACCCCGCCGGCGAGGAGCTGTCGCGCAAGGTGCAGCTCGGGCTCTCGAACAACAAGAGCGTCGAGATCGTGAAGGGCTTGCGCGCCGGCGAGCGAGTCGTCCTCGCCGAGAGCGACGAGGATGCCTAGCGCGAGCGGCGCCGCCGTCATCGAGCTCAGCGACGTCGCCAAGGACTACCGCAGCGGTGAGCTCTCGGTCGCTGCGCTGCGGTCGGTCAGCCTCGTCGTCTCCGAGGGGGAGTTCGTCGCGATCATGGGCCCCTCCGGCTCGGGCAAGACGACCCTGCTCGGGATCCTCGGTCTCCTCGACCGGCCCACCTCGGGCTCCTACCTGCTGGACGGGGAGGAGATGGCGACCGTCGACGAGACTCGCCGCGCGCGCGTTCGCGGCGAGCGAATCGGCTTCGTCTTCCAGGCCTACAACCTCCTGCCACGGTCGACGGCCTACAAGAACGTCGAGCTGCCGCTCATCTACGGAGGCACACCGCGGCGCGAGCGGCGCGATCGGGTGCTCGCCGCGCTGGCGGAGGTCGGCCTCGCGGACCGGGTGGACCACGCGCCGACCCAGCTCTCGGGCGGCGAGCAGCAGCGGGTCGCGATCGCCCGCGCGCTCGTCGTGCGTCCGAGCGTTGTGCTGGCCGACGAGCCCACCGGCAATCTCGACTCCGCGAGCGCGGACGACGTGCTCGCGATCCTCGAGCGCGTCCACCACCAGGGAGCGACGATCGTGATGGTCACGCACTCGAGCGAGGTGGCCGAGCGCGCGTCGCGGACGGTGCGGTTCGCCGACGGGCTGGTCGTGGCGGACGAGCGGCACAAGCGGCCGCTCGCCGTGGGTGCCGTGGGATGACCACGCTGCTCGAGAACTGGCGGATCGCACTCGGGGCGCTGCGCGCGAACTGGTTCCGCGCCGCGCTGACGGCGCTCGGGGTGGTGATCGGCGTCGCGGCGCTCGTGGCGGTGACCGCGGTCAGCGCCGGTGCTCAGTCAGAGGTGGCCGACAGCATCCGCCGGCTCGGCGGCAACGTGATCGTCGTCGACGGCGAGTTCGTCAGCGTCGGCACGCGGCAGTCGGCGACCGACCGGACGATCACGGCCGAAGACATCGCCGCGATCTCGAAGCTGCCGATGGTCAACGCGGTCGCGCCGCATCAGGACATCGAGAGCCTCGTCGTCTCCGCCGGCCGCTTCAAGACGAACACCTGGCTTGTCGGCATGACGCAGGACTACGCCGACGTCCAGAACCAGCGAGCGCGAAGCGGACGCCTGATCTCCTCGACGGACGTCGACTTCGGGCGCAGCGTGATGGTGCTCGGCCTGAACCCGGCCGCGAGGCTCTTCCGAGGGGAGAACCCGATCGGCAAGACCGTCCGCGTCGGCAACCACGAGTTCCAGGTGATCGGCATCCAGGCGCGCCGCGGCAAGCTGGCCGACGAGAACCTCGACAACCGGATCTTCGTACCGCTGCCTGTCGTCACGCGGGTACTCCTCGGTGGTGCGAACGTCGTCCACGTCGACGCTCGGGTCGAGAGCGAGAGCGAGATCGAGCCGGCGATGGACGAGATCGAGACCATCCTCCGCACCCAGCACAAGCTCCCGCCCTCGTATCCGGACGACTTCTCGGTCGAGGACCAGGCGAGCATCGTCAAGGAGGCTCAGCGGGCGACGACCACGTTCCGGCTGCTGACGTTCGCGCTCGGCGGGATCGCGCTGCTCGTGGGCGGGATCGGGATCATGAACATGATGCTCGTGTCCGTTCGCGAGCGGACGCGCGAGATCGGCATCCGGAAGTCGGTCGGAGCGAGCCCCCGCAAGGTGCAGGCGCAGTTCCTGATCGAGGCGATCGTGCTCTCGACGCTCGGGGGCCTCGCCGGCCTCCTGGCGGGCATCGCGACGACGCGAGCGATCAGCGAGTTCGCAGGCTGGCAGACGCTGATCAGCCGCTCCTCGCTGCTCGTGGCGGTCGTCGTCGCGCTCGGCGTGGGTCTCTTCTTCGGCTACTACCCGGCGCGGCGGGCGGCGAGGCTCGACCCGATCGCCGCGCTCCGGTACGAGTAGGAGGCGGCGGTGTCGCTCGCGATCGCGCCGGAGCAGATCAGCACGGAGGCGGCCTTGCTGCCGATCCACGAGATCGTCGCCTTCCTGCGCGAGCACCTCGGACAGCGGATGACCGCCTACGTGAGCGGGGTCAGCGAGCCGAAGATGGTCTCGCACTGGATCGCGCGCCACAACACGCCTCGCGACCAGCCGCAGCTGCGGCTGCGCGAGGGCTACCAGGCGACCCGGCTGCTCGCCGGCAGCTGCGGCGACGAGACGATCAAGGCGTGGTTCTACAGCTCGAACGCCCAGCTCGACAACCAGGCGCCGGCCTACGTGCTCCGGCAGGCGGCGAGCTGGGAGGACCTGCGGTCTGTCGTCCCCGCCGCGCGCGCGTTCGCCGAGGCGACGGGTTGAGCCGGGCAGCTGCGACACCGATCGTTGCGCTGATCGTGGCGACGTGCCTTCTCGGCGCCGCCGCGTCGCCAGGCCTGGCGAGCCAGACGAAGGCACCCGTGCCGGCGGTGCTGACCGAGACCGAGTCGAGCGCCGAGGATCTGATCGACGACGCCCTCGCGGGCGATCGCGGCAGCGTGATCTCGCGCGCCGCGAGCCTCGCGGCGGCCGCAAACGGCCCTGCTGCGGCGACCCTGACGAAGGCCGGCGTGCCAGCCGCGACGATCACCCAACTCGAGCAGCGGGCAAGCCGCGTCGTCCGGCTCTCCCGGAAGGGTCCGTTCGTCGACGTGCTCCTCGCCGCGAACGCGGTCTCGCAGCTGATGCCTGCGCTGTACGGCCACTTCGAGGCTTCCGTGCCGACGGCGATCCTGACGCTCGACTACCTCGACCGGGAGGCGCAGTTCCGCTCGCTCGCGGGCCAGCCGCAGCTCGTCGCGACGGCGGTGGCCGACCTCGGCCGCACGTGGGCCGGCGTGAGGCCGAAGGTGATCGCCGCCGGCGGGAAGGCGGAGGCGGCGGCCTACGACCGGCATGTCGCGGCGATGAAGCGGCTCGCACCCGGCGCGGGCAGGCAGCTCCAGGCCGAGGCGGTCCGGGGCCTCGAGCTCGTCGACCGGCTCGAGGGCGTCTTCAGCTGACGGAGCGTCGCGGCCGTTTCGACCGAGCGGTCAGGTCACCGTCACGAGCACCGCAGGACCGTCCTGCACGAGCCCGACGCCGCGCACGTAGTACTTCCGCTCGCTGAACCCGGGCTCGAGCGGCGACCACTCCCTCGACTCGAGGGCACGCCGCGAGGAGACGTACGGCACCTTCACGTTCGCCGACAGGCTCACGATCTCGAAGTGATCCTCGGCGTGACCGCGGTAGTACTCCTGGCGAAAGGTCTGTCCGACCTTCGGACGTGCGGGCATGACGACGCCGGGCAGAGCCCCGTCGCGCCCCGCCTGCCAGGAGCCCTCTGTCGTCGTCACGCGACCCTCGTCGTCGAGCTCGGCCGTCGCCTCGCCGAAGTACCAGACGTTGCCCTTGCGGTCCTGCGCGAACCAGTCGAGCGTCCGCTCGGCGAGCTTGCCCCCGACGTACACGTTGTCGCTCACGACCACGCACGGCACGCCCAGGATCGTCTTCTTGCTGGTCGTCACCGTCACGACGTCGCGAGACGGCTCTCCGTCTTCGCTGCCGCGGTAGACGAACGTCGTTCCCGGTTTGAGCGGGTACCAGGGGTTGTCGACCTGACGCACGAAGCTCGCCGGATCGATCTGCACCTGCGCGCCGGCCTCGGTCGCACCGGCAGGCGAAGCTGACGCGGCGGCGGCGACCACGAGCGCGGCGAGCAGGGCCCGGCTCAGAATGACGGCTCGCCGACGGGCTGTGACGGCCGCCCGGTCTCCTCGCCCGGAGCGGGGACCGCACTCGGCAGCGAGAGCCACGCGTCGGCGCCGCCCCGGGCGCCGTTCGCGACGTGCGCCGTGCCGCCGTGCGCCTCGGCGATCATCCGGACGATCGAGAGCCCGAGGCCGGAGCCGCCCGAGCTCCGAGCCTGGTCGGCGCGCGAGAAGCGCTCGAACGCCTCCTCGACGAACTCGTCCGCGAAGCCGTCGCCTCGGTCGGTCACGTGCAGCTCGACCGCACCGGCGACCTGCGCCGCCGACAGCCGCACCTCGCCACCGCCGTGGCGCAATGCGTTGTCGACGAGGTTCCCGAGCGCCTGCTCGAGCCGCACGCGATCGCCCCGAAGGTGGAGGTCGCGCGGCACCTCGACCTCGATCGGCCTTCCCGCCTCGCCGGCCCGCCACTCGTAGCGAGCAGCGGTCGAGGTCAGGAGCTCCGCGGCCTCCAGCGTCTCGACTCGCAGCGGCAGCTTCCCCTGGTCGGAGCGCGCGATCAGCAACAGGTCCTCGGCGAGCTGCGTGAGCCGATCGACCTCGTCCGACGAGGCGCGAATCGCCTCGCGCAGCTCCTCGGCCGTCTCGGCATGACGCAGGGCGAGCTCGAGCTCCGTGCGCAGAAGCGCGAGCGGCGTCCGCAGCTCGTGTCCCGCGTCGGCGACGAAGTCGCGCTCGCGCTCGAGCGCGCCCTCGAGCCTCGCGAGCATGGCGTTCAGCGTCTCGCCGAGGCGCTCGAGCTCGTCCCCGGTCTCCGGCACGGGCAGCCGCCCGACCGGCGTCTCGGCCGAGATTGCAGCGGCACGACGGCGCATCGACTCGACCGGCCGGAGCGCGAGGCCGGCGAGGGCGTAACCGGCGAGGGAGGCGAGCACGAGCGCGATCGGCCCTGCGATCAGGAGCTCGTAGCGCAGGCTCGACAGCGTCTCCGCCCGGTCCTGGCGGGTGACGCCGACGACCAGCACGAGCGGCTTGCCGTCCCTCACGACCGGCGTCGCGAGGACACGCGACGACTCGTCGAGGCCGGGAACCATGGCCCGATCGAGGAAGACCGGCCCCGCCGTGGCCCGGCGCAGCTCCTCGGCGGTCAGGAGCGACGCTCCGCCGAGCGGGGGCGTCGCGTCGAGCACCCGTCCGTCGGCGCCGAGCAGCTGCGCGTAGCTCTCCCCGTGCTCGACGAACCTGCTCTTGCCGGCGTTCGCCAGCGGCTTGCCCGGCTCGCGGACGAGGGCCGCCAGGTCGCCGGCCCGCACCCCGAGCTGGCGATCGAGCGCGAGCGAGAGGTGAGAGCCGACGCGGACGTAGAGGAACCAGCCGGTCAGCGCCAGCACCACCGCCATCGCGACCGCGAACGCGGCCGCGACCCGAACCCGGATCGGGAGCCGTCTCACGCGGCGCCGTTGGCGCGCAGCCGGTAGCCGGCGCCACGGACCGTCTCGAGCGAGTGCCGGCCGAACGGCTCGTCGATCTTGGTCCGCAGGTGGCGGATGTAGACGTCGACCACGTTCGAGCGGTTCTCGTAGGCGAAATCCCAGGCGTGTTCGAGGAGATGAAGCCGCGAGAGCACCTCGTCCGGGCGGCGCATGAACGTCTCGAGCAGCGCGAACTCCTTGGCCGAGAGCTGGATCTCGGTCGAGCCGCGCCAGACCCTGCGGGTCGCCGGGTCGAGCTTCAGGTCGTCGACCTCGAGCACCGTCGGCCGTTCGTGCTCACCGCGCCGCGCGAGCGCGCGCAGCCGTGCGAGCAGCTCGGCGAAGGCGAACGGCTTGACGAGGTAGTCGTCGGCGCCGTTGTCGAGCCCCGCCACGCGATCCTCGACCGACTCCCGGGCCGTGAGCATGAGCACGGGAACCCAGACCCCGCTCGACCGAAGGCGATGACAGGTCTCGAAGCCGCTGATCCCCGGCAACATGACGTCCAGAACGATCGCATCGTAGTCGGCGGCTTTCGCCATCCACAGCGCGTCCTCGCCGGTCCCGGCGATATCGCAGGCGAGGCCTTCCTTGGAGAGCCCTCGACGGATGAGGCTCGCCATCCGCAGCTCGTCTTCGACGATCAGCACGCGCACAGGCGCTCAATTGTCACAGGCGCCCATGAACGTGACATGAGTGGCCTGTGCCTCGTTCGAGTGATGCATTTCTGCTTCTTTCGGCGTCCTGGCCGGTGCTCATCTCGCGTTCATCTTCCCCGGATAACGTCGCGCCCGTATGGCGGCCGTCGAGGCAGAAGCAGTCGCGAAGCGCTACGGCTCGGTGGTCGCGGTCGAGAATCTGTCCTTCTCGGTCTCCGCCGGCGAGGTTCTGGGCGTGCTCGGCCCGAACGGGGCCGGCAAGACGACGGCGATCCGCGTGCTGACCACGATCCTGTCGCCGAGCCACGGCACCTTCTCCGTCGCGGGAGTCGCGCACTCGCGACCGGCCGACATCAGGCGCCGGATCGGAGTGCTGCCAGAGAGCGCAGGCTATCCGGAGCGCGCGACCGGCGAGGAGTACCTCCGGTACCACGCACGCCTCTTCGGGCACACGCGCGCCAGCGCGCGCGCCGTCGCGACGCGCCTGCTGGAGGACGTCGGGCTGTCGGAGCGCCGACGGTCGCTGATCTCGACGTACAGCCGCGGCATGCGCCAGCGCCTCGGCATCGCGCGGACACTCGTCAACGAGCCGCAGGTCGTCTTCCTCGACGAGCCGACGCTCGGCCTCGACCCGGCCGGGCAGCGCCAGATCCTCGCGACCGTCCGCCGGATCGCGCAGGAGCGCGGGGCAACCGTGCTCCTCAGCACGCACCTGCTCACCGAGGTCGAGCAGAACTGCTCGCGCGTGCTGATCCTGAACCGCGGCCGTGTCGTCGCCGACGGAACGGTGTCGGAGGTCGTGCGCCGGGCGGCGGCGCCGCGCAGCGGGCGCCTGCACGTGGCAGCCGACCACACCGAGCGGGCGGGCGCCGCGCTCGCGGCGGTTCGCGGAGTGCAGAGCGTCGAGCAGGCGGACGGCCGCCGGGGCTACCTGACCGTCGTCTTCGCACCTGGGACGAACGGCGGCGACGCGACGCTCAACGAGGCGGTGCGGGCATTGACCGACGCGGACGTCGCCCTGCTCTCCTTCGAGCTCGAGGGTGCCCGCCTGAGCGACGCCTTCCTGGCCATGACCGGCGCTGCGGAGAGTCGCTGATGGCCGCCGTCGGGCACGCCGCGCAGCAGACCGCGACACGCCGGCGCGAGTCGGGGTGGACGATCGTGCTCGAGCAGGAGCTCCGCGACCTGTGGCTCGGCGGCCGCGGCCTCGTGCTCTCGTTCGCGTTCAGCCTGCTCCTGAGCGCGATCGCGTACCTCGTCGCGACGAACACGGATCTCAACTTCCTCGAACAGCGCGAATCGGTGAACCTCACGCTCCAGGTCGCGGTCGCCGTCGGGGCCCTGCTTGCGCTCCTCGCCGGCGCCGACGCCGTGAGCGGCGAGCGCGAGCGCGGAACGCTCGAGAGCCTCCTGCTGACCCCGGTGCCGCGGAGCCAGATTGCGACCGGCAAGCTGCTCGCGGCGCTCTCGCTCTGGCTCGCGGCGTTCGTGATCACAGTGCCCTACGTCTGGTTCCTCGGCCGGGGGGTCGGCATCGTCGGCACTTCGCTCGCCGCCGGGTTCGTGGTCGGGACGCTGCTCGCCGTCTTCCTCGGATCGCTCGGGCTGATCATCAGCTTCTTCGCCGGCTCGAATCGCGTCAGCCTGTCGGTGAGCCTGCTGGTACTGCTCGCCGCGTTCGCCCCGACGCAGCTTCCATCGGCCGCGACGAGCGGCTGGGCCGGCGATCTGCTCCTCCGCCTGAACCCGATCACGGCTGGAGAGCACTACATCGGCAAGATCGTCGTGAACGCCCACCCGTGGAGCGAGGACGTCTCGTGGCTCATCTCGCCGCTCGTGGCGGCAGTCGTCTTCGCGGTCGCGGTCCCGATCCTCGGCGCGCGCTACATCCAGCTCCGCGGAGGAGCCTCGGGATGAGCCGCCGCCTCGTGCTCGTGGCTGCACTGCTCGCTGCGCTCGGCCTCGCCGCGACCGCGTCGGCGGGAAGCGGCCCGACACCGGTCTCGGTGACCGTCGACCGCAACGTGATCTCGACCAAGCTCGGCAAGAAGTTCGTCTTTCGTACCACGATCGCAAACCGCGGATCGCAGCCCGCGAGCGGGCTGATCGCCCATCTGAACGTCCTCAGCCTGCGCAACGGCACGTACGTCGACCCCGAGGACTGGTCGTCGAACCGAACCCGCTACCTCGGCGTCATTCCGGCAGGCGGGTCGACCACGACGACCTGGCACATGCAGGCGGTCAACGACGGTGACTTCGGCGTCTACGTCGCCGTGCTCCCGAACACCGGCGCCGCGCGGCCGGCGCTGACGACGCCGACGATCCATCTCGCGGTCGCCGAGCGGAAGACGCTGAACTCGGGCGGGATCCTCCCGCTCGCGCTTGGCGTTCCGGCGCTGATCGGCATCGGCGCGCTCGGGATCCGCTTCCGCCGCACCCATTAGAGCCGCGACCCTTCGCCGTCGGCCCCGACGCGTTTCTCGAACTCGTAACGCTCTGGTTGCACTCTGGGAGCCGCGTGCGGACTTCGCATCCCGGCCGGGAACACTGGGTGTGGGATGACCGACAAGCTTGCACCGCTTCTCTGCGAGCTCCACTCGCACACGACCTGGAGCGACGGGCGGTTGTCAGTTCGCGAGCTGTGCGACCTCCACGGTCAGGCGGGGTTCGACGTGCTCGCGATCACCGACCACACGACGCGCAGGTCGGACTGCGTCCGCGCGGAGAGCTTCGCGCCGTATCTCGAGGAGGTCGTCCGCGAAGGCCAGCGGGCGCGGAAGTCGTACGACCTGCTCGTGATTCCAGGGCTCGAGCTGACCTACGACGACGCCGACCCGGCAGCGGCCGGTCACGCACTGGCGATCGGCCTGCGCGAGTTCGTGGGCGTGACGGACGGTCTCGACAAGGCTCTGCGCGCAGCCCGCGCGCAAGGGGCGGCGCTCATTGCCGCCCACCCGTATGACATCGCCGAGGCAGCCGGCTCGTCTCGAGGGACAGGAGCGTTCTCGGCGAGCCCCTCGACGTGGGCACCGCTCGTCGACCGGTTCGAGCTCTTCAACCGCGACACGCTGTTCGGCTGGGTCGCACGAGCGGGACTTCCGGTCGTCGCGTCCGGTGACTTCCACGGGCCGGAGCACCTCGCGACGTGGAAGACCATGCTCCCGTGCACGAAGGACGAGGAGAGCGTCGTCTCCTACCTGCGCTCCAGTCGGCCCGTCTTTCTCGTCGATCTCGCCGACCAGGCCGCCCGCGACCTGACGCGCGCGGCCTAGACCCGCATCGCGGTCGCGATCCCCGCGAGCGCGAGCACGGGCCCGCCGCCTGCGATCACGCCGTCGCCGAGCGCGCCGCGACCTGGCGGAAATCGGCCGACTCAGTCGCCGGGCGATCCGCTTGCGAGGGCGGCGACGCGTGGCGGCTGCTCGGCGCCCGGCTCGTCCGAGCTCCCGAGCGTCGTGCGGAGCGGCACCTCCTTCAGCAGCCACGAGAGGCCGAACGGGATCACGGCCATCGCCACGCCCCAGAGGAAGACGCCGTGGAGCGAGTGGGAGAACGCCTGCACGAAGGCTTCGTGGACCGTGGGCGGCAGCTGCTGCACCTGCCCGGGGGTCAGGTGGACGCCGTCGCCGAGGCGCTCGGTCACGCTGGGCGGAAGCTGCTCGAGGCGGCTCGTGAGCCCGGAGGCGAAGATGGCGCCGAAGATGGCGACGCCGAACGAGCCGCCGACCGAACGGAAGAAGGTCGCCGTCGAGGTCGCGACGCCCATGTCCTCGGGCCGGACGTCGTTCTGGACGACGAGCACGAGCACCTGCATCACGAGGCCGATCCCGACACCGACGACGAGCATGTAGAGCGAGGCGAGCCACGGGGCGGTGCCGACGCCCAGCAGCGAGAGCAGGAACATGCCGCCGACGAGGATCGCGGTGCCGGCGATCGGGAACGGCCGATAGCGGCCGATGCGGCTGATCGTGCGGCCCGAGGCGATCGAGGCGACGAGCAGCCCGGCCATCAGCGGCAGCATCCTCAGCCCGGACTCCGTCGGGCTCGCGCCGTAGACGATCTGGAGGAAGAGCGGGATGAAGACGATTGCCCCGAACATCGCCATCCCGATCGTGAAGCCCATCGCACCCGCGACGTTGAACACGCGTGAGCGAAAGAGCGCGAGCGGGATCAGCGGCTCGACGGCGCGGCCCTCCTGCCAGACGAAGGCCGCGAGCAGCACCACGCCGAGGATGCCCAGGCCGACGATCGTCGCCGAGCCCCAGGCGTACTGGTTGCCGCCCCAGGTCGTGAGCAGGATCAGGGCCGCGACCCCGCCCGAGAGCAGCGCGGCGCCGAGGTAGTCGATGCGGTGCTGCGTTCGCCACGACGGGAGGTGCAGCCCGAGCACGACGATCGCGACGGCGACGACTCCGATCGGCAGGTTGACGTAGAAGATCCAGCGCCACGAGAGGTTGTCGACGATGAAGCCGCCGAGCAGCGGCCCCGCTACCGAGGCCACCGCGAAGACGGAGCCGATCAGTCCCATGTAGCGGCCGCGCTCGCGGGGAGGGACGAGGTCGCCGATGATCGCCTGCGCGCAGACGATCAGGCCACCCGCGCCGACCCCCTGAATCGCGCGGAAGGCGATCAGCTGGGGCATCGACTGGGCGAGCCCGGAGAGCATCGAGCCGGCGAGGAAGATCAGGATCGCCGCCAGGAAGACGGGCTTGCGTCCGCGCATGTCGCCGAGCTTGCCGTAGATCGGCGTCGAGATCGTCGACGCGAGCAGGTACGAGGTCACGACCCAGGAGAGGTGATCGAGCCCGCCGAGGTCGCCGACGATCGTCGGCAGCGCGGTCGCGACGATGGTCTGGTCCAGGGCGGCCAGGAACACGCCCAGCATCAGCGCGCCGAACACGGTCCAGAGCGCCCGCCCCGTCACCCGCTCCTCTTGCACGCTCGTCACCTACCGCCGCTCCGCCGCCCGGGCGAGCTGCGCCTCGGTCAGGGGTGGCGCGGGTAGCGTCGTCGCCGCCGAAGCCCGCAGCCCGTCCAGCATGAGGCCGAGGTAGCGCCGCCAGTGGTCGGGCGCCACCGTCTCGGTCTTCTCGATCACGCGACCGCCCGTCCAGAGCACGAGCGGAAGATCCTCCGCCGTGAAGTCGGCCCGGAGGGCGCCCTGCTCTTGCGCCCGCTCGATCAGCCGGCGAAGCGGCGGCCTGAGCCGAGCGCGCATCGCCTCCACACGCCGGCGGCCCTGCTCGGGACTGGCAAGGATGTCCTTGAGGCCGCGGTTCGCCGCGTGCAATGCAAGCGCCTGCTCGAGGAAGCCGCTGAAGCCGGCCCAGGCGTCGTCCTCGGCAACCGCCCGCTCGGCCGCCTCGACGAGACCGCCGAAGGCGTCCTCGAGCACGGCGTCGATCAGCTCCTCCTTGGTCTCGAAATGGCGGTAGAGCGTCCCCATCCCGAGGCCGGCGTGGCGCGTGATCTCCTCGACCGAGACGTCGACGCCCACGCTGGCGAACAGCTCGCGAGCGCTGGCGACGAGCCGCTCGCGGTTGCGACGTGCGTCGCTTCGAAGCGTCCTCGCATCGGCTGCCGTGGCGGTCATCGAGCCATTCTGCCAGAAAACGGAGCGCTCACTCCGTTTCTGGACGACCGCCAATAGCTAAGGACCGGTTACGGCTCGAGGTCGTACGGGAAGCTCGTCAGGCTCTCCGCGCCGTCGTCGGTCACGAGCACGAGGTCCTCGAGCCGGCAGCCGCCGAACCCCTGCCGGTAGAGACCGGGCTCGACGGCGAGGACGTCGCCCGAGACGAGCTCGTCCGTGCCCGCGATCCCGAGCAGCGGCTCCTCGTGCACCTCGAGGCCTACCCCGTGCCCGAGCGAGTGGAAGAAGCCGTCGGCCAGCGTCTCGCCGTCCGCCTTCGTGCGCTGAGTCGGGTGGCCGGCCGCCTCGAAGATCTCGCACGAGCCGTCGAAGACCGACCTGCCGGTCACGCCGGCACGGATGTCGGCACGCGCGCGCTCGAGCGCCTCCGTGCAGAGGCGATGCCAGTCGACGAGCTCGTCGGGAACGGCGCCGATGACATAGGTCCGCGTCATGTCGGCCGAGCAGGCAGAGGCGTCGTCGCGGGGCCAGATGTCGATCACGATCGGCTCGCCGGGCCGGAACTGACCTTCGCCGAGGTGGTGGCCGATCGCCGCCTGCGGGCCGTGCGAGACGACGAAGTCGGCACAGGTCGCGCCGCGCTCGACGAAGGCGTGGCGGATCGCGGCCTTCACCCGCTCGCTCGTCAGCGGCTCGCCGTCGACCTCCAGGCCGTGGCCGTTCTCGCGCGCACGGCGGAGCAGGTCGCGGGCAGCGCTCATGCCGGCCTCGGCCGCCGCCTGGGCACGCCGGATGCCGGCGAGCTCGGCCTTCGACTTCACCCGCCGGCGCCGATCGAAGGCTTCCCGATCCGGCGTCAGCTCGACGCCCGCGTCGCGGAGCCGGTCGGCGACGAGCACGGGAAAGGTTGCCGGAACGATCGCCTGCTCGACGCCAAGCGCAAGCACGGCGCGCACGACGATCTCGTCGAAGATCTGCGGCGACGGAAGGCCGCTCCGCCGGAGCTCGTCGAGGCCGAACTCCTCGAACGGGTGCAGCTCGTACCCGCCGAGCGCGGCGATCAGCGGAATCTCAATCGAGGCGACGACGACGTGCCGGACGCCTTCGTGCTCCACGTAGACGAAGGGATCGACGACCATCATCGGCACCTCGTGCCGCAGCTCCGGCGAGCGGACGGTGTCGGCGTAGATGACGACGTCGGTCACAGCGCACAACTCTACGCTGGCCGACGGCCCGGCAGCTGTAGCTTTCCAGGATGGGAGACGCACTCGGTCGCGCGCTCGCACTCGTCGCGCGCTACGACGCCGAGATCCGGACGCTCCTGCCGGAGGGATGCGAGCTCTTCGACGCCCACCTCCACCTCGGCACCGACATCGACGGCATGGTGGGCGACTACGACCAGCTCGATGCGCTCATGACCACGTACGGGATCTCGCGGGCGTTCATGTTCTGCCTCGACGAGCCCGACCGGCATCCGGCGTTTCGTGCCGCCAACGACCGGACGCTCGCGTTCGCCGCTCGCTCGCACGGACGGCTGATCCCGTTCGTCCGCCTCGACCTGAACGAGTGGCCGATCGAGGAGGCGACCCGCTGTCTCGACGCGGGCGCCCGCGGGATCAAGCTCCATCCGCGCGCGCAGCGATTCGATGCCACCGACGACCGCCTCGGCCCGGTGTTCGCGCTCGCCGCCGAGCGGCGCGTGCCGATCCTGATCCACGGCGGGCGCGGCCTGCCGCCGATCGCCGCCGGCCTGGCCGCCCTCGTCGAGCGGTATCCGGAGGCTCCGCTCGTAATCGCACACGCGGGCATCGCCGACATGGCGCACCTGGCGCAGGCCATGGGAGGCCGGAAGGGCGTCGTCTTCGACACCTCGACCTGGAGCCCGATCGACCTGCTCGACTTCTTCCGGCAGGTCCCGCCGGAGCAGGTTGTCTATGCCTCCGACTACCCCTACGGGCAGTACACGTCGTCGCTCTACATCGCGCTGCGGACCGCCCGCCTCGCAGGCTACGACGACGGCCAGCTGCGAATGCTCCTCGGCGAGACGGCCGGCCGGCTCGCGGACGGCCTCGAGCTTCCCGAGCCGACGAAGCCGGTCGGGCCCGAGACCTACCACCAGCCGATGCAGCTCGCGCGCATCCACCAGTACCTGTCGATGGTGACGCCGCTGCTCTGGACGCAACAGCCCGACACGATCGGCGTGCTCGGGCTGGCGATCAACACGTGCGCCGAGCGAAACGGCCACGTCGAGGAAGTCGAGCGAGTTCGCGAGCTGCTCGAGGCGGCGCGCGACCTCTGGACGACCTGGGTCGAGCTGCCGGAGCACGAACGGTTCCAGGCCGGACGGCTGACCTTCCGCCTCATCCACCTCGCCGACATCGAGGCGGTGACCGCTGGTGCCTGAGCTCGCCGTCAACGGCGGTCGGTACGAGGTCGAGGCGCCGGTCGGTACGTCGCTCGCCGACGTCCTGCGCGACCGGATCGGGCTGACCGGCACCAAGGTCGCCTGCAACGAAGGGCACTGTGGCGCGTGCACGGTGCTCGTCGACGGCGCGCCCACGCTCTCCTGCATCACGCTCGCCCACCGCGTCGCGGGCCGCGAGGTGACGACGATCGAAGGCCTGCGGGAGCACCCGATGGTCGAAGCGTTCGTGCGGGCGGACGCCGTCCAGTGCGGCTACTGCACGCCCGGCCAGATCGTGAGCGCGGTCGCCCTGGTCGAATCGAATCCGCAGCCGACGCCGGACGAGATCCGCCACACGATGGCGGGCAACCTCTGTCGCTGCGGCACGTACCCGAAGATCGAGGAGGCTGTCAACACGTGGCGCGTCTGATCAGGACCGAGAAGGAGGTCGAGGGCCGGGTCGAGGAGGTCTGGCTCGTCGTCGAGGAGGAGCCGCCGCTCGATCAGTGGCCGGCCGGACCGCTCGAGGTCGTCGGTCGCCCGGCACCGAGGGTCGACGGTCTCGCCCGCGCGCGCGGCGAGGCGACCTTCACCTCCGACGTGCGCTTCGCGGGGACCCTGCACGCGGCCCTCCTGCGCTCGCCGCACGCCCACGCGCGCGTCCGAGCGATCGATCTCGGCCCGGCGCTCGAGGCGCCGGGCGTCCGCGCGGCCGTCCGCCCCGACGACTGCTCGGGCCTCGTCCGGGAGTGCGGCTACGAAGGCGCGCCGGTCGCGGCCGTGTGCGCCGACACAGTCGAGCAGGCGCGGGAGGCCGTCGAGCGGATCGCGGTCGAGTGGGAGTTGCTCGACGTCGTGCTCGACCCGGAAGAGGCGATCGGCCGCGGCGACGTGCTCGGCGCGCGGGAGTACCAGCGCGGCGACCTCGAGCGGGGGCTCGCAGAGGCCGACGTCGTCGTCGAGGCGACGTACCGTACGCAGACCGTCCTCCACAACTCGCTCGAGACCCACGGCTCGGTGTGCCGCTGGGTCGGCGAGACGCTCGAGGTCTACACGTCGACGCAGCACGTCTGGGGCCTGCGCACGGAGCTCGCCGCGGCGTTCGACCTGCCCGCCGACCGGGTGCGCGTCGTGTGCGAGTACATGGGCGGCGGCTTCGGCTCGAAGACAGAAGCCGGCGCGTACACGCACGTCGCCGCCGAGCTGGCGCGCCGCTCGGGACGGCCCGTCCGCTGCGTCCTCACCCGCCGCGAGGAGAACCTCGCAGCCGGCAATCGCAATGCGACGATCCAGCGGCTCGTCGTCGGTGCACTCGCCGACGGCACCCTGACCGCGCTCGGCGGCGACTACGTGAACGCCCTCGGCTGGTCGGGATGGAACGCGATGACCGAGGGGCCGATGCAGATGCTCTACGAGTGCCCGAACGTGAAGACGTCGACGCGCGGCGCCAGGGTGAACACACCGCCGATGGCGGCGTTCCGCGCGCCCGGCTTCGTGGAGGGCACGTTCGGCCTCGAGTCCCTGCTCGACGAGCTGGGAGCGAGGCTCGAGCTCGACCCGCTCGAGCTGCGTCGTCGAAACCACGCCGACCAGGAGCCTGGCGGCGGACGGCCCTACAGCGACAAGAACCTGCTCGAGTGCTACCGGCGGGCACAGGCTCACTGGGAGCGTAGGCACGCGGTGCGGGCCCGCTCGACCGACCGTGTCAAGCGCGGCGTCGGCCTCGCCTCCCAGGTCTGGTTCGGGGCCGGCGGGCCGCCGAGCTACGCGTGGGTGCGCGTCGGCTCCGACGGTCGGGCGACGGTCGTGACCGCGATGCAGGACGTGGGCAGCGGGACGAGGACGGCGCTCGCGCAGATCGCGGCGGAGGAGCTCGGCCTCCCGCTCGACTGGGTCGACGTCTCGCTCGGCGACACGGCACGCGGGCCGTACGCAACCCTCGCGGCAGGGTCGTCGACGACCTCGTCGATGGGGCCGGCCGTTCGTGTCGCGGCCGCCGATGCGAGGACGCAGATCCTCGAGCTCGCAGCGCAGCGCCACGGCCGCGAAGCAGCCGAGCTCTCGATCGAGGAAGGCATCGTGCGCGCGGGCGACGAGCGCTGGCCGCTCGCCGAGATCCTGGGCCTGCTCGGCAGCTCGCAGATCCTCGGCAAGGGCGCGCGCGGCCCGAACCCGACCGGAATGCAGACGCTGACGTTCGGCGTGCAGGTCGCCGAGGTCGCGGTCGACGTGACGACGGGCGAGGTGTCCGTCGAGCGCATCGCCGCGATCCACGACGTCGGGCGCGTGATCAACCCGCTCGGCGCCTCGAGCCAGGTCGAGGGCGGGATCATCCAGGGGATCGGCCACACGCTCTCGGAGGAGCGCCTGCTCGACCCGGAGACCGGGACGGTGCTCACGCGCACGCTCGACGCGTACAGGCTGCCGACGATCGCCGACGTCCCCGAGATCGTCTGCGAGCTGCTCGACATCCCCGACGCACAGCTCACGAATCTCGGCGCGAAGGGCCTGGGCGAGCCGCCGATCGTGCCGGTCGCGGCGGCGATCGCGAACGCGATTCGCGATGCCACCGGCGCCGACGTGCGCTCGCTCCCGATCACCCGGGAGGAGATGCTTCGCGCCCTGCGGGAGACGCGCGAGCGTGCGGGCAGCCATGGAGCTCCTGCAGCCGTCTAGCCTCGACCGGCTGCCTTCGGCCGGCGTCTTCCTCGTCGGCGGCACCGAGGTCGTGCCGCAGCTCCGTGACGGGCTCGTCTCGACGGACGCACTCGTCGACGTGGCCGGGCTCGTGCCACGCGGTATCGACGGCACGCGCATCGGTGCCGGGACGACACTGGCCGAGCTCGAGCGCGACGAGGGCATCCCGGCCGCGCTCCGCGAGGCGGCTCGGCTCGCCGCCTCACCCCAGCTCCGCAACATGGGCTCGGTCGGGGGCAACCTGCTCCAGGGCACGCGCTGCTGGTACTGGCGCCTCAGGTTCCCGTGCCGGCTGCACGGCGGCGACCGCTGCCATGCTCGTGACGGCGAGCATCGCGAGCACGCGATCTTCGCCAACGACTTCTGCGCCTCCGCTCACCCCTCGGACGTCGCGGCGGCGTTGCTCGCGCTCGGTGCGTCGCTGCACACGACACGACGCGAGCTTCCGATTGACGAGCTCTACCGGCTGCCCTCGGAGGACGACCGCCGGACGACGACGCTCGAGCCGGGCGAGCTCATCCTGGAGCTCGAGGTGCCGCCGGCCGACGCGTCGGTGTACCTCAAGGCGATGGACCGGAAGCGGTGGGCGTTCCCGCTCGTCGGCGTCGCCGCCGCACGCCACGGGAGTGAAACCACGGTCGCGCTGGCGGGAGTCGCCCCGATCCCCTGGCGGCTCGAGGGCCCGCTCGACGACCCGCTCGACGATGCGACCCCGCTAGCGGGGACGGCGTACAAGGTCGAGATCGCGCGCGCGCTGCTCGAGCAGGCGCTCGCGTCCCTCGATGGCGACTAGTGGTCGCTCCGGTGAGGCCTGTGCTTCTTGGCCGCGCGAAAACCGAGCAGGCCAAGGACGCAGGGAGCGCCCATACCCGTAGGTATGGGCGCGACCGAGGACACAGGCCTGCGACGGTTTGCAGCCGGCCAAGGGTGCAGCAACTTGCCGGAGCGACCACTAGCATCGCCTCCTCATGAGCCCGGTCCGCCTGCTGCCGCTGCTCGCGGCGTTGCTCCTCCTCGCCGGCTGCGGGGGCGGTGGCGACGGCGACTCGAGCGCCGCCGGCTGCGACACGATCTCCGATCCCCCGCCGGCAGAGGCGCGGACGGCTCCGAAGCCGACGGCCGAGCTCGACGCCTCGAAGACCTACGACGTGACGGTGCAGACGAACTGCGGCGACTTCACGATCCGGCTCGATCCCGAGCAGGCGCCGAACGCAACCGCCTCGATCGTGTCGCTCGTGCGACGTGGCTTCTTCGACAACACCGTCTTCCACCGGATCGCGACGGGCTTCGTGGTGCAGGGCGGCGACCCGACGGCGACCGGCACGGGAGGGCCCGGCTACACGACCGTCGACACGCCGCCTTCGGATGCCGTCTACTCGCACGGCGTCGTCGCGATGGCGAAGACCCAGGTCGAGCCGCCGGGCACGGCGGGCAGCCAGTTCTTCATCGTCCTGGCCCCGGACGCGCAGCTGCCGCCGGACTACGCGATCGTCGGCGAGGTCACCGACGGCCTCGACGTGGTCGACCACATCGGAACGCTCGGCGACGAGAACGAGCAGCCGACGGAGGTCGTCGAGATCGAGAAGGCAACCGTCTCGGTCTCGTAGCGTGGTCGCGGCTGTCGTCCTCGCGGCGGGTGCAGCCACACGCTACGGCTCGCCCAAGCAGCTGGTCTTCCTCCCCTACGTGCTCGAGCGGCTGGCGGCCACGTCCGTCGACGACGTGGTCGTCGTCGCCGGCGCCTACCCGATCGAGGAGGGCGAGTCGCTGCGACTGGGCGATGCTCGCGTCGTTCACTGCGTCGAGTGGGCGCGCGGGCCCGGCGCGAGCCTCCGGTGCGGCCTGGCCGCGCTGGGCGATGACATCGAGGCCGCGCTCGTCGTGCTCGCGGACGGCCCGCAGCTCGATCCTCGCGCAGTGGAGCGGCTGCTCGAGCGCCGACACGACGCCGACGTCGTCGTCGCGAGCTACGACGGCACGCGCGACCATCCGGCCGTGCTCGCCCGGAGCGTCTGGGCAAGCGTTCCGGACGAGGGTGCACGCGCGCTCGAGGCAACGCTCGTCGCCTGCGACGACCTGGAGGCGCCCGGCGACATGGATTACCCGGGACTCTGGGAGCCGCCGGAGCGCTAAAGAGGCGCGAGCGGCGCTAGTCGGCCGTCGAGCGAAGGCCGGCGAGCCGGTCCTTCAGCTCGGGGCGCATCGGCTCGTCGACCGCGACCCGGACGTAGCGACGCAACTCGACCTCGAACCGGTAGCGCTTCTCGCAGCCGGGGCAGGCGGCCAGGTGCTCCTGCGCCTCCCGGATCTGCTCCTCGGAGAGGACGCCGTCCATGTACGGCTGCATCATCTGCTCGCAGTCCTCGCAGCAGCAGCCCATCACGCGGCCACGGCTTTCTCGGCGAGGTTCTGCTTGAGGATGCGCCGCCCGCGGTGCAGGCGCGACATCACGGTGCCGATCGGGATGTCGAGGATCTGCGCCGCCTCGGCGTACGAGAAGTCCCCGATGTCGACCAGCACGATCACGTCGCGGAAGGCGTGCGGCACGTCAGCGAGCGCGTCGACGATCGCGTTCTGCGAGAGCCGCTCGATCACGCGCTCCTCGTCGCGGTTCTCCTCCGAGATCGTCGACTCGAGCTTGTTGTAGAGGAAGTAGTCGCCTTCCTCGAGGGGCTGGAAGTCGGGCGCGCGCTGCTGCCGGCGGCCGCGATCGATGTTCAGGTTCGTGAGGATGCGCAGGAGCCAGGCGCGCATGTTCGTCCCGGGCTGGTACTGCTGCCACGACCGGAACGCGCGTGCGTAGGTGTCCTGCACTAGGTCCTCCGCCTCCTCGCGCGAGCCGACCAGACGGCGGGCCACCCGATAGACCTGGTCACTGAGCTCAAGGGCCTCCTCCTCGAAGCGGACTCGGTCACGGGCCTCCTCGGCGATGCGACGGGTTTCGGCGGCGGTCGGTGCGCTCTCGCTCATCCGGCGGCCACCCTAGCAATGAGCCTTTCAACGCGGTCCGGCCGGAGCCGATTCCCGCCGGAGGCTAATCCTCCGGCTGCTCGCGAAAGCCGCCTCGCAACATCTCCTTGAGGAGAGCCTCGCGCGAGGTTCGCGTGTCGTCGTAGCTCAGGCTCAGCCGGCCCTGGAGGTTGGCGTTCGCCGATTCGAGCCCGTCATGACCCTCGAGCACCTTCGCGAGGCGCGCCATGCACCGCTCGCAACGGATGCCCTTGATCTGGATCGTCTCCTCGACGATGGCCATCGCGCCAGGTTAGATGATTGATTCCCAATACATCGCACCTCCGGATGGTGGCCTGCACACGGCGCATCCCATCCCCGAACGCACGGGCATTAGGAATCGATCATCTAGCGAACGAGGAGACCCAGGACTACTGGGCGCGGATGCCGTGCACCGGCCGCCCGGCTGCGATCCAAGCGTAGTACGAGGCGCTGGGGCCGAAGTCGGACTGGTAGCCGACGATGCGCGGGTTGCGTCCGACGTCGCGTGCACGGGCGGCGTGCCGGAGGAGATTGGGGTCGTCGTTCTCCTGCCAGACGAGGATCAGGTGCGCGGCGGTCATGAAGACCGCGACGAAGGTGCACCCCTCCGCCGGGCACGGGAACGGATCCGTGCGCACGCACCACCAGCCCTCGTGGCCGGAGTCGTCGTCGGGCCAGTGCTCTTCCTCCTCGACGAGCTGCTCCTCGACGACTGCCGTCTCCCACTGCATTCGAAACAGGGTACGCGACCCTGTCGCGCAGCCGTGAAAAAAGGCCGCGGCCCGGGCAGGCAGGCGGGCCGCGGCCGTGCATCCGGCGGGCCGCGCTGGCTGGACGGCTCCGCCGGTGCTGATGCCCCGCCGGTAGCGGGGCATGACTTGCATTTTCCGGAGGCGCCCGACCGCCGCCCGGATCGACTCGTGTCGATCACAGAGACGTCCGTCCGTTCCCCGGCTTGCCGCCGGTCTTATAGCCGCGCGAGTGTTCAGGACCGGTTCGGAGCGATTAACCCTGAGTTAAGAGACGGGAGGAGCCCGACGGCTGATTGAATCGACATCGTGCTGGTTTCTCCCTCGCCGCTCACAGTCGACGGCCGCTCGTTCAACGTGTACCGGCTGGCCGAGCTCCGGCCCGAGCACGAGCCCGGGCGGCTCCCCTACACGTTGCGCATCCTGCTCGAGAACGTCCTGCGCGCCGGCGAGGAGGACGGCGTTCGCGCGGTCGCGGGTTGGGAACCGTCGGCCGAGCCGTCGGACGAGATCGCGTTCGCGCCGTCCCGCGTCCTGCACCAGGACTTCACCGGCGTGCCGGCAATCGTCGACCTGGCGGCGATGCGCGACGCCGTCGCCGAGCTCGGCGGCGACGCGGCGCGGATCAACCCGTCGATTCCCTCGGAGCTCGTGATCGACCATTCGGTGCAAGTCGACGAGTTCGCCTCGCGCTTCGCCTTCGCGAGGAACGTCGAGCTCGAGTTCGAGCGAAACCGCGAGCGATATGCGTTCCTTCGCTGGGGGCAGCAGACGTTCCGCGACCTGAGAGTCGTCCCGCCCGGAACCGGCATCTGCCACCAGGTCAACCTCGAGTTCCTGGCCCGGGTGGTCGAGACCCGAAACGGCGTGGCCTTTCCGGACACGCTCGTCGGCACCGACTCGCACACCACCATGGTGAACGGGCTCGGCGTGCTCGGCTGGGGCGTGGGTGGGATCGAGGCGGAGGCGGCGATGCTCGGCGAGCCGCTCTCGATGCTCGTGCCGCAGGTCGTCGGAGTGCGGCTCACCGGACGCCTGCGCGAGGGCGCGACCGCCACGGACCTCGTCCTCACGGTGACCGAGCTCCTGCGCGCGACGGGTGTCGTCGGCAAGCTCGTCGAGTACTTCGGCTCGGGACTCGTCGGGCTCCCAGTCGCGGACCGCGCGACGATCGGGAACATGTCGCCCGAGTACGGCGCGACGTGCGGCTTCTTCCCGGTGGACGACTCGACGCTGGAGTACCTGCGGCTGACGGGTCGCCCGTCGGAGCAGGTGGCGCTCGTCGAGGCCTACTGCAGGGAGAACCTCCTCTGGCACGAGCCGGAGACGCATCCTGAGTACTCGCAGGTCGTCGAGCTCGACCTCGACGACGTCGAGCCCTCGCTCGCCGGGCCGAGGCGGCCTCAGGATCGGGTGCCGCTCGCGCGCGCGAAGGAGTCGTTCCGGGAGGCGCTCGGCACCTTCGGCGTCGTCGACGACGACGGCGCGCTGGCCGAGACCTTTCCCGCAAGCGATCCGACGACGGAGCAGGCTCCCGCCGGCGAGCCGGACACCGAGCTCGAGCACTCCGCCGTCCACGAAGGCCCTCCTCCGCCGAGCCGTCGCATTCACGTCTCCCTCGACGGCGAGGAGTTCGACCTCGACCACGGGTCGGTGGTGATCGCGGCGATCACCTCGTGCACGAACACCTCGAACCCGCAGGTGATGGTCGGCGCCGGCCTCCTGGCCAAGAAGGCGGTCGAGCTGGGGCTGCGCCGTCGGCCCTGGGTCAAATCGTCGCTCGCGCCCGGCTCGCGGGTCGTCACCGACTACTACGAGCGCGCTGGCCTCCAGACCTACCTCGACGAGCTCGGGTTCAACACGGTCGGCTACGGCTGCACGACCTGCATCGGCAACTCGGGACCGCTCCCCGACGAGATCTCGCAGGCGATCGCGGCCGGCGACCTGATCGCCTGCGCCGTGCTCTCCGGGAACCGGAACTTCGAGGCGCGCATCCACCCCGAGGTGAAGGCGAACTACCTCGCCTCGCCGCCGCTCGTCGTCGCCTACGCGCTGGCCGGGCGGATGGACGTCGACCTCGTGCACGAGCCGCTCGCGCAGGCGTCCGACGGCCGCGACGTCTTCCTCCGCGACCTCTGGCCGAGCGCGGCCGAGATCGAGGAGACGATCGCGTCGGCGATCCACAGCGAGATGTTCCAGCGGACCTACGCGGACGTCTTCACCGGCGACGAGACGTGGCGCGGCCTGCCCGTGCCCGAGGGCGACCGCTTCCAGTGGGACGACGCCTCGACGTACGTGCGCCGCCCGAGCTACCTCGAGGACGTTGCCCGCGAGCCCGCCCTCGTCGCCGACATCGAGGGCGCACGCTGCCTCGTCGCACTCGGGGACTCGGTCACGACCGACCACATCTCGCCCGCGGGCTCGATCCGGCCCGACTCGCCGGCGGGCAGGTACCTGACCGAACACGGGGTCGAGCGCAGCGACTTCAACTCGTACGGCTCGCGCCGCGGGAACCACGAGGTGATGGTGCGCGGCACGTTCGCGAACGTGCGGCTCCGGAACCTGCTCGTGCCCGGATCCGAAGGCACGTGGACGGTGCATGTCCCCTCAGGCGAGGAGATGACGATCTTCGAGGCCTCGCAGCGCTACCTCGCGGAGGGCACGCCGCTGCTCGTCCTCGCGGGCAAGGAGTACGGCACGGGCTCGTCACGAGACTGGGCGGCGAAGGGAACGCGGCTGCTCGGCGTGCGCGCCGTAATCGCCGAGAGCTATGAGCGGATCCACCGCTCGAACCTGCTGCTGATGGGTGTCCTGCCGCTCCAGTTCCTGCCCGGCGAGGGCCGGGTCGAGCTCGGCCTGACGGGTCGCGAGGAGTTCGCAATCCAGGGGCTCGAGAACGGCGAGGCGCGCGAGGTGACGGTGCAGGCCGACGACCGCGAGCTCCGCGCGACGGTCCGCCTCGACACGCCACGCGAGCGCGAGTTCTTCCGCCACGGCGGGATCCTCCCGTACGTCGTGCGGCGCCTCGCCTCCTGAGACCGCGCCCGCCGTGTCGGACGTAAGCACGCTCGCGCAGCCGACAACACACGCCCCAGTAGCGTTCTCTGCCTCAACAACGGCACGCGAGAGGGCTGAGACACATGGCTGACAAGAGGGTTTGGTTGATCACCGGCGCGGGGCGCGGTATGGGCGTCGACATCGCTCAGGCCGCCCTTGCGGCCGGACACTTGGTGGTCGCGACCGGCCGCAACACCGATGCCGTGGCCGACGCGGTCGGAGAGACCGACGACCTGCTCGTCGTCGAACTTGACATCACGAGCCCGGCGTCGGCAGAAGCGGCGGTGCAGGCCGCTTTCGACCGTTTCGCCCGGATTGATGTGCTGGTGAACAACGCGGGCAACTTCTTTGCCGGTTTCTTTGAGGAACTGTCGCCGGAGCAGTTCGAGGCGCAGTTGACGACGAACCTTTTTGGCCCGTTGAACGTGACCCGTGCCGTACTTCCGCTAATGCGAAAGCAACGCTCGGGCCATGTCGTCACGATCTCCTCGACCGCGGGGATCGTGGGGCAGGAGTTCTGCTCCGCCTACGCCGCTTCGAAGTTCGGCCTTGAGGGATGGATGGAGTCGTTGCGGTTCGAGGTCGAGCCGTTCGGCATCCACACCACGATCGTCGAGCCGGGCTTCTTCCGCACCGACCTGCTCACGAAGGAGTCCACCGCCTACGCCGACCTTTCGATCGAGGACTATGCGGAGCGCACCGCCCAGACCCGGCCGGCCTGGGAAGCGATGAGCGGCAAGCAGACCAACGATCCCGCCAAGCTCGCGAAGGCCCTGCTCACGGTCGTCGACCAGGAGCAGCCGCCGCTGCGTTGGGTTGCAGGCGCTGACGCGGTTGCAACCGTAGAACAGAAAGCCAATGAGCTGCTCGCCCAGGTCGCCGCCTACCGCGACCTGTCCTCGTCGCTCGCCGTCGAGGAAGCTTGATCAGGCGGGAGCGAGCGGTGGGCCGACACACGCTCGGCGTCATTCGCGAACTGGCGCAACCGACCATCCTGTTCTCAGGCGCGCCATAGGCGGGGCCGAGTCAGGCCAGGAGGAGCCCGACGAGTAGCGGTGAGAAGAAGTAGGCCGCCAGGACATAAGGCCACATGTAGCCGTTCTCCACATGCCAGCCTTCCAGGATCTCGTGGACGGGACGGCGGAGCAGGAGGCTCCCGATCCACTCGAACGCGAGCACCATCAAGAGCCAGTACGTGCCGGCGAGCAGTAGCTCGGGTACCGCATGAACGTGAGCGAACCGCACCAGCGCGTAGGCGAACGGGAAGAAGATGTAAACGATTCGCGTCGTCATCCCGATCCGATGCGCGCGTAGCTTGCCGACGCGCGGCTCGTAGAGGCGGTTCATGAGGACGAAGTAGTTGAACCCCGAGACTGCGATCTCGCAGAACCACACCCGGAAGGTGATCATCAGCAGGTAGGTGTTCACCGAGGCTCCGGCCGGAATCATTATCGGCGTGCTCCGGCCGGCCATCCGCACGTTCCCGGATCAGCCGAGACACCGCGGCGAAGAGCCCGACGCCTCGCGGAATCTTCTCGAAAGCTCGCGCAGGCGAGCATGCTCCGACCAGGCGAGCCCTCTTGCTCGTTACATCGGCCGTCCTACCGCCTTTGGGCTGGGCGATGGCAGATGTGTGCTTCGCGCCCCTAACCGCCACCACGTCCTGGCAGCGGGAGTGTCGTAGTTTCGGGTAGGCGGGTTCAGGGGCGGCGCGGATGTGCAGCGTAACGCGGGGATTGATGATCGAGGTGTCAAGGGTTCAGGTGCGTAACCTGGGCGAAGGAGGCGTGCGTTATGCGTGCACTGAACTTGCCGCATGACGGTGTGTGGTGGCGACGCCAGATCCGCGATCCGCAGGTCGTGGTTTCGTTCGTTGCCGCTTCCTGCCTACTCGTCGAGGCCGTCATCGCAAAGAACGTGATCGATGTGGAACTGGACTTTTTCAGCCAGTTCGCCCCTATGTGGATCTTTATCGCCTACCTTGTGAGCGGCCTTCGCGACCGCACAAGTGAGATCGCGTTCATCGCCGTGATCATCCTGGCGACAGCCGCCATTCTCGTCCTGTACGCGGTCTGAGGCAGCCGACGTCACGAGTCGCCCGGCGGTAGTCAGTCGTCTAACGCCAGCTCGGGGTGCATGGCTGAGCACCCGCATGCGGCCGTCCGCAGGCCAGGAGGTGTCACACGCGCCGCGCCGGGTCGGCGACGACGAGGTCCGCGTACTCGGGGTGGCGGCGGACGTAGGCATCGACGAACGGGCACAGCGGGACGACGCGGAGCCCGCGCTCCCGTGCGTCGTCGAGCGCGCCGGAGGCGAGCGTGGAGCCGAGCCCACGGCGCTCCACGTTCGGGTCGACCTCCGTGTGCAGGAACGCGACCACGTTCTCGCCGCGCTCGCGGTAGAGAAGCTCGCCCACGGGCTCGCCGCCGAGCAGGAGCTCGTAGCGGCGTTCCTCGGGACGGCGGCGGACGGTGATCTCGTCGTCGCTCAGGCCGCCGAGGCTACCCGTCGGCGAGGCGTTGCCCACCGTCTAGGGTGACGTGATGGAGCTCCGCCGACTCGGTCGCACTGGCGTCGAGGTCAGCCCTCTCTGCCTCGGCGCGATGATGTTCGGCGCGTGGGGCAACCGCGACCACGACGAGTCGATCCGCATCATCCACCGCGCGCTCGACGCCGGGATCAACTTCGTCGACACGGCAGACGTGTACGCGCAGGGCGAGTCGGAGGAGATCGTCGGCAAGGCACTCGCCGGACGGCGCGACGAGGTCGTGCTCGCGACGAAGTTCCACGGGCGCATGGGCGAGGGGCCGAATCGGGGCGGCAACTCGAGGCGCTGGATCCTCCAGGAGGTGGACGCCAGCCTGCGCCGTCTGCAGACCGACTACATCGACGTCTACCAGGCCCACCGCCCCGACCCGGACTGCGACGTCGACGAGACCCTCGGCGTGCTGACCGATCTCGTGCGCGCCGGCAAGATCCGCTACTTCGGCAGCTCGACCTTCCCCGCCGAGGAGATCGTGGAGGCCCAGTGGGTCGCCGAGCGGCGCGGCCGCGAGCGCTTCCGAACCGAGCAGCCGCCGTACTCACTGCTCGTGCGCGGCGCCGAGGCGGACGTGCTCCCGGTGTGCGAGCGCTACGGCATGGGCGTCCTCTCCTGGGGCCCGCTCGCGAGCGGCTGGCTGACCGGCCTGTACCGCAAGGGGCAGAAGCCGCCGCCGAGCACGCGCAGCGGCCGCCTCCCGTGGCGCTACGACATGTCGCTGCCCGAGAACCAGCGCAAGCTCGAGGCGACCGAGGCGCTCGCGGTCCTCGCCGAGCAGGCCGGGCTGACGCTGATCCACATGGCGATCGCCTTCGTGCTCGACCATCCGGCTGTCACCTCGGCGATCATCGGGCCGCGGACGATGGAGCATCTCGAGAGCCAGCTCGGCGCGGCCGACGTCACGCTCGACGAGGCGCTCCTCGACCGGATCGACGAGATCGTGCCGCCCGGCCGCAACATCAACCCGACCGACGCTGGCTACACGCCGCCGGCGGTCGCCGAGCCGTCGCTGCGCCGTCGGCGCTAGTCTCCGGCGAGAACCGGGGTGCCGCGCGAGCGGCTGAGATCACACCCGTCGAACCTGATCCGGGTCATGCCGGCGAAGGGAGGAGCCTACCCTGAAGGACGCGCCGAACTGGGGAATCGAGCCGGTGCCGGAGCGGCTCCGGGTGCTCGGCGTCTTCGACACGTTCCTGCTCTGGATCAACCTCGGCATCTCGCTGCTCGTGCTCGTCGCCGCGAGCTACTTCGGGCTGTCGCTCAAGGAAGCGGTACTGGCGACGATCGTCGGCGGCCTGATCGGGAACACGATGCTCGGGCTCGCCGGGATGATCGGCGCGGATGCCCGCGTGCCGTCGATGGTGCTCCACCGCGCGCCGCTCGGGCGGCGCGGCTCGTACCTGGCGACCGGCCTGAACGTGCTCCAGTGCCTCGGCTGGGCGATCTTCGAGCTGATCGTGATCGCGACCGCCGCGGCCGCGCTCTCCGACCGCGTCTTCGGCTTCGAGGCGACCTGGCTCTGGAAGGTCGCCTTCGGCGCGCTCGCCACGTGGATGGCGCTGCTCGGCCCGATCGGGTTCGTGCGGCGCTTCGTGCGCAAGGTCGGGATCTGGGCCGTGCTCGCGTCGGTCGTCTATCTCGGCTACTGGATCCTCGCCCACGCCGACGTCGGACAGCTCTGGGACGAGCCCGGGTCGGGCGGCTCGTTCTGGCTCGCCGTCGACCTCGTGATCGCGCTCTCGGTCTCGTGGATCCCGCTCGTCGCCGACTACACGCGCTTCTCGAGCTCGCGCCGCGCGGGCTTCCTCGGCGCGGGGCTCGGCTACCTGCTGCCGACGCTGTTCCAGTTCGGCTTCGGCTCGATCCTCGTGCTCTCACACCCCTCGATCGACGGGCCGACGGCCGTGCTGATCACGGTTGCAGCGGGCGGCGTCGGCAGCTTCCTGGCGCTGCTCGCGCTGACCGTCGACGAGACCGACGAGGCGTTCGCCAACGTCTACTCGGCCGCGGTCTCGACCCAGAACATGCTCACGCGCGTGCCGCAGCGTCAGCTCGTCGCGGCCACGGCGGTCCTCGCGACGCTCGGCGCGCTCGCGTTCGACCTGACCGAGTACCAGCAATTCCTGCTCCTGCTCGGCGCGTTCTTCGTGCCGCTCTTCGGCGTCCTGCTCGCCGACTGGCTCCTGAACGGCGCGCACTACGACGCCGCCGACATCTTCCGCGCGCCCGCGTTCCGGCCGGGGATGATCGTCTCGTGGCTGGCCGGCTTCATGGTTTACGAATGGCTCGCGCAGACCGAAGGGCTCGGCTTCTGGACGGACTTCCTCGCGAAGCTCCACCCGCCGGAGTCGGCTGTAGGGGCCTCGCTGCCGGCGTTTGCGGTCGCGTTCGCACTCGGCGGAGCCGTTTCGCTCGCGGCCCGCAGGACGGGCGCGCTCGCGCTCTCACGCGAGGCCTGATCGGGCCGCAAGCTGCGTGAAGGCGACTTGACCCCGGACCGTCCGACCGGGATGCTCCGTAGGGTTCTTTCTGAGCTCGACGAACAGAACGGCGAGTCCCATAGGCGAAAGGACGCTGATGGAACAGTTGAAGGATCTCCACCGCTCGAGGCAGCTGATTCTCGGCGCGGGCGTGCTGCTTCTGATCTTCACCTTCTTCTCCTGGCAGAGCGTGGAGTTCGCGGGCGTCGAGGTCGCCTCGCGGAACGCGTGGCACGGTTTCTGGGGGGTGCTGCTCGGCCTCGCCACGGTCGCAATCCTGATCTGGGTCGGCGCCCGGACAGCCAACGTCGCGGTGCCCGAGAACGTTCCGGACGGGATGATCACGGCCGCGCTCGGCCTCGTGGTCTTCCTCTGCGCTCTGCTCAAGAACCTGACCGACGACTACTCGGCCTGGGCGAGCTACGTGGGCCTGGTGCTCGCCGCGCTCGTCGCCGTCGGCGCCTGGATGGCCTTCCAGGAGAGCGGCGAGTCGCTGCCGCAGATCCCGACGCGAACACGACTGCCACGTCGGGCGGAGCCGCGGCTGCCACGACGACCGCTCCCGGCGCGGATGTACCGTCCGAGCCGGTGCCGTCGGAGACCGACGAAGAGCCGCCGCCGGCCCCTGCCGGCACAGGACCTGCCTGACGCGAACCTGCCTGTCAGCTGCGAGCCGTCCGCCCATGTGGACGGCTCGGGCTCTCTCTAGCGCGAGACGAGCGCGCGGACCGTCTGCCTGAGCGAGCGCGTCGAGGCGAGCACGGCCGTCGGCTCGTAGCCGCAGTGCGCCATGCAGTTGTCGCAGCGCGGGTCGCGACCACGGCCGTACGCGTCCCAGTCGGTCGTCTCGATCAGTTCCTGGTACGTGGCCGTGTAGCCGTCGGCCATCAGGTAGCACGGCCGCTGCCAGCCGAAGACCGAGTAGCTCGGGATGCCCCAGGGCGTGCACTGGAAGTCGACCTTGCCCTCGAGGAAGTCGAGGAAGAGCGGCGTGTGGTTCAGCCGCCAGCGGGCGCGGCGCCCATCGGCGAAGGCGGTGCTAAAGAGCTCGCGGGCCTGCCGTACGCCGGGAAAGTGCTCCTGGTCGGGCGCCTTCTCGTAGGCGTAGGCCGGCGAGAGCATCATCTGGTCGACCTTCAGCTCGTCGTTCAGGAAGTCGAGCACGTCACGCACGGTCTTCGGCGTATCGGTGGTGAGGAACGTCGTGTTCGTGTTGACGCGGAAGCCGCGGCGCTGCGCCTCGCGGATCGCGTCGACCGCCTTGTCGAAGGTGCCCTCACGCTCGACGAATTGATCGTGCCGCTCGCGCATGCCGTCCAGGTGCACGACCCAGGCGAAGTACGGCGAAGGCTCGAAAAGGTCGAGCTTCTTGCGCATCAGGATCCCGTTCGTGCAGAGGTAGACGAACTTCTTGCGCTTGACGAGCTCGCGTGCGATCACGTCCACCTCGGGGTGGACGAGCGGCTCGCCGCCCGCGATCGAGACCATCGGCGCGCCCGACTCCTCGATCGCCGCGAGCGCCTGCTCGACCGGCATCCGCTTGCGGAGTATGTGCTCGGGGTACTGGATCTTCCCGCAGAAGGAGCACGCGAGGTTGCACTGGAACAGCGGCTCGAGCTCGACGAGCAGCGGGAACTTGTCGTTGCGACGCAGCCGCTGACGGACGAGGTACCGCCCAACCGCCACGCTCTGCCTCAACGGAACGCTCACGTCAGGGCCAAGTCTTGCTGCTGCTCGGAGGGATGCGGTTCGCTTGCGGCGGCCGCGGCCCAGGCGGCGAGCGCAGGTCCTGCGCGGCGGAGCGTGAGGAGCGCGCGCGAGCCGTCGACGAGCATGCGCGGATCGTAGAGCCGCCTGCCCGCAGCATCGGCGACGACCCGCAGCACAGCGAGCGGGCGTTCGCCCGCGCCCTCGGCGAGCCAGGCCGACTCCATGTCGACCGCGAGCGCGTCGGAGCCGTTGCGCTCGGCCGGCCCCGTGAGCCGGTCGGTCGACCTCACCGCTCCGACGTGCACGCGCAGGCCGCGCCGTCGCACCTCGGCCGCCAGGGTCGCACTGCCCGGCACCTCGACGCGCGCGGCGCCCTCCCGCCGAAGCTCGGTGGCGCACACGACGTCGCCCGGCCGCAGCCTCGGATCGATCCCTGCACAGACGCCAACGACTGCGACTGCGCGCGCGTCGACCGCGAGAGCGCGCGCCGCCGCGATCCGCGCGCGTGAGGGCCCCATCCCGGAGCGGAGCACCCTTGCGCCGGCCGTCCGGCCGAGCGCCGCCCGCTCCACCCGGAGCGGCGTCAGCACGAGCAGCGCGTCGCTCAACTCGCGCTCCCGAGCACGCGCCCGAGCGCCATCACCGGGAAGACGTCCCGGTAGAGGTGGTAGTTGAGGTAGAAGTCGCCGGGGAAGCCGGTGCCCGTGAAGTACGCCTCGTCCCAGCCGCCGTGGGGACGCTGCGTCTCGACGAGCCACGCCACCGCTCGCTCGACCGATTCGCTGCTGACGCCGGCGGCGTGGTAGCCGAGCAGCGCCCACGCGGTCTGCGACGCGGTCGAGGCGCCGCGACCGCGCCAGGCCCGGTCGCGATACGAGCGGAGATCCTCCCCGAACCCACCGTCCGGATTCTGCACCTTGTCGAGCCACGCCACCGCGGCGGAGACGCTCGCATGGTCGGCCAGGCCGCAGGCGGCAAGGGCGGGCAGGGCCGCCCCGGTTCCGTAGAGGTGGTTCGCGCCCCAGCGCCCGAACCAGGAGCCGTCGCTCTCCTGCTCGCGCAACAGGTACTCGAGACCGCCGCGCGCCTCCGGCGCGCCGGCGAGCCCGTCGTGGCCGAGCAGCTCGAGCATGTGCGCAGTCACGTCCGCGCTCGGCGGGTCGATCACGGCGCCGAAGTCGCAGAACGGAAGGCGCAACGGCAGATCGCTCGTGTTGTCGGCGTCGAAGGCGCCCCACCCGCCGCCCCTGCTCTGCATGCCGAGCGCCCAGGCGAGGCCGCGGTCGGCCGCCGCCCGGCACTCGGCGTCGTCGGGCGCCGCGCGCCGGAGGGCCAGGACCCCGACCGCCGTGTCGTCGACGTCCGGATAGTTGTCGTTCGCGAACTCGAACGGGAAGCCTCCGGCGGCGAGGTCGCCGCGGCGCACCGCCCAGTCGCCCCGCTTCCGCACCTCGCGTCCGGCGAGCCAGCGCGCGCCGCGGGCCACGGCCTCGTGTTCGGGCGCGAGCCCCGCGTCGAGCAGGGCGATCAGCGCCAGCGCCGTGTCCCAGACCGGCGACTGGCAGGCCTCGATGCGGCGCCCGGCATCGTCCTCGATCGTGAAGCTCTGGAGGCCCGTGAGCGCGAGTGCCAGCACGGGATGGTCGACCCGGTACCCGAGCGCGTGCAGCCCGATCATCGACCAGACCCACGGCGGCTGGATGCCGCCCCACGAGCCGTCGCGCTCCTGCCGCTCGAGGATCCAGCGCTCTGCGACCCGCAGGGCATGCCGGCGAAGCGGCCCGAGCGGGCGGCGCTCGTAGCGGTGGAGCCCTCGGTCGAGCTGCGTGAAGAGCCGGCCCCAGCGGTCTCCCGGCAGCTGCGGCGCGGCACCGGTGCGCAGCTCGTCGACCTCGAACGGAACGGTCATCGTCGGGCGCAGCGCCGACACGACCGACAGCGCGACGATCGTCTGCCGGGCCCAGCAGCCGAACGAGTAGATGCTGAGCGGCGCCCGCGGCGGGAGCATCACCATCTCGGGCGGAATCACGGGAACGTCGCTCCACGACCAGAGCGAGAGGAGCGAGAGCCACATCCGCGTGAAGACCCGCGAACGCTCGATGCCGCCCGACTCGCGGATGAAGGCTGCCGCCTTCCGCATGTGCTCCGCATCGACAGGGTCGCCCGCGAGCCGGAGCGCGACGTACGCCTCGACCGTCGTCGACAGGTCGCCCGGGCCTCCGTGGAAGGTCGCCCACGTGCCGTCGTCGCGCTGCTTCGAGCGGATCCAGGTCGCCGTCGCCCGTGTTGCGTCGTCGTCGGCCAGGCCGAGGTAGCGCCGGAGAAAGAGATCCTCGGCGTCGATCGTCACGTTCGTCTCCAGCTCGCCCTTCCAGAAGCCGTCTGCGTGCTGGAGCGAGAGCAGGTGATCCCGTGCGCGATCGAGGGCCTCGTGGGCGGCCGCAGCCGGAAGCGGCGTGGCTGTGACGGTCATGCGGCCCTGCCTCCTGCGAGGGCGGTCGCATCGAGACGCCCGGCGGCGAGATCGTCGAGCGCAGCGCGGGCCGCGGTCAGGCCGCTGCGGACGGCGCCCTCCATCGTCGCAGGCCAACCGGTGTCGGTCCACGCACCGGCGAGATAGACGCCCGGGAGGCCCGTGCGGGCACCCGGGCGCAGCCGGCGGCTTCCGGGCGCAGCACGGAAGGTCGCCCGCGGCTCGCGCGTGACGGCGAAGTCGAGCACCTCGGCGTCCCTCGCTGCCGGGAGGAGCCGGGCGAGCGCCGGCAGGTAGCGGTCTCGAAGCGTCGCGACCGGCTCGCCGAGCTCGGCCACCGCATGCGAGAGCGAAACCGCGACGAGCTGGCCCTCGGTCGTTCCGGAGGAGGCGGTCCGGTCGAAGAGCCACTGCACGGGCGAGCCGACGGCGGCCGCGAAGGGCTCGTCGAGCACGCGGCGGTCGTAGTGCACGTGCAGGTTGACGATCGGGCTCTCGCCGAGCGTCTCCAGCGCCGCCGGATCGACGGCCTCCGGCGGCAGGATGCGCGCAGCGCCCTGGTGCGGCACGGCGACGACGACCGCGTCGGCCTCGACGGTCGCGCCGTCGAGCCGGACCTCGCCGGCGCGGACCGCGGCGACCGGAGCGCCGAGCGAAACGCGCACGCCCGCGGCGTCGAGCGCGGCCCCCGCCGCGTCGCCGTGGAGCCGCTGGAGCGGAACGGTCGGCACGCCGATGTCCGCCGCCTCCGCCGAGTCGAGCAGGCCGGTGCGGAAGACCTGCACCGCGGCGCCGAGCGAGGCCTCGTCGGCGGGAAGGTTCAGCGTCGGCAGGGCGATCAGGTTCCAGAGCGCCTCGATGGCGCCGGGACTCTGACCCTGGGAGCGAAGCCAGTCGCCGAACGTCCGCTCGTCGAGCGCCGCGTCCTCCGCGTCGAGCCTCCGCAGCGCCGCCGCTGTGCGGATCGCCGCGAGGCGCACGCCGGGTGAGAGGAGCGGGTAGCGCAGCAAGGTCGTCAGAAGATGAGCCGGCGCCGGGAGCCCGGAGCGCGTGATGAACGCGGCGCGCTCGCCCTCGCGCAGGACCGGCACGCGCAGCCGCGGCTGAAGGGGAACGAGGTCGGCGACGCCGAGACGCTTGAGGAAGCCGAGGTAGGCGGTACAGCAGCGGAGCACGATGTGCTGGCCGTTGTCGAGGAAGCGGCCGTTGCGCTCCACCGAGAACGTCGCGCCGCCGAGCCTCGAGCGGCCCTCGTAGAGCGCCACCTCGGCGCCCGCGTCGGCGCACTCGAGCGCCGTCGCAAGCCCCGCGAGCCCCCCGCCGACCACTGCGATCCGAGCGCCCTTCACGCCGTGACCCCTCCGATCAGGCTCCGCGCGAGGACGAGACCCTTCTCCCAGCGACGGAGCGACAGCCGGCGGTGGAGGACGGTCTCCGGCTGCGCCGCGATCCGCTCGAGCAGGCGGCGGTAGGCGCCGGTCATCGCGAGCACGCAGGCGGCGCTTCGCCGGTCGATCAGCGAGACGAGGCCGAGCCCGCGCTCGAGGCGCTCGAGGCCGCGCTGCGCCTCGAACGCCACGACGAGCTCCACCGGGCCGTCGAGCCGGCCGTCGACCGCCGAGCAGCCGAACCGCTCGAGGTCCTCGAGCGGCAGGTAGACGCGTCCGTTCGGGACGTCCTCGCTGAGGTCGCGGAGGATGTTGCCGAGCTGGAGGGCGACGCCGAGATCGTCGGCGAGCGGACCTGCGGCCTCGCGATCCGAGCATTCGAACACGCCGAGCGCGAGCCGGCCGATCGAGCCGGCGACGCAGCGGCAGTAGCGCTCGAGCTCGGCGAAGGTCGCGTAGTCGGTGCCCCGAACGTCGAGCTCGGCGCCGTCGATCAGCTCCTCGAAGGCGGCGAGCGGGATCGGATAGCGGCGCGCCGCATCGGCCACCGCGACGAGCACCGGGTCGGAGCTCTCGTCGATCGTGCGCAGCTCGCCGCGCACCCGCTCGAGTAGCTCGAGCCTGTCGGGGGTCGGCAGCCCGCCGTCGGCGATGTCGTCGATGCGCCTCGCGAGCGCGTAGACGGCATAGAGGGCCGACCGCCGGTCGGGCGGCAGCAGGCGCATGCCGGCGTAGAAGCTCGAGCCCGCGCGCCGAGCGACCTGCCGGCAGTGCTCGTAGGCAGGCAGCGCCGTCGCAGTGCTCATCGCCCCATCCTCCACGTCGAGAGCGTCTCGCGCAGGCGGCTCCAGCTGCTCGCCTTCGGCGGCCCGGCGAGCACGTCGTACCCGGTGGCGACGATGGCGCCGGCGTTCGCGCGGCCGCCGCCGACGTAGCCGGCGACCGCGAAGCGCGCGCGTCCGCTTCAGCGTCCCGACGAGCGGTGCACCTTCGTCGAGCAGGTCCCGGGCGCGGGCGACCTCGAAGGCGAGCAGAGCGCGCAGCGGTTCGCTCACCGTGGACGCCGAGAGCTGCTCACGGGCGACGCCGAACCGCGCGAGATCCTCCGCCGGGACGTAGACGCGCCCGCGACGGGCATCCTCGGCGACGTCCTGCCAGTGCTCGACGAGCTGCAGGCCCGTGCAGACGGAGTCGGAGAGCGCGATCCGCTCCGGCGTCGCGACGCCGAACACGTGCAGGACGAGCTCGCCGACCGGGTTCGCCGACAGCTCGCAGTAGCGCGCGAGCTCGGCGTAGGTCGCGTAGGTCGTCTTTTCCTGATCCTGGCGATTGGCCTCGATCAGGCGCAGGAAGGGCTCGCGCGGCAGGTCGAACGCGCGCACAGTCGGCACCAGCCGTTGCAGCACCGGATGCTCCGGCTCGCCGTCAGCGTCGAAAGCGCGGCCGAGCTCCTCCTCGAGGTGGTCGAGCAGGGCGAGCCGGTCGCCACTCGCCTCGTCGCCGAGCTGGTCTGCGAGGCGCGCGAAGCCGTAGATCGCGAGCAGGTGATCGCGCGTCTTCCGCCCGAGCAGGAGCGAGGCGACTGAGAAGTTCTCCTGGTCGGCGAGCGGAAGGATCGCCGCCTCGCTCGGCAGCGACCCGATCTCCGAGGGCGGCTTAGGCGTGGTCGCAGTCATCGGCGGATGTCACACCGGCGCTCCGACGAAGCTCTTCCCTCCCCCCGCCGGAAGCTCTCTCCGGGCAATTGTTTCCCATTCAAACAAGTCCCGGCAACCACGGGGCGCGGTACGCACGCACCACCGAGGGCACAAGCCGACCGCCGAGGCCCGGCCTGTCGTCGGTGGTTACGAGCTCAGGAGACCGGCCAGCCCGGAACGGGCTGGGCCTGGGCCGCGTCGCTCGCGCGCCACCTGACCGAGAACGCGCTTCCCCCGGCCGAGAGCGCAGTCGGCACCGCCTCGCCGGACGCGCCGTAGGGGACGTACGGGCCGAAGCTCTGACCCGCCGAGACCGACGGCGAGAGCTCGATCGCCGTCGCCGTCCAGGCGCGGTCGGAGATCGAGCCCGTGTGACCGCCGCCGGTGGCGCTGGCCTTCGTGAACCGAACGGCGCCGAAGTCGGTGAGCGACACCGTCCGGCACACGCCCGACGCGGCGCAGAGCGACGGCGCCTCGGCGATCCACTCGGCCGACGAAGTGTCGGGTGCAGCCATCCGCCGCACCTTCGTCACCGCCGTCTTCCGCGTCACGTTCCGCACCTGCATCGTCACCGTCTGCCCACTCACCCTGACCGAAGCCGAGATCGTGTCCCCCGGCCGCACCTTGAGCGCGACCTTGACGGCAACCTCGGGCACGAGCTCGTACCAGGCCCAGTAGACGGTCGTACCGTCGCCCGTGCACTCGGCGGTCGTCCCTGCCTGCTCGAGCCTGGCCGACGCCTCGGAGCTGCCGCCGAGCCCGACCCAGAAGGCCGACGAGCTCGTCTCGCCGGCGGTGCAGCTCGCGGCCGGCTGTACCCAGGTGCCCGACACTGCGGTGAAGGACGTCCCGGTGACGACGTAGCCGGCCCAGTTGGAGCTGACCTCGGTCGTCGCGGCACCGGCTGTCCCGGCCCCGAGCGCGAGTGCCGCGAACGTGTGGACGACGAGAAGCCGCAGCATCGAGTCAGCCCGCCCCGGCCGTCCGCGGAATGCGGCAGATGGAGTGGATCGCCACGGCCGGGCCGGAGGTTCCCTGGCCGTGGCGATGGTTGGCGGTCTCGGGCGTGCGCTCCACGCCGACCATCCGACCAGCGGCGGCTAAGAGCAGTCTTGTCCCCGGCTGAGAGAGCGCTGTGAGCTCGAGCCCGGCCCGGCCGAGAGCCAGCTAGAACGAGGTGAGGAACACCGGCGTTCCGTGCCGGTTCCGGCGCTGGAACGCGTTCTCGACCGAGAAGCGCACCTTGATCGGCCCGGCGTCGCTCCCGTGCGAGGCGAGCCACGGGTCGGCGTCGGTCGAGACGAGGATCGCGACGTGCGCGCCGTCTGACGGCGGCGTCCACACGACGAGGTCGCCCGGCTTCGCGGCGCTCCGCGCCATGTGCGTGCAGTGCGTGAGCATCGTCCCGGTGTACCCGCCCGCTTCGCGGACGTACGGACCGTCCGCGTTCGGATTCGGCGCTCCCGCCCAGCTGTAGCAGAGAGTCGCGAACCCCGAGCAGTCGGTCGCGAGCGGCAACGCGCCCGGCGTGTTGAGCGCGGCGAGCCGGTTCGGGCCCTGGCTGTAGGCGATGCGGGCGGTGTTCTTCACGCCCCAGAGCGCCCACGCGACGATCTGCTGCCTGACGGCGTCCTCGTCGGGTGCCTCGGCGAGCCGCTTCGCTCGAGTCTGCTCGAAGCCCTTCGGCAGCGGCTTCTCGCCGGCGAGGTAGGCCCGGAGCGTCTGCCCGAACGTCTGGTTGACCTGCCCGGCCGGATACCCGAGCGCGAACTTCGCACGCTTGGTCGCGTCGGCCGAGGCGGGCCCGTACTCCCCGTCCGGCTCGCCGGGAGCGAAGTCGCCGAACGGGTTGTCGGCGAGCAGCCGCTGGGCCTCCTCGACGTCCGGGCCCGTCATGTACGGGTTCGTGAGCTGGAGGTCGCGGGGCCCGGTCCGCTCCTCGATCGCACCGACCTGCATGAGGCGCCTGAGCAGCACGGCCGCCCCGCACTGCTGCGAGACCGCGGTCGGGGAGAAGCTCCCGTCGGCGACGTACTTCCCGCGGATGTAGTGGTTGGAGAAGCTCCAGAGGTAGGGGGAGAGGACATCCGGGTGATGGTCGCGGTAGCCGAAGCCGTTGTACTCCTCGAGCTTGAAGAGCGCCGCCGGAACGCTCCAGTCCTTCCACTTCGGGAAGCCGCGGAGCGTGAGCGCGTCGCTCGCGCTCTCCTCCCACGTGAACGGGGGGCTGCCGGTGGCCGGCCGTCCGGCCGGCACGTGCGTCGTCCGCGCGGTCAGCGGGTCGCCGTTGTGCAGATGGGTCCCGAAGTTCATGCTCGATTCCATGGTGTGGATCAGGCCGATCACGTACCACGGGATCCCGAGCGGCGTGCCGACGCGCTCGTAGCGGCCGCGGTTCGCGACGATCTTGGCCGCGATCTGGTTCACGAGCGCAGCGCGGTCCGGCCTCACGAGGCACGAGTCGAAGAGGAGCTGGTAGTCGCGGGAGAGGGCTGCGAGTGTTGGCGCCACGGGGTTCTCGTCGAAGGTCGCGGCCGTCGGCGACACCTGCTTCTTATGCGAGCGGTGTGGCCGGTGTCAAGCCGAGGCTCAGCCGCAACGTCTTCGTCGTCGTGTTCATGACCGGCATCGGGTTCCTCGTCGGCTTTCGCGTGCACGGGGCGTCGGCTCGCTCGTCACGGCGATGCTGCTCGTGCTGGCGTTCGGGTACGCGCTCTCCTGGGTGTGCGCAACGCTCGGACTGATCGTCGGCGACCCCGAAACTGCCCAGGCCGCTCGCCGCTTCCGGCGCGCGGTCTGACGCCGGCTCACCTGCATGAGGTACCGCATTTGCGCAACATCCGGGCGATCCACTACGGTCGCGTTTCCCCCTACCGAAGGAGCTCCTCGTGCCCCGGAAGTCGATCGTCGTCCTCCTCGTCGCATTCTCAGCCGGCCTGCTCCTGGCCGTCTCGGGCTGCGGCGGCGGGAAGTCCAGCGCAACCGAGACGGTGACGGTGACCGAGTCGACACAGACCGAGTCGACCGACACCGGGTCAACGGACACCGAGTCGACCGACACCGAGAGCACGGACACGACTGCGACCGACACGACCGAGACCGAGTCGATGGAGACGACGGAGACCGACACGTCGAGCACCGACACAACGGGGACCGAGATGGAGTCGACGGAGACGACCGACGAGAGCACCTCGGGCGGGAGCTTCTCGCTGGCGAACGAGGACTGTCAGGAGCTGGCCACCGCCTCTGCGAGCCTCAGCCAGGCGTTCTCGGGCGGGGGGACCGCGGACTGGCAGTCGTACGTCACCTTCCTGAACGAGCTTGCCGACAAGGCGCCCGACGAGATCGCCGACGACTTCAGGGTGCTCGCGGAGGCGTACGCGAAGATCGCCGACGCGATGGGCGGCGCCGACATGAGCAATCCCGGCTCGATGACTCCGGCGCAGATTGCCGCCCTGACGAAGCTCGGTCAGGAGCTCGATCAGGCAAAGCTGACCGCGGCGTCCCAGAACATCAGCACCTGGATGACCGAGAACTGCGCCGGCGGCGCCGGCGGCTGATCGGAACTGGCCGGGGCCGCACGAGGCGGCCCCGGTGATGCTGGGAAGGCTCAGTCGGCGTCGGCCAATGCCGGCACGCCTTCGTGAGCGTGCGCCGGCGCGCCGACACGGAGGAAGACCGCGCTCGTCACGGCGGCGATGACCGAGAAGACTGCGCCCGCCAGGAAGGCCGCGTGGTAGCCGCCGTTGAGGGCGGCGAGCTCGCTGGAGCCCGAGGCGAGGAGGCTGTCCGTGCGGGATGCGGCCAGGCTCGCGAGGGCGGCCAGACCGAGCGCGCCGCCCATCATGAACGAGGTGTTGACGACGCCCGAGGCAAGACCCGACTCCTCGGGGGCGACGTCGCTCATCGCCGCGAGGAGAAGCGGGTTGAACGCGATCCCGGCGCCGAAGCCCTGGAGGAGCATGCAGGGCAGCACGTCGACGAGGTAGTTCCCGTCGACCGGCGCGCGCGCGAACAGAAGGACGCCAAGCGCCATCACGAGCATTCCGAAGACCTGCGGCTTCTTGATCCCGTATCGCATCACGAGCTTGTCGGAGAGCCCGAGCGAGACGCCTCCCCAGACGAGCGTCGACGGCAGGTATGCGAGACCCACCTCGAGCGGCGTGTAGCCCAGGATCCGCTGGAGGTAGAGAGCCGAGAGGAAGAAGGCGGCGAACATCCCCGCCGCCATCAGCACGCCGACGACGTTCGCGGTTGCGACGTTACGCAGCTTGAAGAGCCGGAGCGGCATCAGCGGCGCCTGCACGCGTGACTCGATCACGAGGAAGGCCACGAGCAGCACGGCAGCGGCGACGAGCAGCCCCACCGTCTGCGCCGACGACCAGCCCTTCTCGTTGCCGTTGACGATCGCGTACACGGCGAGCATCAGCGACGCGGTGACCGTGATCGCGCCGGCGATGTCCAGTCGACCCTCGGCCGCGACCCCGGCGTCGGACGGGAGGAGCCTGAGGGCGGCCACGACGACGACGACGCCGATCGGGATGTTGACGAGGAAGATCCAGTGCCAGCTGAGGATGTCGGTGAGGACCCCGCCGAGGAGCACCCCGGCGGTGCCGCCGCCGGAGAGCACGAAGCCGAAGACCCCCATCGCCTTCGCGCGGTCGGCCGGCTGGGTGAAGAGGATCATCAGCAGCGAGAGCGCGACGGCCGAGACGACGGCGCCGCCCACTCCCTGCACGGCCCGTGCGGCGACGAGCATCCCCTGCGACGTCGAGAGGCCGCAGGCGAGCGAGGCCAGGGTGAAGAGCCCGATCCCGAGCAGGAACAGCCGGCGGTGGCCGAAGAGGTCTCCGAGCCGCCCGCCGAGGAGCAGGAACCCGCCGAACGTGAGCAGGTAGGCGTTCACGACCCAGGCGAGGGAGGCCTGGTCGAAGCCCAGGTCGTCGCTGATCGAAGGCAGCGCGACGTTCACGATCGTCGTGTCGAGGACGATCATCAGATCGCCCAGGCAGAGGACGTACAGGGCGAGCCAGCGGCTGCGGCTGTCGGTCATGTTCATCGGCGTGCTCCTTTCGCTCGACTTCGAAACCTATAGACCGACCCGCGCCTGGGAACTCATCGGCGGGTGAGCGATGATCTCGGCGGCACCGGACGGTCTTAGTCGAGATGGGCGCCAGTGGAGCGACGATTGCCTTCTCGGTCCGCGGCCCGATCGCCCGCTCGGACCTGCGCCGGGCTCTGCGAGCGTGTCTGCGCCCTGCTCGATCGATCGAAGGCCGACCTCGTTCTCTGCGACGTGCGCGGCGTGCCGGGTGACGCCGTCTCCGCCGACGCCCTGGCCCGGCTTCAGCTCGCGGCGCGGCGTTACTCGTGTCGGGTGCGGCTGCGGAATGCCTCGAACGACCTGCTCGAGCTCCTCGCCTTCATGGGGCTCGAGGATGTGCTCCCCGAATAGGCGCGCTACGTGTCGAGGCGGGGCGGCAGGCCGAAGAGCGGAAACAGCGTCGCCGTGGCGAGGAAGAACGTCAGCTCGACGACCTTCCCGTCCGCGATCTCGACCACCTGGAGCGCCCACGGGTCGTAGCCGCTGCCGGTCTCGCTCGGCTTGTACTGGCCGAACGCCGGGGAGCCGTTCGCCGTCGACCGTCGGGATCACGCGCGACCCGCGACACCCGATCCCTGGCCCGAACCACCACGTGAAGATGTCGTTGCGGCCGGAGAGCCAGAGATCGAACGGCGGCATCGACTGCGTCGCGTCCTCGTGGATGAGCGACGTGAGGGCGTCGATGTCGTAGGCCTCGAACGCGGCCACGTAGCGCGCGAGCAGCTCACGGTGGGCGTCGTCGAGGGCAGGCGGGGACAGCGGCGGGGCTCAGATCGCTCGCGTCGAGCGTCGCCCGCGCACGCTGGAGGGCGCTGTTCACCGACGCGACGCTCGTCTCGAGCAGCTCGGCGACCTCGCTCGCCTGCCAGCGCAGCACCTCGCAGAGGATGAGCACGGCCCGCTGGCGCGGCGGCAGGTGCTGCAGGGCGGCGACGAACGCGAGCCGGATCGTCTCCCGCGCCACCGCCACCTCGGCGGGGTCGCCCTCGTCGGCGAGGACGAGGCGGTCCGGCGTGGGCTCGATCCACGTGACCTCGGGGAGCGTGTTCAGGTTCGACTCGATCGGCTCTCTGGAAGGGCCGAGGTCCATCGGCCGGGCTCGGCGCTCGCGGCCCTTCAGCATGTCGAGGCAGACGTTCGTCGCGATGCTGTAGAGCCAGGAGCGGAGCGCGGCCCGACCCTCGAATCGGTCGAAGCCGCGCCACGCCCGGATCATCGTCTCCTGGACGGCGTCCTCCGCCTCGAAGGGCGAGCCGAGCATGCGGTAGCAGTACGCGTTCAGCTCGACGCGGTGCTGCTCGAGCCGGCTCTCGAGCCCGTCACGAGTGACGGCGGAGGCCTCCACGACCGGCATCGTAGGTGTTCGGCCCGGGTCGGCGTCACCACCTCATCGCATGTGGTTCGAAATCGCGGGCGGTTTCTACCTCTCGAGGGCTCCCGCACGGGTGAGCGCCCAGATGACCCAGATGTCGAGCGCGATCACGAGCAGCGACCACCACGGGTAGTAGGGGATGAAGAAGAAGTTGAGCACCGCGCTCAGCATCGCCAGCGCCAGGGCGAGGATCCCGGCCCAGGCGCGCCTCGCGAAGAGGGCGAAGCCGGCGAAGACGATCACGATCCCGAGGAGCAGATGGATCCAGCCCCAGGCGGTGACGTCGAGGTCGAAGGTGTAGTTCCGCGTGACGACGTAGAACTGGTCGTCGATGATCGCGGCGAGGCCATCGAGGATCTGGAACGTCCCGATCAGCACCATGAGCGACGCGGCGAAGTAGATCCCGCCCTTCGCCCACCCGGAGACGTCAGATCCAGCTTCGTACTGCGACATTTCACTCTCTCCTTTCAGGTGGAAGACCTGAGGCTTCTCGTGCTCTCGAATGTCGACCCCGATGCGCAGCCTGGCTGCGTCCTCGCTGAATCATGCGTCGGTCACCGGTGCGCCACCCTGAAAGAGCCCTAGAGAGCAGGTACTTCCGACACGGGCGGGCGAGTGATCATGTAGGCGAGCGCGCCGATCAGCGGGACGAAGATCAGGACGACCGTCCAGCCTGCCTTCGCCCAGCCGGAGTGGTCCGCTCGACGGAAGTTGTCCATCAGGATGAACAGCAGGAACGCCACCCAGAGGAGCCAGGCGAAGAAGATGAACATCGACCACACGACGTCGAGGAACGTGTAAGTCTCGGCGATCAGGCCCACGTCCGGCTCTTTCTCCCCCTCGCGCGGTGTTCCTGCCATGACCACGCTCTACGTCCTCCGCCACGCCAAGTCGAGCTGGGACGACCCGGCGCTCGCCGACCGCGACCGGCCGCTCGCGCCGCGCGGCGAGCGCGCGGCGGCGCGTATCGCCACGTATGTCGCCCGCGAGCGGATCTCGCCGGCGCTCGTCCTCTGCTCACCCGCGGTCCGCGCACGCGAGACCCTCGAGGCGATCCTGCCCGAGCTCCGATCCGATCCCGAGCTCTCGTACGAGGCAGGGCTCTACGGTGCGTACGCCGACGGGCTCGTCGAGCGTCTGCGAGCCGTTCCCGACGCCGTGCCGAGCGTGCTGCTCGTCGGCCACAACCCCGGCCTGCACGAGCTGGTTCTGCTCCTCGCCGACCCTGCCACGGCAGAGCGTCCGCGGGAAAAGTTCCCCACGGGCGCCCTCGCGACCCTCGAGTTCAGCGGGTCCTGGTCGGAGCTCGCCGAGGGCGAGGCGCGACTCGTCGACTACGTCGTCCCGCGCGAGCTTCGCTGAACCGGTCTAGTCGCGCCGACGGGAGCTGTGCAAGACCCTGTGCATAGCGCCTGTTTGCAGTTGGACAACGGCAGCAGTCTGTGGAGAACTCGAGCAGGCTATGGAGTGTCGAGCCGGAGCAGCCTGACGGCGTTCTCCTTGAGGATCAGCGGGCGCACCTCGTCGCGGAACGCGGCCTGCTCGAAGTCGGCCAGCCAGCGATCCGGCGTGAGCAGCGGGAAGTCGGAGCCGAAGAGCACCTTCTCCTTGAGCTGCGTGTTCGCGTACTGGACGAGCTGCGGCGGGAAGTACTTCGGCGACCAGCCGGAGAGGTCGATCCAGACGTTCGCCTTGTGCAGGCAGATCGAGATCGCCTCGTCCTGCCAGGGAAAGGACGGGTGGGCGAGCACGATCTGGAGCTCGGGGAAGTCGGCGGCGACGTCGTCCAGGCAGAGCGGGTTCGAGTACTTGAGGCGCAGTCCGCCTCCGCCGGGGAGGCCGGTGCCGATGCCGCTGTGTCCAGAGTGGAAGAGCGCCGGCAGCCCGGCTTCCGCGATCGCCTCGTAGAGCGGGTAGACGCTGCGCTCGTTCGGGAAGAACGCCTGCAGGTTGGGGTGGAACTTGAAGCCCTTGACGCCGTGCTCGGTTATCAGCCGCCGCGCACGCTCGACGGCGTCGGGACGAGCGGGGTCGACGCTCGCGAACGGGATCAGCACGTCGGCGTTCGCTGCAGCGCCCGCCGCGATCTCCTCGTTCGGGATCGGCGCGCGGCCGCTGCGCGCCTCCCAGTCGACCGTGAAGACGACGGCGGCCATGCGCCGCTCGCGGTAGTACGCCGCGACCTCGTCGATCGTCGGCAGCGGCTCGTCGCTATGGAAGTACCGCTCGGCCGCGGCACGCAGCTCGGGTGGCATCGGATCGTGCCCGGCGCGCGTGCTCTCCGTGTGCACGTGGACGTCGATCGCGGTGACAGCGTCGACGTCGATCACGGCGTCACCGGCCCGAGAGCGTCCTCGAGCGCCGCTCCGTCGGCGAGCAGGTCCCAGTCGGCCCCCGGCGCCCCGATCAGCGAGACGCCCACCGGGAGACCGCTCCGCCGGCCGACGCCGGACGGCAGCGCGACCACGGGGAAGCCCGTCCAGTCCCAGTAGTGGGTGAGCGAGATCTCGGCGACATCGGTGAACGGCTCGTCGTAGCCGCGGCCGCGCGGGCGCGCGACGATCGGCACGGTCGGCTCGACGACCGCGTCGATCCGATGCTCGGCCAGCCAGTCGACCCAGGCGTCGGTCAGCTCCGTGCGGCTCACCTGTGTCGCGACGTACTCCTCGGCGCTCATCGCCCTGCTCTCGCCGTGCTCGAGGAAGCCGCGGATCGACGGACGATAGAGGTCGCGGCGGTCGTCGAAACGACGGTGGTAGACGAGCATCTCGGCGCAGACGATCTCGAAGACGACGAGCCCGAGGTCGAGCTCGACCGGCGGAAGCGGCGGCTCCGCGAGCTCTGCGCCGAGCTCGCCGACGAGCGCCTCGAGCGCCCGGTCGAAGCCGTCGGCGACGTCCGGGTCGAGCTCGCCGATGCGCGGCGAGCGCGCGACGCGCCGGAGCGGGCGGCGCGACGTCGGGGGGCGGACGCCGGCCATCCCGGCGAGCAGGAGCTCGCAGTCGCGCACCGTGCGCGCCATCGGGCCCGCGTGATCGAGGGTCGGGCCGAGCGGGACGATGCCGCGCATCGAGACGAGGCCCCGCGTCGGCTTGATCGCCGACGTCCCGCACATCGCCGACGGGATGCGCACCGAGCCGGCAGTGTCGGTGCCGGTCGTGGCGGGGACCGTCCTCGAGGCGAGGGCCGCCGACGACCCGCCGCCCGAGCCGCCGGCCGAGCGGTCGAGCGCCCACGGGTTGCCGACCTGGTCGGTCGTGCCGCCGGCGCCGAACTCGTGGGTGTGAACGTGGCCGAGCAGCACCATCCCGTCGGCGGCCAGGCTCGCCCAGGCATCGCAGTCGCGGTCGGGGACCTCGTCGAGCACACGGCTCGACGCCGTCAGCGGCTTCCCGGCGACGGCGTAGAGATCCTTCAGGCCGATCGGGATCCCGCAGAGGGCGGGCGCCTCGCCGCGCGCGAGCCGCTCGTCGGCGCGGTCGGCCGCAGCGCGGGCGTCCTCCTCGTAGACGCGGACCCAGGCGTTGACGGACCCCGAGTCGCCGTCGTGGCTGTGCGTGCCGTCGCGGTCCCGGATGCGGGCGAGACAGGCCTCGACGAGCTCGCGTGACGAGAGTGAGCGCTCCCCGAGAGCCGCGGCCGCTTCCCCTACTCCGAGGTCGGCCGGGTCGGTCACGGCGCGATCATTCCACGTCGGCGAGGTAAGCGGCCGTGCGCTCGCTCCCGTGCTATACACGGCCGGATGGCGCTCCGCACCGACCCTCGGGCCTCCGGCGACGATGCACCGCAGGCCCGCTCCGGAGAGCGAGCCGAGACGAATCGGACCGTCCGCGACGCGGCGTTCGACGTCTTCCGCCGGCGCGGCCTGACGACGCTCTTCGGCAACCCGGGCTCGACCGAGGTCCCGTTCCTCACCGGGCTCCCCGACGACCTTCGCTTCGTGCTCGGGCTCCACGAGGGCTCGGTGGTCGGGCTCGCGACCGGCTGGGCGATCGGTAGACGAGAGCCGGCGCTCGTGCTCCTGCACACGACGGCCGGCCTCGGCAACGCGGTGGGGGCGCTCGCGACCGCGCGCGTCAACAGGGCTCCGGTGGTCGCGATCGTCGGCCAGCAGGATCGTCGCCACCTCGCGTTCGAGCCGTTCCTTGCCGGGCGGCTGGCCGGCCTCGGCGGCGAGTACCCCGTCGGCGTCCAGCAGCCCGCGCGACCGCAGGACGTCCCGGCGGCGATCGAGCGCGCCTTCCACGAGGCGACGACGGCCCGCGGCCCCGCGCTCGTGATCGTGCCGATGGACGATTGGGAGGCTCCGGCGGACGAGGAGCGTGAGCCCGCCGCCGCGTTCGGGACCGTCCTGCGTGCGACCGCCGTCACCCCGGACGCGGTGGACGCACTGGCCGCGTTCCTCGCCCAGGCATCCTCGCCGGCGCTCGTCGTCGGCGCCGGCGCCGACGACCCGGAGACGTGGGCGGACCTCGTCGAGCTGGCGGAGCGGCTCGTCGCGCCCGTGTTCCAGGAGTCGTTCGGCGCGCGTGCCGGCTTCCCCCAGGATCACCCGCTGTTCTGCGGCGTGCTCTCGGCCGACCGAGCCCGGCTGCGCGAGCAGGTGGCTCCCTACGACACGCTGCTCGTCGTCGGCGCGCCGGTCTTCCGCCAGGCGGCGTACGTGCCCGGCCGCCTCACCGCGCCGGGGACACGCGTGGCGATCATCGCCGACGATCCCGCCGAGGTCCACCGGAGCCCTGCCGACCTTGCCGTGCTCGCGCCGCCCGCGGCCGTGTGCCGCGAGCTCGTCCCCCGGATCCCCAAGCGCGAGGCCGAGCCGCCCGAGGCCTTCCGTCGCCCGCCCGCGCCCGACCCGCCCGCTCCCGGCGAGCCGCTCCTCGCAGGCCACGTGCTCGCAGCGCTCGCCGAGCGGCTGCCCCGCGAGGCGGTCGTGATCGAGGAGGCGCCCGTCGACCGCCCGGAGCTCCACGACCGGCTGCCCGCCCGCGAGCCGCTCGGCTACCTGAGCGCCGCGATGGGCGGCCTCGGATTCGCCCTCCCGGGAGCGATCGGCCTGCGCATGGCCCTGCCGGAGCGCCCGATCGTCGCGGTCGTCGGGGACGGGTCGGCGATTTACCAGATCCAGGCCGTGTGGAGCGCAGCCCACTACCGCGTCGGTGCGGTGTTCGTGATCCTCTCGAACGGCGGCTACGTGGTGATGGACCGCCTCGCCGAGCGGAAGGGCGCGGCCGGGCCGTGGCCCTCCTTCGCCGAGGTCGAGCTCGCGGCGGTCGCACGCGGCTTCGGCTGCCCGGCCCGCCGGATCGAGACGTACGACGAGCTCCATGCGACGCTCGACAAGGTCGTGCCGACGCTCGCAGGTCGCGACGAGCCGTTGCTGCTCGACGTCGCGATCGCACCCACGCAGACGTTCGCTCCCTAACCCCGCCAGAGGCCCTCCAGGAGTTGGATGCGGCGTGTTCCGGTAGCCCGAACGCGCGTCTTGCAGAGACGATCCCGATGGAGCAGGATTGCCCACTGCCGTATCTCGTCGGCTGACGTCTCAGATGCTTGGGGATCCACTACATGAAGGGAGATGGAATGACGTTTCGTAGGGCAGGCCTCGCGGTGGCGCTTCCCGTCGTGCTGCTCGCGACGGCGGCGATCGCCAACGGCGTGAGCGCGCGCTCGACTGCAGCGCCGGTCGGGTCGGGCAAGGCGAGTGCGACGAAAGCCGTGTGCGGGATGGGCACCGGGAAGAAGGCGACGGGCACCCCGATCAAGCTCGGCGCGATCAACATGCTGATCCCGGGCGTGGACTTCACGACCGTGGCCAAGGTCGCGGAGGCTTACTTCAAGTGCGTCAACGACAACGGCGGGATCAACGGCCGCCCGATCCAGTACATCCAGTACACCGAGCAGCTCAATCCGACCCAGGAGGCGGCGCTCGCGAGGAAGCTGATCGAGAGCGACAAGGTGGTCGGCATCGTCGGCAACACGAGCTTCGCCGAGTGCGGCACCAACTGGAAGTACTACCAATCGAAGGGCTTCATCGTGATCGGCGCCGGCGTCCAGGCGGAATGCTTCGGCACGCCGTCGATCGTCGAGGTGAACCTGGGCCCGCGCTACAGCAACGACGGCGCCGCCCAGGCGCTTCTCCGCAAAGGTGCGAAGTCGCTCATCGTCGCCTCGCCCAGCACGCTGGCTGCGTACGCCGACGGCACGGTGGCGAAGCTGGCGAAGAAGGCCGGGGTCCCGTACAAGAGCTTCCCGACGGTCCTCCCGGTCACCGACGCGAACTCGCAGCTTCTGCAGATGGTGCAGGCGGCCGGCAAGGGCGGCGGGATCATCCTCGACTTCACCCCCGACACGGCGCCGGCGTTCCTGCAGGCGGCGATCCAGCAGGGCGTCGTGGACGACATCATCTGGGGCTCCTCGACACCGATCGCGAACGAGTTCATGGCGAAGCAGTTCCCGCAGTTCGACGGCAAGATCTTCATCAACAACGAGTTCGCGAACCTCGACGACCCGGGCCCGGACTCGACGCTGTACAGGGCGGTCAACGCGAAGTACACGCCGAAGATCGCGCTCCAGGCCTTCGGCCAGATGGGCTACCTGGCCGGGAAGTTCGCGACGATGGCGCTGCTGAACGTCAAGGGCGCGATCACGGCGAAGTCGTACAACGCCGCGGTCAAGAACCTCAGCAACGTCAAGACCGACATGCTCTGCAAGCCGTGGTACGTCGGCAACCTCGCCTACCACATCCCGAGCAACTGGGACATCACAGTCACCTACAAGGGGGGCAAGGTCGTCCTGAACGAGAAGTGCTTCCCCATCTCGACCGTCGATCCGGAGATCGCGCAGACACGGAAGTGGGAGAAGCAGTACAAGCTGAACACCGGTTAGTCGACGGAGACGCCGACAAGCCGGCCGAAAGAAGACCGAAGGAAGTGATCGGGACGCCTGCGGCTGCCGATGCATAGCGTCGTCGCCTTCTCGGTGTTCGGCGTGGACTGGGTGTTCCTCAAGCCGTTCATCGTGCTCGGCCTCGCGCTCGGCGGCGTGTACGCCCTCTCCGGGGTCGGCATCGTCGTGCTGTACCAGGCGACCGGCGTGCTGAACATCGCGTTCGGCGCCATCGGTGCCGCGGGCGCCCTGATCGCCTACTGGATGGTGAATCACACGAGCCTGCCGCACTGGCTCGCCTATGCAACCTGTGTCGCGTTCGGCGGGGCCGTCAGCCTGCTCTACGGAGTCGTCTTCGGCCCCGCCTTCGCGAAGCGGGACCCCCTCGTGAAGATGATGGGGACGCTCGCTCTCGCCCTGATCCTGCTCGGCCTGATGGGCTGGCGCGCTCCGGCAGGAGGGGCATTCGTCCGTGTCCTGACGCTTCCGACCACGAACCACCGGTACGAGTTGTTCGGGGCGGTGGTGAACCTGACGCAGATCCTCGCGCTCGCGTTCGCCTTCGTGCTCACTGTCGGGACGACCATCTTCCTGCGCCGCACTAAGCTCGGCACGGCGTACCGCGCGGTCGCCAACGACCGCGAGATCACCGCCACGCTCGGTGTGCCGGTTCGCCGGGTCGAGGCGTCGGCGTGGCTCGGCTCGGGGCTCGTGTGCGGCGCGGCGGGCCTGCTGCTCGCCGATCTCTACACATCGCTCGACTACGCGGCGCTCACTTTTCTCGTCATCTCGTCCCTCGCGGCGGCGCTGATCGGCCGTCTGCAGTCGCTCTGGGTGACCTTCGCCGGCGGGCTCGCGGTCGGTGTCGTCCAGGCGATCGTGACTCCCTACGCGTCGGTGACCGCCTACCGCGCCGCGACGCCGTTCGTGCTCTCGATCATCGCTCTGCTCTGGCTCTCGCGGACACGCGTGGTCACGATCGGGCGGACGGCGCAGTAGCCGGTTGGACGTGACGCCGGCACCGAGCGAGCGGCGGGTCGACGTAGCTCGCTCGGCGCTCTCCGTCGAGCGAGGCACGGTCGTCCGCACCGGGATCGTCGCGGTGCTGCTTGCGTTCGTCATGTTCGTCCTGCCGAGCCTCGTGGGCTTGGACTGGATCAAGACGTTCACCAGCGTCGCCATCTACTCGGTCGTCGCCCTCGGCCTCGGGATCCTGTACGGCCGCGTCGGGATGATCTCGCTCGGCCAGATCGCCCTGCTCGCGATCGGCACCTGGACGGCGACCCGGCTGAACTACGCCTTCCACCTCCCGTTCCCGGTGCTGCTCGTCGTCACCGGGGCGATCACGTGCGCCATCGGCGTGCTGATCGGACTGCCGGCACTGCGCTTGAGCGGCCTCTACCTGGCGCTGATCACGCTCATGGCCGCCGGGGCCGTGAACATCGTGCTGTCGGCGATCAACTTCCCGAACGGCGGCGGCGGCTTCACCGGCCGGACGACGGCGGTCGACCTCTCGGGCCTCGAGCCGGTTCGCAGGCCCGCGGGCGCGGTCGGCGACACCGCCTACTACCGGTACGTCGTCGTCGTCTGCGTGCTGATGTTCCTCCTCGCGCTGGTGCACCTCGCGGCCAAGCCCGGCCGCGCCTGGGCGTCGATTCGCGAGAGCGAGCCGGCGGCACTGGCTGCCGGCGTGAACGTCACGCGCTACAGGCTCTGGGCGTTCGCTCTCGCGTCGTTCATGACGGGCATCGCCGGCTGCCTGCTCGCATCACAGCTGGGACAGCCGACGATCTACGGCTTCCCCACTCAAGACTCCCTGATCCTGCTCGCCGTCGTCCTGATCGGCGGCATCTACAGCCTCTGGGGCGCTGTGATCGCAGGCATCTTCATGCAGCTCGTGCCGTTCATCTTCCAGGCCCAGTGGGGGGTCAACACGAACTTCCTGAATGTCATCTTCGGCGTCGGCCTGCTGCAGGTGCTGCTAACTGCCCCGGGCGGGCTTGCGGATCAGGTGCCGAAGGACCTGGCGAAGCTGTGGCGGCTGATCACCCGACCCTTCCGGAAGGGCGCGCGCGCGCCGGGGCAACCGGCGTGATCGAGGTCGAGCACCTGACCGTTCGCTTCGCCGGCGTCACACCGATCGACGACATGAGCGTCGCTTTCCCGAACGGCGCCTGCGGCCTGATCGGCCCGAACGGCGCCGGGAAGACGACGTTCTTCAACGTCCTCTCAGGCTTCGTCAGGCCGTCCGCCGGCTCGATCCGGGCCTTCGGCGAGGACCTCCTCAAGCTGGTCGACTACCGGCGTGCCCGCTGGGGTCTCCGACGCACCTTCCAGACCGAGCAGGCGATCGAGCAGCTCTCCGTGTTCGACAACGTCGCGATCGTCCACGAGCACTCGGGCGAGGGACGCGCTGCTCGACGGTCCGCGGTCCTGAACGCGCTCGAGTTCGTCGGGCTCGAGACGTCGCCAGCGGCAAAGGCCGGCCGCCTCGGCGCCCGAGAGCGGCGGCTGCTCGAGGTCGCGCGGGCCGTCGTCGGGAATCCGAGAGTCGTGCTGCTCGACGAGCCTGCGGCCGGCTTGCCGGAGGAGGAGACCCGGCACCTCGGAGAGCTGATCCGGCAGATTCCGGAGCGGTTCGGCGCGCTCGTGATCCTCGTCGACCACGACATGAGCCTCGTCTCGGCCTGTTGCGAGACGACCGCCGTGCTCGACTTCGGCAAGCTGATCGCCTCGGGACCCACCGGTGAGGTGCTGCGGAACGAGCACGTGATCAACGCCTACCTCGGCACGGAGACGGAGCTATGAGCGCGGCGGAGGTCGCGACGGCGAGGGCGGTGACTGCCGCGACCCTGCGGCTCGAGGGCTTGTCAGTGCCGCGCGGCGGCCGGACCGTCGTGAGCGACGTCTCCTTCGAGATCCCGTCCGGAGAGGTGACGGCGCTGCTCGGCGCGAACGGCGCGGGCAAGTCCACGCTCGTGCTCGCGGTCGCCGGCCTGCTGCGGGTGAGCTCTGGCCGCGTGATGCTCGGGGACCGCGAGCTCACGAACCGCGCGCCCGAGCGGATCCGCACGGCCGGCGTCGCCGTCGTCGCCGAGGGCAGGCGCATCCTGCCCGTGCTGACGGTCGAGGACAACCTCAAGGTCGCGACCTACGCGCTGTCGCGCGAGCACAAGAAGGAGGGGATCGCCTACGCGCTCGAGCTCTTCCCGGAGCTCGAGAAGCGCTGGCGCGTCCAGGCTCGCCTCCTCTCCGGCGGCGAGCAGCAGATGCTCGTGCTCGCCCAGGCGCTCGTCTCCCGTCCGAGCATCCTCCTCGTCGACGAGCTCTCGCTCGGCCTCGCACCCGTGGTCGTGCAGCGCCTCGTCCCCATCGTCGAAAAGGTCGCCACCGCCGGCATGGGCGTGCTCCTGATCGAGCAGTTCGCGCACGTCGCCCTCTCCCTCGCCAAGAGCGCGTACGTGCTCGAAGGCGGCCGCATCCGCTACAGCGGCACCGCCGAGGAGCTCAAGCGCCACCCGGACGTCCTCCACTCCGCCTACCTCATGGGCGACGAGGCGATCGACGGCGTGCGCCAGGTGGGGGGCGACGGCGCAGCGGCGGGCAACGGCGCGCCACCCGCCGGCGGCTGAGGCGGACTCTGCCGTGCGTGCCGCCGTCACCGAGGCGCGGGGGACCATGCGGCTCGTCGAGGTCCCGGAGCCGGAGGAGCCGGGCCCCGGCGAGGTGGTCGTCAGGCCGGAAGCGGTTGGCCTCTGCGGGTCGGACTTCCACTACTTCCTCGGCGACCTCGGCGCGGTCCCGGAGTCGCAGCTCTACCCGCGCATCCAGGGACACGAGGCGGCGGGAATCGTCGAGGCGGTCGGGCCGGACTGCCCGGCGGGCCTCCGGGCAGGCGAGCGGGTCGCGATCTGGCCCCACACCTCGTGTGGGCACTGCTATCCGTGCCGGATCGGGCGCGGCAACGTGTGCGCGAACATCAGCCTGATCGGGATCCACCAGGACGGGGCGCTCCAGGAGCGGATTCGACTCCCCGCCACCCATGTCTTCCCGGTCGGCGATCAGGAGCCCGCGCTCGCCGCGCTGATCGAGCCCGTCTCGATCGCCGTGCGGGCGGTCGTGCGCGGTCGCGTCGACCGGGGCGAGAAGGCAGTCGTCTTCGGCGCGGGCCCGATCGGGCAGGCCGTGACCGCCGCGGCGCTCGACCGCGGCGCATCGGTGCTGCTCGCCGATCCCGTCGCGAGCCGCCTCGAGCGCGGGCGGGCAAGCGGCGCCGAGCTGCTCCGGCTGGACGAGGGAGAGGACCCGGTCGCAGCGGCGCGTGAGTGGGCGGGCGGCGACGGCCCGGAGGTCGTCTTCGAGGCGACCGGCGTGCCCGAGGTCACGCGCACCGCGGTCGAGCTTGTCGCCCCCGCCGGACGCGTGGTCGTCGTCGGCCTCTCGAGCCACGAGGCGCCGGTCCGCGTCGGCGAGCTCGCGTTCAAGGAGATCGACGTCCTCGGCGTCTCCTGCTGCAACGCGGACGAGTTCGCGGAGGCCGTCTCGCTCGTGGCCCGACGGCAGGACACCCTCGCAGGGCTCGTCACGCACGAGTTCCCGCTCGACGAAGCCCCCGAGGCGATCGCGTACGCGATGCAGCACCCTGCCGAGGTGATGAAGGCCGTGATCCGGCTCGATGGGTGACTGCCGCGCGCTCCCGATTGACGCTCTCCCGGACGCCGAGTAGGGTCGCCGCGTGGCGCTGAGGACTCTCGACGAGCGCCGCGCAGAGACCGTCGAGGCGCTCTGCGAGCTGTTCGTGCCCGGATCGAGCCGCGTCGGCCCGGTCGTCTACGTCGACGCGGTGCTGACAGGGATGCCGCCCGAGGTGCAGGCGCACGCGCTCGCTGCGATCGACACGCTCGCTCCGGCGGCCGCAGGCGGCCGGGACGCGCTTGCCGAGCACGAGCGAACGCCGGAGTTCGCCATGCTCCGGGCGCTCGCGGTCGAGGCGTACTACAGCGACTTCGTCGCGGCGGGCAGGGAGGGCCCGGGCGCCTGGGCCGAGATCGACTTCAACTCGCCGCTCGCGACCCGCCTGCACAAGGACTGGTCGTACCTGGGGATCGCATGAAAGACGAATTCGATGTGGTCGTCGTCGGTTCAGGCGCCGGCGGCGGCGTCGTCGCAGGTGAGCTCGCGCAGCGCGGGCGCGACGTCCTGCTGCTCGAGGTCGGCCCGCACCTCACGGCGGCCGACTTCACGCGCTGGGAGGCGAAGGCGACCCACGATCTCTTCTGGCCGCTCCGGCTCGCGCCGCTCGCGAACGGCGAGATGCTCGCGTTCCTCGCCGGCCGCTGCGTCGGCGGGACGACGACGATCAACACGAAGGTCGCCCTGCGCGCCCACGAGCGCGACCTCGCGAAGTGGCATCCCGCGACCGGCCTCACCTCGGACAGCGGCGAGCCGTTCACGGCCGACGACCTCGGCCCGTACTACGACCGGGTCGAGCAGGTGCTCGGCGTGCGCGAGCGAACCGACTGGCGCAAGAGCGTGCGCACCGTCGAGAAGGGTTTCCACGCGCTCGGGGCCGAGCTCGAGCCGGTGCTCTCGTACACCGACGCCAACTGCATGAGCTGCGGCTCGTGCCTCCAGGGCTGCCCGACCAACGCCGGCAAGTCGACGCTGAACACCTACATCCACGACGCCTGGGCGCGCGGCCTGCTCGAGCTGCGCGCGAACGCCGCGGTCGAGCGGGTCCTGATCGAGGACTCCGCCGACGGGCCGCGAGCGACGGGCGTCGAGTACGCCGACGACGCCGGGGAGCGGCACACCGTGAGGGCGGCTGCGGTCGTCGTCGCCGCCGGTGCGCTGAACACGCCGCAGCTCCTCACCCGCTCGGGCGTGCGCAACCCGGCCGTCGGGCGGCACCTCGGGCTGCACCCGGTGCGCCTCGTCTACGGCCTCTTCGACGAGCCGCAGGACGCGCACATGGTCTACCCGATCACCGCCCACTGCATGGATTTCCAGCACGACGAGGACGGCGGCTTCGTGATCGAGGCGACGACGATCCAGGATCCGATCTCGTTCGCGACGACGCTCTGCGACGAGACGGGGCCGCTCTGGGGCGAGCGTCTCGTCGAGGCGGTGCGCCGCTTCCGGCACTGGGCCGGGATGCTCGCGATGGTGAACGACGACAACAACGCGGCGGTCGTCGTCGGGGAGGACGGCGGCGAGCGAATCGAGATCGACTTCCAGCCGGCCGAGCTCGCGCGGCTCGACCGCTCGTTCGACTTCACGAGGAGGGTGCTCGAGGCCTCCGGCGCGACCCAGATCTGCTGGACCGGGCTTGCCTCGACGCACGTCCAGGGCAGCTGCCGGATGGGCGACGATCCCGCGCGCTCGGTCGTCGACCGGAACGCCGAGTCGCATGACGTGAAGCGGCTCTTCGTCGGCGACGCTTCGCTCGTCCCGCGCACGCTGTCGGTGAATCCGTCGCTGACGATCATGGCGCTCGCGACGAGGCTCGCCGAGCACCTGGACGCCGATCCGAGCGGCTACCTCGGCTCGAAGGCCGCGGGTGTGGGCGCCGCCGCATGAAGGCGGCGCTGCTCGCCGAGTACCACCGGCCGCTCGAGCTCGTCGAGCGGCCTGAGCCGGAGCCGATCGGGCCGCGCGACGTCATCGTGCGCATCGCCGGGGCGGGCGTCTGCGCCACCGACCTGCACGCGATCGACGGGCTGATGGAGCCGGCGGGCCTCAGGCCTCCGGTCGTGCTCGGCCACGAGAACGCGGGCTGGGTGCACGCCGTCGGCGACGACGTCACGGCGGCCGCGGTCGGCGACGCCGTCTGCCTCTACCCGCCGTATTCCTGCGGGCTCTGCGTGCCCTGCCGGCGCGGGCTCGACATGCACTGCGAGCGGCACGGGTTCACCGGGCTCACCCGCGACGGCGGCTTCGCCGACTACGTGCTCGTCGACGAGCGGTCGCTGATCGTGCTCCCGGAAGGGGTCGACCCGGCGGCCGTGGCGCCTCACTCCGACGCGGGCATCACCGCCTACCACGCGGTGAAGAAGCTCGCGCATCGCCTCGTCCCGGGCACGACCGTCGCCCTGATCGGCGTCGGCGGCGTCGGCCACATCGCGCTCCAGCTGATGCGCGTCCTCGGCTCTGGCGTGTCGGTGGTCGCAATCGACACCGACGAGCGGCGGCGCCGGCTCGCGCGCGAGCTCGGCGCCGACGAGGTCATCGGCGAGCACGGCGACGACACAGGCGCCGTGCGCGAGGCGACGAACGGGCACGGCGCCGACGTCGTGCTCGACTGCGTCGGCACTGACGAGACGCACGCCGCGGCCCTGCAGATGCTCGCCCGGCGCGGCCTCTACTCGATCGTCGGCTACGGCGGGACGGTCTCGGCGCCGTCGGCGGGGCTCGTCGGCGGCGAGACGGCGATCGAGGCCAACCTCGTCGGCAGCTGGATCGACCTCTGGGAGCTGCTCCAGCTGCACGCGCGCGGCGAGGTCACGCTGCGCACCGAGACCCATGCGCTCGATCAGGTGAACGACGTGCTCGACCGCCTCCGCGAGGGCGAGATCACGGGTCGCGCCGTCCTCGTGCCCTGACCCGGCGTGCGACCGCCCGTGAGCGCAGGACAGATCCTCTGGACACCGCCGCCCGACGTGCGCGAGCGGTCGGAGGTCGGCCGCTTCGTCGAGTGGCTGCGTCGCGAGCGCGGCCTCGACTTCGCCGACTACGAGGCCCTTCATCGCTGGTCGATCGCCGATCTCGAGGGCTTCTGGGGCGCGCTCTGGGACTACTTCGGGGTCCGCGCGCACGTCCCGTACGAGCGCGTGCTCGGCTCGCGCGAGATGCCCGGCGCGGAGTGGTTCCCGGGCGCGCGGCTGAACTACGCCGAGCACATGCTCGGCCGCGACGACGACCTGGGCGCGGTCGCGATCGTCGCCCGCTCGCAGTCGCGCGAGCCGTTCGAGCTCACCTTCGGCGAGCTCCGCGACCAGGTCGCGCGCGCCCGCGCCGGCCTGCAGCGGCTCGGCGTCGGACAGGGCGACCGCGTCGTCGCCTACCTCCCGAACATCCCGGAGACGCTTGTCGCCTTCCTCGCCACCGCGAGCCTCGGCGCGATCTGGGCGACCTGTCCGCCGGAGTTCGGCGTCCGCAGCGTGCTCCACCGGCTCGGCCAGCTCGAGCCGAAGGTGCTGCTCGCCGTCGCGGGCTACCGGTGGGGCGAGCAGCTCGTCGACCGTCGCGAGCAGGTGGTCGCCGTGCGCGAAGGACTGCCGAGCCTCGAGGCTGTCGTCCACGTCCCTTACGCAGGGGGAGCCGACGACGTGCTCCCCGGCACGCTCGCCTGGGGCGAGCTCCTGGCCGAGGAAGGGCCGCTCGAGTTCGAGCCGCTGCCGTTCGCACACTCGCTCTACGTCCTCTTCTCGTCGGGCACGACGGGGCTGCCGAAGGCGATCGTTCACTGCCACGGCGGCATCCTCGTCGAGCACCTGAAGAACCACGCGCTGAGCTGGGACCTCCAGCCGGGCGACCGGCTCCAGTGGTTCACGACGACCGCCTGGATGATGTGGAACGCCCTCGTCTCGACGCTGCTCGTGCGGGCCTCGATCGTGATGATCGATGGCAACCCGGCCTACCCGGACCTCTCCTCCCAGTGGAAGCTCGCCGAGGAGACGCGGCCGACGATGCTCGGGCTCGGCCCGGCGTTCGTGCTCGCCTGCCGCAAGGAGGGCGTCGAGCCCGGGCGCCGCTTCGACCTCTCGTCGATCCGCACGATCGGGGCCGCCGGCTCGCCGCTGCCGGTGGAGGGCTTCGAGTGGCTGTACGGGGAGCTCGGGCCGGACGTGTTCCTGAACCTCGGCAGCGGCGGCACCGACGTCTGCACCGGGATCGTGCAGGGCTACCCGCTGCTCCCGGTCTACGCCGGCGAGATGTCGGGACGCTGCTTGGCCGTCGACTCGGCGGCGTACTCGCTCGAGGGGGAGCCGGTCATGGGCGAGCTCGGCGAGCTCGTCATCCGCCAGCCGATGCCGTCGATGCCCGTCGGCTTCTGGAACGACCCCGACGGCTCGCGCTACCGCGAGTCGTACTTCGACCACTTCCCGGGCGTCTGGCGCTTCGGCGACTGGATCATGTTCACGGAGCGCGGCAGCTCGGTGATCACCGGACGCTCCGACGCGACGCTGAACCGCGGCGGCGTCCGGCTCGGCACGAGCGAGATCTACTCCCTCGTCGAGGAGTGGGAGGACGTGCTCGACAGCCTCGTCGTCCACCTCGAGGACTCAGACGAGCTGCTCCTCTTCGTCGTGCTGCGGCCGGGGGTCGAGCTCGACGACGAGCTCGAGGCGGGCATGAAGCGCGCTCTGCGCACCGCGCTCTCGCCGCGGCACACGCCGGACGCAGTCGTCGCCGTACCCGCGATTCCGCGCACGCTCACCGGCAAGAAGCTCGAGCTACCCGTCAAGCGCATCCTCACCGGCACCCCCGTCGCCGAGGTCGTGAGCCGCGACATGCTCGTCGACCCCGCGTCGATCGAGCCGTTCGCCGCCTACGCGCGGACGCGTGCCTGATCCGGGGGTCAGGTCTCGGTTGTTGCACGGCGCATGAGGCGGCGGCTGATCGTCGAGGTGTCGCAGCCGAGGTGGGCAGCGATCGCAGCGAGCGTGTGGCCGTGGGCGCGGGCGGCGGCGATCTCGGCTGCTGACGGCGCACCGGTGAGGAGCGCGTCGAGCGGCGGCGGCGTTGGGGTCGCGAGCGATCGTGGATGTTCCGGCGAGCGGGCGATCAGCGCGAGGTGATCGCGAACATAGGCGTCGTCGCCTTCGATCAGAGGATGGGCTGCCGGAGGGCCCTCGCTCCTGTCTTCGACGAACGCGTGGTAGAGCTCACGCGCACGTGCACGGTCGGGATGGAAGAGAGCGAGCACGACCTGGCTGCTGAGCGGTCCGGCTGGTGTGCGGCCGAGCGTCGCGTTGTGGCTGCTCCAGCGCCACTGATCCGGGTGGCGGCAGATGCGTGCGCGCACCGGGTTGCTGACGATGTAGCGGACGACCCCGAGCAGGTGTGCGTCCTGCTGGACGAGGATCGCCTTGTAGCGGCCCTGGAACAGATGCCCGACACGCCGGTGGCGACGGTTGAACCGCTGCGCGTAGACGCCGTTCACGTAGTGGATCCCAGCGGCGAGGTCGGCGTGTTCGGTGCGCACGAGCAGGTGATAGTGGTTGTCCATCAGGCAGTAGGCGAGCAGCCGCCAGCTGCGTTCACCGACGACTGTTGCGACGAGCTCGAGGAAGCCGATCCGGTCGTTGTCGTCGCGGAAGATCGCGCGCCGCTCGTTCCCGCGAGCGATCACGTGATAGATCCCGCCCGCGATCTCGAGCCGTGGTGGCCGCGCCACTCACCGACCGTAGCCGGCGCCCGGACCCTCACCCGCAGGCGTGCCAAACTTGGCTCACAATCGTCGCAATGCAACAAACGAGACCTGACCCCGGTTGCCCCGGTTGCCCGAGCTTCACGACTTGATGACGTCCTGAAGCGGCGCCGACTCGCCGCCACCGGACGACGTGAAGGTGTCCCGGCCGGGCAGCGCCTGTCCCGCCGGGACGACGCGTCTCGCTAGAAGGGCGACATCGTCGCCTGCTCGCGGGCAGTGAGCCACTGCCACTCGGTCCACAGCTCGAGGTTGGCAACGCCGCCGAAGTGACCTCCGTTGCTCGAGGAACAGAAGCCCCCGAACGGGGCGGGCGGCTCCTCGTTGATCGTGTGGTCGTTGACGTGGACCATGCCCGCCTGCAACTGGTCGGCGACGGCCGCGGCGCGCTGGCGCGAACCCGACTGCACCGCGGCCACGAGCCCGTACTCGGTGGCGTTGGCCAGCTCGACGGCCTCGGCGTCGTCTCGGAACGGGGTCACGGGTGCCACGGGCCCGAAGATCTCCTCCGCGAACGCGGGCATGCTCGGCGTCACGTCCCCGAGCACCGTCGCGGTGAAATAGAGCCCGTCGTTCGTCCCGCCGGCGAGCAGCTTCGCGCCCTGCGCAACGCTCTCGTCGACGATCCGGCGCACCCGCGCGAGCTGGCGCTCGTTGATGAGCGGGCCGAGGGCGACCTGCTCGGTCGCAGGGTTGCCGACCGGGAGCCGCTGGGCGCGCTCGACGAGGGCCGCCGTGTACTCGTCGACGATGCTCTCGTGTACGAGGTGGCGGCTCACCGAGAGGCAGATCTGCCCCTGGTGGGCGAACGAGCCCCAGGCTCCCGCCGATGACGCCGCCTCGATGTCCGCGTCGTCGAGCACGACGAGCGGGCTGTTGCCGCCCATCTCGAGCACCGTCCGCTTGAGCATGCGGCCGGCGATCTCGCCGACCTTGCGTCCGGTTGCGGTCGAGCCCGTGAACGAGATCATCCGCACGTTCGGGTCGGAGACGAGCGCCTCGCCTACCTCCGGCCCGCCGGGCAGCACGTGCAGCACGCCCTCCGGGAGGCCCGCCTCCTCGAACAGCCGCGCGATCACGACTCCGCCGGTGACGGGCGTGTTGACGTCCGGCTTGAGGATCACGGCGTTGCCGAGCGCGAGCGCCGGTCCCACCGAGCGCATCGCGAGCACGTACGGGAAGTTCCACGGCGTGATCACGCCGACGACGCCGACCGGCACCCGCCGCGCCGTGCTCGTCCGTCCGGGCGTCAGCGACGGCAGCTCGAGCCCGAGCGAATGCGAGACGAGGGCGGCGGCCATGTCGAGCTGGCCGATCGAGGCCCCGATCTCGTGCGCCGCCTTCGGGAAGATGGCGCCGGACTCGCGAACGAGCCAGAGCTCGAGCTCGGGCCGGTGTCTCTCCATCAGCTCCGCGGCCCGCCGCACGATTGCGACGCGGTCGGTGAACGGCGTCTGTGCCCACGCCTGCTGGGCGACCGCGGCGGACTTCGCCGCGCGCCCGACCGCCGCGGGGTCGCCCCCGCCCGCCGTCCCGAGCACCTCGCCGGTGGCGGGCTCGACGGTCTCGATCTGCGCCGGCGCGTCGACCCAGCCGTCGCTGAAGATCTTCCCGGTCCACCCCGCTTCGTCGAGCAGGTTCTCGACCTCCGTCCCGGCCGCAGCGACCGGTTCTGTCGTCGCGCTCATGGCGCTCCTTTCATCGTCTGGCGGCGGCTCATCCCGCCGCCTCGGCCCGCGCCGGCGACGGCGTGCGGGACCGGATCAGGTCGGCGGCTTTCTCGGCAATCATGATGGTCGTCGCGTGCGTGTTGGCCCGCGTGATCGTCGGCATCACGGACGCGTCGACGACCCGCAGCCCCTCCGTGCCGTACACACGGAGCTCGGAGTCGACGACGTCGCCCATCGCGCAGGTCGACGTCGGGTGGTAGACGCTCTGCGCCGCGCGTCGCACCCACTCCATGATGTCCTCGTCGGAGTCGGAGGCGGGAACGCTGAACGGCGCACGCTCGACCGCCTTCAGCGCCGGCTGTGAGGCGATCTCGAGCGCGATCTTGACGCCGGCGAGGACGCTCGCGCGATCCTCGTCGGTCGTCAGGAAGCTGCAGAGCACCTTCGGCTTGGAGTCCGGCATCGGCGTGCGCAGCGTCACCCTCCCGCGCGAGGTCGGCTTGATCACGACCGGCCCGAAGCAGTAGCCGTGGTCGGGCGGGGCGGTGAGGCCCTCGTCGAAGAACATCGAGCCTGCGAAGTGGAACTCGACGTCGGGCGCCGGCAGGTCGGGCCGCGTGCGGAAGAAGCCGCCGGCCTCGGGGTAGTTCGAGGTCAGCGGGCCGCGTCCCTCCCGCTCGAGCAGCGCGAAGTTCTCCGGCGTGAAGATGCCGAAGAGGCCCTGCTCGTCGGTGAGGTAGTTCACCTGCACCATCAGGTGGTCCTGCAGGTTGCGGCCGACCGGCAGGTCCTGCCGCACATCGATCCCGAACGGGGCCAGCTCATCGGCCGGGCCGATCCCCGAGAGCATGAGCAGCACGGGCGACTGGAACGAGCCCGCGGCGAGGATCACCTCCCGCTCGGCGTGCACGGTCTCGCGGATGCCGGCGCGGACGAGCTCGACGCCGACGGCGCGGTCGCCCTCGAAGACGATCCGCTCGACGAACGCGCAGTCCCTCACCTCGAGGTTCGGCCGGTCGCTCGCCGGGTGCAGGAACGCGTCGGCGGTGCTGCAGCGCAGGCCGTTCCGCTGCGTCAGCTGGAAGCGCCCGACGCCGTCCTGGCGCTCGCCGTTCAAGTCGGGGTTGAGCTCGTAGCCGGCCTGCACCGCGGCCTCGAGCTGGGCGTCGACGAGCGGGTGCATCGAGCGGCTTTCGGAAACTGCCAGGGGGCCGCCGACGCCGTGATAGGCGTCCTCCCCGCGTTCGTTGTCCTCGGAGCGCTTGAAGTAGGGCAGCACCTCCTCGTAACTCCAGCCCTCGCAGCCCGACGCCGCCCAGTCGTCGTAGTCGAGCCGGTTGCCGCGGAGGTAGATCATCGCGTTCATCGAGCTCGAGCCGCCGATCACGCGGCCGCGGGGCAGGTAGAGGCGCCTGCCGCCGAGGCCGGGCTCCTGCTCGCCGAGCAGGTCCCAGTCGAGGCTCGACTTGAAGGTGGCGGGGAACATCGCCGGGATGCGGATCTCGGTGGCGGCGTCGGGGCCTCCCGCCTCGAGCACGAGGACGCTCGTGTCCGGGTCCTCGGAGAGGCGCGCCGCGAGGACGCACCCCGCCGATCCCGCTCCGACGATCACGTAGTCAGCCACGTCGAGCACTCCTCCGGTCTCGCTTCGCCGGCCAAGCTTAATCCGGTGAGCCGTGCAGAACTACCCGGCGTTCCGTGACAGATTGGCGAGACGCGTGCGCTCACGTTAGGTTGGACACCGATGGGGACGAGCGCCGAACTGCTCGCGGCCTACTGGACAGTCTCGGGCCCGGTCGAGGTGCACGTAGGCCGGGAGTGGAGCCTCTTCGACCTGCGGGACCGCTGCGAGCAGGCGGCGCGCGTGGGGTTCAAGGGCACCGGGCTCTGGCACGCCGACCTCGAGCACATCCTCGAGACCCGCACGCTGGCAGAGATGAAGCAGATCCTCGACGACTCGGGGCTCCCCTACCTCGAGCTCGAGTTCCTGATGAACTGGTTCCTCGACCCGGACGACGAGCGGCGCGTCGCCGAGGAGAGAACGCGAGAGATGCTGTTCGACGCCGCGGCGGCACTCGATGCCCACCACATCAAGGTCGGCAACATCCCCGGCACGGCGTGCGAGCTCGAGCAGCTGACCGAGCGCTTCGCCGAGCTCTGCGCCGAAGCGGCGCAGTCGCACGGCGCGCGGATGATCTACGAGTTCATGCCGTTCGACGTGAACGTCCACGACCTCGACACGGCGCTCGCCGTCGTCGAGGGCGCCGACGCGCGGAACGGCGGCCTCGCGATCGACACATGGCACATGGCGAAGCTCGGCATCGAGCCCGACGACCTGCGACGCATCGCGCCTCGGCACCTCGGCTGGGTCGAGCTCAACGACGGGCTCTACGAGAGCATGCCCGACCTCGTCGACGAGACCGTCAACCACCGGCGGCTGCCCGGCGAGGGCGAGTTCCCGCTCCGCGACTACGTCGCGGTCGCCCGCGAGCTCGGCTACGACGGCCCGTGGGGGGTCGAGGTTCTCTCCGAGGAGCTACGCAACCTGCCGATCGAGCAGATCTTCGAACGTGCCTACGAGACGAGCAGCGCCCAGCTCGCTGCGACGCAGGAAAGGAGCCTTGGTGCCTGAGCCTTCGACGACCGAGCAGACCCTCGACAGAGAGCGACTGACCTGGATCCTCACGCAGATGCTGCGGATCCGCGAGTTCGAGGAGCGGGTCAAGCGGACCTTCGAGGAGCACCCGGGCGTGATCCGCGGGCACACGCACCTCGCCGACGGGGCCGAGGCCTCGATCGTCGGCTCGCTCGCGGCCCTCGAGCCCGACGACCAGCTGCTCGCGACCTACCGCTGCCACGGCTACCCGCTCGTCCTCGGCACCGACCCGAAGGCGATGATGGCCGAGATCTACGGCCGCGAGACCGGGCTCTGCAAGGGCTACGGCGGCTCGATGCACCTGACCGACGTCGAGCGCGGCTTCCTCGGCACGTCGGGCATCGTCGCGCAGGGCATCCCGCACGCGACCGGCGCGGCGTACGCCGCTCAGATCCGCGGCAGGGGCCAGGTCGTGCTCGGGTTCTTCGGCGACGGCGCGTCGAAGCAGGGCGCCTTCCACGAGTCGCTCAACATCGCGTCGCTCTGGAAGCTGCCGATCGTCTACGTGATGGAGAACAACTCCTACAACGTCGTCACCCGCGTCGAGCAGGAGGACGCTAACGCCGCTGCCGGCGAGCCGCTCTCGATCAAGGCGCAGGCGTACAGCATGCCGGGGGTGACCGTCGACGGCGGCGATCCGATCGCGGTCTACGAAGCCGTCTCAGCCGCGGTCGCGCGTGCCCGCTCGGGCGAGGGGCCGACCCTCGTCGAGTCGCGCGTCTACCGCCTGAGCGCGCACGGGAACATCATCGCGCCGCCGGGCGTGCCGCTCCACTTCCCCGAGCACGAGGCGATCACCGTCTTCGGCGCGCCCGAGGAGTACGAGGCCGCGAAGCGCGGCGACCCGGTGCCGCGGTTTCGCGCCCGCCTCGTCACCGAGGGGACGCTCAGCGCCGAGGAGGCCGACGCGATCGCCGAGGAGGTGCGGGCCGAGATGGAGGAGGCGGTCGCGTTCGGGCTCGAGAGCCCGTTCCCCGCGCCGGAAGCAGCCGTCAACTACGTCTACGCCTGAGGAGGGTCGAAGTCATGGCACGCGAGCTTCCCTACATCGCCGCGATCGGCGAGGCGATCCACCAGGAGATGGAGCGCGACGAGACCGTCATCTACTTCGGCCAGAACCTCGCCACCCACGACGAGGACCCGTTCCTGAAGGCGTTCGGCGGAGACCGCGTCCGAGTGACGCCGATCTCCGAGACCGCCGAGATCGGGATGGCGGTCGGCGCGGCCTTCGCCGGCTACCGGCCCGTCGTCGAGCTGTACATGGCGGAGTTCATGCTCGTCGCGATGGACCAGGTCGTGAACGAGGCGCCGCGCTTCCATTACATGAGCGGCGGCCAGGTGAAGGTGCCGATCGTGCTCAAGGCCGGCTACGGCTTCACCGCCGGCTGGGCCGGCCAGCACACGGGCTCCATCTACGGCATGTTCATGGGCGTGCCGGGCCTCAAGGTCGCGCTCCCAGCGACGGCGGCGGACGCGAAGGGCCTGATGACGGCGTCGATCCGCGACGACAACCCCGTCGTCTTCTTCCACCACTACCTGCTCACGCTCGAGCACGGCGAGGTGCCGGAGGGCGAGCACGTCGTGCCGCTCGGCGAGGCCGCCGTGCGGCGCGAGGGCGGCGACGTCACGATCGTCGCGCTCGGCTGGCTCCTCGGCAAGGCGCTCACGGCAGCCGAGCAGCTCGCCGCCGAGGGCGTCGAGGCCGAGGTGATCGACCCGCGCACGCTCGCACCGCTCGACACGGCGACGATCCTCCACTCGGTGGAGAAGACGGGGCGGCTCGTGGTCGTCGACCAGTCGACGCGCCACGGCTCGGCCGCGGCGGTGATCGCGGCGGAGGTCGCCTCCGAGGGCTTCTCGGCCCTGAAAGCGCCGATCAAGCTCGTGACGGCGCTCGACGCGACGATCCCGTACAGCCAGCCGATGGAGGAGTACCTCCTGCCCGACGAGGCGAAGATCGTCGACGCCGTGCAGCAGGTCGTGGGCTCCGCTCCGGTCACCGCCTGACGAGGTGAGCGACCCCGCGGGCCGGCTCGAGGGCGGCGTCGGGATCGAGCTCCTGCGCACGATGTGGCGGATCCGCGCCTTCGAGGAGCGGGTCGCAGGTCTCGTGCGCGCGAACGAGGTGCACGGCCTCGTCCACCTGAGCGTCGGCCAGGAGGCGGTCGCAGCGGGCGTGTGCACCCAGCTGCGGCCGGACGATCCGGTCTACTCGAACCACCGCGCGCACGGGCACGCGATCGCGAAGGGCGCTCCGCTCGAGCGTGTGATGGCCGAGCTGATGGGACGCGACGGCGGCGTCTGCCGGGGCCTCGGCGGCTCGATGCACCTCGTCGACGCAGGTCACGGCTTCATGGGAGCGACGGGCGTCGTCGGCGGGAACGTCCCGCTCGCGCTCGGGAGCGCGCTCGCGGCCCGGCTCACGGGCGGCGACCAGGTCGCGGTCGTCTTCTTCGGCGACGGCGCCGTCCAGGGCGGCATCTTCGCGGAGTCGGTGAACATCGCGGCGTTGTGGCGGCTGCCGGCGATCCTCGTCTGCGAGAACAACGGCTTCGCGGAGTTCACGCCGCGCGAGGCGCACACGACGGTCGAGCGCGTGAGCGACGTCGTGGCGCCGTGGGGGCTCGAGCGCGAGACGGTGGACGGCAACGACGTCGCCGCCGTCCGCACGTCCTTTGCCCGGTTCCTCGCCGTGGCGCGCGGCGGCGAGGGGCCGTTCCTGCTCGAGTGCCTGACGCACCGTCTGCGCGGCCACCACGAGGGCGACCCGCAGCGCTACCGCGAGGCGCTCGCCGCCGACGAGTGGCAGGAACTCGACCCGATCCTGCGGCTGCAGCGGCTGCTCGGCGTCCACGGAGCCGAGCTCGAGCACGAGGCGCGCGAGGAGGTCGAAGCGGCGGTCCGGTTCGCGCGCAAGAGCCCGTTCCCTGAGCCCGCCCTGACCGCCGAGCTCGTCTATGCATCGCCGTAGGCTCGACGGAGGCGATCCAAGAGCGAAGGCGCCGGCTTGGCCGGCGCCGGAGCGGGAGCAGTGACGGAGACGACGTATCTGGAGGCGATCCGGTCGACGCTCGCCGAGGCGATGCGGACCGACCCGCGCGTGCTCGTGCTCGGCGAGGACGTGGCCGAAGGCGGGCCGTGGGGAGCGACGGCCGGGCTCGCCGAGGAGTTCGGCACCGAGCGCGTCCGCTCGACGCCGATCAGCGAGGCCGCGATCTGCGGGATCGCGATCGGCGCGGCGCAGTCGGGGCTGCGGCCCGTGGTCGAGGTCATGTTCGTCGACTTCGTCACGCTTGCACTCGACCAGCTCGTCAACCAGGCGGCCAAGGCGCACTTCATGTCGGGTGGCCAGCTGCAGGTGCCGCTCGTGCTGCGCACGCAGGGCGGCGCGGGGCAGCGCGGCGGCGCGCAGCACTCGCAGAGCCTCGAGGCCTGGCTCACACACGTGCCGGGGCTCAAGGTGACGATGCCGAGCACGGCCGCCGACGCCGGCGGCCTGCTCGCGAGCGCGATCGCCGACCCGAACCCGGTCGTGTTCGTCGAGTCCAAGACGCTCTACTTCCGGCGCGAGGAGGTCGCGGACGACGCGGGTCCGGTTCCGCTCGGGCGGGCGCGGGTCGTGCGACCGGGACGGGACGCCACCGTGGTCGCGCTCTCGCGGCTCGTCCACGAGTCGCTCGCCGCCGCCGAGGAGCTCGCGGCCGAGGGGATCGAGGTCGAGGTGATCGACCCGCGCACACTCGTGCCGCTCGACCTCCACACGATCGTCGAGTCCGTCGCCCGGACGCACCGGCTGGTCGTCGCGCACGAGGCGGTCGCGCACGGCGGCTTCGGCGCCGAGATCGCGGCGCAGGTGCAGGCGGCGGCGTTCGACGAGCTCGACGCGCCGATCGAGCGCGTCGGAGCACCGTTCGCGCCCGTTCCGTTCAGCCCCCCGCTCGAGGACGCGTACGTCCCCGGCCGCAGCGAGGTGGCCGCCGCCGTCCGAGCAGTGCTCGGGCGGTAGGGTCGCCGGCGATGACGACCGTGCCGACGATCGCGGTGCTCGGGCTCGGCGAGGCGGGGAGCCGGCTCGCCGCCGACCTCGTGGCCGCCGGTGTCGAGGTGCGTGGCTTCGACCCGGACGCCGCGCGCGACGTGCCCGGGACAGTGCGCGCCGCCGACGCGGAGACGGCGGTGGCCGGCTGCGACGTCGTCCTCGAGCGTGAACTCGGCCGCCGCCGCCCTCGACGCCGCGGCCGGCGCGCTCCCCGCACTCGGGCCGAGACACCGTCTACGCCGACCTGAACACGGCCTCGCCCGAGCTCAAGCGCAAGCTCGAGGCGCTCGTCCAGGGTGCCGGCGCGCGGTTTGCGGACGTCGCCCTCCTCGGCCCTGTGCCTCTGCGCGGCCTCGCCACGCCGGCGCTCGCCTCCGGGCCGGGCGCGCGCGCTTTCGCCGAGGCCCTCGGGCCGCTCGGGATGCCGGTCGAGGTCGTCTCGGAGCAGACGGGGGACGCGGCCACGCTGAAGCTCGTCCGCTCGGTCTTCATGAAGGGCCTCGCCGCCGCGGCGATCGAGAGTCGCGACGCAGCCGAAGCCGCCGGCTGCGCCGAGTGGCTCGAGGGACAGATCGCCGCGGTGATCGGCCGGCCGCTACTCGACCGACTGCTCGAGGGCAGCCGACGGCACGCAGCGCGCCGGGTCGACGAGCTCGAGGCCGCCCGCCAGCTGCTGGTCGAGCTCGGGATCGAACCACGCGTCGTGGACGCAAGCGCGGCGCTGCTCGTCGAGCTCGAGCGGGATAGGGTTGGCGCCGATGGCGACCTCGGCGGCTGAGGACGTGCGGCCGAGCGAGCGGGCGCGCTCGCTCGTCGTCGGGGCGTACGACCTGCACGTCCACGTCGCTCCGGACGTGCCGGCGCGGCGAATCGACGACCTGGCGCTCGCACGCCGCTGCGCTGAGGTCGGGCTCGCCGGCTTCGCCCTCAAGTCGCACTACACGTCGACCGCAGAGCGCGCGCAGGTCGTCTCGACTTCCGTGCCGGGTGTGACGGCGATCGGGACGATCACCCTGAACTGGGCGGTCGGCGGCATGAACGCGCTCGCCGTCGAGATCGCCGCGCGCGAAGGAGCGCGCATCGTGTGGATGCCGACCGTCGACTCGCCCGCCGAGACCGCCGGCCGCAGCGAGCCGAAGCCGGGCGACAAGGTGCCGCTCTGGGCGAAGCTCCAGCACGAGCTGCGCGGGCTCGGGTTCAGCATCGAGGCGGTGCGCGTCACCGACGACAGCGGAGAGCTGCTCCCGGAAACGCGCCTCGTGCTCCGCACGATCGCGCGACACGGTCTGATCCTCGCCACGGCCCACCTCGGTCGCGACGACACGTTCGCCGTCGTCGACGCCGCGTTCGAGGAAGGCGTCGAGACCGTCGTCGTGACCCACCCGGAGTTCACCTGCCAGAACTTCTCGATCGAGGACCAGGTGGCGCTGGCGGAGCAGGGATGCCTGATCGAGCGCTGCCTGACGACGCCGCACAGCGGCAAGACGACGTACGAGCACGTCTTCGACGGAGTCCGGGCCGTCGGGATCGAGCGCAACTTCTTCTCCAGCGACTGCGGCAACCCGGAGTACCCGCCGGTCGAGGACGGGCTCGCGATCTGGGCCGACCGGCTGCTCGAGGCGGGTTTCGGCGACGACGAGATCCAGACGATGGTCGTCGACGGGTCGCGGAGGCTCGTGGCATGAGCCGTTTGGCTGGAGCCGGAGACACGGCCGGAGGCGACCCAGTAGCGGAGGTGCCGGCTTTGCCGGCGCCGGAGCGGAACCTCATAGGGCGACCGAAGGTCGCCCTATGAGCAGGCGGATGACGGTGATCGGCGCGCACTCCGCCGACTTCGTCTGGCGCGCCGGCGGCGCGATCGCGGTCACGACCGCCGCCGGGGGCACGGCCCAGGTGCTCGCGCTCTCGTACGGCGAGCGCGGCGAGTCCGGCGAGCTCTGGAAGGAGGAGGGAATGACGGTCGAGCGCGTCAAGGAGGTGCGCCGCGGCGAGGCGGAGCGTGCCGCGTCGGCGCTCGGTGCGAGCTTCGAGTGCCTCGACCTCGGCGACTACCCGCTCGAGATCGACAAGGCCGGGCTCGAGTCGATCGCCGAGCGCATCCGCGAGTTCGAGCCGGACGTCCTGCTCACCCACACCGACCGCGACCCGTTCAACCCCGACCACGCGGCCGCATTCCTCGCGGTCGAGCGGGCGCGGGCTCTCTCGGCCGGCGCCGGCACCGCGAGCGCCTTCAAGACGATCCAGCCGCCCGAGCTCCTGCTCTTCGAGCCGCACCAGCCCGAGCTCTGCAACTTCACGCCGACGGTCTTCGTTGACATCACGCCCGTGATCGAGCAGAAGCGGGCGGCGATGGCGGAGATGAAGGCGCAGTCCCACCTGCACGCCTACTACGAGGAGCTCGCGGCGCGACGCGGGAACCACGCGCGCCGATCCTCCGGGAACAACGAGATCAGGTTCGCGGAGGCGTTCCAGCGCGTGACGCCGCAGGTGGTGGGCGAGCTGTGACCGACGTCTTCGCCGAGCTCGCCCGGCTCGGGAGCGCGACCGTCCACGAGGCGGCCGCCCGCTCCCCGGTCGTCGACGTGCCGCTCGTCCAGGTCATCCCGGGCTCGCGTGCAGCCGGGCCGGCGCGGACCGTGCGCTGCGGCCAGGACGACAACCTGATGGTGCACGCCGCGGTCGCGGAGGCCCGTCCGGGCGAGGTGCTCGTGCTGACGATGCCCGAGCCGGCGCCGGTCGCACTCGTCGGCGAGCTGATCGCGACCCAGGCGAAGGTGCACGGCGTCGCGGCGCTGCTCGTGGACGCGGCCGTGCGCGACGTCGAGGACCTCCGCGAGGTCGGACTGCCGATCTGGGCGCGGTACGTGCGCGTGCGCGGCGCCGAGAAGAGCGTTCCCGGCACGATCGGCGAGCCCGTCGACGTCGGCGGCGCGACGATCCGTCAGGGCGACGTCGTCGTGCTGGATACCGACGGCGCGGTCGTCGTCCTGCAGGAGCGGATCGAGGAGGTGCTCGCGGCGGCGCGGGGGCGTGCCGACCGGGAGCGCGAGAAGCGCGCGAAGCTCGAGGCCGGCGCGCTCTCGTACGACCTCGACGGCCTGCGGCAGCTCGTCGAGCCGTGAGCGCCGTGCATGAGATCGCGCGGATCGGCCACGCCGAGCTGCTGACGCCGAAGCCGGACGAGAGCCTGCGCTTCTTCGTCGACGTGCTCGGGCTCGAGGAGGAGGCACGCGAGGGCCAGTCGGTGTTCCTGCGCGGCTGGGGCGACTACCTGCGCTACTCCTTGAAGCTCACCGAGTCGCCGAAGGCGGGGCTCGGCCATCTCGCGCTGCGCGCGTGGAGCCCGGAGGCCCTCGAGCGTCGGGTGGCGGCGATCGAGGCGGCCGGTCGCGGCATCGGCTGGATCGACGGCGACGTCGGACACGGCCCCGCCTATCGCTTCACCGATCCGGACGGGCATGTGTTCGAGCTCTACTACGAGGCCGAGCGCTACACGGCGCCGGAGCACCTGCGGCCGTCGTGGCGAAACCAGCCGCAGCGCTACGTCGGCCGCGGAGTCGGAGTGAAGCGGCTCGACCACGTCAACGTGCTCGCCGCCGACGTCCGCGCCAACAGGGTCTTCGCCGAGGACGTGCTCGGCTACCGCCTGTACGAGCGGATCGAGCAGGACGACGGCACCGAGACAGGCGCCTGGCTCTCGCTCTCGATCGCCGCCCACGAGCTGATCTACGTCGCCGACGCGCGCGGCGCCTCCGGCCGTCTCCACCACCTCGCGTTCTGGGTCGATACGCGTGAGGAGTGCCTGCGGGCGGCCGATCTCTTCGTCGACGCCGGCGTCGAGATCGAGGCGGCGCCCTCGAAGCACGCGGTCGCGCAGGGCTTCTTCCTGTACGGATTCGAGCCGGGCGGCAATCGGATCGAGGTCACGACCGGCGGCTACTTCGTCTACGACCCTGACTTCGAGCCGATCGTCTGGACGGCGGCAGAGCGCGCCCGCGGCCAGTTCTGGGGCGTCAAGACGATCGAGAGCTTCCATACCTACGGCACGCCGGACATCGAGCCCGAGCCGTGACAATGGAGGCGATGGCCTCCCTCCGTCAGCGACTCGCCGAGCCGGAAGCGTTCGTCGTCGCCGCCGAGATCGTGACGAGCCGCGGGCTGATCACGGCGAACGGCGGCGACAGGGTGCTCGGGCTCGCGCGCGAGCTCGCGGCCGACCCGCGCATCGACGTGCTCTCGATCACCGACAACCCGGGCGGGCACGCGATGGTCGCTCCCGACGCGCTCGGCACCGATCTCATCTCGCGCGGCCAGGAGGTGATCATTCACCTCGCCTGCAAGGACTGGAACCGCAACGCGCTCGAGAGCCGCGGCTGGCAGCTCGCCTCGCAGGGCTTCGACAACGTGCTCGCGCTCTCCGGCGACTACCCAGTCGCCGGCCACAAGGGACTTGCCGCCCCCGTGTTCGACATCGACTCGGTCGGCCTGCTGCGCCTCTTCTCGGATATGAACGAGGGACTGCTCGACGAGCGGCGACCGGACGCGCGACTCGCCCCCACCGACTTCTTCCTCGGCTGCGTCGTGACGAACCACAAGCGGCACGAGCGCGAGGTGATGCCCCAGTACTTCAAGCTCCGCAAGAAGGCCCGCGCCGGCGCGCGGTTCGTGATCAACCAGATCGGCTGGGACGTGCGCAAGGACGACGAGCTCCTGCGCTGGATGCGTCACGACGGGCTCGAGCTGCACGCGCTCGCCAACGTCTACCTCCTCTCGCCGGTCGCGGCGCGAGCCTTCCGTCGCGGGAGGATTCCCGGCGTCGTCGTGAGCGACGAGCTGCTCGCGCTGGCCGAGCGGCACGGCGCGAGCCCCGACAAGGGCCGCGCCTTCTTCGTCGAGCTCGGGGCCAAGCACGTTGCGGTTGCGCGCGGCCTCGGCTTCGACGGCGTCTACCTCGGCGGGCACATGCCGGCGGCGACCTTCGGCGAGATCCTCGACCTCGCGGCCACGTTCGCCGGCGACGACTGGCGCGAGCTCGCCCGCGAGATCCGGTTCCCGCTCGCGGGCGAGTTCCACTTCTTCGAGCCCGATCCGGAGACCGGGCTCTCGTCCGACGAGGTGAGCGCCGCGTACCTCGAGTCGAAGCGCAACCGGCGAACCGACCTGCGCGTTCCGCTCAAGTACCGCTTCAGCCGCCGCGTCCACGACACGGTCTTCGCGGCCGACGCGCCGCTCTTCGCGACCGGTCGGGCCGTCTACGGCAGCCTCGACAAGGCACCTCGGCCGGTGCGCAAGGCGGCGCACGCGCTCGAGCAGGCGGCCAAGGTGCCGCTCTTCGGCTGCCGCGACTGCGGCGACTGCTCGCTCCCCGAGATCGCCTACGTCTGCCCCGAGTCTCAGTGCGCGAAGAACCAGCGCAACGGCCCCTGCGGCGGCACTCGCGACGGCCTGTGCGAGGTCTACGACACCGAGTGCATCTGGTCGGAGGCCTACGAGCGGCTCAAGGCCTACGGCGAGGAGGAGGGGATGCTCGACGGCCCGGTCGTGATCAAGGACAACGCGCTCGCGCGGACGAGCGCCTGGGCGAACACCTTCCTCGGCCGCGACCACCTCGCCCGCGACGACAAGAGCGACGCCGACTAGCCCTTCGTGCGCGTGTTCGTGACCGGCGGCGGCCGGGGATTCGTGGGCGGCCATCTCGTGCAGGCACTCGAGGAGGCAGGACACGACGTGGCCCGGGAGTGGGCCGACCTTCGCGACCGTGCCGGGCTGGAGCAGGCGATGCGAGGCTGCGACGCGGTCGTCCACGTCGCAGCGCTCTACAGCTACGACGCGCCGCATGCGGAGATGGAGGCGATCAACGTGCGCGGCACCGAGAACGTGATCGCCGCGTGTGGTGCGGCGGGAGTGCGACGGCTCGTGCACACGAGCACGGCCGGCACGTGCGGGCCGGTTCCCGGGCGGGCGGCAACAGAGGACGACGAGCCGCCGAGCTGGGAGCTCGCGGTCCCGTACAAGCGGACGAAGCTCGAGGCCGAACGGCTCGTGCTCGCCGCGGCCGCCGACGGACTCGAGGCGCTCTGCGTCAACCCGACGACGCCGATCGGCGAGGGCGACGACGTGCCGACGCCGACCGGGCGCATGGTGTGTGGCATCGCGTCGGGCCGCTATCGCGCGACGCTCCGCTCGGGCGGCCTGAACCTCGTCGACGTGCGCGACGTCGCGCGCGGACACGTGCTCGCGCTCGAGCGCGGTCGGCCCGGCGAGCGCTACCTCCTCGGCGGCGTGAACCTCACGCTCGCCGAGGTGTTCGCCCTGATCGCGCGAGCGGCGGGCCGGAGGCCGCCGCGCGTGCGTCTGCCGTACGCGGCGGCGCAGGCGCTTGCGCGCGTCGGGCTCGCGAACGCGAACGAGGTCGCGCTCGCGCGCCTGCCGGCGTGGTTCGACACCGGGAAGGCCCGCCGCGAGCTCGACTACGAGCCGTCGCCGATCGTGCCGGCCGTCGAGCGCGCTGTCCGCGCCGCGCTCGAGGTGCGGTCGAAAGCCGGATAGACCGCGTCGACGATCCGCTCTGCGAGGCGGTTGTCGAGCGTGCCGCCGGAGAGCAGCAGGCGGTAGTAGACAGGCCCGAAGAGCAGCTCGTGCAGGAGCTCGACGTCGGTGTCGGGGCGCAGCTCGCCGCGCTCGATGCCGCGATCGACGAGCCGCCGCAGCTCGGAGACGCGGAACGCGACAACGCGCTCGCGGAAGGCTCGCGCGAGCTCGGGTTCAGTCGCCAGGTCGGAGACGAGGCCTTGCATCACACGGCCCATGAGCGTCGAACGAAGGATCTCCACGGCGCGGTTCAGGAGCCCGACGAGCTCGGCCCGCGTGTCGCCGAGGTCGGGCTGCGACACGACCTGCTCGACCATGTCGAAGAGCACGGCCAGCGCGAGCTCGTCCTTGGAGCGCCAGCGGCGGTAGATGGTGGTCTTGGCGACCCCGGCGCGGGCGGCGCATCCCTCGACGGTGAGCCGGTGGACGCCGCCTTCTGCGAGGAGCTCTCGCGCGGCGTCGAGGATGGCCTGCTCGGTGCGCGCCTTCGTGGGGCGCTCGCGCGCGTCGCCGTCGTCGGCGCTTCCTTGCTGACCCTCGTCGGTCACCAAAACGAAACGTAGCGTAGCGCGAACTGCTTTTGTTTGCTAGCTTCCTTCGCGACGCTACGGAGCGTAGCGCTCGACCAGTGCAACAGAAGGAGAGCAAGCGATGAACAGGATCGTCTGGAGGTTGCTCAGGGGAATGTCGGGGCTCGAGTCGGGCCGGTGGTGCCGGCGCTGCGGCGAGTCGATCGAGCGGAGCGACTCGTTCGGAGGCAGCGAGGGAGTCTGTCGCGGGTGCCGTGGAGAGGGTGCGGCGTGACGAGGGACGACGAGAGGAGACGAGCTATGACGGTGCACGAGCTGACCGATCCAGGGCACACGGCGGTCCGCCACATCCTGACCGCGCCCACGATCGCGTCGAGGACGGCGCCCTATATCCGGCAGGACGGCTTCGACTTCACGGGCCTCGAGGCGGAGCAGGCGACGATGTCCGGCGGCGAGGTGCTGCTCGTTCGGATCGCCGCCGAGCTGTGGCACGGCGAGAAGCAGGCCGGTCTTCCGGAGCTGACGCGTCGGCTCGATGCCCGGAGCTTCCGGCGCGTGGTCGAGGCGCTCGCGATCGCCCGCGGCGAGGCGCCCCCCGACTGGCCGCCGTCGCCCGCGCTGCTCGCGGCGTAGGACGGCACGCGGCCACCGCCGCGTCTCGGGCTTGCGAGAGGCAAGATCTGGCTTCTCGTGTCGGACACGGACGAACCCGCAGCGGGTCAGCCGGCTGAGACCGCGGGAGCGCCCTCGCGCGTGAAGCGGACGCAGCTGCTGGCCCAGGCAGTCCAGGCGCGCACCGAGCGGGTAGCCAAGAGAGCCGAGGAGGAGCGAGGGCGCCACGGATCCGTCGATGCCGTGTTCGAGATGGTCGACCGCGACATCGAGACGGGAGGCGGCATCATCGCGGGCGCGCTCGCCTACCGCCTCTTCATCTGGCTGCTGCCGCTTGCGCTCGTCCTGGTCGCAGGGCTCGGGCTCGCGGCCGACGCGTCGTCGGAGTCTCCGCAGCAGGCGGCGAGGTCGCTGGGCCTCGGCGGCCTCGTCTCCTCCTCGATTGCAGCCGCTGCTGGCGGCCCGGGTCGGTGGTACGCGCTCCTGATCGGGATCCCGATCCTGGTCTACGCGACGAGGAGCGTCCTGCGGGTGCTGATCGGGTCCCATCGGCTGCTCTGGGCCGACGTCCGCGCGGGGGCGCCGAAGCCGACGATCACCGCGACGCTGAGGCTGCTGGCATTGCTCCTCGCCTACTGGCTCATCTCTGGCATCGCCAGCTATGTGCGCTCGGAGTCGCCAGGGCCCGGGTTGCTCGTGACTCTCCTCGCGATGGTCGGCTACGCAGGCCTCTGGCTGCTCATCTCGATACGCCTACCCCATCGCGGAGCCGACTGGACCGTGCTCGTTCCCGGCGCCCTCCTCGTGGGCCTCGGCATCGAGGTGCTGCACGTGTTGACCGCGTACGTCCTCGTGCCGTATGCGATCGCCAAGCAGGGGACGTACGGGACGCTCGGCGGCGCGGCCGTCCTGCTCGTCGGCCTGTTCCTGATCAGCCGGCTGATGGTGGCAGCGGCGATTCTGAACGCGACCCTTTGGGAACGTCGGGCCCGCGCCGGCTAGCGACGCGCGCCGGCTGTTGCGCCTTCGGGTTACGTCTGCCGGTCGAGTTAGGCTCCCGTCGTGGCGGCCGCCCAGTCGGGCCGCATCCTGAGCGCAAGGAGGGAGCGTCGCGATGTCTACGGTGATGGTTGTCGAGGAAGAGGTCTACGACGAGGGGTTCGGCAGCTTGTGGTGGGTCTTCCTGATCACGGGGACGCTCTGGCTCATCCTCTCCCTGATCATGTTCCGGTTCAACCTCACCTCGGCGAAGTCGATCGGGATCCTCGCCGGGATCGTCTTCCTGTGTGCCGGACTGTTCGAGCTCCTGATGGTGGGCGTGGTCAAGGGCGGGTGGTGGAAGGCGCTGAACGCGATCCTCGGCGTGCTGCTGATCGTGGGCGGGATCATGTCGTTCATCCATCCTGGCAACGCGTTCGTCGCGATCGCCTCGATCACCGGCTTCATGTTCCTGTTCGTCGGGATCATCGACGTCTTCCTCGCCTTCGCGAACCGGGCCGGGCTCTGGTGGCTGCGGCTGATCAGCGGGCTCATCTGCATCGGGCTCGCGTTCTGGGCGTCGGGCGACTTTCAGCGCAAGGCGATCCTGCTGGTCACGTGGGTGGCGCTCTTCGCCCTGTTCCGCGGGATCAACAGCTTCATCGTCGCGTTCTCGCTGCGCCACGTCCACAAGGAGCTCGCGGCGAGGTAGCTCCCGCGCGGTGGGGCGCGACTAACGGCGCGTGTCCGATGCCGGCGATCGGCCGAACACGCGCTCCCGGATGTCCTCACCGCGGGCCGACAGCTCCCCGAGCTCCCACACGAAGTTGAGCACATTCGGGTCTGGCGGCCCGAGCTCGCTGGAGAACCGGAAGCCGGACGAGCGCACGCACATGACGAGATGGAGGAGGCGCGCGATCAGGTCGTCGGCGGCCTCCTGCAGCGTGGTGCCGTCTCCGTAGGTCAGGCCGGCCAACGAGAGCCGGCAACGACCCATCGTCTCGGAGAGACGCAACTCCGGCATCCATTGCTCGGCCACTCACTCAGTGTGACTCGCCGCCCGGCGGAACGTTTGCCCCGGAGGGGTGACTCTGCCCGCGGCGGCCGGACATCCTGTCTCTCGCCGCTCGATCTGCACGCGCACTCGCTCGACGAACGGTCGTCCAGGGGGACGACGTTGTACTTCACCACCTCGATCAGCCACAGCCGCTGCAGCTCGTGGAGCTTGTCCGGGTGCTTCTGGCGGTGGGCGATCCTCGCCGCGCTCGTCGGCCTGGCGGCGTTCCTGGTCGTGGAGCGCGTGCGTGAGCTACGCGCTTGACCCGCCGGCCGGCGGCGCCTCGACCTGGGGCGGCGGGGGCTCTGCCTTGGGCTCGGGCTCCGTGCGCTCGCCTCGATGCTGCCAGCGGTAGCGAACCCGCGCGAGCGCGGTCAGCAGGATCGCAATCGCGATGCCGAGGCCGATCCACGCCCAGATCGTCTGGAACTCGTTGTCCTTGATCAGCTTGACGAGCGTGCAGAGGACGAGCAGAGCCGAGAGGGTGGCCGTCACGATCGCGGCAGGCCAGCCGCGCATGCCGAGCCTCGGAATCAGCACGGGCAGCAGCTCCCACAGGAGGATCGCCGCGGCGAAAAGCGCGGCGTAGCGGCCGTAGTCCGACCCCTCGTAGCCCGTTCTCCAGCCGCAGACGCGAGGATTGTCGCCGCTGCTCGTGATCGCACAGACGCGCTGCCACGGCGCGACCATCTCCACCACGAACGCCAGGCTCAGCAGCAGGATCAGTTTCGATCCGAGCGGCCGGTTCCAGTACCTCCGCACGGCCCGAGCCTACGTCCGTCCCCAGGCGAACGGTGGACGTGATGCCCGAGCTTCGACCCGGCTCACGTGGCGAGCCCGATCCCGACGAGGATCGGCACGATGATCCAGCAGCCGAGGGTGAGACCGACGGACACGAGCACGAATGTCCGCGTCTGGTCCTTGGGCGGCTTTCCGCACCAGCCGATCGAGTTCCAGAGTGCGTTCAGGGGGCCGCGAGTCGCGAGGCGGATCCTGCGCGAGGCGAGCGCCGCGCCCCGGAGGATCACCCACGATGCGGCGAGGGCGAGGAGCATCCCGACCACGCCGATCGCGGTCGCAACGGCAGTGCTCGAGAGGATTCCGGTCGCGCGCCCGACCGAAGCGAAGAGCGGAAGCGCCAGGGCGAGGAGGAACGCAGGCAAGGCCAGCTCCCTCGTCTCCAGCGCGTCGACCATCCGGTCGGCGTCGAGGCGGGCACGCCGGAGCTCGCGCCGTTCCTCGGTGCCCGGGACCGCCTGGATCTCGCGCAGGCCGTAGAGATTCCGAAGCCGGGTCGAGAGGTCCCGGATGTGCGACACCACGAGGTAGCGCGCCACGAGCTGGACGCCCCAGCGGATCGCCGCCCGAAGCGGGCCCGTGTGCGTGCCCGCCGTCGTTCCGTGGTACCCGTGCCGGGCGAGAGACTCGAGCGCCTCGACCATCTCGCGGTGGGCAGGCGGGAAGAGGTCCGGACGTGCGAGCGGTCGCGTCCGCGAGATCTCCCGCATCATCTCGCGCTCGCGCGGGCTCGTGACCTCGATCGCGTCGAGGTACTTGGCGACCTCGTCGTCGTTCCCCGAGAGCAGCTTCAGCCGCTCGATCGGGTTGTCGATCTCCTCGAGAAGCTCTTCGTGCTCTGTCTCGGCCGGCTCGGTCACGGATCGCTCCGTCACGGCACGTGCACCATAACGCGTGGGCGGCGGCTCGTCCGAATAGCGACGGGCGGCTCGTGCCGCCCGTGGCCATTCGAACCGGACGCCTCCCGCCTACGCGTTCGTCAGTGCGGCCTGGACCTCGTGGTCGGCCGGGAGGACGCCCTCGGGCGTCAACCCGTTGACGACCTCGGGCAGCGCCTTGCTGAGCTCCTTGGCCGTCTCGTCGACGCTCATCCCGGTCTCGTTGGCGATCCGCTGCAGGTTCTCCGGATCAGCGGCCTGCTTGACCTGCTCGGCGGTGATGGGCTTGTTGTCGCCGGTGCTCACCCAGGAGTCGAAGATGTCTCCGAGCCCGGCCTTCTCGGCCCGCTCCTTGAACCCTGCCAGCGAGATCGAGCCGTCACTGATCATGCCGCTGACGCTGCCGACCACTTTGTCCTGAAGGCCGCTCTGCTTGAGCAGCCCGGTCAGGGTGTCCATCAATCCCATGCCGTTCCCCCCTCACCTTGTCGCGGAGGCGCGGCTCACCCCCTCAGTGATGCGACGCGCCCGAGCACTCGACTCTAGCGCACGTGAGCTCGGCCTTCTAGCGAGCGTCGCTGTCGCGGTGATCGCTCCCGCCCTCGACGGGCCGCCTGCGGATGTGGGAGTGAGGAAACGAGCTGCGCGAAGCGCTAGGTGATGCGCGACCCCGTCGTGAAGTAGCGAAGCGCAGCGCGGGTCTTCGTCTGCTGGTCGCCCTCGGCGTCGAGCTGCTTCTCGGTGAGGAACTCGACGAACCGGGCCTTCACCTCCGCCGCCTCGTCGGGCTCAACCTTCAGCGACAGCTCGACGAGGTCGGACCTGTCGGGGAGCACCCACTCCTCGATCGTCACCTCGTGGGGGAATCCCTCCGGCTCGACCTCCCACTTGCGCACGTCGACCGGGCCGAGCACGTCGAGGTCGTCCCAACGCATGTCCGCAGGGCCAAACTCATGGATGAGCTCCTCCTGCGCTTCCGAGAACAGCTTCCTGATCTCCCGGTCGCCCGCCGCGACCTCCTTGATCTCGCCGCGATCAAGGTCGACCGTCAGCTTGGCCGAGCAGATCGGCTTGTCCCCGACGGCATCGAGCTCCACCTCGAAACCCTCCGTCTGCTTCCAGCGGTCGGAGAGGCGTTCGGGGTCGACCGGGCGCAGCTTCACGGTCGAGTCGTCCGCGCCGTCCTCGACGAGACGCGCGCGCAGCACGAGCCCTGCCTCGAACAGACCGAGCCCCTGCGTGTCGAAGAAGTAGATCTCCCTCCGCTCGGCCTCCACGTCCTCGGCAACGAGCGCCGCGCGCACGACGTCCTCGTCCTTCGCGCTCGCGGTGATCTTGATCTCGATCGCGCCGATCGACGGATCGAGCTTGGTGGGCTTTGCCATCTCGGGCTCGGGCATCGAGCTCACTCCTTACCGTCGCTTGCAAAGACGGTGGCCCAGTCGTCCTTGATGCTGACGACCGTCCACCCCTCGGCGGCAGCGCGCTCGAGGGCGTGCTCCGCCCCCTTGACGTAGTCGAACTCGCGCTCGGCGTCGTCGTGCAGGACGAGGAGGCGCAGGGCCGGACGACCCTTGCCGCCGGTGAAACGCAGCATCGGCACGTCGCCGTTCGAGTTGCCACCGGCCAGGATCGGGCGGCGGCCGATCCGGCTCCAGATCCGCACCGGCTTCGCGGGCCCGTCGTCGAAGACGTCGGGCTCCGCGAGGTAGGCCAGCGAGCCGCCGTGCTCGTCGTCGGAGTACTTGAGGCCGTTCGAGCTCCCGACGACCCGCTCCGGCGGGATCGCGTAGATCTCGCCCGTGATCACGCGCATGAAGTCGCGGCTCCCGCCCGAGGCGATGAAGCAGAGGAAGCCGTTCGCCTCGAGGTAGCGCAGGAGCTCGACCATCGGCACGTAGGCGCAGTCGCGGAGCCGCCGGCCGAGCGTGGGGTGCGGAGCCTCGCCGAGGAACGCCTCGGCGGCCGATGCATAGTCGTCCACCGTCTGGTCGGCGAACGCGCTCAGGATCCCGCCCATCAGAACTCTGACGTCCGAGTCGTCTCCCGCGTAGTGCTTCTCGATCACGCCGCCGAGCCAGGCGTAGTCCTTCTCGTGGGCCGCCTTCCAGGGCTGCTTCTCGCGGAAGGACCCGTCCGCCTCGGCCATCTCGGCCAGCCGCTTCAGGATGAACCCGAGCTCGACCGGCATCGGTTTCTCGCACCAGAGCGTGCCGTCGTTGTCGAAGACCGCGACCCGCTCTTCGGACGGGACGTCGCGAGCCGCGCTCTCCGCGAACTCGACGATCGCCTGCCGCGTCGCGGTGTCGTTCCAGGAGGCGAGCTCCGTCATCCGTGGGCGCCGGACGCCGCGTCGGCCATCTTCTCGAGCGCCTGGTCGATCGTGAAGCTCGCGGCTTTCTGACGCGGAGGGAAGTCCTTGAACGTCGCGAGGAACTGGGCCACGATCGCCTGGGCCGCGAGGATCATGTAGCCCTTGGACATGAACCAGTCCCAGTACGTGTTCGACGTCGTGTCGGCGCGCTCGAACGGGTCGGTTCGCAGATTGAAGAGCTTGGGTATGCGGAGCGCCGTGAACGGCTCGGCCCAGAGCGCGAGCGTCCCCCGTGCGCGCTGCTCCATGAAGACGACCTTCCAGTTGTCGTAGCGCAGCGCGACGAGGTCGCCGTCGTCGGAGAAGTAGATGAAGCCCTGGCGTGGGCTCTTCTCCTCCTCGCCGGTGAGGTACGGCAACAGGTTGTACCCGTCGATGTGCACCTTGAAGGTCCTGCCTGCCGCCTCGTGGCCCTGCTTCAGCTTCTCGACGACGTCCGGCTCACCGGCGGCGGCGAGGAACGTCGGCAGCCAATCGTGATGCTGGACGATCTCGTTCGACACGACGCCCGCCGGGATCCTGCCCGGCCAGCGCACCATCGTCGGCACGCGGAAGGCGCCTTCCCAGTTCGTGTTCTTCTCGCTGCGGAAGGGCGTCATCGCCCCGTCGGGCCACGTGTTCATGTGCGGCCCGTTGTCGGTGCCGTACATGACGATCGTGTCCTCGGCGATCCCGAGCTTGTCGAGCGTGTCCAGGATCTGACCGACGTTCTTGTCGTGGTCGATCATTGTGTCGTGGTAGGGAGACTGCCAGCGGCCTGCCTGCCCGAGGCTCCGGCGCTTCGTGTGCGTCCGCAGGTGCATGTGGGTGAAGTTCACCCAGCAGAAGAACGGCTTCCGCCGATTGTGCTGGCGCTGGATGAAGTCGACCGCTGCGTCGGCGAACTCGTCGTCGCACGTCTCCATCCGCTTGCGGGTCAGCGGCCCCGTGTCCTGGATCCGCTGCTTGCCGACGCGGCCCCAACGCGGATGCTCCTTCGGGTCGTCCTTGGTCGTCGCCTTGCAGCGCAGCACGCCGCGCGGGCCGAACCGCTCCTGGAACCCCTCGAAGCCGTGCTTGGCCGGGTAGTCGGGGTCCTCGGGGTCCTCCTCGGCGTTCAGGTGGTAGAGGTTGCCGAAGAACTCGTCGAAGCCGTGCACGGTCGGCAGGTACTCGTTGAGGTCCCCGAGATGGTTCTTGCCGAACTGCGCAGTCGAGTACCCGTGGTTCTTGAGGAGCTCGGCGATGGTCGGGTCCTCGGCCTGCAGGCCCACCGGCGCCCCAGGCAGACCCACCTTGCTGAGGCCGGTTCGAAAGACGCTCTGGCCGGTGATGAACGACGACCGGCCTGCCGTGCAGCTCTGCTCGCCGTAGGCGTCCGTGAAGCGCATCCCCTCGTTCGCGATCCGGTCGATGTTCGGCGTGCGGTACCCCATGAGGCCGTCGCTGTAGCAGCTCAGGTTCGTGATCCCGATGTCGTCCCCCCAGATGACGAGGATGTTCGGCTTGTCCTGCGGCATGCGTCCCCCCTCCCTTTGTGGTGAGTGCGTCTGTCAGGCTCGCACGAGACAGCGAAACCCGAGGTGGCTCGTCGAGGTGTCGACGGCCTGCGCCATCCGGGCCGCCGGCCGGTAGCGTCGGCAGTAGTTCGGCGCGCAGAGGTGCGAGCCGCCCTTCATCACCTTCCGCGGGATCGCGGCCGGGTCGTTCGGGTCGGCGCTTCGGGCTCGGAGCTCGCCTGCGCAGCACGGTGACGCGGCCTCGTGGCTCAGCGTGTACCAGTCGGTCGTCCACTCCCACACGTTCCCGGCCATGTCGTAGAGCCCGTAGCCGTTCGGCGGGAACTTCCCGACCGGCGAGGTTCCCTCGTAGCCGTCGGCAAGGGTGTTCTCGTACGGAAACTCGCCCTGCCACGTGTTCGCCATCGGCTTCCCCCTCGGCATGAACTCGTCGCCCCAGGCGAATTCCGCGCCGTCGAGGCCGCCGCGCGCGGCGAACTCCCACTCGGCCTCGGTCGGGAGCTCCTTGCCGGCCCAGGCGGCGTAGGCCTCCGCGTCGCCGAAGGCGACGTGCACGACGGGGTGCCGCTCGCGTCCGTGCAGCGTGCTGCCAGGCCCCTGCGGATGCCGCCAGTCGGCGCCGCGCGTCCACGTCCACCAGTTGAGGTGGTTCGAGAGGTCGACCGGGCCGGCGGTCTTCACGAAGACGACGGAGCCCGCGAAGAGGAGCTCGGGCTTCGCCTCCGGGTAGTCGGCCGGGTCGGGCGGCTCCTCGGCCGTCGTGACGTGGCCGGTCGCCTTCACGAAGCGCATGAACTCGAGGTTCGTGACCGGGCGCTCGTCCATCCAGAACCCGCCGACCGTGACCTCGCGGAGGGGCGCCTCCTCGGGGTAGTGCCGCTCGGAGCCCATGGCAAACGTCCCGCCCGGGATCCACACCATCCCCTTCCGCGGAGCTCCTACCTCGGTAGGCGCCTGAGCCATTTCCCCCCTTGCGACCGAGACCGTCGGTCCGAGCCTACCTTCCCCCCGCACTGCCCACGGCTCGGATCGGTCGCCCTGGAAGGACGACGCCGACAGCTCGGAGTGTGAGAGAAGGCGCGCCATGAGGGTGCTCGCGCGGGACATCGCCGCCGTGCGCGACCTGGTTAGGGTTGACGCGGCAGAGGGCGTTCTCGCCACGTATCCGACGGTGCGGGCCGCGGTCGAGGCGTTGCGAAAGGAGGGTTCCGGTGGGTCAGGCGATCGGTGACTTCCTGCCGTTCGCGGCCGGCGTGGCGATCAGCCCGCTGCCGATCGTCGCGGTCGTGCTGATGCTCGTGTCCGCCCGCGGCCGGGTGAACGGGCCGATGTTCCTCGTCGGCTTCGTCCTGGGCACGGCCGGGGTCGGAGCGATCTTGCTCCTCATCGCGAGCCGCACCGACGCGAGCGAAGATGGACAGCCGGCCGACTGGGTGAGCTGGCTCAAGCTCGTACTCGGTGTCGGCCTGCTGCTGATGGCGCTCAAGCAGTGGCGCGGACGGCCCCACGGCGACGAGGAGCCTGTGACGCCGAAGTGGATGGGCGCGATCGACTCGTTCACGCCGCCCAAGGCCGTTGGCGCCGGAGTCGTCCTCTCGGCGCTCAACCCGAAGAACCTCGTGCTGACCATCGCCGGGATGGCGGCGATCGCCCAGACGGGTATTTCGGGCGGCGAGCAGGCAGTCGCGCTCGTCGTGTTCACGCTCATCGCCTCGATCGGGGTGGCAACTCCGGTCGTCATGTACTTCGCCCTCGGGGAGCGCTCGGCCGAGCCGCTCGACCGCCTGAAGACGTGGATGGCGCGCAACAACGGCGTGATCATGGCCGCGATCCTGCTTGTGATCGGCTTGAAGCTGATCGGCGACGCGATCAGCGGGCTCTCGGGCTGACGACTGCCGACGGCGCTCGGCGGCGAGGGACCACTCCGCCCGTAAGGTGAGTCGGCTCCATGCCGACCCCGCGGGCGATCCAACGTACGTACTTCCTGCTGCTGCTCGGGAACACCCTTGCGGCCTCGTTGATCTGGGGGATCAACACGCTCTTCCTGCTCGACGCCGGGCTTTCCAACCTCGAGGCGTTCGCGGCGAACGCCTTCTTCACCGCCGGGATGGTGCTGTTCGAGGTGCCGACCGGGATCGTGGCCGACATGGTCGGCCGTCGCGCCTCGTACCTGCTCGGGACGGTGACGCTCGCAGCGTCGACGCTCCTCTACGTGCTCCTCTGGCGGATGGAGGCGCCGTTCTGGGAGTGGGCGATCGTCTCGATGCTGATCGGCCTCGGGTTCACCTTCTTCTCGGGTGCGGTCGAGGCGTGGCTCGTCGACGCGCTCACCGCCACGGGGTTCACGGGCGGGCTCGACCCGGTCTTCGCGCGCGGCCAGATCGTCTCCGGGGTGGCGATGCTCGCCGGCTCGGTGGCGGGCGGGTTCATCGCGCAGCAGACGAGCCTCGGCGTGCCGTTCGTGCTCCGCGGCGCGGTGCTGGCCGTGATGTTCGTCGTCGCCTTCAGGCTCATGCACGACATCGGCTTCACGCCCGAGAAGGGCGGCAGCGTCCCGACCGAGGTGGCGAGGATCGCGTCCGCCTCGATCGACTACGGCTGGCGCGTGCCGGCGGTCAAGTGGCTGATGGTCGAGGCCCTCTTCACCGGCGGCGTCGGCATCTACGTCTTCTACGCGCTCCAGCCGTACCTGCTCGAGCTGTACGGCGACCCGGACGCCTACCAGGTCGCCGGCCTCGTAGCGGCGATCGTGGCCGGCGCGCAGATCCTCGGCGGGATCGCCGCGCCGTGGCTGCGGCGGCTCTTCCGGCGTCGCACCTCGGCGCTGATCGCAGCCGGGGCGCTGAGCGCGGCCGCTCTCGGTCTGATCGGGCTCGCCGACAGCTTCTGGCCGGTGATCGGCCTGATCGTCGTGTGGGGGCTCATGTTCGCGGCCTCGAGGCCGATCCGGCAGACCTACCTGAACGGCCTGATCCCGTCGCAGCAGCGGGCGACGATCCTCTCGTTCGACTCGCTGATGGGCTCGACCGGCGGCGTCTGGGCGCAGCCCGTGCTCGGCCGAGCGGCCGACGTCTGGGGGTACGCGCCGTCCTACCTCCTGGCTGCGGGGATCTCGAGCCTCGGCCTGCCGTTCCTCGCGCTCTCACGCCGCGAGAACGCGCCCGCCGACACGGTCGAGGTGTCCGACGCCAAGGCCGCTCCCGAGCCGGCCTGACGCACGACCGGCGTCCGCCGGTCAGAGGAGCTCGGCCAGCAGCCCGGCAGCGCGGGCGGCACCGTCGCGCTCGACGTCGGCGACCTTTGAGGGCTCCGCGAGCGACTCCTCGATCGCAGCCGCGATCGTCTCGGGCGTCTCGGTGTCGAAGTCGAGCGTGCGTCCGGCGCCGTAGCGCTCGAGGCGGTGGCGGACGTGGCGGTTCTGCTCGAAGTGGCGCTTGCAGCGGGAAGGAGAGGAACGGCGTCCTCGCCGCCGCGAGCTCCATGCAGGTCGTCAGCCCGCCCTGGACGACGGCGACGTCGCAGGCGGCGAGGTGCCGAGCGAGGCCGTGGACGTAGCTCACGCACCTCGACGCCGTCGACTGCGCGGGCAGCGAGTCCGGGTCGATGCGCGGCCCGGCGACGGCGATCATCCGCAGTCCGGGGACGCGCTCGCGCGCCGGCGGGAACGCCTCGATCACACGGCCGAGCAGCGCCGCCGCCGACGCCCGAGCCGCCGACCGTGACGACGCACACCCGCTCGTCGGGGCCGTAGCCGAGCTCGGCGCGCAGCGCGTCGCGGTCGCGTCGGCGCAGCATCGGGCGCGAGCACGTAGCCGCTGAAGTCGAAGTGCTCCTCGACCCACGGCCGGATCGCCGGCAGTCCGGGCCCGAAGTCGTCCGGGACGACGTCCTCGGCCGCGCCGACGAAGATCGCGCGGTCGCGGACGCGCGGGAAGCGCGCGATGTGCTCGATCATCTCGGCGTTGTAGTCGGCGGTCAGGCGCACCTCCTCCGCCCCGCCCTCGGGCATCGGCAGCCAGCCGACGAAGTCGGTCAGGAACGCGTAGGCGGCGGTCTTCAGCTCCGGGTTCTCGTGCAGGTAGTAGTCGAGCTCCCAGGCCTCGTCGCCGATCCAGAGGTCGTACGGCTCGGCGCGCGGCGACGTCGTGGAAGACCATGAAGTTCGCGAGCAGGATCTCGTCCATCCGCCGCCAGGCCTGGAAGACGTTGAGCTCGTGGCTCGCGCGCCTCGGCGGCGATGTGGCGCGACTCGAGCGCGAGGTCGCGGCTCGCGGGATGGATCCGCTCGCCGCAGGCCTCGAGCACGCGCGTCACCGGGTCCTGCGCGAGCCAGTCGATCTGCGAGCTCCGGGCTCGAGCGCGCGCAGCTCGCGGGCGATCGCGACGTCGCGCCAGACGTGGCCGAGGCCGATCGGCGACGAGACGAAGAGCGCGCGCCTGCGGCCGCCGCAGCGCGCGGCGCCAGGCGGGCCGCTCCGGCGGACGGTCGAAGACGCGCGTCCGCGAACTCGCGCAGCGTGAGGTTGAACCGCACCGGCTGCGCGCGCGTGCGGGCAGTGGCCGACACCGTCCCACGCCACGAGCTCGGCGCCGGTCAGCTCCGCGAACACCGCGCTGCGGTCGGGCGGGATGAGCAGATCCTCGTCGGTCTGCGTGACGAGCGTCGGGCAGCGCACTCGGCCGAGCAGCTCGAACACCGTCTCGCGGTCGAGGTCGGGCGCGCGGATCGTGTGCGCGAGCGTCTCGGGCGTCGTCTCGAGCCCCCAGCCGATCGAGTCCTCGAGCTGCTTGGTCGAGTGCGGCTCCGGGAAGCACTTGCCGAAGAAGAACTCGAGGTAGCCGCGGTAGTCGCGCGCCCAGTAGTGGCTGTTCGCCTTCGCCCAGCCCTCGTACTCGTCCAGCTCCTCGTCGAAGGGGAACCCGGTGCGCTCGGGCAGCGGCGGCGTGATCGGCAGCGCCGGCGACATGAAGAGCGCACCGCGCACGCGGTCGGGATGCTCGGCGGCGAGCAGCGAGCGCGCAGCCGGCCGTGCCGCAGTGCGCCGACGATCACGCAGTCCTCGGTGCCGGTCGCGTCGAGCACCGCGAGCGCGTCGCCCGCGGTCACCCGCTGCCCGTACTCCTCGGCGCTTCCCGGCCGGTCGGAAAGCCCGTTGCCGCGGCCGTCGAAGGTGACGACCCGGAAGTGGCGGGCGAGGTACGGGACCTGGCGCCTTCCAGAAGCGCGAGTGGATGATCGACCACGGCGGCAGGAGCAGGATCGTCGTCATCGCCCTCGCCGAAGACCTCGTACGCGATGCGGACACCGCCGCGCTCGGCAAAGCCGGACTCCGCCGGCAGGAGAGCACGGGAGGCGGGCGGGGCGGTGTCCGCGAGGGCGACCATCGCTAGGCCGGCACCGCGGCCCGAACCGCGAGGACGGTCCTCGGTCGTCAGCGCCGGTCCCGCCGATCCCCCAGTCGCCGCTCTTGACCTCTTCGACGACGACCCAGGTCACGCCGCGCATGTTCTCACCCTCGATCTCGACCATCGTGTCGGTGAGCTTCTCGATCATCTCGCTGCTTCTCCGAGTCGTCGAAGACACCCTCGATCAGCTTGACAGTTAACGCAGTGGCATTTGTCTCCTCCTTGAGATAGTTGGTCGTTCGACCGACCGAATTTACTGATAGACTCTCGGCGATGTCAAGTGCGAAGGTCGACGGCAGGGCAGCGCGCGGCGAGGCGACCCGCGCTGCGGATCCTCGACGCGGCCCGCGACCTGCTGCGTCGAGCACGGCTACGGCGGCACGAGCACACGGGCGGTCGCCGAGCGAGCCGAGACGCAGCTCTCGCTCGTCCACTACCACTTCGGCGGCAAGCAGCAGCTGCTGGTCGCCGTGCTCGAGCGCGAGAACGACGCTGCTGCTCGAGCGCCAGCGCGCGCTCTACGCCGGGCCCGGCCCGCTGAGCGAGAAGTGGCGCACGGCCTGCGGCTTCCTCGACGAGGACCTGCGGTCCGGCTACGTCCGCGTGCTCTGGGAGCTGTGGGCCGCCGGCCTCGCCGACGAGGAGCTCGCCGCGCGCTGGCGCGCGGCGATGGGGGGCTGGCGCGAGCTGCTCGAGTCGGTCTTCGCGTCGTGGGCCGAGGAGCTCGAGTTCGAGCTCCCCTTCTCGGCGCGCGTGCTCGCGTCGCTCACCGCGAACATCTTCTCAGGGCATCGAGATCGAGCTTCTCGCAGGCGTCGGCGAGGACGAGGCACCACACCGCGAGGCGCTCGAGGCACTCGGATCGCTGATCGAGCAGGCCGAGCGCCGCTAGTCACACGCCCCTGGATGAGGTTGACTTGCCGTCCAGGAGCGATTGACGTGTCCGGCCACGAGTCGAGCGAAGGGAGGCCCGCATCCTTGGATGCCGTACACAAGCGCTTCGGCGAGACAGCAGCGCTCGTCGCCGAGCACCAGGATCGGCGTGCAGCCGACACGCAGGCGAGGCTGCACCGCCTGCTCTCGCCGAAGGGCGACGAGCGTGCGATCGACGTCGGGACCGGCGCAGGCGCGATCGCGATCGCCCTCGCGCCGCTCGTGCGCGAGGTCGTGGCCGTTGACCTCGTCCCCGAGCTGCTCGCGGAGGCGCGCAAGCGGGCACCCGCGAACGTCGAGCTCGTCGAAGCGGACGCGACGGCGCTGCCGTACGAGCTCGGCTCCTTCGACCTCGCGTGCACGGCGCGCATGCTGCATCACGTCCCGCGGCCCGAGCTCGTGCTCGCCGAGCTGAATCGAGTGCTCCGGCCGGGCGGCACGATGCTGGTCGTCGATCAGCTCGCGCCGATCGACTCGCTCGCCGCGATCGAGCTGAACCGCTTCGAGCGTGCGCGCGACCCGTCGACGACGCGCATCCTCGCCGACGTCGACCTGCGCGGCCTCTTCGAGTCGAACGGCCTCGTCCTCAGCCGCTCGGAGACGGTTCGCGAGACGAGAGATCTCGAGCCCTACCTCGATCTGGCCGGCTGCTCGAGCGAGGAGCGCGAACACGCGCGGACGCTCGCACCGAGCGACCAGACGGTCGAGACCGGCTGGTACGTCCTCCACAAGCCGGGCTAGTGAGGCCGGAGCCTCGGGCGGGCTAACCGCCGCTGATCGCCGCGACGACGTCGACGCGCGAGCGGCGCTCGAGAGCCGTCTCGAGCGCCGCCCGCTCCTTGTCGACGTAGACGTGGATGTGCTGCCGCAGGGCCGGGCCCGGCTCGCACAGTCGGTCGCGCAGCCCCGGCCAGCGTCGCTCCAGCTCGTCGATCGCCTCGTCGACGGTGGTTGCGTCGACCTCGACGCGGCGCGGCAGGCCGGCGAAGAGCGGTGTCAGCGTGCCCGGCAGGTGGAGGTCGGCCACGGCTCCTACTCGACGACCGCGACCTCGACCGACCAGACCGGCGGCAGATAGCTCGCGATCTCGTTCCAGCTCTCGCCCTCGTCCACGCTCGCGTAGACCTGGCCGGTGCTCGTCCCGAAGTAGAGGCCGGGCACCTCGTGCCGGTCGATCGTCATCGCCGCTCGCAGCACGCCGAGATGGGCATCACGCTGAGGCAGGCCGCGGTCGAGCCGGTGCCAGCTCTCGCCGCCGTCGCGGGTGCGCCAGACGGCGGCTCGGCCCTCGGGCATGCAACGAGCGTGGCCGGGGTCGAGCGGGATCACGTAGAAGGTGTCGCGGTCGTGCGGGTGAACGGCGGCCGCGAAACCGAACTCACTCGGCAATCCGTCGGTGATCTCGAACCACGAGTGTCCTCCGTCGTCGCTTCGATGGACGCCCACGTGGTTCTGCTGGTACATCCGGCTCGGGTCGGTGGGCGAGCGCACGAGTCGGTGGACGCAGAAGCCGACCTCCTCGTGGGGACGCGGCCAGTCGGCGCGCAGTCCCCTGTTGCGGGGCGTCCACGTCGTCCCGCCGTCGTCCGTCTCGAAGAGGCCGACGCCCTGCACGATCGCCCAGAAATGCGCCGTGTCGTCCCCGTCCGGGGTGATCGCCGAGATGCCGAGGTGACCCGGCGGCTGGTTACCGGGATCGTCCCACTCCTCGCTCCCCGGCTGGCCCGCGAGCGTGGTCAGAAGCGACCAGCTCTCCGCGCCGTCGCAGCTCTCGAAGATGCCCGGCGCCTCGACGCCGGCGAGCACGCCGCCGTCGGTCACGGCAAGCGAGGAGATCTTCGACACCTTGCGAGTCCCCTCCTCGTCGAAGGCGAGGCCCTCGCTCGAGAGCGCCCAGGTCTCGCCCAGGTCGCCGCTCCGCCAGACGGCGGAGCCGTGCCATTCGCTTGCGGCCGCGGCGAAGATCGTCCCCGAAGCCGCGTCGTAGATCGCGTGGTAGACGGGCCAGCTCTCGCACAACGGCCCGCGTAGCTTCCAGTCGCTGCGCACGCCCTCGCTCTCGAGCACGAAGCAGCCCTTCCGTGTTCCCACGAGCAACAGTGTCCTTGACATCCGGCCACCCCCATTGAAGATCGTGATCGAACTTGAGACGGCCGAGCGGGCCAAAACTCATCGCCCGCGATTCGGCGGGGCAGGCTTCGAGGGATCAGCATCGCGGGTCCCCTGGCCTACGGCGGCCCCTGCCCAGGGGCCTAGTCGTCGGCTTCCTCGCTGTCGGCCTCGCCGACGTGTCCCCCGACCGTCTGCGTCGGGACTGGAAAGGTCTGCCGTGTGATCGTGGCTCGAGGGCTGAGCTTCCCGACCGGGTCGTGGCGTGAGTCGGCATAGCCGAGCAGGACGAAGTTGACGGCGATTCCGGCTGCCGCGAGTGCGAGGGCCGCGGCGACGGCGAGCAGGACGCGCATGGTTCGGGTTCGCACTGTCAGGCGGCGACGAGCTCGGTGGTGATCCGTCGCCGGAGCTGTGCGACATGGGCCGGCCGGTTCACGAGGAGTACGGCGACAAGGCGATCGTCTGCGTCGAGGTAACGCGCTTCGAGGGAGTCCTCGTCGCCTTGGAGCACGACGCGCGTCCAGCCTTCGGGAAAGCCGACGTGCTGAAGTCTGAAGCCGAACTGGTCGGACCAGAAGTACGGTGCGAAAACGGGCTCTTGCTCCTGTCGGAGGATCGCGCGTGCGACGGCGGCGCCCTGGGTCGCCGCGCTCGTCCAGTGCTCCAGCCGGAGCGAGCGGGAGAGGGCCGGGTGCCAGGGGGCGGCGGCGTCGCCGCACGCGTAGACGTCCGGGACGGACGTCCGTCCGGCGGCGTCGGTCGGGATGCCGCTCGCCGCTCCGCCCACGAGCCCGCGGGTCAGCTCGTCCGCGGGCTGGGCGCCCACGGCGACGAGCACGAGGTCGGTCTGCAGCTCGTTTCCGTCGGCGAGCGCGAGACCTCGAACGGCGCCGCGCGCGTCGCGGCGGAGTCCGGCGATCTGCGTGCCGAGTCTCAGGTCGACGCCGTGGGCGCGGTAGCGCCTAGCGAGAACACGTCCGATCTCCGGGCCGAGCGTGCGCTCGAAGGGGAAGCGGGCGACGTCGACGATCGTCACCTCGAGCCCGAGCGCGAGGGCGGTGGACGCGACCTCGGTGCCGACGAATCCGGCCCCGACGATCGCGAGTCGCCGGCCCGCCACGAGCTCCGAACGTAGCCGCGCTGCGTCGGCGAGCGTTCTCAGGACGTGGACGCCGGTGCCGGCGAGGCCCGGCAGGTGCCGCGCCCTCGCACCCGTCGCGATCACCAGGGCATCGAAGCAGAAGTCGCCCGCGCGTGTCCGTGCGAGCTTCGCGACTGGGTCGATCCGCTCGACTCTCATCCCGGCGAGGAGCAGGATCTCCCGATCCGACCAGAACGACGCCGGTTGCAGCGCGAGCTCGGCCCGCGACCCGGCGAGGAAGTCCTTCGACAGAGCCGGCCGCTCGTACGGAAGCCCCTGCTCCTCGCCGAGCAACGCGATCGCGCCGTCGAAACCCTCCGCGCGCAGTGTCTGCGCGCAGCGGCTGCCTGCTAGGCCGGCGCCGACGATGAGGATGCGCCGGACCATCAGGCGGCGCGCCTGACCTCGTCGAAAACGGCGATCGCGCCCATGGGGCAGGACGCCGCCGCCTCGAGAATCGCGGGGTCGTCCGTACGGGGGTCGGTCACGTGGGCGAGGCCGTCGTCGCCGAGCTTCAGGTTGCGTGGCGCGAGCTCGGCACAGCTGCCGAACCCACTGCAGAGCGAACGGTCGATCTCGACTCGATACATCTTGTGTCTCCTTTCTCGGGTGGAACGAGTGCGCGCCAAGCGGCGGCCGCAGTGACGGCCCCCACAGCGGCGCCGTACAGGACGAGCGACCAGGTCGTGCCGCTGTCGGTGCCGGCGGCGAGCCCATGCAGCGTCGCGAGCGCAAAGACGAGGTAGGTCGCCCAGTGCAGGCGGCGCCAGTTGCGCATGCCGATGCGCCCGCGAAGCGAGAAGGACGAGTAGACGAGCAGCATCAGCTCGGCGGCGAGCACGCCGAAGGCGGTGGCGAGCGGGCGGTAGGCAGCGGCGCCTGGCACGAGCAGGGCGGCGATCCCCATCGGTACCGCGCGGTCGAGCAGGAGGGCTGTCCCGTGCAAGGTGAGCGCTCCGAGGCCGAGCAGCGCGAGGAAGCGGTGAAGATCGGTGACGGTCACCGACCTCAGCCTTGGCCCAAAGGGGCGGGACTTGAGCACGAGCCCGGCGAGGACGGATGCGGTGAGCATCGTGTAGGCGACGACGCCGCTCGACCGCGCGAGGATCCAGAAGGTCGGGTCGGTCTTCACGCGAGCCCTCCGGTGAGAAGCGTCCGCCAGTCGCAGGTCACGAGCACGGCCGGAGTCCCGCATCTGTTCGCCTCGCTCACGGCTGCGTCGGCACCGGCGAGGAAGAGCGCCTTCGCCGTCACCTCGGCTTCGACGGCGGTCCCCGCGACGACTGTGACCCGCAGGAGGTCGACGGCGGCCGGCCGTCCCGTAGCCGGGTCGATGAGGTGGTGTTGCTCTTCGTCCCCGCGTGTCCACCGTCGGCGGTCGCGGCCGGAGGTTGCGACGGCGCCGCGGTCGAGCTCCAGGGTCAGCGTTCCGTCTCCTGTCTCCACGCCAATCGGCCAGGGACGACCGGAGACGGCGATATCTCCCCCGGCGTCGACAAGGCAGGGGCCGGCGGCCGCGAGGATCGCCGCTGCCCGGTCGGCGGAGTAGCCCTTCGCGATCCCGCCGAGGTCGAGGTGGACGCCTCGCTCGAGCTCGATCGTCGAGGTCGCTCTGTCGAGGTGGACGCGTCCGGCGCACGTGACCGGGCTGGGACACGAGCGATGAGACTGCTTCGGCACGTGCTCGAACGAGCGGTCGTAGCCCGCAGCGACGAGCGCGTCGTGCACGGTCGGGTCGAAGCGCCCCCTCGTCCGCTCGCGTGCGACGAGAGCCAGCTCGACGACCTCCAGCAGCTCCGGCCCGACCCGCGTTGCTCGGTCACGGTTGAGCTGCGAGAGCTCCGAGCCGGGGTCGAAGCGCGAGAGCAGCCGTTCGAGGCGTCGGAGCTCGGACTCCGCCGCGGTGAGCGCCCTGAACGCCTCGCTGCGCGCCGGTGCGTCGAGGACGAGCTCCATCTCCGTGCCCATCGCGCGGAAGCGCCGGCGCAGCATCAGGAGGTCCTCGTCGTCGCAACCGGTGGGAGGGTCACGATCCGCACCGGAGGCGCCGCGGCTGCCGCAGCCGCGGCGCGCGACCGGGCGACTGCGGCGCGGTAGGCCGCCTGGCGACGGTCGACGAGCTGCTGGACGAGCTTCGCGTCGCGCTGGAGCCGCTCCTCGCGCTGGGTGAGGGCGGCGAGCTCGGGGTTCGCGGGGGACTGTGCCCAGGGGCGCGCCGCGATTCCCGCCCAGGCGAGGAAGAAGGCAAGCGCCGCCGCCACGGCGGCGTAGAGACGGACGACGCGGTCAGTCACTCTCGCCCCGACCCTCGTGCTCGTACGCGTCTTCGCTCTGGCCGCCCTCGTGCTCGCCGTCGTAAGACTGTCCGGACGGGGAGCCGGCATGGACGTAGACCGTTCGCGGTGCAGGTGCCGAGGCGGAGGAGCGCTCGGCGGACGTGACGGCAGGCGGCTTCTTGGCGAGCGCCTGCCGGAGCGAGGTCTCGAGCCGGTCGAGGGAGCGGGACTTGGCGGTGATCTGCGCCTTCGTCGCGGAGCTCGCAGCAGTGCCGAGCGCCGTCGTGCGCGTGGCAGCCAGCAGGCCGGCCACCACCGCCGCACCGAGAAGGACGACGATGACGAACAGGTGCTTACGTGGCATTGGGAACCTCCTGATCGGCGTGAAGACGACTACGACCGTAGGGGGCCGCCGGCAAGCTCCGGGCCAGACGCAGGTAAAGCTTCTCCAAGCGCGGGTAAGGCATCTCCAGCGACTGCGGCTCGCCGGCGCCGCCGCGTGCGACCATCCGGGCGTGCGGATCCTGCTCGTTGAAGACGACGACACGATCGCGCAGCCGCTCGCCGAGGGGCTGCGTCGCGAGGGCTTCGAGGTGAGGCGCGTCGTGAGCGGGGAAGAGGCGCTCGAAGTGCAGCTTCCCGATCTCGTCCTGCTCGACCTGCGCCTGCCTGGTATGGACGGGACCGAGGTGTGCCGGCGGTTGCGCGCGCGCTCGGACGTGCCGATCATCGTGGTCACGGCGAAGGGCGAGGAGGTCGATCGCGTCGTCGGTCTGGAGCTCGGCGCGGACGACTACATCGTCAAGCCGTTCGGGTTTCGCGAGCTGCTCGCCCGCATTCGGGCCGTGATGCGCCGAGCTCGTCCCGGCAGCGAGCGCTCGCAGCTCACGGTGGGCGCGCTCGAGGTCGACGTCAGCGGCCGCCGGGCTAGCCTCGGAAACACGCCGCTCGCGCTGACGACGAAGGAGTTCGACCTGCTCGTGCTGCTCGCGTCGGAGCCCGGGAGCGTCGTGTCGCGGCAGCGGATCCTGCGTGAGGTGTGGGACACCGAGTGGTTCGGGCCGACGAAGACGGTTGACGTGCACGTCGCCTCGCTGCGCAAGAAGCTCGGCGATCCCGGCTGGATCGAGACGGTGCGCGGAGTCGGGCTGCGGCTCGTACCGCATTCGTGAGCAGACGCCTTCTCGCGAGCTACCTGCTGCTCGCCGTCGTCGTGCTGGCGCTCCTCGAGGTGCCGCTCGGGATCTCCTACGCGCGCAACGAGCGTCACGACCTGAGCACGAGCGTCGAGCGCGACGCCGTTGCGATCGCTTCGCTCGCCGAGGACGCGCTCGAGCGGGGCGTCCCGATCCCCTCGACCGTAAACGCGCTTGCCCGCCGATACCAGAACGACACGGGCGGGCGGGTGATCGTTGTCGACGCAGGCGGCCGCACGCTCGTCGACTCCGGATCGAGGGCGACCGGCGCTGACTTCTCGACACGCCCCGAGATCGCCGCGGCACTCGACGGCACGATCGCCGCGGGTGTTCGCCACTCGCAGACGCTCGGCACCGATCTCCTCTACGTGGCGGTCCCGGCCGCCTCCGGCGGTGTCGTCCACGGCGCCGTCCGGATCACCTACCCGACCTCCGAAGTCGATGCGCGCGTGCGGCGCTACTGGCTGATCCTGGCTGCGATCGCCGCCGTCGTCCTGGCGGTCGCCGTCGCGCTCGGAGCCGGCTTCGCTGCCTGGATCACACGTCCGTTGCGCACGGTCGAGGCTGCTGCCGACCGGGTTGCCGAGGGCGAGCTCGAAGCGCGCGTCCCGCTCGAAGGCCCGCCCGAGCTGCAACGACTCGGGCGCGCGTTCAACGAGATGGTCGCGAAGCTCGACGCCCTGGTGCGCTCTCAGGAGCAATTCGTCGCCGACGCCTCGCACGAGCTGCGCACGCCGCTGACCGCGTTGCGCCTGCGGCTCGAGAACCTGGCAGACGGCGACGACGGCGAGCGCGAAGCCGAGCTCGAGGTGGCGCTCGACGAGGTGGAGCGGCTGGGCGCGCTCGTCGACGGACTCCTCACGCTCGCCCGGGCAGACCGTGCTGCCGGCGTGCCTGTCGAGCTCGACGTCGCCGCTGCCGTCGACGAGCGCGTCCGAGCCTGGACGCCGCTCGCCGCCGAGCACGGGGTGCGGCTCGCGGCGCATATCGAGGGCAGTCCGCATGCCAGGGTGACGTCGGGTCGAATCGAGCAAGTGCTCGACAACTTGCTCGCCAACGCACTCGAAGTCGCGCCGCAAGGCTCGAGCATCGACGTCACCGCCGCCCGGTCGAACGGTTGGGTCGAGGTCCTCGTTCAGGACCGTGGTCCCGGCATGACGGGGGTGGAGCTCGCCCATGCCTTCGACCGTTTCTGGCGCGCCGGGCACACTGGGACGGGTTTCGGCCTCGGGCTCGCGATCGTACGTCGGCTCGTTCAGGCCGACGGCGGCGAGATCGAGCTGCACCCGCGACCGGGCGGCGGACTGGAAGCGGTGGTACGGCTTCGAGCCGCCCGGTAGCGAGCGTCGCCGGCGCAATTACCACGGGATCTCGCCGAAGCGCAAGGCGGCCGCATCTGGGCCGAGAACCGCGCCGAAGGCGGCCGAAGCCGCCCTCTACGCGAGGCCGCGGACGTCGGCGCTTCGCGGCGTGCAGTCACTCACGGCAAGCGAGGGGCGCGTGGCCGACCTCGCAGCCGCCGGGCAGTCGAACCGCGACATCGCACAGACGCTGTTCGTGACCCCGAAGACGGTCGAGGTGCACCTGACGAACGCCTACCGCAAGCTCGGCATCCGCTCGCGGCAGCAGCTCGGCGCATCGCTCACAGCCTCGTAACCGTGACCCACCGTTGAGCCACGGCTCGCGTCAGCTCTGTTACGCCGTCTGAGCCGCGTCCAGGTGCTCGATGCGGCGGACGAGCTCCGTGCGCGAGCTCACGCCGAGCTTGCGATACGTGTTGCCGAGGTGGAACTCGATCGTCTTCGGGCTCAGGAAGAGCGCTGCGGCGGCCTCCTTCGTCGTCGCTCCCTGCGCGACGATCAGGGCGACCTGGAGCTCCTGCGGCGTCAGGTCGCGCAGACTTGGGTCCTCGGTCGGCGCGACGGTCAGGCCGGTCGCGCGCAGCTCCTTGCGGGTCTGTTCGGCCCACAGCTTGGAGCCGAGCGACTCGAACGTCGCGAGCGCGGACAGGAGGCTTCTGCGCGCATCGGCCCTGCGGCGCGAGCGACGGCGGCGGCGGCCGAGGCAGAGCTCCGTCCTGGCTCGGTCCCAGGGGAAGGTGTCGCCGCGGAGGGCGAGCGCCTCGGCGAACGTCGTCTCGTAGGTCGACTCGTCGTCGATCAACCCGCGGCAGCGTGCGGCAGTCGCCGCGGCCCAGCGGACGCCCGTCTGCCGGGCCTGCTGCTCGAGCACCTCGAGCTCGCGGGCCGCGTCGTCTGTTCGTCCGAGCCGGATCGCAGCCTCGATCAGGTCGGGCCGCACCGGAACGATCACCGGGAGGACGACGCCCATGCTCACCTCCATCCGCGCTGCCTCGCGCGTGTGGGCGAAAGCCTCCTCGAGGTTCCCGAGGGAAAGATCGAGCAACCCGAGCACTGCTTCCCCGTACCACTCGATCGAGCTGGCACCGGCCTTTCGAGCAAGCTCGCGGCCGGCCGCGACGTGCGCCCGGCACTCCTCCTCGAGCCCGAGCACGGCCTCGACGCGGGCCAGCACGACGTACGAGAAACCACCGACACCCTGGCCGGTCTCGTCCGCAAGGCGGACGGACTCCGCCGCAGCGGCGTATGCCGCGGGGACGCGCCCGAGTCGGAGCTCGAGCTCCGACAGGACCGCGAGCGGGAACGGAAGCAGGCTCGGCGCGCTTGCACGTCGTGCCGCCTGGATCACGCGGTCGAGCGTCCCCCGAGCACGGTCGAAGTCCTCCAGGAAGCTCAGGTGTTGTGCCGTGAGCGCGATGTGCTGGCTCGCCTCGCCGAGTGGGTCGACCGTGTCGAGCATCGGCACCAGGGGCTCGAGAATCGCCGTCGCCTCTTCGGTCTCGCCCCGGAAGACGAGGCTCCCGGCGAGCACTCCGGCGGCAACGGCGGACACCGGTGCACCGGTCGGCTGGGCGAGGGCGAGCGCGCGCCGCGAGATCTCGATCGACAGGCTGAGCTCGCCCGCCATCAGGCAGCAGCCCGCAGCCTGGCAGAGCATCGCGGCCGCCCGCACGGGATCGATGGGGGCAATGCGTTCGCTTTCGGTCTGGAGGAGGGTGTACAGCTCCCGCGCCGGAGCGGTGAAGAAGAGCGCCGCCGCCCGCATGATCTGGATGTCGGCCCGGAGCTCAGGATCGACGGCGAGTGGAAGGATGGCCAGGAGGAGCTCGTCGACTCGAGCCGGATCGCCGCCGAGCCAGTGAGCCTGTGCGGCGGTGATCGTGCGGCGCACGCGATCGGCGTCGTCCGGGCTGAGCCGCGCCGCCGTCTCGTAGGCGAGCGCGGCGGAGGTGTGGCCGAGCCGAGCCTGCGCGGCATTGCCGCTTGCTTCGAGGAGCGCCGCGACCTCCTCGTCGGGCCCTTGAGCAGCGCTTGCCAGATGCCAGGCGATCCTGTCAGCCGCCTCCGGTGGGAGCGTGAGCGCAAGCGCCTTGTGGGCAGCGGCGCGGTCGGCACGATCAGCGCGGTGGTAGACGGCCGAACGGACCAGGGGATGGCTGAACTCAACTGCCGCTGAGGGCCGCGTCTGCTCGAACGCGATCAGGCCTTCCTCGACGGCCGGCTCGAGCGTCGACTGGTCGAGGGAGAGCGTCGCGAGGGCGCACGTGATCTCCCCGAGGTCGCCGGTGTCGCTGGCGGCAGCGACCAGCACCGCCCTGCGCGTGTCAGCCGGGAACGAGTCGAGCCTCCGCGTGAAGCCCTCCTCCAGCTCGCCGCCGACCGGGAGCGGGCCTGCAATCAGCTCGGTCCCGGCGAGCTGCGCATCGCTCAGGGCGTCGAGCGCCGTGAGGATCGCGAGCGGGTTGCCGGCGGTGTCGCCGATGACCCTTTCACGCACCTTGGTGCCGACGGTGCGCTTCGACGCGTCGATCAGCGTTCGCGCGTCGCCCTCCGGGAGCCCCGTCACCTCGAGCCGCTCGATCCCGGCGGCCTCGAGCCAGGGACGATCGCGTGCCGCGAGCACGACCACGACGCCCTCCCTGCCGAGCCGGCGGGCCGCGAAGAGGAGCGCCTCCCGCGAGGGCCCGTCGAGCCACTGCGCGTCGTCGACCGCGACGAGGAGCGGAGCTTCCTCCGCTCCCGCGGCAAGGATGCTCAGCGTCGCCGCGGCGACGGCGAAGCGGTCACCTGGCGCGGGCGGCCCGAGCGCCAACGCCGCCGAGAGTGCGGCCACCTGCGGCTCGGGGAGCCGGTCGAGCAACGGCAGCAGCGGCCGGAGAAGAAAGGAGAGACCTGCAAATGGCAACTCCGCCTCCGCCTCGAGCGGCTGGACTCGGAGGACGGTGAATCCTTCTGCCTGGGCGACTGCATAGTCGACCAGCGTCGACTTCCCGATCCCCGGATCGCCATGCAGGATCAGAGCCGCGCTCGCGCCGTCGCGCCCCTGCTCGATGAGCAGGTCGATCCGATTGCGCTCCTCGGCCCGCCCGATCAGCATCGCGCGACGGTGGCCTGTTCCCACGACCCCGACCCCTCGATCTTGTGGACGTTCTGGGCCGTGTCGTCAGACAGGGCCGACGTCATCTTCCGCCACCGCAGTGGGTTCATTCGTTCCTCGCAGCGTTTTGTCGCGTCTAGAGAGCCAAGGTAGCGCCACGGGTCTCGGGCGCACTTGGCCTGATCGGGTCATCTTTCGGCGAGGCTGACAAATGATCTCGGCGTGGCCGGGGACGTCTGCGCCGCGTGTCCGCGCTCGAGTGTGGGAGGTGAACCACGAACCTCCCTGAGCGGACGGGCTACGCTGATCGACGTCTCAGCCGCCGTGTCGGACGACGGCGACGGCCTCGAGCCGGCTGGTCACCCCGAGGGTGCGGAGGATGTGCCGGATGTGGTTGCGGACTGTTTCGGCGCTCAGGTGAAGCTCCTGAGCGATCTGTTTGGTTGAGCGTCCCTGCTGGAGGAGACCAAACACCTCCGTTTGGCGCGGGGTCAAATGCGGGTGCGGTGCGATGGGCTCTTCATCGAGAGGTCGGCCCAGCAGGCCAAAGACCCCGACCACCCGTTCACCGCTCATGAGAGGGACGGAACTGATCTCCAGAGCCAGGCGCGTCCCCCCGGTTGAAACCAAGACTCCGGTCGTATCTGTGGCTGAGACCGTGCCGAGGACCTTGCGCGTGAAAAGCTCGCGTGCGCGCAAACGGTCCTCGGGCGCGACGACCGAGGTGAAGTGGCGACCGCGCACATCACCAACGAGCCGCTCGGCGGCCGGATTGATCCACCGGACCAGGCCCGCCGTGTCGAGGACATAGCTCGGGACAGCGATGTTCTCCAGCGCTCGTTCGACATCCCCACCGACCGCCAAACCCGCTGACAAATCCCGCTGGCGCACGAGGCTCACACGAAGGCGGCAATCGACACCGCTCGACTATTTCAGACCCGACAACCCTAGGGAAACCCCTGTTGTGCGCGTTATAGCGTTTGTGCAACGTCCATCACGCGTCGCACGACACCCCGGAACCCTGGACAGGAGCTGCTTCCCAGATGGCGAGCTCGATGCCAACCGCGCTGCTTCTCGCTCGGGCCCCCGTGTGCCGATCGTGCGCCGTGTGCGGGCTGTGTGGGGCGGGGGAGTGCCGTGCGCTTCGGGGTGTCCGGTGTGTCCTCGTCCAGCAGCCCGTCTTGGCGTTGCGTAGTGGGGCTCGATGATGCTTCAGTCTGAGGTGGTCACCGGCGCGTCGTCGTCGCTCGAGGCTGCGGTGCGTCAGCTGATCGAGCTTGGGTTCAAGGATCCGCTCGAGATCGCGCGCCGGTTGGAGAGGTCGCATGATCCCGAGTGGCTTGCGGCGCAGCTGGTGATGCTGTCGGAGGATCTGATCGCGGAGATCGCGCGCAAGCAGCTTGGCCAGCGCCGCCGCGGCTATGAGCTTGCTTTGCGGCCGGGGCAGCCGCTCGCGGAGGCGAACATGCGACTCACGGGGTTCTGGATCCCGGCCGAGGACGGGACACCGGCCTGGAAGGCGGCGGGCGAGGTGACACCCGAGGATTTGGATCGGCGCGCCGCCTGGTACGAGTCGTTTGCGATCGGCGTCTTGCGCCGGGCGCAGTGGTGCCGTCAGGTCGCGGCGCTGATGCGAGCCGAAGGAGCGCCGGTGCTCGCGGAGCTGCGCGCCGAGCTGCCGCCGCTGCCAGAACCGGAGCCGCTGCCATGAGCGGTAGTGGCTCCTAGGTGGGGATGCTTTCCTCCTACGCGCGGGCAATGTAGTGGTCGCTGCCAAGGCAGCTAGTACAAGTGCGCCCGCGCGGGGCCTCCCCACCCCGATCAGCACCCCGGTCGACCTGACCGTGCTGCGCGTGCTCGCCTCGACACTCGACGACCTACAACGGATGCGGATCATGTCCGGCAACCGCATCCTCGCCGCCGAACGCGCCTACGGCGACGCGCTACCGCACCTACACGAAGCCTACGGGCCCTTGCTCGACGCCGAGCAGCGCGCCGAGCTGATGCTGAAACGGGTCTGGCGCCACCACCCGCTCGCCCCCTGGGCAGCCTCGATCCCCGGCTGCGGCGAAAAGCTGATCGCCAGGCTGATCGCGCTCACCGGCGAGCCCAGCCTGCGCGCCGTCGGCCACTGGGCCACAGCCCCCAACCAGAAACGCGTCTGGATCATCGACGGCTACCAGGAACGCACCGCCGCCCAACTGCTCGCCTACTGCGGCCACGGCGACCCCGCCCGCAGCAGCCGCAACCCCGGCATGACCCAGCAAGAACTGTTCAAACAAGGAAACCCAGCCGCCAAACAAGCCGCCTGGAAACTCGGCTACCAGTTCATGCGCACACCCAACTCCCCCTACCGCACCCTCTACCTCGCCGCCCGCGCCCGCTACACCAACAAACACCACAACCACACCTGCCCCAGCTGCGGACCCCCCGGCCGCCCCGCCCTCCCCGGCACACCCTGGTCCGAAAACCACAAACACCACGCCGCGATCCGCAACACCACCCACACCTTCCTCACCGACCTCTGGCGCCAATCACGCCGCCACCGCGGCCTCAGCACCACCCCCAAACGCGGCCGCCGCGGCGGCCGACACACCGCACCCGACGCTCCGACCCCCGCTCGCTGACCCGCCACCCCGGGAGTGTCCCGGGTTTCGCGGACGCGCGGATGGGTTCATAGTCCCCCAGGAGACATCGATGCGGCCTGCGGCGGTACGGGCGGCTCACGAGCCGCCGGGATCCCGGAGAAAGGAGCATCGAGGTGAGAAAGAGCCATCTTCTGGCACTCGCGCTCGCCGTCACTCTCGTTCTGCTGCCCGCGACGGCGGTGGGCGGCGACGGCCAGACGCAGACCGAGGAGTTCGTCGTGCTGTACGCAGGCAATGCTTCGCCTGCAGCGGCCCGCCAGGCGATCGCGGCAGCCGGCGGTCAGCTCGTGAAAGAGAACACCGACGTGGGCGTCGCAACGGTCACGTCGGCGAATCCGAGCTTCGTCACCGACGTCTCGAAGGCGGCGGCCATCCAGGGCGCAGCCCGGAACGTGCCAGTCGGTCGCCAGGCGCCGTCCGAGCGCCTGAAGCCGGATCCGGCGGAGTTGAGTGCGGCTGAACAGGCTACGGCCAAGGCTGAGAAGCCCGGCAAGGGCGTCAAGTTCAAGAAGGGCGAGGAGCCGCTTGCGGGTCTCCAGTGGGACATGGCGATGATGCACGCGACGAGCGTCGGCTCGTACAAGAAGCACCGCGGTGACGACGGCGTGCTGGTCGGGATCATCGACACGGGCGTCGACGGCAGCCATCCGGACATCGCGCCCAACTTCGACGGCGAGCTCTCGCGGAACTTCACGACCGACATCCCGGACGTGGACGGCCCGTGCGAGGACCCGACCTGCGTCGACCCGGCCGACGAGGACGACAACGGCCACGGGACGCACGTCGCCGGCATCATCGGCGCGGCGATCAACGGTCTCGGCATCGCGGGCGTCGCGCCCGACGTGACGCTCGTCAACCTCCGCGCCGGCCAGGACTCGGGGTTCTTCTTCCTGCAGCCGTCCGTGGACGCGCTGACGTACGCGGCGAACAACGGCGTCGACGTCGTGAACATGAGCTACTTCATCGACCCGTGGCTCTTCAACTGCGCGGCGAACCCGGCCGACTCGCCAGAGGCTCAGCTCGAGCAGCGGACGATCATCGCCGCCACGAACCGGGCGCTGGACTACGCCCACCTCCACGGCGTGACGCTGATCGCGTCCGAGGGCAACGAGCACACGGACACCGGCAACCCGACCGTCGACGACACCAGCCCGGACTACCCGCCCGAGCCGGGCGTCGCGTACCACCGGACGGTCGACAACGGGTGCCTGATCATGCCGACCGAGGGCGAGCACGTGATCTCGATCGGCGCGGTCGGCCCGAGCACGATCAAGGCCGACTACTCCAACTGGGGCACCGAGCAGACGGCGGTGACGGCGCCCGGCGGCTACTTCCGCGACTACGCGGGCACGCCGCAGAGCCTGCAGGTGACGAACCTCGTTCTCTCCGCCTATCCGGAGGCGCTCGCGATCGAGAACGGCTAGCTCAACCCCGACGGCACGCCGAACACGCCGTTCGTCGTACGCGATTGCCAGGAAGGCACCTGCGCGTACTACCAGTACCTGCAGGGCACCTCGATGGCCTCGCCGCACGCGGTCGGCGTCGCCGCGCTGATCGTCAGCGAGTACGGCGATCGCCACGGAGGGGAACGCGGAATGGATCCGGACCAGGTCGAGACGATCCTGACGACGGCGGCCACGGACCATCCGTGTCCGGACCCGCCTTTGCTCGATTACACGATCGGGTCGGAAGGCCGGCCTCGTTCAACGCGACCTGCACCGGCACGACCGCGTTCAACTCGATCTGGGGCGAGGGCATCGTCGACGCCCTCGCCGCCGTCAGCCAGAAGATCAAGAACAAGGAGAAGTAGCGCCATCCCCGACGACCCCGGGCCTGCCTGGACGGCACGGCCCGGGGTCGCTTGCGCACAGGCGATCGGCAGATGCGCGAAGATTCACGGCTGCAGTCGACCAAGGAGCGTGCACGTGAGCACCGAGACGACCGGCCAGGCGATCGACACTCTCTTCCTCGAGGAGAGGCGGTACCCACCGCCTCCGGAGTTCGCTGCGCAGGCCAACGCGCAGCCCGAGATCTACGACGACGACTTCGAGGCGTTCTGGGAGCGCGAGGGGCGCGAGCGCGTCACGTGGTTCGAGCCGTTCTCACAGGTGCTCGAGTGGGAGCTGCCCTACTCGAAGTGGTTCCTCGGCGGCAAGCTCAACGTTGCCTACAACTGCGTCGACCGGCACGTCGAGGCAGGACGCGGTGACACGGTCGCCTACCTCTGGGAGGGAGAGCCGACCGACGACCGCCGGGCGATCACCTACGCCGACCTGCAGCGCGAGGTCGTCGCGTGCGCGAACGCGCTCAAGTCGCTCGGTGTCGGCAAGGGGACGCCGGTCGGCATCTACCTCGGCATGATCCCCGAGCTGCCGGTCGCGATGCTCGCCTGCGCACGGCTCGGCGCCCCACACACGGTCGTCTTCGGGGGCTTCTCGGCCGACGCGCTCTCAGATCGGTTGCACGACATGGGCTGCAAGGTGCTCGTCACGCAGGACGAGGCCTGGCGGCGCGGTTCGCCGGTGCCGCTCAAGCGCACCGCCGACGAGGCGCTCGCCGACTCCCCGACCGTCGAGAAGGTGCTCGTCGTGCGCCGCACGGGCGGCGAGGCGCCGATGACAGACGGTCGCGACCACTGGTGGCACGAGCTCGCGACCGACGACTCGGACTGCCCGCCCGAGCCGATGGATGCAGAAGACCTGCTCTACCTCCTCTACACGTCGGGGACGACCGCCAAGCCGAAGGGGATCGCGCACACGACCGCCGGCTACCTCGTCGGCGTCGCCACGACGCATCACTACATCTTCGACCTGAAGCGTGACACGGACGTCTTCTGGTGCGCCGCCGACGTCGGCTGGGTCACCGGCCACAGCTACATCGTGTACGGCCCGCTCTGCAACGGCGCCACCTCGGTCATGTACGAGGGCACGCCCGACTTCCCCGACAAGGACCGCTGGTGGGACATCGTCCAGCGCTACGGCGTCACGATCCTCTACACGGCGCCGACTGCCATTCGCGCCCACATGAAGTGGGGCCCGGAGTTCGCCGGGCGCCACGACCTCACGAGCCTCCGGCTGCTCGGGACGGTCGGCGAGCCGATCAACCCCGAGGCCTGGGTCTGGTACTCCGACCACATCGGCGGCGGTCGCTGCCCGGTCGTCGACACGTGGTGGCAGACCGAGACGGGGATGATCCTGATCACGCCGTTGCCGGGAATCACGACGACCAAGCCGGGCTCGGCGACGAAGCCGTTCCCCGGCGTCGACGCAGCCGTCTACAACGAGGCCGGCGAGGAGGTCGGTCCGGGTGGCGGCGGGTACCTCGTGCTGCGGCGGCCGTGGCCCGCGATGCTGCGGGGCATCTACGGCGACGACGCGCGCTACCGCGAGACGTACTGGTCGAAGTACGGCGACGTCTACTTCGCGGGCGACGGAGCGCGGATCGACGCCGAGGGCGACTTCTGGCTGCTCGGCCGGGTCGACGACGTGATGAACGTCTCGGGACACCGCATCTCGACGATCGAGGTCGAGAGCGCCCTCGTCGACCACCCCGACGTCGCCGAAGCCGCCGTCGCCTCGCGGGCTGACCCGCTCACCGGCCAGGCGATCGTCGCGTTCGTGACGCTCAAGTCGAGCGCGGAGGGATCGGTCGAGAAGCTCGAGGAGCTGCGCAACCACGTCGCGACGAAGATCGGCCCGATCGCGAAGCCCGCGAACATCGTCTTCACGCCGGAGCTGCCGAAGACCCGCAGCGGCAAGATCATGCGGCGACTGCTTCGCGACGTGGCCGAGAACCGCCCGCTCGGCGACACGACGACGCTCGCCGACCCCACGGTCGTCGCGGAGCTGCGGGAACGCTCGCACGAGGAGCAGGACTAGAGGGCTCGAATCGGCGGAATCTCCGTGCTGATTCGAGTCTCGGCCGCCCTCTCGCTGGCCCTCGTCGCGGGGGCGGGCGCCGCTGCGCCGGCCGACCTCCAGGCGTCCTACGACGCCGCGCGGGAACGGGGCGACTGGGCGCAGATTCACGCCCTGGAGACGATCGACCACAGGCCGGGAGGCCTGCCGCTCCCGGCAGCGCTCCCGCGCCTGCCGGCAACGGTGCCCCACCTGCCGACCCACACGGACGACCGACTGCGGGCCGCGCTCGAGCGGCTCGGCCGGAGCTATCAGGGCTGGGCCGCCTTCTGGGTCGCCGACCTGAGCACCGGGCGCTATGCGGGCTGGAACGCGGACGCCCGCTTCCCCGCCGCATCCCTCGTCAAGCTCGGCGCACTCGTCGAGGGAATCCGGCGCTTCGGCTCCGGACCGGGCTCCCCGATCGACTACGACCTGCGCCAGCTCGGCTCGTGGTCGTCGAACCTGGCAGCCAACCGGATCGTCGCCCTCGTCGGCGGCGAGAGCGCCGCGGCCGGGGCGCTCTCGCGGCTCGGGATGTGGTCGAGCACGTACCCGGGCCCCTACCGCGTGGGCACGTCGGCGAGCACGTCGTCGGAGGACGCGCCGAAGCCACCGCCCCTCCAGACGTGGCGCACGACCACGGCGCGCGACCTCGGGCGCGCCTTCATCCGCCTGCAGGCGGCCGCGGCCGGGGAACGATGGGCGATCCGCAAGCTCGGCCTCGACCGGAACCGTGCGCGCGCCGCGCTCGGCTACCTCGCGCTTGCCTGGCGCGGCTCGAGCCTGCTCGCGCTCCCGGAAGGGACGCCGGTCGCCGAGAAGGACGGCTGGACCAGCGACGTCCGCGGCAGCGCCGCGATCGCGTACCTGCCGAGCGGCCCGAGAGTCGTCGTCGTCCTCGCTCACCGCGCCGGGATCTCGGCCTTCGAGGCCCGCCGGCTCGGCGAGCGTGTGTCGCGGCTCGTCCTCCGCTGAGCTCCTCGTGCCTTACGCCGGGGAGCCGCGCGGCCCGGCTCCATCGCGAGATACTCGTCACGTGACGCGCGTCGTCTAACGTCACCTCGCAGCCGATCCTGCCGAGCCTCGTCGACTACTGGCTCAGCCTCGAGTAGCCCGCGTCGGAGGGGGTGGTCAGGTAAGCAGGCTCGAGAACCGCTCGAGGTCGTCCTCGAACGGCCCGATCACCGCGAGGTGGAGCGCATTCGAGTCGATCAGGTCCTGACCGACGCGCTGCACGTCCTCGACCGTCACGCGGTCGAGCTCCGCGAGCAGCTGCTCGGGCTCCATCGCCTCGCCCTCGAGCACCTCGCGCCGCAGTCCGAACATGACGAGGCCCTGCGGGCTTTCGGTGTGGAGGACGAAGCGGCCCTTCGCGAGCGAGCGTGCCTTCTCGAGCTCGTCGGCCGGAACCGGCTCTTCCGCCATGCGCCGGAACTGCTCCACGATCACGCCGATCGCCTCGTCGATCCGGGTGAGGTCGACGCCCGCCTGCGAGTAGAGCGAGCCGGCGTCGGTGTAGGAGTGGTTGGACCCGTGGACGTAGTAGGCGAGCCCGCGGCGCTCGCGCACTTCGAGGAAGAGGCGCGAGGACATGCCGCTTCCGAGCACCGTCGCAAGCATCTGGAGCGCGTAGCGGTCGGGGTGGTCGATCGGGTAGCTCGGGACGCCGAGGATGATGTGCGCCTGGTCTGCGTCCTTGTGGTGGATCGCGACGTGCGGACCCTCGGGCTTGCCGAGCTCGGCCGGCGCCGGCGCGCCGTGGCCGTTCGCCGACATGTCGCCGAGGAGCTCCTCGAGCGAGCGCAGGAGGTCGTCCCCGACCATGCCGCTGACGCCGATCACCATGCGGTCGGGCGTGTACCAGTCGCCGATGTAGTCGAGGAAGGTGTCGCGCGTCGCCGCGCGGATCGTGTCCTTCGTCCCGAGCGTCTCCCAGCCGAGCGGGTTGTCGCCGAACATCAGCGTCTCGTAGACCGTGCCGATGTGGTCGCGCGGCGTGTCGTAGTACATGTTCATCTCCTCGAGGATCACGCCCTTCTCGCGCTCGATCTCCTCGGGTTCGAACTTCGAGTGGCGGATCATGTCGAGGAGGACGTCGATCGCCGTGTCGCGGTCGGCGCCCGCGCACCGGACGTAGTAGCCCGTGTACTCCTTCGAGGTGAAGGCATTGAACTCGCCGCCGATCCCGTCGACGAGCGTCGTCAGGTCGCGCGAGGTGGGCCGGCGCTCGGTGCCCTTGAAGAACATGTGCTCGGCGAAGTGCGCGATGCCGCGGTTCTCGGCGCGCTCGTAGCGGGAGCCGGCCGCGAGCATCACGAAGCAGGCGACCGACTGCGCGTGCGGAAGCGGGGCGGTGAGCACCCGCAGCCCGTTCGAGAGTGCCTGGCGTTCGAAGACGGCCATTGCGGCCCGATGCTATAGAGAGGCGTCGTGCCCGGCGAGACGAGACGCGCGATCTTCGCGCAGCCCGAGTGGCTGCGGGCGGTGCCGACCGATCGGAGGCTGCCGGAGGGCGCGCGCGCCGTCTTCACCGGCTGCGGCACGTCGTTCCACGCGGCGCAGACGGGCGGGCGAGCGGTGCAGGCGCTCGACGCGGTGCTCGCACCGCTGGACGCCGACGTGCTCGTCTGCGTCTCGCACGAGGGCGCGACGCCGATGACGCTCGAGGCGGCGCAGGCATTCGACGGCCCCGTTTGGCTCGTCACCGGCGCGCCCGAATCGCCGCTCGCGGAGCTTGCGGACGAGGTCGTCGTGTGCACGCCGGAGCTCGAGAAGTCCTGGTGCCACACGGCGAGCTACACGTGCGCGGTGGCGGCGATCTCGGCCCTTCGCGGCGAGGACGTGGCGTGGCTGCCGGACGCGGTCGAGGAGGCGCTCGCGTCCTCCGAGCCCGTGCCGGAGCAGACGAAGATCCTCGTCGCCGGCGCCGGTCGCGACTGGCCGACCGCTCAGGAGGCGGTGCTGAAGCTGCGCGAGGGCGCGTGGGTCTCCGCCGGCGCGCACAACACCGAGCAGCTCCTGCACGGCCACCTCGCGGCGATCGACGAGACCGTGCGCGCCTACGTCCTCGAAGGCGAGGGCCGGGCGGCGGAGCGGGCGCACGACGCGGTCGCCGCGCTGCGCGAGCTCGGCTGCGAGACGACGCTCGTCCCGACGCGGCATCCGGCCGTCGACATCGTCCGCTTCCAGCTGCTCGCGCTCGCGCTCGCGGAGGCGAAGGGCATCGACCCGGATCAGATCCATCGCGACGACCCGCGCTGGGCGCGGGCCCGCGCCGCGTACAGCTGAGCGTTCGGCTTCGCGCTACGAGCTGGTCGAGCCCTGCTCGGTGGCCCGCGTCGCCCAGGCCCGGCCCCACTGCCGGAGTGCCTCGCCCGCGGCCCCGAAGCCGCCGAGCAGACGAAAGATGCCCATCCCGAGCAGGTACAGCACCACGATCACGATCCAGTCCCTCATCAACCCTCCTCGTTCGATCGAGACACCGTAGCGGCCGTGCCACCGTCGGCCGAGCCGGTCCGCGGCCAGCAGCAGACGCCGAACACGTGCTCCCGGCGCTCGAACCCGAGCGACTCGTACAGCCCGAGCGCGTGGTAGCCGACGTCGGCGACGATCACGAACCGCTCGGCTCCGTGCTCCTCGACCGATCGGCGCGCGGCCTCGACGACGAGTCGCGAGCAGATGCCCCGCCGGCGGTAGGCGAGCGCCGTGTCGACGACCTGGAACCGGCCGCGACCGTCCGTGACGACGACGCCGAGACTCCCGGCCACGGCTCCCGTGTCCGGGTCGAGCGCCACGTACCAGGCACCGCGCCCCTCACGGACGAGCGCGCGCCGATCGTCGAGCCGCGCCCGGCTGAAGGCGCGATAGCTCTCCTCGTCGTGCCCTTCGTCGCGGCCCGCGACTTGCACCTCCACGACGGCGTCCCAGAGATCCTCGTCGGCGCCGATCGCCGGATCGAGCGCCCGCACGACGACATCGCGGCTCTCGCGCGGATGGGGCGTGAGCCGCTCGGCCACGAGGCCGACGCTCTCCTCGACGTCGTAGCCGTGAGCCCCGAACTCCTCGCGGGCAACGCCCGCCGCGCCGTCGGTCCGGTCCCAGGCGAAGGTGCGATGGCGCACACGCTCGTCGCCGCCGAACGCCTCCTCGAAGAGCGCCTCCCAGCGGAGCCGGTCACCCGCCGCCGGCGGAGCCTCGAACACGAGCAGGTTGCCCCAGTAGTGCGCCGGATTCCCGGGCGAGCGGACGAGCAGGAACCCGTCGCGGCGCTCGACGACGCGGTCGAGCGGGAGGACGTCGATGTCGGTCGCCCACACGAGCGACCGCGGCCGGGCGCTCGCTCGGTGCGGCATGGCGGAAGCGTAGGCGTGCGTGCGCCGGCGATCTCGCCCAGCATCGCCGGCTGTCACGGCTAGCGATCCGCCAGCCGGTAGACGAAGCGGAGCGCCTGCCAGTCGCCGTCGATCGAGCAGCTCTTGTTGTCGACGAGACCCGCTGCGAGGCCGGCCTCCTGCACGGCGGTGAAGTCGAGGTCGGTCTCGAGCTTCGATGCCTTCTTCGGCCACGCGATCCAGAGGCCGTCGGCGGGCCCGAGGGTCGCCTTGAGCCTCGGCAGGCGCGCCTCGAGCTCGGCCCGTCGCGTCGTGAAGAAGACGACGACCTCGGCCCCGGGCTTCGCGCCGAGCTTGCGCGAGAGCGGCGTTCCCGAGTAGTCGCGCTGCGGCACGGGTTCAGAGGCTAGAGCTCGCCGAGCAGCCGGTCGACCTCGTCTTCTGTGTTCGTGTGCACGATGCCGACCCGGAGCGTGCCGTTCGGAAGGCCGAGGTGCTTCGATCACCTCGAGCGCGTAGTGGTCGCCGTGCCAGAGCGCGAAGCCGCGCGTCGGCGAGCCGGGTCGCGGCCTCGAACGGCGACTCGTCCGCATGCGTGATCGCGAACGTCGTCACGCGACCCTCCATCGTCGGCGGGCCGTGCAGCGTCCAGCCGTCCGGCAACCCGTCCAGGAACCGCTGCCCGAGCGCGGTCTCGTGCTCGCGGATGAACTTCCAGCTGGACGCTCGAGACGTACTCGACCGCCGCCACGAAGCCGCAGAGGAGCTCATGCGGGAGCGTCCCGGTCTCGAACCGGTGGCCGAGCGGGAGGTCGGGGGCGGGTCGCACCTTGTACGGCCGCCACCGCTCGAGCAGCTCGCGACGGGCGACCGCGACTCCGAGGTGCGGCCCGAAGAACTTGTACGGCGAGCAGAGGAGGACGTCGACGTCCGTCTTCGTCAGGTCGATCGGCCCGTGCGGCGCGTAGTGGACGGCGTCGACCCATGCGAGGGCGCCCGCCTCGTGCGCGAGCGCGGCGATCTCGTCCACCGGCGTGACGGTGCCGACCGCGTTCGACGCCCAGGGGAAGGCGACCACGCGCGTCCGGTCCGTGAGCAGCGAGCGCAGGTGGTCGAGGTCGAGCCGGCACTCGGCGTCGAGCTCGCAGAGGTGCACGACGATCCCCCTGTCCTCTGCCAGCTCGAGCCACGGCGAGATGTTGGCGTCGTGGTCGAGCTTCGTGACGACGACCTCGTCGCCCGGCTGCCAGTCGCGCGCGACCGTGCGTGAGAGCGCGAAGTTGAGCGAGGTCATGTTCGCGCCGAAGATCACCTCGTCGGTCGCGGCACCCAGGAGCTCAGAGGCGGCCTGCGCGCGCCGAGTCGACGAGGTCGTCGCTCACCTTCGAGGTCACGAACGCGCCGCCGAGATTCGCGTTCGCCGCCTGCAGGTAGGCCGAGATCGCCTGGATCACGGAGTCGGGCACCTGGGTGCCGCCGGGCCCGTCGAAGAAGGCGATCGGGGCCGCGCAGGGCGGTGAAGCGCTCGCGGACGTTCTCGATCGTCGGCGGTCGCGATGCCACGGCCGGGACGCTACCGGGGTCCGTCCGGTCCTGGTCCTACAGTGCGGGTCCGTGAGGGTGCTCACGCTCCTGGGCCGTCACGGCACTCCCCTTGCGGAGGCCGGGGACGTGAGGCTCAGGCCGCTGACGGAGGCCGAGTGCTACGCCCGCTGCTACGGCGCCCGCGACGAGCGCGTCAGCCTCGTCGTCAGGCAGGAGCAACCGCAGTCGCGCGTCGCGTCGCGGCTCCGGGAGCTGGTCGAGCAGCGCCTCGCCGAGCGGGCCGAGCAGCCCGGAGTCGAGGCCGCGTGACGCGCGCCTGCCGAAGCTGGACGTCACGGCGGCGGTACGCCCCGCCGGTGAAGGGCCGGCCGGTACCGCCGCTGCCGAGCTCGTGGGTGTGCACGGCGACCTGGCACTCCCGTCTGCCACGCTGTCGTCCGCGTGGCCGCGACCGCATCTGACGTCCCGGACGTCCTCGCCCCCGGTCTTCGCTGCGTCTTCTGCGGGATCAATCCGGGTCGCGTCTCCGCGACGGCCGGCGCGCACTTCGCGAACCCGCGCAACGACTTCTGGCGGCTCCTCCACGACGCCGGCTTCACCCCGAGGCTGTACGAACCGGACGAGCAGTTCGGGCTGCTCGAGCTCGGCTACGGGCTGACGAACGCCGCGTACCGGACGACGCCCGGCTCAGGCGACCTGCGGCGCGGCGACTTCGACCGCTCGAGGCTCGCGGCACTCGCGGGCGAGCTGCGCCCGCGCGCGATCGCGTTCGTCGGCAAGGAGGCCTATCGGGGCGCGTTCGGCGAGCGCGCGGAGCTCGGACCGCAGCCGCGGGCGCTCGACGACACCGCGCTCTTCGTCCTGCCGTCGACCTCGCCGGCGAACGCCGCCGTGCCGTACACGGAGCGCCTGCGGTGGTTTCGCGCGCTCGACGAGTGGCTGGAGCCCGTCCCCCGCTACGCCGTGCGCGCGCTCGTCGTCGACGCGGCAGAGCGGGTGCTGCTCGTGCGCTGGGAGCATCCCGTCACGCACGAGGCCTGGTGGATCACACCCGGCGGCGGCGTCCAGGAGGACGAGAGCGAGGAGTCGACGCTGCGCCGCGAGCTCGCCGAGGAGGCGGGCCTGCGTCCGGCCGAGGCCCTCGGGCCCGTCGTCTGGGAGCGGGAGCACATCCTGCCGCTCGGCCCGCGGATCGTCCGCCAGCACGAGCGCTTCTACCTCGTGCGGGTCGAGTCCCACGAGGTCGTTCCGGAGATCGACCTCGCGGCCGAGAACGTCTCCGGCCATCACTGGTGGACGCTCGAGGAGCTCGAGGCGACCGGCGAGCGCTTCTCGCCGCGCGGCCTTGCGTCGAGCCTGCGCGCGCTGCTCCGCGACGGCGTCCCGGCCGAGCCGGTCGACGTGGGCGAATAGGGTTCCCGGCCGTGCAGGAGGTGCTCGTGATCGTCCATCTGCTCGCTGCCATGGTCTGGGTCGGCGGGTCGGTCGCGCTCGTCTTCGCGGGCGTGCCCGCGATCCGCGTGCTCGAGGGCGAGCCGCGCGGCCGCGCGATGCGCGAGCTCGGGCTGCGCTGGCGGCCGCTCGGCTACGGGGCGCTGCTCGTCGCGGCGCTGACGGGCGTCGAGCTCGCCCGGCGCGACTGGGACGAGGCGCGGTCGCCGTTCGAGACCGTCCTCTGGGTGAAGGTCGGCCTCTCGGTCGGGCTGATCGCGGCCTCCTACCTTCACAACTTCGTCTACGGCCCGCGCCTGCAGGCCGAGATCCGAGAGGGCCGCCCGCAGCGGACGCGGCCGACGCTCGTCGTCGTCGGCTGGGTCAGCCTCAGCCTGACGATCGCCGTGCCGATCTTCGGGGCGATCCTCGCCGAGCTCGCGGACTGAGAGCTCAGGCGTGAAAGACGCTGGCGCAGGCAAGCGTCATGTCGCCCGGGCCGGAGCGCCGCTATTCGCTGTCAGCCGGGCCAGCGGTTCGTGATCGGCGTGCGGCGGTCGCGGCCGAAGGCCTTCGGGTGCAGCTTCACGCCCGGTGGCGCCTGGCGGCGCTTGTACTCGGCGCGGTCGATCATCGCGAGCGCGCGCTCGACGACCTCGGGGTCGAAGCCGTCCTCCGAGAGCTCCTCGCGTGAGCGGTCGAGCTCGACGTAGGCCTCGAGCACCTCGTCGAGCTTCGCGTACGGGCGGCAGCGAGTCCTCGTCGCGCTGGTCCGCGCGCAGCTCGGCGCTCGGGGCACGGTCGATCGTCGTCTGCGGGATCAGCTCGCGCCCGGCGCGCTCGTTCAGCCGGCGGGCGAGCCGGAAGACGTCCGTCTTGTAGACGTCCTTCAGGAGGCGAAGCCGCCCGCGAGGTCGCCGTAGAGCGTCGAGTAGCCGACGGACAGCTCCGACTTGTTGCCGGTCGTCACGACGAGCCAGCCGAACTTGTTCGAGAGCGCCATCAGCAGCGTGCCGCGGACGCGCGCCTGGAGGTTCTCCTCCGTCAGGTCGGGCTCCCGACCGGCGAACGAGGGCGCGAGTACGGCTGCGAACGCCTCGACGGCCGGCTCGATCGCGAGCTCGCGGAAGTCGATGCCGAGCGACTCCGCAACCTGCCGCGCATCCTGTTGCGTCTCGTCCGACGAGAAGCGCGACGGCATCGACACGCCGTGCACGCGTTCGGCGCCGAGCGCCGAAACGGCGATCGCCGCCGTGAGCGCCGAGTCGATCCCGCCGGACAGGCCGATCACGACGTGCCCGAAGCCGTTCTTGCCGACGTAGTCGCGCAGCCCCAGCTCGAGCGCACGCAGCATCTGCTCGAGGTCGTCGAGCTCGGGCGCCGGCGCCGGATGGAGCACCTCGGCCTGCGGACGCAGCTCGGCGAGCTCGACCACCTCGGCCTGCGCCGCGCCGTCGCGCTCGCGCGCGAGCGCGCGCCGGCGGACGTCGCGCAGGCGGCGTCCGACCGCGGCGACGGGGATCGACGTCGACGACGAGCAGCGTCTCCTCGAACCCCGGGGCTCTCGCGATCAGCTCGCCCTCGTCGTCGAGCACGACCGAGTGCCCGTCGAACACGAGCTCGTCCTGACCGCCGACCGCGTTGCAGAAGGCGATGAAGCACGAGTTGTCGCGCGCGCGAATGCGAAGCATCTCCTCGCGCTCGCGATCCTTGCCGACGTGGAAGGGCGAGGCGGAGATGTTCGCGACGAGCTGCGCGCCGGCGAGCGCGAGATCGGTCGCCGGCGGCCCGGGCTGCCAGACGTCCTCGCAGATCGTCGGGCCGACGAGCACCTCGCCGAAGCGGAGCAGCAGAAGGTCGTGGCCCGGCGCGAAGTAGCGGTCCTCGTCGAAGACGCCGTAGTTCGGCAGGAAGCGCTTGCGGTAGATCGCCGCGGATCTCGCCCTCCGAGATGACGTAGCACGCGTTGTGGAGGTCGGTGTCGAGGTGGGGCGCGCCGACGAGGGCCACGATCCCGTGTGTCAACCGCGGCGATCGCCTCGACCGAGCGGCGCGCGGCGCGGATGAACCCGGGCCGGAGGAGGAGATCCTCGGGCGGGTAGCCGGTGACCGCGAGCTCCGGGAAGAGGACGAGATCGCGCTCGCGCGTCACGCGCCTCGTCGAGGCGGGCGACGATCCGATCTCGATTGCCGTCGAGGTCGCCGACGACGGTGTTGATCTGCGCGAGCGCGAGTCTCATTCGGAAGTTTTCTCCTCCCGATCGAAAACATTAGCGCGGAGCTTTCGCCGCCACCGGAAGAAGACCGCCACGGCCGAGACGAAGCAGGCGAAGGAGGCCGCGAGGAAGGGCCCGCCCTCTCCCCCGGCGAACGCGCTGAGCACCGCCGCCACGACGAGGAGCGCGATCATGGTGACGCGCAGCGCTCCGGCGCTCATCCGGCGAGGATAGCCGGGGTCTGCGGGAGTTACGTCGTGCCGCTCTCGAGCCGCTCCTTCAGCTTCGCCTGAGCACGCGGAACCTCCTTGCCGGCATCACGCCGCACAAACGGGAGCAGCACCTTGCCGAAGCCGTGCCCCGTGAAGTCGAGCTCGAGCGTGATCCGCGCCCGTGCACCGTCGTCGATGGGCTCGACGGTCACTCTGCCGTCCGGTCGAATCGGGCCACCGACGCCCTTGAAGCCGAACCGGCGCGGCGGATCCCACTCCACGATCTCGTAGGTGACCTCGCGCTGGCCGCCCGGCACCTTTCTCGTGTCGGTTGCCCGCGAGCCGAGCCGCGTCGGGCCCTCGGTCTCGACCTTCGTCTCGAGGATCCGCTCCTGCCATTCACCGTGCGTCGCGAGGTCGGCCACGTACGCGAACACGTCATCCGGACTCCTCGCGATCTCGACACTGTTGACGATCGCCGCCATGCTCGTCCTCCCGCCTTTGATCGACGGCGCGATCGTCTCGCCCCGCCCGACGCGAGTCAAGGGACCTCAGCGCCGAAGCCTGATCGCGTTCAGGTCGCTCGCGCGCACGTCGTCGATCCTCCGAAGGAGGTCGTCGAGATCGTCGTGCTCGGCGTGCAGGTACCGCCCGGCGAGCGCGTCGTAGCGGCCGCTCGCGAGCTTGCGCACGAGGTCCTGCGCACACTCGGGCGGCGTCCAGGGGGCGTCGTCCGGCACGGAGCCCTCGGTCATCTCGGTGCGCACGAGGCCCGGGCTGATCGAGAAGACCGGGATCCCGTGCGGCTCGAGCTCCGTTGCGAGGACCTCGCTGAAGCGGTGCAGGGCCGCCTTGCTCGCGGGATACGCAGCGTCGCCCCTGGAGGTCGCAAGGTAGGCGGCCCCGCTCGCGACGTTCACGATCCGGCCGCGGCCGCGCTCGAGCATCCCCGGGATCGCCTCGCGACAGCAGAGGTAGGCCCCGAGCACGTTGACCTCGAAGACACGCCACCACTCCTCGGGGCTTACCTCCCAGCTCGGCCGGCGCGGTCCGCCGATGCCCGCGTTGTTGACGAGCAGCTCGACGTCGCCGGCCTCGGCGAAGGCCCGCGCGACCGATTCCCTCGAGGCGACGTCGAGCTCGAGCGCGCGACCGCCGATCTCGCCCGCCACCGACTCGACCTGCGCGCGGGTCCGCGCGGCGACGACGACCGACCAGCCGTCCTCCGCGAGCGCCCGGGCGACGTTCGCGCCGATGCCGCGCCCGCCCCCGGTGACCAGTGCGACGCGCTCAGCCAACCGCAGCCTCGATCTCGTCGAGTGCCTCCGGGTTCTCGAGCGAGGAGAGATCGCCCGGATCTTCCCCGAGCGCCTTCGCCCGCACGGCGCGTCGCACGATCTTGGCGGAGCGGGTCTTCGGGAGCGCGTCCACGAACACGATGCGCGCAGGGGCGAACGCCTTGCCGAGCACGTCCGTCACCGTGTCCGCGATCTCAGCGGCGAGCCCGTCCGACGGCTCGCGCCCGGGGAGGAGGCAGCAGAAGATCCAGGCCACCTCTCCCTTGAGCTCGTCGGGGACGCCGATTGCCGCCGCTTCCTGCACGGCTAGGTGCGAGATCGCAGCCGACTCGAGCTCGGCCGGCCCGATTCGCTTGCCTGCGATGTTGAGCGTGTCGTCAGAGCGGCCGTGCAGGAACCAGTAGCCGTCCTCGTCGGCCGAGGCCCAGTCGCCGTGCACCCACACTCCGGGCAACCGGCGCCAGTACGCGTCGAGGTAGCGCTCGGGGTCGCGCCAGAAGCCGCGCGTCATTCCGGGGAAGGGCTTCCGACAGACGAGCTCGCCCACCTGGCCCGTGCCGACGAGCGAGCGGCCGTCGTCGCCGACGACGTCCATCGCCATCCCGAGCACAGGCCCGCCGAGCGAGCACTCCTTGATCGGCTCGGAAGGGACCGGCGACAGGAAGCAGGCAGCCACCTCGGTCCCGCCCGAGAAGTTGATGATCGGGACGCGGGAACCTCCGACCGTCTCGTACAGCCAGCGGTAGGGCTCCGGGTTCCACGGCTCGCCGGTGGTGGCGAAGGTCCGCAGCGAAGAGAGGTCGTGCGCGGGTGCGCCGTGCGGGCGCAACGCGCGCGCGAGCGTCGGCGAGAGGCCGAGCGACGTGACGCGCTCGGACTCGACCATCCTCCAGAGCCGGTCGGGCGGCCAGTCGGGAGCGCCTTCGGCGAACACGATCGTCGCCCCGAGCGCGCCGGCGCCGACCACGGTCCACGGCCCCATGATCCAGCCCATGTCGGTCGCGAAGTGAATGACGTCGCCCTCGTGCAGGTCGACCTGGTAGCAGGCCTCACGCGCGATCGAGATGAGGAAGCCGGCCTGCACATGGACGACGCCCTTCGGCGCACCGGTCGTGCCGGAGGTGTAGGTGAGGAGGTAGGGCGTCTCCGACTCGACCTCGAGCGCGGCGAGCCCGCCCGGACAGCCCGCGACGAGCTCGTCCCAGGGCGCTGCGACGACGTGCTCGACCGACGGCGCGTCGCGGCGAGCCTCCTCGAGGATCTCGAGCATCGGCACGGTCCTGCCGCGGCGGGACGACTCGCGGGCGGTGATCACGACCTTCGCCTCGCTCGCCTGCAGCCGCTGCGCGACCGCGGGCGCCGCGAAGCCGGAGAAGATGGGCACCTGGACCGCGCCGATGTGGGCGCAGGCATGCGACGCGATCGCCGCCTCGGGCGACATCGGCAGGAAGAGCCCGACGCGGTCGCCCACGCGCACGCCGAGCGAGACGAGGAGCTCGGCGAGCCTCGTGACCTCGTGCGACAGCTCCGCGAACGTGTAGCTCGAGCGCGACCCGTCCTCGCGAAGGCCGATCGCAGCGACCCCGTCTGGCCGCCGCTCGGCCCAGCGGTGGACGCAGTTGCGCGCGATCGAGACGGTTGCCCCCGGGAACCAGGTCGTCCACTCCGGCCCGCGCGAGTCGTCGAGGACGGCCGTCCCACGGGCGCGAGAACTCGAGGCCCATGTCCTCGATCACGAGGGGCCAGAACCAGGTGGGGTCGTCGGCCGAGCGCCGCACGAGCTCGCGGTAGCTCGTCGCGCCGGCGCGGCGGGCGAGGCGCGTCGCGTTCGCATGCTCGACCACGTCCGGGGGTGGCCGCCAGACGACCTCGCTCACAGTGGCAGAGACTAGACTCTCGCTCGTCTCGTTAGCGACTGCTAACGTAGCGCAGACTAACTTCGACGACTGAGGGGGACGATGAGGGCAAGGCTCTTCGCCGACGAGAACAGGAAGTGGTGGACGCTGGCGGCGGTCTCGTTCGGCCTCTTCATGATCATGCTCGACAACACGATCGTGAACGTCGCGCTGCCGTCGATCCAGGAGCTCGCTCGGTCTGCAGATCTCCGAGCTCGAGTGGGTCGTGGCCGGCTACGCGCTGACGTTCGGCGCGCTCATGCTGACCGGCGGGCAAGCTCGCCGACCTGCTCGGGCGGCGCCTGATCTTCGTGGTCGGCCTCGCGATCTTCACGCTGGCGTCGCTCGCGTGCGGGCTCGCCGGAGAGCGCGAACGATGCTGATCGCCGCGCGCGTCGTGCAGGGTGTCGGCGCGGCGCTGATGAACCCGGCGACGCTCTCGATCATCACCGTCACGTTCCCGCCGCGCCAGCGCGGCACGGCGATCGGGATCTGGGCCGGCGTCTCGGCGCTCGCGCTCGCGATCGGCCCGCTCGTCGGCGGCCTGATCACCGAGCACATCAACTGGAACTGGATCTTCTTCATCAACGTCCCGGTCGGCGTGATCGGGATCGCGGCGGCGTTACGCGTTCATCGACGAGTCGCGCGACACCTCGCGCGAGCAGCGGCCGACGTGCCGGGACTCGTGACGTCCGCGAATCGGGCTGTTCGCGCTCACCTACGGCCTGATCGAGGCGAACAACTACGGCTGGACGCTCGACGCGCATCCTCGGTCGCCTTCGCGATCGCGGCCGTCTCGCTCGTCGGCGTTCGTCCTGCTCGAGCAGCACCAGCGGTTGCCGATGCTCGACCTCTCGCTGTTCCGAGAACCGTCACCTTCACGGGCGCGAACACGGTGATGCTGCTGGTCGGCCTCGCGATGTTCGGCGTCTTCTTCTACGTCTCGCTCTACGTGCAGAACGTGCTCGGCTACTCGCCGATCCAGGCCGGGCGCAGCGTTCCTGCCGATGGACGCGTGCTGATCATCGTGCGTCGCGCCGCATGGCCGGACGCCTGAGCGACCGGATCGGCCCGCGCCCGCTCGTCACCGGCGGCATGGTCGTCCTGGCGGGCTCGCTCCTCCTCTTCTCGCAGATGGGCGCGAACGAGACCTTCTGGGCTCTCCTGCCGGCGATGATCCTCGGCGGGATCGGGATGTCGCTGACGATGACCCCGGTGACGGCGGCCGCGATGGGCTCCGTTCCTCGCGACAAGGCCGGCGTCGGCTCGGCCGTGCTGAACAGCATGCGCCAGGTCGGCGGCTCGCTCGGGATCGCGATCATGGGCGCGATCGTCGCCGCGGCAGCGTCGACGGCGCACGGCGACCGGCAAGACCGACCGTCGATTCCTTCATGAACGGGTTCCACCACGCCCTCGAGACGGCGGCCGTGATCGCGCATCCTCGGCGCGGTGATCGCGGCCGTCACCCTGCGCAAGGTCACCACCCCGAGCCTGCGCCCGAGGCGATCTTCGCCGAGGCATCGTGAGATGAGCGCGACACGCCCGCGGCTTCCGCGCGAGTGAGCGCCGGCAGGCGGTGCTCGACACCGCCTGCCGGGTCTTCTTCGCGTCGAGCTATCGCGGCGCGACGACGGCCGAGCATCGCCCGTGAGGCCGGAATCAGCGAGCCGATCCTCTACCGCCACTTCGGCTCGAAGCGCGACCTCTACCTGGCCTGCCTCGACGAGGCCTGGCGCAGCTTTCGCAGCTTCGCCGAGGAGGCGCTCGCGAACGAACCCGGGCGACTGCCTCGGCCGCATCGCCGACGAGTACATGGCAGAAGCGGGCGCGGCTCCGACTGGTCGATCTGTGGATCCAGGCGCTGACCGAGGCGTCCGAGGACCCGGCGATTGCGAAGGCCGTTCGGCGGCAGATCCGCGAGGTGCACGCCTTCTTCGCCGACGTGATCCGCGAGGGCCAGGCGAACGGTGTTCTGCACCCGGACCGCGATCCGGTCGCCGAGTCCTGGCTCGTCATCGCGGGCGGGCTGCTCGCCACGATCGACCACCGCCTCGGCGGCCTCCTGGGCGAGCGACCTGGATCGCGTGCGCGCTTCGCGCCGGGCCTGGATGCACGCGCCCGAGCCCGCCTAGAGAAGCCGCGGCGTCAGCCGGACGATAGGGTCAGCAGGTCCGCGACGCCACACGGAGGCAGCGCTTGAGGATCCGCGCAGCCGTGCTCGAGCAGTTCGGCGAGCCGCTCGCCGTCCAGGAGGTCGATCTCGACGAGCCGAAGCCGGGCGAGGTGCTCGTACGCCTCGCCGCCTGCGGCGTCTGCCACACCGACCTCTACACGGCGTCGGGCGCGGATCCGACCGGCTACGCGCCGTGCGTGCTCGGACACGAGGGCGCAGGCGTCGTCGAGCGCGTCGGCGACGGCGTCACCCTCGTCGAGCCCGGCGACCACGTGGTGACGTTGTTCGCGCCCGAGTGCGGCCGGTGCGTCCACTGCCTGAGCCCGCGGACGAACCGCTGCATCGCGATCCGCGACCAGCAGAACGCCGGCTACCTGCCGGACGGCACGACGCGCCTCCGCCGGGGCGGCGAGCCGCTCCGTCACTTCATGGGGACCTCGACGTTCGCCGAGTACACCGTGATGCCGGAGATCGCACTCGCGAAGGTGAATCCCGAGGCGCCGCTCGACGGCTGCGCGCCGTTCGCCTGCGGGCTCGCGACCGGAATCGGCGCCGCCCTCTACACCGCGCGGGTGGAGCCCGGCTCGACCGTCGCCGTCTTCGGCACCGGGCTCGTCGGCCTCGGAGCGGTGATCGGCGCGCGGCTCGCGGGAGCAGAGAGGATCGTGGCGGTCGACCTCTCCGAGCAGCGACTCGCCCACGCGCGCCACCACGGCGCCACCGACACGCGCCTCGCCGACGACGACACCGTCGAATGGATCCGGAGCGAGACGGGCGGCTACGGCGCCGACTACACGTTCGAGGCGACCGGCGACGTCACTGTGATGCGCCAGGCCGTGGAGGCGGCGCGCGAGGCCTGGGGACTCGCGACGATGATCGGCGTCGCCGGCAAGGGCGAGGTGCTCGAGATCGTTCCCCGCTTCCTCATCACCGGGCGCCGCGTCACCGGCTCGTCGTTCGGCGGCGTGAAGGGCCGGACGCAGGTGCCGCTGCTCGTCGACCGCTGGCTCGCCGGCGAGATCGACGTCGAGGCGCTGATCTCGCACCGGCTCACGCTCGACGAGGTCAATCGCGGCTTCGAGCTGATGCACGACCAGGACGGCATCCGCAGCGTGATCGCCTTCGAGTGACGTCGGAAACGGGAGAGCCCCGGCGGCGGCAGCCGCGGAACTTCCGCTCAACGATGCGGGTTAGAACCTGCGCTGGCCAGTCCGCGGGCCAGGGAAACCTGGTAGGGGCCCCCCCGACAAGAGAGATGGGCGAGCGCCGCGTGAACGGCCCCGCCCCGACACCGAAGGAGTGATCTTCGATGCGGAACCAGCCTAACGAGAAGAAGCTCCCGCCCGGCATCAGCGTGCGCCACTCGCGCGTCTGCGGAAGCCGAGGCGGCGACGCCTGCACCTGCCGCCCCTCCTACCGGGCGTTCGTCTACGACCGCCGCGCGCAAGCGAAGGTCAGCGAGACGTTTCCGACCCTCGCCGCCGCGAGGGCCTGGCGGGCCGCCGCGACGACCGACCTCAACCGGGGCAAGCGGATCGGGCCGTCGCCGGTCACGCTCCGGAAGGCCGCCGAGACGTGGCTCGAGGGAGCCGAGACCGACCCACCGACAGTCCTCACCCGGGCTGGCAGGCCGTACAAGCCGAGCGTGCTCCGCGGCTACCGGCACGACGTCGAGCAGCACGTCCTCCCCGGCCTCGGCGCCGCACGTCTCTCCGACGTCCGCCGCGGCGACCTGCAGGCGCTCGTCGACCGGATGGTCGGCAAGGGCTTCTCCGGCTCGAAGGTCCGAAATGTCATCGTCGCCGTCCGCGTCGTCTACCGGCACGCCCTCGAGCGCGACCTCGTCGCCGCCAACCCGACCGCCGACCTCCGCGTCCCGAACGGGTCGAAGCAGCGCAAGCGGGCCGCCAGCGCCGCCGAGGCAGCCGAGCTCCTCGCCGCCCTCCCCGCCGACCTGCGGCCGATCTACGCGACCGCGTTCTACGCCGGCCTCCGCCGCGGCGAGCTCCGCGGCCTCCGCTGGGCCGACATCGACCTCGCCGCCGGCCTGCTCCACGTCCGCCACGGCTGGGACAACGTCGCCGGGGAGATCGAGCCGAAGTCCGCGAAAGGCGCCCGGACGGTGCCGATCGTCGCCGTCCTCCGTGACCAGCTCACCGAGCTGAAGGCCGCCAGCGACGAGGGCGAGTTCGTGTTCGGCTCGATCCACCGCCAGCCGTTCACCCCCTCGAACGTCCGCCGACGGGCAGCCGCCGCCTGGGCAGCCGAAAACGCGAAGCGGGCCGAGCGGAAGCAGGAGCTCCTCGCCCCGATCGGCCTGCACGAGTGCCGGCACACCTTCGTCTCGCTCATGCACGACGCCGGGCTCTCGCTCGAGCGGATCGGAGACTACGCCGGCCACTCCTCCACGTACATGACCGACAGATACCGGCACCTACTCGCGGGGCACGAGGACGAGACACGCCGGCTCGTCGACGCCTACCTCGCCCGCGCCGACACAGCCGCGCGGCTCGAGCAGCTCGGGGGAACATCGTCGGGTAAGGGCGGCACGGAGTAGAGGATGCTCGCGTGAACGAGCAGCCTTACGCCTGAGGCTTCGTCGGCTGGAAGCGTGCCTCGCGAAGGATCTCGGCGAGGCTGCTGGGCGGATCCCTTGTCCCGCTCGCGGGTCGGTGCGTGTGGGGATTTGCGCGTGGTCGCGCTCTTCCGACGCCCGCTCGGCTTCGGCGAGATCGTGCTCCCCCGCGAGGTCGTCGCCACACACGTCACGAGCCCGCCCGACGACGCCGTCTTCGTCTCGACAGACGACGAGAGCGGCTTGGCGGACTTCGCCACCGGCCGCAACGAGGTCGAACAGCTCACGCGACCGCAGTACGTCGCTCGCGTCTCGAGCAGGGTGCTCGGCCGGCCATTATCCGCCACTCCTCGAGATCGACGCAAGAGTCACGCAGGGAACTAGCGCCGCTCATCCCCGCAAGGACCGACCCCGCGGACAACGAGGGATCACGAAAACAGCCGGAAGCGGCGCACTCGCCGCCGTCGCATGATGGGCGGATGAGCGAAGCGAGCAGTCGGGGCTACCGCGTCGGCGAGCCGATCGAGTGCGAGGAGTGCGGCGATACGGCTGACCTGAACGCGGCGGGCTGGCGCGGCTGCCGCAAGGATGAGCCGCACAGATGAGCTGCCGGATCTCGCGTTCTACTGCCCGGTGTGCGCTAAGCGCGAGCTCGCCCAACGAGCAGGCTGCAGGTCTGCCTGCGATCGGCGCCTAACCGCCTGAGAGATTCCGTCAGCGCAGCGGCCCGCGTTGATCAGCGGCGTGCACAGCAGTTTCCCGGGATTAGGTACGAGCGGGTCAGTCTTCGTGCGGTACGGGCGGTTGAATTCGTGCGCGGGTTCGATTCCCGCCGCCGCCACTTTTCGCTCAGTCAAGCGGTTCGTCGGGGTCAGTGGCGGGAACGATTCGATCGTCGTCGGAATCCCGCCACCACCGGGCGAAGGCTTCCATATCGCGCTCCGGGTCGCCCGGGTCGCGGTGGCCATAGATACCGAGGGTCGTCGAAAGGTCGGAGTGACCGAGTCCGTGCGACGCGGCGTCGATCCCCGGCGATGCGGCCAAGCTCGGTCGCGAACGTGTGCCGTGCGCGGTGCATGTTGAGACCTGAGGGCACGCCTTCGCCGACGAGTCCGGCAGCCGCAAGGCATCGGTACCACCAGCGTGCACGTAGTGCACGCTCGGGTTCTGTTTCGGATAGCTGCGCAGGACACGATCCCGGCCGAAAGGGCTTCACCGGATACAGGGGGTAGTCGTTGCCCTCTGGCGGCCGTCCCACGCCCTCGTTTCGTGCGTAGCTCCCCGCAGCGACGATCGGGAACGTCCCCGATGCCCATGGACTGCCAGTGGCAGACGATTCCAACCTCATGGGCTGACGTACGAGAAGGAGGAGTCATGACGGAGCAGCTCGCGGCGGGGAGGCTCATGGCGGAGAGAGTCATCGCAACGGGAACGGTGAGGTCGTTCAGCGCCGAGAAGGGCTACGGGTTCATCAGCGCCGACGAAGGCGACGACGATCTGTTCGTCCAGTCCACGAGCGTCGTCGACTGCATCGAGACGATGGCCGAAGGCACAAGGGTCGTGTTCGAGGTACACGAGGGAAGCCGGGGACTCGAGGCCTTCAGCGTCGCCCCGGTCGAACCATGTGCAGAGGCTGCTCCGGAACGGAAACGGGGCGGCCTCCGGACCGCGCGCGCTTCCCCTCGCCACTGAGCCGGGAGTCGGACTGCGGACCCTCCCCAGTCCCATCTGTGAGCTGACGCCGCGACCGTTGGACGCGGAGGCCGGCCCGTCGCAGCACGTTACCACCGCCTGCGCGCGGAGGCGCCCAACGCGAGCAGGTGTGCCTACGCGTGGCGCTCCGCGCCGGGATGCTCGATCCGCTTCGCGGCCGGTGCGGTTCTTGGGAACGTGGGAAACCACCAGGCTTGATCCGCGTTTACCCGGATCGCCGTGCTCGAGGCATGGGCTATACGTCTGAGAAGCCGTGGCCAAGCCAGTCGAGCAGCTCCATGAGGTGATCGTCCGTTTCGCGGGCGACTCGGGCGACGGCATGCAGCTTACGGGCTCCAAGTTCACCTCCGAGACGGCGCTGCTCGGCAACGACATCTCGACGTTGCCGGACTTTCCCGCCGAGATCCGCGCTCCCGCGGGCTCGCTCGCGGGTGTGTCGGGCTTCCAGCTCCACTTCGCCGACCACGACATCCTCACCCCCGGCGACGCGCCGAACGTGCTCGTGGCGATGAACCCGGCGGCGCTCGCGACGAACCTCCCCGACCTGCCGAAAGGCGGCACGCTGATCGTGGACAGCGACGCGTTCACCGAGCGAAATCTCCAGAAGGCCGGCTACCAGACGAATCCGCTCGAGGACGGCTCGCTCGACGAGTGGCAGCTGCACACGGTGCCGCTCACCTCACTCACGGTCGGGGCGCTCGCGGACGTGGAGGGCATCACGCCGCGTGAGGCGGAGCGCTCGAGGAACATGTTCGCGCTCGGGCTGATGTCGTGGCTGTACGGCCGCTCGATCGAGCCTTCGATCGACTTCCTGGAGACGAAGTTCGGCGCGCACCGGCCGGAGATCGCCAAGGCGAATATCAAGGCGCTCCAGTCCGGCTACGCGATCGGCGAGACGATGGAGACGTTCGCGGTCACCTACGAGGTGAAGCCGGCGAAGCTCGTGCCGGGCACCTACCGGAACATCACCGGCAACCAGGCGCTCGCGTACGGGCTGATCGCGGCCTCGAAGCTGTCGGGGCTGCCGCTCTTCCTCGGCGCGTATCCGATCACGCCGGCGAGCGCGGTCCTCGAGGAGCTCTCCGGCCACAAGAACTTCGGCGTGCGCACGTTCCAGGCCGAGGACGAGATCGCGGCCGCGGGTGCCGCCGTGGGCGCCTCGTTCGGCGGGATGCTCGGCGTCACGACCTCGTCCGGCCCGGGCATCGTGCTGAAGGCGGAGACGATCGGGCTGGCGATCATGCTCGAGCTGCCGCTCGTGATCTGCGACGTGCAGCGCGCCGGGCCGTCCACGGGTATGCCGACCAAGCCGGAGCAGGGCGACCTGCTGATGGTGCTCTTCGGCCGCAACTCGGAGTCGCCGGTGCCGGTCGTCGCTGCGCACTCGCCGGCCGACTGCTTCGACGCGGCCATCGAGGCGTGCCGGATCGCGTTGAAGTACCGCACGCCGGTGTACCTCCTCTCCGACGCGTATCTCGCCAACGGCTCCGAGCCGTGGTTGCTGCCCGAGCTCGACGATCTCCCGGACATCTCGACGCCGTTCGCCACCTCGCCGAGCGTCGGGGGCGAGTTTCTGCCGTACCTGCGCGACGTGCGCACGCTCGCGCGCCCGTGGGCGGTGCCGGGCACGCCCGGCCTCGAGCACCGGATCGGCGGTCTCGAGAAGGCGGACGGGACCGGCGAGGTGTCCTACGACCCGGACAACCACGAGCTGATGACGCACCTCCGTGCCGCAAAGGTGGCAGGCATCGCCGCGGACATCCCAGAGCTCGCGGTCGACGACCCCGACGGCGACGCCCACACGCTCGTGCTCGGCTGGGGTGGCACCTACGGCCCGATCGCCGCAGCCTGCAAGCGGGTCCGCCGCGGCGGGCGCAAGGTCGCGCACGCCCACCTCCAGCACCTCAACCCGTTCCCGCGCAACACGGGCGAGGTGCTCCACCGCTACGACAGGGTGCTCGTGCCGGAGATGAACCTCGGCCAGCTGCTGAAGCTCGTCCGCGCCGAGTTCCTCGTCGACGCGGTCGGCTACAACCGGGTGCGCGGCCTGCCGCTGCGCGCCGGCGAGGTCGAGCACGCGATCGAGGCGCTGGTGGATCAGTGAGCGACGGGAACGGCAAAGCGACTTCGCTGACGGCGAAGGACTTCCACACCGACCAGCAGGTGCGCTGGTGCCCGGGCTGCGGCGACTACGCGATCCTCGCTGCGATGCAGTCGTTCATGCCCGAGCTCGGGATCGAGCGCGAGCGGACAGTCTTCATCAGCGGGATCGGCTGCGCGGCACGGTTCCCGTACTACATGAACACCTACGGGATGCACTCGATCCACGGCCGCGCGCCGGCGATCGCTACCGGGCTCGCGGTCTCGCGCCCGGACCTGACGGTGTTCGTCGTCACCGGCGACGGCGACGCGCTCTCGATCGGCGGCAACCACCTGATCCACGCACTGCGCCGAAACGTGAACCTGAAGATTCTGCTCTTCAACAACCGCATCTACGGGCTGACGAAGGGCCAGTACTCGCCGACGAGCGAGCTCGGCAAGGTGACGAAGTCGACGCCGATGGGGTCGCTCGACTGGCCGTTCAACCCGCTCAGTCTGGCGATCGGCGCCGAGGCGACGTTCGTCGCCCGTGCGATCGATACGGACAAGGCGGGGATGAGCGAGGTGCTGCGCGCCGCCTGCGCGCATCGCGGCAGCGCGTTCGTCGAGATCCTCCAGAACTGCCCGATCTTCAACGACGGCGCGTTCTCGTACGTCCGCGACGACAAGGAGGGCGCGAGCCGGATCGTGCTGCGCCACGGCGCGCCGATCGTCTGGGGCGCGAACCGCGAGAAGGGCCTGCGCCAGCGCCTCGACGGCTCGATCACGAGGTGCCTCGGGGACGACCCGGACGTGCTCGTGCACGACGCGCTGCACGAGACGCCGTCGCTCGCGTTCGCGCTCTCACGCGTCACCCAGGAGTCGCACGGCGGCACGCCGGTCGGCGTCTTCCGCTCCGTGGAGCGCCCGGTCTACGACGACCTGATGGCCGAGCAGATCGCCACCGCAACGGAGAAACTCGGCGCGGGCGACCTCGCCAAGCTGCTGCACGGCGGCGAGACCTGGACGATCAGCTAGCGGATCGGGGTCGGCGCCGGAGGCACTATGCGGCGACGGTCCGACACGTTCTAGTTCGAACGTCGTAGCCACCGTCTGAAGGCCTCCTCCCCCTCGAACCGGATCGGCCGCGTGGGGCCTCCTTGCGAGAGAGTTCGACTGGGCCGAGGGTGGTGCCGCCGGGCGTGACGAGGGCGTAGTGAGTCACGGCGCTAGAGGCGGGCGACGACAGCTGTTGCGACGCGCTTGGTTGTCTGCAGCGGCGTTGCCGTGTTGTAAGCCACGGTGAGCGCGATGCCGTGATACCAGACGGTAACGACGCGGCCACCGCTGAGAGCGTAGGCCACGTCGCCGATGCCGTGGAGCGCTTGTGCTCCGGGCTCGTCCGACAGTCCCTTCTTGAAGTCGGCTCTCGTCATCTGAAGCACTTGCAAGACCAACATCACGTTCGCGGGCGACGTCCAGATACACACCGCGGCCCCACGACTGGAAAAGCCTCGTCGGTGCTTGGTCTTGCCGCCAAGGGCGGTCTCGACCTGAGCGGGTGTGAGCAGCGTGCAGGCGTTCGGCACAGCCGCAGAGGCGGCCGGGATCAGTGCCAGGCTCACAGCCAAGGCCAGTACCGATCGCACCCGGGAAACCTAGTGCGCGGTAGGCTCTAGCGCTCCGGCCCCGGCGAGCGAACGGAGCTCCCCTTCGAATGCACGTTCCATTCCAACCACGCCGACCGTGTCTAGATGCCCGTTCAGTAGGAGCGTCCTGCCGCCACCCGAGCCTCGCGCTGTTACCAACACGTTCGGGCGCCCAGGCAGGACCTCGTCGATCTCGACCTCGAGTCCCGCCTCGCGGGCCCATCTGGCGACAACTTCGGCAGGGCCGCGCTCGCCCGAACCCTCAGCCGCAAGGCCCGGATTCACGGACTCCGCCGCGACAAGCGCAGCCGCAAGCTCAGCTATCACACGACTTCCTCCAGCGGCAACCCTCGACTGAAGCCGCACAGCATGCCCTCCAGGTGCGTGCGCACGCACATTGTCGCTCGCTCCGACCCCACGGGTAACCCTGGCCCGGAGAGGCTCATCGCTCGCGGGGTGGTGGTAGGCGTGGCCGAAGCCCGTCGAGCGACGCGTTCAGCTGCGACACCGAATCGCTGCAGTCACCAGATACGGCGCGCGCCACACACTCACCCCGACTTCGGAAATCCCGCTCCAGATCACGACTCGAGCCACGACCACCCTCTCCTGGCCCCGGAGGACGACGGGCCAATCGCTGGGCTGCTTCATCAGTCGGACCGATGTTGGCGCCTGGCCCGCCCGAACCTCGTTCGGGCCCGCAGCGGCTCTGCGACCGTGCCCGAATGCGGCTCACTCTGGATCAACTGCCACCGGTGAAGCCCTTTCTCAATGACCTAGTTGCGAACTCCCACCCGGACAGTTGCTCCGTTGCTGAAGTCTTGGTGGGTGCGAACCCTCCGTCACCGCGACGTCTTTCTCAGCGTCACCAGCAAGCAGTCGAGCCCTATTTCTCTTCTCTCGCTCTGGCATGAGGCGGACTCCCGGCGGAGAGGCTCATTGTGCGCGGGGGTGGGAGAGGGGTGGCCTCGGTGCGGTGCAACGCTCATCGAGAGGTCGCCTCACTCGAACGGAGGACGTAGTTTGGAGCGGCAAGACCGCGGCCGGCTACGACTGCGTCTTCGGGTCTGTCCGTCCACAGTGAGGTCGTGGTAATCGCATGGTCAATCTCATTGGAGTACGTCCTTCTCTACGCCTGCCGGGTGGCCGAGAACTCGGCCCTCGGGCCGGACGAGGATGATGTGACGTCAGCCGAAGCTCCTAGACGGCCTCCCCGAATCGATACCTCGCCCGCTGTGAGCGAGGCGCCGAAAGTCGTTCGGGGAACGACTGCTGAGGAGTTCCGAGCTCCGTCCCGTCGCGCATCAGTGCGCAACGTGACGCGCGCGCCGTCACCCACTGATGCGCTGCGCAAAGACGGCGTCGCGCGGAAGCAGCGTCCTAGTTTCCTTCGTGACTATTGCGTCTATCTCCTGGGGCGGCGGATAAATGGCGCGTCGCCGCGGTTCGGTGGCTAGCTCGTCTCCCCTCCGCGGCCTGTTGACGCGAGCAGACCAGCCTCGTACCCGGCGCCCGCCGCACCCGCGATCACCACGGACTGACTATCCGCGGCGGCCCCAGCCCAGGCGCGGTCGCCGGCACGACCGGGCCCCGACGGCCCCCGCTCGAAGCAGACGAAGCAGCCTCCAACGACCGTTCCCGGCACCCACGCCCAGCGCGACGTCACCAGCTCGGCGAGCGCCGCCTGCTCTGCGACGAGCGCCGCGACAGAGGTCGGCCACCGTCCCATCACCGCACAGGCTTGCAGCTGCTGTCCTACATCCCGGAGGTGCGAGCGGTGCGTAGTTCGCCGAAGCCGGATCCGTGCCGTTACCGGATGCCGCAGCCCTCGCGGGGCGCGATCATTGGCCGATTCACGGGCACAGAGGGGTGAACGATGCCTGAGACGATCACGGTCACCGACAATCGAACGGCGCGGTCCTGCGATGTGCCGATCGAGGATGGCGCGGTGCGCGCGACGGCGCTGGCGCAGGCGAAGGTCGCGGAGGACGACCCCGGGCTGTTGAGCTATGACCCGGCGTTCCTCAACACCGCCGTCGGTGCGGAGCGCGATCACGTTCATCGACGGCGACCGCGGCATCCTCCGCTACCGCGGCTACCCGATCGAGCAACTGGCCGAGCGGGCGACCTACCTCGAGACGGCGTACCTGCTCGTGTTCGGCGAGCTGCCGACGAACAGTGAGCTGGCGCGCTGGTCGGAGGAGATCACGCACCACACCTTCGTGCACGAGAACGTCAAGACCCTGATGCAGGGGTTCCGCTACGACGCGCACCCGATGGGGATGCTGATCAGTGCCGTCGCGGCGCTGTCGACGTTCTATCCCGAGGCGGCGCGCGTCGACGATCCCGAGATCAGGATGCAGCAGGTCGTACGGCTGATCGCGAAGGTGCCAACGATCGCGGCCTGGTCGTACCGGCACAACCGCGGGCTCCCGTACGTCTATCCGGACAACGGCCTCGGCTTCACCGCCAACTTCCTCTCGATGATGTTCAGAGTGGCCGAGCCGCGGTACGACGCGGAGCCGGCGCTCGAGCGCGCGCTCGAGGTGCTCTTCATCCTCCACGCCGACCACGAGCAGAACTGCTCGGCGAACGCGATGCGCTCGATCGGGTCGAGCAGGGTCGACCCCTACAGCGCACTCGCGGGCGCGGCAGCAGCTCTGTACGGGCCGCTGCACGGTGGCGCGAACGAGGCGGTGCTGCGGATGCTGAACGAGATCGGTGACGTGAAGCGCGTGCCCGAGTTCATCGCGGAGCTCAAAGCCGGCCACGGCCGGCTGATGGGCTTCGGCCACCGCATCTACAAGAACTACGACCCGCGGGCGAAGATCATCAAGCAGGTCGCCGACGCAGTGTTCGAGGTCACGGGGCGCAACCCGCTGCTCGACATCGCGCTCGAGCTCGAGAAGATCGCGCTCGAGGACGAGTACTTCGTCAGCCGGAAGCTCTACCCGAACGTCGATTTCTACTCGGGGATCATCTACCAGGCACTCGGCCTGCCCGTCGCGATGTTCCCGGTCATGTTCGCGATCCCGCGCACGTCCGGCTGGCTAGCACAGTGGCTCGAGGGAATCCAGGATCCGGAGCAGAAGATCGCGCGGCCGCGTCAGATCTACACCGGGTCCGGAGAGCGGGACTTCGTTCCGGTCGGCGAGCGCGAGGGGCGGGCTACGGCCACCGCGTAGCACGCCCGCGGGGACAGCAGCGCGGCAGCCTCACGCGGGCGCCGCACGACGAGGAGCACCGCGAACAGACTCGGGCCGTCGTAAGCCTCGAGCCGCCCGACCACCCGCAGGTTCGGCAGGTGCCGCGGTAGATGATCGAGCCGTCCGGCCAGTCCGGGCCCTCGCGCACGCACCGCAGCTCGCCGCGGCGCTCGGGGAGTCCGCCACGGCCCAGGTCGCCTGAGCTGCCGGCCACTCGGTTGCGGGTTGCGCTACTGCGGCGTGAACAGCGTCAGCTGCATACCGTCGGGCGCACGGACGCGAGCGTTGCGGTCGCCCCAGGGCGTCACCACCGGCGGCGCGACCTGCTCCGCACCCGCGCCCACGAGCCGCCGCGCGGTCTCCTCGCTGTCGATCACCTCGAGCGCGAGCCGCACGGGTCCGGAGACGCGGCGGCCGGCCTCGATTCCGTCGACGTTCTCTGCCTGGCGCTCGTCGAAGAGCTCGAGTGTCGCCCGCCCCGCCTCGAGGAGAACCACGCGCCCCTCCTCGGAGCTCCAGTCGGCCAGCTGCCGAAGCCCGAGCGCGTCGCGGTAGAAGGCGACGGCCTCGTCGAAGTCCGCGACGGTGAGCGACACCCGCATTTCGGCTACGCCGCCCATAGCGGGTGTAACGCAGCCCGGGCCTGGGAGCATCCCCTACGATTCGGCACCTGCACGCAGCTCGATCGACAATCACCGCTCTGAGCCAGTAGGAGTTGACGTAAGCGAGCACCGGCACGAGGTCCCGACCGCGGGCGGTCGCTTCCCGACCGACACCGCGGGACTGGGACAGGCCGTTGCGTCAGAGATCGTCGATCTCGGCAACGGCGATTCATTCGACCTGCGCAACGCGCCTGTCGCGAGGCGCATCGGCGACGAGACCGTGCGCATGCTCGCCTACAGCCGCTGGTTTCGGCCTCGCGCAACTTGCGGCGGTCGCGAACGGCGCGCCCTGCCGCATCTCGTCGATCGAGTCGAGGAGCTCCCGCAAGCCCTGGCCCGGAGGGGCATAACGGTCCCAGGCCGCCGCGGCCGGCGGGCCGTACCCTCCAAACCCCGGGCTCGCGAGTGATCCGCGGCGGCCGTTCGCGTTTGCCTTCAGCGTTCCTGGCTGACGTAATAGCGCCCCTGCCCCCTCGGTCGCTCGAGCACGGCAACCTCACGCTCGCCGAGCTCACGATCCGCGAGATCGGACACGTCGGACTGTCCGGGGCTTGACAGACGCTGTGTCACCCCCGTGAACGGGGCGGGCTCTTGCTCGATTCGGCTGTTCAGTCTGTCCCCAGGGGTTGTCGATCACGAAGCGCCAGGTGCCGTCTGTTTGGCGACGGAGGACATCGGCGTTGTTTGCCTGCAGCCGCAGCGGTTCGCCGTCCGCGCCGGTGCCGTTGAATGACCAGGTCCCGGTCACGAGGGCCAGATCGTCTACTTCGAGCACTCGTGTCACCTTGAGGTCGAGTTGGCCGTTCATCGAGATGAAGCTGGCCAGCGCTTCACGGACGCCGGATGAACCGTGAGCGAGGCTCCCGGGTTGAGTCGCGAATGCTGCCTCGCTCTCGTACAGAGGCATGAGAGTGTCGAGGTTTCCGGTGTTGATTCCGTCGACGATCGATTCGAGCACCTGCTCGGGCGTGGCTGTGGACATGACGTCTTCCTCTCCTGGTTGGGTGGGATTGCTAGAGGCTTTCGGGGCCGCCGAGCTCGACGATCGGCAACGGCTCGTAGGCCTTCCCGGGCGTGCCGCCGATGCAGAGGAGTTGGGCACTCTCGGGGCCCGGTCGTGATGTTGCGCGTCTCCGCGCGGCGCCGACCCGGGCGAAGACACCGGGCTCGAGGACGTGCTCCTCGCCCGCTACCGGGGTCCGCGCGTAAGCCACCCGATGCTGTCGAGCGGGCGAAAGAGCGCGCTGTCGCTCGAGATCGCCGGCGGTACCGCGCGGAGGTTCTCGACCTCGGGTTGTCGGAGACACCACGACTCGTCAGGATTGGCGCGACCCGCGCGAAAGGTCACGCGGTGCCTGCGCGAGAGACGACAGGAGGACACGTGAACACGACGAGCACCGGGAGCACGGGCCCCGTCGGCCGGCCACGCGGGATCGGATTCGGGATCCTGCTGTTCATCATCACGCTCGGGTTCTACGGCTGGTACTGGGTCTTCAAGACCCAGGAGGAGACGAAGCAGCGGACGGGAGAAGGGCTTGGCGGAGTCCTCGGCCTCGTGATCTGGATCCTGATCAGCCCTGTCAGCGCGTTCGTGATCCCATCCGAGATCGGCAAGATGTACGCGAGAGACGGCATGGTGCCGCCGTTCACCGGCTGGACGGGCCTCTGGCTCTTCCCGGGCGCCATCCTGGTCATCCCGGCAATCGTTTGGTTCGTGAAGATCCAGGGGGCGCTCAATCGGTACTGGGCGGGCACCGCGGCACCCGCGACGTAGCTGACCGAGCTCACCGGCGACCGCAGATCGCAGAACATCGTCTACCCGACCCGTTGCAGCCCTCCCGCATGGTTGCCGCCCGCTCTCGCCCGGCGGCGAGGAGGCTAAGGTCGCGGGGGGATGAGGTGCCTTTGAAAACCGGTGCCGGGACGGACGCTCGCGGCCGCGCTCGAGGAAGTGGGTGAAGGCTGATGCAAATCGGGCTCGCGCTGGCGATTACGGTCGTCTCGGCCTGTCTCCTCAACCTCGGGTACCTGCTCGAGCACAGCGTTGCCTCGAAGGTGCCGGCGCTCTCGCTTCGGCGGCCGATCGCCTCGCTGACCTCGCTTCTGGGCAACCGGCGCTGGCTCGCGGGCTTCGGAGCCGAGGCGGTCGGCTGGCTCCTCTACGTCGGCGCGCTCGCGCTGGCGCCGCTGTCGCTCGTTCAGGCGACCGCCGCCGGCGGTATCGGCATCCTCGCGATCATGGTCTCCCGCTTCACGCACGTTCCGCTGACGACGCGAGAGCGGATCGGCGCGGGCGTGTCGGTCGCAGGCCTCGCGTTGCTCGGCATCAGCCTGTTCGGCACTCACAGTGAGGGCTCCGGTGCCGACTACCTGTGGGTAGCGGTGTGGCTCGTCGCCTCTGTGGCCGGCGCGGGGGTGTGCGTGTCGGTGCTCGCCCGCGTGATCGGCGGGGGGCCGGCCTGGGGAATCGCGGCAGGCATCCTCTTCGCGGCCGGGGACGTCTCGACGAAGACGGCCGTCTCCGGCGGGGTCGCGGACATCGCGTTCCTGGTCTGCCTGATCTTCTTCTACGCCGCCGGCACCGCGATCTTGCAAGCCGGGTTCCAGCGAGGTGGCGCACTCGCGACTGCCGGTCTCGCGACGCTGCTGACCAATGCGTTGCCGATCGCGGCCGGCATGGTTCTCTTCCACGAGCCGCTGCCCGCGGGCTGGGTCGGTGTCGTTCGCGTGGTTGCGTTCGCCGCGGTCGTTGTCGGTGCGTTTCTGCTCGCCGGACGCATGAAGTCGCCTGAGCCGCTCCGAGCAGGGGGCGAGCTGGGCGATCTCGCTGCGACCGCCGCGTGAGCGCGCCCGCGCAGCTACAGCCAGAGGATCGTCCGGCGGTCTGGCTCGGCCGGGTTGATCAGCTGCGAAGGATCGATGCCCGCCACGCGTACGCGGCCCCCGGATCGATCGTGATCTGCTGCCTCGATCCTAAGCCGCAGCCAGGAAGGCGGTCAGCGCGACCGCCTCTCCGTCGATCGTGAGCTCCGAGCCGAGCGCGTACTCCGTCAGCTCGCCCCGCTGCCCGAGGCCGGCGGTTGCCGCGCGGGTTCGCTGGGCGAGCTCGAGCTCGCCGAGGAAGCGACCGACTGTCGCCTTCCGCAGCGGTCTCTCGACCGGCGTCTCGATCGCCTCGAGCGCATAGCCGCGCAGCAGCTTCAGGTACAGGCCGGCGAACACGTCCGGCCGCGAGACGTAGTCGAGGCAGACGATTCGGCCGGCGATCCCGACCAGCACCCCGGCCTGGCCGTCGAGCCGAGGCAGCGCCTGCAGGTACTCGTCGATCGAAGAGCCGTGGTCGAGGTAGAGCTGCTCGGCCGCGTCGGTCGGCGAGAACGAGCGCATGCGCGCGGACTTCGCGCTCACCTCCGCCCAGACCGCCGCCTGGCCGTCCCTCTGGGCTTTCCGCAGAGAGGGATACGCGGTGCGCGGCGCCGGCGCGAGCGACCGCGACCGGTACGCCCAGCGCCCCCGCGGAGGACGCGCTCGGCGAGCGGGTTCTTGAGCAGCAGAAGCTGGACGGCGCCGGCCTCGTCGACCTCGCGCACCGTCAGCCCATTCGCGACGGCTTCGTCGAGGCCGACGTACTCGGTGGTCGGTGCCTCGGCCGGGTAGAGCGGATAGATCGCGAGTCGGCGATGCGACCGCGGCTCACCCAGCTGAAACGGAACTGCCTGAGTGTGTGTCTTCATGTTCCGCAGTCACGGAAGGTGCCGCCAGTTCTTACGCCGGGGAGAACGCGCCGTCAATTTCCCGTTCGCGGCTTGAGGATGAACCACTCCACCCGGCGTCCAGACGATCGACCGGCAAGCACCACGGACCCGCCTCGGCTGCCGGCGGCGGTGCTGAGAGGGCCTCGCGACGTTCACCGGGCGTCACCGCGAACCACTGCGGAGATCGGCTCAGCGCACGAGCTCGACGTGGAGCCGGTAGATGTTTGCGATGCGCTCCAGCTTCAGGAGGGTAGGTCCGTGGCGGTTCGCGCGAGGCGGCTCTCGGTATCCGTTCTCAACCTCTTGCAGGTGCTCCGCAGAGAGGTTTGTCCTCGCTGCGGCCGCTTCGAGGGAGAGCCCAGATCGACTCCGCGCCTCCTTGAGCAGCCGTCCAACCTCATCCACGATGTCACGCGCTTCTGTTGCCGGCATCTGTCTCATCCACCTCCGGATCCCAGACATGATCCTGGCGTCTGACGCAACGCGACGTACTGTCTCACGTCTGGATGATTACGACTATGTGACGAGCGTGGCAACGCCAGCGCTCCAACACAACCATCGCGAGAGATGGAGCGACGGCGGGAACGCTTGAGAACCTGAAAGCCGGAGGGGCTACGCTGCACGTTGGGCCGGCCGCCCCGACTTGTACTCGCCACATCACTCGCCACATGCCGTCTGCGAGGAAGGCGTTGGGCGCAGAAACGGCTTTGTTAAGCCATGGAGCTAGGCGGATTCGAACCGCCGACCTCCTGGGTGCGATCTAAGCCGGTGCGGCTCGTCGCTAGTCGCCGACGGCCGCTTTTCCCTGCAAACCTGGATGAGTTTTCTGTTCGCAGGTGCCCGCGGCGATCCGCCGCGGTCACGTCCCATAGCGTGGTGTAGGAGCGCGTCGGACGGAGCCGGGTGATGGGTCCGGCCACCGCGGCGCTCAGACTCGTCGGTTCCTGCCAAGGATCGACGAAAGGAGCACCACGATGGCCGAGACGAAGAGGATGACGGCTGAGCAGGTCGTCGGCTACCTGCTCGAGGGCGAGGGGCTCGACTTCCTGCGCGAGTCGCTGAGCTGGGTCGTGCCAGCAGTTGATGGAGGCGGAGGTGTCGGAGCTGGTCGGCGCCGCCCGCGGCGAGCGGGCACCGGAGGAGCGGCTCACGCATCGCAACGGGTATCGGACGCGGCCGTGGGCGACGCGGGCGGGCGAGATCGAGCTGGCGATCCCGAAGCTGCGCCGTGGCAGCTACTTCCCGAGCTTCCTCGAGCCGCGCCGCCGTTCCGAGCAGGCGCTCGTCTCGGTCGTGCAGGAGGCGTACGTCGCCGGCGTCTCCACGCGCAAGGTCGACCAGGTGGTCGAGTCGCTCGGGCTGCGGATCTCCAAGAGCGAGGTGTCGCGGATCTGCGCCGGGCCTCGACGAGCAGGTCGACGCGTTCCGCAACCGGCCGCTCGAGGGCCGCTATCCGTATCTGTGGCTCGACGCCAAGGTGGAGAAGGTCCGCGACGGCGGCCGTGTCGTCCGCAAGTGCCTGGTGCTCGCCTACGGGGTGCACGAGTCCGGCTACCGGGAGGTGATCGCCCTCGACGTCGGCGAGGCGGAGACGGAGGCCTTCTGGCGCCGCTTCCTGCGCGGCCTGGTCGAGCGCGGCCTCTCCGGCGTGCGAACTCGTCGTCTCCGACGCCCACGCCGGGCTGAAGAAGGCGATCGCGCAGGTGCTCGGCTGCCCCTGGCAGCGCTGCACCGTCCACTTCCTGCGCGAGGCGCTCGGCCACGCGCGCAAGGACCAGCAGGGGATGCTCGCCGCGCTGCTGCGGCCGATCTTCAACGCCGAGACGGGCGAGGCCGCCCGCGAGCTCGCCGGCGACGCGCTCGAGCGGCTGCGAAAACCGCTGCCGAAGGTGGCGGCGCTGCTCGAGGAGGCCGAGGAGGACCTGCTCGCCTTCTACGCCTTCCCCGCCGACCACTGGCCGAAGCTGCGCTCCACCAATCCGCTCGAGCGGGTCAACCGCGAGATCGGCCGCCGCACCGACGTCGTCGGCATCTTCCCCAACGACCGCTCGCTGATCCGTCTCGCCGCCAGCGTCGTGATCGAGCAAAACGACGAGTGGCTCGTCGGCCGCCGCTACCTCTCGGCCCACTCGCTGGAAGCAGTGCTCGATCGAGAAAGGGAAGAAGACAAAGACAGAGAGGAGACACGCGAGCTCACCGCGGCCTGAGCGGCCCAACGATTGCACCGACGAGTTACACCACGTCCTGGGACTTGACTCCCGCCGCGAGCGTCTGCGGTTTCCAACTCGTTTCCACGAGGAGGCGCGAACCGCCTATGAGGCGCGCTCGAGCTCGTTCACTCTGACACGGAGCGCCGCTTCCTCGAGCGGCGGCTCGCGGAGCTCAGGCTTGCCTCGCGGGGTCCCAGCCGGTCGTGAGGCCCTCGTCGAGAGCGTCCAGCTCCGCCATCTGCGCTGCGCCCAGCCTGAAATCGAAGACGTCGGCGTTCTCGGCGATGCGATCCGTGTTCGACGAGCGCGGAAGCACGATGAAGCCCTTCTGCAGTGACCAGCGAATGAGCACCTGCGCCGATGTCCGCCTCACCTCGGTCCCGATCGACGCGACGGTGGAGTCGTCCAGCCTACGGCCCTTCGTGAGGGGGCTGTACGCCTCGAGCGCGATTCCGTCTTCCTCGCAGCGGCGAATCGTGTCCTCCCGCGAGCGGAAGAGGAAAGGACTCAGCTCGATCTGGTTCACAGCCGGGGGCACGGAGGCGACGGCGAGGAGCTCGTCGAGGTGGCGTAACAGGAAGTTGGAGACACCGATCGAGCGGGCGAGCCCCTCGTCGTGCAGCTGCTCGAGCACGCGCCAGCTCTCGAGTCGCAGCTCGTGCGGCCAGTGCAGGAGGTAGAGGTCGACGGCGTCCATGCCGAGCCGCTCCAGCGACGCTTCGAACGCCCGACGCGCACTTGTGGCGCCCTGATCGCCGTTCGCGAGCTTCGTCGTGACCCAGACCGAGTCGCGGTCGAGCCCGCTCGCCCGGATCGCCGCCCCCACGTCCGCCTCGTTGCGATACACGGCCGCGGTGTCGACGTGTCGGTAGCCGACGGCGAGTGCCGCCTCGACGGCACGCTGCGTGTCTCTGCCGGGCGGGATCTGGAAGACGCCGAACCCGAGCTGCGGAATCGCGCGACCGTCACGAAGGGCGATAGTGGGCTGCTCAGCCAAGCTGCTCCCTCCTCACGCCGTGGATTGTGATCGTCCGCCAGCGACGAGCGGCGGGACAGCGTGAGGGGCTAGGTTGTCGAGGTGAGCGCTCCGGCGATCGAGACCGTCGGCCTGACGAAGATCTACGGTGACACTCGCGCTCTCGACGACCTCGACCCTTAGGTGCAGCAAGGCGAGGTCTTCGGCTACCTCGGCCCGAACGGGGTGGGGAAGACGACGACGATCCGACTCCTGCTCGGGCTTCACCGTTGCGTCGGCGAACGCTGGCGCGCGATCGCGCACGACAGACGTCGCACCGTGAACCGTGACGCCACGACGAAAGCGCGATCTGCGAGGGTTCGACGCCGCCGAGTCCGATACGCCCGACTCGAACGCTAACCTCGTGCGCCTTGGACGGCGTCGAGGTGCGGTGGTCGCCGCGGGCGCGGCGATGGCGACTGGAGGTGCCATGGGGACAGGCGCCGCGGCTTACCGTGCCACGGGGAACGAGTCACGCCGACGTCCAGCGCTTGCTCGAGGAGAAGCGTCCGTGGATCATGGATCAGCGGCGTCGCCAGGTGCCGCGACTCTGCCTCGACCCATCCGCGGTCAGTGAGTCGGAGGCGCGTACGACCGCGCGAGAACTCGTTTCAACGTTGGCCCAGGAGGAGGCCGAGCGCATCGGCGTCGAGTACCGCCGAATCCGTATCGGAGGGCAACGCACTCTCTGGGGCTCGTGCTCTCCACGCGGCACGCTCTCCTTCAACTGGCGGCTCGTACTCGCGCCGCTTGAGGTGCTCGACTACGTGGTCGTGCATGAGCTCTGTCACCTGCGCGTTCCGAACCACTCGCGACGGTTCTGGGCGCTCGTCGAGCGACATCGCCCGCACTGGCGCCAGCAGCGCGATTGGCTGCATGACCACGGACCCGAGCTCCTAGCATTCCGCCCGCAAGTCTGATCCGCCAGTCCTTCCCCCTCCTACTTCAGCTCCGTTCTCGCGCTGCGGTTCGGCTGCAGCGCGAAGTGTTCGCGGCCGTGGCTGTCCAGCGGGCGCGACCCTAGGCGTTCAGGCGTTGAGCGGTCGTCGGGAACACGGGTCGGAGGCGGCCGTGCCCGGCGCGGCCGCCTCGACACCCGGCGCCGCGTCGTTCATCCGTGATCACGACATACGGTCGCGGTTTCGGACGAAAGCGTGACTGTTGGCCGACATGGGCTCTTGCCCTCATCTCGGCCGCCAATGCACAGTTGATGTGGGCTCGAGGGCCTGCCTCCCGTGCACGTTGTCTCGACGATCAACCTCTCAGTTTTTCGGCGTCATCCGCCCCGTACAGCGGTGATCTCAGCCTGCTGTGGAATCTGCCGCCTTGCAGGGAGATCGAGTTTGTGCACCCCACGGGCGACGGAGCCGGAGGCCGAGCGCTCGGACGCCGCGACTGGAGCCAGTACTCGTCAGCCGCTCGGTTCGGGTAGGGACTGGCCCGCGGACTGGCCCGCGGACCGAGGGCCGACAAGAAAGTGGGCGAGCGCCGCGTGAACGGCCCCGGCCTAACGAGAAGAACCTCCCGCCCGGCATCAGCGTGCGCCACTCGCGCGTCTGCGGAAGCCGAGGCGGCGACGCCTGCACCTGCCGCCCCTCCTACCGGGCGTTCGTCTACGACCGCCGCGCGCAAGCGAAGGTCCGCGAGACGTTCCCGACCCTGGCCGCCGCGAGGGCCTGGCGGGCCGCCGCGACGACCGACCTCAACCGGGGCAAGCGGATCGGGCCGTCGCCGGTCACGCTCCGGAAGGCCGCCGAGACGTGGCTCGCACGCGCCGAAGCCGACCCGCCGACCGTCCTCACCCGCGAGCGCATTCGAGGCGGCCGAGCTGCTCGCCGCCCTCCCCGCCGACCTGCGCCCGATCTACGCCACCGCGTTCTACGCCGGGCTCCGCCGCGGCGGGCTCCGCGGGCTCCAGTGGGACGACATCGACCTCGCCGCCGGACTGATCCACGTCCGCCGCGGCTATGACGACGTCGCCGGGGAGATCGAGCCGAAGTCAGCGAAGGGCGCCCGGACGGTGCCGATCGTCGCCGTCCTCCGCGACCAGCTCGTCGAGCTGAAAGCGGCGAGCGACGGGCACGAGGTCGTGTTCGGCTCGATCCACGGCCAGCCGTTCACGCCCTCGAACATCCGCAAGCGCGCCGCCGCCGCCTGGGCTGCCGAGAACGCGAAGCGCGCCGAGCGCGAGCCGCCGCCGCTGCGACCGATCGGCCTCCACGAGTGCCGCCACACCTTCGTCTCGCTGATGCACGACGCCGGGCTCTCACTCGAGCGCATCGGCGACTACGCCGGGCACAGCTCGACCTATATGACCGACCGCTGCCGGCACCTGCTCGCGGGGCACGAGGACGAGACACGCCGGCTCGTCGACGCCTACCTCGCCCGCGCCGACATCGCATCACGGATCGGACAGGTAGGCAGGCCGTGACGAACGCCGCGCGGAAAAGAATCAGAACTCTTGCTCGCTGACGAATCTTCCGTGCCAGCCGTGGTACCAGACGGCGCCGGTCCTGGCATTGACCGAGAGCATGCCGGCAGTCTTGCCGTTCGCGATCGTGTCAATCGTGTAGTAGCCGGGGTACGCGACGCCGTGGTCCTCGGCACGTTCGCCCGGCCGGGTGCTCGCGAGCCATGCGTTGGCAACCCGAACGGCCTGGCTGATCGAGCCGACCCTGCCGGAGCCCTTGCCGTACCAGCCGCTCCAACCGCCCATCATCCCGCCGCCGCCCATGACGCCGCCGCCCATCATCCCCCAGGGCGGCGTGGAACCGGCACCGGGATAGCCGCGCATCATTCCGTAGCGGGTGTTCCACATCATGCTGACGTGCTCTTCCAGCAGCCAGTTCGTCCGCGGGTAGTAGAGAAGCTCGAACGCGGGTTTACCGCTCTGGTCGTTCACCGCGACGTAGTCGTTGTTGCTGAAGGCCATCACCTCGCTGACCTTGAAGCCCGCGAAGCCCTGCGCCGAGAGCCAGCTCTCCACTCCATCCCGCACCGCCGCAAGATCGGGCTGCGCGCTGACCGCACGCGCGGACTTCGAACCGCTTTGCTGTTGCAACGCCGCGAAGGCCAATGCGGTTGCAGCGAGTACGAGGACGACGGCACCGATACCTACGATGGAGATGCGGGTGTGCATTTTCATGGTGCAACCCTCGCTTCGCCGCGGTTGATTGGCGTCATACTAGGCACGGAACACGCCCTTAGCGTTGCCGCCGTGGTCGCTACGTCGGTAGAGCATGACGAGGACCATGGCCACGACCGTCGAGGCGCAATACACGCCGCAGATCGGCCCACTGATGACGCCGAGCAAACGCAGGCAGATGAGCGCCATCGCGGGAACGACCATCGCCGCGGCCATTTCGGAGCAACTCCTCCACGCATGGCCGCGGTAGCGCATCCAGGCGACCATCGCCACCGTCATCCCGAACGCCTGCACGACCACGAACAGCACCGCGTGCCGCCGGAGCGCCTCTTCTGCCGTCATCCCTTCTGCACTGAGAAAGATCGCAGCGCTGGCGATCATCCCGACCATCATCGCGAGGCCCATCTCAAGCAGGTGCCGGACAAAGAGGCCGTTTCCACTTGTACGTCCTCCACCGAAGACATTTGCAGCCGACATCTTCCTGGCCCTCTCATTTGTTGTGAATCGCACATACTTCACCCGAAGGTCGCGCACCACATCCGCGCAAACACCGATCTCGACTTCGGCAAACCCGAGCCCAATCGAGGGGAGGTGAGATGAGTCCCAGGTTCGCGTACGTGTACTTCATGAAGGACGACCCGGACCGGGTCCGTGCCGCGGTCCCCGCGCACGTCTCGCACTGGCAGGCGCTTCGCCTTGACGGTTACCTCGGCGGTCCGTTCGAAGACCGGAGCGGCGGCCTAATCACGTTCGAGACCGAGGACGAGGAGCGTGCCAGCAGCGCCGTCAACTCGGACCCCTTCGTCCTGAGCGGACTAGTCGAGACGTACTGGCTCAAACGCTGGAAGCTCGAATGACACATCCTCGTACACGAACAGCACGGGCACGTCCTCGATGCGCCCGACGGCGAACCCCGAGCCCTCGAGGATCGTTCGCAGGCGCTCGTCGTTCGCGAGGGCGAAGATCCCCGCCTCGCCGGGCTGGGCCGCGGCATGTGCCTGCGCTCGACGAGCATTCGGCCCGCGAGCGAGATCCAGGGGTTCGCTTCGGCGCCCCGCCAGACCGCGAGCGCAAGGCGCCCTCCCGGCCGCAGGACGCGGCGCGTCTCGGCGCAGGCGGCCGCGGGATCCGGCATGAGCATGTAGCCGAACCGGCAGAGGACGCCGTCGACCGAGAGCGTCCGCGAGCTCGATCAGCTCGCCATCCATCGTGCGGTACTCGACTTCCGAAGACCGAGCTCGGCACCCCGACGGCGGGCGATCTCGACCACCGTTCGGGCTGAGGTCGGTCGAGATCACACGGCCGGTCTCGCCGACGAGCTCGGCTGCGGCGAGGCCGGTGTCGCCCGGCCCTGCCGCGGACTTGGATGGTGGTGTTCTTGAATGGTGCTGTGTTTACTTTTCGACGTTTGAGGACTTGCATTCCAAGCACGGCTGTCATGGACCCGGCATCCGACCGCGTAGGGCAACGGCGGTGAGAGTGAGGCTAGACATGGGAGACGAGATGGAAAGAGGCTCGGGCGATCGATTCGACGTCGCCGTGATTGGCGCGGGCCAGGCGGGACTCGCTGTGGGGTACTTCCTGGCGAAGGAAGGGCGACACTTCACCATCCTCGAAGCCTCTGATTCGATCGGCGCTGCGTGGCGCAGTCGTTGGGATTCACTCGTGCTCTTCACCCCGCGGCGCTACGACAGCCTTCCTGGCCTCCCGTTCCCGGGCGACCCCGACGGTTATCCGGGGCGCGACGAGGTAATCGGCTACCTCGAGCGATACGCCTCGACCTTTGAGTTGCCAGTCGAGCTCAACAGCCCCGTGCAGTCGGTCGCACCGGCAGACCGGGGCTTCGTCCTCAACCTTGGAACACGCACTCTCGAGGCCGACCAGGTTGTGGTTGCGACCGGTCCGTTTCAGGTCCCGAATGTGCCTGCGTTCGCAGCGGACCTCGCGCCGGACGTCGCCCAGATGCACAGCACCGGCTACCGGCGCCCGAGTGATCTTCCCGAAGGAACGGTGCTGGTCGTCGGTGGCGGCAACACCGGATTCCAGATAGCCAAGGAGCTATCGGCGACCCACTCGGTTCACCTTGCCATCGGATCTCGGCAGACGCCGTTGCCGCAGCGAGTGCTCGGACGCGATCTTTTCTGGTGGCTGACGAAAACAGGCCTCATCAAGAAGACGGTGGACTCGCGAATCGGACGTCGTGCACGAGACCGCGACACGCTGATCGGCTCGAGCACGCGGGACGTAAAGCGTCACGGCGTTGAAGTCAAACCGCGGGTCGTGGGTGCCTCGGGCGATGCGGTGACCTTCGAGGACGGCAGCGAGCTCGGCGTCGATGCTGTCATCTGGGCCACGGGCTACCGATCCGAGCACGGCTGGATCGATATTCCCGTCTTCGATCAGAACCGCCGCGTGCTGCATCGACGCGGCGTCACCGACTACCCCAGTCTGTTCTTCCTCGGTCTAACCTGGCAGCACACTCGGGGCTCGGCGCTTCTCGGTTGGGTGGAGGACGATGCCGAGTTCATCTCTGAGCGCATCGCCGCGAACGCGAACGAGCGCCCCCTCCCTGTTGGACTGGAAGCCGAAGCGGCCGGAACGTCTGAAGGAGCGTGACTTCATGAACGAGAAAGCGCAGGAAACGATCGAGCGCCAAGGTGACTTCCCCACTGACACGAGCGGACTTCCACGTGCGGTCTCTCCGAGCGTCATCGAACTCGCAGACGGCGATAGAACGGACCTTCACATCGGGCCGGTCGTCAAGCGAGTAGGTGACACGGACGTTCGAATGCTTGCCTACAACGGTTCGATTCCCGGGCCGACCCTCAAGGTTCCCGAAGGGGCGACCGTGACCGTCCACGTCAGGAACGAGGGCGACCTCGAGGCAACGGTGCACTGGCACGGCCTGCGGCTCGAGAACCGCTTCGACGGGACTCATGACACGCAGGCGCCGATTCCCGTCGGGGAGACCTTCAGCTACCAGGTGCACGTCCCCGATCCCGGCGCGTATTGGTACCACCCTCACATCCGCGAGGACTACGGCCAGGAAATGGGGCTGTACGGCAACATCCATGTCGTCCCAGCCGGGCCGGATTACTGGCCGCCCGTCAACCGCGAGCTGTTCCTGACGCTGGACGACGTGCTCATCGAAGACGGGAAGATCGCTGGCTTCAGCGCCTCGGAAACAACACACGTCGCGATGGGCCGCTTCGGCAACGTCATGCTCGTCTCCGGAGAGCCAGACCTCGCACTGACCACGAAGCGCGGCGAGGTCGTGCGCTTCTACTTCACCAACACCGCCAACACCCGCGTGTTCAACGTGACACTGCCGGGAGCTCGTATGAAGCTCGTCGGCGGAGACAGCGGCCACTACGAACACGAGACCTTCGTCGAGGAGGTCCTCCTATCGCCGTCCGAACGGTACGTGGTCGACGTTCTGTTTGAACGCCCCGGCGAGTACGCCCTCGAGCACCGAACGCCCGCCCACTCGTATCAACTGGCCTCGATCACTGTGACCGACGAGCCAGCCGAGCCGGCCCTGGCGGAGGAGTTCGCCCGGCTGCGGACAAACGACGATCTCGTAGCCGAGCGCCAGCGAGCCGCCCGATTTCTGAGCGCGACTCCGGACAAGACCCTTGCCTTCGTCGCCGAGATGGAGTTCGACGTCCCCGAAGGGGCCGTTTACACGTGTCCCATGCACCCGGACGTCGTCAGCAAGGAGCCGGGCCACTGTCCCGAGTGCGGCATGAAGCTTCTGCCGATGGAGTCACCCCCGACGAGTTACATCTGCCCGATGCATCCCCACGTCACCAGCGACTCACCCGACCGCTGCCCCGAGTGCGGCATGAAGCTTGTGCCGGCACATCTTGTCGACACATCCGAGCACGCTGGCCACGACATGCACGCGTCCCACGAGGAGCATCACGACCACAGGTCACATTCCGCACACGAGAGCGCTGACCCCGGCGCCCACGGCCACGAGCACGCGCAGGGCATCGAGTGGGAAGACGACATGGTCGAGGTGAGTCGGAGCACCACAGCAGAGAACATGCGCTGGAAACTCGTCGACCGCGAGACCGGCGCAGCGAACGCCGCGATCGACTGGAAGTTCCGTGTTGGGGATCAGGTCAAGATCCGCCTTGTCAACGAGATGGACTCCGATCATCCGATGCCGCACCCCTTCCACGTTCACGGCGCTGGGCGCTTTCTCGTTCTTGCACGAGACGGTGTCGCGGAACCGAACCTCGTCTGGAAGGACACGGTTCTGGTGCGGACAGGCGAGACGGTAGACATCCTCCTCGACGTGACCAACCCCGGCAGGTGGATGGCGCACTGCCACATTGCCGAGCATCACGAGAGCGGAATGATGTTCGGATTCGACGTCGAGCCATGAGACATGCCCCAATTCGTGGGGCTCTTCAAGCGCATGAAGAGAATCGGCAGCTACGCGCGCCGGTCATGTGGGGGTTCGTCTGGGGCGGAATCCAGGCAGCGTCGCCGCTCGCCTTCTGGTGGCTCGATCCAGCGACGGTGTACGCCCTCAGTCTCGCACTGATCGCGACCGTCTACATCGGTTTCGCGGTCGCCGACGGACGCTGGCTCGTCATCGCCGTCGAGTCGAATGTCGCAGCGATCTTCGTCATCATCGCCGCCGCGGCCATCACGCAATCGCCATGGCTGCTCGTTGTCGGCCTTGTGGGTCACGGGCTCAAGGACCTCTGGCAGCACCGAAGCCAGTTTGTTGCGAACACCCGGTGGTGGCCCCCGTTCTGCCTCGTGATCGACTGGGTCGCCGCCACAATCATTGCCGTCGAGATCGTGGCGGGCGTTCAGTTCCACAATTAGCGGACGCGAACCCTCGACCTTCTGCTTGGCAAGCGGGTCGTGGTTCGGTCCCTCCGCTAGGACTACGGCCAGGAGATGGGTCTCTACGGGAACATCGTCGTGATCCCCGCGGACAGTCCTCAATCGAGGCAATAGCCACGGCTCCGATCAGGTCACGCTCGACGGTCTCGGACGGCGCCGGCGACACAACATTGGCCGGTCAGCCCTCGGGCGACACCCGGAATAGAGTCAGCCGCCGGCACCCGAGTCTGCGCCGCTCACCGGACGCCGCCACCCACCGAGAATGACATTGAGCGCCGGAATGCACTCAGAGCCGGGCACTCGATCTTCACGTTTCCGACGCAGAGTTGTACTGGGCAAACGAGCTATGCGCGGAACGTGAACGTCGCCGCTTCTCTCTTCACCGTGACCACGACCTCGAAGACGTGGCCGGCGGTCAGCTTCACGTTGTTCCCATAGTGGAGATCCGCGGCGCCCTCGCCGATGCCCTCCATCGCGACCGCGGGGATCTTGACGGTCATGGCCATGTCACTCATCGCGGTCTTGTCATGGAGTCCGATCGTCGGCACGACGCCCATCACGACCTTCCCAGTCGCCCGGGAACGGATCTGCACCTCAAGATGGCGGTTCCCCGCACCCATCGACATGCCGCCTCCCCCCATGGAGCCACCGACCATCACCTCACCGCTCGTCGGATGCTTCGCCTTCACCTCGGCCGGCGTATACATCGCCTCGAGGGGCCCGACGGCGAGGGTCAGCGCGTAGGTCTTCGTCGTCGCGTGGCGCGTGATCGGGCCCACCGTCGCGGCGGCGGCGGCGGCGGCGGCGGCGGCGGCCAGGATGGTCGCGCCGAGGAGGCACGTGACGCGGAACATGCCGCGAAGCCTAGCGCCGAAGGTGATTCGCCCTCCTCGCCAGCTCGCGCGGAGAGGGACGGCGCCTTTCCGCGCGCCGTCCCCGTGTCTCGCCCTTCGCGGGATGGCACTCGAGCCTCCGTCCAGGGTTCTTTCCGGCGGCGATTGAGTAGCGTCGAGCACGATGACTGGCGATCTGCTGCTTGTGCTCGGTGCCGCCGCGGCGAGTGCAGTGGAGACGGTGGAGGCGGTCACGATCGTGCTCGCTCTCGGCGCGACGCGCGGCTGGCGCTCGCCGCTTCTGGGAGCCGGAGCGGCGGTTGCCGCGCTCGCTGCTGTCGTGGCTGTGCTCAGGCCTGCGCTCGAAGCGATCCCGATCGACACGCTTCGCCTGGTCGTCGGATCGCTACTTCTCGTGTTCGGCCTGCAGTGGCTGCGCAAGGCGATCTTGCGCGCGAGTGGGTTCAAGGCGATCCACGATGAGGACACGATCGACGCCGAGGAGGTGGCGCACGCGCTCAGCGCCGGCAGGCCGGAACACCGGCTGGATGGTTACGCGTTCACGGTCTCGTTCAAGAGCGTTCTGCTCGAAGGGCTCGAGATCGCCTTCATCGTGCTCACCCCTGGGCGCGAGCCACGGCTCGACCTCGCTTGCCGCCGCGGGCGCCCTGATCGCTGTTTCCAGGCACACGGCGACCACGGCTTGCAAACCAAGAAACGGGAGAGCCCCGGCTGCGGCACCCGGGGCTCTCTCTGGTCAGGCGGGGCGCCTATGTGAGGCTTCCCCGGAGACAACGGCTCTGCGGCCCAGCCACGCCTCCGGATGATGTTGCCTCGGCGCTCCCCCTGCACACCGACCTGGCGTCCGGCCGCCGTGCAAGGTGACCCCACTGTAGGAGCAGATCAAGCTCCTGTCAAGTAGGCAAGTGAAGCAATCCCTCGATCGATACTTCACCGCGGAAACCGCATAAACATGCCCTTTTCGGCAGAACGCTCGTTAGGGGGATTGAACTTTGGTGAAGCATTGGGCACACTCCGAGCCGTGACTCCGCGCACGACTCGTGTCACGCCTGCCGTTCCCCGTGGCTCGCGCCTTGGCGACCGTCTGCGCCAGCTTCGGGTCTCGGCCGGGCTCACGCAGACCGACCTCGCCGGCGATCGGTTCTCGAAGGAGTACATCTCGCAGATCGAGCGTGGCAAGACGCGCCCGACGGACGAGACGATCAAGTGGCTCGCGGGCAGGCTCGGAGTCGACGCCTCGTTCCTCGCGAGCGGCGTGTCGACCGACGAGCGCACCCGCGCCGAGGCGATCCTGACGCGGGCGGAGGCGCTGTCGGAGCGTCGCGACTACGACCAGGCGATCGACGAGTACACCGACGCGCTTGCGGTCGTTGTCGCGACGGGTGCCGTCGACCTCCAGGTCCGGGTCCTCTCTGGTGAGGCGTGGGCCCGTGCCCACCGCGGCGAGGTCCGGCCGGCGATCGAGCTCCTCGAGCAGGCGCGTGGCCTCGTCGAGGGCGCGGCGTTCAGCGACCTCGACCGCGCAGAGGTGCTCTACCGGCTCGGTGTCGCGCGCTATCTCATCTCGAGCATCCCGACCGCGATCGCGCTCTTCGGCGAGGCGCTCTCGCTGATCGACCGCTCGCCGTTGCCGTCCGACCTGCTGCGCGCGAACGTCCTCACCTGGCGCTCGCGCTGCTACCGCCGCCAGCGCGACTACGAGGCGGCGCGGGACGACGTCACGCGGGCGCTCGAGCTCGCGGAGTCGATGGAAGACGCCCGCGCGCTCGGCGAGGCGTACTTCCAGGCGTCGCTGATCGCAGAGCGCGACGGTCACTGGGTGCTCGCTCGCACCTACGCGGAGCGTGCCAAGTCCCAATACGAGGCGCTGACCGACAAGATGAACGTCGGCCGACTGCTGAACAACCTCGGCGGCCTGGAATTCCTCCTCGGCAAGCCCGAGGAGGCGATCTCAAGGCTGACCGAGGCCTTCACGATCGCGCTCGAGCACGGAACGGAAGACGACGCCGCCACGGCGGTGTCGTCGCTTGCGCAGGTGTACCTGCGCTCGGGGGATCCGTTGAAAGCGGAGGAGCACGCGCGTCACGCGCTGCGTCGTCTCGGCATGCGGGAGGACCGCCTGGACGAGATCGGCAACGCACGCCTCGTGCTCGGCCGCGCACTGCTCGAGCAAGGTCGTCTCGAGGAGGCCGACGACATGCTGGCCAAGGCCGAGGATGCCCTGGCCCACGCTCTCGTCCGGCCCCCACAAGGCAGCGGCCTGGGTGGCGCAGGGAGACCTGGCTCAGGTGCGCGGCGACGACCGGCGTGCGGCTTCGCTCTACCGCGCGGCCGCGGAGACGCTCCAAGACTTCCGGTTCTAGGTGCGAGAGGAGGTGAATTCTGTGGCTAGCAAGTTCGCATCGCTCATCGGAACGCGCGCCTACGTGCTTGCAATCGCGATCGCGGTCGCGGCGTCGTCCGGCGCCTTCCGCGTCATCGGTTTCTGGGACGGGCCGCACTAGCCCTGGGCTGATTCCTCGGACACCAGGTTCTTCGGTCGCGGACGCGGGCCGGCTTGCCCCGTCGGAACGTTCGCGTCAGATTCGCGGGCCGCAGGCGACCCGACCAGGTGCCCGGAGAGGACGTTGCAGGACAGTCGATTTTCCCCGGAAGGAATCACGACCCCAAGGGCGAAGAGGACGCGGAACGTTCCTCTCCCCTAGAAGCGGCGGCCTTGGCCGCCGCTTCGTTTTGTCGGCTCGACGTCGCATCGCAAGGCGAATCGGGGCCGGAACGACGCCGGTACAGTGGGCCCGATGGACACGTCCATGGCGCGTCCGCGCGTGCTTGCGCTCTCGGCGCGGTCGTTTCGCCGCCTGGCGCTCGCGAACGTCGCGATGCTGATCGTCGTCGTCGCGACCGGGACGACCGTCCGGCTGACCGGCTCCGGGCTCGGCTGCGAGCACTGGCCGGGCTGCCAGCCCGGGCGAGCCGCTTCCCGACGCAGGGCTTCCACTCCGTCGTCGAGTTCTCGAACCGGATCGTCGCCGGGATCACGATCCTCGTCACGCTCGCGACCTTCGTCGCGTCGTTCTTCGCTGTCGGCACGCGAGCGTGGGTGCGGTGGGTGGCCGGCGGAGCGTTCCTCGGAACCGTGCTCCAGGCACCGCTCGGGGCGATCACCGTCTACTACCACCTGAACCCGTGGCTCGTGGGGACGCACTTCCTGCTCTCGCTCGTCGTCCTCGCGCTCGGCGTGCTCGTCGCGCTCGAGGCGTAGGGACTGCGCGGTGACGCCGTGCCGGCGTTCGTCCGCTGGCTCGGCCTTCTCGTCGGCGCCGCGTGCGGCGCGCTCGTCGTGACCGGCATGCTCGCGACGGCGGCCGGGCCGCACTCGGGCAGCGTCGCCGTGCCGCGGATCGGCTCGTTCCAGCCGGCGATCTGGCTGCACGTCCGGGCGACGGCGGTCTTCGCGATCGCGTTCGCGATCCTCGTCGTCTGGCTCGTCCTCCGCCGGAGCGGCCACCTCCAGGGCGCGCTGCTCCTGGCCGCGCTCCTCGGCGTCCAGATGATCGTCGGCGAGGTCCAGTACCGCACGAAGCTCCCGTGGTGGCTCGTGCTCGTGCACGTGACCCTGTCGGCGGCCGTGTGGGCGGCGACGACGGCGTTCGTCGCTGTCGCTGTGGCGACCCCGCCACCCCAGTAGGATGGCTCGATGAAGAGCGAGGGAGACGAGCTTCGCGATCGACGAGTCGCCCGAGCTCAGGCGGCCGGTGCTCGTCGCGTCGTTCCGGGGCTGGAACGACGGCGGTCAGGGAGCCTCCCTCGCAGGCTCGTTCCTCTCGCCGGGCCTGGAAGGCCGAGAGGTTCGCCGAGATCGACCCCGAGCAGTTCTTCGACTTCAGCTCGACGCGACCGCACGTCTCGCTCGTCGAGGGCTCGGTGCGTCGGATCGACTGGCCGGAGAACGCGTTCTACGGGACGCGGCTCGAGCAGGCGTCTCGCGACGTCGTCCTCCTGCTCGGCAGCGAGCCGAGCCTGCGCTGGCGAACCTTCTGCTCGCTCGTCACCGGGCTCGCACGCGACGCTGGGCGTCGAGCTCGTCGTCACGCTCGGCTCGCTGCTCGCCGACGTGCCGCACACGCGGCCGGCGCCCGTGACCGCGAGCGCGAGCGATCCCGGTCTTGTCGAGCAGCTCGGCGTCCAGCCGTCACGCTACGAGGGCCCGACCGGGATCGTGGGCGTGCTCCACGACGCCTTCCGCGGCGGCCGGGATCCCGTCGGTCTCGCTCTGGGCCGCGGTGCCGCACTACGTCTCGATGACGCCGTCGCCACGGGCCGCGAAGGCGCTCTGCGACCGGCTGGCGGAGCCTGATCGACGTGCCTCTCGACACGTCGCGAGCTCGAGTCGGCAGAGCGAGGCCTACATGGAGCAGGTGAGCGAGGCGGTCGCCGCCGACGAGGAGACGGCGGCCTACGTCGACGAGCTCGAGAGCCGCGCCGACGAGCTCGAGGACGAGAGCGACCTGCCCTCGGGCGACGCGCTCGCCGCCGAGCTGACGCGCTTCCTCCGCGAGCGCGAGCAGGATGAGCGACGACGGTCCCGTCGCCCGCGACGAAGGCCCGTAGCCACGTCCTAGCCGAAGGTGAACGCGTACGCCTGCACGCCTGGCGTGAAGCGCAGCTCGAGCAGGCCGTCGCGAAGACCCGTCGCCCGCCGCAGCGTGTAGAGCCGGTGATCGTCCACGCGCACGGTCGTCGTCGGTCTTGCCGTCGACGCAGCACGCTGCGACGTGTCCCATTGCCGCCGAGGACGAGGTAGACGTCGCGGGCGTGGAAGTGCAGCCGGAGCCGCGCACTCCGCCCCGCGACGATCCGCTCCGGCTCGACGCGCCACATCCCGTCGTAGGCGAGGTTGTCCGGCGGAATCGACGCCGGGAAGCTGTAGGTCGCATCGCGATCTCGCCGCACCTGCGAACCGGCGTAGCGCGCGAGCCGCTCGTAGCCGAGGTACGACTCGGGCGTCGTCAGCCGTCCGCGGAGCCGCGTCGGCGACCCGCTTCGCCGTCGGCGCCCTCTGCGCCGAGCAGCTGACGGATCAGCGGCTTCGGTCTCGTCGTACTCGCCCTCGCCGAAGTGGACGTAGCGGACGTGGCCGTCGCGGTCGATCACGTACTTCGGCGGGCCAGTACTGGTTCGCGTACGCGTTCCAGGTCCCGAAGCTCGTTGTCCTGGACGACCGGGTAGCGGATCCCGAGCCGCTTGACCGCCGCGCGCGACGTTCGAGGCCACGTGCTCGAACGCGAACTCCGGCGTGTGCACGCCGACGATCGCGAGCCCGTCGCGACGGTAGGCGGCGTCCCACGCCTTCAGGTGCGGCAGCGTGCGCAGGCAGTTGATGCACGAGTACGTCCAGAAGTCGATCAGGACGACCTTGCCGCGCAGCTCTCGCAGCGTGAGCGGCGTGCTGTTGAACCAGCGGCCGTCGGGCCGGAGCGCCGGCGCGACCCCGTAGTCGGCCAGGCCCGCCGTCGAGCCGTGGGTCGGCGTCGTCTTCGCCACGAGCGGCTTCTGCCCGGTCAGCTTCGCGAGCTCGCGCTGTGCCGTCGCGCTCGACTCGACGCGATTCTGGAAGCGCCTCCGTGTAGCCGGGCAACGCGGTCTGGAAGCGCGTGTCGACGTTGAGCGCGATCGCGAGCGCGACGAGGCCGATCATCACGCCGGAGGCGATCCGCAGCTGCGGGCGCGTAGGCGCGGAGCCGCGCGGCGAGCCCGCGCCCGCCGAGCGCGATCAGGAGCATCGGCATCGCAGCGCCGACCGCGTAGGCGACCGTGAGCAGGATCGCGCGCAGACCGACGTCGTTGTTGGCCGCGACGACCGTGACCGCCGCGAGCACCGGCCCTGCGCACGGGACGAAGACGAGCCCGAGCGAGACGCCGAGGAGGAAGCCGCCGCCCGCCGGCCGCGGTAGCGGCGAGTCAGCCGCGCGAACGGCCGCTCGAGCGCGACCGCGAGCCGCGGCACGAGCAACGTCGCGGCGACGAGGAAGAGGAGCGCGATCGCGAGGTTGCGCAGGAAGTCGGGCGGCAGGCCGAGCCTGTCGAGGATCCACGCGGCGAAGAGCGTGAAGACGACGAAGCTCGCGACCAGCCCGGCGACGATCCGGAACGGCTTCCGTCCGGTTGCACCGCCCGCGAGCAGGATCGGCAGGACGGGCAGGACGCAGGGTGAGATCGCGGTGACGAGACCCGCGAGCAGGCCGATCCCGAGGAGGACGATCACGCGGCTAGGGTAGCCGCCTCCCTGCGCTCAGCCGGGAGGCCTCAGGCCCTATTCGGAGGCGGGTGAAGGCGCGTCCGTGGGCGCGTCCGCGTCCGCGGCCGCCGGCGTCGAACGGCGGCGGCGCCTCGGCTTCGACCCGTTGCTCGGCGACTCGGCCGCAGGGCTCTCCCCGGCCTCCGCCGTCGCCTCGACGACCTGCCCCTCGGCGACCGGCTTCTTCTTGCGCCGCCGCCTGCGCCGCGAGCGCGACGGCCCGGTCTTCGGGGCCGGGAGGTCGTCGGCGAGCGCGCCGGCGATCTCCTGGATCGTGCCGAGCCGCTCGCGCGCGGCCTCGATCAGCTGCGTCGCGCGCGGCGTGTAGCCCTCGGCCGAGGCGAGGAGCGCCGCGCCGACCTCGCGTGGCATCTCGAGCGCGGCGGTGACGAGCCTCGCCGCGTTCTCCTCGTGCCGGTGGCCGCGCGAGTTCGCGAGCGCCCCGAGCAGCCGCTTGCCGTCCTGGTACTCCTGCGACGCCTTGCGGTCGAGCGTCTTGCGGACGGCGCGCGCGAGGCGCCAGGTCCAGCGCGCGAGGATCTGCTCCGGCGCGTCGGGCTTGCCCTCGGCGATCGCGCGCAGCAGCGTGCGGACGCCGGCCGCGCGGTCCTTCTCCCACGGCGGCGCCTGCGTGACGAGCGTGACGAGGTCGTCGAAGTCGGCGCGGTCGACGCGCATCGAGACGCGGTCGGCGAGCGCGATCAGCCGCAGCCGCCGGTTCGGGTTCTGCGCGGCGCAGGTCGAGAGGAACGTCTCGAGCGCTCCCTTCGACGCGCTCGCGTCTGCGTGAACTTCTGCACGAACGCCTGGCGCTCGTCGAAGCGCATCTGCCGTCCGGCGATCGTCGCCCAGAACCGCTGCTCGTCGTCGTCCAGGTACTTCGGGTCGACGCGCTGCCACTCGCGCTGGATCACGGCGAGCCGTCGGGCGACGTCGGGCGTGACCGGGACGAGCCACGGCGCCGGCGTCAGCTTGCGCCGCGCGCGCCGCTGCATCCGCCGCCGCGGCGCCGGCGTGACGCGCGCGCCCTCGCGGTAGAAGTCGGCGTCGAGCAGCGAGTGGAGCGAGACGACGCGCTCGTTGTGGGTCGCGCCCTTCGGCGACGAAGTCGACGACGATGCCGGCCTCCTTGCGCGGATGGATGCGCATGATCCGGCCGATCCGCTGCTGGTAGACGCGCTTCGAGGCCGTCGGCGCGAGGTGCATGACGACCGTCGCGCGCGGCGAGTTCCAGCCCTCGGCGAGCAGCATCGCGTTGATCAGCACGTCGATCTCGCCGCGCTCGTAGGCGGCGAGGATCGTCGGCGAGCTTGACCGGCGGCGTCCGGCCCGAGACACGGCCTCGGCCTTGACGCCGGCCGCGCGGAACGCGGTCGCGAGGTTGTAGGCGTGGTCGACGCCGGCCGCGTAGACGATGCCCGGCGTATCGTCGAATCGCTCGCGGTAGAGCGTCGCGGCGGCCATGTTCAGCGCCTCGTGGTCGAGGGCGGCGGCCAGCGCGCGCTCCTCGAAGTCGCCGCCGACGATCGGCACCGAGTTGATCGCCGCGACCGGCGGCACGCGCAGGCACCGCAGCGGCGCGATCAGGCCGCGCCGCGCGGCATCGGCGAGCGGCAGGTCGTCGACCGAGGCCGGGAAGACGTCGGAGACCTGCTTCGCGATCAGCTCCTCGGTCGCGGTCATGCCGACGTAGATCGGCTCGCTGAGAGCTTGCGGATCGCCGCCGAGGTCTTCTCGCCGAGCGCGGTGTGCGCCTCGTCGCAGATCACGAGCTGGTACGCCGTGCGCGAGATCTCGTCGACGTGGCGCGCGAACCAGGCGTAGGTCTGGATCGTGATCGGGTTCGAGCCGCGGCGGCGTCGCTGCCCGCGAGGATCGTCGTCGGTGAGCCGGTCGCCGTAGCCGTGATCGCGTCAGCTCGCGCCGGAACTGGTCGACGAGCAGGCGGCGGTGCGTGAGGATCAGGACGCCCTCGGTGCGCGCCGCCTCGACGAACCCGGCGGCCGCGATCGTCTTGCCCGAGGCGGTCGGATGGCGGAAGCGGTAGCGCGCGAGCCGCGCCGGTCGTCGGCGGCGACCTCGACGGGCTCGGGCTCGTCGGGCTCGGCCGCGTCTCCGTTCGCGACGAGCGCCAGATCGTCCTCGTCCTCGTCGTCCTCCTCGACGATCTCGTCCACAGGACGGCGCCGTTTCCGTTCCCGTTCTCGCTCGCTGCTTCTGGTTCGACGGCGATCAGCTCGGTGAGCATCCCGGCGAGCGCGTCCACCTGGTGGCGGCGCAGCTCGGTGCCGGAGGCGAGCCGCGGCGGCTTCTCGGAGAGCACGCGCTCGAGCCCGAGCATGAGCGCGTAGTTCGACGCGCCACTCCGGCGACGGCTCGGGCAGCCCGGCCTCCATCTCGGCGAGCGCTGCGTCGAGCGCGCGGCGGATCGCGGTCCCGGGCGCGAGGACGACCTCCGGGTCCTCGTCCGGCCGCAGGAACGGCTCGCCGGCCCAGGCCTCGGCCCGAAGGGCCGCGGCTGCGATGCCGTCGCGGCGCCTCCAACGTCGTTGGCAGTTGCGTGAGTGTCTCGTGCATGCGTGCGGCACGATCCGCCGTGCCGCCTCTACAGGTCGTGCTCGCGGTCACCCCTCCAGCGAGCTGCGACTCACACCATAGCTCACTCGCAACTCGGACACCACGCCTCCCGTCGCGGAGCGCTTCCGGACGGCGGTCGTACCCGCCGAGGCCGCCGAAGATGGCGAACGGATTGCCCGGCGTCGTCTCCCAGACGAGCTCGCCGCCGGGCTCGACCTCACCGTGGAGCCGGGCCGCGAGCTCCTCGGCCTCCTCGCGCGTGGCGGTGCCGGCGATCACGAACGCCCAGCGCCGGACGACGCCATAGCCCTCGCCCTCGAGGCGGTCGGCCAGCTCACGCGCCTCGTGTGCGAGCGGCACGGGACGCGCACCTCCCACGGCGCGAAGCCGGCGGCGATCGTCTCCTCCTCGACGGTGCCCCGCTCGGGGCTCGCTGTCCCAGCGGTCCTCGTCGTCGAGCCAGTGCTCGAGCACGATCTCGCCCGGCTCGATCTCGAGCTCGCTCATCTCGGCCTCGATCGCCGGAAACGCGCGGTCGAGCTGCGCCTGCGACGAGCCGTAGACGAACACGGTGTCCTCGTCGTGCTGACCGCGAGCCGCTCGGCCTCGAGCTCGCGTGCGAGCCGCTCGGCATCGGTCGCGCGCAGCCGCCCAGGAGCCCACGTGCGCCCTCCTCGGGATCTCGATCCGAAGCCGCCAGTCGTCGGACGCCACGCCCGAACCGTACCTCGCCGCGCCAAGCGTGTAGAACGGGATCGTGGACTGGGACGCCCTGTTCGAGCGCGAGCGGTCGCGCTACGACGACGGCATGTCCCGCCTCGATCCCGAGCAGCTCGTGCGGATCGGCAACGCGGCCTACGGCGCCGGGCTCGCGCTCCTCATGCTCGGCCGAGACGAGGAGGCGCGCGAGTGGCTCGACCGCGCCGCCCGCCGCTGGCGCGAGAGCTGGGAGCACGCGACCCCGACCTCGTGGGGTCGCCCGATCGGCACCATCAAGGCGAGCCTGATCGCAGGACGCGACGCGGCTGCCGCCGAGTACTCGCACTGGGCGCTCGGGCTCGGGACAGAGACTGCGGAGTCGCCGATCGGCCGCTACGCCGCGTGCCTCGCGCAGCTCACGCTCGAGCGCTGGGAGGACGCGCGCGAGCTCGCCGCGACGCTGCGCGGCCGCGACGACTTCCCGGGCGACGTCGCCGACTCTCTGGCGGCGATCGCCGACGGCGACGAGGCCGGCTACGCCGAGGCGGTCGCAGCTGTGGTGCACTCGTTCGAGACGCGCGACGAGTACCTCGAGGATGCCGCCGTTGCCGATACTGCGCTGGCACTCGAGGCGCTTGCGGCGAAACGCGGCATCGCCGCCCGGCTCGCGCCGTCGCCGGTGCTCCCGCGGTAGACCCGCGGCGGCAGCAGCGTCGAGATAGACGTCGATCGGCGCGTCGCCGAGGCGGAGCAGGCTCCCCGGCGCTGAGTCGCTCACCTCGCCGCGAAACACCCGCGCCACCGCCTCGGCCTTGTCCGCCCCGGTGACGAGGAAGACGAGCCGCCGCGCCGAGAGGAGCATCGGCAGCGTCATCGTCACGCGGTCGACGCACGGCTCGAGGCCCGCCGGGCCGCTCGTGACACGACGCTCCCGCTCGGCGAGCTGCGGCGAGCCGGGGAAGAGCGACGCGACGTGGCCGTCCGGGCCGAGGCCGAGCAGCTTCAGGTCGAGCTGCACGCCGTCGAGCGCCTCGTCGTACTCGAGCGCCGCCGCCTCCGGCTCGAGCTCGCCGCGGATCCGGTGCACCTCCGGCAGCCGTTCCAGCCGGTCGAGCAGCATCCGTTTGGCGAGCCCGAAGTTCGAGCGCTCGTCGTCGGGCGGCACGCTCTTTCGTCTCCCCACCAAACGGCAGCCTTGCTCCAGTCGGGCTCGAGCGCGGCCGCGAGCTCGTAGGCGTGCCCGACCGAGTGTCCTCCCGTCAGCCCGATCGTCTCGCCGCGCCGGGCCGCCTCGGCGAGCAGCTCGGCGACCGGCGCGGCCGGATCGTCGGAGACGTGGAGCCGCGGCTCACTCATCGCCGCGGGCGAGCTCTTTCGAGCGCTCCATCGCGGCGTTGATCGCGTTCAGGAACGCGGCCCGGACTCCGGCCTGCTCGAGCTCGCGGATCGCGCGGATCGTCGTCCCGCCCGGCGAGGTGACCGCCTCGCGAAGCTCGACCGGGTGCATCCCCTCGTCGCGGAGGAGCCGCGCCGTGCCGAGCATCGTCTGCACGACGAGCTTCGTCGAGACCTCGCGCGAGAGGCCGAGCAGCAGACCGGCCTCGATCATCGCCTCGGCGAGCAGCGCGTAGTACGCCGGGCCCGAGCCGGAGACGGCTGTGATCGCGTCCATCGCGTCCTCCGAGCACCTCGACCACGTCGCCGACGGCGCGAAGGACCGTGCCCGCACGGTCGAGGTGCTCGCGCCCGGCATGGCGGCCGGCGCACATGCCGGCGATCCCCTCGTGCACCAGTCGACGGGCGCGTTCGGCATCGCGCGCACGACCGGGACCTTCGGCCCGACGTGGCGCTCGATCGTGGCGGTCGGGATCGCGGCGGCGATCGAGATGAGGGTCTGCTCGGGCGTGACCAGATGGCCGATCTCGCCGAGCAGCACCTCGATGTCCTGCGGCTTGACGGCGAGCACGACGACATCCGCGCCCTTGATCGCCTCCGAGTTCGAGGTCGTCGACTCGACGCCGTGGCGCTCGCGCAGCTCCGCGGCGCGCTCCTCGCGCCGCGTCGGTGACGACGATGTCGGCCCAGTCCGAGCTACGCAGCCCGGCGAGCAGCGACTCGCCGATCTTGCCCGCACCGAGAATTGCGATGCGCATGGCCCAAGCCTACGAGTCCGGCACTCCATCCCGCCAGCAGGTACACGCTCGCGAGGCCGGCCCACTCCTCGTACGGCTCGAGCAGCGCGTCGGTCTCCTCGGCCTCCACGCGCCGGCCCCAGAGCGCGGCGGCGAGCTTGACGAGGCCGAGATCGCGGGCGAGCCCACGCTCGTACCGGCCGAGACCCTCGAGGCAGACGACGCCGACCGACCACGGGCCGAGGCCGCGCTCGCGCTCGAGGCGGCGGGCGACGACCTCCGTCGGCTGCGCCTTGAGCGACTCGAGGTCGAGCGAGCGGCAGAGCCGGACGAGCGTCGCGCCGCGGCGCGCGCCGAGGCCGAGCTCGCGAAGCTCGCGCGGGCGAGAAGCCGCCGAGCTCGACCGCGGTCGGCGCGGCATGAAGCCCGTCGAGCTGTCGCGTCGCGGCCCGGATCGACGATGCGCTCGATCTGTCGCGCGCGGCTCGGGCGGTGATCGAGCTGACCGGCGACGGCGCGGAGCAACGCGTGCGCGACGGTCGCCGTCCGCAGCGGCCGCAGCCCGCGGCAGCTTCCGCGTGGCCTCCCCGATCAGCGGGTCGCGCCGCGAACCGGCGCAGGAACTCCGAGTGGTCGTCCTCGAGCCCGAGCACGAAGCGGACGTGCTCGACGCCGGCCTCGCTCGCGGCGCGGACGGCAGATCGCTCCGTCGGGACGCTGCCGGCGCTGACCTGCTCGAGGCGGTCGTCGACCGCGATCGTCGCCGTGTAGACGCCGTCGCGAACCCTTCGCGTGGCGTCGCTCCCGAGCCGCGCCGAGAGACGGAGCGAGTACGGCCCGCGCGCTCGGAGCTCGGCGACGATCACCGCGCGACCCTACGCGCCGGCGCGACGGCCAGCGCCGCGCGCGTGCACGGCACGCCCCCTGCCGTTACGCTGACCGCGAATGCTGCGCCGCGTCGCGTCCCGCGTCTCGCTCGCGAGCCGCGAGCGGAAGCTTCGCCTCTTCCTCGACCTGTACTCGCCCGGGCCCGAGACGACGGTGATCGACGTCGGCGTCACCAACGCGCCGTTCGGAGGCGGCTCGAGCGACAACTTCTTCGAGGCGCTCTACCCGTGGCCGGAGCAGATCACCGCCGTCGGCCACACCGAGCTCGACCGGTTCCAGGCCGCGTTCCCGCAGCGTGCACACGGTCCGCTCGGACGGCCGCGAGCTGCCGTTCGCCGACGGCGAGTTCGACCTCGGCTTCTCGAACGCGGTGCGTCGAGCACGTCGCCGGCGGGCGCGAGGAGCAGCGGCGCTTCGTCGCCGAGCTCTGCCGCGTCGCCGGGCACGTGTTCGTGACGACTCCGAACCGGTGGTTCCCGATCGACCCGCACACGCTGCTGCCGTTCGCGCACTGGCTCCCGGAGGGCGAGACGCGCGACCGGCTCTTCCGCGCGCGCGGCTTCGACGACGTGCTCGACGCCGCTCGGGCCGAAGGAGCTCGCCGCGCTCTTCCCGTACCCGGTCCGGGTGATCGGCCGCGGCATGACGCTCGTGGCGGTGGGCCCGCTGTGAGCACAGCGCGCGTGCGGCGCCCGGTCTGGGCCCTGCACGTGCTCGTGGTCGGGCTCGCGCTGCACAACATCGTGATGGCCGAGCTCTGGGACGCCGGCGTGCGCGGCACGGCGCTCGACGTCGTCTCGGCCTGGAAGGAGGCGCTGCTCGCTCGTCGCGCTCGTGCTCGCGATCCGCGCGCGCGGCCGGCTCCCGTTCGACGGCCTCGCGACCGACTGGCTCGCGCTCGCGTTCGGCGCGCTCGTCGTGCTCTACGCGATCCTGCCGCAGAGCTGGCTCGACGGCGGCGCATCGGACCGCGGCGTCCTCCTCGGCCTGCGCCACGACGGGCTCGCCGGTCGCGGCCTACTTCCTCGGCCGCGCGCTCGATCCTGACGACGGCGCGAGCTGCGACGCCTCTGCGCGACGATCCTCGCGACCGCCGCGGGCGTCGCGGCGTTCGGCCTCGTCGACGTGTACGCGATCCCGCTCCAGTGGTGGCGCGACTCGGGCGCGCCGGGCTGGTTCACCGAGCAGCTCGGCTTCGCCTATCGCGGCCTCTCGGGGCTGCCGGAGAACTTCGTCTACAACCCCGGGAACGAGGAGCCGCTGCGCCGGCTCGTCTCGACCTTCCTCTCGCCGCTCGCCACCTCGTACCTGCTCGTCGTCGCGCTGCTGATCGCGGCGGCGTGGCTCGAGCGCGACCGGCTGCGCGGCCGTCGGCTCGCGCTCTGGTTCGGGCTCGTCGCGCTTCTCTTCGCCGGGCTCCTCTGGACGCACTCGCGCTCGTCGTATCTCGCCCTCGCGCTCGGGCTCGTCGTCTACGCGCTCGCCCGCGGCGGCGAGGACGTGCGGGCGCGCGTCGTGGCTCGCGGCCGCGGCCGTAGCAGTCGTCGGGCTCGGCTCGGTGTTCGTCGCGGTCTACACCGCACATCGGCCCCGCGACGACCTTCACCGAGGAGGAGCTCGTGATCCAGCGCGCGGATGCGAAGACGGGCGGCGAGGCGGTGGACGGCCTCTCCGATGCCAGCACCGAGAGCCACTGGGCGAGCCTGCGCGAAGGCATTCGGACGGTGCTCCGGCATCCGCAGGGCTACGGGCTCGGCAACGCCGGCTCGACGGCGGCGCGCACCGACACCGAGATCAAGGCGGGCGAGTCGACCTACACCGAGCTCGGCGTCGAGACGGGCCTCGTCGGCGGACTCGTCTTCGTCGCGTGGTCGATCGCGCTCGCCTGGCGCGTGCTCCCCCGCTCGGCGCTCGTCGGCTCGGCGCTCGTCGCGGTGCTCGCGCTCGCGCTCCAGACGGACATCCTCGGCGTGCCGTGGATCGTCTACGTCCTCTGGACGCCTCGCCGGCTCGGCCGTCGTCACCCGTGCCGGAAGAGTGAAAGCTGTGCGCCGAAAGGCGCACGCCGGCTGGCCGCGCAGGCCGAGCCGCCGTACCGTGGCTCGGGTGCGGATCTCGCTCGCTCGACCTCGCAGTCGCGCTCGTCGTCGGCTCGCTCTTCGTCTTCGCGCTGACGCCCTCGGGGGAGGGCGACGGCCCGACGCTGGTCATGCTCGCGAGCCCGGTGCTGACGCCGGGCGTGCTCAACCCCGACGTCACGCAGGAGACGATCGACCTGACGATCTGCGTCCGCGGCTGGACGAGCACGGTGCGCCCGCCGTCGAGCTACACCTCCGACCTGAAGGTGAGGCAGATGGCGGCAGTACGGCCTTTCGGGGTCGCCGTCCGACTACCAGGAGGATCACTTCATCGCGCTCGAGCTCGGCGGCCATCCCACCGATCCGCGCAACCTCTGGCCGGAGTGGTTCCCGCAGGCGCGGGAGATCGACCAGATCGCGAACGAGCTGAAGAGCCAGGTCTGCTCGGGGGAGATCGCGCTCGCGGAGGCCCAGCGGCGCCTCGCCGCCATCAAGCACGGGGAGGGGTGATCGCGCTATCCAGCCTGCTCACCGGCAATCGAGGCACCATGCAGCGAGATGTCGAGGACCGGCGGACGAACGAGCCGCACGATCGCGGCAGCTGTCGGCGTCGTCGTGGCGTGCGGCGTCGCGGGCGCGCCCGCGACCAACGCCGCGCCGCCGGCGAAGAGCTTCGTGGATCGAAGCGGCGAGCTCGTCGGGGCGCCGGACATCGGCAAGCTGACCGCCGTCCAGCACGGCCAGGTGCTGACGGTCGAGGCGGACGTGAGGCAACTGCCGAAGCCGCTCGCCGAGACGGGAACGGTCGTTTTCGGCCTCGACACGGACGGGAACAGGGAGACGGGCGCCTTCCGCGGAGCCGAGTACGTCCTGAGGATGGACATCAAGCAGCGCCGGGGAGAGACCCTGCGCTGGAACGGCCGCGAGTACGTCCTCGCGAAGAAGGTCGCTGCTCCGAATCGCCTGCTGATCGGTGACGCGGGCGTCGGCTTCAGCTTCAACCTGGCGAACTTCGGTTGGCCGAAGCGGATCGGCCTGACGTTGCTCGCCGTCCGCGGGCCGGCCGACAGCGTCCTCCGCGACTGGGCTCCGGGCACGGGGCTCTGGCCGCTCGCAATCCGGCCGGCGATGAAGGAGCTCAACCTGACCTTCGTTCCCGGGCGTCCGCGCGCGGGCGATGCGTTCGCGGCCCGGCGCCCGAGGCTGAGGTTGACGGACGGGAGCAGGGTCGTGCCGGGAACGCTCTCCTGCAAGGCGCGGCTCGACGGCGCCCCACTGGAGCAGCTGGGCAGCGGCCGGCTCTGCCGCTGGCAGATCCCGCCCGGCTCGGCCGGAAAGCTCCTCGTGCTGAGCGCGACGGCGGCGTTCGGCGGCGAGAGCTCGGAGTTCGGCGACTGGAAGTTCCGCGTCCGGGGAGCGACGGCCGGCCGTGGCTCCGGCCGTTAAAGGCCGTGAACGTAACCGTCCTCGCATGGCACTCTTGACCGATGGCGATCGATCCCCGTGTGGACATCGGCCACGTCCACCTGAAGGTCGCGGACCTCGAGCGGGCGGTCGGGTTCTACCGCGACGTCCTCGGCTTCGAGCTGCAGGCGCGGTACGGCACCCAGGCGGCATTCCTCTCGGCGGGTGGCTACCACCATCACATCGGCCTCAACACGTGGGAGTCGGCGGGCGCCTCACCGCCGCCGCGGCGGAGCACCGGCCTCTACCACGTCGCGATCCGCTATCCCGACCGGCGCACGCTCGCGGACGCGCTTCGCCGCGTGCTCGACGCCGGCATCTCGCTCGAGGGCGCGAGCGACCACGGCGTCAGCGAGGCGATCTACCTGCGCGACCACGACGACAACGGGATCGAGCTGTACCGCGACCGGCCGCGCGAGGAGTGGCCGCGAACACCGGACGGGGCGATCGCGATGGGCACCGAGCCGCTCGACCTCGGAGCGCTCCTCCGCGAGGTCGACGCCTGAGCATGCGCGCGGTACGGCAGCACGAGATCGGCGGCATCCCACGGATCGATGAGCTGGAGGCACCGACCGAGCTGGACGCGCTCGAGGTCAGCGCAGCCGCCCTGAATCCGGTCGACGTCGCGATCGGGAACGGACGATTCTACGGCGCGATGCCCGAGCTGCCGTACGTGGTCGGGTCCGAGGCGGTCGGGCGGGGAAGCGACGGGCGCCGGGTCTGGTACTACGCGCCCGCCTACCAGTCGTGCATGGCCGAGCTCGTCGTGGCGGCGCCCGAGCGGACGGTCGAGATCCCCGACGGTGTGGACGACGGGCTCGCGCTCGCCTGCGGCATCGCGGGGCTGACCGGCTGGCTCGCCGTCGCCTGGCGGGCGCGGGTGACGCCAGAGGACACCGTGCTCGTGCTCGGGGCGAGCGGAACGCTCGGCGCTACCGCCCTGCAGGGGGCGAAGGCGCTCGGAGCCCGCCGGGTCGTCGGCGCGGCGCGGCGGGTCGGAGCCGTGCCCGAGGTCGCCGACGAAGCCGTGTCCCTCGACGGCGAGTACGAGCTGCCGCAGGCGACAGTGGTCGTGGACGGGCTCTGGGGCGAGCCGGCCGCACGCGCGCTCGAGGCGGCCGCGCCGGGAGTGCGCTTCGTCCAGCTCGGCCAGTCGGCAGGGCCGACGGCGACCCTCGCCTCGGCGTGGATCCGCGGCAAGTCGGCGAGGATCCTCGGCCACGCGCTCCAGGCGGTGCCTGCCGAGACGCGAGCCGAGGGCTACCGGGAGCTCTGCGGCCACGCGCTGGCGGGCCGGATCCGCCTCGCCGGTCGAGACCTACCCGCTCGATCAGGTCGCCGAGGCCTGGGACCGCCAGGCCTCCGGCAGCCCCGGCGCGAAGATCGTCGTCGACCTCGGCCGATGAGAGCGATGGTGCTCGACGCGCCGGGCGCAGCGACTGCGGCCGGCGGAGCTCGCAGCGGCCCGAGCCGGAGCCGGGCCAGGTGCTGCTTCGCGTGCGCGCCTGCGGCGTCTGCCGCACCGACCTCCACGTCGTCGACGGAGAGCTGCCTCGACCGAAGCTGCCGCTCGTGCCCGGCCACCAGATCGTCGGCGAGACCGAGGACGGTCGCCGACTCGGCGTGCCATGGCTCGGGTGGACGTGCGGTGAGTGCCGCTACTGCACGAGCGGCCGCGAGAACCTCTGCGACCTCGCACGGTTCACCGGCTACGACCTCGACGGCGGCTATGCCGAGTGGACGGTCGCCGACGAGCGCTACTGCTTCCCGCTCCCCGACGACTTCGGAGATCTCGAGGCGGCGCCGCTCCTCTGCGCCGGGCTGATCGGCTACCGGGCACTCCGGCTCGCTGGCGACGCCGAGCGGCTCGGGCTCTACGGCTTCGGCGCCGCAGCGCACATCGTCGCTCAGGTCGCCTCGAGCCAGGGACGGCGCGTCTTCGCCGTCACCCGCGAGGGCGACGAGGAGGCGCAGGCGTTCGCGCGCTCGCTCGGCGCCGAGTGGGCCGGCGCCGGCTCTCCGCCCGAGGAGCTCGACGCGGCGATCATCTTCGCGCCCGCCGGCGAGCTCGTTCCCGCAGCGCTCGCGGCCGTCGCGAAGGGCGGCACCGTCGTCTGCGCCGGGATCCACATGTCCGACATCCCGTCGTTTCCGTACGAGCTCCTCTGGGGCGAGCGGACGCTTCGCTCGGTCGCGAACCTGACACGACGCGACGGCGAGGAGTTCCTCGCACTCGCGCCGCGGGTGCCCGTGCGGACGCAGGTCGAGACGTTCGCGCTCGAGGATGCGAACGAGGCGCTGGCCAGGCTCCGCGCCGGCGACGTGCGCGGAGCCCTCGTGCTCGTGCCGTAGTCGCCTGCTCGAAGGCGCACGACGCCTATTCTCGTGGCGTGGAGCCGCTGAACGTGAGGGACTACGAGCAGCTCGCCGCCGAGCGGCTCGACAAGGGTGCCTTCGACTACTTCGCGGGCGGCGCCGAGCGACGAATGGACGCTGCGCGACAACGTCGAGGCATTTCGCCGCTGGCAGCTCCGCCCGCGGGTGCTCGTCGACGTCGCCGACCCCTCGACGGCGACGACGGTGCTCGGCCACGAGGTGTCGTTTCCGGTCGTCGTCGCGCCGGTCGCCTACCAGCGCGTCGCGCATCCGGACGGCGAGCTCGGAATGGCGCGCGCGACTGCGTCGGCCGGGAGCCTCATGTGCCTGTCGACGTTCTCGACCACTGATCCCGAGGAGGTCGTCGCCACGGGAGCCACCTGCTGGTACCAGCTCTACGTCCCGCGCGACGAGGGCCGTGCGCGGGAGCTCGTCTCCCGCGCACGCGACGCCGGCTTCCGCGCGCTCGTGCTGACCGCCGACACGCCGGTCCTCGGTCGGCGCGAGCGCGACCACCGCAGCGGGTTCAGGATCCGGCCGGAGATCACGATCTCCTCGCTCGGGCACGGAGGGATCACCCCGCGCGAGTCGTTCGACGCGATGTCGCCGTCGGTCACCTGGCACGACGTCGAGCGGTTCGCCGCGCTCGCCGAGCTGCCGGTCGTCGTCAAGGGCGTGCTCACGGCCGAGGACGCACGGCTTGCGTGCGAGCACGGCGCAGCCGCGGTCGTCGTCTCGAACCACGGCGGGCGCCAGCTCGACGGCGTCGCGGCGACGTCGACGCGCTGCCGGAGGTCGTCGAGGCCGTCGACGGCCGGATCGAGGTGCTCCTCGACGGCGGGGTCCGGCGCGGCACCGACGTCGTGAAGGCCCTCGCGCTCGGGGCACGCGCGGTGATGGCAGGGAGGGCGCCGCTCTGGGGACTCGTCGTCGACGGTGAGGCGGGCGCCCGCCGCGTGCTCGAGCTCCTGCAGGCAGAGGTCGAGCTCACGCTCCAGCTCGTCGGCTGCCGGACCCCCGCAGAGCTCACGGCCGAGCACGTCGCGAGAACAGCCCGGTAGCAGCGACTCCACCCGCGCGCGGACCCGGGTCCGGCCTCGCCGCTACCCTCGCAGGGCTGTGAAGCGCGCTTTCGTCCTGCTGATGCTGCTCGGTGCACTCGGCCCGGGCGCCCCGGCCGCCTCGCCGACGCCTGCGGCGTGCCCGACACGGGGCCGGTCTGGGTCGACTTCGCCGGGCACGACGCGCCCGTGCCGGCCAAGCCCGGGCTCGTGCTCGCCGTTGCGTCAGGAACCGACGACGCCGAAGCGTCTGCGCGAGCAGGGCGCGGCGACGGTGCTGTACGACCTCAACTTCAACAAGCGCGTCGGCACGACGCTGAAGCCGGCCGACCCGTCGACGATCGAGGCCAGGGCCAAGAGCCTGTACGACTACGCGGTCACGGTCACCGGCTGCGAAGACGCCGATCGATCGCCGCGAACGAGCTCTTCGGCGCACAGACGCCGACGCCGTGGTCGGACACGAACGCGCAGTACCGGGCGAACGTGCTCGCGTTCCTGCAGGCGCTCGTCGGCGCTCGGCGCCCGGCCGCTGCTCTCGATCGCGAACCCGCCCTTCACCGGCGGAGACGCCGCCGAGTGGTGGCGCCAGGTCTCGAGGGTGGCGATCCTCCTCCGCCAGGTCTACTTCACCTCGCCGAACGCGAACGCGCTGTCGGCGCTGGGGCCGGTCGCGGCCAGCCGGGCGATGCGGCAGGGGATGCGCAGCCTCGTCACGAAGCTCGCGCAGATCGGCATCCCGTCCGGACGGATCGCGCTCCAGCTTCAGTTCCACTCCTCGCCGGGGCTCGGCGCGCGGGCCGGCCTGCAACCGCCGGCCGCGTGGTTCGAGATCGTCAAGCTCGAGGCGCTCGCGGCCGAGCAGGTCGCCAAGGAGTTCAAGATCGCAGGCGTCTGGTCGTGGGGCTGGGCGACGTTCAACGCGAACGCGACGCCCGATCCCGACAAGCCGACCGCCGCCTGCGTCTGGCTCTGGACACGCGATCAGAGCCTCTGCGACGCGCCGGCGGCCGCGGGCCCCGACTTCAACGCCTCGCTGACGGAAGGACAGCTGAGCCTGCCGCCGACCGCACGCTGCGCCTTCGACGACGGCGAGATCGACCGGCGGACGGTCGCGCGCTTCACCACGCTCACAGGCGACCTCGACTACGCGACGAGCGTGCTCTTCGAGCACGCCGTGCTGAACGCCGAGCAGCCGGTCGACCCGAACGACGTCGTCTCGGCCGAGCGGGCCGTGGTCGCGACGAGCTTCGGCGGCGATCGCAAGCGCTACTGGGCCGCGCTCGCGCAGGCCAAGCTGACGATCGCCGATGCGCGCGCAATCATCGTCGCGCGCCTCCAGCGCGACCGCGTCCAGGCCCTGCTTCCGCCCGCCACCGCCGACCCCGCAGCAGATCGCGGACTTCATCGTCACCTACGCCGAGCAGCCCGTACGCCTTGTCGCGACGACCGAGAAGGCGCCCTGGCTGGGCAACACCGCCCGAGGCTGGGTCGTCTCGTCGCTCGCCCCGCCGGCGATCTTCTCGCTCGAGGCCCCTGGCGACATCGACACGCCCGACGGCCGCTTCACGGTCACACCGCTCGGGCCTGCGCTCCCGCTCGCGCTCGTCCCGTGGTCCCAGGCGCAGACTGCAGCGAGGATCGCGCTCGAGCGGCTGGCACGGGAGAAGGCCTACCGGGGCTGGCTGCGCACACGCGAGCAGGACCGGCTGGCGAACGCGGTCTGCCTCAACGACCGCATGCCGACGCCGACCACGACCGACCTCTCGCCCTTCGTCCCCTTCCTGCTCGCGAGCTAGCAAACCAAGCGTGCACCGGCGTGGGTGGGCGCTTGACTAGTCAGCCAATGACCAATAGAGTCGCGCACCGTACGGCGATCGCGGGACATGCCTCGGGACAGGCAACCCCCGCTGGGTGGGCTCCCACGCCGTCGCTTCCCTTCCGCGTGGGAGCTCACCCCGCTCGCCTCTCTGCGAACTAACTGCGCTTTCGGCGCGGCCGTCGGCCTCAGCTCGCGACCTGCGCCGCCACGGGCTCGTCCTCGAGGATCCCCTGGATGAAGCGGTGCACCGCGCGGGTCGACTCGAGCCGGAACCGCAGCAGGATCTGCTCGGTTCCGCTCGTGCGCCGGAGCCGGAGGGAGAGCGACTCGATGGCGGCGACGACGGCGTCGTGCTGGGCCGAGAGCATGGGACGCGGATCGACGTTCAGGCGCTCGGCGAAGATGAGCTTGAGCAGCAGGAGCGAGCGCACGTCGCGTACGTGCTCGACCGGCTCGGCGAGCCAGCGCTCGAGCTCCTCCCGGCCCACGGCGGTCGCGCGAAAGATCGTCCGGTTCGGGCCGCGCACCCCGGGCTCGCTGCCGGCGGCCTCGATCAATCGCCGGTCCTCGAGGATCTCGAGCGACCTGTAGACGAGCGGCCGGCCCATCGTCCACACGGTCCCGAGCTCGCCGCCGTACGTCAGCTGCGACGCGATCGCCCAGCCATGACCTGGGCGCTCGCAGAGCAGCGCGAGCACGGCCCACTCCCCTGGAGCGAGAGTCCGGTTGACCGTCACCGTCTCTAAGTACGCGAAGTCTGAGCGAGCGGTTTTCGTAGGTGCGAACGGTTTTGCCCCATCTTGCGGGTCCCAGCAGGCTCGTTCGAACCGATCCTGCCACCTAGGCGTTACCTGGACCGTGCCGCGTTAGCCGTTCGCGGCGGCGATTCGCTCGCGGTGCTGCTCGAGGAGGCTGTCGATGAAGTGGAGGACGGCCCTAGTCGACTCGAGCCGGAACCGGACGAGAATCTGCTCGGTGCCGGAGCTCGCGACGAGTCTGGCTTCGAGCGCCTTGACCGACGGCACGACCGCGGCGCGCTGTGCCTGGAGGAGCGGCGCCGGATCGAGCCCGGCCCGCTCGGCGAGCACGAGCTTGAGCAGAAACAGCGAGCGGACGTCGCGCACGTGCTCGACCGGCTCGGCCAGCCAGCGCTCGAGCTCTTCGCGGCCGACTACGGTCGCGCGGAAGATCGTCCGATTCGGGCCGCGGAGACCGGGCTCGTGGCCGATCGCCTCGATCAGGCCCCGCTGCTCGAGCAGCTCCAGCGCCCGATAGACGAGCGGCCGTCCGAGCGACCAGACGGACCCGATCTCGCCCGTCCTCGCCATCTGGCGCGCGAGTGCCCAGCCGTGACCGGGTTGCTCGGCAAGCAGAGCGAGAACCGACCACTCGCCGGGCGCCAGATCCCGCTCGACTGCCACCGGTGCAAGGCTACTCCGCGAGCACGTCGGTACAGGGCTGCGAAATAACCCTTGACTGACTAGTCACCGCGCGACTATACTCGCCGGCAGGACGCCATCCTCCTCCTATCGCGCGAGTGACGAGCGCGCTTCGGGGCCAGAGCCGGGGAGGCACGCCACCTCCCCGGCTCCCCATCAAGAGGAGTCGCGAGGCCGTCGTTTCTCGAGCGAACTCCCTCAAACCGAGGTCGGCATGAAACTCGTTGCAACGACCACGCGGGCGCCTTAGCATCGAGCCGGGTTGAGTAGCGGCGGCGCGATCTCGGACTCGGAGCTGATCCGGCGCACGGGCGACGGTGACTCGTCGGCGTTCGAGGCCCTCTATCGCCGCCACGCGCGTGGGGGCATCACTTCACCGTGTGCGAGGGCTGCAAGCCGACGACGTGGTTCTACCTCTACCCGACCGGCGACCCGCTGGGTGCAGCAGTCACGTTCCGGGACGGGCGGGTGACTGCCGTCTTCACGCTCGGCGCCCCGAGCGGGTGGCGAACCGACAAGGGTCTGCGCGTCGGACAGCTGATCCCCCAGAACGACGGCCGCGGAGGCGTGTCCTGGAAGGGCTGTCTCGGCTACGGCGCGAAGTCGATGCGCGACGGCGACACGGTGACGTCGATCCTCACCCAGGGCCTCGCCGTCTACGGCTTCGCACTCACCCGGCCGTCGGAGCCGGTCTGTCACTAGGCGCCGATCGTCAGACGGCAGCGATCCGCGAGGAGCCCTGGCTCACCCGCGGCGTCGCCGGGATCGGCGGAGCGAGCCTGCTCGCCGATCTCGGTCACGAGGTGCCCACCGCGCTGCTGCCGTCGTTCCTCACCTCGACGCTCGGCGCTCCCGCCGCAGCTCTGGGCCTGATCGAGGGCATCGCCGACGCCTCCGCCGGCGTCGCGCGACTCGCCGGCGGCGCGCTTGCGGACGACCCGGAGCGGCGGCGACGCACGGCGGTCGGCGGCTACACCGCGACCGCCGTCCTCTCGTCGCTGATCGGCGTGACGACCGCGGCCTGGCAGGCCGGCGTCCTCCGTGCCGGCGCATGGACGGCCCGCGGGATCAGGGTGCCTGCCCGCAACGCGCTGCTCGCGGACGTCGTGCCGGCGCGAGCCTACGGGCGCGCCTACGGGTTCGAGCGCATGATGGACAACCTCGGAGCGGTGGGCGGGCCGCTGCTCGCGCTCGCGCTCGTGAGCGTGGTCAGCACGCGGACGGCGATCCTCGTCAGCGTGATCCCGGGCCTGCTCGCGGCGGTCGCGATCCTCTACGCGATCCACGTCACCCGGCGCCCGGCCCAGCGCGAGCACCAACCGCTGCGGCTGCGCATCCGGCCGGTGCTGCACGGACGGCTCGGGCGCCTTTTTGCCGGTGTCTCGGCGTTCGAGCTCGGCAACGTCGCCGCGACGCTGCTGATCCTCCGCGCGATCGAGCTGCTCGCCCCCGAGCACGGCCAGCACCGGGCAGAGCAGCTCGCGATCGGCCTCTACGTCGCCTACAACGTCGCGGCGGCGGCTTCGAGCGTGCCGGGCGGCCATCTCGGCGACCGGCGCACGCCGCTGCTCGTCCTGGCGCTCGGCGTCGTGCTCTTCGGAGTCGCCTACGCCGGCTTCGCCTTCGCCGGCTCGAGCGTCGCCGTGCTCGCGGTCTTCTTCGTCGCGGCGGGGATCGCGATCGGCCTCGTCGAGACCGCCGAGCACGCCGCCGTCGCGACGCATGCGCCCGAGGAGCTGCGCGGCTCGGCGTTCGGCGCCCTCGCCGGAATCCAGTCGCTCGGCAACTTCGCCTCGAGCGCGATCGCCGGGCTCCTCTGGACGGCCGTGTCGCCGCGGGCCGCGTTCCTCTACCTGGCGGTCTGGATGCTGCTCGCGCTCGTCGCACTCGCCGCCGCCCGCGACCGGTCGAGCGCGTAGCGCAGGAAGAGGTGACTCTCGTCGCGGCGCACGGACGAGGAGCCGCGCGCCCGCCGGGCCTCCCGGCAGCAGGTCGGCGCCCTCGACCAGCGCGAGTCGGTCGGCGTCGGCGAGCCGCCCCGCGAGCAGCGGGGACACGGTGAGGAAGAGCTCGTCGACGAGCCCCGCGGCGAGCAGGGAGCCGAACACGCGCGGGCCTCCCTCGGACAGGATCAGGCTGCGGCCTCGACTGCGGAGGAGCGCGATCGCACGCGCCGCGTCGAGCTCCGGGCCCGGCCCGACCGACAGGACGTTCTGTGCGGGCAGGCGGCCGGCGAGCGACGTCGCGCCCTCGTCCGTCGTGACCACGATCGCACCCGCGGCGAGCGCGGGGTGGTCGGAATCGACGGCCCCGCTCGCAGAGAGCACGACGACCTCGAGCGCAGCAGGCAGGCCGAGCCCGCGGCGGAGCTCGGCATAGGCGTCGGCAGCCGCGGGATATGCCTGCTCGGGCGTCCACACGCCGCGCGGCGACGCGACGAGCGTTCCCGAGCCGATCACGAGCGCATCGGCACAGGCGCGGAGCAGCCCCATCACGAACCGGTCGCTCTCGCTCGCCGCGGCGATCAGCTTGTTCGATCCGGGAAGCGACGGGATCGCGACGACGCCGTCGACGGTCGCGACGAAGTTCGCGACGAGACTCGGCTCGTGAAAGCCGAGCGTTCCGGGTAGAGCGCCGCCAGCTCGTCGGGGAGATCGAAGCGCGGCGAGGCCGTCGACCTCGTGCAGCAGCTCGAGCGGTCCCACTAGGCCCAGCCGTAGACGGGGACGATCGCACCCGTGACGGCGGAGGCGGCATCGCTGCAGAGAAAGGCCGCGACCGTCGCGACGTCGGCCGGCGGGATCGCGTTCCTGATCGCCTCCTCCGAGAGCGACGCACGGTTCGCCGGCGTGTCGATCAGCGACGGCAGGATCGCGTTCACGCGCACACGTCGCTCCGCGAGCTCGAGCGCGAGCACCTGCGTCAGCCGCACCACACCCGCCTTGGCGACCGCGTACGCGGCCGAGCCGCCGCCGCCCGTGAGGGCCGCCCGGGCGCTCGACGTTGACGATCCCCGCACCGGCTTCCAGCCGGCGCGCAGCCGCCCGGCACGACCACCACGCCGTGCCGAGGTTCAGGTCGTTCAGGAAGCGCACCCCGTCCGGCTCCGAGTCGGCCACGCGTTCCCGGCCGAAACCCGCCGACGGCGTTGACGAGCCACCGCGGGGTCTCCTCGAGCCCGTCCCACAGGGCCTCGACCGCCTCCGGGTCCGTGAGGTCGACCGCCTCGCGGACGAGCCCCGGCGGCGCCGGCTCGTCGGACGGGCGCTGGTCGACCGCGACGACCCGGTCGCCCCGCGCGAGGAACGCGTCGACGAGCGCCGCGCCGAGCACCCCTCCGCCGCCGCAGACGAGCGCCAGGTCGGCCACTAGGCCCCTACTAGCTCCGGTGGTGGTTGCGCACCTCGTGCAGGAACTCGCGCCGGAGCTCCGCGTCCTCGGCGAAGCTGCCGCGCCAGAACGTCGTCACCGTGCGCGAGTCCTCCTCGACGCCGCGCATCTGCGTGCAGAGGTGCGACGCGTCGAGGTGCACGGCCACGCCGTGCGGCGAGACCAGCTCGACGAGCGCGTCGGCGATCTGCTCGCCGAGCCGCTCCTGCACGGTGAAGCGCCGCGCGAACAGGCGGACGAGCCGCGTCAGCTTCGAGATGCCGATGATCCGGTCGCCGGCGACGTACCCGATGTGCGCGAAGCCGTGGAACGGAAGCGCGTGGTGCTCGCAGAGGCTCTGGAAGGCGATCGGCCCCTCGATGATCTGGTTCTTCGCCGACTCGGGCCCGCCGCTGCCCTCCGACGGGAACGCGGTCAGGAGCTTCGGGTCGCCCTCGTAGCCGGCGGTGGCGTCGAGCAGCGCGCTCAGAAAGCGCTCGGGAGTCTCGCGCGTGCCGGCCGTGTCGAGGTTCATGCCGAACGCCTCGAAGATCTCGGCGACGTAGCCGCGGAACCGCTGCCAGTCCTCGGCCGAGATCTCACGCGGCGGCAGGTCTGACCACGGGTGCTCGTCCTGCGCCGCGCCGAGCTCGATCACGTTGTCGGGCTGGACTGCGCTCATCGCGGGCTTCTCCACTCGTCTCCTCTCCTCGCAGGTGCCACGTCATGCTACGGAAGCGATGGAGGCTCCGGTTCTCGTCTCGGTGATCGTGCCCACGCGGAATCGCCCGCAGCGCCTCGAGCGGGCGCTCCGTTCCGTGCTCGCCCAGGACGATCCCGACTGGGAGGCGATCGTGGTCGACGACGGCGACGGGGAGGGGATCGCCGCGGCGACGGCGCTCGACGACGGGCGCATCCGGGCCGTCCAGAGCTCGGGAGCAGGCATCGTCGACGCCCGCGCCACGGCGATCTCGCTCGCCCGCGGGGAGCTCCTCTGCTGGCTCGACGACGACGACTGGTGGGACGATCCGGCCCACCTCTCGCTCCTGCGCAGCGCGGCGGCGGCCGACGGCGGGCGCTTCTTCTTCCGCGGCGGCTGGATCGTGCACGAGGAGGACGGCCGGCGCGAGGTCTTCGACCACGACGCGACGGCGGCCTCGCTGCGGCAGAACAACACTGTCCTCACGTCGAGCATCGCCTACCCGGCGTCGCTCCACGCGAGCCTCGGCCCGCTCGACCGCGACCTCGGAGGCTATTGCGACTGGGACTTCATGCTCCGCATGTGCGACGCCGCGATCGAGCCGCACAAGCTGCCGGGCCTGGGCGTCTGCTACGCGGTACACGACGAGAACGTCTCAAGGGCTTTCGATGCACCCGCGCGTCTGCGAGGATTCCAGCGCTTTGCCGCCAAGCACGCACTCGACATCGTCGTCGCAAACCACGTCACCATCCACCGGTTGCTGATGAGCGTTCCCGAGGGCTGGAGCGAAGTCGACGACGCACTGGAGCGGGAGTTCCGCTTCAACGACTTCCGGGCGGCGATCGGCTTCGTCGAGCGCATCGCCGAGATCGCCGAGGATGCGAACCACCATCCCGACATCGCGATCAACTACAACCGGGTCACGCTCCGCTGGTGGACGCACACCGCCGGCGGGATCACCGATCGCGATCGCGAGCTTGCCGAGCGCTCGAGCGCACTTGCCTGATGGAGCAGGCCCAGAGGCTCGTCGCCCGTGAGGACGCTCTCGAGCTGACGGTCGAGGCGGTGATGCTGCGCCGCCCGAAGACGCTCCCGAAGGACGCCACGGTCGGCGATGCGAGACGGCTCTTCCTCAACGACTCGATCCGTGCCGCCCTGCTCGTGGACGGCCCGGCCTTCGTCGCCATGCTCGTGCGCGCAGACCTTCCCGCCGCGGCGGCCGAGGGCGAGGCGGCGCTCGGCTACGCGAACCGCGACGCGGCCAGGGTGCCTTTGGGCACCGTCGTCGGCGACGTGATGCCGCTGCTCGAGGCTGCGAGCGAGAATCGCCTCGTGGTCGTCGGCGACGACGGCTCGACGCTCGAGGGCCTCGTCTGCCTGCGCCAGAGCATCGACGCGTTCATCGTCGCCGACTGAGTCGTCTGCAGCGAAGCCGGCCGGGCTACGTGGGCGGCGGATCGCGCTTCTCGGCCTCGCGCGCCTCGTCCCGCTTCGCCCAGCGCCAGAAGACCCAGACGACGATCGCCGCGACGATCACCGGCCCGATCGCGGTCACGAGCACGAGGTACTCGTCGGTGGTGAGCCCGACGAGCGTGACTAGTGCGCCGCCTCTCCCCTAGATCGGCGCCGACTCGCCGCTTGCGACGAGGTCGTCCAGCGCGCTCAGGTCGAAGTCGCGCGCGGAATCGCCGCCGAGCGAGATCACCGCCCGTGCCGTCACGAGGTGGTAGAGGATCAGGAGCTGCACGAGCCCCAGGGAGTCGGAGCGATGGAGCTCGGTCCCCACCGTGAACTCGCCCAGCCGCTGCTGGCGTAGGTGCTTCGCGAAGTGCATCCGCACCCAGATCAGTTCCTCGATCTGTGACGCACGCTCGGGCTCGATCCTCCCCGGGACGTAGAGCTCCTGGCAGCCGGGCTTCTCGACGCAGCTGAGCCCGTCCTCGCCGTCGATGCCGGTGAGGTCGGGATGCGGCAGCGTGTCCCGGAGCGTCAGCTTGCAGTCGAGGTGCTCCGGGTCGTCGGTCTGGCTCGGCTGGAACGAGACGACGATGTCGGCGTGGTGGCGCTGCGGCCTGATGAACGCCTCCGAGTCGGGCTCGCGCCGGTCGAGCTCCGAGAGCACCTGATCGGTCGTGTACCCGCGGCGCGAGCAGTCGCGCTGCACCTTCCAGTGCCGGCGCAGCTCCTCGGGCGGGTCGAGGTAGACGCGGACGTCGAACATGCTCGCGCAGCTCGGGTGTCGCGAAGGCGAGCAAGCCCTCGGTGACGACGAACCGCTCGGGCTGGAAGTACTCGGGCGCCTGGAACGTGCCGTCGACATGCGAGTAGACCGGCTTCATCACCGGCTCCTTCGCCCGCAGGTGCCGGAGGTGCTGGGCGAGGATGTCGAGGTGGTTGCAGTCGGGATGAAGGGGCGTGATGTTCCGCTCGGACCGCTGCTTCCGGTCGTAGCGGTGGTAGTCGTCGGTGCAGAAGTGCTGCACCTGGTCCTCGCCGAGCACGCGGACGAGGCCGCGTGTGATCGTCGTCTTCCCCGAGCCGGAGTCGCCGACGATGCCGAGCATGATCGGACGCGGCATCAGCGTCGACTCCCGTCCGAGACAGGGACAAGCCTGGAGGGGTGGCCCGACATTTCGGGACTGTAGCCTCGGCGGTCTGTAGAGATCAAATACATGTTTCTCCCGATCGCATAAGCGGCCATCAATGTGTGGTCAGCCGTGCGGACAGCGCCGTGAAGGCCGCGGCCGGATCGGGCGCGCCGAACACGGCGTTGCCGGCGACGAAGAGGTCAGTGCCGGCTGCACGCACCTCGTCGATCGTGTCGAGCGCGATCCCGCCGTCCACCTCGAGCACGACCTCGGCCGGCAGGAGCTCCCGCAGCCGGGCGAGCCGGGTTGTCGAGGACGGGATGTAGCGCTGACCGCCCCAGCCGGGGTTGACGCTCATGACGAGGCACAGGTCGATGATGTCCGCGACCGGCTCGACCGCCTCGATCGGCGTGCCAGGGTTGATCGTGACGCCGGCGGCGACGCCGAGGTCGCGGATCATCTTGAGCGTGTAGTGGATGTGCGGCGTCGCCTCCGGATGCACCGTGATCACGTCGGCGCCGGCCTTCGCGAAGGCCTCGACGTGACGCTCGGGCCGCTCGACCATCAGATGGCAGTCGAGGATGCCGCCGCGCTCGTGGACGAGGTCGCGAATCGCCGACGACGACGAGCGGGCCGATCGTGATCGGCGGGACGAAGTTCCCGTCCATCACGTCGACGTGCAGCACCTTGCGCGCCGGCGTCCATCACGGTCACGATCTGCTGCTCGAGCCGCGCGAAGTCGGCCGACAGAAGCGACGGCGCGATTTCGCCGACGGGTATCCGGCGAGCCTCGCTCATCGGCCAACCTCCGGTTGGACGCTCATCGGCCAACCTCCGGTTGGACGCTCACGGGCCGACCTCGAGGCAGGCGGTCAAGCGTCCGCCCGAGCCTTGAACGAACGCGCTGCGGTCTCGTGTGCGAACGCGAGGAAGAGCTCGACCGCCGGTCGCGGCGGCACGGTCGCCGAGTGCAGCGCGTACCACTGCCGCTCCGGGAGCCCGCCCTTGACGCGGATCTCGGCCAGCGTGCCGGCGCGGAGCTCCTGCTCGACCGCGAGCGCGAGACTGAAGCGACACGCCGAGCCCGAGGCGCACCGCCTCCTTGATCGCGCCGTTCGAGCCGAGCGTCAGCGTCTTCGGCCGCAGGTCGTGCTCCCCGAGGAACTCGGCCACGAGCTGCCGCGTTCCCGAGCCGGGCTCGCGCTGGAGCCAGACGCGGTCGCCGAGCTCGGTCGGAGCGACCGTGCGTCGACCCGCCAGCTCGTCGCTCGGGGCTGCGATCAGCGCGAGCTCGTTGCGCAGGAAGGCACGGCCTGCGATGCGCGCATCCTCGGGCGGCCGGCCCGCGATCGCGATGTCGACCTCGTGCTCGAGCACGCGCTCGAAGACGGTCGCGCGGTTCGCGACCTCGAGCGAGAGGTGGATCTCCGGATGCACCTCGCCGAAGCTTCGCAGCAGCGCGGGCACGACGTACTCGGCGGCGGTCGCGACTGCGACGATGCGGAGGCTTCGCATCGAGAGGTCCGCGGCCTCGCGCGCCGCCTGCCGGCCCTGCTCGACGAGCCCGAGGACGTCTGCCGCGTACGGCCGGAAGGCCTCCCCGGCGGCGGTGAGGCCGACGCCGCGGCCCACGCGCTCGGTGAGGTCGACGCCGAGCTCGCGCGACAGCGCCGAGACGGCGGCCGAGATCGAGGGCTGCGTCACGTACAGCTTCTCGGCCGCCGCCGAGACCGAGCCTTCGCGCGCGACGGCGAGGAAGCTCGAGAGCTGGTTCAGCGTGACGGCCATAGCCGAAACCCTATACCACCGTACGAACTTTTCGATTGTCAGCGAACTCCGGCGCTGGTTAGGATGCGCGCCCGGCCATGGTTCACGCGGCGAAAACCCGCGCGCTCCACGAGAATGCGCCGCACCCGCCCCCGCCCCCCAACTCCAGGAGAGTCGCTGATGCCACTTGCCACATTGCGCCAGGTGCTGGACGAGGCCGCCAAGGGCGGCTACGGCGTCGGCGCCTTCAACGTGAACAACATGGAGCAGGTTCAGGGGATCGTCGCCGGCGCCCAGGAGGTGCAGGCGCCGGTCATCCTCCAGGTCTCGCGCGGCGCGCTCGCGTACGCCGGCAAGAGCTACCTGCGCCATCTGATCCTCGCCGCGTCAGAGAGCGCGCCCGAGATCCCGATCGTGCTCCACTTGGACCACGGCGACAAGCCGGAGACCTGCTTCGACGCGATCGAGCTCGGCTTCACGAGCGTGATGATGGACGGCTCGCTGCTCGCCGACGGCAAGACGCCGTCGGACTACGACTACAACGTCGACGTGACACGCCAGGTGGCCGAGGCCGCTCACGCGAAGGGCGTCAGCGTCGAGGGCGAGCTCGGCACGCTCGGCGGGATCGAGGACGGCCACGGCTCGGGCGAGGTGCACCTGACCGATCCCGACCAGGCGGTCGACTTCGTCGAGAAGACCGGCGTCGACGCGCTCGCAGTGGCGATCGGCACGAGCCACGGCGCCTACAAGTTCACGCAGAAGCCGACCGGCGAGGTGCTCGCGATGCACCTGATCGAGGAGATCCACCAGAAGCTGCCGGAAACGCACATGGTCATGCACGGCTCCTCGAGCGTCCCGCAGTCGCTCGTCGACCGGATCAACGCCGCCGGCGGCAAGCTCGAGGCGACGTACGGCGTGCCCGTCGAGGAGATCCAGCAGGGGATCCGGCACGGCGTGCGCAAGGTGAACGTCGACACCGACGGCCGCCTCGCGATCACGGCCGCTCTGCGCGAGGCGCTGAACGCCGGCCCGTCCGAGTTCGATCCGCGCGCGTTCTTCAAGCCGGCGCGCGAGGCCCAGAAGCAGGTCGTCGTCGAGCGCCTGACGCAGTTCGGCGCCGCCGGCCACGCCGGCGACTACGACGTGCGTCCCGCTCGAGGAGATGGCGAAGCGCTACGCCGGGAGCCCGGTCGGTGCCTGAGCAGTCGATCGACCGAGCTGGCGATCAACACGATCCGCACGCTCACGGTCGACGCCGTCCAGGCCGCGCAGTCCGGTCACCCCGGCGCGCCGCTCGCGCTCGCGCCGGCGGCCTACGTCCTCTACACGCGCGTGATGAAGCACAACCCGGCCGACCCGGCCTGGCCCGACCGCGACCGCTTCGTGCTCTCGGCCGGGCACGCCTCGATGCTGCTGTACGCGAGCCTGCACCTGTCCGGCTACGACGTCAGCCTCGAGCAGATCAAGCGGTTCCGCCAGCTCGGCTCGGAGACGCCGGGCCACCCGGAGCACGGCGACACGCCCGGCGTCGAGACGACGACGGGCCCGCTCGGGCAGGGCTTCGGCAACGCGGTCGGGATGGCGATGGCCGAGAAGTTCCTGCGCGAGCGCTTCGGCACCGAGGTCTGCGACCACCACATCTTCGCCATCTGCTCCGACGGCGACCTGATGGAGGGCGTCGCCTCCGAGGCCGCGTCGCTCGCCGGGCACCTCGCGGCTCGGCCGCTGCGTCTTTCTCTACGACGACAACCGGATCACGATCGACGGCCCCACCGACCTCTCGTTCTCGCAGGAGGACGTCGAGGCGCGCTTCCGCGCCTACGGCTGGCACACGCTGTCGGTCGACGACGGCAACGACCTCGAGGCGATCGAGGCCGCGATCCGCGCCGGCATCGCCGAGGAGGAGCGCCCGACGCTGATCCGCCTGCGCACCGTGATCGGCTACGCGCTCGCCACGTGCAGGGACACGGAACGCGCACTCGCGACCCGATGCCCGACGAGCAGGTGCGGGAGACCAAGGAGGCGCTCGGCTGGGATCCCGACGCCGCAGTTCCTGATCCCCGACGGCGTCTACGAGCACTGGCGGGACCCGTGCCTCGAGCGCGGAGCGGCCGCGCAGGCGGAATGGCAGTCACGGGTCGAGGCGTGGTCGGCCGCGAACCCCGAGCTCGCCGCCGAGTGGAGCGACGCCTGGGCGGGCAAGCCACGTGCCGGCGCCGCGGCCGCGATCAAGACCTTCGATCCGCAGAGCCCCGCGATCTCGACGCGCAAGGCGGCGAGCGAGGTCATGCAGTCCTTCGCCGACTACGTGCCGACGATGATCGGCGGCGCGGCCGATCTCGTGCACTCGACCTTCACGCAGTTCGACGGCGACCCGGGCTTCACGCCCGAGCACGCCGGCCGGAACGTCGCCTGGGGCGTGCGCGAGCACGGGATGGGCGCGGCGGTGAACGGCCTCGCGCTCCACGGCGGGATCGTGAAGCCGTTCTGCTCGACCTTCTTCGTCTTCACCGACTACATGCGACCGCCGATCCGACTCTCGGCGCTGATGGGCCTCGACTGCGTCTGGATCTTCAGCCACGACTCCGTCGCGGTCGGCGAGGACGGCCCGACCCACCAGCCGATCGAGCACCTGGCCGCGATGCGCGCGATCCCGAACCTGACCGTGATCCGCCCGTCCGACGCGACCGAGGCCGCCGAGGCCTGGGCCGCGATTCTCGAGGAGCTGCACGGTCCCGATCTGCTTCGTGCTCTCGCGCCAGAACGTGCCGATCATCGACCGGACCACGCTCGCGCCGGCGACGGGGCTGCGCCGCGGGGCGTACGTGCTCGCCGACACCGACTCGCCGGACGTCGTGCTCGTCGCGACCGGCGCCGAGGTGGCAACCGCGCTCGGCGCACGTGACCTGCTCGCCGAGAAAGGGGTGCAGGCACGCGTCGTCTCGATGCCGAGCTGGGAGCTCTTCGAGGCCGCAGGACTCCGACTATCGCGACGAGGTGCTGCCGCGCCGGCATCCCGAAGATCTCGGTCGAGGCGGCGACGACGTTCGGCTGGTCGCGCTGGGTCGACGCCTCGATCGGGATCGACACCTTCGGCGCGTCGGGCAAGGGCGACCAGGTGCTCGTCCACTACGGCATCAGCCCCGAGGCGGTCGCAGGCCGCGTCGAGCAGACCATCGCCGAGCTTGCCATGTCCTAGGTGAGGGTCAAGGTCGGCTTCACGCCGGGCGAGCAGGTTTCCGCCTCGCTCGCGATCGCGATCGACGTGCTGCGTGCGACGTCGACGATCTGCCAGGCGCTCGCGTCCGGCTACGAGCGGGTCGTGTGCGTGGCCGAGGTCGACGAGGCTCGCGCGCTCGCCGCCGACGGCGTCGCGCTCGCCGGCGAGCGGCACAACGTCCTGATCGACGGCTTCGACTTCGGCAACTCGCCGCGCGAGTTCCTCGAACCGCCGTCGCGCTCGACGCTCGTGATGACGACGACGAACGGCACGCGTCTCCTGCTCGAGGCCGCGAATCGCTGCGAGACGGTGCTCGTCGCCTCGTTGCTGAACCTCGACGCGGTCGTCGACGCGGTGCGTTCGAGCGGCGCCGAGGACGTCGCGGTCCTCTGCGCCGGCGTGGAGGGTGCGTTCGCGATCGACGACGCCTACGTCGCCGGCCGCATCGCGGGTGCACTCGACGGAGAGCCCGACGACGCGGCGGTCGCCGCGATCCAGCTCGCCGGCTCGTTTCCGACTGCGGAGGAGGGGATCGGCGCCGGAGCGAGCGCCGAGAACATCCGCCGCGCGAAGCTCGACGACGACATCGCGTGGTGCGCACGCGAGAGCGTGCTCGACCTCGTTCCGCGCGTGGTCGAGCGCCGCGCTTCCTCGGTCGTCGTCTCACATTTGTGATCCGCTCAAGGAGGCTCCGAAGATCACGCTCGAGGCGCTCCAGTGAGACGGACGAAGCTAGAGTCAGCGGCAGCGGACACGCACCGGGGATCCAAGCGAGATGACACGCCAAGCACTGGGACTGCGGGAGCGCAAGAAGCAGCGAACCCGCCGGACGATCGTCGACGTCGCCACCCGGCTCTTTGCCGAGCACGGGTACGCCGAGACGACCCTGGTCCAGATCGCCGATGCGGCCGAGATCGCCCCGAGCACCTTCTTCAACTACTTCAAGTCGAAGGTCGACATCGTGTTCGACCCGTTCGACGCCGTGATCGAGAGCGCGCGCGAGCGGCTGCTCGGCCGTCCCCCCGACGAGCCGGCGACGACTGCCCTGCTCGCCTGGATCACGGACGACCTGCATGACGTCGAGGCCCCGTACGCCGAGGCGCTGCGAGAGATCCCGAGGATCGTCGCGTCCGTCCCGGAGCTGCAGGCAGAGGAGCGGCTCCACCTCGGAGCGCTCGAGGACGTCTTCGCGGCGGCGTACGCGACCGATCTCGGCCAGCCGGCCGACGGCCTGCGCGCCCGGGTCATGGCCACGATCGCGCTCAGGGCGATGGTGGACGTCTGGGAGGCCTGGTACGAGGAGCACGCGGACGAGGCCGACTTCGACCTGGCCCACCTGCTCGTGATCAAGGCGGACTACCTCGAGCAGGTGCTCACGGCGGGGCTCGCTGCGATCGAGTCGCTGCCCGAGCCACCCGCCTGACCCGGCCCGCCTGACGGGGCAGCCTACGGCCCGCGCTCGGCCCGGTAGCGCCGCGCCTCCGCGACGAGCGCCTCGAAGAGCTCCCTGTCCTCTCCGGCCTCCGGATGCCAGAGGACGCCCACCACGAAACGTCGCTCGACGTCCTCGAGCGCTTCCGGCGAGCCGTCCTCCGCGTGAGCGGCGACGCGCAGTCCGTCGCCGAGCCGGCCAATGCCCTGATGGTGATGCGACTTGACCGCGCCTCCTTCTCCGAGGAGCCCGCGTAGCGTCGTGTCCGGCTCGGTGACGATCTCGTGCTGCGAGTAGGTCCCGGGTGTGTCCTTGTGCCCGTCATGGCCGACCGCCTCGGGCAGGTGCTGGACAAGGTCCCCGCCGTGGGCCACGTTGAGGAGCTGGGAGCCGCGACAGATCGCGAGCACCGGCAGGTCGCGCTCGAGCGCCGCGCGCAGGAGGGCGAGCTCGCCGTCGTCGCGCTCGCGGATGACGTCGCGCGTCTCGGGATGCCGCCCATCGCCGTACAGCTCCGGATCGATGTCGGAGCCGCCCGAGAACACGAGGCCGTCGAGCGCGTCGAGCGTCTCGTCGACCCCGTCGGTCGACGGCGGCACGAGCAGCGGCCGTCCGCCGGCAAGCTCGACCGCACGGACGTAGTCGGCCGGCACGAGCGCCGAGTCGAGCTCCCAGACGCCGAAGCGCGCGGGCACGACGTACGTCGTGATTCCGACGAGCGGTCTCGTCACGGGGCGGAGGATCCTGCTCGTCCGAGCCTGCTTGAGCCTCCTCGACGCGAGCCGCTACGCCGCCGCTGCCACCTAGAGCTCTTCCGCGCTGAGCCAGCCACTACGGCGGAGGATCACGTACGTCTTCATCTCGCCTCCTCGTCGGGTGGAGGAAGTAGAACGATCGCCCGGACGCGCGTCAAGGCCGCAGGCAGCCCTTCGTGCCCCGCCCTCCCGCGCGGAGCGTCACCTCCCGCTCGACCTGGCCGCCGTTCACCGCCTCGATGAAGAGGCCAAGGCGGTAGGTCGCTCCGGGCATCACCCTGAACGCGGCCGTCACCGGAACCCAGCCGTCGGCGCCGATCTTCGACTCCCAGTACCCACCGGAGACGACGCGGTCACACGCGGTGACCGTGTAGCGGATCCCGACCCGAGCGCCCACCCCGACGCGATAGCGAAGCTCGAGCGCCGGCACCCGGAACGCGTGTGCAAACGACGCGGCATCGGCGGTCACGTGAAGCTGACTCGCGGCCGACATCGACGCCGCGGCGAAGCTCGCGAGCGCCGGCTTCGCCCGGCCGTCCTTGTCGACGAGGCCGCTCTGCCACGGCTCGCCGGGAGCGTCGCGGAAGACGAACCAGACGAGCATCCCGACGCCCGGCTCCTCACGGGCGAGCGTGAGCGCGCGGGAGAGGTAGGTGGCCTGGAGCTCGTACGGCGCGCCGCCGGGTATCTCGGGGCTCGTCCGGTACGCGAACTCGGTGAGCCAGAGGGGAACCTGCGTTCGCCCGAACCAGCGGCGGAGCGCAGCGTTGAACCGGTCGAGGCTCGCGAACCCGACGGCCGGCCAGCTCTGATGAGCATCCGGGTGGCTCCGGTCGGTCCGTGGGTACGGGTGGTGCGCCCATGCGTCGAACTTCAGGTCGGGCGCAGCCAGGGCGACGAGCCGCGCGAAGCGGGCCGGCGACTCGCTGTCCTGCACGCGGTGGGACGGCCGGTCGCGCCCGCGGGCGGCCGTCTCGCCGATGCCGACGAGCGCCTGCGGGCTCGCGCTCTTGATCCCCTCGTAGGCGGCCTCGACGAGCGCCGCGTAGGTGCGCGGCGCGACCGGATGGCCGCGGGAATCGAACTGCGGCGAGAGGAACTGACCCGCGTTCGGCTCGTTCCACACCGTGTAGAAGCGGACGAAGGGGTAGCCCGGATGCCGGCCCGAGTAACGGTCCGCCAGCGCGTGCGCGAAGTCGCGCAGGCTGTCCGGATCGGTCGGCGCGACGTTCGGCCTCTGACCGCCGTTCGCCCAGCCCGGCGTGCCCCAGATCGTCAGCACGATCTCCATTCCGCGCTGCTCGGCGTTGCGGACGAGCTCGTCGAGGTCGCGCAGGCGGTACTCCGGCGCGAAGGCATCCGCCGGGTGCCACGGCTCGCGAGGGGCGGCAAACCGCCAGTTGACGATCGTGCGGATCACGGTCGCTCCCTGGCGCTGGGCACGATCGAGGTTGGCGCCGCGGGCGGACTCCCAGCGGAACGCCTCGTCGTCGAGGAAGCCGACGTAGAGGCGCGGCGCCGCCGACAGCGACTCGGGCGGCTTCGGGAGCGCGGCGCCGGCATGGAGAGACAGGGCCGCGACCGCGGCCAGCAAGGTCGGGAGGAAGAGGGTACGGAGTCGCAGGGCCTTACGAATGGTCGCTTCGGTGCGACCCTACAGCGGCTGGAAAACCGCGACAACCCTCGCTCCTCCCGGCAGCACGGCCGGGATGGCGGCCGATCGGCCGCGCCGAGAATGTAAGGTCGCCTGCACGTTCCTCGAGAAGCGGAGGTGGACCGCATGGCACGTTTCCCGAGCGCCCTCAACGACCAGATCGGGCGCGAGTTCGCTGCGTCGCAGCAGTACGTCGCGATCGCCGTCTACTACGACGCCGAGACGCTGCCGCAGCTCGCCCAGCACTTCTACCGCCAGGCGGTCGAGGAGCGGAACCACGCGATGATGATCGTCCAGTACCTCCTCGACGCCGGAGCGGACGTCGCGATCCCGGGCGTCGCCGAGCCGCAGACGTCGTTCGACGACGCGGTTGCGCCGATCCAGCTCGCGCTCGAGCAGGAGCGTCGGGTCACCGACGACATCGTCACGCTGGCCAAGCTGGCCCGCGAGGAGACCGATCTCGTCGGCGAGCAGTTCCTGCACTGGTTCCTCCAGGAGCAGCGCGAGGAGGTGGCGAGCATGTCGTCGCTCCTCGCCGTGGTCGAGCGGGCCAGCGACAACCTGCTCCTCGCCGAGGAGTACCTCGCACGCACGAGCACGGCCGGAGGCGAGGAGGCCGCGCCGCCGCCACCCGTCGCCGGCGGCGAGCTCTAGGCCTACCGCCGGTCAGGCCGCCGGATCCGTCCGGCGGGGGATCAAGGAGCCCGCGTCTCGCGCCGAGGCTTGGGAGAGCATGCGGCGCGGTCCTCACGACCAGGCCCTCGAGGGCCTGCACCTCGTTCCGGCATCCCCTCAGCTCGGCGGCCCGGGAACCGCGAGGCTGCCCACCGTGACCAGCGATACAGCGGTGCAGCGGGGCCTGCGCCGGCTCCGGCAGGCGCTCTCGGACTCGCACCTCGACCAGGACCCGAATCACACGGCGCTCTTCGTCATCCTCGGCGGCGTGCTCGCGGCAGGCACGCTCGGAGTGATCGTCGCGGGGACGACCGGCTTCGAAGCGGTCGTCCAGCAGGCGGTCAACCCTCACCGGCTCTGGCTCCCGGTCGTGCTCGCGGCCACGATCGTCGGCTACATCGGCTACGTGATCGCCTACCGCGAGATCGCCCGCGCCGAGCGCGGCCCCGAGCTGACGTTCCGCCAGGTCGGCACGCTCGTCGCCGGGGGGTTCGGGCTGTTCGTCCCGCGCGGAGGGTTCGCGCTCGACAGGGAGGCGCTGACGCTCGCGGGCATGCCGCCGCGCGAGGCGCGCGTCCGTGCGATGAGCCTGGGCATCCTCGAGTACGCGGTGCTCGCGCCGACCGCGTTCGTGGTCGCGATCGTGCTGCTGGCCCGCACGTGGCCGGCCGAGCTTTCGGTCCGCCTCTCGTGGGCGATCGGGGTTCCGCTCGGGACGGTGATCGCGCTCCTGCTCCTCCGCCACCGCGACGGGTTCCGGCGCGCCGGCGGCTGGCGCGGACAGCTCTCCTACGGCCTGGACGCCATCGCGCACACGATGCGCCTGTGGCGGCGCCCCCACTGCGGCCTCACCGCGTTCTTCGGCATGACGGTCTACTGGGCGGCCGAGATCCTCGCGCTTTGGGCGTGCGTGGCCGTGTTCACCGGCGAGGGCCGGCCCGGCGCCGCGCACATCATCCTCGCCTTTGCCACCGGCTACGCGCTCACTCGGCGCGCGCTCCCACTCGGGGGCGCAGGCGCGGTCGAGGCGCTGCTTCCGTTCGCGCTCGTCGCGACCGGCGTCGCCCTCCCAACCGCCGTGCTCGCCGTCTTCACGTACCGCGTCGCCAACCTGTGGCTGCCGCTCGTGCCTGCCGCTTTCGCGGTCTTCCTGCTCCGGCGGGGACACGCCGGACCGCTCGACGAGGAGCAACTGCAGGCCGCGTAGATTGCAGGCGTGAGGCTCGCGCTTCTCGCAGCAGTCGTCATCGGCTCGACGGGCACGTGGCGGTCGGAGCCGCCACTGCCGGTGCCGCGAACGGAGGTCGCGGCGGCAGTCGCCGGGCACGAGATCCTGGTCGCGGGCGGCTACCTCGAGGACGGGCAGACGACCGCGCGCGTCGACCTGTACGACCCCGCCTCGCGAAGCTGGCGCACGGGGCCCGACCTGCCGGAGCCGCTGAACCACGCGTCGGCAGCGACACTGCGGGGCGCGGCGGTCGTGGTCGGAGGCTACGGCGCCTCGGGCCCGACGGAGGTCGCCGTGCAGCTCGACGGCGACTCCTGGCGGGCGCTTCCTCCCCTCCCGGTGCCGCGCGCAGCCGCGGCGGCCGTCGCACTGAAGGGGCGCCTCTACGTCGTCGGGGGCGTGACGAGCGGCGGCCTCGCGAAGTCGATGCTCGCCCTCGACCCTGCCGCGGGCCGCTGGACGTACCAGCCGGGGCCTACCCCTCGCCAGCACCTCGCGGCGGCGGCAGCCAGGGGCCGCATCTACGTGATCGCCGGACGCAGCGCCGGCTACGACACGAACACCGCGCTCGTCGAGTCGTGGGCGCCTGGCGAGAAGCGCTGGCGGCGGGAGCCGCCCGTGCCGGATCCACGGGGTGGAACAGCGGCGGCAACCGCCGCCGGAGTGATCGTCTCGGTCGGCGGCGAGTCGCCGAGCGGCACGCACGCGGCCGCGTACGGATTCGACGTGGGCACGCGACGCTGGCAGGAGCTGACCGACCTCCCGACCTCGCGGCACGGCCTCGGCGCGGTCTCCTTCGGCGGCGAGATCTACGTGATCGGCGGCGGGCCGGAGCCCGGCCTCACCGTCAGCGGCGCGAACGAGGTGCTGCGGCTTTCCTAGTGCCCCTTCAGGGAATGCACCCCCGCCTCCGGCGAGTCGCAAGGCGTGCCAGGCAAGGACGCAGGGAGCGCCAATAGTGGTGCTATTGGCGCGACTGAGGACACAGCCTGGCGCGGCTTGAGGCCGCCGGGGTGATGGCGTGGATTGCCTGAAGGGGCACTAGCCGAACAGGCGGCTGAGCAGGCCGGGCTTCTCTCGGGACGGGCGTAGGCGAAGAGCCGCTCGTGGCCATGGCGCCGGATCACCGTGCGCGGCCCGAACCGACCCCACGAGAAGCCCATGCCGATCTCGGGGCTCCGCAGGTCGACGAACAGAAACGACTCGTCGAGCCCGGCCGCGAAGGCGGCCAGGTCACGCAATTCCCGCGGCAGCTCGACACCCACCTCGGCGCCGAGGAGCTCGATCTCCTCGGACGAGAGACCGGGAGCGAACTCGAGCACGACCGGGTCGCCGTCCTCGTCCACGAGCTCGGTTACCTGCGCGCGCCCGATCTCCTCGACTGCATCCATCCGCGAGGCGTAGTCCCGCGCACCCGCGAAACGTGACCGTGGGCGCGGTTTCGCGTTGACACACTCCGCCGAGCCCCTGAGAATCCCGCGACGAGCCCGGCGGCGTCGCGGACGCCGCATACCGCACACCCGAAGGGGGACCCATGACGACGAGCATGCGGAGCTATGCAGCAGAGGTACTGGGAACGTTCACTCTCGTCTTCATCGGGACGACGGCCGTCGTTGCAGCCAGCCGAGAAGCCACTCCAGGGCTGCTCGTGGCTCCGTTCGCATTCGGTCTCGCGTTGCTCGCGGGGCTGTATGCCTTCGCGGAGGTATCGGGAGGCCACTTCAACCCCGTCGTCTCCTGGCCCTCTTCCTCGATGGGCGACTTCCCGAGTAGCGACCTGATCGGCTACTGGGTGTCGCAGTTTGTCGGCGGCATCCTGGCATCGCTCGTCCTCCTGATCGCGACGAATCAGAAGTCGGTCGCCTCGACGGCGACCATCCCGTCGTCCAATGGAACCGCCTTCGTGATCGAGGTCACGCTGACCGCGATCTTCGTGCTCGTGATCCTCCAGTCCACCAAGAGCGAGCGGTTCGGCGGCACCGCTCTCGTCGCGATCCCGCTGACCCTCCTGGCCGCTCATTTCGCGGCGATCCCGTTCAGCGGCTGCTCGCTCAACCCGGCCAGGACGTTCGGCCCCGATCTCGTCGGGAACGTGTGGACGGGCATCTGGGTGTACTTCATCGCGACGCCGATCGGAGCCGCGATCGCCTGGGTGGTCCACTCCGCCGTCGTCAGCGGCAAGCTCGGAGCGCCCGCGCCGTCGTCGTCGACCTGAAGCCCAGGAAGCGCGGCCGCGCGCTGAGACCCGTGCTCGCGGCATCCGCCTACGCGCGCCCACGGCGGATGATCAGATCGGCGACGAGCCCGGTCCAGCCGGTCTGGTGCGAGGCGCCGAGGCCGGCGCCCGTGTCGCCGTGGAAGTACTCGTGGAACGGGATCAGGCCGTGCCAGGCCGGGTCGCGCTGGAAGAGCTCGTAGCCGCCGAAGACGGGCCGCGTCCCGTCCTCGCGCTCGAGGAAGATGCCGGCGAGCCGCGCCGGCCAGCTCGTCCGCGACCTGCGCCAGGCTCATCGTCTGCCCCGAGCCGGTCGGGCATTCGACCCGGAACGCGTCGCCGAGGTAGCGGTGGTAGACGCGGAGCACCTCGACGAGCAGGTAGTTGACGGGGAACCAGACCGGCCCGCGCCAGTTCGAGTTGCCGCCGAAGAGACCCGTCGTCGACTCGGCCGGCTCGTAGTCGAGCCTCGAGGTCGTGCCGTCGAGCGAGACCTCGAGCGGGCTCTCGGCGTGGCGTCGAGAGAGCGCGCGGATGCCGTGGTCGGAGAGGAACTCGTCCGGGTCGAGCATCGCGCCGAGGATCCTTCGCAGCCGGTTCTCGTCGACGATCGAGAGCATGCGCCAGCCGGCGTGCTCGTCTGACTCCATGTGCTGCACGACCTCCCGACCTTCGCGCCGGTTGGCAGTGAACCACTCGACGCGACTCATGAAGTCGGGCAGGCGCGCCATCGTCGCCGGGCCGAGCGTCGTCACCGCGGCGAGCGGGAGCAGGCCGACCATCGAGCGTGCGCGCAGCGGCAGAACCTTTCCGTCGCCCAGGTGGAGCACGTCGTAGTAGAAGCCGTCCTCCTCGTTCCAGAGACCCTTTTCGTTCAGGGCCGACGCGATCAGCGCGAAGTGCTCGTAGAACTTCGTCGCGAGGTCCTCGTAGGTGTCGTCGTGACCCGCGAGCAGGAGCGCGAGCTCGAGCAGGTTCTGGCAGTACATGGCCATCCAGGCCGTGCCGTCGGACTGCTCGAGGTGGCCGCTGACGGGCAGCGTCGAGCGGTCGAACGGGCCGATGTTGTCGAGGCCGAGGAAGCCGCCCTCGAAGAGGTTGTTGCCCTCGGAGTCCTTGCGGTTGACCCACCACGTGAAGTTGAGGAGCAGCTTGTGGAAGACGCGCTCGAGGAAGTGCAAGTCGCCGTCGCCCGCGATCTCGTAGCACGCGCAGCGCGGCCCAGGCGTGCACCGGCGGGTTCACGTCGCCGAAGGCCCACTCGTAGGCGGGTAGCTGGCCGTTCGGGTGCATGTACCACTCGCGGCAGAGGAGGATCAGCTGCGACTTCGCGAACTCCGGGTCGACGTGGGCGAGCGCGACGCAGTGGAAGGCGAGATCCCAGGCCGCGTACCAGGGGTACTCCCACTTGTCGGGCATCGAGATCACGTCCATGTTGTTCAGGTGCGTCCACTCGTCGTTGCGTCCCCGCCGGCGCGACTCGGGCGGCACGGGCCCGGCGGGATCGCCGTCGAGCCAGCGTCTCGACGTTGTAGTGGAAGAACTGCTTCGACCACAGCATCCCGGCGAGCGCCTGGCGGAGGACGAGCGCCTCGTCGGTCGAGGCGCCGGCCGGAGTGAGCTCGGCGTAGAACTCGTCGGCCTCCTTCATGCGGGTCGACATCACCTTCGCGAAGTCGCGGCCGAGACCGCGGCGTTCCGCGAGGCGAAGCTCGATCGTCGCGGTCTCGCCGCCGGCGACCTCGAGCCGGTAGCGGAACGCCGCCTTCGTCCCCGTCTGCCCGGGATTCACGGTCGCGCTGCCGTGCACGACGTGGTCGCGCGATGCCGTCCTTCGGGTAGGGCGTCCCGTTGGGCTCGCCGAAGATGCGCTCGGCGTTCGTCTCGTTCTCGCAGAAGAGCGCCTCGGGCGAGCCGCTCGCCGTGAGCACGCGCGTCCCGAGCGCCGGCGTGCTCGGCGACGACGGCGCCGCGCTCGAGCCGGAGCAGAGGCCGTTCCGCACCGGGCTCCCACGACCACGTGTTGCGGAACCAGAGCGTCGGGAGCACGTCGATCGTCGCCGGCTCGGGTCCGGCGTTCCGCACGCTCACCCGCACGAGGATGTCCTCGGGCGAGGCCTTCGCGTAGTCGGCCGTGATCTCCCAGTAGCGGCCGTCGTCGAAGACGCCGGTGTCGACGAGCTCGAACTCGGGCTCGTGCTTTCCGCGCGCGGCCGTTCTCCTCGACGAGCCGCTCGTACGGGAACTCGTCCTGCGGGTACATGTACCGCCAGCGCATGAACGAGTGCGTCGGCGTCGAGTCGAGGTACCACCAGTACTCCTTGGCGTCCTCGCCGTGGTTTCCCTGCGGCCCCGTGAGCCCGAAGATGCGCTCCTTCAGGATCGGGTCGCGACCGTTCCAGAACGCGAGCGCGAAGCAGAGGAGCTGGCGGTCGTCGCGAGATGCCGGCGAGGCCGTCCTCGTTCCAGCGATACGCGCGGGAGCGGGCGTGGTCGTGCGGGAAGTACTCCCAGGCGTCCCCGCCCGGGCTGTAGTCCTCGCGCACCGTGCCCCACGCGCGCTCGCTGAGGTACGGGCCCCAGTGACGCCAGGGCGCGCGGCCCTGGGGCACCTCGTTCAGGCGGTCGCGCTCGGCGCCCATGGCAACTAGAGGCCGTAGTGCTCGAGCAGGCGCAGCCAGACCTCGTTCCGCGTCGGGAAGCACGGCGTCGCGTGCCAGAGGCGATCGAGCGGGACCTCGCCGACGATCGCGATCGTCGCCGCGTGCACGAACTCGGAGACCTCGGCGCCGACGAAGGTCGCGCCCACCAGCACCCGGCGCCGGTCGTCGACGACGAGCCTCGACGTGCCCGACGAGCCGCGGCCGTAGAAGCTCCCGCCTGCGACGGCGGAGGTCGCGTGGTCGACGGCGGTCGCCTCGATGCCCGCCTCGAGCGCCGATGGCGAGCGTGTGACCGACGGCGGCGACCTGCGGGTCGGTGAAGACAACGCGCGGCGACAGAGCGTCGCCGGCGCGCGGGTCGAGCCGCGCGTCCTTGCCGAGGATCACGTCGGCCGCGACCCTCCCCTGGTACTTGCCCATGTGCGTGAGGAGCGCGCGTCCGTTCGCGTCGCCGATCGCGTACAGCCAGTCCGAGCCGGGAACGCGGAGCGTCTCGTCGACCTCGATGTAGCGGCCGGGCTCGAGGCCGACAGACTCGAGGCCGAGCTCGCGTGTGGCAGGCCTGCGACCGACGGCGACGAGCAGCTCGTCGGCCTGGAGCTCGTCGCCCGACTCGAGCCGGACCGTGACGGCACCGTTCCGCGACACCTCGACCGCCGGCTCACCCGTGCGCACCTCGATCCCGCGGGCGACGAGCGCGTCGTGCACCTCGGTCGCGGCGAACTCCTCTTCGCGGCCGAGCAGCCGCGGCTGCGCCTCGACGATCGTCACCTGCGAGCCGAGCGAGTGCCATGCCTGGCCGAGCTCGACTCCCACGACGCCCCCGCCGAGGACGATGAGCCGCTCCGGCACGCGCTCGGACGTGGTCGCATCGCGGTTCGTCCAGAGCCCCGACTCGGCGAGCCCGGGGATGGGCGGCACCGCCGCCTCGCTGCCCGTCGCGACGACGACGGCACGGCGCGCCTCGAGCGTCCGGCCGTCCACCTCGACGCGGCGCTCGCCCGCGATCCGGGCGGAGCCGCGGACGACGGTCACGCCCCGGTCCTCGAGCCACGGCAGCATCCCGGTGTCGTCGCGGTTGTGAATCACCTCGTCGCGACGGCTCAGCACCGCCTCGACGTCGAGCTCCCCCGTCACGGCCTCGCGCGCACCCGGGATCCGGCGTGCCTCGGCGATCGCCTCGCCCGGCCGGAGCAGGGACTTCGAGGGCATGCAGCCGTAGAACGAGCACTCGCCGCCGATGAGGTGCTTCTCGACGACCGCGACGTCGAGGCCCGCCTCGCCGAGCCGCCCGGAGCAGACCTCGCCCGCCGGCCCGGCGCCAATCACGATCGCGTCGAAGGTCGTCGCTCCTGCTCTCTCAGGCGCCGCGGACGTCACGCGATGCCCTCTCCGATCGCCTTCATACGACCACGGCCGTGGCAGGTCCTAGGTCTGGGTCAGGCTCTGGCAGGTCTCGTCGCTGCGGATCGCGTCGCCGAGCTCGCCCTGCGGATCGAGTTCCTGGATCTGGGAGAGCGTGGAGCTCGCCTCGCCGACGAGCGTGGAGAACTCCCGCGCGATCGCGCTCACCCCCGAGAGCAGCTCGGCGGCGCTTGCGTCCGCGAGGCCGTTCGCCTCGTCCTTGATCGTCGTGATGCTCGACTGCGCGTCCTCGGCGAACTGATCGACCTCCGCCTTGGCCTCGTCACCGGACTCGGTCTCGGGCGGGCCGATCTGCTTCAGGTCCTCGACCAGCTTGTTCGTCGCGTCCTGGGCCTCGTTGAGCTTCTCCGTGACGACGTCCTTCGAGACGCCGCTGCTGAAGTCGGTCGCGAGCCCGGTCAGCGTGGTCTTCCAGTCGGAGACCGCCCCGCAGAACTCATTCGCCCACTTCGCCTGCGGCGATTCCTCGTCTCCGCCGCACCCGGCGAGCAGGACGACGGCGGTGAGGAGCGCAGCGATGCCGACCCCCAGACGACCCCCCACTCGCTTCCCCCACGAGCTCACGAGGCCACGCTACCAGCGTCGCGGACGAGGCGAGCCCGAGAGCGTCCTCCGTAGTAGGGTGAAAAGTCAGCGTCGGCTTTGCACCTTGACCCCGGAAGATCCGGCCGCATGGGGTCGAGCGCGATATTGTCGCTCGCGCAACACGATTTCTCCCCGCAAACGACCCAGAAGGAGGCGTAGGTGGTCGCAGCCGATTACCCGTTTCTCGACTTGATGTGGACGATGTTCATCTTTTTCCTGTGGGTCATCTGGTTCTGGCTGCTCTTCACGGTGTTCGCGGACATCTTTCGCCGCCACGACATCGGGGGCGGCAGCAAGACCCTGTGGATCATCTTCGTGATCATCCTCCCCTTCCTAGGAGTGTTCATCTACCTGATCTCCCAGAACGACGGCATGACCCAGCGGAACATCGATCGGGCGCAGGCGCAGCAGCAGCAGTTCGACCAGTACGTGCGCCAGACCGCAGGCGGCGGCGGCGCAGCGGCCGAGATCGATCGGGCAAAGGCCCTGCTCGACAGCGGCGCGATCACACAGGCGGAATTCGACGCGATCAAGCAGAAGGCACTGGCGTAGCGGGTGCCGAAGGAGGCCTCAATGGAAGAAATCGGACCTGTCGACTACGCGATCATCGCCTTCCCCGGCAATCGCTTCACGGGCGAGATCGGCCCGGCGATCGCAGAGCTCGTCGATAACGGCACGATCCGGGTCATCGACATCGCCTTCGTCGGGAAGGACGAAGAGGGCAACACGGCCGCCTTCGAGCTCACGGAGCTCGACGCCGAGGTGCAGGAAGGCCTCGAGAGCATGGGGATCGAGGTGCAGGGCCTTCTCAACGACGAGGATCTGCAGTCGACCGCGGAGGAGCTCGACCCGAACACCTCGGCCGCGCTGATCGTGTGGGAGAACGTGTGGGCGCGAAAGGTGGCACAGGCCATGCGCGACGCAGGCGGGGTGCTCGTCGCCTTCGAGCGGCTGCCGCACGATGTCGTCCAGGCGGCGCGCGAAGCGGTACTCGAGCAGGCGAAGAGCTAGGAAAGGAGCGAGCAAGCCATGAGGATGAGACGAAGGGGCCCCGGTCTCGTGCGGGCCGCCGCGACGACCGCGGTCGTCGCAGGCACTGCGGGAGCGGTGCGGCACCATCAGAACGAGAAGTACGCAGCCCAGGATCAGGCGCAGTACGACCAGGAGATGGCCGCCCAGCAAGCGGCGGCCGCCGCTGCGCAGCCTGCGGCACCGGCCGAGCCGGACTATGCCGCCGAGCTCTCCAAGCTCGCCGAGCTGAAGGCGCAGGGAATCCTCACCGACGAGGAGTTCGAGGCGAAGAAGAAGCAGATCCTCGGCATCTGAGCCGAGGGTCGGAGGAAAGAGGGGCGCCGAGACGGCGCTTGAAGGGGGGCGCGTTCGGGCTCGGTGGACGCGCCTCGGCTGGCTACGGGCGCAGCCGGACGGACGATGTCAGAGGCCGGACTGGAGCTCGAGCAGGTCGCCGATTCGATCGACCGTGACGTCGGCGGGCGGGTAGCGCGTCTCGAGCTCGGCGTCGAGCGCGTAGTGACCTTGCCTGGGGAAGACCGTCGTCACGCGTTCGCCCCATGCCTTCTTGACTGCGGTGAGGATCCGGAGCTTGTCGTCGACGAGCACGTAGCGCTCGGCCGGGTAGCGACGCTCGACGTCGTCGAGCTCCTGCTCCTTGTGGATGTAGATCAGGACGTCGCCGCCGAAGGCGTCCCAGAGGCCGGAGCGCCGGACCTTCCGCGGCTGGAAGACCACGTCCCCGTCGGAGAGGATCACGGCCCGGTCGCGCATCCGGATCCCCGCGATCAGCTCGACAACTCGCGGATAGAGGCGTTCAGCAAAGGGGTAGTCGATCAGCCAGTCCGAGATCGTGAGCAGGTGGGTGTCGTGCGGGAACGCGACCCGGAAGCGCTGGAGCGCGCCGAGATAGTCCGCGTAGCCGAGCTCCTGACGTAGCCGCTCGAACTCGTCCCAGTACCGTTGCTGCCGTTCGGCCCCGAACGCCTCGGTCAGGTGCAGTCTCAGGTCCTCGGCGACGCGGTCGTTGTCGAGCAGCGTGTTGTCGACATCAAAGAGGTGGACGGTCTCGACCCTGCTCACCTGGCCCACCTAGTGCCCCTTCAGGTAATGCGCCCCCGATTCCGGCGAGTCGGAAGACGTGCCAGGCAAGGACGCAGGGAGCGCCAATAGTCGAGCTATTGGCGCGACCGAGGACGCAGCAATGGCGCGGCTTCAGACCGCCGGAGGTGATGGCGTGTATTGCCTGAAGGGGCACTAAGGTCGTGGGGAGTCGCCTCGTGCTCACCTGTCCGATGGCACCACGCAATCATGACAGCCTGCCGCGGGGGCGGGCGCTCGATCCGCTTGCGGGTGTCGACGACCGACCCGTTCTCCGGAGTGAATCGCTTACGCGATACTCGGCCGGCATTGGCAGAGCTGAAGCCGCGATCGACGTGGGAACGCCCGTGACCGGCTGGCACGTTCCTCGTCACCGAGCTCTCTCCGCTCCAGCGGATCTTCGACACCGTCTCGCTTACGAGCTCGCAGTGGGGAATCTGCCTGCTCGGGCCGATCGCCTACCTCGCGCTCGCCGAGCTCGGCAAGCTCCTCGACCGTCACCGAGGGCAGCGCCAACCGGGTCTTCGCCCGCAGAGGCGTAGATCACCCATGCAGTCGCGGGCCTGCTCTTCTCTGAGCCCCGGGCGACTGCGTCCGGAAGAATCGCGATCGTGACGACCGGCGCCTCTCAAGCGGCATCCGCAAGCGGCGCGCAGTCGGAGCGCGCCTCCGGCGCGATGCTCGTCCTCCTGACGCTCGCGACCGGCCAGTTCCTGATGGTGCTCGATACGTCCGTGATGAACGTCTCGATCGCGACGGTGGCCGAAGACGTCGGCACGACCGTGACCGGGATCCAGACCGCGATCACCGCTCTACACGCTCGTGATGGCATCGCTCATGATCGTCGGCGCGAAGATCGGCGCCATCATCGGGCGCAAGCGGGCCTTCGCGATCGGCTGCGTCATCTACGGGGCCGGCTCGTTCATCACCTCGCTCTCGCAGACCCTCCCGATGCTGCTCTTCGGCTGGTCGTTCCTCGAGGGCGTCGGCGCGACGCTGATCCTGCCCGCGATCGTCGCGCTCGTGGCCGGGAACTTCCCGCAGGAGCGGCGTCCGGCCGCCTACGGGCTCATCGCGGCGGCGGGCGCGATCGCCGTCGCGGTCGGGCCGATCATCGGCGGCTTCTGCACGACGTACTTCTCGTGGCGCTGGGTCTTCGCCGGCGAGGTCGTGCTCGTGTTCGTCATCCTCCTGCTCACGCGCAGGATCGCCGACGCCCCGTCGGAGAAGCGCCCACAGCTCGACTACGTCGGCGCGGTTCTCTCGGCGGCAGGGCTCGCGTCGCTCGTGTTCGGCGTGCTCCGCTCGAGCGAGTGGGGCTGGGTGCGCCCGAAGGCGGACGCGCCTTCGTGGGGAGGCCTCTCGCCGACGCTCTGGCTGATACTCGGCGGCCTGTTCGTGCTCTGGCTCTTCTTCCGCTGGCAGGACCACCGCGAGTCGGTGGGCAAGGAACCGCTCGTGCGCACGGCGATGCTCCAGAACAAGCAGCTCGGCGGCGGGCTGATCATGTTCTTCTTCCAGTTCATGGTGCAGGCGGGGCTCTTCTTCGTCGTGCCGCTCTTCCTCTCGGTGTGCCTCGGCCTCTCGGCGCTCGAGACCGGAGTCAAGCTGCTGCCGCTCTCGCTCACCCTGCTCGCTGGCGGCGATCGGGATCCCGAAGCTCTTCCCGGACGTCTCGCCGCGGCTCGTCGTGCGGAGCCGGCCTCCTGTGCCTGCTCGCAGGGACCGTCGTGCTGCTCGCCGGGCTCGACCCCGACGCGGGCGCGGAGATCGTGTTCGTGCCGATGCTCGTGATCGGCCTTGGGATCGGAGCGCTCGCATCGCAGCTCGGAGCCGTCACCGTCTCGGCCGTCCCCGACGACCAGAGTCCCGAGGTCGGCGGCGTCCAGAACACCGCGACGAACCTCGGCGCCTCGCTCGGGACGGCGCTCGCCGGGTCGATCCTGATCGCGGCGGTCTCGACGTCGTTCCTCACGAACATCGAGCAGAGCTCGGCGATCCCCAACCGTGTCAAGGAGCAGGCGCAGGTCGAGCTCGCGGGCGGCGTGCCGTTCATCTCGGACGACGACCTCGAGGAGGCACTCGACGAGGCCGGCGTCGACCGGCGCGCCGCCGACGCTGCGATGGACGCCTACACCGACGCCCGGATCGACGGCCTCCGCTAGGCGCTCGCGATCCTCGCTTTCGCGTCGATACTGGCGCTCTTCTTCGCCCAGCGCATCCCGACGACCCAGCCCGGAGCGGCGAAGACGTAGCGGGCGACGTGGCGCTGCGAGTCCGGTGGGCGGCGGGCGCGCACGCATAGGGTGAGCCATGGAGTCGTGGAGCCTCGCGGTCGTCGCGGCGCTGGTGCTCGGCTACGCGGGGATATCACGCCGCCTCGAGCGCTCGGTCGTCTCCGCAGCGATGGTCTTCGTGACGGCGGGATTGATCGCCGGCCCGGAAGTGCTCGGCTGGTTCGACGCGAAGGTCGAGAGCGAGGGCGTTCGGGTGCTCGCCGAGGCCACCCTGACGCTCGTCCTCTTCGCGGACGCATCCCGGATCGACATCCGCGCGCTGCGCCGCGAGATCGGGCTTCCGGCCCGCCTGCTCGGCATCGGGCTGCCGCTGACGATCGCCGTCGGAACCTTCCTCGCCGTCTCGATCTTCCCCCAGATCAGCTGGCCCGAGGCGCTCGTGCTGGCCGTCTGCCTTGCGCCGACGGATGCGGCACTCGGCCAGGCCGTCGTCACCGACAAGCGTCTTCCCTCGCGCGTTCGTCAGGGACTGAACGTGGAGAGTGGACTGAACGACGGCATCTGCGTGCCGCTGCTCTTCATCGCGCTCGCGGTGGCCGAGGCAGACGAGGGCATCCTGACGAGGCTCGGAGCCGAACATTTCGTGCGCGAGGAGATCGGCTACGGCGTCCTCGGCGGCGTTGTCGCGGGTGTGCTCGCGGCGATGCTGCTGCGGTTCGCCGAGCCGCGCCGGCTCGTGGCTCAGGACTGGGTCCAGATCGTCCCGCTTGCAGCCGCAGCCCTCTCATACGGCATCGCGACCCCGCTCGGCGGGAGTGGATTCATCGCCGCCTTTACGGGCGGCGTTGTCTTCGGCGTCCTTGCGCCGCGCGGCCGAGCCGACATCAGCCATCTGACGGATGCGACCGGGCTGACGCTCGCGGGCGTCACGTTCGTCGTCTTCGGCGCCGTCGCGCTCGGCCCGGCGCTGCACGTCGTCGACTGGCGTATCGTCGTGTACGCGGTGCTCAGCCTGACGATCGCACGCATGCTCCCCGTGTGGCTGGCACTGCGCGGAACGGACGCGCGCCTGCCGACCGTCGCCTACGTGGGTTGGTTCGGGCCGCGTGGCCTCGCCTCGATCGTCTTTGCCGTGCTGGTGCTCGAAGGGTCGGACCTCGAGCACATCGAGGGAGGGATCGCGACGATCGTCATCACCGTTGCGCTCTCCGTCTATGCCCACGGCATGACGGCGGTGCCGCTGACGGACGCCTACGCGCGCTGGTTTGCACGGCACTCCCCGCCGCCCGCGATGGAGAGCCTGCCGGCGCACGAGCATCCCTGGCGGCGTCCGCTCGGGTAGCAGTTACGCCGGCCGTGCCTCCTCGAGCTCGGCCAGCCGCCGCTCGAGAGCAGCGCGAGGCCGAGCATGAAGAGCTCGTATGCGATGCTCCTCAGATCTTCACGTTCGCCGCCGACGGGCTCCCCGCGCGCGTGCTCCGCCCCCTCCGGGTCCGCCACACAGCGCGATTCGCCCCCGACCCTCGCTGTCCCCTCAAGGTGGGTCGTCGACTGACGTGACGTCGGAGATCGTCCCCCGCTGGGAGTGGCGCACGTTCGGCGAGCGCTTCGGGGCCGCCGAACAACGCTTCGCCGCGCTGACTCCCGACCGCGTGCACGAGAGCGACGAGCTCTACCTGCTCTCGGTCGGCGGAGAGGACAACGTCAAGGTTCGTGACGAGCTGATGGACGTCAAGCACCTCGAGCGGGTGAACGACGACGGGCTCGAGCAGTGGACTCCGGTCATGAAGGGCTCCTTCCCGATCCCTGCCGCCGACGTGGCCTCGTTGCTGACGGTGCTCGGAGTGGCCGTGCCGCCGCTCGCGCGCGCGGCGTATTCGCTCGACCAGCTGCTCGGCGAGCTCGTGGAGCCGAGCTCCGAGCTGCTGGCCGTGCCGGTGCACAAGCGTCGCGTCCGCTACACGATCGGCGGCTGCATGGCCGAGCTGAGCGAGGTGTCGACGGGGCACGAGAGCACCGGCACGCTCGCAATCGAGTCGGAAGACGCAGAGCTCGTGATCTCGATCGTCCGCGAGCTCGAGCTGGACGCGTTCGCGAATCTCAGCTTTCCGCGCGGGCTCAGAGCCCTCGTCGGTTTCGGCGCGCGGCGCTACGCCGTGATCGACGTCGGCACGAACTCGGTCAAGTTCCACATCGGCGAGCGGAGCAACGGCTCGTGGCGGAAGGTCGTCGACCGCGGCGAGGTCACGCGACTCGGCGAAGGCCTCCAGGAGACGGCCCGCCTCGGCTCCGAGCCGATGGAGCGCACGCTCGAGGCGATCGCCGGCATGGCCGACGAGGCGAGGCGAAACGGCGCGTTGGAGATCGCCGCGGTGGGAACGGCCGGGCTCCGGATCGCAGAGAACAGCGGAGAGTTCCTGGACGCCGTCGAAGCGCGCTGCGGCGTCCGGATCGAGGTCATCTCGGGCGAGGAGGAAGGCCGACTCGCCTACCTCGCCGTGGAGTCGGGCCTCGGGCTCGGCGAGGGCTCGCTCGTCGTGCTCGACACCGGCGGCGGGAGCTCTCAGCTCACGTTCGGCCACGGCGAGCACGTGGACGAGCGCTTCAGCGTCAACGTCGGCGCGGTCCGCTTCACGGAGCGGTTCGGCCTCGACGGAGTCGTCTCCGAGGAGGACCTCGCCCGAGCGCTCGACGCGATCGGCGCCGACCTCGAGCGCCTGGATGGACAGCCGACGCCGGACGCGCTCGTGGCGATGGGCGGCGCCGTCACGAATCTCGCCGCGGTGAAGCACGAGCTCGCCGAGTACGACCCGGACGTCGTTCAGGGCACGGAGCTCGACCGCGCCGAGATCGATCGGCAGATCGAGCTCTACCGCACGCGAACGGCCGAGGAGCGGCGCGAGATCGTCGGCCTGCAGCCGAACCGCGCCGAGGTGATCCTCGCCGGGGCCTGCATCGTGCGGACGGTGATGACGAAGCTCGGGCGCGACTCGCTCACCGTCAGCGACCGCGGCCTGCGCCACGGCCTGCTCGTCGAGCGCTTCGGAGCGTAGAAGCCGCGGCTGCGTCTCGCGCTTCGCTGGCGTGCGAGACTGCTGTAATCACCCGACAAAGGAGCGACGTCATGGCCACGACGACGAAGGCAAAGCGACTGACCGAGCTGTCCTGCCGAGGCAGCTCGCCGAGCTGCTCGCGCTGATCGACGGCTCCGACAGCGTCGAGCTGAAGCTGACGATGCCCGAGCAGTGCCCAGCGCTCGACGATCGCCAAGCTCGAGCTCGATCCGCTGGAGGGCGCAGATCCGGCAGGTGTTCTTCTTCGACACTCCCGGATCTCGTCGCTGAACCAGAGCGGCGTCGCGGTACGAGCGCGCAGAATGCAGGGACGGGACGGGGACACGGTCGTCAAGCTCCGACCGGTCGAGCCCGACAACCTCCCCGACGACGTACGTCATTCGCGGAGCGTCGTCGTCGAGGTCGACGCGATGCCGGGCGGATACGTCTGCTCGGCGTCGATGAAGGGAAAGGTTCACGAACGCCGAGGTTCGCGACGCCGTCACGGGCGGGCGTCCCGTGCGGAAGATCTTCACCAAGGAGCAGCGGGCCTTTCTCGCCGCGCACGCCCCGGAAGGCATGGGGCTTGACGACCTGAGCATCCTCGGCCCGATCTTCGTGCTCAAGGCGAAAGTCGACGCCCCGGCGCTCGGGCGCAAGGCAGTCGCCGAGCTGTGGCTCCTGCCGGACGGGTCGCGGATCATCGAGCTGTCGACGAAGTGCCTGCCCGGCGAGGCGCTCCGGGTCGGAATGGAGACCCGCGTACGCCTCGAAAGCCTCGGTCTGGACCTGTCGGCCGAGCCGCAGACGAAGACGAAGGCCGCGCTCGAGTTCTTCTCCGGCGAGCTGCGCGACCAGCAAGAGGGCGAGGCCTGACGCAAGCGACGCCGATTGCGTCGTAGGCTCGCGATCGCCCTGGAGGCAGCCGCGGTACTCGTCGCGGTCGCCGTCGGAGCCGGGTTGTGGGCCACGTCGCCGTCCGACTCGTCGCCGGCCCTGAAGCCGCTGTCGTCGCTCGGCCCGCTCGAGCCCGCGCCGGTCCCGGCCAGCGCGGTTCGAGTACCTCGCCGGCGGTCGGACCGTCCGCGATCCGGGTAACAACGGGCTGAGAGCAACCAAGGAGGCGGAGATGACGACGGGGATGCAGGAAGGGTCGGCGCTCACCGAGGAGCTGCTGCAACGGATCGGCCAGACGGTCGGGGACAAAGCGAAGGTGTCGACGATCTTCGGCGATCCCGTGGACCGTGAGGGAATCACGGTGATCCCGGTGGCGCGGACGCGGTTCGGCTTCGGGGGCGGCGGCGGCGCGGGCTCGCGCGGAGGCGAAGAGGGGTCGGGCGGCGGTGGCGGCGGAGGTGCGCTCGTGAGCCCCGTGGGCTACATCGAGGTGCGCGACGGCACCGCGCACTTCAAGCGGATCTCGAGCCCGGTCGACCTGCTCCCGCTGGTCGTCGCGGCGTCGCTTGCAGCGCTCACCCTGAAGCGGCTGCTCGACTAGTGCCGGGCCTAGCTCGCCGTCACCTCGGCCGGGACGCGCGGCGCGACCTGGCCCGGCTCGGCCTGCCCCTCGACCTCGACGTGCGGCAGCCACTCGAGCCAGCCGGGGAGGTACCAGTTCCACCGGCCGAGGAGCTGCATCGCTGCCGGGACGAGCACGGAGCGCACGAGCGTCGCGTCGATCAGCAGGGCGATCGCGATCCCGAACCCCATCTGCTGGAACATGACGAGGTCGCCCGCCGCGAAGCCCGCGAAGACGGCGACGATGATCAGCGCGGCGCCGGTGATGATGCGCGCCGTCGAGCCGATGCCGAACGTGATCGCGTCGGTGGTGTCTCCCGACTGCGAGAAGCGCTCGCGGATGCGGCTCAGAAGGAACACCTGATAGTCCATCGAGAGCCCGAACAGGACCGCGAACAGGAAGAGCGGCACCCAGGCCTCGACCACGTCGACCTGCTGGAAGCCGAAGAGCCCCGAGCCGACGCCCTCCTGGAAGACGAGCACGAGCAGTCCGTACGCTGCGCTCACGGAGAGCAGGTTGAGCGCGATCGTCGTCCCCGCGACCACGATCGAGCGGAAGGCGACCGTCAGCAGCACGAAGCTGAGCCCGAGGACGAACACGAGCACGATCGGCAGCCAGCGGCCCATCACGTCGAAGTAGTCGATGTTCTCGGCCGTCGTGCCGGTGACGAGGACCTTCGCGTCGCTGCCGCCGAAGGCGGCCGGGACGTAGTCCGAGCGCAGGTCGCGTACCGCCTCGACGGCGCTGTCGCTGAGAGCATCGCCGACGAGCGGCACGCTCAGGGCGCCGAGGTCGCCTGCCGGGCTCACCTCGAGCGAGGGGCGGCCGAAGCGAGGATCGCCGGCAAGAGCTCCTTCGAGCTCCTTCACCGCGCCGCGGACCTCCGGCGAGGACATCGGAGCGTCGATCACGACCGTCGCCGGATCGGCGCTCGTGGCGGGGAACGACTGCTGGAGGGCGAGGAAACCCTGCTTCGAGGTGAGATCGTCGGGGAGGGTGCTGATTCCGGCGGCGCCGATGTTCAACCCGAGCACCGGAACGGCGCACGCGAGCAGGATGAGCACGCCGACGGCGAGGCTGATCGCGGGCCGTGCGATCACACGCCGGACGATCGCGCCCCAGAAGCGGCTCTCGCTCGTCGGGCGGTCGATCTGCCGTCCGAGGACGGGCACGCGCAGCGCGTTCACTCGGTCGCCGAGCAGCTGCAGCACGGCCGGCATCAGCGTGAGCGCGGCGATCACCGAGACGATTCCGACGAGGATCGCGCCGAGTGCGAGGCTGCGCATGATCGTGCTTTGCACGAGGAGGAGGCCGGTCATCGCGAGGACGAAGGCGCTCCCGCTGAACATCACGGCGCGGTTCGCCGTCGCACCGGCTGCGGCGATCGCATCGGTCTTCTCACGGCCGGACGCCCGCTCCTCCCGGAAGCGCGACACCACGAAGAGCGCGTAGTCGATTCCGAGGGCGAGTCCCATGCCCGTCAGCATGTTCGTGACGAAGAGCGACAGCTCCCACTGGGCCGAGACGAGCGCGGTCAGGCCGAGCGCCACCGCGATCGAGACGATCGCCAGCATGAGCGGCAGCGCCGCGGCGACGAGCGCTCCGAAGACGATGATGAGCACGATCAGCGCGGCCGGCATACCGAGACGCAGCTCGCCGTTCTGGAGGTCGCGCTCCGACACCTCCCCGAAGTCGTGGTCGAGCGTGAACTCGCCCGTGATCGCCGTCGCGAAGCCGCCCTGGCCGTCGGCCTCCTTCACGACGCCCATCACGTCGGCGATGTGATCCTCACCCGGCTCGACGAGGGTGACCACGATCAGCTCCGCGTGCCCGTCCGGTGAGACGAGGCTCTTGTCGCCCGAGGTGTCGAAGTCGATCACGCTTTCGGTCCCACCCGTGGCGCGCAGCGCGGCCGCCAGGCCCGCGACCTTCGCGCGGAACGGTGCTGCGTCGGTACGCAGCGTCTCCGACCGCACGATCACGAGCTCGTCGAACTCCTGCTTCTGCGGGAAGCGCTCGGCCAGCAGGTCGTACCCGCGCAGGGACTCCGGGTTGTTCGTCACGTGCCCCTCGCTCGTCAGGTTGTCGCCGAGCAACGACCCGACGAGCAGGACGGCCACGGCGATCGCTCCGATCCAGGCGCCGACGGTGCGCCACGGATGGCGCGCACACGCGACGGCGAGTCTCCGTGTCAAGTCGGGCCCCCTCCCTGCTCGAAACTGGACGCAAGTGTCTGTTGCATCTGGAAGGTCTGTCAAGCTCGGCGGTTGCGAGACGGGGTAGCGGCACCGACGAGGGGAGAGAGACGTGACCGACGCCGGGGGTACCTGGAAACCTGTCGCAGGTCGGCTCTGGGCCTGGCCGGTTGCGGTTCTCGTCAGCTTCCCGATCGGTGGGCTTCTTGCCGACCTGGTCGTGAACGGAGTGGATTCCGTCGGGTCCGCGCTCCTCGGAGGTCTCATCGCGGGCGCCGTCAGCGGAGCGGCCGAGTGGCTCGCGTTGAGGCAGTGGGTCTCGTGGCTCTGGATCCCGGCGACGTGCGTGGGGATGGCTGCCGGCCTGGCCGGCGGCGCAGCGCTCGTCGACTACGGGATCAGCCGAGGAGACCTCATGCTCATGGGCGCCGTCACCGGCGTTGGAGTGGGCGTCCTACAGGCCATCGTGCTCGTACGACACGGGATCTCCGACGCGATCTGGTGGGCGGTCGCGAACCCACCGGCCTGGGCGCTCGGCTGGCTCGTGACGTCGTATGTGATCTCGTCGAACGTCGACGAGCGGTTCACGAACTTCGGCGCGGGGGGAGCCCTCGTCTTCGGGTTGCTGACCTGGCTCCTCCTCGCGGTGTTGTTTCGAGGGACCGAACCTGAGCCGGCACGGTGAGCGTCGATCATGCCGCCGGCGTCTTCCTGATCGTCCTGCCGATCGCGTTCAACTCGTTCTTCGCGCTGCTCGGGCAACGCTTCGACTACCCGCAGATCCTGCGCCGCCCGACTGGAGAGATCCTCGAGCGGTTCCTCGCGGGCGGTGTGAGCCTCAAGCTGCTCTGGTACGGCTTCATGCTGACGGCCGTCCTCTTTGCGCCGCTCGCCGTGCTCCTCGGACAGGCGCTCGCTGAGGACGGCCTCGCAGTGGTGCCGACGACGATCGTGGTGGGTGTGCTCGCGGCGGTCGTGCAGTTTCTCGGACTCGCGCGCTGGCCGTTCCTCATCCCCGAGCTCGCACGGGCGTACGCCGATCCCGCTTCGAGCCAGGCGAGGCGCGAGGCGGTCGCCGTTTCATTCGAGTCGTTTCACCGCTACCTGGGCGTCGGGATCGGGGAGTGCCTCGGCTACCTGCTGACCGGTGCATGGACGATCCTCGTCGGCGTCGCGATGCTCCAGTCGTCCGCGTTCGACGCCTGGCTCGCCTGGCCGGGGATCGTGATCGGATCCGCGCTGGTGATGGGATCGCTGGAGTTCGTCGGCCGCTTCGAGGAGGACGGCTGGAAGCTCGCGGGCGCGATCGTTCCGATCGCTTACGTGGCCTGGTCGCTCTGGCTCATCGTCTCGGGAGTCGTGCTGCTCGTCGGATAGCGGCCGGCATCATGCGGGCCCACGTCTGTGATCAGCCGGGCGCCGCGGCCGTGGGTCGAGAAGCTGAACGCCCAGCGGATGAGGACGAGGACCCGATTCTGGAAGCCGATCAGGTACCAGAGATGCACGAACAGCCAGGTCATCCAGGCGACGAAGCCGCTGAGCCTGAGCCCCTTGATGTCCGCCACCGCTGCCGCGCGGCCGATCGTCGCGAGGTTCCCCTTGTCGCGGTAGCGGAAAGGAGCAACCGTCTCGCCTCGTAGCCGGCCCCGCAGCGCACGTGCTGCGTAGCGACCCTGCTGCATCGCGACCGGCGCGACACCCGGAAGGACGACCGAGGTGCCGTCCGTCCCGCGGACACGGACCATGTCGCCGAGCGCGAACACCTCGGGATGTCCCGGCAGCGTCAGATCAGGCTCGACCGTCACTCGCCCGGCCGCGTCGCGCTCGGCGCCGGTCAGCTCGGCGAGTCTCGACGCGAGCCCCGAGGCTTTGACGCCGGCGGCCCAGATCACCGTGCGGCTGGGTACGCGGTCACGCCCGCCGCTCCCGTCCTCAATCGTGACGCCCTCCTGGTCGACGCCCACGACGGTGCGGCCGGTGAGCACGGTGACGCCGAGCCGCTCGAGCGACCGCGCCGCTTTCGCCGAGAGCGAAGGCGGGAAGGTCGTGAGCACCCGATCCGCCGCTTCGACGAGCAGGATGCGCCCTGAACGAGGGTCGATCGCCCGGAAGTCGCGTCGCAGCGTGTCGCGGGCGAGCTCGGCGATCTGGCCTGCGATCTCGACGCCGGTCGGCCCGGCGCCCACGACGACGAACGTGAGCCACGGCTCGCGCCGGCGGGGGTCGGCCTCCAGCTCGGCCGCTTCGAACGCGGCAAGGAGTCGGCTCCGGGCGGCGAGTGCGCTCTCCAGAGACTTCACCTCGACCGCGTGCTCGCTCCATTCGTCGTGGCCGAAGTACGAGTAGCGTGAGCCGCCGGCGACGATCAGCGTGTCGTAGGGGATCGCGGCGGGCGCCGGGACACCCGCGACGGAGCGAAGGTGCACCTCATGCCGATCGAGATCGAAGTCGGCGACCTCGGCCATGAGCACGCGAACCTCGCGGCGGCGCTTGAAGATCGCGCGCAGCGGATACGCGATCTCTCCCGGCGAGAGCGCGCCGGTCGCGACCTGGTAGGTGAGTGGCTGGAAGAGGTGGAAGTTCCGGCGGTCGACGAGCGTCACCTCGACATGAGCGCGCCGGAGCTCGAGGGCGGCCTGGAGTCCGCCGAAGCCACCGCCGACCACGACGACTCGATGGTGGGCGCCGCTCTCGCGAGAGTCGTCGGCTCCGGCGGGCTCGGTCGGCATACCCACGGTCTCGTGTGGTCAGCGAGCCGCCGTCGACTTGTGGACGACCCAGCCGAGGCCGGCACCGGGCCGGGCGGGGAGGCTCCGCAGGTCGGCGAGCCCGGCTCGCAGCTCCTCCTCGTCGGTGCCGGGCAGCTGCGCGAGCGCGTCGAGCGCACTCTCCATCACGTCGGCCGCGTAGAACGCCTGGTGCTCGAGGTCCTCGTTCTGCCACCAGTGGATCCGCTCGCCTTCGTCGACCTCCCCGAAGCCGACCTCCGCAAGCCAGCCGGGCAAGCGCGCGCCGGCGTCGCTCCAGCCCGAGGTCGCCATGCCCCTGACCATCGCCATGAAGAGCGCCTCGAGCGCCGGCGTCGACGGCTCGGCGCGGCACGTCGTGTAGTCGACCTCGGTCGCCGTGATCATCCCGCCCGGGACGAGCACGCGCCTGGCCTCGCGTAGCGCCGCCGGCGGATCGGCGATGTGCTCGAGCACCCACATCATCCACACGTGGTCGAACGACTCGTCCTCGAACGGGAGCGCGAGCGCGTCGGCCTCGAGCAGGGTCGCCTCGACGCCGCTCCGCTCCAGGTGTCCGCGCGCGAACTCGAGCTGCTTCGGCTCGATGTCGACACCGAAGAGCCGGATGCCGGGGAACTCCTGCCCGAGCACCGCCAGCACCGCACCGACGCCGCAGCCGACCTCGAGCAGGCGCGTCCCCGGCGCGAGCTCCGTGCCTTCGCGGATCAACCGGTGCCGCCAGTGCTCCGCCTGCTCGACGAGCCGCTGCTGCTCTTGCGTCCCGTAGCCGTGGACGTAGTCGCTCACGTGCGCAGCCTAGGGGAGCCAGCCCGCACGACCGGTTGCCGGACAGCCGAACGTAAGGACCGGGCAGCTCGGAGCCACAAAGAGGACATGCGCTCGGAGACGACGAGCGAGCGTGAGGCCGAGAGCATCGGCGCCCGGCGGCGCGCCGAGCTCGCCGTGCGCATCCTCGCTCCGTTCGAGGAGGAGGTAGTCGGCGCATGAGTCCGGCCGGCGCGGTTCCGGTAGACCTCTCGCAGGTGGATCCGACCACGTCCCCGCCGGCCGCGCTCACCGAAGTCGCGCCGTTCCTCGATCCCGAATCGCGCGAGTGGTTGCGCTGCCTTCGCAGTCGCGGCCGCGAGCACGACGAGGCGGTCGCGCGCCTACACGCGCTGCTTCTGCGCGCCGCGAGATTCGAGGTCGGCCGCCGGCGACTAACGCTCCCGCACCTGCGCGGCAACGACCTGGACGACATCGCGAACCAGGCAGCCGACGACGCGCTCGTCTCGGTCCTCGCGCGTCTGGACAGCTTCCGCGGCGCGAGCCGCTTCACGACCTGGGCCTACAAGTTCGCGCTGCTCGAGGCGGCCGTGAAGCTGCGCCGCCGCGCCTGGCAGGGCCGCGAGGTTCCGCTCGAGCCCGAGACTTGGGACCTTCTCGCGAGCGCCGGCATCGCCCCGGACGCCAGGGCCGAGCAGGGCGAGCTGCTCGCGAAGCTCCAGGACGCGATCGCGGAGGCCTTGACTCCGCACCAACGGCGCGTGCTCGTCGCGCTCGCGCTGAACGGCGTCCCGATCGACGTGCTCGCCGAGCGCCTCGGCACGACCCGCGGCGCTCTGTACAAAACGCTGCACGACGCCCGACGGAAGCTGCGCGCCCGCCTCGCTCAGCGCGGCCTCTCGCTCGAGACCCTGGAGGAGACGAACTGATGGAGCGACCCGATCTGGAGCAGATGCTCGGACGGCTCCTCGGGCCCTCCCAGCCCGAGGTCGGTTGCGACGAGTGCTTCGAGGAGCTCGACCGCTACGTCGAGCTGGAGCTGACCGGTGCCGATGCCGACGCCGCGATCCCGGGACTGGGCGCCCATCTCGTCGGCTGCCCCGCCTGCAGTGAGGAGCACGAGAGCCTTCGCGCCCTCGTCGCCGGCGAGCAGGCGTCGTAGTCGCGGCGCAGACGTAAGAACCCCTCGCGCCGCGACACCAAGCAGAAGCACCCGCACCCAAGGGAGGCTTCGTGCCCGAGACACCCGGCGCGCTCGCCCACCAGCTCGAGAACGTGCTCGATTTCGACCCTGCCCCTCCGCTGACCGCGCCGAGGCAGATCTCGCCCGAGGAATGGCGCCGTTTCCGCGGCTACGTCGGCGAGATCTTCGCGGCGCTCGGCATGGACCTCGACACGCCGGGCACGAGGGAGACTCCGGAGCGGTTCCTGCGCGCGCTCCTCGACTCGACGGCCGGCTACGAAGGCGATTCCAACCTCCTGACCGCGTTTCCGGCCGAGCGCCGCCTGCTCGACGAAGCGACTCCGAGCCAGATCGTCGAAGGCCCGATCGCCTTCTCTGCCCTCTGTGAGCACCACGCCCTGCCTTTCTTCGGCGTCGCGCACGTGGGCTACATCGCCGGCGACGAGATCGTCGGCATCTCGAAGCTGACGCGCCTCGTGCGCCTCTTCGCGCGCCGCTTCACGGTGCAGGAGCGGCTGGGAGAGCAGATCGCGGACACGCTCGAGGAGCTGATCGCGCCACGGGGTGTCGCCGTCCACCTGGGGGCGTCGCATCTGTGCACGCGGATGCGAGGCGTCGAGGAGGACTCCCAGACCGTGACCACGTTCTGGCGCGGGGCGTTCAGCGACGCCGACCTGCGTCGCGAGTTCCTCGACGAGGTGCGAGGCCGCAATCCACCCCGTTAGGCGCGAACGCTTGGCCCGCACTTCGGCGCTCCACATGAACGTCCGCGGCTCCCGCAGACGCCGCGCAGCGGTCGTGCGGTCGGCCGGCTCGAGGTTCGGCCGCCGGATCGTGCGGACGAAGGATGTCGCCACGAACCGGCGTGACGCACGCTTTCTTGCGTCATCGAAAGGCGCGGTGCCGAAGCGAAGACGCGGCACCGCCAAGAGAGGAGGCGAACGTGGACGCTCCCCTTGGCTACGTTGCGCATCAGCCGAGAACTCGCAGCGAGCGGGCGGAGGTCGATCGCGCTCGGCGTGACCTTCTCATCGCCGGAAGTGTCTCCGGGCTCGCCGGCGGCATCGCATTGGTGATTCCGCTGCTCGTCTGGGACTGGGCTCACGCCGCACATCGCGCGCTCGAGCTGCCGATGGCAGTGACGGCGTGGCTCTTCGGCCTCCAGCACTTCAGCCACGAGCAGAACCTCTGGTGGTCGATCGTCCTCGGGACTGTGCTCCTCGGCCTGTACGTCGCTGCCAGCGGGATGGTGTTCGCGGGCCTGGCCGAGCGCGTCTTTGCCCTCGAAACCCCGCTGTCGTCGCTCGCCGGCGGTGTCGCCTGGGGCTTCGTCAACTTCATGCTCTTCTGGTACATGCTGCTGCCGATCGCCCGCAACGGCGCTCCCTTCCGCGCGACGCCCGCCGACCCGGCGCTGTACATCGCGCCGAACTGGGTCTGGATCCTCGGTTTCACGCTCTTCGGCCTCGTGACAGGCGCGGTCTACGCCGCCGTCCACCGTCCGCGCATCGTCGAGCGCGAGCAGCGCTCCGCGACTCAGGAGGAGTTCGGACGAGAGCTCGGCCGTGCGGGTTGAGCATCGAACTCACCCGCGGCGCAGTCTGATCCGGGCGCCGCCCAGTTCGGAACGGCTGCCGGCAGCGGAGTAGAGTCGCTCCTCGTCGCGTGTCCTCCAGGAGGAGATCATGAGCGTCCGGCGTGAGGGCGGCTGCGCCTGCGGAGAGGTTCGCTACCGGCTCGCGTCCGACCCGCTCTTCGTCCACTGCTGTCACTGCCTCAACTGCCAGCGGCAGACGGGAAGCGGGTTCGTGATCAACCTGCTGATCGAGGCCGACCGGGTCGAGATCCTCGCGGGCGAGCCGCAGCCGGTCGACGTTCCGCGCGACGACGGCAGCGCTCAACGGATCTTCCGCTGCCCGACGTGCCGGGTTGCGATCTTCAGCCGCTACACGCTCCCCGTGGTGTCGTTCGTGCGTGGCGGCACGCTCGACGAGCCCGCGACCGTCGCGCCCGACGTTCACATCTACACGAGGTCGAAGCTCCCCTGGGTGACGCTGCCGGAGTCGGTGCCCGCGTTCGAGGAGTACTACGACACGAAGGCGCTGTGGCCGGCCGCGAGCTACGAGCGGCTCAAGGCGGCGAGAGCTGGCGGGAGGTAGAACCAGCGGCCCGCGGGCTGCCGGTGCGCTTCGAACCCGAGCGTGCGGTAGAGCTCGGCGCCGTCCGGGCTCGGAGCGAGCACGGCGAGGTGACAGCCGTCGCTTCGTGATTCTCGGACGCGCGCGAGTGCAAGCGCCAAGCCGATCCCTCGGCGACGGTGGCTCTCGAGCACCGCGCTCGCCGTGAGCATCGCCGTCCCGTCGGCGTGAAAGACGGCAGCCATCCCCACCGTGCTTCCGGTGCACAGAGCGATGTAGAGGCGGAGCGGTGATGATCCCTGGACTGCGGCACCGTTGAGATTTCGCAGCTGGTCTCGCTGCGCAGCCGTCTCGAACCAGTCGCAGGCGCCGGCCACCTCGAGCCAGCTCTCGAGCTGCGCCGAGGATCTGACCCGCTCGATGGACACGTCGGTTCGGCTCGGGGCTCGGAGCTCGGCGGAGCGCAGATCCGCCTGCATCTCCCAGCTCGCGCGCTCGGGCTCGCAGCCGGCCGCCTCCAACACGCCCGCGATCCCTGTCCCGCACGAGGCTTCGGCGCAGAGCCACGATCCCGGCAGCTGCCGCTCCGCAAACCACTCGACGAGCGTCCGAGCGAGCTCCGCTGAAACCGCGCCCGTGCCGTCACTGACGACACCGTTCTCGGTGTTCGACGCGACCCCCGTCCTCACCGCCCATACTCCGTCCGCCTCGAAGACCTCCGCCGCATGCGTCGTTCCCAGGTAACGCAGATAGGCAGCCTGCGCAGCCAGATACGGGCTCCCCCAGACCTCCAACTCGCGAGACCCTACCGGCCACTCGGACACTTGCGGTCTCCGCCTTCGAAGGGGGCTCGAAGAAACGAAACCGCCTTAACCCGGCGCTCACGTCCACGTTCGACGCTGGGGATCCCATTTCCCGTCGACGCGGTCGGCGAGGATCGGATCGAGAAACGCTGCGGCCTTGGCGAACGCCTTGTCGAGGTCGGGCTCGATAGCCACCGCGGTGGCCAGTCGGCTGTAGGGCTCTCGCCAGCTCGCGGGCGGCGCCGGCAGGCTTGAGGGCAGCGACTGCTGTTCGCGCTGCTCGAAGGTGGCTTCGAGGGCCTCGCGCATGGACACGGCTTCGAGCCGCTCTGACCCGGCGATCAGGAGGATGTCGACGAGGTCCTTCGGTCGCGTACTCTCGCGCCCGGTCGCGCCATACCTCCGCGTATAGGCGTGCACCTTCTCCGCGATGTGCTGAGGAAGAGGCAGCGCGGGGACGCGAACACGCTCGATGCCGGCGAAGGAGAGTAGGTCGGAGGTCTCGATCGCGTCCGGCGTCCACGAGATCGAGTCGGCGAACCCGACGTCGACGACGAACTGATCGAAGACGCGGCCGGAGAGGTTCGCGGTGACGTGGAACCGAATCGCCCGGAAGTCGTCGGTGTCGTCGAGGGCATCCGTTCGCCGTACGACGAACGTGAAGAAGTCGTCGAGTGCCAGTTGCTCAGTGGCTGCGAGATCCTCGACCGCGGCCTCCTCGTCGTCGGCGCGACCGAGATCCATGTCCCTCGTCGGACGGGTCGTCGAGTCGAAGCGGAAGTCGAGTGCGAGGGCGCCTTTCAGGACCCAGCGGTCAGGCGCCACGGCGACGAGGCGACGGAGGAAGAGCTCGAAGGCGACGCGCTTCCGGAGGCGGGCGAGGCCGAGCCCGGTCCTGGCGGCCTCGGCCTTGAGCCGGTCGTCGAGCGCTTGGCGGAACGCGGCTGCGGTCGCGTATCTCATCGATCCGAGAACAGCGTCTCGAGTAAGCGCGTCTTACCTCGGCTGGCCGCTTCTTGCTCGAGTTGCCGGCGCGTGAGCAGGCCGAGCGTGAGCGCTTGTCGGACGGCCATTGCTGCCTGTTCGGGTTGGAGCTCGCCCGCGACGTCGACCAGTGTTCGCGCCGGCGTCGTGAGCGGCATGCCGTCGCGCCACACGGTGGCGACCTTCTCGTCGTCGGGGCGGGTGTGAATGACGACACCTGGTGGGCGGCGGAGCCCCCGGTGCCGGCGCGGGACGAGCAGGTGGACCCGGTCCGGGACGTTGTCGCTCAGCTCGAGCAGCGCGAGGGCGCTCTGGTGCGAGAGGACGGCTTTGTCCATCCCGACGGCCATCCACTTCTCGCGCACGTCGTCGTGCTGAGAGGTCGGGAACCCTCGGACGCGGTAGAGCCCCCGGCGAATACGCTCGAAGCGCCCCTGCTTGACGTGATGGTTCAGGAGCTGCGGGCTGACGCCGTGCGTACTCGCCTGCTCGGCGGTGAAATAGCCGCTCTGCTGGTAAGCCTCGGCCTCCAGGCCACGGATGTTTGGCCTGCTGTCATGCATAAGTAAAGGATAGCTTTACTTTCGCGGCTCGGCACCATGCCGCAGTCGCTCGTCATCCTCGCCTGTCACTCGCCGGTGAGCCGTTGCGCTACCTCGTCGGCCACCTCTGCATCGCCGTCGAACGTCCAGCGGAGAGCGGCCGACAGGGTCTCGGCGTCCCAGCCGCTGTACCTGTCGGGATGCTCGAGCGCACAGGCGACGAGGCCGCATAGGACCGAGACGTCTTCGTTCTCGCCCTTCGGATCGACGACTGCCGCTGCCTCTCCGAGAACCGTGGTCACGTCGAGCGTCGAATTACTCCCTTTCGGCGGAAACCGGTCGCACTTGCGCCAGTCACGGGCGTCTGATGAGCTCAATCCGAGGTGGTGGGTGCCGGCGATGTCTATCCGATGTGGAAGTTCTACCCCTCAGCGATCGAGCCTCCGGCGGGGGTTGCTACGTGCGCGAGCCGGCTCGGACGATGCTGAGGCGGCCGCCGCAATCAGGGCCGCGAATGCGCTCGACGAGAAGCTCCGTGCGATCTAACGCGGGATCGGCCCGCCGACGTAGTGGCCCACTGCCTACGCGACGGCAGCCGCGAACGAGGTGTAGAGCTCTGCCGGCAAGCGCCGCTGGAGCTTCCAGACGAACGCGATCGGTCGGTCGCCCTCGTGCTTCACGTACGCCGCGGGGCCGAGGCACCAAAACGCACGGTCCGTCGTTCGCAGCCGCGCAAACAACACAACGTTCGTTCCCTCCTCGCGTTGCCGGATGTACCTCTGGCCAGTGGCGCTGTCGGCGGCGGTCGCCGACTGGCTCTCCCAATGGATGAGGTCCGGGCTGATCGCGTAGTCGCGGTAGCGGGTCGTTGGAGAGAAGCCGCCCACGCTCTTGTCGAGCGTGAACGCGAAGAGGTCGGTGCGCGAGCGGGGCTCCCACCACACGCCCGTCTGCCACGTCTGTGGCCTGGCGCCTTCACCGACTCCGAACGCGGCCAGGATCTCCGTGCGCGTGTACCGCGAGTGGAGTGCGAGCGGCACGTCTGGGAGTCCGAGCGGATGGTCGAGGAATGCCACGCGCTCACGGAGCAGCTGCAGCGCCTCGACCAGCTCTGCGCGAACCTGAGGGTGAGCCCAGACCTGCTCGACGGCGTCGGTGAAGCTTGCGGAGGTAGGGAGCGTCGTGAGCGACGAGACGAGCATGCGGAGGAGGCGCTGCTCCCGCGGGCTGAGCTGCTCGAGCGACGCGGGACGGTCCTCGCCAAGTAGGCGTTCGTAGACCTCAAGCCGCTCGTCGTCGTCGACATGCAGCAGTCGGCCTACCGCTCGGAGGAGCAGAGTCTCCGCAGGCCCGGCTAGGGCTGTGTCGAGACCTACCTCGCGGCGCATCTCTGTCCAGCTGTGGTTCCCGGCGTAGACGTCCTCGAGATCGAGGCCGCTGCTCTCGAGATAGTCGCCGAGTCCCACGTCGCCAAGCGACCGGAGCTCATCACAGCGCTCGCGCCACGTGCTGGGGATCGAGTCGCGGATGCTGCGCAGCACGATCTCCTTCGCGACCTGATCGAGATGGAAGCTGCAGCCGGCGGGCAGAAATGGGAAGTCCTGCCGCACCTGCCGCTCGACGTCTGCGCGCGAGCCGCCGAGCACCGCGCGCAGGCGCCGGTCGAACCGGAACTCCTTTCGGTGCGTGCCGACGAAATCGAGCACAGTGCATGCGCTCTTGCCTGCCGTCTTTCGCAGCCCACGCCCGAGTTGCTGAAGGAAGAGCGTCGGGCTGTCGGTGGGCCGGAGGAGGAGAAGCGTGTCAACGCTCGGGATGTCGATGCCCTCGTTGAAGAGGTCGACGGTGAACACCGCTCGCAGCTTCCCCTCCGATAGATCGCTGAGCGCGGCCCGGCGCTCATCGCGGCGGGTGCCTGCTGATAGCGCGACGGCAGCGAGCCCGAGCTGGGTGAAGCGCTCGGCCATAAAGTAGGCGTGCCCGACGCTGACGCAGTAGCCGAGGGCCCGCATCTGGGAGGGGTCGGCGATCTTCCGCCTGATCTCTTCAACAACGAGGTGGACCCAGGCGTGATCGGCCGTGAGAACACCTTCGAGCGCGGAGACGTTGTATCCCTGGCCGCGCCGCCACGGCACCTTGCGCAGGTCCAGCCCGTCGTGAACACCGAAGTATGCGAAGGGCGCCAGGTATTCCTGGTCGATCGCATCCCAAAGCCGGAGCTCGGCGGCGATTCGGCCGTCGAAGTGGCGGAGAACGTCGAGACCGTCACTGCGCTCAGGCGTGGCCGTAAGGCCGAGGAGCTCGACTGGCTCGACGTGGTCGAGCAGGGTCTCGTACGACGGCGCCGCGGCGTGGTGGAACTCGTCGACGATCACGACGTCGAAGTGCGAGGGGTCGATGTTGCGGACGTCGGCGGCGTTCAGACTCTGAATCGACGCGAAGACGTGCTCAAACTGGTGCGGCCGCTGGCCTGCGACCCACTTCTCGCCGAACGCTGCATCGCGCAGCGCGTGCCGGAATGTCGCGCGGCTCTGGTCGAGGATCTCCTCACGGTGGGCCACAAACAGCAGGCGACTGCGCGGGAGCTCCGGCCGAAGACGCGCGTAGTCCACGGCTGCCATCACCGTCTTCCCGGTCCCGGTAGCCGCTACGAGCAGGTTCCGATGGTGGCCCTGGTGGCGGGCGAGGGTGATGTGGTCGAGGAGCGCCTCCTGGAACGGCCGGAGTTCGACTTCGACGGGGCTGAGGAGCGTGAGGGCGTCGGCTGCGAGCGCCTCGGTGCGTCTCTCGAACTCTGCGGCGTCATACGGTGCGAAGTCCCTGCTCTCCCAGTAGCTCGTGAAGACAGCGGCCATCTTCGCGACGGCATCTGGGTTGCGCGCTGCCGAGACGCGCACGTTCCATTCGAGTCCAAGGACTTGGGCCGAGTGGGTGAGATTCGATGAGCCGATGTACGCAGTCGAGTAACCGCTGTCTCGCTGGAAGATCCACGCCTTCGCGTGGAGGCGGGTTGACGAGGTGTCGTACGAGACCTTGATCTGCGCGCCGAGCCGCTCCAGCTCGTCGAGAGCGCGCCGCTCCGTGCTGTTCGTGTACGTCGTCGTAAGAACCCGCAGAGGCTTGCCTGCCTCGCAGTGCCGCCGGAGTGCGTCCATCAGCGGCCGCACGCCGCTCCAGCGGACGAACGCGATAACGACGTCGATCGCGTCCGCGGACGGTGCCTCCGCGCGAAGCTCGTGCCCGACGGCGGGTTCGCCGGGCGCGTTCGTGAAGACGGTCGTATCGAGCAAGGGCGTCAGCGGGCGCTCGATCGGCTGGGGCCGCCCGTCTGGAAGGCGCTGCAGCAGCGCGACCAGCACACGTCCGGGGTCAACCGGCTCGTCGCCGCTGTGATCGCCCTTGCCGTCCATGAGCGCCTGGAGAAGATGAATCAGAGCGGCGGCGATACGCACTGCCTCGTCGCTTCGTTTTCCTTCGGGCACTCGATCGATCGCTCTCGCGAGCACGCCAGCGAGATGCCGCGACATCCGGTCTGACGCCTCGGCGTCGCGAAGCTCGGCGACGTCGGGAAGGAGGGTCGCGTCGGGAAGCTGCGCGAGCAGCTCCTCAAGCCTGCGCGTGAGCAGTGCTTCGTGCAGCCCGGGCTTCAGGAAGTCGCTTGTCAAGCCGCCCGAGTCTCTCAGCCTCTGGCGGCCTCCGCCAAGGGCGCCTCGATCGTGGTCCAGCCGCGACCTCCCCTGCCGGCGTCTCGCCCGGAGGCAGCGGCGGTCGCTCGTTCGGGTCGAAGACCTCTACGTCGACGATGAGACCCGAATCCTGATGCCGTTCAAGTTCGCGCATCGGCTTCTCGATCAGCTGACTCCTGAGCCGAGCGAGGTCAGCTTCAGAAACGTGCCATCTCGCGAAGTCCGCGGAAACGGTTAAGAAGGCGTGTCCGAAAAGAAGTCGCCGGGCCCGCTCGGGCTGCCGGATCGCGGATCGCCGGCCGACCTCGGAATTACGTACTCAGCAGTAGTTCTGCGCCCCGGTACTCGCAGGCGCAGATGCGCCACTCGTCGATCCGCGTCACGCTCGACCTCTACGGCCACCTCTTCCCGGACGCGAATCGGGGCGTCCTCGACGCTCTCGACGCGCTCACGACCCCATCCACACCCCATCGCGCGATCGCGCCGAAGATCACGCCGAAAGGAAAAGTCCCCGCAAGCAGGGACTTTGAAGACGGGAGCGACGGGACTCGAACCCGCGACCTCCGGCGTGACAGGCCGACCGAGACTCGCTGCACCGGTCGACTGAGTGTCACGCGAACGCCTTGACGAGGGTGCTTCCACCACATCAGCCGTCCAACTCGGAACGCGGCGTTACGTCCTGTTTCGGCCCCGAGTGCTGTGCACGTTGCTGTGCAACAGCACGCCCCACTACTCCGAGACCCTCGGACGCGACTTACCCCGAGAGCAGGCCCCGTCGCCCAAGCACGCCGCGAACGTCGTAGCGAAGTCCCCGCGACCAGGGCCCCACAGCCCGAGGACGTCATGAGGGGGAGGGGCAGTGTCGATGACCAGCGCCCTCGACGTTCCCGCGTTAGGTTCAAGCGTGATACCCGGCCTTCTCGGGGCCGGGGCTACGAACGAACGGAGGCCGGAAAGCCATGGAGTCAAGCAGCCAGACGAGCGGCGAGCCCAACTATCCGGTGCGCTTCTCAGTGGAGTACCCGGATCGCCAGCTCAACCGCGGCACCACGGCGTTCAGGGTGTTCGTCGCGATCCCGATCTTGATCGTCGCCGCCAGCATCGGCAGCCTCGCCCCCGCCGAGCACGGCTCCTGGCGGTTGGTCGGCGTGACCGGCGGGGTGCTGTTCCTGTCGCCGCTGCTGATGATCGTGTTCCGGCAGAAGTATCCGCGCTGGTGGTTCGACTGGAACCTCGAACTCCTCAGGTTCGCGAACAGGATCGGCGTCTATCTCGCGCTCATGGACGACCGCTACCCCTCTACCGATGAAGAACAGGGTGTCGCGCTCGACTTTCCCTACCCGGACGCGAAACAGGGCCTCAACCGCTGGCTGCCACTCGTGAAGTGGCTGCTCGCGATTCCCCACATCATCCTGCTCGTCTTCCTCTGGATCGCGGCCGTGATCGCGGTGGTGGTCGCCTGGTTTGTGATCCTCTTCACCGGCCGCTATCCCCGCGGCCTGTTCGACTTTGTCCTCGGCGTCCTCCGCTGGACTAACCGGGTCGTTGGCTACGCATTCATCCTCGTCACGGACGAGTACCCGCCGTTCCGACTCAACCCGTGATGCCCCCTCGGGCAGGCCCCAGACGCGAGCAACTCGCGAGGGGAGGGGGTGGCCTCCTAACGATCACTGCATGCGGATGGCGAGCTTCCCGGAACCAGGCCCCACCATCCGAGTGGTTCGCGGGGGGAGGTGGTGACCTCCTACTTGGTGAGTAGGCGGTCAGCCGAGATCTGGCATGAGCACTGGGACTGCGAGCGCTGGTCAACTGCTGGTCAACCCAGAAGGGCTCGGTCTAACGCATCGTCTGGCGACTCTCGTGCTCGACCCCGCCCTCAGCCCATCGCATCACGACGTCCCACTGGTTTGCGGTACCGAACGTCTCAGCCATCGGGTAGTCGATCGCGGCGTGCGGCGGAAGCAAGCCGATCGGTACGTCGTCCTTTCCGATGAACGGCTCGTTCTCGCCCTCCGCAACGACGACGTCGAAGGTCACGGACTCGGCGGCTGCAGATCCGACGTTCTCAAGTGTCAGGCGCTCGTTTCGCCCTTCGCTGACGATCCGAGCAACGAGCACCGCACGAGGCGACGACGAGCCATCGTCGGGTTCCGACACCTCGGACTCAAGGGACGGTGCGAAGTGCTCGCGGATCGTCCGCGTGATGTCCGCTGTGGCCTTGCGCCAGAGTTCGTCCTCGGTTTCGAACGACGACACGAGTCCACGTCGCTCGAACTCGTCACGCGCCTCCACGAGTCGTGCGTAGTCCTCCGGATCAACGCTCCCCATCGCAACCGGCTTTGAGGAGAAGTAGAGGATCACGGGCTTGCCTGCGTCGATGCATCGTTCGATCTCTTCGACCGTGCCTGACGCCGCCTCGCTGGTTGGGGTTCCGAGGCGAGTCCAGAACACGCCGATCAGCATGTCCGCGGTATCGACCAACTGCGTGTTGATGACGCCCTGCGGACGATCGCTCATGGCTGGCGTGGCATCGCGCTCCCACATCCTCGGAAGCACCATCACGCCCTGCTCACCGTTGAGGCTGTTCCAGTCCTCAAGTGCGCCACGGAGGATCTTCCGCTCATTCGCCGTGTCCCCTGGCGATGCGATCAGAACGCGCACGACCTCTGCAGTGAACGTCACGCAGAGATCCTTTCAGACCTGTTGACCGCCTCCGTTTGGAGCGGGCCGTTCAGAGGGAAGCTCGGTGACGTACGTCGCCGCCAAGACCTTCATCTGCTCCCAAGACAAGGCGCACTCGGAAAGGTGCGGGCGCACGACCTACGGCACTCGTTCATCTCGAACCTGCTGCCGCACGGCGACCTCGCCACCATCTCGCGGGCCGCAGGGCACGCTAACCCGCACATCACCGCGAAGCTCTACAGCCACGCGCTCGGGTCGCCCGAGGAGCAGGCGCAGCGGGCTGCGCTCGCGGCTGAGGCCGCAGGTCTCGGACACTGAGTGCTGTGCAAACTGCTGTGTAAGCGGTCTGTCGTTGTCCGACAGGAAACAGCCCGCGCCACCGAACCCTGGAGTGGTGCGGGCTACGAGAGACGGGAGCGACGGGACTCGAACCCGCGACCTCCGGCGTGACAGGCCGGCGTTCTAACCAACTGAACTACGCCCCCGGGCGCAGGGCAGTGTAGCCGCAAGGCGAACCTGTCCGGCATGAGCCTCCTCGACTGGATCCTGCTCGGATTCGTCGCTCTGACCGCGCTCGGCGGGCTCGCGGAGCGGGCTCGTCGACGACGCTGTTCTCGCTCGCCGGGCTCGTCGCCGGAGCGATCGTCGGGGCGAGATCGCGCCGCAGCTCCTCTCTCCGGCGGCGTCGCGCTCCGACTACACGGCGACTCGTCGGCCTCGCCGGCGCGCTCGTCGGCGCCGTCGTCCTGCGCGCGCTCGCGCGCTCGTCGGCTCGTTCGTTCGCGGCGGGCTGCGGCTGCTGCCGCCGCTGCGCCTGCTCGACTCGATCGGCGGCGGCCTCGCTCGGCGCGGTCTTCGGCCTCGCGCTCGTCTGGGTCGGCGGGAGCCGTCGCGCTGCAGCTGCCGGACGAGCGCGAAGGTGCACGAGGAGGTGCGGCACTCGCGAGGTGATCCAGCGGCTGAACGAGATCGCGCCGCCGCCGCAGACTTCTGAACATCGACGTGACCTGGACCGGGCCCAGCGGCCCGCAAGGCTCTAGCCCGAGCAGCTCGAGCACGGCCGTCGGCCGCCGGTACGGCGCGACGACGTAGACGCCGTCGCAGCGGTCCGCGCGCGGCGGCGAGCGAGCTCGCGCGCGTGCGCCATCCCGACCTCGGCCGCGTCCGCGCCCGCGTCGCGCGAGCGCGTCCTGCAGCTCCTGCGGGACGACGATCCCCGGCACCTCGTTGTGCAGCCGCAGCGCGAGCCGGTAGCTCGTCAGCGGGAAGATGCCGGCGAGCACGGGAATCGGCCAGCCGCCGATCGCGCCCGGCGAAGCGGTCGAGCACCTCGAGGTCGAAGACGATCTGCGTCATCGCGAACTTCGCGCCCGCCTCGAGCTTCTGGCGGAAGCGCTCGGCCTCGAGCTCGAGGTCGTCGGCGGTCGGGTTGACGGCGACGCCGACGAAGAACGACGGTCGGCGCGTCGATCGGGCGGCCGTTGAAGTCCTCGCCGTGGTTCAGGCCGGTGACGAGCCGCGTCAGGCCGATCGCGTCGATCTCGTAGACGCCGCGCGAGCCCGGGTAGTCGCCCACCTCGGGCGGGTCGCCGGTGATCGCGAGGATGTTGCGGACGCCCTCGGCGTGCGCGCCGAGCAGCATCGACTCGAGCCCGAGCACCGTCGAGTCGCGCGTCGTCAGGTGCGGGATCGTCTCGAGCGCCGGTCGCGCGCTCGATCGCGCCGGAGACCATCAGCGAGCTCATGCCGGCGCGGGCGGTCGCGTTGTCGTTCACGTCGACGAAGCGGACGAGGCCCGACTCCTCGAGCGCCCGCGCCACCTCGAGCAGGCCGCGGTTCGAGCCTCCGAGCGGCGGGTCGAGCTGGACCGAGACGACGAACTCGCCCTCGCGGAGCGCGCGGCGCGAGCTCGGTCTCGCGCTGCTCCTCGCCGAGCGCCACGACGAGCTCGCGCTCGGTCAGCTCGAGCGGTGCGACCGGGCCTGGCGGTCCTCCTCGATCGCGGCGCGGATCGCCGCGATCTCGGTCGGCGTCGTGCCGCAGCAGCCGCCGATCACGCGCGCCCCGAGGTCGCGCGCGTGCGCGGCGAACTCGGCGAAGTAGTCCGGCGTCGCGTGCGGGTAGATCACGCGGCCGCCCGAGAGGCTCGCGAGGCCGATGTTCGGCAGCGCGGCGAGCGCGCGCCCGTCGCCGCTGCATCTGCTCGAGCGCGGTCGAGCGCCGCGAGCAGGCCGGCGCCGTGGTTCGCGCCGATCGCCGCGACGTCGAGCTCGGCGAGTCGGTCGGCGGCCTCGCGCTGCGGTGACGCCGGCGAGGGTCTCGCGCGCCTTCGTCGAAGGTCAGCAGCGCGACGATCGGGAGCCCGACACGCTCGCGCACCGCCGCGATCGCGTCGACGAGCTCGTCGAGGTCGTAGAACGTCTCGAGCATGAACAGGTCGGCGCCGCGGCCCTCGAGCACCGCCGCCTGCTCGGCGAAGAGCTCGTGGCGCTCGCGCTCGACGTCGCGGCCTCGCCGATCGGCCCGATCGCGCCCGCGATGAAGACGTCGCGCCCCGAGATCTCGCGCGCGTCGCGGGCCAGCTTCACGCCGATCGAGTTGATCTTCTCGAGCTCGTCCTCGAGGAAGTGCGCGGCGAGCTTGCGGCCGGTTGGCGCCGAACGTGTTCGTCTCGATCAGCTCCGCGCCGGCGTTGATGAAGCTGAGGTGCAGCGAGACGACCGCCTCGGGCGCGCGGAGGTTCGCCTCCTCGGGCGAGCGCAGACGCGGCACGGCGGCGGTGATCAGCGCGCCCATGCCGCCGTCGGCGACGATCGGCGGGCCCTCGCGGAGGCGCGTCTCGAAGCGGCCGGGCACACCGGGCTAGAGGCTAGATCGACTCGCCGGGCGAACTCGGTCGAACCAGGGCGGTGAACCACCGAAAGGGGGATAGATCAACCGCCCGTCTGCGGCAATGATCCTCGGCAGCCGAGGCGGCCCGATGCGGCGGGGCCACCTGGGTCGGTTGGATCGCGCGAGAGCGGGGCCTGCGGCGGCCCCGCTAGCGCGCACGGAAGCTCCGTTCGGCAGACTGCTCGGCGGTTGGTTCGGCAGAATGGCTCGGCAGAACGATGTTTGGTGACTCCCTCGCCGGGGACTGACGGCAATCATCCTGCGGCAGGGTTGCGGCGGCGGCTCGAGGAGCCGCCGCCGCTCTTTCGTGTGCGTCCGCGCAGAAGCGTTGAGAGCGAGGTAAGAAAACTGTTACGAAATCGCTCCGCCTGATGTAGAGTCCCGGCCGAGAGAGGGTGAGCCGGGAGTAAGGGGAGACGGGGGGCGCCGGTTCCGCGCTACGTAGGCCGCGTTCCGTCAACCCGCGTACAAGCCGGAGGTGGGCGTCAAGTGCTCACGGTCGACATCTCCCTTCCCGAAGTCGAAGAGCTCCAGAAGCTCGTCGAGACAGGGAAGGAGAAGGGCTTCCTCACCTACGACGAGATCGTCACCGGCCTCGAGGAAGTCGAGCTCACGCAAGGAGCAGCTCGAAGACTTCACCACCTACCTGATCGATCACGGCGTCGAGCTCGTCGAGGGCGAGCAGCACCGCACGCTCCCCCACGAGCAGCCGCTCGTCGAAGAGGAGAAGGCGCCGAAGCTCGACCTGACCGTCGAGCCGTCGCTCGACTCGCTGCGGCTCTACCTGCGCGAGATCGGCAAGGTGCCGCTGCTCACGGCCGACCAGGAGGTCTACCTGGCGAAGCGGATCGAGCGCGGGCGACATGGTCGCGAAGACGCAGATGATCGAGGCGAACCTGCGTCTCGTCGTCTCGATCGCGAAGGGCTACCTCGGCCGCGGCCTGTCGTTCCTCGACCTGATCCAGGAGGGGTCGCTCGGCCTGATCCGGGCGGTCGAGAAGTTCGACTACCGCAAGGGCTACAAGTTCTCGACCTACGCCACCTGGTGGATCCGGCAGGCGGTGACGCGCGCGATCGCCGACAAGGCGCGCACGATCCGGATCCCGGTGCACATGGTCGAGAAGCTGAACAAGGTCGTCCACATCGAGCGGCAGCTCGTGCAGCGGCTCGGCCGCGAGCCCCGGCCGGACGAGATCGCCGAGGAGCTCGAGATGACGACCGAGGAGGTGCGCGAGATCCTGCGCATGGCGCAGCACCCGATCTCGCTCGAGAAGCCGATCGGCGAGGAGGAGGACTCCGAGCTCGGCGACTTCGTCGAGGACGACCAGGCCGAGTCGCCGTTCGACTCGGCGTCGCTCACGCTCCGGCGCTCGGACATCGAGAACGCGCTCTCGTCGCTGCCCGAGCGCGAGCGGCGCGTGATCGAGCTCCGCTTCGGGCTCGACGGCGCGCAGCCGTGCACGCTCGAGGAGGTCGGCAAGGCCTTCGGCGTCACGCGCGAGCGCATCCGCCAGATCGAGAACAACACGCTCAAGCGGCTCGAGTCGCTGCCGGAGGCGCAGGGCCTCCGCGACTGCGTCAGCCTGACGCCGGCGGCTCCGCGCGAGCTCGACGTCCGCTAGGCGGACCGACTCGATGCGGATCTCGTCGAGCGGACGGTCCTGCACGTCGGTGTCCGCGCCGCCGATCTCGTCGACGACGTCCATGCCCGCCGGTCACGCGACCGAAGACCGTGTGCGCGCCGTCGAGCCACGGGCACGCGTCGGCGGTGACGATGAAGAACTGCGAGCCGTTCGTGTTCGGGCCCGAGTTCGCCATCGCGAGCGCGCCGCGCACGACCTGGTGGTGGTTGATCTCGTCCTCGAACTGGTAGCCGGGCCCGCCCATGCCGGTGCCGGTCGGGTCGCCGCCCTGGATCATGAAGTCCGGGATCACGCGGTGGAAGATCACGCCGTCGTAGAATCCGTCGCGGCGAGCTTGACGAAGTTCTCGACGGTCTTCGGCGCGTCGGCCTCGTGGAGCTCGACCTCGATCGCGCCCTTGTTGGTTTCGATCGTTGCACTGGACATGCGGCCGATCGTACTGCACCCGGCGCGACGGGCGTGCGAGGCTTGGTCCGCCGTGATCGCGCTCCTCGGAAACCTGACGCGGGACCTCGTTGCCCAGCGGCCCGCCGCGGGTGGGCGGCGGCCCGTATTACGGGGCGCGTGCACTCGTGCACCTCGAGGTCGCGGGCCGCGTCTACGCACGCTGCGCAGAGCGCGATCGCGACGAGCTGCTGCCGCCCCTCGTCGCGCTCGGGACACCGGTGGAGTACGTGCCAGGTGCGGCGACCGCCGAGTTTCGTTCACCTACGACGGCGACCGGCGGCGGATGCGGATCGAGGCGCTCGGCGACGCCTGGCAGCCGGATGCCTGCCCGAGCTTCCCCGACGACGTGAGCTGGGTGCACGTCGCGTCGGTCGCGCGCTCGGACTTCCCCGCCGAGACGCTGGCCGCGCTCGCGCGCGGGCACCGGCTCTCGCTCGACGGCCAGGGCCTCGTCCGCGTGCCGGAGACGGGCGAGCTCCGGCTCGACGCCGACTACGACCCGGAGCTCCTTCGGCACGTGGAGGTGCTCAAGCTGAGCGACGAGGAGGCGGAGGCGCTCGGCGACCCGGCCGCGCTGCCCGTGCCCGAGATCGTCGTCACGCACGGCTCGCGCGGCTCGACCGTCTTCGCAGGCGGGCGGATCGAGGACGTTGCCGCGCGCGCGGTCGCGGCCGACCCGACCGGAGCCGGGGACGCGTTCTGATCGCCTACGTCTCCGCCAGGATCGAAGGCCTCGACCCCGTCGAGGCGGCCGTCGGGCGACCGCGGTCGTCGCGTCGATGCCTCGCAGCCAGGTGATCGCGCTCGTCGCCACCGCGTCGGGCACGTTCGCGGTCGACCTCGAGACCGAGGAGGTCGGGCCCGGCGGAGCCGTTCGACCCGCCCCCCGCTCCGCCGCTCAACCTGCCGCTCGTCGTCGCGGCGGCCGAGTCGGGATCGACCGTCGTCGCGGTCGTCGAGATGCGGCCGCCGATGCTCGTCTCGCATGACGCCGGCCTCACCTGGCGCGAGTCTGGCCGTGGGCTCCCGCCGGGACGGGCGGTGGCGGTGGCTGCCGACAACCCGGACGTGCTCGTCTACGGCGCCCGCAACCGCCTGTACGTCTCGACCGACGGCGGCGTCTTCTGGACCGTGCTCGCGCTCGAGCTGCCCGAGATCGAGGCGGTCACCTTCAGGGAATCGTGAACTCGCCGCGGGCGACGATCGACGGCCGAGCCGCCGACCGAGACACGCTCGATCTGCTCGGGCGAGCCGTCGACCTGCGCGTAGAGCCGCGAGGGCCGGCCGACCTCGCTCGCCCTGCGAGATCTCGATCTCCTCGCCGAAGGAGATCCGGCCGTGCCGCGCGAGGTGCACGACGAACGCACCCGCGGCCGACCCGGTCGCAGGGTCCTCGGGGACGCCGAGCGCAGGGCAAAACGAACGCACCTTCCACCGCCGACCCGTCGGCCGCGAAGCAGATCGACGCCGTCCGCGTCGGCCCGGGCGACCGCCGCGAGGTCGGGGGCGAGCGCGGCCACCTCGTCGGGCGAGTCGAGCTCGACGAAGGCGAACCTGCGGCCCGAGGTCGTAGCTCTCGACCGGCAGGCCCGATCGCTCGACGCCGAGCGCGGCGAGCAGCTCGTCGGCGCCCTCGAAGGGCTGCCAGGTCGGGATCGGCACCTGCATCCGAGCCAAAGATGATCCGGGCACCCTCGCGCTCGAGCTCGACGGGGACGACGCCGGCGCCGGTCTCGAGGTTGATCACGATCTTCTGCAGCGGCCCGCCGAGGACGAACGCCGACCCGAGCGTCGGATGTCCGGCGAACGGCAGCTCGGTCGCGGGCGTGAAGATCCGAATCCGCACGTCCGCGCCGTCGGCCTGCGGCGGCAGCACGAACGCGGTCTCGGAGAGCTGCAGCTCGCGCGCGAGCGCCTGCATCGTCAGCTCGTCGAGGTCGCGGGCGTCGGTGAACACGGCGAGCTGGTTGCCGGCGAGGGCCGTGTCGGCGAAGACGTCGACGACGACGTAGCGGAGCCGGCGCACGGGGCTAGTGAATCAGACCTCGACGAGGGCCCGGCGCTACGGCGCGGCACTCGCGCGTGCGCAGGCCTCGGACGACATCGCTCCCGGCTGCACCGAGAAGAGCGACACCTCGCCCACCCGCAGGGCGGGCCGCGTCGGCGAGGTGAAGAACCCCGCCCACCCGGGGTCGGCCTGCTCCTGGACGACGATCGTGTTCACCGCCTTGCTCTGCGCCCACGCGTAGAACGGCTCGGGATCGGTACCGACCTCGGGCACCTGGTTCAGATAGAGCGGCGCGATCAGGTCGTAGCGGTAGCGGAGCGGAATGCCCGGCCGCACGTAGCCCTCCGCGAGCCCGAACCAGAACCCGCTCTCGACCTGCCACAGGAGCGAGTCGCCGTTCGAGTTCCACGGAACCGCGAGCAGGTTCTCGCCGCGCGCGACGCAGGCCTTGTAGAGGCCGTGCGCGAAGAACGCGGGCCGCACGGGCGTGCGCTTCCAGTACCCGGCGCCGAGGTTGGGAAGCAGCGCGACGACCGCAAGCGCCGTCAGGACCCCGGCCGCCAGACGCTGTCGCGCAGCGGCCGCCCACGTCGCGACCATCACGGCCGCCGCGAGCGAGGCGAAGAGCATCAGGCGCACGGGGAGGACGTTCTCGAAGAACGGCGCGCGGGCAAGCGTGCCCCAGGGCAGGGAGACGATCCGCTCCCCCGCCACGTGCAGCGAGGTGCCGAGCGCGGCGAACACGGCGAGCCCGAACGAGGTGAGGAGGAAGCGGCCGCCGCTCGTGCGCGCGCGGCTCCACGCGTAGAGGCCGACGATGACCAGCACCGGCAGCCCGAGATACGTGCCGTTCTCGGGGATCCCGCCGATGAATCGATCCGAGACGCTGCTCGCCCAGTCGCCGCCGACGAGCGTGGTCCGCGTCGGGACGACCAGGTTCACGAGGTCGGCCGGGAAGTCGCGCGGCCGGTTGATCGACTCGTGCTCGAGCTGCTCCAGCATCGGGTAGAGGAGCGGGCTCGCGAGGACGGCCGAGAGGGCATAGCCGCCAAGGAGCGGGGCGAACAGGCGCCGGAGACCCGCTCTCCGCTCGGGCACGAGCGCGAAGCTGACGGCGAGCGCGACGGCGAGCGCGAGGCTGAGCGTGAAGTAGAGCTCGCTCGAGAACGAGAACTGCACGGCGAGGATGAGCCCGAGCCACAGGACGAGCGCCCTCCGGCTCAGCCGCCCGTCGAGGCAGCGCAGGACGACGAGCGCGACGAGCGGCACGAGGAAGACCGACGTCATGTGCATGTGCCCCGCCTGCTGGCCCAGCATGTAGCTCGAGAACCCGAACAGATACCCGCCCGCGAGCGACGGCCAGAGCGCCCCGGTCACGTCCCGGCAGAGGAGGTATCCCGTCCAGGCCGCGAGCGCGGGCATGAGCACCGAGGCGACGTTGTAGGCGACGGTCGCGCTCGCGAGGAGCGTGAGCGGCGCGAAGGCGAGTGCGAGCCCGGGGACGACCGTCGTCCACGCAAGCGAGAGGCCGTCCGGCACCCAGAGCACCCGGGTGTAGAGAGGGTCGATGCCGTCGCCGATCGCGTGGGGCCACCACGCGAACGCCCAGATGAAGATCTCCGGGTCGTTGCCGTAGCCGATGAAGGAGCGGCCCGGATGCGAGACGACCGGCAGCCCGAAGAAGAGGAACGAGAGCAGGACGTAACCCGCGAGTGGGGCGGCGCGCGGATACCGGGCGACGACGTGGGAAACGCGAGACAGGGCCGGCCGCGCCAAGGGCGGACCGACTCTACGGAAACGCCTCGGCCGGCAGAAACACTGTCGAGTGCCCCTTCAGGTAATGCGCCCCCGACTCCGGCGAGACGGAAGACGTGCCAGGCAAGGACGCAGGGAGCGCCAATAGTCGAGCTATTGGCGCGACCGAGGACGCAGCATGGCACGGCTTCAGACCGCCGGAGGTGATGGCGTGTATTGCCTGAAGGGGCACTAGGCTTCCGCGCGTGCGCCTGATCCTCGTCCGCCATGCCGAAGCTGCGTCGGGAGAGCCCGACGAGCTGCGTCCGCTCACCCGGGCCGGGCGCCGCGCCGCGGAGGCGCTGGGGACGCGGATCGGCGGACTGCATCCCGACGCCGTGCTCTCGAGCCCGCTCCAGCGGGCGCGTCGAGACGGCCTTGCCGATCGCGCTCGAGGCGGGCGTCGAGGTCGAGCCCGACGAGCGACTCGCGCCGGGGGCGACGCTCGCGGCGGTCCGCGAGGTGGTCGAGGACCGCGGCGAGACGGTCGTCGTGGTCGGGCACCAGCCGGACTGCGGCCTGATCGTGGCCGAGCTCACCGGGCGCGAGGCACGCTTCCCGCCCGGCGCCACCTACGAGGTCGACCTGTGACGGCGGTCGGGCCGACCGCCGTCCGCGTCCAGGATCTCCGCAAGAGCTACGACGGCCACGAGGCGGTGCGGGGGATCGACTTCGAGATCCGCGCCGGCGAGGTGTTCGGTCTCCTCGGGCCGAATGGCGCCGGCAAGACGACGACCGTCGAGATCCTCGAGGGGTACCGCGAGCGCGACGGCGGCGAGGTCGAGGTGCTCGGCGAGGACCCCGAGCGGGCCGGTCGCGCCTGGCGCGAGCGCGTCGGCGTCGTCCTCCAGTCCTCGTCGCTCTACCCGAACCTGACGGTGCGCGAGCAGCCTGGCGCTCTTCGCCGGCTACTACGAGCGGTCGCGCGACGTCGACGAGGTGGTCGAGATCGTCGGCCTCGACCGAGAAGGCGGACGCCCGCGTGCGCACGCTCTCGGGCGGCCAGAAGCGCCGGCTCGACCTCGGCCTCGCGCTCGTCGGCGACCCGGAGCTGATCTTCCTCGACGAGCCGACGACCGGCTTCGACCCCGGCGCGCGACGCGCCGCCTGGGACACGATCCGCAAGCTGCGCTCGCTCGGGACGACGATCCTGCTGACGACCCACTACCTCGACGAGGCCGAGCAGCTCGCCGACCGCGTCGCCGTGATCGTCGCGGGCAGCATCGTCCGCGAGGGCTCGCCCGACCGAGCTCACCGGCGAGAGCGCCGAGACCGAGATCCGCTTCCGCGCGGAACGGCGACGGAGGTCGTCGAGCGGACGCCGAGCCCGACCCGTCGCCTGCACGAGCTGACCGCCGAGGCGCTCGAGCGCGGCGAGGAGCTCGACGGGCTCGAGGTGCGGCGGCCGACCCTCGAGGACGTCTACCTGGAGCTCACCGCGCGAATGACGCTCTTCCTCCATGGAGACCCGCATCGCAGCAGCGTGCTCTTCTGGCGCAACCGCGAGGCCGCCTTCTTCACGTTCTTCCTGCCGGTGATCTTCTTCGTGATCTTCGGCGCGGTCTACGGCGACGAGCTTCGATCAAGAAGGAGGGCATCCGCGGCTCGTCGTTCCTCGAGGCCGGGATGATCGGCTACGGCGTCGCCGCGACCTGCTTCGCCGGCCTCGCGATCTCGATCGTCGTCCGCCGCGAGTCGGGCGTGCTGAAGCGGGTCCGCGTGACGCCGCTCCCGCCTGCCACCTACCTCGTCCGCGGTGCTCGCGCTCGACGTTCGTCGTCTTCCTGATCGAGGCGACCTGATCATCGTCATCGGCCGCCTCGCTCTTCTCGGTCGTGCCGTCCCCGACCGGCCGTTCTCGCTGTTCGTCGTGCTCGTGCTCGGCACGGCCTCGTTCGCCGCCCTGGGCCTCGGCATCACCGCCCTCGTGCGCTCGGCCGAGGGCTCGTCGGCCGTGATCAACGCGGTCTACCTGCCGATGGCGATCATCTCGGGCACGTTCTTCACGCCGGAGGCCTACCCGGCTTCCTGCACGCGATCGCCGAGGTGCTGCCGCTGACGCACTTCACCGAGCTGACGCGCGACGTGATGGTGCGCGACGAGCACGTGTGGGAGAACGCCGACGCGCTCGCCGTCGTCGCCGTCTGGGGCGTGGTCGGGCTCGTCGGCCGCGCTCCGCGGCTTCCGCTGGCAGCCGCAGGAGGGATAGCGCTCGTGCCGGCCGCCAACGAGCCGACCATCGCCTTCGTCGTCGAGCGGCGCGACCAGCCCGTACTCGAGATCCGCGTCAACTTCGGCGTCTTCGCCGGCCGCCAGGCGACCCCCGCGGAGATCGACCGCCTCGCCGACCGCCTGCTCGGGGTGCTCGCGTCGGTGACGATCGTCGCCGAGGAGCGCCACCAGGTCGGCCGGGGCGCCGAGGCCTCGGTGCACCAGGTGCGAATCGAGCTCGCCGAAGACGAGCTCCCAGCCGACCCGGCCGGGCGCGCGGCCCTCGGGGAGCAGCTGCTTGCCCACGCCGAGGACTGGACGCGCGCGTGCATCGCCGAGCGAAACGTCGAGCCGGCCGGCTGACCGCTACGACGGGTGTTCGCGACGCGGTGTTCGCGACCCGGTGTCGGACACCGTTGCGCGTCAAGGGTGTGCTGTGTCAAATGTGGAACGTCTCTTCAACAGGGCAAGACGGGCTGGAAGAGCGGGCTGGGCAACCGGGGACAGGTCTCGCTTGTTGCATGCGCTTGAAGGCTCGGTTGCGACAAGACCAACCGGTCGGGTATGGCATTTGCCGCCGCGGAACAGCCAGGCGTGACCGCTACGGCGTGTAGGGCTCGCTCAGGTCGGCGATGATCCGCTCGATCTCGGCCTTCATGTGGCGGGCGAGGTCGCCGGTCGGGTCGGCGGCGACGGTGATCCCGTGCGTCTCCGGCTCGACGCTGCCGAGCACGAAGATGTTCTCGTCGTTGTACTCGTTCGCAGGCTGGGTGTAGTTGAAGCTGCCGGCGACGACGACGCGCTCGTCGATCACCATCAGCTTGTGGTGGAGCTTGCGGACGCCGGAGGCCTTCGTCGGCTGGTGAAGAGCGCGATGTTCGGGTGCTTCATCGTCTTCGGCGCGGCCCACCCGTGCGCGGCCTGGCCGCGGTCGACGACGCCGCGGATCTTCATCCCGCCTCGCGCGAGCGAGACCATCGTGTCGTCGATGCCCGACGAGCCGGCAAACGTGAAGATCGCGAAGTAGACCTCCTTCGCCCCCTTCAGCATCTGCTTCATGATCTCGAGCTCCGGCGTGTGCACCGGCGCGAAGAGCACCTTCGGCGGGCACGCCTGCGAGGTCGAAGAGGCCCGGCACGTCGCCGTGGATCTCGCGCCCGAAGCGGCCAAGACGCAGCTGGTCGAACTCGCGCTCGTACTGCGCGACAGACCTGCGGCGGTGTTGAAGACGAAGACGTGGTTCAGGTTGCGGTGCGTGTCGGTGGATGTGAAGTTCGCCGAGCCCGTAGAGCAGCGCCGGGTTGCCGGGCTTCGTCGCCTTGCCGTCGCGGTAGTCGCGCAGCGCGAACTTCTGGTGGAAGATCTTCGGGTTGAAGTCGCCCTTCACCTCGACGTCCGAGCGCAGCAGCGCGGCGAGGATGCGGCGGTTCGTCGCGAGCTCCGAGTCGTCGTCGCCCCACTGGACGCGGCGGAGCGCGTCCTGCGGCGTCTCGCCCGTCTTCGGCTTCGGCGGGATCGGCACGCCCTTGCTCGTCTTGAGCGGGTACGCAGGTAGTCCTGCTCGAGGAACAGGTTGACGGAGACGCCGCGCCAGCGTGCGTCGAGGATCGCCTGCGCGATCGGCTCCGAGTCGAGCTCCTGCACGGCGATGTCGAGCGACGAGCGCGCGCCGCCGATGAAGTCGACGATCACGGCCTCGAGGTCGTCCGCCGCGCCGAGCTCGGTCGGCCCGACGTAGGCCTCGATCTTGCCGTCGGCGAAGCTCGCCACGGCCGCATCCTCCCAGAAGGGACCGCGGCAGCGGGAGCCGCCGAGGCGAAGGGTTGACCTCCGCGAGGGGAGCTGTAGGGTCAAAGCTGCGAAGGAGATCAACCTGCGAGCCGCCCACGCGAGCTCCGTTGCGGCCCGGTCGTGCCGGGCGGGGGAAGGAACGAGCACATGGCAAGTACGCAGACGAACGACGTCGAGACCGTCAGCCTCGCGATGCGCGAGGCGATGCTGGAGCAGATGCACCCGATCGTGCGGGCGCGGCCCACGGCGGTCGTCGAGGAGCACGAGCCCCTGGGGATGGGCTGGCTACGCGACCTCCCCGACTTCCGCGACTACGACGAGGAAAACGACGCGATCGCGCCTCAGCTGGAGGCGATCGGCGTCGCCGATCCGAAAGCCGTGAAGCTGGCGACGAAGGTCGATCTGCGGCCCTGGTGCTCGCCGATCGAGAACCAGGGCGCGCTCGGCTCCTGCACCGCGAACGCGGTGGTCGGACTCGTCGAGTACTTCGAGCGCCGCGCGCACGCGAAGCACCTCGACGCGTCGCGCCTCTTCCTCTACAAGGCAACCCGCGACCTGCTCCACTGGACGGGGGACACGGGCGCCTATCTGCGCTCGACGATGGGCGCGCTCGCGCTCTTCGGCGTCCCGCCCGAGGAGTACTGGCCCTACCAGATCGCCAGCTTCGACATCGAGCCGAACGCGTTCTGTTACTCGTTCGCCCAGAACTTCCAGGCGATCTCGTACTACCGGCTCGACCCGCCGGGCACGAGCCCGGCGACGCTGCTCACGCGCATCAGGACGAACCTCGCCGGCGGGCTGCCGTCGGTCTTCGGGTTCACGGTCTACAGCTCGATCGTGCAGGCCGCGACGAGCGGTCAGATCCCCTACCCGACGGCCGGCGAGAAGGTGCTCGGCGGGCACGCCGTGCTCGCGATCGGCTACGACGACGCGATGAAGATCACGAACGCGAACACCGGCACGCAGACGAAGGGCGCCCTGATCGTCCGCAACTCCTGGGGCGGCGCCTGGGGAGACCACGGGTACGGCGCGATCCCGTACGACTACGTGACGAAGCAGCTGGCGGTCGACTTCTGGTCGCTGATCAAGCAGGAGTGGACCGACACCGGCGAGTTCAAGGCATAGCGACGGGGGGTCGGAAGCGGCGGCCGGGGGTCGTTCCCGGCCGCCGCGAGTTGGCGACGCGAGGCGGCCTACACTTGCTCGCGGAAGTTCCCGCCCCCGTAGCTCAGTGGATAGAGCAGCGGTTTCCTAAACCGCGTGCGCAAGTTCGATTCTTGCCGGGGGCATCGACCCGGCCTCCCTCTGCGGTCACGTTTGCCAGGGCTTTCTAGCGGGCGGCGGTGAGTTTCCTGAGCGCTCTCGCCGCGATGGAGAGTTGTGGCGGTTTCCATGCCTGCCGATCCTGCGGTGGCCAGGCGTATGCCGGCGTGCCGTCGACGACCAGATCGGAGAGCTCGGGTCGGTTGAGTTGCCGGGCCGACCAGTCGTAGAGGGGACGGAGGCGTGGTTGGATCACGGCGTAGTCGAGTATGCGACCGAGCCGGTGCTCGAGCGGGAGGTAGTCCTCGAGCTCACCGTCGGCGGGGTAGTTGTCGGGGAGGACGCGTCCCATGGCGAGGAAGATGTCGACCGTGCCGCGGCGCGGGTCGGCGACGATGGGGCCGCAGGGGGCGATGCAGCCAAGCGCGAGCCGTGGGGCGGCGACGAGTGCGTGTGCGTACAGGACGCGGGCAAGGACCACGTTGAGGAAGAAGCGCTCGGTTCGGCTCTCGCCTGCGGCGAGGTAACGGTGGTCGAGGTAGGCGGCGACGACGCTCGCGTTGTGCGCGCAATACCAGTTCTGCGCGGTCGACTGCTCGATGAAGGCGGTCCGATGGTCAACCGTGGCGGTCGATGGTGAGCCCCTGCGGGCGGTGGCGAGTGTGACGGCTTCACAGCTGTCGCGCAGGAGCCGCTCGTTCATCGCGCGCCACCACCTGCTGCCGGGCCGCTCGTTGTCGAGCGAGTTGAGCACGCCGCGTTCTGCCATCCAGTGCATGAAGGCGAGGGCGGCCCGCTGGAACCGCAGGCGCGGTGCTTGCCTGCCGGCCGGTTCTTCGTACATCGAGCGGGCTAGGGCGAGCCGTCCGGCAGGGTCGTCTCGAACGGCGGCGACACGTGCGGTCGCGAGGGCAGCGGCGTCCCCATCGTTGTGGCCTGCCCTGTCGCCGCCGATGCGGTCATTCTTGCGCACAGCCGCGAGAGCAGCGCGGCACCGAGCAAGAGATCGGTCGCGAGCAGCCCGCTTCGATCGTGTGGAGACAAGCGGTTCTCTAACCGCATGCGCGGGTTCGATTCTTGCCAGGGGCATCGAAGTTCGCCCCTATCCTCTGCCGCGGGTACGCCTGCGAGAGGTGGCCCGGATCGATGTAGGCGATCGTGCGGCCGATGACCATCGGGCACTCGTGCTGGTAGCAGAACCACCCTCGTCGTCGGCAGGAAGGCGAAGCCGCGAATGCGCGCGAGCGAGGCAAGGTCGTCGTTCACGTCGAACCACTCCGGTGAGCGCCTGGTCGTGCAGTGCGCCATCGTCGCGTTCCGAGCCAGCGGCCGCACGCAGGCGGCGGTCGCGGAACCGCCAAGACCGATCCACGAGGGCAGCAATGCACGCGGACTTGACGAGCGGGCGTACGACCCAGCCTTTCTTCTCGGCGAAGCCCAGGATCGCGGGCATCGCGCCGGAAACGGCGCCTACTGATCCTCGCCACGCGAGGTTGCGATCACCACCGCCGGAACGCGTTCAGTACGCCCCTCACCGGGGTAGTCAACGTCAACCGATTTGAGGCCGGCGGCGAGGCAGAGTGCTCGCACCTGTTGTTCGCAGTATGGCCGTGGGCGACTCGCGCCGAAGTAGCCGGATCGCGCTGATTCGAGAGCGTCGACGACAGCCTTCTGTCGTAGCTCGTCAGTCTCCATTAGGTCGACGTTGAAAACGAGTCGGCCGTTGTCGCTCACGAGCCGCCGGGCCTCGCACAGCAGCGCGAGAAGCTGAAGCGGATCGAGGTGAGACATCAAGCCTTGCGCGAAGACAACGTCGAAAGGTCCCTCGATCTCGTCGAGCATGAATCCTGTTGTCTGAACAAGGCGGACGTTTGCATGGGATGCGAGATTCGCGCGAGCCTCGCGCAGCATCGGGCGGGACACGTCGCATGCCACCAACTCGGCGACAAGCGGCGCCAGATGCCTGGAGATCCGGCCTGCACCACAACCGATCTCGAGGACCCGCGACTGCGTGGTGAGCAACGGTACGAGCGACGGTACGAAGTCGTCGACCACCACCCAGGCGGCCCCGGTGGCGACGTCCGGCGCAACTCGTCGGGCACGTTCTGAATGCAGGAACCACACGAAGCCGTTGTCGCCGTAGAGTCCCTGCTTCGCCGCCCGGACGATCATCCCACCGATATCAGGGATGAGAGCCGGCGATCGGATCATTGCCCCGGCAACGAGACGTCCGACCTCGATAGTGCCGAACGAGGATTGCTGAGCCGCCTTCAGCTGTTCGAGCTCGAGGTCGTCGACGTCGAAGCGCCGGGCCATCGGCGCATCATAGGAGCTACCAATGAAGCAACCGACGACCCGCCTGACCGCCTACTCCCGACTTTGGCGGCCGGCCTTCGGCCTCAGCAATGATGCATCGTGAGTTCGTATCGTCTCGAATTCCCCGACGAGCCGACTTGCCACGACGCGTTCGTGGAGCTGGCTCGGTTCCTCCCCGGGCTGGGCAACCTCGAGGCGATCGAGCGCCGCTACAGAAAGCACTACCTGGAGTCGCCGCTCGGTCGCCCGCGAGCCGCAGCGATCTATGACGGCGACGACCGCAAGCCAGCTGGAATCGCGGCTCTCCTCCCGGCGCGTCTCTCCGTCGACGGTCTTCCGTTCAGCGGATACATCGCAGGCGATCTCGCCGTCACCCCCCACTATCGCTCGGCCGGACCCGCCCTGCAGCTGCAGCACGCGCTCCTCCGTGACGCCGAGGCAAACGGTGCAGAGTTCGTTTACGGCCTGCCGAACCCCGCTTCGGCGCCCGTCCTACGACGGGCCGGATATCGGTTGGTCGGTGTGACGAATCAGCACGTGCGACTCCTCCGAGCGGATTTCGCCCTGAATGCGCTCGGTCGGCGGACCAGTGTCCCTCGAGCTGCGTCGAGAGCCCTGGATTTGCTGCTAGTCGCGCGACTGGAACGCGAGCGTCCGCGTCGCGGCGGGGGTGAGATCGTTCCGCGCATGGAATTCGACTCGAGCTTCGAGCCGATCTGGAACGAGGCGCGTCAGCGGGCGCGAGTCACGGGCGAGCGAACTCCTGATCTCCTCAACTGGAAGTACGAGTTCACGCGCCGGTCAGGGCGCTTCACACTGTTGACCGTGGTCGCCCGAGGAAGAGTTTCGGGCTACGTCGTATACCACGATCGCGACGGCGCACGTCATGTCGTCGATCTGCTCGTCGACGGCTCCGCGACCGCGGACGCGTTGCTCGGGAGGGTGCTGCACGAGGCGCGCGAAAAGGGGCTCGGCGCCGTGGCATTCCTCCACCTATCGATCGAGAACGAACTCGAGGAGCGGCTTCGACGCTTCGGCTTCCTGCGACGCGACGGCCGGCCGCTGATGACGTTCCCAGTCAGTCGGTCGGCCGCTAGATTGGCGTCCGCCGACCGCTGGCATCTCGTCAGCGGCGACGAGGACCTCTAACCTCTTTCGTTCGCGAGCAGCAGAGGCGGCAGGTGGACGTATTTCGTCGCCTCCCGCTTGCGTCGGATATCTGCATACACCCGTTCGACTTGGTCCGCCGACAGACCAATCGCCGCCCCTACCTCTTCGGCCGGGTATGCGTGGTCGACGCCGTAGAGACAGTAGTCGAAGGCCGGAAAAGGCAGTGAAAAATAGAACTCGTCCTGAGACTGCGGAAGGGAGAACGTATCCGTGGTCGGAGGACGTTGGATGACGGCCTCAGGAATTCCCAGATGCGCGGCCAAGCCGTACACCTGCGTCTTGTAAAGGTGCGCGATCGGCTTGACGTCTGCAGCGCCGTCACCGTTCTTGACGAAGAAGCCCTGGTCGAACTCCGCGCGGTTTGGAGTCCCGACGACGGCGTACGCTTTGCGGTCGGCGTAGGTGTACTCGAGCAGCTTGCGAATCCGTTGCTTCAGGCAGGTCGAGGCGAGTATCCCGAGATATGCGTCGGCGGTCAGGCGGCGCTCGACGCGCTCCCCGCCCGGTCCTTCGGCGGCGATTCTGAAGATCGGAAGCGCGCGCCTTTCAGCCGGCTTCGGCAGAACGAGCTTGGCTCGCCAGCCGGGACCGTACTCCGGCATGACCGTGGCGATCGCGGCGTCTCGGCCCGTGTAGCATCCTGCCGCTTCCAGCAGACGGGTCACGTCCTCGACTTTCGCGTCGATGTCGAGGTGATCGACAACGAGCCTCGCCAACGGGAGGGTGTCTGGTGACGACTCCCGCTCCGGCATGATCAACGCGAGCACACGCTCGCGCCCGGCTGCGCGGGCGCAGAGAGCTGCGCACACGGCGCTGTCCACGCCTCCCGACACTCCGAGCACCGCGCCGCGACGGCCGAGGCGACCAAATATCGTTTCTCGCAGAGAGACGACGAGCGATTCACAAGCCTCGTCCCAGTCGACGGCAAACGTGGCCGGACTGAGGGGAGGGCGAGCGACCTCAGACACGATCCGCGAGGTACCGGCCGATCGCGTCGAGCGAGTCGAAGTTTTCCGGCACGAGATCCTCGTCCGGAACCACCAAGCCGAACTCGCTCTCGATGAACATCAGCAGCTCCAGAACGCCGGTTGAGTCGATGATGCCGGCGTCAAGAAGGGACGCCGTGGGCTCGAGGGCAGCAATGTCGCCGCCCAGAGGGAAATTCGTGATCAGGTACTGAACGAGCTTCCCGTCGACTTCCTGACGCTTCGTTGCTGAGCCCTCGTCTTCATGCGACTGCGTCAAGCCAGTGCTCCGCATTCGCGTCGTGAATTTGCTGAAGGGTCGACTCCAGATCATGCGCGATGGCCCACCCGGGGTAATCACGTTTGAACGCGTCAAGGTTGCTGATCCACCATTTGTGGTCGCCGACGCGCGGCTGTTCGACCAGCTCATGAGCCACCGAGACGCCGGTGATCTCCTTGCAGAGCGCCATCGCCTCGAGGACGGAGCAGCTGTTCGCGCGACCTCCTCCAATGTTGTACACGGCTCCAGGCCGTGGGTCAGCGTGAAATGCAGAAAACGCCGCGACGAGGTCGGCACTGTGGATGTTGTCGCGGACCTGCTTGCCACCGTAACCGAAGATCGAGTATGTCGTGCCCGTGACGGCGCACCGCATGAGATAGGAGAGGAAGCCGTGAAGTTCGGCGCCGGCGTGGTCAGGCCCAGTGAGACAACCGCCGCGGAAGCAGACGGTGCGCAGTCCGAAGTAGCGCCCGTATTCCTGGACCATCAGGTCGGCCGCTGCTTTCGAAACGCCGAAGAGTGAGTGGAGTGACGCGTCGATCGACATTGAGCTGTCGATGCCCTCGTAGTAGGGATGGTCGGCCCTCAAGTCGAATCGAGACTCCTGCTCGACCAGCGGGAGCTCGTTGGGCCGATCGCCATACACCTTATTCGTAGAGATGAAGATGAACGTCGCTGCGGGAGCGTGGTGCCTCGTCGCCTCAAGGACGTTCAGAGTCCCCGTCGCGTTGATCCCGAAGTCCGTCTCCGGGTCACGAGCGGCCCAGTCGTGTGAGGGCTGCGCCGCCGCGTGGATAACGAGCTCGATGTCCGCCCGATCGCGAAGAACGGCTCCAACCGCCTCGCCGTCCCGGATGTCGATCGAGAGGTTCTCGAAGGCGTCATACTCCTCTTCGAGCCTGTCGATAACGCGCTGAGTCGAGGCCGACGGCCCGAAGAACGTCGCGCGCATGTCGTTGTCGATACCCACGACACGGTGGTCCAGCTCCGCAAAGTGGCGCACCGACTCGGATCCGACGAGGCCGCCTGCGCCCGTGACTATGACTGTGCCGCTCATAGACGTTGCGTTTTAGCACGCCTAAAACACCCGCGCCCGATCCGCGCTGAGACAATGTCAAGATGTCTGGAAGACTGGCGAGACGCGTCGCGGACTCCCGAGAAAGTAGCGCGAGCTCGACGTCAGGCTGGTACTGCTGGTGACGATACGCGAGTTGAGATGGCAGCGATCGATCGCCGCGGGCCCGGTCGACCGTCCGCCTTCGTAAGGTACGAGCGTGTGCGGAATCGTCGGAATTTACGACGCCAACCGCGGCGCGTCAGATGCCGAGCTGCTGGCAATGCTCGGAGAGATTCGTCATCGGGGACCAGACGGCGTCGGCCTTTACTCGGACGGTCACTTCGGCATGGCGACGGCCCGCCTCGCCGTCGTCGACCTCGACGGCGGCGACCAGCCCATCGGCAATGAGGACGGCCGCTACTGGGTCGTCCAAAATGGCGAGATCTACAACCATCTCGAGCTCCGCGCTGACCTAGAGTCGCTCGGTCACGTCTTTACCACCGAGTGCGACACGGAGGTCATCGTCCATGGGTACGAGCAGTGGGGCCCCGAGTGCCTCGACCGTTTCAACGGCGATTTCGCGTTCGCCGTGTGGGACCGGCTCGACCGCGAAGTGTTCCTCGCGCGTGATCGCTTCGGCGTCCGCCCACTTTTCTTGGCCCGGGTCGGGGCTCGGGTTGCATTCGCCTCCGAGGTGAAGGCTTTGCTCCGAATGACCGGCGTGCCGCGTGCACTCGACGCGGCGAGCATCGTTGCGTCGCTCGTGACGTGGTCGCTGCCGCTAAGCGACTCGTCGTTCAGCGGAGTCGACCAACTGCCGCCAGCGCACTTCGCGCGTCTGGGACCGACCGGGATTACCGAGATGCGCCGCTGGTGGGATCTCGAATTCGCCGCGCCGGCGAGGTCCACCGCTCGACGGGCCGACAACCTTCTCGCGGAGCTCGCGGACGTACTGGACGACGCGGTGCGGATTCGGCTGCAAAGCGACGTTCCCGTCGGCATCTATCTGAGCGGTGGGCTCGACTCCTCACTGATTGCTGGCCTCACCGTCGAACACGCGCCAGGCGCTTCGGCGTTTGCCGTCGGGTTCACAGATCCAGCATTCGACGAGTCCAGTGAGCAGGACGACGCAGCAACCGCGCTCGGCCTGTCGCTGACACGCATCACTCCCTCGACCGGCGACATCGGTGCTGCCTTTCCCGCAGCGATCGAGCTCGCCGAGCAGCCGTCTCTCCGGACTGCTCCGGCGCCCCTCTTGTGTCTCTCTCGTGCGGTTCGCGACGCGGGGACTCGCGTCATTCTGACCGGAGAAGGAGCGGACGAGCTCTTCTGCGGCTACGACGTCTTCCTGGAGAACAAGGTACGACGGTTCTGGGCGCGGGATCCCGCGTCGTCGTTGCGGCCGCTGCTCCTGACGCGTTTGTACCCGTACCTCGTTCGCAGCCCGGCAGCGTCGGGAGCGATGCTGCACAGCTTCTTCGGTCGAGACCTCGACAGCACCGAGGATGCCATCTACAGCCATAGGGTGCGGTTTGCGAACGGTGCACGCTTGCTGAATCTGCTCGCGCCTGACTTCGTGGCCGAGGCCGGGAGAGGCGCCGACCCCCTCGGGTGGATCGCGAGCGACTTGCCCACGAACTTCCACAGCTTCTCCGCTACCGGCCGCGCCCAATACATCGAGATCAAGTCGTTTCTGGAGGGATACCTTCTCCACGCCCAGGGGGATCGCATGCTCATGGGTAGCTCCGTCGAAGGGCGGTTTCCGTTTCTCGATTATCGGGTCGCCGAGCTCGCGGCCGCGTTGCCAGACGATCTCCGGCTTCGCGGGCTCACGACGAAAATTCTGCTGCGGCGGCTTGCGAGCCGCGTGTTGCCGCCTGGCCTGTCGCGCAGGCCGAAGCAGCCGTATCGCGCGCCGATTCTCGAGTCGTTGCTCGGCCAAGGAGCGCCTGAAGAGGTCCGCGAGTTGCTCGCCGAAGGCCCGGTGCGGCGCGCAGGCGTTCTCGCGCCGGCAGCCATCCGATCTCTCGTCGCCAAATGCACCAGCCGGGTCTCGACCGGCGTGGGCGAAACTGAGGAGATGGCGCTGGCCGCCGCCGTGTCCATCATGGTCCTGCACGACCGCCTGATCGACAATCGCGGCAAGCCGCAACCGCTGCGCCCGACACGCGTCGTGAAGGGATCGGAGATCGCGACGAGCGTAGAGGCAGCATGACTCGAGGGCCGTGGCTCGTTCACGAGCAACTGCTCGAGACGGTCAACACCCATCCAGATCGACTCGCCGTCGTCCTGCCGGACGGGTCCTTGACGTACCGCGCGCTCTGGGAGCGGTGCCTCCGTTTCGCTCGAGCACTGCAGGATCTGGGTCTGCAGGCGGGCGAACGGGTTCTCGTTCATCTCGAGAACTCGCTCGAGTGCGCGGTGGCGATCTACGCGACCTCGCTCGCCGGCGGCGTCTTCTCGGTCGTCAGCCCTCGAATCAAAGCTGACAAGCTCAACTACCTGATCGCCGACAGCGAGGCAACCGTGCTCGTGACCGATCCAGGACTCTGGGATGCTTCCCCTGGGCGATCTGCTGGGCTTGCTGCCGTCATCTGCGTGGGTGCAGCTGCGCCCGAAGGATGCCTTGCATTCGATTCGCTTCTCGAGGCTTCGTCGCCTTCGCCGCGTGCCGTCGGGATCGATCCCGTCTGATCTCGCAGCGCTCATCTACACGTCTGGAAGCAGTGGCTTACCGAAGGGCGTCATGGTTACCCACCAGAACGTCGTCTTCACCTGCGAAAGCGTCAGTGAGTACCTCCGCCTCACCGACCGCGACCGGATCCTGAACGTGTTGCCGCTCTCGTTCGACTACGGGCTTTACCAGCTGCTGATGGCCTGCGCGCTCGGGGCGACGGTTGTCCTCGAGCGGACGTTCGCCTTCCCAGCGTCGACAGCGAGCCGGATCGAACAGGAGGGCGTGACGGTCGTCCCCGGTGTGCCTTCCATCTTCGCGCGGTTGCTAGCCCTGGAGCGGTCAACCCAACTTCGCCTTCCGTCAGTCCGCACGGTCACGAATACGGCCGCGGCATTGCCGATCGACTTCCATGAGGCGCTACGCCGTCTGTTCCCCAACGCGCTCATCTTCCGGATGTACGGATTGACGGAGTGCAAGCGGGTTGCCTACCTGGAGCCGGAGCTGATCGACGAGCGCCCGGGCTCCGTCGGGAAGGCGATTCCCGGAACCGAGGCGTTCGTGCTCAGGGCCGACGGCTCTCGAGCTGAACCCGGCGAGGTCGGCATCCTGCACGTCCGCGGACCTCACGTGATGGCCGGCTATTGGCGGAAGCCCGATCTCTCGGCAGAGATGCTGCGTGACGGGTCGATTCCCGGCGAGCGAGTCCTGTGCACGCAGGACCGCTTCCGCACGGACGAGAGCGGGTTCCTTTACTTCGTCGGCCGTACCGACGACATCATCAAGACGGGCGGGCACAAGGTCAGCCCGGCCGAAGTCGAGAATGCCCTCTACGCGATCGTCGGCATCACAGAGGCCGCCGTCGTTGGACGAACCGATCCGGTTCTCGGAGAGCGTGTCGTCGCTTACGTTGCAGTCGACGCGCCTGAGCTCGACGAGCCGAGACTCCGCCGTCTCTGCCGCGAACGCACTCGAGCCACAACTCGTGCCTGCCGAGATTCACATTCTTCCGGAGCTGCCGAAGACAGAGAGCGGCAAGATCCGAAAGGCGAGCCTCGCGAGCTAGCCAGCTTCCGTCCGCTGCGCGCAACAGTGGGTCGAGTGTTTGGCTAGGAGGCGGCTCGCGGTCAAGCCGGGGATGATCGGGCTTTGGCAGGTCTCGGGCCAAAGCTCGAATCCCGTTCGAGGAGATGGTGAGGGACCACTGATCGCTCGCAAACGACGGCGGCGTGCTGCTGAAGACGGTCCAGGCAGGCAAATAACGGGGGCTCGACAGCGGGATCGACGGCGATCCCGCCGCGTCCGTCTGGGCTCTAGTCGAGGACGTCGTCCGCGCGCAGCACGTCGGCGGCGTCGAGATAGCGCCCGTCGTCGTGCACCCGTTCAACGGCGAGCCAGCGATCGGCAGTTGCGACGAGCACCGAGCGGTCGCGGCCGCCGGCGACGGTGCCCGGTGGCGCCGACGACGGCCGTCGGGTGGGGCAGGCCTCGACGATTCCGATGCTGCGGCCGGCCCGAGCGGTCGTGGGATGCCCCCACGGGGAGGTGAACGGGCGATAGTCGCTGGCACGGGCGAAGTCGGCGATCCGGTGCGCGGTATCGGACCACGAAACGCGCCCGTCGTTCGGCGGCCGGGCGCCGAAGAAGCGCCGCTCGGCAAGATCCTGCGCGCGCCTCGGGATCCGCGTGCCGCTCTCGACGCACTGAAGCAACCGCTCGATCAGCGGCAGGCCCATGCGGACGCAGCGGATGAAGAGCGAGATGCCGGTGTCGCTCCGCTCGATCGGGAAGCGTCGGCTCCAAGCGATCGGGCCGGCGTCGACGCTCGCCGTCATCCAGTGCAACGTGACGCCGTGACGCCGTTCGCCGTTGAAGATCGCCCAGCTCGGCACGTTCAAGCCCGCGTACTCCGGAAGCGGTCCCGGGTGCAGGTTGAAGCTTCCCACGCGGGGCGTCGCCACGACATCGCGATGGATGACCACGAGCGAGTGGACGTTGAGCAGGAGGTCGACGCGGTGCGCGCGCACAACGTCCGCGAACGCAGCCTCCGCGGCGGCCTGCGGCGCGAGGACGCAGAGGCCGCAGCTGCGTGCTGCGTCGGCGACCGTCGCGCCTGCGCCGCTTCCCCGCGACGACGTCACCACCGCATCGATGTCCCAGCCGCGGCGTTCGAGCAATCGCAGCGTCCGTAAGCCGGCAGCCTCTTCCGCGACGAGGACGACCCTCGGCTTCGTCATGCGAAGGACTCGAGGTGGTGGCCCATCCACCACTCCCCGTCGAGCCGCGTCAGGAGCGTGTCGGGTGCGGCCAGTGCCGCGCTGACGGCGGGGTCGCGCCCATGCACGAGCGCGCCGCCGTTGTAGCGGAAGACACACCGTCTGGAAGCCAGCGGCTCGAGAAGCCGCGTCTCGATCCGTCCGCGCAGCAGAGCGGCGCCGCGGCTGTATGCATTCGTGAACAGGTGGTCGAGAACGGCCCCGACGCGGCCGTCGAGCCCGACGACCTGGAGAACGTCGCTGATCCCTCCCGGTCGGAGGAAGTACACGTACCAGCCGGCGATCGCCTCCTCGTCGCGAAGCGCGACGCCGACGAGCGTGCCGCGCGCGCCGACGGAGGCGACGCTGCGAAGGAGCCACTCGACGAAGGGGCGGTCGTAGCACGGGCGCAGCCCCGGCGCGAGGCGGCTGACGGCTTCGACGAGCGTCTCCGGTAAGAGCGGCTCCTCTCGCAGCCGCGTCGGCTGCGAGCGCAGCGCAAGTCCGATCGAGAGGGGCCGGTCGACCACGCCCGCGACCTGCTGCACTGAACGCGGCCACCGGCGTACACGGCGGCCGCTGAGCGAGTAGTCGGTCAGGAAGCTGATCGGGCGAAACAGGCGGAACCAGCTGAGCGACTCGAGCTGCGCCGGCCAGCCGCCAAGCCTAGTCCACATCCGTCGTGTTGCCTCTCCGGCCGTATCCGTCAGCGCCGCGTCCTGTGCGCCGTTGAGAAACGCGCGAAGGAGGAAGAAGCCGACGGCGGCGGAACGGACGGCGGGATCGGTGACGAGCTGGCCGCCGTACGCGAAGCGAAGCATTCGCCCGTCGAGCTCGAAGTGCCGGACGTGACTGCCGATGAACCCCGCGATCCGCCCTCCCTGGTCGTAGACGAGGGAGGGGATCTCTGGATCTGCCCACGGCTGGTCGAGCAGCGTGTCCGCGAAGTGATCCGCGAGGCGCGGCGGAGGATCGCCCGCGTCGGAACGCGCGATGCGCGCGTAAAGCGCCGCGACCTGCTCGAGATCCTCGCGCAGGAGCGGCCGGATCACGCCTCTCCCTGATCGAGTGGCGGCGGACACGGCCATGTCAGCCTTCCGACTGCGGATCCTTCGCAGCCCGCGTGTTGACGAAGCGCGCGATCCGCTCGACGCTCCGGAAGTCGTCTACCTCGAGCTCCTCCAGCAGGAGCCTCACCCGCAGGACTCGCTCGAGCTCGAACAGCAGCTCGACGAGCGCCAGCGAGTCGAGGACGCCACCCTCGATCAAGTCGACGCTGCGGTCGTCGACCTCGAGGTGCAGCGAGTCGCGCAGGATGCGCATGACGACCGCGACGACCTCGTCGTCGGCGTCGGCGAGACGGGGCGCGGTCGCCGCGTGCTCGCGCTGATCATGTCGCTGCACGATGCGTTTCCTCGAGTTCGCGTCGGATGGCTGGGCGGTCAATCTTGCCATTCGAGTTCGTCGGCAGGCTCTCGTAGTGCCGCCACATCGTCGGGATCATGTACCCCGGCAGGAGGCGCCTGAGTTCCCGCTTCACGGCCGACGGCGCGATCGCGCGCTTCGTCGAGTAAGCGCAGGCGATCGACGTCCCTTCGAAGCCGTCGGTCGCGACCGGAACGACCGCGTACTCGGCGATCTCAGCGAGCGTCGCGAGAGCTGCCTCGATCTCGCCGAGCTCGATCCGGTGACCGCGGCTCTTGATCTGCGAGTCCTGTCGACCGAGAAAGTAGACGAGGCCGTCGTCGGCCACGTGGGCGAGGTCGCCCGTGCGATAGAGCACGCCCGATCGGTTCGGTCGCGGGTCGGCGATGAACGCTTCACGCGTCCGCTCGTCGTCGCGCCAATACCCGGCGGTCACCCCGGCGCCCGCGACGTAGAGGTCGCCTTGCTCATTCGGTTCCACCGGGCTCAGTTCGCGGTCGAGCACGAGCAGCTGTTCCCCGGGGCACGCCGTGCCGATCGGGATTGGCTCGGTCGGGCTCGACGGCGGTGCCGGGACGCGGTAGTAGCTGCTCGCGATCGTCGTCTCTGTCGGTCCGTAGAGGTTGGTGAAGGAGGCGTTCGGCACGCGCTCCATCCAGTATGCGAGGGTCGGCGTCGGCAATACCTCGCCGCACCAGATCACGCGCTCGAGGTCCGGCAGCGAGCCTGGCGGAATCGCGTCGAACCGCCTGACGAGGTTCATCACCGAGGGGACCGAGAACCACTGGTGCAGCCGTGCCTCGCGGATGTACGCGACGAGCTTCGGGGCCAGCAGATTGAGATCTGGCGCAATGAGGTGAAGCTCCGCGCCTGCCGAGAGCGCGCCAAAGACGTCGAACGTCGACAGGTCGAAGTGCAACGGCGAATGGCCGGAAACGCGATCGCCGCGCCGGATCCCGAAGTACGATCGTGCCCACTCGACGAACGCGATGACGTTTGCATGCGTCACGACGACGCCCTTCGGAAGCCCCGTCGACCCCGAGGTGAAGAGGATGTGCGCCGCGTCGGTGGGCGCGCGAGCGGCCGTGGCGATGCTTGGCTCGACCGAGTCGAGGTCCTCGAGCCCAAACCGCTGCCGCGGTACCGGTGGCTCGTCTGGCGCCGCGATCGAGGCCACGAACGGCGGCCGGAACTCCGCCTCCTCGAGCACCCGCGCCCCAGCCGCGTCGACGAGCGCCGCCTGGGGGTCAGCCACCCGCACGATCCGCTCGACTCGGGCGGCCGGACTCTCCGCGTCGATCGGTACGTAGCAGCAGCCCGCCTTGAGCGCTGCGTGTATCGCCAAGACGACCCGCGGGCTCTTCGCCGCGAGCAGGCAGATGCGGTCGCCAGGGCGGCACCCGGCGTCGGCGAGCATGCGCGCGAGGCGGGTGCTCCGATCGTCGAGGTCGCCGTAGGTGAGACGCTCGGGCCCCAGAACAACCGCCGTCGCATCCCGATCGACGATCGCCTGCTGCTCCAGGTAGCCCTGGAGCTGCTCAGGCGTGCGCATAGCCCTCTGCGACGTCGAGCGCGACGGCGATGTGCTCGAGCTCCGCCGGCGACGCTGGGACGTCGAGAATCAAAGTCGTGATCCCGTGCTTGAGGTAACGCGCCAGCTCGGCGGCGACGGTCGCGTGGTCGCCGACGAGGTATGGACAGAACGTCTGGTAGTTCTTGAACGGGTGCAGCCAGTACGCACCCTGACCGTCAACGTCGCTTCCATCGAGCTGCTTGTGCCACTGCGAGTCCGTGACCGCGATCGCAAGCGAATGGCTGATCTGACCGTGGCGATCGCTCGGGAACCGCCGTCGGGCCACGTCCCACGCCTCCTCCTGGTCGTCGCGCGCGATGATGCCGATCCTGATCCCGTGGCGGTCGGCCGGAGGCGGCTCGAACTCCGTTGCGGCCTGCGGATACGTGACGGCCGTGGCCTCGAGCACACGCGCCGCGAACCCGCCCGCGGGCGAGGAGGCGGAGACGATCAGACCAGGCGCGAGCTCCGGCGGAAGGCGCGGTGTCAGGCGGAGGTTGTGCGTCTGGTAGTACGTGCCCCCGAACGTGGTCGGGCCGTCGTCTTCAAGCAATCGTTTGACGACCAGCCCGAACTCAACGAGCCGGTCGTAGCGACTGTCGTGCGGCGTGTCGTCGCCGAGCGCGCGAAGGTCGTTGCGGAAGCCGCCGGCGACGAGGTTGAGCCAGAGCCGCCGCGAATAGAGGTGTCCGAACGTCGCGACCAGCTTCGCAACCGTGTACGGGTGCATGTAGACGGGTTGCACCGCGATCAGCGGGCTCAGCCGCTCGGTCTGCTCGATCACGATCTGCGCGAGCAACCACGGGTCGTACAGACGGTTGTCGGTGTAGATGAGCGTGCCGACGCAGCCGGCATCCTCGCTCCACCGGGCGATTTCGCCAAGCTGTGACCGGTACGCCGCAGGATCGCTGCGATCCGACGGCGGGCAGGTCGTGAATACCTGCAAATCGTGTCTCATCTGCGGCTGCGCTCGGGCATGGTCTGCCGTCAAGCCTGAGGGGGGATCTTGAGCGAGAGGCCGAACTGCCCGCGGATGACACCGTCGTCACCGGACGCGGCCTTCGCCGCTGCAGGCGCGATGATCGCGTCGACCTGGGGGTGCCCTGCGAGGAAGTCCGCGAATGCTCGTGACCTGTCGACTCCATTCACGACGAGCCAGCCGCCCGGGCGCAGTGAGTCGAAGGCAAGCGAGATCTCGTGCGACACGGTCGGCGGCGTCCCGAGACTGTCCTGGATGAAGACGTCGATCGGCTCGAGCTCACGCAGTAGCGGCCCCAGCTTCCACCGGCTCGAGCCGCGGATGTACGTCCAGCGATTCCGCAGCCTGTCGGGCACTGCTGCCCCGACGCTGTTGTGGAACCCGCTGAGGAGGGGCGGAAGGTCGATGCTCCAGAGGTGGCCATGGTCGTTCTGGTCCAACGCTTCGAGGGCGAAGCGCGAGGTCACACCGCGAGCGACTCCGGTCTCCACGACCTTGGCGGCGCGAGTACTCGAGACGATGCGCCAAATGGCGAGTGCGAGCGCCGCGTCCGCGTCGTGGCCACGCGGGAAGTTCGGCAGCGCCCGCTCGAGCTCGCGGAGGATCTCAAAGCAGGGAGCGTCGGTCTCGGCCTCGGCACCGTCGAGCCGCTGTTCCAGCTTCGGCTCCCAGTCGGGATCCGGGCAATAGTCGACGGAGCCGTCGCGGGCGTACCGCCACATCTCGGCGCGTTGGCGAAGCCGCTCGAGCGTCTCGATCGGATGCGCCACGAGCGTCGACCCGACGCGACTCCAGTAGCCCAGATCCATGCACGGATTGTTCCCGATCGTCGTTCTGCCTGCCACAGGCGCAGCTCCGTGCGGCCGCGGCGTCAACGATCAAAGCAGGCGACCTAGTCGAAAGCTGCCCGAGCGCCGCGCCGCATCCTGCGAAATGTTGCGGCAGCAGGAGTCCGGCCACTCCTCGTCCTCAGAAGCGGTAACCCAGAGCTATATTAGGAGAGTGCGCGACGTGCGAGCGAGCGGGAGCGATCACTCGCCCGCGTACACAGATTCGTCTCCGACGCTGCGCGAGTATCTCGACGTCCTTAAGCGGCGGTGGTGGAGCATCGTCGTCATCGTCGTCGTCGCGGCGGCGATCGCGTTCATCGTCACGGCGCGCAAGAACGCCACGTATACGGCGTCTGCGCAGGTCCTCGTCGGACGCCCGGACGTCGCCACGACCCTGAACGGCATCCCGTCGCTGTCCGACCCGGACCGCGTGACTGCGACCTTGGCGAAGCTCGCTCGAGTGCGACCGATCGCCGGGCGCGTGCTTGCGGACACCGGCTTGAACGACCGGACGCCCGACGATTTTCTCGCGCAGTCGCGCGTGAGCCAGAGTCAGGGTGTCGACGTGCTCGAATTCTCCGTTACCGACAAGGACGAGAGCACGGCCTCCCGCCTCGCCACCGCCTATGCGCAGGAGTTCATCGACTATCGGCGCACGCTCGACGCGCAGTCGCTCAGAGCTGCATTGCGCGAGGTGGGGCGCCAGCTCGCAGCCCTCCGCGCTGCCGGCCAGAGCGGCTCCGCGGCGTACGCGGCGCTGCTCGACAATCGGCGCCAGCTCGCGGCTCTCCAGACCCTCTCGCCGATGGTCGGCGTGGTCGTGCAGCCGGCGACCGATGCTTCCGAGAGTCGGCCCAACCCCATGCGCGCCGCACTCCTCGGCGGGGGACTCGGACTCGTAATCGGAATCGGCCTCGCCTTTCTCGCCGAGGCGCTCGACACGCGCGTTCGATCAAGAGCGGAGGTGGAGCGGCGGTTCGGCCGTCCGATCCTCGCGCACCTTCAGCTTCGCTCGCGTCAGCTCCAGAAGACGGGCGCGCTGGTCACGCTGCGCGACCCGTCGAGCAGCGAAGCAGACGCGTTCCGCGTGCTGCGGGCAAGCTTCGAGGTGGCAAATCAGGACCTCAATGCGCGCTCGATCGTAGTCACGAGCGCGGAAGACCGAGACGGGAAGACGGTGACGGCGGCGAACCTGGCCGTCGCGCTCGCGCGCGCAGGCCGGCGCGTGATCCTCTGCGACCTCGACCGCAGCCGCTCGTCCCTCGCCCGTGTCTTCTCGCTCGAAGGAAAGGCAGGCATCGCCGAGGTCGTCCTCGGAGACGCGACGCTCGACGAGGCGCTCGCATCCATCGACCTCGATCCGTCCGGCTCCACCACCGGCCGCCACGCAGTCATGGCAGCGTCAGGGAACTTGCAAGTGCTGCCGCTCGCGTCGTCGGTCTCGCCTACGTCCGGCGAGTTCGTCGGGTCCACGGCCGTCGCCGAGGTGCTCGACGAGCTGGCTCGGCGGGCCGACATCGTGCTGATCGACGCTCCACCTCTCCTTGGGCCGAGCGACGCGATCACGCTCTGCGATCGCGTGGACGCGATCGTCCTCGTGCTTCGCTTGGACACGCTCCGGCGCGGAACCGCCGTGGCCGTCGAGCGTGCCCTCGCTTCTGCCCCTGCGGAGATCCTCGGGATCGTCGTGACGGGTGCGTCTGACGCGGACGTCTACCAGCTCGAGGAGACCACGTACGTCTCGCGGTTGCCGGGGAGCGGATCGGAGAGCCGGCCCGTTGACCCCGCGGTCGCACCCCAGCCGCGTCTCGAAACGACGCCTTCGCCCCGGTCAGGGCGCCGCGCCGCCGCCGGCACCGGCGGCGACGCAGGCCCTCGCGCGTAGCCCCCTACCGAAGCGGAACCCGACGCACGTTCACGACCTGTCGAGGCGAGAGACCTACATCGAGCGGCTGGACGAGGTCGAGCCGCCGCTATCGTCGTCGTGGCGCGGGAGCCAGCTCCGGCGGCGCGGAATACGCTGCAGCCAGCGTGCGGCGACCGAGCGGCGGAGGCGCAGGGCGGGCGCCGAGAGCTGGGCGTGGAGGCGGAGCCCGACGTCGGCATCCGAGAGGCCGACGCGCGGCCGGCGGTAGCGCTCGTCTTCGCGGTGCACGAACCTCAGCGTGCAGGCGGCGAGGTAGCCGGCACGCTCGGCCGCTGCGGCGACCCGTGCGTCTGCGACGCCGTAGGGATACGCAAGCGTGCTGCAGCTCCCGAGGCGCTCCGCGATGCGCGCGCGCGAGCCCTCGAGCTCCGAGCTGACAGCGGCATCTGTCGAACCGGGTAGAAGCGCGTGACTCACAGTGTGCGAACCGACCTCCCAGCCGCCGTTCGCCAGCAGTTCGAGCGCAGACCACGTCAGCGGCTCGAGCTCGCTTCGCTCGGGGCCGTTCGCGTCGGCTTCGAGACCCCGCCAGCGCAGCGGCTCGCCCGAGTCGGCGAACGACGTCACGACGAACACCGTGGCGGGAAAGCCGACCTCGTCGAGGATCGCCTTCGCCTTCAGCGTCGAGGCATAGCCGTCGTCGAACGTGACGACGACGCAGCGCTTCGGCAGATCGCCCTCGAGTTTGCGGCGCTCGGACTCCGTGAACGTCAGGCCGGTGAACCCACGGCTGCGCAGTAACGTCAGCTGTCGTCGCAGCACGCCGGGAGATACGGCGAGGGGCGAGCGCCAGCTCGAGCTGACGGCATGGTACGAGACGATCAGCGGACGCACGCGCTTCTACGGCGTCGTCGGGAGCGGCTGCGAGGAGTTGCGGTACGCGGCTTCGAGATTTTCGAGCCCGCGCTCGGGGCTGTAGTGCTGTTTCCACAGACTCCACGCGTGCGCACCCATGCGCTCCGACTCCGCATCGTCGCTGAGCCGCTCGAGCGCGGAGCGCCAGGCGGAGACGTCATTCGGCGTGACGAGCAATCCCGACTCGCCATGTTCGACGAGCTCGGTCAGCGCCCCGACCTGGCTCGCGAGGACGGGCACGCCCGCAGCGTAGGCCTCAAGCGCAACCCGGGGCGCGCCCTCGTACGAGATCGACGGGATCAGTGCGGCACGGGCGCGCGCGAGGAGGGGCGGGAGCTCGTCCGGCCGGAGATTGCCGCGATAGTCGACGGAGGGTGGCGCGTCGCGAAGGAGGGGCCGGTCGGGTCCGTCGCCCGCGACGACGATTGGCAGGCGAGTCTGCCGCGCCACCTCGATGAGCGTCGAGATGCCTTTCTCGCGTGAAAGCCGCCCGAGGAAGAGGAAGTACTCCCCAGCTCCTTCGCGGCGAGTGAGCGGGTAAACGAAGTTCGGCTTCAGCGTTAGGCGGAGCGGCGGGAAACCCGCGTCGACGTACTTGTCCCGCACGAAGCTGCTGACGGCGAGGTACATGCGGACGTTGTCGAGCGTGCCCAGTGCGCGGTGCAGCGTGAGCGAGCCGGCGACCGCACCGCTCGCGAGCAACGAGTCGCGGTAGCAGCGGTGCAGCACGCCGGGCCAGGGCAGCCGACCGAGGCAGTCCTCGCACACCTGTCCGTCACGCAGGAATGTGGAGGGCAAACAGAGCAAGCGGTAGTTGTGCAACGTCATGATGACGCTTGCACCCTCCGCGGCCGCGGCCGTTAGCACCGCCGGCGAGAGCATCGGGAAGACGTTGTGACAGTGCACGACCTCGGCACGGCGAGTGCGCACGATTCGTCGGATCTCTTTCACGGCAGTGCGCGACCAGACGGCTCCGATCCCCATGCGCGCAAGTCCAAGGGGGCTGAAGCCGGTCGGCGACGGCATCCAGACGTGCACGTCGTGCCCGGCTTCCCGGAGGAGCTGGGCCTCGTCCTCGACGACGCGGTTTTCGCCCGACGTCGGTCCGGACAGGTACCTCGAGTGTATGACGACGACTCTCACGTCGAGCGCACACCGCCGGTCCCCGCGATCGCGCGGCCGCGCCCGCGGGCCGCAAGCGACGACCGGTAGGCCTCTTCGAGGTTCTCGAGCCCGCGCTCCGGGCTGTAGCGCTCCTTCCAGAGGTGCCTCGCGCGTGCGCCCATGCGCTCCGACTCGGCGTCGTCGCACAATCGCTCGAGCGCCGCACGCCAAGCGGCGACATCGTCGGGCGCCGCTAGTAGCCCCGACTCGCCGTCTTCGACGAGCTCCTGGAGCGCGCCGATGCGGCTCGCGAGCACCGGCACGCCGGCAGCGTACGCCTCGAGCACGACGCGGGGCGCGCCCTCGTACCAGCGCGACGGCACGAGGAGTGCCCGCGCACCTGCGAGCAACGGCGGGAGCTCGTGGCCGCCCAGGTTGCCCCGGTAGTCGAGCGAAGGCAGGGCATTGCGGACGAGGTCGCGGTCGGGGCCGTCGCCGGCGACGACGATCCGCGCCGCCGTCTGCCGCGAGAGCTCGACGAGCGTCGTCACCCCCTTCTCGCCGGACAGCCGCCCCATGAACAGGAAGTAGTCGCCGGGCCCCTCGCGCTGGCTGACGGCAGGAACGAAGTTCGGCTTCAGCGAGATGCGGCTGGCGGGAAACCCGGCCCCGACGTACTTGTCGCGCAGGAAGCTGCTCACGGCGAGGTACGAGCTCACCTGGTCGAGGGTGCGCAGCGCGCGATGGAGCGTCAACGATGCAGCCAAGGCGCCGCTCGCGAGCAGGGAGTTGCGGTAGCAGCGGTGGAGCACGCCTGGCCAGGGGAGACGCCCGAGGCAGTCCTCGCAGACGGAGCCGTCGCGCAAGAACGTCGAGGGCAGGCACAGGAAGCGGTAGTTGTGCAGCGTCACGAGCACCGCGGCACCCTCACGCGCGGCCGCCGCCAGAACCGCGGGCGAGAGCATCGGGAAGAGGTTGTGGCAATGCACGACGTCGACGCGCCGTGACCGCACGAGACGCCTCACCTCATCGACTGCGCCGCGTGACCACACAGCCTGGCCGCCGATCCGCACGAGCCCGAGCGGGCTGAACTCGGTGGGTGACGGCGCCCAGACGTGCACATCGTGCCCGGCGTCTCTCAGGAGCTGCGCCTCGTCCTCGACAACGCGGTTCTCACCGGACGTCTGACCGGAGAGGTACCGCGAATGAAGGACCAATATCTTCATCGATCGGCCGGGCGACAATCGGTCTGGACGGACGCTACACCCGGCGCCCCGCGTGGTCGAGCGCGCCGAACCATTCACGGCACGGCCTCGGGATCGACTCGATCACGCCGGCACCATCGCGCCCGGCTCGGGTGGGGCTCCGCGCGGGTCGGGGTCGAGGATCCGCGCCTTCTGCAGGAGCAGCAGCGAAAGGTAGAGCGGGTTCAAGAGGAGGTAGCGGCGCCAGAGGCGACGTGGCTCGAGCGCGAGTCGCCACGCCCACTCGAGCCCCACCGTTTGCAACCACTCGGGGGGAGACCGCAGGGTGCCTGCGAGGTAGTCGAACGCCGCACCCACCGCGAGTACAGGACACGAGACGCGACCGCGAAGCTCGACGGCGAAGACCTCCTGACGCGGACAGCCGAGGCCGGTCAGCACGATGCGTGCGCCAGAGCCCTCGATCTCCGCCGCGATCTCGGCAAATTCGGATGGGTGAACCGGGCGGAATCGCGACGGCCGTGCCCCGACGATCGTGATCTGCGGGATGCGCTGCCGGACGTTGGCGACGAGAGCGCGGAGCACGTCGTCGCTGCTTCCGTAGAAGTAGACGGGCAGTCCGTCTGCCGCGGCGCGCTCGAGCACGTGCAACGTGAGGGTCGTCCCGCGCACACGGTCCTTCAGCCGCGATCCGTACAGAAGGTTCAGAGCCCACCTAACCGGCTGTCCGTCGGGTGCGGCGATGTCGAGCCGATTGAGGCGGTAGCGGAAATGCGGCTGTGTATAGCCACACATCACGCCGTGGACGGCGAGAGCCGACGCCGCGAACGGACGTCGCTCACGCGCAGCGGCGGCGATACGATCGACCGCTGCCGCGTAGTCGATCGCGTCGACGAGAACTCCGAGGACGTTGCGCTTGCCGAGATCCACCGTGCGTACGCTAGCGTGCGGTCTCGAACCGCATGAACCCGAAGCCGTCTCCGCCGCGGTCTCGCCACTACCACGACCTTCGCGGCTCTCAGAGCCGTTCGGGAGCGTGGAAGCCACGTTCAACGGGCGCGGCGGAGACATTCCGACCGACCTTGAGGGATCGGCGCCGCGACCTGCACGCTGGCAAGTTCGATGTACCATGCGTGCGGCCCGACCGCGTTCTGCTGCGCGGCACTGCGCCCCGACTCGAATGCGGCCACTTTGGACATCTGATACCGCACGCACGTGCGTTAGAGCTGCGTTGTGACGGAGACCCGGAGGTCGTGAGCGGCCTCAAGGCGGTGCCGTCGCTGCGAGCGGCCGGCGTCGCGGACATCCTCGCGGATAGGCTCAAGATCCTCCAGGACAGCCGACTCGAGCGACCGTCTCGCACGGGTGACGTCGATTGCGCGGTCGTGGGGATCGATCGCTTCTGGCCGCTCCGTCTGCGATCCGGCTGGCGACTCTGCCAACGCCTGCAATACGACGTCCGCAGCTGGTACTGCGTCCTCGAGCGCGAGGGAGAGGTTCTGTGCGTCGACGTGCTCGACGATCCTCGCGGTCTCGGTCGCGACGCATTTCCATCCACTCTCGCCTTCACCGAGGACGGAGACTCGTCCGCGGACGCCGATGTCGCCGCTCCCGCGGTCCGTGCTGCGTACCTGACGGTCAAGCGCCTTCGCAAGAGGATCCGGACGGACGCGCAGTGGCGGATCATCGCCTCGCTCGCGCGAGAGGATCCGGAGGGTTACCGCCGCACGCTCGCCGCCACGCTCGGCGCGACGACGGCCGAGCAGCTGGCGACGAGCGTGCTCGAGTCGGACGGCGCGCCTCCCGAGTGGCTCTGCCGTCGCGCCAGGCGCGCGGCTGGCGCAGTCGCGACCAGGCTTCCCACCGATGCGGGTACCGGGACGCTGGTCGATTCGAGTGCGGCGAGCTACCGGGCTACGCAGCATGTGCGGGCGGTGTTCGGGGAAGAACCGGTGGTTGTGCTGGCCGCGGGAGACCTGCAGCGGTTGGTGCTGACCTCGAACCTCTTCCGACTGCTGCGGCTGGAGGGGTGCCTGTCGGGGAAGGTGCCGCAGGGGGCGAAGCCGATTCCGGGGCCCTGCGCCGAGCTCGCCCGATTGCACCCAGTCGAGTTCCTCGCCGGCCCGGCCACCTTCCTCAACGAGGCGGTGATCCAGATCGACGAACAGCTGCGCCGGCTGGCGGCGAGGGTCCCGCCCGACCAGCTGCGGGAATTCCTCCTCTCGGTGGCGGTGAAGTACGGGGTCACCAGCGTTCCTAGCCTCAGCAACCCGAACTTCCTTGCGACGGTCGTCTTCGACCTGAGCCGCTCGCGCGGCACGCCGAAGGCGCGTCTCGCCTACCTGTTCCCCAATAGCCGCTCGGCGCAGATCGTCATTCGCCTGCGCCCCGGCCTGAGCGAGGCCGAGCGCCACCGGGCGCTGGGGCTGATCCGCGAAGCGGTCTTCGACACGACGCCGCGTCGCGTCTGCGCCGAAAGGGGCAGGCCGGCCCCCTGCTTCGAGCTGCACGGGGGCCGCTACGTCGTCTCTGGGGCGCCGGTCGTCGTCGACGGGCTGGCGCGGGCGTTGAAGGACGCCCTCCTCGTCCTCCTCGGCGTCGCCATCGCGGTGATGGCGCTGACCCTGGTCGCGGTCTTCCGCTCACGCTTCAGGCTGCTGCCGTTGGCGATCGCGCTGGCGGCGGCGGGGCTCACCTTCGGCCTGCTCGGGCTGGTGGGCGGGTCGCTGACGATGGCGTCGATCGCCGTGCTGCCGATCCTGATCGGTCTCGCCGTCGACTACGCGATCCAGCTCCAGGCCCGCTACGACGAGGCGGTTGCGAGCGGCGCGGAGGGCGCCGAGGCGGCTCGAGCGGCCGCCGCGAGCGGGGGGCCGGCGATCGCCGCCGCCTGCCTCGCGACCGGCGCCGGCTTCCTCGCCCTGCAGCTCTCCCCGACTCCGATGGTCCGCAGCTTCGGCCTGCTCCTGGTCGTCGGCGTCGCCATCGCCTTTGCGCTCGCTCTGACCGCCGGCTTCGCCGCCCTCGGCCTTCGGACTGAGGCGGGAGGAGGGGGCACCCCTCCCCTCCGCCCAAGCGACATCCGCGGGCGCGACTCCTCGCCATGGCGCTGGCGCACCCGCAGCGGGTGCTTGGTATCGGCTTGGTGCTTGCCGTCGTCGGCTGGGGTCTGGGAACGCAGATCGGGACCGAGTCGAACATCGCCAAGCTCGCTCCGCAGAGCCTCGGCGCGGTGCGCGACCTGACCGAGCTACAGGACGCCACGGGTGTCTCCGGCGAGCTCGACGTCAGCGTTCAGGCCCCTGACCTCGCCGACCCGGCGCTGATCCGCTGGATGGCCGCCTTCAAGCGGCGGGTGCTGGAGTCGAGTGGGTTCGACGGCCCGCAGGCCGAGCTGCCGGACGGCCGAGGTCTGCCCCGGGCCGGCGCTCTCTGACTTCCTCACCGCGGGTGGCGGCGCCCTGACCGGGCCGGGCATCCGCTCCACCCTCGCCGCGATGTCGCCCTACGACCTGCGCCAGGTGGCGCCGATCGACCCGAAGACCGGCCGGCTTGGCCACACCGCGCTGCTCTCCTTCGGCATCCGCGCCCAGTCGCTGGAGGACCAGCAGGCGCTGATCGATCGCATTCGCGGCGAGATCGGCGACCCCGGCTCCACTCAGGGCCCGCCGCCCGGGGCCGAGGTTCGCCTCGCCGGGCTGCCGGTGATCGCCGCCCAATCGGCATCTGAGCTCTCCAGCAGCCGTTACTGGCTGACGCTCGCCGGGCTGCTCGCGGTGGCGCTGGTGCTGCTGGCGGTCTACCGGTCCCTCTCGCGCGCGCTGGTCCCGCTGGTCCCGACCGTGCTGGCGACCGGTTGGTCGGCGCTCGTCCTCTGGATCAGTGGGATCCCGCTCAATCCGATGTCGGCAGCGCTTGGCGTGCTGACGATCGCGATCGCCACCGAGTTCAGCGTCATCCTCTCCGCTCGCTTCCACGAGGAGCACAGCGGAGGGCGCTCGGTCGCAGCTGCGCTCGACGGCGCCTACTCGCGCACGGGGGCCGCCGTGCTCGCCTCGGGCGTCACCGCGATCGCCGGCTTCGCGGTGCTGATCGCCAGCGACATCCAGATGCTGCGCGACTTCGGCCTGGTCACCGTGATCGACCTCTCCGTCGCGCTGTTGGGGGTGATGGTGGTGCTGCCCGCGGCGCTGGCCTGGATCGAGGAGCGATGAGGGACCGCTACTCGATCGGGGTCGGGCTCCTCTTCCTCGCGATCGTCGCGATCGCCTTCTTCAACACCGTCGGTGGCAACGAGCCGGGGACGCTCGGGCTCGACAAGCTTCCCGTTCGCTGGCCCCTGCCCGAGTTCGCGGTGCCGGCGGCTGCGGGTACGCTCGAAGGCGACGCCAACGTCGCCCAGGACGACTGCGCGACCTCGCAGGTTCCCTGCCCCGCCGAAGCGCGCCGCACCCCGGCCTGCCGCATCGGCACCGCCGGGGCGATCCGCGTCTGCGATCTCTTCGACCGCCCGCTGGTGATCTCGTTCTGGTTCACCAAGGGCGGCGGCTGCGTCGATCAGCAGGACGTGGTCGACAGCGCCTACGAGCGCTACCGTGGACGGGTGAACTTCCTCTCGCTGGACGTGCGAGACGATCGCGACACGGTTCGGGAACTGATCCGCCGCCATCGCTGGCGGATGCCGGTCGGCTATGACCGCGACGGCGCGGTGGCGAGCCTCTACGGGGTCGGCGGCTGCCCCACCTTCGCCTACACCTATCCGGGCGGCACGCTGCAGAGCGCCGGGATCGGCGACCTGACCCCGACGCAGCTCGACGCGCGGATCGCCGGCCTGCTCCGCGCGACCCGTGCCGCGCAGGCTGCGAGGCCCTGAGGTGACGGGCGCGGCGGCCAGCTCGAGCCTGGGCTGGGACCCTTCGCCCGAGCAGGGCTGGGTTGCCCCCCACCTCGCCGGCGAGTTCCCGGGCCTGGGGATCGCCTGGATCGCGGTCGACAGCCAGCCCCGCAGGAGCCCGGACCCGGTCCGGCGCCGGCTCCGCGATCTCTCCGACCGCTTCTTCGGCGCCCACGCGATCCACCTGCGCGAGCGACCGATCCCCTGGGCCTACCGCGTCTTCTTCCGCCAGATCGGCCTCGACCCCGATCGCACCCGCGTCCCGGTCGAGCAGCTGGCGCTCGAACGTCTCCACGACGGCGCCTTCAAGAGCCGCGGCCTGCCGGCCGACGCGCTGACGATCGCCATCGTCGAGACCGGGGTCGCGCTGTGCGCGTTCGACGCCGAGCAGCTCGAGGGCGGCCTCTGCATCCGCGACTCGGCGCCGGGAGAGTCGCTGGCCGGGAGGCCGGGTGAGCTGCCGCAGGGGACGCTGACGATCGCCGACGGGCGCGAGCCGGTCGGGCTGCTCTTCGGCGCGATCGGGGAGGGCCGTGGGGTGGACCGGGGCACGCGGCGGATCATGCTGACCGCGGTACAGGTCAACGGCGTGCCGCAGATGGCGGTCGACGAGGCGCTCTGGATGGCGGCAGCGACGCTGGAGGCCTCCTGAGCCCTTAACGCCTCCTTGATTGTGGCGGGGTCCTGGTGATCTAGACTCGGGACGGGTTATATGCCGGATCTGCTCGAACGAGACACCCTCGTTGACCTTCGTGCCGGGGCGGACGAGAGCCTCGCGCGGACTGAGTTGCGACGCCAGATCGGCCGCCTCGAGCGTGAGCTCGCCGGGCTCTTCGGCGAGGCCTTCGGCCGGGTGGAGATCGCCTGCGACGTGAAGGCCGCCGCCGCGACGCCGAGGGCGCTCGACCTCGGCGGCCTGGAGCGGGTGCGCGACGCTCTCGCGACTCGCATCGCCGAGGTCCGCCTGGCGCTGCGCGAACGGACCGAGGTCGAGACCGGCAATCGCGAGCTGCTGCGGCAGATGCTCGCCAAGCCGGACGAGTTCAAGTGGGTGCGGATCTCACGCCACGACGTCGGCGAGCCCGGCTGCGGGGGCTGGCACTCCCGCCCCCGCCTCGGCGTGCTCGGCATGCTGATGGGCTGGTGGCGCGTGAAGGTCTCGTCCGGATGCCCGTTATCCGGGCGGCTTGCGGCCGTTGAGCGAGAGACCCAAGGCCGAAGAGCGCCCGCCGGCGCCCTGGGGCTCGTTCCCGCTGGCCGAGTTGACGGTCCTCGCCGGCATCGTGATGCTGGCGATCGGACTGGTCGGCGGAAGCCCGACGGCGATCGGCGTCGGCGTCGTCCTCGGCGGGCTCGGCGGGCTCGAGGTCTCGCTGCGCGAGCACCTCGCCGGCTATCGCTCTCACACCACCCTGCTCGCCGGCACCGTCTTCGTGCTCACGGTCGCGGGGCTGTTCTACCTCGCCGGGTTGGTGCTCGCGGTCTGCCTGGGAATCGGAGCGGTCGCTTTCCTCGTCGCCTTCCTGGCTCTGCGCCGCGCTTTCCAGCGGGCTTCTGGCGGGCTGAGCTTCCGTGTGGGCGGCCCACGCCGACGCTGATGCTGCCGCGTCGCCGACGCTAGACCAAGACCGCTATCCGCTCGCCCGGCCTCCTGGCGGCCAGCTCGGTCGCCAGCAGCAGGCGCTGGCGTGAGGTGAGGGTGCCGAGCCGCTTGTTCTCGTTGAGGGCCAGGGGGAGGAGGAACTTGCGGACGCGGGTGCGGCCCCAACGGCGCTGGCTGCCGAGCAGCTCGGCGATGGTCATGCTCTCGGTCTCCCAGGGGCACTCGCGCACGACTTCGGACGCGTCGACGTCTCCGCTCGCGATCGCGCGCTTCAGCTCAGCGCGTGCGAGGCGCACACGGTTGGCGCGCTCGAGCGCCTGCATGTGCTGCGGCGTCTGGGCGGCGGAAGCGGTCGTCATTGCAGGGGCGATCGAGGCAGCGTCCACTGGGACTCCTCCCTTCAAGGAATCGGTTAACTGGATATCTCTCTCCCGCGCCGGGCCGACGGAAGACCGTGGCCTAGGTGAGTCGAATTCTCACCCTCTCGCGTCCCTGGCGGATGCGATCAGCGCGTGCCGCAAGCTATGCGTCGAGGCGGGGAGCGTCAACCCGACGGCAACGAAACTTGACCCGAGCCATTCGCTAAGAGCATCTTTTTCCGGGCTGCCGAGTCTTGTCCAGATTTGGACAAGCCTGAAACTACCCACGTGGGGGGATGTAAAACCTCGGTTAACGCAGCGCGGAAGTCGGGGAAGTCCTGGATGACCCGGGCGATCGTGCCGAGGGCGCCGTCGAGGTGCTCGCGCTCGTGGGTCGCCATCAGGCTGGTGCGCAGCAGCGCGCCGCCCGGCGGGACCGCCGGGTGGATCGCGACGTTGGTGTAGACGCCGGCGTCGAAGAGCGCCTTCCAGAGCAGCACCGCCTGCCAGTCGTCGCCGACCATCACCGGGACCACCGGGGTGGTCGCCACGCTGCCGTCGGGGAGCGTCCCCGGCTCGATCACCTTCAGCCCGAGGTGGCGCAGCCCCTCGCGCAGGTAGGCGGCGTTGGCGAGCAGGGCCTCGAAGAGCTGCGGCCCGTCGGAGCGGATCACCCGCAGCGCGGCCAGCGCCGCGCCGACCGCCGCCGGCACCGCCGAGGCGCTGAAGATGAAGGAGCGCGAGGAGATCCGCAGGTACTCGATCACGTCGGCCGGGCCGGCGATGAAGCCGCCGCAGGAGGCGAGGCTCTTGGAGAAGGTGCCCATCCGCAGGTCGACCTCGTCCTCGAGGCCGAACAGCTCGCAGGCGCCGGCGCCGCGCGCGCCCAGCACGCCGGCCCCGTGCGCCTCGTCGACCATCAGCCGGGCGCCGTGCGCCTTGCAGAGCTCGACGATCCGCGGCAGGTCGCAGACGTCGCCCTCCATCGAGAAGACGCCGTCGACGACGACCAGCACGCCGCCGCCGTCCTCGGCGGCCCGCTGCAGCATCTTCTCCAGCTTGTCCATCCGGTTGTGGCGGAAGGGGCGCAGCTTGGCGCCGGAGAGGCGGCAGCCGTCGAGGATCGAGGCGTGGTCGCCGGAGTCGCAGATCACCGTGTCGCCCGGCTCGAGGATCGTGCCGATGCAGCCGAGGTTCGACTGGTAGCCGGTGGTGTAGACGATCGCGTCCTCGGTCCCCATCCACTCCGCCAGCTCGCGCTCCAGCTCGACGTGCAGCGGCGTCGTCCCGTTCAGCAGCCGCGAGCCGGTGACGCCCGGTGCCGTAGGTCTCGAGCGCGTCGCGCGCCGCCTGCTTGACCCGCTCGTCGCCGGTCAGCCCGAGGTAGTTGTTGGAGCCGAGCATGATCGTCTCGCGCCCCTCCATCTCGACCACCGGACCGGCCTGCGAGGTGAGCAGGCGGAAGTAGGGGAGGAGGTCGTGCTCCTTGGCCGCTTCGAGCTGCTCGAGCCGATCGTGGCTGCGGGCCTTCTCGAAGACGTCGACGGGCGCTTTCGCGGTCTCGCTCATGCCCCAGAGTGTAGGTTCCGCTCCCCATGGCGAGGGGTGACCATCCGGCCGGTCCGCACCCGGCGCGACCTGAAGCGCTTCGTCAAGGTCCCCTTCCGCCTGCACCGCGACCACCCGCAGTGGGTGCCGCCGCTGATCTTCGAGCGGATGGAGTTCCTCGACCGCAAGAAGAACCCCTACTTCGAGCACGCCGAGGCCGAGTACTTCCTCGCCGAGCGCGACGGCGAGCCGGTCGGCCGCATCACCGCCCAGGTCGATCGCCGCTGGGACGAGTTCCAGGGCGGCAGCGACGCGATGTTCGGCTTCTTCGAGACGGCCGAGGACCCCGAGGTCGCAAAGGCGCTGCTCGACGCGGCGACCGAGTGGGCGCGCGTCCAAGGGCCGCGAGCCGGATCCTCGGCCCGATGGACTTCACCACCAACGACGAGATCGGGATCCTGATCGAGGGCTACGAGCGCCGCCCGATGATCCTCGAGCCCTGGCACCCGCCGTACTACCGCGAGCTGATCGAGGCCGAGGGCTTCGACAAGGCGATGGACGTGCTGATGTGGGAGCTCCAGTTCGGCGACCTCAAGGAGGGCGAGCGGTTCGACCCCGCGATCCACGCCGCCGCCGAGAAGGCCCTGGGCGACGAAGGGCATCACGATCCGCAACATGCGCAAGCGCGACATGGCGGCCGAGGTGCGCCGCTTCATGGACGTCTACAACGAGGCCTGGGGCGACAACTGGGGCTTCGTCCCGATCACCGACGCCGAGGTCGAGTTCCAGGCCAAGAACCTGAAGCAGGTGATCGACGAGGACTGGGCCTTCATGGCCGAAAAGGACGGCGAGGTGGTCGGCGCCGCGCTGACCCTGCCCGACATCAACCAGGTGATGGCGAAGCTGAACGGGCGCCTGCTGCCCTTCGGCTGGGTCAGGTTCCTGCTCGGCAGGCGCAAGATCGACCAGCTGCGGGTCTTCGCGCTCGGCGTCAAGCACGACTACCGCCACACCGGCGTCGCCGCCGGCCTCTACCTCAAGCACCTGGAGACGGCGGCGAGGCCCGGCAGCGATCACAGGCGGCGAGATGGGCTGGATCCTCGAGACCAACGGGCCGATGAACCGGGCGATGGAGGGGATGGGCGGCAAGGTCGTGAAGCGCTACCGGCTCTACGAGAAGCGCTCGCTGGAGGCCTCGCGAAAGCCGCACGTTCCGCAGCGTTTACGTAACCGCCGCTGCCGATCCCGCCCAGTCGCCATCGCTAGAGTCGACGTCGGTGAGTCGGTTTCGAGATCGAGTTCGAGGTGAGAGGGCGAGGTCTTCGCGGAGGAGGACGCCGAGCCGCGGACGCCGAGCGAGCCGGTGCGGGCGCTGCCGCTGCCCTACGAGCAGCCGCAGCTCGCCGGCCCTGCGCGGCGAGGTCCGGACGCGCGGCGATCGCCGCCGCCGGCGGGCGCCCTGGCCGGCGCCGCGACGGTCGCCGCGGTGCGCGCGGTCGGCGCGGCCGGCTCGCCGCAAGCCGCTCCTCGCAGGCGGCTGGCCCGCCGCGGCCGCGAGCGCCCGCCAACGTCGTCGCCAGCCGCTCCTTCCTGGTCGACGTCCACCTGCTCGGGCGGTGAGCGCGGCTCGGGGCTCGGCTCGCTCGAGGTCGAGGTCCGCCCGCCCTCGCCCTTCCGGCTGCCCGCGTCCGGCGGCGAGGACCGGGTGATGCGGGTCAGCGGCGGCGTCGCCACCCGCCTGCTCCACGTCGAGGGGAGCCCGGTCCTCGTCCGCGCCTGGCAGCCGGCCGGCGGAGCGGTCGCGCTTCGCGCCGAGCCGGTCGACCCCGCCGCGGTCGCGGCGCCGGACCTGCCCGGCTCGCCGCGGCGCGCCGCCGGCCGGGCCGGCGCAGCTCGAGGTCGCGGTCGAGCGGATGCGCTTCGCGCTCGGCGTCGACGACGACCTCGGCGAGTTCTACCGCCGCTTCCGCCGCGACCCGCTGCTCGGCCCGCTGATCCGCCGCCGCCCGCACCTCCGCCCGCGCCGCCGGCCCTGGCCCTGGGAGGCGCTCGCCTGGGCGGTCGTCAAGCAGCTGATCGAGTCCGAGCGCGCCGCGCGCATCCAGCGCCGCATCGTCGGCCGCTGGGGGCCTGCGCCTGGGGAGGGAGCGCGGCGACGCTGCGCGACGTTCCCTGCGCCGGCGCTGATCGCCGGCCGCGCGCCGGCCGAGCTGGAGTCGATGGACCTGCCGCTGCGCCGGGCGATCGCCCTGCGCGCGGTCGCCCGCGAGGTCGCCGCCGGCCGCTGCGACCTCGCCTCCGAGGCCGCGGACCGCCGCCTGCTCGCGATCCCCGAGATCGGCCCCTGGACCGTGCAGTGCCTCGGCCTCTACGGCCGCGGCGACCCCGACTCGCTGCCCGCCGGCGACCTCGCCTACGTGAAGCTGGTCGGCCGCCTGGCCGGCCTCGGCCGCCGCGCCACGGTCGAGGAGGTCGAGGAGTTCTACGCGCCCTACGCGCCCTTCCGCGGCCTCGCCGGCGCGCATCACCCTCGTCGGCCTGCACCACGCCGTCGCCCAGGGCCCGCCGCTCCGCTCCGCCGCCTGAGCCGCTCCTCGGCTGCCCGGGCTTGTGCCCGGCGACGCGCCTCGAGCGAGTGTCAATCTGTCGATAACACCGCAATGGCGCGGGTGACCGGGGACAGGAACTGGGATCCCCGACCTACTCGGGGATGTTGCCCGGCAGGTAGGCGTTGCTGAGCAGCTTCGCGCCGGCGACGGCAGCGAGGAGATCAGCCCGTTGTCGCGCATCCAGCCGATGAAGCTCGCGCCACTGGGCGGGGTCCATGTAGCCGTAGGGGTGCCCCTGCGGCTCGGCTGCAGCAGCGGCAGCGTCGCCTTCACCTCGGCCCCGGTCAGCTTCGGGTCGAGGTCGCGGTTCGCTTCGAGCACCGCCTTGGTCGCCGCCTCGGGGCTCTTGACCGCGGCGCGCGGTGCCGCGCGCCAGCGCGGCGATGAAGAGGCGGATCGCCTCGGGGTCCTCGTCGAGGCGCTTGCGCTGGGCGACCAGGACCAGCTCGTCGTAGGTCGGCACGCCGAGCTGGTCGACCGGGGTGACGACCGGGTGCTTGCCGCGCAGGCGCAGGTCGACGCCCTCGACGTTGCGGAAGCCGCCCAGCATCGCCTCGGCGCTGCCGCCGACGATCGCCGGCAGCAGGCCGAAGCCGACGTTGACCGCCTTGACGTCGGAGGGGGAGAGGTTGGCGCGGGCGAGGATCGTCTTCAGGTAGGCGTCCTGGTAGGGGATGCCGGCGGTGGCGATCGTCTTGCCGCGCAGGCCGCCGACGCCCTCGATCCCCGACTTCTTCAGCCAGATCATCGAGGTCAGCGGCCGGTCGACCAGGGCGCCGACGGCGACCACGTCGAGCCCCTGTTCGCGGGCCAGCAGCACCTCGGGCTCGTAGGAGATCGCCAGGTCGGTCTGCCCGGCGGCGACCTGCTTGATCGGCGCCGCCGGGTCGGAGGGGGTGTGGATGCTGACGTCGAGGCCGGCGTCGCCGAAGTAGCCGAGCTTCTGCGCCATGTAGATCCCGGCGTGGTCGGGGTTGGGGTAGAAGTCGAGCGTCAGGCTGAGCGGCTGCGGTTCGCCGGTCACGTCCTCGCTCTTCTCGCCGCAGGCGGCGAGGCCCAAGCGCGAGGGCGAGCAGGGCGACGGCGAGCGCCATAGCCGGGGATTCGACGGAGCTTCATCCCCTGCTTTCTATCGCCAAGTGACGACGCGGCGCTCTGCGAGGGCGAGCAGGCCGAAGAGCGCGATCGCCATCGCCGAGAGGACGACCACCGCGGCGAAGAGCGCGCGCGGTCTCCAGCTGGGCGTTGTCCTGCAGCATCAGGTGGCCGAGCCCGGAGTCCGAGCCGGCCCACTCGCCGAAGACGGCGCCGATCACCGCGACGGCGACGGCGATCTTGGCGCCGCTGAAGACGTAGGGCAGCGCCGTCGGCGCCTCGACTCGGCGAAGGATCTGCCAGCGGGAGGCGTCGAGCGTGCGCATCATCTTGGTCGCCTCGGGGTCGACCGAGCGCAGCCCGTCGAGCGTGTTGACGGTGATCGGGAAGAAGCAGATCAGGGCGACGATCGCCAGCTTCGGGCCGATCCCGTAGCCGAACCAGACGACCAGGATCGGCGCGATGACGATGATCGGGATCGTCTGCGAGGCGACCATCAGCGGGTAGAAGGCGCGGCGCAGCGTCTCGGAGAGGTGCAGGACGACGGCGAAGCCGAGGCCGGCGACGAGCGCGCAGCCGAAGCCGAGCAGCACCTCCTGCAGCGTCACCCAGGCGTTTTCGGCGAGCAGCGAGCGGTTCTCCCAGAGCGATTCGGCGATTTCGGCGGGGAGGGGACGAGGAAGTCTTCGAGGTTGAGGAGCGTCGGCGATCGCGCCGCTCGCTGGCGGCGACCTGCCAGGCGCCGATCAGGGCCGCGAGCAGGAGGGCGGGGAGGAGCCAGCGCTTCATACGCAGCCCTCGGTCATGAACTGCAATCGCGACTCGCCTCCCGGAGGGCCCGCATCGCGCGCTCGCGGACGGCGACGAACGCGGGGTCGGTGACCGCCGCGTCGCGGTCGGGGGCGCGCGGCGCCGGAGCGCTCAGCTCGTCGACGACCCGCGCCGGCCGCGCCGAGAGCACCGCGACGCGGTCGGAGAGGTAGAGCGCCTCCTCGACGTCGTGGGTGACGAGGACGACGGTGCGCGGGTCGGCCGCCAGCGCGCCGGCCAGCCACTCCTGCATCTCGGCCCGGGTGATCGCGTCGAGCGAGGCGAAGGGCTCGTCGAGCGCCAGCACCGGCTTGCCGGCAGACAAGCGTGCGCAGGAAGGCGACCCGCTGGCGCATCCCGCCGGAGAGCTCCGCGCGGCGGCGAGCGCTCGAAGCCGGCGAGGCCGAAGCGCTCGAACAGGCGCCCCGGCCCGCCGGCGCGCCTCGGCGCGCCGCACGCCGCGGTTGCGCAGCGCCAGCGCGGCGTTGTCGATCGCCGAGAACCAGGGCAGCAGCAGGTCGCGCTGGGGCATGTAGGCGCAGCGGGCGAGGCGGCCGCCGGGGTCGCGGGCGCCGCCGACGTCGATCTCCCCGGCGGAGGGCTCGCGCAGCCCGCAGATCAGCTCCAGCAGCGTCGACTTGCCGCAGCCCGAGGGCCCGACCAGGCCGAGCACCGCGTGGGGCGGCGCCTCGAGGTCGAGCCGCTCGATCGTCCGCAGCTCTCCGTAGGAGTGGCCGAGGCCGCGGATCGAGACGGCCGCGCCCGCGGTGCGGCCCGCTTCGGGCAGGCATGGCGGACTTTCCGGCGAAATCCTCGCTCTCGGTCGCGCATCTTGGTATCCTGGCGCACTTCGCGCTCCTGACCTAATGAGTCAGGAAAGTCGATAAACCCCAGGCAGCCTCGCGATGGACCCGGCAATCATCCTCTTCGGACTCGGCATCGGCGTGCTCGTCGGCATGACGGGCATGGGCGGGGGATCGCTGATGACGCCGCTGCTGATCCTGATCTTCGGGATCCAGCCGACGACGGCGATCGGCACCGACATCTTCTACTCGGCGGTGACCAAGACGGTCGGCGGCTGGCGCCACCTGCGGATGAAGACGGTGAACATGGAGCTGGTCAAGTGGCTGGCCATGCGGCAGCGTGCCGGCGGCGGTCACCGGCGTCGCGGTCGTCTCGGTCCTGCAGGCCCACATCGGCGAAGACCGGCTCGACTCGCTCGTCTACGCGGTGCTCGGCGGCACCCTGTTGATGGTCGGCGATCGTCACCCTGGCGCGGGCGCTGATCCTGCGCAACCTGGTCGACGAGCGCGACCGCTTCGAGGTCGAGCGCCGCCACAAGGTCGCCGCGGTCACGATCGGCGCCACCACCGGCTTCGTGATCGGGATCACCTCGGCCGGCTCGGGCACGGTGATCGCGATCCTGCTGATCGCCGTCTACCGCCTCTCGCCGAAGAAAGTGGTCGGCACCGACGTCTTCCACGCCGCCGTCCTGCTCTGGGCCGCGGGCATCGCCCACTGGGTCGGCGGCAACGTCGACTTCGACCTCGCCGGCAACATCCTGCTCGGCTCGATCCCCGGCGTGGTGATCGGCGCCGCGCTCTCCGACAGGGCTCCGCAGGGCTTCATCCGCACCGCGCTCGGCGTCGTCCTGGTCGGCTCCGGCATCGTCACGATCCAGAAGGGCGACCCGACCGTCTGGCCGATCGCCGCGGCGGTCGCCGGCGCTCGGCCTCGGCCTGATCCTCGCGACCCCGCGCTGGCTCCATCACCGCCGCCAGCGCCAGGCCCAGCGAGCCGCGGATCTCGGGCTGGAGACGGTCGGCTAGTGCCCGCTCGACGTTGGCCAGGACATGCGAGGCCCAGGCGTCGGGCGACTCGGTGAGGTGCTCGACTACGGCCGGAAGCTCTCCACTGACCAGGTCCGCCAGGGTCACCTGCTCCAGAACGGTGCGGAGGCTGGCACGGACGGCGATCCAGACCTCCTTCAGGTGCTTGGCGTTGCCGCGGTACTCGATCGCCTCCGGGGGCGAGGACTGAACGTGGGCGATCGGGCCCTCGACCGCGCGAACGACGTCGGCGATCGTCACGTCATCCGCTGGACGCGCCAGCCAATACCCGCCCTTCGCCCCACGCCGCGCCCGCACGATCCCAGCGTGCTTTAGCTCCAACAGGATGTGCTCGAGGAACTGCAAGCGGAATGTCCTGCGCGTCGGCAAGCTTCTCCCCCTTGACGGGGCCCTCGTCCGCGGCTGCCAACTCAGCAGCCGCCCGGACCGCATAGTCAGCCTTAGCGGAAACGCGCACGGGGCAAGTAAATCAGCCGCCCGTCGCACCGGTGGCGCGGCGAGCGGCCGAGAAGTACCTGCCCGCCGGCATGCCTCCCCCGCGACAGGACCCGCGCGCCGAGCGCTCATCCTGGCCGGACGCCGCCCGCGACCACGTTGACGAAGTTCTCCAGGTGCCGGGTGGTCCAGCACTCGAAGGCCCCGTCGCAGTAGCGCTCGTAGGCCGCCATCACCGAGTCGCCGTAGTTCCAGTAGAGCCTCGGCTCGGGGTTGAGCCAGAAGAGGCGGCCGGCGCGCTCGGCGATCTGGGCGAAGACCTCGGCGTGGGGCTCGCGGCCGTTGGTGCGGGCGTCGCCGAGCACGATCACGGTCGAGCGCGGGTCGAGGTCGTCGGAGATCTCGCCGAGGAACTCGAGCCAGACGCGGCCGTAGTCGGTGTAGCCGGAGACGTCGGCGACGCCGCCCTCGCTGGAGATGCGCTGGGCGATGACGCGGAAGTCGCGCTCGTGCTCGAAGACGTCGGTCACCTCGGAGATCCGCTCGATGAAGACGAAGCTGCGCAGTTTGCGGAACGAGTCGTGCAGCGCGTGCAGGACCGAGAGGAAGAAGACGCTGGCCGAGGTGACCGAGGTGGAGACGTCGCAGAGGACGTAGATCTCCGGCCGCCGCGGTCGCTTCGGCCGGTAGCGCAGGCGCAGCGGCACGCCGCCGGTCTCCAGCGAGGCGCGCATCGTGCGCCGCACGTCGACGGTCTGGCCCTCTGCGGCGCCCGCGCTGCTCGTGCCCGAGCGTCGCCAGCCGCCGCTTCATCTGCGAGACGGCGCGGTGGACGGCGGCGAGGTCCTGGGTGGGGCTGGTCGGCAGGGCGCGGTCGAGCTCGGCCAGGGGGCGGGAGGGCGGCAGGGTCTCGGTGCGCTCGATCAGGTCGCGTTCCAGCTCGCGCCGCAGGTGGCGCTCGAAGCGGTTGAGCTGGTCGCGGTCGATCGGCGGCGTTTCGGCGGCGCCGTCCTCGGCGGCGGGCTGCGTGCCCGCGGAGAGCCCCAGGGTGCGCCGGATCCGCTGCACGTCGACGCCGACCACGCCCGAGCCCTCCGCCCGGCGGCCGAAGGCGGCGATCGCCAGCCGCGCCAGGTCGCGCATCTCGCCGTCGTTGCCCTCGACGATCGCCTGGCGGATCTGCTCGCGCAGCTCGTCGATGTCGAGCCGCTCGCCGCCCTCGTGACGCTGCCCCCTCCTCGCCGACCCCGCGCTCGATCGCCTCGGCCTCGGCGGCGCGGAAGAAGTAGCGGTCGAAGAGCAGCTCGAACAGGCGCCGGTCCTCCTGGGACTTGGCGATCGTCGCCGCCAGCGCCTCGCGGAAGTCCTCCTGCTCGGTCCAGGGCACCTGGTCCAGCGCCGCGAAGGCGTCGAGGATCTCCGAGGTCCCGACCGCGACGCCCTCGCTGCGCAGCTCCTCGCAGAAGCTCAGCAGCTTCGCCGCCAGCCCGGGCGGGCCGGGGTCGGCCTTCTGCCCGTAGGGCGAGGCGGCCGTCGGCCTCACCCCGCCGCTTGGGCCGGCGCCCCGGCCAGCTTCACGCCGACCCGCTCGGCGACGAGGTCGATGTCGGTGCGGTGCTTGACGATGATCGACATCGACTGCTCGAAGGTCTCGCGGTCGATGTCCTCGGCGCCCATCAGCAGCAGCGTCCGCGCCCAGTCGATCGACTCGGCGATCGAGGGCGGCTTCTTCAGGTCGAGCGCGCGCACCATCCGCACCACCTCGACCAGCCGCCGCGCCAGCGTCTCGGGCAGCTCCGGCGCGTGCAGGCGGACGATCTCCATCTCGCGCTCGAGCTCGGGGTAGTCGAGCCAGAGGTAGAGGCAGCGGCGCTTCAGCGCCTCGGTCAGCTCGCGCGAGTTGTTCGAGGTGAGGACGACGATCGGCATCGTCGTCGCCGACACCTGCCCCAGCTCGGGGATCGTGATCTGGAAGTCGGAGAGCAGCTCGAGCAGCATCGCCTCGAACTCCTGGTCGGTCTTGTCGATCTCGTCGATCAGCAGCACGACCGGCTCGGGGCTGGCGATCGCCTGCATCAGCGGCCGCGCGAGCAGGAACTCCTCGCTGAAGATGTCCTCCTGCACGTCGTCCCAGCCGTCCTCGCCGCCGGCCTGGATCCGCAGCAGCTGCTTGCGGTAGTTCCACTCGTACAGCGCCTTCGCCTCGTCGAGGCCCTCGTAGCACTGCAGCCGGATCAGCTCGCGGCCGGTGGCGCGCGAGAGCGCCTTGGCCAGCTCGGTCTTGCCGACGCCGGCCGGGCCCTCGACCAGGACCGGCTTGCCGAGCCGCTGGGCGAGGAAGGAGACGAGCGCGGCCGACTCGTCGGCGAGGTAGCCGGCCTGCGCCAGCGCGTCCTTCACCTCTGCCACGGAGCCGGGTGGCATGCGCTCAGCCATGCGCGGCGATGATAATCCGCCCGGTGCTCGACCTCGTCCTGCCGCTCGCCGCGCTGCTGCCTCACAGCGCCCGGCCCCTACGTCGCGCTGATGCTGATCGGCTTCGGCGCCGGCATCCTCGGCCACCTGATCCGGCCTCCGCTGGCTCGTCGCCGTCGGGATCATCCTGATCTTCCTCGGCGCCTTCCTCTTCCCGCTGGCGCTCAACCTGACCACCGAGAACAGGCCGCCGCCGGTCCAGACCCCGCCTTAGCGTCTACGATCCATGCTTCACGCAACCCACCCTTCGCCCACCAGGAGGACACCGCCTTGAGCCGAGCTTCGCTATCTTCGTCCTCTTCGCCGCCCTGGTCGCGCTGGCGACCGCATTCGCCGCCTGCGGCGGAAGCGGCGGCAAGAGCGACGAAGACCCGCAGACGGTCATCGACGAAGCGACCCTGCAGGGGATCGAGAGCGGCAACGTCGACCTCTCGCTCGGCGTCGAAGGCGCAGGGCAAGGAAGGCGGCAACCTCGACGTCAGCCTCTCCGGCCCGTTCCAGAGCGCAGGCGAAGGCCCGAACAGCTGCCCGAGCTCGACATGACCGCGAAGGCGAACGGCTCGTTCAACGGCGAAGACGTCGACTTCGAGGGCGGCCTCATCCTGCTGTCCGACCGCGCCTACGTCAACTACAAGGGCACCGAGTACGAAGTCGACCCGACCACCTTCAGCTTCGTCAAGTCGGCGCTGGAAAAAGCCCAGCAGCAGGGCGGCGCCCAGGGCAAGTCGGCCGGCGCCACCGCCTGCCAGGAAGCGGTCAGCGACCTCAAGGTCGGCGACTTCGTCGACAACCTCAGCAACGAAGGCAGCGCCGACGTCGGCGGCACGACGACGACGAAGGTCAGCGGCGACCTCAACGTCCCGGGCGCGATCGACGCGCTGCTCGAAGCTGACCGAAGAACCCGGCCTGCAGCGCCCAGCTTGGCGCCGCCGGCCCGCTGCCCTCCGAAGCCGAACTCGACAAGGCCAAGACCGAGGTCGAGCAGCGCGCTGAAGACGGCCCACGTCGACGTCTACGTCGGCGACGACAACATCGTCCGCAGGATCGCGGCCGCAGCTGACGATCGAACCGCCGAACGCGTCCGGCAGCGGGCCGAAGAAGGTCGACCTCGACTTCGACCTGACGCTCGACGGGGTCAACGAGGAACAGACGATCGACGCGCCCTCCGGCGCGAAGCCGCTCAACGATCTCTTCTTGAAGCTGGGCGTCAACCCGATCGAACTGCTCGGCGTCCTCCAGGGCAAGGGCGGGCTCGGCGGGTTGAGCGGGGCCGGCGGCCTCGGCGGCCTGCTCAACGGAATCGGCGGTAGCGGAGGCTCGTCGAGCGGTGGGGGCTCAGGGAGCGCGCAGGCCTACCTGAACTGCCTCAAGGGAGCTCAGACGCCGGTCGACATACAGAAGTGCGCCGGGCTCAAAGCCACGTTCCTGCGCACACCGTATGGCTGGCCGTACCTGCTGACGCCGCTGATCCCGATCGCGGTGGCGCTCGAGCTCGCGGGCGCGCCGGCCGGCGCTCGTCTTCGCCACCTCGGCGCTCGGGCATCGTCCCGACGGCGGCGCTGATGGGGCGCGCCACCGAGGAGCTGGCGGCGCGCTCGGGGCCGGGCATCGGCGGCCTGCTCAACGTCACCTTCGGCAACGCGCCGGAGCTGATCATCGCCCTCTTCGCCCTCGGCCAGGGCCTGCACGAGGTGGTCAAGGCCTCGATCGTCGGCTCGATCATCGGCAACATCCTGCTCGTGCTCGGCGCCGCGATGCTGGCGGGCGGCCTGGGGCGCGAGAAGCAGACCTTCAGCCGGACCGGCGCCAGCGTGCAGACCTCGATGCTGCTGCTCGCCGCCGCGGCGCTGCTGATGCCGGCGATCTTCGAGCTGGTCGAGGGCAAGGGGCTGCCGCAGCCCGGGCGCCGAGATCGTCGACTACGGCTCCACGGTCGAGCACCTCTCGCTGGCGGTCGCGATCGTCCTCATCGCCACCTACGTCATCGGCCTCGTCTTCTCGCTGAAGACCCACCGCGACATCTTCAACCCCGAGTACGAGGACGAGGACAGCCTGGGGCTGGTCGGTCCGCACCTCGGTGATCGCGCTGGCGATCGCCGGGGTCCTGGTCGGCGTGATGTCCGAGGTGCTGGTCGGCTCGATCAGCGAGGCCTCGCAGGTCGGTCGGCCTCTCCGAGTTCTTCATCGGCGTGATCGTCGTCGCGATCGTCGGCAACGCCGCCGAGCACTGGGTCGCGGTCCTGGTCGCGATGAAGAACAAGATGGACCTCGCGGTCAACATCGCGATCGGCTCCAGCGCCCAGGTCGCGCTCTTCGTCGCCCCGGTGCTCGTGCTCGCCTCCTTCTTCCTCGGCCCCCACCCGCTCGCCCTGGTCTTCAACGGCTTCGAGCTGGGCGCGATCCTGCTCGCCGTCCTGATCGCCAACTACGTCACCCAGGACGGCGAGTCGACCTGGTTCGAGGGCGTCCAGCTGCTCGCCGTCTACCTCGTCTTCGGCATCGCCTTCTACTTCGCCTGAGCGTGGAGCAGTGGGCGGAGATCAGGCGGATGCACTTCGTCGAGCGGCTCTCGATCAAGGAGATCGACCGCCGCACCGGGCGTGACCGCAACACGATCCGCCGCGCGCTCGCCTCGGCGGAGCCGCCGCGCTACGGCGCCGCGGCCGAAGCGCCCCTCGAAGCTCGATCCCTTCAAGGCGGAGATCGAGCGCCTGCTCGACGACGATCCGACGCTCTCCGGCACGCGGATCCGCGAGCTGATCGAGAGCTCGGCTACGCGGGCGGCAAGACGATCCTCGACGACTACCTGCGCGAGGTGCGCCCGCGCTTCTGCCGCCGCCGCGCACCTACCAGCGCACGCGTCTACCGCCCCGGCGAGCTCTGCCAGTTCGACCTCTGGGAGCCGCGCGCGCGAGATCCCGGTCGGCCACGGCCAGACGCGCCGCGGCTGGGTCGTGACCGCCGAGCTGCGGCTACTCGCGGGCCGGCGCCGGCGCGCTGGTCTTCTCCAAGCAGGGCGCCGACATCGCTCTGGGGCATGAGCCGCTGCCTGCGGGCGCTCGGCGCGCCTGCCGGAGACGCTGGTCTGGGACCGCGAGGGCGCGATCCACGCCGGCGGCGGGCGCCCGACCGAGGCCTTCGCCGCCTTCTGCGGCCAGCTCGCGGGTGGGCTGGATCATCCTCGAGGCCGGCGACTCCCGAGTCCAAGGGCGTGCTCGAGCGCCGGCACGGCTTCCTGCACGCGCAACTTCGAGGCCGGGGCGGCGCTTCGCCAACCCGCTCGACTTCCAGGCCCAGCTCGACGCCTGGTTCGAGCGGGCCAACGCCCGCATCCACCGCACGATCCGCGCCGTCGCCCGCCGAGCGCCTCGCCGAGGAGCGCGAGCGGATGCGGCCGCTGCCCGAGCGGATGCCCGACCTCGACCGCCGCTTCGTGACGCGGGTCCCGCCGCAGCCCTACCTGCGCTTCGACACCAACGACTACTCGCTCGATCCGCGCCTGGTCGGCCGCCGGGTCGAGGTTCGGGTCGCCCAGCGCGAGATCACCGCGGTCGCGCTCGACACGGGCGAGCTCGCCTGCCGCCACCGGCGCAGCTTCGCCAAGCGGCCTCACCTTCACCGACCCCGCCCACCAGCGCGCGCTCGAGCGACCTGCGCGGCGAGCGCCGTCGTCGGCGCCAGAGCCCGAGGTCGAGCTGCGCCCGCTGGCCCGCTACGACGCGCTGATCCCGGCATGACGCAAGACCTCCGAGCTCGCCCACCTCTTCCGGGCGCTGAAGGCGCCGGCGGCGGCCAGGGCGCTGCCGAAGCTCGCCGAGCGGGCCCGCGAGGAGGAGTGGTGCTACGAGCGCTTCGCCGAGGCGCTGCTCTCCACCGAGGTCGCCTCGCGCGAGTCCCACGGCGGCGAGACGCGGATCAAGGCGGCGCGCTTCCCGGCCCGCAAGACGCTCGAGGAGTTCGACTTCACCTTCCAGCGCTCGGTCAAGAAGCAGGTGGTCGAGCACCTCGGCCAGCTCGACTTCCTGCACGCGCACGCGAGAACGTGGTGCTGCTCGGCCCGCCGGGGACCGGCAAGACGCACCTGGCGATCGCGCTCGGCGATCCGCGCCTGCCTGGCCGGCCAGCGGGTGGCCGTTCGCGACCGCGACCGAGTGGGTGGCGCGCCTCGGCGAGGCCAAGCGCCAGGGCAGCCTCGAGGCCGAGCTGCGCCGGCTCGGCTGCGTGCCGCTGATCGTCGTCGACGAGGTCGGCTACATCCCCTTCGACCCCGAGGCGGCCAACCTGATGTTCAGCCTCGTCTCGGCCCGCTACGAGCGGGCCTCGATGATCGTCACCTCGAACAAGCCCTTCTCGGCCTGGGGCGAGATAGGTGCACTCAGGCAGCCGACAGCTCGGCCAGGGCCTCGAGCACGACGTCGTCGTGCGTCTTCGGCGAGACCTTGGGGAAGACCTTGGCGATCTTGCCCTCGGGGTCGATCAGGAAGGTGGCGCGCTGCACGCCCATGTACTTCTTGCCGTACATCGACTTCTCGCCCCAGGCGCCGTAGGCGTCGGCGACGGCGTGGTCGGCGTCGGCAAGCAGGGTGAAGTCGAGGTCGAATTTGTCGGCGAACTTCTTCACGTCCTCGACCGTGTCCGGGGAGACGCCGAGAACGCGGGCGCCGCTCTCGCGGTACTCGCCGCTGCGGTCGCGCACCCCGCAGGCCTGGATCGTGCAGCCCGGGGTGTCGGCACGCGGGTAGAAATACAGCACGACCGTCTGCCCTGCGAGGTCGGAGAGCTTGACCGGATCGCCGTTTTGGTCGGGCAGGGCGAAATCCGGCGCCCTCTCTCCCTCGGCGAGCATCAGTCCTCGCGGCCGGGGTCCTGGCCGTTCTCGTCCTCGTCGAGCTCCTCGTCGCCCTGTTCCAGCGCGGTCTCGGAGACCGAGCTGGTGGAGCCGGGGTGATAGTGGGTCTGGAAGCGCTCGAGCACCTCGTCGCGACGATCCTCGTCGACAGGCACCTCGTCGGAGATTCGCACCCAGTCGGCCCCCTCGTAGGCCTCCATGTTGAAGACCTCCTGATCGAGCGAGGTCGAGTCGTCGACGATCACGACGACCTCGGTCTGGGGGTTGAAGTAGGTCCCCGGCTGCATCAGCAGCTCCTCGACCTCGTAGAGGTTCTCCTTCGCGGGTCCGGCCATCAGTCCGATCCTACGAGATTCGAGAGCGCGCCTCCGGTCAGACCCACGGGCGCGGAGCTATCCGCTAGTCTTGTCGCTGGTTGACTGACCAGTCAATCGGTGGGCGATCGCCTGCTTGGGCGGTGCCCTTCCAAAAGGCTTATCGCACAGACAAAAGGAGTCTCGACCCGTGGTTGACTTCACCCTGACCGACGAGCAGAAGGACCTGCGCGAGCTGGCCCACAACTTCTCTGAGAAAGAGATCCGCAAGGTCGCCTGGGAGTACGACAAGGACGGCACCTGGCCCCAGGACATCGTCGACAAGGCCTGGGAGGTGGGGCTGATGAACACCCACATCCCCGAGGCCTACGGCGGTCCGGGCCTCGATTACCTCTCCGGCACCCTGATCGAGGAGGAGATGGGCTGGGGATGCTCGGGCATCGGCACCTCCCTCACGTGCAACGGCCTCGCCAGCGCCCCGGTCATGCTCGGCGGCTCCGAGGAGACGAAGAAGAAGTACCTCGGGATTCTCACCGAAGCGCCGAAGCTGGCCTCCTTCTGCCTGACCGAGCCCGACGCCGGCTCCGACGTCAGCGGGATGAAGACTCGCGCCGTCAAGAAGGGCGACAAGTGGGTGATCAGCGGCTCCAAGTGCTTCATCACCAACGGCAGCCATGCCGACTGGTTCACGGTCTACGCCAAGACCGACCCCGAGGCCGGCCACCGCGGAATCAGCGCCTTCGTCGTCGACGCCGATCTGCCCGGGGTCACGCGTCGACAAGAAGGAGGACAAGATGGGTCAGCGGGCCTCCAACACCGCGACCATCTCCTTCGACGAAGTCGAGATCCCCGCTGAGAACATGCTCGGCGAGGAGAACAAGGGCTTCAAGCTGGCGATGATGACGCTCGACCGCACCCGTCCCGGCGTCGCCGCGATGGCGGTCGGCATCGGCCGCGCCGCATTCGAATTCGCCGCGGAGTACTCGAAGGAAAGGGTCCAGTTCGGCGTGCCGATCGCGATGCACCAGGCGATCCAGTTCATGATCGCCGACATGGCGACCAAGGTCGACGCCGCCCGCCTGCTGGTCTGGAACTCGGCGGTCCTGCTCGACCAGGGCAAGCGCAACACCCTCGTCTCCTCGGAGGCCAAGCGCTTCGCCGCCGACTCGGCGATGGAGATCACGGTCGACGCGGTCCAGGTCTACGGCGGCTACGGCTTCATCAAGGAGTACCCGGTCGAGAAGCTGATGCGCGACGCGAAGATCATGCAGCTGTACGAGGGCACCAGCCAGATCCAGCGCCTGGTGATCGCCAAAGAAGTGCTGCTGCCGCGCAACGTCGACGAGCCCACGCCGGAGGCCGAGGCGAAGGCCAAGGCGTCCGAGGCCAGCCAGACCGAGCAGGCAGCCGCTACGGTCTAGCCCCATGGACCTCTCCGAGCGCGCCGCCGCCGGGAAGGCGGCGCGCTCGGATGCTCCCCGCTCCGCCCACGCGGCGTGGGAGCCGCCCGCCGGCCGGGCCGACCCGGTCGAGGTCCTCGAGGCCCAGGCGCGCTCGCGCGTCCCCGAGCTGGTCCCGATCCGCTACGGGCGGATGGCGGCCTCTCCCTTCGCCTTCTTCCGCGGCGCCGCCGCGGTGATGGCGGCCGACCTCGCCACGACGCCGGTCTCCGGGCTGCGGGTGCAGGCATGCGGCGACGCCCACCTCTCCAACTTCGGCGCCTTCGCCGCGCCCGACCGCCGCCTCGTCTTCGACCTCAACGACTTCGACGAGACCCTGCCGGGGCCGTGGGAGTGGGACGTCAAGAGGCTCGCCGCCAGCTTCGAGATCGCCGGCCGCGAACGCGGCTTCAAGCGCAGGGAGCGGGTCGCCGCGGTGCTGACCGCGACGCGCGCCTATCGCGACGCGATGCGCGGCTTCGCCTCGATGCGCAACCTCGAGGTCTGGTACGCGCGCCTCGACGTCGAGGCGGCGATGGGCCAGGTCGAGGCCGAGGCCGCCAAGGCGGTGAAGCGGGTCCGCAAGAACGTCGCCAAGGCGCGGTCGAAGGACAGCCTGCGGGCGCTCGAGAAGCTCACCCATGTCGTCGACGGGGAGCTGCGGATCGTCAGCGAACCGCCCCTGGTCGTCCCCGCCGAGGAGCTGATGCCCGAGGCCGAGGCGCGGGACCTCGGCCAGAGCGCTGCACGAGGTCCTCGCCTCCTACCGCGCGACCCTGCCCGCCGACCGCCAGCACCTGCTCGACGGCTACCGCTTCCGCCACATCGCGCGCAAGGTGGTCGGGGTCGGCAGCGTCGGAACGCGGGCCTGGATCGTCCTGCTGACCGGCGCCGACGACGGCGACCCCCTCTTCCTGCAGGCGAAGGAGGCCGAGGCCTCGGTGCTGGAGCCCTACGCCGGGCGCAGCGGCTTCCGCAACCACGGCCGGCGGGTGGTCGAGGGCCAGCGGCTGATGCAGGCCGCCAGCGACATCTTCCTCGGCTGGTGCCCGGCGACCGGGATCGACGGGCGCCAGCGCGACTTCTACGTGCGCCAGCTCTGGGACTGGAAGCTCTCGGCCGAAGTCGAGAGCCTGGCCCCGCGGGGGATGGAGGTCTACGCCCGCCTCTGCGGCTGGACGCTCGCCCGCGCGCACGCCCGCTCCGGCGACCGGGTGGCGATCGCCGCCTACCTCGGCGCCGGCGACGCCTTCGACCGGGCGATCGCGGAGTTCGCCGAGCGCTACGCCGACCAGAGCGAGCGCGACCACGCGGCGCTGGTGGCGGCGATCGATTCCGACCGCCTCGTCGCGGAGGATGCCTGAACGTGGAACGCAGGGCGAGCACAGGCGCGGCTGGTCTGATCCTGCTGACGCTGTGCGCGGGGCAGTTCCTGATGATGCTCGACAGCTCGGTGATGAACGTCTCGATCGCCACCGTCGCCAAGGACGTCGGCACGACGGTCACCGGGATTCAGACCGCGATCACCCTCTACACGCTGGTGATGGCCTCGTTCATGATCACCGGCGGCAAGATCGGCCAGATCATCGGCCGCAAGCGCGGCTTCGCGATCGGCTGCGTGATCTACGGCTGCGGCTCGCTGACCACCGCTCTCGCGCCGAATCTGACCGTGCTGCTGATCGGGTGGTCGGGCCTCGAGGGCCTCGGGGCGGCGCTGATCCTGCCCGCGATCGTCGCCCTCGTCGCCTCCAACTTCGACCGCGAAGAACGGCCCCGCGCCTACGGGCTGGTCACCGCCGCGGCGGCGATCGCGGTGGCCGTCGGCCCGATCGTCGGCGGCCTCTTCACCACCTACCTCTCCTGGCGCTACGTCTTCGCCGGCGAGGTCCTGATCGTGATCGCGATCCTCGCGCTCGCCCGCCGCATCGAGGCCGGCGCGCCGGAGCGGAAGGTGCGGCTGGACCTGGTCGGGACCGGGCTCTCGGCCCTCGGCCTGGCGCTGGTCGTCCTCGGCATCCTCCGCTCGGGGACCTGGGGCCTGGTCAAGGCCAAGCCCGACGCGCCGGAATGGATCGGGCTCTCGCCGGTGGTCTGGCTGATTCTCGGCGGCGCGGTGGTGCTCTGGCTGTTCGCGGCCTGGGAGAGCCGTCTGGCGAGCCGCGGGGGCGAGCCGCTCGTCGACCCGGCGATCCTGCGGACCCCGGTCCTGCGCGGCGGCCTCACCTCGTTCTTCTTCCAGTACTTCCTCCAGGGCGGGCTCTTCTTCGCGGTGCCGCTCTTCCTCTCGATCGCGCTCGGGCTCTCGGCGATCGAAACCGGCGTGCGCCTCCTGCCGCTCTCCTTCACCCTGATCCTCGCCGCGGCCGGGATCCCGAAGCTGTTCCCGGACGTCTCGCCGCGGCGGGTGGTGCGGCTCGGCTTCCTGGCGATGTTCGCCGGGCTGGTGGTGATGGTCGCCGCGCTCGACGCCGGGGCCGGGCCCGAGATCGTGACCTGGCCGATGCTGCTCGCCGGCCTCGGGATCGGTTCGCTCGCCTCGCAGCTCGGCAGCGTCACCGTCTCCTCGGTCCCCGACGAGCAGAGCGGCGAGGTCGGCGGCCTGCAGAACACGATCACGAACCTCGGCATCTCGGTCGGCACGGCGCTGACCGGCGCGATCGTCGTCGCCGCCCTCAGCTCGTCCTTCCTGATCGGGGTGGAAGAGAACCCGGCGGTGCCGGCGCCGGTCAAGGCGCAGGCCTCGACCGAACTGTCGGGCGGGGTCCCCTTCCTCTCCGACGAGGAACTGGAAACCGCGCTCGATGAAGCGCGGGTGCCACCCCGGGCCAGCGACGCGATCGTCGAAGAAAATGAAACCGCGCGGCTCGACGGCCTGCGCACGGCACTCTCGGTACTCGCCCTCCTCGCCCTGGTCGGCCTCTTCTTCACCGGCCGGATCCCGACCAGGCAGCCGGCCGCGGCGGCGGAGGGGCAGCCGGCGCCGGCGCCTGGCTGAGCGTCGGCCCGCCTTCCCAGGTGGGGGCGCCGGCTAGCGGGAGGCGACGCGCGGCGCCGAGGGGTTCTGCCGCGCCGCCTTCTGGCGCTGGGTCTTGTCCAGCAGGACCTTGCGCAGGCGCACCGACTCCGGGGTGATTTCGACGCACTCGTCCTCGCGCAGGAACTCCAGCGCCGCTTCCAGCGAGAGCCGCGTCGGGGGCTCCAGCCGCTCGAGGACGTCGGCGCTGGCGGCGCGCACGTTGGTCTGGTGCTTCTCCTTGATCGCGTTGACGTCGAGGTCCTCGGAGCGGGCGTTCTCGCCGACGATCATCCCCTCGTAGACCTCCTCGCCGGGGCCGACGAAGAGCGTGCCGCGCTCCTGCAGGTTGGCCAGCGAGTAGGAGGCGGTCTTGCCGCGGCGGTCGGCGACGATCGAGCCGCTGGGCCGCGTGCGCAGCTCCCCCGCCCAGCGCTCCCAGCGGTCGAAGACGTGGTGCAGGATGCCGGTGCCGCGGGTCTCGGTGAGGAACTCCGTCCGGAAGCCGATCAGCCCGCGGGCCGGGCACCAGGTATTCCATCCGCACCCAGCCGGTCGAGTGGTTGACCATCTGCTCCAGCCGGCCCTTGCGGGTCGCCAGAAGCTGGGTGACCGAGCCGACGTGCTCCTCGGGGACGTCGATCGAGAGCCGCTCGACCGGCTCGTGCACCTTGCCGTCGACCTCGCGGGTGATCACCCGCGGTTGGCCGGCGGTCAGCTCGAAGCCCTCGCGCCGCATCAGCTCCAGCAGCACGACCAGCTGCAGCTCGCCGCGTCCCTGCACCTCCCAGGAGTCGGGCCGCTCGGTGTCGCGGACCCGGATCGAGACGTTGCCGACCAGCTCGGCGTCGAGCCGGTCGCGGACCTGGCGCGCGGTCAGCTTGCTGCCCTCCTGGCCGGCGAGCGGCGAGGTGTTGATCCCGACCACGATCGAGAGCGACGGCTCGTCGACCGTGATCACCGGCAGCGGCCGCGGGTCCTCGGGGTCGGCCAGCGTCTCCCCGATCGTCACCTCTGGCATCCCGGCGACGGCGATGATCTCGCCCGGCCCGGCCTCCTCGGCGCTGACCCGCTCCAGCGCCTCGGTCACGTAGAGCTCGGACACCGTCGCCCGCTGGATCGTGCCGTCGGCCCGGCACCAGGCGATCTGCTGGCCGGAGCGGATCGTCCCGTTGCGGACCCGGCAGATCGCCAGCCGGCCGACGTAGGGCGAGGCGTCGAGGTTGGTGACGTGCGCCTGCAGCGGCGCCTCGGGGTCGTACTCGGGTGCGGGGATCCGTCTCCAGCATCAGGTCGAGCAGGGGGGAGAGGTCGGTTCCCTCGACCCCTTCCTCGAGCGAGGCCCAGCCGGCTTTGGCGTTGGTGTAGACGATCGGGAAGTCGATCTGCTCGGAGTCGGCGTCGAGGTCGAGGAAGAGCTCGTAGACCTCGTCGACGACCTCGGCGATGCGGGCGTCGGGGCGGTCGACCTTGTTGACGACGAGGATCACCGGCAGCTTCGCCTCCAGCGCCTTGCGCAGGACGAAGCGGGTCTGGGGGAGAGGGCCCTCGGAGGCGTCGACCAGCAGCAGCACCCCGTCGACCATGGTCAGGCCGCGCTCCACCTCACCGCCGAAGTCCGCGTGGCCCGGCGTATCGACGATGTTGAGCTTGACGCCGCTGTGGTGGACGGCGGTGTTCTTGGCGAGGATCGTGATCCCCTTCTCGCGCTCGAGGTCCATCGAGTCCATCACCCGCTCGGCCACGTCCTGGCCCTTGCGGAAGGCGCCGGACTGCCACAGCATCGCGTCGACCAGGGTCGTCTTGCCGTGGTCGACGTGGGCGATGATCGCGATGTTTCGAAGGTCGTCTCTGCGGGTCATGGGCAGGGGGATGTTAGGAAGATCGGGAAAGCGGCCCTGGCAAGACGAAGCCCGCCTCGGAGGCGGGCTTCGCTACTGCTAGGTGCGGTGCGCGACTACGAGGTCTGCTGGACGCTCGCCGCGGCCGGGCCCTTGGGGCCTTCCTCGGACTCGAAGCTCACCTTGGCGCCCTCGGTCAGGGACTTGAAGCCCTCGCCGACGATCGCGCTGTGATGAACGAAGACGTCCTTCGAGCCGTCGTCGGGCGTGATGAACCCGTAGCCCTTGTCGTCGCTGAACCACTTGACAGTTCCAGTAGGCATGCATTGCCTCCACTTCATGTGCTGCGAACGCGGAGGATGCGGTGAAGCAACGACGCGAGCGCTAGACACAACTTTGCCGGAATCAACCGGCCTAACGCGCGGACCGTAGCAGGGTCGCGGCGTCCGGGGGTCGATCTAGCGTTGCCGCGTGCGAATCTTCGACCGTATCGAGAAGAGCGAGATCGCCGAGCTGCTGAAGCGCGACGAGTACTTCTGGCTCGATCTCACCGGCGCCGGTGAGGAGGAGGTCGCCGCGCTGGAGAGACGTCTTCGGTTTCCACCCGCTGGCGCTGGAGGACACGCTGAAGCGCGGTCAGCGGCCGAAGCTCGACGACTTCGGCGAGTACATGTTCCTCGTCTACTACGGAGCGGAGGAGGCCGAGCACGGCGAGGTGGAGATGGTCGAGGTGCACGCCTTCCTCAGCGGCGGCTACATCGTCACCACGCACTCGCGGCGATGCTCGGCGCTGGAGGAAGTCCGCCAGCGGCTGGAGGCGCAGGCGCCGCGCTCCGAGCAGTTCGTCGTCTACCGCGTGCTGGACGCGCTGACCGACACCTTCTTCCCGGTCCTCGATCATCTCGACGACCGGATCGAGCGCCTCGACGGCGAGATCTTCGCGCGGGCGACGCCACGCCAGCTCGAGGAGATCAGCGCCCTGCGGCGCGAGCTGGTCGAGCTGCGCCGGATCGTCACCCCCCAGCGGGATCTGCTCGCGCGGGGAATCGACGACATCCTCGACATCCCCGGGCTCGAATCGGACTCGCGCAACTACTTCCGCGACGTCTACGACCACTCGATCCGGATCTCCGACCAGATCGACTCCTACCGCGACCTGCTCTCGGGCTCCCGCGACGCCTATCTCTCGGTCGTCTCCAACCGCCTCAACCAGATCACCAAGCAGCTGACCGTGATGGCGACGATCTTCCTGCCGCTCTCCTTCGTCGTCGGCTTCTTCGGCCAGAACTTCAAGTGGCTGGTGGTCAACATCGATTCGCCGGGAGCGTTCTTCGCGCTCGGGATCGGCAGCATCGTCCTCTCGGTGATCGCGCTGCTGGTCTGGTTCCGGCGCAGCGACTACATCTGAGCCTGGGGCCGATTGCGCTCGTAACACGGTCCAGGTGTGTTTGAGGAACCGAGGAGACCAGTCGATACTTGACCGAGATGCCAGGGGACCCTCGCAGCCGCCGCCGAGCCGCGCGATCGTCGATCGCTGCGCTGGCGCTCGCCTGCGCGGTGTGGGCGCCGCCGGCCGGAGCGATGTCGAGCCCCGCCGACGGAAACCTCTCGCCGCGCCTGGCCGAGCTGGCGAAGCCGTCGGTGCGGGCGCTGCCGCCGGCGAAGCAGGCGGCGAGGCTGAGCGTCGCTGCCGGAGGGCCCGGCAGCCTTCTGCGCGAAGGCAACCGCGTCCTCGTCGACGTCCGCTTCGACCACGGCGCCGCCGCCGGCGTCGAAGCGCTGCGAGGCGCGGGGGCGCAGATCGTCAACGTCAGCCGCCGCTACCAGACGGTCACCGTCGCCGCCAAGCCCGCCGAGCTGCGCGAAGTCGCCGGCGTCACCCGCGTCGCCGGCGTCACCGAGGACCTGGCGCCGATCCTCTCGGCCACCTGCCCCTCGGGGGAAGTCGTCTCCGAGGGCGACGACACAGCTGCGGGCGGCGGAAGCGCGAAGCAACTACGGCGTGGACGGCAGCGGCGTCACCGTCGGCATCCTCTCCGACTCCTTCGACCAGGCCACCTCGGAAGTCTCGACGAAAGCGGCCCGATCGCCACCCACGCGCCCGAAGACGTCGCCAGCGGCGACCTGCCCGGCCCGGGAAACCTGCAGCGGCAGAACACCGCGCCGGTGAACGTGCTCGACGACTCGCGCGACGCGGAAGGCGGGCCGACGAGGGACGCGCGATGGCCCAGATCGTCCACGACCTCGCCCCCGGCGCCTCGCTCGCCTTCGCGACGGCATTCAACGAGGGAAATCTCCTTCGCGGAAAACATCGAACAGCTGGCGAAGCCGGACCCCGAAGGCGGCGGCGGCGCCAAGGTGATCGCCGACGACGTCGCCTACTTCGACGAGCCGTTCTTCCAGGACGGACCAGTCGCGGCCGCGGTCAACAAAGTCACCGCCGAAGGGGTCGATTATTTCTCCGCTGCCGGCAACGACAACCTGTTCAACTCGAACGGAAACGAAATCGCCTCCTGGGAAGCGCCGGCATTTCGCGACTCGGGCAGCTGCCCCGCTGGCGTGCCCTTGAGCTCAAGCCTGGAGCACTGCATGGACTTCAACCCGAGTTCCGGAGAAGTCGACGACACCTTTGGCATCACGGTTGCAAAAGGCGCCACGCTCACCGTCGACCTGCAGTGGGCAGAACCGTGGTACGAAGTACAGACCGATCTCGACGCTTACCTGGTTCGACTCAGGGGGCAAATTGCTTGCGAAGGAAGATACGGACAACGTGGGGCCGACGGGAGAGCCAGTCGAGGTACTCCAGTGGAAAAATACCACTGGCGCCAGCAAGGAAGTCCAGCTTGCCGTGAACAGGTGCTCCGGAACGTGCAATCCGCAAGCCAGCGGCACGAATACACCTCGGCTTAAATTCGCCCTGCTCGAGAACGGAGCGGGCGTGACAAAAACCGAGTACCCGGAATCCAAAGAAGGCGATACCGTCGGCCCGACGATCTTCGGTCACACTGGCGCCACCGGCGCGGTCAGCACCGCAGCCATTCGCTATAGCACCGAAACCCAGCCCGAGAGGTATTCCTCGCGGGGGCCGGTAACGCATTACTTCGGCCCGGTGAACGGGACCGCTCCCGCTGCACCGCTGGGCTCGGCGGAAGTGATCGCGAAGCCAGATATCACCGCCACCGACTGCGGCGCGACGACCTTCTTCGCCTTCTTCGTCGAAAGCGAGGCGACCTGGCGCTTCTGCGGAACCTCCGCGGCTGCACCGCACGCCGCCGGCGTAGCTGCCCTCGAGCTCGACGCCAAACCCTCAGCGACCCCCGCGGAAGTCCGTGGCGCTCAGGAAAACACCGCCAGCCCGATCGGCCCGTTTGAACCGAAAGCGGTGGGGGCGGGTCTGCTCAAGGCCGATGCTGCGGTGGCGAGCCTTGCTCCGCCGTCCGAAGTGACGATCACCAACGGTCCCTTGAGCCGGACGGCTGACAGCACCCCGACCTTCGAATTCCAGGCCGCCGCCCCCGTCGAATGCTTCATCGATGGAGTTCCTCAGATGTCCGGTTGCAGCTCGCCCTACACGGTGGCGAGCCCGCTCGAAGACGGTCCCCACACGTTCGAGGTCAAAATCGAAGGCGGTGACGACAACGCGATGTTTTCCTTCACCGTAGATACGACGCCCCCCACGGCCACCATTGCCAAACAGCCCGCGTTCACCGCGGATTCGACGCCGACCTTCTTCTTCACCGCTAGCGAGCCGGCGGGCTTCACGTGCGCCATCGACAGAGCCGCGGCGAAACCCTGCGTCTCGCCATACACGATGATAAGTCCACTCTCTGACGGGTCCCACACGTTCGAAGTCAGCGCAACCGATCAGGTTGGCAACACCGGACATGCCTCGGTCGACTTCTCTGTCGATACGACGCCCCCCATCATCGAGATATCCAGCCAGCCGCTGGACGACACCCGCGAAAAGACACCGACCTTCGGGTTCACCGCGAACGAGCCATCCAACTTTAAGTGTGCTATCGACGGCGCTCCGTTCGAGTTCTGCGAATCCCCATACACGACGCCGACGCCGCTGGTCGATGGTCCGCATTCATTCGAAGTGGTAGGGACCGACCAGGCTGGCAACGCCGGCCGGGCCTCCGCCTCCTTTACCGTAGACACCCGGCCGCCCAACACCTTCTTCCGCAAGCATCCACGCCACCACATCCGCATCCGCAACAGTAAGGTGCGGGCCACCTTTCGCTTCGGCTCCAACGAGAGCGACGTGACCTTCGTCTGCAAGGTGGATCGAGGGCTGCTCCGCTTCTGTGGCGCGAAGCTCTCGCGGCGGTTCCACGTCGGCAAGCACGTGGTTAGGGTCAAAGCCCGCGACGCGGCTGGCAACGTCGACCGCACGCCGGCCGTCTTCCACTTCAGGGTGAAGCAGATCGGCTGACGGTCAGGGCGCCGGGCTCGTCGCCTGGGTGCGGCGCACGACCCAGCGGCCGGCGAGCAGCAGCGCGAGCAGGGCGGCGGCGCTGCCGATGACGAGCGGGTCGGTGAGGCTGAGGCCCTCGAGGCGGGTGCCGAAGTAGACGGCGAGCGCGGTGATCGGCATGTACCCGACCACGGTCGTCCAGACGAAGCGCCAGAGCGGCACGCGGGCGGCGCCGGCTGCGTAGGAGACGAGGCTGAAGGGGACGATCGGGATCAGGCGTCACCGCGAGCAGCAGGGTGACGCCGCCGCGCTCGATCATCGCCTCGGTGCGCTCGAAGCGCTCGGTGCCCAGCCAGCGGTCGAGCAGCGGTCGCGCGACCGTGTGCCCGACCGCGTAGCAGGCCAGGCCGGAGAGCACCCAGCCCACGGTGACCAGCGCCAGCGCGGGGAAGAACCCGTAGGCGAAGCCGGCCGCGGCGTCGACGATCTCGGCCGGGTAGAAGACCACCATGTGGATCAGCGCGAGGGCGACGATCAGCAGCGGGCCGGCGACGCCGAGGTCGTCGATCTGCGTGCGGACTTCGGCGGTGTCGCCGCGGATCGCCGCCGCGGCGGCGTCGTGCAGCGGCGGCACCAGGAGGACCAGCGCGGCGAGGATCGCGATCCCCGCCAAGGGTGATCGCGATCTCGAGCAGCGGCACCCGCGGCGGGCGGTGCGGTGAGGCGGGAGTCCCCGCTCTCCCGGTTGTCGAAAGCGATCTCACCTGACCCGGGCCAGGTTCGCACAAGCCCACGCGCGGGTTATCGAGCGGCGACTCGCCAGGCGGCCTTGGCCAGGCCTTCGACCTTCAGCGATCCCCAGCCCGTCGCGATGTCGTATCCGGGCGTCGCGGGGCAGCAGCCGAGCGGCCGCCCGCCGCCGGCGTCGGCGGGGATGAGCACGCCGAGGTCGTTGTTTCCCCTGGTCACGTCGGAGAAGACGCCGCGCCCGGCCCTTTCGGCGCCGAGCTCGTAGAGCAGCGGGTTGAGGAAGCCGAGCGGCGGCTGGCGATGGCGCGCCGCGTACTGGTCGGCTAGCAGGACGCCGCCTGCCATCAGCGGCGTCGCCGCGCTGGTGCCCCCGACCGAGATCCATCCCGGGGTGGTCTGGGGGGCTTCCGCGCAGGCCGCGGCCGTGCAGTGGATCGCGTAGCCGGGCAGGACGTCGGCGAGCCCGGCGATGTCGGGGACGAGGCGGCCGGCGCCGTATTCGTGCAGGCGCGCCACACGCTGCCACCAGGGCCGCCGCGGCGAGAGCAGGCTGATCCCGCCCCCGCCCGCGCCGAAGAAGTCGGGGGCGTCGTTCCACGCGATTTGGGAGGCGATCCGGTTCTTGGCGTTCAGCTTCAGGTTCGTGCCACCGACCGCGGTCACGAACGGCGAGCTGGCCGGGTTCGCTGACCGCCAGCAGCGGCAGCGCGGTCCTGCCGTCGGGGGTTTCGACCGCGCAGGCGCTGGAGCCCTCGTCCCCGGTGGCGACCAGGGTCGAGATCCCGGCTCCGGCGGCGACGGCGAAGACGTTGTCCAGCGCTCGTCGAAACGCGAGATCGAAGTTCAGCCGCGGCTCGCAGCTGCCGAGCGAGATCGAGATCGCGTTGGGATGGTGCCCCCTCGAGCCCAGCGCCGCCGCTGTGCTGCGCAGCACCCCGGCCTCCGAGGACCCGCCCTCGTAGACGTAGATCCGGTTGAGCCCGGGCGCAGCCGCCGAGAGGACCTCGAGGTCGAGCGTCGTCTCGCCGGCCGGCTCGAGCCGTTTCCTCGGCCCGGCCAGGACCACGCGGATCGGCGGGACCCGGACCCCGAAGCACCTGCCGAAAGCGACGACGTCGCTGTGGCGGAAGCCGTCGATCTCGACCACGGCGGCGCTCGTCCCCTTTCCGCGGAGCCCGTGGCGGTGCATCGCTTCGTGCCCGTAGGCGGTGAGGTACTGGTTCGGCGTGAACGCCGAGAGCGGGGAGGGCGCCCCGGCGGCCCTGCCGGGCGGGCAGCCGGCGGCGGTGCCGGAGTGGGGGAGGAGCGAGCTCCCACCGCGGATCGCCGCCCCGTCGGCCGAAGCCGGCGCGATGCTCGCGGTGTGGCCGAATGCGCCCGGCCGGGTGCCGAGGATGCCGATCGAGTCGACGTACCCGCGCAGGGCGGGCGGGACGCGCCGGGCGACGGCGGCGACACCGGTTGCCGAGCCCGTCGCAGGGGCGCGGCGCGGCAGCGCTCGCTCGGCGAGCTCGCTCGGCATCCACGCGGTGAGGTAGGCGCCGGTCGGGCCGACTCGCCCCGTCATGCCGTGGCCAGCGAGCCAGGCGAGGGTGGCGCGACGATCGGAGGGCGAGGCGCCGAAGCGCGTGACCAGCTCTTCGACCGTCGCGTAGTGGCGGTACTGCGACGAGCGGGGGTCGGAGACGGAGCGGACGAAGCGGTCCAGCCCAGCGGGGTGGTGGAGCAGGAAGAGCGCCTGCACGTAGCCACGAGGCGCCGCCGGCCCGCCTGCGGCGGCCGCTGTGGGCGCCGTCGCACCCGCGACCGCGAGGCAGGCGACGGCGATCGATGCGAGCGGGCGCCTCACGTATGCAGTCGCTTCGCCAGCCCCGAGTGACGGCCGCTGCCGTCGTCGCGGCGCACCGCCATCGCCAGGGCGCCGGGGTCGCCGATCAGCACGCAGCTCGTGCGGGCGCGGGTGATCGCGGTGTAGAGGAGGGGGCGGGTCAGCATCCGGGTGTGGGAGCGGTGGCAGACGCCGACCACGACCGGCACCTCGCACCCCTGCGCCTTGTGGACCGAGATCGCGTAGGCGAGGCGAAGCGTCCGGGTGTCCTCGTATGGGATGACCAGCGAGTTGCCCTCGTCGGTGTCGACGACGATCGCCTCCTCCTCGGGGTCGTCGGAGCGCAGGAAGACGATCGAGCCGTTCATCAACCCCAGCTCGTGCGAGTTGCGGGTCTGGATCAGCCGGTCGCCGACCCGAAACCGCTCGTTGACCGCGGCGCGGCCGCGCGGGTTGAGCCGCTCCTGCAGGCGCTCGTTGAGCGCGTCGATCCCGACCGCCCCCCGGTACATCGGAGCCAGCACCTGCACCTCGCGGATCGGGTCGACGTCGAAGCGCTTCGGGAGCGCGCTCGGCGACCACCTCGACCACCGTCTCCAGCGCCCGCGCGGGATTGGGGCGGTCGATGAAGAAGAAGTCGTGGTCCTGCCCCTCCTCCGGCGCCAGGTGCGGCGGACGTCCCCGGTTGATCTCGTGGGCGGCGGTGGTGATCATCGAGCGCGCCGCCTGGCGGAAGATGTGGCTGAGCCGAACCACGGGCGCGACGCCGGAGGCGATCAGATCCTCGAACGGCTTGCCGGCGCCGATCGGGGGAAGCTGGTCGGCGTCGCCGACGAAGACGACGTGGGTCGACTCGGCCAGCCCGCCCAGCAGCACCTCGATCAGTCGCAGGTTGAGCATCGAGGACTCGTCGACGACGACCAGGTCGGCGGGGAGCGGGTGGCCGGGCCTGAACCCGGGCTCGCGCCCCGGCGCCCACTCGAGCATGCGATGGATCGTCTGCGCCTCGTGGCCGGTCGCCTCCTTCAGCCGCCGCGCCGCGCGACCGGTCGGCGCGCAGAGGGCGACCGTGGCGTTGGCGGCCCTCGCCTCGGCGACGATCGCCCGCGTGCAGACCGTCTTGCCGACGCCGGGCCCGCCGGTCAGCACCGAGATCCGCGCCGCGAACGCGCCCCGCACCGCCGCCCACTGCTCGTCGGTCAGCCCGTCCTCCGGCGTGTCGCCCGGCTCGTGGTCGAGGTGGGGCGGGGACGCGGCGCGGGTCGCGAGGGCCTTGGCCACCGTCAACTCGCAGGCGTAGGTTGGCACCCGGTAGGCGCGGCCCTCGTCGACCATCAGGCCGCTCGCGGTGATCAGCACGTCGGGGTCGGGCTCGAGCCCGAGCAGCCTCGCGGCGCGGCCGGCCAGCTCGGCCACCGGCAGGTAGGTGTGCCCCTGCTGCTCGGCCTCGGCGAGCGCGAAGACGGCGGCGGCCTGGGCGCGGCGGTCGGACTCCGGCGGCACGTCGGCGGCGAGGGCGATCCTGTCGGCGCGGGCGAACCCGACCCCGTCGACCTCGGTCAGCCGGTAGGGGTCCTCGTGCAGGATCACCGTCGAGCGGTCGCCGAAGCGGGCGTGGATCGGCGCCGCCAGGCGCGCCAGCCCGTGCGGTGCGAGCAGGACGTGGAGATCGCGGACGGCGCGCGAGGCGTGCCATGACTCCGCCGCCGCCGAGGCCTGCTTGGCGCTCACCCCGCGCAGCGCGCCGAACACAGCGTGGGGGTCGGCGGCGATCGCCTGCAGGACTCCGCCGCCGTGCTCCTCGACCAGCCGTTCCGCCCGGGTTGGGCCGATGTGCCGCAGCGAGGTGAGGTAGGCGATGCGTCCCTCGCGGTCGGCAGGATCGAGTGGCAGGGCGCCCTGGGCGCGCAGCTGCCGCCCGTAACGCGAGTGCGTCTGCCAATCGCCGCTCACTTCCGCCCGAGCGCCGACCCCCAGATGGGCGACGGGGCCGACCAGCGCGAACCCCTCACCCGAGTCGGCGTCCTGCACCTCCAGCACCGCGTAGCCGTCGTCGTCGGCGCAGAAGATGACGCCGAGCACCTCGACCGTCCCCGAGTAGGCCCCCTCGTCGGCGTCGAACAGGGTCGCGGTATCGCTCACACGTCAAAGCTAGCCGCCCGCGAGGCGGCATCCCGAGCCCCCGAGCCCGCACTTTCCGAATTATCTCTAACTCGTACCCAGCTCGGCCAGCCTTTCGTCGAGCTGCGCGCGGATCGCGTCGCAGACCGCCTCGACCTCGGCGTTGTAGCGCTCCGAGGAGAGCACTCCCAGCAGCACCTCGGCGTCGGCTTTCGACATCGTCAGGGTGATCGTCTGTTCGGTCATGTGGCCTCCTTTGTTTCCGACACCTTGCCTTATGGACGGCCCTGGGTCTACCCTGAGGGGCGGATGCAGAGCACCGGCGGCGTCGCCAATCGCTTCGCGCCGCTTGCGGCGCGACTCGAGTGCCGCCTCTCCGGCGGACTGCCGTTCGCGGTGCGCTTCTGGGACGGCAGCGAGCTGCGCCCCGAGCGCGGGGAGGGGAGCGGCGACACGCTGCTGGTCCGCGACTCGCGCGCGCTCGCCTACGTCGCCACCGCTCCCAACCAGCTCGGCCTCGGCCGGGCCTGGGTGGCCGGGGACGTCGACATCGACGGCGACCTCGAGCGGGCGCTGCGGGCGGGAGACCGGTTCCGCGACCTTCGCCTGGGGCTGGGCGACAGGCTTGCCTCGGTGCTCGTCGCCGCTCGCGCCGGGGTGCTCAGCCTGCGACGCCCGGCGCCGCCGGCCAGCGAGGCGCACCTCGGCGGCCGCCTGCACTCGCTGCGCCGCGACCGCGATGCCGTCCGCCACCACTACGACGTCTCCAACGGCTTCTACCGGTTGGTGCTGGGGCCGAGCATGGTCTACTCCTGCGCGTACTTCGCCTCGCCCGGCGACAGCCTGGAGCGGGCGCAGGAGCGCAAGCTCGAGACGATCTGCCGCAAGCTGCGCTTGGCGGCTGGGGAGCGGCTGCTCGACGTCGGCTGCGGCTGGGGTTCGCTGGTCATCCACGCTGCAACCCGCCACGGCGCCCGCGCGGTCGGCATCACGCTGTCTGAGCCGCAGGCGGAGCTGGCGCGGCGCCGCATCCGCGAGGCCGGGGTGGAGCACCGCTGCGAGGTGCGCGTCCAGGACTACCGTGAGGTCGACGACGACCCCTTCGACAAGGTCGCCAGCGTCGGCATGTACGAGCACGTGGGAGCGGCGCGCCTCGACCAGTACATGCGGCGGCTGCGAGACATGGTCCGTCCAGGTGGGCTCGTCCTCAACCACGGCATCGTCCGCCTCGCCCCGGGCCGGCGGCGCAAGGACACCTTCATCTGGCGCTACGTCTTCCCCGACGGCGAGCTGCACCCGGTCGGCCGGGTGGTCGAGGCGATGGAGCGGGCTGGCCTGGAGCTGCGCGACGCCGAGTCCCTGCGCGAGCACTACGTTCTTACCCTGCAGCGCTGGATCGAGAACCTCGCCGCCCACCGCGACGCCGCGATCGCCGAGGCCGGCGAGGAGCGCGAGCGGATCTGGCGCCTCTACATGACCGGTTCGGCGCTCGCCTTCGAGCGCGGCGACATCTCCGTCCAGCAGCTCCTCGCGGCGGCCCCCGGCGCCCAGCCCAACCTGCCCCTCTCCCGCGCCGGCCTCAGCTCGCCATCGGGTCCGGCTCGCCCAGCTTGGTGATGTCGGGCGCCTCGTAGGCCTCGCCGGCGACGCCGCCGAGGACGAGGATGCGGATGCCGTCGTCGCCCGGCCACACCTTGCGGCTGATGCCCGGCCCGATTTTGGCGACATGGTCGGAGTCGAGCGGGAAGCGCTCGCCGGCGATCTCGATCTCGCCGCTTCCGCGCAGCGTCACGTAGACCTCCTCCTGCCCGTCCTGCTCGTGGTCGTGCTCGGGGTAGTTCTCGTAGTTCGGGGGCATGTCGATGATCTGCATGCCGAACGATTCGACCCCGAGCTCTGCCCGGGCGCGCTTGAAGCCGCCGCCGAAGACGGCCTCCATCTCGTCGATCCTCTTCACCGTGTGGGTGCTCATTCGTCCTCCTTGGCTGGGTTGGCACAGCGATCATAGATTTCGATTCCGGGCCTCGGGTTAAGGTGCGGACATGAGACCAGGATCTGCCCTGAGGTGAGCGAACCCGAGGCTCAGGTCATGGTCCGGCTTCGCGCCCGTGCTCACAAGGACGAGCTGATCGGGATGAGGGACGGAGTCCTACAGGCGAGGGTCACGGCGCCGCCGGTCGACGGGAAGGCAAACCGGGCGCTGTGCCGGCTGATCGCCAAGCGGCTCAGGGTCGCGCCGTCGAAGGTGAGCGTCGTGCGGGGAGAGAAGTCGCGCGACAAGCTGGTCCGAGTCGAAGGGATCGACGCGGGGGCACTGCGCGAGGCCTTGAAGAACTAGTTCCCGCCCGCTACACTCGGCCGGGTGGACCGCGCTCTGCTCGATCGGACCCTCGCTGAGGCCGGCGAGCCCGCCTACCGCGCCTCCCAGGTCTGGGAGTGGATTGCGCGTGGGGCGCGCTCGTATGTGGAGATGACCAACCTGCCGGCGGGGTTGCGGGAGCGGCTCGTGGGCACGGTTCCGCTCTCCACGCTCACCGTCCAGGCGGAGGCGCGCTCCGACGACGGCACCGTCAAGGCCCTCTTCCACACCGCCGACGGGCGGCCGATCGAGGCGGTGCTGATGCGCTATCGGGACGGGCGGCGCTCGGTCTGCCTCTCCTCGCAGTCGGGCTGCCCGCTCACCTGCTCCTTCTGCGCCACCGGGACGATGAAGTTCGGCCGCAACCTGAGCGCCGACGAGATCCTCGACCAGGCGCTGCACTTCCGCCGTGCCGAAACGATCGACCACGTCGTCTTCATGGGCATGGGCGAGCCGACGATGAACCTCGACGCCGTGCTCGCCGCCTGCGAGCGGCTGCCCGACCTCGGCGTCACTCAGCGCCGCACCGCGATCTCCACGGTCGGCTGGGTGCCGGGGATCGACCGTCTCGCCGAGTGCGAGATGCCTATCTCCCTCGCGCTCTCGCTGCACGCGCCCAACGACGAGCTGCGCTCCTCGCTGATGCCGGTCAACGATCGCTATCCGCTGGCCGAGGTGCCTGGCCGCCTGCGAGCGCTACCGCGCCCGGCGCCGGCGCAAGGTCTTCGTCGAGTACGTGATGCTGGACGGCGTCAACGACCGGCCCGAGCACGCCCGCCAGCTCGCCGCCCTGCTCGACCCTCGGGCCTACAAGGTCAACCTGATCCCCTACAACCCGACCGGCGCCTTCGACGGCTCCTCCCCCGAGCAGATCGAGCGCTTCCGCGCGATCCTCGCCGCCAAGAGTGGCCTCACCGCCACCGTTCGCCTCACCCGCGGCCGCGAGATCGACGCCGCCTGCGGCCAGCTTGCCGCCGCGAATCGAACGCTGGCGGAGTTTTCCCGCCCATAGCAAGGTAAATGTCGCCAACGGCGTTTGGCCGGTCCCCAGCTAGCATCCCGGCGATGCCTGTCGACACCGCCGTCCCCGTCGCCAAGCCGCCGCAGATGTCCGCCAATCCGGTGCGGCGGGTGGCCTCGGACGTGGTGGCCGAGTGGCGCGGGCGCGGCAGGTTCCCCCCGGGCCCGGGCGACTTCAGCCTCTCCCGCACCCGGCAGATCGTCCGCGACCCGCTGCCGATCCTGCTCTCCTGCTATGAGGAGCACGGGCCGATCTTCAGCCTTCGCCTCCTCCACACCCGCAGCGTCTTCATGCTCGGCCCGGAGGCCAACCACTTCGTCACCGTCGCTCACCCGGAGAACTTCCACTGGCGTGAGGGAAGCTTCGGCGATCTGATCCCTCTGCTCGGCGACGGCCTGTTGACGATCGACGACGACTTCCACGACCGCGCGCGGGCGATCATGCTGCCCGCTTTCCACCGCGAGCAGCTGACGTCGATGATCGATTCGATGAGTGCCGAGGCCGAGGCTGCGATCTCTCGCCTTCAGCCCGGCGAGGTCGTCGACCTCTACGCTTGGATGCGCAACCTGGCGATGCGGATCGCGATGCGGGCTCTGCTCGGACTCGATCCCGACGGCGCCGGCAAGGGCGCGGTCGCCGCCGAGCACTTCGAGCGCGCCCTCGGCTTCTACGGGATCGACTTCGCGCTGCGCCTGCTGCGCGGCCCGGGCTCTCCCTGGCGCAGGATGAACGCCTCGCGCGCGGTGCTCGACGAGATCGTCTTCGGCGAGATCGATCGCCGCCGCGCCGACCCCAACCCGGAGAGCCGCGACATCCTCAGCCTCCTGCTCTCGGCCCGCGGCGAAGAGGGGGAGGCGTTCACGGACAGGGAGGTCCGCGACCAGGTGATGACGTTGATGTTCGCCGGCCACGACACTTCGACTTCGACCCTGACCTTCATGATGCACGAGCTGGCGCGCCACCCCGAGGTCGCCTCTCGCCTTCGCGAGGAGCAGGACCGTGTGCTCGGAGGCGCGACGCCCTCTGCGGACCAACTCGAACGGGAGCTGCCCTACCTGGACATGGTCCTCGACGAGGTGCTTCGCCTCTACCCGCCGGCCTGGATCGGCCCCCGTCGCGCCGTCCGCGAATTCGAGTTCGGCGGCCACACCGTGCCCCGAGGCGCCTACGTCAACTACTCCTCGTGGGCCAGCCACCGCATTCCCGAGGTCTTCCCCGAGCCCGAGGCCTTCATCCCCGAGCGCTTCACCCGCGAGCGCAAGGCGGCCTTGCCGCGCGGCGCCTACGTGCCCTTCGGCGGCGGCCAGCGGATCTGCATCGGCAAGCGCTTCGGCCAGACCGAGGTGAAGCTGGTGGCGACGATGCTGCTGCAGCGCCTGCGCCTCGACGCGATGCCCGGCCGCACGATGACGATCCGCCAGATGCCGACCCTCTCGCCCAAGGGTGGCCTGAAGATGCGGGTGCTCGAGCCCGCCGCTACTTGATGAAGAGCATCTCCTCGTACTTCGGCAGCGGCCAGAAGTCGTCGGCGACGACCTTCTCCAGCTTGTCGGCGGCCTCGCGGACCCTGTCCATCGCGGCCAGCTGCTTGTCGCGGGCATGGACCGCGAGCTCCATCCCCTCCAGCTCGTCGGGGTAGGCGTTCGCCTCCTTCAGCTCGCCGAGGGAGGCGATCAGCTCGTCGGCCAGCTCGCGGGTCTCGCCCTCGAGCGCCGAGACGCCGGCCTCGCCGATCAACGCCAGGTGGCGCAGCGCCGCGGGCAGGAGCATCGTCTGGGCGATCGAGAAGGTCTCCTCCGCCTCGATGTTGGCGCGGAGCGCGTACTGCTCGAGCCAGACCTCGTAGCGGGACTCCAGCTCGCGCTTGGAGAGCACGTGGTAGATCTCGAACGCCGCGACGGTCTGCTCGGAGAGCACCTCGGGCAGCGCGTCGGGCGTGGTGCGCAGGTTCTTCAGCCCGCGCTGCTCGGCCTCGGCGTGCCACTCCTCGGAGTAGTTGTCGCCGCCGAAGCAGACCTGCTTGTTGGCGCGCGTAGGACTCCTTGACGATCTCGATCACCGCCTCGGCGAGTGTCGGCGCCGCCGGAGGTCTTCTCCTCCAGCTTGCCGGCCAGCTCGTCGATCGCCTCGGCGACGATCGTGTTCAGCACCGTGTTGGGGAAGGCGAGCGACATGCTCGACCCCAGCGCCCGGAACTCGAATTTGTTGCCGGTGAAGGCGAACGGCGAGGTGCGGTTGCGGTCGCCGCCGTGCATCGGCAGCGAGGGCAGCACGGTCGCCCCCAGCTCGAGGAAGGAGGCTGGAGTGTGCGGATCGCCTTCGCCGGTGGCGATCGCCTCGAAGACCTTCTCCAGCTCGGCGCCGAGGAAGATCGAGATGATCGCCGGCGGCGCCTCGTTGGCGCCGAGCCGGTGGTCCTGTCCGATGTTGGCGACCGACGCGCGCAGCAGGCCCTGGTGCTTGTTGACCGCCTGGATCACCGCCGCGCAGAAGAACAGGAAGTGGACGTTGTCGGCCGGGGTGTCGCCGGGGTCGAGCAGGTTGCTGCCGGTGTCTGTCCCCATCGACCAGTTGTTGTGCTTGCCGGAGCCGTTGACGCCGGCGAACGGCTTCTCGTGCAGCAGGCAGACCAGCCCGTAGCGCCGCGCGACGCTTTCCAGCACCTGCATCATCAGCTGCTGGTGGTCGGAGCCGACGTTCGAGTTCTCGAACACGGGCGCGATCTCGTACTGGTTCGGCGCCACCTCGTTGTGGCGGGTCTTGACCGGGATGCCGAGCTTTCGCATCTCCAGCTCGGCCTCCAGCATGCAGGCGAGGATCCGCTCCGGGATCGAGCCGAAGTAGTGGTCGTCCAGCTCGTGGCCCTTGGGCGGCTTGGCGCCGAACAGGGTGCGACCGGTGGAGATCAGGTCGGGACGCTCGAAGAAGTACTGCTCGTCGATCAGGAAGTACTCCTGCTCGGCGCCGACCGTGGTGAAGACGCGCTGGCTGTCCTCGTCGCCGAGCAGCCGCAGCGCCTTGATCGCCGAGCGCGAGAGCGCGTCCATCGAGCGCAGCAGCGGGATCTTCGCGTCGAGCGCCTCGCCCGTCCAGGAGGCGAACGCGGTCGGGATGCAGAGCAGCGCCCCGTTCGGGTTCTCGAGGATGAAGGCGGGGCTGGTCGGGTCCCAGGCGGTGTAGCCGCGGGCCTCGAAGGTGGCGCGGACGCCACCGGTCGGGAAGGAGGAGGCGTCGGGCTCGCCCTGGATCAGCTCCTTGCCGGAGAAGCCGGCCAGCGCGGTGCCCTCTCCGGCAGGCTCGAAGAAGGAGTCGTGCTTCTCCGCCGTGGAGCCGGTCAGCGGCTGGAACATGTGGGTGAAGTGGGTGGCGCCGTTCTCCAGCGCCCACTCCTTCATCGCCTCGGCGACCGCGTCGGCCAGGGCCGGGTCGAGCGCCTCGCCGCCGGCGAGGGTCGCCTGCAGCTTCTCGAAGACGTCGGCGGGCAGCCTTTCGCGCTGCACCGCGACGGAGAAGACGTTGATGCCGAAGGGGTCGTTCTCGGGCAGGGTCAGGTCGAGCGCGCCGAGGGCCTCCCCGTTGGAGCTCCACTGCGCGGCGGTCACGTTCTGCTGGCGGATACGAGTCATCGCTTGATCTAGTTCCTCACTCGGCGACGCGCCACGGGCATGGGCGCGGATTGGCAGTCCGGTCTCTCTCCATATGAGGAGAGGAAGCAGACTAATGGGAGACGCGTCGCCGTGGGTTGTACGGCGGTACAACGATCGCCGCGACGCCTTGGCCCGGGTGGAGAACGGGTGCAGCGACGGTCGCGTCGCTGCCTCTATAGCCTTCGGCCCGCCCACCGATCTGGAGGAATCCCAGCCAATGTTCGTTTCCAAGGCCGCCGTCGTCGGCGGAGGCACCATGGGCGGTGAGATCGCCCAGGCGATCTCCGCAGCCGACATCCCCGTCGTCGTCAAGGACATCGACCGCAAGTTCGTCGACGCGGCGCTGGAGAAGGCGCGCGCCGTCACCGAGGGCCAGCTCGCCCGCCTGGTGAAGAAGGAGAAGCTGACCCAGGAGCAGGCCGACGCCCGCCTCGCCGAGGTGATGGGCCTCGTCACGGGCACGACGACCTACGAGGAGTTCGGCGACGTCGACTTCGTCGTCGAGGCGGTCCCGGAGAAGATGGAGATCAAGCAGGCCGTCTTCCGCGAGCTGGACGCGGCCACCCCCGGCCACGCGATCCTCGCCTCCAACACCTCCTCGCTCTCGATCACCGAGATGTCGGAGTCGACGTTGCGCCCCGACAAGGTGGTCGGCTTCCACTTCTTCTACCCGGCCTCGGTGATGCCGCTGGTCGAGGTGATCGTCGGCGAGGACACCTCGCCCGAAACCGCCACCGCCGCCTACAACTTCGCCCAGGCGATCAAGAAGCAGCCGATCGTCTGCGGCGAGGTGCCCGGCTTCGTCGTCAACCGGATCCTGATGGCGACGATCGGGGAGATCTGGCGAGTCCAGGAGGAGCAGGGGCTGTCGCTGAAGGGGATCGACGAGGCGATCGCCGCCGCCCAGGTGGCGCCGATGGGCCCCTTCTTCCTCACCGACCTGCTCGGGCTCGACACGGTGCTGCACGTCGCCGAGCACCTGAGCGAGTCCTACGGCGAGACCTTCTACGTCCACCAGGGCCTGAAGCAGCTCGTCGCCGACGGCAAGCTCGGCGCCAAGTCGGGAGGAGAGGGCTTCTTCAAGGACGGCGAGCAGACGATTCCCGGCGACGCCGACCCCGACGCCGAGGAGCTGGTCGCCCTGTTCACCAGCCGGGCGCTGATCGAGGCCTGCAGGCTGGTCGAGGAGGGCGTCTGCTCGGTCCGCGACATCGACCTCGGGATGATGGCCGGCGCCGGGCTCGACCCGCGCCGCGGCCTGCTGCCCCCATTCTGGAAAGCCGACGTCGAAGGGCTCGGCTCGGTTCTGGAGCGGATCGAGCAGCTCCAGGAGCGTCACGGCGACCGCTTCGCCCCGCCCGTGCTGCTCAGGCGCCTCGTCGCCCAGGGCCGCCTCGGCATGGCGTCCGGACAGGGCTTCTACCCCTACCCGCAGCCCGACGAGGGCGAGCAGGCCGAGACGGTGAAGCTGGAGACCCGCGGCGACGTCGCGATCGCCTGGCTGGCCAACGCGCCGATGAACGCGGTCTCGCCCGACGTGATCCGCGACCTGAAGACGGTCTGGGAGAGGGTCAAGGGCTCGGGCGAGGTCGGCGCGATGGTGATCGCCTCCTCGGTCCCGGTCGTCTTCTCGGCCGGCGCCGACATCAAGGCGTTCACCCAGATGGACGAGGCCGGCGGCGAGGAGCTGATCCACACCGCCCACGCGCTGCTGCGCGACTTCGGCCAGGCGCGGGTGGCGACGATCGCCGCCGTCAACGCGCTCGCCTTCGGCGGCGGCTGCGAGGTGGCGATGGCCTGCGACGTGCGGATCGCCGCCGAGGCGGCGGTCTTCGGCCAGCCGGAGGTCAAGCTGGGGATCATCCCCGGCTTCGGCGGCACCCAGCGGCTGCCGCGCCTGGTCGGCCCCAACAAAGCGCTGGAGATGAACCTCGTCGGCGACGCGATCCCCTCCGACGAGGCGCTCGAGTTCGGCCTCGTCAACCGCGTCGTCCCCGACCACGAGCTGTTCGAGACGGCGCTGATGTGGGGCCGCAAGCTGGCCGCGCAGGCGCCGGTGGCGGTCGAGCAGATCAAGCTCGTCTCCCACGCGGGCGACCTCGACGAGGGCATCGAGGCCGAGAAGCAGGGCTTCGCCACCGCCTTCCGCAGCGAGGACGCCAAGGAGGGCATCGCCGCCTTTCTCGGCAAGCGCACCCCGAGGTGGACCGGCAAGTAGGCGCGCGAACGCTCTGGGAAGATCCGAGCGTGGAGGCTGGGGCCGAAGAGCGGCGCACGGGCGATGCGGAGCGGCTGGCGGCGCTGGTCCGCGAGTCGGATTGCACGGTGGCGCTGACCGGGGCAGGGGTGTCGGTGCCCTCCGGGATCCCCGACTTCCGCACGCCCGAGACCGGGCTGTGGGCCAACGTCGACCCGATGGAGGTGGCCCACATCGACGTATTCGAGCGCGACCCGAAGCGCTTCTGGTCCTACTACCGGCCGCGCTTCCAGTCGCTTGGCGACAAACGCCCCAACGCGGCCCACGAAGCGCTGGCGGAGCTGGAGCGCCGTGGGTCTGCTGGAGGGCGTGATCACCCAGAACATCGACCGCCTGCACCGCGCCGCCGGCTCGCAGAACGTGGTCGAGGTGCACGGCTCGATCGCGTCCTCCTCCTGCACCCGCTGCGGGGAGAGCTACGGGATCGAGGCGGTCGATGCGCTCTTCGACGCCGAGGGGGTGGCCCTCTGCGCGAGCTGCGAGGGAGCAGTCAAACCCGACGTCGTCCTCTTCGGCGAGATGCTGCCCGAGAAGGCGATGGCACGCGCGCAAGAGCTTGCCGAGCGGGCCGAGCTGATGCTCTGCGTCGGCTCCTCGCTCGCCGTGTACCCCGCAGCTGGGCTACCCCGGCTGACGCTCGACCGAGGCGGCCGCCTGGCGATCGTCACCAAGGGCCCGACGCCGTACGACGACGAGGCCGCATTGAAGCTCGACGGCGAGGTCGACGTAGAGCTCGAGGCGCTGCTGGCGGCACTGGCCTAGCCACGCCGCCGCTCAGTACTTGATGCGGCCCTCGCGGCAGCTCTCGACGATGGCCCGAGAGCGGGGAGTGTCGAAGGTCGCTGCACTGGCACAGGTCGTCTTCGCCGCCGCGCCGCAGGGGTGAATCACTTCGCCCCCCGTACGGCCCGCGACCATGACATTGATACAGCCCGCAGCGGGGGCCGGCCGGCCGTGGTTCTCGCTCAGCAGGATCAGCGCGAAGACGGCGACGATCGTCACGACCAGGCCCGCGATCACGACGTTGCGCTCGCGCGCCGTCAGCCGGCGCAGCGGCGTGTTGACGCGTCCGCCAATGTCCTTCCAGGGGCATCGCGCGGGAGCTTAACGCTTGATTGCAGGGCCATCCCCGACATTCGGGCGAACCGCCTGACCCGATCTTTGGACACTTGTACGTAGTGGCGAAGCCCTGGCGGCGGAAGGGTTTACGGCAAGTCCAATGTGGGGTGCATCACGCCGGTTGGGAGCTTCTCTTCTCAGGTATCCGGCAGGCCCGCAATAAGAAAGGAAACACCGGATCAATGGAATGGTTGGATACGGGCAATAACGCCTGGCAGCTCACCGCAGCGACCCTGGTCGGCCTGATGAGCATCCCGGGGCTGGTCGTCCTCTACGGCGGCGTGATGCAGAAGCGCTGGTCGGTGAACTCGATGATGATGGCGTTTGTCGCCTTCGCGATCGTGCTCATCCTCTGGTGCTTGTTCGCGTTCAAAATGGCGTTTGGGAACCCGCATGCACATCCTCGGAGCGAGCGGCGGCGTCTTCCTGGCCAATATGTGGGGCAAGCCAGGCTCGATCCTGAGCAGCGCCAGCGAGCTCGGGCAGGCGCACATCCCGGATGTTGCCTGCGGAATTGAAGAATTCGAATTTCCCCAGTCGACGCTCGCCTACTTCCAGATCGTCTTCGCCGCGATCACGCCGCTGCTGATGCTGGGCTCGGTGCTCGGGCGGATCAACTTCAAGGCGTGGATCCCGTTCGTCGCCCTCTGGACGGTGCTCGTCTACACGATCAACGCCTTCCTGATCTGGGGCGGCGGCTTCTTCGCCCAGCACGGCGCGGTCGACTTCTCCGGCGGCTACGTGATCCATCTCGCGGCAGGCGTCTCCGGGCTTCGTGGCGGCATGGGTGATCGGGCCGCGTCTGCAGCGCGACCGCGAGGTCGACGCGCCCGAACAACCTGGCGATGGTCGCGGTCGGCGCCGGCCTCCTCTGGCTGGGTTGGAACGGCTTCAACGGCGGCGACTGGTACGAAGCCAGCGGCATCGCCTCGGCCGCCGTGCTCAACACCAACCTCTGCACCGCTGTCGCCTTCCTGGTCTGGGTCGCCTGGGACTACCGACGGGGCGCAAGCCGAGCCTGATCGGCAGCGTCAACGGGATGATCGTCGGCCTCGTCGCGATCACCCCCGGCGCCGGTTTCGTCAACGGCTGGGGCGCGATCATCATCGGCGTCGTCGCCGCACGCTGGTCTACTTCGCGCTCAACTACCTGAGCCGGATGAAACCGTTCCGCAACGTCGACGACACCCTGGGCGTCGTCTATACGCACGGCTTCGCCGGGCTTGCAGGCGGCCTCCTGGTCGGCATCTTCGCCAACAGCGCGATGGCGGAAACGACGCTGGCCGGCACGATCTCCGGCGGCGGCCTGCACCTGCTCGGCTGGCAGGCGCTGACCGCGCTCTGGGTGATCGTGTTCTCCGCGATCGGCACCTTCATCCTGCTCAAGCTGGTCGGCCTCGTCGTTCCGTTGCGGATGACCGAGGAGGACATGGAGGAGGGCGACATCGCCGTCCACGGGCACGAGGTGTACCCGTCGGACGTGCCCTCGCTCGGGTTCCCGGCCGGGATCCCTCAGCTCCGCACCGGCTCCGGGAGGGGCTGGCTAGGCCGAGCCGGCCGAGAAGCCACACGGAACCGCCCCCGCCCTCTCCTCGGGGGCGGTTTCCGTTTGGCGGCGGCGCAGCGGGCGCCGGCTGTTCAGGCCGCGGCTTCGCGGCGGCTTCGGGAAACGTCCCGCAGCACGTCGAGCATGGTCGCCACAGCCGGCGTCACGGCGGCGCCGCGCGGGGTCGCGGCGAACACCTTGCGCACCGGGCTCTGTGGGTGGAGGGCGCGGACGCGAAGATCGGGTTGAACCGTGGCGAGGGCGAGTTGGGGGATCAGCGCCACCCCGACCCCGGCCGCGACCAGGCCCTGCACCGTCAGGTAGTCGTCGCTCTCGAAGGAGACCCTCGGTTCGAATCCGGCCACGTGGCAGGAGCGGACGACGTGCTTGGCGCAGGGGCTGGTGGCGGAGGTCTGGACCCACGACTCTTCGCGCAGGTCCTCGAGCCGCAGCTGCTTGCGCTCGGCGAGCGGGTGGTCGTGGCGCAGGGCAAGGTGGAGCGGGTCCTCGAGCAGCTGCGAAGCGCCGCATGCCGGCGCCGAGCCGCTCGCCGACCCCCTCGAACTCGAACAGCAGGACGAGGTCGAACTCTCCCGCCCGCAGCCGCGGGGCGATCTCCTCGGGCTCCCCCTCGGCGAGGGTGACCTCGACGCCGGGGTGCGAAGCGCGGAAGGAGGCGATCGCCTGCGGCATCAGCGTCTCCCCGGCGGTCGGGAAGGAGGCCGTTCGCAGCTTGCCGCCGTGGCCGGCGGCGATCGCCGCGATCTCGGCCTCGGCCGATTCCATGCGCGCCAGGATCCCGCCGATATGGCCGGCAAGCGCGGCGCCGGCTGCGGTCGGGCGCACGCCGCCGCGGCTGCGCTCGATCAGCGAGGCGCCCACTTCTCCCTCCAGGGTGGCGATCGCCTGCGACACCGCCGACTGCGAGTAGGAGAGGGCGTCGGCGGCGTCGGAGAAGGAGCTGTGCGCGACGACTTCGCGGAAGACGTTGAGGCGGCTGACATTCAGCATAAGCAAAACTTATTCTATCTATAGGCATTAACAGTTGTGCTAATGCTGAATCGGTGTCACTGTCGCGGTCGAACTTCGCATTCCGAACCTTCGAGGAGGCAACCCATGGCACTGAAGATCATCGTTTCCTACGACGACACCGACAACGACCGCGACGCGCTGGCGCTGGGGCGGTTGCTCGCCTTCTCCGGCGCCGAGCTCTCGCTCGCCTACGTCCGCCACTCCCAGGGTGGGGCGCTCGAGCAGAAGGAGGCGGAGGAGCTGCTTGCTCGCGGAGCCGCCTCGGTCGGCGCCCCGGACATGCCCCGCCACGTCGTCGTCAATCCCGGTACCAGCGTGGGCCTGGCGGAACTGGCCGAGCGCGAGAACGCCGACGTCATCGTCTTCGGCTCCGAGTACCGCACGGCCCCCGGTACGGTCAAACCCGGGATCCCAGCCCACAAACTGCTGCTGGGCGGTCCGGCGGCAATCGCCGTCGCCCCGGCTGGCCTGCGCTCGAACCCGTCGATCAGCGTCAACACGATCGGCATCCTCGACGAAGGCGACGCGAGCGCCAGGGAGACCGCCAGCAGTCTCGCGGCCGCGCTCGGCGCCAGCGTCGCCGAGCACGACAGCGGCCCGGTCGACCTGCTCGTGGTCGGCTCGCGGCCCGAGTCGCCGCAGGGGAAGGTCACCCTCAGCGCCGCCAGCGACTACGAGGTCGAGACGGCGACCTACCCGGTGCTGGTGACCCCGCGCGGAGTCGCGCTCAGCTTCGCGACGCCTCAGGTCCAGACCGTCTGAGGACCAAGATCACGGCCGCGACCTCGGGGTCGCGGCCGTCGATCCGCTCCCGAGCCGCCGGCCACTCGATCGGGCTTGGGCTGCTGCCCGCGGCGATCTCCACCGCCGCGGCGTCCACAGAGTCGGCCTCGACCGCGACGATGGGCGCCAGCGGGGCGCGGATCTCCGCCGACTCCATCGTCCGCGCGGTCACGTCCTCGGCCGAGCGCAGCGCGTTCGACCAGCCCTGCCCGAAGGCGAGGTCCGGGCCGTCCAGGCTCCGCCCCTCGAGGATCGTCAGCTTGCTCTCGCGGGGCTCCCACTCCCGTTCGCCGAATTCGAAGGTCCGGCCGGCTATCCACGGGTCCAAGATCGCCCGCTCCAACTCGGCCTCGCTGAGGTTGAAGACCCGCGCATGGTCGTATGACGACCTGACCTCGACATGGAATGGCATAAACCAACTCTACGTTCAGGCAGTATTTCGATGCGAATCCCCGGCCCCCACAACGACCAGGTAGTCGTCGTCCTGCAGGTCAGAAGCGGGCGGGGCTGGCGGGCGTTCCGGCGCTACCGCACCCGCGAAGGCGGCCGCTTCTCGGTCGGCTACCGCTTCACCCGCACCGTCTCACGACCCGCTATGTGATGAGGGCCCAGGTTCGCGAAACCACCGGCTACCCGTATCTGCAGGGGAACTCGCTTCGCTTTCGTGCTTCACCGTGTGGGCCGTCGTCGGGCGCAGCGTGCCGCGGGCCGAGCCGTGAGATGAGCGGCCCTCGCCCTGACCAGGCGGCGAACGTGGTGCGTGACCCTGACCGCCTGATGTACTGAGAAGGTGACCGAGCCGCTCGTCTTCCAATCCGGTCTCGCCGCCGCGGCCTTCGACGTGGCGGCAGGGGCCTGGTGCGCGTTCGAGCTCGCGATGACGATCCGCCAGCGCCGGCTCGCGCCGGATCCCCAGGCTCGTGATCGCACCGCCTTCTTCATGCTCGCCTGCAGCGTGGGGTCGGTCGTCGTCGCGGCGCAGCTGGGGGGCGAAGGGCGGCTCCCGTGGCCGGGTGGGGCCGTGTGGCCCATTGCCGTCGGCCTTGCCCTGGTAGCCGCGGGTATCGGCCTGCGCGCCTGGTCGATCGCCAGCCTGGGGAGGCTCTTCCAGTACCGGATCGAGGTCCAAGCCGAACATCGTGTCGTCACCGACGGTCCCTACCGCTACGTGCGCCACCCCTCCTACAGCGGGATGGTGCTCGTCTTGGTGGGGATCGCTCTGCTGAGCGGCGACGTCGAGAGCCTCCTCGCCGTGGCGATTATCGGAGGGGCGGGGCTGGCGGTGCGCATCCCTGTCGAGGAGCGACAGCTGACCGGGGCGCTCGGAGCGGAATACGAGCGCTTCGCCGCGCAGCGCAAGCTGCTCGTGCCCGGAGTGCTGTGAGTAGATGCCGCACGCGATTGGCGGGCGGCGCCTGAGATCAGGAGAACAGCCCTTCGCCGACGAAGCCGCCGGGCTTCGCTCCCGGTGGGCAGGCGAAGATGGCGCTGGCGGTGTGCAGGGTGTGGCGGTTGAGGGCATCCGAGGCGGCGAGGCGGCGCTGGATCGGGATGAACTGGTGCCGCGGATCGCGTTGGAAGCAGAGGAAGAAGAGGCCGGCGTCGATCTCCGCCGAGCCCGGCTCCGTCGGTTCGGCGTAGGAGTAGCCGCGGCGCAGGATGCGCTGCCCGGCGTTGTATTGGGGGCTGGCGAGCCGGATGTGCGCGTGGGTCGGAATCGTCGGCCTGCCGTTGCTGGTGGCCGCGAGGTCGACGGGGTCGTACTCGTGGCGGGCGCCGAGCGGGGCGCCGCTGAGCTTGTCGCGGCCGATGACGCGCTGCTGGCCCTCGAGACTGGTGTTGTCCCAGACGTCGAAGAGGAACTGGATGCGGCGCGCCACCAGGTAGCTGCCGCCCGCCATCCAGCGTGGGCCATCGCCGGACTGGGCCCAGACGAACCTCTCCATCGCCGCCGTGTCCTCCGCCCGGATGTTGTCGGTGCCGTCCTTGAAGCCGATCAGGTTGCGGGGCGTCGCCTGGCTTCGGCTCGTGCTGGAGGTGCGGCCGAAGCCCTGTTGGGACCAGCGCAGCGTCGCCGTCGGCCCGGCGAGCATGGCGAGGAGGTGGATCGCGTGGAAGGCGACCTGGGGATCGTCCGCGCAGGCCTGGACGCAGAGGTCGCCGCCGGAGCGCGCGGGGTCGAGTCTGTCCCCCCTGAAGGGAGGGAGGTGGCGCAGCGCCGCCGGCCTGTGCCGCGCCAGGCCGAAGCGATCTCGGCGGAGCGTTCCAAACAGGCCTGGGCCGAAGCCAACCGTGATCGTCAGCTGGGCCGGGCCCAGTCCGACCGCCTCGCCGGGATCGGGTGGCGCTTGGCCCGGTTCCGCGGAGGTCGACATGTACGGCCGTCCGTCCGTCAGCGCAGCCGCCGCTTTCGTCCAGTCCTGGAGGAGGTAGCCCAGGTTCTCGACCGCGTCGGTTGCGACGTCGAAGGCCGCGAAGTTGAGGAATTGCTGGGCGGGCGTCGAGATTCCAGCCTGGCGGGCTCCGTAGAACGGGACCGCGGCGCCCGAGGAGGCGGCCTTCCCGCCGCCAGTCGCCGAATCGCCGGGACCGGCCAGGACGTGGTCCAAGCCGGCGCCGATCCCGAGCAGGGCCGCGCCTGCCAGCACGCCCCGTCGCGTGACTCCCTGGCGAGGACCCCGGTCGCGGGACCCGCCCTCCTCACCTTTCACGGCAGTCGCTTACGCTCAAAACGGCTTGTCACCTAGGCTCGAACTCGCTCCGATTGTACGACGCACGTCGTCGTCACGCTTCCGATGCCCGGTCGCTTCCTCGTGCCCGCCCGGTCAGGTCAGGTCGACGACGACGCCGGCCGCGTACCAGTGCAGCCAGACGAACAACACCGAGACCAGGAGGAGCCCGAGCGGCACCGCGGCGGCGACCGCCCGCAGCGGCGTGCGACTGTGGTTGCGCAGAATCGAAACCGCAAGGGCGACGCTCCAGACGAAGCCGACCGTCAGCAGGAGCACAGCCGCGGGCTGCAGGATCTTCAGGAACTCGAGCGCATCGTCGCCCATGGCGATGATTGCCGTTCCGAACTCCAGCGGCAGCAGGGCGTAGCCGAAGGTGGAGAGCGCCCGGCGCCACCGAAGGCCGGCCAGCGGCGCCGCCAGCGCGCAAGCGGCGAGATAAGCGAGCGTGGTCACGCCGATCAGCCCGAAGAAGCGAAGCGGCCAGGCCAGCTGCGCGAGCGCCGGCGAGCGCTGGCCCACCGTCATATACATGCCGATCATGCTGGCGACGAAAAGCGACTCCCAGAGGTTCGGCCGGGTCGGCCCCACAAGCTCGGCGCCCGGCGCGCGCCAGCCGAGCTTGAGAGAGGCTCGCTCGGGCGGGCAGTTGGTCACGCAGCTCCAGCAGGTGAGGCAGTTCTGATTGGTTTCGAGGCGTGCTGGATTCAGTGCGATGGGACAGCGGCCGGCCAGGGCCGTGCCGGTCACGCAGGGTTTGTCAGGACAGCTGGCGCACGCCGCTGGGTCGGGTCGCAGAGCGAGCGGGCTGAGGCGCGCGATCCGCGCCAGCCAGCCGCCGATCGGACAGAGGTAACGGCACCAGGTGCCGCGGCGAAAGAGAAAGCCGACCGCAGCCGCGACGAGGAACATGACGGCGAAGAACAGTGCTCCGAGGCGGGCCTCCTGCTGTAGCGGCCACCCCTTGACCACGAATGTCACGAGGATGAAAGAGGACGGCAAGAGCCAGCCCATCCGGAAGGCGCGCCTGGTCACCGCGCCGCGCCCGAGCCCGAGCCGGTCGGCGAGCGAGCGCGTCGATTCGGTGAGGAGGCGCAACGGACACAGGCTGCCGCACCACAGGCGCCCGAACAGCAGCGTCCCCAGGCTGAGCAGCGGCAGCCAGAGGATCCACAGGGCGAACTCGAAGAGGTTGTTCTCGTCCCCGACGGTGGTGAAGGGCCCGAGGCGGATCCAGCCGCGGTTGTCGAACGGGCCGACATTGACGTGCAGGGCGGCGACGGCGAGCAGCAGGGCCAGCGCGAGCCCCATCGCGGCCGGCAGAGCGCGCACGATCCGCGCGTCGCGCACGATCCGGTAGAGCGGGTGGGCGTAATCGCGCCCGATCGGGACCAGGCGCGCACCGCTCGGGCGAGCGCGGAGCGAGAGAACGATCGCGAGGTAGCTCGCCACGAAGATGAGCTGGAGAACCGAGGGCTGCGCCGTATAGCCGACGAGCGCCGAGAGCGCGGCGCCGACCGGCGAGCTGTCGGGCAGCAGGCGGCTCGTGTCCCAGAGGTGGATCGTGCCCGGAAAGAGGCCGGCGGCCTGGAGCGCGAGCGTGGCGCGACCGACGAGGCCGGCGGCGAAGGCGAGCAGGATGACCGTGGTCACCCGGAAGAAGAGCTGCAGGTCGAGGATGCGGGTGCCGCCGCGGTAGACGGCAAAGCCGGTCGATACGCCGGCGACGAGACCAATGCCGGCACCGGTCGCCACCCCGCGCGCGGGGTGTCCCGCCGCCGTGGCGCTGAGGTAGAGGACGCTCTCGGCCCCCTCGCGAAAGACGGTCAAGAACACCAGCACGAGCAGTGCGAGCCCCGAGCCCGCGCCGAGCGCCGCCCGCGCCTCCACGCGCAGTGCGCTCGAGTGCTCGCGAGCGCGCTTTCCCATCCACCAGAGGACGTAAGTGAGGATGGCGGCGGCGCTCCACATGAGCAGACCCTCTGCAAGCGCCTGGCTGTGCCCGCGGAGGCTGCCGATGCTCGCGACGAGGGCGATGCCGAGCAGCGCGCTCGCAGCCGTGGCGATCGCGATACCCAGCCACACGACACGACGCAGGCGCCGTTCCTGCTCCTGGGCGAGCAGGGCGAAGACGACGCCGACGAGCAGGCTTGCCTCGAAGGTCTCGCGGATCGTGATGACGAGTGCCGAGTAGATCGAGCGCCTCCCGCGGAGCGAGATATAGTTAGGGTGTCCTAACTCCTATCACATGTTAGGCAGCCCTAACAGCACCAGGTGTGAGCTTGATCCGATGACGGCCACTGCTCGACTTCCGCTCCTGATCTCCTGCCAGGGTGGCAGTCCGAGCGCACAAATCGCTCGGCAGACCGCCGCCGCACTCGACGAGCTGGCCGTTGTGGAGACCGCCGAGGACGCAGGCCTCCTCGACGGGAGAGCTCGTGGCGGTCGAGCGGTGATCGCGCTCGACGGCTGCGCCTCCGGCTGCAGCGTGCGGCTGCTGCAGGCCAAGGGCGTGCCACTGCGGTCAGCGCTGAACCTTGCCGAGCTCGGCGTCGAGGGGCAGAGCGCGGCCGAGGTCGACGTGGCGCAGCTCGCCGCCGAGGTCGCAGCACGAATTCGCCAACGGCCGGCGAGCGGTCGGCGCGCACGAGCGCCCAGACCCTCCCGCCCTGACCCTGCAGCACCAAGGAAGCGAACGCACGGGGTCGACGACTACCTCCTCGCCGTCGACGCGCTGGCCTCGGCGGTGGTTCAATGCGGCGCCCTCGCCGCCGATGCCCCCACCCTGGCGGCGCATGTGTCGCAGCTGCTTTCGGTCTCGCGCGTCTCGGCCGGGCAGATGCTGGCCCGGCTTCATGCCGCCGGCCTGATCGAGCGCAGCCCACGCAAGGAGCTGATGCTGACGGCGAAGGGTCGCGTCGCTGCCGACCGCGCCGTGCGGCGCCACCGCCTGCTCGAGTGCCTGGCCAGCGACTTCCTCGGCTACCCTCCGGCCGAGTCCTATGAGCAGGCCAGGCTCCTCGACGGGGCCTTCGACGACGAGGCAATCGAGCGGGTCTCTCGCGCGCTCGGCGACCCCCACCGCTGCCCGCACGGGTGGCCGATCGACCCCGCCCAGGCTCGCGAGGAGGGCCGCGAGCTGAGCGCGCTGGCCACGCTTTCCCCGGGCGAGGAGGCGAGGGTGGCGCGCCTCGTAGAGCAGGACGGCCCAGTCCTCGCCCGGCTGTATGAGCTCGGGCTCGTGCCCGGAGCGCAGGTTACCCGCGCGGTCGCAGGAGCCACGGCCCAGCTTCGCGTGCGGATCGGCGATAGAACTCGCGCGGTCGATGCGCGGGCGGCGACGAAGGTGCTAGTGCAGCGGGAGAAGTAGCTCAGGCTCCGCACCGGCTTTACGTCAGCCTTTAATTAGCCGATATGAACATCACTGGGTAGCTCACCGCCGCCCACCTGAGGGCGATCACGTTGAGGAAATGCTGAACCAAGAGAAGAAACGGGTCGTGCTGCCGGTGGCGGCGGCGCTCACGGCGCTCGCGCTCCTCGCCAGCCCCACCACCGCCACCTCAGAAGGCGAGATCGTCATCCACGGCCCCGCTTCGAGCTCGCACCTGCGCCTTGCCGTCAGCGGCGACGCCATCGTCGTCGACGGCTATCTGAATCGCGGCGGCCAGGTCGGCTGCACCCACGGCCGACACGGCCTCCGTTGCCCGCTCGCGGGGGTTGGCAGGATCGAAGTCGAGATGGGCCCCGAAGGCGACAAGGTCGAAGTGCTCGACCCCCTGCCGGTCTCCCTCACCGCCCACCTGGGCGCCGGCTCCGACAAGCTGATCGGCAACGGCGAGCCCGACATCTGCTACTCGGAAGGCACCAAACGCAACCGCTGCGTCGGCGGCGGCGGCAACGACGTCTGCATCACCGGCGAGCGGAACAGCGACTGCGTCGGTGGCGCCGGCAACGACTACTGCCGGGCGGGCGCGGGCAGCGACGGCTGCTGGGGCGGGCGCGGGAACGACGCCTGCTACATGGGTCCCGGGCAGGATGGCTGCCACGGTGGGCCCGGCAACGATCGCCTCTATGGCGGACCCAGCGCCGACCAGCTCTACGGCGGGCCCGGCCATGACTACTGCGATGGCAGCCCCGGAGTCGGCCGCTCGCACGGTTGCGAGTCGGGGCCTGGGCATTGAGATGAGCGATTCGACGACCGCCGACGCCCCTCCGGCCTCGATCGAGGCGGCCCTCGGACAGCTTCGAGTGGCGCCGGGCTCGCAGCAGCCCTCCGTCGAGCCCGGCTACGTCAACCTGCTGGGCGAGCGGGACCCGACCGGGTCGCACCCGGGCCAGCGACTGATGCGCAGCCGCGTGCTGCCGCTGGTTTACGAGCGCCTCTGGCGCCCGCTCGGCGCCCACGTCCTGATGGGGGCGATCGGGCCGGGAACCGCAGGCGAGCACCGCATCGCGCTGGAGATGCTCGACATCGCGCCCGGCGACCGTGTGCTCGACGTCGGCTGCGGGCCGGGCAACTTCAGCCGCGACTTCGCCCGCGCCGCAGGCGAGGGCCTGGTGGTCGGCGTCAACGCGTCGGAGACGATGCTCGCCGCGGCGGTGAAGCACGGCGGCGGCGCCAACCTCGCCTACGTGCGGGGCGACGCCTGCGATCTGCCCTTCGGCGACGGCGCCTTCGACGCGGTCTGCTGCTTCGCGGCGCTCTACCTGATCGAGGAGCCGATGAAGGCGCTCGAGGAGATCGTTCGCGTCCTCGCTCCGGGCGGTCGGGTGGCGCTGCTGGCGAGCTGCAACCGCGGGCCGCTGTCCCCTCGGGCCCTGGGCGCAGTCACCCGCGCGCTGGCCGGCGTGCGCATGTTCGGCCGCGAGGAGCTGACCGGTTGCCTGGCCGAGCGCGGCCTCCGCGACGTCGAGCAGCGCGTCGCCGGCCTCGGCCAGTTCGTCTCGGCGCGCAAGGCGGCAGCGTAGGTGGAACCTGTGCCCGACGCCGTCGTGTTCGACAATGACGGCTTGCTGCTCGACACCGAGTCCGTCTGGACGAGGGCAGAGCAGGATCTCTTCGAACGGCGGGGTGTCGAGTTCACGACCGGCCACAAGCGTGAGCTGGTCGGTACCTCAGCCGAGATCGCCGGCGGCGTCCTCGAACTGCGATTGGAGGAGCCAGGCCGTGCCGCGGAGCTGATCGAGGAGCTGAACGCACTCGTCGTCGCCGAGCTCGAGCACGGGGTGGAGGCGATGCTCGGCGCGCGCGAGCTGCTGCACTCGCTCAGGCAGCGAGGGACGCCAATCGGCCTCGTCTCCAATTCGCCGCTCGTCTTCGTGCGCCGTTCGCTGGAGATCGCCGGCTTCGAGGACCACTTCGACGTCGTCCTCAGCGCCCACGAGGTGGCGGCGCCGAAGCCGGCGCCGGACCCCTATCTGGAGGCGTGCCGGCGCCTCGACGTCGAGCCCGGCCCCGGCGTCGTCGCTCTGGAGGACTCGCCGACCGGCGTGGCCGCCGCCCGGGCGGCGGGGTTGACGGTGATCGGGGTGCCCTCGATCGAGGGAGTCGCCCTGGAGGAGGCGCATCACTTGGCAGAGTCCCTGCTCGATGACGTGGTCGTCCGCCGCCTCGCCCTGTGAGCACGGCCCAGGCCAAACTCTCACCTTGAGGTTAAGGCTCGGTCAGCCCTGAAGCACGCGCCGGCGCCGCAGCACCCGCTCACAGATCTCGAGCAGCTCGCCCACGCTCCCCGCGGCCGCGGCGTCCAGCTCGCCCCGCAGCGCTGCGTTCGCCGCCTCGCCCGCCTCGCCTCGCCGCTCGTGCAGCGTCTCCATGTCCTCATCGTGGCCGGGGTCCGTTACCGCCGCCTGCAGCTCGGCCAGCAGAGCCTCCAAGCCGACTCGGAGCTGCAGCGCCGCCTCGCGGTTGCGGCCGGCGTCGAGGTCGGCGCGAGCCCGCAACAGCAGCGTCTCGCAGGCGTCGATCTTCTCGCGCCCACCCAGCACCGCCGCGGTTCGCTGCTGGGGGTTGAGGTTCTCCGCCCGGCGCCGGCGCCGCGAGGCCCCGGTCGCCCAGACGTCGATCTCCCGCGCCGCTGCGAAGTTGCCCGACGCCACTTCGTCGCCACTGCCGTAGCCGATCCGGACCTTCACGGCGCGCTCGAGGCTGAGCTCGGCCGCGTGCGGGTCGGCGCTTGCCGCGGCATGGGCGTGCAGCGCCCGGTTCAAGAGGCCGATCGCGTCGGCGAGGAGCGCGTCAACCGCGTCCTCGGCCTCGCTCACCGCGTCCAGCCAGCGGGCGGCGTCCTGCGTTGTTTCGAACGGTTCAAAGGCGCGCACCGCGGTGGCGCGGGCCAGCGGCAGCATCGCCGGCCGCGTGCCGGTTGCCGCTTGGCGTGGACGGCGACGCCGGCGCGAGGGAGGCGCCGGCGCCGTGAGCGTTTCGACGACCAGCACGCTCTCCTCACCCCCCCGGCCGCGCGCGAGGTAGCGCCCGTCGGCGACCGCGAGGGCGCCGGCGAACTCGAGCTGCGCGAATCCGAAGAGCTTAGGACCCTTAGCCAGAAGCCCTGATTCTCTCTGTTAGTTGCCCTTGCCTGCCGGCAGCGAGTACTTCGAGGGCTCTGTGGGGACGGTCGGGTTTTCGATTTCTCCCAGGCGCTTGATCAGCCGGTTCCACTTCTCCGGCGAGAGTTGACCGAGACCGGGGGTGAGGACGCTGGGCCCGCCGACGGTGGAGAGGAACTCCGCCATCCTGCGACCCCACACGGTTTCGACGCCCTCCGTGTATTCGGCGTGGCTGAGCGGGGTGCCGTTGGCGTCGGCGAAGCCCATCTCGATCGAGCCGCCGGGCACGAAGCTCGCGATCTCTTCGCCGGCGGAAACGTTCTGGCCCGGGCGCACGGTGGCCTGGACTCCCTCGTAGACGAAGATGACCTGGCCCGCCTGCGGCCCGTTCAGCAGCTTGTAGAGGACTCCGCCTCCTTCCGGCCAGCCCGGCGCGCCGGTGCTGAGGATGACGGCGTCGCCGACCGCGGCGATCGGCCCGGTCCCGGTGAAGTCGACCCCCTGGTCGATGCGGCCGGTCGTTGCATTGAGGAAGGGGCTGACGTATTCGACTTCGAAGCCCGGCGAGAAGCCGATGTGGACGTGGTCGGCGTGGTCGGAGAGGGCGAAGCTGGTCGGCCCGGGCAGGTTCTCGAGCGAGATCACCTGGTGTGGGTGCATCGTCCCCTGTAGGCGCAGCACCGTCTTGATCAGCGCGTCGGCCAGCGTCCCGGGCCCCTGGTGGCCCATCACCGGGACGCCGTCGATTGCGGCGACGTCGACCGCGTCGCCGGTGCTGTGCTCGGAGATGTTGCCCGAGGAGGTGAGGTCTCCGTGGCCGCACTCCAGCGAGGTGATCGTCAACCGGAAGCCTTTGGCGACCAGGTACTCGAGCGTCGCCAGGACCCGGCGGTCGATCGTGCCGGAGGCGATGTCGGTGCGCCCACAGGGATAGATCGAGAGGTTCTTGTCGTCGAGGACGCGTTGCTGCAGCGCTTCCTTGGAGAGCAGCAGCACCCCGCCGACGCTGAGGTCGCGGGCGAAGGGGCTCTTGCCGTCGGCGCGGTAGATCGCGGTTGCTTCGAGCAGCTTCCAACCGTCGAGCACCGGCTTCGGGTCGATCCGCGGCGCGCCCGCGCCGACCGGGCGGATCGAGAAGTTGATGTGCGGTTCGACGCCATTGGCGCTCGGTCCCACGCGGGCGATCACGGCGCCACCGAGGACCCGTGCGCCTACCCGCAGCTGCTTGCGGGAGCGCTCGACGCGATTGCCGAGGTCGGCCTTGCCGCTGTGGTCGCGAGCTCGCTGCGGCAGTGCGTAGAGCCGCGGCCGCAGGTTCTCGGTGTTCACCACCGGTTGGTGCTTCACGCCCGAGTCGAGGACGCCGCCGCCGGCGCGGACTATCTGGCCCAGCTCGGCGTAGGTGAAACGGTTGCCGTAGGCGTCCTCGAGGACGATGAACTTGCCCAGCTTGCGCGAGTGGCCGATCGCCTTGATCTTGCCGTCGTTGACGGCGACGACCGGCGCCCCCTGGTGGGAGAAGATGTTGATGCCGCGCCGGGTCGGCGAAGAGGAGATCACTTCGGCTGCGTTGCCCAGCGACTTGCTGCCTTCGTTTCGCGGGGTGGCGCGCTTCAGCGTCTCGCGGACCGAGACGTCGTCGGCGTAGCGGGCGTCGGCGGCGACCGGGAAGTGGGCGCCCTCGGTGAGGCCGGTCAGCGAGCCGACCAGATTCGCCGGCAGCTTGCCGTAGACCCGCGCGTAGGTGAGCACCTCCTGCACGTACCAGTCGGCGTGGTTGTACGCGAGGATCGCGTTGTAGAGATCCTTCGTGCCGCCGGCGACGTTGAGGTAGTGGGCCGCGGCGCAGATCGCGTCGACCGGGTTGTAGGGGTCCTTGCGACCGTCGCCGTTGGCGTCGAGGCCGTAGGTTTCCCAGGAGGACGGCAGGAACTGCATCCAGCCCACGGCGCCGGCGCTGGAGACGTTGAGGTTGGTGCCGAACCCGGTCTCGATTTTGTTGATCGAGGCGAGCACCTCCCAGGGGATCCCGTACTGCGTCCCGCAAGCCTGGTAGATCGGCAGCAGGAAGGGCGGGATCTCGAACGAGTCGATGACGAAGTTGGGAACGCCGATCGGAGCGGGGCCGAAGCTGGCGATCGTCGCCGTCGGGTTGGCCGGAGTGGGGGAGCCGCCGCCGTTGAACTGCGAGCCCCCGGTGGCGACTTCGGGTTGCGCCTGGTCGCCGCCACCGGTGGCGCTGGGGAAGCTGACCCCCCCGTCGGCGCTGCTGCCGTCGCCGGCCGAGATGCCCTGGTTGCGGGTGACGCCGCCGTGCTGGCCTTTCGCGCCGCCGATCGGCGTGCCCTGGTGGACACCGCCGGGCTGGGGGGCGGCGAGGGCGGCGCCGGCCACGGCGCTCGGCGCGGGCGCCTCGCTTTCGTCCGAGGGAGAGGTGCAGTCTGGGTCGGCGGAGTCGAGGAGCCCGTCGCCGTCGTCGTCGACCCCGTTGGCGCAGGCCGGAGCCTGGACAGAGGGAGCGGGGACCGTCGCCGGGAGCGTGGCCGGCGCGCCTTCGCCGGCCGCCAGCGGGTCCGCCCCCGCCATTCCCACGCCAAGCGCCGTCGCGACCAAGAAGCCGGCCAGCGCAACGGTCAGTGCGAGCTTGTGTGTCATCCCTTGGCGCCTAGTTCCCGCTGCAACGGATTACGCAACTCGTGTTCGCTCCTGCCGCACAACGGGCCCGACCAAGCTACTTGCTCGCCGAGGGGCACGCAACGGCCTGCGCCGCCTCCCAACAAGGCCTTAATCAATGTCGCATTCATGCCTGCAGGCCGAGAGCGTTTCAGTCGGGCCGGATGGGCTCGTTAAGCTGGTGTCAATGACCGTCGATTACGACGACCAGGACGGGCTGCGGGCGCGCAGCGAGCAGGCGCTCGGCGAGCTCGCTCAGGCGGTGCTGGACAACCCCACCCTGCACAACGCGATCTCGGCCGCCTTCGGCGCCCGGGAGAAGGCGCTCGAGGCCCAGCAGGCGGCGATGAGTGCGCTCAACCTGCCCTCGGCGGGCGACGTCGAGCGCCTCGAGCGGCGCCTGCGCTCCTTTTCCCAGCGGCTGGAGGAGGTCGAGGAGCAGATCGACGAGATCTCGCGCGACCTCGCCGAGATCCGCCGCGGCCTGGCCAAAAAAAGCAAAGACTAACCCTCGACTTCAGGATGAGAATACGCTTGCGGCGGCTCGTCCGGCCCGCTTCGCGGCAGTCCTCGAGATCCTCGTCGGCGATCTGCTCGCCGCCTGCGGCCGTTTCGACGATCAGGATCGCCGCGACGGCGACTCCGAGGGCGCGCCCTCGGGCCAGCACGGTGGCGGTCTGCATGTCGGCGGCGATCGCCCCGGGCGGGTGCGGTGTCGCTCGGCTGGGTGGCTCGTGGAAGCTCGCGACCATGACCGCGCCGCCCTCGCTGTCCAGCTCTTGCGCCAGCCGCTCGGTGAGATCGGGGTCGGGGAGGGCGGTTTCGCCGTGGCCCTCGGCCGAGCCGACGACCAGCAGCGCGCCGGTCGCCGGCGCCGGGTCGTACGCGACGCAGGTTCCCACCCTCACTGCTCGGCGCACCCCTAGCTCGGCGAGATCGTCGAGCACGATCGCCGCGCTCGGTCCGCCCATCCCAGTCGCCTGGATCGTCAGCGCCTCGCCCGCCGGAGTCCTTCCCGAGTAGCCCCAGAGACCGCGGGCGTGGTTGCTCATCTTCGGCGCCTCGAGCAACTCCTGTGCCAGCAGCAGGGCTCGGCCGGGGTCACCGACCAGGATGGCGTCGGCGCCGATCGGCGCGGTGGGGCGGAGTCGCCTCGGCACGGTGGCTGACCTTATCCTCGTGGGCGATGCTCCACGACGAGCGCATCTCCCTCGGCGAGGCCTCACGCCGCTCCGGCGTTCCCGCCGCCACCCTCAAGCGCTGGGCCGAGGAGAAGATCGTGCCGGTGCGACGGGGCCGCTGGACCGCGGCGGCGGCGGCGCAGGCGCGGGTGGTGCGGCGGATGCGGGAGCGAGGCCACTCGCTGGAGGATCTGCGCAGGGCCGGCCGCGAGGGCAGGCTCGCGTTCGGCTTCGCCGAAGAGCTGTTCTCCGAGGAGGAGGACCTGGTCACGCTTGAGGAGGTGGCGGAGGAGACCGGACTGGAGCCGGAGCTGCTCGAGCGGATCCTCGCCATCCTCGGCACCCCGACCGAGCGCGAGCGGCTGCTCGGCTCCGCCGACGTCGCCGCGCTGCGCCACTGCGCCCGCGTCCTCGCCGCGGGCTTCCCGCTTGTCGCCTTTCTCCAGCTCGTTCGCGTCTACGCCCAGTCGATGCGGCGCATCGCCGACGCCGAGGTGAGGTTGTTCCACCTCTACGTGCACGAGCCGATGATCCGCGATGCCGTCCCCGAGCTGGAGATGGCGGAGGAGATGGGGGAGCTGGCGTCCGACATCCTGCCGCTGGCGGCGCCGCTGACCGAGTACCTCCACACTCGTTACCTGCGCTTCTTCCTCGAGCAGGACGTGGTCGGTCACATGGAGACCGACTTCGGCACCCCGGCCAGCGAGCTCGGCCAGGTCACGGTGACGCTCTGCTTCATCGACATCACCGGTTTCACCCGCTACACCGAGGAGGAAGGCGACCTGGAGGCCCTCGACGTGGTCGAGAACTTCGTCGAAACGGTGGAGACGACGCTGCCGCCGGAGGCGACGATCGTGAAGACGATCGGCGACGAGGTGATGGTCGTCTCCCCCGATGCCGCCTCGCTGACCGAGTGGGCGGTTGGCTTCCTCGATCGCTTCTCCGAACGGCCGCAGCCCCGCGTCGGCATCCACTATGCCGAGGCCGTCTACCGCGACGGCGACTACTTCGGCACCCACGTCAACCTCGCGCACCGGGTGGTAACCCGGGCGCAGGCGGGAGAGGTGATGGCGACCGACCGAGTGGTCGAGGCGATCGCGGGACGCGACCATCTCGGGTTCGAGCCGATCGGCGAGGTCAGCCTCAAGGGCTTCCCGGCGCCGACCCCGCTCTTCCTAGTCCACCACGCATCATGAGCGCGGAGCGAGCAAACGTCGATATCTGGTTCTTCGTGCAGCGAGCGAAGCGCGAGCGGATGTGATGAGCGCGGAGGAGACCCTCGAGCAGGTGCGCGGCGGCGGGTTGCTGTCCGCTGGCACACCGGTTGTGGCGATGCTCTCCGGCGGTCGCGATTCGGTCTGCCTGCTCGACGTCGCGGTGAGGATCCTGGGGGCCGACGAGGTCGTCGCGCTTCATCTCAACTACGGGCTGCGCGAGGGCTCCGGCGAGGACGAGCGGCTCTGCGCCGAGCTGTGCGAGCGGCTTGGGGTGCAGCTGGAGGTGGAGCGGCCCAAGCGCCCCGAGGGCCCCGGCAACCTGCAGGCCTGGGCTCGCGACGTTCGCTACGGCGCGGCGGCGCGGCTGGCGCTGCCGCATGGCGCCGCGATCGCCACCGGCCACACGGCGGACGACCAGGTCGAGACGATCCTCTACCGGCTCGCCTCCTCGCCGAGTCGGAGGGCGCTGCTGGGGATGCGGCCGCGGGACGGCCAGCTGGTGCGGCCGCTGCTCAGCTGCACCCGCGAGCAGACGACCGCCTACTGCGAGGAGCGCGAGCTCGCCTGGCGCGACGACGCGACCAACGAGGAATCGACCTATGCGCGCAACCGGGTGCGCCACGGCCTCGTGCCCGCGCTGGCGGCGATCCACCCGGCAGCGGCCGCGAACGTTCTGCGCACGGCCGAGCTGCTGCGCGACGAGGCCGACGTCCTCGACGCGCTGGTCGATGTCGAGTTGGCAGGATCGTCCAACGGCGCCCCCCGCAGCGCGATCGCGCTGGAGCGGCTGGCCGAGCTCCCCCCGGCGCTGCGCCGCCTGGTCGTGCAGCGTCTCGCCGATGCTGCCGCCGGCCGGCCGGTTCCCGGCGCCGCCAACCACGCGGACGAGGTCGCCGCCCTGCGCCGCACCGGCACCGCGATGCTCGACCTGGGCAGCGGCGTCCGAGCCGTCGCCGAGCGCGGGATTGTGCGCGCCGAGCGTTAACCTCGCGCCCATGACCGACCCGGCGATCGGAGAGACCCTCGTCCCCAGCGACGAGCTGCAGCGCCGCGTTGCCGAGCTCGGCGCCGAGGTCAGCCGGGACTACGATGGCCGCGACCTGGTCATGGTCGGGGTGTTGAAGGGGGCGGTGCTGTTCCTCGCCGACCTGATGCGCAGCGTCAGCGTCGCCTGCGAGATCGACTTCATGGCGGTCTCCAGCTACGGCTCGCAGACGGACACCTCCGGCGTGGTGCGGATACTCAAGGACCTCGACGCTCCGATCGAAGGTCGCCACGTGTTGATCGTCGAGGACATCATCGACTCCGGCCTCACGCTCCACTATCTGATGCGCAACCTCCGGGCCCGCAACCCCGCCTCGCTGGAGGCCTGCGCGCTGCTGACCAAGCCCGAGCGCCTCCGCGTCGACCTCTCGCCCCGCTATGTCGGCTTCGAGATCCCCAACCGCTTCGCGATCGGCTACGGCCTCGACCATGCGCAGCGCTACCGCAACCTCAATTACGTGGCGGCGCTCGCCGATTAGAGGGAGAAACCCCCCTGGTACGCTGATTTCCTCTCCGTGAGACGTTTTTTCAAGAGCGCCGCTTTCCCGATCCTGCTGGTGGTGATCCTCGCCTTCATCGCCCAGCGGTTGATCAGCCCCGGGCCCAGCACCGAAGCGCCCTCCTACAACGAACTGATCAAGCCGAAAACCGGCCTGATCGCGAGCGGCAAGATCAAAGAAGTCTCGATCAACACGAAGGACAACACGCTCGACGTCAAGGAGCGCAACGAAGAAAGCTTCTCCACCGGCTATCCGCTCAACACCGAGCAGAGCCTGATCAACGCCCTCGACAGCGCCAACGTGAAGACGACCGTCCACGGCACCGGCGGCTCCAGCCTGCTCTCGCTGCTCACCTACATCCTGCCCTTCGTCCTCTTCTTCGGCTTCTGGATCTTCCTCATGAACCAGATGCAGGGCGGCGGCTCGCGGGTGATGAACTTCGGCAAATCGAAAGCGAAGCGGATGTCGGTGGACGCGCCGAAAATCACCTTCCGCGACGTTGCCGGGGTCGACGAGGCGGTGCAGGAGCTCGAGGAGATCAAGGAATTCCTCGAGAACCCGAAGAAGTTCCAGGCGCTCGGCGCCCGCATCCCCAAGGGCGTCCTGCTCTACGGCCCGCCCGGCACCGGCAAGACGCTGCTCGCTCGCGCCGTCGCCGGCGAGGCGGGCGTGCCCTTCTTCTCGATCTCCGGCTCGGACTTCGTCGAGATGTTCGTCGGCGTCGGCGCCAGCCGCGTCCGCGACCTCTTCGAGCAGGCCAAGCAGAACTCCCCCTGCATCATCTTCATGGACGAGATCGACGCTGTCGGCCGCCACCGCGGCGCCGGCATGGGCGGTGGCCATGACGAGCGCGAGCAGACGCTGAACCAGCTGCTGGTCGAAATGGACGGCTTCGAGATGAAGGACAACATCATCTTGATCGCCGCCACCAACCGTCCCGACATCCTCGACCCGGCGCTGCTGCGGCCCGGTCGCTTCGACCGCCAGGTCGTCGTCGACCGCCCCGACCGCAAGGGCCGCAAGCAGATCCTCGAGGTCCACACCCGCGGCAAGCCGCTGGCGAAGGCGATCGAGCTCGACGCGCTCGCCGGTCAGACCCCCGGCTTCACCGGCGCCGACCTCGCCAACCTGATCAACGAGGCGGCGCTGCTCACCGCTCGCCAGGGCAACCGCGAGATCTCCATGCAGGAGCTGGAGGAGGGGATCATGCGGGTGGTCGCCGGTCCCGAGAAGAAGACCCGCGTGATGAGCGAGAAGGAGCGGCTGATCACGGCCTATCACGAGCTCGGCCACGCGATCGTCGGGCACCTGCTGCCCAACTGCGACCCGGTTCACAAGGTCTCGATCGTCAGCCGCGGCCAGGCGCTCGGCTACACGATCAGCATGCCGACCGAAGACAAGTTCCTCACCACCCGCGCGGAGCTGACCGACACGATGGCGATGACGCTGGGCGGTCGCGCCGCCGAGGAGATCGTCTTCGGCGAGATCACCACCGGCGCCTCCAACGACCTCGAGAAGGTGACCGAGACGGCGAAGCAGATGGTGATGCGCTTCGGCATGTCCGAGCGGCTTGGCCCGCGCGTCTTCGGCCACGATCGCGGCCAGCCTTTCCTCGGTCGCGAATTCAGCGCCGAACCCGACTACTCCGACGAGATCGCCCGCGAGATCGACGACGAGATCCGCCGCATCGTCGAGGGCGCCCACCAGACCGCTAAGGACCTCCTCACCAACAAGCGCGAGGAGCTCGACCGCGTCTCGAAGATCCTGCTCGCGCGCGAGACGATCGACGCCGAGCAGTTCGTGGCGCTGCTCGAAGGCAAGCCCGAGGACGAGGTCTTCGCCGACGAGGAGGAGCCGGCGCAGCCAGCCGAGCCGGCCGCCGAGCCGCAGCGCCCGCAGCGCGAAGGTGCGCGGCCGGCGCCCCGACCCCGTCCCGGTTTCGCTGGCGGCGACGCCTCCTAGATCGGGAGCCACGGGGCACCTCCCGCCCGGACAAGTCGCCGACGCTAATTAGCGTCGGCGACTTTGAGTATCCGCCCGTTCGGGAGGTGCCCCGTGGCCCCAATCCAGCGGCCGCGATACTTCGTCCATGACTCCGAAGCTGATGGGGGTTGTGAATGTGACGCCGGACTCGTTCTCGGACGGGGGGCTGTACCTCGATCCCGGGGCGGCGATCGCGCATGGGGAAGAGCTGGTTCGGGATGGGGCCGAGATTCTGGATGTGGGTGGGGAATCGACGCGACCTGGCGCGGAGGAGGTGAGCGCCGAGGAGGAGCTGGCGCGGGTCGAGCCGGTGGTGAGCGAGCTGGCCGGGGGAGGGGCCGCGGTCTCGATCGACACCTCCAAGTCGTCGGTCGCCGAGGCTGCGCTCGACGCCGGGGCGACGATCGTCAACGACGTGACCGCGCTGCAGGGGGACTCCGAGATGGCGGCGATGTGCGCGGCGCGCGGCGCCACGGTCGTTCTCATGCACATGCGGGGGACCCCGCGCACGATGCAGGAGAACCCTCTCTACGAGGATGTGGTCGACGATGTCAAGGCGTTCCTGGGGGAGCGGATGGAGGAGGCGCTTGCCGCCGGGGTCGACGAGGAGCGAATCTGGCTGGACCCCGGCATCGGCTTCGGCAAGACCCTGGAGCACAACCTCGAGCTGCTGCGGCGGCTCGGCGAGCTGAGCTCTCTCGGCCGTCCGCTGGTCGTCGGGACCTCGCGCAAGAGCTTCATCGGCAAGGTCGACGGGTCGCCGGCGAGCGAGCGCCTCGGGGGGACGATCGCATCCTCGGTGTTCGCCGCCGCCGAGGGGGCCGACGTCCTCCGCGTCCACGACGTCGCCGAGATGCGGCAGGCGATGACCGTCGCCGCCGCGATCCTGGGATAGGTTCCAGTTCGATGGAGGCTCACGGAAACGGGATCGAGTCGAGCGTCGAGGTCGAGCTGCGCGGACTCTCGATCTACACCCACCACGGCGTCAGCGACGCCGAGCAGGAGGTCGGGCAGCGGCTCGAGTTCGACGTCTCCTTCGACGTGCCCGACTGCGACGCGGTCCTGACCGACCGGCTCGAGGACACGGTCGACTACGCCCAGGTCTGCGACATCGTCGCCCTTGCCGCGACCGAGCGCAGCTACAGGACCCTGGAGCGCCTGGCCCAGGTCGTCGGCGAGCGGCTGATGGAGCGCTATGGCTGCGAGTCGGTCCGGGTTCGGGCCGCCAAGCCCGAGCCGCCGCTTCCACTCGCGATCCAGGAGGTCGCCGTCGAGGTCACCCACGAGCGGGGTGTGGATGAAGACGAAGGCGACGAGGCCGAGTAGCGATTGACGACTTCTCCACCCCATGGGGGGGTCAACTCGTCAATCGACGGTGAATCTATGCGGATCGGGTACCTGGGGCTGGGGTCGAATGTGGGCGATCGCGCCGGACACCTGCGCGCTGCGATCGCGCTGCTGGATGAACGGGGCGTCGAGGTCGAGGCCGTCTCCTCGACGTATGAGACGGAGCCGGTGGGAGAGGTGCCCGACCAGCCCGACTTCCTCAACGCCGCGGTCCGCATCCGCACCGACCTCGAGCCCGAGGCGCTGCTCGACCTCTGCAAGCGGATCGAGGCCGAGCGCGGCCGCGCCCTCGACGCCCCCCGCCACAGCCCCCGCCCGCTCGACGTCGACCTGCTCCTGCTCGGCGACCTCGAGCTCTCCACCGAGCGGCTGACCCTCCCGCACCGGGAGGTGACGCACCCGTCGCTTCGTCCTCGCCCCCCTGCTGGAGCTGGACCCTGAGCTGGCCCTCCCAGACGGGACGCGTCTCGCCGACGCTCTCGCCGCCCTCGGCCCCGGCGAACGCGTCGATCGCTCGCCCTGCCGACCTTGACCCCACTCCGCTGGGGTGAAAGTGCGCAGCGGCAAAGTCAGGCCGCTGCTGACGCGCTGCGCAGCGGTTCGAGCCAGGCGGGAGGGAAGATCGGCGGGACATCCCCTGCGATCTCCGGTTGAACTCGCTTGGCGAGCCGGCCCGCCGGCCGCGCCTCGATCGGCGGGCGCAGGTCCTGGAAGGTCATCGCGAGGCGGATGCTCGGCGCGATCTGAAAGTCGGCCGCGTTCAGCTCATCGCCGTTCAGCGTGCCCGCCGCGATCAGGTCGTCGACCCGCTGCAACAGCCCGCCGAAGGCCGCGAGGTCGGCGCGGACGTTCTCGTCGGTCGCCTCGTTGAAGCGGGCGGAGAGGGCGACGATCGGCGCCGCGGTTTTCAGCGCGATGCCGATCGGGATGCCCAGCTTGGCGCCCTCGGAGAAGCTGCGCAGCGGCGCCTTGTTCCGCTTCAGCGCCCACCAGATCAGCTGGCGGACCGGGTGCTGCAGCTCCTCGTCGCCGAAGCGCTCCGCCTCTTCGACCGCCACCCGCTTCTCAGGGTCGGCGGGGAAGAAAGGCGGCTCGGGCCGCAGCCGGTCCAGCTCGCGGGCGATCTCCCGTGAGCCCTGCACGCGCCGCCCGTCGATCTTCATCGCCGGAACGGTCTGTCTGGGGAACCCGAGCCCACGGACGACGAGCTTCGAGATAACGGGGAAAAGATCGGTGCGCTTGAAGGCGATCCCCTTGTACTTGAGCATCAGCTGCGCCGCCACTCCAGGATGCGAGCCGGGGATCGTGTAGAGCCGGACCTTCACTGGCGACGCATCCTATGCGCATCCGGGCGCCTCGCGCCCTATTTCTTTTCCTGCGGCGATAATCGCATCTGTGCTACTTGCGGTAGACGTCGGCAACACGCAGACCCACCTGGGCGCCTTCGACGGCGAGCGCCTCGCCGAGCACTGGCGCTTCCAGACCCGCGCCGGCGCGACCGGCGACGAGCTGGCCGAGCGGATCGGCGGCCTGCTGGCGCTGCGCGGTATGGGGCTCGACGGCCTCGACGCGGTCTGCGTCTCCTCGGTGGTGCCGCCGCTCGGCGCCCAGTACGAGCAGCTGACCGAGCGCTATCTGGAGGCCGAGTGCCTGCTGGTCGCCCCCGGCATCAAGACCGGGATGCCGATCCTGATCGACAACCCGCTCGAGGTCGGCGCCGACCGGCTCGTCAACGCGGTGGCGGCCTACGATCGGGTGGGCGGCGCCTGCGTCGTCGTCGACTTCGGCACCGGCATCAACTTCGACGCGGTCTCGGCCGAGGGCGAGTACCTGGGCGGGGCGATCGCCCCCGGCCTCGAGATCTCGCTGACCGCGCTGGTCGAACGCGCCGCCCGCATCCCCCGCATCGATCTCGCGGAGCCCGACTCGGCGATCGGCCGCTCCAGCCGCGCCGCGATCCAGTCGGGAGTCGTCTTCGGCTTCGCCGGCCTGGTCGACGGCGTCGCCCGTCGCATCGAGGAGGAGTTGGGAGAGGCTCGCTTCCTGGCGACGGGAGGCCTGGCCGAGGCGATCGTCCCCTTCACCGAGACGATCGACGAGGTCGACGACCTGCTTACCCTGAAGGGCCTCGCATCTAATCCATGAGCGCAACAAGGAATGAACTGACTGATCCCTTCTGAGATCGGCGGTGTGCCGATCTCGCAATCGCGTGCTGCTGGCGCCGCTGGCGGGGATCGGCAACTGGTTCGTGCGGCTGCAGGCGAAACGCCACGGCGCCGGGCTCGCGGTCTCGGAGATGGTCTCCAGCTTCGGCCTGCACCACCGCAACGAGCGCACCCTGCGCGAGTTGATGCGGATCCACCCCGACGAGCACCCCGTCTCGGTGCAGCTCTTCGGCCACGACCCCGACGTGATGCGCTCTGGCGCGGCGATCGCCGCCGAGGCCGGCGCCGACCTGATCGACATCAACATGGGCTGCCCGGTGCGCAAGGTGCGTCGCACCGGCGCAGGCGCCGAGCTGCTCCGCGACCCCGGGTTGGCGCTGGCGCTCGCCCGCGCCGCCGCCGAGGGCAGTGGCCTGCCGGTGACGGTGAAGCTGCGCTCCGGGATCGAGGCCGGCGACCGCTCCGGCTTCGAGCTGGCGCTGCGCCTCGTCGCCGAGGGTGGGGTGGCGGCCGTCGCCTTCCACCCGCGCGCCGCGACGACCGGCCACAAGGGAAGCTCGGACTACGCCCTCACCAGGGAGCTGGCGGAGAGCGTCGACGTTCCGGTGATCGTCTCCGGCGGGCTGAAGAGCGCCGCAGCGGCGCGCCGCGCCTACGAGGAGTCCGGGGCCGACGCGGTGATGATCGCCCGCGGGGGGCTCGGCAACCCATGGCTCTTCGAGGAGCTCACCGGCCGTCGCACCGAGCCCCCCGGTCGCGACGAGGTCGTCGCCGAGCTGCTCTGGGTGATGGACCGCGCCGAGGAGCACTTCGGGAGCGAGCGCGCGGAGCGCTACCTGCGCAAGTTCTACCCCTGGTACATGACCGCGCTCGACCCGCCCGCGGCGCTCGCCGGCGAGCTCCAGCGCAGCGCCTCGCTGGCCCGCGCGAAGGAGCTGATCGGCGGCCTGGGGGCGCCCGTGACGATTGCGTAGAAAGTCCTCGATTGCCCAGGTAGACCCGTCGCTATAATCCCGCGACTTCGTGCCCAGGTGTGGCGAGCGCAATGCTGCCGCAGCCGGGCGTTTTTGGGTCTTGAAGCCGTTTCTAGGCTCTTCCGCCACCAAAGCGAGGATTAACCGATGAGTCGCCAGGCCGTGATCACACCCGAAGGTCTCGAGAAGCTCAAAGAGGAGATCGAGCGTCTCTCGACGACCAAACGCCGCGAGGTCGCGGAGCGGATCAAGGAAGCGCGCGAGTTCGGCGACATCGCCGAGAACGCCGAGTACGACGACGCCAAGAACGAGCAGGCGCTGCTCGAGCAGCGGATCGCCCAGCTCGAAGAGCGCCTGCGCCGCTCGACCGTGATCGACGAGAAGGCGATCAGCACCGACGAGGTCGCGTTCGGCTCGATCGTCCACGTCAAAGACCAGAAGACGGGCCACTCGCAGAAATTCCAGATCGTCGGCTCGACCGAGGCAAACCCGCTGGAGCACAAGCTCTCCAACGAGTCGCCGATCGGCAAGGCGCTTGTCGGCCGCAAGCGCAACGACGTGGTCTCGGTCGAGGTTCCTCGCGGTCCGAAGAAGAAACTCAAAATCACCAAGATCGAGAAAGTCTGAGGCCTATAGGCTCGCTCGAATGACCGAGTCTGAGGAGGGGGGCGGAACCGATGTCCTCCGTGACCGGCGGGAGAAGCTGGAGCGCATACGCGACGCGGGCATCGATCCGTTTCCGCATGAGTTCGGCGAGCGCGAGGACATTGCCGAGGTGCGGGCCGCCCACGAGGGGCTGGCGCCGGGGATCGAAACCGAGTCCCACCATCGGGTCGCCGGTCGCATAGTCGCCCGCCGCGGGCACGGCAAGGCTTGCTTCCTCGACCTCCGCGACGGCAGCGGGCAGATCCAGATCCACGCTCGCGAGGATCTGCTCGGGAGGGGGGCCTATGAGCTGCTGGTCCATCTCGACCTCGGCGACATCGTCGGCGTCGAGGGGACCGCGATGGCGACCCGGCGCGGGGGCGAGCTGACCCTGACCCTCACCCGCTGGCGCCTGCTCGCCAAGAGCCTGCGGCCGCCGCCGGGAAAGTTCCACGGCCTCGAGGACACCGAGACTCGCTACCGGCGGCGCGAGCTCGACCTGATCGCCAACGAAGAGAGCCGCCAGCTCTTTGCGACCCGGACGCGCACGGTCGGCGAGGTGCGCCGCTGGCTCGACGACCACGGCTTCCTCGAGGTCGAGACGCCGGTTCTGCAGCCGCTCTACGGCGGCGCCCTGGCCCGGCCCTTCGTCACCCACCACAACGCGCTCGACCGCGACCTCTACCTGCGGATCGCGACCGAGCTGTATTTGAAGCGGCTGGTCGTCGGCGGCATCGACCGCGTCTACGAGCTGGGCAAGGACTTTCGCAACGAGGGGGTCTCCCACAAGCACAACCCCGAGTTCACGATGGTCGAGTGGTATGAGGCCTACGCCGACTACCGCAAGACCGCGCATGACCTCGAGCTGCTCGTCGCCGAGGTCGCCGAGCGGGTTCTCGGCACCACCAAGGTGAAGCGCGGCGAGGTCGAGATCGACCTGGCGCCGCCGTGGCGGCGGGTGACGCTGCGCGAGGCGATCCGCGAGCGCGCCGGCGTCGACATCGCCGAGCACCCGACTCGCGAGGCGCTGGCGGCGGCGATGGGCGCCGAGCTCGACCCCGCTGAGGGCTGGGGAAAGCTGGTCGACGGCCTGCTCTCCAAGGAGGTCGAGCCGCACCTGCACCAGCCGACCTTCGTCTTCGACTACCCGGTCGAGTTCTCGCCCTTCGCCAAGGCGCACCGCAGCGAGGAGGGACTGGTCGAGCGCTGGGAGGCATTCGTCGGTGGCGTAGAGATCGCCAATTCCTTCAGCGAGCTCAATGACCCCGACGAGCAGCGTCGCCGCTTCGAGCAGCAGGCCGCCGAGCGCAAGCGCGGCGACGAAGAGGCCCAGCCCTTCGACGAGGCGTTCGTCGAAGCGCTGGAGCAGGGGATGCCCCCGACCGGCGGCGTCGGCCTCGGAATCGACCGCCTGGTGATGATGATGACCGGGGCCCTTAGCTTGCGCGAGGTCCTGCTGTTCCCGGCGATGCGCACCTGACGCGGCCGGCTTGGTGCTCCCAGAGCGTGCAAAAGTCCGCTGTTAGCGGATTTCTGGGGCCAAAGGCCGGTTGCACGGTCCCGGTATCGTTTAAAGGGCACATGGGCGCCTCCCGATATCGAAGGGCGTCTCCGGAACTTCCTCTACCCAGCCGAGTTCGATCAAGTAAGGAAGCCATTGTTCGAGAGATTCACAGAGCGAGCCCGCCAAGTGGTCGTCCTGGCCCAAGAGGAGGCGCGCACGCTCAAGCACAACTACATCGGCACCGAGCACATCCTGCTCGGATTGCTGCGTGAGGAGGAGGGCCTGGCCGCCCGCGTCCTCGAGTCGCTCGACATCACGGTCGAACGCGTCCGCTCCCAGGTGGTGCGGATCGTCGGCTCCGGCGAGGAGGTCACCTCGGGACAGATCCCGTTCACGCCGCGCGCCAAGAAGGTCTTGGAGCTGGCTCTGCGCGAGGCGCTCTCGCTCGGCCACAACTACATCGGCACCGAGCACATCCTGCTCGGCCTGGTGCGTGAGAACGAGGGGGTCGCCGCCCGCATCCTGCTCGACTTCGACGCCGACTCCGACAAGATCCGCAACGAGGTGATCCGGATGCTGTCCGGCCCCGGCGGGCGCCGTCAGGGCTCGGGCGGTGGTGGAGCAGGCGGTGAGGGCAAAAAGTCCTCGAAGCTGCTCGACCAGTTCGGCCGCAACCTGACCAAGCTCGCCGAGGAAGGCAAGCTCGACCCGGTGATCGGCCGCGAAACCGAGATCGAGCGGATCATGCAGATCCTCTCCCGCCGGACCAAGAACAACCCGGTGCTGCTCGGCGAGCCCGGGGTCGGCAAGACCGCCGTGGTCGAGGGTCTCGCCGCCCGCATCAACAAGGGCGAGGTTCCGGAGCTGCTCAAGAACAAGCAGATCTACACACTCGACCTGGCGGCGCTGGTCGCCGGCTCGAAGTACCGCGGCGAGTTCGAGGAGCGCCTCAAGAAGGTGATGAAAGAGATCACCCAGCGCGGCGACATCATCCTCTTCATCGACGAGCTCCACAACCTGGTCGGCGCCGGCGCGGCCGAGGGCGCGATCGACGCCGCCTCGATCCTGAAGCCGGCCCTTGCGCGCGGCGAGCTGCAGACGATCGGCGCGACCACGCTCGACGAGTACCGCAAGTATCTGGAGCGCGACTCGGCGCTGGAGCGCCGCTTCGCCCAGATCAGGGTCGACCAGCCCTCGCCCGAGGACACGGTGAAGATCCTCGAAGGGCTGCGCGAACGCTACGAGCAGCACCACAAGGTGAAGATCACCGACGACGCGCTGTCGGCTGCCGCCGAGCTGGCCGACCGCTACATCTCCGACCGCTTCCTGCCCGACAAGGCGATCGACCTGATCGACGAGGCCGCCTCGCGGATGCGGATCAAGTCGATGAGCGCGCCGCCGGTCTACCGCGACCTCGAGGAGGAGATCGAGAAGACGCGGCGCGAGAAGGAGGCCGCGATCGAGGCCCAGGAGTTCGAAAAGGCGGCGAACCTGCGCGACAGCGAGCGTCAGCTGACCACCCGCAAGCGCCAGCTCGAGGACGAGTGGGCCGAGGGCGAGAGCGGCGATCGCCCGGAGGTCGGCGAAGAGGAGATCGCCGACATCGTCTCGATGTGGACTGGGATCCCGGTCTTCAAGCTGACCGAGGCCGAGACCAAGAAACTGATTCGGATGGAGGAGGAACTGCACAAGCGGGTGATCGGCCAGCAGGTGGCGATCACCGCCGTCTCCAAGGCGATCCGCCGCTCGCGCGCCGGGATCAAGGACCCGAAGCGCCCGGCCGGCTCGTTCATCTTCCTCGGCCCCTCCGGGGTCGGCAAGACCGAGCTCGCCCGCACCCTCGCCGAGTTCCTCTTCGGCGACGAGGAGGCGATGGTCCGGATCGACATGTCCGAGTACATGGAGAAGCACGCGGTCAGCCGCCTGGTCGGCTCGCCGCCGGGCTACATCGGCTACGACGAGGGTGGCCAGCTGACCGAGGCCGTGCGGCGCAAGCCGTACTCGGTGCTGCTGCTCGACGAGATCGAGAAGGCCCACCCCGACGTCTTCAACATCCTGCTCCAGATCCTCGAGGACGGGCGGCTCACCGACGCCCAGGGGCGCACGGTCGACTTCCGCAACGCGATCGTGATCATGACCTCGAACATCGGCGCGTCGGAGATCGCCAAGAACACCTCGATCGGCTTCACCGTCGCCGACGAGACCGGGATGTCATACGACGACATGAAGAACCGGATCATGAGCGACCTGAAAAAGGTCTTCCGGCCCGAGTTCCTCAACCGGATCGACGAGGTGATCGTCTTCCACAAGCTGGCCAAGGACGAGGTCAAGGAGATCATCGACCTGATGATCGACCGCGTCCGCGTTCAGGTCGCCGAGCACGAACTGCAGCTGGAGCTGACCGACGAGGCCAAGGACCTCCTGGTCGAGAAGGGCTGGGACCCTTCGATGGGCGCCCGCCCGCTGCGCCGCGCGATCCAGCGCTACATCGAGGACCCGCTCGCCGACGAAGTCCTGCGCCAGGGCCCGATGACCCCCGGCTCGACCGTGATGGTCGCCCGCGATCCCTCCGGCGACGAGGAGGAACGCCCGCTCAGCCTCACCATCGTCGAACCGAAGAAGCCGCCGAAGCACACCGCGACGCCCCAGGAGCTGGAGCCCGAAAAGGTCGGCGTCGGGGCGAAGAAGGACGGCGACGGCGAGGTCGAGCCGGACGTCGACGATCGCCCCTCCGGCGACGCCGACTCCTGAGCAGGGCCCCCGCCAGTGCGTGAGCCGGGCCGCAGCGCGATCGGTACCTGGAGCGGGGGGAGGTTCCTGCGCTTCGGCGAGGCGATCGAGGAGGAGCGGCTGGCGGCGCTGCTGCGCCCCGGCGACGGGGTCGACACCGTGCTCACTGCCGACGCCTACGGCCAGGGCGAGGCCGACCGGTGCTCTGGGCGCGGCGCTGGCGGGCGTGCCGCGCGAGGACTACTGCCTGGTCGGCGCCGTCGGCCACGACTTCTACGAGGGCGAGCGCGACGGCCCGCGCGGATTCCCCCGCTTCACCGACCCGGCGCTGCGCGGCCCCGGCGAGTACGCCTCCTACCTGCGGATGGCGGCCGAGCGCAGCCTCGAGCGGATCGGCGCCGACTCGTTCGACCTGCTGCTGCTCCACAACCCCGACCGCGTCGGCTACAGCAGCGAGGCGGTGTGGGACGGGATGGCGGCGCTGCGCGAGGCGGGGCTGGCGGCGCAGATCGGCGTCGCCCCAGGCCCGGCCAACGGCTTCACCCTCGACCTGATCTCCTGCCTGGAGCGCTTCGGCGACCGGATCGACTGGGCGATGATCATCCTCAACCCGTTCGAGCCCTGGCCCGGCGAGCTCTGCCTCGACGCGGCCGCCCGCCACGGCGTGAGGGTGATCACCCGGGTGGTCGACTACGGCGGCCTCTTCTGGGGCGACCTGCGTCCCGGGATGGAGCTGGCCAAGGGCGACCACCGCGCTTTCCGCCCCGACGGCTGGATCGAGGCCGGGCTGGAGAAGCTGGAGCGGGTTCTGCCGATCGCGCGAGCGGGCCAGGCTGACCCCGATCCAGCTCGCCTGCCAGTGGAACCTCGCCCACCCCGCGGTCGAGTGCGTCGTCCCGACCCTGATTCAGGAGGCCGGCGAGGAGGCCTGCCCGATCGAGGCGAAGCGGGTGGAGCTGGCCGCGCTGCCGGCCGAGCAGCGTCTCACCGCCGAGGACGTCGCGGCGATCCGCGCGATTGGCGACAACACCGGGTGCATGGCGCTGAAGGGCGCCAGCCCCGCGCACGAGGGCGAGGAGCGTCCCGATCGCTGGGCGCTCAGCGACGACCTCGCTGCGGTCGGCGAGCGCTGGGACATCGACCCCGAGCGGGATCTCGCCGCTCTCAGTGGGTTGAGTCCTTGACAAAGGCCATCCCGACCTGTCCACACGGATATCCCCGGACCGCATTCCAGAGCGCTTTTTGCCATCCTAGAAAGCGATGCCAGCTTTGCCCGGGGATGAGCTTCACGAGCTTTCAGAACGACAGGACCCCCGGCTACTGAGGGCCCTCGACATGGTCGCGCCGGGTGGCGCCCTGCGCGAGGGGCTCGACAACATCGTCCACTCCCGCACCGGCGGCCTGATCGTCGTCGGCGACCTTGGCGACCTCTCCCACCTGCTCTCCGGTGGGATCAAGCTCGACATCGACTACACGCCGGCGATGCTCTACCAGGTGGCGAAGATGGACGGCGCGATCGTCCTCAACGCCGAGGCGACGAACATCGCCTGGGCGAACGTACAGCTGATGCCGGACCCGACGATCCTCTCCTCGGAGACGGGCACTCGCCACCGCACGGCGGAGCGTGTCTCCAAACAGACCGACGCCCTCGTGATCGCGATCTCCCAGCGCCGAGACGTCGTCTCCCTCTACGTGCAGGGGTCCAAGTACATCCTCCAGGACATCCCCGCGGTGCTCGCCAAGGCGAACCAGGGGCTGGCGACGCTGGACAAGTACCGGGCGCGGCTCGATCAGGTCTCCTCCCGCCTCACCGTGCTCGAGTTCGAGGGCGGCGGGGTCCTCTACGACGTGCTTGCCGTGCTGCAGAGGGCCGAGCTGGTGACCCGGATGGCGGTCGAGGTCGAGCGCTACATCGTCGAGCTCGGCACCGAGGGCCGCCTGATCGAGATGCAGCTGGAGGAGACGATGGTCGGCGTCGCCGCCGACAAGACGGCGCTGATCCGCGACTACTCGGTCGAGGACTCCGAGCAGAACCTCGCCGCCGTGCTGCAGTCGCTGGCGCGGATGCCCCACCAGGACGTGCTCGATTTCGGGCGCCTGGCCGAGCTGCTCGGCTACGACCGCAAGATGAACACCCTGGACTTCCCGGTCGCCTCGCGCGGCTACCGCGTCCTCGGCCGCATCCCCCGCATCCCCAAGCTTGTAGTCCAGAAGATCATCCACGAGTTCGGCGGCTTGGAGGAGGTCCTGGCGACCTCCGACGCCGATCTCGAGGCCGTCGACGGGGTCGGCCCGACCAGGGCCAAGGACATCCGCGAGGGCCTGCGGAGGCTTCAGGAGGTCGACCTGGTCGATCGGTACCTGCAGAGTTGACGGCGATGGGCGCTGTCACGAACCGAAAGGAGCAAGCGATTTCCGAGCTAGATGAGGCCATGGAGGCAGCCTTCGAAGAGGACGTTTACGTCTGCGACTTCGAGGAGGGGGACAAGGTCGTCTATCCCCATCATGGGGCGGGTCTCGTGATGAAGAAAGAGACCCGCGAGCTGATCGGGGTCGAGCGTGAGTACCTCACGATCAAGATCCTCCACAACGAACTCACCGTGATGGTCCCCTGCGAGAACGCCGGCAAGGCGGGGCTGCGGCGCGTGATCGACGAGGTGGAAATCAGGAAGGTCACCAACGTCCTCACCGACGACGTGTCGGACATGCCGAAGAACTGGAACCGGCGCTTCAAGTACAACCGCGAGAAGATCAAGACCGGCGACGTGTTCGAGCTGGCCGAGGTCGTTCGCAACCTCGCCATCCGCGAGATGGAGAAGGGCCTCTCCACCGGAGAGAAGCAGATGTACACCCGGGCGAAGAAGATCCTCGCCTCGGAGTTCATGTACGCGCTCGACAAGGACGAGGAGGGCGCGGAGGAGTTCCTCGACGGGCTGCTGGAGGAGCGTTTCGCCCCCACGGCGACCGTCTAACGCAGCAGCGGTCACCGCGGTCATCGCGGCCGCCGGCTCGGGCGAGAGGCTCGGCGCCGGCGGCCCGAAGGCCTTTGTCTCGGTGGCGGGGAGGCCGATGGTCGAGTGGTCGATCGCGGCCTTCCGCGCCGCCGGGCGGGTGCGCTCGATCGTCGTCGCCTGCCCGCCCGGCCACGTCCACGACCTCGGCGGCCACGACCTCGGTGTCGTTGCCGGCGGCGCGACGCGCGCCGAGTCCGTCGCCAATGCGCTGGAGGCGGTCGGGACCGAGTTGGTCGCCGTCCACGACGCGGCGCGGCCGCTGGTGACGCCCGAGCTGATCGAGGGCGTGGTCGCGACCCTGGTCGCCGATCCCGAGGCCGACGGCGCAATTGCCGCCACTCCGGTGACCGACACGATCAAGCAGGTGGCGGCAACGGAGGCGGCGGCTGCAAGGAGGCCGGCCGAGACCCCGAGTCGCACCCGCTCTGGCGATCGAGTGATGACTTGTGACCCCTATGGGGTCATCAACTCATCAACTGTCGTGGAGGAGACGCTGGACCGCGGCCGGCTCTGGGCGGCGCAGACACCGCAGGTCTTTCGGACCGCCGCGCTTCGAGAGGCCCTCGCCGCCTGGCTCGAGCGTGCTGCCGCCGACCCCGAGCGAACGCGTGAGGCAACCGACGAGGCGATGCTGGTGGAGGCGGCCGGCGGCAGGGTGCTGATCCATCCGTCCCCGCCCGAGAACCTCAAGGTGACGACGCCGACCGATCTGAAGCTGGCCGAGTTGCTGCTCGGCGAGCGCTCAGCGCAGTAAGACCCAGGACAGCGCTGCGGCGAAGGTCACCTGCCCTACCCCAAGGGCGACGCCGAGGCTGGCCGCGCCGAGGATTCCGGCGAGGACGGCGCCTCCCGCGAAGGCTGCGAGGAGAATCGCGAGCTGGCGGATCATCGTCTCGACGGGGCCTCTCTGCGGGTCCGCTGGCAGTCCCGCCGCGGCACGGGCGCCGTCGTTGAGATGCTGGGTGCGCCGTCGCTCGTAGAGCCCGCGCTGGACGGAGAGCGTGCCGACGCCGGCGATCACGATCGCGGTCAGGTTGATCGCCAGCTGCGCCATCGCGCCCCGCCACTCGGACCAGTCGGCGCCGGCGGCCGCGACGCCGATGTTGGCGGCGGCGGGGATCGTGGTGACCGAGATCAGCACCCCGACCAGCGCCCCCGACTTGGACGACGTCAGCGAGAGCACCCCCGCGGCGCCGGCGAAGCAGGCGACGACGAACGAGAGCGTGTTCGGGTGGGAGATGAACTGGGTCAACGGGTGCCCGGCGCTGGTGAAGCCGGAGGCGATGAGGCCGGTCGCCTTGGCGATCAGGGTAAAGAGGAAGGCGGCCGTGATCCCGATCGGGAAGCCGGCGGCGAGGGCGGCGAGCGAGCGCCAGGCCACGGCCGGCCGCCGCTCCACGATCGCCACGCAGAGACCGGCGATCGGCCCGAACTCCGGCCCGACGACCATCGCGCCGACGATCAGGATCGGCGACCCGGTGAAGATGCCGACCGAGGCGATCAGGCAGGCGAGGACCATGAAGGCGAGGAAGTTGCCGCCCATCTCGGTGCTCTCCGAGGTGCGCGCCTCGACCTCCTCCCAGACGACCGCGTCGGAGGGGCTGCCGCGGGCGGCCCGCTCGGCCCGTGTCGCGGCGTCGGAGAGCTGCGAGTCGATCTGCTCGAGCGCGATCGAGCCGTCGCGCGGGATGCCCAGCTCCTTCAGGTCGTCGATGATCACGCTGGCTTCCTCGCGGGCGACGTCGCAGAGGACGAGGTCGCCGGCCGGCCTGCGCGCCGCCCCCGCCAGGAGAATCAGGTTGCAGACCGACGGAGCCGCCTCCAGCAGGTCGATGACCTTCTTCGTGCGGTCCGGCGGGACCACGATCCGCAGGTGGACCATGGCGGGCAGCGTACCCGCGCGCCGCGTCCCTTAGGCTCGGCGGCGCGTGCTGACCGACTATCACCTGCACCTGCGGCCCGACGAGGGGGACACGCCGCCCGAGCGCTTCTTCACCGCCGCCAACGTCGACCGCTACCTCGCCGCCGCCGCGGCGGCCGGGGTGGGGGAGCTGGGCGTCTCCGAGCACGTCTACCGCTTCACCCAGGCGCTCGACCTCTGGCGCCACCCGTTCTGGGAGGAACAGGCCCGCGACGACCTCGACGCCTACTGCGAGTTCGTCCGCGGCACGCCGCTGAAGCTGGGCGTCGAGTGCGACTTCGTCCCCGGCGCCGAGGACCGCACGGCCGCGCTGCTGGAGGCGCGCGACTTCGACTACGTCGTCGGCTCGGTCCACTTCGTCGGCGACCGCGCGGTCGACCACGAGGGATGGGATGCCTGGGAGGCGCGCGGCGACCCCGACGAGGTCTGGCGCCGCTACTTCGAGTCGCTGGCCGAGTGCGCGCGCAGCGGCCTCTTCGACATCCTCGCCCACCCCGACCTGGTCAAGGTTTGGGGGGGCGCCCGGCCTTTGCCCGAGCGCGATCCCCGCTTCTTCTACGAGCCCGCGGTCGAGGCGATCGCGGACAGCGGGATAGCGGTCGAGGTCTCGACCGCCGGCCTGCGCAAGCCGGTTGGCGAGATCTACCCGGCCCGCAGCTTCGCCGAGATGTGCGTCGAGGCCGGCGCCGTCTTCGCCCTCTCCTCCGACGCTCACCTTCCCGAGCAGGTCGGCTTCGGCTACGACCGGGCGGTCGAGTTCCTCGACGGGCTGGGCGTCGGGGAGATCTGCGTGTTCGCGCGTCGCCAGCGCAGGCTCGAGCGGTTAGATTCTGGGGCGCCGGTGAGCAGGGATTAGCAGCATGAGCGTTGGAATCGGCTACGACAGCCACCGTTTCGCCGCGGGGCGCCGCCTCGTTCTCGGCGGTGTCGAGATCGACCACGACCGTGGGCTCGCCGGCCACTCCGACGCCGACGTCCTCGCACACGCGGTGATCGACGCCCTGCTCGGCGCCGCCGGCAAGGGCGACATCGGCACGCTCTTCCCCGACGACGACGAGCGCTGGCGCGATGCCGACTCGATCGACCTGCTGCGGACCGTGGTCGGCACGATCGCCGGCCGCATCGTCAACATCGACGCCACCGTCGTCTGCGAGCAGCCGCGCTTGGCCCCCTACAAGGCCGAGATGGAGCGGACGATCGCCGACGCGACCTCCGCCCGCGTCAGCGGTCAAGGCGACCACCAACGAGGGGATGGGATGGATCGGCCGCGGCGAGGGAATCGCCTGCATGGCGGTCGCTTCGGTCGAGAGCGACTAGCACTAGGCTTCCCGGCTCCGATGGGCAAGCTCGGCTCTATCGCGTCGCAGCGCGGCAGACGGTCTCAGACACAGCCTTCGAGGTCAAGGTGCTGCGCGAGGCCGGCATCCTTGGCCTGCACCGCCCCGACAAGTCCGTGAAGGTCGTCTCCGACCTTCCTGCGCTGGGGCGCCTCGCCGGCGCCTCGGCATCACGACCGCGGCGATCCACTACCCGCACGAGACCGCGCTGATCGACGAGCGCGGCTCGCTCACCTTCGAGCAGGTGCACCGCCGCTCCAACGCGCTCGCCCACGCCTTCGCCGAGATCGGGATCGGTTACGGAGACGGGGTCGGGATCATGTGCCGCAACCACCGCGGCTTCGTCGAGGCGACCCTCGCCGCCGCCAAGCTCGGCGCCAGCGCGCTCTACCTCAACACGATGTTCGCCGGCCCCCAGCTGACGGAGGTGACCAAGCGCGAGGGGCCGAAGGTGCTCGTCTACGACGAGGAGTTCTCCGGGCTGCTCGGAGGGCGTCGACGGGGACGTCGCCCGCGTGGTCGGCTGGCGCGACGGGGAGGATCGCCGGAGAGCCGACGCTGGAGCAGCTGATCGCGGGCGGCGACGAGTCCGACCTGAAGCCGCCCCCCGACAAACCGCGCTTCGTGATCCTCACCTCGGGGACGACCGGGACGCCGAAGGGGGCCCAGCGCTCCAGCCCCGACGGGCTGCTCGCGGTGGCGGCGCTCATCGACAAGATCCCCTTCCGCAGCCGCGAGACGATGATGATCGCTGCGCCGCTCTTCCACTCCTGGGGCTTCTTCCACTTCGTGATCAGCCTGCCGACCGCCTCGACGATCGTCCTGCGCCGCCGCTTCGACCCCGAGGACACGCTGCTGCGCCGTGCAGGAGCAGCCGCGCCCAGGTGCTGGCCGTCGGTGCCGGTGATGATCCAGCGCATCCTGCGGCTGCCCGAGGAGACCCTGGCCAAGTACGACCTCTCCTCGCTGCGGATCACCTCGCTCTCCGGCTCGGCGCTGCCGGGCGAGCTGGCGACTCGAGTGGATGGACCGCTTCGGCGACACCGTCTACAACCTCTACGGCTCGACCGAGGTCGCCTACGCGACGGTCGCCACGCCGGAGGACCTGCGCGCCGCGCCGGGCACGGCCGGCCGCCCGCCGCGCGGCACCGTCGTGCGCCTCTACGACGACGACGGGCAGCAGAGGTCCCGCGAGGGCGAGATCGGGCGGATCTTCGTCGGCAATGAGATGTCCTTCGAGGGCTACACAGGCGGCGGCGGCAAAGAGGTGATCGACGGCTTGCTCTGCTCCGGCGACGTCGGGCACTTCGACTCCGGCGGCCGGCTCTTCATCGACGGCCGCGACGACGAGATGATCGTCTCCGGCGGCGAGAACGTCTTCCCGCGCGAGGTGGAGGACCTGCTCGCCGACCACGAGGCGGTGGTCGAGGTGGCGGTGATCGGCGTCGAGGACGACGAGTATGGGCAGCGGCTGAAGGCGTTCGTGGTGGTCGCCGCCGACGTTGAGGTCGACGAGGACGACCTGAAGGCGCACGTGAAGACGAACCTCGCCTCTTACAAGGCCCCGCGCGAGGTCGAGTTCCTCGACGAGCTGCCGCGCAACGCCACCGGCAAGGTCCTCAAGCGCGTCCTGCGCGAGCGCGACGCCCAGCCCTCCGCGTAGGGCGCGTCCGACCTGCGCAAATTGCGGCCTTTCCGGTATTCGGCGGGGTAGCAAGCCCTCCGGCCGCCGTAGTAGGTTGCGCCAACATGGGCGAGCCGGTGGCGCAGCTGCGAGCGGTGGGGGAGGCACGGGAGACCGTGCGCGGCATCGCCGAGCAGGCCCTCGAGTGGGTTCGCGTCAGCGAGGAGCGGGTCGCCGTGGCCGAGGCGAGGGCCGAGAAGGTCCAGGCCGAGATGAAGGAGCGGGCGATGGCGACGCTGCGCAAGCTCGGCGAGCAGGGCCGCGAGCGGATCGCCGCCGAGGGCGCGAAGCGGCTCGAGGCCGAGGCCCGCGCCGCGCGCGCGGAGGAGGCCCGCGACCGCGCCGAGAAGGCCTTCGAAGAGCAGCAGCGGCGCGCCGAGCTCGATCGCGAAGCGCTGGCCGGCGAGATGGCGAAGGCGCGGGCGGAGGCGGACAGGCGAGTGCGCGAGGCGCGCGAGGAAGTCCAGCTCGAGGCCGATCGCCGGGTTGCCGCGGCGGAGCAGCACGCAGCCGACGCCGAAGCGGCAGCGCAGGAGGCTCATGAGATCGCGGTGCGGCTGGAGACCGAAATCGAGAAGCGCGTGATGGAGGGAACCGAGGACGTGCGCCGCGAGGCGGAGGAGCGCGTCCAGAAGCTGATCGAGAAAGTGGAGCGCGAGGCCGAGGAGGCCGCACGGGCGCGGGCGGAGGACCAGCTTCGAGCCGAGTCGGACCGGATTCGGGTGCAGGCCGAGCGGCGCGAGGAGCGTGCCCGGCGAGCCGCGGAGGAAGAGATCAAGGCGAGCGCCAAGCGCGCCAAGCGCGAAGCCCTCTCCGCCGCCGACGAGACGGCTCCCGCCTGGGCTCGCAGCGAGGCGGCCGCAGGCTCGACCGTCGGTTACCGGACCTTCTAGGCTCAACCTCGCCATGCGCGAGGTGCGAGTCAAGGACACGTTGAGTGGAGAGCTTCGGACGCTCGATCCGGGGCATGAGGTTGGTATCTATGCGTGCGGGCCGACCGTCTACAGCCGCATCCACATCGGCAACGCCCGCCCCTTCGTCGATCTTCTCGCTGCTGGCGCGCTTCCTGCGCTCGGAGGGCTACTCGGCGAAGCTCGTCGTCAACGTCACCGACATCAACGACAAGATCTACGACGCGGCGCGGGCGGCGGGGGAGCCCTCGGCGGAGTTCGCGGCGCGGATGACGAGGGCCTACTTCGAGGACACCGACCGGCTCGGGCTGGGACGGCCGGACGCCGAGCCCCTGGCCACCGAGACGATCGAGGGGATCGTCGCGCTGATCTCCGACCTGGTCGAGGCTCGGGCACGCCTACGAGTCCGGCGGGGACGTCTACTTCCGGGTGCGGAGCTTCGAGCGGTACGGCAAGCTCTCCAACCGGCGCGCCGAGGACATGGACCAGGGCGAGGAGGCCGGCTCGGACGTCGCTGAAGGAGGACTCCGCTGGACTTCGCGCTGTGGAAGGCGCACAAGGAGGGCGAGGACACCAGCTGGGACTCGCCCTGGGGGCCGGGGCGGCCCGGTTGGCACATCGAGTGCTCCGCGATGGCCGAGGCCGAGCTGGGCCCCTCGTTCGCGATCCACGGCGGTGGCTCGGACCTCGTCTTCCCCCATCACGAGAACGAGATCGCCCAGTCCGAGGCGGCCGGCCGGCCGTTCGCGCGAGTCTGGATGCACAACGGGATGATCGAGACCGACGCGGCGAAGATGTCGAAGTCGGAGGGCAACATCTTCCAGCTCTCCGAGGCGCTCGACCGCTACGGGCGCGAGGCGGTTGTCGCGTACCTGATCTCCGGCCACTATCGCCAGCCGCTGGCTTTCGGGCCCGAGCAGATGGAACAGGCCGTGGCGCGGGTCGAGAGGCTGCGGAATTTCTTTCGCGAACACCCGGTGTGGGGGGCCGGGGGAGGTCTCGTCGGAGCAACAGCGGGGAGGCTCCGCCGAGACCTCCCCCGACTCTCCGCGCGGCGCTCGAGGCGTTCCGCGAGGCTCTTGCCGATGACTTCAACACGCCGCGGGCGATGGCCGAGGTGTTCGGAGCTGGTCGCAGAAGCCAATCGGGAAGAGATTCCAGGAGCGCCCGAGGCGGTGCGAGGAGATGCTCGAGATGCTCGGGCTCGACTCGCTCGCAATCGAGAAGTCGTCGATCTGAAGCGCCCTCACAGGCCGAGGCGAGGTCAACGCGCAGCTAGAAGCGTTCACGACGCGCAGAGGCGCTGCTGGCGGAGCGAGAGAAGGCACGGGCCGCCAAGGACTTCGAGCGGGCCGACGCGATCCGCGACGAGCTGGCCGAGCTTGGGCTGGGAGGTTCGCGATTCGGCCGACGGGCGCGAAGCTCGTTCCCAAGGCCTGATGGCTTCTCAGATGATCTACGGCAAGCAGCCGGTCGCCGAGGCGGAGCGGGGGAGGCGGCGGGTCCACCGGGTCTGGCGGGCGCCGGAGACTTCGGCGGAGGAGCTGGAGCGGCTCTGCGGCTCGCCCGACCACCAGGGCGTCGTCGCCGAGGTCGATCCCTATCCCTACGCCGACCCGAGGGGCCTGCTGCGGGGAGATGCGCCGCTGATCGTTGCGCTGGACCAGGTTCAGGACCCGCGCAACCTCGGCGCCGTGGCGCGCTCGGCCGAGTTCGCCGGCGCCGCCGGCCTGGTCATCCCCGAGCGCCGCTCAGCCGAGGTGACAGCAGTCGTCTGCAAGGCCTCGGCGGGCGCGGTCGAGCACCTCTCGATCGCCCGCGTCCGCAACCTCGCCGACTGGCTCGCCGAAGCGAAGGAGGCCGGCTTCTGGATCTGGGGCGCCGAGGCAGAGGCCTCGTCCCCTCCGTGGGACGTCGATCTGAGCGGCCCGACCGTCCTCGTCCTCGGCGGCGAGGGCAAGGGCATCCGCCCCCGCGTAGCGGCCGCATGCGACGGCCTCATAGCCCTGCCCCGGTGCGGCGAGGTCGATTCCCTCAACGTCTCGGCCGCCGCCGCGGCGCTCCTCTTCGAGGCCGTTCGCCAGCGCTAACAACTGCAACGGCGGTTGCACGAACCTCAGTTCGGGGTTGACAGAACTCTGCGCGACCGTAAACTAACGCGCCAATAAAGGGTGAACCTCAGCTTGAGTCTGAGATCTCCCAGTCAATAGGGCGCCTCGGGGGAGGTAAGCGGCGCCACGACCCTTCATTCAAGGAGAAGGATCTGTGGCTCTATCGACGCCTACGCAGGAAATGCGGCTCCCTTCGATGCGCAGGTCCGGCGCTGTCCGGGCGCATCAGGCTAATTCTCAACCTGAGCTTGATGATCATTATCTGGTCGCCCTCGCCAAGGAAGGCAAGCCCGATGCCTACGACGCGATCGTCCGTCGCTACCGCGGCTTCGTTCGCCTCAAGGCCTCGTCCTACTTCCTTCTCGGCGGCGATGCCGACGACCTGATCCAGGAGGGCCTGGTCGGCCTCTACAAGGCGATTCGCGACTATCGCACCGACCGCGAGTCGAGCTTCCGCAACTTCGCGGAGCTCTGCATCACCCGCCAGATCATCACCGCGGTGAAGACGGCGACGCGCAACAAGCACACCCCCCTCAACCAGTACGTCTCGTTCAGCCAGACGCCGGCTGCGGCGGGCGACTCCGAAACGACGCTCGACGACATCCTGCCCGGCCCGACCGTGTTCGACCCGGTCAACCAGGTGATCGCCGCCGAAGAGCTGGAGAGCCTCGTCTCCTGCCTCTCCGGAGTCTCGGGCGTGCTCTCCGACCTCGAGAGTCGCGTCCTCTCCCTGTACCTGGACGGCTACTCCTACGAGGTCGTGGCCGAGAAGCTCGAGTGCGACACCAAGACGGTCGACAACGCCCTGCAGCGCGTCAAGCGCAAGGTTGGCGCCCACCTGTCCTCCCGAGAGGTCCCGCTCTAGCTCTGGCGGAGGTCGGCCAGGACGTAGTCGAGGAGCTCGCGGCCGTGGTCGGAGGCCACGGCGACGTCGTCGGCTGTGACTCGGACCCGGTGCAGCGACTGCATTCGCAGGACGTCGCCGTCGGTGCGGCTGTTGGGGAAGACCCCTGCGTAGGAGACGCCCAGGCGCTCGAGGTGGTCGGCGACCAGGGCCGTCGCGGGCGTCTCCAGCGGCAGGTCGACGTAGATCGCGTCGAGCCCGGCGCGGTGGAAGAGGTGGTGGCGCTCCGCTGAGATCGCCGCCTCCAGGTCCTCGCCGGGCGTGTGGACGGTGAGCAGGGCGAGGTTGTGGTCGGCGTCGACCTCGACGTGCAGCTCGGTTCGGTCCGCCAGCTCGGCGTCGGGCGGCGGCTCGGCCAGCGTCCCGCGCAGCTCGCACAGCTCCAGGGTGCGTCCGACGATCTGCCGGTGGCGCTCCGGCGCGTAGACGGGGCGCTCGTGCCCGTCGTTCAGCTTGGTGTAGAAGAGCGCCGCCGACTGGCGCTTGCGGCGCGCGCCTGCCGCCGCGTCGTTCGACACCGACGCCGGGATCCAGCCGAGCAGGAAGCCGGTCTCGTGCGCCCCCAGCTCGACGTTGGCGCGCTGGCTGTAGGGGTGGGCCGCGGTCGCCTCGCTGTACATCCCCGCCAGCCCCTGCTCCCGCGCCCAGTCCATCAGGTGGCGCTTGGTCTTGGTGAAGAGGTGCTGCCCGCGGGCGGCGGGCATCGTCACCGCCTGCCCGGAGTGCCCGACCAGGTCTCCGGCGGCGCCCAGGCTCATCCCCTCGTGGCAGAGCAGCTTTCCATCCGACGTCTCGGCGACGCAGGACACGTAGGTTCCTGCTGCCAGTCGCCTCGACACCTCCTCGGCGTCATAGACCCAGCGCACGTCGTAGCTGTCCCCATAGGCAACCTCGATCGCCTCGCAGAGCACCGCTCGCCTCGTCGGGCTCCAGGAACCGAAACGTCGCTTCCATGCCGTCTATATTCGGCAGCCTTGCCCGCCTAGCTCAATTGGTAGAGCACCGCTCTTGTAAAGCGGAGGTTTCCGGTTCGATTCCGGAGGCGGGCTTCGCGACTACGGTGCGTTGCTCGCCGTTCGCGCCCAGCACGCGGGCCTTCTCGGCGGCGAACTCCTCGTCGGTGAGGACGCCCTTCTCGTGCAGGGTGGCGAGGCGCTCGAGGCGGCCGAGGCGGGCGTCGTCCTCGCTTGGCGCGACGACGGCGGTGGGTGCTTCCGAGGTCGGGGTCTCGCCGCTCGGCCGGCGCATCTCCGGCAGGCGCAGCTTCGCCGCTCGCTCGCCGAGGTTGGCGCCTTTGACGGCGTCGACGACCCTGTCCTTGGTGCGGCCGAAGGCGTCGCCGTAGCTGGCGTCGGGGAACTCCTGCGCCGTCTGTTTGCGCAGCTCGTGGATGCCGAAGGCGGCCATCCCGGCGATGATCAGCGTGGTCAGGAACGAGCGCAGGTTCTGGGTCGGGGCGGAGAGGAAGTAGATGCAGACGACGATCGCCAGGCCGCTGTAGACGTAGGGCGCGTAGTCGCGCAGGGCGGGCGCGATCGCCCTGCGGCTGGTGCGGGCGGAGCCGGTCGGCGAGCCGAGCCAGCCGGCGGCGGCGAACAGCACGCCGACCACGATCACCGTGGTCGCGATGCTCGTCATCAGCGAGGTCCCGATCGACCAGGTCGCTTCCGCGGCCGGCTTGACGCTTTCGTTGGCGACCAGCTGGCCGACGACGATCCCGCCGGCCACGTGGCGGGCGACGATCACCGCGAACCCGGCCGCGATCAGCCCGATTCCGCTGAGCAGCACGGTCACCCAGCGCTGGCCGCGAGACAGGTAGATCGCGCCGGCGAAGGCGGCGAAGGTGAGGATCGAGAGCAGCAGCGCCAGGCCCTTCACCGCGACCGCGATGTTCTGCGCCGTCTTCAGCTGGTCGGAGCGGAGGATCTCCACCTGCCCGGCGTCGGGCGGCAGCTTTTCGGCCAGGTTGGCGCCGATGCCGACCTGGTCGGCGAGGTTGGTGACCAGGCTGCCGAGGTTGAGCGTCACCTTGCCGCCTTCGGTGGAGACGGCTTCGCCCTTGTCTTCCAGCACCGAGACGAGCTGTTCGTGCGCGCTGCGGTTCGCGTCCTCCCAGAGGGATTGGGCGGTCGAGGTCTTCAGCAGCTTTTCGGCGCCGTCGCCCGCCACCTGCCGCAGCCCACCCGAGATCGGCCCGGCGAGCTGCTTGGTTTCGCCGGGGAGGATGCCTTTCGAGTTCCTGCTCGACGTCGACGTTTTCGTAGAGCTGGTCGACCAGGTAGTTGGCGACGGCGGTGCGGATCGTCGAGTTGGCGATCAGCCGGTCGCTGGTGTCGACCCAGTCGTCGTGTTGAGCGCCTGGCGCTCGATCCAGATCGCGAAGACGCTGAGGAAGGCGAGCACCGAGCCGAGCACGACCAGGGCCCTCACGGCGCGTCGACGTCCGCGGCTCATCGAGAGGATGCTATACGTGACACGGTGAGGCTCGAAGGAATTCACCACATCACGGCGATCACCGAGGACGCGCAGCGCAACGTCGACTTCTACGCCGGCGACGATGGGGCTGCGCCTGGTCAAGAAGACGGTCAACCAGGACAATCCGACCGTCTACCACCTGTTCTTCGCCGACGAGAAGGGCAGCGCCGGGTCCGACCTCACCTTCTTCGAGTACCCGGGCGTGCCGCGGGGGCGGGCGGGGGCGGGCATGGTCCACCGCATCGTCTGGCGGGTCGGCTCCGAGGACTCGCTCGTCCTTCTGGGCGGAGCGGCTGGCGGCCAACGGGGTCGAGTCCGAGCGAGCCGGGGGCAGCCTGCTCTTCTCCGACCCCGAGGGGCTCGACCACGAGCTGGCGGTGGTCGAGGTCGGCGACGAGCCGCTGATCGCCGATCACCCGGAGGTCCCGGGCGAGCTGGCGCTGCAGGGATTCCACGCCGTGCGCGCCTACAGCGCGGCGCCCGACGCCAGCCGCGGGCTGCTCGAGGCGCTCGAGTTCGAGCCGGCCGGCGAGGGCTGGGAGGCGCGAGGCGAGAAGCGCGGCGGCCTCTACCTCTACGACGAGCCGCCCGGCGAGCGCGGCCTGCAGGGGGCGGGCAGCGTCCACCACGTCGCCTGGGCCTCCGACCATCGAGGAGCATGCCGAGTGGCGGGAGAAGGCGATCGCCGCCGGCGCCCAGCCGACCCCGGTGATCGACCGCTTCTACTTCCGCTCGATCTACTTCCGCGAGCCCAGCGGCGTCCTCTTCGAGATCGCCACGCTGGGACCGGGGTTCACCGTCGACGAGCCGCTGGAGCACCTCGGGGAGAAGCTCTCGCTGCCTCCCGACTACGAGCACCTGCGGGCCGAGGTCGAGCCGAACCTGCGCCCAGTCGTGAACCCGCGGGTCGTCTCCGCCGAGTGAACGGCGACTTCATCTGGCGGGACGCCGGCCGCACCGTCGTCTTTCGCCACGACGCGGCGTCGAGCAGGCCCCGCAGCTGCTTCGCGAGCACGGCTTCGCCTCGTTCGAGCTGCTGACGACCGAGCGGGCGCTGGCGGGCGCCGCCGGGCTGGCGAGCGCGGCGGCGGCCGATGCACGAGGTGGCGCCGGGCGGCGTGCCAGAGGCCGCCGCGGCGCTCCTCGACGTCGGTTCGCTCCGCACCGGCTCGTCGCCCTCGGCGGCGGCCGGGTGATCGACACCGCGAAGGCGGTCGCCTCGGTGACAGGCGCCCGCGTCGCCGCGATCCCGACCACGATGTCCGGCGCCGAGATGACCGGCATCCACCGCCTGCCCGCCGGCGCCGAGGACCGGGTCGGCGCCCTGGTCCGCCCCGACCTCGTGATCGCCGACCCCGACGCGATGACCAGCCTGCCGGAGCGGTCGCTGCGGGCGTGCTCGATGAACGCCCTTGCCCACGGGGCCGACTCCCTCTACACGCCGTTCGCCAATCCGGTCTCGCGGATGACCGCGCTGCGCGGCGCCGAGCTGATCGCCGCCTCCCTCGACCAGGACCGCGCCGATCGCGACCGCGCCGCGCTGGCCCTCGGCTCGATCCTCTGCGGCTACGCGATCGACTCGGCGATGTTCGCCCTCCACCACGTGATCTGCCAGACCCTGGTCCGCGTCTGCGGCAGCCCCCACGCCGAGACCAACGCGGCGATCCTCCCGCGCGCGATGGCCTTCATGGCCCCCCGCGCCCCGGAGCAGCTCGCGTCCCTGGCGGCGGCGATCGGCACCGACCCCGCCGGGATCGAACCCCGCATCCTCGAGCTGGGCGGCGACCCGCCCGGCCTGGGCGCCGCCGGCGCCGACCGCACCAAGCTCGACCAGGCCATAGACGCGATCCTCGCCCGCCCTGAATTGGCATTCGCACCGGACCCACCCAACCGCGACGAGCTGAGGCAGTTAATAGAGAGCGCCTGGTAGTGGGCCCGCCCCGCCCCCGGTAACTGTCTGGTCCCGCCCGTGTAGCGCTCTGCGTGACCGCAGAGCGGCTTGCCGCCTACCACGACTACACCCGCCGCCACGGCGTCAACTGGTCGATCTACCTGCTGGCGCGCGTCTTCATGACGCCGTTCTTCCTCGTCTACTTCCGCTATGCGCGGACCGGCCGCGAGCACGCGCGGGTGAAGGGCGGGCTGATCGTCGCCTCCAACCACCGCAGCTTCCTCGACCCGTTCGCGATCGGCGGTTGCCTTCCGTGGCGCCGGCCGATGAACTACGTCGCCAAGGTCGAGCTGTTCGAGCGCCGCTGGCAGGGGTGGATCCTCTCCCGGCTCGGCGCCTTCCCGATCCGCCGCGGCGAGTCCGACGAGGACGCGATGGAGACCGCGCGCCTCGTGGTCGAGCGGGGCGGCACCGTTTGCATCTTCCCCGAGGGGACCCGGATCCGGACCGGCTCGCTGGCGGCGCCGAAGCGCGGGGTCGGCCGGCTCGCCCTGCAGACCGGTGCGCCGGTGGTCCCCACCGCGGTGCTCGGCACCGAACACGTTCGCCGCGGCTGGCGGATCCGCCCCCGCAAGGTGAAGGTCCGCCTCGGCCGCGCGATGACCTTTCCCGAGGCCGCCAATCCCTCGCCGGCCCTGGCGGAGACGGTGACCGCGCGGATCTGGCCCAACGTCGAGCTCCAGTGGGAATACCTGGGAGGCCTGCCGCCGATGCGCCGCGCCGCGGTGATCGGCGCCGGCAGCTGGGGCACCGCCGTCGCCGTGCTGCTCTCCCGCGGCGGGCTCGACGTCCAGCTCGGCACCCGCACCGCCGAGCAGGCGGTGGAGCTGTCGGAGAGCGCGTGAGAACCGCCGCTACCTGGAGGGGGTCGAGCTGCCCGAGTCCCTCGACGTGCGCCCGGCGTCGAAGATCGAGCTGGCGGGGCTCGACCTGATCTGCCTCGCGATCCCCTCGAAGTCGCTGCCGCAGGCGGTCGGCGCGATCGGCGACCGGGTCGGCGACCGCTCCGCCGTGCTGCTGCTGACCAAGGGCCTGATCGCTCCCCTGGGCCAGCTTCCCGCCGAGTACGTGGGGGAGCGGGTGAGGGCCCGCGCGATCGCCTGCCTCGGCGGGCCCGGCCCATGCGCGCGAGGCCGTCTCCGGCTCGGCCGCCCTCGTCCTCGGCTCAGCCGATCGCGACCTCCGCAGCCAGCTGGGCGAGGTCTTCGACCGCGCCGGCCTGGTCTGCGAGCGCTCCGGCGACGTGACCGGCGTGGAGATGGCCGGGGCGGCCAAGAACGCCGCCGCGCTCGCCGCCGCCGCGGCCGAGCCGCACGGGCTCAACGCCGCCGGGATCGCCGCCGCCGAGATCTGGCGCGAGTGCATCGGCTACGCGATCGGCAGCGGCGCCGAGCTGGAGACGTTCTCCGGCCTCGCCGGCGTTGGCGACCTGACCGCGACGATGATGGCGCCGGCCGGCCGCAATCGCCGCGCCGGAGAGCTGCTCGGCAGCGGGACCCCGGCGGCGGAGATCCCCGGACTGATCGGCCAGGCGTCCGAGGGCCTCGACACGGCTCCGCTGCTGGCCGAGGCGGTCGCGGCCGCCGGCGTCCCGGCCGAGGCGCTCAACGGGCTGGCGGCGCTGATCCGCGGCGAGATCGACGCCGAGTCCTGGGTCGCCGGATTGCGTCGGGTCGAGCGCGCCAGGAGGGCGGCATGATCGGACTAGGCTTGGCCGCGTGAGCGGCCCCAAGCAGAACGTCGAGCCGGCCAGGCTCGACCCGGCCGCCAAGGCGGAGCTCGACCGCGCCTTCGAGGACCTCTACCGGGAGCACCTGCGCGACGTCTACTCCTACGCCTACTACCGAGTCGGCAACCACCACGACGCCGAGGACCTCACCGAGCAGGCTTTCCTCCAGGCCTACCGCCACTTCGACCGGGCCCGGCGGGAGTCCGACGGCCGGCCGCTGCGGCCGTGGCTGATCCGGATCGCCCACAACCTCGCCTCCAACTACTACCGCGACCGCTCGCGCCGGCCGCAGACCCCCCTGGACAGCGCCGACCCGATCGCGGCTCGCCACGGCACCGAGGCGATCGCCGAGGGGCGCGAGGAGCTGCGGCAGGTGATGGAGAACTTGGAGCACCTGCCGGAGGACCGCCGCGAGGCCCTGATCATGCGCTTCGCGCTCGGCATGGACAACCGCGAGATCGCTCGCGCCCTGGGCCGCACCGACGGCGCCACCAAGGTGCTCATCCACCGCGCGATCAGGCAGCTGCAGGAGAAGATGGGCGATGACTGACCAGGGCGAGCGCCTCGAGGCGCTGCTCCACGACGCGCTGCGGCCGATCGAGCCCCCGGAGCGGCTCTCGGGGCGGGTCGAGGACACGCTCTCCGCGGTCACCCAGGCCGCGGCGGAGGAGCTGTCCGACTGGGCCGAGGAGCTCTCCGAGAGCGAGCTGCGGGCGCTGCGCGACCCGCGCAACTGGGTCCGCCCGGTGGTCGCGGTCGGCGCCGGGAGCCTCGCCACCGGCGCCCTCGTGCTGCTCGAGGTCCGCCGCCGCGGCCGGCAGCAGACCAGCAGCAGTCTCCGCTCAATCGCAAGCCGCATCCGTCTATAGATCAGCCCACACCGGATGAGCATCGCAATCTGACTCTCTGCGATTCCGGGGTGGGCGGCTGTGGAACGAAGACCGCGGGGCACGCCCGGACGCGCAGCGGAGGACGTGCCCCTTTATCTGGGGGTGGCGAAAGCGGCGCCGACGCCGAGCAGCCCCAGGATCAGGTGGAGGAAGTCGTCAGCCGCGTCGGTCGGGACGAAGCCGAGGATCGAGTGCCCGCCGCCGACGCGAATCCCCAGAGAGCGATCGCGAGGTAGAGGACTCCCAGCACGAGTGCGTACTGGCGGGCCGCGTAGCCGGCGACCAGCAGGCCGATCGCCCCGGTCGCGATGTGGATGACGTTGAGCCAGCCGTTGACGGGAAAGGCTCCGAAGACGTCGTCGACCGTGCCGGGGCTGCCGAACGAGGCGCTGTAGAAGAAGCCGACGATCCCGAAGACGACGAGGACGCCGCCGATCAGGGTTGCGTAGAGCCGGGCGGGGCTGGGGCCGTCCATGGGCGGCGATTGTAGGCTGCGCAGTCCCGTGGCCCAGACCTGCTACCGCCATCCCGACCGGGAGACCGGCGTTTCCTGCTCCTCCTGCGGGCGGCCGATCTGCCCTGACTGCATGACGCCGACGCCGGTCGGCATGCGCTGCCCCGAGTGCATGCGGCAGCGGACCAGGGTGACGCACGGCGCTGCGGCGTTCGGCGGTTCGGTCCATGCACCGGCCACCTTCGCCCTGATCGCGATCAACGTAGCCGTCTACATCGCCGAGATCGCCTCGGGTTCCGGCGGTCTCAACAGCCCCGGCGCGAGCCTGGTCGTCAACTACGGGTTGTTCGGCCCGTCGGTCGGCGAGTGGCGAGTGGTACAGGCTCCTCACCGGAGCCTTCCTCCATGCCAGCCTCCTCCACGTCGGATTCAACATGTTCGCGCTCTATTTCCTCGGGCGCCTGCTGGAGCCGGCGATCGGCACGCCGCGCTTCGTCTTCCTCTACGTGGCCTCGTTGTTCGGCGGCGCCTTCGGGGCGCTCCTGCTGAGCCCAGATGCACTCACCGTACGGCGCCTCGGGCGCGGTCTTCGGCATCTTCGGCGCCGCTTTCGCGATCGCCCGCGGACGCGGTCTCGACGCGATCGCCTCGACGATCGGCGTGATCCTGCTGCTCAACCTGGCGATCAGCTTCGGCGATCCGCACATCAGCCTCGGCGGCCACCTCGGCGGCCTCGTGGCGGGGCGTGCTCTGCGCCTTCACGGTGCTCGCCGGGGAGCGTGGGATGCTGGGCCGCCATCGACTTTCCGGCGGAGCTGGCTGCGATGGCAGCGGTGGCGATCGTCTCGATCGCCGGCGCTCTAGCCGTCGCCTAGAAGACCGCCACGCGGCACCGGTGCCCGCAGCTCGGCGAAGCCGACGTTGCCGGGAGGGTCGACGCGATCGGGGTGGAGCAGGTGGGCGAGCAGCTCGATGCCGTCGACGAGGCGCGGTCCCGGCCGGGAGAAGGTCGAGGCGGCGTCGACGGCGAAGACCCGCGTCGCGCCGAGGGACTCGATCCGGTCCCAGTGTTCGCTTGCCTGGGCGCGCGAATCCTCGACGTGCCAGCCGCACGGCATCGCGATCACCACGTCGGGGTTGAGCCCCGCCAGCTCGCCCCAGCTCACCTCGGGCGAGCGCAGGCCGGGTGGCCCGGCGACGTCTTCGCCGCCGGCGAGCGAGATCATCTCCGGGATCCAGTGGCCTCCCACGAAGGGCGGGTCGAGCCACTCCAGCGCGACCACCCGCGGCAGGCCGGCGCCCGAAACGGCGGCGCCGACCGCCGCGATGCGCCCCTCCAGATTCGCCCGCAGCTCGTGCGCTGCCTCCTCCACTCCGGTCGCCTCGCCGAGCTGGATCACGTCGTCGAGCATCTCGCCGAGGCTGCGCGGATCCTGCTGCAGCACCCGCGGCCGGTTCGGCAGCCGTTCGGCGACGGCGAGCACGTCCTCGTAGGAGACCGCGCACACGTCGCATACGGCCTGGGTGACGATCAGGTCGGGGGCGAGCTGCGCCAGCCTCTCCTCGTCCAAGCGGTACAGCGCGCGGCCCTCGCCGACGATCGCTTTCACCGTGGCGTCGATCTGGTCGGCGTTGAGCCCCGCCGGCAACACGGTGCTGGTCAGGTGCGGGAGCGAGCGCGCGGCGGGCGGGTAGTCGCACTCGTGGGTCACGGCGACGACGCTGTCCGCCAGCCCGAGGGCGAACAGCATCTCGGTCGCCGACGGTACGAGACTCGCGATACGCATTCCCCGACCAATATGGCACTTCTCGAGGAACCGGCGGGGCGGGAAGCTATATTCAGTGCGCCGCATGGCCGAAGACGAACTCCCCCGAAGTACCGGGCCAAATAACCGATGAGCGTTCTCCTGCTCGTCCTCCTCCTCGTGCTGATTGCCGTCAACGGCTTCTTCGTCGCGGCGGAGTTCGCGCTGGTGCGAAGCCGGCGCGGCAAGATCGAGCACCTCGCCTCCGAAGGCGAGAGCGGCGCCGAGGCCGTGATCGAGCAGCTCGACAAGATCGACGAGTCGCTCTCCGCCTGCCAGGTCGGGATCACGATGGCCTCGATCGGGATCGGCTTCCTCGGCGAGCCCTCGCTGGCAAGGCTGCTGGAGCCAGTGTTCGGCGGCCTCTCGCATGGTGCTGCGGCAGCCCTGTCGCTGGCGATCGCATTCGCCCTCGTGACGGCGATCCACATCAGCATCGGCGAGCAGGTGCCGAAGATGCTGGCGATCAGCCACGCCGAGCGCACCGCTCGCCGCGTCTCGCGCCCGCTCAACTGGTTCCGCGCCGCCACGTCGCCGGTCACCTTCGCGCTGAGCCGTCTCTCCAACGCGATCGTGCGCCTCTTCGGCGTCGACCCGACCGACATCGAGGAGCGTCACACCGCCGAGGACCTGAAGCAGATCATCGACCGCTCCAGGGTGGGGGGGACGCTCGACCCAGGGGAGGCAGGAATGCTCGGCGGCGTCTTTCACCTGCATGAGCAGGAGGCGCGTGAGGTGATGACGCCGATCCCGGCCGTGGTGACGGTCGACGCTTCCGAGAGCGCGGAGGGAGCGCTGCGGCGCTGCGTCACCTCCGGTCATACGCGACTGGTCGTGATCGAGGACGACAACCCCGACAGGGTGAAGGGGATCGTCCACAACAACAGCCTCGCCCGTCTCTACATGAGCGACGGGCCCGAGGCCTCGATCGAGCCGGTCGTCCGCGACGCGCTGATAGTCCCCGAGACCCGGCCCCTCGACGACCTCCTTCACGATCTCCAGGTCCAGCGCACCTCGCTTTCCGTCGTGGTCGACGAGTACGGCCGCACTGTCGGGATCGTCGCCGTCGAGGACATCCTCGAGGAGGTGGTGGGGGAGATCGAGGACGAGACCGATCCGCGCGCCGCCGCCCTGCGCCGGCTCACCAACGGCGACTGGTTCGTGCGCGGCCACGTCTCGCTCGGCGACCTCGCCGACGCCGGAATCGAGCTGCCGGTCGACACCGACGCCTTCAACTCGGTCGGCGGCTACGTCTTCGGCGAGCTGGGCCGGCTGCCCAAGCGCGGCGACAAGATCACCGCCAACGGCTACACGATCAGGGTCGAGGCGGTGCGCGAGAACCGGATCGAGGCGGTCCGGATCAGCGGCTCCGCAAGTTAGCCGGGCTAGTCGTACTCGTAGAAGCCGGCGCCGCTCTTACGGCCCAGCTTCTCTTCGCCGACCATCTCGACGAGCAGCCCCGGCGGCCTGTGGGCCGCCTCGGACGAGTCGGCGTAGAGCGCGTCGCCGATCGCCTCGGCGACGTCGAGCCCGACGAAGTCGAGCAGCGCCAGCGGGCCCATCGGGTGGCCGGCGCCGAGCTTCATGCAGGTGTCGACCTCGCCGGCCTCCATGCCGGTCCGCTCGATCATCCGCACCGCGTCGAAGAGGTAGGGGAAGAGGAGGCGATTGACGACGAAGCCCGCCTGGTCGGGGACCTCGACCGCCGTCTTGCCGAGCGCCGCGCACCAGGCGAGAGCCTTCTCGCGGGCACCGTCGGCGCCGCTCGGGAAGCAGACCTCGACCAGCTTCATCCGCGGCACCGGGTTGAAGACGTGGAGGCCGAAGAGGCGGCCGGCGGCGCCGCTCGCCGCCGCGATCTCGGCGACGCTGAGCGAGGAGGTGGTGGTGGCGAGGTCGGCCTCGGGGCTCAGATGGGCGGCGACCGCCCCGAGAACCTCGCCCTTCGGGCCCAGTTCCTCGATCACCGACTCGACCACGACATCGCACTCGGCCAGGTCGGCCGGGTCGGTCGTCACCCGCAGGCGCGAGGGGTCGGCACCCTCGATCTTCGCGCAGGCGGCGACCACCTTCTCCTCGGCCCGCCAGGCCGAGGCCTCGCTGCGCGCCAGCAGGATCGTGTTCGCGGTGGTGGTCGAAACGGCGGCGAGCCCAGTGGCGATGGCCCCGCTGCCGGCGATCCCCGGACTCTCATACCCATGACCTGCGCTCATCAGAACGGGTTTCCTATCACGCCGCTGCTCGTCATTGGCTGGCGGCTCCTGGCTGATCCGCCAGTCAACCTGGGTAGAGTTCAGTTGTCGGCGGCGATCGAACGGAGGCTTCCATGGCAGAGAACGGCAACGGCAGGTTTGGGGGCCGCGAGGTCGTCATCGTCGAGGCGGCGCGCACGCCGATCGGTCGCGGGCATCCCGAGAAGGGCTATTACAAGGACGTTCACCCGTCGAACCTCCTGGCCAAGGCCTACTCGGAGGTCATCGGGCGCGCCGGGATCGACCCGGCCGAGGTCGGCGACGTCGTCACCGGCTGCGCTCAGCAGTTCGGCGAGCAGGGCGTCAACATCGGCCGCAACGCGTGGCTGGAGGCCGGCCTGCCGGTGGAGACGCCGGCCACCACGATCGACCGCCAGTGCGGCTCCGCCCAGCAGGCCGTCAACTTCGCCGCCGCCCTGATCGCCACCGGCGTCCACGACGTCGCCATCGGCTCGGGCGTCGAGCACATGGGCCACATCTCCTTCGCCGACGGCTACGAGGTGATGAAGGAGCACGGCTCGCCCTTCTCGACCAAGCTGATGGAGCGCTACAACCTCGTCTCCCAGGGCATCTCCGCCGAGATGATCGCCGACAAGTGGGAGATCCCCCGCTCCGAGCTCGACGAGCTCGGCCTGCGCTCCCACCAGCGGGCGGCGAAGGCGACCGAGGAGGGGCGTTTCGAGCGCGAGATCGTCCCCTTCGCCGTCAACGGCGACACCTACGTCACCGACCAGGGCATCCGGCCCGACACCTCGCTGGAGGCGCTGGCGAGCCTGAAGCCGGCCTTCAAGGAGGACGGCAAGATCACCGCCGGCAACTCCTCCCAGGTCTCCGACGGCGCGGCGGCGGTGCTGCTGATGGCGCGCGAGAGGGCCGAGGCGCTCGGCCTCAAGCCGCGGGCCCGGATCTACGACCAGACCACGGTCGGCGTCGATCCCGTGATCATGCTGACCGGGCCGATCCCGGCGACCCACAAGCTGCTGGAGCGCAACGGGATGACGATGGACGACATCGACCTGGTCGAGATCAACGAGGCGTTCGCCTCCGTTGTGGCGGCCTGGCGCCGCGAGCTCGACCCCGACATGGACCGGGTCAACGTCAACGGCGGCGCGATCGCCCTCGGCCACCCGCTCGGCTCGACCGGAGCGCGCCTGATCACCACCCTGCTGCACGAGATGGAGCGCTCCGACAAGGAGATCGGTCTGGTGACGATGTGTTGCGGCGGCGGCCTCGGCACGGGGACGCTGATCCAGCGGGTCTAAGTCGTAGGTTGAGCTCTCTCGTTCATCAATCAGAGGAGACCAGTTGAGCAAGCGACTCATAGTGCTGCTCGCCGGCGTCGTGGCGATCGTGGCCGCCGCCGCGGGCTGCGGGGGCGGCGACAGCACCACGACCGCCTCGATCACCAAGTCGCAGTTGATCAAACAGGGCGACGCGATCTGCGAAGCCGGCAATGAAGAAATCAACGAAGGCTTCGAATCCTTCCCCGGCTTGAAGGAAAACAAAGAACCGACCGAAGCCCAGCAGACCGAAATCACCAAGACGATCCTGCTCCCGTCGGTCCAGAAACAGATCGACGAAATCCGCGCCCTCGGCGCGCCGGGCGGCGAAGAGGAGGAAGTCACGGAAATCCTCGACACCGTCGAAGGAGCGGTTGAAGAAGGAGAAGAGGATCCGACTTCGTTCTTCGAAGAAGAAGGTGGAGGCGTTTTCGAAGAAGGCAACAAGATGGCCCAGGAATACGGCTTCAAGGTCTGCGGGAACGAAGAAGAAGAAGAAGGCTGACGCAGGCCGCTCACATGCCGGGCGGCTGGCTGAGTGGCCAGTCGCCCGATATGCTGCCGCTTCGATGGACCTGACGCTGTCGCCATCGGAGGAGGAGTTCCGCGACGAGGTGCGGACCTGGCTGGAGGAGAACCACCCCGGTCCCGAGCCCGAGGCTGGGCTCGACGAGGTGATGGCCTTCCGGCGAAAGTGGCAGCTCGAGATGCACGCCGCCGGCTGGGCCGGCATTTCCTGGCCGAAGGAGTACGGCGGCCGCGGCGCGACCCTGATCGAGCAGGCGATCTTCGTCGGCGAGGCGGCGCGCCAGGAAGCGCCCAGCCCCGCCAACGTGCTCGGCCTGGCGATGGGTGGGCCGGTGGTGATCGCCCACGGCAGCGACGACCAGAAGCAGCGCTACCTGGAGCCGATCCTGACCGGCGAGGAGATCTGGTGCCAGGGCTTCTCCGAGCCCGAGTCCGGCTCCGACCTCGCCTCGCTGAAGACGCGGGCGATGAAGGACGGCGACGAATGGGTGGTGACCGGGCAGAAGGTCTGGACCACCTTCGCCCAGTACGCGAAGTGGTGCATGCTCGTGGCCCGTACCGATCCCGACGCCCCCAAGCACCAGGGCCTCACCTACTTCCTGATGGACATGGAGCAGGAGGGGGTTCAGGTCCGGCCGCTGGTCCAGATCACCGGCGAGGGCGAGTTCAACGAGATCTTCATCGAGGAGGCGCGAATCCCAGACGCCAACGTGATCGGCGGCGTGGGGAACGGCTGGACGGTGGCGATCACGACGCTGATGAACGAGCGCGCCGGCCTCGCCTTCGGCGCCATCGCCCAGATCCAGAACAGCCTCGGCCGTCTCGCCAAGCTGGCTCGCGAGGTCCGGGTCAACGGCGGCTCGGCGGCCGACGACACCTGTTACCGCCAACGGATCGCCCAGCTCAACATCGAGGCCGAGACGATGCGCCTCAACGCCTACCGCGGCTTGACCAAGACGATGCAGTCGGGCATCCCCGGTCCCGAGGGCTCGCTCGGCAAGTGGCAGTGGGCCGACATCAACCAGGGCCTGACCGAGCTGGCGCTCGAGATCGAGGGGGCCTACGCCCCCCTGGCGCGCGGCTCCGAGCATGCAGTCGCCAACGGCGCTTGGCAGTACGGCTTCCTGCGCTCGCGCGCCAACTCGATCGAGGGCGGTACGACCGACATCCTCAAGAACATCATCGCCGAGCGCGTCCTCGGCCTGCCCAGGATGCGATGAGCACGGGCGCAGAGCACGCGGGCGGAATCTGATTCATGTACTTCGACCTCACAGACGAGCAGCAGGCGATCCGCTCGACCGCGCGCGACTTTCTTACCGCCCGTTACAAATCCGAGCGGATCCGCGAGCTGGTTGACAGCGAGGACGGCTTCGACCCCGCCGACTGGGCGGAGATGGCCGAGCTCGGCTGGCCGGGATTGGCGCTGCCGGAGGAATGGGGCGGGCAGGGGCTCGGCATCGTCGAGCTGGCCGTCCTCTTCGAGGAGATGGGCTACGCGCTGGCCCCGTCGCCGCTCTTCTCCAACACGATCGCCGGGCTGGCGCTGGCGTTCTGCGGCTCCGACGAGCAGCGCGAGCGCTTCCTTCGCCCCCTCGCGGAGGGCGAGAAGCGCGGTACCCCCGCGCTCTGGGACGCCGGTTCGCCGGCGACGCCGGGCGGCTTCACGATGGAGGCCAAGGCCGACGGCGACGGGATCGTCCTCGATGGCGAGAAGGTGCTGGTTCTCGACGCGGCGAGCGCCGACTTCTTCGTCGTCGCCACCTCTGACGGCAGGCGTCACCTGATCGAGCGCGGGGCCGACGGGGTCACGGTCACGGCGGAACCGTCGATCGACCTCACCCGTCGCCTCTCCACGGTCCGTTTCGACGGCGTTCGCGTTGCCGCCGCCGACTCGATGCCGGCTGAGGAGGGCGATTACCTCCCCGTCTTCTTCCGCCTCTGCGTAGCGCTTGCCGCCGAGTCGACCGGGATTGCGCAGCGGACGATGGAGATGGCGGTTGAGTACGCCAAGGACCGCAAGCAGTTCGGCCGGCCGATCGGCTCCTATCAGGCGGTATCGCACCGCTGCGCGCAGATGCTGCTGGAGACCGAGAACTCCCGTTCGGCTGTCTACGGGGCGGCCTGGGCTGCCGACGCCGAGCCCGAGTCCCTGCCGCTGGCGGCGTCGATGGCGAAGGCCTACGCCTCCGATGCGGGCTGGCGCGTCCCCGACGCCTCGATCCAGGTTCACGGCGGGATCGGCTTCACCTGGGAGCACGACCTGCACCTCTTCCTCAAGCGCGGTCGCGCCAACGCCGCGTTGTTCGGTGACGCCAAGTGGCACCGCGAGCGGGTCGCCGACGCGGTTCTCGCGGCCGCCGCGGAGCCGGCGCTGGCCTGAGGCGCGGGGAGCGGAGGATGGGAGCGCTGGACCGCATCTCCGTCGCTGCGATCGGAATCTCGATCGCCGACCTCGAGGCCGAGGCGCTGCGCGCCGAGGCGGCCGGGGTCGAGTGCGTCTGGGCCCCGGAGCTGTTTCGCAGCGCGGCGACGCAGGCCGCCTACCTGGCGGCTAAGACCGAGCGGATCGATGTCGCCACGGGGATCGTCTGGGCCTTCACCCGCAGTCCCTTCATCCACGCTCTCACCGCGCTCGACATCGACGAGATGTCGGGAGGGCGCTTCCGCCTCGGCATGGGCGCCGGCGTAAAGCGCCTCAACGAAACCTGGCACAACGCCGCCTACGGCAAACCCGCCCCCCACCTGCGCGAGGCGATCGAGGCGACCCGGCTGATCATGCAGCAGGCGAGCAGGGGCGAGCCGATTCGCTACCAGGGCGACTACTACGACATCGACATCAAGGGCTGGGTTCGGCCCCACCCGGCGCCGCGCGAGTCGGTGCCGATCTACACCGCCGCCGTGCAGGCGGGGATGGCGCGGATGGCGGGCGACGTCGCCGACGGTCTGATCGGCCACCCGATCCAGAGCCTGCGCTGGATCGACGAGGTCGTCGTCGACGCCTTCGAAACCGGGCTGCGCCGCTCGGGCCGCGCGCGTGGGGACTTCGACTACCTGCCCACGGTCTGTTGCGCGATCGACGACGACGAGGCGCGCGCGATCGAGATGGCCCGCCGCACGATCTCCTTCTACGCGACGGTGAAGACCTACATGCCCCTCTGGGAGCTGCACGGCTTCGCCGAAAACGCCGTCGCCGCGGGCGACGCCTTTCGCCGCGGCGACCTCGCCGCCGTCCCCGCCGCGATCAGCGACGAGATGGTCGAGACCTACTGCGCCGCCGGGCCGCTCGACAAGGTTCGCGCAAGGGTGGAGGAAACGGCAGAGCGGGCCGACGGCCTCTTCCTGACGCCGCCGACCTATTTCATCTCGCCGCAGGAGCTGAGCGAGTTCCAGAACCGGATCATCGACGCCTTCGGCCCCGCGACCTAAGCCCAGAGATTCCGTCCGGCCCAGCTACCATGGTTTGGGTCGTGGTCGTGAGCGAGACATCTGCGGGCAGCCCTGTCGTCGAGATGACGGCTGGGGAGTATGCGGCGTACGTTGAACGCGAGGTTCAGCGTTCCGTGGGGCTCTCTGCTGAAGAGTTTCGCCGGGCCTACCTAGCGGGGGATCTCAATGAGGCCGATCCCGCCGTGAGCGACCTCGTCGGACTTCTTCGCATTGGCCAGAACGGACACGCTTCCGCCGCGTAGGGCAGCTCAAGCCTTCGTCGATCATCTGAATGCCGTTCTCAACAGAACGGTGTCAGATGCACGGCTCTCGCTTATCCCGCTGCCGCACGATGAGGCAGCCTTCGAGATCACCCGACTCGTTGGTGCAGCTAGGACCTCACTGGAGCTGCTTGGTTCTTCGCTCCGTCTCTTCATGCATCAGATCATCGTGGTCGTTGACGGTCACTGTCGGACCGAGTCCTATGGCTACCGTCTTCAAGCCGACGACACCACAAGTTCGTGGCTGCTTCGTTGGGAGTATTTCCGAGATCCGCCCCTCCTCGAGTATCCATATCCGCTGGCTCACGTGCATGTGAATGGGTCGTTTGAGAGCGGAGAGCGAGTTGAGGGGCTGCACCTCCCAACCCGTCGAGTGCCACTGGAGCTGGTCCTTTGGCACCTCATCGCCGAGTGGAACGTCACCTCGAGAAACGATGATTGGCGAGGCATCCTGAATGAGTCAATCGTCGGATTCGACGATCGCCGCACCCGTCACTGAGACAGGCTGGCTACTAACGCGAGATTTTCAGCTCGATTGCCTCTGCCCCCAATCCTTGGACTGCTGCGCGTTCGATCTCGCTAATCCGGAGTCGATGCTTACGCCCGGACTCGGTCGCGAGTTCGTCCACAAGATGCCAGCCCATCTGCCAAGCACTGCGCACCGTGAAGTCCTCTCTGAACACGACGCCGACAAATGACTCGAAACGCCTCTCCTTAAGGTGCGTGATGTCAAAGTGAGTCGCCCGCCCGCCGGCGGGGTCACGCCTCGCTTTTACCTGGACACCGATGTTGTCGGGCGTGACCAGGTTGAACGCCGGTATCTGGACCAGGAGGCCGCTGGGCGTCGAGGGCGCGAGCGACAAGCACTTCTGCGTAGTCGCCGATTACAGGTCTGTTGGTTGAGCGGATTAAACCCCTTCGCCGCATCTCCTCCATGACCTCGCGCCACTTCGCGAATAGCTGCAGATCTTCGAGCTGCTTCAACGGAGCGTCCACTTTTAATGTGCCGGGAGGCGGGAGACGAAGTCTTCGAACTTCCGCATGTCGGTCACCGCGGGACCGTGGCCGGGGAGGATCAGGGTGGGGTTGAGGTCGGCCAGCCTGCGGATCGAGCGGCGGTTCTCGGCCGGGTCGTAGGTGAAGATCTCAGGCGGCTCCTTGATCCCAGGCAGGGCGGTCGCATAGCTCATGTTGCGGATCACGTCGCCGCAGATCGCCACCCCGTCGGCCTCGCGGAAGAAGACCACCTCGCCGCGACCGTGGCCGGGGGCGTGGATGACACGAAAGCCGGCGACCTCGTCTCCCTCGTTCAACACCCGGTCGACTCTGTGGGGCGGGCCCTCCCAGAGGCGCTTGATGATCCTGTTGACCGGGTGGTTGACCGCAGCCTCCTGCATCGGCTTCTTGCCTTCCATCGCTTGGACGTCGTCGGCGTGGCAGGCGAGCGGGATGCCGCGGGACTGGCAGACATCCCTGGCGACGCCCTGGTGGTCGGGGTGGACGTGGGTGAGGGCGAGCAGCGAGAGGTCGCGCCCCTCGATCTCGGCGAAGATGCGGCGCCGGTCCCAGGTCCGGCCGGCGTCGATCAGCACGTCCTCGGCGAGGTAGACGTTGATGCTCGGCGCCGGAAACTCCTTCAGCCGCCAGACGCCGGGGGCCATGTACCTCAATGCGAGCCGGGCGCTCCGCGCGGGTCGCCGCTGTGATCGGCGAGATCCTCCAGCTCGGCGATCTTGCGTTCGCCTTCGATCCGAGCGGGGTGGCCGGCGGGGAGCGGCTCGATCAGCCGCCGCACGCGGTCGCGGACCTGGAGGGCGAAGTGGGGAGTGGACGCGCCGACCAGGGCGCGGATGTCCTCCGGCGTCACCTCGGGGGTGGGGGTCAACAGCTCCGGGCTCTCCGCCTCGCTCATGGTTCTCCTCCTATCTTGGCCAGCTCCGCCAGGTTGTCGATCTCGGCCTGCTGGTTCACGTCGATCGCCCCTTCGTCTCCGATCACCCAAACGTGGTTGTAGAAGGCGCGCGTGGGGTCCGTGGTATAGCCGGGCTTGATGTCGAGCAAGTACCCGCGCAGCGCTGACGGCAGCGTACCGGCGCTGTCGGTGAGGAGCAGCGGCCCCCACGTCCCCGAGGCCGAGAGAGGAGCCGCCGCAGCGGCGTCGAGCGGCGAGTCGCTGCGGGCGACGACGAGGCCGTGGCCTGGGTCGTTGACGTTCCAGCCGAAGCCCCCGCTTCCATAGCGCGCCAGCGCGATCGCGTTCGTCACCGGGTCTTCGCCGGAGACGCGGTGGGCTGGGTTCCCCAGCTCGGCGATTTCGCGGAAGACTGCGGAGGAGATCGCCGAGGACGGGCCGAGGACATAGACGGACGCCTGCGGATGTCGTTTCAGCGCGGCGGCGGTCGCCGGCGGCAGCTTGCCGGCGTCGCTGAACAGCACCGGATCACCCGATCGCGCCGCCCAGGTTGCGGCTGGCATCGCGAAGCCCGGCTCGGCGGAGGAGGCGATCACGACGTGCTCGGGGGGCGCCCCGAACAGCTTGTCGCGCAGCCTCTCGATCGCTGCGGCCGTCGAGGCGGCGTCGCCTGCCTTGACCGTCGTCACCTTGTTCAGGGCGCTCGGCGCCTCGGCGTCGCCGAGGGCGAAAGCCTGCGCGCCGCCGGTGGCGTCGCTTCCCCGGGGGTCGAGGGCGGCGAGGGCTTCGGAGGTCGGGCCCGGAATTCCCCCCGGGTTGGAGACGAGGATGGGAGAGCGCACCGGGCCGGCCATCAGCACCGAGGCGGCGATTGCGCCCTGCCAGTCGTCTTCGCCGACGAGGGTGACGGCGGCCGGGCGCAGGGAGGGGGTGGTGGAGGGGAAGGTCGCCAGCGCCGCTGCGGCGGCGTTGGACGCCAGGTCCGAGCCGCCCACCCGGGTCGTGTTCTTGGTGGCGAGGGCCGGGTAGCCGAGCTGGGCGCTGGTCTGGACGGCGGGGGCGTTCGGCCCGGGCGCGGAGGTCGTCGAGCCGCTGCCACCGAGGATTGCGGCGGCGATGAACGCCACCGCGACCACGACCAGCCCGGCGATCGCCTTCAGCGCCAGCGGAACCGGCCGGCGCCGCCGCGTGGTCTGACGAGGTTTCGGCTGAGAGGGTTTGGGTGGCTCCTCCACAGACGGCACATCAGCGTTGATCGGCCGCTCTTTTAGTGCCACAGCGGCAACGCTAGACGTTTCCGAAGTCCGTGTCTGATTAAGGGCTCACGTGGCCAAGCAGATCAAGGACGCAGGGAGCGCCGCGTGCTCTGCACGCAAGCGACCGAGGACGCAGAGATGCGCAGCGCCACGTGAGCCCTTAAAC
>CAVQTB010000002.1:0-1290000 GCA_963716305.1 uncultured Actinomycetes bacterium
CTCGCCTTGTGCGTTTCGGCCTCACCCGCGTCCGGGTCGCTTCATGACCTCCCCGTGCCCTCTCGGCCAGGTGCACTCGTAGTCGTCTCGGCGACGAAGACGTCCATCCGCGTCTCGTGGGCTGTGCCGGGGAGCGAGGTTCGGGTTCTCGGCTATCGCGTGTACGTCAACGGCAAGCTCCGGGCGTTTGTGCGCTCCATGCCATACCTCATCAGGCGGCTCAGTTGCGGCAAGACCTACACGATCACAGTCAGCGCTTATGATGCTGCCGGAACCAGCTCGAGCCCGAGATCACGCGCCGCGAGGACATCGGCTTGTACGCCGACCGCTTCCGGTACGACAAGCGAGTGCACGACCACCATCGCCTCCGACCTCGCATCGGCGATCCAGAACGCCCCTGCGGGTGCGGCGTTCTGCCTTGTCGCCGGAGACTATGGTGATATCTCGTTGACCTCGGTCGAGAAGTCGGCGGATGTGACCGTGCGGCCGTTGCCGGGCGCGGATGTGGTGATCGGGAAGCTGACGCTGACCGGCACGAACCATCTCGTGTTTCAGGGACTCACGATAGACGGGGCACAACTGTCGGGTGCACAGAACACCACGATCAGCCATTCCACGATGTCAGACGGCATCCTCGTCTGCACAGGGGTCACCTGTGGTGGGACGCCGGTTTCTAATGCGAACGTCCTGCTCCGACCATCTCACCCTTGTCGATCTCGGCCAAGCTCTCTACGAGGGAAGGCTGTCAATCAGAGGAAACTCGGAGAGCACTCCCTCCGGGATTACGGTGTCGAACAGCTACTTCGCCGGGAGCGCCGGCTGCTCTGACGGCATTTTTGTCCTAGGCGACCCCAACTCCGTCCAGATCGGGCCTGGCAACGAGTTCACCGGGATCACGCAGCAGGGCTGTGGCGGTCACGTCGACCCGATCCAGCTCTACGGAGGTGCCACGACCATCATCACCGGCAACTACTTCCACGACAACAGCACAGGTGTCATGAGCCCCGACGGTGACGACGGTTACGTCATCACGAATAACGTCTTCCATACCAATGGCTACCCGTGGCAGGTCGCTATGGGCGGCGCGCTGGATGCGTCGTTACTCATAACACGTTCGTCGGCGGCGACCTGGAGATCGGCACGGCCAACAACGGCGGTCCAGCGGCGGTGTCGTGGCTCGTGACAACGTGTTCTCTAACGGCTCGATTGTCATTCTCGGCTCTGGAAACACTTACACCGCAACCTACAACCTCAACAGCGGCGTGGCGGGTACCGGCAACATCAACGGCACACCCACGTTCGCGGCGGGGCCCATCCGACCACTCGCGCCGCGTTCAAGCTGGCGCCGGGATCGCCCGGTCGGAACGCAGCCTCGGACGGTCGCGATATGGGTATCCGCGTCCCTGGGTGACCCAATCGTTGCCGTGAAGCGGCCATCGCAGCCACGGTATGGGGCAGTCCCGTTCAAGCGGCTGCCCATCGAGCAGAACATCGGTTGCTTCTCGTAACGTGACGCCGTGATCCTCGGCGCCACTCACTGCCGCTTCTGCGAGGCACCGGTTGAGCTCACGGTGATCGACCTCGGCAAGTCGCCGCTTTGCGAGAGCTTCCTGGCGGCCGAGCAGCTCGAGACGATGGAGCCGTTCTACCCACTGCATGTCCGAACGTGCTCGCGTTGCTGGCTCGGTCAGCTGCCGGCCTTCGTTGCGCCGGAGGAGATCTTCGGTGAGTACGCCTACTTCTCGGCGTTCTCCGACTCATGGGTCGAGCACGCCCGCAGCTACGCCGAGATGATCTCCGAGCGGCTCGACCTCTCGGCTGAGAGCCTGGTTGTCGAGCTGGCCTCGAACGACGGCTATCTGCTCCAGCATTTCGTACCAAAGGGAATCCCCGTGCTCGGCATCGATCCGGCCGCCAACGTCGCCCAGGCAGCGGAGGATCGCGGCGTGCCCACGCTGGTGGAGTTCTTCGGGACAGAGCTGGCGCAGCGGCTGGCCGGCGAGGGTCGCCAGGCCGACCTCGTGATCGGGAACAACGTGCTCGCACAGGTGCCTAATTTGAACGACTTCGTCGAAGGGGTCCGCATCCTGCTCGCTCAAGGCGGCACCGCCACGTTCGAGTTCCCGCACCTGGCCCGGCTCCTCGAGGGCCTCCAGTACGACACGATCTACCACGAGCACTTTTCGTACTTCTCGCTCTTCACGATCCGAGAGGTGCTCGCCGCGCACGGGCTCGTCGTCGTGGACGTCGAGGAGCTATCCACTCACGGGGGCTCGCTGCGCGTGTACGCGGCTCACGAGGGCGATCCCCGCACCCCCACCGATGCCGTTGCGGAGTTGCTGGCCCGCGAAGACGCTGAGGGCCTCCGGGATCCGGAGACCTACCGGCTGTTCGCCGAGAGAGTGAAGGAGTCGAAGCGTGCCCTCGTCTCCCTTCTGATCGAGCTTCGCCGCGACGGCAAGCAGGTCGTCGGCTACGGAGCCCCCGGCAAGGGGAACACGCTGCTTAACTTCTGCGGAATCCGGACCGACTTCCTCGACTACACCGTGGATCGGAATCCCTACAAGCACGGTCGCTTCACCCCGGGAACGCACATCCCGATCCACCCACCCGAGCGGATCGCGGAGACCCGACCCGACGTGATCCTGATCCTGCCCTGGAACCTCGCTGCAGAGATCTCCGTCCAGCTCGCCTACACCGCGGACTGGGGAGCGAAGCTCGCCGTGCCGATCCCCACCGCGACGCTACTCGAGCCCGGTTCAACACCCGGGCTTGCCGAGTCCGTCGCTGTTATGTAGTTGACTTCGCGGCGGTTCTTGCCGATGAAAGCTCCGCGGTGGATGGTCCTGGAGACAAGTCGATGAAGGTCGTGATCTTCTGCGGCGGCCTCGGTGTGCGGATGGGCGAGGCGACCCAGCGGATCCCGAAGCCGATGATCGAGATCGGCGGCCGCCCGATCCTCTGGCACATCATGCGCTACTACGCCGCCTGGGGGCACAACGAGTTCATCCTCTGCCTTGGCTACAAGGGCGACGTCGTCAAGGAGTACTTCCTCACCTACAACGAGGCGCTGTTCAACGACTTCGTGCTCGAGCGGAACGGCGACGGCACCAAGCTCGAGCTTCTCTCACACGACCTGCACGAGTGGCGCATCACGTTCGTAGACACGGGCATCGACGCGACGATCGGCGACCGGCTGCGGCTGGTCGGGCCGCACATCGGCGACGACGAGGTCTTTCTCGCCACCTACGGCGACGGGTTGAGCGACGTTCCACTCGGGGACGTGATCGACGCCTTCCATGCCAGGCGGAAGACGGCGATGTTCCTCAGCGTGCGACCGCAGGTCAACCTCCATCTCGTCAGGACCGGCGACGACGGCACCGTGGTCGGCCTCGAGGACATGAGCCGCTCCCACGTGAGGATCAACGGCGGGTTCTTCGTCTTTCGGCGCGAGATCCTCGGACTGATCGAGCCCGGCGATGAGCTCGTCGAAGAGACGTTCGAGAGGTTGATCGCACGCAACGAGCTCGTGGCGTACCAGTACGAAGGGTTCTTCGGCCCCATGGACACGATCAAGGACCGGCAGCGCCTCGAGGCGCTCCACGAGTCGGGTCACGCACCCTGGCTCAGCGTCGGTCTCGCGGGAAGCGCCGAGAGCGATCCAGCCTGATGCAGACGCTCGGCCTGTCGAGCCTCGAGCCGCTGCGCCGTGTGCTCGTCATCGGCTGTCACGCCGACGACGCCGAGATCGGCTGCGGTGGAACCGTGCTCACGCTGACGAGGTCGAATCGGGAGGTCGAGGTCGACTGGGTCGTGCTCGCGGCGTCTGGAGGGCGGGCCGAGGAGGCACGTGCGAGTGCGCGTGCGTTTCTGGCCGACGCCGCCGTGTCACGCGTCGAGGTGCACGGCTTCAGGGACGGGTTCCTGCCCTACAGCGGCGGGGAAGTCAAGGAGCTCTTCGAGGATCTCAAGGGCCGGGTCGATCCTCAGCTCGTGCTTACACACACACGTCACGATCTCCACCAGGACCACCGCCTCGCCTGCGAGCTGACGTGGAACACGTTCCGCGACCATCTGATCCTCGAGTACGAGATCCCGAAGGTCGACGGTGACCTCGGGACGCCGAACATCTTCGTGCCGCTGAGCGAGGCGATCGTCGAGGAGAAGTTGACGCTCCTCGAGCGTCACTTCCCGAGCCAGGCGAGCAAGCACTGGTTCGATCAGGACACGTTCTCTGGGCTCATGCGGCTCCGGGGCCTCGAGTCCGTCGCGCCTGAGCGCTTCGCCGAAGCGTTCACCGGCCGGAAGGTCGTGCTCGCCCCGTGAACTGCCGGAGGATCGTTCGACCGTGAAGTTCGTTCCGCTCGACCTCGAGGGCGCCTATTTGATCGAGCTCGAGCCTCATCGCGACGAGCGTGGCTTCTTCGCCCGCACATGGTGCCGGGAGGAGTTCGCGGCGCACGGGCTCAGTCCCGCGGTCGCCCAGTGCAGCACGTCACACAACGAGCGAGCGGGAACGCTTCGCGGCCTGCACTTCCAGCGACCGCCGCACGCGGAGGTGAAGATCGTCCGCTGCACCCGCGGCGCGATCTTCGACGTCATCGTCGACCTGCGGCCGGAGTCGGCCACCCACGCGGCGTGGGTCGGAGTCGAGCTCACCGAGGAGCAGGGCAACGCCATGTACGTCCCCGAAGGGTTCGCCCACGGCTTCCAGACGCTGACCGACCACGCAGACGTCCTCTACATGATCTCGGTGCCGCACGCGCCCGATGCCGCGAGCGGCGTGCGGTGGGACGATCCGTCCTTCGGAATCGAGTGGCCCGAGGCTGGCGAGCGACCGATCAGCGAGCGGGACCGGGCGTGGCCCGACTATCGCGGCCAGCTCGCCTCCTGAAGAGCTGTTCCGGAGCCGGCCGGGCGCATTCGATAGGTAGGCGTGACGCGCAAACCCGCATTGCGTGGGTCAGGTGTGTCATGACTGCCCCGAAAACACGCTTGGTGCTGTCCTCGAGAATTCGCCAATCCAGCTAACGCACGCAAAGCATGGGTCGGGCGGCAATTCGCCATCGATCCTCTCTCGTCAACGAGGCTCGATCGTTCTCAGCAGTCAGGGCAGCGCCCTCCGACATCCACGCCACGAGACTTGACGCGTGTCCGCGACGGCTCGATGAGTTCAGCCAACCGCACTTCGGAGGTCAGCTGGCGGGCTCCTTCCACTCGCGTCTGGTTTCCGGCCACGTCGGTTGCAGCTGTCCAGGCAGGTACGTCGAGGAGAGTAAGGCCGTTGACTTGACGATGGAGGAAGGCTGTCGCGAGTTTGCCAGGGACATCCGCAGCTGCTGTCTGGCCTCAGCGCTTCTTCCCGCAGCCATAAGGTGCTTTGCATAGTGTCGGCGCTTCGATGCAAACGCACGGGCGAACTCCTCGAGCAGGGCCTTCGATGCTCTGTGCGCGTAGTCTCTTTCCAGGAGTTCGAACACTTGAACACATAGTCCGTATACCTTCAATCGATCCGCCGATTGCGACTCCTGGGTAATTCGATATAGAACAAGCGGATCCTTTGAGAAACCAACGGGTCCGAGTAGGGCCAAAGATGTACAGAAATAGGCATCCTCGGCCCCACTGATCTTGAACGGTTCTTTTCCGAGACTTCTCACTGTGTCAATCGGAACACACATCCACGACATACCCCAGAGCCCAGTCAAGGAATGGTATCGAGACAGAAAATCAACTGGCGTGAGAAGCTCTATTGAAGTCTTTTCTCTAGGAGCTAAGAGCTCAGACCAACAAAACATCCCGTAACCGTACAAATCCACGTGTCCAGAGAACACCGCAAGAATGTCCGGATGAGTTGAGAGGTGTCGTATTTGTGTTTCGAGATAGGTTGGATGCCAGATGTCGTCGGAATCGATAAACGCGATGATATCGCCACGCGCCTCTTGGCAAAGAATATTGCGGGCACTCGCTACGCCTGCGTTTTCTTGCTCGAAAAGCCTTATCCTCGGTCGGTATGACCTCAAGACTGATCGTGTGGCGTCCGTGCTCCCGTCATCGACCACCAGGATTTCAAATGGTTGCGTTGTCTGGCGTAGGACAGAGTCGAGCGTTGCACTGATAGTGCGCGCGCAGTTGTAGGCCGGTATTACGATGCTCGCCTTCACAGGGTCTCTCGCAGTCGTGCGCTAAGGGTCAACGGCCACGTCTCGATGCCGCTCTGCGTCGAAGAAAACCAGGTGGAGTGGGAGAACGTCAGGACGTTCGTCGCGCGAGCGTGCTGTGCGGCTCGACCGAGCACGCAGGAGTGATTGAGGCACCTTGAACATGCTCTGCGGAGCGCGATGATAACGACCAACGCCGAGTCAGCTGCAGCGCAGACCACCTCGATCGGTCGCCGTCCCATAGGGATCATCGTGAAGCGCCCGCACTGCTCGGAGACGTGCTCCCGAGCGACATGGCCGGGAGCCACTCGCCGTCGACCTTCTCGTAGCGTGTCTCACTGGCGATACCAAGGCAGATCTTGCTCGAGGTTTGCAAACTCCTGCTCGACGTACTCACGTGAGAAGAAGCGGGCACGCTCGCGCTTGGCGCGCACGGGCAGCCAGATCGCCGGCACCAGCTCACGGCGGGCGAGTTCGGCCAGCACCCGCGCGTCGATCTGGTCGGTCTTGCAGGCGAGCGGCGCCAGCCCCTTCACCTTCTGCGCGTCGGCGATCTCGACCTGGCACCGGCGAGCTCGAGTCGGTCGTGCACGAAGCGGGCGCCGTTAATCGACTCGATCGCGGCGCGGATCGGCGCGCCGTGCCGTGCGAGCCGCTGACTCAGAGCACACAAACCGTCGCGTCCGGCGGCGACGCGCCAGCCTCGACCGTTGGTCCCTCAGCGTCGAGATGGAAGTCGAGACGCTTGCGACTGAGATCCAAACCGGCGAACAGCATCGAAACGGGCCTCCCTTCGGCTACCGAGGACGCGCGGAGCATCACTCCGCGGGAGGCCCTTATTCATGGCATTCCTTACCATCCGTGTCTCGACCTCCCTGGGTAGCCCCGGAGACTCGCCTGGACGCCAGCGAGCCGATCACTCGAGCGAAACAGGCAGAGCGCACGCGAGTCTGGTCGTGCTGCGGCCGCGTACAGCACTCCGGCCCAGCCTTCGGCGAAGAGAGTCTCATCGATGTTTGTAACGCCTGCCACTGTCGGCGGTCCGGGATCGGGTCGACGAGGCCTACGCGCGCGAGCTGCTCGGACGAGAGAGGTCGGCGACGCGGTCGACGTCGACCTCGAACCGCCAGAGGTCGCGCGGGGGAGCTGGCGCATCGGCGGGAGTCGCGAGCTCGGCGAGGGCGCGGTACCACTCGGCCCAGGCGGTCTCCTCCGAGTCGGCGAGGTAGAAGCCCTCGACGATTTCACCGCGCTGCCAGCGACCGTCGGCGGGATGCTCGGGCCGATAGAGCGGCGTGCCGGTGTCATGGAACGTGGCGAAACCAGACGCCGCCGACGCGCGTCGTATCGACGTCGAGCGGCACGCGCTGCGAGAAGCCCGGCGACTCGAGACTGGAGGCCAGCCGGGCGACCGGCTTCCACTCGCCGCGCGCGAGCAGCTCGATCGGCTTCTCGTCGTCGAGCGCGGGCACCGGCTTGTGGAGCCAGACCGGGGTGTAGTCGGGCTCCATCACGCGCGCGAGCCGCTCTACGATCGCGGAGAGCTCGCGCGAGCCGCTCGGCGCGCTCGCCCCGCGGCGACCGGGTACCGCGAATCCAGGCGCCGACCGTGCTTACGCCGGCTCCGGTCGCACGGGCGATGTCTCGGTCGCTCAGACGGCCCGTGCTCCGGAGGCGTGCCGCCTCTTCTGCGAATGCCGTGGTCATGAGCGCGGTGTAGCGAGAAACGAGCGGAAAGCGAGCGAGCATCCCGACCGCCTCGGCGGAGCGCCTTCGAGACGAAATCGTGCCAAACGAGCCCGCCAGTGCACACACGGTGCTGCCCCGGTGCTGTCCTCGGCTCAGCAAAAGTGCTCATTTGCAGGCAGGTTCGATTCCTGCCGGGCGCATCGAAAGCCGGACGGCTCCACGGAAACGGCATGGTTGCGTCGGTCATACATGCCGAACGTGCCACGAATGCTCGTCGCGTGCGTACCCCGGTGCGTACCTCGAATCTCTCAGGCGCATCCGAAATTGGTTTGTACGTACCCAGCATCTTTTCCGGTTCTTCGAAGCACAAGGGACGGCACATCGCCCACCCACAGGTACGGATTGGTAATGTGAGGACGGGACAGCCTCCGTCTTTCGCGAGATACCTACACTGCACCGCCAGACGCGACCCGCCTCCCGGAACGACCACCCGGCGGGGTCAGGCCTGACGCTGGAAGTCGCAGGACCACGCGAGCCCGTCGAACGTCACGGACGTCTCGAGCGGCACTTCGATTGTGGGGCTTCGCTTGTTGGTGAACGCGGTACCCGACGCCGCCTGAAAGGCGACGGTTCCGGCAGCTGATAGGACGGCAACGGCGAAATAGGGGGCGAGACGCTTCACAGTCGTTCCTTTCCTCGATAGGCGGTCGCCCGAGCGTACGACGGAAGGCGCGGCTAGCACAAACTGCCGCTGTAAAGTTGGGCCGGGCCGGCGAGCCGAACGCCGCGGGGGCGCTGCAAACGTCAGCCCAGCCCGCCCGGACGCTAACCCCTAACGCCGCTCCCGGCTAGACGCCCTTTCAGACGACCCCAGGGCCGGGAGGTGGGGCCTCCCGGGTTCCGCGGAGACTGCGTGTTCCGGGTTGGTTGATCGCGTCTTTTCAAGGGATCGGTGGATGGTTCTCGGCAGGCTGCCTGGCGTCGTGGTGCCGAGATCGCTCAACTCGAACTCGGCTCGGGGGCACCCCTGCCCAGGCTCGAGGTGTGCAGGCGGCTCGTTGTTGAAGACCAGGCGAGCGTACTCGACGATCGCGAGCGCGAGCTGGGAGCGGGTGCGCCAGACGCGGTTGCGGAGCAGCTCGGTCTTGCAACGAGTCGACGAATGACTCCGGCGAGCGCGTTGTCGTAGGCGTCCCCGACCGTGCCGATCGACGCGAGCACGCCGTGATCGTCGAGGGTTGGGTGAACGTCGAACGAGGTGTACTGGCTGCCGGCGTCGCTGTGATGGACGAGCCGACGTCCGCTCCCGGCCCGCGCCGGGCCGATGCCATCCGCGAGCGCGTCGAGGCACGAGCTGCGGTGCGCATGTGCTCGGCGATCTGACCAGCCGACGATCATCGGCGGCTGTACGACGTCGATCACGAACGCGAAGAAGACCGGGCCCTCCCAGCAGCGGAGGCTAGGTGAAATCGCACACCACAGCTCGTCCGGCCCGGACGCGCTGAAGTCGCGCTGGACGAGATCGGCCGCCGCGAAGCGTGCGGGCGGGGTCGTCGTCCGCCACGGCTTCCCGCGCCGCTTGGCGCCCCGGATCCCGTTGCTGCTGCATCAGCCGCTCGACCCGGCCGCGGCCGACCTGCTGCCCCGGCCGCGCGCAGCGCACGCCACATCCGCCAGGAGCCGTAAGCGAAGTAGTTCGCGCGCGTGGATCTCCCGGATCAGCCCGAGCAACCGCTGCGTCGACGAGCCGCCCGCGCCGAAGCACTCGCCGCTCGCGCGCTGGTAGTAGGCGGACGCCGACACGCCCAGAACGCGACAGATCGGCTCGACCCCGAAGCGAGCCCGGTGCTATCGATGAACAGCGCTCACCTCGGACGGTACGGATCGAGCTCGCCGGCGAAAAACACCGACGCCGCCTTCAACAACTCGTTCGCGCGCGCGCAACTCGAGCTCGTTCTCGAGCGCCGCCGCAGCTGGGCGAATCTCCTCACGCTCCTCCGTCGTGAGCAGATCGCTGCGGCGGCCTTCGTTCGCCTCGACCTGCCGCACGTACTTCCGCAGCGTCTCCGACGGCAACCCGAGATCAGCCGCCACGTGCGCGATCGGACGGCCCGACTCGAACGACCAGCCGCGTCGCACGCTCCAACGAACTCCACTGGATACTTCCTGCTCGTCGCCATCACCGGAGCATCTCCTTCGCGGCCAGGACAGACCCTGGCATCACGACTCTCCGTCAAACCCGGGATGGCCCAGTCTCGACAGGGCTTCAGCGGTTTGCCGCGTCGCGTTGACGAGGGACACGACCCAGCCCTCGCCGGTAAAGCCGGGTCGGCTCGGCCGTCTTGCGGAACCTAGTCGTGACCGGACGCGCTCGGACGCGCTCGGACGGTGCAGACCCCGGTGCAGACCTCGAGCGCAGAAAACGCCGATTAGCAGGGCTGTTCGATTCCTGCCGGGCGGTTGACTACTCGGGGAGACGGCGGAGCCGCGGCGCGTAGAGATCCTCCTGGCGGATTTCGTCGATCCTGAGCAGCAGATCGTCGACGTCGTCGAGGGTATGGATGAAGCGACCGTTCAGCTCGTCGCCCGCTCCACTCGCAAGAAAGGCGATCAGGCGTGCCGAGCTCTCTGCGTCGACGATCCGACCCTTGCCGGCTTCGGGCACCCAGCGCCGCCCTGCGTCAGACTCGACGAGGTTGCGCGTCATCTCGGTCTCCGTGAATCCGGGCGCCACTGAGAACGCTTTCACGCCGGTTCCCTCGACCGACGCCGCCAGCGCCTCCGTCAAGCTTGCGAGAGCCGCCTTGCCGGCCGCATATCCCGTCTGGTACGGCGTCGGGCGCACGGCGACGTAGCTCGTCAGGTTGACAATTCGTCCCTCCCCGCGCTCGATCATGCCCGGGCACGATCTCGCGACAGCAGTACGAACGCTCCGCCCAAGCTCGTCCACACGTCGCGTCCACCACTCGTCCGCAGTCACCTCCCAGAGTGGGCCGATCGCCCGCAGAGAGCCGGCGTTGTTCACGAGCACCGTGATCCGCTCGCCGGCCTGCGCTTCAGTCACCGCCACCGCGTCTCGCACGGCAGGCTCGTCGGTGACGTCGGCAACGACTGCTACTCGCGGTTGCCCCACGCTCGACGACGAGCTCACGCGTCTCGTCGAGGCCGGAGAGGACCGGGCCAGGAGCGCGACGGCGAACCCTCGTCAGCGAGCGCGACGGCAGTGGCGCGGCCGATCCCCCTGCTCGCGCCCGTGATCACGGCAACCCTGGCATCCGCCGGTGTCACGGCATCCGCTCGAGTAATGCGTGCCGTTCGAGCGTGGCAGCCGCCTCGCGGATCGCCGAGTACGGCAGACCGGACTGCTCTGCTATCGCGATCAGGTCGTGCGTTCCGTCCGACAGACTGAGGACCCAGAGGAGCGGAGCCTCGGGGTACGTGCCGTCGGGGACGCTCTGGTAGAGGCCACGCCTCCCGAGCTGCGGCTCGCCGTAGGGCGAGAGGTTCCGATACGTCGCGTTCGTCTCCACTGCGTCGATGAGCTCGAGCGCGACCCGGAATGACTCACCGAGAGCTGCCCCCTTAACGAGCTCGAGGTTGTCCGCCGAGGAGTGATACTCGGGAAAGAGCCCGTGCGGCGTCCGGGAGAACGTTCCGAGGGGAAGGTCGAATCCGGGTGAGCAGAACTGCCGCTCGTCGGCGCCGAGAGGGCTCCAGTCGCTCACGATGCTGCCGGCGATGTCGCGAAGCACCACGGCGGCCGCGGCGTCGATCGGCTCGTCACCGCGCCGGCTGCGCTTGTAGCGGAACGGCCCCGGGTCGCCGACGCACGAGATCGCGAGACCGTCGCGCACGCGGTCGAGTGTCTCGCGGTTGCGTGCGAGCCAGCAGAGCGGGCCGAGTGTCCCCGGGCTCCAGAGCAGCCGATAGCTGTGGGTCAGCTCCTGCTGGGCCAACGTGCGCGCGAGCGCCCACAGCACCACGATCCCCGAGAGGTTGTCGTTGGCGAGCGCGGGATGGCAGACGTACGTGGTCAGGAGGAACTCGGAGTCGGTGGCGCCACGAATTCGTGCCTCCCCGTACGTGAGCGAGCCGTCCGCGAGCGTCGAGTCGATGACGACTCGATACTCGCCCTGTTGGAGTGATTCGAGCTGCCTGCGGCTCATGCAGAAGCCCCACTGCTCCTGCCAGTACGAGGTGCGATACGGGACGAGATCGGGGTCGCTCGGGTGGACGAAGACGTGGTCGCGAAGCTCCTCGAGCCCGAGGGTCGCGTCCACGGGCGTGCTGTAGCCGAGCACGTGGAGACTCGAGTCGGCGAAGTCGACGACACGCTCGCCGCTCGGACCGTCGATGAAGCCGCCGCGGATCGTCCACTCGCGCGGCACTGTCCAGTCGAAGACGCGCTCGCCCGACGGCACCTCGACGATCTCGAGCGGGATGTCGCGCCCGAGCGTTGCCAGCGTCTCGCGGACTCCGTCGCCGGTGAGACTGCGGGGCAGGGGATAGAGCTCGCGGATCAGGGCGACGAGCTCCTCGCCGACGGCATCGGTCTCAGGTGTCGTGTCCCAGTCGATCGGCATCGCCGGCGTGGGTGCCTCGCGCGGAACCGCTAGGCGGCCGGGCGTTGATCAGCTGCGCTTGCGGCTCCCGCGACGGCGCGCTCCCGCCAGCGGAGCTCGCCGTCGATCACGCCTCCGGACAGGAGCGACTTGAGCCGGGCAAGCCGCGTGAACCGGTCGCCGCCAAACATCGCCTCGTCCATTTCGGCGGCACGGTATGCAGCGGCGAGCTGCTCGGCGCCGCGGCGGGCGTCCCAGGTGCAACTGAAGCCGGTCAGCACGGAAGCGATCTTCGAGAAGTCGACCTGGTAGCTCCTCGGGTCGGCGCCTGCTCCCTCGGCGAACGTCACCTCGGACCCGGGCACGGCATCCGCGACGATCAGCGCGAGGTCGCGGATCAGGTAGTTGGCGCTCGTGTCTCCGGTGTTGAAGGCGTTCATGTGAATCGCCTCTCTCGGCGCCGCCAGCGCGGCGGCGCACGCATGGGCCATGTCCTCGACGTGGATCAGCGGGCGCCAGGCGGTGCCGTCGCTCTGCAGCCGGACCGCGCCCGTCGCGATCGCCCAGCCGACGAGGTTGTTGAGGACGATGTCGAGCCTCAGTCTCGGTGAGACGCCGTACGCGGTCGCGAAGCGAAGGAAGACGGGGGAGAAGTCGTCAGAGGCGAGGTCCGCGAGTGAGCGCTCCGCGCGGACCTTCGACTCGGCGTAGGCGGTGAGGGGCGCGAGCGGCGCAGTCTCGTCGATTGGCGCCGAGGAGCCCGAGGCTCCGTACATGCTGCAGGATGAGGCGAACACGAAGCGCTCGGCCCCGGCCTCTCGGGCGAGTTTCGCGAGGCGCACGGTTGCCTCGTGGTTGATGGCGAAGGTGAGGCTTGTGTCGAGCTCACCGAGCGGGTCGTTCGAGAGAGCGGCGAGATGCACGATCGCGTCGGTTCCGTCGAGGTCGGCCGGCTCGACGTCGCGAACGTCACGCTGCAGCTCGGGCGGCGGGGGCGCCGGCAACGGTGCGAGGTCGCATCCCTCGTACAGCCCGGTATCGAGCCCAACGACGTCGTGCCCGGCCAGTGCCAGCACATTCCGCGCGACCGCGCCGACGTAGCCCGAGCACCCGGTGAGCAGGACCCTCATGCATCGCATCCTAGGCGTGGGCGTCGAGTTTCCCGCCGGAAGGAGGAGCGGCGAGCCCTAGACGATTGGCTCAACAGAAGAGTTCTGCCGTTGACAGCGTCCGTGTGATCCTCAACACTCAAGCCTTCTGCGGGAGGAACGAGGACGTGGGGTGATTCGAATGAGCGGCCGAAGAGGCGTGGACCAGACCGGTCTTGCCCGGAGACTTCCGGCGCTCCTGCGGATCACCGTCGCTGTGGCTCTCCTGGGATGTCTCGTTCTGGCTCCGAGCGGGACCTCGGCCCCGGCCGGTCTCGTGGCTGCGTATGCGTTTGAGGAGGATTCGGGGACGACGGTCGCTGATGCGTCGGGGAACGGTCTTACGGGCACGCTTACGAACGGGCCGACCTGGGTTGCCGGCAAGTACGGGGGTGCTGTTGGTTTCGATGGCAGTGACGACTATGTGAGCCTGGGAAACCCGTCTCAGCTTCAGCTCACGGGCAGCATGACGATCAGCGCCTGGATCTACTCTGCGGCGTTCCCGGGGGACGATGCAGCGATTGTCTCCAAGCGCGCCAATGGCGAGGTCGGGTTCCAGCTGGATACGACGATCGATCGTGGCCCGCGGACGATCGGTTTCAAACTCACGAACAGTTCCGGGGGGCAGATGTTCCGCTATGGGGCGACGGCGATGCAGACCAACACCTGGTACCACGTCGCCGGGGTCTACAACGCGGCGGCGGGCACGCTCGATGTCTATCTGAACGGGCAGCTCGACAACGGCCCGCTCCAGGGCACAGTGACCGCGTCGCAGCAGAACTCGTCGCTGGCGGTGAACATCGGTCGGCGTGCAAGCGGCGGTTTTCTCCACAACGGCCGCATCGACGACGTCCGCATCTACAGCACCGCCCTCACCCAGGCCGAGATCCAAGCCGACATGACAACCGCGATCAACAGTGTTCCGGACACCCAAGCGCCGACTCTCCCTGGCACGTTGAGCGCGACTGCGGTCTCGGCCGGTCGGGTCGATCTCAGCTGGGGGGCAGCGGGCGACAACGTGGGGGTGGGCGGCTATCGGATCGAGCGCTGCCAGGGTGCAGGCTGCTCGAACTTCAGCCAGATCGCTGCCCCCACCGGAACGGGAACCACGTACTCAGACACAACGGTCACCGCGGGTACGAGCTACGGCTACCGCATCCGCGCTGTCGACGCCGCGGGCAACCTCGGCCCGTATGGCAATACAGCCACGGTGACGACGCCGGCGCCTGACACGAGTCCGCCCACAGTGCCAGGCACGTTGAGCGCGACCGCTGTTTCGGCTGGTCGGATCGATCTCAGTTGGGCCGCGGCGAGCGACAACGTCGGGGTGACCGGCTACCGGGTGGAGCGTTGCCAGGGTTCCGGCTGCTCTGGCTTTGCGCAGATCGCGGTGCCTGCCGGCACCGGGACGACGTACTCCGACACGACGGTCGCGGCCGGCACGAGCTTCAGCTACCGGGTGCGCGCAACTGACGCCGCAGGCAACCTCGGCCCGTACGGGAACGCCGCCAGCGCGACCACGCCGACGCCCTCAGGACCCACGCCTGTGGCGGCGTATGCGTTTGAGGAGGGTTCGGGGACGTCGGTTGCTGATGCGTCGGGGAACGGCTTGACGGGGACGCTGACGAACGGGCCGACCTGGGTTGCAGGCAAGTACGGCGGTGCTGTTGGTTTCGATGGCAGCAACGACTATGTGAGTCTCGGGAACCCGACGCAGCTTCAACTGACGGGCAGCATGACGATCAGCGCCTGGATCTACTCTGCGGCGTTCCCGGGGGACGATGCAGCGATCGTCTCCAAGCGGAATGGAGGCGAGAGCGGGTTCCAACTCGACACGACTATCGATCGCGGCCCTCGAACGATCGGTTTCAAGCTCACGAACAGTTCCGGGGGGCAGATGTTCCGTTATGGGGCGACGGCGATGCAGACCAACACCTGGTACCACGTCGCCGGGGTCTACAACGCTACGGCGGGCACGCTCGATGTCTATCTGAACGGGCAGCTCGACAACGGCCCGTTCGAAGGCACGGTGACCTCGTCGCAGCAGAACTCGTCGTTGGCGGTGAACATCGGCCGGCGCGCAAGCGGCGGGTTCCTCCACAACGGCCGCATCGACGATGTCCGCATCTACAACACCGCTCTCACCCAGGCCCAGATCCAAGCCGACATGGTCACACCCGTCGCCGGCGGGCAGGGCGCGGATCACACTCCGCCGACGGTCGCGATCACCTCGCCGGCCGCCAATGCTCAAGTCTCGGACATCGTCAACGTTACGGCCAACGCGAGCGACGACACGGGCGTCGCTGGGGTGCAGTTCCGCGTGGACGGCCTAGCCAGCGGTCTCGAGGACACCGCGCCACCGTACGGGCTCTCCTGGGACACCCGCGCGGTCGCGAACGGTGCGCATACGTTGACGCGCGGTTGCTCGTGATCAGGCCGGGAACACGAAGATCTCGGCCCCCGTCACCGTGAACGTGGCGAACACGAATCAGTTTCAGAACGAGGTCCTCGCGTCGGCCCTCAACTTTCCGACGAGCATGACGTTCCTTCCCGACGGCAGGATGCTGGTGACGGAGCTTCCGGGCAAGGTGCAGGTTCTCAGTCCGCCGTATACATCGGTGCGAGCTACGCCGTTCCTCCAACTGACGAACGTCGGTAATGACGGGTACGCCGCGGTGCAGCAGGGGATCTTCTCGATCGCGCTCGACCCAGCCTTTGCGGTCAATCGCTACGTCTACCTCTTCTACACAATGCGGAGCCCGAACAGGGACCGGCTGTCTCGCTTCACCGTGGATCAAACTCTCTCCGCGATCGACCCCGCCACGGAGTTTGTTCTCTATCAGGATCCCAGCAACGCCGATACCGAGCACCACGGTGGGGCCATCGTCTTCGGCAACGACGGAAAGCTGTATTTCACGACCGGCGATCACTTCCAGGGCACCCCGTCACAAGATCTGACGAGCCCCCGCGGGAAGATTCATCGGATCAACAAGGACGGGACGGTCCCGACGGATAACCCGTTCTACGACGGGAGCGGGGCCACATTGGGATTCGATCTGGGCGCTCGGGCTGCGCAATCCCTTCCGTGCCTACTACGACGCGCCGACGGGTCGACTTTTCGTCGGCGACGTCGGCGGTAACGACTATTCGACGGCGAAAGAGGAAGTCAACGTGGGTGCGGCTGGCGCCAACTACGCCTGGCCGAACTGCGAAGGGATCTGCGGCGCTCAGTACACGGATCCCGTCTACTTCTACCCCCACAACGGCCGGGACGCCTCGATCACGGGCGGCTTCGTCTACCGGGGCAGCCAGTTCCCGAGCTCGTATGTCGGGAGCTACTTCTTCGCTGATTACGCGCAGAACTGGATCAGGCGTCTCACGTTCGATGCGAACGGGAACGTCAATGGTGTCTACAACTTCGAGCCGGCCGACGGGTCAGTCGACGGGCCGTACGGAGACATCGTCTATCTGACCGAAGGTCCCGATGGAGCCCTTTACTACATCGATCTTGGGTACTCGGACGTCGGCGGCACCTTCGGCGTGAGCAAGATCCGCCGGATCCGGTACGTCCAGGGGAACCAGGCGCCGGTCGCGATTGTCGCGGCCTCGCCGACGTCGGGGCCGGCGCCGTTGACGGTGACCTTCTCCAGTTCAGGATCGTCGGATCCTGAGGGGCAGCCGCTGACCTACGCCTGGACGTTCGGCGACGGCTCGACCTCGACGGCTGCGAATCCGAGCCACACCTACCAGCAGGCGGGCCAGTACACGGCGCGGTTGACGGTCTCTGACGGGGTCAACTCGACGCTGTCGACGCCGATCTCGATCAGCGTCGGCAGCGCTCCGACCGCGACGATCCTCTCCCCACAAGACGGAAACACGTTCAGGGCGGGGGACGTGATCTCGTTCAGCGGCGACGCGACGGATCCAGACGACGGGACGCTTCCTGCGAGCGCGTACACCTGGAACATCGACTTCCTGCACGAGGGGCACGTGCATCCCGGAATCCCGCAGACCGGCGTCAAGAGCGGCACCTTCACGATCCCGACCTCCGGGCATGACTTCAGCGGAAACACGCGCTACCGGATCGCGCTGACCGTGACCGACTCCGATGGTCTGACTGCGACGAAGATCGGTGATCGTCTGGCCGCAGAAGGTCAATCTGACCTTCAACACTGCTCCGCAAGGGCTGACCCTGTACCTCGACGGGATCGCGAAGACGACCCCGTTCGTCTACGACACGGTGATCGGGTTCAACCACGTGGTCGAGGCTCGCGACCAGAGCTCGGGAGGAACGAACTACACCTTCCAGTCGTGGTCCGACGGCGGCTGCGAGGCAGCACACGATCGTCGTCCCGAGCACCGCGCAGAGCTACACGGCAACCTATTCCGCTGCCGCGACACCCGTCACGCCGACCTTCGTTCAGGTGCGGGCCTCCGTGCCCCAAACGCCGCAGACGGCGGTCGGGACGGCCTTCAGCCAGGCTCAGACCGCAGGGAACCTCAATGTCGTCGTCATCGGCTGGAACAACGCCACGTCGAACATCGTCAGCGTCACCGATACCGCGGGCAACACATACCAGCTCGCCGCTCCCACCACCCGCAGGGGAACGGTGAGCCAGGCGATCTACTACGCGAAGAACATCGTGGCCGGCGCCAATACCGTCAATGTCACGTTCAATGCCTCAACGCCGTACGTCGACGTTCGTATCGCCGAATATGCCGGGCTCGATCGTGTCAACCCGCTCGACGTCACTCGCTCAGCCAGCGGGGTCAACGGGCAGGTCTCGAGCGGCGCCGTTACGACCACGACGGCCAGGGAGCTGCTCGTCGGAGCCGGCACGACGACCGGCGGCTTCACCGGCGCGGGAAGCGGCTACACCAGCCGAATTATCACGCAGCCCGACGCGGACATCCTCGAGGACCGGGTCGTCACGGCCACGGGCAGCTACAGCGCCACGGCCGCGCATTCCTCGGGCACTTGGGTGATGCAGCTCGTCGCCTTCCGTGCAGCAGGGCAGTAACCGCCGACTGTCAACCACTCACGATCACGGACACGCTCGCGGCCCGGCCGCCGTCGCCGAGCCGCAACGACACCGTCCGCTTGCCGGCCTCGAGGGCCACGAACGCGTCGAGCCCGCGGGCGACTTCCTTGCCGTCGACGAGCCACACCGCCTTCTCGGCGACATTCTCCGGAGCATCGACCACCGATGCCCAGAGCCGGATCGACTGGCCGGCGACGTACGTGTAACCGTCCACCGGGTGCAGGATGACGGCCTCCGCGGGCCGGTCCGGAACCGTGATCGCGATCGGCTTGGAGTGGGTCGAGAAGAACCCGTCGTGGGCGACGATCTGCACGAAGCCACGGCCGGGCGGGAGCTGACCGGCAGGGACCCGAGCCTTTCGCCTGCCGAGGCCGGTCAGCACGGATTGCCATTCCTCGCGGTCGCGCGACCAGCGCAGCCAGAACTCGTCCACGCCGCCCGACGACTCCCACGACACCGTGACGTTCCCGCGCCGGTCGACCTTGACGTCCGTCGCCTCGACGCGCGGCGGCTCGCCCGGGGCCTCGCGACGCCACACGACCTCGTCGCCCTCGGCGATCTCGAGGGCGGCGCCCGGGGCGACGTCGGGCAGGAACACCTGGGCCAGGTAGGACCTCGGATCCTTGCCGTGGCCACCGCCGCAGCCACAGTCGGAGGCGGCGGTGGTGAGCCGCATGAGGCCGCCCTCGGCGAGCACTCCGTTCTCGGCGTCGAGCAGACGAGCGGTGAACGGCGTCTCGACTGCCCCCGGGAGCGCGGTGTGGGCCCGCGTTCTGGCCACGTGCATCACCTCGGCGACCTTGCCGAGCTCGACCTTGACGATCAGGGAGATGACGTCCTGGGCTCGTGAGGGGGGGAACACCGGCAGCTCCAGCAGGTCAAAGGGCGGATCTGGCTCGGGAATCGGCGGCCACTTCCGGATTTCCTCCCAGACGAGATCTTTCCACCACGGATAGTCGATCCCGACGGTCGTCGGGTTGAGACGGGCGTTCGACAGCAACAGACCGTAGTGGTACGGCGAGATCCACTTCGGCCAGGCGTAGCCCATGACGTCGCGGAAGGTCTGAGGCGAGGCGATGTTGCCGTTGTTCACGTTCAGCCCGTACTCGCCGACCGAGCCCATCGGTGTATTGGCCGGGTCGTAGGGCTCGTAGGCCGGGTAATTCGGGTCGGGGTTTGGCGCACCACCGGCGGGCGCGTGCTCGAGCCCACACGCATGGCCGGCCTCGTGGGCGAGTGTCCAGGGCTCGTTGATCGGGCCCACGGCGACGCCGCCTCCGCCGCAGCCGCCGACTGGGCCCATCGGCACCCCGGCGGGCAGGAGGCCGTAGTAGATCCAGCCCGGCTGATTGCCGTCCGCGGTACGCGCGTTCGCGACCCGGCCGTGCAGGGTGTCCCACCCCGTGCCGCAGCCCGTCGCGGGAAAGCTCGTGTCCTGGAGGTGGTTCGTCTGCACGAGCGTCCCCGCGGTCCTGAACTGGGCCGTCGACTCGACCGGGAACAGGGTCAGGGCCGTGCCCGACATGGCCTGCAGGTCGGCGAGCGTCGGCGCGGCGATGGTCAGGTTCGGCGCATTGGGCGCCATGCTCGCCGGCCCGTTGTACGAGATCATCACGCCCGCCAGGCGAAGCGTCTGCCGAAGCGTGACGTCGACGTCCAGGGTCGACTCGGCGCTCTGAGAGCTCGAGCTCACGCGCGCGATCAGCCGCAGGTGCCCGATCATCTCCTCGGCGGGAATGACGAAGTTGAGCGTCGCGCCGAGGCTGCCGCGTGTCGCCGCATAGCTCGTGCCGAAGGCGGCGGCGGGCACCGAGGTCGCAGACGACGGGTCCGGGCCGAGCGTCGCGACGGTGTTCCAGAGGATGCCGAGCGAGCGACGCTGCACCTCGAGTGTCCCGGTGACGCCGGAGGCGCCGAGCGCGCTCCAGAGATAGACCCTGACCCAGGCGGGCTTCCAGGCGACGAGCCTGATCCCGTTGTCGGGGCCACGGTCGGCCGAGTCGGTCAGGTGACGGTCGGACTCGTAGTACTGGACGGCCTGGGTCACCTCGATGCCCGAGACCTCCAGCCTGAGGCGCCAGAGCACGCCCCCGCTCACCCACTGGTCGAACCTGCGCGACGTGACCAACTCGCCGAAATCCATATGCCCCCCCGAGCAACGAGTTGTGTTGGAGATGCCAACGCTGACGGCTCGACGCTCTGCTGTCAAGCGGGACGACGACGACCCGGCACGAGGTGGTCAGTAGTCCGCGGCGCCGCCGTCGGGCCAGTAGCGCCGGGGCAGGCTCGCGTCGCGCGAGGGGCGCTTGAGCGCCTCCGCCTCGTCGAACTCGAGGCCGAGGCCGGGGCCCGAGGGCGGCGTGACGTACCCGGCCGAGGCGCGGGGCGCGTTCGGGAAGAGCTCGTAGAGCGGCTCGAGCTCCGCCCATTCCTGGATGCCGAAGTTCGGCACCGCCACGTCCACGTGCAGGCAGGCGACCGCGTTCACCGGTGCGCTCATGTGGTGCAGCGCCGACCGCTGGCCGTGCGCCTCGCCCATCGCGAGGATCTTCTTCGCCTCCGTGATCCCGCCGGCGTGGACCATGTCGATGCGCAGGTAGTCGAGCGAGCTCCTGCTCGATCAGCGGCTGGAACTCCCACTTGTGCGCGAGCTGCTCGCCGGTCGCGATCGGGAGGTTCACCTTCTCGCGCACGAGCCGCAGCGAGGTCGGGTTGAGCGGCCGGATCGGGTCCTCGTAGAAGAAGAGCCGGTAGGGCTCGAGCGCGTGGCCGAGGTAGGCGGACTCCGCCGGGCTCAGCATCGTGTGCGCGTCGAGGAGCAGGTCGACGTCGTCGCCGAGCGCGTCCCGGAGCGCCTCGGTGCCCTTGAGCGTGGCCACGATCGCCGTCTGCGGGTCCCAGCTCGTGAGCGAGGCGCCGAGCATCCCGTAGCGGAGCGCGGTGAACCCCTCCTCCTTCCGGCGCAGCGCGTCCTCGATCAGCTCCTCCGGGTTGTTCCCCCTGAGGTGGACGTAGACGCGGACCCGGTCGCGGGTCGGGCCGCCGAGGAGGCTCGAGACGGGAACGCCGAGCGCCTTGCCTTTCAGATCCCAGAGGGCGATGTCGATGCCCGCGACGGCGCTCATCACGACCTGGCCGGTCGACCAGAACATCCCGCGCACCATCTCGCTCCACCAGTGCTCGATCTTCCCGGGATCCTGTCCCACGAGGAGCTCGCGGAAGTGGTCGAGGATGCCGAGCACGCCGCGCCCTTGCCCGGCGAGGCTCGCCTCGCCGATGCCCGTGAGCCCTTCGTCGGTGCGGACGAGCACGATGATGACGGCGAACTTGTAGTCCTCGCTGTACCCCTCGCTGTAGCCGCCGCCGAAGGCGCCCGGCGTGTCCGCCGACGGCGACGGGTAGTGTCGCGATCTCGGTGATCTTCATGGGCTCCGCCGACGCATGATCGTCGACGTGCACACGCACGTGGGCGAGTACCCGGCGCACATCGGAGAGAAGTTCGCCTCGGAGGCGCGCGAAGCGTGGCCCGAGGTCACCCTCGGCGGCAGCCTCGACGACCACTACTCGGGCGCGCTCGCCGACGTCGACTGCGCGGTCGTGCTCGGGTTCAACGCGCCGGCGGCGGGCTTCGTCGTCCCGAACGACTACGTCGCCTCGTACGTCGCGCGCGACCCGGCCCGCCTGATCGGCTTCGGCGCGGTCGACCCGCACGACCCCGGCGCCGTCGACGAGCTCGAGCGCATGAAGGGCGACCTCGGCCTCGTCGGCTGCAAGCTCGGACCGATCTACCAGGACGTCGATCCGCTCGGCCCGGAGTTCCTCCGCGTCTGCGCGGCCCTCGAGCGCCTCGAGCTCCCGATGCTGATCCACCAGGGAACGACGTTCGCGCGCGCGGGATCGTTGCTCCAGGCCCGCCCGGTGCTCCTGGACGAGATCGCGCTGCGCCACCCGAGGCTCAGGATCGTGATCGCCCACATGGGCCATCCGTGGTTCGACGAGGCGATCGCAGTCGTCCGGCGGCACCCGTTCGTGTACGCGGACGTCTCGGCGCTCGTCTCGCGGCGGTGGCTCCTCTATCAGGCTCTTGTGGCGGCGGTCGAGTACCGGGTGACCGACAAGCTCCTCTTCGGCACGGACTTCCCGTTCTTCAGCGCGCAGGAGACGATCGACGGCCTGCGCTCGGTGACGGGAGCGGCGTTCGGCCCGGGGCTGCCGGCGATCGACGAGGAGGTCGTCGAGGAGATCGTCAACCGCCCGTCGCTCGAGCTGCTCGGGATCTCCGCTGGGGCGCGGCAACGCGGGTGAGCCGAGCCGCGGCGCGGCCTGGTCAGCGGTTCGCGCGCTTCGCCCAGCTCGTGACGTCGAACTCCTTCGTGAGCACCTTCAGCACCTCGCGCGCGATGATGTCGCCGCCCGCGGGCTCGAAGTGGACGCCGTCGTCGGCGCGGACCTTGACGAGGCCGTGGCCGGCAACGTCGAGGTACGGGGCGTAGCCGCCGTCGCTGCCGCGGAAGAGAGCGGTCGTGTCGATGAAGGTGACCGTCCGCGGCCGCTCGCGTGCCTCGGCCTCGACGGCCGCGTTGACCACGGCGAAGCGACTCGTCTGCTCGGCGTCGGCGGTCACCGGCAGCCCGAGCCAGATCGCGTGGGCTCCGTTCTGGGCGATGTCGTCGAAGACCTCGCCGACGCGGCGACGGTACTCGTTCGTCCAGGCGCTGTCGCCGAAGGACGCGATCGAGACGCCGTCGGGGAGACCGGTCATGTACGCCTTGTCGTCGTTCCCGCCGAAGGCGAGGACGACGACGTTCAGCCGTGTCGTCACCAGGTGCTGGTGGATCTCGTTGAACCAGTTGAAGACGTCGGGTCGCGTGAGCCCCGTCGCCACGCGGCCGTCGACGCTCGAGAACGACTGGATGGCGGGATTCCCCGAGATGCCCCGCTCGATCGCGAAGCCCGGCACCAGCACCAGCGAGTCGCCGACGATCCACATCTGCAGCGGGTGCGCCGGGGTGAACGCCGCCTTCCGCGACTCTCCGCCCGGCGCCGGGGGAGGCCCGGTCGCCGTGCCCGCGCCGCTCGCCGGGATCTCGGTGGCGGTATCGATCTCGTCCGTCCCGCTGCGGCCGATGAGCGCCTGGATCCCGGCGCGCGGCCGATCGAGCCAGAGCGCGCTCGCCGTCCCCGCGAGTGGGCCGGTGACGGCGAGAGCGACATCGCGCTTCCAACCCTCCGGCTGGTTGAAGGCGCGCTTGTGCGCACCGGGAGCGTTGAGCAGCGTGCCGAGAACGAGCGCCAGGGCACACACGACCAGCGCGTGGCCTGCGCTCCAGAGCCTGCGGCCGTCGACGTGCTCTCGACGCGCCGGCTGGCGCACGCGTCTCCGGGCTGGGAGGTCGCCGGCCGCCATCAGAACTGGAAGTAGATGAACGGGGGAACGCCCTCCGGGCCCATCGCGCTCGTGAGGACGAGCGCGAGCGCCAGCACCGCCGCCTGCGCCGGGATCGGAAGGCGCGAGAAGCGGCCCATGATCGCGAGCGGCAGCCTCGAGGGGACGTACTGGGAACCGATGCCGATCGCGATCGCGGCGAGCACTCCCGCCGTGACGAGCGGCGACGGCTGTCCCCAGGCGGTGAAGAGCCGCACGATCAGGTCCCACGCGCTGGCGAACGAATCGGAGCGGAAGAAGATCCAGGCGAAGCAGACGATCTGGAAGGTCACGAACCGGTGCAGCGCTCGGCGGCCGCGCGTGGACGGCCGTTCGACGAAGCCGGGGCGCCAGCGCCACCAGCGCTCGACGACGAGCGCCGTGCCGTGGATCGCCCCCCAGGCGACGAACGTCCAGCCGGCGCCGTGCCAGAGGCCGCCGATCAGCATCGTGAGCATCAGGTTCCGGTACGTGGCGAGCCTGCCGTGCCGGTTGCCGCCGAGCGGGATGTAGACGTAGTCGCGGAGCCAGCGCGAGAGTGTCATGTGCCAGCGGCGCCAGAAGTCCGTGATCGAGACCGCCGAGTACGGGGCGTCGAAGTTCTGCGGGAACTTGAACCCGAGCAGGAGCGCGACGCCGATCGCGATGTTCGTGTACCCGAAGAAGTCCGCGTAGATCTGGACGGCGTAGGCGTAGATCCCGATCAGCACCTCGAACGAGGAGTGCCGGTTCGGGGCTCCGAACACCTCGTCGACGATCGAGGAGGCGAGGTGGTTCGCGATCACCACCTTCATGAAGAGCCCGGTCGCGATCAGGAAGAAGGCACGTGAGGCGTCGACGTAGCGTGGGTCACGCGGCGACTGGAGCTGCGGGATCAGCTCCCCCGGTCGCACGATCGGTCCGGCGACGAGGTGGGGGAAGAACGAGAGGTATGCGGCGAACGTCCCGAGGCCGACCGGCTGGAAGTCGCCGCGGTAGACGTCGACCAGGTAGCTGATCGCCATGAAGGTGAAGAAGGAGATGCCGACCGGCAGCACGATCGCCCGCGCCTCGAGCGGGATGTCGATCCCGACGGCGCCGAACAGGTCGTTCGTCGAGGAGACGAAGAAGCCGTAGTACTTGAAGTAGCCGAGCAGGGCCACGTCCCCGACAAGGCCGGCGGCGAGGACGAGCTTGCGCGTGCGGGGACGTTGCGAGCCGTGGATCGCGAGCGCGAAGGCCTGGTTCCAGACGATCGAGAAGGCGAGCAGGAAGCAGAAGCGCCAGTCCCAGGCCCCGTAGAAGACGAAGCTCGCGACGATGATGAACGGCCGCCAGCGCTCCGTTCGCGGCATCAGGAGCCACGAGAGCGTGAACACGACCAGGAAGAAGATCGCGAAAGTGGTCGTGGGGAACAGCATCGGGTCGGCTCGAAACGGATTCCTAGCGCATGCCGCGGACTCCGACCACGTTGTCGGCGAGCTCGACGTTCGGCCGGCCGGAAAGGTGCGTCTCGATCCTACTGCGAGCGGCCTTCGGCCAGGCCTGCCGACTACCGATCAGGCAACGGAACCGATGGTTTAGCAGGCCGAACAGTGGTAGGGTCCCGCGTCTTGTTTGGGCAGGCACACGTACGCCGCGGGCTGCTCCTCGTCATCGCGGTTGCATGCATCGTGCTCCCGCCGCTCGCCTCGGGCGGAGCGAGGGACCTGTCGCCGGCCGAGTCGCTCCGGAGCGAGGGGGCACAGCTCGACGCCAAGTCGCATTCGGTCGTGCTCGAGCTCTACGCGCTTCAGTCGGCGCTCGACCGGGCGGAGGCCCGGCTCGGCAAGCTGAAGCACCAGGCGCAGGCTGTTCGCAAGCGGCGCGAGGACATGACGCTCGCGCTCGGTATCGCTCGCCGCGACCATCGGGTCGCCGAGCAGGGGCTCGCGGCGCGGCTCCGCCAGCTCTACGCGGCGAAAGAGGTCAGCCCGATCGAGGTGCTGCTCGGAGCACGCTCGTTCGACGAGGCGATCGCCTCGCTCGATCAGATCGAGCGCGTGGCGTCGTTCAACGACGAGGTGCTCGAGGAGCTCGAATCGGCCCAGCGTCACCTGACGAGCCGGCGTCGTGCACTCGTCAAGTGCGAGGAGCGACTCGCCGTCCTCGTGCGCGACGCCGAAGCCACGGCGTCTCGTCTCGCGGCGGCCAAGCAGACTCGGACGACATATCTCGCGGAGCTCACCGCGCAGCGCCAGCTCAACGCGCGCGAGGTGAGCCGGCTCGAGGCGCAGGCGAGCGCGGCCACGGTCCGCTCCGAGCAGCTCGTACAGCCGGTCCCGAGCGCCGCGCCGACGAGCTTCCCCTCCGGGGGCGTTGCCGTCACCGGACGGCAGCTGACGGTCTCGGTGACGGCGTACTCGCTCCCGGGGCACACGGCGAGCGGCCTGCCCGTGGGCTGGGGAATCGTCGCCGTCGATCCGAGGCTGATCCCGCTCGGCACCCGGATGTACGTGCCGGGTTACGGCGAGGCGATCGCCGCGGACGTCGGCACCGCGATCCTGGGCCCGAAGCTCGACATCTGGTTCCCGACGCTCGCCCAGGCGCAGGCCTGGGGCCTCCGCGTCGTCACCATCACCTTCCGCTAGCTGGCTCTCGCTCGCGGAGACCGTGCGGCGGGCGCCGGTCGGGCCGACCAGCGCCGTACGATTCGAAGGTGCGCCTGGGGGGCAGCCGGGTCGGAATCGTCGTCTTGCTCGTGGTTGCGCTGGCAGCGACGCCTGGCGCCGAAGCTGCGCCCATAGCGCCCAAGAAGCCGATCCACGTGATGTTCGTCGGCGACTCGATCCCCGCGTCGCTCTTCTACGTGAGCTCGGCGCGGGGCAAGCTCGAGCGGGGCATCGACGTCGACTTCGACCTGCGCGTGTGCCGCCGCCTGGCGACGACGGGCTGCTCGTATCAGGGCACGATTCCGACGAGCGCCCTCGAGAGCGTCCTCGGGGCCGGCGCGGGGATCGGCGAGGTGCTCGTGATCGACGTCGGGTACAACGAGTCGGCCGGCGGGTACGCCGACGGCATGGCGCGGGTCGTCCGCGCGGCGAGGACTCAGGGTGTGCGGACGATCCTCTGGCTGACGCTGAAGGAGACGAGCGACATCTACCGGGAGACGAACGCCGTGATCCACACCGAGGCGAAGCGCTGGCCGTTCGTGCACGTCGTCGACTGGAACGCCCGCAGCGCCGGGCGCCCGTGGTTCCGGGAGGACGATCTGCACCTGAACCCGGCCGGGGCCGAAGGGCTCGCGACCATGCTGAGGCCCTACATCCTCCGCTCCGCGCGCACGGACGAGTAGAGCCGGCAAGGGCCGCGCTTAGATCGCCTCGCCGGTCTCGAGCGAGAAGAAGTGGAGCAGGTGGGTGTTCAGAGTCAGCACCGCCTGCTCGCCCTCGCGGGCCGCGCTGCCGCGGGCGACCTTGGCGATGAACGGGCTGCCGTGGTGGTGGGTCTGGACGTCGGCGGCCTCCAGCGCCTCGTCGCCGACGAGCTCGCGGAGCTCCTGGGCCGTCACTCCCGGCGCGTCGAGCGCGAAATGGAGAAAGACCTCCGAGCCAAGGTCCTCCCGGATGTCGACTGTGACGGTGATGCGCGCGTCGTCCGGGCCGGGTCCGTCCTCGACGTCCTCGGGACGGATGCCGAGCGCGACGCGCTGGCCGGCGTGGCCGCGTAGCCCCGGACGCCCCGCGAGCAGCTGCGCCGGCACACCGAGCTCGTGCGGGCCGAAGCGGACGACGAGACCGCCGTCGCGCTCGGCGAGCTCCGCCTCGACGAGGTTCATCGCGGGCGAGCCGATGAACCCGGCGACGAAGAGGTTCGCAGGATGCTCGTAGAGGGTCTGCGGCCTCGCGACCTGCTGGAGCACGCCGCCGCGCATGACGCAGACACGGTCCCCGAGCGTCATCGCCTCGCTCTGGTCGTGCGTGACGTAGATCGTCGTCACCTTCAGGTCGCGCTGGATGCGTGCGATCTCGGCGCGCATCTGGACGCGCATCTTGGCGTCGAGGTTCGAGAGGGGCTCGTCCATGAGGAACGCCACCGGCTCCCGCACGATCGCCCGGCCCATCGCCACCCGCTGGCGCTGACCGCCCGACAGGTGTCGGGGACGCTTTTTCAAGACGTCGGCGAGCCCGAGGATCTCCGCCGCCGACTCGACGCGCCGCCTGATCTCGGTCTGGTCGATTCCGCGCATCTTCAGCCCGAACGCCATGTTGTCGTAGGCGTTCATGTGCGGGTAGAGGGCGTAGTTCTGGAAGATCATCGCCATATCGCGGGCCTTGGGGGGCAGGTCGTTGACCACGTGCCCGCCGACCCGGACGGTCCCCGAGGTGATGTCCTCGAGCCCGGCGATCATCCGCAGCGCTGTCGTCTTGCCGCAGCCGGACGGGCCGACGAAGACGACGAACTCGCCGTCCTCCACTTCTAGGTCGAGCTCTCGGACCGCACGCGTCCCGTCGGCGTAGACCTTGGTCAGCTGCTCGAGCTCGATCGCCGCCATGGTTGTCCGATTCTCTCAATCCGGTTACATTCGCGGCGAGCCCATGGCTGCGGTCGCGACTCCAGGGGGGAGCCGACGCTTGCGGCTCCGGTACCTGCCGGAGCGCCGAGGCTTTCTTGCGACGGTCCTCATCGCCCCGGCGATCATTTTCATCGGCGCCCTCGTCGGCGCGCCGCTCGTGCTCGCGGTCTACCTCAGCCTCACCGACGCGACCGCGGGCTCGCTCGGCGGCGAGTGGGTGGGGCTCGGCAACTTCCGCGACCAGCTGAACGACCCGATCTTCGTCGACGCGATCTGGCACACGTTCCTCTTCACGGTCATCTCCCAGGCGATCGTCGTCCTCTGCGCGGGCCTGATCGCGCACGCGCTGGTGCACGCGTTTCCGGGCCGCTGGATCCTGCGCTTCATGATCCTGCTTCCGTGGGCGGCGCCGATCGCGCTCACGGCGATCGGCTTCGTCTGGCTCTTCGACACGCAGGCGAGCATCTTCACCTGGTTTCTCGTCCAGCTGCACCTCGTCGACCCGGTGGACCACCCGGCGTGGCTCGGCACGCCGAACTGGGCGATGAGCTCGATCATCTTCGTGCAGGCGTGGCGGACGATCCCGTTCGCGACCGTCATCTTCCTCGCCGGCATCGCCTCGATCCCGCAGGAGGTCGACGACGCCGCCGCGATCGACGGAGCGACCGGCCTCAAGAAGTTCTGGTACGTGTCGCTGCCGCTGCAACTGCCGATCGCGATGGTCGCCGTGCTGTTCGGGATCATCTTCACGGCCACGGACATGATCGTCCCGTACATCCTCACGAACGGCGGGCCGTTCAACTCGACGCAGATGCTCACGACGTGGGCCTTCCAGACCGGGATCAACTCGGGGAACACCGGCCAGGGGGCCGCAATCGCGCTCTTCATGCTGCCCGTGCTCGCCTTCGTGACCATCCTGATGCTCGTCTTCGCGCGGCGGGCGGAGGTCACGTGAGCGTCGCGACGCGCCGCAGGCTGTTCTCGTACGGCATCGTCGTGCCGTTCGCGATCGTGCTGGCGTTTCCGTTCGCGTGGATGGCGATCACGTCCCTGAAGTACCAGGGCGACGTCTACGACCCGTCGAAGACATGGACTTTCACGCCGACGCTCGAGAACTACGGCTACCTGTTCCACCACACCGGGTACCTGCGCTGGATCCGGAACTCGTGCTTCGTCGGCCTCGTCGTCACGCTGATCACGCTCGCGGTCGCCGTACCCGCCGGGTATGCGCTCGCCCGGCTCGCGGGTCGAATCGGACGCGGCCTCGGCGTCGCGATCTTCCTGACCTACCTCGTCCCGCCGACGCTGCTCTTTCTCCCGTTCTCGCGCGTCGTCGCCGAGCTCAACCTTCAGGACCGGCTCTGGGCGCTGATTCTCGTCTACCCGTCGTTCACGATCCCGTTCGCAGTCTGGCTGCTGATGGGATTCTTCAAGTCCATCCCGATGGAGCTCGAGGACGCGGCGCTGATCGACGGCTGCTCGCGTCTCGGCGCCCTCATCCGAGTCGTGCTCCCGATCTCGGTTCCCGGGATTCTTACTGTCGTGATCTTCACGTTCTCGCTCGTGCTGAACGAGTTCGTCTACGCGATCACCTTCATCACGACCTCGACCAACCGCACGTTGACGGTCGGAGTTCCGACCGACCTGATTCGCGGCGACCTCTACAACTGGTCGGGGATCATGGCCGCGATCCTGATCCCCGCCATCCCGCTTGCCCTCATCTACAACGCGTTCCTCAACCGGTTCATCACGGGCTTCACAGGCGGGGCATTCCGATAGCTGACCGAAGCGAAAGGACGAAGAGATGACCGAAAGAAAGGACGAGCCCGCATCGCTCAGCCGGCGCGAGTTCTTGAAGCAGGCGGGTGCGGGCGCAGCAGCGATCGGGATCGCCGGCGCGGCCGCGCCGTTCTCGTTCGCAGGACCGCTCAAGTACAAGGGGCGCTGGCTGTCGGGCAACCTGACGGCGCTCACCTGGGTGCACTTCGTGCCCTCGTACGACCAGTGGCTCGATCCCTGGGCGAAGGCCTGGGGCGAAAAGAACGACGTCCAGGTCACGATCGAGCACATCAACAACGGCCTCCTCGACACGCGCGCGGCGGCGGAGGTGGCGGCCCAGCAGGGGCACGACCTGTTCTTCAACCTCCACCCGATGGCCTCGTACGAGGACCAGGTGATCAACCACGCGTCGATCGTCCAGGAGGTCGAGGCAAAGGTCGGGAAGTACATGCCGATCGCGCAGGCGTCCACCTACAACCCGAAGACGAAGAAGTACTTCGCCGTCTCCGACAGCTACGTCCCCGATCCGGTCGTCTGGCGGCACGACCTCTGGAACGGAATCGGCGAGTCTCCGGCGACGTGGGACCACGTCAAGGCGGCTGCGCCGAAGCTGAAGGCGATCGGGCACCCCATCGCGATCGGTCAGTCGCAGGAGATCGACTCGAACATGTGCCTGATCGCCTTCATGATGTGCTTCGGGAGCTTCATCCAGAACGAGGAGAACCGGCCGACGATCCTTTCGAAGAACACGATCGACGCCGTCAAGTTCATGACCGAGATCGCCCAGAACGAGTCGAACGACATCTACAGCTGGAACGGAAACGCCGCCGGGAACAACAACTTCCTCTATTCCGGCGTCGCCTCCATGATCTTCAACGCGATCTCAGCGACCCGCACGCCCGAGAGCGGAGCGGCGGGAGGGCAGTACGCGGAGAACCTCTGGATCTGGCCGATCCCGGCCGGACCGCACGGCCGGATCGGGCTCGAGCACCTGATGGGCTGCTGGTCGATCTGGAAGTTCGCCCAGAACAAGCCGGCTGCTCAGAAGTTCCTCGCCGATCTCTGCATCGCCGGCAGGGACGCGACGATCCAGTCGCAGCTCTACAACTTCCCGACGTTCGACAAGGCGATGCCCTTCCCGGAGATCAACAAGTTCGCGGCGGCGGACACGCACAAGCCGAAGGGCAAGTACACGATCCTGACGACGATCGCCCAGAAGTACACGAACAACATCGGCTATCCGGGCACGACGAACGCCGCGATCGACGAGATCTTCGCGAAGTACCTCATTCCCCAGATGTTCGCTCAGGTGTCGCAGGGCAAGCTGAGCGCCGAGGACTCGGTGCGCCACACGAACACCGCGATCAAGAACATCTACAGGAAGTGGCGGAAGCGCGAGATGCTGTGACGTCCCGGACGGGCAGGGCGCCCGTGACGATCGCGGGCGCCCGCGTCCGGTGGACTACGACCGGGTCTCGAGCAGCCCGCCGATCGCGGCGAGCGCCGCCTCGATGTTCTCGAGCGTGTTCGCGTACGAGAGCCGCAGGTAGCCCTCGCCGTAGGCTCCGAACGCGGTGCCCGAGAGGACGGCGACGCCGGCCTCCTCGAGCAGGCGGTCGGCCAGCTCCTTCGATCCGAAGCCGGTCGCCGTGATGTTCGGGAAGGCGTAGAACGCGCCGCGCGGCATCGTGCAGCTGACATCGGGGAGCTCGTTGAGCCCCGCGACGACGGCGTCGCGGCGGCGGCGGAACTCGGCATGCATCGCCTCGACGGCGTCGCGCGGGCCGGTCAGCGCCGCGAGGCCGGCGAGCTGGACGGCCGGCGGCGTGCACGAGACGGAGTTGATGATCAGGCGCGTGATCGGCTCGACGAGCGGCTCGGGCAGGCACGCGTACCCGAGGCGCCAGCCGGTCATCGCGAACGTCTTCGAGAAGCCGTCGACGAGGATCGTGCGCTCGAGCAGGCCCTCGTGGGCCGCGATCGTGTCGTGCTCGGCGTCGTAGAGGAGCTCGGAGTACACCTCGTCCGAGAGGATCCAGCAGCGGTGGTCGGCGAGCAGCCGCGCGACGTCGGCGTTCAGCTCGGGCTCGACGATGCCGCCGGTCGGGTTGCCCGGCGAGTTCAGGATCACGAGCTTCGTGCGCGGCGTCAGCCGCTCCTCGAGGTCGGCGGCCGAGAACGCGAAACCGGTCTCCTCGGTCAGCGGCAGCGGCACCGGCGTGGCACCCGCCCAGCGGATCACCGACTCGTAGATCGGGAAGCCCGGGTTCGGGTAGACGACCTCGTCGCCCGGCTCGCACGTCGTCAGCACGCCGAAGAAGAGGAACGGCTTGGCGCCGGGCGCGACGAGCACGCGTGCGGGCTCGATCGGGAGCCCGCGATGCTCGGAGAGATGTGCCGCGCACGCCTCGCGAAGCGGCGCGAGTCCGGGCGCGGGGCAGTAGTGCGTCTGGCCGTCGCGCAGCGCCTTCACGCCTGCCTCGACGATGTGCGGCGGCGTGTCGAAGTCGGGCTCGCCGATCTCGAGATGGATGACCGTGCGTCCCTGCGCCTCGAGCCCGCGGGCCCGCGCGAGCACCTCGAACGCGGTTTCCGTGCCGAGCCTCGACAGGCTTGACGCAAGCAGCTCGGTCTGGGCGGGTGGCGTCACTGCCAGGAGATGCTACGCCCCTGCGACCGCAGGATCGGCTCGTGGGGTTGAGGGGCCGCCGACGTGTGCCGATAGAGCCCGAGAGTGCCATGAGCGTCGACTACCGCCTGCTCTCCCGCTTCCAAGCAAGCCACGACCGCCAGGAGGCCGCACGCCGTGCTCTTCCCGAGCGCTGGCGGTGGGATCCCAGGCCCGAAGTTCAGCGCGCGAACGAGCTCTGGGTGGACGCAGTCGCGCGAGTCCGCGAATACCAGGAGTTGCTCGCTGCCGACTCGCCGCGCCCGCCCTTGGAACTCGGCGACGATCGCTAGTACCCCTACCACCCGGCATCAGGCGGCCCGCTTGGCATCGGCGAGCGAGAGCATCGTGGGCTCCGCAACGTCCGCGTCGGTCGTGACCGGCTCGCGTGCCGGCAGGAAGCGGGCGACGACGACGGCTGTGGCGGCTGCGAGCGCAGCGGCGACCAGGAGGCCGATGCCCATCGCCTGGGTGAAGGCCTCGCCGGTGGTGGCGAGCAGGCTCGAGGCGGCGTCGGGCGGGAGCTGGGCGGCGATTGCGCTCGCGGCACCGACCGAGTCCTCGGCCATCGCCTGCGCCTCGGGGGGCAGGCCCGCGAGCGAGCCTTCGACATCGTTCGAGTAGAGGGAGCTGACGAGCGAGCCGATCACGGCCACGCCGAGCGCTCCCGAGACCATGCGCGCGACCGTGTTGGTGGCAGAGGCGACGCCCGACTTCGCTGCGGGCACCGCGCCCACGACCGCCTCGGTGGCCGGGGCCATGATCCAGCCCATCGCCAGGGTCAAGCCGAAGAACCAGGCGACCAACGCGAATGCGCTCGTCTGCGGATCCCAAAGCGTGGTCAGACCCAGCGCGATCGCGAGGCCGGTCAGGCCGACCGCGACGACCCGGGCGGTGCCGACATGTGCGACGGCCTTGCTCGAGGAGCCGGCGCCGATCATCAGCCCGAGCGCCATCGAGCTCATCACCGCGCCCGCCTCGATCGCGCTGTAACCGTGCGCGAACTGCAGGTACTGGGTGAGCGCGAAGATCCCGCCGAGCAGCGCGAAGAAGGCCACGCTGACTGCGCCCGTGCCGACGCTGAAGCGGGCGTTGCGGAAGAAGCCGAGATCGAGCATCGGCTCGTCGATCCGGCGCTCCCACCAGAGGAAGGTGCCCAGCAACGCGACGCTTGCCGCGAGCGTCCCGAGCACCAAGGGGCTCGTCCAGCCCTGCTCGGGCGCCTCGATGATCGCGTACACGAGGACACTGAAGCCGGCGGTCGAGGTCGCGGCCCCGAGGAGGTCGAACGAGCCCGGCCGGGGGTCGCGGCTCTCGGGCACGTAGCGGATGCCGAGCAAGAGTGCGGCGGCGACGACCGGCACGTTGACCAGGAAGATCGACGACCAGTCGAACCACTCGAGCAGGAGGCCGCCGGTCAGCGGGCCGAGCCCGATTCCGACCGCCGCCAGCGCGGCCCAGACGGCGATCGCCTTGCGGCGCTCCTCGCCGCTGAAGACGTTGGCGATGATCGAGAGCGTGGCGGGCATGATCAGCGCCGCACCGACGCCCATCGCCGCGCGCACCGCGATCACCTGGTCGGCCGAGTCGGCGACGAGAGCTCCGAGACTGGCGAGCCCGAAGACGACGAGGCCCGTCTGGAGCGCCAGCTTGCGTCCGAAGCGGTCGCCGAGCGTGCCGAAGACGAGCAGCAGGCCCGCGAAGACGAGCAAGTAGGAGTCGACCATCCACTGCAGCTTCGAAGGCGAGGCGTCGAACTCGTCCTGCAGCGTCGGCAGGGCGACGTTGAGGATGGTGTTGTCGAGCCCGATGATGACCAGGCTCAGCGAGAGCACGGCAAGCGTCTTCCAACGACGCGCGTGCTGAATGGGGTCGATAGACATCAGGCTGCGCTCCTTTGCGGTAGGCGGAGAGGCATGAAGGACATGTTGGGAGCCTGATGGCTGACCCCGCTCCCGACATCGGTCGGACACCCTGATCCCGCACCCTGATTTCCTCTGACGATGTCCTGGCGTATCCTCGGACCAAAGGAGGCGAGATGACTCGAGCGGCCATAGAGCTCGTTGGCCGCCCCGGTCAACCGACAGAGCTTGAGGCCCGAGATATCCGGGTTCACATCCGGGGTGTGAAGGCGGTTGACGGCATCGATCTCGACGCTTCGGCAAGGAGAGATCCTCGGCCTGATCGGCCCGAACGGCGCCGGGAAGACGACGCTCGTCAACGTGCTCTCCGGCTTCCAGCGGGCGACGACCGGCGCAGTCGTCCTGGGTGGCGAGGAGATCACGACCTGGACGTCGGCGGAGATCGCGCGGGCGGGCCTCGTGCGGACCTTCCAGGACGTACGTCTGTTCTCGAGGCTCAGCATCTTCGAGAACGTCGAGGCGGCAGCGGCCTCCGGCGGTGCCTCCAGGCGCGAGGCTCGCGCTCTCGCCCGGGGCCTGCTCGCGCGGGTCGGGCTCGAGGCACGTCGCGACGGGCCTGCCCACGGGCTGCCTCACGGTGAGGAGCGCCGCCTCGGGATCGCGCGGGCACTCGCCGCGAGACCGGCATACCTGTTGCTCGACGAGCCGGCCGCCGGTCTGGACGAGGCCGAGTCCGACGAGCTCGTCGGTTCCCTCGCAGCGATCAGGGACGATTTCGCGCTCGGCCTGCTCGTGATCGAGCACGACATGCGCCTGATCATGCAGCTGTGCGAGCGGATCCAGGTGCTCGACCACGGCAAGACGATCGCGATCGGCACGCCGGCCGAGGTCCGGAGCGACCCGGCTGTGCTGACGGCCTACCTCGGCACCGGTGCGGACGGGCATGCTCAGCATCCGTGAGCTCACGGTCCGGTACGGCCGCACGCCGGCAGTCCAGGATCTCAGCCTCGAGGTCGGCGAGGGCGAGATCGTCGGTCTCGTCGGCCCGAACGGCGCCGGCAAGTCGACGACGCTTGCCGCGATCGTCGGTCTGGTGCAGCCGGCGGCGGGCGGGATCGTCTACCGGGGCGAGCCGATCCACGGGCTTGCGACCGAGGAGATCGCGCGTCGCGGGATCGCACTCGTCGTCGAGGGCCGGCACATCTTCGCCACGCTGACCGTGGCCGAGAACCTGGCTCTCGGCAAGACCGCGAACCCCGACCGGGCGGGCGCGGACGCCGCGCTCGAGCGCGTGCTCGAAGCCTTCCCGGTCCTGCGGAGGACGTTCGCCCTCCCGGCGGGGACGCTGTCCGGCGGGGAGCAGCAACAGCTCGCGATCGCCCGCGCGCTCGTCGCCGAGCCGCAGCTGCTGCTCCTCGACGAGCCGTCGCTCGGCCTGGCGCCAGTCCTCGTCGAGCAGGTGTTCGAGGCGATCGCCGAGATCCGGCGCGCCGGGGCGACGGTGCTGCTGGTCGAGCAGAACGTGCGGCGGACAGTCGAGCTCGCCGACCGCACGTACGTCGTCCGCTCCGGGCGCGTCGTCCTCTCCGGCACGCGAGCCGAGCTCTTGCGCAGCGAGCTCGACGCGGCGTACCTCGGCTTCTAGCCGATGCTCGCCGAGGTGACGACGACGCTCGTGATCCAGGACGCGATCGACGCGGTCGCGCTCGGGAGCCTGTTCGCGCTGTTCGCCCTGGGAGTCGCGGTCATCTTCGGGATCATGCGGCTGGTCAACTTCGCCCACGGCGAGCTGATCATGGCCGGCGGGTACGCCATCGTGCTGATCCCGCTTCCCGCGCCGCTCCTGATCCCGGTGACGATCCTGATCGTGGTCGCGCTCGCCCTCGCGATGGAGCGCGTCGCCTTCCGCCCCGTCAGGAACGCGAGCGCGGCGACGCTCCTGATCACCTCGTTCGCGCTCAGCTTCCTGCTCCAGAACCTCGCGGCGCTCACGTGGGGATCGCTGCCGCGGACGACCGACTTCGCGTCGGGTCTCGGCAGCTCGTTCACGGTCGGCTCGATCGAGATCCAGAAGCTCGACGTGGTCACCGTCGTCGTGACCCTGGGCCTGCTCGTCGCGGTCGGCGTCTTCTTTCGACGGACGACCCTGGGCGTGCAGATGCGCGCGGCCGCCGAGGACTTCCGCATGGCCCGGGTGCTCGGGATCAGGGCCAACACCGTGATCGCCGCCGCGTTCGCGCTGTCCGCGCTGCTTGCCGCCGCCGCCGCGATTCTGCTCACGGCGCAGACGGGAACGGTCTCGCCGACGATCGGCGTCAACATCGTGCTGGTGGCGTTCGTGGCGACGATCGTCGGCGGCCTGGGGAGCCTGCGCGGCGCCGTCCTCGGCGGGTTCCTGATCGGCGCGCTGACCGTGACCTTGCAGGCCACGCTGCCGCTCGACCTCCGGCCGTACCGCGACGCCTTCGTGTTCGCCGCGGTGCTCGCGATCCTCGTCGTCCGGCCGCAGGGCCTGCTGCCGGCGCGGGCGACCCTCGCGCGCGAGGAGCCGAACCGCGGGCGCCTGCGGTGGCCGCGCCGGCTGCCGCGCCCTCGTCCGCTGCTGCCCCACGGCGTGATGCGCTCGGCCGGGGCCGTGCTCACCGAGACGGTCTGGCCACCGGTCGCGCTGGCGTCGATCACGGGCCTCGTCGCGGTGGTCGCGTGGGTGCTCGGCCCCGACTCGCTCGATCGCGTCGTCGTCGGGATGGTGATCAACACGGTCCTCGTCGTCGGCCTCTACACGTTCGTCGGCGTCTCGGGTGTCTTCTCGTTCGGCCACGCGGCGTTCATGGCGATCGGCGCGTATGCCGGCGCCATCCTCGTGATCCCCGAGGGCACCAAGCCCTTCGTGCTGCCGGACCTGCCCGGCTTCCTCGTGGAAGCCCACCTGAGCCCGCTGCCCGCGACGATCGTGGCGGGGACGATCGCGGCCGCGGTCGCGCTGGTTGTCGCCGTTCCGCTCGCGCGGCTCTCCGGCCTCACCGCGGGCCTCGCGACGTTCGCGCTCCTCACGATCGTCAACGTCGTCTCGCGGAACTGGGAGCAGCTGACGCACGGTACGGCCGGCGTGTCCGGGATTCCGACCACGACGACGCTCTGGGTCGCGCTCGCGTGGGCGGCGGTCGCGATCGGAGCGGCCTGGGCGTTTCAGCGCTCGCGGGTCGGGCTGCGCCTGCGGTCGTCGCGCGAGGACGAGGCCGGCGCGCGTTCGATCGGGATCGGCGTCGCCGCCGAGCGCACGATCGCCTTCGTTCTCTCGGCGTTCCTGGCCGGGGTTGCCGGCGCGCTGCTCGGCATGTTCATCGGCTCGTTCAACCCGGACGCGTTCTTCCTCAACATCACCTTTCTGATGGTCGCGATGCTGATCATCGGCGGCATGACGAGCCTCACGGGCGCGGTCGCCGGGACGCTCGTCATCTCCGCGCTGTCTGAGCTTCTTCGTCGAATCGAGGGCGGCGCCGACCTCGGCCTGTTCGAGCTCTCGGCGCGGCCGGGCCTCCGTGACGTCGCGCTCGCGCTCGTCATGCTCGCGGTGCTGATCCTGCGGCCGAGCGGCCTCACCGCCGGTCGCGAGCTCGCCTGGTCCCGGGGAAGTCGGAGCTAGCCAGCCTTCCAACCGCGCGCCGGATGTGACAGGGTCGCTCGCGAGGCCTCATGCGCCGTCTGCCGCTCCTGCTGCTCGTCACGTGCCTTCTGCCGGCGGCGGTCGGCTGCGGCGGCGGCGAGAGCTCGAACGGATCAGACGAGGGGCCGATCACGATCGGCACCGCGAACAGCCTCACCGGCGCTCTGGCGCCGTTCGAGACCGCGATCAACGACGGGATGAAGGTTGCGGTCGCCGACATCAACGCCGCGGGAGGCGTCGACGGCCGACAGCTCGAGCTGATCCACGTCGACGCGAAATCGGATCTCAACCTGGCGGCAACGGCCGCTCTCGAGGTGATCGAGAAGGGCGCCGACGTCGTCGTGCCGATCTGCGACGCGGACTTCGGCGCCCCGGGCGCCCGCGCCGCCAACGAGAAGGGCATCCTCGCGATCACCTGCGCCGGCGCGCCCGGCATCGGCCGGCAGACGGTCGGCCCGCTCACGTTCAACACTTACACGGGCGCTCCGACCGAAGGTGCGCTCGACGCCGAGTACGCGTACCGGACGAAGGGTTGGCGCAGCGCCTACTTCTTCTGCGACCGGGCCTTCGAGTACACGAAGGTCCTCTGCGAGTCGTTCAAGACGCGCTGGCGGGAGCTCGGCGGGGAGACGGTCGGCGAAGACACGTTCCTCCAGAGCGACACCACGATCGCGACGCAGGTGACGCGCTTCCGGAACGCGTCCGAGCCCGACTTCGTCCTGCTCGCCTCCTTCCCCGGCGGGACCCCGGCGCTGAGAGAGCTCCGTGCCGCCTACGACGGGCCGGTCATGCTCGCCGCGGCGTTCTCGGGGACGTTCTGGCTCAAGCCGACGCCGAACCTCTCGAACGTCTGGGTCCCCGCCGTCGGGTCGAGCTACGGCGACGACCCGCGGCCCGAGGTGAACGAGTTCTTCCGCAAGTTCGAGGAGCTGACCGGGAGCCCCGCGGCCGTCGACTCGTACCCGCTGCTCGGCTACTCCCTTGTCCAGACGATCGCGAAGGGCGTCGAGCTCGCCGGAACGACCGACGGCGCCGAGCTGGCGAAGGCGCTCGAGACGTTCGAGGACGAGCCGCTGCTCGCCGGGCCGACGACGTACACCGAGGACTGCCACGTTCCCGTCCAGCGGTCGCTGCTGATGATCCAGTACGAGAACGGCAAGCCGCGCTCGACCGGCGAGTTCGTGCGCCCGGAGAAGGTGCCGCCCTACCCCTGCTGAGCCCGCTCGGCCTGCTCGACCGCGCGGGCGAGCTCGACGCGTGAGGAGACGCCGAGCTTGCGGAACATGTTGCGCAGGTGCGTCTCCACGGTCTTCTGGCTGAGGAACAGCGCCGCGGCGATCTCGGGGTTCGTCCTGCGGTCGACGACGAGACGCGCGAGCTCGAGCTCGCGCTCGGTCAGCGAGTCGACGCCCCCGTCTCCCTTGCCCGCCCGCGTACGGCGGTGGACGGCGCGGCCGAGCTTCCGCAGCTCGTGCTCGGCCTCCTGGCGGTAGCGGACTGCGCCGCAGGCCTCCAGCGCGGCGGCCGCCTGCTCGAGCTCGGCGACGGCGCCGTCGCGGTCGCCCGCCTGCGCGAGTGCGCGGCCGGCCAGGATGCGCGAGAGCGCGGCGTCGATGGGCGCGTCGGCCGCGTCGGCGGAGGCTGCCGACGCACGTGCGCCGGCCGCGGCTGCGACCGCGTCGCCGCGCGCGAGCGCAACTGCCGCGGTCGCGCGCCCGGCCCACGCGCTCGTGGTTCCGAGGCCGGTCGTGGTCGCCAGCGCCGAGGCGTAACCGGCCGTTCGCTCCGCGTCGTCGAGCTGCCCGAGCGCCAGCCGGCACCGGGTCAGCAGCTCGAGATACTTCGCCCGCCAGCCGCCGGGGATGCGCGGCAGCGCCTCTCCGCCCGCCGCGGCGACGAACAGCTCGGCGGCCTGGGCGGGGTCGCCGCTCTCCATGCGTGCGATCGCCAGGACCAACGCTGGCGTAGGTCGCGACAAAGCTCTCGCCCAGGTCTCGGGTCAGCTCGACGCTCTCCTCGGCGGCGGCCACCGCCGTCTCGATGTCGCCCAGTTGCGCGGCGATGAAGGAGCGGTTAAGGAGGTCCCAGGCGAGCAGCTGGCTGTTCCCCGTGAGCCGCGCGCCTTCGATCGCGCCGTCGAGCAGTTCGGCCGCCTCGCCGAGATGCCCGCGCACCATGAGGACAACCGCCAAGGCCTGCGTGAGCATCGGCAGCAGCTCTCCCTGCCCGGTGGCGCGCGCGACGCTCAGACCACGCTCGCCGTGCGCGGTCGACTCGTCGAAGCGATCCAGATACACCTCCGCGGCGCTGAGAAAAGCCATCGCCTCGAGGCGGACGGCGAGCTCGGCGTCGGGCATGGCGTCGATCAAGGCAGCCGCAGCAGTGCAATGGACCGCGGCCTCGTCCATCACCTCCGCGAATGCGCAGGCGAGAGCGACAGAGGCCGACGCAGATGCGGTCAGCGGCCGGTTCTCCAGCGACTTCGCGACCTCGAGCGCGCGCTCACCCCATTCGCGCGACTCGCCGTACTCCTGCCGGAAGTGGGCGCCGAGCGCGAGGTTGATCATGAGCGCCCCGGCCTGCAGCGACGCCGGGTCGTGGAGGTCCTCGAACGCGCCCAGCAGCCGGGCGTGCGCCTGCTCGTGCCGGCCGAGCAGCTGCTCCACGCCGGCGCAGGCAGCCGTGAGGGGGACGCGGGCGGCGGGATCGTCCGGCAGTAGCTCGAGGCTCTCGAGCAGGGCGGCGTGCGCTTCGGCGAACTGACCCGTCGCGGCCTGGGCGCCGGCGAGCGCGGTCAGCAGCGCGACGCGCTCGTCCGGCGCCGCCGAGTCGCCGAGCAGCCGCAGGGCGGCCGCGAACCACCGCGCCGCTCCGGCCGGCGTGCGCGACGCGGCTTCCTCGCCGGCTTCGCGCAGGATCGCGACGGCGTCGGCGTCGCCGCGGCTGGCGGAGCGCTCGAGATGGTGCGCCCGCGCTGCCGCCGACGCGCCGCGCGCGGCGAGTGCGTCGACGCTGCGTCGATGGGCGCCGAGGCGCCAGCCTCCGGGCGAGGCCTCGTACACCGCCCGGCGGACGAGCGGGTGGCGGAAGCGGAAGCGGCGCGGGACGTCGGTGGGGCGAACGAGGTCGCGGCGCAGGAGCTCGTCGAGCGCGTCGACGGCCGTCGCCTCGTCGACGTCCGCCGCGGCCGCCATCAGCTCGGGCTCGAACGGGTCGCCGGCGACCGCCGCTCCTTCGAGGCTCCGGCGGGCCGGGGCGGAGAGCAGCGCCAGCTCCTCGGCGAGGGCCGCGGCGACCGCCGGCGGCACCTCGACGTCCCCGACCGCCGCCGGCGCGGGAGCGGTCGCGCCGAGCCTCGCCCGGTCGAGCGAGCGCGCGAGCTGCTCGAGGTAGAAGGGATTGCCGCCGCTCTCCTCGTAGAGCGCGGTCGCGTCGACGCCGCCGCCGAGCAGCTCGCGCGACTCCTCCAGCGTCAGCGCCTCGAGCTCGAGCCGCGTGAGGCGTCCGGTGCGGTGCGCGCGCTCGAGGGCGGTCGCCAGGCGCTCCGCGCTCTGCCTCGGACGGACCGCCATCGCGAGGAGCACGGGCGCCGCCGGCGGGCGGCGCAGCAGGGCGCCGAGCAGCTCGATCGAGCCGGAGTCGGCCCAGTGCAGGTCGTCGAGGATCAGCACCAGCGGCTTGGTCGCAGCGAGCAGCTCGAGCAGCTCGCGCACCGCGCGGTGGGTGCGGTACCGCTCGTCCTGCAGCGACGTCCCGCCGCCGTCGTCGAGCGAGCCGAGGCTCGGAAAGACGTGCGCGAGCTCCGCGCGAGCCTGGCCGTCCAGACGCTCGAGCCGCCGCGGGTCGAGCCCTTCGGCGTACTCGTCGAGCGCGTCGACGAAGACCCAGAACGGCAGATCGCGCTCGAGCTCCGACGCGGAGCCGGAGAGCACCAGGTAGCCGCGCCCGTCGGCGCGCGCGGCGAGCTCGGTGAGCAGGCGCGTCTTGCCGATGCCCGGCTCCCCGACGAGCTCGATCGCGCCGGAGAGGCCCTGCTCGAGATCCGCCAGGATCTGGTCGAACACGTCGAGCTCCGCGGGACGCCCGACGAGTTCCTGCGCCGTGGTGACCATGTCGCCTCCTCCTGACCGGAGTATGAGCCGTAGGCTCGACGGAGGCTCCGAAGAGCGGAGGTGCCGGCTTTGCCGGCGCCGTGAGCGGGAATGAGCGTCGCCGTCGCCCGCTGCCGCTCGGGAAGCGGGTCGAGCCCGGCCGCGGCGGCGCCGGTTGGCGCTCAGGCCGCGGCGGGCTCGTTGCGTGCCGGGGCGAGAGACGGCACGACGTGGGAGGCGACGAAGGATCGGGCGGGCGGATCTGCTGCCGCGCCACAGCGCGAGCGCGGCGACGGCGGCGAGGGCGGCGGCGGCGCCGGCGATCGAGTCGACGAAGTAGTGGTTGCCGGTCGCGGTCACGGTCACGGCCATCACGAGCGGATGGGCGACGAACAGGACGCGCAGGGCGAGGTGCGAGGTGGCCCGGAAGCCGACGATCGCGACGAGGAGGCTCCAGCCGACGTGCATGCTCGGCATGGCCGCGTACGGGTTGAAGCTGATCCCGGCGAACGAGCCCGTGTCGTGGCCTGCCAGCCCGACCGTGTCGGCGATCCCGAGCCCGGGAACGAGGCGCGGCGGCGCGGTCGGGTAGAGGACGTAGAAGACGACCGCGATCCCGAGCGAGACGAAGAGCAGCGAGCGGAGCTCGCGGTACTGCGTCCGGTGCCGCACGCCCAGCCAGACGAGCACGGCGGCGATCAGCGGCCCGAACCCGGCCATGTAGTAGACGGAGAGGAACCCGACGACGGGCTCGGCGAGCTGCTGCAGCCCGCTCTCGTGGAAGAGCGCGAGCGAGCGCTCGAGATCGATCAGTCGCGACGCATGGGCGAACGCCTGCTCGGGATCGCCGATCGTCGAGCCGCGAATCGCGAGGTAGGCCGGGTACAGGGATGCCCACAGGAGGAGCTCGACCAGCGTGAACCGGCCGGTGGCTCCGCGCAGTGACCGGGTAAGTCGGGCGGCCGCCTCCCCGGGGAGGCGGCCGCGGGTTGTCGCCGTCGCATGGACGGCCTGAGTGTCGCTAGCCCGCTTGATCGGGGAGGTCGCCGGCCTGCCGTGCGGCTCGAGGCGATCGATGAGCGGGTAGCTGACCATGCGCCGAGTCTGCTCCGCGGCGCGCTCCCCGACATCGGGGCGCCACCCTGATCTCTCACCCTGATCCGGCTAGATGATTGATGCCACGATTTCGCGTGTCCGGCTGCGCGATCTGGCGTGCCTGGGCCGCTCCCGGCTCGCGTACGCCGGCGAAGCCGGCCCACGCGAGCCGTCCGCTCCACGCCGCCGGGCCGGCACCGATGCTTCGAGCATCGCCGCCGACCCGTCGCCGCGCCCCAGGCAGACCAGCTCACGCCCCGGAACAGACGACCTCGTGGCATCAATCATCAGTGCGAGGCGGCGCCCTCCGCGCGGTCGGCCCGCTCGACAGCTCGCGCGAGCTCGACGCGTGAGGTGACGCCGACCTTGCGGAACATGTTGCGGATGTGGCGTCTCGACGGTCTTGGTGCTGAGGAACAGCGCGGCGGCGATCTCGGGGTTCGTCTTGCGGTCGACGATCAGCCGCGCGACCTCGAGCTCGCGCTCGGTGAGCGAGCCGACGCCGAGCTCGTCCGCCTTCCCGGCCCGCGTGCGGTGGTGGATGCGGCGCCCGAGCTTGCGGAGCTCGCGCTCGGCCTCGGCGACGTAGCGCGGGGCGGGGAAGGACTCGAAGGCCGCTGCGGCACGCTCGAGCTCGGCCGCGGCACGTTCGGGCTCTCCTGCGAGCGCCAGCGAGCGCCCCGCGAGCAGCCGTGACATGGCCGCGTCGTGGACGGCACCGCACTGTTCGAAGGAGACGGCGGCCGCGAGAGCCTGGTCAACCGCGGTAGGTGCGTCGCCCGCGTCGAGCGCGAGCAGAGCCGCCGTTCGAGCAGCGAGCGCGGCCGCCCTCGGCAACCCGACGGTCTTCGCGCACGCGGCCGCGTGCGCCGCGGCTCGCTCGGCCTCCGGCCGTCGCCCGGCCTCGAGCAGGCACTTCGTCAGCAGCTCAAGCCCGGAGGCACGCCAGCCTCCCGGGATCTGCAGCAGCTCCTCGCCGCCGGTCGAGGTCAGGAGCAGGTCGGCGGCCTGCCCGGCATGCCCGGTCTCGAACAGCGCCCAGGCGAGCGCCCAGGCCGCGTGCGAGGAGATCACGCTCTCGTCCAGGCCGCTCGCAAGCGCGACGCCCTCCTCGGCGGTTACGACGGCGGTCTCGAGGTCACCCGCGGCGATCGCCGCGATGCTGCGGTTGAACAGGTACCAGGCAAGCGCCTGCACGTTCTCCATCAGGCGCGCGCCCTCGATCGCGCCGTCGAACAGCTCGGCCGACTCCGCCATCCGGCCCCGCAACCAGAGCGTGGTGCCGAGCATCGGGAAGATGAGTGGGAAGAGGTCGCCCTGACCCGTGGCGCGACCGATGGTCAACGCGCGCCCGGCGTGGCGCCCCGACGCCTCGAAGCGGTCGAGGTACATCTCCGCCGTCGCGAGGTGAACGAGCGCGTCAAGCCGGCGACCGAGCTCCTCGTCGGTCAGGGCGTCGATGAGCTCCGCCGTCTCGTCGGCGAACGTCTCCGCATCCGCGGCATTGCCGCTTAATGCCGCCGCGAGGGCCAGCATCGCGAGCCCTGCGACGAAGAGCACGCGATCCTCAAGCGGCTGCGCGGCTGCGACCGCTCGCTCCGCCCAAGGCCGCATCCCCCCGTAGTCGGCGCGAAAGAGGCTGTCGACGGCGAGCTCGATCGTGAGCGCGACCTCCTCGGCTGATGCGTCGTCCTGTAGCTCGGCGACCGCTGCTTCGAGGCGGGCGTGCGCCTCGTGATGACGTCCGAGCACGCGTTCGACGCCTGCACATGCCACCGTCAGCCGAACGCGCAACGAGGCCGCGTCGGGCGGCACGATCCTCATGCTCTCGAGCAAGGTCTCGTGGCTCTCGGCGAACCGGGCAGTGGCGGCCAGGGCCTCGGAGCGCGCCAACAGCAGTTCCACCCGCTCCTCTGCGGGCGCGTCCGCAGGCAGGATCCGCAACGCTGCCTCGAACCACCGCGCCGCGCTCGCCGGCGCTCGCTGCGCAGTGGCCTCTCCCGCCTCGCGCAGCGTCGCCACCGCGGCCCGGTCGCCCTCCCGGGCGGCGAGCTCAACGTGGTGGGCGCGGGCGGTCGCGGGTGCGCCTCGCCCGCCCAGGCACTCGGCACAACGCTCGTGCGCCCCGAGCCGCCAGCCGCCGGGCGTCGTCTCGTAGACGGCCCGGCGGACGAGTGGATGCCGGAAGCGGAAGCGCCGCGGCACGTCCGTCGGTCGCACGAGGTCGAGCTGGAGCAGCTCGTCGAGCGCGTCGAGCGCCGTCGCCTCCGCCGCGTCCGCAGCCACGGCGACGAGCTCTGGATCGAACGGGTCGCCGGCGACGGCCGCACCTTCGAGCACGCGGCGTGCTCCCTCCGAGAGCAGGCCGAGCTCCTCCGCGAGCGCCGCCGCGACGGTGGACGGGACGTGCACGCCGCCGAGCGAGACTGCCTCTGAAGCGGGAGCCGTGACGCCGCCGGAACGGTCCAGCATCCTCGCGAGCTGCTCGAGGTAGAAGGGATTGCCGCCACTCTCCTCGTAGAGCGTCTCCGCGTCCGCCCGGCCCACGTTGTCGCCCAGCAGCTCGCCCGCCTCCTCCCGCGAGAGCGCATCGAGCTCGAACCGCGCGAGCGTGCCCGACCGCTGCGCGCGCCCGAGCGCGTTCGAGAGCCGCTCGGGCATCTGCCGTGGGCGCACCGCGAGCGCGAGCAGCACCGGTGCGGTAGGAGGCCGCTGCAGCAGCGCAGCCACGAGCTCGATCGAGGCCGGGTCGGCCCAGTGGAGGTCGTCGAGGATGAGCACGAGCTGCTGCGTCTGCGTGAGCACGTCGAGCAGCTCGCGCACCGCACGGTGGCTGCGGTAGCGCTCGAGCTGAAGGGCCCTCTGTCCCTCGGCCTTCGTCGGGAAGAGCGACGGGAAGACGAGCGCGAGCTCCGCCCGCACGTCGTCGGCCAGCCGGTCCAGCCGCCGTGGCTCGAGCCCCTCGACGTACTCCTCGATCGCATCCACGAAGACCCAGAAGGGCACGTCCTGCTCGAGCTCCGATGCCGAGCCGGAGAGGACGAGCTGCCGGCGCTGGTCGGCCTCGGCGGCCAGCTCGGCAAGGAGCCGGGTCTTGCCGATGCCCGGCTCGCCGATGAATGCGACCGCGGCCGAGGAGCCCCGGTCGAGCTCGTCGAGGAGCGCTCCGATGGAGCCGACTTCCTCGGCACGTCCGACGAGGTGCTCGGCGAGCTGCACCACTATTCGGCCAACGCACTCGCGGACCGGTCGGCCTGCTCGACGGCTCGCGCGAGCTCGACGCGTGACGAGACCGCCAGCTTGCGGAACATGTTGCGGATGTGGCTCTCGACGGTCTTGGTGCTGAGGAACAGCACGGCGGCGATCTCGGGATTGGTCTTGCGGTCGACGATAAGCCGCGCGACCTCGAGCTCGCGCTCGGTGAGCGAGCCGACGCCGAGCTCGTCCGCCTTCCCCGCCCGGGTGCGGTGGTGGATGCGGCGTCCGAGCTTGCGGAGCTCGCGCTCGGCCTCGGCGACGTAGCGCGGGGCGGGGAAGGACTCGAAGGCCGCTGCGGCACGCTCGAGCTCGGCCGCGGCACGCTCGGGCTCTCCCGCGAGCGCCAGCGAGCGCCCCGCGAGCATCCGCGCCATCGCGGCATCGAACGCGTCGCCGACGTCTTCGAGCACCGCGGCCGCGTCGAGTGCACGCTCGGCGGAGCGGGCGGGCTCTCCGGCGTCCAGGTCGAGCGCCGCCTCGGCGAGACCCGCCATCGCGGCGGCCATCGGCAGCCCGACGGCGTCTGCACAGGCACGCGCCGCCGCCGCTGCGCGCTCGGCCTCCGCGCGCTTGCCCGCCTGGAGCAGGCAGCGGGTCAGGAGCTCGAGGCACCTCGCCCGCCAGCCGCCTCCGAGCGAGCGCAGCTCCTCGCCTCCCGCCGACGCAACGAGGAGCTCGGCGGCGCGGGCGGCGTCGTCCTTCTCGAGCAGCGCCATCGCGAGTGTGACCGCGGCCCAGGGGGAGACCGGGCTGGCGTCGAGATCCCGGGCGATCGCGACGCTCTCCTCGGCGGTCGCAAGCGCGACGTCGATGTCACCGGCCGCGAACGCGGCGCACGAGCGGTTCAGGAGGTACCACGCGAGCTGAAGGTCGTTGCCCAGCAGCCGCGCTCCCTCGACGGCTCCGTCGAGCGCCTCGCATGACTCCGCGACGCGGCCCTGCACCCACAGCGCTGTCCCCTGCGCCATGAAGATCAGCGGGAAGAGGTCTCCCTGCCCGGTCGCGCGGCCGATCGCGAGGGCACGTTCGGCGTGGCGCGACGCCGGTTCGAACCGGTCGAGGTACACCTCCGCCGTGGCCAGGTGCGACAGCGCGTCGAGGCGCCGGGCGAGCTCGTCGTCGGAGAGCGGGTCGATCGCTTCGGCGGCCTCCTCGCACCGTGCCTGCGCTTCGACGGCCGTGCCGGAGAGGGCCTCCCCGGCGGCACGTACTGCGAGCACGGCGGCGATGAGCGTGCGGTCGCCGAGCGGTTCCGCCGCCGTCTGCGCCCGGGTAGCCCATTCGCGCATGGCGTCGAAGTCGGTACCGAACAGGCCGTCGACGGCGAGCTCGATCATCAGCGCGACGGCCTCTGGCGAGTCCGGATCGTGAAGCTCCCCCAGAGCGCGCTCGAGCCGGGCGTGGGCCTCCCGATGCCTGCCGAGAAGCTGCTCGATCCCGGCGCACGCTGCCGTGAGCCGCACGCGCAGCGCCGTCGAGTCGGCGGGGACGAGCCTCATGCACTCGAGCAGAGCGGCGTGGCTTTCGGCGAGCTTGCCGATCGCTCCCAGCGAACCGGCACGGGCCATGAGCAGCCCCACGCGCTCCGCGGGCGGGGCGCCATCGGGCAGTAGCCGAAGTGCGGCCTCGAACCACCGCGCCGCGCTCGCCGGCGCGCGGAGCGCGGCCGCCTCCCCGGCCTCGCGGAGGGTCGCGACCGCCGCCGCATCGCCCTGGCGCGCGGCGAGCTCGACGTGTTGCGCGCGCGCCGAGGCGGAGGCGCCGCGGGCCAGCAGCGCCTCCGCGCACCGCTGGTGGGCGGCGAGCCGCCAGCCGCCGGGCGTCGACTCGTAGACCGTCCGGCGGACGAGCGGATGCCGGAACCGGAAGCGCCTCGGGACGTCAGTCGGGCGGACGAGGTCGAGCCGGAGCAGCTCGTCGAGCGCGTCGAGCGCCGCCGGCTCGGGCGTCTCCGCCGCGGCCGCGACGAGCTCCGGATCGAACGGGTCGCCGGCCACGGCCGCGCCCTCGAGCACCCTCCGCGCCTCCCCGGAGAGCAGAGCGAGCTCCTCGGCGAGCGCTGCGGCCACGGTGGGCGGAACCTGCACCCCGCCCAGTGAGATCGCCTCGGTTGGTGCCGGCGTCGCGCTTCCGGAACGGGCACGCATGCGTGCGAGCTGCTCGAGGTAGAAGGGATTGCCGCCGCTCTCCTCGTAGATCGTCTCGGCGCCCGCTCCGCGGATCGTCTCGCCGAGCAGGACGTCCGCCTCCTCCCGGCTCAGCGCTTCCAGCTCGAGCCGGTCGAGCGTCCCCGCCCGCTGCGCACGGCCGAGCGAGGCCGCAAGCCGCTCGGGCATCTGGTGCGGGCGCACCCCGAGCGCGAGCAGAACCGGTGCGGTGGGCGGACGGAGCAGAAGCGACCCGAGCAGCTCGATCGACGCCGGGTCGGCCCAGTGGACGTCATCGAGCACGAGCACGAGCACCTGGTTCTGCGTCAGCACCTCCAGCAGCTCGCGAACGGCGCGGTGGCTGCGGTAGCGCTCGTTCTGGACGGCCCCGTGCCCATCCGTCGCGGGCGGGAAGAGCGACGGGAAGACGAGCGCGAGCTCGGCCCGCGCGTCGTCGCTCAGCTCGTCCAGCCGCTGCGGCTCGAGCCCTTCGACGTACTCCTCGATCGCATCGACGAAGACCCAGAAGGGCACGTCCTGCTCGAGCTCCGACGCCGAACCGGAGAGCACGAGCTGCTGACGTCTGTCGGCCTCGGCCGCCAGCTCGGCGAGGAGCCGGGTCTTGCCGATGCCCGGCTCGCCGATGACGGCAATCGCCGCCGGGCGTCCCCGCTCGAGTTCGTCGAGGAGTAGGCCGAACGATCCGACCTCGGCAGCACGCCCGACCAGCTGCTCTGCAAATTGGGCCATTTTCGCTTGCTCCCACCCTAATCGGCGCGGTTGCGGCGCGAAACCGCACTCCGGGGTGCGGTTAACCGCCTAAGGGCACACGCCCCCGAGATCAGGGTGCGGGATCAGGGTGCGCGCCCGATGTCGGGGTGGCCCGTCCGCGACAAGCTCGCCGAGTCAATCAGCGAGGTCGCGAACAGGTCACGACCCGCCCACCTAGGAGGAGGAGCCATGAGCTCATCGCCCTTCACAATCGACGCAGTTCTCGGTCTCACCGACTGGAGAGAGCTTGCGAGCCGTGATAGCGACGGCCTCGAGGTCTCCCTCCTCTGGAACCCGACGAGCGACGCAGTCAAGGTCACCGTCGCCGATTCGAGGCTCGACCACGACTTCGAGCTGCAAGTCCGCGGCGCCGACGCGCTGGCGGCCTTCCATCACCCGTTCGCGTTCGCAGCCGCCGAGGGCATTTCCTTCGAAGCAGCCGAGCGCGAGTCCCTCGATCTGCAGCCGCAGGTCTGAAAGGAGATTTCGAGATGACACCCTTGAAGCACTCGAAGAACCTCGCGGCTCGGATGGGCCGCTGGAGCGCGAACCACTGGAAGACCGCGGTCTTCGGCTGGCTCGCCTTCGTCGCCGTCGCATTCGTGATCGGCATGCAGATCGGCACCACGTTCATCGACGAGCGCGACGCCAACGTCGGCGAGTCCCGCACCGCGGATCGCATCATCGACGAGGCCGGCTTCGCGGTCGACAAGAACGGCGAGAGCATCGAGGAGCAGTTCGAGGTGGTGCTCTTCCAGTCCAAGACCCTGACCGTGGACGCGCCGGCCTACCGGGCGGCGATCGTCGACGCCGAGAAGACCCTCGCGACGTTCCCGCAGGTGACGAAGCTGCAATCGCCGCTCGCCGCCGAGCACAGCGCCGACCTGGTCTCGCCGGACAAGCACTCGGCCCTGATCCAGTTCACGCCGAAGGGCACGTACGAAGAGGCGATCCTCTACATCGACGAGATCAAGGCGGCGATCGACACGGTCGAGACCCGCCACCCCGGCTTCTACGTCCAGTCGGCCGGGCTCTCGACCGAGAAGGCGATCGACGAGGAGATCATGGGCGGTCTCGCCAAGGCCGGCCTGCTGTCGATCCCGCTCACGATCCTCATCCTGCTGTTCGTGCTCCGGTCGCTCGTGGGAGCCGTGATCCCGCTGCTGCTCGGGATCACGTCCGTGATCGCGACGTCGGGCCTGATCGCCGTCTCCAGCAAGTTCATCCCCGCCAGCGACAGCATCATGGAGGTGATCCTGCTCATCGGCCTGGCCGTGGGCGTCGACTACTCGCTCTTCTACATGCGGCGTGAACGGCAGGAGCGGCGGGCCGGCCGCTCGGAGACGGCCGCCCTCGAGGCCGCCGCCGCAACCTCGGGCAGGGCCGTGCTCGTCTCGGGCATGACCGTCCTGATCGCGATGGCGGGCATGTTCCTCTCCGGCGACAAGACGTTCATGTCCTTCTCCGTCGGCACGATGCTCGTCGTCGCCGTCGCGATGATCGGCTCGCTCACCGTCCTGCCGGCGCTGCTCGGCCGCCTCGGCGACAAGGTCGAGAAGGGGAAGGTTCCCTTCACGGGCCGCAAGCCGCGTCGGAGCGAAAGCCGGATCTGGGGCGCCCTGCTCGAGCGCGTGCTCAGGCACCCGGTCGTCTCGACCGTCGCCGCCAGCGCAGTGCTCCTGGCCCTCGCCGTGCCGGCGCTGAGCCTGCAGACCTCGCAGACCGGGCTCGAGGGCTTCACGAGCCCCGCGGTCGAGCCCTTCCAGCGCCTGTCCGACGCGTTCCCGGGCAGTCCCTCCCCGGCCGTCGTCGCGATCAAGGCCGACGACGTCACCGCTCCGCAGGTCAAGCAGGCGATCGCCGAGCTCGAGCAGGCGGCGCTCGCCACCGGCGAGATGAACAACCCGGTCACGATCGAGGTCAGCCGTGATCACAAGGTCGCCCAGGTCTTCATCCCGCTGGCCGGCTCCGGCAACGACGACGCATCGACCCACGCGCTCGCCACGCTGCGTGACGACGTGATCCCGAGCACGATCGGGACGGTCGACGGCGTCGAGCACGCCGTCACCGGGATGACCGCTCAGTCGGAGGACTTCAACAAGGCGCTCCAGACCTCGATGCCGCTGGTCTTCGGGTTCGTCCTGCTCTTCGCCTTCCTGCTGCTGCTCGCCTCGTTCCGCTCGATCGTGATCGCGGTGAAGGCGATCGTCCTCAACCTGCTCTCCGTGGCGGCCGCGTACGGCGTCATCGTCGCGGTCTTCCAGTGGGGCTGGGGCGAGGGCCTGCTCGACTTCAACTCGAACGGCGGGATCGCGAACTGGCTTCCGATGTTCATGTTCGTGATCCTGTTCGGCCTCTCGATGGACTACCACGTGTTCATCCTGAGCCGGATCCGCGAGGGCTACGACCGCGGGCTCTCGACCGACAACGCGATCTCCTACGGGATCAAGTCGACGGCCGGCGTCGTCACCAGCGCCGCCGTCGTCATGGTCGTCGTGTTCCTCGTCTTCACGACGCTGCCGATGATCGACCTGAAGGAGATGGGCATCGGCCTCGCGGCTGCCGTCCTGATCGACGCGACGATCGTCCGCGGCGTCCTCCTCCCGGCGTCGATGAAGCTGCTCGGCACGTGGAACTGGTACCTGCCGGCCTGGCTCAACTGGCTGCCGCGCCTCGAGCACGAGCGCGCACCCGAGGCAGCGCCGGCTCCGGCCGCCGCGTAGCCCGACCAACCCACGCGCCCCGGCCTCGCAGCTCGCGAGGCCGGGGCGCACCAGTCTCCGCCCACGACGGGCGAACGAAAGGAGCATCGTCATGACCGCAATCGCCACTCCAACCTCACCCACGAGCTCTCGCCTGGCGGCTGCGGCCGCGGCGCTCGCCACCGAAGCCGGGCTCGCTCGGTTGGGGATGGGAGTCGTCGCGCTCCACGTCGTCGACGACAACTGGCTCCAACCGAACGCCGGGACATCGGCTTCCGACCACCTCTTCGGCGGACTCGTCCCGCTCACCCTGCTCGGCGTCGCGATTGCCATCTACCCCCGGCTCCGGGCCGGGGCGCGCGCGACGATCGCGCTCTTCGCCGGCTTCTTCGCGGCTCTCGTCAGCACCGAGGCGATCCACTACACGCGCGCGGTCGGCCCGTCGGGAGACGACTACACCGGTCTGCTTGCGATCCCGGCCGCCCTGCTGCTCGTCGGGCTCGGCGTCTGGACGCTGTGGAAGTCTCGCCGGCGCGACGACGCCCGCTGGTGGCGCTACAGCCGGCGCCTGCTCCTCGCCGTCGCCGCGCTCTTCGTTGCTGTCGCCGTGCTGATGCCGGTCTCGATCGGGTACGTCGTCACGCACGCCCTTCGTGCGCACGTGCCCGCCGCCGACCTCGGCGCTCCCTACGAAGAGGTCGCGTTCACGACGAGCGACGGCCTCGAGCTCAAGGGCTGGTACATCGCTTCGAAGAACGGCGCGGCCGTGATCTCGTTCCCGGGTCGCGCATCCTCGCAGGAGCGGGCGAAGTTCCTCGCGAAGCACGGCTACGGCGTCCTGGTCTTCGACCGCCGCGGCGAGGGCGAGAGCGAGGGCGACCCCAACCTCTTCGGGTGGCAGGGCGAGCGCGACATCCACGCGGCGGTCGCCTACCTGCAGACCCGTCCGGACGTCGACCCCGAGCGGATCGGCGGCGTCGGCCTCTCGGTCGGCGGCGAGATGATGATCGAGGCCGCCGCCGAGTCGAAGGAGCTGAAGGCGATCGTGTCCGAGGGCGCGAGCGGCCGCTCCGTTCGCGACATCGTCGCGAACCCTGGCACCACGTGGCAGGAAGTCATCGGCAACACCTTCGCCACCGTGTCGACGGCGATCTTCACCGACAACGTGCCTCCGGCCGACCTCCAGAGCCTCGTGCCGAAGATGAACGCCGCTGCGTTCTTCATCTACGGCGAGAAGGGCCAGCCGACCGAAGAGCCCGCGAACAAGGCGTTCTACGAGGCCGCCCGCGGCCCGAAGGAGATCTGGGAGGTCCCGGGCTCCGGGCACATGGGCGGGACGAAGGCGCAGCCGCAGGAGTACGAGCGGCGCGTCGTCGCCTTCTTCGACCGCTGGCTCCTGGACGCGAGATGACCACCGCGGCCAACGACCGGGCAAGGAACGACCGGACAAGATCAGGGTGTCCCCCCGATGTCAGGGGGACGGCCGTGCGGCAAGCTGGGAGCATGCCGAGCTACATGCTCCAGCACAGCCACGAGCCACGCGAATGCGGTGTCGTGTTCGCTTCGTTCAAGGGCCACGAGAGCCCGCTGCGCCATCGGGCGACGTTCGCGTCGTGCAGTTCAGGCGGACACGCGATTTGGTGGACGGTGGACGCCGCCAACGAGCAGGAGGCTCTTGCTCTTCTGCCGTTCTTTGTCGCCGAGCGCACCACGGTCAGCAAGGTCAGCGAGGTGCAGATTCCATGAGTGGAAGCATCACCTCGAACGACGGCTGTGGTGCAGTGCAAATGCTCTGCTCGTAGAAGAACGCGCCGCGCGGCCAGCTCGACGCCGTCCCGACCGTCGGCGACCCCCGGTCAGCCAGCGCGGTACCGCGCGGCGTCGGCGAATCGAGCCCGGTTCGTGCAACATGCGCCGTCATGGAAAGCTCGACGGACGCGCTGCGCTCGTCATCGGCGGCTCTCCGGAATCGTGCGTGCCGCGGTCGAGGTCGTCCACAGCCAAGTCCGCTCGAGCTCGGCTGCGAGGAGTTCCCGGCGCGGCCGGGGGTGTCGCCAACACGATCTGTCGTCGTCGGCGGGGGCCGGAACGCCCAGTGAGAGCCGCCGTCTTCCACGGCCGCGGCGACGTGCGCGTGGAGGATGTTCCGCCGCCGTCCGGGCCGGGCCCTGGCGAGGTACGCATCGACGTCGAGTGGGCGGCGATCTGCGGTACCGACGCGGCGGAGTACCTGCACGGGCCGACGTTCGTGCCGCTCGAGCGGCCGCATCCCGGCAGCGGCCACCACGGCCCGACGATTCTCGGGCACGAGTTCGCAGGCGTCGTCGGCGCGGTGGGCGAAGGCGTCAGCGGCCTCGACGTCGGCGACCGTGTCGCCTGCGGCGCCGGCGTCTCCTGCGGCGAGTGTGCTTGGTGCCGCTCGGGCCGGACGAATCTTTGCGCCAGTTACTACACACTCGGCCTGCACACGCACGGTGGCCTGGCCGATCAGGTTCGCGCCCCTGCCGCGATTTGCGTCCCGGTGCCGCGCGAGTGCGATCCGCGCGCGGCCGCGCTGGCCCAACCCCTGTCGGTAGCGATGCACGCGCTCGCCCGAGGCGGCGTCACGCCGGAGTCGTCCGTTGCGGTCATCGGCGTCGGCGGCATCGGCTCGCTCATCGTCGCGGCCGCCGCGTCCGACGGCATCGAGCGGCTGGTCGCTGTCGACGTCGACCGCGAGCGGCTCGAGACGGCGGAGCGGCTTGGAGCGGCGCTGACCGTGCTCGCCGACGAGGACGCAGGGGCGCGGCTGCGCGAGGTGTCCGAAGGCCGAGGGCTCGACGTCGTGCTCGAGGCGAGTGGAACCGAGGCCGGGCTCCGCCTCGCGCTCGCGTCGGTGCGGAAGGGCGGCCGGGTCGTCGTCGTCGGCCTGCAGGAGAAGCCCCGCGCGCTCGACCTTCATGACTTGACCCTGCGGGAGATCGACGTTGTGACGACCCTGGCCCACGTCTGCGCGACGGACGTCCCGCGCGCGCTCGCCGCTCTCTCCCGTCCCGGCCTCGCCCGGACCGTGATCGAGACGGAGGTGCGCCTCGAGCGCTTCGTCGAGGACGGGCTCGTGCCGTTCGCGGAGAACCGGCTGCGCGGCAAGGTCGTCGTCGGGGTCGGGGTATAGGCCGCCGCGCCTGAGCGGGGTTCGACGCGACGGCGCTCGCCGTCCGGCGTTAGTGTCCGCGCGCGGGGTTCGAGTACGCCGAGTCGTCAGGAGGGTCTGTGAAGAGGCGCGAGCTGATCGACGTCGCGATGGGGCGGACGTCCGCCGATCTCGTGATCGAGGGCGGCACACTCGTCAACGTCGCCACGGGCGAGCTGTACCCGGCGGACGTCGCCGTGCGGGGCGACCGGATCGCAGCGGTCGGGGATGTCGGGTACACGGTTGGTCCCGACACGACGAGAGTCGACGCGCACGGTCTTTACGTCACGCCCGGCCTGGTCGAGGGGCACCTGCACCAGTACCACAGCTACCTCGGCGTCACGGAGTTCGTCGAGGCGCTCCTGACGCACGGTGTCACGGCGACGGCCGACGGCTTCTACGGGCCGGGCATCGTTGCCGGCGTGCCCGCGGTGCGGTTCTTCAAGGAGGCGTTCGAGCGGATGCCGATCCGGTTGATCTTCCTCGTGCCGACCCTCGCGTGGCTCCAGAACCGGGAGCTGGGGCTGACGCCGACCGCCGGGATCGAGGCGACCGACTTGATGGAGATGCTCTCGTGGGAGGACTGTTACGGGCTCGAGGAGCCCCCGTACCTGCCGGTGGTCGAGAAGTACCCGGAGTTCCTCGATCTCTTCGACGAGGCGTTGCAGCAGCGGAAGGTCATCACCGGCCACGCCGCGGGCATCACCGAGCGTCAGCTCCAGGCGTACGTCGCCGTCGGCGTGACGACGGATCACGAGATGGTCGAGGTGCAGGAATCGCTGAGCAAGGCGCGCAAGGGCATGACGCTGCTCATGCGGCAGGGCTCCGGCTGCCTCGACGTTCCCGAGGTTGTCCGCACCCACACCGAGTTCGGCATCGACCCGCGCCGCCTCGGCTTCTGCGCCGACCTCGCATCCCCGGAGAAGCTCCTCGGCGAGGGGACGATCGACGAGAGCATCCGCGTCGCGATCGCGCAGGGAGTCAAGCCGGTGCACGCGATCCAGATGGCGACGATCAACAACGCGGAGGCCTTCTACGCGCAGCGCGACTTCGGCGTCGTCGCGCCCGGTCGCTTCGCGGACCTCCTGCTCGTCTCGCACCTGCGCGACTTCAGGATCGAGACCGTCCTCTTCGGCGGCACGAAGGCCGTCGATGGCGGCGAGTTCCTGCTCGACCTGCCCAAGACCGAGTACCCCGATTTCGTGCGCGACACGGTCCGGCTTCCGCAGCCGATCACCGCCGACGACCTCACGTTCCGCGTCGACCTGGACGCGACCGAGGTGGGCGTGCGGGTGATCGGGGTCACCGAGGGAAGCCTCGTGACGGATGAACGCCACGCCCGGCTGCCGGTCGGAGACGAGGGCGTCGTGACGGCCGACACCGAGAACGACGTGCTGCTCCTCGCGATGATCGACCGCTTCGGCAAAGGCACCGGCATCGGCCTCGGCTTCGTGCAGGGTTTCGGGCTTCAACGCGGCGCGATCGCGTCGACGGCCAACGCCGTCTGCGAGAACATCGTGATCGTGGGCGTCGACCCGACTGACATGGCGATCGCCGCGAACCACCTGGCGTCCGTCGGCGGCGGCAAGGTGGTCGTCGCCCGGGGCGAGATCGTGGCGCAGGTCGGGCTCCCGATCTGCGGCCTGCTCGCGGAGGCACCGATGCACGAGGTGGCCGAGTCGTTCCGGGAGGCATTCGCCGCCATCGCCCAGTTCGGCTGCACGCTGAAGAGCCCGTTCTCGCAGCTCGAGTTCTGCTTCGCCTGCGGCGAGATCGGCGACATCAAGCTCTCGGAGGAGGGCCTGCTGCTGATCGAGGATCCCCCACGACGCGTGGAGGTGGTGGTCTAGATGGCCAACGGCAACGGAGCGACCGACCTCACAGGCAGGGTCGCGATCGTCACCGGCGGCGGGAGAGGCATCGGCCGGGCGATCGTCGAGGCGCTGGCCGACGCCGGCGCAGACGTCGCAGTCGTGTCGAAGCAACTCCCGCTGCTCGAAGACGCGGTGCGTGCGGTGGAGGCGCGTGGACGGCGCGGGAAGGCGTACACGATCGACCTGCGGCACCTCGACCAGATCCGGACGATCGTGCCAAGCGTCGTCGCCGACTTCGGCGATCTCGACATCCTCGTGAACTGCGCAGGCGTGCAGCTGCTCGCCCCGGCGGAGGAGATCTCGGAGGAGGACTTCGACGAGACGATCGACGTGAACCTCAAGGCGCCGTTCTTCTGCGCGCAGGAGGCGGCGCGCTACTGGATCGGGAAGCCCCGCGGCGGCAAGATCGTGAACATCACCTCGATCTGGGCCGACGTCGGCTTCCCGATGTTCTCGGCCTACTGCGCGAGCAAGGGCGGCCTGCTGCTCACGACCCGGGCATTCACCTCCGAATGGGCGAAGCACGGCATCAACGTCAACGCCGTCGGCCCCACGCTGATCGTGACGGACATGACGCGGGAGCTTTCGGAGGATCCCGGCTTCCGCGACGTCTACATGCACAAGCTGCCCCCGGGACGCTTCGGCAAGCCGGAGGAGGTCGCGGCGGCAGTGGTCTTCCTCGCCGGCCCGGGATCAGACTTCATCCACGGCCAGGAGCTGATGGTCGACGGCGGCTACACCGCGATCGGCCACCTACCCTAGTGCCCCTTCAGGTAATGCGCCCCCGATTCCGTCTTCAGGCCGCCGGAGGTGATGGCGTGTATTGCCTGAAGGGGCACTAGCCGCGCGCTCAGTCGTCGAGGATCGCCATGCCCTCGATCTCGAGCAGGTGGTCGACCCAGGCGACGCGCACCACCTCGACGCAGGTCGTCGACGGATACGGGTAGCTCCAGAACTCGGCGCCGACGTCGCGCAGCGCCGCGAGCCCCTCCTCCATGTAGCCCGCGTGGAAGTAGTAACGGATCTGGACGACGTCCTCGAGCGTCCCGCCCTCCGCCTCGACGACGCCGCGGAAGTTCACCAGCGCCTGGCGAAGCTGAGCGTGCATGTCCTTCGAGACGGTCGTGCCGTCGGGGAGCGTGGGCGTCTGGCCCGAGACGAAGACGAAGTTCCCCTTTCGCGCGCCCTGCGCCCAGCCGGCGTTCTCGGGCGGTGTCCGCGGCAGCCCGGGCTGGAGGTAGAGGTTGAAGTAGTCCTCGGGCTTCCAGACGTTGTCGGGGTTGATGGGTGTCTTCTTGGCCAAGACGGTCTCCTTAGTCGTCGTCGATCACGAAGATGCGCGCCGGGGCCGCCTCGGCCTCCATCATCTTGAGAGGCGCGGCGAAGAACTGCCGGTAGCGCTTCTTCGTGAGCTGGTGAACGTTGTGCGTGCCCTCGATGAGGATGATCCCGGCGCCGAGCAGGATCCGGTGCATCACGAAGTCCTCCGGCTTGAAGTCCGGCTTCCGCGCCCCCAGCTCCTCGAAGGAGTCGAAGACGACCGCCTTCGGCTTCTTGGAGACGAGGTATTCGGCCGCCTCAGCGTCGACCCACGGGCCGGCGTGCCAGTAGTCGGGCGTGCCCCAGGTGCGGTCGCTCCAGCCCGTCTTCAGCATCACGATGTCGCCCTCGCGGAAGTCGGCGTCGAAGCGCTCGAGATCGGCGCGCCCGATGTGCGCGTCGGGAGCGCACTTGTCCGGCAGGTCGAGCACGAGGAGCTCGCCGATCGTCTTCTCGAGCGGGATCTCGCCGATCACCGGCTGGTCGGGAAGGACGTGGAGCGGCGAGTCGACGTGCGCTGCCGAGTGGACGCTGATCGACGCCCACGACGCCTGCCAGTGCCCGGGACCCGGGTGGTGGTACGTGGTGAACTCGACCTTGCGCGTCACGGTCGGCGGCAGCATCGTCTCGTTCGTCAAGCTTGCGCTGAGGTCGATGATCTTCGTGCTGGCTCCTCCTCCGCGGTTCCGGGCCGTCTGGCTTACCACGATTCGGGAGGTCGCGTCAAACCGCATCGCGCCGCATAGGCCGTTGTTTGACAAACGGTTGCACACCCTCGTAGGCTCGCCTGGTGGTAGCCGACGGAGCGCGCGGAAGCCCGGGATTCGGCGCCGGTCCTGTGTTCGGTTGGCGAGCCGTCCGAGGCTCGATCGGTCTCTACGCGACGGAGCTCCAGCTCCTCGTCGCGCTCGCGGCGCTCTTCGCCGTCTTCGCCTTCGTCCGGCCTTCGAGCTTCGCGACGTGGAGCAACGCCGACAACATGGCCCGCGTCGGCGCGATCCTGATGGTGATCGCGATCGGGGAGGCCTTCGCGCTGATCGTCGGCGGCTTCGACATCTCGGTGGCCGCCAACGCAGGCTTCGTGAGCGTCGTCATCGCGCTTGTCGCGAACGCGCACGGACTCGGCGTCGGGATCCTCGTCGGCCTCGCCGTGGGCCTGGCGATCGGGCTCGTCAACGGCTTCTTCATAGCCGCCCTGGGAGTGAACCCGTTCGTAGCCACGCTCGCGATGCTCACGTTCCTGATCGGTCTCGGGAACGAGCTCGCGGGGGGCGCGTCGGTCGCGACGCTGTCCGGCTCGTATCGGTGGTTCGGCGCGAACCACTGGGGGCCGATCCCGTCGTCGGTCTGCATCGCGACGATCGTGCTCGTCGTGGCCTGGTTCCTCCTCAGCCGGGCGAGACTCGGGCTCTACATCTACTCGATCGGCGGCAGCCGTGACACGTCGAGGCTCGCGGGGATGCCGGTCGTCCGCTACGAGATCCTCGCCTACGGGATGTGCGGCCTTCTGGCCGGCGTGGGCGGGATGCTCCTCGGCTCGCAGACGACGGTCGGGCAGGCAGAGCTCGGGTCGTCCTACGAGGTGAAGGCGTTAGCGGCGGCCGTGATCGGCGGCGCCGCGATCGGCGGCGGCATCGGGCGCCTGAGCGGCGTCGTGCTGGGAGCGGCGCTTCTCACCGTCCTCCAGACCGGGCTCGACATCTCGAACGTGAACGAGTACATCCAGCGCACGATCACGGGCATCGTGCTCGTCGTCGCCGTGCTCGTGAGCCAACTCCGTGCGGGCACGTTCGGAGACATCGTCCAGGTGCTCGGACTCAGCGGCTTGCGGCGGTGGACGCCGAGGAGGGAGGTCGGCTAGGGCTCCACACTCGGAAGTTCGGTCAGGAGACACATCCACAAGCGGAATGGAGGTCGAACGGGATGTTGGGAGAGAAGAAGTTGGGTGTGCTCGCGGCGCTGGTCTCGACGGCGGCGGTGGCCGCGCTCGTCGTCGCCGCGAACAGCCCCGCGCGCTCGCAGCGGCTGGCGGCGGATGGGTACGGGCTGTACCTGCACAAGCCGCTCGCGTGTACGAAGAACCTCAGTCCGAACCAGCTCCTCGCGTACAAGGTCCCGAAGGCGAAGAAGCAGTACGACATCACGCTGATGGAGGTGTCGCTCAACGGTTACTACTACCAGGGCATCGCCTACGGGGCGACGAAGGCCGCGAAGGAGGCGGGCGTCAAGCTCCACGTCACCGCCGCCTCCGGCTACACGACGCCGGCCGTCCAGCTCCAGCAGGCCCAGAACATCGTCCAGCGCGGCACGGACGCCGTCGTCTTCGCGCCCGTCGACTTCCAGGGCTCGGTGCCGATCGTGAAGCTCTTCAAGAGCAAGGGCATCCCGGTGATCAACGAGTCGACCGAGGTGAACGCCGCGAGCGACCTGACCGCCGTGATCCAGCAGGACGACTACAAGATGGGTGTCAAGACGGCGGAGGAGATCCACAAGCTCGTGCCCGAGGGCGGCGAGGGCGTGTTCATGGCGGGTCCGGCGAATGCGACCTGGTCGCGGAAGCGCACGAACGGGTTCACGGACACCCTCAGGAAGCACCCGGAGTGGAAGATCGAGGTCGCCGGTGCACCGACGTCGCTCGTCGATCCGGCCGAAGGTCTCCAGAAGTTCGTCAACGTGACCCAGGGCCACCCGAACATCAAGTGGATCGCGAACGTCTACTACTACATCCTCCCCGTCGATTCGCTGCCGCCGCAGTACCAGAAGATCCCGCACGTGACGATGGGGTACGAGCCGGGCTCGATCGACGGACTCGAGAAGGGCTACATCACCGAGATCCTCCCGATCACGCCGATCTGGATGGGGTACATGGGCGTGGGCTATGCGGTGGACACGCTCAACGGCGTCACGCCGCCGAAGGTGACCTGTGTCCCGTTCCCGATCCAGACCAAGGCGACGATGAACTCGGCCTTCGCGAAGGGCGAGCTGTTCCCGCCGAGCTTCAAGGCGCAGACGGGATAGCCAGCGCAGGCTGACGATGCGGGGCCGGCTCGGCGCGAGCCCGGGCCGGCCCCGGACGGCGATGGGAATCGACACCCACGTCCAGCAGCACGAAGCCGCGCCGGCCCCCGCCGCAACGCCCGTGGCGCGGCGCGTGTGGCGCTTCGCGCGCGTGTACGCGACGGAGCTCCAGCTCCTTGTGGCGCTCGGGATCCTGTACGCCATCTTCGCCGCCTTCAGCCCCTCGGTGTTCGTGACCGAGACGAACACCACCGAGATGGCGCGCATCGGTGCGATCCTGCTCGTCGTCGCGATCGGGGAGATGTTCGCCCTCGTCGTCGGCGGGTTCGACCTCTCGGTGTCGGTGAACATGGGCTTCTCGGCGTCGATGATGGCGTACTTCCTCCAGAACGTCGGGATCGGGCTCGAGTGGGCGATCGTCATCGGGCTGGCGGTCGGGGCCGGGGTCGGCTTCGTGAACGGGGTCATGATCGCCGTCTTCGGGATAAACCCGCTGATCGCGACGCTCGGCATGGCGACGGCGCTGCTCGGGCTCGGCTTCTACCCGAACGGATCGAAGCCGTACTTCGGGTTCCCGCAGAGCTACACCCTCAACTTCGGCGTCGGTAACTGGGGGCCGTTCCCGGCGACGCTCGGCATCGCCGCGATCGTCGTCCTCGCCGTGTGGCTCTTCTTCTCGCGGCTGAAGGCGGGGCTCTACATCTACGCGATCGGCGGACACCGCGAGATGTGTCGCCTGTCGGGCGTGCCGGTCGCGCGGTACACGATCCTGGCGTACACCCTCTGCGGGCTGCTCGCAGGCCTCGCCGGGCTGATGCTCGGCGCGCGCATCGGCGTCATCAACGCTGACATCGGCTACACGTCGGGGTACGAGCTGGAGGCGATCGCCGCCGCCGTCATCGGCGGCGCGCTCATCGGCGGCGGGGTCGGGCGGATCGCCGGCGTGATCCTGGGCGTCGCCGTTCTGACCGTGCTCGCCACGGGGCTCGACATCGTCGGCGTCAGCGACTTCCGTCAGAAGATGGTGACGGGCGTCGTGCTGCTCGGCGCGGTGCTGATCTCACGCGCCCGTGGCGTGCGGCTCGAGCAGGTACGCCGCACGCTCGAGTCCGCGCGGTGGCGGGTCGCAGGGCTGCGGGAGGGTGCGGCACAAGGCCGAAGGGAGACGTCGTGAGCGCCGCTGCGCCGCTCGCGCCCGAGGCCGCCGCCGGCGGGCCGGCCGCCGCGCTCCTCGAGGGCCTCTGCAAGGCCTTCCCCGGCGTCCAAGCCCTGGACGATGTCACCTTCGACGTCCGCCGCGGCGAGATTCATGCGCTGCTCGGCGAGAACGGGGCCGGCAAGTCGACGCTGATCAAGATCCTCGACGGCCTCTACCGGGCGGATGCGGGGCACGTCTTCCTCGACGGCGACGAGGTGCAGCTGCACTCGGTCCGAAGCGCCCGGAAGCTGGGCATCACCGTCGTCCCGCAGGACGTCCTCGCCGTGCCGCAGCTCTCGATCGGCCGCAACATCCTGCTCGGCTTGGAGGGGCAGACCGCGCGGCGCGCGGGGCTCTCGAGACGCGAGCTCCAGGTCGTGCGTGAAGCGCTCGAGCGCACGGGCGCCTCGTTCGACCCGCGCACCCGCGCCGGAGCGATGAGCGTCCCCGAGCTCCGTCTGGCCCAGATCGCCCGCGCGCTTCTCAACCCCGGCGACGTCATTGCCTTCGACGAGCCGACGGCCGTGCTCTCGGAGGCCGATGCCGACCACCTGCTGGGGCGGCTCGAACGGCTGCGAGACGGCGGGAAGGCGATCATCTACGTGACCCACCGGCTGTCCGAGGTGATCCGGATCGCGACGCGCGTGACGGTTCTCCGCGACGGGCGCGTCGTCGGCACGTTCGCCCGCGAGGAGATCGACAAGGACAGGATCGTCGCGCTGATGGCCAAGCCTGATCGCCGCGTCGAGGCGCAGCTCGACGAGGGACCTTCGCCGCACCCGCCGGGCGAGGCACCGGCGGAGGAGGAGTTCGTCGTCGACGCGGAGAACCTGACACGCCGCCCGGATCTCCTGGGCGTAAGCCTGCGCGTGCCGCGGGGAACGATCGTCGGCATCGCCGGCGTCCAGGGCTCCGGTCACGGGCGGCTGTTGCGGACGATCGCCGGGCTCGACGCCTACGACTCCGGCCGGGTCAGGATCGCGGGGCGTCCCATCCCCGCCGGAGGTATCCGCGCCGCCTACGGGGCCGGCGCCGTACTCGTGCCGGCCGACCGCCGGCGCGCCGCGATCGTCCCGCTGATGAGCGTCCGCTCCAATCTCGTGCTACCCGTTCGCACCCGCGCGCGGCGGTTCGGGATCCGACTCAAGCGTGCCGAGCGTGCGAACGCGCGCCGCTACGTCCAGACCTTCAACATCCGCACGCCGAGCACGGAGGCGCTCGCGGGCGGGCTCAGCGGCGGGAACCAGCAGAAGGTCGCGCTCGCCCGGGCGTTCGAGTCGGAGCCGACCGCGATTCTCCTCGAGGAGCCGACGCAGGGAATCGACGTGAACGCGAAGGCCGAGATCAGGAACCTCATCCTCCGGCTCGCACACGACGACGGACTCGCGGTGTTGATCGCGACGTCCGAGTTCGAGGAATTGCTCGGCCTCGCCGACGTGATCCACGTCATGTGTCTCGGCCGGATGGTCGCGACGATGTCAGCCGAGGAAGCGACGTACGCCCAGATCCTCCACCACGCCTTGCCATGACGACGCCCCCTGCCGACCGCGCAGCCGAGCGCCTCCTCGCAGCGGAGGCTGCCGCCGGCGAGCGCGCAGCGGACCTCGTGCTCCGCGGCGGGCGCATCGTCGAGGTGCACACGGGCCGCATTCTCCCGTTCGACGTCGCAATCGCCGGCGGCCGCATCGCGGCAGTCGGCGACGTCTCGTACTGCACGAGCGACAAGACCGAGGTCGTCGACTGCCGCGGTCGTTTCGTCGCGCCGGGCTTCGTCGAGCCGCACCTCCACGTCGGGGGCTCACAGCTCGCGATCGAAGGCCTTGCCGAGGTGCTGCTCGAGCGGGGGACAGTCGCGCTCTCGACCTGCTTCTACGAGCCCGCGTTCATCGGCGGCATCGATGCCGTCGAGGAGCTTCTCACGCGCGCTGCCGAGACCGGGCTCGACGTCTTGCTCTCGCCGTTCCACGCGGCGGCGCTCGGCCTCGGCCCCTTCGGCAACCTCGAGCGCTTCGGCCTCGACGACCTCCGGCGGCTGGTCGAGCACCCGGCGTGCATCGAGCTCCGCGAGTGGAACTGGCACGTCGGCCGCATCCCGATCCCGGAGCTCCAGGAGATCTGGGCAGGCGCGGTCGAGCGCGGCATCACGATCGGCGGGCATCTGGAAGGGCTGACGGGCCCGGAGCTGCAGGCTTCCGTCGCGCTCGGCGCGCGATCCGACCACGAGACGGCGGCGGCCGACGAGGCGGTCGAAAAGGCCCGCGCCGGCGTGATCGTCCAGATCCGCGAGGGCTCCGGCGCTCGCGACCTCGGAGCGCTCGTGCCCGCCATCACCGAGCACGGCGCCGATCCGCGCTGCTTCGCCTTCTCGACCGACGAGCAGGAGCTCGCCTCGATCGTCCGCGACGGCCACATCGACCACAAGCTGCGCCTCGCCGTCGCAGCGGGTGTGGCACCCGTCGATGCGGTGCGGATGGCGACGCTCAACGCGGCGGCGAGTCTCGGCGTCGAGGCCGACTACGGCGCGGTCGCGCCCGGCCGCGTCGCGTCGCTCGTCGTGCTCGACGACCTCTCGTCGTTCCGCGTCTCCACCGTAGTTGCGCGCGGGCGCGTCGTCGCGGACGCCGGCGTTGCGACCCAGTCGGGGCGGCCGCGGCCCTACCGCCGGGAGTGGCGCGAGACGGTTCGCGTCGACCGGCAGCTGACCGCCGACGACTTTGTCCTCGACGCTCCGGCGTCGGCGGAGCTACGGGTCATCGGCATCACGCCCGGGTCGCTGCTCACGGAAGAGCTCGTCGAGCGCGTCGAGGTCGACGGGGGACGGCTGACCCAGCGCGCGACAGGCCTCGCGAAGATCGCGGTCATCGACCGCTACGAGGGGGGCAAGACGGGCTTCGTCGGGCTCATCCGCGGACTCGGCGTCGAGGCCGGCGCGGTCGCGACGACGTTCAACCCGGGAGTGATGAACCTCGCGGTCGTCGGCGTGAGCGAGGAGGACATGGCGATCGCCGCGAACCGCGTGGTCGCGCTCAGGGGCGGAACGGTGGTCGTGCGGGACGGCGAGGTGAAGGCGGAGGTCGCGCTGCCGCTGTTCGGGATCCTGTCTGATGCACCCGTGGCGGAGGTCGGCGCCGCGTGCGCGGCCGTCGAAGAGGCGCTTGCCGCCGAGCTTCGGTCTCCGGTCGCCGGCCTCTTGACGACGATCGGATTCGCGTGTCTCACCGTCAGCATCCCGCAGCTCAAGATCTGTGACCGCGGCCTCGTGCGGGTCCGGCGCGACGGCCAGGAGGCCGTTGCGCTCGTCGTCGAGGCCACACCAGCCGCGACCGGAAAGGAGGCCGTGCAATGACGGAGGCGACCACGACGAGGCGGCTCGAGGTGATCCACCATCCCGAGTACGACCAGTCGATCTTCACCCCTTACATCCCGGCGATCAAGGTGCGTGCGGCCCACCTCGTCTTCATCTCCGGCGTGACCGCGGCGCCGGTCTACCACGACCACCCGCACCGGCCCGAGGTCTTCGATGCGCTCCCACGCGACATCGAAGGCCAGGCGCCGCTCGTGTTCGAGCACCTCGACCAGGCGCTCCGCGCCGCCGGCTGCGCCCGGTCGGACATCGTCTCCCTCAACCGGTTCTTCACGCACGTGCACGAGGACCAGGACGCCGTCAACCGCCTCCAGGCGGAGTGGTTCAGCGGCCACATTCCGACGAGTACGAGCGTCGAGGTGAAGAGCCTGGCGACCGACCCGCGCCTCCGGCTCGAGATCGCTGCCGTGGCGGCGGCGCCGTGACGGATCCTCCTCCCGGGACCGAGCGCCGCCGCGGCGTCACGCTTCGCGACGTCGCCTCCGCCGCGGGCGTCCACGTCTCGACGGCCTCGCGGAGCCTCGACCCCGCACGCTCCGGGCGGATCAGCGAGGCAACGGTGAGGCGCGTGCGCCGCATGTCCGAGCAACTCGGGTACACGCCCGATCTCGTCGCGCGCGGTCTCAAGCGGGGGACCTCCGGCACGATCGGCGTCGTCGTCTCCAGCGTCGAGGAGCCGTTTATCGGACTCGTCGTCCGCGGCCTCATGGAGGGGCTCGAGCAGCACGAGCTCGTGTCGCTGATCGCGGAGACTCGCGACGAGAGCAGCCGCCTCGAGATGCTCCTGAACGTCCTCGTCGGGCGGCGCGTCGACGCGATCGTGACGACCGCTGCGCGCGAGCAGGACGGGCGGCTGCTGCAGGCCGTCGCGAAGGCGGGGACGCCGGTCGTGCTGGCGGTGCGCACCGCGCCCGGCGTCACGGCGTCGAGCGTCGTCGGCGACGACGCAGGCGGGGCGGCACTCGCCGTTGATCACCTCGCCGAGCTCGGTCACCGCGACTGCGCCCAACTCCGAGGCCCTGCGGGCGTGTCGACCTTCCGCGTGCGTGGCCGTGTCTTCGAGCAGCGGGTCGCGGAGCTCGGGCTCGACGACCTCTCGCCGCCGGAACATGCGCGCCGCGTGACTGTCGACGAGGGACGGCGTCTGATGGAGCTGACACTCGCGCGCGCGCGCCCAACCGCCGTCTTCGCGCACACCGATCTGCTCGCGGTCGGCGCCCTCGAGGCGATCCGCGCCGCGGGGCTCGAATGCCCGGCCGACGTGTCGGTGGTGGGCTTCAACGATGCGCCGCTTGCGCAGTACCTCACACCGCCGCTCTCGACGGTGCGCATCCGTGGAGTCGACATCGGCCGCACCGCCGCGGAGCTTGCACTGGCCGCGATCGCCGACTCCCGGGCGAAGCGACGCACCGTGACGTTCGCTCCGGAGCTCGTCGTGCGCGCGTCGTCGGGGCGGTCGCCGCGCTGACCATCCATCCCACGAACCCAGGAGGACGCGGATGACCCCAGAGGAACGCCTACACGAACTCGGCCTCGAGCTGCCGGAGCCGCCGCCTGCAGTCGGAAACTACGTCGGCGCGGTGCGCGTCGGGGACATCCTGTTCGTCTCGGGCCACGGCCCGTTCAAGGACGGGCAGCCGACGTTCATCGGCAAGCTCGGGCGCGAGCTTACGATCGAGGAGGGGCAGCAGTCGGCGCAGCTCGTGATGCTGAACATGCTCGCCTCGATCAAGGCCGAGATCGGCGAGCTCGATCGTGTAGCACGCGTCGTGAAGCTGCTCTGCCTCGTGAACTCCGATCCGGAGTTCGGCGACCAGCCGAAGGTCGCGAACGGCGCGTCGGACCTGCTGGTGCGGATCTTCGGCGAGGAGCGTGGCAGGCACGCCCGTTCCGCGATCGGAATGGGCGCGCTGCCGTTCGGGATCTCGGTTGAGATCGAGGGGATCTTCGAGCTGAAGCCCTAAATGGTGGGCGCGGCGGCGGCGGCATTGCGGGCCGTCGCCCCCGCGCGGTGCGGGTGCTTCGCCGCCCACTCGGCGAGTGGGTTCTCCTCGCGGAAGCGGGAGGCGACGTCGCGCAGCCGCTCGAAGCGGACGCCGCTCGCGGTGAAGTGGGTGACGAGCCGGTCGAGCATCGCAATACGCGATCCGCGCCCGATGAACTGCGGGTGGCAGGTGAGGTTGTAGACGCCGCCGGGGCAGTGCTCGACCATGTAGTCGAACTCCGTCCGCCACAGCTCCTCGACCGCGCCCGGTGTGTTGAGGCCCGTGTTCGCTCCCCACACGTACTCGAGCGGCGGGAAGTCGTCGAGGCCCCAGCTCGGCGGGATCTCGACCAGGTCGATGAGCTCGCCGAACTGGTACGGCTCGGTCTGCGACCACTTGTCGCCCTTGCGCAGGTAGTACGGATAGAAGTCGTTGGCCATGCAGCTAGAGCTGTAGGTGAGCTCGTACTCCTGCAGCAGGTCGATGGTGTTGGGACTGAAGTCCCACGCGGCGGAGCGGTAGCCGACCGGGCGCACGCCGGCGGCGTGGTCGAGCGCCTCGAAGCCGCGCTCCATCACCTCGCGCTCAGCCTCGAGCTCGAGCATCGCCGGGTTCTCGTGCACCCACCCGTGGTGGCCGATCTCGTGCCCTGCGTCGGCGATCCGTTTGACGAGGTCGGGCCACGCCCACGCCGTGTGGCCGGGGATGAAGAAGGTCGCAGAGGCATCGTGCTTCTCGAGCAGAGCGAGGATGCGCTGGAGCCCGATCGTCGCGAACTCGCCGCGCGAGATCATGCTCGGATTGTTCGACTTGAAGGAGCCGATCCAGATCGACATCCCGTCGAAGTCGAAGGTGAGGCAGACGGTACCGCGACTCTCAGCCATGACGCTCTCCTTTTCTCGGGCTCGGGACGCAGAGCAAATCGCACTCCACCGGTGGGCGCAACGGGTCCGTGGAGCTGCGACGGCTCTGCTTTGACCTCCACGAACTCAACTGTCAAGCTGCACCGCGGTCGACGACAGAGCCGGCCTGCGAGGTCGGAGCCGGTTTTCGTGGCGACGGCGGGACAGGCAAGAGCGGAGGAGCTGAGGCCCATGCTGCCCAGTCACGGGCGATTCGAGTATTCGCCGATCACGACGAGGCCGGACTTCTCCTGGCCTGACGGCAGACGCCTCGCGGTCTACATCGCGGTCTGCCTCGAGCACTTCTCGTACGGCGAGGGCGGCCTCGGGCTGCCGTACTCGCCAGGGATCCCCCATCCGAACACGTACAACTGGGCCTGGCGGGAGTACGGAAACCGCGTCGGCGCGTGGCGGCTGCTCGAGCTGCTCGAGAGCGCCGCGATGCCGCCGACGGTGCTTCTGAACACCGAGTGCTACGAGCATTGCCCGGAGCTCGTCGACGCGTACCGCGCCGCCGGCACCGAGTTCGTCGCGCACGGCAAGACCAACTCCGTGCACCCGAACGAGCTCGAGGAGGGGGCCGAGGCGCAGATGATCCGCGACGTCTTCGAGACGATGGCGCAGAACGAGGGGGCACCGCCGCGCGGCTGGATGAGCCCCGGCGCGAACCCGAGCCGCGTCACGGAGGACCTGCTCGCCGAGACGGGCTTCGCCTACACCCTCGACTGGCCGATGGACGACCAGCCGACGTGGCTGCGCACACGCAGCGTGCCGCTGCTCAGCGTGCCGTATCCCCACGAGGTGAATGACGTGCCGATGGTGGTGCTCCACCACGGCACAGGCCCGGCGTTCGCGGACATGGTGCTCGAGAACCTCGACGAGCTGCACGAGCAGTCGGCGCGGCAGGCGCTGGTCTGCGGCATCGTCGTCCACTCGTTCATCGTCGGCCAGCCTTTCCGCCTGCGCCGCTTTCGCCGTGCAGTCGAGCAGCTCGTGTCGCTCCAGGGCGTGTGGCTGACGACGCCCGGCCGGATCGCCGAGCACTGGGCCGAGCTGCACCCGGCCGGCGCTGCCGCGATCGCGGGCTCCACCGCCGGATGACGCGGGTCGCGGTCGCGGGCTTCGGCGCGATCGGTCGCACGCTCGTCTCCCGCCTCGTCGCGGGCCTCCCCGGGGTGGAGCTCGCGGCCGTCGCGGCGCGGGACCTCGAGCAGGCTCGCGCAACGGTGCGCGAGCTCGGGGGCGACGTGCCGGTGGTCTCGGTCGACGAGCTGGAGCCGCTCGCAGACCTCGTCGTCGAATGCGCGCCTGCCGCGCTGCTGGCACGCATCGCCGAGCCCTTCCTGCGTGCGGGCAAGGAGGTCGTCGTGCTCAGCGCAGGGGCGCTGCTCGACCACCCGCAGCTCGTCGACCTTGCGGCGCAGCACGGCGGGCGCATCTCGGTGCCGACGGGGGCGCTGGTCGGGCTCGACGCCGTGGGCGCCGCGGCCGAGGGCGAGATCCGGTCGCTGCGGCTCACGACTCGGAAGCCACCGGCGGGCCTGGTCGGCGCGCCCGGCCTCGAGAGCGCCGGCGTGGATCTCATGGCGCTGACCGAGCCGTTGCGCGTCTTCGCCGGGACGGCGCGCGAGGCGGCGCGTGGCTTCCCCGCAAACGTCAACGTGGCGGTAGCGCTCGCGCTCGCAGGCCCCGGCCCTGACCGCACCGAGGTAGAGGTGTGGGCCGATCCCGGCGTCACGAGGAACACGCACACGATCGTGCTGGAGTCCGACGTGGCCGATCTGACGATGACGATCGAGAACGTTCCCTCCGAGAACCCGCGCACCGGTCGCATCACCGCCCTCTCCGTGATCAGCCTGCTGCGCAAGCGGACAGCGCCGCTGCGGGTGGGGACGTGAACCTCGGCATCGAGGGACGCACGGCGCTCGTCGTCGGCGCAACGGGCGGGCTCGGCGGTGCCGTCGCGCGGGCGCTCGCGCGGGAGGGCGTGCGCGTCGCGGTCGCGGGGCGAGACGAGAAGCGCGCCGCGCGGGCGGCCGACGAGATCGCGGCCGACGGCGGCGAGGCGTCGCCTGTCCGCGTCGACCTGACGGACGCGGCGTCCATGGACGCCGCGCTCGAAACGACGCGGCAGCGTTTCGGGGAAGTCGACATCCTCTTCAACAACAGTGGCGGCCCGCCGCCGACCGTGGCCGCGGGGCAGCCGGTCGAGCTGTGGCGCGAGCAGTTCGAGGCGATGGTCGTCGGTGTGATCGCGCTCAGCGACCGCGTGCTTCCGGGCATGCGGAAGCGGCGGCTGGGGGCGCATCCTCACGAACACGAGCTCCGGCGTCGTGGCGCCGATCCCGAACCTCGCGCTCTCGAACGCGCTGCGGCTCTCGCTCGTCGGCTGGTCGAAGACGCTCGCGCGCGAGGTGGCGGCGGAGGGTGTGACCGTCAACGTCGTCGTTCCCGGCCGCATCGCGACCGGCCGCATCCAGCAGCTCGACGAGGCGCGCGCGAAGCGGGAGGGGATGACCGTCGAGCAGGCCACGGCGGCCGCAATCGCGGCGATCCCTGCGGGCCGCTACGGCGATCCCGCCGAGTACGCCGCGGCGGTCGCCTTCCTCGCGGGCGAGCCGGCCTCGTACATCACCGGGACGATGCTGCGCGTCGACGGTGGCCAGACGCCGTCGCTCTGATGGCGCTGACGCAGGAACAGGCGGAGAACGTCCGCCGCCGGTACGACGCGGTGGACGCGTCGAACGTCGGCGACGTGCTGGACGAGCTCGGGCTCAACGACCAGGGGCTCTCGCCGTCCTTCAGGCCGTTTCCGGCCGGCGCCGGGAAGCTCGCGGGCTGGGCCTTCACGATCCGCGGCGAGATGACGCCCTACCCGATGGGCGCCGGCGACCCCGCGAAGATGGAGGCCTGCGGCCTCCTCACGCCCGGCACCGTCTCGGTCTGGAGCGGTGACGGTGAGGGAATCTGCTTCTTCGGCGAGCTGATCTCGATCGGCATGCGGGAGCGCGGCTGCGTGGGCGCGCTCGTCGACGGCGGCGTCCGTGACGTCGACTGGATCGGCCGGCTCGGCTTCCCCGTCTACGCGCGCTATCGCACGCCGGTGCAGTCCATCGGCCGCTGGAAAGTCACCGGGAGCGGTGAGCCCGTGCCGATGCCGGGCGCGACGGTGCCGCACGTCACGGTCAGCCCGGGCGACTTCGTGCTCGCGGACGCCGACGGAGCCATCGTGATCCCGGCCCACGTCGTGGTGCGGGTGCTCGAGCGGGCGGAGGAGCTGCAGGCGCGCGAGGTGCGAATCCGGGCCGAGCTCGAGACGGGGCTCTCGCTCGGTGAGGCGCTCGCGAAGTTCGGGCATGTCTGAGCGCCGACGTGACGGCACCTGGATCGCGGCCGCCGCCGCCGCGCGAGGCATCGCGCTCGAGGACGAGCGCGCCGAGGAGGTCGCGCGGGCGACCGCGCCGATCCTGGAGCGCTTCGACGTGCTCGTCGCGGAGCTCTGTGCCGACGACGACCCGTACGAGTTTCGCCGCCGGCTCATCGCGGAGGCCGGGTGAGCGAGCTCTGGGCCCTCGGTGTGGAGGAGCTCGTCGCCGGCTTCGGCGCGGGCGAGCTCGACGCAACCGAGGTGATGGGCGCGTTCGTGGCGCGGTCGCGGGAGGTGAACCCAGCGCTCAATTGCTTCGTCGCGCTCGACGAGGAACCGGTGCCGCCCGTGCCGGGCCCGCTGCACGGCGTCCCGTATGCGTACAAGGACGTGTTCGTGCATGAGGCGCGGCCACCGGCCGTGGGCATGCGCGGCGTCGCGATGAAGCTTCGCGCGACGCGCTCGACGGTGCTCGACCGTCTCGCTGCTGCCGGGGCGGTCGCACTCGGCAGGCTGAACCTCGACCCGCTTGCGTACGCCGCGACAGGGCTGAACCCCGACTTCGGACACGCGCGCAATCCATGGGATACGTCGCGTATCACGGGCGGATCCTCCGGCGGTGCGGCTGCAGCCGTTGCGGCGGGTGCCGTGCCGTTCGCTCTCGGAACGGACGCAGGCGGCTCGGTGCGCATCCCCGCGGCCCTCTGCGGCGTGACCGGGCTGAAGACGACGTTCGGCCGGATCCCGAAGCTGGGCGCGGCGCCGCTCGCCTACTCGCAGGACACGGTCGGGATCCTCGCGCGGTCGGCGCGCGACGTCGCGCTCGTGCTCGAGCACGTCGCCGGCCACGACCCTGCCGACCCGAGCTCCGTGCGTGCACCCGTCCCGGACCTTCGTCGACCTGCGCGAGTCGTGTGCCGGCCTGCGCCTCGGCGTCGACCAGCGGTTGCTGGCGGCGACGACGCCGGAGCTCGCTGCCGCGGCCGATGCGTGGCTCGAGACCGCCTCCGGCCTCGGCATCGAGCCAGTCGCCGTCGATTGCTCGGGGCTCGAGCGCTTCGACACGGCGGCGACGGTGCTCACGTGGGCCGAGGCGTCGGCGATTCACGGAAGGAGCCTCGCCGAGCAGCCGGAGCGATATCCGCCCACGGTGCGCGCCCGGCTCGAGCTCGCGGTCGCAGCGACGGGCGCCGACCACGTCGACGCCATGCGGCTCCAAGGACGCGCGATAGCGGAGCTCCTCGACGGCCCGCTCGCGGCCGCTGACGTGCTGGTGGCGCCGACGATCTCGGGGCCTCCGTCGCCGGTCGCGGCGGTGGAGCGCGACGCGCTCGCAGCGTCGCTCGCGAACCTGCGCCTCAACAGGCCGTTCAACTTCACCGGCGTCCCCGCGCTCGCGCTGCCGATCGGCTTCGACGACGACGGTCTGCCGCTCGCCCTCCAGCTCGTCGGGCGGCCGTGGGCGGAGGCGACGCTCCTCGCGGTGGCGGCCGCCTACCAGCGCGAGACGGACTGGCACCGGCGGTGGCCGGCCGTAGCGGTGCATGCCTGAGAAGACCGCGATCTGGGAGGGCGTCGCGCTTGCGGCGGGCGTGGGCTCGCCCGCCATCCGGTGCGGCGACTGGGTGTTCGTCTCCGGCCAGGCCGCGGTCACGCCGGACGGGGAGGTCGTCGCGCCCGGGGACCCGCTGGAGCAGGTGCGGTACGTCGCCGCGGCGCTCGATCGGATACTCGCCGCCGCTGGAGGGTCGCTCGACGACGTCCTGCACGTGACCGTACTCGTGCACGACGCGGGTCGGATCGAGCCCGTCCTCGCCGTGCTGCGTGCGGAGCTCGGCGGCCGCCTTCCCGCGCTGCATGCCGGGGCGTTCGCCGCCGCGCCACTGCCGGGCATCGCCGTGACCGTGCAGGCGACAGCACGGCTCGGCGCGGACGCGCGGCTCGACGTGCCGGCGGAGGAAGGGAGTGGGCTCGCCGCGGCCGGAATACCCGCCGCGTGCCGCAAGGCCGAGGCGGTCTTCGTCTCCGCCCAGCACGCGCTCGAGTCGGACGGCACGGTCACCGCGCCGGGCGACCACTGCGGGCAGGCGCGAATCGCATATCGGCGCCTGCTGACCGCGGTCGAGGCTGCAGGCGGCGGCGTCGACGACATCATCGACTTCACCTCGTTCCACCACGACATCCGTGGCGCCGACGCCACGCTGCAGGAGGTCTACGGCCCCGAGGTGCTCGGACCTGTCGGCGACGACGAGCTCGCCGCGACGAGCCACCTCGGCCTGCCGGGCCTCGTCCGCCCCGGCGTCCTCGGCGCCTACGGCGCGATCGCCGACCTGAGTCCCGGTGGCCGCGTCTCGGTGACTCCGGACGGGATCTGGTGGAAGGGTGTGCTGCCGGTGGCGGGTGGCGCGCGGAAGGCCGGCGGCAACCTCGTCGCGGTCGCGGGCCAGGTCCCCTGCGGTCCCACGGGAGAGGTGATTGCGCGCGGAGACTTCGCCGCGCAGGCGCGCTACGTGCTCGAGGAGATGCGCGAGGTGCTCGAGGGCTTCGGCGGCTCGCTTGCGAACGTCGTCAGCATCACGTCCTATCACCAGGACCTGCGCTCGTGGCCAGACGTCATGGCCGCCGCGAAGGAGCTCTTCGGGGACGACGGCCTACGAGCGTGGACGCCCGTGGGCGTCGCGGGGCTGTGGATGGAGGGGTACCTCCACGAGATCTCCGCGCTCGCCTTGCTCTAGCCGGCTGAGGTGTCGGTCAGCCGCGCGCGCCGGCGAGAGCGTCGGGGTTGACCGGGGAGCGCGGCGGCTCCCCCCTCAGAGCCCGAACGACCTCGTCTGCAACGAGCCGCTGCAGCTCGTCCTGCGCCTCCTCGGAGTGGAAGGCGATGTGGGGCGTGATCACGGCACGCGGGTGCGTGCGCAGCAGATGGTCGACCGGGAGCGGCTCCGGCTCCGTCACGTCGAGGGCGAGCGCGGCGATGCGACCGCTCTCGAGGGCCGTCGTGGCCGCCTCCAGGTCGACGAGCGGCCCGCGCGACGTGTTCACGAGGATCGGCGTCGAGCCCATGTGGGCGATCGCGCGTTCATCGATCAGGTGGTGGTTCTCGGGCGCCATCGGCAGGTGGAGCGACACGATGTGCGCGCCCGCGAGCGCATCTTCGAGCGATCCTGCGAGCTCGATGCCGGGCAGTGGAGGCTCCTCGACGAACGGGTCGTAGGCGACGACGCGGAGGCCGAAGCCGAGTGCTCGCTCGGCGACCCTCGCGCCGATCCGCCCGATGCCCACGAGGGTGAGCTGGCGGCCGCGGAGCACGTGCATCGGCTGCTTTGGCGCCGACCACTCGCCGGCGGCCACCGCCCGCGAGGCTTCGACGACGCTGCGGGCGGCCGCGAGCAGCAACGCGAACGTGTGGTCGGCGACCTCGTCGACGCAGTAGTCGGGGACGTTCGTGACGGGGACGCCGCGCTCCGTCGCTGCCTCGATGTCGACGTTGTCGTAGCCGATCCCGGTGCGGGCGATCACGCGGCAGCGCGGCGCGGCGTCGACCACGCGGCGCGTGATCGGCGCGTAGCAGACGATGATCGCGTCGATGCCCGCGGCGAGCTCGACGAGCGTCTCCTCGTCCGTCGCCGGCGCCTCGACGAGCTCCGCCCCCAGCGGCTCGAGGAGCTCGCGCGTGAGATCGAGGGAGCGGTAGATGTGGTCGGTGACGAGCACTCGCACTAGCCGAGCGCCTCCTCCGCGAACGGATGCTTCGTGAAGATGACCGGCCCGTCCTTCGTGACGAGCAGGTTCTCCTCGAGGCGGACGGTCTGCTCGAGGCCCGGGTGGCCCGCGAAGGTCTCCGCCGCGAAGTACATGTTCTCCTGCGAGCTCGACGGGGTAGTCGAGCGAGTAGGCGCGGCGAGATCCACATGCCCTCGTACAGGGAGAGGCCGATCGAGTGCGCGAACTGCTGGAGCGTGACGGTGCCGAACTCGTCGTCGGCGTAGGTGGGCAGCTTCGCGGCGACGTCGGCGGTCGTGTTGCCCGCCTTCATCTGCTCGATCGCGGCGTACATCGACTCGTAGCACTCCTTGTAGAGGTCCTTCTCCTTCGGCGTCCAGCGGCCGCCGACCTTGAAGCAGCGGACGAAGTCGACGAAGTAGCCGCCCGGGCCGACGGCGTTCTGGTCGACGATCACGAGGTCGCCCTCGCGGATCACCTTGTCTGTGTGCCAGCGCCGGTAGGGGCTGGTGTTCCCGCCCGAGGCGACGATGATGTCGTAGACGAAGTCGAAGCCTTGCTCGTAGAGGTACTCGTTCACCTTCGCGGTGATGTAGCGACTCCTTGACGCCGGGCTTGAGCCACTCGTGCTCGATCTTCCAGAACGAGGTGTCGCCGATCGCGGAGGAGATCTTCAGGCACTCGAGCTCGTCCGGCGTCTTCACCACCCTTGCGCCGGACATCGCAGGCCAGGCGCTCACCGTCTTCACACCCGCGCGCTCGAACGCGGCCGCCGCCGACGGGTCGTAGATGTCGATCCCGATCTGCTCGTTCGCGACGCCGTCCTCACGCGAGCACCTGCGTGATCGAGGCGACCATCTTGTCGGCCATCATCTGCTCGGCCGTCTCGGACCACTTCCATGTGATCGCCGGCCGGATGCGGCCGTCCAACCAGGGCGCGTCGATCTTCGCGCACTCGAGGTCCGACCCCGCGGTCTCGAACAGCACCGGCTCGCCGCCCCGCGGAAGCACGCAGTAGCGGATGAAGATGTTGTTCTTCCAGTTCCCCTGGAAGACGCTCGTGATGTAGCGGACGTTCTCGCCCACGAAGCACACGAGCGCGTTCGAGGTCGTGCTTCTCCATCATCATCCGCGCCCTCGCCAGCCGGTCCTTCCGAAGCCGGTCGAAGTCCACCCGTGCCTGCCAGTCGGTCGCCGTCGTCGAGTAGACGCGCCGCGGGTCGTGCTCGTGCGGCTTCTGCAGGAACGACAGGTCCAGGTTCTTCCCGGTCGGCGTCAGCTGGTGGTCCATGCGCTTCTCCTTTGCGCTCGGGGGCGGGAAGAGGACGTTAGTACGCCGGGGCGGCGCGCGTCCGCGCTACGCGACCGTTGATGACGCGGTGGTCACACGAGTCGCCTGCCGAGCCTCGGCCTGATCACCGCGGTCGGGATTCCTAGTGGTGCGCGCCCTCGTACCGGGCGGACGCGACGACGGCGACGGCCGGGTTGTTGAGGTTGGACTCCGTCTCTCGGATGCCCGGCAGAGGCCCGCCGACGGTGAAGTGCTGCTGCCCGGCGACGAGGAGCTCCTCGGCCGGGAAGCGCGTGATCACCTCGCAGCCGTCCGCCGTCACGACGAGCTGTTCCTCGATCCGCGCCGCCGACCAGCCGTCGGCCGCGGGCCAGAACGTCTCCAGCGCGAAGACCATCCCCTCCTCGATCGTCTCGGGGTAGTCGAACGAGACCAGGCGGCTGAAGATCGGCTTCTCCCAGATCGAGAGCCCGACGCCGTGGCCGTACTGGAGCGCGAACGCGGCCTCCTCGTCGGCGAAGCCGAACTCCTGCGCCTCCGGCCACACCGAGACGACGTCCGCCGTCGTCGCGCCCGGCCGGATGAGAGCGATCGCCTGGTCGAGGAAGTCGCGGCAGCGCTTGTACGCGTCGACCTGCGCGGGCGAAGCGGAGCCGATCGCGAACGTGCGGTAGTAGCAGGTTCGGTAGCCGTTGAACGCGTGGAGGATGTCGAAGTACGCCGGGTCGCCAGGCCGAAGCATCCGGTCGGTGAAGACGTGGGGGTGCGGGGCTGCAGCGCTCGCCCGAGATGGCATTCACACCCTCGATGTGCTCCGACCCGAGCTCGAAGAGCACGCTGTTCGACGATCCCGACGCACTCGTTCTCGCGGATCCCCGGCCGTAGGTCGCGGTAGAGCTCGTCGTATGCGGCGTCGACCATCGAGCATGCGGTCGCGAGCAGCGTGATCTCGTCCTGCGTCTTGATCGTGCGCACCTGCTGCATCAGCGCCTGGCCGTCGACCACCTGGATCCCCTCGGCTTCGAGTGCCCGGAGAACGGGCAGCTCGACGACGTCGATGCCAACAGGCTCGCCAAGCAGCCCGTGCTCCTCGAGCTCCGCGCGGATCTTCGCGGCGACCGACTCCGCGCGACCCTCAACCGCGCCGCGCAGCGTCGAGATCCCGGCGCGCGACCGCTCCTCGCCGAGCCACGGGCAGTACAGCTTGTGGTGCCGGGCGGCCGAGCCGAAGTCCCAGAGGATCGGCTCGCCGCCCTGCGGCAGCAGCGCGAAGCGGATCAGCTTGTCGATCGCCCACGTGCCGATGTGCGTGGCCGTCAGGTAGCGGATGTTGCTCATGTCGAAGCAGAGCAGCGCACCTAGCTCTGACTCGCGCAGCTCGTTCTTCGCCCGGGCGAGGCGCTCCTCGCGCAGGCGGTCGAAGTCGACCCGTTGCTCCCAGTCGACTCCCATCGTCCCGTAGGTGCGAATGGACACAGGCTCACCTCTCTCCGACGAGTGACAGGGCTTCCTCGACCACGCGCTCCGACGTCGGAACAGCTATGGCCTCATTCGGCGCCGCTCGGGTCGCCATCTACCGGCGCGCCTCCTCGAGTCCCGCAAGCCGCGCGAGCACTTGGAAGACGATCGAGAAGTCCTTGTGGTCGAGGCCGAGGCCGCGCGCCGCGGTCATCAGCTCGTTCGCGATCGCGGTCGTCGGCATCGGCACGTCGAGCGACCGGCCGGCCTCGAGGGCGAGAAGCAGATCCTTCTGCATCATGTTGCAGTCGAACCATGCTTCGTCGGGCTGCTCGAGTACGAATGGACCGCGGTACTTGAGCATCGGGCTCGCGATCACCGTGTCGAGCATCGCCCGGGCGGCGACCTCGCGGTCGATTCCGCCCTTCTCCGCGACGAGCAGCCCCTCCGAGAAGGCGATCATCTGGACGACGAGGCTCAGGTTCGTCGCGATCTTGAGCAGCACCGCCTGTCCGTTCTCGCCCACGTGCGTGACGACCGGGCCGATCTCTCGGAGGATGGGCTCGACCGTCTCGAACGCCTCGCGACTCCCGCCGACGACGATCGACAGCTTGCCGGCCTCGAGCGTCGCGACGGAGCCGAACACCGGCGCGTCGAGCATCTGCGAGCCGGCGGCCTCGACCTCGGCCGCGAGCGATCGACTGTTCTCCGGCGACGCCGTCGACATATCGACGTAGAGCGACCCCGGGCGCAGGCCCGCGAGGATCCCGTCAGGCCCGTCGACCACGGCGCGCACGGCGTCCGTATCGGTCACCATCGAGAGCACGACCGACGAGCGCTCGGCCACCTCGCGCGGCGTCCCGTGCAGGACGAGCCCTAGCTCCACGAGCCACGCCGCCTTCGTCGCCGTGCGGTTGTAGCCGTGGACGGTGTGGCCGGCGTCCAGCAGCCGTTTCGCGATGCCGCCGCCCATCACACCGAGTCCGACGAACCCGACCTCTGCCACTTTGCGCTCCTGACGTGAAAACGGTTCGCGCGAGCGTATCGCGAACCGGTGCGACCGTTTGCACACCCTGAGTGCCGCGATGGACGTCTGGAACGGCGTCTCCCTGAAGCAGCCGGCTCATGGCGTCCGCGGCCACGTGGGTTCCTCGGTCGATGTGATCGCGAGTCCGCCGTGACCGATTCAGGCCGCCTGCTGCAGGTAGGTGGTCCGGTAGTCGATACCTCGCCAGGCGGCGTAGGCGTACGGGTGCGCGTAGACGTCGAGCGGGTTGACGCCCGGTTCTACGGACAGCTCGAACTGGTCGTCGCTGCTGTCATCGAGCACGCGCACCGCGACCGCGTTCGTGTTCGCCGCCCAAAGGAGCGTCACGCGGATGCCTCCGTTCTCGCGGCTCGCGAGCACGACACCGGGGTTGGTCTGGCCGGAGCCGTTCATCGTGCTCCGCCTCCGACGACACGACCGGGGTTCAGCGCGACCCGTGGGCTTGCGTCACTGCGCTCTCGCGAGGCGTGCGGAGCCGTGCGGCCCAGCGCTGCGCGGACGAGCGAGTAGAGGGCCGAGACGGTCGCCCAGACGAGGGCGCCGAGGGCTGCCACCACGGCGAGCAGGACGGCCATGAGCACGATCAGGGCCAGATACGGACAGGTCACGATGATGACCGTCCCGAAGAGGACGACGGGGGGTATCCATGCGTAGAAGTAGCGCACCATCAGCTGTTCACCTCCTGCGCACGCGTGTCGGGCGTGGACGCGAGCGCGTTGCGTGGATTGCGGATCAAGGGCGTTGCGTGTGTCATGGAGCGAGGGTCTCGCAACCGACACGCGCTCGCATCGGCCGAGACGCCAGCCCGAGTGGCCAGTCACGGTCTCGCCGGCCGGCGCACGGCGCGACCCACGACGCGCCTCGTTGGTTCGAGGGCGCTATGCGGGACTGAGACGGCTGGCCGGAATGCGGCCGAGCTGGTTGCGCGAGGTGATGTCGAGCTTCTGGAACACCTTCCGCAGGTGGTACTGCACCGTGCGGGGGCTGATGAACAGTTGTGCCCCGATCTCAGGGTTCGAGAGACCATCTCTGGCCAGCCTTGCGATGTGTGCCTCTTGTGGCGTGAGCACGCCGCGCGTCTCGTCGGCTCGCGTGCGCACGGTCTCACCCGTGGCCAGGAGCTCGTGGCGGGCGCGCTCGGCAAACCCCTCGGCGCCGATGCCGCTGAACATCTGGTGGGCGGCTCGGAGCTGCTCACGCGCGTCGACGCGGCGGTTCTCGCGACGCAGCCACTCGCCGTACAGGAGCCGGGCGCGGGCGAGGTGGACGACGCCACGGCAGCGCCCGAGCCGCTCGACCGCCTCGCGGTAGAGGGGCTCGGCGTCCCGTGCGTCGCTCAGCAGCGCGCGTGAGCCGGCCTCGATGCCGAGCGCCCAATCGGTGCCGCTCGATTGCGTGCGCTCGCTCAGGCGATCGAGCGCAGCGGAGGTCGCGTCCGCCGCGCCGCTGCGGACGCCTGCCTCGATCAGCTCCACGAGGGACCATGCGAACAGACCGACATCGTCGTGTTCGCAGCCTCGCTGGGCGGCCGCGAGTGCCTCGGCGTAGCGGCCGCACCCGTTGTACAGCAGTGCTGTGGCCCACTCTAGGACGCCCAGCCCCATGCCCTCGCCCCGCGCCGTCGCCTCGAGCCTCCCAGCCTCGATCAGCTCGAGTGCGTCGGCCTCGTTGCCGCGCCACGCAGCGAGCATCAGCGACGCGTACTTCAACGGAGCCATATCGGTCGCCTGCGTGATCGCGTCGGCCTCCTCGATCAGCGACGAAGCGGCGCCGAAGGCTCCCGCATGAACGTGGAGGGACGCGCGATATGTGGCCGCGATCGGGAGCATGCTGAGCGCGCCCGTCTCTCGCGCGACGCGCAACCCGCGGGTCGCGAGCACGTACCAGAGCTCGTCGTCCCAGAGATCCTGGGCGAGGCGACACGCCAGCCATAGCCAGCGCACGTCGCCTGCGGTCGATCCCTCCACGTCGTGGAACGCGTCGAGTGCCCTCCGGAGCGGCGGTAGACCGGCCGAATAGCCCTCCGTGAATCTCGTCGCCAGGCCGTCGAGGAGCAGGTCGGTCGCGCGTGGCGGCTGCGGTGCCCCCGGCGCAGCCTGAGCGGCCTCGGCAGCCTCGCGGACGCCTGGATCGTCGCCGAGGCGACCGGCGAACATCGCCGCCGCCATGGCCTCGAGATGCGTCTCGCGAGCCATCGCTGCGTCGAGCGGTTCGAGGCGCAGGGCGGCATGGAGCAGCAGGGACGGAGCGTCGCTGCCGCGGGTGCGGGCGAACGCGATCTCCGCGCGCAAACGCTCTAACCGCGCGCGCTGAAGCTCGTCGAGCGGGGCAAGCTCGGCGGTCGCCAGCAACTCGAGCGCCGCGTCCGATGCCGCAGCGTCGAACTTCGCCTGCGCGGCAGCCAGGGCCCGCCTGCCCCTCTCTGCCGGATCGGGGGTCAGCTCCGTCGCGTGCGCCAGGAACGCCGCAGCAGCCGCGACGCCCCCACGGGCCTGCGCCCGGTCGGCCGAGCGCTCCAGCTCGGCGGCCACCTCCTCGTCGACACCCACCGCCGCGTGAGCACGATGCCACGCTCGACGATCGGGATCGGTGTCCGGATCGGTCGCCTCGGCCAACGCCCGATGCGCGGCTCGCCGCTCGGAGACGACCGCCGCCCGGTACACCGCGGATCGCACGAGTGGATGCCGGAAGCGGACACGGGTACCGACCTCGACGAGCTGCGCGTCCTCTGCCGGGGCGAGCGAGCTCTTCTCGATGCCGAGCCCGTGAGCTGCCCGCCAGACGAGCGTCGCGTCACCGATCGGCTCGGCCGCAGCCAGCAGCAGCAGTCGCTGGGTTGCCTCGGGCAGTTCACCCGTGCGCTGGAGATAGTGATCCTCGAGGTGGCGCGGGAGGTCAGTCGCAGCGACAAGCTCGAAGCCGCCTGCCAGCTCCGATGCGCTCATGCTTCGCGGCAGATCGAGCAGAGCGAGCGGGTTGCCGCGGGTTTCCGCGACGATGCGGTCGCGGACGCGGTCGTCGAGCCGACCCGGGACGGCTCTGGCGAGCAGGGTGCGCGCATCCTCCTCAGCTAGCCCGCGCAGCACCAGCTCGGGCAGGCCGTCGAAGTCGTGCCTGGTGTTCGGTTCGCGGACCGCGACCACGATGGCCACCGACTCCGCCAGCAGCCGTCGCGCGATGAAGCCGAGGATCAGCCCAGAGGCGTCGTCCAGCCATTGAGAGTCTTCGACGAGACAGAGCAGCGGCTGCTCCTCGGCCGCAGCAGACAGCAGGCCGAGCACGGCGAGTCCGACCAGGAAGCGGTTCGGGACGTCACCGGATGCGAGACCCAAGGCGACGTTCAGCGCGTCCTGCTGCGGCTGCGGCAGCGCGTCGAGCTGGTCGAGCAGCGGCGCGCAGAGCTGATGGATCCCGGCGAACGGCAGCTCCATCTCCGCCTCCACGCTCGTGACCTGCGCCACACGGAATCCCAGGGCGTGACGAGCGGCGTACCCGAGCAGCTCGGTCTTTCCGATGCCTGCCTCGCCTCGGATGACGAGGACCGCACTCTGACCCTCGCGCACATGTGCCAGGAGCCGGTCGAGCACCTCGCGCTCGCTGGTCCGGTCGAGAAACCCGGACGCAAGGGTGGCGGCCATTCCGCAGGCAACGCTAACCGACGCCATGCTCGGTCGGCGGGAACGGGACGCAGGGGGAAGCGCTCGGCGGGGCGCGCGGCGCGTGAACCGGCAGAATCTCGTCAGGAGTGAGGCTAGAACCTCTGCAGCGGTCACCCCTGCGGCTACTGGTCACCGGGGGAACCGGCGTGCTCGGCCGCGCGCTGCGGCCCCTGGCGGAGACCGCGGGCCATGAGCTCGCGACGCCCGGGCGCGAGGAGCTCGACCTCTTCGACCCCGCCGCTGTCGCCGCCGCCGTGCGCGACGTCGACGGCCTTTTGCACCTGGCGACGCGGATCCGCCCGCTCGAGCAGATCTCGGATCCGGACGCGTGGCGCGAGAACGATCGGCTCCGCGCGGATGCCTCGAGGATCCTCGTCGACGCGGCGATCGCGGCCGGCGTGGCGGTCTACGTCCAGCCCAGCGTCACGTTCGTCTACCCGCCGAACGGCCCGGTGTCCGAGGAGACGCCGGTCCGGGAGGTCTCGCCGATGTTGCAATCGATGCTCGCGGCCGAGCAACAGACTGAACGCTTCGCCCGCGCCGGCGGACGCGGCGTCGTGCTGCGACTGGGGCTGCTCGACGGCCCGGGCACCGGCGAGTACCCGCCGTTGGCCGAGCTCGGCGCCACGCTGCACGTCTCCGATGCCGGCCGCGCGCTCCTCTCGGGGCTGTCGCTGCCCAGCGGCGTCTACAACGTCTGCCGTGACGGGGAGCGTGTCTCGAACGAGCGCTTCACCCGGGCCGCCGGATGGCAGCCGGCGGCGTAGATTCCGTATGGCCTTGTCAGAGACAGCAGACCTCCAGAGCCGCTGCGACCTGCTGCGGTCGCTGCAACGCCCTGGCGACCCCCTTCTGCTTCCGAACGCCTGGGACGTGGCCACGGCGAGAGCCGTGGTCGCGGCTGGGTTTCCCGTGGTCGCGACCACCAGCGGCGGTGTGGCCGCCGCGCTCGGCTATGAGGACCACGAAGGCGCGCCGGCCGACGAGATGCTCGCGGCGGCCGCGCGGATCGCGCGGGGCGTCGAGGTGCCCGTGACGGTCGACGCCGAGGCCGGCTACGGCATGGAGCCGGCTGAGCTGGTGGCTGCGCTGCGGACCGTCGGGGCCGCCGGCTGCAACCTCGAGGACACCGACCACGCCGCGGGTAGCCTCCGCGATCCCGACCGGCACGCGGAGTGGCTCGCGGCGGTTCGCCGGGCCGCGTCGGACGAGGGCTACCGGCTCGTCATCAACGCCCGGGTCGACGTCTTCCTCGGTGCTTTCCTCGCCGGCGCCGCCGGCCCCGGGACGCAGGAGGAGCTCGTTCCCGAAGCGCTGCAGCGCGCGGATGCCTACCTCGAGGCCGGCGCCGACTGCGTCTACCCGATCGCCCTGTGGGAGGCGGATGCGTTGCGCCGCTTCACGTCGGAGGTCCGCGGCCCTGTGAACGTCATACGCCTGCCGCAGACGCCGTCGCTCCCCGAGCTGGCCGCGCTGGGCGTGGCCCGGGTGAGCTGGGCAACCCTCCTGCACCGCGACGCAATGGCTCGCTTCGCGGACCAGCTCGCCTCGCTTCAGGACTGAGAACGGGCCGCTGACCCGGCCTGCGGCGGCCGTAAACGCGACAGGCGACTAGCGACTCGGCTGGCATGTCGGCGGATGCGAGTGCGTCCCAGGCGCGTGATCCTCGCTCCATACAAACGCAGCGACCCCAAGGAGGGGGAGATGACCATCGCAACCACCGAGCAGACCATCACCGAGCACGAGGCAGCGCAGGTCGAGCGCGCGAACGCCTCGACCGCCACACCCGTCGTCTTCGTTCACGGGCTCTGGCTGCTGCCCTCGAGCTGGGACAACTGGGTGACGCTGTTCGAGGAGGCCGGCTACGTGGGGCTGACACCGGGCTGGCCCGACGATCCGGAAACGGTTGAAGAGGCCCGGGCGAACCCGGACGTCCTCGCCAAGAAGACCTTGAAGCAGATCGCCGATCACACCACCGAGATCATCAATGCCTTGGACAAGAAACCGGCGGTAATCGGGCACTCGACCGGGGGCTTGCTGGCGCAGATGCTCGCGGGCCGGGGCCTCTCGGCGGCCACGGTGGCGATCGACCCCGGGATCTTCCGCGGCGTTCTGCCTCTTCCTGCCTCCACGCTCAGGACGGCGGGTCCGTTCCTGGTCAACCCGCTCACGCGCGGCCGCGCGATCACGCTTACGTTCGACCAGTTCAAGTACGGCTGGGCGAACGCGCTGGACGAGAAGGAGGCGAAGGAGCTCTACGACACGTTCCACGTCGCCGGCTCCGGGATCTCTCTCGTGCAGATGGGGAACGCGAACCTCAACCCGCGGACAGAGGCGAAGGTGAACACGACGAACCCCGACCGCGGTCCCCTGCTGATCATCGAGGGCGAGAAGGACCATACGGTCCCCTGGGCGATCGCGAACGCGGCCTACAAGAAGCAGAAGCGCAACCCGGGCGTGACCGAGATCGTCAAGATGCCGGGCCGTGGGCACGCGCTGACGATCGACGCCGGGTGGCGGGAGGTCGCCGAGACGTCGCTCGAGTTCGTCAGGCGGTTCGCATGAGCCCGTTCTCGCACGGATTCCGGCCGGAGACAACCCGCGTATCGCGCCGGCTCCCCGGCGGGATGCGCGGGCAGGACTTGCTCGATCTAGGGCGACCGGCTCACGCGATCGAACGAGAAGCCCACCATCTTCACGAGGTCGAGCAAGTAGGCGAAAGCGAGTGGACGCCCTGGATTGCAATTCTCGGTCTCGTCCTCTTCTTCGTACCCGTCCTCGTCTTGATGACGGCGCTCACGTTCGCTGCCTCTCACTTGGCCCAGTGAGCTGGATCGAGGCGGCCGGGCTCCAACCACGAGTCCACGAGCGGGGCAGCTTGACGCTCCGCCGGCTGTAACGCGACTGGCGATCGAGGTTGGCGTGTTGGCGGATTCGAGGCGGCACTCCTGACCGCGATCCTCGGCCAACAAGACGGGACCCAGCCGCCACGAGGGCGGGGTCGAATCAGACAAGCGAAAGGAAAGAGGAGATGAAGATCATTGTCATCGGCGGGACCGGCCTCATCGGGTCGAAGCTCGTCGAAAAGCTGCGCGAGGATGGCCACGAGGCGCTGGCGGCGGCGCCGGACACCGGCGTCAACACGATCACCGGCGAGGGACTGGCCGAGGCGCTCGAGGGTGCACACGTCGTGGTCGACGTCGCGAACGCGCCCATGTGGGAGGACGCGGCGGTCATGGACTTCTTCCGGACGTCGGCTCGGCACATCCTGGCGGCGGAAGCCGCCGCCGGTGTCAAGCATCACGTCGTGCTCTCGGTCGTCGGCACCGACCGGCTCCCGGACAGCGGGTACTTCCGCGCAAAGGTCGCCCAGGAGGAGACAGTGAAGGCGGGAACCGTGCCGTACACCATCCTCCGTGCGACGCAGTTCTTCGAGTTCATCGGCCGCATCGCCGATTCGAACACCGACGGCGAGATGGTCCATCTGGCCCCCGTGTTCGTCCAGCCGGAGTCGGCCGACGACGTCGCCGCCGCGCTCGCCGACGTTGCCGTCAGCGCACCCCTCAACGGCATCGTCGAGCTGGCGGGCCCCGAACGCTTCCGCCTCGACGAGCTCGCCCGGCGCGTACTCAGCGCCAAGAACGACCCGCGCCGTGTGACGGCCGACGTCGAGGCCCGCTACTTCGGCGCCGAGCTCCACGACCACTCCCTCACCCCCGGCGGCGACGCACGCATCGCCCCGACCCGCTTCGAGGACTGGCTCAGCGAGTCCGTGGCCGGGTAACCGACCCTCGCGATCCGAAGGAGAGTCCCATGAAACCGACCATCGTTCTCGTCCACGGGGCGTTCGCCGAGTCGGCGAGCTGGGACAGCATCATCGACCCGCGCCGCAGGAGGCGCTCACCGAACCGTCGGGCGAGCGGCCGCTGTGGCGCGAGCTGCCGTCGTGGTTCCTCATCGGCGAGGAGGACCGCAACATCCCCGCGGCCCTCCAGCGCTTCATGGCCGAGCGTGCCAACGCACGCCGCGCGATCGAGATCCCGGGCGCCTCGCACGCGATCGCCGTCTCCCATCCCGACGCGACGCATGACCTGATCCTCCAGGCCGCGGCCGCCGCGCTCTAAGCATCGCCCGCACCGCCGACCTGTCGGGTCCCCAACGACTTCCGTAGAAATGGGCAGCGCCCTGCAGGTACTTCCACCGATGCGGGACCGACGTCCCCTAGCCGAAGATGGATGGCAGTGAACCGCGACTCGAAAGGAGGTGCGCAATGTTCACGTATGTGGAGTTGCTCAAGCTGACGCCTGAGGGGCGGGAGAACCTCGCCCATGTGCCCGAGTACCTCGAGAAGATCAGGACGATCATCGTCGAGGAGGGCGGCACGCTCGAGAAGACCTACGCCTTCATGGGACCGTGGGACTTCCTGTCGATCGTCAAGTACCCGGACAACGAGGCCGCGTTCCGCGTGCTCGCGAAGATCGGGCTGCTCGAGGTCGTCGAGACCCAGACGTTCCCGGCCGAAGAGGTCGAGATCTTTACCAAGGCGCTCGTGTAGCGCCCGAGACGGTAGGCGGGAGGCCGCACCGCATGGCCTCCCGCCGCCGAGCCGCTCATCGAGGTGCGAGCCCGTCGAGGACGAGTTCGCGGACGGCCTGGTAGGCGGCATCGATGCCGGGATCCGACCATTGCGGGGCGTGTGCGGGGTTGTGGAAGCGGGCAGTGGCGTCGAACACGGCACGTCCAGCTGCGAGCTCGTCCCTGGCGTCGAGCTCGCCCCGGGCGACGCCGTCCGCGACGATGTGGGCGAGTTGGGCCACGAGGGTGTCGACGTGGGCCTTGACGACCTCGCGGGCGTTCGCGGTCAGCTCGATGTAGGTCGCGAAGAGCTCGGGGTCGTCCAGCGCCTTGCGGCGTTTGCTGCTGACGAGGAGGTCGAGCCAGCGCCGTAGGCGCTCCGGGGCGGGGCCCTCCTCGTTGGCCACGGCTTCGAGAGGCGCGGAGATGCCGGAGAGCCAGCGCTCGGCGACGGCGTCGCGGAGGGCGGCTTTGCTGGGAAAGTGGCGGTAGACACTGCCGTGGCTGACGCCGAGAGTGCGAGCGACGTCGACGACGTTGGCCTTGGCGGGGCCGTGGCGGCGGAGGACGTCCTCCGCCGCGACGAGGATCCGGTCGGGTGTGAGCACGGCGTCGGTCACGCCGTGCCGCGCTCGCTGTCGAGGATTGCCATCTGCTCGGCGTGATAGCGCTGACCTGCGGCGGCGTCGGCCGGCACGGCGTTTTCGATCTCCGCGAGGTCGTCGGTGGTGAGGTCGAGGTCGAGCGCGCCGAGCGCCTCCGCGAGGCGTTCGCGCGTGCGAGCGCCGACGAGGGTCACGATGTCGTCGCCGCGGGAGAGCGCCCACGCGATCGCGAGCTGGGCGACGGTCGCACCCTTGGCCTCGGCGAGCGCACGCAACGCCTCGACGAGCGCGAGGTTGCGGTCGAGGTTCTCGCCACCGAAGCGGGGAGCGGAGGCGCGGAAGTCGCCCGCAGAAAGGGCCTGGGCGCGTTCTCTCGACCAGTGTCCGCTGAGCAGGCCGCGGGAGAGCACGCCGTAGGCGGTGATGCCGATCCCGAGCTCGCGGCAGGTGGGCAGGATCTCGGTCTCGATCCCGCGCGAGAGAAGCGAGTACTCGATCTGCAGGTCGGAGATCGGGTGGACGGCGTGCGAGCGACGGACGGTCCCCGCGCCGACCTCGGAGAGGCCGACATGGCGAACATAGCCTGCGTCGACCATCTCTCCGATCGCGCCGATCGTCTCCTCGATCGCCACGTCGGGGAAGACGCGTCCGGGCCGGTAGATGTCGACGTAGTCCGTCCCGAGCCGGCGGAGCGTGTAGGCGAGGAAGTTCTTGACAGCCTCCGGACGAAGGTCGTTGCCGACGAGGCTGCCGTCGGGTGCCCGCATGAGCCCGAACTTGACGCTCAGCACCACCTGCTCGCGCGGCCGGCCGCGCAGGGCTTCGCGCAGGAGTAGCTCGTTGTGGCCCATCCCGTAGTAGTCGCCGGTGTCGAGCAGCGTGATCCCGGCGTCGAGCGCCGCCTGGATGGTGGCGATGCTCTCGGCCTGGTCGGCGGGGCCGTAGAAGTCCGACATGCCCATGCAGCCGAGGCCGAGCGCAGACACGCGCGGGCCGGCGGAACCGAGTGAGCGTGTGGTCACGGAGTCCTCCTAGTCGTCCTATGCGAGTGCGGAGGACCCTACTTGACTGACAGATTTCACTTCTTGTCAGTTACCTCCAAGTTGGGGAGGATCAGCCCGACTGCCCGTTCCGGCCAATCGCGAGGGGCGCTTCCTCGGGCGGGGGTAGTGGGCGTAGTAGGAGCCCATCAGCATGTCGACGGCTGTCTCGAGGTCGGCCTCGGCCGGGAGCTCGCCTCGCGCCTGTGCCAGCTCGAGGACTGAGCTGAGCATGCCCCGGCGCGGCTGGACGATTTGCTCGCGGAAGCGCCGCAGCTCGGGGTGTGGTGTCCCTCGGCGAGGACGGTGCCGAGCATGTTCATGCCGAAGGGCGCTCGATCCCCGCCCGGAAGTGGCGCAGCTGCGCGACGAGGTCGGCACGGGTGTCGCCTGTCTGCCGCGGGGCGGTTTGCTCGCGGAGGTGCGCGAAGGCCGCTGTCGCGCTGATGGCGCGCAACGGCTACGCGCGCATGTCGGTCGACGCGTCGCCGCCGAGGCAGGTGTGAGTAAGCCGACCATCTACCTGCGCTACCCGAGCAACGACGCGCTCGCAACGGCAGCGCTCGCGAATCGAGGACGCGGCAAGAGACCACGGCGCCAACTACGTTTAGGGCGGCCTCTGGAAGCCGTTCGCCGTCGGCGACCGGCGCCTGATCACCGGCCAGCAGCAGTACTCGGGCCGCAAGGTCGCCGAGCTGGTGATCGAGGCGCTCGGCCGCTGAGCGCTGTGATCGGTGTACGGAGCTCGGGACGCGAGCGCTCGACAAAAGTCGTCCCGTGGCCCTCCCCCTGCCGGCGACGATCCGGTGGCCTCGCTCAAACCGCGACACTCAGCGCGATGGAGGAGGAGCTAGCCGCGCTGTGAGCAGCTGGTCCCGCTTCGCGGACGAGCAGTTCTGCTACGTGACAACGCGCGGCCGCGTGACCGGGCGGCTGCACCGGATCGAGATCTGGTTCGTCCTCGAGGGCGGCACGCTGTACATCCTCAGCGGTGGCCGCGGCCGGTCCGACTGGGTCAAGAACCTGCGCGCGACGCCGGAGGTGAGCGTCGAGCTCGGCACGGGCGTCTTCTTCGGCCGCGCCCGAATCGTCGAGGACGAGGCGGAGGACGAGCGCGCGCGGGCGCTCGTCCACGACAAGTACGCACGAAGCTACAGAGGCGACCTCACGCGGTGGCGGCGCTCTGCGTTGCCGATCGCGGTCGACCTCCGGCACGAGACCACCACGACAGAAGGAGGTTCCCGATGAGAATCGGCGTGCTCGGAACGGGGATGGTCGGCCACGCGATCGGCAACAAGCGCCTTGACGACCTTTGTGCGCGGGAAGGTGGCCTGGATCTCCTCGCCGAGCGAGTTCGTGTTGCAGACGGCGAGGGTGGGCGGCATTTCCGCCTGAGGAATCGAGTCAACTGCGAGATCATGGTCGACCCGACCAAAGTGCCCGGCGCCCACGACATCTTCGTCTGCGGGGAGGACGAGGGCGCCAAGCGGCGGGTGGGCGAGCTGCTGGAGAGCTTCGGCTGGCCTGCAGAACGGATCATCGATCTCGGCGGGATCCGTTTCGCCCGCGGCAGCGAGATGTACCTGCCGCTCTGGCTCAGCCTCTGGGGCAGGCTCGGCACCGGCTACTTCAACATCAGCGTGGTACGCGCCGAGGCGTGACCGGCCGCGTCTGCCTCGTCATCGCTGCCACCTCCGTAAGAATCAGGGCGACGGCGCTCGGGCTCGCCCGCCTGGGCGCCACCGTCGCCGTTGCCGCCCGCGACCGCGCCCGCGGCGAGGGGACCGCCTACCTGGTCGGCGGAGGCACGGATGGTGATGGCGCGGGTGGCGGTGAGGTCGGCGTTCGCGATCAGCTCGTCTCCAGGCAAGGGCTCCTCGGTCTCCTGGTCGGTCGCGCCCACCTGAGAAGCCGGGGCTCGCCAGGAGCATGTAGGCGGCCGCTGCGGCGCCAATCGCGGTAAGGCCCACGACGTATCGACATCTCATCCGCCCCCCTCAACAGTCGCCGCCGCCCACGACAAGGAGAAGCTAGTGGTGCCTACACCTCGCGCTCACGGCGGGAGCCTCCTCTCTCCCTTCTCGCGTTCGATCCTCTCGTTGTCCTTCACTAGCGTCTCCTGTTGCAACTCCTCGGCAGTGGCCTTTTCCGAAGTTGTCAACGGGCCGGTTGGCGGTCGGCGCCTAACGCGCAAGCGCTCGAGGAGGACGCGCACGCGCTTCATGCAGGGAGCGTACCGTGCCTACGGTTCCGCGTAGAGCTTCCCCGAACGCTCTCGCAGGAGTTCGAGCTGTGAGCTTTTCCAGCTCGTACCTGGGTGGTGGTCAGTTTGAATCCCGACGATCTCTTTGGGCGTCAAGGGCGGGATTCGCCTCGTCAGGACGTACGTGCTGCCTGGCCCTCGACGATCGCTCGCTGGCCGCCGGCGCTCTTTGTGATCTCCACGCGGCGCGGCTTCGCTGCCTCGGCAACCGGGATTCTCAGGGTGAGCACGCCCTGGTCGTAGTCGGCTTGGAGGCTGGCGGTATCGAGGCTCTCGCCGAGCAGGAGCTGGCGCGTGAACGTGCCCTGCGGTCGTTCGGTGATGATGAGTTCGTCACCTTCCTCGGGTTCGAAGCGCCGCTCAGCCTTGATCGTTAGCACATTCTGCTCCACAGTCAGTTCGATCGCATCCGGATCGACTCCGGGCAGATCGAGATGGATGAGGAACTGATCCCCACGTCGGTAGGCATCCATCGGGACGCTTCGCGGCGCACCGCGTAACCCGGCCATCTGCTCGGCGACCAGCCGATCGAAGTCACGGAAGGGGTCGAATCGTAGTACGGACATCGGGTGCCTCCTTCGGCGTGCCTTGCCTTGATTGGTGCGAAGGCTAGCCCTCTTTCGGCTTGCGCGCCGTGCAGATTCTTCAACGACCAACCACACCCTGTCGCGGTGTGAATATGCGCTCGGAACTTCGCGGAAGCTGTCCTTGGATTCAGGAACGGAGACGGAGAAGGGCCCGCTTCCACGGGCCCTTTTCTGGACCTTCGTTGAGTGGGTGTCGCTTTCGTCTACCTCATCGAGAAGGTGTTCGGTGGGTTCTTCCTGCGACCTGTCGTTGAGGCTTCGTCCTACTTGCGATCCGGACTTAGCGCACTTCCGATGTTCTTCTCAGGCGTGCAGCGTGGCATCAGGGATTTCGCTGATTTCCGGTCCTGCGGCTAGATCACCACGGCCCGTAGACGCTGCTGTTGGCCTCGCGCAGCGCGCCCACGTAGCCCGCCCGTTCGTAGCCCGCCTCGTCCGCGTCGGACGGAACGGCGAGCATCCCGCGCACCTCGTCGAGGGTCGCGAATTCCTTGCGCGCCATCCAGTCGGCGAGGCCGTCGAGCAGCACGGCCGCGTGCTCGGGCCCGTGGCGCAGCAGCGCCGAGGCGGTCATCACGACGTCGGCGCCGGCGAGGAGGTACTTGGCAACGTCGTCCGAGGTCTCGACGCCGGTGGTCGCGGCGAGCGAGGCCCGCACGCGCCCGCGGAGAAGCGCGATCCACGTGCGAGGCAGCCGGGCCTCGGCCGGGCTCGGAGAGGCCGACCTGGGGCACGACGGCGAGCGCTTCGGGATCGACGTCGGGCTGCAGGAAGCGGTTGAAGAGCACGAGCGCGTCGGCGCCCGCCTCGTCCAGTCGCAGCGCCACCTCGCCGGTCGAGCTGAAGTACGGGCTCAAGCTTGACCGCCACCGGTACGCTCGACCGTGTCCTTGACCCGCGTCAGGACGTCGACGTGCCGCTGCTCGACGTCACGACCCGCGATGTGTGGGTCACCCGGGAGGTAGTAGATGTTCAGCTCGATCGCGGCGGCGCCGGCGTCCTGCATCGCCCGCGCGTAGTCGACCCAGCCGCTCAGGGGTGACGCCGTTGAGGCTGGCGATCACCGGCACGTCGACAGAAGCGGCTGCGCGGGCGAGCAGGCTCAGGTAGCGCCGTGCGCCCGCCTCGTCCTCGGCGGCGCCGGCTGGGAAGTACGAGAGCGACTCCGCGAAGCTATCGGTGCCGGCGTCGACGAGGCGCGCGTTCTCCGCCGTCTCCCGTCGCACCTGCTCCTCGAAGAGCGAGTAGAGCACGACCGCGCCCACGCCGGCGTCGGCGAGCCGCCGCACGCCGTCCAGCGTCTTCGAGAGCGGAGACGCCGACGCGACGAGCGGGTTGCGCAGCGCGAGGCCCATGTACTCGGTCGAGAGGTCCATCAGCGCTCCTTCCGCGCGTCGGCGGCGAAGTGCTGCGCGCCGCGGGTCGCCATCTCCTCGTACACATCCCAGCGCTGGTCGACCTCCTGCTCGGCGAGGGCGTGCAGCCGCTCGGCCTCGGCCGGGTCGGTGTTCGCCAGCGAGCGGTAGCGCAGCTCCCGGTTCGTGTAGTCGGCGAGCGGGATGCGAGGCCGCGGCGAGTCGAGCAAGAAGGGGTTGCCGCCGGCTGCGCGGACCATCGGGTCATATCGGATCAGCGGCCAGTAGCCGCTGGCGACGGCGCGGTACTGCTGGTCGAGCCCGTTCGCCATCTCGATGCCGTGCGCGATGCAGTGGCTGTAGGCGAGCACGAGCGAGGGGCCGTCGTACGCCTCGGCCTCGCGGAAGGCGCTCAGCGTCTGCTGGGGATCGGCGCCCATCGCGACTCGGGCGACGTAGACGCTTCCGTAGGCGATCGCCTGCAGGGCGATGTCCTTCTTCGCCACGGTCTTGCCGGCGGCGGCGAACTTGGCGACGGCTCCCAGCGGCGTTGCCTTCGACATCTGGCCGCCCGTGTTGGAGTAGACCTCGGTGTCGAGCACGAGCACGTTGACGTTGCGCCCGCTCGCCAGGACATGGTCGAGCCCGGCGGACCCGATGTCGTAGGCCCAGCCGTCGCCGCCGACGATCCAGATGCTCCGCCGCACGAGGTGGTCGACGACGCTCTGCAGGTCGGAGGCGGCGGGCCCCTCCAGCCCGTCGAGCCGCCGCTTCAGCTCGGCCACCCGCTCGCGCTGGGCTCGCAGCTCCGACTCGCGCAGCTGCGGCGCAGCCAGGATCTCGTCGACGAGCTCAGCGCCGACCGCGTCGCGCAGCTCGGCCAGGCGCCGGCGGGCCAGCTCGGTGTGACGGTCGGCGGCGAGCCGGAAACCGAGCCCGAACTCGGCGTTGTCCTCGAACAGAGAGTTCGACCAGGCCGGCCCGCGCCCGTCGGCGTCGGTCGTCCACGGCGTGGTCGGCAGGTTGCCGCCGTAGATCGACGAGCAGCCGGTGGCGTTGGCGACCATCAGCCGGTCGCCGAAGAGCTGCGAGAGCAGCTTCAGGTACGGCGTCTCGCCGCAGCCCGCGCACGCGCCGGAGAACTCGAACAGCGGCTCGAGGAACTGGGTGCCGCGCACCGTGCCGAAGTCGACGCGCGACCGGTCGCTCGCGGGCAGGGTCTCGAAGAACGCGATGTTGTCGCGCTCGGCGGCGACGAGCGGCTCGCGCGGCGCGAGGTTGATCGCCTTGCGGGCCGGGTCCCCCGGCGCGACGACCGGGCACGCCTGGACGCACAGCTCGCAGCCGGTGCAGTCCTCGACGTAGACCTGGAGCGTGTAGCGGGTGTCGGGCAGGCCGACGGCGCTCAGGGGAGCCGAGCGGAAGCCGTCAGGTGCGCCCTCGAGGCGGGACTCGTCGTAGTAGCGGGAGCGGATCACGCTGTGCGGGCAGACGAAGCTGCAGTTGCCGCACTGGATGCAGAGCTCGGAGTCCCAGACCGCGACGAGGTCGGAGATGTTCCGCTTCTCGAAGGCCGTCGTGCCGCTCGGATAGGTGCCGTCCACCGGCAGCGCGCTCACCGGCAGGTCGTCGCCGCGACCGGCCATCATCGCGGCGGTCACGGTGCGGACGAACTCGGGCGCGTGCGCCGGCACGACCGGCGGCAGCTCGCGGCTCGCCGTCACCTGCGCGGGCACCTCGATCCGGTGCAGAGCTTCGAGGGTGCGGTCGACCGCGGCCTGGTTGCGCTCGACCACCTCGGCGCCGCGCCGGCCGTAGCTCTTGGCGACCGCCGCCTTGATCCGCTCGATCGCCTGCTCGCGCGGCAGGACGCCGGAGACGGCGAAGAAGCAGGTCTGGAGGATGACGTTGACCCGTCCGGCGAGGCCCGCCTCGCGCGCGATCCGGCCGGCGTCGATCGCGTACACGTCGATGTGCTTGGCGAGGATCTGCTCCTGCACCGGGCGTGACAGCGCACCCCAGACCTCCTCCGGCGGGCTCGGGCAGTTGAGCAGCAGCGTCGCGCCGTTCGCCGCGCGGCCGAGCACGTCGGCCCGGTCGAGCAGCCCGAACTGGTGGCAGCCGACGAAGCTCGCCTGCTGCACGAGGTAGGGCGCCCGGATCGGCTGCGGCCCGAAGCGCAGATGCGAGACCGTCTGGGAGCCGGACTTCTTCGAGTCGTAGACGAAGTAGCCCTGAGCGTGCAGGCCCTCCTCGGAGCCGAGAATCTTGATCGTGTTCTTGTTCGCGCCGACCGTTCCGTCCGAGCCCAGGCCGAAGAAGATCGCGCGCACGGTGTCGGCGGGCTCGATGTCGAGCGCAGCGTCGTAGTCGAGGCTCGTCCCGGAGACGTCGTCGGTGATGCCGATCGTGAACCGGCGGCGCGGCCGCTCCCGGGCCAGCTCGTCATAGACGCCGGCGACCATGCCCGGCGTGAGCTCCTTCGAGGAGAGGCCGTAGCGGCCGCCGATGATCGTCGGCATCACTTCGCGCTCTTCCATCAGCGCCGTGACCGTGTCGAGGAAGAGCGGCTCGCCGATCGAGCCGGGCTCCTTCGTCCGGTCGAGGACGGCGACGCGGCGCACCGTCGCGGGCAGCGCCTCGGCCAGTGCTCGGGCCGGGAACGGCCGGTAAAGCCGCACCTGCGCCACGCCGACGGGCTCGCCCCGCGCCTCGAGCGCCGTGACGGTCTCGCGAACCGTCTCCCCGCCAGAGCCCATGACCACGATCACGCGCTCCGCCTCCGGATGCCCCGCGTAGTCGACAACGTGGTATCGGCGGCCGGTGCGCTCGGCGAGGCTCGCCATCGCGTCCTCCACGGCCTCGGGCACGCGAGCGTAGAACGGGTTCACCGTCTCGCGCGCCTGGAAGTAGATGTCGGGGTTCTGCGCAGTGCCGCGGATGAACGGTCGCTCTGGCGAAAGGGCACGGTCGCGATGTGCCCGCACGAGCTCCTCGGGCACGAGCGCGCGCAGGTCGTCGTCCGAGAGCAAGTCGATCGTATTCAGCTCGTGCGAGGTTCGGAATCCGTCGAAGAAGTGCACGAACGGCACGCGCGTCTGCAGGGTTGCGACCTGCGCGACCAGGGCCAGGTCGTGGGCCTCTTGCACCGATGCCGAGGCGAGCAGCGCGAAGCCCGTCTGGCGAACCGCCATCACGTCCTGGTGGTCGCCGAAGATCGAGAGCCCTTGAGCCGCGAGCGACCGCGCCGCCACGTGCAACACCGCCGGGGTCAGCTCGCCGGCGATCTTGTACATGTTCGGGATCATCAGCAGCAGGCCCTGCGAGGCGGTGAACGTCGTCGTCAGCGCGCCGCCCTGCAGCGCGCCGTGCAGGGCGCCGGCGGCACCGCCCTCGCTCTGCATCTCGACCACCGTCGGCACGGTGCCCCAGACGTTGGCCTTGCCCTGGCTCGACCACTCGTCGGCGAGCTCGGCCATCGTCGACGACGGCGTGATCGGGTAGATGCAGCAGACCTCGTTCAGCCGGTAGGCAACCGACGCCGCAGCCTCGTTGCCGTCGGCCGTCGTGCGCGTCACCGCTCGCTCTCCGGGACCATCTCGATCGCGTGCACCGGGCACTGCTCGGCACACACGCCGCAGCCGGTGCAGCGGTCGTAGTCGAACCGGTATCGGTGGCCGACGCCGAGCTTGATCACGGCGTCTTCGGGGCAGGCGCCCAGGCAGCCGTCGCACTCGAAGCAGTTGCCGCACGACAGGCACCGGCCCGCCTCGTAGACGGCCTCCTCGGGCGAGAGGCCGCCGAGCACCTCCCCGAACCCCTCGACCCGCTGCTCGGGCGGCAGCTCGGGCTGCTCGCGGCGGGCGTTGTCGCCGAAGTACCAGAGGTGCAGCTTGTCGAAGCTCGCCAGGTCGTGCTTGGGCGCGCTCACGACCGCGGCGCTTCGCAGCCAGGCGTCGATGTGGCGGGCGGCCTTCTTGCCGTGGCCGACGCCGACCGTCACGGTGCGCTCGCTCGGCACCATGTCGCCGCCCGCGAACACGCCGGGGCAGCCCGTCTCGAGGGACGCCGACACCTTGACGGTCCCGTCGCGCTCGACCTCCACGCCCGGCACCTCACGCAGGAACGCGGTGTCCGACTCCTGGCCGAGCGCCAGGATCACGGTGTCGGCGGCGAGCGTCTCGAAGCGTCCGGTCGGCTGCGGGAAGCCGGACTCGTCGAGCTCCATCACCTCGACCTGCAGCTCGGGGCCGTCGAACGCCGTGATCGTGCGCAGCCAGTTGATCCGCACGCCCTCCCGCTCGGCGTCCTCGGCCTCCTCGAGATGGGCCGGCATCTGCTCACGGGTGCGCCGGTAGACGACGAGCGCCTCATCGGCTCCGAGCCGGCGGGCGACCCGGGCGGCGTCCATCGCGGTGTTGCCGCCGCCGTAGACCGCCACGCGCCGACCGATCGCCGGCCGGTCGCCGGAGGCGACGCTGCGCAGGAACGACACTGCGTCCACGATCCGTCCCGCATCCCGCGCCGGAATGTCGACCCGCTTGGACAGATGGGCGCCGACCGCGACGAAGACCGCGTCGAAGCCGCCTTCCTGCCGCTCGGCGACGAGGTCCTCGACCCGGTGCTCGCAGGTCATCCGCACCCCCAACGCCGCGATCCGGCCGAGCTCGCCGGCCAGGACGTCCCGGGGCAACCGGTAGGAGGGGATGCCGTAGCGCATCATCCCGCCCGGCTCGGCCCCCGCGTCCCGGATCTCCACCTCGTGGCCGAGCCGGGCCAGGTGGTAGGCGGCCGAGAGCCCGCTCGGCCCGGCGCCGATCACGAGCACCCGCTTGCCGCTGCGGACGGGTGGCAGATCGAACAGCCACCCCTGCTCCAGGGCGAGGTCTCCCAGGAAGCGCTCGACCGAATGGATCGAGACGGCGCTGTCGAGATTGGCGCGGTTGCAGACGCTCTCGCACGGGTGGTAGCAGACCCGCCCGTGGATCGCCGGCAGCGGATTGTCGGCGACGAGCTGGCGCCAGGCCTCCTCGTGCCGGCCCGCCGTGGTGTGCGACAGCCAGGCCTGGATGTTCTCCCCCGCCGGGCAGCCGGCGTTGCACGGCGGCAGCAGGTCGACGTAGAGGGGTCGGCGCTCGCGGACCGGGCCGGTGAGGGAGTGCCCGTGCCGCAGGTCGGGCAGCGGGGTCACGTCCCGCATCGGGTCGCTCATGCCCCTGGCCCGGGTCGGACGCTCATTGCCCTCACCCTAACCTGCGTGCGCGACCTGCAGAGTGCAGCGCACGCGCTCGGGACGTCACCACGGACGGCGATGCACTCGGCCCGGTCGAGCTCGGTCGGCCCGACTGGCCGGACGGGCTTGATCATCTGCCTCCGGCGACGAGTCGAGACGGCGCTCTCACTGGGGGGCTCGGGGAAGGTGGCGAAGTTCACGGCGTAGAGCGCGACGGCGATGACCATCGGCGCTCGCGGCGCTTCGGGACTCGGCGAAGAGAGCCACCGTCCGCCCGCCTGGCGCGATCGCGCCTGGTGGTGTTGCCGTTGATTTACCGAGCGACTACCGCATCTCAACCGCCGTGCTGTCTCATGCCGCCAGGCGGTCGCACGAGGCGATCGCAGACGAGAGAAGGAGAGAGATTCGATGAACGCTCGCATGTTCATGATCACGGCAGGCGCGGTGGTAGCGCTCGTCGGCCCGGCGGCCCAGTCCGCCAGCGCCTTGACTCCCGACGACGGCGGGCGCCTGGTTCCGGCGGCCCAGCGCGTTGTGCAGTCGGGCGCCAAGCAGCCGGCCAAGACCTCCCGCGGGAAGGCCGGGTCGCACGGGTCGACGAGGGCGAGCAGGTTGCTCCATAACCCCGGTCTCCCGGCGTGGATTCCGTAGCTGCTCGAGTAGCGGGCCGGCGTTCGTTCCGCACGTTCCCGGACGCCGGTCCGCTCCCGACGCTGACCGTCTGCGTGGGGCGGCCTCGCGATCGCGGCCTATGGATGCCCCCTTCATGAGATCCTTCTTGGGGGTCGGTCAGCCGGCGAGGGCGCGCATGTTGTCCTCGAGGTGCGCCACGCTGGACGTGCCCGGGATCGGCAGCATGACTGGCGAGCGACCAAGCAACCAACGCAGCTCATATGCCGCGTTGCGCAACCCTTCGCCCAGAGGGCGCCACGGCATGAAGCCGATCCCAACGGTCTCGCATTGCTCGAGCACGTCCTCAGAGGTGAGGAGCCCCCGATTGAACTCGTTCTGGACGCTTGCGATCCTCGCGACAGATCGGGCGCGGCGGAGCTGGCCGAGCGAGACGTTCGAGAGGCCGATCAGCCGGAGCTTGCCGGCCTGACGCAGCTCTTCAAGCGCGCCGACCGACTCCTCGATGGGCACCTCGGGGTCGTGCCGATGAAGCTGATAGAGCTCGATCCTCTCGAGCCTGAGCCGGCGCAGGCTCGAATCGAGCGCGTCGCGAAGATGCTCCGGGCGGCCGTCACGGATCCGGTCTTGCAGACCCCAGCTCATCCCGCCCTTCGTCGCGATCACGAGGTTCTCGGGGTACGGGTAAAGCGCCTCCGCGATGAGTTCCTCGCTGACTCCGGCGCCGTAGATGTCAGCCGTGTCGATCAGCGTCACGCCGAGCTCAACGGCGCGTCGAAGGACACGCACGCCTTCGCGGCGATCCTCGACGATTCGCATCGCGCCGAGGCCGAGCCGAACCACCTCCACCTCTCCGCCGAGGAGGAAGGTGGGGCGGTCGTCGAGCAGACTCACGCGAGCCCCCTCATCAGCAACGAGCTCGAGCGGCCCCAACAGCCGAAACTGCGGGCAAAGCCTAGAACGCGACCGCGACGGCCTCTGCAACCGCAGACTGGTTGGCGAGACCGAGGCGACGCGAGGCCGACTTCGTGCCAAGCCCCTCCGCGTGCGAGACAGTCGCCACCCAGACGATCTCGACTCGTCTCGCACGTGCGGACTCCGTCCCGCATGTATCGCAGTGGTAATCGTCGGGCTTGCAAGTATCCGGGCTGCACACGGATCTTCATCGGACGCCGGCAAGCCAGGCACTGCGAACACCATCGTCTGAAGTGATTCACCGCACGGACGGCCGACCGTTCGCGAAATGCGGTCGACCTGTTACGACGTAGGCCTGCATGGCCCCACGACTCAGCCTTCGGATTCGCCTGCCACGGCAAGGACGGCCTTGACGATCCCGTCGTAACCGGTGCACCGGCAGAGATTGCCGCTGAGGGCTACCCGCACCTCTTCCTCGCTCGGCGCCGGCGCCCGCCGGAGGAGCGCCGTGCCGGAGACCAGCATGCCTGGCGTGCAGAAGCCGCACTGGACGCCGCCGTGCTTGAGGAAGGCGTGCTGCAGCGGGCTTAGCTCGCCGGGAGAGGCCAGGCCCTCGACCGTCGTGATCTCGACGCTCTCTGCCTGCAGGGCGAGGTAGGAGCAGGCGTTTACCGGCTCACCGTCGAGGAGCATCATGCAGGCGCCGCACTCCGAGTCGTCGCAGCCCTCTTTCGATCCGGTGAGACCAATCTGCTCGCGCACGGCCCGGAGCAGGGTCGAATGCGGGTCGATTTCGACGGGATAGGCAATCCCGTTCACACGCAGCGTCGCCGCGATCTTCATGCCGCATCGCCCGCGATCACAGCGTTCGCTGGGATGGGCACCTCCTCGCCGCGAGCCCGTGCGGAGGCGATCGCGATCGCGCGCCGGGTGACGACCGCGACCATCGCCCGCCGGTATCGGGCGGAGGCCCGGACGTCCGAGATCGGCTCGGCCGCGTCCGCCGCGAGCTGGGCCGCTGCTCCGGCCGCGGTCGGCCCGGCGTCGGTTTCGAGCAACGCGGCCTCAGCTGCCGGGACGCGCCGCAACGTCGGAGCGACGGCAGTGATGGCGACGCGGGCGTCGGCGACGACGTCGCCAGCAAGGGTCAGCACGGCCGTTGCGCCGACGACCGCGATCTCCATCTGTCGGCGGTACTCGAGCCGCAGGTAGCAGCTGCCCGTCGCCGCGCGCGGGATCGGCATCTCCACGGCCTCCAGCAGCTCGTCCGGCGCAGCCGTCGTCTGGCCTGGGCCCGAGAAGAGGTCGGCGATCGCGACAGAGCGCGCGCCCGCCTCCGAGCGCAGGACGGCCGAGGCGTCGAAGCAGAGGAGCGGCCCACCGGTCTCCATTGCCGGCGACGCGTTCATGAGGTTCCCGCCGATCGTGCCCCGTACGCGCGTGGCGTGCGAGCCGACGATCGCCGCCGCGTCCGCAAGCGCCGTCAGCCGCTGGCGTACGAGCGTGTGCGCTGCGAGCTCGGCGTGGGACGCGAGCGCGCCCAGCCGCAGCAGCCCGTCCGCCTCGCCAACGGCACGCAGCTCCTCGAGTCGGTGGATCGCTACGAGCCGCTCGGGCAGCGGCGTCTTGCCCTGACGCGCGCGGACGACGAGGTCGGTGCCGCCGGCAACCGGACGGGCGCCCGACGCCAGCTCGCGCAGCGCCTCCTCGACCGAAGCCGCGACGACGAGCGAGGCCGTCACCGGAGCGCCTCCCAGACGCGTTCCGGCGTCATCGGCAGCAAGCGGACGCGTGTTCCCGTGGCCTGCGCGATCGCGTTCGCGATCGCCGCCGGCGTCGCCACGCACGGCGGCTCGCCCATCCCCTTCGAACCGTTCGGGCCGCCGTCGAGCGCCGGAGTCTCGACCCAGCCGATGTCGATGCGAGGTGCGTCCGCGGCGGTCGGAATCTTGTAGTCGAGCAGGTGCGGGTTGCGCTGCCTGCCCGCCTCGTCGAACAACGTCGCCTCGGTCAGCGCCTGGCCGATGCCCATGACGACGCCGCCGTAGACCTGCCCACACGCGCCGACCGGGTTCAGGATCCGGCCCGAGTCGTGCACCGCCGCGACCCGGAGCACGCGGGTGACACCCGTGTCGCGGTCGACCCTGACGTGGACGGCGTGGGTCATCACCTGCGGCTCGAGGAATGACTCGTGGCCGAGTCGGCCGACGCAGCCGCTGTCTAGGGAGACGGCGGGCGTCTCGGGCACCCGACCCGAGCCCTTGCCGATGATCGTGGCTCCCGTCCCGGCGAGCTCGGCGATCGACACCGCCTTGCTCGGTGCGCCCTTCACCCGCACGGCGCCCTCTGCGAGCTCGAGGTCCTCGACGGCCGCCTCGATCTGCTCGGCCGCCAGCTCGAGCAGCCGGCTACGCACCTCGCGCGCCGCCTCGACGACGGCACGGCCGTTGTTGAAGGTTGTCTGCGAGCCCGACGAGCCCATGTCCCACGGGCCGGCGTCGGTGTCCTGGTAGAGGATCGCGAAGTCCTCCGGCTTCATCCCGAGCGCCTCCGCCGCGAGCAGCGGCAGACCCATCACGGCGCCGGTTCCGCTCTCCTGCGCACCGGTGACGATCGTGCCCGTGCCGTCGCCGTTCAGCCTCACGTACGCGCCCGACTCTTCGCCAAACGACGGCCACCAGCCGCAGGCGATCCCGATCGCCTCGCCGTCGGGCAGCTCCTGCCCGTATCCGATCAGCTCGACCGCTCGTTCGAGCGTCTCCTTAATCCCCAGCGGGCCGAACACCTGCCGGGTGGGGCTCTCCGCGCCCTCCTCGATCAGCGTGCGGCGGCGGAGCTCGACCGGATCGACGTCGAGCGCGCGCGCAAGCTCGTCCAGATGCTGCTCGACCGCCCAGCACACCTGTGGCGCCGTCGGAGCCCGGATCGACCCGGAGGGCTGGTTGTTCGTGTAAACGAGCCTGGACTCGACGCGCACGTTCTCGATCACGTACGGGCCGCACGCGTGCATCGCGGCCATCTGCGCAAAGAAGCCGCCCTCGCCGCAGTACGCACCGCCGTCGAGCACGAGCCGCCCGCGGCGCGCGACGAGGGTCCCGTCCCTCCGGGCGCCCGTCTCGAGCTCGATCACCATCCCCTCGCGCCGGTGGTCGGGTGCGACGAACTCCTCCTGGCGCGAGAAGACGAGCTTGACCGGCCGCCCGGCCGCCCGCGCCAGCGCGGCGACGTGGCCCTCGAAGTGGAAGTCGCACTTCGAGCCGAAGCCGCCGCCGAGCAGAGGCACGACCACGCGAACAGCAGACTCGGGGATCTGGAGCACCTGCGCGATCCCGCTGCGCGCCGCGAACGGCACCTGCGTCGACGACCAGACCGTCACACGGTCCCCCTGCCACTGCGCGACAATCGCGCGCGGCTCGATCGGCGCGCCCTGCGAGCCATCGGCGACGTAGCGGCCGCTGACCACGACGTCCGCGCTCGCCATCGCCGCGTCGGCGTCGCCCTTCACGACCGCCGAGTACCCCAGCACGTTCCCCTCCCGGCCGAGCGCGTCGTTCGCCTCGTATGACGCCCAGCCCTCGTGCACGAGCGGAGCGTTCCCGGCAAGTGCGACCTCGACGTCGGTCAGCGGCGGAAGCGGCTCGTACTCGACCTCGATCAACGCTGCAGCCTCCGCCGCCCGCTCGGGCGTCGTGGCCGCGACCGCCGCCACGATGTCCGCCTCGAAACGCACCTCCTCCTTCGCGAACAGGCGCCGATCCTTGACGAACCCCCCGTAGCGGACGTCCGGCACGTCCTCGTGGGTCAGCACGGCGAGCACGCCGGCGAGCGCGCGTGCGCGCGAGGTGTCGATGCGGAGGATCCGCGCCCGCGTGTGATCGGCATAGCGGAAGCGCGCGTAGAGCTGCCCGGTCAGGTCGAGGTCGGCTGCGTACCGGCCGGCTCCGGTGACCTTCTCCTTGCCGTCCGGTCGAACGAACGTCTGCGGCTGCGCCGTCGTCGCCATGCGCCCCTCCTCGTCGTAAACAGCTATCGAAACACAGGCCAGGCCGCGCCGCGCGGCTTAACCCCGAGCAGCGGCCCTACGCCTGAAGCCTCTGCGTACCGGCTATCGCTCCCTCGCGCGCGCATGTACGCACGCGCGAGGGTGACAAGAGCCAGCTCGAACAGCCGACCGCTGTCTAGCTGACCACCTCCCCCAGCGCGGTAGCTCCGCCGCTCGGGGCCAGCACCGCGTGCAAGCGGTTTCGGGCTAGAGGAGGGGAGGGATTTGAACCCTCGCGCCATCAGCCGGACACGTCGACCGGACTGCCGCCGTGGTCAGCGGACACGATCACTGCCTCCGCGACGCGGATTCCGTGCGCCGCCTCGGCCAGCGTGACGACCCTCGACGCTTCCGCCTTCCTGATGCACGTGCAGAAGTGGGCGATCTCGGCGTCGAGCGCCGCGTCGTACGAATCGGGTGTCAGCTCGACCACCTCGGCTCCGTCGGAGCCGTAGACCTCGACACGATCGGCGACGGACGCGTCGGCGGGCAGAAGCCAGCTCGTACGCAGCGACCAGAGGCTGCCATCGCCGGCCTCGACGTGGGCCCACACGAGCGCCGGTGCGCCGTCGCCGCGTTCGTGGGCGGTCACCTTCAGCGCCGGCGCACCGGAAATCCAGAGCGCGAGGTCGATATCGTGGATCAGCGTCATCAGCGCCGGGTGGACGTCCGGGTAGAGCTCTAGATGGTCGCGGCCCCGGTCGCGGCTGGAGTGGATGGCAAGGAGCCGGCCGACGGCGCCCTCGGCCACACGGGCTCTGAGCGCGACGCACGGTGTGGCGAAGCGAATGATATGCGCGGGCATCACGAACGCGCTCGAATCGGCAGCGGCCGCCTCGAGTACTCGGACGTCGACGCTCGAGGTCGCGACTGGCTTTTCGAGGAGCACGGCGCAGCCGTGCGACAGCGCCGCCAGGGTCGGCTCCAGGTGGTGCCCCGCCGGCGTGACGACCGAAACTCCGTCGGGGCGGCACTCCGCGATCAGCTCGGCGCCGTCGCCGAACCAGCGATCGACGCCAAAGCGTTCTGCCACCGAACGTGCCCGTTCGCGGTCGCGATCGGCGACTGCAACCACCTCCACCGCCTCTCGTGCGTAGGCGCTGAGATGCCGTTGGCCGAACGTGCCGAGGCCGATGACACCGATGCGCACGCGCGAGGTCATTCGCAGCAGCGGGCGGCGATCACCGCCGCCACGACACCCCGCTCGTCAAGAGGAATCGCGGCCCGGCGGCTCGTGTGCCGCTTCGTTCGCTCCGGATGTCCGCTGCTCCGACGACGCCTCCCACGCGAGCCACGGGGTCATCGTCACAGGTTGCGCGCTCGAGGTCGATCCGCATTTCCTCGGCCAGCTCTGTTGCGTCTTGCCCTCCGCCGGCGAGGAGTTCGACGAGGTCAGGAAACGGCCAGCGCGCCGGCCCGTTCGATATCCATGAATAGAGACTCCCACGGACTGATCCGCGGCCGCCGGGAAGACGTGCAAAGCCCTCGCGAGTGGGCGTTGACGAGCGGGGCATTGGGCGTTCAGCCACGGGACCTACGTCGGGCTGGGCGGCCGCCGCCCCCTGGCGATCACGTTCGGATCTCGCACCAGTCTCGCATGCGCGTGCGTCCTGAAGAGGATGCAAGATTCTCCAGACGCAAAAAGCCGGTCCTAGCAGGGCTTTCTGAGATGGGCGCACCTGGGCTTGAACCAGGGACCTCTCGCGTGTGAAGCGAGCGCTCTCCCGCTGAGCTATGCGCCCTAGGCCGCGGCACCTGCGAGGGATCCTTAGGGCTGCTTCCTCCCGGATCTGACCCGGTTCGGAATCTCGCAGCGCCGCGGGCGCGGACAGTCTAGCCTCGCTCGGCGCAGGACTCGACGGCCGTCCGCTCCTGCCGCGAGAGGCGACGCGGAGGCCGGCCCGGGTTCCCGGAGTCGTCGATCGCGGGCCCGCTCGACTCGAACGCGACCGTGAAGTTGACGCCGCCCGGAGAGCTGCCGCTGACCGTGTTGCCGCTCGATTGGACGAGGAATCCCTGCTCGTTCAGGCAGTCGGCAGTCGCTTCGGCGGTGCTCTTCGTCTCACCGCCGCCGCAGCCGGCCAGCGCAAGCGCCGCAGCGAGCGTGAGGAGTGAAGCCCGGATGCCGCCGAGCCTACTCCGTGGTCGAGCGGGTCGGGTAGAACGGGCCGATGCTCGCGCTCGTACTTGCCGCCGCCGCGGTTGCGCTTCCGCTGCAGGGAAAGACGATCGTGATCGACCCCGGGCACAACGGGCGCAACTACGCGCATGCGGCCGAGATCGCGCGGCTCGTCGACGCCGGCACGCTGCGGAAGGCCTGCGACACGACCGGCACGTCGACCGAGTCCGGGTACACCGAGGCGGCGTACAACCTCGACGTCGCCCTCCGCCTGCGGCGGATCCTGCGGGCGAAGGGCGCGCGCGTCGTCCTCACGCGCACGAGCAACGCCGGCGTCGGCCCGTGCATCGACACCCGCGCCGCAATCGGAAACCGTGCCGCCGCCGACGCCGCGATCTCGATTCACGCCGACGGCGGCCCGGCGGACGGTCGCGGCTTCCACGTGATCTACCCGCTGCCGATCGCGGGCCTTACCGACGACATCGCGGCGGAATCGCGGCGCCTCGCGCTCGCTGTCCGCGCCGCCTTCGCAAAGGGCACGGGCGAGCCGTACTCGGACTACACCGGCCGGGCCGGCCTCGACGCCCGCTCCGACCTCGGTGGGCTCAACCTCTCGGACGTGCCGAAGGTGCTGGTCGAGACCGGAAACATGCGAAACGCCGCCGACGCGCGGCGCCTCGAGTCGGCCGCGTACCGCCAGAGCGAGGCCGAGGCGCTCGCCCGCGGGCTCGAGGCGTTCCTGCGCTGAGTGTGGGTTCCCCGCAGCGCGAATCGGTGGGCGCACCGACGACCGCCGGACGGCGCCGGCGGAGACTCACCATCGTGAGTTCCGGAAGGACACTGTTGATTGCCGTCGGTGTCGTGATCGTCGTGGTCGGCGCCGGGCTCGCGATCGAGCTCACACGCGGCTCCTCGAGCTCGACCTCGGCCACGACCACGGATGCCGTGCTTCGCAACTACGTTGGGGCACCGGGATCTCTGCAGGCGGAGAAGCCGACCGACGCCGACCTCGACCACGTGCGCGACCAGGTGACGACGTGGCTCGTCAAGAACGGGTTCGACGGCTACCGGGTCTCCGAAGTAATGGCGTTCACGAACAACGACTACATCGCGATCGAGACTCCGAGCGGCCTGAACGCGTTCGAGCTGCTCGCGGCTCCGGGCGCCGGCTGGCTGATGCTCGAGCCGCCGAGCATGCTCTGGAACACGCGCTACGGGATGCAGGCGCGCGAAAACTGGCAGTCGAACTGGTCCGGCACCGGCCAGATGGCGCAGCTCATGGGAGGCGCGCGGTCCGCCGACGAATGGGAGGGCTGGTACGCGAGCGGGACGACGAACGTGAAGACGCCCGCGAAAGCGCTCGAGATCGCGAACGCGTGGCTTGCGCGCGCGCACCCGGGCGAGACGGCTGCAACCGACGTGCGCGCGTTCCCCGGCTACTTCACGATCGATACGGATCTGACCGGCAAGCCTTCCGGCATGCTCTCGGTGAACCAGGCGACAGGCGCGATCTGGTACCACGGCTGGCACGGCGGCTTCCTCGCCGAGCGCAGCTACTGACGCGTCAGTCGCTCCACCAGCCGGGGATCATCTCCGCGTCGTTCGCTCCCTGGAACGGTGCGCCGACGGCGAGCAGCGTCAGCCCGTTCGGCCCCGCCTCGAAGCAGCGGACGGTGTCGCTCCCGACTCGCACCACGTCCCACTGGCCGACGTCGCGCAGCTCGTCGTCGAGCTTGACGCGGCCGTCGCCGTCGACGATCACGTAGATCTCCTCCTGGTGCTCGTGACGGTGACCGAACGGGAAGCGCGCGTTCGGAGCCAGGCGCTGGTAGCTGAGGCCCATCCGCTCCGCGCTGATGTCGGCCCGGGCGAACCTCGCTTCGATTTCAGGAGCGAGTCCGAACTTGAGCGCAGAGTCCTCGATCTCTTTCTTCAGGTTCTTGATCGTGAAGTCAGTCACTCGCGGGGATACTAAGGAGCGCGCGGCCGACGACGGCGGCCTCGGCGCCGGCCTCCGCGAGCGCGGCCACGTCTGCCGGCGTCCGCACGCCGCCGGCCGCGAGCACGTGCAGGCCCGAGGCCGCGACAGTCTGGACGAGCTCGATGTCGGGGCCGGCGAGCGTGCCGTCGCGGTCGATCGCCGTGCAGAGGACGCGTGAGACCCCGGCCGTGACGCACCGCTCGACGGCTTCGCCAAGGGAGAGGCCCGAGCCGGCCGTCCAGCCCGAGGTGCGTACCTGGCCGTCGCGGACGTCGAGCGCGACCGCGAGGCGCTCCTCCCCGAAGGCCGCGACCCACGGCCCCGGGTCCGGGAACGCCGCCGTCCCGACGACGACCCGATCGGCCCCCGCGGCGAGTAAAGCCTCGGCGTCGGCTGGGCGCCGGATGCCGCCGGAGGCCTGGAGCGCGGCCGGTGCGACCGCATCCGCGACGAGCTGTACGAGCTCCGGTCGGACGGCCCCCGAACGGGCTCCGTCGAGGTCGACGAGATGGATCCTCGTCGCGCCGGCTTCCGCGAACCGGCGGGCCAGCGCCACCGGCTCACCGGCCCGCTCGACGACCGCGTCGTAGTCTCCCCGGTGGAGGCGCACCGCTCCCTCGCCGAGCACGTCGACGGCGGGGATCACCTGGATCGGTTGGGCGAGCCACTCCGCCAACCACGAGGCGAGCCTCTCCGCAGGCCACTGGGACTGCACCCGCGCCATCTTAGACGCACACCATGTTAACGTGCTAACATGGCGGCGCGTTGGTCTCGCCCGTACCGCGACCTGGTAGTCGGGGGCGATCGAGACCGCAGCGCACCGAGACGAAGCGAAGACGCGAGGACACCAGACAGCGACCATGCCGGACCGGGGACGACATACGTGGCAGACACCCGAGATGACGGAGCTCTTCGGGACGATCGCCGACCTGGAGTCGAGCGAGGAGGTCGAGCGGTTCCTGCGGGACCTGTGCACGCTGGCGGAGCTCGAGGCGATGTCGCATCGGTGGGAGGTCGTGCGGCTGCTGGAGCAGGGTCTGCCGTACCTCGAGATCGCGCAGCGGACGGGCGCGTCGACGACGACAGTGACGCGGGTCGCGCACTGGCTGCGCCACGGCGAGGGGGGCTACCGGCTGGCGCTCGACCGGCTGAAGGAGACGGCGTCGACCGCCTGACGGACGGCGGCGATGCGGCCGATCGGCTGACGATCGCCCTTCCGGCGAAGGGGCGGCTGCGCGAGCCGTCGGTCTCGCTGCTCGTCGACGCCGGGTTCGGCCCGGAGGAGCCGGGCGACCGCGCGCTCGCGTTCCCGTGCCGCAACGCCCCGGTCGACGTGCTTCTCGTGCGCGCCGACGACATCCCCGAGTACGTGCAGGACGGCGTCGTCGACTGCGGGATCACGGGGCTCGACCTCGTGCGCGAGCGGGCGACGGAGGTCGAGGAGCTCCTCCGGCTCGGGTTCGGCTCGTGCCGGCTCGACGCAGCGGTGCCCGCCGAGTCGCGCTACGAGGCGCTCGAGGATCTCGAGGGAGCGACGGTCGCGACCGTCTTCCCGCGGCTGACGCGCGAGCTGATGCCGGTCCCGGTCGAGCTCGTCGAGATCACGGGCTCGGTCGAGGTCGCCCCGAGGCTCGGGCTCGCGGATGCGATCGTCGACCTCGTCTCGTCCGGGAACACGCTCCGCACGAACGGTCTGCGCTCGCTCGGCTCGCTCTTTTCCTCGGAGGCGGTGCTGATCGGCCGGGCGGGGGCCGAGGCGGGCCAGATCGTCTCGATGATGCGCGCGGTCGTCGAGGCGCGCGCACACCGCTACCTGATGCTGAACGCGCCGCGCGGCCAGCTCGACGCCGTCTGCGAGATCATCGGCTCGCGCTCGCCGAGCGTGCTGCCGCTCGCCGAGGAGGGGATGGTCGCGGTGCACGCGCTCGTCCCCGCGACCGATGTCTGGCGGCTGCTGCCGCAGCTCGAGCAGGCCGGCGCCTCGTCGATCCTCGTCGTGCCCGTCGAACGGATGTCCAAGTGAGACGTCGCGAAACGACCGATCGCACCGGCGAGGGACGTGCGCCGTGAGCATCGTCTCCGAGATCAAGGTCGAGGGCGAGGCGGCCGTGCGGCGCTGGGCGCTCGAGCTCGACGGCGTCGAGCCTGCGCGCGCCGTCCCCGAGCCGGAGCTCGTGCCACGCGAGGCCGTGCTGGCGCTCGCCCGGCGCGTGCGTCGCTGGCACGAGGCGCAGCGGCCGGCCGAGCTCGAGCTCGAGGTCGAGCCGGGCGTCGTGCTCCAGCGCCGCTGGGTGCCGCTCGAGTCGGTCGGCGTCTACGTCCCGCGCAACCTCGTCTCGACGCTCGTGATGTGCGCCGTGCCGGCGCAGGCGGCCGGCGTCGAGCGGATCGTGGTCTGCACGCCGCCGGCCGGTTCCGGCCTCGTCGCGGCGGCCGCCGAGCTGCTCGGGATCGACGAGGTGTGGGCGCTCGGCGGGCCCCAGGCGATCGGCTGGCTCGCGTACGTCCGCCGCGTCGACAAGATCGTCGGCCCCGGAAACGCGCACGTGAACGCCGCCAAGCTCGAGGTCTCGCGCGACGTCGCGATCGACCTTCCCGGCGGTCCCTCCGAGGTCGTCGTGGTCGCGGACGGCGACGCCGACCCCAGGATCGTCGAGCTCGAGCTCGCCGCCCAGGCCGAGCACGGGCACGACGCCGTGTGCCGCGTCGTGGAGACGCTCGCGGAGGCCGAGGCGATCGCGCCGGAGCACCTCGTGCTGCTCGGCTCGTCGGAGTCGCAGGCCGATCGCGTGCGGAACGCGGGCGCCGTCTTCGTCGGCCCTTCGTCGCCCGTCGCGGTCGGTGATTACGCGACCGGCGGCAACCACGTGCTGCCGACCGGAGGCTGGGCGCGCTCGGTCGGCGGGCTCGGGCTGGAGACGTTCCTCAAGCCGGTGACGGTGCAGCGGATCACGCCCGAGGGACTCGCGCTGCTGCGGCCGACGGTCGAGGCGCTCGCCGCCGCCGAGGGCATGCCGGCACACGCCGAGGCGGTGCGCCGGTGAAGGCTCTCGCGCCCGAGTTCAGGGCCTACACGTGGTCGATGACCTCTGTCGAGGTGGCGCGGCTCGCCGGGATCGACCCGTCGCAGGTCGTCCGCTACGACCAGAACACGCCGCCGCTGCCGCTGCCCTCGACGCGGCCGGGGGCGATCGCAGGAGCGCTCGCGGCCATCAGCGGCTACCCGCCCGGAGGCTATGTCGATCTGCGGCGCGCGATCGCCGACTACGACGGCGTCGAGCCGGGGCAGATCGTGCTCGGAGCGGGTGCGGACGACCTGATCCTGCTCTGCGCGCGGGTCTACGCCGGGCCGGGTGACACGATCGCGATTCCGCCGTCGCCCACCTACCCGCTCTACCGGATCGCCGCCCAGCTCGCCGGTGCCGAGATCGGCGAAGACGATCCGGTGCTCACCTTCACCTGCCGGCCGACCAACCCGGAGGGCGCCGTGCACCCGCTGCCGGCCGCGCGACCGCTCGCCGTCGACGAGGCCTACTACGAGTACTGCGGCGAGACGGCGATTCCCCTCGTCGGCGACGGCGACGTGATCGTGCTGCGGACGTTCTCGAAGGCGTTCGCGCTCGCCGGCGCGCGCGTCGGCTACGCGATCGCCTCGCGCGACCTCGCCGCCGAGCTGAACGCACGCCAGGCGCCGGCCCCCGTCTCGAGCCTCGCCAGCGCGCTCGCGATCGCGGCGCTCGCGTCTCCGCCCGACGTGACCCCCGTGATCGAGGAGCGCGAGCGGCTTGCCTCGTCGCTGCGCGCGATCGGGCTCGACCCGCTTCCGTCCGAGGCGAACTTCCTCTTCGTGCCGGTCGACGACGGGCACGCGCTCGGCGACGCCCTGCTTCGCCAGGGGCTCGTCGTCCGCATGTTCGACAAGGGCATCCGGATCACGATCCGCGACCGCGAGGACGACGACCTGATCGTCGAGACGCTCGCGAGGATCCTCGAGCGACCCGCGCCGGTGGCCGAGGCCGCAGGCCGGCGCGTCCGTCACCTGCGCGCCACCGCGGAGACACGGATCGCGGTTCGGCTCGGTCTCGACGGTGCGAGCCGCGTACGGGTCGAGACCGGTGCTGGCATCTACGACCACCTCCTCGAGCAGCTCGCCTTCCACGCCGGCCTCGACCTCGTCGTGGAGGGGGCGGGCGACCTCGAGACCGGCGACCACCACACGGTCGAGGACACCGCGCTCGCCTTCGGCGAGGCGCTCGACCGCGCTCTCGGTGACCGGCGCGGGATCGCGCGCTACGGCGACGCGGTCGTGCCGATGGACGACGCACTCGCCCGCGCGGCGGTCGACCTCGGCGGCCGCCCGCACGCGGAGCTCGAGATCGAGCCCGAGCCCGGCATGGCCGCGCACTTCTTCGGCTCGCTGGCGCAGGCGGGCCGACTGGCGGTGCACGTCGAGGCCTCGGGACGCGATGCGCACCACACGGCCGAGGCCGCGTACAAGGCGGTCGGCCGCGCGCTCAGGACCGCGCTCCGGCAGGAGTCGGCCGGGATCCCGTCGACCAAGGGTGTCCTTTGAAGGTCGCCGTGTGCGACTACCGCGCCGGGAACATCCGCTCGGTCGAGATCGCGCTCCGGCGGCTCGGCGCCGAGATCGTCGACGACGTCGCGGGCGCCGATCTCGCAGTGCTGCCAGGCGTCGGCTCGGCTCGCTCCGCGATGGACGAGCTCCAGCGACAGGGTCTCGACCACGCGCTCCGGCAGCGGGTCGCCGAGGAGCGGCCGGTGCTCGGCATCTGCCTCGGCCTCCAGCTCGCGCTCGGCTCGACCGACGAGGACGGCGGCGTCGAGGGACTCTCGCTCCTGCCCGGTGCTGCGCACCGGCTCACGGAGGGACGCGTGCCCCGCATCGGCTGGGCGGACGTCGACGGCACCGCCTACTACTTCGCGCACTCCTACGCCGCCGACACGCCGTGCGCGACCGCGTGGTCGGAGGGGATCGTCGCCGAGGCGCGCTTCGGGCCGTTCCTCGGCGTGCAGTTCCACCCCGAGAAGAGCGGCGCTGCGGGCGCGCGCTACCTCGACGGCGTCCTCCGGGAGGTGAGGGAGCGATACCTCTCCCGCGCCTGATCCCGTGCCTCGACGTCGCCGGTGGGCGAGTCGTCAAGGGCGTCAAGTTCCAGGAGCTCCGGGACGTCGGCGACCCGGTCGAGCTCGGCGCTGCCTACTCCGACCGCGGCGCCGACGAGCTCGTGTTCCTCGACGTGAAGGCGACGCTCGAGGAGCGCGAGACGCTCGTCGGCGTCGTGCGCCGGGTGGCCGAGCAGCTGTCGATCCCGTTCACGGTCGGCGGCGGAATCCGCGACGTGACCGACGCCGATGCGCTCCTTTCAGCCGGGGCGGACAAGATCTCGGTCAACTCGGCTGCGCTCGCGCGGCCGAAGCTCGTGACCGAGCTCGCCGAGAAGCTCGGCTCGCAGGCGGTCGTGGTCGCGATCGACACCGAGGTCGGGCGGGTGCGGACGCGCGCCGGCACCACCGAGACGCCTCGCGAGACGGTCGAGTGGGCGTGCGAAGCAGAGGAGCGCGGGGCGGGCGAGATCCTGCTCACGTCGATCGACGCGGACGGCACTCGCGAGGGCTACGACCTCGAGATCACCGCGGCGGTCGCGGGTGCGGTCACGATCCCGGTGATCGCCTCGGGCGGCGCGGGCGATGCACGCCATGTCGCCGAGGCGCTCGAGATCGCGCAGGCGGCGCTGCTCGCGTCGATCCTGCACGAGGACCCGGAGCGGCTCACGTCGCTGCGGGCAGAGCTCCGCGAGCTGGGGGTGCCGCTTCGTGACGCCGCCTGAGGGAGAGCTGCGCGCCGCGATCGTCCAGGACGCCGACACCGGCCGCGTGCTGATGCTCGCGTGGATGGACGACGAGGCCGAGCGCCGTACACGCGAGTCGGGCGAGGCGTGGTTCTGGAGCCGCTCGCGGCAGGAGTACTGGCACAAGGGTGCGACGTCCGGGTCGACGATGGCCGTCGAGGAGCTGCGCGACGACTGCGACGGCGACGCGCTCCTGCTGCGTGTGCGGCCGAACGGGCCGGCGTGCCACACGGGCTCGCTGTCGTGCTTCGCGCCCGCGCTCTGGCGGACGATCTCGGAGCGTGCGATCGACGCGGCCCGGAGGGCTCGTACACGGCGAGGCTCCTCGACGAGGGCACGGCCGCGTGCGCCCGCAAGGTCGGGGAGGAGGCGGTCGAGGTGGTGACGGCTGCGCTCGCGGAGAGCGACGAGCGCCTCGTCGAGGAGGCGGCCGACCTCGTCTACCACCTGTACGTGCTGCTCGCCTCGCGTGGTGTCGACCTCGCCGCGGTCGAGGACGAGCTCGCCGGCCGCTCCCGCTGAGCGCTGAGTCCCTACGCCGGCTTGCGCTCGGGGAAGCGGGGCAGGCCGTCGTCTGGGATCGGGGCCCAGGGTGCCGCGTAGTCGACGAACTGGTGGAAGCTCGGGCGGATGCCCGGGTCGCTGTCGAACGTCCCCATCCGGACGGCGATCATCGTCCCGTCGGGGCTCTTGCTCCACACACCCGAGCCGCACTCGGCGCAGAAGACCTTGGCGTTGCCCTCCTCCGGCAGGTACTCGCGCAGGCTGCTCTCGCCCGAGACGATCCGGAGGGAGACGGGATCGATCCGCGCCGACACCGACGCAGGCGTGCCCGTCCGCCGCTGGCACCTCGTGCAGTGGCACCAGCTGGCCACGAGCGGCGGCGCGGTGACCTCGAAGCGGACGGCGCCGCACATGCATCCACCGGTCAGGGGCAAGTCGGACACGGGTCGAGTGTATGTGACCGTCAGCGCACGTACGGCACGACGCTGAGGACTCAGGCTGCTCTCCTTTGGCGTGTCCAGTGGTGCTCTGCGATCGCGCCTGCCCCGACGCGGATGCCGCGCGCGATGGGAGCGCCCTCGTGCCAGAGCGTGTACTCGCCGCCCGGCAGCCGGTCGAACACGGCGGCGTAGACGGGGCGGGAGCCGACAACCCGCTCGAGGACGTCCTTGTGGCTCCGCTGCGCATCCTCGCCGGTCGGGCTGATCTCGATCTCCTCGTGCAGCACCGCCTCGTCGGTGAAGACGACGAGCGCCCCGAGCTCGTCGCCGATCTCGAGGACCACGGGCTCGCTGTGGGGTCGGTGGGCCTCTGCGTGGTGGTCGTGGTGGTGGCTCTGCTTGCACATGGCTCCTCCTCGAGTCTCGGGCGGCGCTCCGGCGGCCGCCGCAACGGCCGCCGGAGCGTCGTGGTCGTCGGGTTGGATTACGGCGACGGCGTGCTGAAGCCGTCGAGCGGCGTCCCGAGGTAGGGGAACGTCGCCTGGTAGCGGTCGGCGGCAGGCGTGAGCTGCTCCGAGACGAGGCCGGCGGCTCCGTCCGGAGTGAAGCTCGGGTTGACGAGCGGGTAGGTGACGCCGGCGATCGCGCGCAGCTCGATCGTGACGACGTCGTCGAACACCCGGCGACCGTTCGGGAACCCGGCCGCGTCCCCGCCGATCAGGCCGAGCGGGTTCGGCTTGCCCGCGGGCGGGATCGCGACGTTCAGTCGCAGCATGTCCGCCAGCTTCTTGCCGGTCGAGTTCTGGAAGCCCGGCACGATGCCGCTCGGCAGCCCGGTGAGCAGGATCGCGACGAGGTCGTCGCGGCTCTTCCCCGAGCTATTGAGCGCGGCCAGGTTCGGGAACACGCCGGGATAGAGCACGGGCAGCAGGCTCGCCAGCTCCGGGTGCTGCACGTACTTGACGAACCGGTCGTCGTCCTCGGGGTCGACCGCGTTCCACTCGTCCTTGCGGCCGAGCGGCACGATCACCTCGTTGAAGAGCGGGTTGCCGAGCCGCGAGACCTGCACCCACGGGCCGGACTGACCCAGCTCGCGCCGCTTCCCCTCCGAGACGCGCACCTTGCGCCTGCTCGCCCCGGCCCAGACGCCCAGCACGGCCTTCGAGCTCATCGGGTCGGTGGGCGCCGACCCGTCGCGGGTCAGCTTCTTGATCGGCACCTGGATCGCGATCGTGTGCACGTTGAGCGTGCTCAGCGTGTCGACGCTCGGCGTCGCCGCGGTCGGGATCAGATGGAGGTTCTGGAACGGGCGCAGGTCGGCGAGATCGAAGATCGCGCCGAGGTCGACGAAGAACCCGTCGTTGCGCTGGCCGCAGAAGACCGTCTCCCCGCTGCCGAGGGTGTGCACGGCGGCCGCGGCGAGCGCCTCGTAGTTCGGCGTCGAGCGCGGCCCGATGTTGCAGGGCGGCGAGGCGAGGTCCTCGCCGATCACGCGCCCGTGGCGCTTGCCCTCCATGCGCGTGACGGTGAAGAACTGCCGCTTGTTCCAGTTCGGGTCGTCGAGCGAGCCGATCGGCCCGGTGTTGTAGAGGAAGGTGTTCGGGTTGCGCAGCTCCGAGCGGAACTGGAAGTGGTAGGTGACGTCGGGCTCGGCGTCGCCGTCGTTGTCGATGTAGATCGAGTAGAGGACGTCGTCGCCGAACTCGAAGAAGTTCGGCCCGCCCGCAGGACCCTCGAGCGGGATGTAGTTGGCGATGATCGTGACCGTGTCCTTCTTGTCCGGGCTCACGAACGCGTAGACGTCGGTGTTGTCGGCGACCGGGTCCTTGCTGATCTCAGGCGCTTCGCGGTGGGACGACATCTAGATCACCCACCAGCTCTTCTTCGCGGGGTGGCCGACGGCCTTGCCGATCCGCTTGGCGAGCTGCGCGTCGCGGACCGTCGTCTCCTTCAGCCCTGCCACGATCGTCACCTCGCCTTTGTCGAGGTCGCGGACGTACGCGACCAGGGGCTCGCGCGGCAGGGGCAGCGGCGTCGCGACCACGTCCTGGCGGCTCTCCACCGCGGCGGCCGCGGCGGCGGGGACGCCGCCCACGACGGCGACGCCGGTTGCGACTCCGGCCGTCTTCAGGAACGAGCGTCGGTCGAGCGTGCTCATGTTCTTGGCTCCTCTCGTCGGGCATCGTTGCGTTGGCCGAGTGATTCGTCCGGAGCCGAGGTTCGGTTCGAGCCGCATTGGCGCGCGTCGCGCCGGGCTATTCGTCTGCCGGCCCGACGCCCAGTTCGTCGTCGAGGCGCTGCGGCCAGTCGTCGAACGCGAGGTCGGCCGCCATCAGGACGTCCCGCCAGTCGAGCTCGGCATCCTTCGCCGCGCGCTCGAACGCATACCAGTCGCCGGCCGCGATCAGCACGATCGCCGCCTGGATCCGCTCGCTTCCGCGCTGGTCGAAACGTCCGGGGAGGTCGAGCGACTCGAGCCGCTCGATCGCAGCCTCGACCGAGCCTGGCTCGAAGTCGCGCTCGATCCTGCGCCGGAGCCGGCGGGTCACGGGCTTTCAGTCAGAGGCCGAGGAGCAGGGCGAGCAGCGCCTTCTGTGCGTGGAGGCGGTTCTCCGCCTCGTCCCACACCGCCGAGCGCTCGCCGTAGAGCGCTCCCGGCGAGATCTCCTCGCCCGGGTGCGCCGGAAGGCAGTGGAGGACGACCGCGTCGGCCGAGGCAAGCTCGAGCAGCGACTCGTCGAGCCGGTAGGGCTCCAGGTCGCGCAGGCGCTCAGCACGGGTCGACTCCTGGCCGAGGCTGACCCAGATGTCGGTGACGAGGACGTCCGCGTCACGCGCGGCCTCGCGCGGGTCGCGCAGGAGCTGGAGCGGCGTGTCGTCGGGCGGGTCGTAGCCCTCGGGACAGGCGGCGACCACCTCCATGCCGACGAGGGACGCGAGCCACGCGAGCGAGACGAGGACGTTCGTGCCGTCGCCGACCCACGCCACGCGGACGCCTTCGAGACCACCGAGGCGCTCGCGAATCGTCAGCGCGTCCGCGAGCGCCTGGCACGGGTGCTCGGTCTCCGTGAGCGCGTTGATGACGGGGATCGACGCGGCCTCGGCCCACGCCTCGAGCTCGGCGTGCGAGAGCGTGCGAATCGCGAGCGCATCGAGATAGCGCGAGAGCACGTGCGCCGTGTCCTCGAGCGACTCGCCGCGCGAGATCTGCATCTCGCTCGGGAGCAGCGCGAGCGACGTGCCGCCGAGCTGGGTCATCGCGACCGAGAACGAAATGCGCGTGCGCGTCGACGGCTGGCCGAAGAAGAGTCCGAGCGTCATGCCGGGAAGGAGCCGCTGCGGGGTCGTCTTCAGCTCGGCCGCGAGGTCGAGGATGGTCTCGATCTCGGCCGCCGACAGGTCGGCGACCCGCAGCAGATCGCGGCCACGGAGGGCGGATCTCCGCTCCGGCGCCGGCGAAGCCGGCACCTTCGCTCCTGGCGGCTCCGTCGAGCCTACGCCGCGCGTGCTGCTCACGCCCACCGCTCCTTCGCGGCGGCAACGGCGGCGGCGACGTCGCCGAGCCGCGGCGACGGCGGCGGCGCCTCGAACGTTCCGGCGCGGATCTGCGCTGCGACCTGCTCGTGCGCGTCTCGGAACGGCACGCCCTCGCGGACGAGCGCCTCGGCGGCGTCGGTCGCGAGCAGGAGCGGGTCGGAGCAGGCTTCCGCGAGGCGCTCGCGGTCGAGCTCGAGGCCGCGGACGAGGACGGCGAGGGCGCCGAGCGCGCCCGCAACGTCGGCGCGGGCGGCGAAGACCGGCGGCTTGTCCTCCTGCAGGTCGCGGTCGTAGGCGAGCGGCAGGCTCTTGACGACCGCGAGCAGGCCGGTGAGGCGACCGATCGCCGTGCCCGCCTTGCCGCGCGCGAGCTCGGCGACGTCGGCGTTCAGCTTCTGCGGCATCATCGACGAGCCGGTCGCCGCCTCCTCGGGCAGTCGCGCGAAGGCGAACTCGCTCGTCGTCCAGAGCACGAGCTCCTCGCCGATCCGCGACAGGTGGGTGAAGAGGACGGCGGCGGCGTAGAGGTAGTCGAGCGCGAAGTCGCGGTCGGCCACCGCGTCGACCGAGTTGCGCATCGGCTCGGGCGGGGCCGGCAGCGTCAGGGTCGAGCCTGCGAGCGCCCCCGCGCCGAGTGGGGAGGGGCGTGCCTGCTCGGCCGCGAACCGGAAGCGCGCGCGGTCGCGCTCGAGCATCTCAGCCCACGCGAGCAGGTGGTGGCCGACGGTGATCGGGATCGCCCGCTGGAGGTGCGTGTAGCCGGGCATCGGCGTCTCCGCTTCCTCCGCCGCCCGGCCGAGGACGGCCTGCGCGAACCCGCGAAGCGCGTGCTCGGCCTCCGCGCACGCGTCGGCGACGTACAGCCGGAACGCGGTCGCGACCTGGTCGTTGCGCGACCGGCCGGCGTGGATCTTGCGCCCGACATCGCCGAGCAGCCGCTCGATCGCCGAGTGCACGTCCTCGTCTGAGTCCTCGAGATCGTCGGGCGAGATCGCCGCGAGCCGGTCGTCGACCTCGCCGAGCTCTTCGTCCGTGAGGAGGCCGGCGGCGTGCAGCCGCTGCGCGTGCAGCCGGGTGCCCTCGAGGTCGTAGGGCAGGAGCTCGGCGTCGTGGGCGCGGAGGAAGGCCCACACCTCGGGCGCGAGCTCGCTCCCGACGCGCCCGGCCCAGAGGCTCATTTCTGCTCCGGCGCCGGCGAAGCCGGCGCCTCCGCCGTCTGGTCGCCTCCGTCGAGCCTACGGCTCGTGAGCTCCAGCGGATCGGACGGCTGCGCGACGGGCTCGAGTCGCAGCCGGCGGTGCTCGGCGAGCATCTGCCGAGAGTCGGCGATGTCGTTGACCTGGAGCGCGAGCTGCCCGATGCGGTCGGCGGCGCTGAAGGCGGTGGCGCTGCGCTCCATCGAGAGCCGCTCCGGGCGGTAGGTGACCGCCTCGCCGCGCGTGTCGAGGATCGTGTAGTCCTCGCCGCGCCGCAGCTCGAGCGTCACCTCGCCGGTGACGACCGCCGCGACCCAGCGCTGGAGGGACTCGCGCAGCATCAGGGCCTGCGTGTCGAACCACCGGCCCTCGTAGAGCAGCCGCCCGAGCCGCCGCCCCTGCACCGCGTACTGCTCGAGCGTCGCCTCGTTGTGGATCGCGGTCAGCAGGCGTTCGTAGGCGATGTGCAAGAGCGCCATCCCCGGCGCCTCGTAGATGCCGCGGCTCTTCGCCTCGATGATCCGGTTCTCGATCTGGTCGGACATGCCGAGCCCATGTCGGCCGCCGACCTCGTTCGCGGCGTGGACGAGCCCGACCGGGTCCTCGATCTCCTCGCCGCCGATCGCCACCGGCCAGCCGTGCTCGAACCGGACGGTCACGACCTCGGGCTCGATCTCCACGGCCGCGTTCCAGAACGCGACGCCCATGATCGGCTCGACGATCTTCATGCTCGTCCCGAGCAGCTCGAGGTCCTTCGCCTCGTGCGTCGCACCGAGCATGTTCGCGTCGGTCGAGTACGCCTTCTCGACCGACGTGCCGTGCGGCAGGCCGCGCGCCTCGAGCCACTCGGACATCTCCTTCCGGCCGCCGAGCTCCTCCACGAACGCGCTGTCGAGCCACGGCTTGTAGACGCGCAGCTGCTCGTTCGCGAGCAGGCCGTAGCGGAAGAACCGCTCGATGTCGTTGCCTTTGTACGTCGAGCCGTCGCCCCAGATCTCGACGTCGTGCTCCTGCATCGCGCGGACGAGCAGCGTCCCCGTGACCGCGCGGCCGAGCGGGGTCGTGTTGAAGTAGCGCCGCCCGGCGGTCTCGATGTGGAAGGCGCCGCACTGCAGCGCGGCGAGTCCCTGACGCACGAGCGCTTCGCGGCAGTCGACGAGCACCGCCTCCTCGGCGCCGTACGTCTTCGCCTTGGCCGGGATCGCGCCGATGTCGGGCTCGTCGTACTGCCCGAGGTCGGCGGTGAACGCGTACGGCAGTGCTCCCTTCTCGCGCATCCACGCGAGCGCGCAGCAGGTGTCGAGCCCGCCCGAGAAGGCGATGCCGACTCGCTCGCCCACCGGCAGCGAGCCGAGGATGACCCCGTTCACGGTCAGTGCGCGCCTTCCAGGCGTTTCCGGAACTGCTCCTCGACCGCGGCCGCGGTCGTCCCGTCGCTCACCGCGACGAAGACGGTGTTCTCGCCCGCGATCGTTCCCGCGACCTCGTCGAGCGAGGCGGCGTCGATCGCGTCGGCGAGCGGTGCGGCGAAGCCCGACGGGGTGGCGATCACGAGCAGCGGGCCGGCGTGCTTCATGCCGCTCACCCAGCGGCGGAGCGCAGACGAAAGCTGCTCTGTCCGGTCGTGGCCGTTCGAGCCCGGGCGCGCGTAGACGAGCCTTCCGCTGCCGTTCCGCACCTTGACGAGCCCGAGCTGCGCGATGTCGCGCGAGACCGTCGCCTGCACCGCGTCGAAGCCCTGCTCGCGCAGGGCACGCGTCACGTCGGCCTGCGTCGAGAGCTGCTCCTCCTCGACGAGGCGCAGGATCGCGCTCTGTCGTTCGTTCCGCGTCACGCCAGCACTTCGCGCAGGAGATCGACGGCGAGGTCGGCCTCCTCGGCCGTGATCGTGAGCGGCGGCGTCAGTCGTAGCGCAGTCTCGCCCGCCGTTCCGACGAGCAGGTTGTGCTCCAGCGCTGCGTGCGCGACGGGCCCGGCGGGGCGTCCGAGCTCGAGTGCGAGCAGGAGGCCGGCGCCGCGGATCTCCGCGAAGGCGTTCTCGAAGCGGGTGCCGATCGCCCGGACGTGCTCGAGCAGGTCGCCGTCGATCGCGTCGACGACGGCCGACGCCGCGGCGCAGGCGACGGGGTTGCCGCCGAAGGTCGACGCGTGGTCGCCGGGAACGAAGCCGGTCGGCTCGCCGTCGGCGACGAGCAGGGCGCCGATCGGGAGGCCGTTCGCGAGCCCCTTCGCGAGCGTGACGGCGTCCGGGCGGACGCCGAAGCGCTGCCAGGCGAAGAACTCGCCCGTGCGGCCGATTCCGGTCTGCACCTCGTCGAAGACGAGCAGCGCCTCGTGCTCGTCGGCGAGCGCACGCGCGAGCTCTAGCGTCTCCTGCGAGAGCGGCCGCACGCCGCCCTCGCCCTGCACCGGCTCGAGGAAGATCGCCGCCGTCTGCGGCCCGACGACGTCGCCGAGGGTCTCGGGCGTCGCGAAGCGTGCCCCGGGGACGAGCGGCTCGAACGGCGCCCGCTTGGACGGCTGGCCGGTGATCGAGAGCGCGCCCATCGTGCGCCCGTGGAACGAGCCCTCGAGCGCGACGAGCTCGGGGCGGCCGGTCGACTTGCGCGCCCACTTGATCGCGGCCTCGACGGCCTCGGTTCCCGAGTTGCAGAAGAACGCGTGCGCCCCGCCGAAGCGGTCGGACAGCTTCTCGGCGAGCCGCTCCATGGGCTCGGTCGAATAGAGGTTGGAGACGTGCCACAGCCGCTCGAGCTGCTCCTTCGCCGCCTCGAGCGGCGCAGGGTGGCAATGGCCGAGGCTGACGACGGCGATTCCGGCGACGAGGTCGAGATAGCGTTGTCCGTCGTCGGCGATCAGCCAGCAGCCGTCGCCGTCGACGAAGGTGACCGGGAAGCGCGCGTAGGTCGGGAGGAGGGGCGTGCCCGTCAGGACGCTCACGGTGCCACCGCCGTCCTGCCGATCGACGCCGGCACTCCGCCGCGCGCGGCCAGCACCGCGGCGCCGAGCTTGGGGATGATGCCGCCCTCGAGCACCCCGCCCGCGAGCAGCTCCGACGCGGACGTGACGTCGATCGAGTCGACGACGCGGCCGTCGAGGATCAGGCCGTCGACGTCGGTGAGGAAGAGGAGGCGGTCGGCGTCGAGCCCGAGCGCAAGCGCGGCGGCGGCCTCGTCGGCGTTCACGTTGAGCGGGCCGGCGGCGATCGGCGCGACGACCGGGATCTTCCCGGCCGCGAGCGCGGCGACGACTGCCTCGGGCCGTGAGGGGAGGGGATCGCCCACGAGCCCGAGCTCGGGGATCTGCGTGGCCTCGAGCCCGATCTCGTCGCCCAGGAGCCCGACCGCGCGCTCTCCGATCGCGTCGCAGAGCGTCGCGTTGACCGCCGCGAGCGACGAGCGGACGATCTCGCAGCGCCTCCGGCGTCGTCACCCGCCGGCCGCCGACGAACTCGACCGGGATCCCCTCGCGCGCCATCTCGAGGCTGATCTGCGGGCCGGCACCGTGGACGACGCACACCTCGTCGGCGCGCGCCAGCTCGAGCACCGCCTCCGCCGACTCACCGGCGACGGCGCCGCCCACCTTGACGACGACCCGGCTCATGTCCGCTCCCGGTGCCGGCAGAGCCGGCACCTCCGCTCTTCGGAGCCTCCGTCAAGCCTACGGCTCATGTCCGGTAGTCCGCGTTGATGCGGACGTAGTCGTAGGAGAGGTCGCTCGTCAGGTAGCTCGCCTTGCCGGCGCCGAGGCCCAGGTCGAGGTCGATCGTGCAGCTCGGCCCGGAGACGTCGGGCTCGACGTCGCTCGGCGTGCCGTGGTCGAGGACGACCGTGCCGTTGTAGCGGAGCGTCACGCGCTCCACGTCCACGTGGGCGTAGCCGCCGTTCCAGGGAGCGGAGCCCGCCGCCATGAGCACGCGGCCCCAGTTCGCGTCGTGTCCGAAGAGGGCGGTCTTGACGAGCGGCGAGGTCGCGATCCGGCGGGCGATCGCCCGCGCCTGCCCGTCGTCGGCGGCGCCCGTGACGTTGATCTCGGCGAGCACCGTGATTCCCTCCCCGTCGGCGACGACCTGTCGCGCGAGGTCGGCGCAGACCTCGTTCAGCGCGGTTGCGAACGCATCGTCGTCGCGGGCGGCGCCGCTCGCGCCGCTCGCGAGCAGCAGCACGCAGTCGTTCGTCGAGGGCTCCCCGTCGACGGAGATCTCGTTGAAGCTCGACTCGACGGCGGGGCGGAGGAACTCGATCGCCTCGCCCGGAGCCAGCGGGTAGTCGGTCGTGACGACCGCGAGCATCGTCGCGAGGTCGGGATGGATCATCCCCGAGCCCTTCGCCATCCCGCCGACCGTGAAGCCTTCGCGCCCGGCGACGGCCTCCTTCGGCCGCGTGTCGGTGGTCATGATCGCCTCGGCGGCATCGTGCCCGCCGTCATCAGAGAGCGCGGCAGCGGCAGGCTCGAGCGCGGGTAGGAGCCTGTGCATGCGGGAGGCGCGCCCCGATCACGCCGGTCGAGAGGACGAGCACCTCCTCGGCGTCGAGGTCGAGCAGCCGGCCGGCCTCGGCGGCGGTCGCAAGCGCGTCGAGCTTGCCGCGCTCGCCCGTCACCGCGTTCGCGACGCCCGAGTTGATCACGACGGCCTGCGGATCGGCGAGCTCGAGGTGCTCGCGGCAGATGTCGAGACACGCGGCCTTGACCTCGTTGCGGGTGAACATCGCGGCGCCCGTCGCGTGCGGCACCGAGCGCACGACGGCAAGGTCCTTGCGCTCGCGGCGCCGGATGCCCGCGGCGACGCCGGAGGCGACGAACCCTTGAGCTGCCGTGACGCTCAAACCTTGACTCCGTAGAGGCGGAGCCCGGCCGTCTCGGGGAGGCCGAGCGCGAGGTTCGCGTTCTGCACGGCCTGGCCGGCGGCTCCCTTGCCGAGGTTGTCCTCGGCCGCGAAGACGATCGTCCGGCCGCTCGGCGGGTCGGCGAAGACGCCGATCTCGGCCGCGTCGGTGTGCACGACCCTTGCGATCTCGGGCACGACGCCCTCCGGAAGTACGCGTCACGACGTCGGAGCCGGCGTATGCCGCCTCGAGCAGCGCCCGGGCCGTGTCGGCCGCGATCCCGTTCACGTAGCAGGTCGCCACGAGGCCGCGGCGCACCGGCAGCAGATGCGGGACGAACGTCGGCGCGAAGCCGAGCAGCATCTCCATCTCGAGCAGGTGCCGGTGGCGGCCGATCGAGTACGGCTTCAGGTTCTCGAGCACCGCGCCCGCGATCGTCGTCTCGCTCGGCGTCCGGCCCGCTCCCGAGACGCCCGACTTGGCGTCGACGACCACCGTCTCGGGGTCGATCTCGTCCTTGAGCGGCACGAGCGCGAGCACGGCGGCGGTCACGTAGCAGCCGGGGTTCGCGACGAGGCGCGTGGTCGGCGGCTGCAGCTCGGGGAGCGCGTAGCACCAGTCGGATTGGCTCTCGGGGTGCGGGTGCTCGAAGCCGTACCACTTCGGGTAGAGCGACGTGTCGGCGATCCGGTGTGCGCCCGACAGGTCGACGACGACGCCGGTCGCCGGCGGCACGATCGCGGCCGCGCGCTCGTTCGCGAGACAGCAGAAGACGAGGTCGGCGCCGCTTGCGAGCGCCTCGTCGTTCGTCACCAGGTCCGGGAGCGAGCCGTTTCGCGCCAGGCGCGGGTCGAGCACGACGGCCGACTGGCCGGCCTGCGAGTCCGAGCCGAGCGCGACGAGCTCGAGCTCGGGGTGGTAGAGAACGCGATCGAGCGTCTCCTGTCCCGTGTAGCCCGCAGTCCCGAGGATGGCAACGGTTGGCATCTGTGCGTATTATGCACGACGATGCAAACTATGCAGACCCCGAACGCCAGGCTCGTGCTCGAGGACGGCACCGTCTTCCCCGGCGTCTCCGTCGGCGCCCCCGGCGTCGCCGCGGGGGAGGCCTGCTTCACGACCGCGATGGCCGGCTACGAGGAGGCGGTCACCGACCCGAGCTACGTCGCGCAGGTGCTCTGCTTCGCCTATCCGCTGATCGGGACGTACGGCGTCGACGAGGCGCGCATGGAGTCCGAGCGCGTGCAGTGCGAGGGCGTCGTCATGCGCCACGCGCGCCCCGCGTTCGCCGCCTTCCTGCGCGAGCGCGGCGTCGTCGCGCTCTCCGGTGTCGACACGCGGACGCTCGTGCGGAAGATCCGCGACGGCGGCGTCCTGCGCTGCGCGCTCGGGGACGCTCCGGCCGAGGAGCTGCAGGCACGGGCGCTCGCCGAGCCGCCGATCGACGGCCGGCCGCTCGACCGGAAGGTGGGCACGCCCGAGCCCTTCTCCGTGGGCGAGGGCCCGCGCGTGGTCGTCGTCGACCTCGGCTCGAAGCGCTCGATCCCGCGGCGCCTGGCCGAGGCCGGCGCTGGAGGCGTACGTCGTGCCCGGCGCGTGGGATGCCGACGCGATCCTCGAAGCCGACCCGCGCGTCGTGCTGATCGCGAACGGCCCGGGTGACCCGTCGGTGCTCACCGACCAGGTGGAGACGATCCGCGAGCTGCTCGGTCGCGTGCCCGTCTTCGGCATCTGCCTCGGCCACCAGCTGCTCGGGCTCGCGCTCGGGCACGAGACGTTCAAGCTCCCGTTCGGCCACCGCGGCGCGAACCACCCGGTGCGCGACGTCGCGACCGGACGCGTGCTCGTCACCGTGCAGAACCACGGCTTCGCCGTCGAGGCTGACGACGACGTCTCGCACGTCTCGCTCAACGACGGCACGTGCGAGGGGCTCGTCGGCGACGGCTTCGCGAGCGTCCAGTTCCATCCCGAGGCCTCGCCCGGGCCGCTCGACGCGCTGCCCTTCTTCGACCTCCTGGCCGAAACGTGCCTGAAAAGGACTCCTGTCGGAACGAAGCCTTGAGTCGTCGAGCCGCGCTGGGCACGCACGCTGCTGCGTCCTCGGTCGCTCCGATAGCGCCGCTATCGGAGCTCCCTGCGTCCTTGCATCGCGCGTGCCAATCCCGGCCCGACGACGAAGCGTCATTCCGACATGAGCCCTAAGCGCGCCGACCTTCGCTCGATCCTGATCCTCGGCTCCGGCCCGATCCGCATCGGGCAGGCGTGCGAGTTCGACTACTCGGGAGCGCAGGCCTGCCGCGTGCTGCGGCGCGAGGGCTTCCGCGTCGTCCTCGTCAACTCGAACCCGGCGACGATCATGACCGACCCCGAGTGGGCCGACGCCACCTACCTCGAGCCGCTCGACGCCGGGACGGTCGCCGAGGTGATCGAGCGCGAGCGCCCCGACGCGATCCTGCCGACGCTCGGGGGGCAGACGGCGCTCAACCTCGCCGTCGAGCTCGCGCCGCTCGTGGAGCCGCTGGGCATCGAGCTGATCGGCGCCGACCTCGAGGCGATCCGCCGGGCCGAGGACCGCGAGCTCTTCCGGACCACGGTCGTGGAGGCGGGGCTCGAGGTCCCCCGCAGCGTCGTCGCGACGAGCGCGGACGTCGAGTTCCCCGTGCCGGCGATCGTGCGTCCGGCGTTCACGCTCGGCGGCACCGGCGGCGGCATCGCACACACGCGAGAGGAGCTCAGGGCCGTGATCGCGCACGGGCTCGAGATGAGCCCCGTCGGCCAGGTGCTCGTCGAGGAGTTCCTCAGCGGCTGGCAGGAGCACGAGCTCGAGGTGATGTGCGACTCGCGCGGCAACGCCGTCGTCGTCTGCTCGATCGAGAACCTCGACCCGATGGGCATCCACACCGGCGACTCGTGGACGATCGCGCCGCAGCAGACGCTTCCCGACCCCGTCTACCAGCAGCTGCGCGAGGCGGCGTTCACGACGGCGCGGGCGGTCGGCGTCGCGACCGGCGGCGCGAACGTGCAGTTCGCGGTTCACCCGGAGACGAATGAGTTCCGCGTGATCGAGATGAACCCGCGCGTCTCGCGCTCGTCGGCGCTTGCCTCGAAGGCGACCGGCTTTCCGATCGCCAAGCTCGCCGCGCTGCTCGCGGTCGGGTTCACGCTCGACGAGCTGCCGAACGACATCACGGGCAAGACGACGGCCGCGTTCGAGCCCGCGCTCGACTACGTGGCCGTCAAGGCGCCGCGGTTCGACTTCGAGAAGTTCCCGCTCGCCGAGCCGCGGCTCGGCGCCGAGATGCGCGCCGTCGGCGAGGCGCTCGGCCTGGGGCGCACGTTCGCCGAGGCGTTCCTGAAGGCGATGGAAGGGCGCGAGGTGCCGCCGGTCCGGTTCCCCGCCGACGACGACGAGCTGCTCGAGCGGGCGTCGCAGCCTGTGCCCGAGCGCTGGGACCTGCTGCTGGAGGCTGCCCGGCGCGGGCTCGAGCCGCCCGGCATCCATCCGTACTTCGCCGACCGGCTGTGCGAGATCGCGCGCGGCGAGGCGCCGCTCGCGGGCACGCCCAGGCGGCTCGCGGTCGACTCCTGCGCCGGGGAGTTCGAGGCGCGGACGCCGTACTACTACGTCACGTACGAAGGCGCGGACGAGGGACCGGCTCCGTCCGGACGCTCGGTGGTCGTCCTCGGCGCGGGGCCGAACCGGATCGGCCAGGCGATCGAGTTCGACTACTGCTGCGTCCACGCCGTGCAGGCGCTCCAGAAGCTCGGCTACGAGGCGGTGATGGTGAACTCCAACCCGGAGACGGTCTCGACCGACTACGACACTTCGGACCGCCTCTACCTCGAGCCACTCACCGAGCAGCGCGTGCTCGACGTCTGCGAGCTCGAGCAACCGGTGGGCGTCGCCGTCTCGTTCGGTGGGCAGACGCCGCTTCGGCTCGCGCCCGCCCTCGCGGCCGCCGGCGTTCCGCTCCTCGGCGACCCGCTCGACGCGATCGACGCGGCCGAGGACCGGGGCCGGTTCGCGCGGCTCGCGGGCGACCTCGCCCCGGAGTGGGGCACGGCGGCCGACGCCGGCGAGGCGCGGGAGGTCGCCCACCGGATCGGTTACCCGGTGCTCGTGCGGCCGCACCACGTCCTCGGCGGCCGCGGGATGCACGTCGCGCACTCGGCCGAGGAGCTGCGCGTCGAGGGCCCCGTGCTCGTCGACCGGTACCTGGAGGGTGCGCTCGAGCTCGACGTCGACGCGCTCTGCGACGGCGAGAGCGCGTGGGTCGCGGCGATCCTCGAGCACGTCGAGCCGACGGGCGTGCACTCGGGCGACTCGGCCTGCGTCCTGCCCGGCCCGTCGGTCTCGGAGGCGCTCGAGGTCGAGCTGCGCGAGATCGCGACGCGGATCGCCGGCGGTCTCGGCGTGCGCGGGCTTCTCAACCTCCAGCTCGCTCTCCTGGGCGGCAGGGTCTGGGTGCTCGAGGCGAACCCGCGCGCGTCGCGCACCGTCCCCTTCGTGGCGAAGGCGACCGGCGTGCCGCTCGTCGAGCACGCGGTGCGGCTTCTGCTCGGCGAGCCGCTCGGGTCGCTCGGCCTGCCCGAGCGCGCGACCCCTACCCGGGCCTGGGCGAAGGAGGCCGTGTTCCCTGCGGAGCGCTTCCCGGGCGCCGCGTCGCGCGGTCCCGAGATGCGCTCGACGGGCGAGGTGATGGCGGGCGCCTCCTCGCCGCTCGAGGCCTACCGCCGCGCGCTTCGCGCCGCCGGACGCTCGCGGCGCGGCGGCGCGATCGGCCCGCCGCTCCAGGCGGCCCCGGTATCCTGACGCCGATCGTGCGGGACGTCATCGACACGATCGAGCAGGCGGCCGCGAAGGGCGAGAGGTCGGTGGTCGCGACCGTGATCTCGACGATCCGGTCGGCGCCGCGCCAGCCCGGGGCGAAGATGGTCGTCACGGAGGGCGGCAAGCTGGTCGGGCTCGGTCTCCGGCGGCTGCGTGGAGTCGGACGTGGCGGAGCGCGCGCAGGCGATCTTCGCCGGCGGCCCCGCGAACCTCGTCCACTACGGCGTCTCCGACAGCGAGGCGTTCGAGGTCGGGCTCTCGTGCGGCGGTGAGATCGACGTCTGGCTCGAGCCCGCCGACCTGGCGCTCTGGCGCGACGTGTGGACGCTCCTCGACGACGACGGGTACGGGATGCTCCTCACCAACACCGAGACCGGCGCGAAGCGTCTGGAGCGTGGTGTGCTCGAGAGCGCAGGCCTGCGCGACGACGGCGTCTTCGCCGAGGTCGTGGAGGGACCGCAGCGTGTCGTCATCTTCGGCGCCGCCGAGGCGGCCGAGCACCTCTGCGCCTACGGCAAGGAGCTCGGCTGGCGCACGACGGTCGTCGACCCCCGCGGCGCGCTCGCGACGCCGGAGAGGATCCCGAGCGCGAGCCGGCTCGTCAAGGCCTGGCCGGAGGAGATCGAGGGGCTGGTGGACGAGCGCACCGTCGTCGTGACTCTCTCCCACGAGGAGCGGCTCGACATCCCCGCGATCGCCGCTGCGCTGCGCTCGAAGGCGCGCTACATCGGCGCGATCGGCGCGAAGCGAACGCACGAGCGGCGCCGCGCGCGGCTGCTCGAGGAGGGCTTCACCGAGGAGGAGATCGCGCGGATCCACGGCCCGGCCGGGCTCGATCTCGGCGGTCGCGCTCCCGCGCAGGTCGCGCTCGCGATCGCAGCCGAGATCGTCGCCGAGACCTCCGGCGAGGCGAAGAAGGACGCAGCGGCAGCAGCCGCCGCGTAGGCCGACCACGCGGCAGGAGCCGCTGGCGGTGCGCCGAACGCGGCAGCCGTGGAGAACCGTTGGGGGACCGGACGCACCGAGGCGTTCAGCGACGGCGTGTTCGCGATCGCGATCTCCAGCTCGTTCTGCGCGCTCGCGGCGACGACAGACAGTCTGCCGACCACACCCGAGCCGGTGTGACCGGGGCCTTGTCTCGCAAGGCCCCGGTCGTCAGCTGCTAGCCGAACGAGGGACGCGTGCCGAGCGTGACCGTGACGGTGTGGGTCTTGCCGTCCCGGACGTAGGTCACCTTGAGCTTGTCGCCCGGCTGCTTCGAGTCGATCACGTTCGAGAGGTCGTCGGGTGACTCGATGGTCGCCCCGTCGAGCTTCGTCACCACGTCGCCGGTCTCGAGCCCGGCGCGGTCAGCCGGAGTGCCCGAGACGACGTCGGCGAGCGCGGCGCCGGCAGGGGATAGCGATGTCGCGACCTGAACGCCGAGGTAGGCGTACTGGGGCGAGCGACCCGCGATCAGCTGCGTCACGACCTTCTTGACGGTGTTGGAGGGAATCGCGAAGCCGACCCCGTCGCTGCCGCCCGACTCGCTCTGGATCTGCGTGTTCACGCCGATCACGCGGCCGAGCATGTCGATGAGCGGGCCGCCCGAGTTGCCGTGGTTGATCGGCGCGTCGGTCTGGATCGAGTCGTTGATGGTGAAGCGGCTCGGGGCCTGCATCTGGCGGTGGAGCGCGCTCACGATGCCGCTCGTGACGGTGTCGGAGAGCCCGAACGGGCTGCCGATCGCGATCACGCCCTGACCGACCTCGACTGCGTCCGAGTCGGCGAGCGTGACGGGCTTCAGGATCGAGGAGGGAGCCGACACCTTGATCACGGCGAGATCCGACGAGCGGTCGACGCCGACGAGGCGCGCGTTGTAGGTCTTGCCGTTCGAGAACCTGACGGTGATCGTGCCGGCGCCGTCGACGACGTGCTGGTTCGTGACGATGTGGCCCTGCTTGTCGTAGACGAACCCGCTGCCTTCCGCCTGCGACCCGCCGCCGAACGGCGAGGAGCCGCCCCCCGAGCTCGAGACCGTGAGGTCGACGACGCTTCCGTGCGTGCGCTTGTAAATGTCGTTGATGGTCAGCGAATCGGACGCCGCCACGGGCTCGGCGCGGTCGACCGTCACGACGGTCGTCGTGTTCGTGTCGGAGGGCGTGAGCGTGGCGTAGAGCCCCGCCCCGACGCCTGCGCCGATGGCGGCAACGGCGATCGCGGCGGCGGCGGTGAGGATGGCACGGGTTGCGCGAGTCATCTGTCTCCCTTTCGTCGTCTCCGCCCCATCGTTCCACGACCGACCTGAGCACCGCCTGAAAGCAGGCTAAGAAAGCCCTGAAAACCGGCGCATCCTCGCGGAAAAGTACGGACTCGGCGGCCGGCACGACTCGATATCGTCGGACGCGGTGGGCTCGCGCGGTCGAGCCGACTGGGAAGGGCAGGCTGAGATGAAGCGCATCGTCATCGGAACGGACGGCTCGCCTCGGGCGCAGGAGGCCGTCGAGTTCGGCCTCGAGATCGCGGCCCAGGAAGGCGCGGACGTCTTCGTCGTCCACGTCCTCTTGCCGGTGGACCCGCTCGTCCGCGAGGAGACGAACCGCACCGTCTCGCACCCGCTCCTGACCGCCGAGGACGATCCGGTGCTTCGCCACGCGGCCGAGCTCGCCGCGGAGCGCGTCGTCACCTGCAACCCGAAGCTGCTCGTGGGCCTGCCCGAGGACGAGCTGCTCGCCCTGGCCCGCGAAGTCGATGCGGGGCTCGTCGTCGTGGGGTCGCGTGGGAGGGGCTCGGTGAAGGAGGCTCTGCTCGGAAGCGTCTCGCGCGGTGTCCTCAACCGCGCCGACCGTCCCGTGCTGATCGTCAAGGGCACGTCGGCCGTGCCGGAGGGGCCGGACAGCTAGACCGCAAGCGCGTCGGTCGCGGCCGTCACGACCGCACCGTCCCGCATGAGGAGCCGCCGCTTCGCCCTGGCAGCGAGGCTCGCATCGTGCGTCGCGACGACCACCGTCGCGCCGCGCTGGGCGGCGAGGCCGGCCAGCTGGTCGATCACGTCCGCGCCCGTCTTCGTGTCGAGGTTTCCCGTCGGCTCGTCTGCGAGGATCACGCGCGGGTCGACGACGAGCGCCCGGGCGATCGCGACGCGTTGCTGCTCGCCTCCGGAGAGCTCGCTCGGCAGGTGCTCCGCGCGCTCGGCGAGGCCCACCTCGTCGAGCAGCGAGAGCGAGCGCCGGCGTAGCTCCTCGCGCGGGACGCCGACCGGCGCGAGGCCGGCCTCGACGTTCTGGAGCGCGGTGAGCGTAGGGATCAGGTTGAACTGCTGGAAGACGAAGCCGAACGCCCGCAGCCGGAGCTCCGCGAGCTCGCCGTCTCCGAGCCGGCCGAGGTCGCGGCCCTCGAACAGGACCTGGCCATCGCTCGGGCGGTCGAGGGCACCGAGGAGCTGGAGCAGCGTGGTCTTGCCGGAGCCGCTCGGGCCCTCGAGCGCGACGAACTCGCCGGCGTCGATCGTGAAGCTCACACCCCCGACGGCGCGCACCTTCAGGGCCCCCTTGCTGAACGTCTTCGCTGCTTCGCGAACGTCGTACAGCGACGACTCGGACATCTACTCCACCGTCCGGAGTGCGTCGGCCGGGCGCAGGCGGGCCGCGCGCATCGCTCCGGCGGCGCCGGCGAGCAGACCGCCGAGGATCGCGATCCCGAGCCCGAGCAGGAGCACGTTCGCCGCGAGCGGCGCGGTCAGGGCGACCTCGTCGGTGACGGTGCGCGCGGCCAGCGCTCCCAGCCCGAACGCGTCCGTGCCGCCGCCGCTCGTGGCGGTTGCAGTCAGGCTCGGCCCGAAGGCGCCGATCGCGGCGGCAGCCGCGACGCCGAGCCCCACGCCCACGAGGCCGCCCACGAGGCACTGCGCGACCGACTCGCCCGCGACCTGGCGAATCACCCGCCACTGCGTCCAGCCGAGTGCCTTGAGCGTGCCGATCTCGCGCACTCGCTTGCCGACGGACGAGAGCGTGAGCAGCGCGGCGAGCAGGAACGCGGCGAGCGCAGCGAGGATCGCGAGCGCGACGCCGAGGCGGTGCGAGAGGTTGGACGCGTCGACGAGCGAGCCGCTGATCTGGTCGGCAACCTGCTTTGCGCTCGCGACCTGCGCGTTCGAGAATCGCCGCTCGATCTCCTGCTGTACCTGCGCGACCGAGCTCGAGTCGTCGGCGCGCACGAGCACGACGTTCGCGAGGCCTGTCTGGGACGCGAGCTTCTGGAGCGCGGCGAGCGGGACGTAGACGTCGGCAGTCTGGCCGCCGAGCGGCGGGCGCACGAGGCCGACAACGGTGAACGTCGTACCGTTGAGGTCGAGCTTCGAACCGAGCTTGAGCTTCTGCCGCGCGGCGTAGGTCGCCGAGAGCAGCGCTTCGTTGCCTCCGTTCCGGGAGAGGAAGCGACCCTTGGATACGAGCGCAGGCGTGACGACACCGATCGCCGGCTTCGACGGGTCGACGCCTCCGATCGTGTAGCTCGAGCTCTCGATGTCCGTCTGCGGCGGGTTGACGATCTGCCGGATCGTCTCCTGCGGCGTCGTGATCTGCGCGCGGAAGCGGCGCATTCGCTCGGGCAGGCACTTCTGGACTGCCTCGGAGCTGAAGACGCCGCCTGCACCTCGGCCGCCGCCCTGGGCGTTCGGGCCGCCGAGCCCGTTCTGCTGCTGCGAGCCGCCGCCCGCGCCCGGCGCCGCTCCACCCAGCGTGATGCCGGCCTTCTGCAGGCACGCCTGCATCTGCTGGAACTCCTCCTGGGTCGGCGGAGTGATCCGACGGGTGATCGTGAGCCGGTCTCCGCCCGTCTTGATCTTCGCGACGATCTTCGGCACCGTCCCCTCCTGGTGGACGGCGCTGAGGACGAGGCCGCTCGAGACAGCCTCGACGCCCGGAAGCGACGCGATCTGCTTCCCCTGGCTCTGCGGGAACGTCAGCTGCGTGCCGGGGAGGAAGAAGTCGTGGACGAAGTGCGTGCCGGGCTTGCCGAGCTTGGAGAGGTCGGTGATCGCGGACTGGTTTGCTTCGATCAGCTGCCGGCCCGAGCCGCCGGTGAACCCCCCTCCGGGGTTGCCGCCGAACGGCCCGCCCCCGGCGGCCGCATCCGCCTCCTCGGGCGAGAGCGTCACCGTCAGGTCGGTGCCGATGCTCGAGAGCGGGTCGAGCGCCGTCGCCTGCGCCCGATCGAGGCCGCGGGAGAGGGCCGAGATCGTGATCACGAGCGCGACCCCGACGGCGAGGCCCAGCATCGTCAGGATCGTCCGGCCTTTACGGCGCACGAGCTCGCTGCGTAGGTACGAGAGGTAGAACACGAACCGCGGATCAAACCAGGGTTCGCTAAGACGAAGCTAAGAGATGAGCCATGCCGGCCTGGCCCGTCGGGCGGGGCTAGCTCGAGCGAAGGCCGAGCAGCTCGGTGGCCTCCTCCGCAGGCTCGGCCGTCGCCGGGCGCGCGCCGTTTGGCTCGCCGAGCCGCAGCCGGACGAGGGTGCCTCCGCCGGGTGCGTTCTCGGCGACGACCGTCCCGCCGTGGGACTCTGCCACCTGGCGCACGATCGCGAGGCCGAGCCCCGAGCCCGGCATGCTCCGCGCCGCGGTCGCACGGTAGAAGCGCTCGAACACGTGCGGCAGGTCGGCGTCGCCGATCCCCGGGCCGTGGTCGCGCACCGTCAGCTCGCTGCCGTGGAGCGTGATGTCGACGGGTGACCCCGGCGGGCTCCACTTCGCCGCGTTGTCGAGCAGGTTCGCGATCGCGCGCTCGAGGCTCGCGGGCATGCCGACGATGGTCGAAGGATCGAGGTCGGCCTCGATCGCCACGTCGGGGTGGTTACGAGCGGTGCGCTTGATCGCCTCCTCGGCGACGAGGTCGAGCCGCACCTCTTCGAGTGCCACCTGCTGCTCCTCGCCGCGGGCGAGCTCGGTGAGCTCCGTGATCAGGGCGGTCATCTCGCCGAGCTGATCGACCACGTCCTGGAGGAGCTGCTCCCGTTCCTCCGGGGGGAGGGCGGCGTCGGGGCTCGCCAGCACCTCGATGTTCGTGCGCAGGCTCGTGAGCGGCGTCCGGAGCTCGTGGGACGCGTCCTGGACGAGCTGCCGCTGCTTCCGTGCCGCCTCGTCGAGCGACTGCAACATCGCGTTGAAGGTCTCGGCGAGGCGGCTGAGCTCGTCGTTCCCGGTGACCGTGATCCGCTGCGACAGATCGCGCGTCGTTCGGACGTGCTCGGCCGTGTCGCTCAGGTCGCGTACGGGCTTCAGCGCCGCGCGTGCGACGAGGAATCCGGCGATCGACGCCAGGCCGACGCCGCCGACGGCGACGAGCACGAGCCAGAGGCGGATCTTGGCCAGCTCGTGGTCGACGTTCGTGAGCGGAGTGGCGACCACGATCGCGAGCCCGGGAACGAGACGGGCCGCGAGCAGGCGGACGTGCCGGTCGTTGATGTGATCCTCGAAGTAGAAGTCGGAGCGCTTGCCGGCGGCGACGAGGCGCGCCTGGTCGACTCCGGGGAGCAATGGCTGGATCGTCCCGAACGTCATCCCCGGCCGGTAGGTGGTGCCGTCCGCGCCGACGATCTGGAACGGGCTTCCGAACGGGTTCTCGCGCACGTGCAGCAGGTACTGCCTGGGCGCGATCTGCGTCGCGAGCTCGAGGCCTGGCAGCCGACTCACCTGCTGCACCTGCTCCTGGAGGCTGCGGTCGACCTGACCCCGCAGCTCTCCCCGCACGAGGAAGTAGACGAGCACCGATGCGAGCGCGACCGCGGCCGCCACCGCGACGGCTGCGACGAGACCCAGGCGCGCGCGGAGGCTCACTGCTCGCGGAGCGCGTAGCCCACGCCCCGAACGGTATGGATCAGCCGCGCTTTGCCGCCGGCCTCGGTCTTCTTCCGCAGGTAGGAGATGTAGACGTCGAGCGAGTTCGAGCCGTAGCCGAAGTCGTAGCCCCACACCCGGTCGAAGATCACCGAGCGAGTCAGCACCTGCTTCGGGTTGCGCAGGAAGAGCTCGAGCAGCGCGAATTCGGTGCGTGTCAGCGCCAGGAAGTCGTCGCCCCGTCGCACCTCGCGCGTCCCCGTGTCGAGCTCGAGGTCCGCGAACTTCAGCGTCGTTCCGGTCTCGTCGGCTCCGAGCCGCCGCAGCAGCGCGCGCACGCGCGCGACGAGCTCCTCGAGGGCGAACGGCTTCACGAGGTAGTCGTCGGCGCCGGCCTCGAGCCCGGCCACGCGATCCGCGACCTGGTCGCGGGCGGTCAGCATCAGGATCGGCAGCTCGTTGCCGTCGGCCCGCAGGCGGCGCGTCACCTCGAGCCCGTCGAGGCGCGGCATCAGGATGTCGAGGATGACGAGGTCGGTGGCCGACGGGTTCGAGCGCAGCTTGAGCAGCGCCTCTTCACCGTCGCCGGCGACGGAGACGTCGTAGCCCTGCAGCTTCAGGGCGCGCCGGAGAGCGTCCCGAACGGCCTGGTCGTCGTCCACGACGAGGATCGCCATATCCGTAATGGTGGACGTTATTGCCGTCCTCGGGAAGTCCGTCGGCTGTCCAGGCGCGATCAGGTCGCCGCTCAGGGTGTGGCGGCCGCGCCGGCTGCGAAGGACCGGGAGAGCCGCCACACCCGTGAGGGACGAAGGGTGCGGCCAGGCAGGAGCACGCGCCCCCTTGCATGGAGAGAGAGCGGCGCCCGGAAGACCGGGCGCCGCGCCGGACACAGGCCGTTCGTCGGAGGGTGGGTGAGGGCCCGCATCACGGTGACGAAATGGTCTCGCCGGGGCCTAAGAGATTTCTAAATCCGACGTTAGAAAGTGCTGAATCAGCGTGGGCCTGCCGTCGGCGGCCCGGAGCCGGTTGCACTCGGGAGCCGCGATCTGATTGCATCACTTCAACAAGTAAAGAAATGGAGGAGCGGCGATGGGCGCGAACGGATACGCGAAGAACGTGCTGGTGAGCTCGGAGTGGGTGGCAGACCATCTCGGCGATGCGAACGTCGTCGTCGCCGAGGTCGACGAGAATCCCGATCTCTACGACGAGGGGCACATCCCGGGTGCGGTGAAGCTGCACTGGAAGGACGACCTCCAGGACCCGGTCGAGCGCGACCTCGTCGAGAAGGACGAGTTCGAGCGCCTGCTGGGCTCACGCGGGATCGGCAACGAAACGACCGTCGTGCTCTACGGCGACCGCAACAACTGGTTCGCTGCGTTCGCGTACTGGTACCTCAAGATCTACGGGCACGAGGACGTCCGGATCATGAACGGCGGGCGCCAGAAGTGGATCGACGAGGGCCGCGAGCTCACCACGGAGGCGCCGAGCATCGCGGCGACTTCGTACACGGCGCGAGAGCGCGACGAGTCGATCCGCGCCTACCGCGACTACGTGCGCGAGTCGATCGGCGTCGGCGGGAGGGCTCTCGTCGACGTCCGCTCGCCGCAGGAGTACGCCGGCGAGCTGCTCGCGCCGCCCGGCTACGAGTCGGAGGGTGCGCAACGCGGTGGCCACATCCCGACCGCTCAGTCGATTCCCTGGGCGCAGGCGGTCAACGACGACGGGACGTTCAAGGACGCCGGCGCGCTGGACGAGCTCTACGGCGCGAAGGGCGTGACGGGTGACAAGGAGACGATCGCGTACTGCCGCATCGGCGAGCGCTCAGCCCACACGTGGTTCGTGCTGCGCGAGCTGCTCGGCCATCCGAACGTGCGGAACTACGACGGATCGTGGACGGAGTGGGGCAACCTCGTCGACGTCCCGATCGAGAAGGGCCCGTAATCGCGTCCGCCCGGCTCAGGGCCGCTGCGGGGGCGAGACGAGCAGCCAGAGCGGCCCGATCCTCCGCTCCGTGTAGCCGTGTCGGCGCAGGAGCCGTCGGTCCTTGGCGGTGAACTGCCCATGTTCCGCGAGCAGGTACGCGTGCCGGTCCGCGTCGCGCACGGCCTGGTCGTAGGCCGGCCATCGGTGGTCGGTCGGGTCGCTCGGCTTCTCCGGCAGCACGCGATGCGGCCCCACGGCGGCAAGTGACCCGAGGTTGAGCTCGGAACCGATGACGCGCTCGCGCGTGTCGAACGTGATCCGGTAGGCGATCCAGTAGTCGGCGTACACGCGGTCGATCCCCAGCCGGTCGAGCTCGCGGATCGCGGGTCGTACGTCGAGCGTCTTCCGGTCGACTGCGGCGGCCCGGGCGTTGTCGTCGCCCCACGCGATCCACTTGCCGAGCATCCCGACCGACACCGCGCACGCAAGGGCGAGGACGACGGCGGCGCGAGGGAGGGTAGACGCCGGCCAGGCAAGGAGCACCGCGAGCGCCGGCGCGATCAGGACGACGTAGCGCGGCTCGTTCGTGATCCAGGTCAGTCCCGCCGTTGCGTAGGAGAACGGGAAGGTGAGGACGATCAGAAAGACGAGCGACAGCCGGGTCCGGCGGAGGCGCCAGCCGACCACGACGAACGCGGCGACTGCGGCGACGTAGATGATCGGGCTGACGACCGGGCCGAGGAGCCAGTCCGACGAGAACGGCACGCGGAGGCCAAGCTGCATCGGGAAGGTCGAGTTGATCCCGCCGCGAAGGCGCCCGAGGTACGGAGTCTCCCCGGCCGGCAGGTTGAACGACCACCAGTCGTGGCGCAGGTTCGAGAGCAGCCACGGGAGCGCGCCGACGAAGGCCGCGGGCACGGCAAGCCAGGCATACCGCCAGACCGCCGGTCTGCGGATCGTCAGCCACAGGACCGCGGGCGCCGCGATCGGGAGGATCTGCAGCGTCTGCCAGAACGCGAGCCCGAGCAGGAGCCCGAGCACGACGGCATCGCGCCGGTTCGGATCCTCGTCGAGGCGGAGGACGAAGAGGATGATCAGCGCCGCGTAGAGCACCCCGGTCCCGTAGAAGCCGTGCCAGACGTTGAGCTTCCAGAGCAGGTACGGGGGCCAGATCCAGAAGATGAGACCTGCCACGATCCCCTGGAATTCGCCCAGGACCCGTCGGCCGATCCGCCACACGACGACCGCGGTCGCCGCCGCGAGCAGGATCGGGACGATGCGCATAAAGAAGAGGTGCGTCCCGCCGAGCGCGAACAGGAGCGCCACGGCCACGACCTCCTGCGTCCCTCCGTAGGCCTGTCCCCAGTAGTAGGTGCTGAGGTGGCCGTCGACGGCGTGCCGGGCCATCAGCCCCCAGACGGCCTCGTCGGCGTCGACGTAGCCGATCGAGGAGCGATAGACGATCGCGCGCAGGACGATCCCGATGACGACGACGGCGCCCCCGAGCGCGTAGAGGGCGAGCGGCTGCGAGGAGAGGCGGAGGCGGGCGGCGGCGGTCGTCAACGGAGGACCCGGTCCATTCTGAACCGGGCTCGGATGGGACGCAGCGTCGCCGGCTTCGTTTAGCGCGCTGTCGCGGTACCGCGAGCGCGACCGCTGTCGGTGTGCTCGTGGTCGTGATCCTGGATCAGCCAGTCGTGTCCGAAGGTCCGCATCTCCTCGATGATCGGCAGGAGCGCCTCACCCTTCTCCGTCAGCTCGTACTCGACCCGCGGCGGCGACTCCGGGTAGCTGAAGCGGACGACGATCCCTTCCAGCTCGAGCATGTGCAGCCGCTCCGAGAGCGTGCGCGGGCTGATTCCCGGGCACGCATGCTCGAGCTGCGTGAAGCGGCGGGGCCCTTCGGACAGGTCGTGGACGATGAGCGACGTCCATTTCGACCCGATCAGGTCGGAGGTGGCGGCCACAGCGCACGTCGTGCCGTCGTGAACCTCGTTCATCCGACGCTCGCTCAGTGGCTGGTCGCTCATCTCGTCCCAGTCTACTCGAGGAGGTCCAGGTCGGTACCCCCCGAAATTGCCTGTTTCACTTGCGGTTTCGGCGCATTGTTTCTATCGTTTTTTCCCGTAATGCCAGCGCCCGCGAAGCTCAGCAAGTCGAAGAACGCCGTCGTGGCGCGCACGAAGGCCGCCCGCTAGTCGGCGATTCATCCCCCGCCCCGCCGGCTAGGAGACAAGAAGCGGCGGGACCAACCTCCGAAAGGCCTTCTCTCGTGACGAGCCGCAAGCTTCCCGCGGACAGCTCCAGCACCAATCCACGCCTCCGGCGCCCGATTTCGCCGATCGGTCTCTACGACCCGGCGTTCGAGCACGACGCGTGCGGCGTCGCCTTCGTCGCACGGCTGGACGGGATCGCGAGTCACGAGACGATCCGGCGCGGGATCACCGCGCTCGAGAACCTCGAGCACCGCGGCGCAGCCGGCGCCGATCCCAGGACGGGCGACGGTGCGGGAATCCTGATGCAGCTGCCGGACTCGTTCTTCCGCGCGGTCGTCGAGGAGGAGCTGCCCCCGCCCGGGCAGTACGGCGTCGCCGTGTGCTTCCTGCCGCGTGAGGATGCCGTGCGCCGTGCCGAGCTCCAGCAGCTCGTCGTGCGCACGGTCGAGGCCGAGGGCCAGCGCGTCATCTGCTGGCGCGACGTCCCGATCGACCTCCAGGCAGTCGGCGCCACCTCCCGGGCCGCGGCTCCGATCGTGAAGCAGCTCCTCGTCGCAGCCTCCGGCGAGCTCGCCGGGGATCAGCAGGCCTTCGAGCGCAAGCTCTACGTGATCCGTCGCGCCGCCGAGCTTGCGGCCGGGCCCGACTTGATCTTCCCGAGCTTCTCTTCGAAGACGATCGTCTACAAGGGCATGCTGATGGCGCCGCAGCTCGAGGCGTGCTACGCGGACATCGGCGATCCGCGCACGAAGAGCGCGCTCGTGCTCGTCCACTCCCGCTTCTCGACGAACACGTTTCCGAGCTGGGAGCTCGCTCACCCGTACCGCATGATCGCCCACAACGGCGAGATCAACACGTTGCGCGGCAACGTCAACTGGATGCGCGCGCGCGAGAGCCAGCTCGCGTCGGAGCTCTTCGGAGACGACCTGCGCAAGGTGCTGCCGGTCGTGCGGGCGGGCGGCTCCGACTCGGCGAACTTCGACAACGTGCTCGAGCTGCTCACCCTCGCGGGCCGCTCGGTCCCGCACGCGATCATGATGATGATCCCGGAGGCCTACGCCGGCCGCGACGACGTCTCCGACGAGCTGAAGGGCTTCTACGACTTCCACGGCTGCCTGATGGAGCCGTGGGACGGCCCGGCCGCAATCGCCTTCACCGACGGCACCGTGATCGGCGCCACGCTCGACCGCAACGGGCTCCGGCCCGGACGCTGGCTCGAGACGAAGGACGGCTGGGTCGTGATGGCGTCGGAGACCGGCGTGCTCAACGCCGAGATCCCGCCCGAGAACGTCCTGCGCAAGGGCCGTCTCCAGCCCGGCAGGGTGTTCCTCGTCGACCTCGAGCGGCACCGGATCGTCGAGGACGCCGAGATCAAGCGCGAGGTCGCCACCCAGAGCCCGTACGCCGAGTGGTTCGAGCAGGGCGTCATCCAACTCGGCGACCTGCCGGCACGGTCTCCGCGCGTGATCCGGGTCGAGCCGCTGCGCGCTCGCCAGCTTGCTTTCGGCTACACGCAGGAGGACCAGAAGGTGATCCTCGCGCCGCTCGCGCGGAACGCCGAGGAGGCGATCGGGTCGATGGGGAACGATCTCGCGCTCGCCGTCCTCTCCGACCAGCGGCCCCTCCTCTACAGCTACTTCAAGCAGCTGTTCGCGCAGGTCACGAACCCGCCGATCGACTCGACCCGCGAGTACATCGTGATGAGCGTCGCGACAAGCGTCGGCTCGGAGCACAACCTGCTCGACGAGTCGCCCGAGCATGCGCGCCAGCTCGCGATCGGCCAGCCGATCCTGCGCAACGACGAGCTCGAAAGCCTGCGCCAGGTCGACTCGTCCATCTTCAAGGCCCGGACGATCGACATCACCTGGTCCGTCGCCGACGGCCCGGAAGGGCTCGAGCCTGCCCTCGCTCGGATCTGCCGCGAGGCCGACGAGGCGCTCGCCGACGGCGTCAACATCCTGATCCTCTCCGACCGGCGCCTCGGCCCCGACCGGGCGCCGATGCCGGCGCTGCTCGCCGTGTCGTCGGTTCATCACCACCTCGTCCGCGCGGGCACGCGCCTCCAGGCCGGCCTCGTCGTCGAGTCGGGGGAGCCGCGCGAGGTGCACCACTTCGCGACCCTGATCAGCTACGGCGCCGCTGCGGTCAACCCCTACGTGATGTTCGAGACCCTCGACGAGCTCGTCGACCAGGGGTGGCTTCCCGACGACCTGTCCAAGGAGGCCGTGCAGCAGCGGGCGATCAAGGGGATCGCGAAGGCGCTCCTGAAGACGATCTCGAAGATGGGGATCTCGACGATCTCGTCGTACTGCGGTGCCCAGATCTTCGAGGCGGTCGGCCTCGACTCGGGGCTGATCGACCGCCACTTCACCGGGACGCCGTCGCGGATCGGAGGAGTCGGCCTCGAGGTGCTCGCGCGCGAGGCGCTCGACCGGCACGCGCGTGCTTACCCGCAGAGGCACGACGACCTGCTGCCGCTCGGCGGGGTCTACGCCTGGCGGTCGGGCGGCGAGCACCACCAGTGGAACCCGGACACGATCGCGCTCCTCCAGCATGCGGTGCGCCAGGGAGGCCCGTCGACGTACGAGGAGTACTCGCAGCTCGTGAACGGCGACGCGGCGCGCAAGGCGACGCTGCGCGGGCTGCTCGACTTCCGGCTCGCCGAGGACGGCGGCATTTCGCTCGACGAGGTCGAGCCGGCGCAGGACATCGTCAAGCGCTTCTCGACCGGCGCGATGTCGCTCGGCTCGCTCTCGCGCGAGGCGCACGAGACGCTCGCGATCGCGATGAACCGCCTCGGCGGCAAGTCGAACACCGGTGAGGGCGGCGAGGATCCGGTGCGCTACGTGCCCGATCCGAACGGCGACTCGCGCCGCTCGGCGATCAAGCAGGTCGCGTCGGGCCGGTTCGGCGTCAACATCAACTACCTCGTCAACGCCGACCAGCTCCAGATCAAGATGGCGCAGGGCGCGAAGCCGGGAGAGGGCGGCCAGCTCCCGGGTCACAAGGTCGACCACTACATCGCGAAGATCCGCTTCACGACCCCCGGCGTCGGCCTGATCTCGCCGCCGCCGCACCACGACATCTACTCGATCGAGGATCTGAAGCAGCTGATCTACGACCTGCGCTGCGCGAATCCGGACGCGGACGTGTCGGTCAAGCTCGTCGCCGAGGTGGGGGTGGGCACGGTCGCGGCGGGCGTCGCGAAGGCGAACGCCGACCACGTTCTGATCTCGGGCCATGACGGCGGCACCGGGGCATCGCCGCTCTCGTCGATCCAGTGCGCGGGCATCCCCTGGGAGATCGGGCTCGCGGAGACGCAGCAGACGCTCGTGCTGAACGACCTCCGCTCGCGGATCTGGGTGCAGACTGACGGGCAGCTGAAGACGGGCCGCGACGTGGTCATCGCCGGTCTCCTGGGCGCCGACGAGATGGGGTTCTCGACCGCCCCGCTGATCGCGGCCGGCTGCGTGATGATGCGCGCCTGCCACCTGAACACATGCCCGGTCGGGATAGCGACGCAGGACCCCGAGCTGCGCCAGCGGTTCGCCGGCACGCCCGAGCACGTCGTCAACTTCTTCTTCTACGTCGCCGAGGAGGCGCGGCGGATCATGGCCCGGCTCGGGATCGCGCGCTTCGAAGACCTCGTCGGTCGAGTCGACCTGCTCCGCGCGGACGCGGCGATCGACCACTGGAAGGCGCGCGGCGTCGACCTCTCCGGGCTGCTCGTCATGCCCGAGGTGCCCGAGGACACGCCGCTGCGCCGCACGCGGGCACAGGACTCGCCGCTTCCGGACGCGCTCGACTGGCAGCTGATCGAGCTCGCGCGGGGCGCGATCGACGACGGCGAGCCCGTGGCGGCCGAGCTGCCGGTCCGGAACGTCAACCGCACAGTCGGCGGCCTGCTCTCGAACGCCGTCACCAGGGCGCGGGGAGCCGAGGGGCTTCCGCCTGAGACGATCCAGTTCACGCTCCGTGGCTCGGCCGGCCAGTCGTTCGGCGCCTGGCTCGCGCCGGGCGTCGAGCTCACGCTCTTCGGCGACGCGAACGACTACACCGGCAAGGGCCTCTCGGGCGGGGTGCTCGCCGTGCGTCCGCCCGAAGCCGCGACGTTCGCCGCCGAGGAGAACGTGATCGTCGGCAACACCGTCCTCTACGGCGCGACGGCCGGCAAGGCGTTCTTCCGCGGCCTCGCCGGGGAGCGGTTCGCCGTCCGCAACTCGGGCGCGAACGCGGTCGTCGAAGGGGTCGGCGACCACGGCTGCGAGTACATGACGGGCGGCCGAGTCGTCGTGCTCGGGAGCACCGGGCGGAACTTCGCGGCGGGCATGAGCGGCGGCATCGCCTACGTCCTCGACGAGGACGGCCGTTTCGCAGGCCGTTGCAACATGGAGCTCGTCGGATTCGACCCGCTCGAGGACGAGGACGTCGAGGCGATTCGCTCGCTCGTCGAGGAGCACCTGCGGCGCACCGCCTCTCCGGTCGCGGCGCGCGTGCTCGAGCAGTGGGAGGAGTCGCTCGCGAGGTTCGTGAAGGTGATGCCGCACGACTTCAAGCGCGCGCTCGCCGAGCTCGCCGGGCTCGAAGGCGCGATCCGGTACCCGGACGACCACCCGGTCTCGACCGCCGGCGGCGGCTGGGTGACGACCGAGAGCGAAGAGCCCGAACCAGCGGAAACGGCCGCCTGACGCAATGGGGGAGCTGGGCGCATTCCTGAAGCTCGCGAGAGTCGAGAGCCCCGAGCGCGAGCCGGGCGAGCGCGTTCACGACTACCACGAGTTTCTCGGCACGCTGCCCGTGGTCGGCTTGCAGGAGCAGGGTGCACGGTGCATGGAGTGCGGTGTGCCGTTCTGCCACAACGGCTGCCCCGTTAACAACCTCATCCCGGACTGGAACGACCTCGTCTATCGCGACCGCTGGCGCGAGGCGATCGAGCAGCTGCACCGCACGAACAACTTCCCCGACTTCACCGGCCGGCTCTGTCCGGCTCCGTGTGAGGCGGCGTGCGTGCTCGAGATCCGCGAGGGCGAGGCCGTGACGATCAAGCAGATCGAGCTCGCGATCATCAACCGCGCGTGGGAGGAGGGCTGGGTGGAGGCGCGCCCGCCCGCGACGCGGACCGGGCGCACCGTTGCGGTGATCGGATCCGGCCCCGCGGGGATGGCCTGCGCCCAGCAGCTCAACCGCGCGGGTCACACGGTGACCGTGTTCGAGCGCGACGAGGCGGGCGGCGGCCTCGTCCGGTTCGGGGTGCCCGACTTCAAGATCGAGAAGGAGGTCGTCGAGCGTCGCCTTCGTCAGCTCGAGGAGGAAGGGGTCGAGTTTCGCTACGGCGTCGACGTCGGTGTCGACGAGGACGCGAGCGAGCTGCGCGAGCGCTTCGACGCGGTCGTGATCGCAACCGGGGCGCGCGTCCCTCGTGATCTCCCCGTCCCCGGGCGCGAGCTCGGCGGCGTCCACTTCGCGATGGACTACCTGTACCAGCGCAACCGGTTCGTGGCGCGTGAGCTCGGGCCGCAGGTGCCGGGTGCGCCGCCGCCGCCCGGCCCGGCCGACGTGATCACGGCCGCGGGCAAGGACGTGATCGTGATCGGCGGTGGGGACACGGGCGCCGACTGCGTGGCGAACGCGCACCGCGAGGGAGCCCGCTCGGTGACCCAGGTGGAGCTCGTCGGCGAGCCGCCGCGCTTGCGGCCCGACGACGTCTCACCGTGGCCGACCTGGCCGCTGAAGCTCCGGATTCCGTACGCACTCAAGGAGGGCGGTGCGCGCGACTTCGCGGTCTCGACCACGCTGCTCTCCGGCTCGAACGGACACGTCGAGCACATCCACTGGGCGCAGAACACCGGCACGCCGCCGTTCGAGCTCGTTCCGGACACGGACGAGGTCCGTCCGGCCGGGCTCGTCCTGCTCGCGATGGGCTTCCTCGGTCCGGAGCCCGAGCTCCTCGATCAGCTCGGCGTCGAGCGCGACGAGCGCTCGAACGCCAAGGCGCCGCGCTTCGACACGTCGGTCGAAGGGGTCTTCGCGGCCGGCGACGCGCGTCGCGGGCAGTCGCTGATCGTTTGGGCGATCAACGAAGGGCGGCAGTGCGCTCGGGCCGTCGACCGCTGGCTCCAGGTTGACAGCCTGGAGGCGCTTGGGCAGACTGGGTGACCTCATGACCGCCGCGAACATCACCAGTGACACGTCCCTCGGGATCCCGATGTTCGTGGTGGTTATCCCGATTCTCCCCCATTAGGGGGAGCGGCGCACTCACGCGGCCACCGACGCCGCACACAGAGACCTCAGACAGGAGAGGTACGTTCCCGTGGCCCGGACCGAGGCCGGAGCCGACTGAACAAGGAGCACGAGTGCGCAGCAGAAACACAGAGAATCTCGAGAGCATGGCGGTCGATTCGTGAGCCGGAGCTGGACCGTGGCCTGCCTCGCCGGGGACGGCGTCGGTCCCGAGCTCATGGGCGAGGCGTCCCGTGCCCTCGTCGAGGTTGCGCGGATGCACGCCCTCCAGATCAAGGACGTCCACCTGCCCTTCGGCGGCGAGGCGATGACCCGCTTCGGGCACCCGCTGCCGGCCTCGACGCGCGAGGCCTACCGGCGCGCGGACGCGATCCTCGTCACCGCGCCGGCCGATCCCGCCCTCGACGGCGTCAAGGCCGACCTCGACTTCGCCTGGCGCGTCTCGCGGGTGCACAACGAGCCGCGCGGCGACCTGCTCGTCGTCGAGCCGCTCGGCTACGGGATGGAGGAGATCGCAATCGGCCGCGCGTTCGAGATCGCGGCTGCGCGGCGGGCGCGGCTCACCTCCGTCGGATCGGCGCCCGAGTGGGACGAGCTCGTCACCGTGGAGGCGGACGGCTGGGACGGATTGGAGGTCGAGCTCCTGACCCTCGGCGGGGTGCTCACGCGCTTCCGTGACCACCCCGGCACGGTCGACCTGGTTGTGGCGCCCGATCACCTCGCCGGCGCGATCGTCGACGCCGCCGCCCACCTCGCCGGCAGCCTGCACACGGTCGCCGCCGGTCAGCTGTCGCAGGCGGGCCCCGGTCTCTTCGCGGCGCAGGTCTGCGACGACGACGAGGTCGCCGGCTTCGGCGTCGCGGACGCTACGGGAACCCTGCTCGCGGCTGCGCTCCTGCTCTCCGAGGGGCTCGGCCAGCGCTCGGCAGCCCGCACGCTCGAGCGCGCCGTCGCGGCCGCGGAGACCGCGCGGGCCGACGAGGCCGGCACCCGCAACTTCGTCGACGCGGTGATCGAGGCGTTGCCGAACGCCCGCACCGACACTGAGCTCTTCGAGGAGGTCTGGCGATGAGTCGTTCGCTTTCAGCTCACTCCCGTGGGGGAAACCAGGTTTCCCCCACGAACCCCCTTCTTCTGTCTTGTCGGGGGAACCTCCCGGTCACCCCGGACCCCCTCCACCGTCATGGGCCGGGGGCCGGCCCATGACACACATGCTCGGCGCCGACGCGATTCTGCGCTCGCTCGAGGCCGAGGGCGTCGACGTGATGTTCGGCATCCCCGGCGGCGCGATCCTGCCCACCTACGACGCGATCGCGCGGGGCACGACCGTGCGCCACGTGCTCGCGCGACACGAGCAGGGCGCCGGCCATATGGCCGAGGGCTATGCCCGCGCGTCGGGCAAGGTCGGGGTCGCGATGGCCACGTCCGGCCCCGGCGCGACGAACCTCGTGACGCCGATCGCCGACGCGTGGATGGACTCGACGCCGATCGTGTGCATCACCGGCCAGGTGCGCTCGAACCTGATCGGCACGGACGCCTTCCAGGAGACCGACGCCACCGGGATCACGATGCCGATCGTCAAGCACTCCTGGCTCGTCCAGGACGTGCGCGAGCTGCCCGGGATCATGAAGGCCGCGTTCCACGTCGCTCGCACCGGGCGTCCGGGCCCGGTCCTCGTCGACATCGCCAAGGACGTGCAGGAGGCAGAGCTCGATTTCTCGTACCCCGACGAGGTCGACATGCCGGGCTGGAAGCCGCCGACCAAGGTGCACGAGCGTCAGATCCGGGAGGCCGCCAAGGCGATCGCCGAGGCACGCCAGCCGATCGTCTACGCGGGCGGCGGCGTGCTCAACGCCGACGCCTCCGGCGAGCTGCTCGCGCTCATCGAGACCGCGGGGCTGCCCGCTGTGGTGACCCTGATGGGCAAGGGCTGCCTGCCCGACTCGCACCCCTTGAACTACGGCGCGCCGGGAATGCACGGCTCCAAGTACGCGAACTGGGCGCTCAACAAGTGCGACCTGATCGTCGCGGTGGGCACCCGTTTCGACGACCGCGTCACGGGCAAGGTGTCGGCGTTCGCTCCCGGCGCAAAGGTGATCCACTTCGACATCGACGCCGCCGAGGTCGGGAAGATCCGCACGGCCGAGATCCCCGTCGTCGGCCCGCTCAAGCTCGCCCTGACCTCGCTCACGCGCGAGCTCAAGGCGCTCGAGCAGCGCAAGCGCGAGGCGTGGCATGCCCAGCTCCAGGAGTGGAAGGGCCTGTACCCCTACAAGTACCGCCGCGCCGAGGGCGTGCTGAAGCCGCAGACCGTGGTCGAGTGCCTGCGCGACCTGGCGGCGGAGCGCACCGAGGACGTGGTCTGGACGACGGGCGTCGGCCAGCACCAGATGTGGGCGATGCAGTACCTCGTCTGCGACAAGCCGCGTACGTTCATCACGTCGGGCGGCCTGGGGACGATGGGCTACGGCCTGCCCGCCGCGGTCGGTGCCAAGGCGGCGCGGCCGGATGCGACCGTGGTCTGCATCGACGGCGACGGCTGCTTCCAGATGACGTGCCAGGAGCTCGCGACCTCGGCGCTCGAAGGGCTCCCGATCGTGGTCGTGATCGTCAACAACGGCTGGCTCGGGATGGTGCGCCAGTGGCAGGAGCTCTTCTACGCAGAACGCTTCGCGCACACGCACCTGACGAAGCAGGTGCCCGACTACGCGCAGCTCGCCGAGTCGCTCGGCGCGGCCGGCTTCGTCGTCGAGACCGAAGACGAGCTCGAGGGAACGCTGCGCGCGGCGCTCGACGCCGGGCGCACCGCCGTGGTCGACGCCCGCGTCGATCCCGACGAGAACTGCTACCCGATGGTGCCCGCGGGCGCCGCGTCGGTCGACATCATCGAGCTGCCCGACGACGAGTTTCAGCACGAGAGGATCACGGGGTAGGGGTGGACGCCGTGAACCTCCGCACGTTCCCCGGGTGCCGCTGGCAAAGGAGCCAAGCGAGCGGCGCGCAGCACAGTGCAAGCAGCACGGGCAAGCGCCGCGAGCGCCGGATCTTGCCGCCAGCGGCGTCAGGCTTCGGCGAAGCCGGGCTTCGCCCGGCGGGAGCCGACGCCGGCGGGGGGCGTGCGGCGTGAGTCACCATACGGTCAGCGTCGAGCTGGAGGACAAGCCGGGCGCGCTGGCGCGCGTCTCGCAGATGTTCGCGCGGCGCGGCTACAACATCATGAGCCTCGCCGTCGGCCCGACCGAGCGCCGCGGCGTCTCGCGACTCACGCTTCGGGTCGACTGCTCGGAGCACTCGTTCGAGCAGATCGAGAAGCAGATGCACAAGCTCGTGAACGTGCTTCGCGTCACCGAGCTGCCGCCCGACGAGTCGGTCGAGCGCGAGCTCGCGCTGCTCACCGTCAACGCGCCGCCCGACAAGCGAGCCGAGCTGATCCAGCTCGGCGAGGTGTTCGGCGCACGCGTCGCGGACATCGGCCGCGAGTCGCTGACGTTCGAGATCGTCGGACGTCCCGAGGAGCTCGACGCGTTCGAGGAGCTCGTGCGTCCGCACGGCGTCCGCGAGCTCGCGCGTACGGGGCGGATCGGCCTGCGCCGCCCGAGCCCGAGCTCGACTCGGCGGCAGACAACGACAATCTCCTAGCGACCACTAGCACTGTCCCCAGCGAAAGGAGCGGACTCATGCTGGAAGTGATCAAGACGGGTGACGTCGGTCTCCTTTCGGGGAAGGTCGCGGTGCTCGGGTACGGCAGCCAGGGGCACGCACACGCACTCAACCTGGCCGACTCGGGCGTGGACGTGATGGTCGGCCTGCGCGAGGGCTCCTCGTCGTGGGCGGCCGCCGAGGAGGCTGGCCTCAAGGTCGGGACGGTCCCCGAGGCCGTCAAGGATGCGCAGGTCGTCGCCTTCCTTCTGCCCGACGGGCCGCAGGCGGAGGTCTACCGCCAGGAAGTCGCACCCAACCTCGCGCCGGGGGCGGCGCTCCTCTTCGCGCACGGCTTCTCGATCCACTACGGGCGCATCGAGCCGCCCGCCGGCCACGACGTGATCATGGTCGCCCCGAAGGGCCCGGGTCACATCCTCCGCCGCATGTTCGAGGAGGGCTACGGCATCCCGTCCCTGATCGCGGTCCACCAGGACGCAAGCGGCAACGCGCGCGAGCTCGCGCTCGCGTGGGCGGCAGGCATCGGCTCCGCACGCGTCGGGATCATCGAGACGAACTTCAAAGACGAGACCGAGACTGACCTCTTCGGCGAGCAGTCGGTGCTCTGCGGCGGGCTCACGCAGCTGATCCAGCTCGGCTTCGAGACGCTCGTCGAGGCGGGATACGCGCCGGAGCTCGCCTACTACGAGTGCCTGCACGAGGTGAAGCTGATCGTCGACCTGATCTACGAGGGGGGCATCGAGCGGATGCACTACTCGATCTCCGACACGGCCGAGTACGGCTCGCACGCGATCGGGCCAAAGGTCGTCGACGAGCACGTGCGCGACAACATGCGCGAGGTGCTCGCTCGGGTCCAGGACGGATCGTTCGCGCGCGAGTGGATCGCCGAGATGGACCGGGGTGCTCCGAGCCTTGCCGAGTACCGGCAGAAGCTCGCTGAGACGGAGATCGAGCAGGTCGGCAAGCGCCTGCGCGCGCTGGGCCGCCGCGACCAGGTCCCGGAGGCGCATGGCGTCGGTTGACGTACCGGTCGCCCTGCTCGGCTACGGGACCGTCGGTGCGGCGGTCAACCGCCTGCTGAACGAGCAGGCCGACGACATCGAGCGCGCGACGGGTCACCGGCTCCGCGTGGTGAAGGCCCTCGTCCGCGACCTCGGGAAGGAGCGCGGGTTCCCCGTCCCCGAGGGCGTCCTGACGACCGACTTCGGCGCCGTCGTCGACGACCCGCAGGTGGCGATCGTGGCCGAGGTGATGGGCGGCGTCGAGCCCACGGGGCAGTACGTGCTCGAGCTCCTGCGGCGAGGCAAGCACGTCGTCTCGGCGAACAAGCAGCTGATCGCGCGCCGCGGCGCGGAGCTCTTCGAGGCCGCCTCCGGCGCCGGCGTCCAGCTCCGCTTCGAGGCGAGCGTGTGCGCGGCGATCCCGGTGATCAAGGTGCTCCGCGAGTCGCTCGTCGTCACGAACGTCCACCGCGTGCTCGGGATCGTGAACGGCACCACGAACTTCGTGCTCACCGAGATGGAGGCCGGGTCGACCTACGAGGAAGCGCTGCACGAGGCGCAGGCCCGCGGGTTCGCCGAGGCCGACCCCACCGACGACATCTCCGGCGCCGACGCCGCGGCGAAGATGGCGATCCTCGCGACGGTCGCGTTCAACTCGCGCTACGAGCTCGCCGACGTCGAGGTCGAGGGGATCGACCGCATCGACCCGCTGGCGATCGCGGCCGCCCGCGAGCTCGAGATGGTGATCCGGCTGGTCGGCGCCGCCCGCCTTGTGGACGGGCAGGTCGACGTCCGCGTCGGTCCCGCGCTTGTCGACCGGCACCACCCGCTCGCCGCCGTCGAGGGCGCCTTCAACGCCGTCATGCTCCAGGGCGACGCGATCCGCGAGATCACGCTCGAAGGTCCCGGCGCCGGCGGCACCGAGACCGCGTCGGCCGTGATCGCCGACATGGCGAGCGTGATCGGGACGATGGGGACCGGGTTCCTCCAGAACGACGCGGTCTGGCGCTCGCTGCCGCGACTCGCTCCGGGCGAGCACCGCTCGCCGTTCTACTTCAACCTCTCCGTGGATGACCGGCCGGGCGTACTCGCGCGGGTCGCGGAGGAGCTTGCCGAGCGGGAGATCTCGATCGCGCGGCTCCTCCAGCATCAGAACGGGACCGGCGCGGCGATCCACGTCGTCACGCACGAGGCTCGCGAAGGCTCCCTCAAGGAGGCGCTCGCGGCCATCTCGGGCCGGCCCGAGGTGCGGCGTCCGCCGCTGCCGTATCCGGTCGTCTCCGACCGCGGGGTGGCCGAGCTCGGATGGGCGTGATCGAGCGCTACCGCGACCGCCTGCCGGTCGGGCCCGAGACGCCGCTGCTCTCGCTGGGCGAGGGCTCGACGCCGCTCGTGCGCTCGGAGCGGCTGTCCGACGCGCTGGGCGTGGAGCTCTGGTTCAAGCTCGAGGGCACGAACCCTACGGGAAGCTTCAAGGACCGCGGCATGGCCGTCGCGGTGGCGAAGGCCGTCGAGGCCGGCGTCGAGGGGATCATCTGCGCGTCGACCGGCAACACGGCTGCGTCGGCGGCGGCATATGCGGCCCGCGCGGGAGTGACGGCCGTCGTGCTGCACCCGGCCGGAGCGATCTCGCTCGCGAAGCAGGCGCAGTCGAGGGTCGTCGGCGCGCGGGTGCTCGAGGTCCGGGGAAGCTTCGACGCCGCGCTCGCAAGCTGCCGCGAGCTCGCCGATCGCGGCGACTTCCGGCTCGTCAACTCGCTCAACCCGGACCGAATCCAGGGTCAGAAGACAGCCGTGTTCGAGATCGTCGAACAGCTCGGCCTGGCTCCGGACGTGCTCGCCCTGCCCTACGGCGGCGGCGGCAACACCTGCGCGTACGCGAGGGGCTTCGACGATGAAGGTGCCGCGACCCACATCGTCTCGGTTCAGGCCGCCGAACGGGCGGCCACGTTTGCGTCCGCGATTCGCATCGCCGAGCCGGTCCACGCAGCCGAGGTCGCGGCGCTCGCCGCCGCGGGCCGCGTCGAGGTCGTCACCGTCAGCGACGACGAGATCACCGACGCCTGGCTCGAGCTCGCGAGCCGCGAGGGCATCTTCTGCGAGCCCGCATCGGCGGCCGGTCTCGCCGGCCTGCGGCGGATCCAGCTCGAGCCCGGGAGCACCGTCGTCTGCGTGCTCACAGGTCATGGGCTGAAGGACACGGCCGCGGTCGACGTCCTCGCGGCGGCGACGACGACCGTCGAGCCCAGCGTCGACGCGATCCTTGCGGAGGTCGCCCGGTGAACGGCAGCTTCGTCGTTCGCGCGCCGGCGACGACTGCGAACCTCGGCCCCGGCTTCGACTGCGCCGGCGCCGCGCTGGAGCTCTGGAACGAGCTCGAGGTGAGGCCTGGCCAGGGTGCGGAGCCCGTTGTCGAGCTCGAAGGAGAGGGTGCCGACGAGCTCCCCCGGAGCGCGGAGCATCTGGCACTGCGCGCATTCGCCCTCGTGGCGCCGGTGGAGGGCTGGAGCTTCCGTTTCGTCAACCGCATCCCGCTGGAGCGCGGCCTCGGCTCGTCCGCGGCGACGATCGCCGCCGGCATCGTCGCCGGGCTCGCCGTCTCGGGCCGCGACCTCTCGGCAGAGGACGTGCTCGAGCTCGGGCTGCCGCTCGAGGGTCATGCGGACAACCTCGCGCCGGCCGTGTTCGGCGGCGTGTGCCTGACCTGGCGGAACGGCACCGGGCGCACGCGGACGCGCCGGCTCGCGACCGACCTCCCGCTCGTGCCGATCGTCGTCGCTCCCTCTTCTCGCATCAACACCTCGAAGTCGCGCGAGCGGCTGCCCGAGAGCCTGCCGCACGCGGAGGCGGCGGCGGCCGCGGCGCAGGCGGCGCTGCTCGGCGCGGCGATCGCCGCGGGTGATGCCGCCCTCCTCGCGGCCGCCTTCCACGACCGTCTGCACGAGCCGTACCGCGTTGAGGACGCGCCGCTGCTCGAGGAGCTGCGTGAGCGGCCTGTGCCGGGCACGGCCGGCGTCACGCTGTCCGGCTCGGGCCCCTCGGTGGTCGTCTGGGCGGCCGAGGGCGACGCCGAAGCGGTGGCGGCGGCGCTCGAGGCGCGGCATCCCGACGCCCAGATCCTTTCCCTCCGCATCGCCGACAAAGGAGCTGCCGTCACGTGAGCGTCTACGAACAGCCAACGGACCCCGCGAAGCGGCGCAGCGCGCTGCTCACGGACGGCGTCGACCGGGCGCCCGCGCGGGCGATGCTGAAGGCGGTCGGGTTCACCGACGAGGATCTCGCCCGTCCGCTCGTGGGCGTCGCCACCACCTGGATCGAGACGATGCCGTGCAACCTGAACCAGCGCGAGCTCGCCGTCCACGTGAAGGAGGGCATCCGCGCGGCCGGCGGCACGCCGATCGAGTTCAACACGATCTCGGTCTCGGACGGCGTCTCGATGGGGACGACGGGGATGCGGGCCTCGCTGATCTCGCGCGAGGTCATCGCCGACTCGATCGAGCTCGTCTGCGCTGGGCACTTGCTCGACGGCCTCGTCTGCATCGTCGGCTGCGACAAGACGATCCCGGCAGCGGTGATGGCGCTCGCGCGACTCGACATCCCCGGCCTCGTCTTCTACAACGGCTCGATCGCGCCCGGACGCTTCCACGACCGGGACGTGACGATTCAGGACGTGTTCGAGGCGGTCGGCGCTCGCGCCGCCGGCCGCATGACCGACGACGAGGTGCACGCGCTCGAGGACTGCGCCTGTCCCGGCGCGGGTGCTTGCGGCGGCCAGTTCACGGCCAACACGATGGCGACCGTGATCGACTTCCTCGGCATCTCGCCCCGCGGGCTCTCGGGCATCCCGGCGACGCACCCGGACAAGGCCGAAGCCGCGGTCGAGGCCGGCCGGCTCGCGATGGAGCTCGTCCGCTCGGACACGCGGCCCTCGTCGATCCTCACGCGCGATGCATTCGAGAACGCGATCGCGGCGGTCGCGGGGACCGGGGGCTCGACGAACGGCGTCCTGCACCTGCTCGCGATCGCCCGTGAGGCCGGCGTACCGCTCGAGCTGGAGGACTTCGACACGATTGCTGCGCACACGCCGATCGTCGCCGACCTGAAGCCGGGCGGCCGCTACGTCGCCACCGATCTGCACGACGCGGGCGGCATCGGCCTCGTTGTACGCGAGCTCGTCGGCGTCGGCGCCGTCCACGCAGACGCGCGCGGTGTCGACGGCCGCACGCTGGGCGAGGTGGCGGTTGCGGTGAAAGAGCGACCCGGCCAGGACGTCGTCGTTCCGTACTCCTCGCCCCTCAAGCCCACGGGCGGCCTCGCGATCCTGCGCGGCTCGCTCGCTCCCGACGGGAGCGTCGTCAAGCTCGCGGGGCACGAGCGGACGCACCACCGCGGCCCGGCGCGCGTGTTCGACTCCGAGGAGGAGTGCTTCGCCGCCGTCAAGGCGCGCTCGATCGAGCCCGGGGACGTGATCGTGATCCGCTACGAGGGCCCGGCCGGCGGGCCCGGGATGCGCGAGATGCTGCACGTTACCGCCGCGCTCGTCGGCGAGGGGCTCGGCGACGAGGTGGCGCTGATCACCGACGGGCGGTTCTCGGGCGCGACGCACGGGCTGATGGTCGGCCACATCGCACCCGAGGCGGCACGCGGCGGCCCGATCGCGGCGCTCCGCGATGGCGACACGATCGTGCTCGACGTCGAGAGCCGGCGGCTCGACGTGGAGCTCTCGGACGACGAGCTCGCTGCGCGCCTCGCCGACTGGACGCCGCCCGAGCCGCGCTACCGGCAGGGTGTGTTCGCGAAGTACGCGGCCCACGTCGGCTCGGCCTCCGAGGGAGCGCCAACGTCTTGAACGAGCTAGCCCTGGAGCAGCTTGCGGATCGAGCGCGTCGCCTGGCCGATCCGGTGCTCGTTCTCGACGAGGGCGAAGCGGACGTGGCCGTCGCCCCCCGGGCCGAAGCCGATGCCGGGACTCACCGCCACGTCGGCCTCGCGCGCGAGCTTGAGCGCGAACTCGAGCGAACCGAGCTCAGCGTAGGCGTCGGGAATCTGCGCCCAGACGAACATCGTCCCGAGCGGCGGCTCGATCTGCCAGCCGGCGCGGGCGAGGCCCGAGCAGAGCGCGTCGCGGCGCCCCTTGTAGATCTCGCAGACCTCGGCCGGGTAATCGCCGGCTTCGCGCAGGGCCACGATCGAGGCGATCTGGATGGGCTGGAACGTCCCGTAGTCGAGGTAGGACTTGAGCTTCGCGAGCGCCGCGACGACGTCCGCGCGGCCGAGGGTGAAGCCCATCCGCCAGCCGGCCATCGAGAACGACTTGGTCAGGGAGTACAGCTCGACGGCGCATTCGAGCGCGCCCTCGGCCTGGAGCACGGACGGCGGGACGTGGCCGTCGAAGGCGATGTCCGCGTACGCGAAGTCGTGCACGAGCACGAACTCGTGCTCCCGGGCGAGGTCGACGAGCCGCTGCATCAGCTCGGGCGTCGCGACCTCGGTCGTCGGGTTGTGTGGGAACGACACGATCACGACCCGAGGCGCCGGCTCGGCGTAGTCGATCGCCTCCTCGAGGGCGGCGAGCACGTCGCCCGTCTCGATCCGAGCGTGGATCACGGTCGCGCCGGTGAGCCGCGGCGCGACGAGGTGGATCGGGTAGCTGGGGCTCGGCACGACGGCCACATCACCCGGCTCGAGCAGCACCCACATCAGGTGCGCGAGGCCCTCCTTGGCGCCGATCGTGCTCACGGCGTGCTGGTCGGGATCGAGCTCGACGCCGAAGACGCGGCGGTATCGCTCGCAGACGGCCTCGCGGAGGTTCGGCAGCCCGCGGCTCGCCGAGTAGCGATGGTTCGTCGGCTTCGTCGCGGCCTCGCAGAGCTTGTCAACCGCAACTCCCGGCGAGGGGATGTCCGGATTGCCGAAACCCAGGTCGATCACGTCGCGCCCGTCGCGCCGGAGCTCGCGCTTCAGCTGATCGACCGTCGCGAAGACGTAGGGAGGGAGATCGTGGATTCGACGGAATTCCAAAGCCGCTACCAGTCTAGGAAGTGCCATGCCGGTTGACGTTCTGCGCTGTCGCGTGTGCGAGAGCGACTATCCGGCGCTCGCCAACGGTATCTGTGTCCGCTGCTTCGGGCCGCTGGAGCCGGTCTACGACTGGGACGAGGTCTCCGCCCGGGCGACGCGTGAGCGCATCGAGGCGGGGCCGCCCTCGATCTGGCGCTACGAGGCGCTCCTCCCTGCCGCTCCGCCGGAGGACGCGGCCAGCCGGCCGGGCTTCACGCCGCTCGTCCCGGCCCCGCGGCTCGCGAGCGCCGTCGGCGTGGGCGAGATCCTGCTCAAGCTCGACCTCGCGAACCCGACGCACTCCTTCAAGGACCGCGTCGTCGCGGTCGCTGCGGCGAAAGCGCGAGAGTTCGGCCTGGAGACGCTCTCGTGCACCTCGACCGGCAACCTGGCGAACGCCGTCGCCGCGCGTGCAGCCGCCACGGGCATGGCGGCGGTGATCTTCTGCCCGGCCGAGCTCGAGCCCGAGAAGATCACGGCGACCACGGTCTACGGCGCCCGCGTCTTCGGCGTGCGCGGCAGCTACGACGACTGCTCGCGGCTCGTGAGCGAGCTCGCGGGCGAGGTCGAGTGGGGCTTCGTGAACGTGAACCTCCGCTCCTATTACGCCGAGGGCTCGAAGACGCTTGCGTTCGAGATCGTCGAGCAGCTCGGCTGGGAGACCCCGACCGCGGTCGTCTGCCCGATCGCCTCCGGCGCGCTCTTCACGAAGCTCTGGCAGGGGTTCGAGCAGTTCCGTCGGCTCGGCCTCCACGAGGGCCCGCAGCCCCGGCTCTACGGCGGCCAAGCCGAAGGCTGCTCACCGGTGGCCGACGCCTTCGTGGAGGACCGCCGCGTCACGCCTGTGCGGCCGAACTCGCTCGTCCGCTCGCTCGCGATCGGCAACCCGGCCGACGGCGACCTCGCGATCGCGACCGCGAGGACCTCCGGCGGCTCGATCCACGCGGTGCCCGAGGACGAGGTCGGCCAGAACATCGTGCTGCTCGCCGAGACGGCGGGCGTCTTCGGCGAGACGGCCGCGGGGGTGACCGTGGGAGCGTTGCGCGCCGCGGTCGAGCACGGCGAGCTCGGTGAGTCCGACCGGGTGGTCGTGCTCGTCACCGGCACGGGGCTCAAGACGCCGCAGGCGGTCGAGTCGGACGCGACGGGCTCGGTCGTCGAGATCGACGCCGACGTGGATGCGCTGCTCGACGAGCTCGGGGTGACGGCGTGACCGACATCGTTGCCGAGCTGCGCGAGGAGATCACCGAGCTCGACCGCGGGCTCGTTGCCGCGGTCAACCGGCGGCTCGAGATCGTCGGGCGGTTGCACGAGCACAAGCGCGAGCACGGGATCCCGCTTCGCGACCACGACCGCGAGGAGGCGATGCTGCGCCTGCTCGACGAGGAGAACACCGGCCCTCTCTCCGCCGACGGCCTCGCCGGCTTGTACCGCTACGTCCTCGACCTGACGCGTCGCGAGCTGCATGGCGCGTAGCCACCGTCTCGTCTGCCTCCCGGGGGACGGCATCGGCCCGGAGGTGATGGCCGAGGCGATGCGCGTGCTCGCGGCCCTGCCGATCGACGTCGAGGTCGAGATCGAGCTCATCGGCGGCGTCGCGATCGACGCCGGCGGTGAGCCTCTGCCTGCGGACACGCTCGCCGCCTGTCGTGCCGCCGACGCGGTGCTGCTCGGCGCGGTCGGCGGGCCGAAGTGGGAGGGCGCCGAGCGCCGGCCCGAGGCGGGCCTCATCGACCTGCGCCGCGAGCTCGACGTCTACGCGAACCTCCGCCCGGCGGTTGCGGACAGCGTCGACCTGATCATCGTGCGCGAGCTCGTCGGGCGGGCTCTACTACGGCGCGCGCGGGACGCGAGACGACGGCACCGTCTTCGACACGCTGGAGTACCACCCGACGCAGATCGAGCGCGTCGTACGCCGGGCCTTCGAGCTCGCGCGCTCGCGCAGCGGGCGGTTGCTCTCGGTCGACAAGGCGAACGTGCTCGACACGTCGCGTCTCTGGCGCCGCGTCGCCTCCGAGGTGGCCGCCGACTATCCGGACGTCGAGCTCAAGCACGGGCTCGTCGACTCGGTCGCGATGCAGCTCGTCACGAGTGCGGCCTCGTTCGACGTGCTCGTGATGGAGAACGCCTTCGGCGACATCCTCTCGGACGTCGCCGCGGGCGTCACGGGCGGGCTCGGCCTCGCCGCCTCGGCGAGTCTCGGCGACGCCGGTCCGGGCATCTTCGAGCCGGTGCACGGCTCGGCTCCCGACATCGCAGGCACGGGCGCCGCGAACCCGACCGGGATGCTGCGCTCGCTCGCCCTCGCACTCGAGCACGGCCTCGGGGAGCCCGCGCTGGCACGGCAGCTCGAGGCCGCGGTCGCGGGCGGCCTCGAGCAGGCCCCGACACCGGATCTGGGCGGTCGGGCGACGACCCGCGAGCTCGGCGATGCGGTGCTCGCGAGCCTCGCCGCGGGAGTCGCAGCATGAGCCGTTTGGCCGGAGCCGGAGACACGGACGGAGGCGACCCAGTAGCGGAGGTGCCGGCTTTGCCGGCGCCGGAGCGGAACCTCATAGGGCGACCGAAGGTTGCCCTATGAGCAGTCTCGTTGGTTACCCCGGCCCGGCCGGGAGCCACAGCGCGGCCGCCTCGGTCGTGCTCGCCCCCGCCGGCGCCGCGACGACGCCGTACGCGAGCTTCATCGCGGTCGTCGAGGCGGCGGTCGCGGCCGAGGTCGCGCTCGGCGTCCTTCCGATCGAGAACTCGCTTCACGGCCCGGTTGCCGAGACGCACGACCTGCTCTACGAGGCGCCGCTCTCGATCGTCTCCGAGGTCACGCTGCCGATCGTGCACAACGTCGTCGCCAGGAACCAGATTCAGCTCTCCGACGTGCGCACGCTCCGCTCGCATCACGTCGCCTTCGACCAGTGCCGCGACCTCATCCATCGCCTCGACGTGAAGTGCATCGCGTCGGCCACGACCGCCGACGCCGCCCGCGAGGTGGCCGAGTCGGACGACCCCACCGAGGCGGCGATCGCCAGCACCGAGGCCGCCGAGACCTACGGCCTCTGCGTCGTCGCCGAGGACGTGGGCGACCGGCCCGCTGCGTACACGCGCTTTGTCGGCATCGCTCCGTACACGCGGGTCGACCGCGCGCCGCGCTGGCGAACCGCGCTCTCGTTCGTCACCGACCACCGGCCCGGCTCCCTCTACCACGCCCTCGGCCCGTTCGCGCGCCACGGCCTGAACCTCGTCCAGCTCGTCTCGCGCCCGATCCCGCACTCGACGTTCCGCTACCGGTTCGACATGGTGCTCGACGGCCACCCGCTCGACCACGAGGTGCAGACGGCCCTGGTCGAGATGCGCGAATGGACGCGCGAGGTGCGGATCTTCGGCAGCTACGTCGCGACCGGCAGCGAGATCTAGATCCGCGCCGTGTCCGCGGCGTGGACGTCGCCGCGGAGATACCCGCCGATGGCGACCACGTCGCCGACCACGAGCAGCGCGGGCGACGAGAGTCCTTCGGCAAGCCGCGAGACCTCGTGCAGCTCGCCTGTGACCGACTGCCCGTCGGGAAGCGTCCCGCGCGAGACGACCGCCGCCGGCGTCCTCGGGTCCTTGCCGTGCTCGATCAGGCGCGCGGCGATCCCGCTCAGGTGGGCGAGGCCCATGAAGACGACGAGCGTGCCCGGCGTGGCCGCGAGGTGCGCGTAGTCGAGGTCGTCGCCGTAGGCCGAGTGGCCGCTCAGGAGCGTCACCTGTGCCGACACGCCGCGATGCGTGACGGGGATGCCGGCGGCGGCCGGGACGGCCGACACGGCCGACACGCCGGGGACGACCTCGAACGGGATCCCGGCCGCGGCGAGCGCCAGCGCCTCCTCGCCGCCGCGCCCGAAGACGAACGGGTCGCCGCCCTTCAGGCGCACCGTCTCGAGCCCACGGCGGCCGAGGCGGACGAGCAGCTCGTTCAGCTCGGCCTGCTTCACACCCTCGCGCGGGATGACGAGCGCGTCCTCGGGCGCTTCTGCGACAAGCTCCGGCGCGACGAGGACGTCGTACACGAGCGCCTCGCAGGAGCGGACGAGCTCGAGCCCACGGGCGGTGATCAGCCCGGGATCGCCGGGCCCCGCCCCGACGAGCCAGACCGTCACGAGAGCTTCTCCGTGACGAGCTCCTCGAAGTAGTCGCGGCGCTCCTCGTAGGTGGCGAAGCGGCGCTGAACCTCGGGACGGAGGGCGCGCAGCTCCTCGGCGAGCTCGGCGTGCTCCGGGGTCACGAGCTCGGCGATCTGCGAGCGCAGGCGCTTCGCGAGCGCGGGCGAGGCGCCGCCTGTCGAGACGGCGACGGCGATTGGGCCCTCGCGGTGCACCGCGGGGAGGATGAAGTTGCAGAGGTCGGGCACGTCGGCGACGTTGCAGAGCATGGCCCGCGCCTCGGCGTCGCGGTGGACGTGCTCGTTGACCGCGCGGTCGGAGGTGGCCGCGATCACGAGGAACATGCCGTCGAGGTCGCCCGTCTCGTAGCGGCGCTCGCGCCACTCGACGTCGAGCTCTGCGAATGCTTCGTGGAGCTCCGGCGAGACGACCGTCACCTCTGCGCCGCACGCCACGAGCCCTGCCGCCTTCTCGAGCCCGACGGAGCCGCCCCCGACGACGAGGCAGCGGCGCCCCGCCACGTCGAGGCAGGCCATGTAGTACTGCCGGCTCAAGCGACTTCCCGGTCGGGCGTGATGCCGTGCTCTTCGCAGTACTCCTCCACGAGCCGCTCGACCTCGGGGATGCCCTTGTTGAACGCATAGTTGATCTTCACGAACGGCTCCCAGTCGGGCGGCACCGCGTCCTCGGGCAGGATCGCCTCCACCGGGCACTCGGGCTCGCAGGCGCCGCAGTCGATGCACTCCTCGGCGTCGATCACGAGCATCCTGTCGCTCTCGTGGATGCAGTCCACGGGGCAGACGCTCTGACACGAGATGTCCTTCACGTCGATGCAGGCCTCGCCGATGATGTAGGTCACGAGTGCCCTAGGCTCCGATCGTCGCGAGTCGAGCTCCCGCTCTGCCGAGCCGCAGCACGATCTCGTAGTCGTCCGTCGAGATCGTGACGCCGTACTCGCCCGGGCCGACGGCGTTGACGGTCACGCGTTCGAGCTGTCGCCCCTCGAGCGCCTGCAGCGCCTCGTTCAGGTCCCGGGTCGACTGCGTGAGCTCGCGGCCGAGCGGCAGGCGTCGATACAGCGCGAGTGTCGCCTGCTCGCCCTCGGGGCCGTAGACGGCGCGCACGCGGCCGGTCTGCAGCCCGAGCTCGAGCAGCTCGGCGAGCGCGTCCGCGTCGTCGCCCGTGACCTCGCCGTCGCCGATCGCGGCGACGACGTCGGCGAGCCGGGCCCGCCGCTCCTCGTCCTGGACCATCGCGAGCACCGCCTGCGCCTCGGCGCGCGCGACCTCGGCGGCCTCGCCGCTCACGCGGACCGGGACGGCGTCAGGCATGGTGCTCCTCTCCCAGCAGTGCATGCAGCTCGTGCTCGAGGCCGCCGCTCTCGATCGCGCAGTGGATGCCGCACTCCTTCGGGGCGTTCGACTCCCACCACCAGCGGCCGGCCCGGCTCGGCTCGTCCTCGCGGATCGCGCGCGTACAGGGCGCGCAGCCGATCGAGCGGTAGCCGCGGTCGTAGAGGGAGTGGTACGGAACCTCGCGCTCGCGCACGTACTCCCAGACCTCGTCCTCCGTCCACTCCGCGAGCGGGTTGAGCTTGATGATGGCTCCGTGGTCGTGGTCGATCTCGACCTTGCGGATGTTCGTGCGGCTCGCCCACTGGTCGCGCCGAAGGCCCGTGATCCACGCGTCGAGTGAGTGCAGGTGCTTGGTCAGCGGGCGGACCTTGCGGATGTTGCAGCAGAGAAGGCGCAGGTCGACACTGGTCTTGAAGAGATCCACGCCGTGCTTGCCCGTCATGCCGGCGATCTCCTCGGGGTCGGGCTCGACGAGCTCGAGGCGCAGGCCCGGATAGCGGGCCCTGAGGTTGTCGGCGAGCTCGAACGTCTCCGCCGGGAGGCGGCCCGTGTCGACGCTGAAGACGGGCACCTCGGGGTCGATCTCGTACGCCATGTCGATCAGCACCACGCTGTCGATCTGGAACGAGGTCGAGATCGCGAGGTTCGGCGAGAACTGCTCGATCGCCCACTCGAGCACCGTCTGCGGCTCCTCGCCCTCGAACTGGATCGAGAGCTCGCCGGCCTCGAGCTCGTCGAGCAGCTCGAAGGTACTCATCTGCCGCCACCCTCCGGTTGGACGCTCACTCGTCCTCCTCCTCTCGTTTTCTCGCCTTCGCCGGCTCGAGGCCCGCGTACCGACCGAGCTCCTCGTCGCTCGAGCGCCGCGTGAACGCAACGAACCCCTCGTCCGGCCCGCGCTGCTCGAGCCAGCCGGCGACGAGACCCTCGACTGCCGCGTCCAGCTCGCCGGTCGGGACGCGCCGGAAGAGCGGGCGGCCGATGGCGGGTGCCGGCCCGAGGCTGCCCCGAACGAAGATGTCGTATGCCTGCCGACGAACACCGCCCTCGTCGCGGGAGGTCGTGCCCTGGAAGCCCAGGTCGCCGACCCAGTGCTGGGCGCACGAATGCGGGCACCCGTCGAGGTGCAGCCGCAGCTCGGCGATCTCGGTGCCGAAGCGCTCCTCGAGGTGGTCGATCAGACGATCGAGGCGCGTCTTCGTCTCGGCGACCGAGAAGTTGCAGTGCGGCTCGCCCGTGCATGCGATCGAGTTCCCGCGCACCGGGTTCAAGTCGAGCGGGAAGCCGATGCGCTCGAGCTCGGCGACAGCATCGTCGATCGACTCGTTCGGCACCCCCGTGACGATGAAGTTCTGCTGGCGCGTCAGCCGGACGTCGCCCCCGTAGCGCTCGGCGAGATCGGCGATCGCGATCATCTGGTCGCCCGACACGAGGCCGAGGTGTACCGGGACGCCGATGTAGGAGAGGCCCTCCTGCTTCTGGGCATGGATGCCGAGGTGGTGGGACGGCTCGACCTCGATCGGCGGCAGCGTGTAGTCCTCGAGCGTCCGTCCGAGCCTCGCTTCGACGCGCTCGCGGACGCCCTCGGGCCCGATGTCGTCGACCATGAACTTGAGGCGGGCCTTGACGCGCGAGACGCGGTACTTGAGGTCCTCCGACCACACGGACGTGATCGCGCCCAGGATGTCGTTCGCCTCTTCCTTCGGGACGAAGACGCCCATGTCGCGGGCGATCCGCGGGACGGAGGAGAGCCCACCGCCGACGAGGACGGCGAAGCCCTCGCGACCGTCGTGCACCGTGCCGATCAGCGAGATGCAGTTGATCTCGGGCGCGTTGCAGCGGTCGGCACAGGCGGCGATCGAGTACTTGTGCTTGCGCGGCAGGTTGGCCCAGTCCGGGTTGCCGTAGAACTGGGCTGCCGCGGCGTCGACGACCTCGGTGCTGTCGAAGAGCTCGTCGGCGGCGATTCCCTGCACCGGGCAGCCGGTGATGTTGCGGACGGTGTCCCCGCAGCCGCCGGCCGTCGTCGTGCCCGAGGCCTCGAGGTGCGCGAAGACGTCCGGCAGCTTCGCGAGCTCGAGCCAGTGGAGCTGGATGTTCTGTCGCGTCGAGAGCTCGCCGTCGCCGCGGCCGAAGAGGTTCGAGGTCTCGCCGATCGCGCGCAGCTCTCTGGGTGAGAGCTTTCCGGCCGGGACCTTGACCCGCAGCATGAACGTGCCGACCTTCGGCTTGTCGTGGTAGAGGCCCCACCACTGGAGGCGCACCATGTCCTCCTCGGGGACGGCCTCGTACCCGGCGGCGATCAACGCGGGCAGCTCGTTGCGGATCCCGAGCGGTGCCTTCTCACGCTTCAGCCGCTCGACGGGATTGCGCTTGAGGACGAGGTCCCAGTCGACCGGAGGCTTGGAGACGGTGCTCATGCCGCCGCCTTGGGAAGCGGAGGGGGAGTCGCGGCGGGACCCACCGGGGCACTCTAGCCTCGACGGTACAAAAAGTAAAGTTTTGAGCCTTCAAGCGAAATCTCCCACTTCAGTTCGTACAGTTTTGACACCGAAACGCTTGCCTTTCCGGGAGCTCTCCGTGACGCGTACGGTTGGGGCATGAGCCGTAAGCTCGACGGAGGCGACTTGATGGCGGAGGTGCCGGCCTTGCCGGCGCCGGAGCGGAACCTCATGGGGCGACCGGAGGTTGCCCCATGAGCGAGCGCCCGAGAGTTCTCGTCCGCGAGGAGATCGCCGAGGCCGGCGTCGAGCTTCTCCGCGCGCACTTCGAGGTCGACGTCGACTCGGAGACCGATCTCGCCTCGATCGTCGACCGCTACGAGGGGATCGTGATCCGGTCGGCGACCAAGCTCACTGCCGAGCTGATCGAGCGAGCCGAGAGGCTGAAGGTGATCGGCCGAGCGGGCGTCGGTGTCGACAACGTCGACGTCGACGCGGCCACGCGGCGCGGGATCGTCGTCGCCAACGCGCCTGAGTCGAACGTGATCTCTGCCGCCGAGCACACGGTCGGCCTCCTGGTAGCGCTCGCGCGCAACATCCCCCAGGCCCACGCGGCACTGAAGGAGGGCCGGTGGGAACGGTCCCGGTGGGGCGGCGTCGAGCTCGCCGAGAAGACGCTCGGCGTCCTCGGCTTCGGGCGGATCGGCCAACAGGTGGCGAGGCGCGCGGTCGGTCTCCAGATGCGCGTCGTCGCCTACGACCCGTTCGTGTCGGCCGACCGCTTCCGCGAGCTCGGCGTCGAGAGCGACTCGCTCGAGCGCGTGCTCGAGCGGGCGGACTTCATCACGCTCCACCTGCCCTTGAGCGACGAGACCCGGAACATGATCGACGCGAAGGCGATCGACCGGATGAAGGACGGCGTGCGGATCGTGAACGCCGCCCGGGGCGAGCTCATCGACGAGGAGGCGTTGATCGACGCGCTCCGCTCGGGCAAGGTCGCGGGGGCTGCGATCGACGTCTTCTCGGCCGAGCCGTACTCAGGGCCGCTTCTCGACGCGCCGAACCTCGTCGTCACGCCGCACCTGGCCGCCTCGACCGAGGAGGCTCAGGACCGCGCCGGCGTGATCGTCGCCGAGCAGGTCGTCGCCGCGCTCGAGGGCGGGCTCGTGACGAACGCGGTCAACATCCCTTCGGTCGGCGCCGAGGACCTCGAGGTGCTCGGCCCGTTCGTGCCGCTCGCGGCGAGCCTCGGGCGGCTCGCCCTCGAGCTGGCGCGCGGCGAGCCGAGCCGCATCACGCTCGAGTACTACGGCGAGCTCGCCGAGTACGACACGCGCCTGCTGACCGTGGCGACGCTGAACGGGGCGTTCCGCGGTCGCGTCGACCAGCCCGTGAACTACGTCAACGCGCCGTTGATCGCCGCCGAGCGCGGGATCGAGGTCGTAGAGGAGAAGCGGCGCACGTCGCGCGACTTCACGAACCTGATCGCCGTCGGCGCCGGCGACGTCCGGGTCGCCGGCACGACCATCGGTCACGAGCACCGCCAGTGGCTCGTCTCGGCGCTCGGCTTCGAGCTCGAGATGGAGCTCGCGTCGCGAATGATCTTCCTTCGCTACGACGACGTGCCGGGCGTGATCGGCCGGGTGGGCACGCTGCTCGGCGAGGCCGGGGTCAACATCGCGAACATGGCCGTGTCGCGGAACCGCGAGGGGGGGAAGGCGCTGATGGCGCTTTCGATCGACACTCCCGCGTCGCCGGAGGTGCTCGAGCGCCTGGGCGAGGGCGCCGACGACGCCTACCTCGTCGGCTGAGCAGCTCGCGCCACCCGGACGGGTGGACCTGCGGTAGGGCTCCCGACGCCGTCGGGGGTTTCGTGTAGCATCGGCCGAGGTCGAGCGCCGTCGGTGGCGCCCGGCGAGGCATCGAGGCCTCAGGGATCAGCGAGAGAGCTGGCCCCTGGGGCCTCTTTTTTGTTGGTCAAAGAGAAGGAGGAAACGATGGTCAAGGTGGAGGCGGTCGTGATCCGGGAGCGGGTCGAGACCGTGATCGATGCCGTCGAGGAGGTGACGGGGCATGTCGGCGTGACCGTGGTCGAGGCAGTCGGCCACGGGAGGCAGCGCGGGATCACGCACGAGTACCGCGGACGCGTGTTCGAGTCGCGGTTCCTGCCGAAGGCCGTTCTCACCTTCCTCGTCCGGGACGAGATCGCCGACGCCGTCCAGTCCGCGATCTCGGATGCCGCGCGCAGCGGCCACGAGGCCGGCGACGGACTCGTCTGGCGGTCGCCGGTCTCGAACGTCGTCCACAACCGGACCGGCCAGAAGCTCGAGGAGGTGGAGGCACGTGTCTAACGAGGAGCTCACGATCGCGGCGAGCACGATCTGGGTCGTCATCGCGGCCGTGCTCGTCATGTTCATGCAGGCGGGCTTTGCCTTCCTCGAGGCCGGTCTGACGCGCATGAAGAACGTCGGGCACATCGCGGCCAAGAACGTCTTGATCCTCGCGATCGCCTCGATCGTCTACTACTGCGTCGGCTTCGGCATCGCGTTCGGGGACGGCGGCAACGGGCTGTGGGGCGGCTCCGGCTTCTTCCCGTCGATCGACGAGCTGCTCTCCGTCGGTCAGGCGCCGTTCTCCTGGTTCTCGCAGATCCCCGGGGCGGCCGGGTACATGTTCGAGGTCGTCTTCTGCGGCGTCTCGCTCGCGATCGTCTGGGGCGCGATGGCCGAGCGCACGAAGCTCTGGGTCTACTTCGCGTTCGGCGCGATCTTCACGCTGATCTACTCGCTCGTCTCGCACTGGATCTGGAGCCCGGACGGCTGGCTGTTCGCCAAGGGCATGCAGGACTTCGCCGGCTCGACCGTCGTCCACTACCAGGGCGCCCTCGCAGGCCTGGCCGGAGCGTTGCTCCTCGGGCCGCGCATCGGCAAGTACGGGAAGGACGGCAAGTCGAACGCTATCCCCGGCCACAACATGGCCTTCACGACGCTCGGCGTGCTCATCCTGTGGTTCGGCTGGTTCGGCTTCAACCCCGGCTCGACATTGAGCGTCGACTTCGGCGGCGTCGGCTTCTTCGCCTACGTCGCGCTCAACACGAACCTCGCTGCCGCGGCCGGCGTGCTCGGCGCCGTCGTCACCTCGTGGATCGTGATCAAGAAGCCCGACCTCTCGATGATGCTGAACGGCGCGATCGCCGCGCTTGTCGCGATCACCGCTGCGTGCGCGTTCGTGGCCCCTTGGGCGGCGATCCTGATCGGGTTCGTCGCGGGCGTGATCGTGGTCCTCGGTGTGCTCGCCGTCGACAGGGTCGGCATCGACGACCCGGTCGGCGCGGTCGCGGCGCACGGCATGGCCGGCGTCTGGGGCACGCTCTCGCTCGGCTTCCTCACGGTGCCCGCGCTCGCCGAGAAGCTCGCGACCGGCAAGGGCGGTCTCTTCTACGGCGGCGGGCTGCACCAGCTCGGGACGCAGGCCCTCGGGCTGCTCGCGGTCGGCGCGTTCACGTTCACGGCGTCGTTCGCGATCCTCTTCCTCTTCAAGGTCACCGTCGGCATTCGCGCCGAGAGCGAGGTCGAGGAGGCAGGGCTCGACGTCTCCGAGCACGGCATGTGGGGCTACCCCGAGTTCTACATCCCGGTCCCCGGCGGGTACGGCACGGAGGCGCACAGCCATCTCCTCGGGGCAGGAGCGACGCAGAGGCAGATGCAGCGGGAGGTGTCGCACAGTCACCCGCCGCCGCCCGCAGCGGTGGAGGGCGCCTCCTAGCGAGGTCGAAGCGGCGGGGTGGCGTCAGGCCGCCCCGCCGCCGGCCACGGCCGGCAGCAGGATCACGGTCGCGTCCGCCTCGACGCGCGTCTCGAGCCCGTCGAGCAGCCGCACGTCGGCGCCGTCGATGAAGACGTTCAGGAACTGCGGCAGCTCGTCGTCCTCGGCGAAGATGCGGTCGCGGATCGTCGGATAGGTCGCGATCAGGCTCTGGAGCACCTCGCGCACCGTCTGACCGTCGGCCTCGACGAGGCGGTTGTTGCCCGTCTCGGGGCGAAGAATCGGCGGGATGCGGACGCTCGGCACGGCGCCCTGAACGTAACAGCTAGAGGAGGCTACGGCACGGCCGGGCGCAGATCCTCCAGCCTCCCGACGCTGGGCCAGGTCGGGGAACAGTCGCAGTCCAGAGCGCGGCGAGGGCGATCGTGGCGAGGCCGCCGAGCACCACCGCCGGGACCGTGCCAACGAGCGCCGCGGCGACGCCGGACTCGAACGCGCCGAGCTCGTTCGAGGCGCTGATGAACACGTTCTCGACGGCGAGCACGCGCCCGCGCAACTCGTCGGGCGTGACCATCGCGACGGTCGTCGCGCGGATGTTGATGCTGATCATGTCGACGAAGCCGCTGACGGCGAGTGCCGCCAGCGAGAGCGGAAGCCAGGTCGAGAGCCCGAAGACCACCATGCTCGCGCCGAAGAGCGCGACGACGACGAGCAGCGTCCGTCCCGCCGCGGTCCCCAACGGCCGGTTGGCGAGCATGAGAGCCGCAAGAAGCGCGCCGACCGCGGGCGCGCTGCGCAGCAGGCCGAGCCCGAACGGCCCCGTGTCGAGGATCGTCTGGGCGAAGACCGGCGCCAGCGCGATCGACCCGCCGAGGAGCACCGCGAAGAGGTCGAGCGAGATCGCGCCGAAGAGAATCGGGGTGCGGCGGATGAAGTGGAGGCCGGCGAGCGCGGTCTTCATGCTCGGCGCCTCGGTCGCGGGCTCGCGCGCCGGCTCGCGCATGACGAGCAGGCAGAGGAAGCCGATCGCAAGCAGTGCCGCGGAGGTCCCGTAGACGAGCTCGGCCGACACGGTGAAGAGGAGGCCGCCGAGCGCCGGGCCGGCGATCATCGCCGTCTGGAACGCGATCGAGCGCAGCGCCATCGCGTTCGCGATCAGGTCGAACGGGACGATCGTCGCCGGAAGCGCGCGTCCGGGCGGGACCGCGATCGCCGTCGCGCAGCCGATCGCGACGGCGAGCACGAGGAACGGCCAGAGCTCTGTGGCCCCGTTGAGCGAGACGACGACGAGCAGCAGCGCGACGACGACGGTAACCGCCGTCGCTCCCGCGAAGATCACCCGACGCGAGAAGCGATCGGCGAGATGGCCGGCGGGAAGGGCGAGCAGCGGTAGCGGCGCGAACTCGGCAAGCCCGATCAGGCCGAGGTCGAGCGGCGAGTGGTGGATCTCGAAGACCTGCCAGCCGACGGCCACGGCGGCCATCTGCGTGCCGAATCCCGCTGCAAGGTTCGCTGACCAGAGCAGCGCGTAGTCGCGATGCCGGAACGCAGGCGGAAGACGGCCGCGCCACGTCCCGCGCGGCTCTTCCGCCTCGCGTGGCATGGCGCGTGAGTATGGCCGGTTGCCTAGGGCTTCGGCGGGGTCTCGTCGTCGGCGAGGATCCGGTAGAGCGAGCGCCTCGTCTCTCCGAGGAGCTGTGCTGCCGCTGCCACCTGGGCCTCAGTGCCGGCGTGCATGACCTGCCTCGTCGCGACCGCGACCTGGCCGAGCAGCCCGCCGAGCTCGCGCATGCCCTCCGGCATGCCCTCGCCTGCCTGCTTCCAGGGCTCGCCGAGCTGCTCACGGTTCTCCTCGACGTGGCTTCTGCCCGCATCCGTCAGCTCGAAGACGTTGCCCCCGTCACTCGAGCCTTCGCGCTGCTCGCTGCGGATCAGCCCTTCGTCGGCAAGCAGCTGGAGGGCCGGGTACACCGAGCCGGGGCTCGGACGCCAGAGCCCCTCGCTGCGGCTCTCGAGCTCCTGCATGATCTGGTAGCCGTTCCGCGGCTCCTCCTCGAGCAAGAGCAGGATCGCCGCACGAACGTCGCCACGCCTGATCCGGCGGCCGCGCCGCCACTTGAAGCGGACGTCTCCGGGTCCGCCGAAGCCGGGGGGCGGGAGGGGCATCGTGAACATCTCCGGCGGCCCGCCCGGCCCGCCACTGAACAGCATGAAACGATCTCTTCTGTGCATGTCACGATCGTACCGCGATATATCGTTAACTGTCAAGGCGGTCGGCTCGCTCCGGGCCCTCGACACCCTCTCGCGCGGGGACTCGCCCGAGGTGGCTCCGCGTATCCTGTCGCGCGATGAAGGTATTCCTGCCCAATGGCGCGGGGCTCGAGCTTCCCGACGGCGCGACGGGCCTCGACGCCGCCCGCGCGATCGGCCCCAGGCTTGCCGAGCAGGCCGTGCTCGTGCGCTCGAACGGCTCCGTGCGCGACCTGCGTGCGCCGCTCGTCGACGGCGAGCCGATTCAGATCCTGACCACCCGCGACACCGAAGATCCGGACGCGCTGTCCGTCCTCCGTCACTCGAGCGCGCACCTGCTCGCAGAGGCCGTGCGCCGGCTGTACCCGGGGGTGAGGATCGCGATCGGGCCGCCGATCGAGCAGGGGTTCTACTACGACTTCGAGTTTCCGGAGCCGATCGGCGAGGACGCGCTCGAGCGCATCGAGGCCGAGATGCGGCGCGAGCTCGAGGAGGGCCGTGAGTGGAACCGCGAGGAGGTTTCGGCCGACGAGGCCCGGGAGCGCTTCCAGGCCGAGGACGAGCCCTACAAGGTCGAGCTCGTCGAGACGGCCGAAGGCCCGATCAGCCTCTACACGCAGTCGCACGACGGGGAGGCCGAGTTCACCGACCTCTGCCGCGGCCCGCACCTCCAGAACTCGACGCCGATCAAGGCGCTCAAGCTGACGAGCCTCGCCGGAGCCTACTGGCGCGGCGACGAGCGCAACACGCAGCTGACGCGCATCTACGGCACGGCGTTCTACTCGCAGGCCGACCTCGACGCCCACCTCGAGCGGCTCGAGGAGGCGCGCCGGCGCGACCACCGGCGGCTCGGCGTCCAGCTCGACCTCTTCCACCTCGCCGAGGAGTCGCCGGGCTCGCCGTTCTGGCACCCGAAGGGGATGGTGATTTGGAACATCCTCGAAGACCTGCGTCGTCGCGAGAACGCGCGTCGCGGCTACGTCGAGGTGAAGACGCCGCTCCTCTACGACGTCGACACCTACAAGACCTCGGGCCACTACGAGAACTACGCCGAGCACATCTTCTTCGTCTCGTCGAAGGAGGGCAGCGAGAAGCAGTACGCGCTGAAGCCGATGAACTGCCCGGGCCACATGCTCCTCTTCGGCTCGCAGCTGCGCTCGTACCGTGACCTGCCCTTCCGGTACGCGGAGTCCTCGACGTTGCACCGGGACGAGCTCGCGGGCGCGCTGCACGGCCTTCTGCGCGTGCGGCACATCACCCAGGACGATGCACACATCTTCTGCTCGCGGGAGCAGATCGAGGACGAGATCTTCGGCTGCCTCGACTACGCCGCCTACCTCTACGACCTGTTCGGGATGGACGCGCGGTTCGAGCTCTCCACCCGGCCCGACAAGAAGGTCGGCACCGAGGAGGAGTGGGACTTCACCGAGGGCGCGCTCCGTACGGCGCTCGACCGGCGCGGCATCGAGTATGCGGTCAACGAGGGCGACGGCGCCTTCTACGGCCCGAAGATCGACCTGCACATGACCGACGTGCTCGGCCGCTCGTGGCAGATGGGGACGATCCAGCTCGACGCGCAGATGCCGCAGCGCTTCGGGCTCACGTACATGGGCGCCGACAACCACGAGCACACGCCGTACGTGATCCACCGCGCGCTCCTCGGCTCGCTCGAGCGCTTCATCGGGATCCTGACCGAGCACCACGGCGGGGCCTTCCCGTTCTGGCTCGCGCCCGTCCAGGTGCGTGTGCTGCCCGTCGGCGAGGGGCATCGCGCAGCCGCAGACGAGCTCGCCGCGCGGCTCGAGCCGTACCGGGTCGAGGTCGACGAGTCAGACGAGACGGTCGGCAAGCGGATCCGCAACGCCGAGGTGGACAAGGTCCCGTTCGTCGTCGTCTACGGCGATCGCGAGTCCGACGAGGCCCTCGCGATCCGCGAGCACGGCGGCGGGCAGTCCACGAAATCGCTTGCAGAGCTGAAGGCGAACCTTGCTACGCTTGCCCCCTGGCAAGCAGGGGCGTAGCCGTCTCTCACCTCCTGAACGGTGCTTCCGGCACCGGTCGCGGAGGTTCAACCGAGCAGGTTGAGAGCGTCCTTCGCCGCCGCGTGCCAGCGGCTTTTCCACTTCAGAAGGAGGACGCAGAGAGCTTGGTGACGCGAATTTGAGGCCACGGCGAGGGTCCTTCGAGCCCCCGCGTCGGCCGGAGCCGCAGGTGCGGATCAACGAGGCGATCCGCGTCCCGCGGGTGCGCTTGATCGGCGAGGAGGGGCAGCAGCTCGGGATCAAGCAGACGGACGAGGCGCGCACCTACGCGTACGGGAAGGGTCTCGATCTCGTCGAGGTCGCTGCACAGGCGGATCCGCCCGTGGCGAAGGTGATGGATTACGGGAAGTACCGCTACGAGCAGGAGCAGAAGGCAAAACAGGCCCGTCGCAACCAGGTTCAGATCCACGTCAAGGAGATCAAGCTCAGACCCAAGATCGGCCAGCACGACTACGAGACCAAGCTCGGCCACGTCCTCCGCTTTCTGAACCAGCGGGCGAAGGTCAAGGTGACGATCATGTTCCGGGGCCGCGAGCGCGAGCATCCCGATCGTGGTCGCGACCTGCTGATGCGGCTCGCCGAGGACGTGCGTGGCCTCGGGACGATCGAAACCCAGCCGCTGCTCGAAGGTCGCAACATGACGATGGTTCTGGGCCCGACGAAGAACGCAGGAGTCAAGAAAGATGCCGAAGCAGAAGACAAACTCAGGAGCGAAGAAGAAGTTCAAGGTGACGGGAACCGGGAAGCTCCTGCGCCGCCAGGCGGGCCAGAGCCACAAACTCGAGCACAAGCCGCCGAAGCAGAAGCGGGAGTTCAGTAAGGATCAGCCGGTCGCGAAGGCGAACGCGAAGACCGTCAAGCGACTCCTCGGAAAGGCCTGACGCATGCCCCGCGTCAAGCGATCGGTTCACGGGCGCAAGAAGCGCCGCAAGGTGCTCGAGCAGGCGAAGGGCTACTGGGGCCTCAAGAGCACGAACTACACGTACGCCAAGGAGCAGGTCGAGCACTCGCTCACCTACGCCTATCGCGACCGGAAGAACCGCAAGCGCGTCTTCCGTCGCCTCTGGATCATGCGCATCAACGCTGGCGCGCGCGCTCACGGCCTCTCGTACAACCAGTTCATCGCGGGGCTGAAGGCCGCCGAGGTCGAGCTCGATCGCAAGGTGCTCGCCGACCTGGCGGTGAACGATCCGGCGGCGTTCGGCAAGCTCGCCGAGCAGGCGAAGGCCGCGCTCGCCGCCTGACCGCCGCGCTGATCACCTCTCGCGACAACGAGAAGCTCAAGCTCGTTCGGAAGCTGCACGAGCGCCGGTGGCGCGACAAGCTCGGGCTCTTCGTCTGCGAGGGAGAGGACCTCGTCGAGGCGGCGACCGCCGACCCGGTCGAGCTGCTCGTCGCGGGCGAGAACGTCGAGCCGGGCCTCCTCGCTGGCGTCTCGACGTCGGCGCATCCGCCGCGCGTGATCGGCGTCTACCGCCGCGACGATTTGCCGGAAGCCGAGCCGCGGACAGTCACGCTCGCACTCTGGCGGGTCGCGGACCCCGGCAACGTCGGCACACTGGTGCGGACTGCCGATGCCTTCGGCGCCGCGATCGCGCTCTCGGAAGGCTGCGCCGATCCGACCTCGCCGAAAGCGCTCCGTGCCTCGGCCGGCTCGATCTGGCGGGTGCCGCTCGTACCGTTCGGCGCGCTCCGAGGCAAGCGCGTCGCGCTCCTCGCCCACCGCGGCGAGGCGCTCGACCGACTCGACCTCGCCGGCGAGACGACGTTCCTGCTCGGAGCAGAGCGCGAGGGGCTTACGGAAGGCGTCGACCGTGACGTCGAGGGGCACCTCGAGATCGCAGGCGCAGAGTCCCTGAACGTCGCGGCTGCGGGAGCGATCGCGCTCTACGAATGGCGTCGGCAGAACGCAGGCGTCACCGGCCCCCGTAGGCCGGGGTCTGCGTAAGGGCCTGTCTGGAAAGTGGTCGCGGTGGATGGCATGCGTGCCGCCTGCAAGCCGCTCTGAGCCGCTTTCCGGGCAGGCCCTTAGCGTGCTACCAGCGCCGGTCGTGCTTCTTGTCGCCGTCGGAGCGAGGGCCTTCGCCCGACTGCTTCGCCCCGTCGGACCCCCCATCGCCGTCCGACCGCTTGTCCCCGTCGGACCGCCAACCGTGGTCGCGGTCCTCGTCGTCGTCCTTGTCGTCTCCCCGTCGATCGGATGAGCCCGAGTCGTACCGATCTGATGAGTGCTTGTGGTCGTCGTCGCGATCGTCGTCGCGGTCGTCGGACCGGCAGGACTCGTCCCCGCGGCCGTGGTCGTGATCCTTCCCGGGACTCCCTGGATCGGGGTTGCCCGGGCTCGGGGGCGGCGGCGAGGGTGTAGGGAGATCGTCCGAGATCGGCCCGGTCGGCGGCGGGTTGGTGGGCGTCGAAGGCGTCGTCGGCGTCGTCGGCGTGCCGGGAGTCGACGGTGTGCCGGGGGTCGTAGGAAGCGTCGTCGGCGGCGTCGACGGGCCGGGGCTCGCGGGCGAGGTCGGCGGCACCGTCGACGGCTGGTCGGGAGTCGACGGCTGAGCCGGCGGCGCGGCGGGCTGGGACGAGCCGCCCGGCGGGGTCGAGGCGCCCGGCGCGGGTGGCACGATCGACGGCGCCGCGGGCCCCGGCGTCCCGGGTGCCGTTCCGGGCGCGGTCCCCGGCGTGCTCGGGGTCGACGGCTTCGAGGGCTTCGGTGCCGGCTTCTTCGTCGCTGGGCTCTTCGCCTTCGGTTTGGCGGGCTTGGCAGGGCTCACCTTGGACGCCTTCGCAGACGGGGCCTTCGTGGAGGGCCCGGTCGACGGTGTCGCGGCCTTCGTGGAGGACGCCGGCGCCGGGAACGACAGGCGCGGCGGAAGGCTCGGAATCGATCGCGACGGACTCGATGGCGACGGAGGAGTCAGGGCCGCCGCCACGTCCGTCGCCGACACCAGGGGAAGAGGTGTGGGGAGCGCCACGAGCTTCGGCGGCGACTGGCCGCCAGAACCCTGGCTGATCGCCGGCTGCTTGCTCGGCGACTGGGTGATCGACGGGGTGCCGGGCGATTGGGTGCCGGGCGATTGGGTGACGATCGTGATCCCCTGGAACGGATTCGGGCGAAGCAGGATCTCGCCGCTCCCGAGCTTGAGGATCGACTTCGACTTGCCGGTTGCCGGGACCGGCTCGACCGGCGCAGGCGCCGGCTTCGGCTGGGCCAGCCCGGACTTCGGCTGCGAGGACGCCGGAGGCTGCGCCGTCGCGCCCGGGGCCGCCGGGCCGACGGGCGACTTTGCCACCTGCGTCTCGTTCGCCGACCGTCCCTTGTCGTCCCGACCGAGGAGGACGTCGACCGCACGGTCGCCCTCGAGGGCGGTGCTCCAGAGGTATCCGGCGGCCGCGCCAGATGCGATGAGCGCAGCAACAGGTACGAGCGGCCCGGGCGTTCGCACCCCCGTAGTAAAGATGAAGCAGGTGACAGCGCGTGATGCGCGAGCGCCGGGTCGGCGCGGGCTCTGCTCAGATCGCCCCGCCCGAGACGACGCAGTTCTTCCCTTGCTGTTTCGCTCGATACAGTCCCTCGTCCGCCTGCCGGAGCAGGTCCTCGCGCGACCCGGCGTGGTACTGCGCGACGCCGATGCTCGTCGTCAGCCGCACGTTCGTCCCCTTCAGGGCGCGGTCGTCGACGTGGCGCCGCAGCCGCTCCGCGACGGTGAGCGCGCCTTCGAGCTCCGTCTCCGGAAGGAGGACCGCGAACTCCTCGCCGCCGAGGCGCGCGGCGACGTCGATGTCGCGGAGGTGGGCCCGGAGCAGGTTGGCGAACTCGCGCAGCGCCTCGTCCCCGGCGGGATGGCCGAACCGGTCGTTGATCCGCTTGAAGTCGTCGAGGTCGGCGAGGAGCACCGAGAGCGTGGTGCCGTGACGGCGCGAGCGCTCGATCTCGTCGTCGAGCACCTCGTTGAAGCGACGGCGGTTGACGAGGCCGGTGAGCTCGTCAGTGATCGCCTGCCGGCGCACGACCTGATGGAGGCGTGCATTCTCGAGCGCGATCGAGGCCTGCGAGACGAGCCACTCGGCAAGCGAGCCCGCCTCCGGCGAGAGGCCGCCCGCAGGCGGATCGAGGATGAGCCGGATCTCGCTGCCGTCGGTGGACTGGCCGAGCACGAGCTCGACCGGTTCTTCACCCGCCGACGAACCCACCCTGGCCAGCTCGCGGTTCCCCTCGAGGACGCGCCCTCCGGACGCGCCCGTCGCGTCGACCGTGACGTCGAGGATCACCGGCATCAGCCCGCGAGGGTCGTGAGTGGCTGCGAGCGCGTTTCCGAGGAGCGAGATCGCCTCGCGCGGGTCCCGTGGACGCGAGCCGCGGCTCAGCCGGTCGACCGGCGACTCCGGCTCACGCCGCCTCTGGAGCTCCTGCCGGCCGACGAGGACGAGCCAGCCGAGCGTGACGAGTGTCGCCATCACCGCCAGGACGAGCAGCACCGGATCTACGTCGTCACCCCCCTTCGCCGATCGCGAGGACGATGGCGCAGCGCACCCCGGTATCGATGCCAAACGTCAATTCGCCGCAGTGCGATTCGCCGCAGTACGAGGCGTCCTCCCGAGGCGAGTGTAACGCGGGGATCCGGCGGCGGCATCCCTCGGAATGGCCATCGCGCAGTCGGCGCGAAAGGCCGCGAGCTCGCGTCAGCCAGGGCCTCGGCAGACCCAGATCGAGTCCTCGTGCCCGCGCCACGGAGCCCGGTCGAACCAGCCGTAGAGCCCTTCGACGGCGAATCCCTCGTCGACGAGGAGCTCGCGCCACTCGCCGACGGAGAGCCAGGCGAGGGAGAGCGCCGCCTCGGCGCCGCGACCCCTGACCTGAAGGACGAGCGTCCGCTCTCCCTCGTCCCAGTCCGCGCGTTCGAAGATGCCCTCCTCGCGCTCGAGCCAGCGGCCGTGCGTGTCGGCGATGTCGGTCGGAGCCGGCGTGAACACGTCGAACACGAAGCGGCCACCGGGCTCGAGCAGCCTCTGGACCGCGCGCAGCGCGGCCCGGCGGTCGGCGTCCGTCTGCATGTGCAGGAGCGACCGGAACGGGAGGGTGACGAGCGGGTAGGCCCCTTCCACCGGCGGGTTGCGGAGGTCGCCGAGCCGGAGGTCGAGCGTGAGGCCGGCCGCGAGCGCCTGCTCTCGCGCCACCGCGAGCATCCCCTCGGACGAGTCGACGCCGATCACCGCGATCCCGGCCGCCGCTGTCGGCAGCGCGATCCGGCCGGTCCCCACGCCGAGCTCGACGACCGGGCCCCCCGAGCGGCATGCCTCGTCGACGTAGAACGCGATGTCCTCGATCACGCCCTGCGACCAGGGGTCGTAGAGGCGGGCGATCTTGTCGTAGGCGGACACAGCGGTATGCTGCCCCCTTCATGAGGGCGCTGCCATGAAGGTGCCGGTGCGGTCGTTCGTGTTTACCCGGCCCCGGTTCGGAACCGGGGCGACGGCGACCGCCGCCTGACCTCCGCGTTCCCGGCCGGGGCTGCCCCGACGGTGTCCGAGCGACGGAGGTGAGATGAGCTTGTCAGTCGATTGGGAGGCGTATCCGGGCGAGGCCGAGCAGGCGTTCTCGAGCGCGGCGTCGGTCGACGAGCTGGAGGAGTCGCGCGTGCGCTACCTCGGACGGAAGAGCACCCTCGCCCTCGCGCTGCGCGAGGTCCGCGACCGCGAGACCGGCATGCTCCTGAACGGCATCCGGACCCGGCTCGAGGAGGCCGTCGAGGCGCGCGGGCGCGCGCTCGCCGACGAGGAGCTCGACCGGCGGCTCCGCGAGGAGGTGATCGACGTCACCCTCCCCGGCGCGGAGCTCGCGCTCGGCCATCTGCATCCGATCACGCAGGTGCGGCGGGCGGTCGAGGACGCGTTCCTCGGCCTCGGCTACGAGGTGCGCGACGACCGCGAGGTCGAGACGGTCGACTACAACTTCGACAAGCTCGCCTTCGACCCGACGCACTCTGCGCGGTCGCCGCGGGACACGTTCTTCTTCGACGAGACGCACGTCCTGCGCACCGAGACGAGCCCCTCGCAGATCCACATCCTCGAGGAGAAGCCGCCGCCGATCTACATGGTCTCGATCGGACGTGTCTACCGGCGCGACGCGATCACGGCGACGCGCTACCCGATCTTCCACCAGTTCGAGGGCCTCGCCGTCGACAAGGGGCTGACCCTGGCAGACCTGAAGGGGACGCTGCTGCACGTGATGCGCGCGCTCTACGGCGCCGAGCGGCGCGTGCGCTTCCGGACGCACTACTTCCCGTTCACCGAGCCGTCGATCGAGCCCGACGTCTCGTGCGGGATCTGCGGCGGCGCGGGCTGCCGCACGTGCAAGTTCTCGGGCTGGATCGAGATGGGCGGCGCCGGGATGGTCGACCCGCGCGTCTTCGAGAACGTCGGCCTCGACCCGGAGGAGTGGACGGGCTTCGCCTTCGGCTGCGGGCTCGAGCGCACCGCCCAGCTGCGCCACGACATCCCGGACATCAGAGCCCTCTGGGAGGGCGACCTCCGCGTCCTGAGGCAATTTTAGTGGCCTCCTTCGCGACAGCGACCGCCGTCTCGCGGCTGCAAACCTGCGCGATCCTGCGTCCTCGGTCGCGCCCATATCTCGTCGATATGGGCACTCCCTGCGTCCTTGTCTCGCTTGGTTTTCGCTCACCGGCCAGCGACCGCTGTCGCGACGGAGGCCACTGATGCGCGTTCCCGTCTCCTGGCTGCGCGAGTACGTGCCGATCGAGATGCCGCTCGGCGAGCTCGCCACGCGGCTCTCGATCACGACCGCCGAGGTCGAGGGGATCGAGCGGCGCGGCGTAAACGACGCCGGCTCGAACCTCGACCTCTTCCGCGTCGGGCGCGTGCTCGAGGCCGAGAAGCACCCGAACGCCGACCGGCTCCAGGTGACCAGGGTCGACGTCGGCGAGCCTGACGCGCGGGAGATCGTCTGCGGCGCGTGGAACTTCGGCGCCGGCGCAACGGTCGGCGTCGCGCTGCCGGGCGCGGTGCTCCCGAACGGCCTGCGCCTCGAGCGGCGCGAGGTGCGCGGCGAGGTCTCGGACGGGATGATCCTCGCCGAGGACGAGGTCGGCCTCGGCACCGAGCACAGCGGGATCATGCTGCTCGACGAGGCTGAGCCCGGCACGCCCCTGTCCGATGTGCTGCCGCTCGTCGACGACGTCCTGCTCGTCGAGTCGACCGGCAACAGGCCGGACCTGCAATCGGTCTACGGGCTCGCGCGCGAGATCGCTGCGCTGTACGACCTCGAGCTGGCCCAGGCGCTCGAAGCAGTGGCTGGCGCGCCGACAACCACCGTCGACATCGCGATCGACGACTTCGAGGGCTGCCCGCGCTACATCGGCCGGCTGTTCGAGGAGCTCGCGATCGCGCCCTCGCCGATGTGGCTGCGCGCCCGCCTGAACGCGGCGGGCCAGCGGCCGATCTCGAACGTCGTCGACATCACGAACTACGTGATGCTCGCGCTCGGCAACCCGCTCCATGCCTTCGACTACCCGGGGCTCGCGGGCGGCCGGATCGTCGTGCGTCGCGCCGCGCCGGGCGAGCGCCTGCGAACCCTCGACAGCGTCGAGCGGGAGCTCGTCCCCGACGACCTCGTGATCGCCGACGCCGAACGCGCGATCGCGCTCGCCGGGATCATGGGCGGGGAGGAGACCGAGATCGGCGAGGCGACGACGATGGTCCTGCTCGAGGCGGCGAACTTCGAGCCGCACGGGATCTACCGCTCCTCGGAGCGCCATCGCCTGCGCACCGAAGGCTCGAATCGCTGGGAGAAGGGCGTCGATCCGTACCTCGCCGGACCGGCGGCCGAGCTCGCGACGCGGCTGATCCTCGAGCACGCGGGTGGGCGCTGGACCGCGGCCTCCGACGTGCAGGCAGGGCTGTCGGAGCGCCCCGTCGTTCGGTTCCGGCCCGCGCGCGCCGACGCGCTGATCGGCATCGAGACGCCGCCCGAGCGCCAGTACCAGCTGCTCGGAAAGCTCGGCTTCGAGCACGACGGCGAGAACGTCGTCGTCCCGACCTGGCGCGCCCGCGACGTCGTGCGGGAGGTCGACGTGATCGAGGAGATTGCGCGCTTCCGGCTCGAGGACGTCCCGAACACGCTGCCCGCCCGGCGCGAGATGTTCGGCCGGCTCACGCGCGAGCAGGCGCTCCGACGGCGTGTCGAGGACACGCTCGTCGGCCTCGGATTCGCGGAGACCTACACGCCGAGCCTGCGACCCGACGACGACACGACCTGGAAGCTGCCCGAGCCGATCTCGGTCGAGCTGACCGCGCTCCGGACGACGCTCGTGCCGAGCCTCGTGGAGGCGGCGCAGCGCAACGTCGACGCGGGCGCGCGCCGGATCTCGCTGTTCGAGATCGCGCGGGTCTACCTCCCCGGCGACGACCTGCCGACCGAGCGCCTCCGGGTCGCGGGTATCACCGAGGGCGACTTCCTGCAGGTGAAGGGCGTCGTCGAGACGATCCACGCGGCGCTCAAAGCCGAGCCGACCTTCGAGCGCGCCGAGCATCCCCTCTTGCACCCGGGCAAGACGGCCGTCTGCGGCGCCGGGATCGTCGGTGAGCTTCATCCCCGCGAGCTCGAGGGGACCTGGGGAGCGTTCGAGCTCGACCTCGAGGAGCTCTTCGCCGGCGCCCGCGAGCCGGTGACCTACGAGGACGTGATCACCTATCCGGCGGTGCGGCAGGACATCGCGGTCGTCGTCGCCGAGGACGTCGCCGCGGGGGACGTCGTCGCCGCCGCCCACGAGGCCGCCGGGCCCGAGCTGCGCGAGCTGCGAGTCTTCGACGTCTATCGCGGCGACCAGGTCGGGCCGGGCCGCAAGTCGATCGCCTTCTCGGTCGCCTACCAGTCGCCGGACGGGACGCTCTCCGAAGAGCACGCCACGCGACTTCGCGACGTGATCGTCGCCGCGCTCTCCGAGCGCTTCGGCGCAGAGCTCCGAGCCTAGCCCGCGCGCGAAACGGGCTACGGACGCTCGGTGATCATGTAGCGGCCGATGCGGAGCTTCCAGAGGGGCTCCGGCTGCCGCTCGCGTATGCGGCGTCGCCGCCGCAATGTGAACACGGCCGCCATCAGGCCGACACCGAGGACCACCGCCGCTCCGAGCTCGGGTAGCCGGTCTCGCGCGATCGTGCGCACGTCCGTGGCCCGGCGCAGCTCACCGCGCAGCTGAGAGACCGCAGCCGCGAGCTGATCGCGCTCCTGCTCGATCTCGCGCGTCACCTGCTCGACGTTCCGTGTTGCGGCCATCAGCGCCTGATCGCCGCCTGCGTCAGCCTGGCCTCGCGAATCGCCCCGTCCGGCATGGGCGGGGTGGCGCGCCGGATGGACGCACGCGCGCCGAGAGCGAGCCCGACGGTGAGCAGAACCAGCATGCCGGTCACGATCAGGAGCGCCGCCCAGAGGGGCAGCGCAAGCGCGATCGCGACGGCCGCAGTCGCGAAAGCGAAGCCGACGGCGTAGAGGGCGACAACCGCCGCGCCGCCGGCGAGCGCAGCCCCGAGCCCGAGCGACGCTGCCTTGCCCTTCAGCTCCAGAGTTGCCAGCTCGAGCTCGAGGCGCGTGATCGCGCTCGCGTGCTCGGCCACCGCCTTGGCCGTCGCACCGACGCCGTGATTTGCCTGCTCTTCCACCGGTTGTCCGTTCTGGGGCTCCACAGCTGCTCGGTTACCGCTCGAGGGGGGATCCAAACATCGTTTCGGGCACGGCGCTCATACGGTCCGCCCGGAAAGCTGCCACACAGGCCCCTGTGTCTGCGCCGGCCGTGTGTCGGAGAGCGCGCGGAGCACCTGCACCCGACCTCGGATCCCCTCCTCGTCGCAACGCTCGAAGCAGCGCCTGACCATCTCGGGCGCGGCGCCGTAGCCGAACCGTCGCGCGCACCGGAACCGGAACGCAAGGCCTGTCCCCTCGCGGCGTGGATTGGTCGGTGCGAGGTGCAGCGCCGCCCGCTCGAGGTCGTCGGACGAATCGAGCTCGACCTCGCCGAGAAGGTCGCTCCAGTCCGCGGGCAGGGTCGCGAGCGCGAGATCCCATGACTCCGCGATCGCCGGCTCGGTCGGCCTCGCCGGCGCGGGAGGTGCTTCGTTGCTCGAGACGAGCTCGATCGTTCCCCGGACGCGTTCCCGGTCGAGCCGGTCGAGCGACCGCCGCACCGTGTCCGGTTGCGGGCCGCTGCCGTCCGAGGCGACCCGGAAGGCGAGCGTGCCGTCGGTCGAGACGACGGGTTGCAGAGGGCCGAGCAGAGCCGCAGCTCGATCGAGCGCAGACGGGTCGTCGAGGCGAAGGCGTACCTGGGCGTCGCTCCAGCCCGACGGGAGGCCGTCGCGGAGCTCTTCCCATCGGGCGCCGAGGCTCACCCCGCGAAACGTACACTCAATGCCCAGTGGCCAAGGTCGAGAAGAAGCGTGCGCGGTCCGAAGAGCGGCTGCGCGATTTCCTGCGGGAGATGCTTCTGATCAGGCGTTTCGAGGAAAAGGTCGAGGAGCGGTTCCGTGCCGGCGAGCTGCCCGGCTTCCTGCACGTGGCGATCGGGCAGGAGGCGGCGGAGGTCGGCGTCTGCCAGGCGATGGAGGACGGCGACGTCTTCGCCTCGACCCACCGCGCGCACGGTCACGTGCTCGCGCGCGGCACGCACCCGAACGCCGTGATGGCCGAGCTCTACGGGAAGCTCGAGGGGTGCTCGCACGGCTACGGCGGCTCGATGCACCTGTACGACGTCGAGCGGGGCAACCTGGGCGCCAACGCCGTCGTCGGGGGCGGCCTGCCGGCCCTCGTCGGGGCCGGCCTCGCGTTCAAGTTTCGGGACGAGCCGCGCGTCGCCGTCGCGTTCTTCGGCGACGGCGCGACGAACACGGGCACCTTCCACGAGGCGCTCAACCTCGCCCAGCTCTGGCAGACGAAGACGCTCTTCGTCTGCGAGAACAACGGTTGGGCCGAGTCGACGCCGGGGTGGCAGCACTCTCCCGTCTGGGACGACATGTCCAAGCGCGCGCTCGCCTACGACATGCCCGCCGTGAAGGTCGACGGGCAGGACGTGGAGGAGGTGTACGAGCGCTCGCGCGAAGCGCTCGAGCACGTTCGCTCGGGCCGCGGGCCGATGTTCCTCGACATCGAGACCTTCCGCATGGTCGGCCACTACGTCGGCGATCCACAGGTGTATCGCTCGAAGGAGGACCGCGAAGAGGCGGCCGAGCGTGACCCGATCGTGCGGCTGAAGGACCGGCTCGGTGTCTCGCAGGAGGACTGGGACGCGCTCGAGGCGGAGGTGCAGGAGGTCGTCGACGGCGCGGTCGAGTTCGCGAAGAGCGGCACCGACCCCCAGCCCGAAGACGCCCTGAAGAACGTCTACGCCTAGGGCCGTGCCGGAGATCTCCTACCGCGAAGCCGTTCGCTCGACGCTCGCCGAGGCGATGCGGGCCGACGAGGACGTGTTCCTGATGGGCGAGGACATCGCGGAGATGGGCGGCTCGATGGGCGTGACGCAGGGGTTGCTCGACGAGTTCGGCCCCGAGCGGGTTCGCAACACGCCGATCTCGGAGATGGCGATCGTCGGCGCAGGCATCGGAGCGGCGATGCAGGGCATGCGCCCGGTCGTCGAGATCATGTACGAGGACTTCCTCACGATCTCGCTCGAGCAGATCGTCAACCAGGCCGCGAAGCACCGCTACATGTCCGGCGGGCAGCTGAAGGTGCCGCTGACGATCCGCACCCAGGGTGGCGCCGGTTGGTCGCCCGGCGCTCAGCACGCGCAGCAGCTCGAGGCCTGGCTCGTGCACGTCCCGGGTCTGAAGGTCGTCTTCGCCTCCTCGCCGGCCGACGTGCGCGGCCTCCTCTGGTCGTCGATCTACGACGACAATCCCGTCATCTTCTTCGAGCACCGACTCCTGTACCCGGTGAAAGAGGAGGTGGCCGAGAAGCTCGAGCCGATCCCGCTCGGCAATGCACGCGTCGTGCGGGAGGGAACCGACGTGACGGTGATCGCGACCGGGCCGCTCGTGCACCGCTCGCTCAAGGCGGCAGAGCAGGCCGCCGAGGAGGGGATCTCGGTCGAGATCGTGGATCCGCGCACGCTCCAGCCGCTCGACGAGGAGGCGCTCGTCGCGTCGGTCAAGAAGACGAACCGCGCCGTCGTCGCCCACGAGGCGGTGACGCGGATGGGGTTCGGAGCCGAGGTTGCGGCGGTCCTCCAGGAGCAGGCCTTCGACTGGCTCGACGCGCCGATCGAGCGCGTCGGCGCGAAGTTCACGCCGCTCGCCTTCGCCCCGGCGATGGAGCAGTTCGTGATCCCTCAGCCCGACGACGTGCTCGCGGCCGTGAAGCGGACGGTCGCCCGGAGCGGATAGGACAATGGCGAACGAGGTCAAGCTCCCGCGGCTCGGGCAGGGGATGGAGATGGGGACGATCGTCCGCTGGCTCAAGAACGAGGGCGATCCCGTCCAGCGCGGCGAGCCGCTCTACGAGCTCGACACCGACAAGGTGACGCAGGAGGTCGAGGCGGAGGCGAGCGGAGTGCTGCTCAAGATCGCGGTCGAGTCGGGCGAGGTGCCGGTCGGGCAGACGGTGGCCGTGATCGGCCAGGCGGGCGAGCAGGTCACCGTGGCGCAGACCGAGACGCTGGACGCACCCGTGGAAGCTCCTTCGCGCGAGGGTGAGGACGGCGCGGCGAGGGCCGCGGTCGAGCCGCCGCCGGCCGCACCGCCGACCGCCGACGGAGGCGGCCGCATCAAGGCCTCGCCGCTCGCGCGGCGCATGGCGCGCGAGCGCGGCGTCGAGCTCTCGGCGCTTCGCGGTACCGGCCCGGACGGGCGGATCGTCGCCGAGGACGTCGAGCGCGCCGAGGCGGCGCCTGCGCCCATGGCCGCTCCGGCGCGCGTTCCGGCCGGCGAGGTCGAGTCCGTGCCGCTCTCGAGCGTCCGCAAGACGATCGCGCGCAGGCTGACCGCCGCGTGGGAGGTGCCCGTGTTCGAGCTGTCGGTCTCCGCCGACATGACGCGCTCGAAGGCGCTGCTCGAGCAGCTCCGCGAGCGCGACGCCGAGCGGCGGGTCACCGTCACCGATCTGCTCGTGAAGGTCTGCGCCCAGGGCCTCGTCCGCCACCCGGACGTGAACGTCCAGTACACGGACGAGGCGCTCCTACGCTTCCCGGCGGCGAACGTAGGGATCGCCGTCGCGACGCCGCAGGGGCTCGTCGTGCCCGTCGTGCAGGCGGCCGACCGGCTCTCGCTCGCGGAGATCGCGACGGCCCGCTCCGACCTGGTCGACCGCGCCCGCGACCGGAAGCTCGAGCAGGCCGACCTCGAGGGCGGGACGTTCACGATCTCGAACCTCGGCATGTTCGGGGTCGAGCAGTTCATCGCCGTCCTCAACCCGCCGCAGGCCGCGATCCTCGCCGTCGGCGCGACCGAGGATCGCGTCGTCGCACGGGACCGAGAGGTCGCCGTCCGCCCGCTGATGACGCTGACGCTCACCGTCGACCATCGCGCCGTCGACGGAGCGCCGGCGGCGGAGTTCCTGCGGACCGTGAAGGCCCTCCTCGAGGAGCCGGCGCTCGCGCTGTGACGAACGCCCGGGCCCTCGCCAGCGACACCGACAGCTTCGGCTCTCAGCTCCCGTGACGATCCGCAACGGCGGCCACCTCGACGTGCCCTTCATCCGCTCGATGCTGACGCACGCCTATAACTGGCACGTCTCGAAGCTGGAGACCGACATCCCGCTCTCGCGCTACGTCGACGGGTGGGGCCGGCCCGGCGACACCGCGCTGATCGCGATCGAGGGAGGCCACCGGCTCGGCGCGGCCTGGTACCGCCTGTTCCGCGCCGCCGCGCCCGGCTTCGGCTTCGTCGACGAGGGTACGCCCGAGCTCACCGTGGCGGTCGTGCCCGGAAGACGCGGCGAGGGGATCGGGCAGGCGCTGCTCCGGGGTCTGATCGAGCGGGCTCAGGCCGACGGCTACTCGGCCCTCTCGGCCTCGGTTCAGAAAGACCACTCGGAGGTCGGCATCTTCGAGGAGTCGGGCTTCGAGCGCCTCGGCGAGAGCGAGCACACGGTGACGCTTCGGCTCTCGCTCGTCACGCCCACGCAGGCGCCTCGCGGAGCCATGCGCTGAGCTCCGCGGCGACTTGCGGGTCGATCGAGTGCTGGATCGGCGACTCGCGGTAGAGGACGCCGGCACCGGCTGCCTCGAGTCGGTCACGGGCGCGGCGACCGAAGTCGACCGAGATGATCGGGTCGTACGTGCCGTGTGCGATCGCGATCGGCGGGAAGGGCTCCTCCGTCTCGAGCTCCCAGCCCTCGACCTCCGGAATGAATCCCGAGAACGCCGTCACGGCAGTCGGCCTGGGACGCCCCCGGCCGAGCCCGACGGCAAGGCTCATCACGGCTCCCTGGGAGAAGCCGCCGAGCACGACCCGCTCGTGGGGCAGCCCGTCCACGAAGCCGGCCGCCGCGGCGAAGCCCTCGGCGAAGGTCGGCGGATCCGGGTAGCCGACCCTCTGCACGACGTACCAATGCGCGCCCCCCGGCGGTAGCGACAGCGGCCCCCGTGGGCAGAAGCCGTCGAGGCGCCGCCCGGGGTCGAGCGCGTCGAGCAGCGGCAACAGGTCGTACTGGTCGGCGCCGCGCCCGTGGAAGAGGACGAGCGCACCTTCTGCCTCACCGGCCGCCGGCCGCTCGGCGACCGTCATGCGGCGCGTGGATTCGGGAGCGGCGTGAGCCGCTGCTCGAGCTGCTCGCGCAGCGGCTCGAAGCTCGGGGGCAGCGAGAGCCGCTCCCCGAGCGTCTCGAGGGGCTCGTCGGCGGCGAACCCTGGTCCCCCGAGCGTCGCGATCTCGAACAGCACCCCGCTCGGCTCGCGGAAGTAGATCGACTTGAAGTAGAAGCGGTCGATCACCGGCGTCGGCTGGCCCCCGGCCGAGCGCACCCGCTCTCGCCACGCCTCGTGCTCTGCGGCAGGCGAGGCCCAGGCGACGTGGTGCACCGTGCCCCCGCCCGGCAGGCCTCGCGCGGCGGGCGGGTCGTCGTAGACGTAGAAGGCGCCGCGGCGCTCGCCGCGCGTCTCCCAGCCGGGCGTGAATCCGAGCTGGTGCAGGAAGTACGCGCTCCGGCTGATGTCCGGCGTGTACGCGCGAACGCCCGCGAAGCCGCGCAGCGCGAGCTCCTCCGGGATCTCGGGGTGCCTGGCGACGAGCGGCTCGTCGCCGGACTCGTCGACGACGAGCTCGAGCGCCAGGCCTTCCGGGTCGTGCAGCAGCACGCCTCCGAACTCGCGTGTCCCGCCGGTTCGCTCGGCCCAGAAGTCGAGAGCCTCCTCGGACGCGACGCGAAAGACGACCCGATGCACCATGCCGCCGCCGGCGCGGCCGGGCGCCGCACCGGGGTACTCGAAGAACGTGATGTCGGCTCCCGCGCTGCCGAGCTCGTCCGCGTAGAAGAGGTGGTAGACGGTCGGGTCGTCCTGGTTCACCGTCTTCTTGACGAGCCGCAGCCCCAGTGTTCCGGCGTAGAACTCGACGTTGCCGGGCGCGTCGCCGGTGATGCACGTGACGTGGTGGATGCCCTCGAGCTTCATCCGTTCCGAAGCGTATGCGAGCTGTGGACGAAGAGGCACGGAGCCGGCACGCAAGCGTCACGGTCTCGGCACACGCTCGGCGTTCGCCCGCTGTACCGTGACCCGATGGGGCGGCGCGGTGTCGCCTCGCGTCGCGTGCCCGCGGAGAACGACGACGGCGTGGGGAGGATCGACCCGCGCCCTGCCGGGGCCGCGCGGCTACGATCGCCGCCGGACAAGCGAAGGAGACGAGATGGACTGTGACGTGGCCGTCCTCGGTGGCGGCTCGGGCGGCTACACGGCCGCCATCCGGGCGGCGCAGCTCGGAGCGAAGGCGGTGTGCGTCGAGAAGGAGCCCGAGCTCGGCGGCACGTGCCTCCGTGTCGGCTGCATCCCGACCAAGGCGTGGGTGCAGACGGCCCACTTCCTCCACGCGGCCCGCGAGTCGTTCGGCAAGCTCGGCGTCACCGTCGGCGAGCCCCGCCTCGACTTCCCGGCTGCGAACGAGTGGAAGGCCGCCGTCGTCAAGCAGATGACGTCGGGCGTCGCCTCGCTCTTCAAGGCGAACGGCGTCGAGTGGATCAAGGGCGTCGGCTCGTTCAAGGATGCGCACACGCTCGCGGTCGAGGGCGGCGAGGACATCAACTTCGGCTCCGCGGTCATCGCCACCGGCTCGTTCCCGCTCCGGCCGCCGATCGAGGGCCTCGAATCCGAGCTGTGCGTCGACTCGACCGGCCTGCTGGCCCGGACCGAGGTGCCGCGACGGCTCCTCGTGCTCGGCGGCGGCGTGATCGGCTGCGAGTTCGCGTCGATCTTCAACACCTTCGGCAGCGAGGTGACCATCGTCGAGCTCCTCGACCGGCTGCTCCCGCAGGAGGACGCCGACGCCTCGGCCGAGCTGGCGAAGCAGTTCGGCAAGAAGGAAATCACCCTGCAGCTCGGCAAGCAGTGCACGAAGGTCGAGCAGGCCGGATCGACGCTCACCGTTCACTTCGGCGAGGGAGAGACCGTCGACGCCGACCTGATGCTCGTCTCGGTCGGCAGGGGCCCGGTCGTCGAGGGGATCGGCCTCGAGGCGGCAGGGGTCGAGTTCGACGCCCGCGCGGGGATCAGAGCCGACGAGCGCCGCCGGACGAGCGTCCCCCACATCTACGCGGTCGGAGATTGCGCCGGGTACTGGCAGCTCGCCCACACCGCCTTCCGCGAGGGCGAGGTCGCTGCCGAGAATGCGTGCGGGCACGATGCGGCGGTCGACAACCGCGCTGTGCCGCGCCCGATCTACACCGACCCGGAGATCGCCGCGGTCGGGCTGACCGAGGCCGAGGCGCGGGAGCAGTACGGCGACGACGTCGCGGTCGGAACCTTCCCGTGGGTGGCGAACGCGCGCGCCGTGATGCAGGACCAGACGGTCGGCTGGGTGAAGTCGATCCACGAGACGCGGTACGGCGAGCTGCTCGGCATCGTCATGGTCGGACCGCACGTGACCGATCTCGTCGAGGCGGGCGTGGTCGCGATCGATGCCGAGTCGACGGTCGAGACGGTGGCCGACGGCATCGCGCCGCACCCGACGCTCTCCGAGGCGATCAAGGAGGCGGGCCTCGTCGCGCTCGGCCGCGCGATCCACGTGCAGAACCGCCGCCGCCGCACCGCTGGCAAGGCCTGAGTCGACGGTTTCCCCGGCACGGTTGCTTCCACGGCAGCAGGGTCTGTTGTAGGCTCGCAACGTGGGCGTCGTCAATCGTCGCAATGCCGTACTCGGCTGGGCCGTCTGGACGGCCGCGAGCCGGATGGCCAAACGCGAGGAGGGCAAGGCCGGCAAGAAGAAGTCCGGGTCGTCCGCCAAAGCGGGGGCGGCCGGACGGAAGCGCCGGCTCGGGTCTGCGATCGCCTTCCTCGTCGCGCTCGGGGTCGGTACGGTCGCCTTCGTCCGCACGCGCGCCAGCCGCGGCGGCGCTGAACCTGAGTAGTTTCCACCGCTGCGCCTGCCCTGGCCGGGACGCATAATCTCGCGTGATGGACGCGAAGCTGACCGAGGCCGAGGCGCCTGGAAGCGAGCAGTACGAGGAGGTCTTCCGCTACTACGAGCTCGCGAAGCGCGCCGAGTGGCAGCTGCGAGACCTGCCGTGGAACGAGCTGCCGCCGATCCCGGAGCTGAAGGGCTCCCCGCAGCGGCAGGCTCGTCGCAAGGACGTCTGGCGGTCGGTGATCACGCAGCAGCTCCAGGCCGACGAGCTCGCGGTCGAGATGGCCGCGCAGCTCTTCTCGCTCGCTCCTCACCGCGAGGCGAAGCTCTACTACACGACGATGGTGCAGGACGAGTCGCGCCACACGGAGGCGTGGATCAAGCTGATCGAGGAGGTCGGAGGCACGGCCGAGCGCGATCCGTATCTCGACCAGCTCGCGAAGATGACGCTCGACGCCGACACGCTCGAGGAGAAGGTCTTCCAGATGCAGGTCTTCTTCGAGCGGCTGATCATCCCGAAGTTCAAGCTGATCGCCCGCGCCGCGCCGGGCACGGTGCTCGAGGATCTCTGCAACCGCCTCGCGGTCGACGACGGCATCCACCACGGCGCCGGCATGGCCTACGAGCGGGTGCTCCTCCAGCGGGCCTCGAAGAAGACGAAGGACAACCTCGTCAAGGCCGCGAACCGGCTGCTGCCGGTGTTCGTGCAGCACGAGCTCTGGCGACCGCGCGAGCGCGCGTGGATGGGCAGCGCGATGCGCTCGGCCGACATCGCCCGTCTCCAGTCCGAGCTCGACAACGGCGTCAGGATGGCGCAGTCGCTCGGGCTCGACGTGAGCGACGTGGAGCTGCCGCGGCTCGCGGCCTAGCTTTGTAACTTGCTTCTTACGTAAGTAATCTCTTACACTACGGGCGTGGAGGCAGCCCTCAAGGCAATCGCGGTGCCGCGGCGTCGGCAGATCCTGCGGCTCGTTCGCGACGAGGAGCTCTCCGCGGGCGAGATCGCGTCCCACTTCGACGTCACGAGACCCGCGGTCTCGCAGGATCTGACGCTGTTGAAGGAGGCGGGACTCGTGCAGGAGCGGCGGAACGGCACACGGCGCCTCTATCTCGCCCGTCCGGAGGGGCTCGCCGACCTGAGGGCGTTCCTCGAGGAGTTCTGGGACGAGCGGCTCGAGGCTCTGAAACGGGAAGCTGAACGAGAGGAGAGTGAGGGCGATGGACAGGACGATTGAGGAGCCGCGGGCGACGGTGCCCGTGTACGAGCGCGAGCTGCGCATCGCGGCGCGTCCCGAGACGGTCTGGACCTATCTGGTCGATCCGGAGAAGATCGCGCGCTGGAAGGGTCGACCCGGGCCGTACGACGCGAGGCCGGGCGGCGGCTACACGCTCGAGGTGCTCCCCGGCCACACGGCGAGCGGCTCCTTCGTCGAGATCGATCCGCCGCGCCGCCTCGTCTACACCTGGGGCTGGGAGGCAGGCGATGACGGCCCGAACCCGGTGCCGCCGGGCTCGAGCACGATCGAGATCGTCCTCGAGCCGGACGGTGACGGAACGAAGCTGCGCTTCACGCATCGCGACCTCCCGGACGCCGACTCTGCAGAGCGGCACGCCGAGGGATGGAACCACTACCTCGAGCGGCTCGTCGTCGCGGCGGGCGGCGGCGATCCGGGGCCCGACCCGTGGATCACCGGCGAGGCGTAACCACGATCACACGACACGAAGGGAGAGGACCATGGCCAAGTACGTGCTCGTCTTCAAGGGCGGCAGCATCCCGCAGACCGAGGAAGAGCAGCAGCAGGTGATGGCGGCGTGGATGTCCTGGTTCGGGGACCTCGGTGACGCGGTCGCCGACATGGGCAACCCGTTCGGGCCGTCGAAGTCGGTCGCCCAGGGAGGCTCGGTCGGAGGCGGCGGCGACGCGACCGGCTACACGATCCTGACCGCGGACAGCCTCGACGCGGCGGTCGAGCACGCAAAGGGTTGCCCGATCCTCGAGAACGGCAGCGTCGAGGTCTACGAGGCGCTCGACATGTAGGCGCCGCCCGCCCGCGCGGCCCACTCGGGCTCGGCCCAGAGCGCAAGCAGCTCGACGACCGTCGCGGCCGAGATCGCCAGGTCCTGGACGCTGATCCACTCGCGCACGGAGTGGTACTCGTTGCCGCCCGTATAGATGTTCGGCGTCGGCAGGCCCATCTCGGTCAGCCGCGAGCCGTCGGTCCCGCCGCGGATCGAGCCGAGGCGCGGCTCGAGCCCGACCCGTCGCGTCGCCTCGAGCGCCGCCTCGACGACGTGGGGCACGCGGTCGAGCGCCTCGCGCATGTTGCGGTACTGCTCCCAGCGCTCGAACTCGACGCGCGCGCGTGACTCGTCCGCCACCGCCTCCTCTGCGAGCCGCCGCACGAGCGCCTCGTGGGCGAGCAGCGTCTCCCAGTCGAAGTCGCGCAGGATCAACGTGACCGTGACGCTCCCGGCCCCGCCCTCGATCTCGTGCGGGTGGACGAAACCCTCCCGCCCGTCGGTCGTCTCGGGCGAGAGCGTGTCCAGCGGCAGGCTCGAGAGGAAGCGGGCGGCGAGCTTGATCGGGTTGACGAGCTTGCCCTTCGCCGTGCCGGGGTGGACGCCGACGCCGCGGAAGGTGACCTTGAGCTCGATCGCCGACCAGGTCTCGTTCTCGATCTCGGCCACCTCCGCGCCGTCGACCGTGTAGGCGAAGTCGGCCCCGAACTGCTCGAGGTCGAAGTGGTCGGTGCCGTGCCCGATCTCCTCGTCGACCGTGAAGGCGATCCGCGCGGGCGCGTGCGGCAGCTCGGGATGGTCGATGAGATAGGCGACCGCCGCCATGATCTCCGCCACGCCGGCCTTGTCGTCTGCCCCGAGGAGCGTCGTCCCGTCGGAGGTGACGATGTCGTGCCCGATCCGCTCGGCGAGCAGAGTGGAGGTCTCCGGCGAGAGGCCTGCGACGAGCTCGCCACCGTCGTAGGCGCGGTGCACTCTGGGCTCGACGCCGGCTCCGGGAGCATCCGGGCTCGTGTCGACGTGGGCCACGAGGCCGACGGTCGGCCCGTCCGACCCGGGCAGCGTCGCGAACACGTAGCCGTGATCCGTCAGCTCGACGTCCTCGAGACCGAGACCGCGAAGCTCGTCGGCGAGCAGGCGCGAGAGGTCGAGCTGCTTGGCCGTGCTCGGGTAGCTCGTCGAGTGGCGATCCGACTGGGTGTCGATCCTGACGTAGCGCAGGAATCGCTCGAGCACGTCGTCCTGCAGCGCGTCGGCGAGCGGGGAGTCGTACGCCATCGCGGCGCGAGTCTAGACATGCCAGCAGCGGACATCTTGTGAGCCACGATATGACCAGGTACGGTGGTCACATGGCTCAGCGCTCGATTCCTGCGAGCGAGTTCAAGGCGAGGTGCCTCGCACTGCTCGACGAGGTGGCGGAGACGAAGGAGACGCTGGTGGTGACGAAACGCGGGCAGCCGGTAGCCCGCGTCCTTCCGGTCGAGGAGCCCATGAGCCTGATCGGCACCCTCACGTATCTCGTCTCGGACGATGAACTGATCGAGCCGCTGTACGAGGAGTGGGAGCCCGACGCGCCGTAGTGCTCGTCCTCGACACGCACGCATGGATGTGGTTCGTCGACGCACCGGACAGGCTGTCACGCGAGGCGGCGCGATCGATTGCCCGCGCCGACAGGTTGGGCGTGTCGGCGATCAGCGTGTTCGAGTTCGTGGATCTCGTGGAGCGCGGGCGAGTGGAGCCGTCGATGCCGGCCCGTGCCTGGGTTCGGAACGCGCTGGCCGTCGAGCGAACGGACCTGTTGCCGCTGACGGCGGAGATCGCCGTCGACGCAGCCCAGCTGCACTTCGCAGGAGACCCGATCGACCGGATCGTCTACGCGACGGCCCGCGCCGCCGGCGCCCAGCTCGTGACGCGTGACCAACGCCTCCACGCGTTCGACCCGGACCGGACGGTCTGGTAGCCGACCAGCGCGCCCGGCGGGCGGGCACCGGGAGGTGCTGCGTCGTCGCCGTCGGAGCTCGTTCGGCTCTGCCCGGGGCGTTTAGAGTCGGAGCGTGGACGTTCTCGTCTTCGACGCGAAGCTCGAGGAGTGGGGCCCGTTCGTCCGCGGCCCGGCAAGCCGCAAGCTCGCGCTACCCGCCGACCGGGCGCTCACGGATCTGCACTCGTTGATCCAGAAGGCGTTCGGGTGGGACGACGACCACCTGTACTCGTTCTGGCTCGACGGCAAGTTCTGGGGCGACGACGAGACCGAGTACACGGCCCCCTTCGAGCTCGAGGATCGCGGCGGGCAGAGCTCGGAGGCGCGCTTGGACACGCTCGGTCTCGTCCAGGGCCAGAGGATCGCCTACATCTTCGACTTCGGCGACGAGTGGCGGGTCACGCTGAAGCTGAGCGCGATCCGGGACGGCGGCGAGACCGGCATCCTCGAGCGCAAGGGCGAGCCGCCACCCCAGTACCCCGACTTCGACGACGACGACGAGGACGGCGGAGGTGCGTAGGCCGCGGCGGCAGCCCTCGTCGAACGACGCCACCCTCGGCTTCGAGCAGAAGCTCTGGCAGGCCGCCGACGCGCTCCGCAACAACATGGACGCGGCCGAGTACAAGCACGTCGTCCTCGGCCTCGTCTTCCTCAAGTACATCTCCGACGCCTTCGAGGCGAAGCACGCCGAGCTCGTCGCCCAGGAGGCCGAGGGCGCCGATCCCGAGGATCCCGACGAGTACCGCGCCGCGTCGATCTTCTGGGTGCCGCAGGAGGCGCGCTGGTCGCTGCTCCGCGAGCGGGCGCGGCAGCCGACGATCGGCGAGACGGTGGACGACGCGATGACCGCGATCGAGCGCGACAACCCGTCGCTCAAGGGCGTGCTGCCGAAGGACTACGCGCGGCCCGGGCTCGACAAGGAGCGGCTCGGACAGCTGATCGACCTCGTCTCGGACATCGGTCTCGGCAGCCCCGCCGACCGCGCGCAGCGACGTGCTCGGCCGCGTGTACGAGTACTTCCTCGCGCAGTTCGCGAGCGCCGAGGGCAAGAAGGGCGGGCAGTTCTACACGCCGTCGTACGTCGTTCGCGTGCTCGTCGAGATGCTCGCGCCGTACCGCGGCCGCGTCTACGACCCGTGCTGCGGCTCGGGCGGGATGTTCGTGCAGAGCGAGGCGTTCATCGAGGCGCACAGCGGCAAGCTCGGCGACATCTCGATCTACGGGCAGGAGTCGAACTACACGACCTGGCGCCTCGCGAAGATGAACCTCGCGATCCGCGGCATCGACGCCCGGATCGAGCACGGCGACACCTTCCACGACGACCGCCACCCGGACCTCCGCGCCGACTACGTGCTCGCGAACCCGCCGTTCAACGTCGAGCGACTGGCGCGGCGAGCTGCTCCGCGACGACAGGCGCTGGGCCTACGGCGTCCCGCCCGCCGGCAACGCGAACTTCGCCTGGGTGCAGCACTTCGTCTCAGCACCTCTCCCCGACCGGCCTCGCCGGCTTCGTGCTCGCGAACGGCTCGATGTCGTCGAGCCAGTCCGGCGAGGGCGAGATCCGCCAGGCGATCGTCGAGGCCGACCTCGTCGACTGCATGGTCGCCCTGCCCGGCCAGCTCTTCTACTCGACGCAGATCCCGGTGTGCCTCTGGTTCCTCGCCCGCGACAAGGCGAACGGCCGGTTCCGCGACCGTCGCGGCGAGACGCTCTTCGTCGACGCCCGCAAGCTCGGGACGATGGTCGACCGCGTCCGCCGCGAGCTGACGACGGAGGACATCGCGAAGATCGCCGGCACCTACCACGCGTGGCGCGGCGACCCGGACGCCGGCGAGTACGCGGACGTGCCGGGCTTCTGCAAGGCGGCGACGGCCGAGGAGATCCGCGGGCACGGGTACGTGCTGACGCCGGGCCGGTACGTCGGGGCGGAGGCGGCCGAGGACGACGGCGAGCCGTTCGAGGAGAAGATGCGGCGGCTCATCGCCGAACTGCGACGAGCAGCAGACAGAGGCGCAGCCGCCTCGACGACGCCATCGCGGCGAACCTGCGGGACTTTGGCTATGGCGGCTGACGGTTCGCGCCAAACGATCGGCGACTACTTCACGCTGAAACGAGGCACGACGTACAAGAGCGCTCGTACTCGGACAGCCAGGGCCGGTCCTGCTCGGCCTCGCCACGATTGAGCGCAACGGAGGCTTCCGCTCCAAGAACGCTCGAGACCTACGGTGGACGAGTCGCCAGAGGCACTCATCGTGAACCCGGTGATCTGTACGTCTCGCTGAAAGACGTCACGCATCAGCCGACCTGCTAGGTGCGGTCGCTCGGTTGCCGCTTGATCAGCCTCCGGGTCGCCTGACGCAGGACACTGTCAGGCTCGAACCGATCTGGCGACAACGTGCCGCTTGAGTACCTCTACTGGCTACTCCGAACGCCGCGGTATCGAAGTTGGTCGTCGCGCGCACGCGATCGGGCACGACGAATCTCGGCTTGCCACGCGACGACTTTCTCGCGTTTCCTGCCCCGGAGCCCACTGACCTTCAACGGCGCTCGCTGAGACCCTAGCTCGCTCGACGACAAGATCGAGCTGAACCGGCGGATGAGCGAGACGCTCGAGGCGATCGCGCGGGCGCTGTTCCAGTCGTGGTTCGTGGACTTCGATGCGACCGGGCGAAGACCGAAGGCCGCAACACCAGACTGCCGAAGGAGATCTCAGATCTGTTCCCCTCCGCGTTCGAGGAGTCGGAGCTCGGCGAGGCTCCAAAGGGGTGGATCGGCGCCCGACTCGACGATTGGGCCACAGCTCTTTCGGGCGGCACGCCATCCAAGAGCGACCCCAGGCTCTGGGGCGGCAACGTCCTCTGGATCAGTCCAAAGGTCATGACGACGATCCACGCCGACGAGGCAGACGCGTATGTCACAGCGTGCGCCTTGGACAATGGAACGCGCCTTGCCCCAGCCGGAGCAACGTTGGTGATGGTTAGGGGAATGGGCCTCGCATAAGTTCGTCCGGGTTAGCCAAGCTCGTGAGGATCTCGCGTTCAATCAGGACGTGAAGGCCCTCGTCCCGACGAAGATCGAGCCAAGCCTCTTGCTGTTCGCCCTGCTCGACGCGCAGGATGAGCTGCTTGGGAGGGTCGAGAGCTCGGGGCACGGCACGGGGAGGCTTCCAGTGACGCTGCAGGCCCGATCACGCTTCCTAACGGGTCGCACACGTACTCGTCGCATTGAGAAAAATACTCAACGTGAGCACCGTAGGCGCCGTTCCCGTACCGCCGATACTCCTCCCGAAGGCTGAACTCCCGAGCAGCGTTGGCGACGCGATCGGCTCGCGGACTGCCCTCGGCGGGCCCGCAAGCCGACGCGGTCCGGACCGGAGCTGCGGCGGGTCGGTTCGGCATGCAAGCGCATCTTGACGAAGATGCTCGATCACGCCGTGACACGATCGTCCTCGTCGCGACCGCACTCAGAGCGTCGCCGCCGTCCACTTCTTTCGATCGGCCGCTAGAATGCGATTGGCCGAGTCAAACCTTGCGATGGCCGACAGAACCTGACGATGGCCGATCGGTCGACACCGCTCTCTACCCGCCCGCAGACGGCCAAGCTCGCTCGACGCCTCGCCGAGCCGCGGCGGCTCCTGCACGTCGTCGCCGGGCCGCGGCAGGTCGGCAAGTCCACGCTGGTGCAGCAGGTGGCCGAGGGGCTCGACGTGCCCGTCCGCTACGCGAGCGCCGACGAGCCGACGCTCCGCGGGGCCGAGTGGATCGCGCAGCAGTGGGACGCCGCCCGGCTCGAGGCCGATCCGGCGGGCGCGGTGCTCGTGCTGGATGAGATCCAGAAGATCCGCGGCTGGTCCGAGACGGTCAAGCGGCTCTGGGACGAGGACACGCGCGCCCGGCGCGAGCTCCGGGTGGTGCTACTCGGCTCGGCGCCGCTGCTCGTCGCGCAGTCGCCGCGGCCGGACCGAGATCGCCTCGCGGGCCGGTTCGAGCTCCTGCGACCGCGTGCCGCACTGGTCGTTCGCCGAGATGCGCGAGACCTTCGGCTGGTCGGCTGAGCGAGTGACGTGTACTTCGGCGGCTACCCGGGCGCGGCGCCGCTCGCGAAGGAGCAGGCGCGCTGGGCCCGCTACGTGGCCGACAGCCTGATCGAGACCTCGATCGCGCGCGACGTGCTGCGCCTGACGCGCGTCGACAAGCCGGCGCTGCTGCGGCGGCTGTTCGAGCTCGCGTGCCGGTACTCGGGCAGGTGCTCTCGTACACGAAGATGCTCGGCCCGCTCCAGGACGCCGGCAACACCACGACGCTCGCGCACTATCTCGACCTCCTCGCGGGCGCCGGCGATGGTCCGCGGCCTGCCCAGTACACAGGCGACGTCGCCCGCAGCCGCGGGTCGAGCCCCAAGCTGCAGGTCCTCAACACGGCGCTGATGACCGCCACGTCCGGCCTGTCCTTCGACGAGGCGCGCGCCGACCGCGAGTTCTGGGGCAGGCTCACGGAGTCTGCGGTGGGCGCGCACCTGGCGAACGCGGCGGCGGCGGGTGAGTGCACGCTCTTCTACTGGCGCGAGCGCAACCACGAGGTGGACTTCGTGTCCAGGCCGGGCGGCGGATCGTGGCCATCGAGGTGAAGGCGGGCGGGCGCCGCTGGCACATCCCGGCACCGCCGCGTTCGCGCAGGCCTTCCGGGTGCACCGCACGCTGCTCGTCGGCGGTGACGGGATTCCGGTCGACGAGTTCCTGGCGCCGCCCGCCGACGGGCTGGCTGAGAGCGCGTGAGCCCCGGCTTCTACGAGTCCGTCGTCGAGGAGGCCGCGCTCGAGTGGCTCGGCGGGCTCGGCTGGGACGTTCGGCACGGGCCCGAGCTCGAGGCAGTCGAGCCCTGGGGGACGACGTCGTTCTCCGCGACCGGCTCCGCGACGCGCTCACGCGGCTCAATCCCGATCTGCCGCGGGAGGCGCTCGACGACGCCTTCCGCAAGCTGCTCGCCGCCTCGGCGCCGACGCTCGTCGAGCGCAACCGGGCCGTCCACCGGCTGCTCGTCGACGGCGTCAACGTCGAGTTCCGGCACGCCGACGGCTCGATCCGCGGCGCGCAGGCCCACGTGCTCGACTTCGACGACCCGGGCGCGAACGACTGGCTCGCGGTCAACCAGGTCACGGTCGTGGAGGGGAGGCATGCGCGGCGGCCGGACGTCGTGCTCTTCGTCAACGGGCTGCCGCTCGCGGTGATCGAGCTGAAGAACGCGGCCGACGAGGACGCGACCGTCTGGACGGCGTTCGCGCAGCTCCAGACCTACCAGGCCGAGCTGCCCGCGCTCTTCGCGCCGAACGTCGCGCTCGTCGCCTCGGACGGGATCCAGGCGCGGATCGGCGCGCTCGGCGCCGGCCGTGAGTGGTTCAAGCCCTGGCGCACGATCGAGGGCGACGCCGACGCGCCCGCGTCGATGTCCGAGCTCGAGGTGCTGCTCGCGGGCGTGTTCGACAGGCGGCGTTTCCTCGACCTCGTCCGGCACTTCGTCGTCTTCGAGGACGAGGGCGGCGGGCGGATCGTCAAGAAGCTCGCGGGCTACCACCAGTTCCACGCGGTGAACGTCGCGCTCGCCGAGACGCTCCGCGCCGCAGCGAGGGCGACCGGCGCGTCGGCGTCGTCTGGCACACGCAGGGCTCGGGCAAGAGCCTGACGATGGCGTTCTACGCCGGCCGCGTGATCCTCGAGCCGGCGATGGCGAACCCGACCGTCGTCGTGATCACCGACCGCAACGACCTCGACGACCAGCTCTTCGGCACCTTCGCGCGCTGCCGCGACCTGCTGCGCCAGCCGCCCGTGCAGGCGTCCGACCGCGCCGACCTGCGCGAGAAGCTCTCGGTCGCCTCCGGCGGCGTCGTCTTCACCACGATCCAGAAGTTCCTGCCCGAGGAGAAGGGCGACCGGCATCCCGTCCTCTCCGAGCGGCGCAACGTGGTGGTGATCGCCGACGAGGCGCACCGCAGCCAGTACGACTTCGTCGACGGCTTCGCGCGCCACATGCGCGACGCGCTGCCGCACGCATCGTTCATCGGCTTCACCGGCACGCCGATCGAGCGCGCCGACGCGAGCACGCGCGCCGTGTTCGGCGACACGATCAGCGTCTACGACATCCAGCGCGCCGTGCTCGACGGCGCGACCGTGCCGATCTACTACGAGAGCCGGCTCGCGAAGCTCGACCTCGACCCGGCCGCGCGACCGACGCTCGATGCGGACTTCGACGAGGTGACCGAGGGCGAGGAGGTCGAGCGCGCCGAGAAGCTCAAGTCGAAGTGGGGGCGGCTCGAGGCGATCGTCGGCGCGGAGGCGCGGCTCGAGCTGATCGCGCGCGACCTCGTCGAGCACTTCGAGCGGCGGCTCGAGGCGATGGAGGGCAAGGCGATGGTCGTCTGCATGAGCCGCCGCATCTGCGTCGACCTGTACTCCGCGATCGCCCGCCTCCGGCCGGAGTGGGCCGGCGACGGACGGGTCGATGAAGGTCGTGATGACCGGCTCGGCGTCCGACCCGGTCGCGTGGCAGCAGCACATCCGCTCGAAGTCCAGGCGCGAGGAGCTCGCCAACCGCTTCCGCGACCCGGACGACCCGTTCCGCGTCGTGATCGTGCGCGACATGTGGCTCACCGGCTTCGACGCGCCGAGCCTGCACACGATGTACGTCGACAAGCCGATGCGCGGCCACGGGCTGATGCAGGCGATCGCCCGCGTCAACCGCGTCTTCCGCGACAAGCCGGGCGGTCTCGTCGTCGACTACCTCGGCCTCGCCGACGAGCTGAAGCAGGCGCTCGCGACGTACACCGAGAGCGGGGGCGAGGGGAAGGCGGCGCTCGACCAGGCCGAGGCGATCGCGCTCATGCTCGAGAAGCACGAGGTCTGCGTCGCGATCTTCCACGGCTTCGACCGGTCGGCGTGGGTGTCGGGCTCGGCGGGCGAGCGCGTCAGCCTCCTGCCCGCGGCGCAGGAGCACGTGCTCGCTCAGTCAGGACGGCAAGGAGCGGTTCCTCCAGGCCGTGACCGAGCTCTCGAAGGCGTTCGCCCTTGCGGTGCCGAGCGACGAGGCGCTCGCGATCCGCGACGACGTCGGCTTCTTCCAGGCGGTGCGGACGGCGCTTGCGAAGACGGCGGCCGGCGAGCGGCGAACCGAGGAGGACCTCGACCACGCCATCCGGCAGATCGTCTCGCGCGGCGATCGTCTCGGACGAGGTCGTCGACATCTTCGCCGCGGCCGGGCTGGACAAGCCCGACATCTCGATCCTCTCCGACGAGTTCCTGGCGGAGGTGCGCGGGCTGCCGCAGCGCAACCTTGCGGTCGAGCTGCTGCGCAAGCTGCTGAACGGCGAGATCCGGACGCGGTCGCGCCGCAACGTCGTGCAGGCGCGCCGGTTCTCGGAGCTGCTCGAGCAGGCGCTGCGGCGGTACCAGAACCGCGCGATCGAGGCGGCCCAGGTGATCGAGGAGTTGATCGCGCTCGCGAAGGAGATGCGCGAGGCGGATCGCCGCGGGGAGGAGCTCGGGCTCGACGAGGCCGAGGTCGCGTTCTACGACGCGCTCGAGACGAACGACAGCGCGGTCGCGGTGCTCGGCGACGAGACGCTGCGCGAGATCGCTCGTGAGCTCGTCGCCGCGGTGCGCGCGAACGTGACGATCGACTGGGCGGTGCGAGAGAACGTCCGCGCGCAGCTGCGCGTGATCGTGAAGCGGATCCTGCGAAAGCACGGCTACCCGCCGGACAAGGCAGAGCACGCGACGGCGACGGTGCTCGAGCAGGCCGAGGCGCTCGGGCTCGAGCGGATCGACGAGGTGGCGAGCGCGGTGGTGCCGTTCGTACGCGTGACCGCGGACGAGGTCGAGCCGTTCGTCAACGCGATCCCGCTCTACTCGCTGGCGGCCGCGGCGGGCGGCTTCGGGAACGGGCGCGCGGTCGAGCCGGACGCGTGGGTCGATCCGCGCGGCCGCGTTCGCCCGGCGGAGGGCCTGTTCGTCGCCCAGGTCGTCGGTGAGTCGATGAACCGGAGGATTCCGAACGGGGCGTTCTGCGTCTGGCGTGCGCCGGTCGAGGGAGCGCGGACGGGGCGGGTCGTCCTCGTCGAGAGCCGGGAGCTCGCCGACCCGGAGACCGGCGGCAGCTACACGGTGAAGCTCTACACGCGCGCGACGCCCGAGACGGTGCGCCTGCATCCGGACTCGGACGACGAGAGCTTCGAGCCGATCGAGCTCGCAGCGCACGACGACGCCGATGTGCGCGTGATCGCGGAGCTCGTGGAGGTGCTTCCCGGCCGCGAGTGATGTCGTTCCACGAGTTCACGCTCCTTGCGAGCGTCTCTTCGGAGCCCAAGCCGAGGACCTCCGATCGGTTTGCCAGACTGACCCTCCGCTCATGGCGTCTGGTCTCGACACAGCTGGTCGGAAGAGCACCGCGCCCTTCGTCCACCTCCACGTCCACTCCGAGTACTCGATCCTCGACGGCGCGTGCCGGATCCCCGATCTCGTCGCGCGCGCGGCCGAGCTCGGGATGCCGGCGGTCTCGCTGACCGACCACGGCTCGATGGCCGGCGCCGTCCAGCTCTTCAAGGCCGCGCGGGGCACGGGCGTGAAGCCGCTCGTCGGCTGCGAGGTCTACGTCACCGACGATCGCCGCGCGCTGACGAAGGGCAACGCCCATCTGACGCTGCTCGCCGCCGACGCGGCCGGGATACGGGAACCTGATCAAGCTCTCGAGCCTCGGCTACCTCGAGGGCTACTACTACAAGCCGCGGGTCGACTGGGAGCTGCTCGAGCGGCACTCGGCGGGGTTGATCGCGCTCTCCGGATGTCTCTCCGGCCGCGTCTGCAAGGCGCTCGAGGAGAGCCGCGCGGGCGACGCCGAGGCCGAGCTCGACCGGCTCGTGCAGGTGTTCGGCTCCGACGACGTCTACGTCGAGCTGCAGAACGCCCACCTCGACGTGCAGACACGGATCCTGCCGCAGCTCGTGGAGCTCGCCGCGAAGCGCCGCCTGCCGACCGTGGCCACCGGCGACGTCCACTACCTGAGCCGCGAGGACGCGCGCGCCCACGAGGCGCTCCTCTGCATCCAGTCGGGCGACTCGCTCAAGAACCCGAACCACTGGCGCTTCGAGACCGACCACTTCTACTTCAAGTCCCCCGCCGAGATGGCGGAGGACTTCCCCGGCCACGCTGACGCTCTTCTCCGGACGCTCGAGGTCGCGGAGCGCTGCTCGGTCGAGCTCGAGCTCGGCCGGATCCTGCTGCCGCACTTCCCGACCCCCGACGGCCGCGACGCGTTCGACTACCTGGTCGAGCTGTGCGAGAAGGGGCTCGAGCGACGCTACGGCGAGGTCACGCCCGAGCTCCGGGAGCGCCTCAGCTTCGAGCTGAAGACGATCAGGGAGATGGGCTTCGCCGACTACTTCCTGATCGTCTGGGACTTCATCCGCTTCGCGAAGGGCGACGGAATCAGCGTCGGCCCGGGACGCGGCTCGGCCGCCGGCAGCCTCGTCGCCTACTGCCTCGAGATCACCGATCTCGACCCGATCCGCCACGACCTGCTCTTCGAGCGCTTCCTCAACCCGGGCCGCAAGTCGATGCCGGACATGGACATCGACTTCGCCGTGGCCGGGCGCGAGCGTGTCATCAACTACGTGACCGAGAAGTACGGTCGCGACCGCGTCGCGCAGATCATCACCTTCTCGACGATGGCCGCACGCGCGGCGGTGCGCGACGCCGGGCGCGTGCTCGAGATCCCGTACGGCGTCGTCGACAAGGTCGCGAAGCTCATTCCCGAGGGCCCCGGCCAGACGCTCGACGAGTGTCTGAAGGCGGGGGCCGAGCTCCGGCGCGCGGTGGACTCGGACCCCGTGGCGAAGGAGATCGTCGAGCTCGCGCGCCCGCTCGAGGGGCTCACCCGCGCGGACTCGATCCACGCCGCCGGCGTCGTGATCGGCGCGGAGCCGCTCGTCGACGTCGTGCCGCTCCAGCAGAAGGGCGCCGACCAGGAGGTCGTGACGCAGTTCGCGATGGGCGACGTCGAGGAGCTCGGCCTGCTGAAGATGGACTTTCTCGGCCTGCGCAACCTGGACGTGATCGACAAGGCCGTCGAGCTCGTTGGCGGAGACCTCGGCATCGCGCAGATCGCGATGGACGACCGCGAGACGTACGAGATGCTCGCCCGCGGCGACGCCACCGGCGTCTTCCAGTTCGAGTCGTCCGGCATGCGCGAGGCGCTCCGCCAGGTGCGGCCGACCGAGTTCGAGGACCTCGTCGCCCTCGTCGCGCTCTACCGCCCGGGCCCGATGCAGTACATCCCGAACTACGGGAACCGCAAGCATGGCAAGGAGCCCGTGACGTTCCTCGACCCGCGCCTGAAGCCGATCCTCGGCTCGACGTTCGGGATCTCCGTCTACCAGGAGCAGTCGATGGAGATCGCGAAGCAAATCGGCGGCTTCACGCCTGCCGAGGCCGACGACTTGCGGAAGGCGATCGGCAAGAAGATCCACGCGCTGATGGCGTCCCTGAAGAACAAGTTCATCGAGGGCGCCGTCGCGAACGAGACGCCCGACGCGGTCGCGCGCCAGCTCTGGGACGACATGGAGAAAGCGCAGGACTACTCGTTCAACAAGTCCCATGCCGCCTGCTACGCGCTGATCTCCTACCGCACCGCCTGGCTCAAGGCCCACCACCCGTGCGAGTACATGGCCGCGCTCATCAGCTCGGTGATGAACACGAAGGACCGCGTGCCGTTCTACGTCAACGCCTGCCACGAGCTCGGGATCGAGGTGCTGCCGCCGGACGTGAACGAGTCGCAGATCGACTTCGCGGTCGTCGGGGGCAAGATCCGCTTCGGCCTCAACGCCGTGAAGGGCGTCGGCGAGCTCGCCTGCCGCACGATCCTCCGGGCGCGCGAGGAGGGCGGCCCGTTCGACTCGCTCTGGGACTTCACCGAGCGGGTCGACCCGTCGGTGGTCAACAAGCGCGCGCTCGAGTCGCTCGTCAAGTGCGGCGCGCTGCCGGGGTCGCGCAGGGGGATGCTCGCCGTCCTCGAGCAGGCCCTCGCTGCGGGCCAGCGGCAGCAGGCCGATCGCCTCGCCGGTCAGGCCTCGATCTTCGACGACCCCGCCGGGGAGGCGGAGCTCGCCGGCAAGAAGCATCGCCCGCCGATCGACGCCGAGGAGTTCGAGGGGAGCGAGCTGCTGCGGATGGAGAAGGAGACGCTCGGCCTGTACGTCTCCGAGCATCCGCTCGCGTCGCTCCGGGGCGAGCTCCGGGCGAAGACGGACGCAACGATCGCCGAGCTCGAGCGGCGCCGCGACGGCGAGACCGTCGTCGTCGGCGGCATCGTCGGCGAGGTGAAGCAGCTGACGACGAAGCGCGGTGAGCCGATGGTCTTCATCCGCCTCGACGACGTCACGGGCGGCGTCGACTGCGTGGTCTTCAACTCGACCTACACCGCCGCGGCCGAGCTCTGCGTGCCCGAGCGGATCGTGATCGTCAAGGGCCGGGTCGACCACAAGGAGGGCGAGACGAAGCTCGTCGCGCAGGAGGTGTCGGCGTTCGAGTCGGTCGCCTCGAAGCGCGAGGTCCGGCTCCGAATCGACGCGACGCGCGCGGGCGCCGGGACGATCAGGGAGCTCGCCGCGGTGATCCGGGACTTCCCCGGCGAGAGCCCGGTGCTCGTCGACTGCGTCACCTCGGACGGCATGAAGGTGTACGAGCTCGGGCCCAAGTTCCGGGTCCAGCCCGAGCCCGATTTCTACGCCGAGGTGCGCGCGCTCCTGGGCGAGTCGGCGCTCCCGTAGGGCGCAAAAAGCCCGCCGTGCCCGACTGCTAACAGCCCGTAAAGGGTCCGTAAATCCTTGTCGCACACCGCAACGAAACGGTCCGCGCGGCGTTTCAGCGAGTAAAGGATCTCTCGAGGAGGAAGCCCGATGACCGCAACCGAGATGGAGATCACCGAGACCGAGCAGGAGCGGGTTGTGCGTTGGCGCAGCGAGGAGCTCGAGCGCGCCGGCTACGACCTCCACTCGGCTGCAGAGCTGGCGCTACGGCCCGAAATCGACCTTCATCGCGCGATCGCTCTCGTCGAGCAGGGCTGCACTCCCGAGCTCGCCCTCCGCATCCTTCTCTAACCAGGTTCGCTCCGGCCGGGAGGCTCGCCCTGCAAGGGCGATTCCTCCTGGGCAGAATCCTCGTCCGTGACGGGCCTCGCCGCGTCGATCCCCTCTCCCTCGAGCGGCACGCTCGACATCGGCCCGCTGACGATCCACATGTACGGGCTGACGCTCCTCGTGGCGATCCTGGCCTGCATCTGGCTCACCGCGGTGCGTTGGCGCCGACGCGGCGGGGACACCGATCTCGTGCTCCGCGTCGCCGTGTGGAGCGTCGCCGCCGGCGTGATCGGCGCGCGCCTCTACCACGACCTCACCTCGTGGAGCCAGGTCCCGTCGCCCAAGTGGCAAGGCGTCTTCGAGGTGTGGGAAGGAGGCCTCGGCGTCTGGGGTGGGATCCTGTGCGGGACGCTCGTCGGCATCTGGGTCGTCCACCGTTCGGGCGAGCGGATCGCCCCGTTCATGGACGCGACCGCGCCGGGCCTGCTGCTCGCCCAGGGAATCGGCCGCATCGGCAACTGGTGGAACCAGGAGCTGTTCGGGAAACCGACCGACCTGCCGTGGGGGCTCGAGATCGATCCGGCGTTCCGGCCCGAGCAGTACCTGCTGAGCCTGACCTTCCACCCGACGTTCCTCTACGAGCTCATCTGGGACCTCGCCGGCGTCGCGATGCTGCTCTACGTCGACCGGCGGTTCGTGATCCGCCCGCCGGCGCTGTTCGCGCTCTACGTCTCGTACTACTGCTTCGGCCGCTTCTTCGAGGAGCTCCTCCGCGTCGACCAGGCCCACGTGTACGGCCCGCTGCGCCTGAACGCCTGGGTCTCGATCGTGCTGTTCTGCTGCTCGACCGCGTTCTTCGTCTGGTGGCAGCTGCTCGGTCACGGCCCGAGGCCCGACGGGCGCCGGAGCCGCCGTCCCGTGAAGCCACCCGGCCCGAAGATGGCGGTCCCCAAAGGCCGCGTCCGGTAGCGCGGTTACCCTGCGGCGCGATGTCGGCCACCGCCGTCGGCGAGCTCGAGCTCGATCTCGACGCCTTCGAGGGCCCGTTCGACCTCCTGCTCTCGCTCGTCCTGCGCGAGGAGCTGCCGCTCCAGGAGGTCGATCTGGCGGAGATCGTCGTCGCCTTCGTCGAGCGGCTCGCCGAGCGCGACGAGCTCGACCTCGACGCATGTGGGGAGTTCCTCGTGCTCTTCTCGGCACTGCTCGAGCTGAAGGCGCGCGCGCTGTTCCCCGACGAGGCGTCCGAGCTCGCGGAGCTCGAGCCGGAGGAGGCGGCCGAGGAGCTCGCGCGCCGGCTCGCCGAGTACCGGCGCGCAAAGGAGGTCGCGGCGTGGCTCGCCGAGCGCCTGCGGGCTGGCCGCGATCGCTACTTCCGCCTCGGACCCGCGCCCCTCGCTCCGGTCCGACCGGAGCCGAGTATCGCCCGGCAGGAGCCGCTCCGGCTCGCCGACGCGATCAGAGCGCTCGCCGTCGAGCCGCCGACGCCGTCGACGGCGCACCTCGCGCTGCGCTTTCCGCCGGTCGCGCAGTTTCTCGAGCGGTGGCGCTCACTCCTGCGAGGGCGCGCGCGGCTCGACTTCGACCAGGAGGTGGCCGGCTTCTCCCGCGTCGAGGTCGCGGTGGCGTTCCTCGCGCTGCTCGAGCTCTGCAAGCAGGGCGAGCTCGCGCTTGGCCAGGCGAGCCCGTTCGCCCCGATAAGGATTTCGCGCGTCGAGGCAGAAAGGAGTCGATCTTGGAACGTCCGCTCCGCCTGATCCCGTCGAGTCCGGTCGAGGAGCTCGCTCGCTCGATCGAGGCGCTGCTCGTCGTCGCCTCGCAACCGCTCTCGGAGACCGACCTCGCGTTCGCGACCGACGACGAGCCGGGCCGTGTCGAGGCCGCGCTCGAGCTGCTCGGCGAGCGCTTCCGCGAGGGCAGGAGCGGGATCGTGCTCGAGCATGTCGCCGGGGGCTGGGGCTTCCGTGCCTCGCGCGAGGCCGCCGAGGCCTGCGCGCGCCTCTTCGAGCGCCCGGTCGAGCGAGGCCTCTCGCCGGCGGCGCTCGAGACGCTCGCGATCGTCGCTTACCTCGGCCCGTGCACGCGCCCCGAGATCGCGCGCATCCGCGGCGTGAACGTCGACGGCGTCGTCGCCGGGCTCGTCGAGCGCGGGCTCCTCGCCGAGTCGGGCCGTGAGGCCGAGTTCGGTGCCGTTCGCTACCGCACGACGCCGCTCTTCGAGCGCGTGTTCGAGCTCGAGTCGCTGGCGGCGCTGCCGCGCGTCGAGGACGTGGGCGCCGACGTGACCGAGATTCGCGCCCGCCTCGAGGCGGTGGCGGAGAAGCGCCCCGCCTAGGAACTCGATTCAAGATGAAGCCTTGTGCCGTCCGGCTGTACTCAGCGGCGCGAGGCTGCGTCCTCGGAAACGCCGATAGCTCGCTCGATATCGGCGTTCCGCTGCGTCCTTGCCTCGCACCGCTGATCGCACCCAGCCGGCGAAGCGTCATCTCGAGCCGAGTTCGAAGTCGGCTCAGGTAGCGACCCCGAACCAGACCGTCGGCTCGCCTTCGACGCCCGACCGCGTCATCGCCTCGCCAAGCTCGGGCAACGCGAAGAACGCCTCGGCCGTCGCGACGTCGTCGAAGTCGTGACACACGATGACGTCGTTTGGGTCGTCCGGCGCCTGGAAGACAGCCTTGGCCCGCACGCCTCCCTGCTCCTGCATCTCGCCGACCGAGTCGTAGACGCTGCGCCAGGCCGGGTAGTCCCGGACCTGATGGCGGATGAACGTGCGGACCATCGCTTTCCTCCTTTGTCAGGCCTGCCGAAGTGCGCCGACCTTAGAGGACGCCCGAGGCGCGATGCAACCGGCCGCGACGACCCCTGCGGCGGCTAGCGTTGCCCTGTGGACGTCGACGAGGCGACCTGGGAGACCGAGGTGATCCGCCGCTCGGCCGAGACACCGGTGGTGGTGGACTTCTGGGCGGAGTGGTGCGGGCCGTGCAAGCAGCTGACGCCGGTGCTCGAGCAGGCGGTGGAGGGACGTGGCGTCGTGCTCGCGAAGGTCGACATCGATTCGAACAAGAGCCTCGCGCGGGAGTACGCGATCTCGAGCATCCCGGCGGTCAAGGCGTTCAAGAACGGTCGCGTCGTCGCCGAGTTCGTCGGCTCGCGTTCCCGCAACGGCGTCGACCTGTTCCTCGACGAGCTCACGAAGCCGCCGGTGGCCGAGGCGCTCGACGACGCCGAGGTCTCGCAGGCGCTGAAGGCGGGCGACTACGAGCGCGCGTTCGAGATCCTGCTCGGCCGCGCGGCGGACCCTGACCAGCGCGAGGAGGCTCGGCGCGTGATGGTCGACCTGTTCGGCGAGCTCGGTCAGGATCACCCCCTCTCGTCGCAGTACCGCAGACGGCTCGCCGCGTTGCTCTTCTGAGCCGACCAGCAATACGATTGCCGCGTGGCGCCCACGCGCCGGCAGCGGGCCTCGTGGACGGCGCTGCTCGCAGCGGCGGTGGCGCTTGCCGCGCCGATCGCGGCGGAGACCGCGAAGCCGAAGCCCAAAGCGAAGCGGGTGCCGCCGCCCACGCTCGCCTTCAGGCTCTTCGCCGAGACCGCGCTGCCGCTCTCCGACATCACGTGGACGGGCGACCGGTTCCTCTACGCGACCGAGACGCTCGGGACGTTCTCGGTCAGCGGGCCCGGCGGAGCGCCGCTCACGCAGTTCGCGACCATCCCGAGCGAGATCGAGGAGGTCCGTTGCCGGCCGTCACCCGCGGCGCGCGGCTGGCCGGCCGGGTTCGTCTACTGCCACGCCCCGCACGGCGTCGTCTACCGGCTCGCGCAGGACGGGACGACGTCGGTGTTCGCCACGATCCCGGAGATCGACAAGCAGGACGGGGTGATCGCCTTCGACACGCTCGGCGACTTCGGCTACGCGATGCTCGTGACGACGGGCGGCCCGGCGGGTGACGGCGGCACCGTGTACGCGTTCGGCCCCGACGCGTCGATGCGCCGCGTCGGCTCGTTCCCGGGCCCCGGCGGCGCCGACAACATCGAGCTCGCGCCGGCGGAGTTCGGACTCGCGTCGAGAGAGCTCCTGATCGCGATCGACTACGACCCCGGCGGAGGCACTCCCGGCGCGGGGCGCGTGCTCGCGATGAAGGCGGACGGAACCGTGCGGACTCTCGTCAACCTGCCGGAGGGCATCAACCCGATCGCCGTCATCGGCCGCGGTGACGCGCCACGCGGCGCCGCCGCGCCGGGGCTCTACCTCACCGACGCCTACACCAAGAACGTGTACTTCCTGCCGGCGGCGGTCCTCGCAACGCGCTACCCGAACGCGGTCATCGTCGGCAGCGAGAAGACCGCGCACTTCTGGCTCGTCCGGCCGAACGCGAAGGGCTTCGCGCAGCTTCGCCTGAAGAGCAACCTCGAGGCGATGAGCCCGACCTGGAATCTCGAAGGCGCCGAGTACGTGCCCTGAGCTCGGCCTGCCGCCAGCAGCTCCCTGCCCCACCTGTCCGAGCTACCCCACCTGCGGGCTGTCTCGCGGCCGGCTATCCCCCAACGCCGCCGAATACCCCCCAAGGGGGCGCGAGCCCCCTGAGGTCACGGTAGCCGCCGTCCAGTGACGCGTGTGTGACGGCGCCGCAACGAAAGCGAAACTTCTTCCATGCGCCTCAATGCCTGGCTTGCCCGTGCCGGTGTCGCGTCCCGTCGTGGGGCGGACGAGCTGATCAAGGCCGGGCGCGTGACCGTGAACGGCGAGCCCGGGCAGCTGAACACGTTCGTCGGCGCTCGCGACCGCGTGGCGCTCGACGGGCGGCCGCTCGAGCGGCAGCGCCTCGCCTACGTCCTGCTCCACAAGCCGGCCGGCGTCGTGACGACGGCGCGCGACCCGCTGGGCAGGCCGACGGTCGTGTCGCTGGTCGACCACGCAAGCCGCGTCGTCCCCGTCGGACGGCTCGACGCCGACACGACGGGCGTCCTGCTCCTGACGAACGACGGCGAGCTCGCCCACCGGCTCGCCCACCCGCGCCACGAGGTCGAGAAGGTGTACGTGGCAGACGTCGAGAGCGACCCGGGCGAGGACGCGCTGCGCCGGCTGGCGCAGGGCGTCGAGCTCGAGGACGGCAGTACCTCACCGGCCCGTGCCCGCCGTCTCGCCCCCGGTCGGGTGGAGCTCGCGATCCACGAGGGGCGCAAGCACCAGGTGAAGCGGATGCTCGCCGCCGTCGGCCACCCCGTGACCCGCCTGCACCGCTCGCGCTACGGGCCGCTCGGCGTGGAGGAGCTTGCACCGGGGGAGTGGCGCGAGCTGACAGCGGACGAGGTCGCGGCGCTGCGCTCGGCGGTCGGGCTCTGACTTAAGAACTCGATTCAGAACGAAGCCTTGTGCCGTCCGGCTGCGCTGGGCGCGGCGATGCTGCGTCCTCGGAAACGCCGATATCTCGCCCGATATCGGCGTTCCGCTGCGTCCTTGCCTCGCACCGCCCAAGCGCATCCAGCCGGCGAAGCGTCATTCCGAACCGAGTTACGAGGCGCGGGGGACGAAGCCCATCCGCTCGTACATCGCCCCGAGCGTCGGCGCGGAGGCCTCGCGCGCCTTGTCTGCCCCCATCGCGAGGAGCCGAGCCAGCTCGCCGGGGTCGTTGCGCAGCTCCGCGTACCGGGCCTGGATCGGCTCGAGCAGCCCGACGACCGCCTCCGCGACGTCGCTCTTGAACTGCCCGTACCCACCCGCGTCGTAGCGCGCCTCGATCGCCTCGGGAGACTCGCCCGTGGCGACGGTCATGATGTCGATCAGGTTCGTCACGCCCGGCTTGTCGTCACCCCGCCGGACCTCGCTGCCGGAGTCGGTCACGGCGCTCCGCACCTTCTTGCGGATCACGTCGGGGGGATCGAGCATCAGCACGGTTCCCTGCGGCGTCCCGCCCGTGGTCGACATCTTCCTCGTCGGCTCCTGGAGGTCCATGATCCGCGCCCCGATCTCGGGGTAGATCCCGTCCGGCACGACGAACGTCTCGCCGAAGCGCGCGTTGAAGCGCTCCGCGACGTCGCGCGCGAGCTCGAGGTGCTGGCGCTGGTCGTCGCCGATCGGGACGGCATCGGTCTGGTAGAGCAGGATGTCGCCCGCCATCAGCACCGGATAGGTGAAGAGGCCGGCGGAGACGAAGTCCTGCCGCTCGCCCTTGTCCTTGAACTGCGTCATCCGTCCGAGCTGGCCGTAGCTCGTCACCGCGGCCAGGAGCCACGCGGCCTCGGCGTGCGCCGTCACGTGGCTCTGCGCGAACACGGTCGAGCGCTCGGGGTCGAGCCCGGTCGCGAAGAGCATCGCCGCCAGATCGAGCGAGCGATCGTGCAGGTCGGTCGGGTCGAAGTCGACCGTGATCGAGTGCAGGTCGACGATGCAGAAGAACGCGTCGCCCTGCTCCTGCGTCGCGGCGTACTGGCGGAAGCCGCCCGAGTAGTTGCCGAAGTGCTTCGCGCCCGTTGGCTGGATGCCGGAGAAGATGCGCATCGGCCGGAGCGTAGCCGTGCCTCCACCGTGTCGCCCTACACTGACGGCGTGGCCGTCGTCGACTCCACCTGGTCGCCCTCTTCCTGGCGGGACCATCGTGCGCTCCAGCAGCCGGAGTGGCCCGACGACGCGCGCGTCGAGGAGATCAACCGCACCCTCCACGCCCTGCCGCCGCTCGTCTTCGCGGGCGAGGCACGGCAGGTGCGCTCTGCGCTCGCCGAGGTCGCCGCGGGCCGCGCGTTCCTGCTCCAGGCCGGCGACTGCGCCGAGTCCTTCCACGACTACGGCCGCCTCACCGAGAGCGGAGCCGCGTACTCGGCGGTCGCGATCCGCGAGCGGCTGAAGATTCTCCTCCAGATGGCCGCCGTCCTCACCTACGGGGCCGCGCTGCCCGTGCTCAAGGTCGGCCGGATCGCCGGGCAGTTCGTGAAGCCGCGTTCCTCGGCGACCGAGACGACCCCCGACGGCGAGATCCCGGTCTTCCGCGGGCACATGATCCACGACGACGCCCCGATCGCCGAGGCCCGCACGCCCGACCCCGAGCGGATGCTTCGCGGCTACTACTTCTCCGCCGCCGCGCTGAACCTCGTCCGCGCGTTCACGAAGGGCGGCTTCGCCGATCTGACGCAGGTCCACTCGTGGAACCAGGACTTCGTCGCGAGCTCGGCCCAGGGCCAGCGTTACGAGCAGCTCGCCTCCGAGATCGAGCGCGCGCTCGCGTTCATGGCCGCGTGCGGGATCGACCTCGAAGCGACGCCGCAGCTGCACCAGGTGGACGTCTGGACGAGCCACGAGGGGCTGCTGCTCGACTACGAGGAGCCGCTCACGCGGCGCGACTCTCTGACGGGCGACTGGTACGACTGCTCGGCGCACATGCTCTGGATCGGCGATCGCACGCGCCAGCCCGACGGCGCGCACGTCGAGTTCTTCTCGGGCGTGCACAACCCGATCGGCATCAAGGTCGGCTCGGGCGCGACGCCCGAGGAGCTGGTCGAGCTGTGCGCGAAGCTCAATCCCGACCGGGTTCCCGGGCGGCTGACGCTGATCGCCCGCCTCGGCGCCGACCGGGTCGAGGACCTGCTGCCGCCGCTCCTCCGTGCGGTGCGCGAGGCGCGCCACCCGGTCGTGTGGGCATGCGACCCGATGCACGGGAACATGCTGCGGTTGAACGGCGGGCGCAAGACGCGCCACTTCGACGCGATCATGGCCGAGCTCGAGGGGTTCTTCGCCGCGTGCCGGGCCGAGCGCGTGTGGCCGGGCGGCGTTCACCTCGAGTACACGGGCGAGGATGTGACCGAGTGTCTCGGCGGCTCCGAGGATCTGACCGAGGAGCAGCTCGACCATCGTTACGAGACGCTCTGCGACCCGCGCCTGAACGCGCGCCAGTCGCTCGACCTGGCGTTCCGCCTGGCCGAGCTGATGCGCCGATAGCCATGCCCGTCACACGGCTCACGGTGGTCGGCACCGGGCTGATCGGCGCCTCGGTCGGCCTCGCGGCGAAGGAGCGCGGCGCGCGCGTGGCCGGCTGGGACCCCGATCCGGACGCGCTCGCGGCGGCGGTCGAGCGCGGCGCGGTCGACGACGCCTCCGACTCGCTCGAGGCGGCGCTCGCGGCCGCCGAGCTCGCGGTCGTCGCGGCGCCGATCGCGGCGCTTGCGGGTCAGGTCGCGGTCGTGCTCGACGCCGCGCAGGACGGGACGACCGTGACCGACGTCGGCTCGACCAAGGCGAGCGTCGTCGCCGCCGCGGACGGATCGCCGCGATTCGTCGGCGGCCACCCGATCTGCGGCTCCGAGGCGAGGGGGGCCGAGCACGCCTCGGCGCGCATCTTCGAGGGCGCGACGTGGTTCCTGACCCCGACGTCGCACACCGACCCGGCGCGGCACCGGCTCGTGCACGGCTTCGTCGGCGAGCTCGGTGCGGTTCCGGTTGCGATCGACCCGGCCGCCCACGACCGGCTCGTCGCGCTGACGAGCCACGTGCCGCACGTGCTCGCGAACGTCGTCGTGAACCAGGCGGGCGCGACGCGCGTCGAGGGTCACGAGCCGCTCGCGAACGCCGGCGGCTCGCTGCGCGACATGACGCGCATCGCGGGCGCGAACCCCCGCATCTGGGTCGACATCTTCCTCGACAACGCCGGCGCGGTCCGCGACGCGCTCGCCGAGCACCGGCGGCGGATCGAGCAGGTCGAGACCGCCCTGGCAGGCGGCGATGCCGGCTTCCTCGCCCGCTGGATCGGCGAGGCGGCGCAGAACCGGCGCCACATGCTCGAGAGCGCCTACGACGACGCGGGCGCGCTGCACCAGCTGCGCGTCCACGTCCCGGACCGACCCGGCGTGCTCGCAGCGATCACGCAGGCGCTGGGCGCCGAGCGGATCAACATCGAGGACTTCGAGCTGCAGCACATCTCGCCGGAGCGCGGCGGAACCGTGACCGTGCTCGTCACGGGCGAGAGCGACGCGCGTCGGGCGGCTGAGCTGCTCGAGAGCCAGGGGTACGACGTCGTCGTCTCCGCGGTGCTCGATGAGGGCGCGTGAAGGTCGAGCCGGCCGTCCGGGTCGCCGGGCACATCGCCGTTCCGGGCGACAAGTCGATCTCGCACCGCGCGCTGCTCGTGGGCGCGCTGACCGACGGCGAGACGCTCGTCCGACGCTTCGGCCGCTCCGGAGACACCGAGTCGACGGTCGGCGCGCTGCGGGCCGTCGGTGTGCGCGTCGACGAGGAGGACGTGGACACGCTGCGTGTCCATGGGGCCGGCCTGCGCGGGCTCGCGGCGCCCGCGGAGCCGATCGACTGCGGCAACGCGGGCACGCTCGCGCGGCTCGTGATGGGGGTGCTCGCCTTCCAGCGCGGACGGTTCGAGCTCGCCGGCGACGAGTCGCTCTCGCAGCGTCCGATGGAGCGCGTGGCGGAGCCCCTCCGGCGCATGGGAGCCGTCATCTCGTCGACGGACGGCTGCCTGCCGCTCACGATCGAGGGTGCCGAGCTCGAGGGGATCGAGTACGAGCTGCCGGTCGCGAGCGCGCAGGTGAAGTCCGCGATCCTGCTCGCGGGCCTCGGCGCGCGCGGGCGGACGACCGTGCTCGAGCCGATTCAGACCCGCGACCATACCGAGCTGATGCTGCGCGCCGCGGGGGCGCGGCTCTCCGTCCGCGGGAGCTCGATCACGGTCGACGGGGGTGCGCCGCTCGAGCTGCCGGAGGTCGACGTTCCCGGCGACATCTCGTCGGCCGCTCCGTTCCTCGTGGCCGCGGCGCTCCTGTCGGAGTCGGCGGTGACGGTTCACGACCTGGGCCTCAACCCGCGCCGGACGGGCATCGTCGACGTCCTCGAGCGGATGGGCGCCCGCGTCGGCGTTCACGGCCGCCGTCGCGTGGCCGGCGAGCTCGTGTGCGACCTCGAGGTCGAGGCGCAGCCGCTCGTCGCGACGCAGATCGAGCCGGCCGAGGTGCCGCTCCTCGTCGACGAGCTGCCGCTCTTCGGTCTGCTCGCCGCGTGCGCGCGCGGCGAGAGCGTCGTCGCCGGCGCCGAGGAGCTGCGCGTGAAGGAGAGCGACAGGATCGACGCCGTCGTCCAGGCGCTGCGCGCGATCGGCGTCCGGGCCCGCGCCACCCCGGACGGGTTCGCGGTCCGCGGCGTACCGCGGCGGCCACGCGGCGGCAGGATCGAGGCCGGCGGAGACCACCGGATCGCGATGCTGGGCGCGATCGCGGGCATCGTCTCGCGCGAGGGAGTGCGCCTCGAGGGGGCGGAATCGGCGGCTATAAGCTTCCCCGGCTTCTTCGACCTCCTCGACTCGGTGATCCAGAGATGATCGTCACGATCGACGGCCCGGCCGGGGCCGGCAAGAGCACGGTTGCCCGGACGCTCGCCGAGCGGCTCGGCTTCCGCTACCTCGACACGGGCGCCATGTACCGCGGCCTCACCTGGCTCGCGCTCGAGCGCGGCGTCTCTGAGGACGACGGCCACGCGCTCGGCACGCTCGCTCGGGCGAACCCGGTCATGTTCGACGCGGACGGGCGGGTCTTCGTCGCCGGTGACGACGTCACGCGCGAGATCCGCCTGGCGGAGGTCGATCGCTCGGTGCCCGCCGTCGCGGCCCATCCGGAGGTCCGCGAGGTGATGCGCGAGCGGCAGCGGGAGCTCGCCGAGGAGGGTGACGCCGTGATCGAGGGCCGCGACATCGGCACGGTCGTGGTGCCCGACGCCGAGGTGAAGGTCTACCTCGTCGCCGACCAGGCGGTGCGAGCGCGCCGCCGGCAGGAGGAGCGGCCCGAGGTGGGCGCCGACGCGCTCGCGACCGACCTCAGGCTTCGCGACGACTCGGACCGCACCCGGATGCAGAAGGCGGACGACGCGGTCGAGATCGACACCACCCACGTTGACGTCGAGGACGTGGTGACGCGCATCGAAGGCCTCGTCCGGGCGCACACGGCCGTCTGACCGGCTTGACGCGATGGCGTACGGCGATCTCGCCTGGCGGACCTCGCGGCTCTACCTCCAGCCGCTCACGAAGTTCGCGACGCGCGCGCGCGGCTACGGGCTCGAGCGCATCCCTCGGAGCGCCGGCTGCGTGCTCGCGATCAACCATCTGAGCTGGATCGACGTCGCTCTCGTCGGGTCCCTCTCGCCGCGCAACCTCAACTACGTGGCGAAGGTCGAGGTTCACCGTGTGCCGGGATTCGGGCCGTTCATCCGCTGGCACGGCGCGGTGGCCGTCCGGCGGGGCGAATCCGACCGCGAGGCGGTGCGGCTGATGCGCCAGGCCGTTCGCGACGGACGCGCGCTCGGCGTCTTCGTCGAGGGCACCCGCCAGCGGTCCGGCGTCCCGGGCAAGGCGCAGCCGGGCGCGGCGATGGTGGCGATCCAGGAGCAGGTGCCTGTCGTGCCCGTGGCCGTCTACGGCACGCAGTTCTGGCGGGTCGGCAACTTCGCGCCCTGCTCGATGGCCGTCGGCGAGCCGTTCGACCTCGACGGGTACCCGAAGGGCGGCCCGGGCTACCGGGAGGGGAGCGCCGAGATCGAGCGGCGGATCCGGACGCTCTGGGACTGGCTTGCCGGCGCCCACGAGCGCGGTCGCCCGGAGGGCGAGACGCCGCCGTGAGCACCGAGAACGGGGCCGATGCCCCGACTGACGATCAGCTCCTCGGGACGGTCGCGATCGTCGGCTATCCGAACGTCGGCAAGTCGACGCTCGTCAACCGGCTCACCGCGACGCGGGCCGCCGTCGTGCACGAGACGGGGGGGACGACACGAGACCGGAAGGAGCTCGTCTGCGAGTGGGCGGGCAAGCGGTTCCTGCTCGTCGACACCGGCGGAGTGGACGTGACCGCGAAGGACGCAATCACGCGCTCGGTCGCAGACCAGGCTCGTGCCGCGATCGCCGAGGCCGACCTCGTCCTCTTCGTCGTCGATGCCCGCGCGGGCGTGACCCCCGGCGACGAGGAGCTCGCCGCGATCCTCCGCGCGGCCAAGCGGCCCGTGATCGTGCTCGCGAACAAGATCGACGACCCCTCTCAGGAGGCGCTCGCGCTGGAGTTCCACCGGCTCGGGCTGGGCGATCCGCTGCCCGTGTCGGGGATGCACGGCCACAACGCCGGCGACCTGCTCGACGAGGTGGTCGCGCGGCTCGAGGACACCGCCGAGGGCGGCCGCCACGTCGTCGGCGACGAGGCGATCCGGGTCGCGATCCTCGGTCGTCCGAACGTCGGCAAGTCGTCGCTTCTCAACGCGCTGATCGGCGCCGAGCGGACGATCGTCTCGGACGTGCCCGGAACGACGCGCGACGCGATCGACACCCAGCTCGAGCGGGACGGCCGCACGTACGTCCTGATCGACACCGCCGGACTGCGGCGGAAGCGGCACCAGCGCCAGGGGATCGAGTACTACTCGGAGCTGCGTGCGCTCCAAGCCGCTGCGCGGGCCGACGTCGCACTCGTCCTCGTCGACGCGAGCGAGGGGATCGTCGAGGGGGACCTCGCCGTTGCCGACGTTGCGCGGAAGTCGCTGTGCTCGACCCTCGTCGTCCTCTCCAAATGGGACGTTTCGCAGGTGACGATCGAGGACGTGCGCCCCGAGCTCCTGCGCCGTCTGCGCCAGCGCCCACCGTTCATCACGACGTCCGCGACGACGGGACGAGGCATCACGCGCCTTCTCGACAAGGTCGGCGAGCTCTTCGACAAGCATGCCGGACGCGTTCCGACGGCGGAGCTGAACCGCATCCTCGGCGACCTGCGCGAGCAGCGGCAGCCGCCGTCGCGGGGCCGAAAGCGGCTCAATCTGCTCTACGGCGCGCAGGTCGCGACGCGTCCGCCGCGCTTTCGCTTCACGGTCAACGACACGAGTCTCGTGACGCGCGACTACGCCTACTGGGTCGAGAACGAGCTACGCGAGCGGCTCGAGCTCGAGGGGGTTCCCGTCTCGATCGACTTCAGGCGCCGCTCGTGAGGGTTGTGGTGATCGGAGGCGGGACGTGGGGCACGGGGTTCGCGCGCCTCCTGGCCGACCGCGCGCACGAGGTGACGCTCGCGACCCACCACGCCGAGGACGCGCACGCGATCCGGGAGACGGGACACAACCCGCGCTTCCTGACCGACGTCGACCTGGCCGGAATCGAGGCGACGACCGTCGAGGACGCGCCGGTCGAGGGTGCCGAGCTCGTCGTGGTGGCCGTGCCGAGCCGCGCGTTCGGCTCCGTCGTTCGCGCCCTGCCGGGGGCGGCGCCTGTGCTCTGCCTCGCCAAAGGACTCGACCCGGACACCGGTTCGCGGCTCTCGACGCTCGTCCGCGGGCGGCCGGTCGCGGTGCTCTCGGGCCCGAACTTCGCAGAGGAGATCGCGGCCGGGCTGCCCGCGGCAACGGTGATCGCGAGCGAGGACGCCGACCTCGCACAGCGTCTCCAGGAGGCGATCAACTCGAGCCTGTTCCGCGTCTACCTGAACGACGACCTGATCGGCGTCGAGCTCTGCGCGGCGGCGAAGAACGTGATCGCCCTCGCCGCGGGCGCCGTCGACGGGCTCGGCCTCGGCGACAACGCGAAAGCGGCCCTGATCACGCGGGGCCTCGTCGAGATGGCGCGGCTCGGCGAGGCGCTCGGCGCCGACCAGGAGACGTTCTCGGGGCTCGCCGGCATGGGCGACCTGATCGTCACGTGCTGGCACCCGAGCGGCCGCAATCGCCGCGCCGGAGAGCTGATCGCACGCGGAGCGAGCCAGGACGAGGCGCGGAGCGAGATCGGGCAGGTGGTGGAAGGGCTGACGACGGCGCCGGTGCTCCGCGACCTCTCGCGCCGCCTCGGGATCGAGCTCCCGATCACCGAGGGCGTGTGCTCGGTGCTCGAGGGCCAGCCGCTGCTCGAGCTCGCCGGGGACCTGATGGGTCGCCGCCCGACCGAGGAGTAAAGCGCGCCGCAGTCGCTAGGGTTCCGGGATCGCCGTGCGGAGCTTCTCCTTCACCTCGGAGTCGGTCACCGAAGGGCATCCCGACAAGGTCGCGGATCAGGTCTCCGACGCCGTGCTCGACGCCGTCCTCGCCGAGGACCCGGAGGGCCGCGTCGCCTGCGAGACGCTGATCACGACCGGGCTCGTGATCGTCGCCGGCGAGATCACGACGACGACCTACGTCGACATCCCGCGCATCGTGCGCCAGCGCATCGCATCGATCGGCTACACGCGCGCGAAGTACGGCTTCGACGCGGAGACGTGCGGCATCGTCGTCGCGATCGACGAGCAGTCGCCGGACATCGCGCAGGGCGTCGACACGGCGTTCGAGATCCAGCACGATCCCGGCGACGACGATCCGCTGGACCGGCTCGGGGCCGGCGACCAGGGGATGATGTTCGGCTACGCCACCGACGAGACGCCCGAGCTGATGCCGCTGCCGATCATGCTCGCCCACAAGCTCGCGAGGCGGCTCTCGGAGGTGCGCAAGGCCGACGTGCTGCCGTACCTGCGGCCCGACGGCAAGGTGCAGGTGTCGGTCCGCTACGAGGTGGACGAGCACGGCCACCAGCAGCCGGTCGAGATCGAGCGCGTCCTCGTCTCCTCGCAGCACCGTGAAGGGCTCGACGCCGAGACGATGATCAAGCCGGACTTCGTCGAGCACGTGCTGCATCCGATCCTGCCGCGGCACCTCTACGACGAGCGGCGGCTCGAAGACAAGGACTTCGTCTTCGTCAACCCCACGGGCAAGTTCGTGATCGGCGGGCCGATGGGGGACGCCGGCCTCACGGGGCGGAAGATCATCGTCGACACCTACGGCGGAGCAGCGCCGCACGGCGGCGGCGCGTTCTCGGGCAAAGACCCGACCAAGGTCGACCGCTCGGGCGCGTACGCGGCCCGCTACGTGGCCAAGAACGTCGTCGCGGCGGGCCTTGCCGACCGCTGCCTGTTCCAGGTGGCGTACGCGATCGGCGTCGCGCATCCGTTCTCGATCCTCGTCGACTGCTTCGGCACCGAACGGAAAGGGATCACCGCGACCCGGATCGAGGAGCTCGTCCGCGAGCACTTCGACCTGCGGCCGGCCGCGATCATGCGCGACCTCGACCTGCGGCGCCCGATCTACGCGAAGACGGCCGCGTACGGGCACTTCGGCCGCGACGACCACGACTTCACATGGGAACGAGTCGACAAGGCGGACGTGCTCCGCGAGGCCGCGGGCCTCGACGCGGAGCCGCGATTAGCCGCTCGCGGCGCGACCTGATTCGCGGCCTCGGGGCCGTTGCGGCCGCGCTCGCTCTCGCCTGGCCGGCGACTGCCGGCGCTGCAGGCGGATCGTTCGTCTCGAGCGACAGGCTCCTGAACCGGATCTGGGCCTCGTCGGTCGAGACCGCCCGCGAGATGGTCTCGAAGCCGGTGGCCATGCCGGACGCCTGCGCGGTGCCGAAGGGGACGGAGGTCATTCTCGACGGCGTCGAGCGCGACCGGTGCGTGTGGATCGGCGATCTCGCGGTGACGGCGAAGACGCTCTACGTCGCCGACGGGGCCGCCGGCTCGCCGGTGGAGCATCTGCTCGAGCTCTTCGCGCGAAATCAGGACCCCTCGGGCGCGATCCCTCCGACGACGGGCCGGCTCGGGAAGCGGCTGCTCGTCGACTACACGGCCTACTGGATCGAGGACGTCCACGACTACGTGCTCTACTCCGGCGATCTCGCCGCAGGCCGCGCCCTGCTTCCGAACGTTGTCCGTGCGCTCGACGGCTGGTACCCCGCGCAGATGCTGGAAGGGCTGTTCGCGAACCGTCTCGGCCAGAGGGTCGACTACGCCCAGATCGATCGCGGCGATCGGTTCGTCACCTACTACAACGCGCAGTACATTCGCGCGCTCGGGCTCGGTGCAGACCTCGCTCGCTGGACGGGTGACCGCGCGGCGGCGAAGCGCTGGTCGCGTCGCGCCGCGGCGCTTCGCCCCGCCGTCCAGTCGGCGTTCTGGGACCCGGCGGCGGGCGTCTTCAAGGACACGCTCCGCGGGCCCCTCGTCCACTCCCAGGACGGCAACGCGTTCGCCGTCCTCGCCGGCGTCGCGAGCCGGGCGCAGGCAGTCTCGGCTCTCGACTACCTCGCCGCGCACAACGCCTACGGCTACGGCAACTCGATCGCCGACAACGACACGTGGTCGGGATACCCGTGGGGCATCCTCCCGAGCCGGCGTGTCTACCCGTTCATGTCGTTCTTCGAGGTGCTTGCGCGCTTTCGGACCCGGCTCGATGCTTCCGCGCTGAGCCTGCTCCGCCATGCCTGGGGCTACATGGTGAAGAACGGCCCAGGCACGACGTGGGAGGCGATCGGGCCGTACGGCGGCGGTCCGCCGAACGGATCGTGGACGCACGGCTGGTCGAGCGGCGCCGCGCCGGCGCTGACGGGCTACGTGCTCGGCGTGCGGCCGACGAAGCCCGGCTTCGCGACGTTCGTGGTCGACGTCCACCGCGACGACGGCGTCTGGTGGGCACGCGGAACGGTGCCGACGCCGCACGGTCCGATCAGCGTCGCCTGGCAGAAGGACGGCCCGATCACGGTGAAGGCTCCGCCCGGAACACGCTGGGCGAACCCGAGGGCGACCGTGCCCTCGAGCGGGCCCTGAGATCAGGCCGCCGGGCGCACGAACAGGCCGGCGGCGGCCTTGTCCGCGATCGACTTCTCGTCGCCCTCGACGCGCACGCGCAGCTGCCCTGCAGCGGGCTCGGCGGCGGCCAGCTCGATGCGTGCGCCGGGGACGAAGCCCTCGTCGTAGAACCAGTGCAGGAGGGCCCCGTCGTGTTCGGCGAGCCTGACGATCGTCGCGTTCGCGCCCGGCTCGAGCGCCGAGAGCGGCGCAAGCTCCATGTTCTCGGCCTGCTCGGCCTCCGTGTCCACCGGCCACCCGTGGGGGCAGCGTTCGGGATGGCCGAGCCGCTCGTCGATGCGCGTGATCATGTCGTCGGTGAACGTGTCCCCGAGCTCGTCCGCGTGGATGTGCGACTCCGCCGCGGTGTAGCCCATGAAGTCGGTGAGGAGCCGCTCGATGATCCGGTGCTTGCGGACGACGCGCTCGGCCCGTTCGCGGCCCGACTCGGTGAGGATCGCCTCCTTGTGCTCGCCGCGCTCGACGAGCCCGTCCGCCTCGAGCCGCTTCAGCATCTCTCCGGCCGAGGCGCGCGAGACGCCGAGCATCTCCGCCACGCGCGAGGCGAGGGTGGGCGTCTCCGTCTCCTGGGGCCTGTACTCGCCGATCGGGAAGGCGAGGAAGTAGATCGTCTCGAGGTATTCGTCGACCGAGTGCCCGTGTGCCATCTTCGGGCAATCGTATCCCCGCACAGAAGAACGGGCGAACCTGCTCGTAGGCTGTAGCCGTGGGCGAGTTCCTCCACGCCGTCCGGGTCTTCGGCGATCAGCTCGCAGCCGTCGAGTGGCGGTACCTCGGGCTGGCGCTCGCGCTCCACTTCGTGCGGCTCCTGCTGCGCGCGGTCGCGTGGCGGACGATCCTGCGCGCGTCCTACCCTGACCAGCGGGTTCGCTTCTCGAGCACGTTCGGCGCGTACGTGGCCGGCGTCGGGCTGAACTCGATCCTGCCGGCGCGCAGCGGCGACCTCGTCAAGCTCTATCTGATCAAGCATCGGATTCCCGAGTCGAGGTACGCGACGCTCGCGCCGACCCTCGTCGTCGAGACGCTCGTCGACTTCGTGCTCGCCGGCTGTCTGATCGTGTGGGTGCTCTCGATCGGCGTCCTCCCGACGCACGAGGTCTACGCGCGCCTGCCGACGGTCGACTGGGGATACCTCATCCGCTACCGCGAGTACACCGCCGCCGTGATCCTGTTCGTCGCGGCCGCGTGCCTGGTCGCCTTCCTGCACTTCGCCGAGCACGGCGGCGAGCTGCGCGAGCGCATCGGCAAGGGCTTCGCGATCCTGCGCCAGCCCCGGCGGTTCGGCATCGGCGTCGTCGTCCCGCAGCTCCTCTCGTGGGCGCTCCGGATCGCGTCGATGTTCTACTTCCTGCGCGCGTTCGGAGTCGAGGCGAGCATCCACAACGCACTGCTCGTGCTGGTGGTGGACTCGCTCGCGACCCTCTTCCCGGCGACTCCGGGCGGCGCCGGGACGAAGCAGGGGCTGATCGTGTTCCTGTTCGAGGGCCAGGCGGTGTCGACGACGCTGCTCCTCGCATTCAGCGTGGGGATGAACATCGCGATCGTCGTCTTCAACCTCATCTGCGGCACCGTCGCGATCTTCATGATGGCGCGGACGATCAGCTGGAAGCGGCTGCGGGTCCACGCGGCGCAAGCGCGGGACGAAGGCGCGTAGCGATGGCCGTCGCGGCCGTGTATCCGCTCGTCCCGGCGCGGGCAGTCGCGCGTGAGTTCAGCTACGAGGTCGGCGACGAGGTCGGCAAGGGCGCGATCGTGTCGGTGCCGTTCGGGCGCCGCCGCGTGCGCGGGATCGTCGTCTCGGTGCAGGACGACGCGCCCGCCGGGATCGAGCCGGTGGCGATCGACGCGGTCGTCGGCGGTGTCTCGCCCGCGCTCGTCGACCTTGCGCTCTGGCTCGCCGACTACTACGGCTCGACGCCGGCGCGCGCGCTCGCGCTCGTCGCGCCGTACCTGCCGAAGCGGCGCAAGCAACAGGCGCCGCCGGCCGAGCGGCAGGCGCTGCCCGCCGAGGCGGCGCCGCACGAGCTCTCGCCCGAGCAGGACGCGGCCATCGCCCGCATCGTCTCGGCGCTCGACGAGCGGTCCGGGACCTTCCTCCTCTACGGCGCCACCGGCTCGGGGAAGACCGAGGTGTACATGCGGGCGTGCGCCGCGGCGCTCGAGCGAGGGCGGGGCGCGATCGTGCTCGTCCCCGAGATCGCGCTCGCGCCCCAGACGGTCGGGCGGATGCGCGCGCGGTTCGGCGAGCGGGTCGCGATCCTCCACTCGGGCCTCACCGAGGCCGAGCGCCGCGACGAGCGCGAGCGGATCGTCGCCGGCGAGGCCCGGGTCGTGGTGGGTGCCCGGTCGGCCGTGTTCGCGCCCGTCGCCGACCTCGGCCTCATCGTGGTGGACGAGGAGCACGACGCCTCCTACAAGCAGGACTCCGACCCGCGCTACGACGCGCGGACGCTCGCCGTCAAGCGGGCCGCGCTCGAGGGCGCCGTCGCCGTGTTCGGCACCGCGACGCCGCGGCCCGAGAGCTGGGCCAGGCTCGAGCGGCTCGAGCTCGGCGGGCGCGTGACCGGGAAGCTGCCGCCGGTGAGGGTCGTCGACCTGCGGCGCGAGGCGGGCTACCCGCTCTCGGCGCCGCTCCTGCGCGAGCTCCGCGGGATCGCCGATCGCGGCGGCAAGGCGATCCTGCTCCTGAACCGGCGCGGGGTTGCGCCCGCGCTCCACTGCCGCGCCTGCGGGACGACGATCCGCTGCCCGAACTGCGACGTCGCGCTCGTCCTCCACGCCGGGTCGGACGAGGGCGCCGGCGCGCTCCGCTGCCACCACTGCGGCCATGCAGAGGCCGTGCCCGATGCGTGTCCGGCCTGCCGCTCCACCGAGCTTGCGCGGCTCGGTGCCGGGACGCAGAAGCTCGAGCGCGAGCTCGAGCGCGAGTTCCCCGAGCTCGAGCTGATCCGGCTCGACGCGGACACAGCCGCCAAGCCGGAGCTCCTCACGGCCGCCCTGCGGAGGTTCGCCGACGCCGACCGCGCGGTGCTCCTCGGGACGCAGATGGTCGCCAAGGGCCACCACTTCGCCGGCGTCGAGCTGGCGGCCGTGGTCGACGCCGACACGGCGCTCGCGCTGCCCGACTTCCGCGCCGAGGAGCGCACCTTCGCTCTGATCACCCAGCTCGCGGGTCGCAGTGGCCGCGACGCCCCGGGTCGCGTGCTCGTGCAGACGTTCCAGCCCGACGCCCGCCCGATCGCCTACGCGGCCCGTCACGACGTCGCGCGCTTCCTCGCCGAGGAGGTCGAGCGGCGCCGCGCTCTCGGCTACCCGCCGTTCTGCCACCTCGTGCGGCTCGTGGTCTCGGGACCGGAGCGGGAACCGGTCCTGCGGGCGCTCGAGGAGCTGCGCGCGGGGCTGCCCGACGCCGAGCTCCTCGGGCCGGCGCCGCTCCTGCGGCTTCGCGGCCGCCATCGCGCGCAGCTCGTGGCGAAGACCGAGCGGCCGCGCGCAGTGGCGGCGAGGGCTGCGCACCTGCTCTCCGCGGCCGCCCCCGCGATGCGCCGCGCAGGGCTCACCGCGGTCGTGGACGTCGACCCCCAGTCGTTGTGAACACGTCAAACGGCCATGTCGTGGTGTCAGACACAGGTCAAGCGAGCTTTGCCTGCCGGCGAGCTCCAATTGGCACACTGCGCGTGTGAGGCGAACGCCGGCCGAAGAGATCCTCGGCGAGTGGGGCATCCGCGACGTCACTCCCGACTCGCAGGCCGAACGCGAGCGCGTGGAGGAGGATCGCGAGCTGAACCCGCTCGTCGGGCGGCCGCTCAGACGGCGTCTGCGGAACTTCCGCCCGGAGGCGGACACCTACGTCGCCTCGCTCGGCGGCCCGCTCCCCTACATGCAGCGGCTGCGCCAGATCGAGCACGAGACCGCGCGGCACCTCGAACGGCTCGCCGAGGCCTACGCCGAGCCCGGCCGGACACCCGCAGCGTGGCGGCGCGTCGCCGAGTCCTGGGACTTCTTCGACGTCAACGACCTGATCGACCGGCACAACCGCTGGTACCCGGTCGAGGCGCGGCTGCCGATGGACCCGCGCTCGCGCGACTTCGTCAAGATCGGCGGGCGCCCCTACCGGCGCAAGCCGCTCGACGCGGCGTGGATCCTCGAGCGCTTTCCGGCCGAGTATTCGCCGTAGACTTCGCCGCCTTGGCCGACGACCACGCCCACGAGCACGACCCCGAGCACGACCACGACGACCACGCCCACGAGCACGACCATGACCACGAGCACGGGGAGGACGAGCCCGAGCAGGAGCTCGACGAGGAGCAACGGCGCGAGCTCGAGGAGGCACGCATCGAGGCGCTTCGCCGGCGCGCGCTCGCGCAGATCCGGCAGTACCCCGACGTCGCTCTCCGCATGCCGGCGCGTGACGTGACCGAGTTCGACGAGGAGCTCGTCCAGCTGGTCGAGCGGATGCAGATCCTGATGCGCGACGCGCAGGGAGTGGGCCTCGCGGCCACGCAGCTCGGGCTGCTCCGCCGCGTGTTCGTGTTCCAGGCCGACGAGGACAGCCCGCTCGAGGCCGTCGTCAACCCGCGCCTCGTCGATCCGTCGGAGGAGAAGGAGACCGACGAGGAGGGCTGCCTTTCGCTACCGGAGGTGCGCGTGCCGGTGGAGCGCTCCTTGCGGATCGTGGTCGAGGGAAAGGATCCGAGCGGTGGCGACGTCCGGCACGAGCTCGAGGGCCTCAGCGCGCGGGTCGTTCAGCACGAGGTCGACCACCTCGACGGCGTCCTGATCATCGATCGCACCGACGACGAGCACCGCAAGCAGGCGCTCGCCCTCCTTCGCCCGCAGCCGATCCTGCGCTAGCGGCGCCCGTCACACGGCCGAGCGCGGTTAGCCTCCCGGCAGAGGTCAAAACTGACGGAGGGAGGACTCATGGCCGATCGGCGCGCACGCGTGAGCTGGGACGGAACCCTGATCGAAGGAAGCGGGACGATCGACGAGGTCGGAAGCGGCGCGTTCGGCCCGCTCGACGTGACCTGGGCCTCGCGGGCCGAGGAGCCGGACGGGCGGACGAGCCCGGAGGAGCTGATCGCGGCCGCGCACGCGGCCTGCTACGCGATGTCGGTCTCGCTCGCGCTCACCGAGGACGGCCATCCTCCCGAGCACCTCGAGACGAACGCGGTCGTCACCTTCGTGCCGGGGACGGGGATCACGAAGGTCGCACTCAGCGTCACGGGCCGCGTGTCGGGCCTCGACGACGACCAGTTCCGCGAGGTCGCCGTGCGGGCGCACGGAAGCTGCCCGGTGTCGCGGGCGCTCGCGGGCGTCGGCGAGATCACGCTCCAGTCAACTCTCGAACGGTAGTGCGCCTCGCGGTCGCCGCGACGGCTCCCTTCGGCGCCGACGTGCTCGAGCGCCTCGCGGTTCGGCACGAGGTCGCCTACCTGCTCACGCGTCCCGACGCGCCGCGCGGGCGCGGCAGGAAGCTCGCCGCTCCGCCGGCGAAGGAGGCCGCCGAGCGGCTCGGGATCGCGGTTCACCAGCCGGAGAAGCCCGTCCTGCCGGATGAGCCCGTCGACACGATCGTGATCTGCGCCTACGGCCTGCTCGTGCCGCAGTCGCTGCTCGACGAGGCGCTGTGGCTGAACGTGCACCCGTCGCTCCTGCCGCGCTGGCGCGGAGCCGCGCCGGTCGAGCGCGCCATCCTCGCGGGCGACGAGGAAACAGGCGTGACGATCCACGAGACGGTCGCGGCGCTCGACGCAGGGCCGATCGCGGCACAGGCGGCGTTCAGGATCGCGCCCCAGGACGATGCCGGCACGCTCTTTGCCCGCTCGGCCGAGGTGGCGACGACGCTCCTGGACGAAGTGCTGCCGTCGCCGTCCTTCGAGCCCCAGCCGGATGACGGGGTGACCTACGCGGAGAAGATCGCAGCTGCCGACCGCGAGCTCGATCTCTCGGATCCCGTCGACGCCTGGCGTCGCGTGCGCGCGCTCTCGCCGCACATCGGCGCGTGGGCGATGCTCCACGACCGGCGGGTGACCGTCTGGCGGGCGCGGCTCGAGGACGGTGCGTTCGTGCCGCTGGAGGTGCAACCCGAGGGCAAGCGGCGCATGGGCTACGACGAGTTCCTGCGCGGCGTGCGGGAGTGATCGCCCCGGCGCGCGTCGTGGCGCACGAGGTTGTGCGCCGCGTGTTCGAGGACGACGCCTATGCCGACCGCGCCTTCGCAGCAGCCGCGGGTGAGCTCGACGACCGCGACCGGGCGCTCGCCCAGCGGATCGCCTACGGCACCGTCCAGCGCGTGCGGACGATCGACCACGGGATCGAGGAGCTCGGGCGCCGCCCTGTGCGGAAGCTCGATCCGCCGGTGCGGGCGTCGCTGCGGGTCGCGGGCTACGAGCTCGCCTGGAGCGCGGCGCCGCCGCACGCGGTCGCCGACGACGCGGTCGAGCTCGTGCGGGCGGCAGGCCTCGAGCGCGCGGTGGCGTTCACGAACGCGGTCGTCCGCCGGCTCGCGCGCGGCCTCCGCGGCCTCGTCGCCTCGCTCCCGGAGGGCGCGCTCAAGCACTCGTATCCCGACTGGATCTTCGAGACGTGGGCGCGCGACTGGGACGAGGAGGAGGCGCTCGCGCTCGCGCGCGCCCAGAACGAGCCGGCCGAGCTCGTCGTGCGCTCGGCCGAGCCCGCCGGCGAGCCGACGGACATTCCCGGCGCGTGGCGCGTCGAGCGGATCGACCCGGACGCGCTCGCCGCCGGCCGGATCTGGCCGCAGAGCCGCGGCTCGCAGCTCGCGGCGCTCGTCGTCGGCTCGCAAGAGGGCGAGCGCGTGCTCGACGCCTGCGCAGCGCCGGGCGGCAAGGCGACGATGCTGCGCGGCGAGGTGACGGCGGTCGAGGTGCACTCCGGGCGCGCGCGGGAGCTCGAGGAGAACGTGCGCCGTCTCGGCGCGACGAACGTCCGCGTCGTGAACACCGACGTGCGCGAGCTCGCCGAGTCGGGCTTCGACCGCGCGCTCGTCGATGCGCCCTGCTCGGGCCTCGGCGTGCTCGCCCGCCGTCCCGACCTGCGCTGGCGCGCGACGCCGCTGCCGGAGCTCGAGCTCGAGCTCCTGCGCGTTGCCGCCGAGCGGACGAGGCCCGGCGGCACGGTCGTCTACTCGGTCTGCACGCTGAACGTCGACGAGAACGAGGCCGTCGTCGAGGCCTCAGGGCTCGAGGTCGAGCCGCTCGGCGAGGAGTGGCCGCAGTTCGCGCACCCGAAGCGGCCCGAGTTCCTGCTCACGACGCCGCACCGGCACGGCACGTCGGGCTTCTTCATCGCCCGCCTGCGGGTCTAGTGCCCCTTCAGGCAATCCACGCCATCACCCCCGGCGGCCTCAAGCCGCGCCAGGCTGTGTCCTCGGTCGCGCCAATAGCACCACTATTGGCGCTCCCTGCGTCCTTGCCTGGCACGCCTTCCGACTCGCCGGAGGCGGGGGTGCATTACCTCAAGGGGCACTAGTCGCCGTCGTCGTAGCTCTCGGCGACCTGGACGGCGACGATCGGGCGTTCCGACTCTGGGCGGCGCGACGGGTCGTCCCACGGGACGAACGAGACCTCGGCACCGCTGACCTCGGGAGCGAGGAAGACCGAGTACTCGTCGGGCCTGCTCCACCAGAGGTCGCAGCGCCAGCCGTCGTCGGTGCACGACAGCCAGCCGCCGGTGCCCGCCTCGGCGAGCGCGCGCAGCGCGTCGACCGGGTTGCCGCGCGGCTCGACGTAGACGTCGAGCTCGTAGTGGTAGGGGGCCGACCAGTGCCGCTCCGCCTCGACGGTCAGCCGGCACGGCCCGACGAGCGCGCGGATCGAGTGCTCGATCTGGCCTGCGACCTGGGCGGCGACGCCGCTGTCCGTGAGCGGCGTCACGACGCGCAGCGTGACCATGCTCCGGCGCTCGGAGGCCGGGGGGACGGCGCCGACCGGCACGCGGGTGCCGTCGCGGCTCTCCGCGAGCCCGGTCGCCTCGAGCTCGTCCTCGGCAACGACCCGCAGCGAGCGGCCGCCGCGGTCCGGATCGTCGACCCAGAGCGAGACGAGCCAGCGCTCGCCGTCCTCGTCGGGGCCGGCGAGATCGTCGACGACGCCCTCGTCGGGGCCGCCGCCCGCCGCCACGCGCAGGCGGACGATCTCCCCTTCCCGGAACCGCGGCTTCATGCGCCAGAGCGTAACGCGCGACCCGCGGCCGCTTCCACGGCGGGCCGGCGACTGCTAGAAGCCGGACATGAGCCTGGAGCGTGCACTCGAGCTCGCCGCGGCAGTGCGGGGGCGGGCGTACCCGAAGCCGACGGTCGGCGCGGTCGTCGTCTCGGGGGGCGAGGTCGTGGGCGAGGGGGTGACCGAGCCCGGCGGGCGCCACGGCGAGGTCGTCGCGCTCGAAGCTGCCGGCGAGGGGGCGCGCGGCGCGACGCTCTACGTGACGATGGAGCCGTGCGCGCACTGGGGGACGACGCCGCCGTGCACGGAGCGTGTGCTCGAGGCCGGGGTGGCGCGCGTGGTCGCTGCCTCGCGCGACCCGAACCCCGAGGCGGCCGGCGGGCTCGAGCGGCTACGCGCGGAGGGCGTCGAGGCGGAGCTCGACGACCGCTTCGAGGCGAGAGCTCAGAACGAGGCCTGGCGCACCTGGGTCACCCTCGGCCGGCCGTTCGTCACCTACAAGGTGGCCGTCACGCTCGACGGCCGCGTCGCCGTCCCGGGGCAGCGCTGGGTGTCGGGTGAAGAGAGTCGCCGGCTCGTGCACGAGCTCCGCGCCGCCTCCGACGCCGTCGCGGTCGGGATGGGGACGGTGCGCGCCGACGCGCCCCGGCTCGACGCCCGTGACGTGCCGACGCCGCGCGGCCAGCCGCGGCGGTTCGTGTTCGGTCGGGGACCGCTGCCGCCCGAGTCGGAGCTCGAGCTTCGGTCAGGCGCGCTGGAGGACGAGCTTCGCGCTCTCGCGGCCGAGGGCGTGCAGTCGCTCCTTCTCGAGGGCGGGCCGACGCTCGCCGGCGCGTTCCTCGAGGCCGACCTCGTCGACAAGCTGTGCGTCTTCGTCGCGCCCGTGCTCGGCGGAGGCGCGAGCCCGACGCTCCTGCCCCCGTTAGGATCCGTGCGGCGGTTGGGCCACCTGACCGCTCGACCGCTCGGCGGCGACATCCTGCTCCAGGCCTATGTCCATGAACCGTGAGTTCCAGCGCACCGACGACGAGATCGTCTCCCTGCTCTCCCAGTGGCTGATGGGGAGCCTCGGCAACGACGAGCTGCGTAAGCGGATCGAGGAGATCGGGACGGAGGAGCTCGCGCCGGGACAGCGGACGGCGGTCGAGGAGCTGCTCGTGAAGCTCGGCAACGCCTTCCCCGGCGAGCGCGGCGACCTCGAGATGGTCGTGCGCGAGACGATCGAGTCGCTCGCCTACGGCGAGTAGCGTTCGTTTGTTCAGGAGCGGGAGGTGTTAGCGTCGCCGTGGTGAGCGGCACCGGCGACACCGTGCTCTCGCTCCTCGACGCGGGCGATCCGGTCTCGACCGCGGTCGGGGTTCCGGACGATGGCGAGCCGCTCTCGTTCGCCGGACTGGCGGCCGCCGCGCGTGCCGTCGCGGCGAAGCTCGACGCAGCCGGGATTCGCCGCGGCGACCGCGTCGCCGTCGCCGAGCCCGACGGACCGCAATTCCTGCTCTGCCTGTTCGGCGCGCTCGCGGCCGGCGCGACGGCGGCACCCCTCAACCCCACCTACACCGAGGACGAGTTCCGCTTCTACCTCGAGGATCTCGCTCCGCGACTGCTGCTGCTCCCGCAGGGGAGTCTGCCGGCCGCGCGGGCGGCAGCGGCAGGACTCGATGTCGAGATCGCGGAGCTCGCGCCCGGCGGGGCCGCTCTGCAGATCGGCGCCGGCACGATCGCGAGCAGCGCCGCTCCTGTGGAGGGCCCCGGCCCGGACGACATCGCATTGCTCCTTCACACGAGCGGCACCACGAGCCGCCCGAAGCAGGTGCCGCTGCTCCATCGGAACCTCGTCGCCTCCGCGCGCACGATCGCGGCCTGCTACGAGCTCACGACCGAGGACGTCTCGTACTGCGCGATGCCCCTGTTCCACGTGCACGGCCTCGTCGCGTCGGTGCTGGGAGCGCTCGCCGGCCGCGGCTCGGTGGTCGTACCGCGCAGGTTCACGCCGCGCGGCCTGCTCGACGACCTCGGCGCACACGGAGTCACCTGGGTCTCGGCCGGGCCGACGACCTGGTCGATGGTGCTCGAGCGCGACGCGAAGGCCGGCACCCGCGGGACCTGGCCGGACCTTCGCTTCCTCCGCTCCTGCAGCTCGGCCCTGCCGGCGCCGCTCCAGGAACGGGTCGAGGAACGCTTCGGCGTCCCGCTGCTCGAGGCGTACGGCATGACCGAAGCGAGCCACCAGATCTCCTCCAACCCGCTCCCGCCCGGGGAGCGGATCCCGGGCTCGGTCGGCATCGCGACCGGCACTGAGATCACGATCATCGGTCGCGACCGGTCGTTCCTCGCCGTGGGCGAGCAGGGCGAGGTGTGCCTCCGCGGCCCCGGCATCACGCCCGGATACCTCGGCAATCCGGCTGCGAACGCCGAGTCGTTCTTCGACGGGTGGTTCCGCACGGGCGACCTCGGCACGATCGCTGCCGACGGCTACGTGCGGCTCGAGGGCCGGATCAAGGAGATGGTCATCCGCGGCGGTGAGAACATCTCCCCCTACGAGGTCGAGGCTGCGCTGACCTCCCACCCGGCCGTGCTCGAGGCGGCCTGCTTCGGGCTTCCCGACGAGAAGTACGGCGAGGAGGTGGCGGCGGTCGTCGCCGTCAGCGACGACACCCGAGCGGACGACCTGGTCGCCCACTGCCGCGAGCGACTCGCCCCGTTCAAGGTGCCGAAGAAGATCTACGTCGTCGACTCGATCCCGCGGACGCCGACGGGCAAGCTCCAGCGCCAGCGGCTCCCGGCCGTCCTCGGCCTGACGTGAGGTTCGCGGTCGTCGGCGCGGGCGCGATCGGCGCCTACGTCGGCGCTGCCCTCGCGCGCGGCGGTGCGGACGTGACCCTCGTCGCCCGGGGTGAGCATCTCGCCGCAATGCAGGCGCGCGGCGTCCGCGTGCTCAGCGACCGCGGGGACTTCCATGCGCACCCGGCCGCGACCGACGACTTCGGCGCGATCGCGGACGCAGACGTCGTCTTCGTGGGCCTGAAGGCCTACAGCCTGCCGGAGCTCGCTCCGCGCATCGGCGCCGCCCTTCGACCGGGCGCAGCGGTGATCGCGGCCCAGAACGGCATTCCGTGGTGGTATTTCCAGCGTGAGGGCGGCCCCTTCGACGGCAGCATCGTCGAGAGCGTCGATCCCGGAGGCGTCGTCTCGGCGTCGATCCCCCCGGCTTCGGTTGTCGGGTGCGTCGTCTATAGCTCGACCGAGATCGTCTCCCCGGGGGTAATCCGTCACGTCGAGGGCACGCGCTTCTCGATCGGCGAGCCGGACGGCGCCAAGACCGAGCGCTGCCGGGAGATCTCGGATGCCTTTCGCGCGGGCGGCCTCAAGTGTCCCGTCGACACGCGTCTTCGCGATCAGATCTGGCTGAAGCTGATCGGCAACGCGGCCTTCAACCCGGTGTCGGTCCTGACGCGTGCGACGCTCGGCGAGCTCGGCGAGCTCCCGCAGATGCGCGGGCTCCTACGCGCCATGCTCGAGGAAGGCGCCGCCGTCGCGGAGGCCCTGGGGGTGACTCTGTCGGTCTCGATCGACCGGCGCCTGGAAGCCGGGTTCGAGGTCGGAGACCACAAGACGTCGATGCTCCAGGACTTCGAGGCCGGCAAGGCGCTCGAGCTCGATTGCATGACCGGAGCGATCGCCGAGCTCGCGGGGCGCGTTGGCGTCGAGGTGCCCCGGATCCAGGCCGTCGACGCCGTCCTGCGGGTCGCCGAGCTCTTGGCGCGGCGGCGCTCGCCAAGGGCTGTCTGACGACCGCGGACCGAACCCGCGGAAGGCGGCTGTAGCCTTCGCCCGTGTTCACGGGGATCGTGCGCGAGGTCGGCCGCGTGGTCACCGCTGCCCAGGAGTCCTCGGGGATGCGACTCGAGGTCGAGGCGCCGGAGACGGCTGCCGGCACCTCCCTCGGCGACTCCGTCTCGGTCGGCGGCTGCTGCCTCACGGCAGTCGCAGTCGCCGACGGCAGGATCGCCTTCGACGTCGTGCCGGAGTCACTTGCCCGTACCACGCTCGGAACCCTCGCCCCCGGGTCGCGCGTCAACGTCGAGCCGGCGCTGCGTGCGGGCGACCTGCTCGGCGGCCACTACGTCCAGGGGCACGTCGAGGCCGTGGGCAACGTGCGGGGGGCAGACGACGACGGAGACAGCCGGCGGCTCTGGGTGAACGCTCCGCCCGACGTCCTCCGCTACCTCGTCGAGAAGGGCTCGGTCACGGTCGACGGCACGAGCCTCACCGTCTCGGCGCTCGACGAGGCCGGCTTCGAGGTCGCGCTCGTCCCGCACACGCTCGAGGCGACCACGCTCGGCGAGCTCGGCCCGGGCGACCGGGTGAACCTCGAGCCCGACGTGCTCGCCAAGTACGTCGAGCGTCTTCTGGAAGCACGTCGCTAGCCTTTGCTTGTGGTCGCTCCGGCAAGTAGCTGCACCCCTCGGCCGGCTGCAAACCTTCGCATGCCCGCGTCCTCAGTCGCGCCCATACCTGTGGGTATGGGCGCTCCCTGCGTCCTTGGCCTGCTCGGTTTTCGCACGGCCGACGGGCACAGGACTTACCGGAGCAACCACTGATGGCCGTCACGACCCCGTTCGCGACGATCGAGGAGGCGATCGACGACGTCCGTGAGGGGCGGATGGTGGTCGTCGTCGACGACCCCGACCGCGAGAACGAGGGCGACCTCGTGATCGCGGCGCAGTTCGCCACGCCGGACGCGGTCAACTTCATGGCGACGCATGCGCGAGGGCTGGTCTGCCTCTGCCTCACGGGCGAGCGCGCGAGCCAGCTCGGCCTGCGGCCGATGACCGATCGCAACGAGGCGCCGCTCGGCACCGACTTCACGGTCTCGATCGAGGCCCGCGAGGGCGTGACCACCGGGATCTCGGCCGCCGACAGAAGCCACACGATCCAGGTCGCGATCGCCCCCGACACGACACCCGGCGACCTCGTTCAGCCGGGACACGTCTTCCCGCTTCGGGCCAAGCCGGGCGGCGTTCTCGAGCGGATCGGCCAGACCGAGGCCGCGGTCGACCTGGCCCGCCTCGCGGGGCTGAACCCGTCCGGCGTCGTCTGCGAGATCATGAACGACGACGGGACGATGGCCCGCGTGCCCGACCTCGTGCCGTACTGCGAGCGGCACGGGCTGAAGATGATCAGCGTCGCCGACCTCGTCGAGTACCGCCGCCGCCGGGAGAAGCTGGTCGAGCGGGGAGCGGAGCTGCGGCTGCCGACCTCCTACGGCGAGTTCGACGCGATCGCCTTCCGCGAGAAGCTCACCGGGAAGACGCACCTCGCGCTCGTCGCCGGCGAGGTCGACGGCGAGGAGAACGTGCTCGTCCGCGTCCACTCGGAGTGTCTCACCGGGGACGTCTTCCACTCGCTCCGCTGCGACTGCGGCGAGCAGCTCGAGCAGGCGCTCGCGCAGATCGCGCGCGAGGGCCGCGGCGTCTTCCTGTACATGGCGCAGGAGGGACGCGGGATCGGGCTTCTGAACAAGCTGCGCGCGTACGAGCTCCAGGAGCAGGGGTTCGACACAGTCGAGGCGAACGTCGAGCTCGGCTTCCCCGCCGACGCGCGCGACTACGGGATCGGCAATCAGATCCTCGCCGACCTCGGCCTCTCGACGATCCGCATCCTCACGAACAACCCGAAGAAGCTGACCGGCATCGACGGCTTCGGCCTCACTGTCGTCGAGCAGGTGCCGATCGAGGTGGCGCCGAACGACGAGAACCGTCGCTATCTAGCCGCCAAGCGGGATAAGCTCGGCCACCGTCTGCATCACCAGGACCTTCGGACCCTCGACGAGGAGAGCCCACGTGAGTAGCGACCAGTACGACGAGTTCGGAGCCTTCCGGAGGCCGAGCACGACCGAGGCCGTCGAGGAGGCCGAGGCTCACGAAGCCGAGCTCGAAGCGGAGCGCTCCGTGGAGGCGGTTGTCGACGAGCCAATCGCCGCCGAGCCAGAGGCCGAGGAGGCTCCCGAGGCCGGCGAGGCCCCCGCGGCTGTCGAGGCGGAGGCGGAGGCGGTCGAGGCCGAGGTCGCAGGCGAGCCGGCCGTCGCGGGCGAGGATGCCGATCCGTTCGCCGCCTGGCCGCAGCCGCAGTCGGGCGCCGTGGTCGAGGACGCGCCCGAGGAGGGGACGAGCGTCGAGCACGTGAGCGGCGAGATCGACGTCCCGGACGGCTACACGGTGCTCGAGGGAACGCCGCTCGGTCGCCGCCGCTCGGTGGTGGTGGTCGTCTCGCGCTTCAACGGCGGCCTCACGAACAGGATGCTCGCGCGTGCGCTCGACGCCCTCGAGGACGCCGAGGTGGCGCCGGATGCCGTCACGATCGTCCCGGTGCCGGGCGCCTTCGAGCTTCCGCTGGCCGCGATGGCGCTCGCGAAGACGCGCAAGTACGCGTGCGTCGTCGCCCTCGGCGCGATCGTGCGCGGCGAGACCCCGCACTTCGAGTACGTCGCGAGCGAGGCCGCGTCGGGCCTTCAGCTCGCCGGGATCGAGACCGGCGTGCCGGTCGCGTTCGGCGTGCTGACGGTCGAGAACGTCGAGCAGGGCGAGGCGCGCATCGAGCGGGCGGCCGACGCCGTCCGGAGCGCGCTCGAGATGGCCGACCTCTTCGCGAGGCTCCGCGCCACCGCCGGCTGAGCCAAGCCGATCAACGCCGTGCGTCTGTACACTGGCGCGCCGATGTCCAAGGTCTGCTCAGTCTGTGGCAAGGGGCCCGGGTTCGGTCACCATCGCTCGCACTCGATGGTCGCGACCAAGCGGCGCTTCAACCCGAACCTCCAGCGCGTCCGCGTGATCGTCAACGGCGCGCTCCGGCGCGCGTACGTCTGCACCCGCTGCCTGAAGAGCGGCCGGGTGCAGAAGGCGTAGCCGGCTCGCAACCTCTCTCCGGCATCGGGCGTCTAACGCCTCGCAGTGCCTGAGCTGACGATCGTCTCCCCTCGGGGCTCGATCACGATCGCGCGCGACGTCGTTGCCGAGATCGTCGCCGAGACCGCGGCCCGCTGCTACGGGGTCGTCGAGCTCACTCCGGGCTCGCGGCTCGGGAAGATCCTGCGCAAGGACGGGGTGGCGGTGGGCGGCGACGCGCAGGGGCTCCGCATCGAGCTGCACGTCGTCGTCGAGTACGGGCTGAACCTCGCCGAGGTGTCGGCGACGGTCCGCTCGCAGGTCGCCTACGAGGTCGAGCGCGTCACGGGCCTACCGGTCGCCGCGGTCGAGGTTGTCGTCCAGGGCGTCAGGCAGAGCGCGTGAGGGAGCGAGTCCTGGAGCTCGCCCACGGCGCGCTCGCGTCGATCGAGGCGTCGCGCCAGCGGGTCGACGACCTCAACGTCTATCCGGTGCCCGACGGCGACACAGGCACGAACCTGACGCTGAGCGTCCGCGCGATCGTCGAGGGGCTCGAGGCATCCGAGGCCGACGACCGGGCCACGCTCGCCCACGAGGTCACGCGGGCGGCGCTGATGGGCGCGCGCGGGAACTCCGGCGTGATCCTGTCGCAGATCGTGCGCGGCGCCGCAGAGTCGCTGCGCGAGTCCGACGACCTGGCGGCTGCGCTCCGCTCCGCGTGCGACGCCGCTTACCGCGCCGTCCGCACCCCCGTCGAGGGGACGATGCTCACTGCTATCCGCGAGCTCGCAGAGGAGGCCGAGCGCGGGAGCGATCTCGTCGCGGTCGTCGCGCGCGGTGACGACTGCGTCGCGCGCACGCAGGCGATGCTCCCGGTGCTCGCCGAGGCGGGCGTCGTCGATGCGGGCGCAGCAGGGCTCGTCGAGATCGTCCGCGGCATCGCGGCGACGCTGGCCGGGGAGCCGCTGGCGGAACGGGCGACCGCCGCTACCTGGAGCGTCGCCCAGGACGCGATCCACCAGGAGCTCTCGCAGTTCCGCTACTGCACGGTCTTCGTGGTCGAGGGCGACGCGCTCGACGCCGAGGCGCTCCAGGCCGAGCTCGAGCCGCTCGGCGACTCCCTCTTCGTGGTGGGCGACGCGAGCGCGCTCAAGGTGCACGTCCACACCGACGACCCGGGAGTCGCGCTTTCCCTGGGCGTCGCGCGCGGAACGGTCGCGGGCGTCGAGATCGCGAACATGCACGAGCAGACGCGCCAGCGCGAGGAGCGGCTGCTGCGCCCGGTGCCTTCCGAGCCGGCGACCGAGTGCGCGGCGGTCGCGGTCGCCTCGGGCGCCGGCAACCGCCAGCTGCTCGAGAGCCTCGGGGCGCGCGTCGTCGACGGCGGCCGGACGATGAATCCATCCACCGCCGAGCTGCTGGCCGCGATCGACGCTTCGCCGGCGGCCGAGGTCGTCGTCCTGCCGAACGACGCCAACGTGCTGATGACCGCCGAGCAGGCGAGCGGGAACGCCTCGAAGCCGGTGCGGATCGTGTCGACGCTCTCGCTCCAGGCCGGTCTCGCGGCCATGGTCGCGTTCGACCCGACCCTGGGCGGCGAGGAGAACGCGGCCGCGATGGCGCAGGCGGTCGGGGAGGTCGCGACCGGCGCGGTCACGATCGCCTCGCGCGACGTCGCGACGAACAGCCTGGTCGTCCGTAAGGGCGCGTGGCTCGGCCTGGCCGACGGACGGCCGGTGGCCGGCGGTGAGACGTTCGAGGAGGTCGCGCACGCGGTGCTCGAGCGTCTGCTCGCCGAGCCCCGCGACATCCTCACGCTGCTGACGGGGGAAGAGCCGCCGCCGCTCGAGGCCCTCCTCGCCGAGCTCGAGGCGCTCCATCCGCACCTCGAGCTCGAGGTGCACGCCGGCGGGCAGCCGCACTACCCGCTGCTCATCTCGGCCGAGTAGTTGTAGGAACACGGTTCGGACCGAAGCCTTGTGCCGTCCGGCCGCGCTGGGCGGTGCGAATGCCGCGTCCTCGGAAACGCCGATATCTCGACGATATCGGCGTTCCGCTGCGTCCTTGCCTCGCACCGCCCAGCGCGCCCGAACAGCGAAGCGTCATTCCGAACCAAGTTCCTCGCCGCACCGTCACCTACAGTGAGCTTGTGATCGACGCGGTCAGAATCGTCCTCGTGGAGGACAACGAGATCTTTCGCGAGACGCTCGAGATGCTGCTCGGGCTGCGCGCCGACCTGTCGGTGGTCGCGTCGGTGGGAAGTGGCAGCGAGGCGGTTGACGCGTGTGCGCGGCTCCAGCCCGACGTGGTGCTCGTCGACTACCGGATGCCCGGCCTCAATGGGGCGCAGACGGCGCTCGCGGTGCTCGACGCCTCGCCGGGCTCGCGCGTCGTGTGCCTGACCGCGTCGGTCTCGCAGGCCGAGATCGACGAGCTCCTCGACGCCGGCGCGGTCGACTGCGTGAGGAAGGACGAGGAGCTCGAGCGCATCGTCGCCGCGATCCACGCGGCCGCCGTCGGCGCGCGTGCGGCGTGAACCTGACCGCCGAGAACACGGCGATCGTCCTCGACTCGACGGCCGACTTCCCGGAGGCCCGCGAGCGCTACCCGAACTGGCGCGTCGTCCCGCTCTACGTCCAGTTCGGCGACGAGAGCTACCGCGACTACGTCGACCTCGGGCCTGACGAGTTCTACGCGCGGCTCGGGCAGGCCGCGGAGCTGCCGAGGACGTCGCAGCCCACGCCCGGCGACTTCGAGGCCGTCTACCGGGAGCTCACGGCAACCTACGAGCGGATCCTCTCGCTGCAGCTCTCGTCGACCCTTTCCGGCACGTTCTCGAGTGCCCAGGCGGCCGCGGCGGCGTTCGGCGACACGGTGCGGGTGATCGACACGAGGACGGTGTCGGCGGCCGTCGCGATGCTGGGCTTCGCGGTGCAGCGGCGGCTCGAGCGGGGAACGACCGACGAGGAGGTGGACGCGGTCGTCGAGCTCTTCCGCCGAGGCCACGAGCTCCTGTTCACGGTCGACACGCTCGACTACCTCGCACGCGGAGGGCGGATCGGCCGGGCCGCGGCGTTCGCGGGCAGCCTGCTCAACGTCAGGCCGATCCTGACGATCCGCGACGGCGAGGTCGTGCCGCTGAAGCGCGTGCGCGGGAGCGCCAAGGCCTTCGAGGAGTTCGGCGCCCTGCTCGACGCCGGCTCGACGCAGGCCCCTTCGCTGCGGGTCGGGGTCGCACACGCCGCCGCGCCCGACCGGTTGCAGGCGCTCGAGGAGCTCGTCACGCGGATCCGGCCGCACGCGCAGCTCGAGGTCGCGACCTCGCTCGGCGCGGTCGTCGGCACGCACGCGGGCCCGGGGGCGGTGGGGCTCTTCTGGTTCGACGATCCGGCGACGTGAGCCGATCCGTCGCGGAGCGCGCGTCCGCCGGTCCGGGTCCCTATACTCGGTCGCCGGTGGCGACGATGACCCGCGTGCCGACGGGCCTCCATGGCACCGTCGAGGGCGGCGACTGGGCTCGGCCGCGCGGCTGGGCCAGGCCGCGGGAGCTCGAGCAGCCGCTCGATTCGCTGTCCGGGGTCGGCGCCTCGCTCGCGAGGAAGCTCCGCACGCTCGGCCTCGAGACGGTGAGCGACCTGCTCCTGCGGCGGCCCCGGCGCTACGAGACGGCCGCCGACGAGATCGCGATCGCGCAGCTCTGGGGCGAAGACGAGGTCGTCGTCGCCGGCACCGTCCGGAGCGTCCGGCTCCGCCGGCTGGGCGGCCGGCGTACGCTCGTGAGCGCGCAGATCGAGGACGCCTCCGGGTCGATCTCGGCGAGCTGGTTCAACCAGCCGTGGGTGGCCGACCGCCTCAAGCCGGGGACTCCCGTCCGCCTGCGCGGGCGGCTCGGGCGGCACGGCTTCGACGTCAGGTCGTACGACGTCGGCGAGGCGCGGGCGACGGCGGACTTCGCTCCCGTCTATCGCGCCAGCGAGCAGGTGCCGTCGACGCGCGTGCGCGAGCTCGTGCGTGTGGCGTTGACCGAGCATGCCCGCGACGTCCTCGATCCGCTGCCGGCCGAGCTCGAGCTGCCGCTGCGACGGGACGCGCTGTGCGCGCTGCACTTTCCGTCCGACCTCGGCGAGGCCGAGGACGCGCGGCGTCGGCTTGCGCTCGACGAGCTGCTGGCGCTCCAGCTCGCCGTGCTGCGCTCCCGCGACGAGAGCGCGGTCGCTCACGCGCTCGGGGAGCCGGGCGAGCTCGTCGCGCGCTACCTCGAGGCGCTCCCGTTCGAGCTCACCGAGCACCAGGAGCGCGCAATCGCTGAGCTCGACCGCGACCTCGCCCAACCCGTTCCGATGCAGCGACTCCTCCAGGGCGACGTCGGCTCGGGCAAGACGGTCGTCGCGCTCTACGCGCTCCTGCGCGGGGTCGAGGCCGGCCGGCAGGGTGCGCTGATGGTGCCCACCGAAACGCTCGCCGAGCAGCACTTCATGACGGTCGAGTCGATCTGCGCCGGGCTCGGGGTGCGCGCCGTGCTGGTGACGAGTGCGGCCGGCTCGAAGCGAACGCGCGCCGAGCTCGCGGGCGGCACGGCGCAGATCGCCGTCGGCACGCACGCGCTGATCCAGCGCGAGGTCGAGTTCGCGGATCTCGCCGTGGCCGTCGTCGACGAGCAGCACCGCTTCGGCGTCGAGCAGCGGCAGGCGCTGGCGGAGCGGCGAACTCCCCATGTCCTGCACATGACGGCCACTCCGATCCCGCGCACGCTCGCGCTGACCGTCTACGGCGACCTCGCGGTGACGGAGATCGCAAAGCCGCCGGCGAGCCGCAAGCCGATCGTCACCGCGTGGGTTGGCGCCGAGCGGTCGAGCGCGGCGTACGAGCGGCTACGGGCGCACCTGGACGCGGGCCGGCAGGCCTACGTCGTCTGCCCGCTGATCGAGGCGTCCGAGACGCGGCTCGCTCGGGCGGCGGAGGCCGAGGCCGAGCGGCTGCGCCGCGCCGAGCTGGCGGGCTACCGCGTCGGGCTGATGCACGGCCGGCTGAAGTCGGCCGAGCGCCGTGAGGTGATGCGTGCGTTCAAGGACGGCGAGCTCGACGTGCTCGTCGCGACGACCGTGATCGAGGTCGGCGTCGACGTTCCGAACGCGACGATCATGATCGTGCAGGAGGCCGACCGCTTCGGACTCGCGCAGCTCCACCAGCTGCGGGGCCGGGTTGGCCGCGGCGCCGAGCAGTCGTACTGCCTGCTCGTCTCGCGCCCCAAGGAGGAGCTGACCGACTCCGCGCAGGCGCGGCTGCAGGCGCTCGTCGACACGACCGACGGGTTCGAGCTCGCCGAGCGCGACCTCGAGCTGCGCGGCGAGGGCGCCCTGCTCGGGACGCGTCAGTCCGGTCTCAGCGACCTCCGCTTCACGCGCCTGCGTGCCGATCGCGCGCTGCTCGAGCGGGCTCGTGAGCTCGCGCGAGAGCTGGTCGACGAGCCGGGGCCTTGGCACGACGAGGCTGACCGGCTCCTCGCGTCAGCGGATCCGTCGACTCTGGCGTAAGCACCGTCGCGCAACCCACCGCCCGTACCTCGAACGAGCGTTTCAGCCGAGACCTGTCGCGTTTGGACACGTTGCGGCTCGTGTCACGCGCGGGTGCTCGCTGCATCACGACCCCGGGGAGCTCAATCGATGAGCACCCGGACTGTCCATCCGAGCGATGCCGGTTCGAATCCTGCCGCCGGGGTCCAGGACAGAGCAAAAAGCCCGCCACGTGGCGGGCCTTTCGTCTTGGGTACCTCAACAAAGAGCAACCGGACTGTCCGCGGCGAAGGATGGCGCGAGCCCCACGTGACACCTGGCCCGGCTCTCGCCGCATCCGTTCACCTGACGGCTGGCCCGTCGGCCTAACAGAGCACCCGGGACTACGCTCGCGCGATGCGGATCATCGCGGGCAGCCGCAAGGGGCACAGGATCGCCTCGCCCAAGGGCATGACGACACGCCCGACGTCCGACTTCGTGCGCGAAGCGGCCTTCAACCTGATCGGGCCCGTCGACGGGGCGAATGTGATCGACCTCTTCGCCGGCTCGGGCGCGATGGGGCTCGAGGCGCTCTCGCGTGGGGCAGAAAGCTGCGTCTTCGTCGAGTCCGACCGCGAGGCCTGCCGCGCGATCAACGCGAACCTCGACAAGCTTGGTCTCGAGGGGCGCGTGCTCTGCCGGGACGTGCAGGCTGTGCTCTCCACGGAGAGCGGCAGCTACGACCTCGTCCTGCTCGACCCGCCGTACGGCTACGAGCTCGACGAGCGGCTCGCGCCTCACCTCGTGCGCATCCTCGCTCCGGACGGCCTCGTCGTCTACGAGACGGCGGCCGAGACCGAGCCCGGGATCGAGGGGCTCCGCGTGCGCACCTCCCGCCGCTACGGCTCGGCGCGCCTTACGCTGTTCGAGTCGTGATCACCGCCATCTGCCCCGGCTCGTACGACCCCGTCACGAACGGGCACGTCGACGTGATCACCCGTGCGGCCGGCATCTTCGACCGCGTCGTCGTCGGCGTTGTGGGCACGCCGCAGCACAAGGAACCGTTGTTCACGCTCGAGGAGCGCGTCGCGCTCGTGAAGGACGCGCTCGCGGACGTGCCGAACGTCGAAGTGGACGTCTTCAAGGAGCTCGTCGTCGTGTTCGCGCGCCGCTGGGACGCGAAGGTGATCGTCAAGGGGCTGCGCGTGATCTCCGACTTCGAGTGGGAGTTCCAGATGAACCAGCTCAACCGCACGCTCGCTCCCGACATCGAGACCGTCTACGTGATGGCGAGCCCGGCGGTCAGCTTCGTCTCCTCGAGCGGCGTGAAGGAGATCGCTGCATTCGGCGGAAATGTCGACGTACTCGTCCCCCCAGCCGTCGCGCGCCGTCTGAGGGAGATCTTCCCCGACGGACGTGGCGGAACTCCGTTGAACGACCAGGAGTAAGATCCGCCACGATGGACGTCCTCGTTCTGATCGACAAGCTCGACGACCTCGTGCACAACGCGAAGGCCGTGCCGCTCACCGACCAGGTGCGGATCGACCGCGAGGAGATCTACGACATCCTCGACCAGATGCGCGCGACGATCCCGGAGGAGATCAAGCAGGCCCGCTGGATCGTCAAGGAGCGCCAGGAGATGCTCGCCGAGGCCAAGCGCGAGCAGGACCGGCTCCTCCAGGAAGCACGTGAGCAGGCGGTGCGCGAGGCGTCGCAGACGGAGATCGTCAAGCTCGCCGAGCGGCAGGCGCAGGAGATCATCGACGAGGCCAGGCGCCAGGCGCGGGAGACGCGGCTCGAGATGGAGGACTGGGCCGACGGCATCCTGGCGACGCTCGAGTCGAACCTCGACAAGTTCCTGACAGCGGTGCGCCGCGGGCGCGAGCGGCTGCACGAGCGTTCGCAGGAGACGGTCGTGGCGGGCATCGGCCCGATCCAAGTCGACGACGACAGCTCGGGCGGCTACTAACCGACAGATCCAGGCTTCACGAGCGCGCCGAGCGGCGCTAGGCTCGAAGCATGACGAGCTTCGACCTGCGGCGGGTGAGGCTCTGGCCGGCGGAGGAGCACCGGGAGGCACTCGAGGTCGAGCTGCCCGCGTTCGAGTTCGGCGGCCAGCGCTACATCCCGGTGCCGGAGGAGGTCCCTGCGGAGCTGACCGTCACCCGCGCCACGACCGGCACCGTCTTCGAGCTCGCGTTCAGCGTCCGCCTGCACGGGCCCTGCTACCGCTGCCTCGGCGACGCGGTGCTCGAGGTGCCGATCAGGGCCCGCGAGTACCAGGCCTCGTCGCCCGAGGACGAGGAGCTGACGACGCCGTACGTCGCCGCCGACGTGCTCGACGTCACGGCCTGGGCGCGCGATGCGGTGGCGCTCGCGCTGCCGGACAAGATCCTCTGCCGCCCGGACTGCGCGGGCCTGTGCCCGGAGTGCGGCAAGAACCTGAACGACGAGCCGCACGAGCACGTCGAGGAGACGACGGATCCGCGCTGGGCCGCGCTCGAGGTCCTGCGCAAGGAGTTGTAGGCCGGGGGTTCGAACGCCTTCGGCTACAGTGTCGGCCGCTCATGGCAGTCCCGAAGAGGAAGACCTCCAAGTCGCGGCGCGACAAGCGGCGGGCGCAGCACGGGATCGAGGTGCCCCGCGTGAACACGTGTCCGCAGTGCGGCTCGCCGAAGCGGGCTCACCGGGTCTGCCCGACCTGCGGCACGTACAAGGGTCGCGAGGTCGAGCCGCTGCGGTTCCGCGCTCCGTAGGACCGGTGGCTCGCATCGCCGTCGACGCGCTCGGTGGCGACCGCGCGCCGAACGAGGTGATCGCGGGCGCCCTCGAGGCCCACGCCGACGGCATCGACGTGGTGCTGTTCGGCCCCGCCGGCCTCGAGACGAACGGGCTCGAGCTCGTGGTCGCGCCCGACCGCATCGAGATGGCCGAGAAGCCGGCCGAGGCGGTTCGCGCCAAGCCGGACTCCTCGCTCGTCGCGGCGGTGCGTTCGGTCGCCGACGCCCGCGCGGACGCGGTCGTCTCGGCCGGGAACACCGGCGCGATGCTCGCCGCCGGCATGCTCCACCTCCGGCGCTCGCACGGCGTCATGCGGCCGGCGATCGCGGCGCCGATCCCGACGCGCTCGGGCGTCTCGGTGCTGCTCGACGCGGGCGCGAACGCCGACAACCGCCCCGAGCACCTGCTCCAGTTCGGCCATATGGGCACGACGTTCGCGCGCGAGATCCTCGGCATCGACGCGCCCCGCGTGGGGCTGCTCTCGATCGGCGAGGAGCCGGAGAAGGGGAACCAGCTCACGCTCGAGGCGCACGCGCTGCTGCGCGACGCCGCCGGCATCGACTTCGTCGGGAACGTCGAGGGGCGTGACCTCCTTCGCGGCGGGCCCGATGTCGTCGTCGCCGACGGCTTCACCGGGAACATGGCGCTGAAGCTGCTCGAGGGCACGATCCGGGAGCTCCTCGACGCGTTGCGGGAGGAGTTCACCGCCACCGCCAGGGGCAAGCTCGGTGCCCTGCTGATCCGCCCGGCGGCGCGGCGACTCCGCTCCAGGTACGACCCGGACACCTATGGCGGCGCGTACCTGCTCGGCCTTCGCGGCCTCGCCGTGATCGCACACGGGAGCTCGGGTCGCGTGGCGATCGCGAACGCGATCCGGCTTGCTGCTCGCGGCGTCGAGCACGGCGTCGTCGAACGGCTCGCCGAGCGGCTTCCGGAGCGCTCGACGCCCGCCACCGTCTGACCAGGCGGCGGGCTCTCCGCTTGCTGCTGGCCGCGCCCGCGCCCCTGTGTATTATCGGCGCGCTTCGAACCACCACCAACGAACGAGGTGTCATGGCAGCGTCGCGTGAAGAGGTCTTCGAGCGTGTGAAAGAGGTGCTCACCGAGCAACTCGGCGTCGAGCAGAACGAGATCACCGAGGAGGCGTCCTTCCAGGAGGACCTCGATGCCGACTCGCTCGACCTCGTCGAGCTGATCATGGAGCTGGAGGACCAGTTCGGCATCAAGATCTCGGACGAGGACGCGCAGAAGATCACGACGGTCGGGCAGGCAGTCGACTACGTCTCGTCGCACCAGTAGCTCCAGCCTGACCCTCGGCGAGCTGATCGAGGCGCTGCCGCCCGAGCGGACGACAGCGGTCTTCACGCACTCGAGCTGGGCCGCAGATCGCAGCGAGTCCTACGAGCGGCTCGAGTTCCTCGGCGATTCCGTGCTCGAGCTCGCGATCGCCCGCACGCTGTACGACCGCTTCCCGGACTTCAGCGAGGGCCAGATGGCGAAGCTCCGCTCGCACGTCGTCTCGCGGGCGAGCTGCGCGGTCGTCGCGCGCGAGCTCGGTCTCGACGGGCAGCTGCTCGAGCATGCCTCGGGCCACCAGGGTCCCGAGCTGGCCCGCCTCGTCCACAACCGCAACGTGCTTGCGGCGGTGCTCGAGGCCGCGCTGGCGGCGCTGTACCTCGAGCACGGCTTCGAGCGGATCTGCGAGGCGGTCGTCGCCGGGTTCGAGGATCGGATCCAGTTCGCGCTCACGAACCAGGTCGACCACAAGACCGAGCTCCAGGAGACGCTTGCCCGCGACGGGCGCAGCGTCACCTACGTGCTCGTCGAGGCGGAGGGGCCGCCGCACGACCGCACGTTCACTGCGGCGGCGGTGATCGGGGGCGAGGAGCACGGGATCGGACGCGGCGCGTCCAAGAAGGCCGCGGAGCAGGACGCAGCCCGCGAGGCGCTCGCCCGGCTCGAGGCCTAACAGAGGCTGGGAGACTCGCAAGCCGTCCGCTTCGAGGACTAGCCTCAGCAACCGCGTGCACCTGAAGGCGATCAAGCTGCGCGGCTTCAAGTCGTTCGTGGATCCGGTCGAGGTACGCCTCGAGCCGGGAGTGGCCGTCGTGATCGGGCCGAACGGCTCCGGCAAGTCGAACATCTCCGACTCGATCCTGTGGGCGGCCGGCTCGCTGAGCCCGCACGAGCTTCGAGCCGAGAAGCCCGACGACGTCCTCTTCACCGGCTCCTCGACACGCGCGGCGGTCGATGCCTGCGAGGTCGAGCTGCTCTTCGACAACGAGGACGCCGCGTGGCCCGAGCTGCCGTTCGCCGAGGTCTCGATCGCACGACGGTTGCATCGCGGCGGCGAAGGCCAGTACCTCGTGAATCGCGCTCCAGTCCGCCGGATCGACCTGGTCGAGCTGCTCTCGGACGTCGGCCTCGGCGGAGGTCTGCGCTCGGTGATCTCCCAGGGCAGCGTCGAGTCGGTGCTCGGCGCGAAGCCGTCGGAGCGCCGCGAGCTCGTCGAGGAGGCGGCCGGCCTCGGTCGCTTCAAGCTTAGGCGTCACCGCGCGGAGCTCAAGCTCGTGCGCGTCGCCGTGCAGGTCGAGCGGGCCCGCGACGTCGAGGCCGAAGTGCGGAAGCGGCTGCGGCCGCTCGCGCTGCAGGCGACCGCGGCCGAACGTGCGGCCAAGTTGGGGGAGGAGCTTGCGAGCGTCGAGGCGGCGATCGCGACGATCGACCTCGCCCACCTCGCGACACGGCGGCAGGAGGCGGACCAGCGGCGCGCAACGGCGCTCGAGCGGCGCCGCGGCCTGGACGAGAAGCTGAGCGCGCTCCTGGCCGAGCGCAGCCGCGCCGAGGAAGAGCTCACCGACGTGGCCGGCGCGCGCGAAGGCGCGACCGCCGCGCTCTACCGCCTGCGATCGGCCGGCGAGCGCCTGGCCCTCCGCCGCGAGGCGGCCGAGCAGCTCCATGCGCAGCTCGAGGCGTGGGCGGCCGCGCCGCCGCGTCTGCCCGCCGTCGACCGCGCGGCGCTGCGTGAGCGAGACGATCTGACGGCCCGGGCGCGACTCGCGAGGGAGCGGCTGGCCGTGCTCGAGCACGCGCTCGACGAGCGCGAAGGCCTCCCGCCGGCCGCGCGCGCGCTCGCCGAGGAGGGCGAGCGGCTCGCGTTCTCCCTGCTCGAGGTGGAGCCGGGTCAGGAGCGCGCCGTCTCCGCTGCGCTCGGTCACAGGGCCTCGGCGATCGTCGTCGACGACGCCGGGCGCGCGCTCGAGCTCGTCGAGCGTGCGCGCGAGGCGCACCTCGGCTCGCTCGTCGTCCTCGTCGGCCGCGACCCGCGGGAGCTCGTTCGCGAGCTCCCGGTCGTCCCGCTCGATCGGCTGCTCGACTCGGCCGTTCCGGCGGTCACCGAGGACGGGATCGGCTGGGACCCCGAGCGCGGCGAGCTCTGGTTCGCGGGGGCGACCGCGGAGGCCCTTCTCCTCGAGCTCGACGCGCGGCGTCGCGAGCTTGCCGCGGAAGCCGCGGAGCTCGAGCGGCGCGCGGAACGGATCACGACCGCGCCGGAGGGGCCCCCGGCGCGGGCTCCCCGGCCAGAACGGCTCCGCATCGCCGCGGCAGCCGCGTGCCTTGCGGACTTGCTCGACGTCGACGCCGGCCGGTTCGAGCCGTCGCTGCAGACGGTGACCGGCGCGTCGCGGGCAGTCGAGCTCGGCGCGGAGCTCCGCCGGCTCGGCGCCGACGAGGTCGAGCTCCGTCGCCAGGCGGCCGAGGCCGCGGACGGGCTCTCGGCGATCGACGTCGAGCTCGCGCGCATCGACGCCGAGCAGGGCGAGGCACGCCGCCGGCTCGAGGCGGCGAACGCCGAGCCGGCCGAGGGCGACGACCGCGACGAGCTGGCCGCCCGGCGCGAGCGGCTCGAGCGGAGGCGCGAGCAGCTCGGGAGCGTCAACCCGCTCGCGAAGGAGGAGTACGAGGCCGAGAAGGGGCGCCTCAGCGAGCTCTCGACCCAGCGGGCCGACCTCGAGCGGAGCCTCGAGGAGCTCGATCAGCTCCGCCGCGAGCTGACCGAGACGGTCGAGCGCCGCTTCGCAGAGACGTTCGCCGCCGTCGAGCGCCACTTTGCCGAGGTCGCCGGCACGCTCTTCCCGGGCGGCGAGGGGCGACTGCGGCTCACGGAGCCCGAGGACGAGGGCGAGGAGCCCGGGATCGAGGTCGAGCTGCGGCCGGGCGGCAAGCGCGTCACCAGGCTGTCGCTCCTCTCGGGCGGGGAGAAGGCGCTCGGCGCGATCGCGTTCCTGTTCAGCCTCTTCCTCGCGCGGCCGAGCCCGTTCTACCTCCTCGACGAGGTCGAGGCGGCGCTCGACGACACGAACATCGGACGCTTCACGGCGCTTCTTCGCCGCTACGCCGACCAGGCGCAGTTCATCGTCGTCACCCACCAGAAGCGGACGATGGAGGCGGCCGACGTGCTCTACGGCGTGACGATGGGAGCCGACGGCGTGTCGCAGATCGTCTCGCGGCGGCTGCCTCGCGAGGACGAGGTCGCGGCCACCGCGTAGCGCCGGTGCCGGCCGTCGCTACGATTGCCCGGCTCACGAGCGAGTGGGAGGGAGATGCAGGCGCCCCGCATCGCTGTCGGGATGGTCGCGCTGGCTGCGTTGGCGGCGATGGCAGGTGCGGCTGTGCCGTCAGCCGAGTCCAACGGTCAGGCAGCTCCCCTTCGCGGCACGCTGCGCGGCACCGCCGACACGCTGGGGCGCGTGACGCTGACCCACAGGGGCAAAGGCGTCTCGTCGCTCACGGCCGGCCGGTACGAGCTCGTCGTCGTCGACAAGGCGCCGCGGAGCGGCTTCATCCTCGACCGGCCGAACTTCACGACGATCACGGTGACGAGCTCGCCGTTCGTCGGCACACGCACGACGACGGTGATGCTGACGCCCGGCGGCTGGAGCTTCCACGGCGCCGTCGGCGCACTTCACGACTTCACGGTCGTCTCCTGAGCCGGCGAGGCGCGCGCTAGCGTTCGCCGCCGTGGCACGAAGCTGGACGCAGCTGCTCGGCGACGCCGAGGGCCCTTACGAGAGCGAGGTCGAGCGCGCGGGGTTCTTCGGCCGTCTTCGCGACTCGCTCTCCCGGAGCCGGCGCGCGCTCACGGAGCAGCTCGCCGTCGCGGCGTTCGATCCCGCCGACGACGAATCGTGGGAGCGGCTCGAGGAAGCACTCCTGATGGCCGACGTCGGCGTCCCGGCGACGGCCGAGCTCGTGCGGCGGCTCGAGGCCCGCGGCGACTTGGACGAGCTCGCCTCGGCGCTCGTCGAGGAGGTCGGGACCCTGTTCGGCGAGCCCCCGCGCCTCGATGTCGCCCACCACCCGGCGGTGATCCTCGTCGTCGGGGTGAACGGCACGGGGAAGACGACGACGATCGGCAAGCTCGCCCAGAAGCTCCGCGAGCACGGGCGCCAGGTGACGCTCGGCGCGGCCGACACGTTTCGCGCGGCGGCCGAGGAGCAGCTCGAGGTGTGGGCCACGCGGGCCGGAGCACGGTTCGTCGGCGGCGAGCGCGGCAGCGATCCGGCCGCCGTGGCCTACGACGCGATCGACGCCGGCGGCGACGTGGTCGTGATCGACACCGCCGGGCGGCTGCACACCCAGACCAACCTGATGGACGAGCTGACGAAGGTGAGGCGGGTGATCGCAGGTCGTCTCCAAGGGGCTCCGCACGAGACGCTGCTAGTGATCGACGCCACGACCGGTCAGAACGGCCTCCAGCAGGCGAAGCTCTTCACCGATGCGGTCGGCGTCACGGGCGTCGTCCTGACGAAGCTGGACGGGTCGGCGAAGGGCGGCATCGCGGTCGCGATCGCCTACGAGCTCGGCCTGCCGGTGAAGCTCGTCGGCGTCGGCGAGGGGATCGAGGACCTGCGCCCGTTCGACCCGGCCGACTTCGCGCGCGCGCTCGTCAGCGAATAGCCCTGAGTCGCCGCACGGTCACCCGTGCAGTGGTCAGGGCGCGGGGGTGAGGCCGTGCCGCCGCATCACCGCCGCGACCGCCGCGAGGTCGGGCGGTCCGCCGGCGGCTGCTGCCAGGATGGCGCCGACCTCGCTGAAGTAGTCGGCCCCGAGGATGCCGGGGGTGACGATTGCGAGCGCCCGGGCGTCGAGGTCGCCGGTGTTGTCGAAGCGATGGACGGCGCCGCGGGGGATGCAGAGCGCCTCGCCGGGCCCGACGTCCGTCGGCGTGCCCTCGACCGTCCAGGTGAGGACGCCTTCGAGCCCGTAGATCGTCTCTTCGTAGCCGTCGTGGCTGTGCGCGGCCGCGACCTTCGCGCCGGCGGGCACGTCGAACTCGAAGACGGCGACGGAGCCTGTGGACTGCTCGCCCTCGACGAGGAACCGGATCGTCATCTCCCCGACCTTGATCTCTTCGCGTGTGCTGGTTGCCATCGTGCCCTCCTCGTGTCCCAGGTGGTAAAGTGGCTTGACGATATATGGCCGAGGCGAGCTCGTCAAGTCCCTTTACGACAGCGGCATCAGCGGAAGAGGCGTTCGGGCCGCCGCTGATCGGGGCGCTCCTGCGCATGCCCTGGGAGGTGGTTCAGCGGCACATGCTCGCGCGGCTGCACGAGCGCGGCTTCGACGACCTCGACTCGGCACATCTGAACGTTTTCCTCTTTCCGGGGCCGCAGGGTGCAAGGCCCTCCGAGCTGGCCGCTCGGCTGCGGATCAGCAAGCAGGCCCTCAACTACCTGCTCGGCGGCCTCGAGCGCCTCGACTATCTCGAGCGCCGACCGGATCCCGACGACCTGCGCTCCAAGCGCGTCGTCCTCACTCCGCGCGGCACCTCAGCGATCGGCGTCATCCGCGAGGCGGTCGGCGAGGTGGAGACCGCGTGGGCGCAGCAGCTCGGCCCTGAGCGGTTCGCAGAGCTCCGCGACCTCTTGCTCGACCTCAACCGGCCGACCTCGTAGCCCGCCGGCGGCGTCCGCGGGCGCCGTCAGTGCTCGGACTCGTCGCCCTGGACGAGCGGGAGGCCCCAGAGCTCGCGGAACTCGTTGAACGTGACCGCGACCGCGTCCGAGCGTTCGGTCTCGCCGACCGTCATGTTCCCCTCGGCGTCGCGCTCGAACGGGGTCTCGAGCGTCGCCTCCTCGCCGTCGGCGCTCAGCGCGCTCAGGATCAGGATGTCCTCCTCGGGCTCTGCTCCGTTCGCATCCTCGTCGTGGGCGCGCTTCGCCTCGGCGACGAAGTAGACGGCTTTCGCGCTGACGCCCCTCGCCCACGTCGCCACGCGCCCCCAGGCGGCGGCGACGTCGTGCTGACCGGTCGCGTCGAAACGCTGCGCGCGGACGGTGCCGTCCGGCAAGCCGAGGAACACCACCGATGCATGCTCGCCCTCCTCCTCGAGTGCCTTTCGCGACTCGTCGGCCAGCCACTGCACCAAGTCGACGAACCTCGGCGGCCCGAGGTCGCCGAGCTCCTCGTCGTGGACGTGTGTCGGGTCGAGCTCGGAGTCGTCGGAGTGGTCGTGTCCGGTGTGATCGTGGTCGTCGGCCATGCGGCAATACTGCCGAACCGCGGCCCGTCCCAACCGGGCGTCCGGCGCGCCCGCGTCTACACTGGCCCGCGATGTTCGACACGCTCTCCGACAAGCTCGGCGCCGCGCTCGGCGATCTGCGCAAGCGCGGCTCGCTCGACGAGGAGGCGATCTCGCGCGCGATGCGCGAGATCCGGCTCGCGCTCCTCGAGGCCGACGTCAACCTGACCGTCGTCCGGGACTTCGTCGCGCGCGTGCGCGAGCGCGCGGTCGGCGAGGAGGTGCTGAAGAGCCTCACGCCCGGTCAGCAGGTGGTCAAGGTCGTCCACGACGAGCTCACGGAGCTGATGGGCTCGGGCGCAACGGGCCTCGTCCTGCCGAACCGTGCCGTGATCCTGCTCGCGGGCCTCCAGGGCTCGGGCAAGACGACGGCTGCCGCAAAGCTCGCGCTGCACCTGCGAAGCCAGGGCCGCACGCCCGGTCTCGTCGCCGCCGACCTGCAGCGTCCGGCCGCGATCGACCAGCTCGAGCAGCTCGGCCGCCAGATCGACGTCCCCGTCTACCGCACCGACACGACCGACCCCATCGAGGCTGCGACCGCCGGTCTCGGCCGAGCCCGGGAGGAAGGCGTCGACACGGTGATCGTCGACACCGCCGGCCGGCTACAGATCGACGAGGAGCTGATGGAAGAGCTCGCGCGCGTGCGCGACGCTTCGCGGCCGACGAACGTCGTCCTCGTCCTCGACTCGATGACCGGGCAGGAGGCGGTGAACGTCGCGACCGCGTTCCAGGAGCGCGTCGACTTCGACGGCGTGATCCTGACCAAGCTCGACGGCGACGCGCGCGGCGGCGCTGCGCTCTCGGTCAAGGCGGTGACGGGCAAGCCGATCCTCTTTGCCTCGACCGGCGAGAAGCTCGACGCGCTCGAGGTCTTCCACCCCGACCGGATGGCATCGCGCATCCTCGGCATGGGCGACGTGCTGACGCTGATCGAGCGCGCCGAGCAGGCCGCGTCGGAGGACGAGCAGGCGGCGATGGAAGCCCGCATGCGCAAGGGGCAGTTCACGTTCGACGACTTCCTCCAGGCCCAGAAGATGCTGCGCCGGATGGGCCCGCTCCAGGGCGTTCTGAAGCTGATCCCCGGCCTGGGCCAGCAGCTCTCGGGCGTCGACGTCGACGAGCGTCGCCTCAAGCACGTCGAGGCAATGGTGCTGTCGATGACGCCGCACGAGCGCTCGACGCCGCACCTGATCGACGGCCGCCGCCGCCAGCGGATCGCGCGCGGCTCGGGCACGAGCGTCGAGCAGGTGAACCAGCTGCTCGAGGCGCGCAAGATGATGGAGCGCCTGATGAAGCAGATGGGGAAGGGGAAGATGCCGGCGCTGCCCGGCATGTCCGGGATGCCGGGGCTCGACGGCGGTCCCGTCGGCCCGTCACCCGGTCGCTCCGCCACGCGCAAGCCGAGCTCGAAGCGGAAGAAGAACAAGCGCAAGTCGGGCCGGCGGTAGTCGAGCCGTCTCCGACCGGCCAAGCTAGTCTGTTCGGCATGGCAGTGAAGCTGAGGCTCACGCGCGTGGGCTCGAAGAAGAACCCGATCTACCGCGTCGTCGCGGCGGACTCGCGGTCGCCGCGCGACGGCAAGTTCCTCCAGATCGTCGGCCGCTACAACCCGCAGACCGATCCCTCGACGATCGAGCTCGACGAGGAGAAGGTCAGGGACTGGCTCGGTAAGGGCGCCCAGCCGACCGAGGCAGTCACGAAGCTGCTGAAGGTCAAGGGCATCGCCTAGTGCCCCTTGAGGTAATGCAGCGCCGGGGATGATGGCGTGTATTGCCTGAAGGGGTACTAGGGCGCTGATGGCCGAGTTGCTCGCGTATCTCGCACGCGAGCTCGTGGACGAACCCGACGCGGTGCGGGTGGACACCGAGGAGCGCGACGGTGCGCTCGTGCTGCGGCTGCACGTCGCACCGGACGACGTCGGCAAGGTGATCGGCCGCGGTGGTCGGATCGTTCGCGCCCTGCGGACGGTCGTGCGCGCGAGCGCGTCGCGCGAGGGCCGGCGCGTGCTCGTCGAGATCGCGGACTAGAGGCTTGATGTGATACCGGGCCGCCGTCGGGGACGCTCCAGACCGAGCCGGGCACCACGGCCGTCCGCGGCGCGTAGTGGCACTACGTGACGCGGGCGAACGTGCTGATCCGGCGATGTGTCTGGTGCGACATCCGGCCCGGCGGGGTTTCAGATCAGGCCTCCAGCAGTCGTCGGTGAGCGAGCTCGTCGTGATCGGCCGCGTCGGGCGGCCGCACGGGCTCGACGGCGCGTTCGTCGTCGAGGACGCGAGCGAGGACGACCGCTGGTTCGAGGTCGGCTCGCGGCTTCTCGCAGGCGGTGAGGAACGCGAGGTGGTGGCCGCGCGGCGGGCCGGCGGGAGGCCGGTGATCAAGCTGTCGGCGGCCGTGCCGCGCGGGACGCCGCTCGAGGTGCGGCGCGAGGCGCTTCCCCCGACCGGGGAGGACGAGTTCTACGTCTTCCAGCTCGTCGGGCTCGAGGTGGTCGAGGAGGGCGGGCGGCCGCTCGGACGGGTGGTCGCGGTCGAGCCGGGTATCGCGAACGACACGCTCGAGCTCGACGGCGGGCTCCTCCTCCCGCTCGTCGGCGCGTGTGTGCGCGACATCGACCTCGAGGCTGGACGTATCCTTGTCGCCGCCGGCTTCTTCGATCCCCACTGACCGATCCTTTGCAGCTCGACGTCTTCACCCTCGTTCCGCATGCCTACTCGTGGCTAACCGAGCAGCGACCCGTCGCCGCCGTGCTCGGATCGGAGCTCGATCTGCGCCTGTTCTCGTACCGCGACTCGTCTCCGCTCCGCTCCGGCCAGGTCGACGACGAGCCGTACGGCGGCGGCGCCGGGATGGTGCTTCGGGTCGACGTTGTCGCTGCAGCCCTGGACGCCGTCTACGGCGGCCGCCCGGAGCATCGAGTGGTCGCGCTGACGCCGACCGGCCGGCAGCTCACGCAGGGGATCGTCGAGGAGCTCGCGGCCGAGGAGCGGCTGACGCTGCTCTCGGCCCGCTTCGAGGGCTTCGACGCGCGCGTCGTCGAGTACCTCTGCACCGATGCGATCTCGGTCGGCCCGTACGTGCTCTCGAACGGCGACCTGCCGGCGATGGTGCTCGTCGACGCGATCGCGCGGCGGTTGCCGGGTGCTCTGGCCGAGGGCTCCGGCGAGCTCGAGTCGTTCTCGTCGGCGCTCGAGGGCAGGCTCGAGTACCCGCACTACACACGTCCTGCCGAGTTCCGCGGCTGGCGCGTCCCCGACGTGCTGCTGTCAGGCGACCACGCCAAGGTGGAACGGTGGCGCAAGGAACACGTCAGGTGACGAGAGCGGCGATGCCGGTGGCGGCAGGCGGGTCTGCCGGGTCACGCGGCTCGTGCCCGAGGGCGCGGCGCCCGGAGGTCGGGCGCCTGTGAGGAACCCGATCGACCGCCTCACCGCGGGACTTCCGCGGGGCTGGCGCATCACCATCGACTGGCTCGTCACGATCGTCGGCGCGATCCTGATCGTGCTCGCGATCAAGCAGTGGGTCGTGAACCCGTACCGCATCCCGTCGAGCTCGATGGAGCCGACACTGCACTGCGCGAGACCTGCGTCCGGGTGCGAGGCGTCGTTCTCGGATCGCGTGCTCGCGTGCCGCTTCTGCTACCGCCTGTGGAGCCCGAAGCGCGGTGACATCATCGTGTTCAGGACACCCCCGCAGGCCGAGCGCGAGTGCGGCTCCGGCGGAGTCTTCGTCAAGCGCCTGATCGGCCTGCCGGGGGAGACGTGGTCGGAGCGGAACGGCTTCGTCTACATCAACGGCAAGCGCCTGAACGAGCCGTACGTCAAGGACGACCGGCGCGACAGCGAGTCACTGGGCCCGGTGAAGATCCCCCCCGACCACTACTTCATGATGGGCGACAACCGGAACGGGTCGTGCGACTCGCGTCGCTGGGGCACGGTGGCGAAGAGCGCCCTGATCGGGAAGGTGATCGCGACCTACTGGCCGCCGTCCCGGATCTCGATCCAGTAGCGGCCGAGCCGGGCGCGGGTGGCGCGCATGCGCGCTTGCCCTGTTCCCGAAAAGTCACGCAATCGGCACAGAGACGCCGCAGATTGCCGGCTACCGTTCCTTCATTGCCCCCTGGGCGGGTGGGGGGTGAGTGGGTGGTGTGCGACGCCTCGGTCCAGCCCGTGTCGCCCAGGCTTGACCGCCGGTGCTCAGCCCGAGCCGGAGCTCGCCCGGCCCGGGCTCGACAGGGACGAGTTCCGCTAGGATGCTCCGGCCGTTCGGCCCCTTTTCACATGAGCACGACGATTCAGGAACTCGAGCGCCGTCAGCTGCGCGACGTCCCTCGCTTCAAGGCGGGCGACACCGTGCGCGTCCACTTCCGCGTCATCGAGGGTTCGCGCCAGCGGATCCAGGTCTTCGAGGGAATCGTCATCAAACGGCAGGGCGCCGGCGTTCGCGAGACCTTCACCGTGCGCAAGAACTCCTTCGGCGTTGGCGTCGAGCGTACGTTCCCGCTCCACTCGCCGAAGATCGACAAGATCGACGTCACCGCCATCGGCGACGTGAACCGCGCGAAGCTCTACTACCTGCGCGGCAAGGTCGGCAAGAAGGCTCGCGTCCGCGAGCTGCGTCAGGGCTGAGCCCACCCCCGCCGCCGCTCGAGCGACGCCCTCCGCGTGTCGCTTTGTGCCGTCTTTGTGACGATTCTGCGCCGTCTGGGCTCGCTCGCCGCGCGCGCCGCTATCCTCGCCGGCGTGGCGAAGCGCACCGGTCGGAAGCTCCTCCAGTTCGATCGCAGGCTCGGCGCGCGCTTCGTCGCCGGAGCGGACGAAGCGGGGAGAGGGCCGCTCGCCGGACCCCTCGTCGTCGCAGGCGTCCTGCTCGATCTCGCCGCCGTCCGCGACCATCGCGCCCGCCCGCTGGCGCTCCTCAACGACTCGAAGCAGGTCGATCCGCCCACGCGAGATGCCCTCTACCGTGCCGTGATCGCCTGCGCGGAGCGGGTCTCCGTGCACGTCTTCCCCCCGTGGGTGATCGATCGCGACGGCCTGCACAAGTCGAATCTCCGCGGCCTCCGCGCCGCGCTCTGGGCCTGCCAGCCCGCCGAGGTCTGCCTCGTCGACGGCTTCAAACTCGGACCGTCGGCCCCGCCGCACCGCGCCGTCGTCGACGGGGACGAGAAGAGCGCGGCGATCGCTGCCGCGTCGATCGTTGCGAAGGTCACGCGCGATCGCTACATGCGCACCGTGGATGCGCTCTACCCTGCGTACGGCTTCTCGTCGCACGTCGGCTACATCACGCCCGCCCACAGCGCCGTCGTGCGCCGGATCGGACCGTCCGAGATCCACCGCCTTTCGTTTCAGGCGCTCTGCTACCAGGCCGAGCCCGAGGCAGACCTCGCTGTGGCCGAAGCCTAGGAAGGCATGCCGCCGAGGAACGAGGCCGAGCGGCGCGCCGCTCGCTGGTACCGGCTGCGCGGGTACCGGATCCTCGACACGAACGCCTGGCTAGCCGGGGGAGAGCTCGACGTCGTCGCGCGCCGTGGGCAGACGGTCGTCTTCTGCGAGGTGAAGTCGAAGGCCGGACCCCGCTTCGGCGATCCGGGCGAGATGGTGACCGTGTTGAAGGAGCGCCGCATCCGGCGGGCGGCAGAGGCCTGGCTCGCGGCGCATCCGGAGCTCGCCGGGTTGACTGTCCGTTTCGACCTCATCCTGGAGCGCGAAGGCCGGCTCGAATGCCTGCGAGCTGCCTTCTGAGCGGGAGAGGAGACGCGCAGCGCTCGCGGAACGAGTTGAGCAAGTGGCGGCGACGCAGGACGCGATCTACGCCGAGCTCGACCTCGATCTGTCGTGGTCCGAGCGCGAGCTCCCCGAGCGGGAGCGGACGAAGCACGTCCATCGACTGCATCCGTACCTCGGCAAGTTCATCCCGCAGCTCGTCGAGGAGCTGCTTCGCCGCCACGTGCCCGCCGGTGGGCGCGTGCTCGACCCGTTCGCCGGCTCGGGCACCACGCTCGTCCAGTCGCTGGAGAGCGGCCACGATGCGGCCGGGATCGAGCTCGCCGCGTTCAACTGCCTCCTGATGGACGTGAAGACCCGCGAGTACAACCTGTTCGCGCTGGAGCACGACCTCCGCGACGCGCTCGCGCGATTCGAGCGCACCGAGCCGGAGGCATGCGTCGTCGACGTCTCGCCGTACGTCGAGGAGTGGTTCGCGCCTCGCGCGGCGGCGGAGCTTCTCGCGTTCCGGGCGCTCGTCGCCGACTACGAGCACGCCGACGTCCTGCGGATCGTGCTGGCGCGTGCGGCGCGCTCGGCCCGACTGACGACGCACTTCGATCTCGACCTCCCGCGTCGGCCGCAGCGGGAGCCTTACTGGTGTCACAAGCACCGGCGAGAGTGTCGTCCGGTCGAGCGCGCCGGCCATTTCCTGCGCAGGTACACGCTGGACACGCTGGCGCGCTTGAAGGCGTTCGCCCGAGTGCGCGGGCACGGCGACGTCGAGCTCGTGCACGGCGATGCAAGGGAGGTCTCGCTCGGCGGCCCGTTCGCCGCCGTCGTCACCTCACCGCCCTATCCAGGCCTGATCGACTACCACGAGCAGCACCGCTATGCCTACGAGCTGCTCGGGCTCGACGACCTTCGCGAGCGCGAGGTCGGCTCGGCGTCGGCGGGGACGAGCCGGGCAGCGATCGCCGCGTACGTGGACGGGGTCGCGACCGTGCTCGCCCGTGCTGCGGCGTCGGTGGACGACGACGGCCCGGTCGTGATCGTCGTCAACGACCGCCGTGAGCTCTATCCGGAGGTCCTCGCGCGGGCAGGCCTGCGCCTGGATGCGCGGTACCGTCGCCACGTCAATCGCCGTACGGGCCGGCGCGCGGGCGAGTTCTTCGAGGAGGTCCTGGTCACGCGTCGCGGGTAGCCGGTCGTGGGAGCCTCGTCCGGGCGGAACCGGACGGGTGTGGGCGAAGAAGGGCGGTTTCGTTGCAGTCGCGTCACACGCGCGTCACTGTCGCGCCCGTAGCGTGGCCGTGTGCTCGCACGAACCGTGACCCACGTGCTCGTGGGCCTCGATCCGCGGCGCGTCGAGGTCGAGGCTCATCTCCAGCGTGGAGTGCCCGCGTTCGCGATCGTCGGTCTTGCCGACCGCGCCTGCCAGGAGGCGAAGGAGCGCGTCCGGAGCGGCATCGCCTCCGCCGAGCTCGAGTGGCCGCTGCGGCGGATCACGGTCAACCTCGCGCCGGCGGACCTCCGGAAGGAGGGATCAGGGTTCGACCTGCCGATCGCGCTTGCCGTGCTCGCCGCGTCGAGTCAGCTGCCGGCGAGTGCCCTGGTCGGCCACGCGGCGATCGGCGAGCTCGCCCTCGACGGACGGTTGCGTCCGGTTCCCGGTGCTCTCGCGGCGGCGGAGGGAGCCCGCCGGAACGGATCGAAGCGTCTCGTCTGCGCCGCTGAATCGGGCGCCGAGGTCGCTCTCGCCGGGATCGAGGCCGTTCCGGTACGGCACCTCGCCGAGGCAGTCCAGTACTTCCGCGGCGAGCGCGATCCGCCTCGACCGGAACCGCCTCTCGCCGCCGCCGCCGAGATCACGGCCGACCTCCGTGACGTCCGGGGGCAGGAGCGCGCCCGTCGCGTGCTCGAGGTCGCGGCCGCCGGACGACACAACCTCCTGCTCGCAGGCCCGCCCGGGATCGGCAAGACGATGCTCGCACGGCGGTTGCCCGGGATCCTGCCGCCGCTCGACGACGAGGCTGCGCTGGAGGTGACCCGGATCCACTCGGTTGCCGGGCTCCTTCCGCCTGGCGGTGGCCTGGTGCGAGCGCCGCCCTTTCGGGCACCTCATCACACGGCGTCGGCGGCCGCGATCGTCGGCGGTGGCTCGATCCCGCGCCCGGGCGAGGCGACGCTTGCGCACAACGGCGTCCTGCTCCTCGACGAGCTGCCGGAGTTCGCCCGGCCCGTGCTGGAGGCCCTGCGCCAGCCGCTCGAGGACGGCACGATCGCCGTGGCGCGTGTCGGCGGCCGGGCGCTCTTTCCGGCGCGGTTCCAGCTGGTCGGGACGATGAACCTGTGCCCCTGCGGAGCGCGTGGGACGGTCGGCGGCGACTGTAGGTGCTCACCGCAGCAGCTCGACCGCTACCGCGCCACGCTCTCGCGCGCGCTGCTCGACCGATTCGACCTCGTCGTCTCGCTTCCCCGCCCGCGCGCATCCGAGCTGGCAGCGCCTTCCGGCGAGTCGAGCGAAGACGTCCGGGCCCGCGTCGTCGCGGCTCGCTCAGTCCTCGCGACCGCCGCGCCGAGCATGTCGTCCGGGGCCCAGGAGCTCCTCGCGCGAGCGGTCGAGCGACTTCCCCTGTCCGGGCGCGGGCGTGCACGAATCCAGCGGGTCGCCCGGACGGTCGCCGCGCTCGGCGCGGCGAGACAAGTGGGCTCGGAGCATCTCGCCGAGGCACTCTCCTACCGCTCGCCGGCGGAGCTCGACGCATCGTGAGCGAGCTCGCTCTGGCGGTCTTCGCCGCCGCTCGCGATGCGCACGCCGCAGAAGGAGAGGCGCGGTCGACGCGTTTCGCGCGTTTTCGGGAGTCCTTCGATGCCGCGGCGTACCTGCAGGCGTTGGAGGCTGGCGGCACACGCTGGCTGCCGCGCAGCGATCCCCGCTTTCCGCGCCGCCTCGCATCCATTCACGATCCGCCGCCGGGCCTCTTCCTGCGAGGCACGGCGGCTCCTGAGTTCCTCGACGAGCCCGGCGTCGCCGTCGTCGGCGCGCGAAGCTGCTCCGACTACGGTGCGCACGTCGCGCGCTCGCTCGGGCTCGGGCTCGCCGCGGCGGACGTCGTCGTCATCTCGGGACTCGCCCGCGGGATCGACGGCTGGGCACATCGCGGCGCCCTCGAAGCCGGCGGAAAGACCGTCGCCGTCCTCGGCTGCGGGATCGACCGCGACTACCCGAGGGCCCACGCAGCGCTCGCCAGGGAGGTCGCAGCAGCCGGCCTCGTCGTGTCCGAATACCCGCCGGGTGTCGCCCCGGCTCCGTGGCGGTTCCCCGCGCGCAACCGGATCGTTGCCGGCCTTGCCGTTGCGACGGTCGTCGTCGAGGCTCGCGAGCGGAGCGGCGCGTTGATCACGGCCGATCTCGCGCTCGAAGAGGGACGTGACGTGCTCGCCGTGCCCGGGGAGATCACGGCGGCGCTCTCGGACGGGACGAACGCCCTCATCCGCCTGGGGGCGATTCCCGTGACGCGGGTCGACGATGTCCTCGAGACGATCGGCGTCGAGGTGTCAGAGCCGACCGCACCCCCCGCTCCGGATCCGGACGGCGACGCCGCGACCGCCCTCGCGGCCGTCGGCGCCGGAGCCTCCACGGCGGACGAGGTCGCGAGGGCGACCGGGCTCGGCCCTGGGGCGGTGGCGGCCGCGCTCACCGAACTCGAGCTCGTGGGACTCGTGGAGAGCCACGCGGGCGTGTACAGGGAGGTGATGCGCGCGCAGTAGGAGTCGATCGTGAGGACAATCGAGATGCGGGCGGTCGTACGATCGAGCCGTGCAGGCGCCGACGTACTGGCTCGACGACCCACGGAAGCCTGCCGCGGCCCGTGCTTCGCGCGAGCCGGTCGACGTGGCCATCGTGGGTGGCGGCGTCACGGGCTGCTCGTGCGCGTTCGCGCTCGCGACGAGAGGGCTCCGCGTCCGTCTCTACGACGCGGGCGAGGTCGCGGGCGGAGCGAGCGGACGGAACGGCGGCTTCGCCCTTCGTGGAGGCGCCGAGGCCTACGACCGAGCGCGCACGAGGCTCGGCCGCGCGGCTGCGCGTGCCCACTGGGAGCTCTCCGAGCGCGCGCTGGACTCGATGGAGAGCCTTGCAGGCGACGCGCTTCGCCGTGTCGGCAGCCTGCGGCTCGCGGCGGACCCGGACGAGCGTCGCGAGCTCGAGGCCGAGCTCGACGCGCTCCGCGAGGACGGGTTCGACGCCGAGTGGATCGACCGGCTCCCGGCGCCGCTCGACCGGCGCTACCACGCAGCGATCCTCCATCCACGCGACGGGACGCTGCACCCGGCCCGCTGGGTACGCCGGCTTGCCGCTCTGGCACAGGACGCCGGCGCTGAGATCGTCGAGGGCTGCCGCGTCGAGGTCGATGCGCTCGGCTCGCCGGCCGTGGTCGTTGCCGTCGACGGCCTGACGTCGGAGCTTCTGCCCGAGCTAGCGGACGTCGTCTGGCCGGTGCGGGGGCAGGTGGTCGTCACCGAGCCGCTGTCGCGGCGCGTCTTCGAGCGCCCGCACTACGCGCGCCGGGGCTTCGACTACTGGCAGCAGGTCCCCGACGGAAGGCTCGTTGTCGGTGGGAAGCGAGACGCTAGCCTCGAGGCGGAGAACACTGCCGTCGAGGAGACGACGCCGGTCGTGCAGAAGGCGCTCGATGCTTTCGTCGCCGAGCTGCTCGGAGGCGACTCGCCGCGGGTCACGCACCGCTGGGCGGGGATCTGGGGCGAGACTGCGGACAAGCTGCCGCTGGTGGGCAGGGTCCCCGGGCGCGGCGACGTCTGGGTGGCGGGCGGCTACTCGGGGCACGGCAACGTCCTTGGCTTCGCCTGCGGGGAGCTCGTCGCACGTGCAATCGCGGGCGAAGATCCACCCGAGCTCGCGCTCTTCGACCCGCGGCGCTTCGGCACCGACGAGCGCGCGGGCCGCTGACGCTTACCGATCCGAAGACGCCGGACCTCGAGCCGCTGCAGCTGGACGACGCCGCGCGTTCCCCGCCGAGGGTGCGATGCAGCCGACCTTGGGACTTGTCGGGAAAGTCCCTTGGAACGGTTTGCAGGCGGCACGCACCGCGATCCGGCGTCCTCAGTCGCACCAATGTGCCTGCATGTTGGCGCTCCCTGCGCCCTGCCTCGCGGCGCGTGCCGCGTGACATCCACCGCGACCCCTTTCCCGAAGGCCCCTAGAGCGCGACGAGCGGAAGATCGAACTCGTCTGCGCGCGCGAGCGCAGCGACCGCGATCGCGAGGTCCTGGATCGCGAGCCCGGTCGAGTCGAAGGCCGTGATCTCGTCGTCGCTCGTTCGACCCGCCGCCTCCCCTGCGAGCACCGAGCCGAGCCTCGTGACGTCCTCGCGCCCGACAAGGCCCGCCTCGACGGCGTGCGCGAGCTCACCGCCGTGGCTTGCCTGATCCCAGTCGTCGCAGAAGATCCGCGTGCGCGCCAGCTCCCGCGGTGCGATCTCGGCCTTGCCGGGGCCGTCGGCGCCCATCAGGCTCACGTGCTGCCCGGCCTCGAGAGCGCCTTCGCCGAGCAGCACCTCGTGTCCCGGCGTCACCGTCGCGAGCAGGTCGGCGGCCAGTGCCTCCTCCCGTGACGCAGCGACCGAGCAGCCGAGCGCATCGGCGGCCTTGCGTGCCCGCTCGGCGTCGACGTCCCAGAGGGCGACCGATCGCCCGCGGGCGAGGAACGTGCGCGCCGCGGCACGCCCGTTGACGCCGGCGCCGACCACCGCCGCTGAGGCGGCGTCCGGACGGCCGAGCACCTCGGCCGCGAGCACGGCCGCCGCGCCCGTCCGGAGCGCGGTCACCGCGCCCGCGTCGAGGACGGCCTCGAGCCGGCCGTCGTCGGCGTTCGAGAGCAGCACGACGCCCGACACCGTCGGCAGCCCGCGCGCCGGATTCCCGGGGAACGATGTCACCCACTTGAGGAGCGCATGCCCACCGCCGAGCGCCGGCATGGCGCGGAAGTCGCCGGCCGGATAGTTCGTGACGTACACCTTCGGCGGCATCGTCCATTCCTCTCGAGCGTGGGCGACGAAGGCGTGGCGCATCGCCTCGACGGCCGCTGCGGGCGACACGGCGAGCTCCACGTGGCGCGCCGTGAAGAGCGGGATCCCGCTCACAGGGCCTTGACGCCGGCGACGAGCTTGAGGACCGAGTCCTTGGCGTCGCCGAAGAGCATGGCCGTCTTCTCGTCGAGGAAGAGCGGGTTGTCGATCCCGGCGAAGCCCGTCGCCATCGAGCGCTTCATGACGACGACCTGTCGCGACTGGTCGACGTCGAGGATCGGCATGCCGTAGATCGGGCTGTCCGGCTCGTTCCGCGCGGCAGGGTTGACGACGTCGTTCGCGCCGATCACGAGCGAGACGTCGGTCTGCGGGAACTCGGGGTTGATCTCGTCCATCTCCTTGAGCGCGGTGTAGGGGACGTTCGCCTCCGCGAGGAGGACGTTCATGTGACCGGGCATGCGTCCTGCCACCGGGTGGATCGCGTACTCGACCTCCACGCCCTTCGCCTCGAGCAGATCGGCGAGCTCGCGAACAGCGTGCTGGGCCTGCGCGACGGCCAGCCCGTATCCCGGCACAACGACGACCTTGTGCGCGTACGAGAGCATGATCGCGACGTCCTCCGGCGTGACCGAGCGCACGGTGCCTTCGAGTGCCGCACCCGTGCCCGCGCCGGCCTGAACCTTCCCGAACGCGCCGAAGAGCACGTTGCCGATCGAGCGGTTCATCGCCCTGCTCATCAGCATCGTCAGCAGGGTTCCGGAGGCTCCCACGAGCGCGCCGCTGACGATCAGCACGTTCGAGCCGAGCTCGAAGCCGGTGGCCGCCGCCGCGAGGCCGGTGAACGCGTTCAGGAGCGAGATCACGACCGGCATGTCCGCACCGCCGATCGGCAGCACGAAAAGGACGCCGAGCACGAGCGCCCCGAGGATCAGCACGACGAGCAGCCATTCCTCCTCGGCGCCCGCCACGATCGCTGCGCCGACGGCGACGATCGCGCCGAGGACGAGCAGGTTGACGACCTGCTGGCCGGGATAGGTGATCGGCCGGCCCCCGATCAGCTCCTGGAGCTTCGCGAAGGCGACCATCGACCCCGCGAACGACACCGAGCCGATCAGCGCCGAGAGGACGATCGCGAGCGCGATGTCGCCGTGCAACCTGCCCGGCTCGGGTGCCGTCGAGTGGAACTCCGCGAGCGAGACGAGTGCCGCCGCGCCGCCGCCGACGCCGTTGAACAGCGCCACCATCTGCGGCATCGCGGTCATCTTCACCGTGCGGGCGGCGACCGCTCCGAAGATCGCCCCGATCGCCCCACCGACGATGATCTGCCAGCCGATCTCGACCTCGCTCTGCGCGAGCGTGACGACGATCGCGACCGCCATCCCGAAGGCGCCGATGAAGTTCCCGAGCCGGGCATGGCGCGGGGAGGAGAGGAAGCGCAGCGCGAGCACGAAGCACACGATCGTGATCAGGTACAGCAGGTTCGACGTGGTCTGGCTCACGCGCGTCCCTCGCCGGCAGGGCCGTGACGCCTACGACCCATGCCCGCTGCTCTCGTCCCGCTGTGGAGGCGGGTCGCGTCGCTTGAACATGTGGAGCATCCGGTCGGTGACGACGAAGCCGCCGACGACGTTTGCAGCGGCCAGGATCATCGCCACGAACCCGACCCAGCCGGTCAGCGTGTCGGGGTCGGCGGTGCCCGCCACGAGGATCGCGCCGACGATCACGATTCCGTGGATCGCGTTGGTGCCCGACATCAGCGGCGTGTGCAGGAGCGTCGGCACCTTCGAGATCACCTCGATCCCGAGGAAGATCGCGAGGGCGAGGATCGTGAGCTCGACGACGAGCTGCGCGTAATGGCTCATGCGGCCTCGGCCTTGCGCGTGACACAGGCGCCCGCCGTGATCTCGTCCTCCCAGTCGAGCGTGAGGTCGCCGCCCGGTGCGAGGTGAGCGAGCAGCGCCGCGACGTTCCGCGCGTACAGCTGACTCGCATGCCCGGGCATCGTGCTCGCGACGTTCAGCGGGCCGAGGACGGTCACGCCCGCGACCTCGACCGTCTCGCCGGGGCTCGTCAGCTCGCAGTTTCCGCCGGTCTCGGCGGCGAGGTCGACGATCACCGAGCCCGGTCGCATTCGCTCGACGGCGCCGGCGGGAATCAGCTTCGGCGCCGGGCGACCGGGCACCGCTGCGGTCGTGATCACGACGTCGAAGTCGGGGATCCGCTCCTCGAGGGCCTGCTGCTGCTCCCGCTGCTCCTCCGGCGTCAGCTCGCGCGCGTAGCCGCCGGCGGTCTCCTCGCCGACGACGCCGAGATCGAGGAAGCTCGCGCCGAGCGACTGCACCTGTTCGCGCACTGCCGGCCTGACGTCGAAGCCCGAGACGATGGCGCCGAGGCGCCTCGCGGTCGCGATCGCCTGCAGGCCGGCGACGCCGGCCCCGAGGACGAGGACGCGCGCGGGTGGGATCGTGCCTGCGGCGGTCGTCAGCATCGGGAAGAAGCGCGGCAGGTGCTCGGCGGCGAGCAGGGCTCCCTTGTAGCCCGCGACGGTCGCCTGCGACGACAGCGCGTCCATCGGCTGCGCGCGGGTCGTGCGCGGAAGCGATTCCATCGCGAAGGCGATGACGCCTGCGGCAGCGAGCTGCTCGATGAGGGCGGGCTCGGTCAGCGGCTGCAGGAAGGCGACGAGCAGCTGGCCCGCCCGCAGGTTCGCGACCTCCGTCTCGGTCGGTCGGACGACCTTCGCCACGCCGTCCACGCCCTGCCATGCGTCCTCGACGAGCTCCGCGCCGGCGCGCTCGTAGGCCTCGTCCGGGAATCCCGCCGCGGTGCCTGCGCCGCGCTCGACGGCAACCGTGAACCCGTCGAGCCGGGACACGACGTCCGGCACGAGTGCCACTCGCCGCTCGCCGGCGGCAACCTCCCTGGGAACGCCCACCCTCATGCGCGCGGGACGCTATCGCAAAGGGTTCCCGCAACGGACTGCGAAAGCGCGCCAGCCTCGACCGGCCCGAACGTGCCTAGACTCGTCCTCGTGGGGAACGTCTCCGACCTCATCCTCGAGCACGGCCTGCTGCTCCTGTTCGGGCTGATCGCGCTCGAGTCGGCCGGCGTCCCGTTGCCCGGCGAGACCGCCTTGATCGCGGCGGCGGTGCTCGCCGAGCGCGGCCATTACTCGATCGTCGCCGTGATCGCGGTGGCCGCGGCCGCGGCGATCATCGGGGACAACGCCGGCTACTGGATCGGGCGGAAGGGAGGCCGCGCGCTCCTCGGGAAGACGCCCGTCATCCGCGACGTGTTCGAGCGCGCGCTGCCACCGTCGGAGAGGTTCTTTGCCCGACACGGTGCGAAGACGGTGTTCTTCGGGCGGTTCATCGCGTTTTTGCGCATCACCGCTGCCTGGCTCGCCGGCATCAGTCACATGCCGTGGTGGCGCTTCCTGTTCTGGAATGCGCTCGGTGGAATCGTGTGGGCGACGCTCGTCGGGTTGATCGCCTATCAATTCGGTCGCGCGGTCGCAGAAGCGATCAACCATTACGGCTTGATCGGCGGTATTGCCGTGCTCGTTCTGCTCGTGGTGTTGTTCTTCGCCTACCGCGCCTGGAAGAAGCGCCTGCTGAAAAATGCAGAAACTTCGCAAACCTGACTCCGTTCGAGGAACAAGGAATTGGCGTTGTTCCCGCAAGGGATCCTTTCAAGGAGACTTTTTCCGTCCTCGTTCTGTAGGATGCGGCGTCGGGTAATCGGCCTCGAAGGAGACGAATAGGTGGCTCGGAGAACCGTTCTCGTTTGCGACAGCTGCGGCAAGGAAGTCGGTGAGAACAAGGGCGCTGTGTTGCGCGTGACTTTTACCGACGCCCGTCGCGGATCGAAGGTGGCAGATCTCTGCGACAACTGTGCCGGCAAGATGCCCGGCCGTCCGGCCGCCCGGCGCGGTCGTCGGCCGAAGTCGGCCACGGTCGAACTCGTCTGAGCCCGTCGGCCGGGCGCGGTCGCGAAGTGCGGCCGTGCCCGCCGGCGACACTCGTGCCCTCGAGCTGCTGACCGGCTGACGGTAGGAAGCCCGCTGCGAGCGGTTTCCTCGTCGCCGGGCCGACGGGAGCCAGCGGGAGGCAGGTCTACGATGGCCGCGTGGCACTGAGCCTGCTTGCGGGTCCCGCGAACGCGGGCAAGGTCGCGCTGCTGCTCGACCGGTATGTGGCCCGTCTCGACGACGAGCCGTTTCTGATCGTGCCGAACCGTGCGGACGTCGACCGTGTCGAGCGGGACCTGCTCCTGAGGACCGGCTGCCTGCTCGGTGGCACGATCGGCACGTTCGACGACCTGTTCGGCCGCATTGCGGCGAGCATTCCCGATCGACGTCCCGTCGCGACCGATGCCCAGCGCGTGCTGATCGCGCGCCGTGCCGTCGTCCGAGTCACGGGCGGCGCGTCCTCGCTTGCGCGCTCCGCAGGTTTCGGCGGGTTCGTCGACACCCTGCTCGGCACGCTCGCCGAGCTCCAGGCGGGACTGCTCGACCCCGACCACCTCTCGGGGGAGCTTGCGGAGCTCTTCGAGGCGTACCGGCTCGAGCTCGACCGGCTCGAGCTCTGGGACCGGGAGCTGCTGCGCCGGCGCGCGAGTGAGCACGTCCAGAACGAGCTCGACGCCTGGCACGGCGAGCCCGTCTTCGCGTACGGGTTCGAGGATCTCACCGCTGCCGAATGGGCTCTGCTCGAAGCGCTCGCCGGTCGGGCCGACGTCGACGTGTCGCTGCCGTACGAGCCGGGCCGCGCGGCGTTCGCGTCCCTGGAGCGGACGGTCGGCGACCTGGCCGGGCTCGCGGACGGCCGCACGCAGGAGCTTGCGCCGCGGTCGGCCGAGTACGCCGCGCCGGCTCTCGGGTGGCTCGAACGGGGTCTCTTCGAGGCGGTGAAGGGGGCGCCGCCGCCGATCGGCGGCGCGGTCAGGTTCCTGGAGGGAGCAGGCTTGCGCGGGACGCTCGAGCTCGTCGCCGACGAGGTGCTGGCGCTGCTCCGCGACGGAATGCCTGCGGAGGACGTCGCGCTCGTCGTGCCGTCGCTCGAGCGCTGGCGCGCCCCGCTGGAGACCGTCTTCGTGAGCTTCGGCATCCCGTACGTCGTCGAGGGGCGCCTGCGGCTGTCCGCGACGCCGCTCGGCCATGCCCTCCTCGCGCTGCTCCGGTTCGCGTGGGGTGCGGGCGGCCGGCACGAGCTCTACACCTTCCTGCGCTCGCCGTACTCGGGCATCGCCCGCTCGAGCGTCGACTTCGCGGAGGGGCGACTGCGCGGCCGCGGCGTCGAGTCCCCTGACCGTGTGGAGAGCGAGACCGAGCGCCTGCGCGAGGCGCCGCTCGTGGCTCTACGCGAGTTGCGCGCGACCGTCTCTCCGGTCGAGGCCGTGCGCGACCTGCTCGCCTCGATGGCGCGCGCGGCGTACGGCATCGACGCTCCCCCGACCGGCGAGACCTCACGGCTCGACCTCCGCGCGCTCGGCGCGGCGACGGCGCTCCTCGACGAGCTCGAGGAGTGGGAGCGGCTCGGCCAGCCGCTCGACACGGGCGATCTCGTCTCCGCGCTCGAGCAGGTCGAGCTCAATCCGGGACGGGCCGGCGAAGCCGGGCGCGTCACGGTGCTCGACCTGCTCCGGGCGCGCACCCGACGCTACGAGTGCGTATTCGTGCTCGGGCTCGAAGAGGGATCGCTGCCGCGCCACGCTCGCAGCTCGCCGTTCCTCGACGACGACCGGCGGCGCGAGCTCGGAGCACGACTCGAGCGTCCGGATCCCGTCAGCCGGGATCGCTACCTCTTCTACACCGCCTGTACGCGCGCCGTCCGGCGGCTCGTGCTCGTTCGCGAGGCGGCAGCGGACGACGGCGCACCCCGGCATCCGAGCCCGTTCTGGGACGACGTCGCCGCCGTCTTCGACCCCGAGGACGTCGCCCGCGCGACGCGCCGGCGCACCCTGCCGCAGCTCACGTGGCCGATCGACGACGCCCCGACCGAGCGGGAGCAACTGCGAGCGCTTGCCCGGCTCTCGGCCGATCCGGACGAGCGCGACCTCGCCGTCGCGCTCGCCGATGCCAACGGCTGGACGAGGCGCCTGCAGCGCGCCTGCCGGGCGTTCGACCGCGAGACGCGCCTGCGCAACCCCGCCGTGCGCGCCGAGCTCGAGGCCCGAACCACGTTCGGCGCCACCGAGCTCGAGCGCTTCGTCGACTGCTCCTCGGCCTGGCTCATCGAGCGGATCGTCGACCCGAAGACGATCGACGCCGAGGCCGACGCGCTGCTGCGCGGCAAGCTCGCCCACCAGGCGCTCTACGCCTTCTACAGCGGCCTGCCGAAGGAGCTCGGCACCGAGCGCGTGACCGAGGCCGGCCTCGACGCGGCGCTTGTCTTCCTCGCACGCTGCCTGGACGAGGCGATTCGCGGCGGCGTGCGGATCGAGCTCGGCGAGGTCGAGGCCGCGGAGCTGCGCGAGGGGCTGCGGCGCGACCTGGAGCGGTTCGTCCAGGACGAGGCGCGCTCACCGCTCGCGCTCGTGCCGCGGCGGTTCGAAGTGAGCTTCGGGACGGAGCGCTCGGCCCCCGAGCTGCAGCGGGGTCTCGAGCTCGGGGACGGCCTGTACGCGAGCGGCAAGATCGACCGGATCGACCTCGATCCGTTCAGCGCCCGCGGCATCGTCCAGGACTACAAGTCGGGCAAGGGCTCGTTCTCGGCGCGCCAGATCGAGGGCGAGCGGCGGCTCCAGGTGCCGCTCTACGTGCTCGTGCTTCGCGACTTGGTCGGCATCGAGCCGCTCGGCGGGACGTACCGCGCGCTCTCGGGCGTGAGGGCCGCGCGCGGGATCCTCCGTGCCGGGGCACGAGATGACCTTCCGGGCTTCAAGGCGAACGACTACCTCGACGACGGGGCGTTCGAGGCGCAGCTCGAGACGGCGCGCGGGCGCGCGCGGGAGGCGGCGCAACGCATCCGTCGGGGTGACGTCGCGCACGATCCGAAGGGCGGCGAGTGCCCGAGCTGGTGCGGGGTCTGGCCGATGTGCAGGGTGGCGCGGACGTGATCAACGAGCAGCAGGCGGCCGCAGTCGCCGCCCGCGGCGAGGTCTTCGTCTCGGCTGGCGCCGGCACGGGCAAGACGACCGTGCTCGTCGAGCGCTTCGTCCGTGCGGTCTGCGACGAGGGGCTCGATGTCGAATCGGTGCTCGTGATCACGTACACGCGCAAGGCGGCCGCCGAGCTGCGCGGCCGGATCCGCGCGGCTCTGCTCGCACGGGGACGCGAGGACCTCGCCCGCCGGCTCGACGGCGCCTGGGTCTCGACGATCCACAGCTTCTGCGCGAGGCTCCTGCGTGCGCATCCGTTCGCGGTCGGCATCGACCCGCGCTTCCGTGAGCTCGAGGAGGAGCACGGCGCCGTCATTCGCGGCGAGGCCTTCGACCGCGCGCTCGAGTTGTTCTGCGCCTCGCAGTCGCCTGACCGGCTGCGGCTCCTCGCCACCTACGGCGCTGCGCGGCTGCGCCGGATGCTGACGAGCGTGCACGAGACGCTGCGCTCGGCAGGGCGGCCGCTCGTCCTCGTCGCCGACGACGCGCCGGATCTCGAGCTTGCGCTTGCGGCACTGCACGAGACGGCCGAGACCCTGGCGGCCGATCCCGAAGCGACCCCGAACCAGCGTGAGGCCGCGCGCGCCGCCGCCGACCTGCGGCCGCTCCCGGAGCGACTTCTCGACCTCAAGGAGCTGCGAGCGTCGGGCCCGCGCGCCGCCTCGTACGAGGCCGCGCGCAGGGGGGTCGAGCAGGCCGCGCTCGAGGTGGTCGCGAGCCGCGACCGCGAGCTCCTGCAGGAGCTGCTCGACCTGTTCTCGGACGAGTACGGGGCCGGCAAGGGTCGCGAGTCGGCGCTCGACTTCGAGGACCTCCAGCTGCTTGCCCGCGACCTGCTGGCGGGGAACGACCGCGTTCGTGAGGCCGAGCAGCTCCGCTTCCGCACGATCATGGTCGACGAGTTCCAGGACACGAATGCCTTGCAGTGCGAGCTGATCGACCTGCTCACCGCCTCCCCTGCCGGGGGCGAGGCGAAGGAGGTCTTCTACGTCGGTGACGAGTTCCAGTCGATCTACGGCTTCCGGCACGCGGACGTCGAGGTCTTCCGCGAGCGCCGCGCGCGTGCGTCGCAACGGCTGCCGCTCACGCAGAACTACCGCTCGCGCCCCGAGGTGCTTGCTGCCGTCAACCACCTGTTCGGAACGGCGTTCGGGGACGGCTTCCAGCCGCTCACGGCGTCGGGCGAGTTTCCGGACCCGGTGTTCGGCCATCCGGTCGAGCTCCTCGTCACCGACAAGGTCTCGTACCGGGAGAGCGGCGAGCACTGGCGGCGTGCCGAGGCCAGGCACGTTGCCTTGCGGGTCCGCGAGCTCGTCGACGCGGGCGCCGCGGCGCCGGGCGAGATCGTCCTCCTCTTCGCCGCGGGTACCGACGCGGAGTCGTACGAGGAGGAGCTCCGCGCGCAAGGGCTGCCGACGTACCGGGCGACCGGGCGGCGCTACTTCGGCCAGCAGCAGGTCGTCGACCTGCTCCTGTACCTCCGGCTGCTTCGGAACCGATACGACGACGAGGCGCTCGCGGCTGTGCTCGCGTCTCCGTTCGTCGGCGTCTCGAACGATGCGCTCGTCCTCGTCCGGCGTCACGCAGGCCGGCGTCCGTTGTACTCCGGCATCGAGCGTTCGCTTCCGCCCGAGCTCGACGAGCGCGACGAGCTGCTCGTCCGGGCCTTCAAGCAGCGGTACGAGCGGCTCGTGGCGGCCTCGGCGCGGGTCTCGCTCGAACGGCTGTGCGAGCAGGTCGTCTGCGAGCACGACTACGACCTGGCTGTGCTTGCACGCTGGGACGGACCGCGGCGCTACGCGAACCTGCGCAAGCTAATGCGGCTCGCCCGCTCGTACGAGGAGCTGCGAGGGAGGGACATCGAAGGCTTCGTCCGCTTCATCGCGCAGCAGGAGGCGGTCGGAGCGGCCCAGCTCGAGGCCGTGTCGGAGGAGGAAGGCGCGGACGCGGTCCGCCTGCTCACGATCCACGCCGCGAAGGGCCTCGAGTTCAAGGTCGTCGTCGTCGCCGACGCCGGTCGCGACACCGGCGCCCCCGCGTCCGCCGACGAGATTCTCGCCCTTTCCGACGGGCGTTTCGGCTTCAAGGTCGTCCATCCGGCGACGGGTGCCCCGCACGGCGTGTTCGGCTACGACGAGGTTCGCGCGGCCGGCCTCGAGGCCGAGCGTGAGGAGCGGCTGCGCCTCTACTACGTCGCGATGACGCGGGCGATCGACCGGCTGATCGTGTCCGGATCGATCGGAGAGAAGGAGGAGCGAACACCCATCAGCTGGGTGCTCGACCGGCTCGACGCCCAGGAGGAGCTCGCTCGCGCCGACGGGCCGGTGGAGCTCGTGCGAGACGGTGCGACGTTCCTCGTGCGAGCGGACCGCTGCTCCCCGGAGACGCTTGCCGAGCCGGAGCCCGCGGTCGCCGTCGGCGCGAACGGTCAGCTTGCCCTGTTCGCGGAGCTGCCGAGCGCGCCGGCTCCGCGTGGCTATCCGCTGCCGGAGCTTGCGCCGGTTCCACCGCCGCCGATCCACCGCGTCCGGCGACTCTCCTACTCGTCACTTGCCCTGTTCGAGCGGTGTTCCTTCCGCTACTACGCCGAACGCATCGCGGGGCTCCGCGAGCGGCCGGGCGCGACCCCCGGGGACGTCGGTCTCGCGGCGACGGAGGTCGGCGATGCCGTGCACCGGCTGCTCGAGCTGGTCGATCTCGGCCGGCCGCAGCCGCCCGCCCTCGACGTCGTCCCGACGTGGTACCCGGCGGTGACCGACGAGGAGCTCGAGCGGATCGGAGCCTACGTCGCCGCGTACTGCGACTCGGAGCTCGCGCAGAGGATCGCCTCCCTCGAGGGCGCGCGATCTGAGCGGCCGTTTGCATTCCTGCACGACGGCGTGCTCGTGCACGGCCGGCTCGACGTGCTCCATCGCGACGGCGTGCGCGCGCTCGTCGTCGACTACAAGACGAACGTGCTCGGCGATCGCTCACCCGAGGAGCTCGTCGAGGCCGACTACCGAGTGCAGAGGCTTGTCTACGCGCTGGCCTGCTTCCGGGCGGGCGCGGCCGAGGTGGAGGTCGTCTACGCGTTCCTCGAGCGCCCGGACGCGGTCGTCTCGACGACGTTCGAGCGTGGCGATCTCGAGGCCCTCGAGGGCGAGCTCTCGGCTGCCGTCCGGCGGATCGACGCAGGTGAGTTCGCGCCGTCTCCCGGCGAGTTCACGTGCGCGGGGTGTCCGGCGCTCGACGTGGTGTGCGCGGGCCCGCGCCTCCGGGGCGGCGCACCGCTGCCGAGTGAAGCCGTCGTCGCAGCCTGACCGCCGTTCCAGAATTGGCACACAATCGGCGCAGTCTCGTACGAGGTTGCGCGCTACCGTCGATTCGACCCCCTGGGAGGGAGGGGGGTGAGTGGGAGGGGAGCGGCCAGGCTGCGCACTTCCCCGAGGGCGCGGCCTGAGCGCACGGCGTGGCCCAAAGAGACGGTGCGGTAGCGTCGCCCCCAATGGCGCGGAGCTACGTCCACGAGGCGCGCCGGCGCGTTGGACCGAAGCGCGAGCGGATCCGGCCCGTGATCGAGCGCCTCGCCGCGGAGCACGCCGACGCCGCGATCGCGCTCCGCTTCAGGAGCCCGCTCGAGCTGCTCGTCTCCGTGATGCTGTCGGCGCAGACGACGGACGTGAACGTCAACCGCGTCACGGAGCGTCTCTTCCGCAAGTACGGCCGCCCTGAGGACTACCTCGCCGTCCCGTCTGAGGAGCTCGAGCGCGACATCTTCGCCACCGGCTTCTACCGCCAGAAGGCGAAGTCCCTACGCGGCACCATGCGCATGCTGATCGAGGAGCACGACGGCGAGGTGCCCACCGACTTCGACGCGCTGCTGCGTCTCCCGGGCGTCGCCCGCAAGACGGCGAACGTCGTCTCCGCGGAGCGCGGGCATCCGCACGGGATCGTCGTCGACACGCACGTCCGCCGGCTGTCGCAGCGGCTCGGGTTCACGCGGCAGGAGGATCCCGTGAAGATCGAGCGCGATCTGATGCGGCTCGTCCCCCGCGACGACTGGGCCCGATTTCCGCACCTGCTGATCTGGCACGGCCGGCGCGTCTGCGACGCACGTCGCCCTGCGTGCGAGCGCTGCATCCTTGTCGACCTGTGCCCTGCGAGCCGCGTCGAGGCGTCTACGCGGGCGTGAGCGCGACGAGCAGGCCGCCGTCCGCGTCGTACGCCGGGAAGAAGTCGCCGACCACGTTCTTCTGGAGGCCTGCGCGCGTGCGCAGGGATAGGGGCTGCTCGAGCTTCCTCACACCCCACTCGCGCACGGTCTCGAGCGGGCCCGTGTCCGAGAACGCGAGCGCCTCGGAGACGTTCTGGCCCAGCAGGTCCTCCTCCTTGTACCCGGTGAGCTCGAAGATGCCTTCGCCGGTGGCGAGGACGCGCCCCTCCTGGTCGCAGACGATCAGGCCCGTCGCCTGCGCCGGGTAGTAGTCGCCGAGCAGCTCGAACATGAACCCGAAGCCGCACCGCTGGCAGGCGGGCACCTGCATGGTGAGGCCTTCACGGCCGTCGTCGTCGACCCGACGAGCCTTGCAGCGCGGGCAGATGAAGAACGGCACGGGTGAGCGCCTAGACCTCGACCGTGGCGCCTTCGGGCTCGGCTTCAGCACGAGGCGCGGCGAGGGCGGAGCCAGCGTGTCCTTCCAACTCCGCGAGGTAGCGCTCGGCGTCGAGCGCGCCCATGCAGCCCGAGCCGGCTGCGGTGACGGCCTGACGGTAGATGCGGTCCTGCACGTCGCCGACTGCGAAGACGCCGGGGACGTTCGTCTCGGTCGATCCGGGCTTGGTGATCAGGTAGCCGGCAGCATCGTGCTCGAGCTGGTCGACGAAGAGCTTCGTGTTCGGCTCGTGGCCGATCGCGACGAAGACGCCCTTGGCGTCCACGTCCAGCGTCTCTCCCGTGTCGACGTTGCGGAGGCGGACGCCTGTGACGGCCTGCTGGCCCAGCACCTCGTCGACGACGTACGGCGTAAGGAACTCGATCTTGTCGTTGGCGCGCGCGCGGCTGACCATGATCTGCGAGGCACGGAACTCGTCGCGGCGGTGGACGATCGTCACCTTCGTGCCGAAGCGGGTCAGGAAGAGCGCTTCCTCGAAGGCGGTGTCGCCGCCGCCGATCACGAGGATCGGCTTGTCCTTGAAGAACGAGCCGTCGCAGGTCGCACAGGCCGACACTCCGCTGCCCCGCATGCGCTCCTCCGACTCGAGGCCGAGCCAGCGTGCGCTCGCGCCGGTCGCGACGATGACCGCGTGCGCACGATATTCCTCGCTGTCGACCCAGACCCGGAACGGGCGCTCGGAGAAGTCGACTCTCGTCACGTCGTCGGTGACGAACTCGGCGCCGAAGCGAGCTGCCTGGCGGCGGAAGTCCGACATCATCTCGGGACCCATGACGGCGTCGGGGTAGCCGGGGTAGTTCTCGACATCGCTCGTCAGCATGAGCTGGCCGCCCCACTGGAATCCCTCGATCACGAGCGGCCGAAGCTCCGCGCGCGCGGCGTAGAGCGCAGCGGTGTACCCGGCGGGTCCGCCACCGATGATGATCAGCTCGCGTACGTCGTTACTGCCGGTCAAAAGAAGCCTCCTCGGAGGATGTTGTCTGTATTAAACGCACGCGTCCGGCCGGACGTTCCCCGAGCACAAGGGGTGCCGCCACGCACTCGAACACTCTTGACGAAGGGGTAGCAGACGTGGAGGCGCAGGTGTCGAGGCGCGGCTCGAGCGGATCCTACGCCGCGTCGCTGGCCCGCTTCGGCAGCTCGACGACCGCGTCGACGGCCGTCACCTCGGCGGCGACGAACGGGCGGGACTGGCGCTCGATCGGGGCCGGCTGGACGAGCTCGTCGCCCCCCGCACCGTGCTCGGGAAGCCGCCGTGCGGTGACGAGGACGCGCGTCTCGAAGGAGCCGACGGCCTCGTTGTACGCCCCGACCGCCCCGTCGAGCGATCTGCCGACCTTCCCGAAGTGTCGTGCAAAGACGCCGAGCCGCTCGTAGAGCTCGCGGCCGAGCCGCGCCACCGCCCGCGCGCTCTCGGCGGCCGTCTCCTGCTGCCACCCGTACGCCACTGTCCGGAGCAGGGCGATCAGCGTGGTGGGTGACGCAGGCACGACACCGCGCCTCGACGCCGGCCTCGAGCAGCGACGGATCGTGATCGAGCGCTGCGCGGAAGAAGGCCTCGTCTCCGAGGAACATGACGACGAACTCCGGCGACGGCTCGAACTGCTGCCAGTACCGCTTCTGACCGAGCTTCGTCATGTGCTCGCGGACGAGACGCGCGTGGCGCTCGAGGTGCGCGCGCCTCGCCGCGTCGTCGTCCGCCTCGACCGCGTCGAGGTACGCCTCGAGGGGCGCCTTGGCGTCGACGACGAGGCTCTTCCCGCCGGGAAGCTTCACCACGAGATCGGGTCTCAGCAGCCGGCCTTCGCCGTCACGCTCGCTCGACTGCTCCGCGAAGTCGCAGTGGGGCAGCATCCCGGCAAGCTCGACGACCCGCTTGAGCTGCACCTCGCCCCACCGTCCCCTCACGTGCGGCGCGCGTAGGGCGGTGACGAGATTGGTCGTTTCCTTCCGCAGGCGTTGCTGCTCCTCGGTCATCGTCCGCAGCTGCCGGTCGATCGCCGCGACGGCGGTCAGGCGCCGGTTCTCCAGCGCCTCCGACCGCTCGTCGAATCGGTCGAGGACGTCCTTGATCGGCTGGAGCTTCGCGTCGGCCAGGCTGAGCAACGATGTCGAGCTCTTCTCCAGCGCGTCGTGCGCGAGCGCCTTGAGCTGTTCGTCCCACTGCGTCTGCGTGCGCTCGACGAGCTCGAGCTTCTCCTCCGCCGCCGCCAGAAGGGCGTCCCGGCGGCCGATCTCCGCGCGAGACCACAGCCAGACGGCGAGCGCGCCGACGGCGAGTCCGAGGATGAGGGAGATGAGGGTCACGAGCCGGCGAACGCTAGCGTCGGGATCGGATGGAGCTGCCGCGACATGCCGCAGGAAATCGGCCGGAACGGGAGACAAGAATCGCCAAACAAAAAATCAGCCCCGGCGAGTCCGAAGACTTACCGGAGCTGAGTGCCGGATCCGACGAGTCCGAGGACTTACCGGATCCGACGCGAGCACGCTATCCGGCGCCGCGCGACGTCGTCAACAGCGCCTCGAGCCGAAAATACGCTCCGAGCGGACTTTTTTCGTCGCGTTCGGACTATTCGAACGTGGCGCTTTTGACGGGAACAGCCGTTCGCTCGCGTAGCCTGGCACCTGGATGCACGACGCCTTCGGCCCGACCGGCTCCCTCGCGGCGACGCTGCCGGGGTACGAGCCTCGCGCCGAGCAGGCTGCGCTAGCGGATGCCGTCGCGCGGGCGCTCGCCGGCGGGGAGCACCTCGTGGCCGAGGCCGGGACGGGCACCGGCAAGAGCCTCGCGTACCTGATCCCGGCGCTCGAGTCGGGTCAGCGCGTCGTCGTTGCGACCGCGACCAAGGCGCTCCAGCAGCAACTGCTCGACAACGACGTTCCGGCCGCTGCGGCCGCGCTCGGGCGGGAGGTGCGCGTCGCGGTCCTCAAGGGGCGCCAGAACTACCTCTGCCGCAAGCAGCTCCAGAGCTTCGGGCCGATGTTGCTGCGAAGCGCTCGCGACGAGGAAGCTTTCGAGGCGCTCCGGCCCTGGCTCGCCGAGACGGAGACCGGCGACCGGGCGGAGCTTGCCTTCGAGCCGTCCGACGTCCTGTGGGCCGAGCTCGCGGTCGGCTCCGACCGCTGCGCGGGTCGGCGCTGCGCGTTCCACGGGACGTGCTTCGCCGAGGCCGCCAGGGGGCGCGCCGGCGAGGCCGAGCTCGTGATCGCAAACCATGCGCTCTACTTCGCCGACCTCGCGGCCGGCGGCGGGGTGCTTCCGGATCACGACGCGGTCGTGTTCGACGAGGCGCACCGTCTCGAGGAGACGGCGGCGTCGTGGCTCGGCGGCCGCGTCTCGCGTGCAGGCCTTCGACGGCTCGCCACGGACGTCGAACGGGCATGCCGCGAGGCGTCCGAGCCGGTGCCGGGCCGCAGCCTCGATCGGGTCGAGCGGTGCGGCGACCGATTGCTGCAGGCGGTTGCGCCCCCGAGCGGACGGCGCCGACTGCGCGAGCCTCCGGTGCGGGAGCTGCTTGCCCTGATCGACGCGCTGACGGGGCTCGCCGACGACCTCCACGGACGCGGCGAGGAGCTCGACCTCGTCTCGCGTCGGGCGCTCGCCGTCGCAGCGCAGGTCGAGGCCTGCATCGAGCCGGACGCGCTGCAGCGCGTCGTCTGGTCGGAGCCCGATGTGCTCGCGTGGGCGCCGGTCGACGTGTCGGATGAGCTCCGCGAGCGCCTCTGGAGCGACGGGCCCACCGCGATCCTCGTCTCGGCGACGCTGACGACCGGCGACGACGCGGACTTCGTCCGGCGCCGGCTCGGCCTCGACCGGGCGCGGGAGGTCGTCGTCGGCTCGCCCTTCGACTTTCGCGAGCAGGCCCTCCTCTACGTGCCGCGCACGATGCCTGATCCGAGCACAGACGGCTTCACGGAGCGCGCCGCGGAGGAGGCTGTCGCGCTGCTCTCGCTCTCGCACGGCCGGGCGCTCGTCCTGACGTCGAGCTACCGCGCGCTCGAGATCCTGCGGCGGCATGTCTGCGCCCGCTGCCCCTACTCGGTGCTCGTCCAGGGCGACGCGCCGCGCGAGCGTTTGCTCGAGCGCTTCCGGGACGAGGTCGACTCGGTCCTGCTCGCCACCTCGACGTTCTGGCAGGGGGTCGACATCCCGGGCGAGTCGCTGTCGCTGCTCGTGATCGACAAGCTGCCGTTCTCGGCGCCCGGAGACCCGCTCCACGAGGCCCGTTGCGAGGCGGTCGAGACGGCCGGCGGGGACTGGTTCCGCGACTTCGCGCTGCCGACCGCCGTGCTCCAGCTCCGCCAGGGCTTCGGCCGCTTGATCCGAAGCCACGCGGACCGCGGTGTCGTCGCGATCCTCGACCCCCGCCTGAGGACGCGCGCCTACGGCCGGGCGTTCCTCGACGCCCTGCCGCGCAGCCCGCTCGCCGATGACCGCGCGGCCGTGGCGGCGTTCTTCGGAGCTGCCGTTCGCGCCACGGCCTAGCCTCGGCCCCTGAAGGCATGCCGCTCCTCGCGGCACCCCGGCGCAGGCTGCGAGCTAGCCTAGGCGCGCCTGCCGGGGTGGCGGAACTGGTAGACGCGCCTGGCTTAAAACCGGGTGCCCTTCGTGGGCGTGGGGGTTCGATCCCCTCCCCCGGCACTCCTTGTCGCGACGATCAGCAGACGACGTCGTCGACGTCGTCGTCGCAGGAGTACGTCGGCCCGAGCGGGCGCGGGGGCAGCTCGACCCGGCTGACCTTGGGCGGTGGTTCTGCCTTCACCTGGAGCGGGTGTGCCTTCGCCTTCCCGAGCCCGACGGGGTCCCAGAGCCGGTACCGCCCGCTGTGCAGCAGGACGGTGAGCCGCGTCGTCCGGCCGGCGGCGATCCTCTCCGAGGCCAGGGAGAGACTCGGGCCGAGGATCGCGAGGCTGTGCGGCTTGCGGCCCTTGTTGACGGCGATGAAGATGGCCACCCCTTCGCGCAGGCTCTGCGGCACGACGACGAGCCGCGAGTCCGTGATCGTGACGGTCGCGCGTTGCGGCGACGACGACTCGGGGTCTGCGCCACGGACCGGGCCCGCAACGACGACGCCGAGCGCGATCACGGTCGCGAGAGCTCGAACCACCGTTCCTCCCTGGGGGAGCTGCCGAATGCCGAAGGCGGCTAAGCGTAGCTCTCGCGGCGGCTTCCTGAGCCTGCCGCGACGCTCGTATAGTCCGCTCGTGGTCGAGGTTGCGTATCCCTCACCGGCCCTCGAATGGGACGCACCGCTGTACCGGCAGGCCCGAGCGCAGCTGGAAGGCGCGCTCGCCCGCGCCGAGGTTCCGGCCTTTGTCGGCGAGCGGCTTCGGCATCCCGAGCGGGCCGTCATCCTCACCCTCCCCGTCACCCTCGAGGACGGTGAGGTCCACTCGTTCGCCGGCTACCGGGTCCAGCACTCGTCGGTGCTCGGCCCGACGAAGGGCGGCGTGCGCTACGACGGTGCCGTCACGCTCGGCGAGTGCGCGGCGCTCGCGATGTGGATGACCTGGAAGTGCGCCCTGCTCCGACTCCCCTACGGCGGCGCCAAGGGGGGCGTGCGCTGCAACCCGCACGAGCTCTCGGTCGACGAGCTGACGCGCATCACCCGGCGCTACACCGCCGACCTCGCGCCGTTCATCGGACCGCAGATCGACATCCCGGCTCCGGACATGGCGACGAACGAGCAGACGATGGCCTGGATGATGGACACCTACTCGGTGCAGCGGGGCTACGCGGTGCCCGAGGTCGTGACGGGCAAGCCGGTTTCGATCGGCGGCTCTGTCTTCCGTCAGGAGGCGACCGGCGCGGGCGTCGTGATGCTCGTCGAGAAGGCCTGCGAGCACCTCGGCATGAGCCTTCCCGGGTTGCGCGCCGTGGTGCAGGGCTTCGGCAACGTCGGCGGCGTCGCCGCGATCGAGCTGCACGCAAAAGGCGCGAGCGTGGTTGCGGTCTCGGATGTGTCCGGCGGGCTCGTGGCCGGGGACGGGCTCGACGTGCCGACCCTGCTCGAGCATGCCCGCTCGCACGGGTCGATCGAGGGCTTCCCGGGCGCGACGGCGATCACGAACGCCGAGCTGCTCGAGCTCGACTGCGACGTCCTCGTCCTGGCTGCTCGCGAGGACCAGGTCACCGGCGCGAACGCGCCGAGCATTCGCTGCCGCCTCGTCGCCGAGGGCGCGAACGGTCCGGTCTCCGTCGCCGCCGACGCGATCCTGGCCGAGCGCGGAGTCGTCGTCCTGCCCGACATCCTCACGAATGCCGGTGGGGTGACCGTCTCGTACTTCGAGTGGGTGCAGGACATCGGGCGGTTCTTCTGGGACCGCGACGAGATCCGGCAGCGGCTCGAGGACAAGCTCGGCGACGCGTTCGACCGCGTCTGGCAGCTGGCCGAGCGGGACGGCCTCTCGCTTCGAGACGCGGCGCTGGTGGCCGGCATCCGGGAGGTCTCCGCCGCGCTCGAGGCACGCGGGTTGTATCCGTGACGACGGATGCCCTTCCCCTGCACGTGCGCGACGCGATGGTGACCGAGCCGCTCGCGCTCGAGGTCTCGGCGAGCGCGCAGGCGGCGGGCGAGGCGCTCGCGCGGCCCGAGGTGCGCGCGGTGCTCGTCTGCGACGACGGCGTCCTCGTCGGCGTGATCACGCGCAAGACGCTCGTCACCGAGGTCGTCGCGACCGGCCGCGATCCGCGAACGACGACGCTGGGCGAGATCGCCGAGGAGCCGATCGCCACGCTCGAATCGGACATGCTCCTCGCGGACGCCTTCGCTCTGCTCGAGGAACGCGACCTGGAGCGCGTCCCGGTCGTCGAGGACGGGAAGCTCGTGGGCGTGCTCTCGCGGGCTGTCGTCCAGCGCCGCCTCGCCGAGGACGAGCCGCCTCCCGACGCCGAGGACGCGACCGTCTAGGCCGCCGCGGCTGCGATCACCGGGCGCGTCTCGGCGACGAGGGCTTCGAGCGTGTCGCGGAGTCGCGCGCCGACGCCCTCGTCGAGCAGGGCGCCGTCGGTGTCGAAGAGCTCGCCGGCGCGGCCGAGCATGACGTCGGTCTCGACCACGCGTCCGCCGGTCGCGGCGAGCACCTTGCGCAGCTCGGCTTGCGACCACACGGCGCCGAATGCGCCCGCGCTCGCGCCCACGACCGCCACAGGCTTGCCGCGGAAGACGTTGGTCGCGTGCGGGCGCGACGCCCAGTCGAGCGCGTTCTTGAGCGCGCCGGGAATCGAGTGGTTGTACTCGGGCGTGGAGATCAGGACGGCGTCGGCGTCCGCGACCGCCTCGCGGAGGGCTCTCACCGCCGCCGGCGCCGGATGGACGTCGGCGTCCTCGTCGTAGGGCGGAACGTCCCGCAGCCCGGTCCAGAGCTCGAGCTCGACCCCGGGCGGCGCCAGCTCCGCCGCGGCACGCAGGAGGCGCGTGTTGCTCGACCCGCGGCGGAGGCTGCCGGAGATGCCCAGGACGCGCACTAGGCCGCCTCGACGAGGGACAGCTCGGCCTTCAGGGTCACCTCGTTCGCGAGTGCCTTCGTGCCGTCGGGCATGTCGGCATTCCAGGCGATCCCGAATTCGGTCCGGTCGATGGTCGTCTCGAGCTCGAGCCCGAGGCGCGTACGTCCGTAGGGGTCGGTCACAGGGCCGGTGATCGTGCCGCGGAGGATCGCCGGCCTCGTCGTGCCCTTGATCGTGATCTCGCCGTCGATCTCGACCCCGTCACCGGCGGGCACGAGGCGGCCGTCGAAGACGACCTCCGGGTGGCGCTCGAGATCGAAGAACTCGGGCGAGAGCAGGTGTGCGTTGAGATGCTCGTCCTTCGCCTCGATGCTTGCGATGCGGGCCGTTCCTGCGAGCACACCGTCGGTGAGCGAGGCATCGAAATCGGTGACGGCCGCCTTGAAGATCGCGACGCCGAGGTAGCGAACCTCGAACGTGAGCGAGGAGTGAACCGTGTCGGTCTGCCACGTCCCGGTCGGGACGGCCGTCTGTAGCTCGGAGATGCTCATTCGTTCCTCCATGCTTGATCTCACAATACTTGCTATCGCAAGTAATAGTAGCAGAGAAGATTGCGCGCGCAAATACCTTCCTTCGGATCTCGCCGATCAGGGCTGAGCAGCCGTCTCGAGCGCGACGCCGTCGAGGAGGTCGCGAACGCTGTAGACGAGCTCGGCGACCTCGTACTTCCGCAGCAACTCGGCGACGACGACGGCGCCGCCGACGATGACCGGGGCGCGGGCAGGATCGAGGCCGGCGACGAGACGACGCTGGACGAGCGGGAGCGCGGCGAGCCGAGCGAGCACCTGCTCGGCGGCGTCGAGCGTGAGCGGCCCTCCGAGAGCCTGGAGCTGGGCGATGGTCCCGGCGACCCCGATCGCGGAGGTCACGTCGAGCTCGGGGAGCAGACGGCGGACGTGCGCCGCCGCAGCAGCGAGCTCCCCGGCCTGCGGCGGGTCGGAGTCGAGGAAGCGTTCCGTCAGCCGCGTCGAGCCGATGTCGAGGCTCGTGCTGAACTCGGCGGCGATCAGCTCGGTCGATCCGCCGCCCACGTCGACGACCAGCGCTCTCTCGTCGACGGCGCCGACGCCTCGGCGCGTCAGCCCGGCTTCCTCGTGCCCGCTCAGGAGACGGGCCGGGAGGCCGAAGGTCCCGGTCACGCCGGCCAGGAACTCGGCGCCGTTGTCGGCATCCCGGACGGCGCTCGTCGCTACGGCAAGCGTCCGTTCGGCTCGAAGGGCCTCGATCTCGCGCCGGTACTCGCCGAGCACGGCGTGGACGCGCTGCACGGCAGCGGGCCGCAGCCGTCGGCCAGCGTCGACCCCCTCGCCGAGCCGGGTCACGGTCGAGCGGCGGACGATCTCGTCGACGCGATCCCCGTCGACGTCGCCGATCAGGAGCCTCGTCGAGTTCGTGCCGAGGTCGACCGCCGCGACCCTGAGCACGATCAGCGCGGCACGTAGCTCGTGATCCCCGAGATCAGGGCGCGCGTCTCTCCGAGGGCGCGCATCAGCACTGCCCACACCCTGAGCGACTCGTCGAGGCGGGCCCGCGCCTCGTCGAGTCTGGCTCTCGTCTCGTCGAGACGCGCGAGCCGCGGCTCGATCGCGTCGAGGAGGTACGTGGTCTTCATCAGGCCTTCGCGCGCCTGCGAGCTCAGCGATCGGTAGGCGCGCCAGGTTTCGAGAGCGCGAACCCCGGCGAAGATCGCTCCGGCGACGGTCGCGACGAGGAACACGGCCAGTCCTACCCAGGGGAGCGCCGCCATCGGAGGGATCGTAACGACGTTCGTAGAATCCTCATTCATGACCGGCGCGCGAAGGGTCATCCGAGCCCACGACGGCGTGATGCAGATCGCGATCGTGGCCCTCGCGATCGCCTGCTACGAGCTCGTACGGAAGGCGATGACCCCCAACTGGCCGGAGGCCTTCCGGCACGCGCGCGACGTCGTCTCGTGGGAACGCGTCGCGCACGTCCACTGGGAGGTATCGCTCCAGCAGGCGTTCCTCGGGGTACCGGACGTCGTTCGCGCGATGAACGTCTTCTACTTCGTCGGCCACTTCGTGCTGACAACCGTCTTCTTCGTCTGGCTGTATCACCGGTCGCGACCCGCGTTCCGCACCTTCCGGAACGGCTTTCTGGCGGCGAGCGCAGTCGCGGTCGTGATCCACTGGCTCTTCCCGACCGCGCCGCCCAGGCTCGCCGACGCCGGCCTCGTCGACACGCTCCGGCAGCTCTCGGGGATCGACATCGGCTCCCCCGGATCGGACGCCTATTCGAACCCGGTGGCCGCGGTTCCGTCGCTGCACGCGGGATTCGCTCTCGGTGTCGGGATCGGCGTCGCCCTCTACGCGCGCCGCGTCGCCTGGAGGGTGGTCGGCGTGCTCTATCCGATCGCGGTCGTCCTGACGACGATCGTGACCGGCAACCACTTCATCTTCGACGCGCTCGCCGGGATGCTCGTGCTCGGTCTCGGCTTCGCAGTCTCCTCCTGGTTTTCGCACGCGAGGGTGGTAGACTTCTGGTCGCGACGCGGGGTGGAGCAGTCAGGTAGCTCGCCGGGCTCATAACCCGGAGGTCGCGGGTTCAAATCCCGCCCCCGCTACTCAAAAAGGCCCGCTTTGCGGGCCTTTTTGCTGTGACTTGAGATTCACTTACGGTCGGTTGCTCAACGGGCGACGCCGAGACGGCCCTCAGGCAAAGCCGAACAGTGGCGGGACGATGACGACGACCGTGACGGCCCACACGGCGAAGACGGGCAGGTAGGTCGTCTGCCAGCGCTCGAGCCGGTGGAGCGTGCTGCGTCCCGTCAGGAACCGCGCGGATAGCAAGGCGGCGCCGGCCAGGTTCACGAGGAGGACGAGGTTGAGGCCCAGCGCTGCCGTTCGATTCGGAGTGAACCCGAGCTCGCCGATCCGGGCGATCATCGCGCCGAGCACCATCACGTCGAGCAAGAGGGCGCTGACGACGGCCACTAACTGGATGCGGTCCATCCAGTTCGGCGACGCGGATGGGTCCCGCGCGGACATCCCGTACAGGACGAGCCCGAGGACGACGAGCAGCAAAGCGTCGAAGGTGCCGAGAAGCTCGCGATCGAACGCCTCGCCAAGCCCGGTCACGGCGTAGACGACGGCGGCGCCGGCCAGCATCACCGCGAACAGCGGGGTGAAGAGCATCGTCAGTACCGGCGCCATGTTCTCGACGACCCGTTGCTTCGACTCGACGAGCCACGCGGCCACGATCACGGCACCTGCAGCTCCTGAAGGCAGCACCCACTCAGCGATCCGATCGACGTCGACCCCCGTGGGTTCGAGGATCCCCGCGGTCAGCGCCATGAGCACTCCGCCACCGAGCGCGATCAGCACGTAGTAGATGAACCACTCGCCCGTGAAGCGGACGAAGTCCATTCGCCGGTCGTGCGATCGGAGCGTGCCGCCCATGTACGGGTAGGCGACCGCGAACCACAGCACGACGGGCAGATGGAGCGCGACGAGGGCCTCGGTGTCCGAGTCGGCGTCGTACGGGTAGAGGTTGACCACGAGCGCAGCGAGCACGAACGGGACCGCGGTCAGCATCCAGCGGCGCGTGTCGAGCTGCCGTCGGCGGGCGAAGTACGCGGCGAGGAACGGCAACACGAACAGACTGATGTTCCGCGGCAGCCAACTTGGCTCCTCGTCGGGGAAGCCGGCAGCGAGGCGCGCGACCTGGACCGCGACGGCCGCGGCCACGGCGAAGACGAACGCCTCGAGCCAGCCGCTGGACGCGCGCGCCGGCTCGTCGGCATCGCTCAGGACGAGCTGTTTCCACAATCGGTCGCTGTGTGCGCGTGCGAACTCCCGAGACAGGCCGTCGACGTCGCCCATCCGTTTCACGGCGACGAGGAAGGCCTCATCGGGCGTGAGACCGACGGCATTCAGCTCGTCGATCTGGTGGCGAAGATGATCCTCCAGCTCGTCGACGTCGTGGCCGTTGACGGCCGGGGCGTTTGCGATGTACGCCCGCCACTCTGCGATCTGCGACTCCACGGTCTCCACGGCTCACGCCCCGTCGACTGCCGCTAGCGGCCCACCGGGGCCCGGCCAGACGTCGTTCAGCGCGCGGGTGACGGTGACCCACTGCCGTTGCTGGTCGGCAAGCACTGCTCGGCCGTCGTCCGTGATCGAGTAGTACTTGCGACGCCGTCCTTCCGGCGGCGTTCGCCACTCCGTCGTCACGTACTCGAGCCGACTCAGGCGATGGAGCAGCGGGTAAAGCATCCCGTCTGTCCATTCGAGCTCGCCGCCGGAGAGCGCACGGACGCGCTTCAAGATGGCGTAGCCGTAGCTTTCGCCCTCGGCGAGGATCGCGAGAACGAGCGGTGTCGCCGAGGCCGCGATCAGATCCTTGTCGATGTGCATGCGCGCCCCATAGCTTGAAGTCCTATGCATAGAAGCACAAGGTAACTTCAGGTGCAACTCACCAACTCCAAGGTGCGGGCGAGCGGTCGCGAGGCGGTGTCAGCGCCCGGAGCTCGCAGCGTCCTCGACGAGCCGGCACATGAGCTCGGCGGCGGCGTCGTCGCTGAGCCCCTGCTCGCGCGTCAGCGAGCGCCAGGTCGAAAATGCGAGTGCGTGGCCGATCGCGGCGCGGACGTACTGCGCGCGGCGGCCTCGCAAGCCGCGGCTCGCGGCGAGGTCGTCCTGGATGGAGCCGAGGTAGCCGTGGAAGTCGCGGAGTCGGCGCTGGACGGGAGGCACGAGCGCCTCGTCGCGCAACAGGCTGACGTACATGGCCTCGGTGCTGCCGTAGAACGCGTACACCTCGCGGAGCGCCGTGCGCGTACGCTCGGCGGGGTCCGCGATCGACGCCCACGTGCGCGGGTCCGGCGGCGGGTTCGCCGCACGCCAGTGCGACGAGCAGGCGTCGAACAGAGCGTCCTCGTCCGGGAAGTGGCGGTAGACGGTCGAGCGCCGGACGCCTGCGCGCTCGGCGATCGCGCTGATAGAGGTCTGCGCGGGACCGAGCTCCTCGTGCAAGGAGACGGCGCTCTCGGTGATCCGTTGCCGTGTCTGCTCCTCGAGCTCGGCACGGCGCTTCATCCGGTACGGACGCTTTTCAGCGGACATCCATGTCCAATCATATTTGACAAGGCCCTGCCGGTGTCTTATCTTTTCGCGCGACACTACTGTCTAACGAAAGGAGTGACCATGGAGACTGCAATCGCAAGCGCGACGGTGGTCGGCCCCGACAACGGTCGCGAGGGGTTCCTCGGGAGCATCGGCGTCCGCTTCCTGATCGACGGGCTTGACGCGAGCGAGCGCTTCTCCCTCGTCGAGCATCCGCTGTCGCCGCGCGCGCTGGCGGCGCCGGTGCACCGCCACACGCGCGAGGACGAGTACAGCTTCGTGCTCGAGGGGCGGTTGGGCGCGCTGCTGGGTGACGAGGTCGTCGAGGCAGGGCCGGGCGACCTCGTGTTCAAGCCGCGCGACCAGTGGCACACCTTCTGGAACGCCGGCGACGAGCCGTGCCGGATCCTCGAGATCATCTCGCCGGCCGGCTTCGAGCGCTTCTTCCAGGAGCTCTCCGACATGGGTGGTGTGGTCGCAGCGGACCCCGACGCGGTCGCGCAGCTCAGCCAGCGCTACGGCCTCGAGATGCGTCCGGAGACCGTCCCCGACCTGCTCGAGCGCTTCGGACTGCAGCTGGGGCACCCGCTCCCCGGCGGCTGGAGGCCGTAAGGCGCGGCGCTCGACCGCGTCCTCGGCCTGCTCCGCGTGCTTGATGTCGCCCTCCGTGAAAGGGATCCTCCGGAGGGCGACGTGCCACTTGCGGCCGAGGAGTCATGGCTTCCCGGCGCCGGGCGAGAGCGACCGCGGCGCCAGGGCGAGCTCGACGGCATCGTCGAAGGCCAGCGCACGGCCCTCTGCCCAGGCCTCGTCGGCGTTCTCGCCCAGACGATCGCGTGCGACGCCGATGTAGCGCTCGAGGAGCGCATCCCAGAAGGCCACCGAGATCGACGTGCCAAGCGACTGCCAGAGAGCCTCGACGGCCGCGGCCAGGACGAGAGCACGCTGCGGCTCGCCCTGCCCGGCGAGGGACATCGCCACGCCCTGCACCTCGAAGCTCGTCTCGATCGGGTCTCCGAGCGGAAGCGCCGCCCGCAGGCTCTCGCGGTAGCGCCGCTCGGCCTCCTCGCAGTCCCCGCGGAGCAGGGCGCAGTCGGCGAGGAAATGGAACGCGAAGTGCTCGGTACGCGGGTCGCCGCCGGCCATTTCGAGCAGATCGCGTGAAAGCGACTCGGCCCGTTCGGTGTCACCCAGCGCGACGAGGACCTGACAGACCCCGACGAGCGCGCGGAGCCCACCGGGCCCGTCGCCGAGCTCGCTGCGGAGCTCGCGGCTCTGCTCGAACGCCTCGAGCGCGCCGCGGTCGTCGCCGACGTCGTAGACGAGGAGCCAGCCGAGTGTGTCGAGGGCGGAGGCGAGCTCGCCGGGGTCGTCGACGGCGCGCCAGAGCCGGATTCCCTCGGCGACCTCCCCGCGCCCGCCGTTGCCATCGCCGAGCCGGGCTGTGAGCGCACCGGACGCGGTCAGCGCACGCGCACGAGCGCGACCGGCGGCCGTGGAGCCGGCAAGCGCGGCCTGGAGTCGCGCCTGGCCTTCGGCGAGATGCCCGTGGGAGAGCCAGAACCAGCCGAGCGCGCCTGCGAGCTCGAGGGCGTCGGGGTCCCGCGACGCTAGAAAGCCGAGCGCGGCACGAAGGTCGTCGTGGTCGCGCTCGAGCCGGGCAGACCACTCCGCCTCGGCATCCACACGTTCCCCGTATGCGTGCTCGGCGACGGCTCCGAAGTGGCGCGCGTGTCCTCGTCTCAGCTGCTCGGCCTCTCCAGCTTCCTCGAGTCTCTCGAATGCGTATTCGCGGATCGTCTCGAGCATGAGGAAGCGGTCCTCGCCGATCGGCTTCAGCAGACTGGCGTCGACGAGCGCCGCGAGCCCGTCGAGGTCGGCGTCGCACACGTCCTCGGCGGCGGCGAGCGGGAAGCTTCCTGCGAACACCGACAGCCGTGCGAAGACCTCCTTGCCCGAAGCGTCGAGGAGGTCGTAGCTCCACTCGATCGTGGAACGCAGCGTGCGCTGGCGCTCCGGCGCGTCGCGCGCACCGCCGGTGAGGAGTGGGAGGGCGGTATCGAGCCGCTCGAGCAGGCGCTCGGGAGCGAGCAGCTTCGTCCGGGCAGCGGCGAGCTCGATCGCGAGCGGCAGACCGTCGAGTCGCCGGCAGATCGTCTCGACGGTGGCGTCTGGGGTGAGCTCTCGTCCGACTGCGCGGGCGCGCTCCGCAAAGAGCGCAGCTGCGTCCTTCGTCGAGAGCGGCTCCAGCCGGTACTCGTGCTCGCCGGACACGCGCAGCGGCGCCCGGCTCGTGACGAGAACGCGCAGGCCGCTCGAGCCGGCCAGCATCGCGCCCACAGCCGGCGCCGCCGCGAGCAGGTGCTCGAAGTTGTCGAGGAGGAGCAGCAGCTCGCGGCCGCGGAGGAAGCCCTCGAGGTCGTCCGGTGCCCCGATCGCCTGTGCGACCTCCGACGGCAGGAGCTCTGGATCGGCGAGGCCCGCGAGCGGCACCCAGAAGACGCCGTCGGCCAGCGTCCCGACGAGCTCGGCAGCGACCTGGAGGGCGAGGCGCGTCTTGCCGGTGCCGCCGGGGCCGGTGACGGTGAGGAGGCGCGTGCCGGTCGAGTGCAGCACGAGGAGCTCGTCGAGCTCGCGCTCCCGGCCGAGCAGCGCGTTCGCCGCGGCCGGCAGATTCGTCGCGTCGAGCGTCCGCAGCGGCGCGAAGTCACCGTCGCCGAGCTGATACAGGCGCCCGGCATCGAGCATGTCCTTCAGCCTGTGCTCGCCCAGGTCGCGAAGCGGCGCGGAGCTGTCGAGGAGCCGTCGCGTCGTCTCGGAGAGGACTGTCTGCCCGCCGTGCGCGGCGGCGGCGATCCGCGCCGCGCGATGGACGTCGAGGCCGACGTAGCCCTCGTCCCCCACGATCGGCTCCCCCGTGTGGATGCCCATGCGGACGCGGATCGGACCGCTGCCCAGGGCCGCCTGCCCGTCACGAGCAGCGGCGACGGCGTCGGCGGCGCTCCGGAATGCGACGAAGAACGCGTCGCCCTGGGTATCGACCTCGATCCCCGAATGCTTCGTGAACGCCTCCCTCAGCGCGCGCCGGTGCTCCGCGAGGAGCTCGGCATAGCGAGCGCCGTGCTCCTGGAGCAGTCGCGTCGAGCCCTCGACGTCGGTGAAGAGAAAGGTGACGGTGCCGCTTGGTAGCTCCCGCGGGGGCACGCTCCAATCCTCTCATCGGCCTCCTCTTGTGAGGAGTCCGCGCCACTCGGCTCGCCCGAGGCCGCGAAGCCGATTCCAGCTCGTCGCGACGAGGATGATCGCGGCCTGCACGGCCGCGCCGACGCCGAGGTAGAGCGCCGTGTCGCTCCAGAAGCGATCGGGGAAGAGGCGTCTGAGGGTGTCGGTGTCCGCGAAGCGCCAGCTCGAGCCTTCGAAGAAGAGCGTGTGGAAGCCGGTCAGGAACCAGATGCCGTTGAGCGCGAGGAGCACGCCGACGAACGCAAACAGCGCAAGCGTGAACACGGCTCCCGCCTGGAGCGCCTGGACTGCGAGCCGGCGTGTCCGCGGGAGCGCCGCGAGCGTGACGAGGACGACGAGGATGGACGCGTGGAGCGCGAGCAGGATGGCCAGCAGCCGGCGCACGTCCTGCATGTGGGCGAGTTCGCGGTCGCCGAACGCCGGCGCGCCGTCGTCGAGCCTCGCCTCGCGCAACAGGTCGATCCCCCTGCGCTCCCAGGGCAGGATCGACCGCAGGCCGATCTCCGCCAGACGCGTGCGCTCGTCCGTCGACATCCCGTAGGCGTCGGCCGGGAAGCCCGACCGCCCGTACTCGAAGCGGATAAACCAGTCGTGCGTGAGGACGTAGATGCCGTTTCCGACGAGCAGAACCGGGACGAGCAGCGCGATCGCCGCGACAGCTGCCCTCTGCATCGCGACATCATCGCCGGACGGCAAGGCGCGGGAAGCTGGCAACCCGTCTGCGGGGATCACCGGATGCCGGGCCCGGCCGTCCGGCCTTGAATGGGGGCATGAGCCTCACCGCCACGTCGCGCTCGGTTCCCGGCACGCTGCGGCAGGAGGTGCTCGTGCGCGGGCGCTTCCTCCTCGAGACCGACGAGCCGACCTCGCTCGGCGGGGACGACACCGCGGTCGCACCGCACGAGCTCCTGCCCGCGGCGCTCGCCGCCTGTGCGGCGACGACGATCGCGATGTACGCGAGGACAAAGGGCTGGCAGCTGGGGGAGATCGAGGTCGACGTGGACTACGACCACAAGGCCGTGCCCCGTCGCTGCGAGACGACGGTCAGGATCGGCGGGCCGGTGACCGGCGAGCAACTCGAGCGGCTGCTCAAGGTGGCCGCAACGTGTCCCGTCAGGCGGGCGATCGAGAACGGGATCGTCTTCGGCGAGCGGATCGAGCGCCTCGCCGCCGCGTACGAGCGCGTCAGAGCTTCTTAGCCTGCCAGAGGATCGTGTACTTCGTCTCGGCAGCGTCGAGCTTGATCACGTTCAGCTGATGCGGGTCGAAGTGGACGTGCACCGTCGCACGAGCGCGTCAGCGCGCGATCTTGAAGAGCACAGTGGCGCTCGAACCGGCCTTGTTGAACCTGACGACGTTGATCTGGTCGGGCCCGTAGTACACGGCGACCTGGCCCGCGAGTTTCTTTCCGCCGCATGCGATCTGGGTCTTCGCGATCACCTCGCAGTGGAAGTTGTTCGACGCCTGGATGATCGTGTCCCCGACCTTCAGGTTGATCGTGCGGGCCGCACGATCACCGGACGCGACCCCGGTCGTCGCCGCGATCGCGAAGCACGCCGCGGCAGTGACGAGCACCGCCAGGGTTGTCTTGAGCATTCATGCCTCCATTCGGTCCGTTAGACGCCGCACTACAGCACACCGACGTTAAGAAACCTCGAAGCCGAGCCGGGGTCAGGCGCGGCCGAGCAGGACGCAGCCGTTGTGGCCGCCGAGGCCCATCGCGTTCGAGAGCGCGACGTCGACGTGCGCCTGCCGCGCCTCGTTCGGGACGTAGTCGAGGTCGCACTCGGGGTCGGGATCGCGGTAGTTGATCGTCGGCGGCAGCACGCCGTGATGGAGCGCGAGCACCGACAGGATCGCCTCGATCGCGCCCGCGGCGCCGAAGGTGTGGCCCATCATCGACTTCGTCGACGAGACCGCGAGCCGGTAGGCATGATCGCCGAACACGGTCTTGAGCGCCTTCGTCTCGGCAAGGTCGCCGAGCGGGGTTGACGTGCCGTGTGCGTTCACGTAGCCGACCCGCTCCGGCTCGATGCCCGCCCGCGCGAGCGCAGCCCGCATCATCGCGGCCACTCCCTCGGCCTCCGGCTCGGGCTGCGCCATGTGGTGGGCGTCGTTCGAGGCGCCGTAGCCGAGCACCTCCGCGTAGATCCTCGCGCCGCGAGCCTCCGCGCGCTCCCAGTCCTCGAGCAGGAGCGCGCCCGCGCCCTCGCCGATCACGAACCCGGCGCGCGTCGCGTCGAACGGACGCGAGGCGAGGGGCGGATGCTCGTCCTCGGCGGCAAGCCCACGCATCGCGATGAACCCCGCCAGGATCAGCGGATGGATGCACGACTCGGTGCCTCCGGCCAGCACCGCGTCCGCATCGCCGCGCTTGATCAGCTCCGCTGCCTCGCCCACGGCGTGCGACCCGGTGGCGCAGGCGGACACGACCGCGTAGTTCGGCCCCTTGATCCCCAGCGAGATCGCGATCTGACCGGAGGCGGAGTCGACGAGGACGTTCGGCAGGAAGTTGGGCGAGACGCGGTCAGCGCCCCGCTCGCGCAGCACCTCCTGCTGCTCGACGATCCCGGGCAGGCCTCCGATCGCGGAGCCGAAGATGATGCCGACCCGCTCCGGCACGAAGCCGTTGAGGTCGGCGTCGGTGATCGCCTCGCGAGCGGCGCCGAGTGCGAGCAGGACGTTCCGCTCGAGCTTGCGCACCTCCTTCGGCGACGCGACGGCGCTCGGGTCGAAGTCCTTGACCTCAGCGGCGATGCGGACCGGGAACTCGCTCGCGTCGAAGGCGTGGATCCAGTCGATGCCGCTCTCGCCCGCGACCGCGGCGGCCCAGGTCGACGGCACGTCGAGGCCGAGCGGAGTAACGGCACCGAGGCCGGTGACGGCAACACGTGTCATCGCCCTGCACCCTAAGCGGTACGGCGCCGCGGTGAGGGGGGTGCGAGGGCCGTAGGCTTCCTTTGTGCCCGTTGCCGACGTGCCCTTTCCGCCGATGGAGGCAGAGCTCGTGCGCGAGCTCCCGGACGGCGAGAGCTGGCAGTACGAGCCGAAGTGGGACGGCTTCCGCGGGGTGCTCGAGAACGCCGGCGGCGAGCTCGCGCTCTGGTCGCGAAACGAGCGCCCGCTGCTGCGCTACTTCCCCGAGCTCGCGCCGCTCGGCGAGCTGCTGCCGCCGAAGTCGGCTCTCGACGGCGAGATCGTGATCGTCCGCGACGGCGCGCTCGACTTCGACTCGATGCAGATGCGGCTCCATCCCGCCGAGTCGAGGATCCGCAAGCTCTCTGCCGAGATCCCGGCGGAATATGTCGTCTTCGACGTCTTGCTCTGGGCGGGCGAGCCCGTCTGGCTCCGTCCGCTCGAGGAGCGACGGCGAGAGCTCGAGCGGGTCGCGAACGGGTTCCGGCTCTCGCCCTGCACGCGGGATCTCGACGCCGCCCGGGGCTGGCTCGAGCAGTTCGAGGCGCTCGGGCTCGACGGCGTCGTCGCGAAGCGGCGGGGCGTGCCGTACCTGCCGGGGTCACGCGATGGCGTCGTCAAGGTCAAGGAGCACAAGTCGGCCGACTGCGTCGTCGCCGGCGTCCGCTGGAAGGGCGACCGCGAGCAGATCGCGACGCTCCTGCTCGGGCTCTATCGCGACGACGGGACGCTCGACTACGTCGGCTCCTGCGCCGTCGCCGCCTCGAGGCGGGACGAGGTTGCGGCACGCGTCCTGCCGCTGCTCGAGGACGCTCCCGAGCGCCGCTTCTCGGAGCCGAGCCGCTGGGGAGGCGGGGAGCTGGAGGAGGCGGCGGTGCGGCCCGAGCTCGTCGTCGAGGTGCGCTACGACAAGGTGCAGGGCAACCGCTTCCGGCACGGGACGAAGCTCCTTCGCTGGCGTGAGGACAAGGACCCGCGTGACTGCACGTGGCGGGAGCTGCGGCCGCCGCGCGATCCGAAGGCGCGCGGCGTCGAGCAGCTCTTCAGCCGGTAGCGACGCGGAGGCCGGGCGTGGGCACGGGACGGAGAGGATGAGGCGGACGCTCGCGCGGGTCTACGGGGTCGGCCGCGCGGCCGCGGACGGGTACGGCCGTCACGCCGACTCGCAGCTCGCGGCCGGAATCGCCTACCGCGTGCTCTTCTCGCTCGTCCCCTTCGTCGCCCTCATCGTCTCGGTCGTCGACCTCGTCCTGCCAGCGGATACCCGCCAGCAGGTGATCAACTGGCTCTACGACACGATTCCGGGCACGGACGTCGAGCAGGCGGTCGACAAGTCGATCGCGCATGCCGGCCTCGACGCGCCGCTCGTCGGGCTCGTCGCGCTCGTCAGCCTGCTCTGGGCGGCGACCGGGATGATGGCCTCGATCAGGACCGCGTTTCGCCTCATCTGGGAGACGGAGGGCCAGCCCTACGCGCGGGGCAAGCTCCGCGATCTCGCGCTGGTCGGCCTCACCGCGTGCCTCATCTTCGTCGCGTTCGCCGCCTCGCTCGTCTCCCAGGTCGTGACCCGAGTCGGCGGCAGCGTGTCCGACACCGTCGGCCTCGAGACGGGAGGGCGCTTCGTCGCGAGCGCGACCGAGATCGGATCCACGCTCGGCGTGAGCTTCCTCGCGTTCCTGACGCTCTACGGCGTCGTGCCGCCGGTCCGGGTGGCGTTTCGCGAGATCTGGCCGAGCGCCGTCCTCACCACCGCCGCCTTCGCCGTCCTGACCGAGGGGTTCTCGCTGTACCTCGCCCGCTTCGCCGATCTGAACGCCGTCTACGGGCCGCTCGGCGCGGTGTTCGCGTTTCTGCTCCTCATCTACCTGAGCGCGTCGATCCTGCTCTTCGGCGCCGAGCTTGCCGCCATCCGCCGCCGCCGGCAGCCCTGATGCCGGTTCCCGCCCAGGCTTGCGGGAACTCGGCGCGTCCTGGAAGACTGCGCGCGTGCGGCGGAGGGAAAAGCCCACGGGGGGCTTGAGACGATGAGCGCAGCCGGCGCGGAGCGGGCTGCCGTCGTCGCGCCGGACCAGAGTGCCGAGCCGATGATCCGGGTCGAGTCGGTGCACAAGAGCTTCGGCGACAACCAGGTCCTTGTCGGCATCGACCTGACGGTCGCGACGGGCGAGGTGCTGACGATCATCGGGCCGAGCGGGAGCGGCAAGTCGACGCTCTTGCGGTGCGTCAACCTGCTCGAGGGACTCGATTCCGGCTCGATCTGGCTCGAGGGCGAGGAGATCACGCGACGCGGCGTGGACGTGCCCCGCGTGCGCCAGCGCATCGGCATGGTGTTCCAGCAGTTCAACCTGTTCCCCCATCTACGGGTGATCGACAATCTCACGCTTGCCGCGCGCAGGATCCGCAAGCTGGGAAAGTCCGCCGCCGAGGAACGCGCACACGAGCTGCTCGTGCAGGTCGGGCTCGAGGAGAAGGCGTACCAGCATCCGCACCAGCTATCGGGCGGGCAGCAGCAGCGCGTGGCGATCGCGCGTGCGCTGATGATGGAGCCGCACGTCATGCTCTTCGACGAGGTGACCTCGGCGCTCGATCCCGAGCTCGTCGGGGAGGTGCTCGTGGTGATGCGCGACCTCGCACGCGGCGGGATGACGATGATGGTGGTCACGCACGAGATGCATTTCGCGCGCGATGTCGGGGACCGCGTGATCTTCATGGACGAAGGGAGAATCGTCGAGCAGGGCGCGCCGGCGGACGTGCTCGATCGCCCACAGGAGGAGCGGACGCGCCGCTTTCTGCGCCGCTCGCTCCAGCTCGCTCACTCGCTCGACGAGTTGTCAATCACAGAAGGAGGAGTGGCTGAATGAAGAGGATGCTCTTGGCCACGGCCGGGGTCGCCTTCGTCGCGGTGCTCGCCGCGGCGCTCGGGTTCGCCCAGCCGTCGGGAACGAACGGCGCGACGCGCGCCGGCCAGGCGGCGCTGCCGCCGCTGCCGAGCGACATCAAGTCGCGCAACCGCCTGATCGTCGGCGTCAAGTGCGACGTGCCGCCGTTCGGATACATCGACGTCCAGGGCAAGAACCAGGGCTTCGACGTCGAGCTCGGTCGCTGGCTCGCACGCTACGCGTTCGGACGGGCGCAGCGGGTCACGTTCGTCTGTGCTCCGACTGCCTCGCGCGAGCCGCTGATCACGACCGGTCGCGTCGATCTCGTGATCTCCACGTTTACCTACACCACCATCCGTGACCAAACGATCGACTTCTCGCGCGCGTACTGGCGGGGGACCGGCCGCCTGCTCGTCAAGAACGATGGCCCAGTGCAGAAGCTCGCCGACATCGCCGGCAAGCGGGTTGCGACGACGAGCGGCTCGGTTTACGACCGCTGGATGAAGAACTGCTTCAAGAACACGGAGGTGATCGTCACCGACACGTTCACGAACGCGATGCTCGCGTTCAACCAGGGTCGTGCAGACGCGGTGATGTACGACGATGGGGTACTGCTCCCGATCGCGACGACGGATCGCACCGCGAAGCTCACCGACGACGTCTTCATCGAGGCTCCCTACGGCATAGGCATGAGGGAGGGTTGGAAGGAGATGAAGGCGTGGGTCGACTCGAGGCTCGAGTTGATGCGCACGAAGGATCAGTTCCTGCCGATCCTCAGGAACAACGTCCCGCCCCGGTTCGTGAACTCGTTCACGAAGACCATCCTGCGGCCGAACAACACCTTCGGGTACCCGGCGCCGAGCGCACCGAGCGCCGACACCGTGTGCCCGTAGGTTCAGCGCGGGGAGGCGGCCACGAGGCCGCCTCCCCGCTGCAGTAGATGCTGGCCGCGACCTACGACGTCTGGGGGTTCGTCTCCGAGAACCGGGACGAGCTTGTCCAGGCGTTCGTGAACACACTCGAGGTCTCGGCGATTGCGATCCTCGGGTCGTACGCGATCGGGATCGTCCTGGGCGCGGCCCGCGCGCACCGCATTCCCGTCGTTAGCCAGCTGGCGGCGGTCTACGTCGAGGTGATCCGGAACACGCCGATTCTCGTTCAGATCTTCATGCTCTTCTACGGGCTGCCCCAGCTCGGGATCGTTCTCGACCAGTTCACGACGGCCTGGCTCGCGGTCACGATCTGGGGCGGCGCGTTCCACACGGAGAACTTCCGCGCTGGCTTCAGCGCGGTGTCGCACCGTCACCGCGAGGCGGCACTTGCACTCGGGTTTCGGAGGCTGCCCGCGTTTCTGAACGTGACGCTGCCGATCGGGGGCCGGATCGCACTGCCCTCGTCGATCAACACCGCAATCTCGGTCGTCAAGAACACGTCGCTGATGTACGTCATCGGCTACCCGGAGCTGACGACGACGGCGCTCAACATCAGCAATCTCACGCTCGAGACGACCGAGGCGCTGACCGTGCTCGGGATCGTCTACCTCACGATCGTCTGGTCGCTGTCCGCTGCGATCCGCCTGCTCGAGGGCCGGCTCGCGCTCCCGGAGGACCGGTAGATGCTGCCCGATTGGGCCGAGCCGGTCGCCCGCTACATCCTCGAGGAGGGGCTGCCGAACATGCTTTACATCGGCGCGATCGCCGTGCTCGGTAGCACCTCGATCGGGATCGTGCTCGGGACGCTGCTGACCATTCGGTTCCGGCTTAGCCGCGCGCTGATCCGCCTTTACATCGAGGTGTTTCGCGGGCTGCCGATCCTCGTCACCGTCTTCATCGTCTACTTCGGCCTGCCGCCGATCTCTTCGTCGCTCGAGTTCACGGCCCTGAACGCGACTGCGATCGCGCTCATCCTGTGGGGTAGTGCGCAGGTCGCCGAGGCGACGCGCGGCGCCGTCCAGTCGATCCCGCGTGAGCAGCACGAGGCGGCCTCCGCCCTCGGCTTCGGCTGGCTCGGCCGGCACGCGTTCGTGATCCTGCCGCAGGGGCTACGCCGCTTGCTGCCGCCGCTCGTGAGCCTGGTCGTGAACATCATCCAGAACACGACTCTGGCCGGCGTGATCGGCGGGCTTGAGCTCCTCGAGGCCGGCAAGCGTCAGAACGAGCGGATCGCGGCTGTGCCCCCGATCGGCCTCGGCGAGATCCACGCGTTCGAGATCTTCGCCGGCGTCGCGGTGATCTTCTTCGTCATCTGCTTCCCGCTCACGCGACTCGCCGCCTACCTCGAGAAGCGACTCGTCTGAGCGTGGGGGGACGGAGGTCCTGTCCCCGAGCCTACCCCCGGATGCGGAGCACGATGATTGCGGCCAGGTAGGCCAGGCCCGCGATCGCGCCGAGCCAGCCGTACGGCGACCCGTCGTGCCCGCGCGCGAGCTCGACCGCGAACGCGACGATGATGGCCGTGATCACGGCCATTCCTGCGAGAGCCGTCGCATGGAGGTCGATCTGCCGGAATCGCTCGTCCCGTCCGTCGCCGCGCAGTCCGCGGATCGTCTCGCTCCGTCCACCGAAAAGGACGAGCGCACCGAAACCGGCCATGATCGCGAGGGAGACGAGGCCCGAGCGCGGGTTCCCCCCGATCCACTGCGCGGTCAGCATCAGGAGCCCGAGGGCAACGGAGAACAGGGGCAGGAACCACTTCGACCTAGTCATCTGCACCGAGGTTGTCGTCTGCACTGAACATCTCCTCTACCGGGACGCCGAAGAACCGACCGAGCGCGAGCGCGAGCGGCAGCGACGGGACGTACTTCCCCGTCTCGATCGAGTTGATCGTCTGCCGCGACACGCCGAGCTCCTTCGCGAGGTCTGCCTGATAGAGCCCCCGCTCGAGCCGCCTCTGACGGACGTCGTTTTGCAAAGTCGTGTCAAGTTAGCTTTACTCAGAGACCATGTCAAGCCAGCTTGACTCATGATCGGAGGGCTACGACACGACGACCACGGCGCTCGTCATGCCCGTGGAGGGCTGGACGGCGCGGAACATCGCGCCGGGGCCGGCGCGCACGGTGCGGGTCAAGGCGCCCGTTCGAGTCGTTTGCGCCTCGCCGCCGACGGCCTTCCACCGGCCGTTGACGAGTCGCTCGAGCCGGTACGCCTGAACGCCGCGGCCGGGTCGGACCTGGCCCCAGAGGGTCGTCGTGAGGCCGGTCCGCGAGCGCACCGCGAGGGGGATCGCAAGCGCGTCACGGGAGGGCTTGGCCCGGCCCGCGACGGTGAAGACGCCGCTCTGCCAGCGGGCGATGTCCGGCTCATCGCGGACGAGGAACTGGACGAGCATGTCCACCCTGGGGGCCAGGTAGGCCCGGAGCGCCGCCTCGCTCACGTAGAGCGCCTGCGTCGCCCAGGGGACGCCGAGCCAGGGGTCGGGCGGGTTCGTCTGATAACCGAGCTCGCTCAGCCAGATGCGCATCTTCGCGCCGAAGGTGCGTCCGACCTGCGCCAGGAGCCGCTCGAGCGTCGCCATCGTGATCGTCTCGCAGTGGTCGCAGCCGCCCGTGAACGGTGTCTCGGACCGGCTCAGCGCGTACGGGTTGTGCGCGTACGCATCGAGGCGCGCGTGGGCGGCTCCCATGCCTGCGATCCAGTCGACCGGCGAGACGCCGCCGGGGCCCGCACGAGGAGCGGTGACGCCGCCGCCCACGAGCGACCCAGGGCTCACCCTGTGAATGGCGGCGTACGCCGGGTTGAGCAGCCGCGTGACGTAGAGCGCGGGCGTCGTCGGCTGGAGCCAGCGCCGCTGGTTCGGCTCGTTCCAGATCAGCCAGCGGCGCACGTACGGGTAGCGCAGCGCCGCTTTGCGGGCGAAGGTCGCGAACCGCGCGCCGCTCGTCGGGGCCCAGTTGGTCGTGCGGCCGCCGTTCGCCCACGCTGGCGTCGAGTAGAGCGTCAGCACCGGCGCGATGCTGCGCTCGTGCAGGCCGGAGATCGCCTCGTCGTAGCCGCTCCAGTCGAAGACGCCGGGACTGCGCTCGACCTCGCTCCAGGCGACGTTCAGGCGCACGAGCTCGACGCCGAGCGCCTCGAGCCGGTCGAGCCGGTCGTCGAGCTTGCCGGGGCCGAAGCGAACCCAGGCGTCGTCCTGGACGCCGTAGTGGATATAGGTGGAGCCGTGGGCCCCTGCCGGCACGGCGAGCGCCGCGACCGCTGCCGCCAGAACGAGCAACGTGCGCATCGCGCCACGGTAACCCGGCCTCTTTAGGTCGGTGTAAGTACGAGTCATGGGCGGCTCACGGCTCGTCGATGCCGAGCAGGGCGAAGCGCCGGCGCAGGCTCGGACGGCGGCGCCACATCCCGCGCATCGGGTCTCCGACCGCCTCGATCCGCGCGCGCATCGTCGGCAGCGTGAAGGCGGCCGGGTCGACGTCTGCCACCTCGTCCCAGGCAAGCGGCGCCGACACGCGCGCGTCGGGTGTCGGGCGCACCGAGTACGCGGAGGCGATCGTCCGGTCGCGCGCGTTCTGGCCGAAGTCGACGAAGACGCCCACGCGGTCGGCCACGCGCCAGGTCGTCGTCGCCACGCGCTGGTCGCCGACGCGGCGCTCGACCTCCTCCGCGAGCGCCTTCGCGAACCGGCGCACCTCGGTGAAGGGCAGCTCGGGCCTGATCGGCGCGAGCACGTGCAGCCCCGTCGCGCCGGAGGTCTTCGGATACGACTCGAGGCCAAGCTCGTCCATCACCTGGCGGACGACGAGCGCGATCTGCCGCACGAACGGCCACTGGCCCTCCGCGCTCGGGTCGAGGTCGATCAGCAGGTAGTCGGGCCGCTCGAGCTCGGGCACGCGCGAGTGCCAGGTGTGCAGCTCGATGCACCCGAGGTTGACGACCCACGCGAGCGCGGCCGCGTTGTCGACCCGCGCAAACACGGTCGAGTGGCCGCTCGGGAACGAGACGGGGATCTCGCCGACGTAGTCGGGGTGCTTCGCGGGGATGCGCTTCTGGTGGAAGAAGTCGCCCTCGACGCCGTTCGGGAACCGCTTCATGTGGAACGGCCTGCGGCGGAGGTGGGGGAGGACGCAGTCGACGAGGTCGAGGTAGTAGCGGACGAGGTCGCCCTTCGTCAGCCCGTGCTCGGGGAAGAAGACCTTGTCCTCGTTCGAGATCGGGGCGTCGTGGCGGGCGATGCGCATCCGGTAGGCTCGGAGGCTAATGCGGAAGGCGGCTCTCGCACTCGTCGCGGCGCTTGTCGGGCTTACGGCCGTCGCCGCCGTGCTCGCGGCTCCGAGCCGCATGGTGACGACGGGCGCAGCGTGTGCGAAGTCAGACCTCACGCTCGTGAACGACGGCGTGCTGACGGTCGGCACCGACAATCCGGCCTACCCGCCGTGGTTCGGCGGCGGCGAGATCAAGGGCTCGAAGTGGAAGGTCAACGATCCCTCGACCGGCAAGGGCTTCGAGTCCGCGGTCACCTACGCCGTGGCGAGAGAGCTCGGCTTCAAGCCGGGCGACGTCGCATGGGCGTACGTGCCGTTCAACAAGTCGTTCGCGCCCGGCAAGAAGTCGTTCGACTTCGACATCAACCAGATCTCGTTCACGCCCGATCGCGCGAAGGTCGTCTCGTTCAGCAACTCGTACTACAACGTGAACCAGGCGCTCGTCGCGCTCAAGGGCACGCAGATTGCGAAGGCGCGCACGGTCCGCGCTCTCCGTGACTACAAGCTCGGCGCCCAGGTGGGCACGACGAGCTACTCGTACATCGAGAAGCGCATCAGGCCCTCGAAGCAGCCGGCGGTCTTCGACGACAACGCGGCCGCGATCCAGCAGCTGAAGAACAAGCAGATCGACGGGATCGTGGTCGACCTGCCGACCGCGTTCTACGTCACGGCTGTCCAGGTGCCGGACGGGACGATCGTCGGCCAGTTCCCCTCCGTTGCAGGTGGTGAGCACTTCGGCATGGTCTTCGCGAAGGGGAACCCGCTGGTCGCCTGCGTGAACCTCGCGCTCGCGAAGCTGACCCGTAGCGGGACGCTCCAGAAGCTCCAGCAGCAGTGGCTGGCGAAGGCGACCGGCGCGCCGGTCCTGAAGTAGCCGACCGCCGCTCGAAGATCCTCGGCGGCTGGCGGCCTGGCGGCGATGCCCGCAACGTCGCGATCGCGATCCTGAGCACGGTCGTCTTCCTCGCGCTGATCGCGGTTGCCGTCACGCAGTCGCCGGGCTGGGAGGAGGTCAAGAGCACCTTCTTCGACTGGGACGTGTTCCGCGCCTCGTTCCCCGAGATCGCCCGCGCCTTCCTGCTCAACGTGAAGATCTTCTGCATCGCGGAGGTGTTCATCCTCGCCTTCGCGCTCCTCGTCGCCGTGATCCGCAGCCTGCCGGGCCCGGTCTTCTTCCCGCTGCGCGCGCTCGCGATCGTCTACGCCGACTTCTTCCGCGGCGTGCCGACGATCCTCGTGATCGCGGTGCTCGGCTTCGGAGCGCCGGCGCTCCAGCTCCAGGGCGTGCCGACCTCGACCATATTCTGGGGCGTGGTCGCGCTCGTCCTCGTCTACACCGCGTACGTCTCGGAGGTCTATCGCGCCGGAATCGAGTCGGTGCACCCCTCGCAGGAGGCGGCGGCGCGATCGCTCGGCCTGACGCGCCTCCAGGCGCTCCGCTTCGTGATCCTGCCGCAGGCCGTGCGTCGCGTGATCCCGCCGCTCCTCAACGATTTCATCGGGTTGCAGAAGGACACGGCCCTCGTCGGCACGCTGGGCGTCGTCGAGGCCTTCAAGCAGTCGCAGATCGACACGGCAGCGACCTTCAACTACACGCCGTACCTGGCTGCCGCGGTGCTGTTCGTCGCGATCACGATCCCGCTCGCTCGCTTCACCGACTGGCTGATCCTGCGCGACCGCCGCCGCCGCCAGGCAGCCGGAGTGGCGACCTGAGCGGCGTAGGCTCGACGGAGCCGCCCAGGAGCGGAGGTACCGGCTTCGCCGGTGCCGGAGCGGATACAGCACTCGTGCTCGAGGGTGTCCGCAAGTCGTTCGGCAAGCTCGTGGTGCTGAACGGGATCGACCTCGCCGTCGCCGAGCACGAGGTCGTGTGCGTGATCGGCTCCTCCGGCTCCGGCAAGTCGACCCTCCTTCGCTGCGTCAACCTGATCGAGCCCGTCGACGGCGGCAGGATCCTCGTCGAGGGCGAGGAGATCACCAGGCGCGGGGTGGATGTGAACCGCGTGCGCCGCCGGATCGGCATCGTCTTCCAGGCCTTCAACCTCTTCCCGCACATGAGCGTGCTCGCGAACGTGACCCTCGGGCCGCGGGTCGCGCTCGGACGCCCGCGTGCCGAGGCCGAGGCGCGGGGACGAGAGCTGCTCGCCCGCTTCGGGCTCGCCGACAAGGTCGACGACTATCCCGACCGGCTCTCGGGTGGACAGCAGCAGCGCGCGGCGATCGTTCGCGCGCTCGCGATGGACCCCGACCTGATGCTGCTCGACGAAGTGACGAGCGCGCTCGATCCGGAGCTCGTGTCGGAGGTGCTCGAGGTGATCCGCGAGCTCGCGGCCGGCGGCATGACGATGCTGATCGCGACCCACGAGATGGGGTTTGCGCGCGAGATCGCCGATCGCGTCTGCTTCCTCGAAGAGGGGGTCATCCTCGAGCAGGGCCCGCCGGAGCAGATCTTCTCGTCGCCGCGCGAGCCGCGCACGCAGCAGTTCCTACAGCGAATCGTCGCCGCGGGACGTCTGTCGCGCTAACGTTGGCGCGATGTTGGATCCGCTTTCACGTATCGGAGACGTCACCCTCGAGCCGCTCGACGACTACCTCGTGATCGAGCCGCTCGACGAGTCGGAGACCGCCTCGGGCCTGATCGTCCCGATCAACGAGGCGACGCAGTGCGCGACCGGCATCGTCGCCTCGGTCGGCCCCGACGTGACGCTCGTCGAGCCCGGCGACAAGGTGCTCTACCCGCGGGGTGCGGGCTTCGAGGTGCGCATGGTGCGCGCGAGCCACCGGGTGCGGGTGCTGAAGCGCGAAGAGCTGATCGCGCGCGTCCACGACTGAGCATCCGGTCGAAAGCGCTGTATCGCTGACGCAACGGGCGGGCGGGTACGATCGGCCCCGGAGTCGACTCCGAGGAGGCAGGCACGAGATGCACATGCGAACAACCCGCCGGCTGGCGGTCATTCTGGCCACGTCCGTCGCGGCGGTTGCGGCCGCCCTGCCGGCGACGGCCGCGAACCCCGGCAACCCGACCAAGGGCAAGGTGCTGTTCAAGAAGACGTGCGGCACCTGTCACGCGCTGAAGGCCGCAGCCACGGTGGGTGCGCTTCAGAACCTCGACAAGACGAAGCCCACGTACGCGAAGGCGATCGCCACGATCACGAACGGCAGCAAGAAGAACCCAGTGATGGTGGCGTACAAGGGGACGCTGACGAAGGCCCAGATCCAGGATCTCGCGGCGTTCATCGACACGTCGACGTGACGGCTGGCTAGTCGGGCGAGTGCGGGCCTGCTCGGTGCGGGCCCGCACTCGGTACGGAGAGGGAGGGATTTGAACCCTCGACGCACCTTTCAGCACGTACGCGATTTCCAGTCGCGCTCCTTAGGCCACTCGGACACCTCTCCGAGGGTCGCAGAGTAGCCGCTTCGTTTCCCGCGTTCGTTAGGCTCGCGCGTTCGGTGTGGATCGAACGATGAGGGCGTACGAGCGATCGCGACCGCCGGTCGCGCGCCGGGTCACCCGCGGCGCATGCCTCGGGGCGCTGGGCAACCCAGCGGACGCGGGCCGCGTCCTCGCGCTCGGTCTCGTCGAGCACGAGTGCGAGCCTGCCGAGCGCCTGCTCGTGCTCGGGGATCCAGCGCCGTTCGAGTGCGCGCAGCCGGCGGGTCGTCGCGCCGAGCTCTCGCGCGGTGCGCTCACGGGTGAGTTCCGCTGTTGCAACATGCGCAGCCGCCTCGAGCGCGCGTCGGTGCGCGTGGGCGGCGGAGAGCAGGGCCGCGGATCCGCAGGCGGCGGGAGGCTCGTCGGACGGGTAGGGTCACCGAGACGACCGACGGGTAGACGACGCCGAGAGAGTTGCGCCACGCGAGCGTCGCGTCGGCTCTCGCGCGAACGGTCTCACGCGCGAGCTCCAGCTGACGCTCGCCGACGAGGACGGCCGCGCGCTGCCACCAGATCTCTGCAACGCGAGCAGCCTCGTCCCACTCCCGTCGAGCGTCGCGGAGGAGCCCGTCGGCCTGCTCGAGCTGGCGAATAAGGGCGCGGTGCTTCTGCTCCAGCGCGTCCCGACCCCGGCGCGCGACGGCGAGCCGGCGCCGGAGCCAGAGCCGGCCGGCTCTACCCGACGGTGGGCGGATGGTCACCGCTCGCCTCCACGTAGTGGGCTGCCACGAGGCCCGCCCCGAGCATCGTCAGCTCCCTCCTCGGCAGCACCGAGGCGACACGCCACGCGCGCGACAGCGTGTCCTCGAGCGAGCGCGCCTCCCGCCGCCCCTGCGAGAGGAACTCCGAGACAAAGGCGTCCGCGACGGCGAGATAGCGGCGGTCGCCGAGCGGTCAGGCCGGCCTCGCCGACGATGTCGGCCAGGTCGGCGATCTCGCGGGCCCTGGCGACGAGGCGCGTAGAGCTGGGCCGCGATCTCCACGTGGTCGTCCCGCGTCCTGCCCGGGCCGGCGCCGAGTCGCATCAGCCGGGAGAGCGAGCCGAGCGCGTCGAACGGTGGATACACGCCGCTCACGTGGAGCTCCTGGGAGAGGACGATCTGCCCCTCGGTGATGTAGCCGGTCAGGTCGGGGACCGGGTGCGTGATGTCCCCGGCGGGCATCGTCAGGACGGGGATCTGCGTCAGCGAGCCGCGCCGACCCTTGATCCGCCCGGCACGCTCGTAGAGCGAGGCGAGATCGCTGTACAGGTAGCCCGGGTACCCGCGGCGGCTCGGTACCTCCCCACGGGCGGCCGACACCTCGCGTACGGCCTCGGCGTAGCTCGTCAGGTCGGCGATCACGACCAGCACGTGGCGCCCGAGCTCGAAGGCGAGATGCTCCCCGACCGTGAGCGCGATGCGCGGGGTGACGATCCGCTCGACGATCGGGTCGTCGGCGGTGTTCAGGAAGAGCGTCAGGTCGCCCGCGCCCGTCCGCTCCTCGAGTGCGTCACGAACGGCCATCGCGTCGGCGCGGGTGATGCCGACGGCCGCGAAGACGACTGCGAACGGCTCGTCGCCGGCGCGGGCCTGCGAGGCGATCTGCGCGGCCAGCTCGAGATGGGGGAGGCCGCCGATCGAGAAGATCGGCAGCTTCTGGCCGCGAACGAGCGTGGCGAGCCCGTCGATCGCCGAGACGCCGGTCAGGATCGGCTCGCTCGGCGTGTCGCGCGCGTTCGGGTTGATCGGGTTGCCCGAGATGACCGTGTGGCGGTCGGCCATGATCGGCGGCCCCCCGTCGAGCGGCTCGCCGCGGCCGTTGCACACACGGCCGAGCCAGCCCTCGCCGACGGGAATGCGCATCGGGGCGCCGGTGAAGGCGACTCTCAGCTGGTCGAGACGGAGCGCCGCAGTTCCCTCGAGCACCTCGACCACGGCGAGGTCCCGGTGGACGTCGAGCACGACCCCGTGCCGCGCGGTCCCGTCCCCGACGTGGACCTCGGCGACCTCGTCCCAGCCGACGTCCTCGACGCCCTGGACGACGAGCAGCGGTCCGCGGGCGGCCGAGACCGACGTGTACTCGACAGGAGCGAGGGGTGTCATTCGAGCGCTCCCAGGCTCGGCGCGATCCGCGCGTAGATCGCCTCGACCTCGGCGACGGCGCCGGGCGGCGTCGCCTCGCGGACGCGGGTGAGCGGCGAGAAGTCGACCTCCTCGATGGCCGCGGCCGCCACGCCCCTGTGGGCGAGGAGCTGGCAGCGCGCGATCACGTCGAGCACGACCCCGAGCAACGCCGCCTGCTTGGCCGGCTCGCAGTACGCGTCGTTCTCGGAGAGCGCGCTCTGCTGGAGCACCGCGTCACGCAGGAGGCGGCCTGCGAGCAGGGCGATACGCTCCGCGTCCGGGAGCGAGCCCGCGCCCACGAGCTGGGCGATCGACGCCAGCCGGTCGGCTTCGGCGAGCAGCGCCAGCGCGCGCTCGCGTCGCTCGCCCCAGGTGGGCTCGTGCCGGAGGGCGTGCCAGACCGTGACGGCGTCGGCGTCCCGCGAGAAGGAATCGCGCCAGCTCACCGCCGGGTAGTGGCGCGCGTACGCGAGGTCGCGGTCGAGCGACCAGGTGCAGCGTGTGAAGCGGCGTGTGTGCGCGCTCACGGGCTCGGTCAGGTCGCCGCCGGGCGGCGAGACGGCGCCGAGGATCGTGACCGACGCCTCGAGCCCGCCCAGCGTCCGGACCGCGCCTGCCCGCTCGTAGAACGAAGCGAGCGCGGACGCGAGCCCGGGTGGGTAGCCCTCTTCGGCCGGCAGCTGGTTCGTCCGGGACGCCACCTCTCTCAGCGCCTCGGCCCAGCGGGAGGTCGAGTCGGCGATCAGCACGACGTCGTAGCCCATGTCGCGGAAGAACTCCGCGACGGTGACGCCGGTGAAGATGCTCGCCTCCCGGGCGAGCACGGGCATGTTGGAGGTGTTCGCGATCAGAACGGTCCGCTCCATCAGCGGCCGGCCCGTGCGCGGATCCTCGAGTGCGGGCAGCTCGTGGAGCACGTCGGCCATCTCGTTCCCGCGCTCGCCGCAGCCCACGTACACGACGACGTCGGTGTCGCACCACTTGGCGATCTGCTGGAGCAGCATCGTCTTGCCGGTTCCGAAGCCGCCCGGCACCGCCGCCGTGCTGCCGCGCGCGATCGGGAAGAAGAGGTCGAGTGCGCGCTGGCCCGTCGTCAGAGGAGCGGTGGCGGCCAGGCGGGCGGCAACGGGTCGCGGGCGGCGCACGAGCCAGCGCTGGGCGAGGGTGACATCCGTGCCGCCGATGCGGGCGATCGGCTCGTCGATCGTGTACTCCCCGGCCGGCGCAATCCACTCGACGGCGCCACCCACGTCGGGCGGCACGACGACGCGGTACTCGAGCGACGGCGTCTCCGGGACGGTTCCGAGAACCGTCCCCCGGCCAGCCCCGTCGACTGGGTGCACAGGTTCGAAGGCCCACCGGCGGGAGCGTGAGAGCGTCGCGAGCCGGGCGCCCGTGTGGATCCAGTCGCCGGCGTCGTCGAGACGGCGCAGGAGCCCGTCGAAGACGCCGCCGAGGAGACCGGGGCCGAGCTCGGCCGTGAGCGGCGCTCCGCGAGCGACGGCGGGGTCGCCCGGTCGGAGGCCGCCGGTGTACTCGTACACCTGGACGGTGGCGCGCCCGTCTTCGAGAGCGATCACCTCTCCGGGCAGCCGCGCCTCGCCGAGCTCCACGAGCTCGAGCATGCTCACCTGGTCGAAGCCCTCCACCTCGACGACGGGGCCGTTGACGCGCGCGACTACGCCCACAGCCGCTCCACCTCGCTTCCGAGCTCCTCGATGCACCTCTGGACGAGCGCGTCGAGGGTGTAGTCGACGCGGCGGACGCCGTTCGAGGCGCGCACGCCGCCGGCATCGCCGGGATCGAGCTCGAGGGCGCAGTCCTCGCCGAGCTGGGACCGGGCCGTGGCGCCGAGGCGCTCGAGCAGCGCCGGGTACCGAGGATCGGCGCGAAGGGAGTGCACGGCGGCCAGCGCCTGACGGCGAAACTCCTCGTAGAGGTCGCGCTGCGCCCCGAGCACGAGCACACGCGCCCTGCGTCTCGAGGCTGCGTGGTGCCCTTCGCCGGCGAGCGACGCGATCGCCTCGCCCTCCGCGCGCGAGCGCGCGATCAGTGCGGCGCCGCGCTCGTTTGCCTCGGCGAGCTTGACGGCTGCCCGCTCGTCGGCGCCGGCCAGCACGCGGTCGGCCTCCGCCCTCGCATCCTCGAGGAGCGTCCGCCGGAGGGGCTCGACGGTGACGGTCACGTCGGCAGCACCGCCCAGACGAGCTCGCCCCGCTCGGCGAGTCGCGCCTCGAGTGCGGCGAACGACTCGGGCGTGAGCACGAGCAGACCGGCGTCCTCGCCGAGGCTCTCCCACGCCGCCAGGATCTCGGCCGGGGAGACGGCGTGCCGCACCTCGGCCCCGGCAAGCGCATAGCCCGCGAGTCGCAGCTCGTTCCCGATCGCGACGACGCGGCTCATCTCATGCCCGCCCGATCAGCATGATCGCGACGACGAGCCCGTAGATCGCGATGCCTTCCGCGAGCCCGACGAAGACCATCGCGCGGCCGAACATCTCCGGTTTCTCGCTGATCGCGGCGAGGGCGGCCGAGCCGGTGTAGGAGACGCCGATGCCGGCACCGATGCAGGAGCCGGCGATGGCGATCCCGGCGCCGAGCAAGGCGCCACGCGGATCCTTGCCCGCCTCGGTCGCGGCCTGGGCGTCCACCGCCCCGACGAGGGCGGTCGCGGCGAGGCCCAGCACGCCGAGCAGGATCAGTCCGTTGAGGACGAGCAGGCGGCGAAAGCCCTTCTCGGGTGAGCGCCGCAGGACCCAGATGGTCGCCGCGCTGATCACCGCGAACACGGGCACGGCCAAGAGCAGGGTTTCGATCATGACTCCTCCTTGTCGGACGCAAGCGGGATGTGCCAGGGGGCGAAGGCGTGTCCCTCGCCCGCGAAGATGCGCGAGAAGAGCTCGTAGTACTCGAGCCGCAGGGCCTGAACCCCGGCGACGAGCGCCTCGAGCGCGAACGCGAGCGCGTTTCCGCCGAAGAAGACGAGAACGGCGAGCGCCGTCCCGACGACGCCACCCCAGAGCGCCGTCGCCGCGGCCCAGACGATCGCGCCGATCGCGGCGTGCATCAGCCCGAAGGCCGCGAGCCGCACGAACGAGATCGTGCTCGCGCCGATGCGCACGACCGCGTCGAACAGCTCGACCGCCACCTCGAGGATCCCGAGCGCGCCGCGGCCCGCCTTGACGGCGTAGCCGACGGTGAGCAGGACGAGCCCGACCGCGGCGAAGACCACTCCCGTGATGACGAGCGGCAGGACGTCGAAGTACCAGCCGACGACCGCGACGACGCCGAGGAAGATGCACGCCCCGGCGACCCCGGACGGATCGACGAGCGCGGTGGCGAGTCCCTCCTCGCGCCAGCGGTTGACCGTCCCGATCCCGTAGCTCACGGCGAGCAGCACGGCGCCGATCGCAACTGCCGCGACGAGCAGAGTGCCTGGCTCGTCCACCGGGTCGAGCCAGAGCGTGGGCGCGAGCCCCGTCGGGCCGAAGGCCTCGCCGTAGAGCAGGCCGAAGAGGGCGGCCGAGATCCCGGCGGCGACCGGCAGCGGCCAGATCCGCTGCAGCGGAAGGAGCCGGCCGCGGCGCACCGAGCGCAGTGCGAGCCCGAGTGCGACGACGATCAGGCCGTGGCCGACGTCGCCGAACATCATCCCGAACATGAGGACGAAGGCGAAGGCCGCGAAGAGCGTCGGGTCGACGTCGGCGTAGCGGGCTGGACCGTAGGTCTCGACGAGGGGCTTGAACGGCCGCGCGACCGCCTTGCGTGCGATCAGCGTGGGCGGCTCGGACCACGGCGGCCGCTGCAGCTCGACCGCCGTCCCGCCGAGAGGAGCCAGCCGCTCGCGCAGCTCTCCGAGGTCGTCCGCGGGCGTCCAGCCGACGACGGCGGCGAAGTTCCCGTGCGTCACCGCCGTCGCCGCGCGGCGACTGAGCTCGACCTCGCCGGCCAGGCGGTCCGCGGCGCCGATCCGCTCGAGCTCGGTGAGGTCGGGGTCGCCAAGCGAGAGCACGGGGTGCACGGCGCCGTTTCCTCCGGCGAGCCTCTGGACCCGCCGGAGCGCCTCGAGAGCCTCTCCGCTCGCAGTCGGCGGCGTCCCGGCGAGCTCGACCCGGCCGGAGGCGGCGACCGCGACCAGCGCCTCGCGGAGCCGGGCGGCGGGCGCGACGACCGCGACCCGCGCCATGCGGGCGGGCAGGGTGAGGGCATGCTCATGGGGCGGCATCGATCACCTCCAGCACCTCCGCGACTCCGGGAAGGCCTCGCCGGACAACGAGCTCGAGCGCCTCGGCGGTGCGACGGGCGTCGGCTGCGAGCAGCGCGACGGCTCCGACGACGACAGGACGTCCGACGGCTGCGCTGTGCAGGAGGCCATCGGCCTCGGCCTCGACTGTGGCCCACCAGTTCCTCTCGCAGCGCCAGAGATCCTCAGGGCGCGCCGCGTTCGCGAGTGCCCAGGCCGCCTCCGGCGGCAGGCTGTCGACGAAGCGCGCAAACGTGCCTGCCGTCTGCCAGCCGGAGCCCAGCAGGCGGAACGGCGGCAGAGGGAGGATCTCGACCGCGAGCCCGGCGACGAAGAGCTCGCGGGCGAGGAGGAGCGCGGACGCGCCCGCTGCCCAGGATCGGGCCTCGGGAACCTCGTTTGCCACTCGACGCGCCCACGCGAGCCGGAGTCCCAGCGCGACCTCGGCCGGGGTCTCTCCTCCGGGATCGCCCCAGGACGACGCTGCCAGTGCATGCCGAAGCTCTTCGAGGCTCGCGGCGTCGGCTGCCCGCGGCCACGCGACGGCGATGCTCCCCAGCTCGAACGGCGGCCGCAGTGCGGCCCCGTTCAAGTACGCGATGCGGTCGTCGAGGTTCGCGAGCTCGTACCAGGAACCGAGCGCCCGCACCAGGCCGAGAGCATCTCCCGGCAGCCAGCCGGCCAGAAGGCGAAGGTCGAGAAGCGGCTTCGAGATGAGGGCGCGCTGGGCGTCGCCGAGGTCGAGCTCGAGCGTGAGCACACCGTGGTACGGGGAGCTGCCGAGCGCGGCGAGGGCGTCCGCGAGTGTCGCGCTGGCCGCGAGGCGGCGGGCGCCTTCGACCCCGAGCCGCCGCTCGGAGGCGAGCAAGCGTGCGCGCACGCTGCCGGCGACCCAGCCGGCGCTCATGCCCGCTCCCGGCGCCGGCGAAGCCGGCTCCTCCGCGCGGTGGAGCCTCCGTCTCTGTCCTTGGCTCCCGCCCAACGGCTCATGGGCCCTCCTCCGTGATACGCGCAACGACAGCTGCGACGAGGGACGGGATCCTCTCGCCGCCTGCCGCGTGGATCCGGCGGGCCTCCGCCTCTGCCTCGAGCTCGATCGCCCGCTCCTCCCCGGCGATGCTCTCGCGCCGTGCTGCCTCGGCCCTCGCGCGCTCAGCCTCGGCGCGCCGTCGCGACTGGGCGATGATCTCCTCTGCCTCGGCCGCGGCCGCCTCGAGACGGCGAGCCGCTTCGTGTTCTGCATCCTCGTGGACGTGCCTCGCCTCGTCCTCGACCTCCTGCAGCGCTGCGAAGATCGGCATCAGCTCGGAGCTGAGGTCGTCCGCGGCAACGGCGTGAACGGCCGCCGGTCGGCGAAAGCGCTCCAGCCAGGTGTTGACAGGTCTCATCGCGCCTCCAGCTGTCGGAGCACGACCTCGACGACTTCACCGGTGCGGTGCTCCCGCTCGCTGTCCTCCACGTGCCGGTCGAGCAGGGCGTCGAGGAACGCCGCGCCGAGACAGACGTCGAGGAGGAGCCGCGCCGCGGCCTCGACGTCGGCCGCCGGCGCCACGCGGCCGAGCTCCTGCTCAGCGCGGAGATAGGCGGCGAGCGCCGCAGCACCGTGATCAGGCGCGGCGCCGTCGTCCGCGTAGAGCTGCCGCTGAGCGACCAGCAGCTCGGCGTCGGAGAAGAGGGCCGCCGCCAGGGGCACGAACTCGTCGCAGAAGGTCGCGAGCGTCAGTGAAGCGTGGCGAAGGCTCTCCCGCACGGTCGTCGTGCCAGCTCGTTCGGGCATGTCCTCGAGGCGGTCGGCGAGCGCAGGCAGGCGCGAGCGGACGACCTCGCGGAGGAGGTCCGGCTTGCCGGAGAAGTAGCGGTAGATGCTCCCCTCGGCGCACCCGGCGGCCTCGGCGATGGCGCTCGTGCTCGTGCGGGCGAGACCGCGCTCGTGGATCACGCGCAGGGTCGCGTCGACGATGCGGCTCCGTAGCTCGTTCGGACGATCCTGCAGCTCGGTGCGCAATCTCGCTCCTCCTTGCGGCTCGTCTCCACGATGAGTGAACGCTCACTCATCGGCATTGGGGAATTCGCGGACTCGACTCGTGGCTTCCTACGATGCGGACCTCCTCCGCCAGAGACGCACGTCAGCCCTGAGCGGCAGGTCGCGGGTCGCGCGACCCGCGCATCAGCAGCGCGGTTACGGCTGCTCCGAGCGCGGTCGCTGCAGGTCGAGCTCGAAGAGACCGCCGCCGCGATCCAGCGCGCCCGGATCTGAGAAAACAGGCCTGTGGAACGCGTGCGGCAAAGCCGGTGGTTGTCTCCGCGCGTGCCCGGATGCGGAAGTCGAGAAGCCGATCGACAGTGTCATCGTGACCGTTGTCAAGGACTACCGATTCTCGACCGCGGTGCGGTGGCAGGAGCGCGGCGGGGCAGTCGTCGCAAGCGCGCCGGGAAGGCCCCTGCTCAGGGTCGCGGTCCCGGTCGAGTTGCGTGGGACGGAGGCCGCGCTCTGGAGCCCGGAGGAGCTCCTCGTCACCGCGGTCGCCACCTCGTTCGTGGTCACGCTGGACGCGGTCGCGGCTCACCGCGGCCTGGAGCTGAAGGCGCTCGAGGTGGAGGGCCTCGGCCACGTCGAGTCCGGCCACGAGGGTCAGCTGAGGTTTGTCGCGATCGAGCTCAAGGCGAGGATCGAGGCCGCCGGGGCCTCACTGGCTTCCGTCGAGGAGGCGGCGCGCGTCGCGGAGAGGCTTGCGATCGTGCACCGGGCGCTCGACGCCCCAGTGCACCTCGAGCTCGAGTTGCGGCCGGCCGATGCCAGCCGGGACGCGGCCTGAGCTGATCACGACACAGGACCGGAGATCGGCCGTGAACACACCGGAACAGGGACTCCACGGCTCGGACGTCACCGCCCCGACATCCTCTGCGCGAGTGGGACTGAGTTCGGGGAGGCGCCTCCTCGTGCTCACGATCGTCACGTCGCTGTCGGCCTCGGCGCTGCTCGCGATCGGGATCCTCCTCTTCGGCCAGTTTGGCGAGACGGAGGGACGTGTCCTCGGCACGACCGCCCTGATTGCCGGCTACGGCCTGCTCGCGCTCCCCGCGGGACTTCTGCTCGAGGGAAGCCGTCGCCTACCCCTCGCTGTGACGACTCTCGCGCTGGCCGTGACGGGCCTGGCGCTCGCACTCGCCGCCGTCTGGTCGACCGATTCCGCGGACGCGCTCGGCAAGAGCGTCGCCACGGTCACCGCGTTTGCGGTCGCCGCGACCCAGACGTCGGCACTTGCTGCCCGCCGGAGGACGCACGACCGGCAGGTTGTGGGCCGGCTGTTCCGCGTGTCCGTCACGGTCGCGATCGTCCTCGCGGGACTCGTGACGGTCGCGGCGTGGGCGGAGGACATCGGCTGGGAGGGCTACTACCGGATCCTCGCGGCGCTCGCCGTTCTGGACGTCCTCGTCGTCGTGCTCCAGCCCGTGCTCGCGCTTGCGCGGCCCGCGACGATCGTTCACAGGCTGCACGTCGTGCTCGACCAGGGCGAGGAGCTCGACGTGGAGGTCGACGCAGTGGACTTCGCCTCCGCCGTCGCGAACGCCATCCGCATGACCGAGCACGACGGCGGTCGAGTCCGGGGCGTCGAGCGCGTCGACGGAGACCGCGGGGCGGGCGTCCGAGCCGTGCCGCCGAAGGAACGCGGGCGATGAGTCCCACGATCACGATCGGCCGCATCTTCGGAGTCCGCATCGGCTTCAACTGGAGCTGGGCGATCGTCTTCGCGCTGATCGTCTGGTCGCTTGCGGACACGGTCTTCCCGGCCCAGAACCCCGGCTTCTCGACGGCCGCATACGTCGCAATGGCCTTCGTCGCGGCGACGCTCTTCTTCGGCTCGCTGCTCCTGCACGAGCTCGGCCACGCGGTTCAGGCCCGGCGCGAGGGAATGCAGGTCGAGGACATCACGCTCTGGCTCTTCGGCGGGGTCGCGCGCTTCAGGGGCGAGTTCCCGAGCGCGGGAGCCGAGTTCCGGATCGCGATCGCCGGCCCGCTCGTGACGGCCGTGCTCGCCTGCGTGTTCATCGCAACCGCGACCGCGATGCAGCTCACGTCCGCGGTCGACGGCGTCGCCGCGTGGCTCGGCTACATCAACGTGATCCTGCTCGCGTTCAACCTGCTGCCCGCGCTCCCGCTCGACGGCGGCCGTGTTCTTCGTTCCACCCTCTGGTACGCGAAGGGAGACTTCGCCCGCGCGACCCGGACCTCCGTCGACGTCAGTCGCGGCTTCGCGTTCCTCATCATCGCTTTCGGCATCGCGCTCATCTTCCTGGGCGATGCAATCGCGGGAGCCTGGCTCGCGTTCATCGGGTGGTTCCTGCTCCAGGCGGCCGCGCTCGAGGGGCGTCACCTGCTCGTGCGAGACGCCCTGGCGGGCCTCTACGTGCGAGACGTGATGGAGCCGCGGCCGGTGGTCGCGCGTCCGCACGAGAGCCTGGCCGAGTTCATGGACGGCGTCGCGGGAGCCGCCCGCTTCACCGCGTACCCGGTGGTCGTCGACGGCCACGCCGTCGGGCTGCTGCCGTTCGGTCGCGTGCTCGCGACGCCGTGGCGGGACTGGGGAGCGCGCCTTGTCGGCGACTGCATGCTGGGCGAGGACGAGGTGCCGACCTTCGGCAGCGAGGACGCCGCAGCCGAGGCTCTCGAGACGCTCGCCGCGGGCACGCTTCAGCGGGGGCTCGTCGTCGACGACGGCAGGCTCGTCGGGCTGCTCTCGATCAGCGACTTCGCGCGCATGCTCGCCAGGACGGGTGCCTGACCCGGGCCGTCGCGCCGCGCTGTTGGTAGTTCGCCACACCTCCGGGCCGGGCTTCCGCGGATGCGTGCGCGGGCTCTTTCGGCGACAATCGTTCGCCGTGGACACCAATCGCGCACAAGTCTTGCTTGCGGGTGAAAGGGAACGGATCGAGCAAGCGCTCGCCTTGCGCCGGCACGCGGACGTTGGCGAGCTGTCCGACCAGGACGAGCCGGCTGACCAGGCCTCCGAGCTGTACCAGGACGAGTTCGACGAGGGATTGGCCGAGAGGCTGCGCACGGAGCTTGCGGCGCTCGAGCGAGCCGAGGCGCGCCTGGCCGCCGGCGCCTACGGCCTCTCCGTCGTGAGCGGCGAGCCGATCCCCGACGAGCGCCTCGAAGCGCTCCCCACAGCGGAGCTGACGATCGAGGAGGAACGGGGCGCCGGTCGAACGGTCGCGTCATCGCCGCGCGATCGCGGTGAGTGACGTGACTCCGCCCGTACTGCAGCGGCGAGAGGTGACGATTGCCGCCGAGGAAGCCTTCCTGCCCGGTGAGCTCTCCGGTGCAGAGGACGCGAAAGGGGTGGTCGTCTTCGCCCACGGCAGCGGGAGCAGCCGGCTGAGCCCGCGCAACATCCAGGTCGCATGGGCTCTCAACCGAGGCGGTCTGGCGACGCTCCTATTCGATCTGCTGACCGACGCCGAGGCCGCCGACCGGGCGAACGTCTTCGACATCCCCTTGCTGGCACGGCGGTTGGCCGCCGCGCGCGGCTGGCTGCGGCACCAGGGAGAGACGGAGGCGCTGCCGGTCGGCTACTTCGGCGCCAGCACGGGTGCGGCGGCTGCGCTGTGGGCCGCGACGGACGAGGGAGCCGATATCCGCGCGATCGTCTCCCGGGGCGGACGTCCCGACCTCGCCGGGCCGAGACTGGAGCTCGTGCACGCCCCGACCCTGCTCGTCGTCGGTGGCGCGGACGAGCTCGTGCTCGAGCTGAACCGGCGCGCGCTGGCTGAGCTCGGGGCGGGCGAGCACGAGCTCGCCGTCGTTCCCGGAGCGACGCACCTGTTCGAAGAGCCGGGCGCGCTCGAGCGCGTCGCCGACCTCGCCGAGGCCTGGTTCGCCCGCCATCTGAGGCGATGACCCGTCGCCTGAAGGTCGGGCTCGCCGGCGACACGATGCTCGGGCGAAGCGTCGCGCGGGCGCTTGCATCTGCCCCGCCGGCGGGGCTGTTCGCCCCTGAGGTCGTGGACGCCGCCCGCGAGGCCGATCTCTTCGTGCTGAACCTGGAGTGCTGTGTGTCCACCCGCGGAAGCCCCTGGCCCGATCAGGACAAGCCGTTCTTCTTCCGGGCCCCGCCGGCGGCGGTCGAGGCCCTCCTTCTGCTCGGCGTCGACTGCGTGACCCTCGCGAACAACCACGCACTCGATTTCGGCGCCGAGGCTCTCCTCGACACGTTCGAGCTGCTGGATGCAGCTGGGATCGCCTGGGTCGGAGCGGGCGCCGACCTCGATCGGGCTCGCGAACCCGCTGTGCTCGAGAGGGAAGGCTTCCGTCTCGGAGTGGTCGGGCTGACCGACCATCCGGAGGAATACGCTGCTGCGGCCGGCCGGCCCGGTGTCGCCTACGCCGACCTCGCCCACGGGCTGCCGGATTGGCTCCGGGCGAGCCTGCGGATGGTCGAGGCGGATGTGGTGCTCGTCAGCCCGCACTGGGGACCGAATATGGTCGGTGCGCCGCTCTCCCGGATCAGGCGCGCAGCTGCCGAGCTCCTCGATGCCGGCGCGACGCTCGTTGCCGGCCACTCGGCACATGTCTTCCACGGCGTCGGGCCACGGGTCCTCTACGACCTCGGAGACTTCATCGACGACTACGCGACTCACCCGACTCTTCGGAACGACCTCGGGCTCCTGTTCTTCGTGACGCTGGAGGAGCGGACGCCCGTCCGGCTCGAGGCCCTGCCGCTGAAGCTCGAGTTCTGCCGCACGCGCGTCGCCCACGGTGAGGACGCGGCCTGGATTGGGCACCGCTTCCGCGCCGCCTGCGCCCGGCTGGGCACGGACGTCGACGAGGCAGAGGGCCGCCTCGTCGTCACGTGGGATGCCCCGCCGGCCCGCAGTCGTCATGCCGTGGGTAGTTCCGTCTCCACACGGGGTGCAGGCGGCGCCGGCCGGTAACGGTCTGATCGCGTTCACCCGTTCGGGTCAGCGGGGGATCTACGTGATGCGGGACTGGTCACCGGACGGGCATCGGATCGTGCTCACCCGTGACCCGGGTATCGCGCGCGGGTTCTGCGCACCGGGGTACTGGTAGCGCCGAGGTCTCCGTCTGGCGCCGACGGTCCGCTCGCCGGCGCGCCTGACGAGCACCGAGATCCGGATCCTCGAGCGTGACGCACCGCCACGGTCGGCACGCCGCGTGGTCAAGGCGAGCCTAGAAGAGCTCGTTCCCCGAGAGCCGGTCGGCTCAGGCAGATACCGCGTCGTTGAGCGGTTCCAGGTCGCCTGAGATCCCCTGAGATGCTCCCAGGTCGGTACCGATTCCGGTACCAAGTAGCCGCCGCTCGAGGGCGTCGGCCTCGTCTCGGAACACGACGCCGGCCAGGTGCAGGTACCGCTGCGTCGTCGCCATGTTCGCGTGGCCGGCCTTTGCCATGACCGCGATCGGCGACGAGCCCGCCGCCGCGTCGTTCGTGATCGCGGTGTGGCGGAGGTCGTGGAACGGCCGCGGCGCCTTTGCTACTCCGGCGGCCTTGAGCGCCGCTGTGAGCGCCTCGCCGAACGTCTCGGCCCGGTAGATCGTCCCGCGCTCCGGGTGGCAGAACACGAGCGCGTCGTCGCCCTGAGCGTAGGCGGAATCTTGATCATCCTCGGAATCATCGTCGCGTTCGCGTTCAGCATTCTGCTCGGTGTGATCATCGCTGTCATCGGCCTCGCGGCCTTCGGAGGCTTCGTAAGGGGCAAGTGGTACTAGCGCCGGAGAAACGCCCGTGGGATCACGGAAGCGTGAGCGTCGTCGTCGGTTCGTAACTTCGCCGGCGAGTGCGACTGACGTGGGTGGCTGGGGCTGACGCAGTCACCGCGACGTTGTCGAGCGGACGCGTGTACTCCGAGCTGCGGAGGCTGGTTTCGGGGCGCCCAGGCCGGCTCGTAGTCGTCTCCCAGGCCGCGGGTGAGTCGCTGTGGCCGGCCGCCGTCAGCTGCAATCACATACACCTTGTAGTAATTGCCGTCCCGCTTGCTCGCGAAGGCGATCTGTTTGCCGTCGGGTGACCAGGCCGGATAAGCGTCTGCTGCCGGGTTGCGAGTCAAGCGCCGTTGCCGAGTGCCGTCGGCTGCGACGACGTAGAGCTCGAAGTTGTCGTCCCGCCCGCTGTGAAAGGCGACGCTGTGAAAGGCGATTTGTTTCCCGTCGGGCGACCAGGCCGGGTTGCTCTCCCATGCCGAGCTGCGGGTCAGGCGTCGTTGGTGGCTACCGTCAGCCGCCATCACGTAGAGCTCGGCATTCCCGTCCCGCAATCTGACGAAAGCGAGCTGCTTGCCGTCCGGCGACCAGGCAGGCTCACTGTCGTTCTCCGGGTCGCGTGTGAGGCGTCGTTCTCGGCTTCCGTCAGCCGCGATCAGATAGACGCCCGCGTTGCCGCGTCGATGGCGGGTGAATGCGATCCACTTGCCGTCGGGCGACCAGGCGGGGTGATTCTCGTACTCTCGGTTGCGCGTCAAAGCGCGAGGCCGGGTGCCGTCGGCCCTGATCACGTAGAGGTCACCGAGGTTGGTGCCCGAGCGCCTGACGAAGACGATCTGCTTCCCGTCCGGTGACCAGGCGGGAGAGACATCGCCGACCGGGTTGCGGGTCAGCCGCTGTCGCCGGCTGCCGTCGGCATGCATGACGAAGAGCCCGCCGACATGGTGATAGCTAGCGAATGCGATCAGATCGCCGTCCCGAGGGGCGGCAGCACTGCCTGCCGCAGCCGCGCCTCCTCCGAGAAGAAGCGCGGACACGAGGAGCCCCAGCATGGGTGCGAGAGATCGCGACCGCATGAGCCGCCAGAGTCCGGTGGCGACCTCGTCGAGTAGGGACACGACACCATTCTCGCGCGGCGCAAGACTGCTACGACATGATCGAAGGAGTGGGGTTCCCCTGGTTCGGTGGACTGGCTGACGCCGAGCCCGTTCCAACCCGTCAGGTTGGCCGACTGGCTGCAGGGCCTGCAGCTCGTCGGCTCTGGAGGCGACGGCGCGAACTGCCGCCCGTAACCTCAAGTAGGGACCGCGAGATGGCTCGGCCCGGTCGGGGGCCGCGTTCAGGGCCGGACGAGAGACTAGGCCGCGTGGCCGAACTCGCGCTCGGCGCAGTCCGGGCAGTAGAACGCGAGCGCCGGGAGTTGGTCAGTCAGCGGCTGATCCTTGCGGTAGGCACGCCACCCCCGCGCCCACCTCGGCTGGCTCGAAGGAGCCGGACTAGGGATCGAATCGCGGCAAACCCAGCGAGCGGTATCGGTGAGGGAATCATTCTCCGTCCCGCGCGGGACATCTGACCCACGGCCAACGACCAACCGCGGCTATGTGCATCCACGCCGCAGTCCTACTCGCGCCACTCGTGCCCTAGCAGAGCAAGGAACGCAGCAAGGCGTTTCGACGATTGTGGCCGCTGCTCCTCAAGACTGAAGATTTCGTCGAGGATAATCGGACGAACGTTCCGCATCTCCGCCTCAGTCAATTGCAGGCTCTTCGCGTGGGGGACGGGGCGGCCGGTCAGCCCGTCTCCGCCGAGGCCGAAGGGCAAGTAGTAGTGAGGCTTGCGGCGCGAGTGTTGGCCTCGACCCTCAGCGCCGCGAGAGAGCGCGCGCCGGCCGGGCCGGGCAGGTTCCTGCTTGGCCCGCCTTGGCCTGGCCGGCTGCGGCGCCGGATGACGCTGGAACTGGGCGCCGGCAGCGATTGATGTCCCTCCCCAAGGCAGAGATTGGGCCCGTTGCCGGGCCCAATCTCAGTGCTGCTCTCTTGCCCGGATCTACTTCACGCCAGCGGTTCCAGTGCCACCGGCCTTGAGCACCGCACGCACACGGGCCGGGGTCATTGGTGCGTCCCGCATGCGGACACCGGTGGCGTCGAAGAAGGCGTTGGCGATCGCCGCCGCCGTCGGCGCCGCTGTCTCGCCGCCACCGCCCGCCGCCGAACCGGAGCCGGTTGCTGAGGGGATGTCCGTTCGCGACAGCACCTGGAGCGTGACTTGCGGCGCATCCTTGAAGCGCATGATTGGGTACGTGACCCAGTCGAGGCTCGTGGTGCGCCGAGTGTCGAATTGAGTCTGCTCCTGCAGCACACGGCTCGCGACCTGGACGACCTCGCCCTCGGCGTTGCTCTGGAGGCCGGCGGGGTTGATTGCGTAGCCGGGCTGGACGCAGCAGTAGATGTGCTTGGGCGTGATCTTGCCGGTCTTCTTGTTCACCTCGATCTCGGCGACGGCGGCGCTCGGCGTGCCGTGGTCGAAGCCGAAGCCGATGCCGCGACCGGTGACCACGGTGGCGTCCGAGAGCCTGGACGCCGCCGGTCGCGGTTGCCAGTTCGCGAGCTTCGCCACGCTGGTGAGCACGTGCCGCCAGCGCTGCTGCGGGTCGGTCGCCGTGGTGGCGATGTTCTGTAGCCGGAACTCGTATGGATCCATCCTGGCGGCGTGAGCTAGCTCGTCGAACAGCTGCTCGACGGCGAACGCGGCCTGCACCCGGTACGGCGAGCGGGAGACATGGTGCGGGAAGTAGTAGTTGATGTACGGGAGATCCTTCCTGATCGCTTTTCGGTTTGGAATGCCGTACTGCAGGCCACTGCTGATCGTTCCCGGGGAGTAGCCGCGCCCGTCGATTGTCGTTTTTCCGGTGATCTGCTGTTCGGCCGCCATCTCACGCGAGGTCGGTGTCAGCCAGTCGGCGTGCTCGATTGCGACGAGGTTGCCGTTTGCGGTCCATTCCGCCGCGGAGGTCGAACATGTGAGCTACCCAGCCGTTATTCCAGCCGTGCTGGTCCCAGCGCATGAGCTGGACGCGCACCGGCTTACCCACGACGGCTGACATGATCGCCGCCGACTGTGAGGCATCGAACGACGTATACCTGCCGCCGTACTCGCTCGAGCCCTCGTAGTACATGACGCGAATGCGGTTCAGAGGCAGCGTCTTCGATCCGAGCACGGTGTCGAGGACGTTCTTCACCCACTGCCGCGTCTGGTAGATGAATGCCGAGTTCGAGTAGATGACCGCGCCGTCCGGCGTGACACTTGCCACCGAGCACATCGGTCCGATCGGCACGGTGTCTTGCTGGGCAAACGTGTAGGTGTGCGCCAACACCGTCGCGGCCGATGCAAGCGCGCTGTCGACGTTGCCTGCCGTGATCGGAAGCCCATGGATCGTCTCGATCGAGGAATCGACGCTCGTTTGAACGAGACCCTGACGGTCCTGATCCCGCATCTGCTTCCACAGGTTGCCGCTGCTCGGGAGGGCCGGTGGATCCGCCCACTTAACCTTCAGCTGAGCAGCCGCCTGGATCGCGTCGTACTCAAGCGGCGCGACCACGCCCAAGAAGTTCCGGATGCGCACGATCTGGACGTTCTGGATGTGCTTGATCGAGCTCTCGTCGACCGACAGGATTGGCGTGTCGGTTCCCAGTCCGAAGGCGCCCTGGCCGCGCGGGCGCACCACCCGCCCGTGAACCATGCCCGGGACCCGAATGTTCTGGGTGTAGGTGTACGCGCCCGTCACCTTGTCCGGGATGTCAACCCGAGGGACCGACGTTCCGACGAGCTTGTACTGGCTGATCGGCTTCGCGCTCTTCCCGCCGGCGTCGAAGCTCGTCGCGCCGGGTTGGGTGGGATTGAACGACGTCGTCGGCGCGCCACCCGGAATTTGGACGTTGAAAAGCTTATCGCCCAGCAGGTCGCCGTAGCTGACCGACCTGCCGCCGCCGGTCACGACCCCCTTGTCGACCGTCAGGCTGCCCTTCGCGACACCGAGTCTGGCCGCTGCAAGATCGAGCAAGGCACTCCTTGCCGCCACCGTCGCGGTTCGCACCTGCGCGCCCTGGTTCCGGGTGCCGTTGCTGCCGCTGGTCTCTCCCTGGTTGGGCGACAACTTCGTATCGAGACGGACCCACCGCATCTGGCTCAGGTCGACGTCGAGCTCCTCGGCAGCGATCATCAGGTGGGCGGTCATCGAGCCCCCGCCCATCTCGTGTAAACCGGTCCTCAACGACACGGTGTTGTCGGGATGGATCGTGAGCCAGGAGTCGACCTGCGCCAAGTCAGGCGAGCCGTTGCTCGCGTATGGGTCCTCGCCGGCTGCGCCCGCCTTCCCGGCAAGCCCCGCACCTGCGAGGCTGAACCCCACGATCAGCGCGCCGCCGCCCTTGACGAACGACTTGCGCGAGAACTCCTTGTTCAGCATCTCAGTCATCGTCACTTCCCACCCTTCGCCATCACAGCAGCGGCCTTCTGAATCGCGGTCAGGATCCGCGGATAGGTGCCACACCGGCACAGATGCCCGTTCATCGCCGTCCGGATCTGCGCCTCGGTCGGCTTCTTCGTCGTCGCCAGCAGATCGGCGGCCTGGATCATCATTCCGTTCTGGCAATAACCGCAGTGCGGCACCTGAACATCGATCCACGCCTGCTGAAGCGGATGCAACGCCGCCGGAGCAGAAGCCGTCGTGCCACGTTCGGACGACCACATCGCCGGCAACCCCTCCAAGGTCGTAATCGCCTTCCCGCTCACCGCCGCAACCGGCGTCACACAGGAGCGGATCTCCTTCCCATCCAGCAACACCGAGCAGGCACCACACTGCGCCAACCCGCAACCAAAGCGCGGACCGTGCAGATGCAGCTCGTTGTGCAACACATACAGCAACGGCGTATCAAGACTCGCCGTCACCGAATGAACAAGGCCATTGACCTTGATCTTCAACTTGCTCGCCATCCTTCCCTCCGATCCCAATCGACTGCGTTTCAAGCAACGCCGCAGAGGGCCGCGCGCCTGCCGCGAAGCCGCGGCGCACTACGCGCCCGACCATACACCCTGCTTCCTGGAACGCAAGCTCGGGTGCGCGGACCGGGCGAGATCCGGCTAGACGCTTGTGGCCGATCTTGCTTTCCGGCTGAGAGCGTCGTATCGTCGCCACGTAGCCGCCGGAGTTCTGCGGCAAGCTCGCGGCCCTCTGCGGCGCCTGTTACGCAGCTTCCGATTTGGAGGGAGAGTATGGCGAGCAAGTTGAGGATCAAGGTGAACGGTCTCGTGCACAACGTGACTGCGAATCTGGATACGCCGCTTCTGTATGTCTTGCGAAATGAGCTGAGACTCGGCGGACCGATGTTCGGTTGTGGGCTCTCGCAGTGCGGTGCGTGCGCAGTGATCGCCGATGGGAAGGAGATTCGCTCCTGCATCACACCGGTCGCAGGTGTTCAGGGCGTGGAGATCCAGACCCTCGAGGGGCTTCCCGCTCGTTGGGCGAACCAGAAGGGGATCAAGCTGACCGGCGAGTTGCTGCATCCGGTTCAGCAGGCCTGGATCGAAGAGCAGGTGCCGCAATGCAGCTACTGCCAGAGCGGGATGATGGTCACCGCAGTCGTCCTGTTGGAGCGATTGAGTCTGCCGACGGACAAGGAGATCCGTCAGGGGATGAACGGCCATCTCTGTCGCTGTGGCACGCAGTTGCGAATCATCTCGGCGATCAAGCGCGCCGCGAACACGATGAAGGCCTAGAGGAGAGGATGAAGATGACGATCTCCGAGTACTCCCAGAGGAGTTACTCCAGGCGCGCGTTCGTGAAGGGCGGCGGCGCGCTCGTCGTTGCGTTCGGGTTGCCTCTCTCGCTCTCCGGCATGGCGGCTGGCGAGACGGTCCCGTTCCCGCCTGTCGATGCGACTCAGCTTGACTCGTGGCTGCGAATCGGCCAGGACGGCAAGGTGACGGTCTTCACGGGTCGGGTCGATTCCGGTCAGCACAAGCAGACCGCGTTCGGTCAAATCGTCGCCGACGAGCTCGATGTGGCCTTCGACGCGATCCATGTGATGATGGGCGACACGGCCAGGGTTGTCGACCAGGGCTCGTCGACTGCAAGCGACGGCCTGCTGAACGGCGCCAAGCCCCTGCGGCACGCAGCCGCGGAAGCAAGGCGCGTGCTGCTGAACATGGCCGCAGCGAAGATTGGCGTCCCCGTGGCACAACTCAGCGTGTCCGACGGTGTTGTCACCGGCGGCGGCCGCAGCGTGACGTACGGGGAACTGATCGGCAATCAGCTCCTCAACACCAAGGTCACGCAGCTGTCATCGGGCTCGACAGTCGATCTCCAGGTGCAGGCGAAGGTGAAGGACCCGAGCACCTACAAGGTGATCGGCAAGCCGATACCGGCGGTGCCGATCCCGTACAAGGTCACCGGTACCTGGCCGCGTGTCCACAACATCCGGATTCCCGGGATGCTGCACGCGCGGATGGTGATGCCCCCGAGCGTCGGCGCCCGGCTCGTAAGCGTCGATGGGTTCACCACCAAGCCTGCCGACCTTGTCAGGGTCGTTGCGAAGGGCGATTTCCTGGCTGTCGTCGCGGAGTCGGAGTGGGGGGCAATCCAGGGGATGAACAGCATCAAGGCGACCTGGAACGAGACTCCCCAGCTCCCCGGCAGCGGCAACGTGTTCCACTACTTGCGGACTGCTCCGATCGCTCGTTCGTCGCTGGTCGGTCCGCAGATCGGGAACGTCGAGCCTGCACTCGCGAATGCGTCGAAGTCGTTCACGGCCCAGTACAACTACCCCGCTCAGATGCACGGCATGCTCGGGCCGTCGTGCGCGGTGGCGGACTTCCGCAACAACCAGGTGACTGTGTGGTCCGGCACCCAAGGTCCCTTCAGCACACAAAGCGCGGTTGCAGCCATGCTCGGAATTCCGACGACGAGCGTGCGCCTCGTGGCTGAAGAGAGCTCGGGCGCCTACGGTCGCCTCGGCACCGATGACGCAGCCCCGGCGGCGGCGTTCCTCTCCCAACAGATCGGAAAACCGGTTCGTTTGCAGTGGATGCGACAGCACGAGCATGCGTGGTCGCCGCAGTACCCGCCGTCGGCATTCTCGTTCCGCGCCGGTGTCGACTCGAGCGGGAAGATCGTCGCCTGGGACCAACAGGAGTGGACATGGAACACGTCGTCTCCAGAGCTGTCCCTGATGCTGGCCTCGAGAGGCGGCCCTGTCGTCGGCGCCGTTACGTTCCACCGTCCGCCCGGAGGCGGCGACGTCAACGCCTATGCGTTCGACAGCCAGCGCATCGTGGGCTTCGGCGTCACGCCGCTCTTCCGGACCACCGCGATGCGGTCGCCCGGCCGTGAGCAGGTGAACTTCGCCGCCGAGCAGTTCCTCGACGAGATCGCCGCCGGAACAGGTCAGGACCCCCTCGCCATCCGCCTGCGGTACCTCGGCGAGAACCTCGACCCGTACACGTCCCAGTCCACGAAGCCGCGGATGACGGCGGTCCTCCAGGCCGTCAGGGAGGCCGCGGGCTGGCAGACAAGGCCCTCGCCCGGCCCGGACGCGAGATCTGCGTCACGCGTGGTGAAGGGCCGCGGCATGTCGCTCGTCGCGAGTCAGCGCAGCTCCTACATCGCCACGGTGGCCGAGGTGGAGGTTGACAGGAAGACCGGCAAAGTGACGGTGACGAAGATGACCAGCGTCGTCGATGCGGGTCAGATCGTGAACCCGATGGGTATCAAGCGTCAGATCGAAGGCGCGATGATCTACGCAACCAGTCGGGCGCTCCACGAGCAGGTCGTCTTCGACAAGAAGCAAATCCTCACGACCGACTGGGTGCACTACCCGATCCTGCGATTCAACGAGGTCCCGGACATCGAGATCACCCTGCTCAACCGACCCGATCTGCGCGGCACGAACGACAGCTACGTCAACTCCGGCATCGGCGAGCCGCCGAACACGGTTGTTCCGGCGGCGATCGGCAATGCGTTCTTCGATGCCACCGGCGTCCGGATACGCGATCTGCCCTTGACGCCAGCCCGCGTCCGCGCGGCACTGGCGGCGAACGGCGAGAGTAAGTAGCGCAGGCGAGCCGAGCGGCCTAATGAGATTGGGCCCGTTGCCGGGCCCAATCTCATGCGCTTGCCGCGTTTCTGGCTATTTGTAGGTGCCGGCCTTGGCGGCGGCGAGCGTGGCGCGGACACGGCCAGGCGTCATGGGGGCCTGCCGGATTCGTACGCCGGTCGCGTCGAAGAACGCGTTTGCGAGTGCGGCGTGGACCGGCGAGAGGAGTTCCTCGCTTGACGGGCCCGTCCCCTGATCAGGTCGGTTGATGACGACGTGCGTGTGCTGTGGGTGGTCCTTGAAGCGAAGGCTCGGGTAGCTGACCCAGTCGAGGCTCGTGACTCCCTTGTCGAAGGTCACTTCTTCTACGAGCGTCCGGCTCGTTGCATGCATCACTTGGCCCATCGCTTGGCTGGTGACCAGATCCGGGCCGGTCACGAGCCCGTAGTCCTGGGCCGTGTAGATGTGCTTTGCGACGATCTTGCCGGTCTGCTTGTTCACTTCGATGTCGGCGACGGCGGCCGCGAGCGTGGCGCTGCCGCTGTTTCCGCGTGATCCGAACGCGATCCCGCGACCGGCGACGAGATTGGCGTTCGACAGCTTCGAGGCCGCTACCTTCGGCTGCCAGTTCGCTGCTTGCGCGACCGCGTCCAGGACGGCGAGCCGGGTCGCTCGCGAACCGAGTGAGCTTGAAGGGTGGGTTCGTGAGCGGGACGCGGCCGGATACTCGGCGCGCCTGTCGGCGGGATTCTGCTGGCCCTGGAACGATCCTGACGAGCACGGAAACCTCGTCGACGACGTTGTCATCGGCGCATGGAGGAGACCCTGGAATCTGCGAGGTGACCGCGCCATAGGCGGCGTTCCACCGTCCGCCTTGTGGGCGTCCGACCCGGCAGGCCTCGATCAGGTCGGTTGCATCTACACCGCGCAGGGCTTCGAATACGACTACGCGGGCGTGATCCTCGGCGGTGACTTGATCTGGCGAGACGGGGCATGGTTTGCGAACAAAGGTGCAAGCAGCGACGTTGGCGTGATTGGCGCCGAGAACTTCGACGAGCTCGTGCGCCATGTCTACAAAGTGCTTCTCACGCGTGGCCTCATCGGCTGTGGCGTGTACTCGGTCGATCCCGCTACGAACATATTCCTGGCTGCGCTTGTGTCATCCACGGCGTCGATCGCTAGTAGCCGTCGTCGCGACGATCGCCTTGCGTTCTGAGCGGGCCGGGTCGGCGTAGAGTCGCCAATGCGATTCAGCCGCGCTTAGGGGCGGGCATCCGCACGTTCGAAATCCCTGCACGGATGCACGGGATGCGACTCCCCCAGTACTCGCGGTCTATCGAGCCGGCCTTTAGGGCTGCGGCCCTTGTGCTCGGCGGGGCGCAGGTGAGATCCTCGGCACGCGAACTACTGCGGCAGTCGGACAATCCACGCAAAGGAGTCGGATATGTCGAACTGGCGAGCCGCAGCCGAGGAGCGATTGGCCTGCCCCTGTCGTTGCGATCGGGATGAGTCTGCGGACTAGCGGGCGCGATGGGCTGGCGGGATTGGACGGGCATACCTGAACGGCGCTGGAAGAAGGGGCCGAACGAGGAGTTACGTCCGGCCAAGACCCTGTGGGACTGGTTGCAGCTCCTGATAGTGCCCGCGATCCTCATCGCGGTCGTGACTCTGTGGAACACCGAGCAGACGGCCCGCGATAAGAGCCGTGAGAATCAGGCACGAAGAGACGTGACCCTCCAGGCCTATCTCGACCAGATGAGCGCGTTGATACTGATTCGGAAACTGAGAGACTCCAAGGAGGGCGAACCGGTCAGGGCGGTTGCGCGCACCGTCACCCTCAACACGCTTCGCCGCTTGGACGGAGAGCGAAAAGCCCAGGTCGTACGTTTCTTGTACGAAGCCAGGCTCCTGAAGAAACAGAATCCCCCGGTGCTTGTGACTGACGCCAACTTCGAGGGCGCCACGCTCGAGAGAGCCGACCTCGGGAACGCCATCGCCTCCGAGGGCGTCAACCTAGGGGCCGTCAACCTCAGAGGCGCCATCCTCACGGACGCCGACCTCCGGGACGCCGACCTCGGGGACGCCGACCTCGAGGGCGCCCACCTCGAGGGCGCCAACCTCGCGGAAGCCCACCTCGTGCGCGCCAAACTCGCGGACGCCATCCTCACGGGCGCCGACCTCCGGGACGCCGACCTGCAGGATGCCGACCTCGGGGACGCCATCCTCACGGGCGCTGACCTCCGGCGCGCCGACCTCGGGGACACCGAGGTCGGCGCCATCCTCCCGGATGCCGATCTCGAGGGCGCCCTCCTCACGGGTGCCGACCTCCGGGGCGCCATCCTCCCGGGCGCCAATCTCGGGGGCGCCGACCTCACCGGCGCCAATCTCGGGGGCGGCGCCAACCTAGGGGGCGTCAACTTCCGGGGCGCAACCCTCACGGGCGCCAACCTCGGGGGCGCCAACCTAGGGGGCGCCAACTTTGAGGGCGCCAACCTTGAGGGCGCCAACCTCCAGGCCGCCGCCAACCTCGACGGCGCCCACCTCAGGGGCGCAACGAACCTTGATCTTGATCTCGGCCGTTTCATCACCGCTCTGCCCGCGAAAGATCAGAAGGCGTTTCTCGACTCGCAGAAGGCTTTTCTCGACTCGCTGTCCCCGGACGAGTTGGCGAGCTTCAATCTGTCCTCAGACAAATTGGCGGAGCTTCGCAGAGAAGCTCGCGGCGCCTGACGGATCGCGCACCTGGCCGAAAGAGCCATCTAGCCGCCGACCCGTCGGCGTTCTAGGCTCACCCTCGGGCCGGTCGGCCTGACGAGAGCCGTCGGCCGAGGCGTTCGGATCGCCACCCGGCCCGCGTGAGCTCCCCGCCGCGCAACCCGAAAGGGACCGAGGGCCGCTACGAACGGCCCTCGGTCGAAGCCCTGCGGGAGCAGATCAGCGGGGCTGGTGTCCAGCAGCGAACAGGACGACGGTAACACCAGCACCGGGGGAGGGAGTGGCAGTGCCGTCCTGTGGGCTCCGTAGCCTGGTCCCGTGTCGGCCCGTAGGCCGATCCCGACCACTACGACCGGGCTAACCGGGGTCGGGCCAGCAGCGACAAACATAGGAGTTAGGAAAATGGATCTGTATGAACGTCTCACCGATTTCGTCGACAGCCTGTCGGAGTACCCACCCGAGGGACACCCTGGCGGACAGGTTGCGGACATCTTCAACGCGCTTCTCGCGGCCTCGAAGGAGGCGCACCCGGACGATCCGGTCGTGGCAGCGATCGCACCGGTCAAGAAGGGGTCGACCAGCGGCGAGGCCTTGGTCGACGCTGGGACGATCCTGACCGCCGCGGAGCAGCTGCGCGGCGCCTCGAAGCCCGCGTCCTTCGTCGGTATCGCGTAGCGCACTGCGACCCGGTACCAAGTTCGGGTACCGAGAACGGCTCAGCCCTGTGGCTGAGCCGTTCTCACTAGAAGAGCTCGTTCTCGCCTTCGAAGACCGCCGAGACGGACGCGCCTCCGAAGACGCTCTCGATCGTCCGCGCAAGAAGCTCGGAGACGGTGAGCACGGTCAGCTTGTCGATGCGCTCGGTCTCCTCGACGACGACGGTGTCCGTGACGGCGATCTCGGCGAGGTCGCCGTCGGAGAGCCTCTGGAGCGCTCCCGCGGCGAAGAGCGGGTGGGTGGCGAAGGCGCGGACCTCGCGGGCGCCTGCAGCGTGCAGGGCTTCTGTTGCCGCCAGGATGGTGCCGCCGGTGACGATCATGTCGTCCCCGATCAGCGCGATCTTGTCGCGCACGTCGCCGATCACCTGCGTGACGGCGGCGACCTCGTGCCTGGGCCGCGTCTTGTTGGCGACCGCGAGGTCGGCGTCGAGCATGCCGCTCAGCCTCCGCGCGAGCTTGACCCGGCCGAGGTCCGGCGAGACGCAGACCACGCTGCTGCCGCGAAGGCCCTGCGCCCGGAAGTGCGCTGCGAAGAGCGGCAGGGCGGTCATGTGGTCGACCGGGATCGAGAAAAAGCCCTGGATCTGGCCGGCGTGCAGGTCCATCGTCAGCACGCGGTCGACCCCGGCCACCTGGAGCAGCTCGGCGACGAGCTTGGCGCTGATCGGCTCGCGCGGCGCCGACTTCTTGTCCTGACGGGCATACGGGTAGAGGGGGATGACCGCGGTGATGTGGTGGGCGGATGCGAGCTTGGCCGCGTCCGCCATCACGAGCAGCTCGACGAGGTGGTCGTTGACTGGCGGCGAGCCGGTCTGGACGATGAAGACGTCGGCGCCCCGGAGCGACTCGGGGTAGCGGCAATAGACCTCGCCGTTCGCGAACGTCTCCAGCTCGGCGCCGGCGAGCGCGCAGCCGAGCTCGGATGCGATCCGCCGCGCGAGCGCTGGGTTCGAGCGCCCGGCGAAGAGCAGCAGGCGCCGGTCGTGTCGGCGTGTGAGCTTCCCGGGCCGCAGGCCGAGCCTCGGGAGGCGCCTCCGCCTCGCGACCGCCGGCGCAGCCAGATGACCGGTCTCCGTCATCGGTTTCCCAGGCAGAGTCCATCGAGCAAGACGGGCCGGCATCGGGGCGCGTCCGGAGCGCAGTGCGGCTTTTCCACAGTCGCTCGGAGGCACGCAGGGCCCGGCCCGGCGTGCGTAGCTCTCCGCACCGGGATCGGCGCCCTCCCCGATGGCGCTCAGTGCCCCGGCGAGGAAGCTTGGTGTGGTGGCAGCAAGGAGGCGTGAGATGTCCGACGGGTTCTTCTTCGATTCCGGTCCCCTCTTCGCCGATCGTCGTCAGGCGGGCAAGGAGCTCGCTGAGGCGCTCGAGGCCGAGCGCGGGCCGGACACAGTTGTCGTCGGGCTCGCGAGAGGTGGAGTCGAGACCGCGGCCGAGGTCGCGCGCGTCCTCGCGACGCCGCTCGACGTCGTCGCCGTTCGGAAGATTCGCGACCCGTGGCAGCCCGAGTACGGGATCGGCGCCGTGACGCCCGGTGACGGCGTCTACGTGCGGTCGCCGGACGGCCTCACGAGCGAGCAGCTTGCCACGGTCGTCGAGGAGACGAAGGCGAAAGCGGCCGAACTCGACCGCCGCTTGCACGCGAAGCACGCCGCGCTCGACCTCTGCGGCAGAACGGTCGTGGTCGTCGACGACGGCCTCGCAACCGGCGGAACGATGATCGCGGCGCTGCGGTGGGCGAGAGCGGCGGGCGCAGCGCGCGTCGTGGCAGCGGTGCCGGTGGCGGCCTCGCCCAGCCTCGAGCTGATCCGGCCGGAAGCGGACGCGGTTGTCTGTCCGCATGCTCTCGAGCACTTCTTCGCCGTGGGCATTCACTACGCGTCATTCGCCCAGGTGGACGACGAGGCGGTGATACGTCTGCTCGACCAGAACCGTCGAGAGCAGCGACCGGGCGGCGTCCCGGCCGAGTCAGCGCGCAGAGCCTGAGCGCCGACTGGACTGCGCCCGCCGGGTGAGCACCCGCAGGATCCCCGCTGCGACCAGGAGTTGTGCCCAGGCCGGAACACCGCCGGGGCGGTGGCGGTAGCGGTGGCTCGGGAAGATGGCGCGCGTTCCCCGCCGCGCGAAGCGGACGACGTGCTCGAGGTCCGGGGCAGAGGCCGAGGCCGCGCCGAGCGTGGCCGGGTCGAGGGGCCCTCGCGCTGCCGCCAGCGTGAGCAGGGCGGTGAGGCCGGAGGCGGTCTCGAAGCCGGGCGAGGGGATGTCCTCGTGCGGGACGGCGTCGCAGAGCGCGTGCAGCGGCGGGCCGAGCAGGAGCGCGCGAACGCGCGAGCCGGTCGCGGCGCCGGCGAGCGCACCGGTGGCGACGTGGAGGGTGACGATCACGCGATCGGCTCCGGCGCCTGCACGCCCTGATGATCGCAGTCCGCGCCGTGTCGCGCGGCAGCTCGCTGCCGCCCTGGCGCCGGGCTCCCAGCCGAAGGTCGAGTTCGGCGGACGGCTCGTTGACAACGATGGCGACCGCTGCTACGAAGCGAGCAGGGAAAGGAAGGCAGGTCGCATGGTGCTCCATCAACCTGCTGCGGCATTCCCGCCGGCCCGCCCGGATGCGAGGTTGCGACGTCGTGCGAGATGAGCCGCCCGCGGGCGACGGCCCCGGTGATCCGCCGCCCGATCCCGGCCACCCGACCGTTCACGTCAAGGAGCCCGATTCGGTCCCTCAGGTCGTGTTCGGCGGCCCGACCACCTCCGCCTGGCGCGAGGAGGCTCTCACGCGGGCCGAGGAGCTCACGGGCCTCGCGAACTGGATCGAGAAGGAGTGCGACCAGACCCTCAGGACGCGTCAGCTCGTCGGCACCGTCCGTCGTCAGATCGAGCGCGCCGCGAGGACGGCGGCGAACGAGGACGGTCAGAGCTGGTGGGGCCGGCTGAGGGGCCTGACGAGCGGGTCGTCGGTCGAACGCACCCTCGGCAGCCTGGACGCGGCGGAGGCCGACCTGCTCCGCTTCGCAACCTCCGACTACGTCTGCGGCCAGATGCCGAGCCTCCAGGCCCAGGTCAACCGCTACCTCCCGAAGGACGACCCGCGCCGGGCCCGGCTCGACGAGATCGTCGAGAAGTCGCGCAAGGAGGCGCTGTCCGACGTCGAGCGCGGGATCGTCGTCTCGACCTACCACGCGGCGAACTCCCAGCGCCGCCGCGAGATGCTGCGGCTTCGGAGCTTCCGCAACGTGATCCTCGTCGCGGCCGCGGCACTGCTCGTCGTCGCCGTGGCGATCGGCCTGATCGGGTCGCTGGACAAGGGGCTCATCCCGCTCTGCTTCACGCCCGACCAGACGAAGGTGGTCTGCCCGACGGGCGAGGAGGCGGTCACCGGCGTCCCTGCTGCGGCTCCGGGCAGCGCGGCGGCGAGTGCGGCACTCGACGAGAAGCTCCGCAGCACGGCGAGCGGCGGCGACATCTGGCTGATCGAGTTCGTCGGCCTCGTCGCGGCGGCCCTTGCCGCCGCCTACGCTCTGCGCGGGATCCGGGGTACGTCGACGCCGTACAGCCTGCCCGTCGCCCTCGCGGCGTTGAAGCTGCCGAGCGGCGCGCTCACCGCGGTGCTGGGGCTGCTGCTGATGCGCGGCGGCTTCGTCCCTGGGCTCAGCGACCTGGACACCTCGGCCCAGATCATCTCCTGGGCGGTCGTGTTCGGGTACTCGCAGCAGCTCTTCACGCGCATGGTCGACCAGCAGGCGCAGTCGGTGCTCGAGGACGTCGGCGGTCGCGGAGCGGCGGGTACCCGCGAGCCGAAGCGCGCCTGAAGAAGCTCTAAGCTCGCAGCAATGCGGATCGAGGCGGGGACGTACGAGTACCTGCGCGTGATGGTCGAGCGGCAGGCGACACAGGTCGCCAAGCGGTTCCCGGACAAGTCCGACGGCCTGCTGCGGGCGCTCGCGCTCGTCCACCGCGACGGAGTCGCGCTGCCCGACGCCGTCGCGGCCGTCGTGCCGAGCCCCGACCCGCTCCTGCTCGAGAAGGGCGAGCGGATCCGGAGCATGCTGGCGCAGGCCGAGGAGCAGTATCCGGACCGCGTCGAGGAGCTCGAGCTCCTGGTCGCGGCGATCCTCGACCGGCGGGAGTGACGCCTGCGCCGCCCCCGCGGCGGCTCAGCTCGCAGGCGTGATGTTGAAGTTCATGCGGAAGAGGTTCCCAGGGTCGTACTTCGCCTTCAGCTGGGCGAGCCGCTCGTAGTTCGCGCCGTAGGCCGCCTTGACGAGCGCCTCCTTCTCCTCGCCGAAGCCGGCGAAGTTCAGGTAGATGCCGCCCGTCGAGTGCTTGCCCATCGCGTCCCAGAGGTCGCGGCCCCACTGGATCCCGGCGTCCGTCTGCGCCGGATCGTCCCAGCTCGACTCGGCGGTGACGAGGAAGTTCGTGTCGCGGCCGCCGTAGGCCGTCTCCGTCTCGCCGACCCGGCTCATGGCGCCGCCGTGGTGCCACATCGTGATGTCCGTGAGCGGCGACACACGGCGGGAGGCGAAGTCCGCGATGTCGTCGATCGCCGCATCCGACAGCTCTGCGAGCGCGCGCGACTTCCAGTAGCGGAGCTGCCCCTTCGGGAACAGGGCGTCGAAGCCGCTCTGGAGAGCGACATACGGCCACGGGCCGCTCAGGTCGATCAGCGGCTGTGCGAGCTCCCGCAGCGGCTGCACGACGGGACCGCCCTCGTCCACCGACCCGCTGTACACGCCGGCGACGATCACGACCGGCTTGCCGTGGTGCTCGGCCGGGAAGGGCTCGCCCGGAGGAACGTTCCAGCAGAATCCGATCGAGCTGAGCTCGTCCGGCGCGGTCGCCATGTAGTCGCGCCAGGCGGGCACGACCGTCTTCAGGTCCTCCAAGGGGTAGAAGACGGCGCCGACCATCACCATCGGGCCGACCGGGTGGGCCTGGAACTCGAACGAGGTGACGACCCCGAAGTTGCTCCCGGCGCCGCGGACGGCCCAGAAGAGATCCTCGTTCTCGGTCGCGCTAGCCCGGCGGTGCTCGCCGTCGGCCGTGACGATGTCCACCGAGAGGAGGTTGTCGATCGAGAGGCCGTACTTGCGCCGCAGGTGGCCGACGCCGCCGTGGAGCGTCAGGCCGGCCACGCCCGTCGTCGAGACGGCCCCGCTCGGCACTGCGAGCCCGAAGAGCTGCGTCTCACGGTCGACGTCGCCCAGCAGGGCGCCGCCCTGCACCCGCACTGTCTTCGTCGAGGGGTCGACGTGGACGCCGCGCATCTGCGAGAGGTCGATCACGATCCCGTCGTCGTTCACCGCATTGCCTGCCACGTTGTGGCCGCCCGCCTTGATCGAAAGGAGCAGATTCTTCTCGCGCGCCAGGTTGACGGCATCGACGACGTCGGCCGCTCCGCTGCACTGCACGATCAGCGCCGGGCGGCGGTCGATGAGGCCGTTCCAGATCGTGCGCGCTTCCTCGTAGCCAGCGTCGTCGGGGCGCAGAACCGGGCCTCGAACATGTTCCGCGAATGCCTGCGCGTCCTCTGCGCTCAACGTCGACTCGGCTGCGTTCATGAGCCCTCCTTCTCGAGAGACGTGATTGCGACTGCGCGTCGCGTGCCTTCGGTATCAAACACGCTCGCCTCGGCCCTGCGCGAGACCTTCGCCTTTGACGGCCGTTGCGTACGGGCATAGGTTTCCGCCTCACTCGTGGCGGCGACGTGACGGCGCTTGGGATGGGGCACGACCGGTGACGCTCGCGGTCGCCTTCGCCGTGCTCGTCGGGCTGGCCGTCGGGTCGTTCGCGAACGCGGTCGCGTACCGGTTGCCGCGCGGCGAGTCACTCGTCTCGCCCGGCTCTCGCTGTCCGTCCTGCGGGCACGCGATCCGCGCCCACGACAACATCCCCGTGCTCTCGTGGCTCCTGCTGCGCGGGCGCTGCCGCGATTGCCGTGCGCCGATCTCGGCGCGGTACCCGATCGTCGAGGCGACGACCGGCGTCCTCTTCGGCCTCGTCGTCGCCGTCTGCTGGCCGGACGCGACCGACATCGTGCTTGGGCTCGTCCTCGTGGCGTTCCTCGTTCCGCTGACGCTGATCGACCTCGACGAGCGACGGCTGCCGAACGTCCTCGTGCTGCCCGCGGGCGTCGCCGCGATCGTGCTCGGCACCGTCCTCGATCCGGGAGGCGAGCCCGAGCGGCTGCTCGCGGGCCTCGCCGCCGGCGCCGGCTTCTTCCTGGTCGCGCTCGCCTACCCCGGCGGAATGGGGCTCGGCGACGTCAAGCTCGCCGCCGTGCTCGGCCTCTACCTCGGTCGCGACGTCTGGGTCGCGATCTTCGCGTCGCTCGTGCTCGGCGCGATCGTCGGCGTCGCGATCATGGCCCGAAAGGGCGTCGCCAGGGGCCGCAAGACCGCGATCCCGTTCGGGCCGTTCCTCGCCGTCGGAGCCGTGATCGCGATCCTCGCGGGTCCGGCCCTGACCGACGCGTATCTCGGCGGCTTCTAGATTGTCAGCCGTCGCGGGCTTCGAGCCGGCCGGAGTCGGCCAGCGGGACGAGCTTCGTTCCGGTCGCCTTGAAGATCGCGATCGCGTGGCCGCCCTCGACCAAATGGAGGTGGTCGACCGAGGACGACGTCACCTCGGCGATCACCGGGCCGATCCTCACGCGGACGCGGTTGCCGACATGCACCAGGGACCGGATCTCGCCCTGGATCTGGTTGAGCGCCGACTGGTCGGGCCGCGCGTGCGCGACGGTGATCTCCCACGGGTAGACGACAACGCCGACCTCGCCTTCGATCCGGTCGGTCGAGAAGAGCTGCTCTCCGGTCTCGAGGCGCACCGCCGTCAGCTCGCCGTTGTGCTGGGAGGCGAAACCGCGCAGGAGGTTCGCGCCGGTGAACGAGGCGACGAAGGTGTCGGCCGGGTTCGCGACCAGCTCCTGCGGCGATGCGAGCTGGCGAAGCCTGCCGTCGACGATCACGCCGACCATGTCGGCGAGCGCAGCCGCGTCCTCCCAGTCGTGCGTCACGAGCAGCGTCGGGAGGGCGAGCTCGTGAAGGAGCTCGTGGAGCTCGGCTCTCACCGTTGCCTTGGTGTTCGCGTCGAGTGCTGCGAGCGGCTCGTCGAGGAGGAGCACACCTGGGTCGCGCGCGAGCGCTCGTGCAAGTGCGACCCGCTGGCGCTCGCCACCCGAGAGCTCCGAAGGACGCGCGTCGGCCAGGTCCTGGATCCGGAACCGCTCCAGGAACTCGTTCACGCGGGCCTTGCCCGCATAGCCGATGTTCTCGCGCACGCTCATGTGCGGGAAGAGCGCGTACTCCTGGAAGACGAGCCCGACTCGTCGCTCGTCGGGCGGGAGGAATAGGCGCTGGGTCGCGTCGAACCAGATTTCGCCGTCGAGCGCGACCCGCCCAGCAGCCGGGCGGACGAGTCCGGCGATCGAGCGCAACACCGACGTCTTGCCGGCGCCGGAAGGCCCGACGACGGCGACCGTCCGGTCGATCTCGAGCGCTACTTCGAGCTCGAACGTCCGAAGAGGGAGAGTGATGTCTGCCGTGAGGGTTGCCATGCCGAGATGAGCTTGAGGCTGAGCAGGATCGCGAGGCTGGTTACGACGAGAAGTGCGCTGATCGCGAGCGCGATCTCGAGCCCGTCGATGCGGTCGAACTCGCCGTAGATTGCGAGCGTAAGCGTTTGCGTGCGGCCCTGGAGGCTGCCTGCAAACATGATCGTCGCGCCGAACTCGCCGAGCCCGCGGGCGACCGAGAACGCGATTCCGGCGAGGAGCCCTCCGGCGGCGAGCGGGAGCGTCACGCGGAAGAAGGTCCGGAGCGGGCTGGCGCCGAGAGTGCGCGAAGCCGCCTGCATGTTCGGATCCACCGCCTCGAAGGCGGCGATCGCCTGGCGCACGTAGAAGGGGCCGGCGACGAGCATCACTGCGAGCACGACCGCCGGCAGGTTGAACAGGAAGAGGTCCGACCCGAGCAGACCGAAGCGGCCGAAGGCGACCAGGAGTCCGATCCCCGCAACGGCCGGCGGAAGCACGATCGGCAGCTCGACGAGCGTGACGAGGAGCGCGTGTCCCGGGAAGCGCTTGCTCGCGAGGAAGTAGGCGGTCGGCGTGCCGAAGCCGATGATCAGAGCCTGTGCGACGAGCGACGACTTGAGCGTCACGATCAGCGCGTCGTGGACGATCGGGTTTCCGAGCTGGTCGATCAGCTCGCCCGGTGGTGTGTGCGTGAAGATCGCGAGGATCGGCAGGGTGAAGAACGCAAGCGCGATCGCGATCGCGGTGAAATAGAGGAGGGCGAGCAGTGTCTTCCGCATCTGCCCGCCCTCGACTCTAGGTGCTCTGCCGGTCGGTCTTAGGTCTCGAGCATGCGCTCTAGTAGCTGCGGCCGCTCGACGAGGTCAGCGGCAGGAAGCCGTATTTCTTGAACGTGTCCTGACCCCGCTTGCTCAGGATCTCGGCCACGTACGCCCTGGCCTTGGCTTCGTTCTTCGTCGACGACACGATGGCCATCGCGTAGACGACCTTCGGCTGCGCCCAGGCGGGGACCTTGATCACCTTGACGTCGTTGGGGACGGTCTGCGCGTCGGTCGAGTAGACGAAGCCCGCGTCGCCCTGGCCGAGCGCGATCTTCGAGAGCACCGCGCGCACGTCCGTCTCCTGGCTGACGAAGTTCGGCGTCACCCGGCTCGTCAGGTTCATGTTCTTGAGGATCTGGAGCGTGTAGCTCCCGACCGGCACCGTCGGTCCTGCGACCACGATCTTCGTGCCGGGCTTCGTGAGGTCGTAGATGCTCTCGATCCCCGCAGGATTCGACTTGGGAACGACGATCACGAGCTTGTTGCGCGTGAAGTTGATCGGCTTCTGGACGCGTCCCTGCGCATACAGCGTCGCTGGCTGTGTCGTCGCGGCCGCCAGGAACACGTCCGCAGGAGCACCGTTCTGGATCTGCGTCTGCAGCGTGCCCGAGCTCCCGAACGAGTACGTCGGCCCCTTGTCGATCGCGGGCAGCACGTCGGTGAGCGACGCGGCCGCGAACACGGTGATCCCGTCGATGCTGGCCTTGCTGGACTTGGCTGCCGCCCCGCCTGTGCCGAGCGACGTGACGAGTGCGAGCGCCAGGACAAGGCCCACGAGTGACCTGATCCCGACGCGGCGTGAGCGAGCTCGCACGAGCTACCCCTTTCCCCTGCCTAGTGTTGGACGATTACCGAGGTCGATTTGACAATCGCCGTGGCGGCCATCCCGGGGCGGAGCTCGAGCTCCTCGACAGCATCCCGGGTGACGACGGCCACGAGCCGTACCGGATCGCTGACCACCATCTCGACCTTCGCCATCAGGCCCTCCGTCTTCACGTCCGTGACGATGGCCTTGAAGCGGTTTCGCGCGCTCAGCGAAGCCCCGTCGGGGTCCCCCCGGAGCCGGTCGATCTCCGACGCGCGGACGACACGCCTGTTGCCGCCGTCCCGTTCGGTCTTGATCCGACCCTGCCGATCCCACCGACGGAGGGTGTCGATGCTGATTCCGAGCGTCTTTGCTGCTTCGCTGGCGGTGTAGAGCTCCTTCGGCACTGGCCCTCGCTAGGTCTGGTACTGGTCGAGGGCCTTCGTGGCCAGATCGAAGTTGAGCGGCGGGCCGGGAAACGCGAGCCCGAACGGCTTCCCGGTCAGCTTCCCCTGGAAGAAGCTCGTGTGCTGCGCCTCGCTCGCGCCGATCGTCGCGAGGCCGGGGACGAGGTCGGAAGCCTGGAAGCCCACGACCGCGCCGAGATAGCAGCCGAGCATGATCGTCTCGATGTTGGAGGCTTCCTTGTTGATCGCCTCCGCCGAGTCGAAGGTGCCGTTCGGATAGCCCATGTCGATGTCGAGCTCCGTTGCCGGCACCTGGCCGGCGCCGCTGAGGATCCCGGCCACCGACTGGTAGTGCTCCTGCTCGTTCGAGAGCAGCTGGGCGAAGCGCTTCGCGTCCGACTTGCCGAGCTTCTCCGACGCGATCGACTGCTTGTAGAAGTCGATCCCGAGCAGCTCGGCCGCGACCAGGACCCGCGCGACCGCGAGATCGTTGTCCGAAAGCGGCGCGGCGGTTGCGGTCGGCGCGAGCGCGGCGACCGCGGAGCCGGCAACGAGGAGCACCGCACCCCCCTTGGCTCCTCTCGAGAGGAACTCTGCCCTGCTGATTTCAGCGTTCACCGTGCTGGAAGCTCCTTCACTAGTGCATATGTAACACACTGGCAAAGCCGCGCACGACCTAGTTGCGCTAGTCCGGTCGCGCTCAGATCGAAAGAACCCTCGTCCCGAGTTGTGCGTGGTGCGTCACTGTACCATGCATTGCCTATGACAAAGCACGCCGACGGGCGATTTTCCTATGCACATCCGTTGCGGGTAGACCGGCATCTCATGGGCGATTCGCTTGTGTTCATGACGGGCTGAAGCTGAGCGGCCAGAGTCGTGCTGCCGCTCAGACATATGCAATGCAATGGAATAGAGTTGCCGAGGCGAGCGCAGCACCGGCGTTGACGGCACAGGCGTCCGGGCGTGAGCTCGGCGGGCTTTCCCACGCCGGGCCACGTTCGGACGCCGCTTGCCCTAGTGGCAGACGGGCTCGTTGGGCCGGGTGAGCGAGAACCCGTAGACGGCGGAGCCGACGGTGAGCACCGATGTGACGGCTCCCGACGAGGGCTCGGACGTCGCCCCGTAGCCGGGGCAGTTCGTCCAGCTTCCCTTGCCGCCCGGCTGCTCGCCACCGTCGAGGACCTCGCCGACGCGAACTCCGTCGTCCGAAGTCCAGCCGAGCGTCATCCCGAGCGTGAACACGGCGATCACGCGTCCGTTGCGGAACCTCACGCCCGCCCCCACGGGATCGCCCGTCTCGTAGAAGTAGAACCAGGTCGTCGGCTTGCAGCCGTCGCAGACGGTGTAGTGGCCTCCCCAGCGTGCGCGGACGTCCGCCCTGGTGTCGCCGAGCTTGATTCCCGCGAGGCTTCGCCCGCTCACGAGCACGCCCTTGCGCGGCAGAGCCGGGACGCGCGCATGAGCCGCGGCGCCTGCGACCGCGGGGGTCGCCGTCGGCTTCCCGCCGGTCGCGCCGACGATGACGTACCCCGCTGCCGCCGCGAGACCCGCTGCGGCGAGCGTCGCGAGCGCGGCGAGCCCGGCGCGAAGGCGGGGGCCAAGCGCGGGAACCGCGATCCTCGGCCTGCGCGGCGCGCGCGTGAGGCTGCGGTCCCGCGCCGGAAGGAGTGTCGGGTCGGGCCCGGGCTGAAGGATCTCGGTGATCACGCTCTCGAGCGCACGGTGCTGGCCCTCGGCGGTGAACGGGTCGACGAAGCGTGCTCGCCGGCCGCGGCCGATGTACCCGAAGACGGGATGGAATGCGGCTCCGCGATCCCCGTCGAGCCAGATCCACTCGAAGCCGGCTGACTGGAGCTGCCGTACCGCGCCGAGCGCATCGTCCGACTCGGGCGTCCAGGTCGCGACGATGTCCGCGTCGCGACCTGCACCCTCGAGGACTGCCGGCAGCCCTTCGGCCCGATCCTCGAGGAACGACTCGCCTGCTTCGGGGTGATCGAGGTTGACGTGCGTGAACCCGCGGTCGATCGCGAGCAGGTATCCGAGCGTCCGCTTCCCGGTGCCGCGCGTTCCGGTGATCAGGACGCGCCGTCCGCCTCCGCCGAGCCCTTGCTTCGAGCCGGGCTTCCGATCGGCTCTCGAGCGCAGTCTCTGGCGAAGGTGCTGCTCCATGCGGAAACCCCGATCGGGAGGGAGCCGTTGACGGTATCAGACCTGGGGGCGGCTTTCGACCCCGGATTCAGCGCTGAACCATCATCGACGTCGACTTCACGATCGCCGTCGCCGGCATGCCGACGCGGAGCCGGAGCTCCTCGACGGCGTCGCGCGTGACGACGGCGACGAGCCGCATCGGCTCGTTGACGACGATCTCGACCCGGGCGAGCAGGCCCTCGACCGTGACGTCGGTGACGATCCCGTTGAAACGGTTGCGGGCGCTGAGCGTGTTCGAGGTCGGCGTGCCGCGCAGGCGCTCGATCTCGAGCGCGGGCACGATCCGCCGGTTCGCGTGATCGCGCTCCGCCTTGATCAGACCCTGCTTGTCCCAGCGACGGAGCGTGTCGACGCTGACTCCGAGGAGCTTCGCCGCCTCGCTGACGCTGTAGTAGTCCCTAGGCATCCGCCACATCCCTTCGGTCTTGACGCACTCGGCGTCTCGCTGCAGCGAGCCTACCTATGCACGACGACGTCGTACCTATGCATGGCCGCAGCGCAGAAAGGGAGCGCGGCCGACGGCGAGCAGGACATCGGGCGCGCTCCAGAGGGTCTGAGACGACCGGGCCGGCCGATGGTTGGCCGTTCATCGAGAGGACACGAAAGGTCAGGAGAGACGCTCCGAGGGAGAGCGTCTCTCCTGGGAGGGGAGGAGGCCGTGTCGGCTAGCGCGTGTGGGGTTCCGGCTAGCTCAGAGCCCCGTCCGGTGACGGGTATGGCCGAAACGCCAGCGCGTAAACGTGGCGACGGGAGCCGGCGCCGCTCAAAGATTGCGCCGCGCGGCTCCCGCTCGTGCCACGGATAAGCCGCATAAACGGGCAGTGCTGGCCATGGTTTCTGCGGTTCTGTGCATGTTTGTGCTTGAATAGGGAAGCATGCTTGCAGAAGAACGTCGCCACGCGATCCTCGAACGGCTGAGGAGCGACGGGAAGGTCGTCGCCGCGGAGCTCAGTCCCGCGCTCAACGTGTCGCCCGACACGGTGCGGCGCGATCTGAGCGAGCTCGCCGAGGCAGGGTTGCTGCGGCGCGTGCACGGCGGGGCGCTTCCGCCCACGGTCGGTGCCCACCCGTACGCGGTGAGGCGGGAGCAGGCGACCGAGGCCAAGGCGGCAATTGCGCAGGCCACGAGCCGGCTCCTGCGCTCGGGCCAGGTGATCCTGCTCGACTCCGGGACGACGACGCTCGAGGTGGCGCGGCACCTGTCCCCGGAGCTCGAGGCGACCGTGATCACGAACAGCCCGCCGATCGCGGTGACGCTCGCCGAGCATCCGAAGGTCGAGGTGGTCGTGCTCGGCGGCATGCTCGACAAGGAGGCGCGCGCGCTCATCGGCGCGGCGACGGTCGAGACCCTGCGCTCGATCCGCGCCGATGTCTTGGTGCTCGGCGTCTGCAGCCTCCATCCCGAGGTCGGGATCACCGTGAATGCCCTCGAGGAGTCGCACGTCAAGCGCGTGATGATCGCGAACGCGGCGGAGGTGGTCGCGGTTTCCTCGGCCGACAAGCTCGGCTCCGCCGGCTCCTACGTGATCGGCCCGCTCGAGGAGCTGACGCACCTCGTCGTCGAGGACTCCGTGCCTTCAGAGCAGCTCGCGCCCTACCGCGCGCTCGGGATCGACGTGGTGCTGGCCTGATGCGCGGGACGCGTCTGGCGATCACGCTGGTCTTCTTCGCCGACGGCGTGATGCTCGGCTCGTGGGCGGCGCGGATCCCGGCTGTCCAGCGCCACGCCGACCTGACGAACACGAGGCTCGGCGTCGCGCTGTTCGCGATGTCGCTGGGAGCGATGGTCGCAATGCCCCTCGCCGGCTGGCTCTGCGGGCGAATCGGCAGCCGTGTGGTCGTGACGACGGCGCTGGTCGGGGGCAGCGGCTCCCTCTTCGCGGCTTCCCTCGCCAACGATCTCGCCGGGCTCGCGGCAGCGCTGGCGGCCTTCGGAGCGAGCTTCGGCGCCGTCAACGTCTCGGCGAACGTCCAGGGTCTCGCGCTCGAGCGCCTGCACGGTCGCCCGATCCTCTCGTCGTTCCATGCCGCGTTCAGCGGTGGCGGGCTCGCCGGCGCCGGGCTCGGCGCGATCGTCGCGGCGCTCGGGTTCGGCGCGCGGGAGCACCTGGGCGGTGTCGCGCTCGTGCTGGCGTTCGGCGGCCTCGTGCTCGCAGGACGGCTGCTGGCAACCGACTCCGACGAGCCTCGGGGGCGGCGCACCTTCGAGCGTCCGCCGCGGTCGCTGCTCGTGCTCGGGGCGGCGGCGTTCTTCACCCTGCTCGCCGAGGGAGCCGCGGCCGACTGGAGCGCCGTCTACCTCTCGCACTCGCTCGGCGCGACCGCTGCGGTCGCGGCGCTCGGCTACACGGGCTTCTCACTCGCCATGGCCACGAGCCGCACCGTCGGCGACCGCTTGAACACCCGGCTCGGCCCGGTGTCGCTGGCGCGGGGAGGAGGCCTGCTCGCCGCCAGCGGGGTCGCGCTCGGGCTCGTCAGCGGCTCGACTCCGGTTGCGCTCGTCGGCTTCGTGGCGATGGGAGCCGGGCTCGGCGTCGTCGTGCCGGTCCTGTTCCGGGCGGCCGGCTCGACACCGGGCGTGCCGGCAGGGGTCGGCGTCGCGGCGGTCTCGGTGATCGGCTGGCTCGGATTTCTCTCGGGACCTGCGGCGATCGGCTTGGCGGCGGGCGCGGTCGGGCTGCGCGCCGCGCTCGGCCTCGTGGTGGTGGCGACCATCGCGCTGGCGCTCCTCGCACGCAGCGCGAGGCCGTCCGACCGGGTGGTGCTCCGCGGCCTCGAGCCCCGGGTCGTCCTCTCCGACCTCGACGGCGTGCTCGTGGACTCCGGCGCTCAGATCGAGGGGACGTGGAGGGCGTTCGCGGAGCGGCACGGGCTCGATCCCGCGAAGGTTCTCGCGGAGATCCACGGGCGTCGCGCTGTCGACTCGATCCGCCGCTTCACCCCGCACCTCGACGCCGACGACGAGGCCGCCCGGCTCGAGCAGGACGAGATCGAGCGTGCCGGATCCATACGCGCGCTACCCGGCGCCCGCGAGCTGGTCGAGCACGTCCCTCCCGACCGGTTCGGGATCGTGACCTCCGGGTCGCGGCGAATCGCGATCGCACGTCTGGAGGCCGCGGGGATCCCTGTGCCGAAGGTCCTCGTCACCGCCGCCGAGGTCGCGCAGGGCAAGCCGGACCCGGACGGCTACCTCCGGGCCGCGGCAGCGCTCGGCGTCGATCCGGCAGACGCGCTGGTGCTCGAGGACGCACCGGCCGGCGTGGAGGCGGGGCTCGCGGCCGGGATGACCGTCGTCGCCGTGCTCACGACGAACGGCGAGGCGTCGCTCCAGGCCGCCCACCGCCGCGTACCCGACCTGCGCGCGCTCCTGCCCGCGCGTTCGGGCACGTCTGCGAGGGCTGCGCGGCAAAAGGCAGTTGAGGCTGCCTGTTGACCCTCCCGTTTCCCGAACCGCGAATGCGGACACAGGAGCAGGAGTTGCGATGTCTTCACCCGCCATGTCGACCCAGCCACCGCTGACGCCATGAGCCCTGTTTCGCGCGGTTTCCTCGGTCGACGTCGATCCGAGGCCGATCCGTCTCGTGTGCCGCCCGGGCAGTACGTGACCGACGACTTCCCGGTGCTGTCGGCCGGGCCGACGCCGCACACGCCGCTCGAGGCCTGGAACTTCACGATCAGGGGCGCGGTCGACGAGCCGCGCTCGTGGACCTGGGACGAGCTTCGGGCGCTGCCGAGCGAGACGATCACGGTCGACATCCACTGCGTGACGAAGTGGTCGAAGCTCGACACCGTCTGGACGGGCGTCTCCGTCGACACCCTGCTCGAGGGAGTCGACACAACGGCGGAGTACGTCAGCGCGTTTAGCGACGGCGGCTACACCACCAACCTGCCGCTCGAGGACGTCTTGGGCGGCAAGGCGTGGGTGGCGTTCGGGTACGACAGCGAGCCGCTCGACCCGGAGCACGGCGGCCCGGCGCGGCTGCTCGTGCCGCACCTCTACTTCTGGAAGAGTGCCAAGTGGGTGCGCGGGCTCGAGCTGCTCGAGGAGGACGAGCCGGGCTTCTGGGAGGGCTACGGCTACCACAACTACGGCGATCCGTGGAAAGAGCAGCGTTACAGCGGCGACTGAGCTACCCGCGCCTCGCGTGGCAGCTCGGGACGGTGGCGGAGCTGATCGACGAGACGGCGCGGACGCGGAGCATCGTGCTCGAGATGCCGGAGTGGAGCGGACACCGCGCGGGCCAGCACGTCGACGTGCGCCTCACGGCCGAGGACGGCTACCAGGCGCAGCGCAGCTACTCGATCGCATCGGCCCCTGAGGACGGTCGGCTCGTGCTGACGGTCGAGCGGCTCGACGACGGCGAGGTCTCGCCGTACCTCACCGACGGGCTGATCGCGGGCGACGAGCTCGAGCTTCGCGGGCCGATCGGCGGCTACTTCGTCTGGGAGCACGCGCTCGGCGGGCCGCTGCTGCTCGTGGCCGGCGGCTCGGGTGTGGTGCCGTTCCGCGCGATGCTGCGCCACCACCGTGCGAGCGCGAGCGACGTGCCGGTGCGATGCCTGTACTCGGCCCGCACGCTCGGCGACGTGATCTACCGCGCCGAGCTGATGGGCCTCGACGCGGTCGACGGGATCGACATCCGCCTCACGCTCACCCGCGAGCGGCCCGAGGGCTGGGAGGGCTACGCCGGGCGGATCGACCGCGCGATGCTCGAGGACATCGCATGGGCGCCGGGTGACGCGCCGCTCGTGTACGTCTGCGGGCCGACCGGGTTCGTCGAGGCCGCGGCGGGCACCCTCGTCGAGCTCGGGCACGATCCGGGACGGATCAGGACCGAGCGGTTCGGGGCGAGCGGGGGGTGACGATGCTCGACGGCAACGCCATCGCCGGCCCGCTCCACGACGTGTTCGGGGCCGAGATGACGACCGCGACGGGCGAGTGCGCCGGCTGCGGCGCAACCGCGCCGATGGCCGAGCTCGCGGTCTACATGCGCGGTCCGGGAATCGTCGCACGCTGTCGGCGGTGCGACGCCGTGATGATCGTGCTCGTCACGATCCGCGGGTGTACCTGCGTCGATCTGCGCGGCCTCGCCGCGCTCGCGTCCGGCGTCGACCAAGGAGGCTGAGATGGATGATCCGCAGATCCACGGCAGGATCGAGGCGCTCGTCGCCGAGGAGCACGAGCTGTGGCGGCGAGAGTCCGACGGCGACGCCACCGACGCCGACCGTCAGCGCCTTCAGCAGCTGAAGGTCTCGCTCGACCAGTGCTGGGACCTCCTCCGCCAGCGCCGCGCCCTCCGCGACGCCGGTCTCGATCCTGAGCAGGCCGAGCTCAGGCGCACCGAGGTCGTCGAGCGCTACGACCAGTAGCTCACTCCGCTGACTTCTTCCGCTCGTTTTCCGCTCGTTGCGGCCATTGCGTCGACGAGACCCTTGTTGCTGCCCGCAGGTACTCGCTAGGTTGCTGCCTGCACCGAGCACGGAGCGCGAGTAGGTCGAAGCCGTTTCCAGGGGCCGTACGCGGAAGGCCGCAAGGCCCGAGGGCGAAAAGTCACTGGAGGCGGTGGACGGAAGCGCCACCGGCTCGGTGAACCTTTTCTCCGTCTCGCCTCACGAGCTGGGAGATCAGCGCCAACCCGCGGGACGCATTGCGAGCTGGCGTCGGCCCAGGGCGGCGCGTTCGTGGATGCCGCGCTGGAACCGGTCAGCCGAAACCCGCGCACCGGCAAACCGGGCAGTAAAGACCTCGAGTGCCGGCAGCTCACGACAACGGTGCTCCTACCTGTGCTCCTGTCGGGACCAGCGGGCCCGTGACAGAATGCGCACGTGGCCTTGCCGGCGATCGTCGGCCTGTTGTGCGCATGTCGTTGGCTCCCAGGGATGGCAGTCCGGGCCGAACGGCCGCACATCAAACCCGGCGGCGCGAAGGAACGCGAGCACCGACTGGGGCCGGAATCGGACCGCCGCGACCAAGCCGTCAGAGGGGTCCACGGCCGCATGCAATGCACAGCTGCTCGAAAGAAGCTGAACCTGCTTCGCAAAACCGGTCGGAGACGCCCCAGACGAGCAATCGGTCACGCAACCGGCTCGCCTCGTCGTGCAGCAGCCAGGTCCGCCGCTCGTAGTGCGGATAAAGGGTCCGAATCGACCCGTAAGCGGCGGCTCCGCACCCGTAGGCTGCGGCGGGGTCGAGAGTGAACGCGACTAAGGCGATCCCGGTCGACCGGGCAAGCCCGCGCATCCGTTTACAGCGCCTCTCGAGCGTCTCAACTGGAACGACCGGGAACTTGAAAGGGGCGCTGGCGGCTGCGGCCAAGAGCGATTCGTTGCGAGCGTCGAGGGTGACGGCCCGGTAGGCCACCGTCGAAACCGCGAGCAGCGCGACGGTCGCAACGGCGGCAGGCAGCGCACGACGCCACCTTGCCCCGAATCCGCTCTCGGCCACGAGGAAGGCGAAGAACCAGATCACCATCGGGAGGGGCAAGAAGATCCGCGCATAGGGCAGCACCGGCGAGGGGCCGTCGAGCGCCTTCATCGAGGAGAGGCCGACGAGCATCAGCGCCAGGGCGAGCAGCGCCGGGATCGCGAAAAGCGCGCGTCTCGTTGCGAGGAGCAGCACGAGGAGCGCAACCGCGAGCGCAAGCGGCAGCACCCAGGTGCGCGCGAGCTCGGGTGCGAACATCAGCCAGTACCGGTCTGGGTGCGGAAGCGAATTGCCGAGGATCTCGAGCGAAAAGCTTGTTGGGGGGACGTGGTGCAGGTCGTAGTCGGGGTTCGCGCTGTAGAACGCTCGCTGGGCGATCACCCAGCAGGCGGTTGGGACGAGACCCGCCAGCGCGGCCACGGCGCGGCCGGCCGTCGGGGAGCGCAGAAACCCATAGGCCAGCGTCGGCCCGACGATGATCGCCGCGCTGTTGTCGAGCGCAGTCGCGAAGCTCCCGAGCGCCCACGCGAAGGCAATCCCCACGCGCCCGCCGGGCCAGGCGAGCGTCACCGCAAGCGCAACGCCAGCTAGGAAGCGCCCGGCGCCGGTGCCGAAGAAGCTCACATACTGCGAGTAGTAGGTACTGAGGACCATCGGGGTAGCGACGGCGAGGAGCGCGAGAAGAGGCCGTCCCCGCCGGAGCGCGACCCAGCCGAGCGCCAGCCACGGCAGCACCCCAAGGACCGCCAGCGTGACGGACAGCCCCGTCGCCGGCTCGACTCCGAACCAGCGCAGGCCCACGAGCGGAATCGCCTCGAACGTGGTGCCGTACGCCTGCCCGTAATAGCTGGGCTCGCGCACGTGCCCGTGACCCCACTCCTGGGCCGCGTACCAAAGCAGGGTCTGGTCCTCAGTGACGTAGTGGCGCCCGAACCGGAGCGCGACTGCAACCTGGTCGACGACCGCGAGCGCGCCGAGCCCGCCGACCGCCCAGGCAAGCGCCCCGTGTCGGCCCACCAAAGGCAAGCCTCCTATCCCAACGGCTCCGAGCTTCTCCGATTGGTCCTTGCCGGCTGAATCCGGCGGACGTCGTCGGCGGGGTAGCGCCGGAGTGTTCTCGGCGTGAGGGGCTGGTTCGTCATCTGGCGAGGCTAACGCTCCGGGCGGCGCCGCACGGCGCAAACGGCTGCGGGCGTGGCCGCCGCTCATGGGCTGAATGCCTTCGTCCACCGCGTGCTGTCGAAGGTCCGCTCGCGCACGACCATGCCCTTGACGTTGACATCCCTGACTTGTGCGAGAGCAATCTCGGTGACTGTGCTCTCCGGGTGGTCCTTGGCTACACGCCGTACCACCCTCAGAAAGGGCGAGTCTATGACCGATTCGCCCGTGTCCGCCGCGGCTTCCGTCGTGGATCGCCGCTGACGGCCGCTCACGACCGCTCCAGGTCGATATCCCCGAATCCGACTACGGCCGGCTCCAGACGCTGGACGACTTCGTCGACCACCTCGGGGCGGCGACAGCCCTATGACGTCCCGCAGCGTGCCGGGCGGTCGAGTCGCGCACCTCGGACCGAGGGACTCACGCGCTTCCGGGCGAGTGCGCCGCGACGGCAAGTGAGCTGAACGGAGGCGTGGCTACGCCCGGGTCCCGAACCACGACGCGGCCGGCCGCCGAGGGCGCGATGGTCGTGGGGCGCACGAGACGCCGCCTGAAGGCACCTGGGTTCGTCCCCCTTGATGGAGACCCTCGGCCTCCTTCGCCGGTCGCGTGCGTGAAGCCGTGGCCTCGAGGTCAGGGCTTGTAGCCGATGTTGCGGAGCAGCTCGCGGCGCGCGACGACGTCCTCCTCGGTCTCGACACCGAGAGGGGAGGAGCCGTCGACGACGCCGAGGATCGCCCGTCCGCGTGCGGTCTGCGCGATGACGACCTCGACCGGGTTGGCGGTCGCGCAGTAGATGCGGCAGACCTCGGGCACGTGCTTGACCTGGTTGAGGACGTTCACGGGATAGCCCTCACGAAGGAACAGGATGAACGAGTGACCCGCCCCGATCGCGAGCGCGTTGCGAACGGCGAGCTCGACGAGTTCGTCGTCGTTGCCCGCCCGCCGGACGAGTCTCGGGCCGGACGACTCGCAGAAGGCGACGCCGAAGCGCAGGTGGGGCGAGCTGCCGGCGAGCGCCTCGTAGAGATCGTCGACGGTCTTGATGAAGTGCGCCTGGCCGAGAATCAGGTTGAGCTCCTCGGGCTTCTCGATCGGCACGGTGACGAACTCCAACTCAGCGCTCATGGCTCAGCTTCTCCCGTCCGGAATCGCCATCTCAGTCCGCGTGCTGTCCGCCCTGGTTCGGCGGCGCCGGTATGCCCGGCACGTGGAGGAGGTTCGGGGGTGTGCCGACGATCCATGCGATCGCGGCCAGCAGCTTCGCGATGAGCTCACGAGCCGGTCCGTCAGCCTGGGGCACTACGGAGATCTCCCCGATCATGGCTCAACTCCTTTCTCGCGCATCGCTCGCCATCGTCCTCGCCTGGCCCGGTTTGCGCATCGGTGGCAGACCGGACCGCGTGGGCGGAAAACCCGGATTTCGGCCTCTGGACCTGCTCGCGATAGGCGTGCGAAGACAGTCGGTCGTAAGGCCGCTTGGTCCGCGCTCCTCGGCGCACTCGTGATCGGCAGCGTCTCGAACGGGCTCGATCTGCAGGCGCAGCCGCCCGAGATCAAGTACATGGTCGAGGGCGCCATCCTCCTCGCAGCCGTGACGGTCGACGCCGTTTCGCGGCGCGGCAGAGCGGCCGCCGAGCGCGCGTGACCGCTGAGGCGACATCGACCCGGCGAAGGTCAGTAGAGGCCCGCGAAAGCGGTCCTCTGTTTGTGCCCGCCTCCGGTCGACGGGGCGCGCGCGAAGACATGTCCCCGGTGAGACACGGTCAGAAGTTGAGGAGTGCTCCGATCGCGCCGGCGTGGTCGAGGTCGGTGCGGTGTCGGATCGCGCGTGCTTCGCCGCCGTGGCGGAGGGTGAGCCTGACTGCGATATCGAGCCCGTCGGGTTGGCGCGTGAGCGGCTGCCCGTCGAGCGGGCAGATGCCTGCTTGGGCGCTGGCGCGATCGCAGGTGCCGCAGACGAACGCGGGGCGGGTGACCCGCTCACGGAACAGCAGCATTGAGATGCGACCGTCCGAGGCGGACACGAGCGTGTCCGGCCATCCCTGGACGGCGGCCCCGTCAGCTTTCATCGCTTGCCATCGGTCGAGGAGTTCGTCCTCGCCGCGTCGCCGGTGTTGTTGGAGCACCGGAAGTGTGAGCTGCTTGAGGTGGGACGGAGTTGCGTGTGCCGGCGGGTGGATGACTCCTGCGAGTGCCGTGCGTGCGTTCTGGGACAACATGCCCCGGAGGGCGGCTGTCTGTCTCTGCTCCCCGGCGAGCACGAGGACGGGGGTGTCGTCCGGGTCGCGGAGGAGGTTGTCGAGTCTCGTGGCGACGTGGCGCAGATGTGCGTGTGCGAGTTCGTCGCTGTGCCGTTCGAGGCTCGGCTGATGCCAGGCGTGGCCGGCGTGGTGCCGTCGCGGCTGATCCTCGGAGAGGTCGGCGAGCTGCTCCATCCGCCCGTCTCGCAGCTCGAAAACCTCGCCTCGCTCCCGGCCGACGACCGCGACGAGCGCGTGTTCCTCTGCTGGGGCGGCAACGAGCGGAACGAGATAGGGACAGGACTGCACCTTCGCCAGGTCCGGGAGGCCGCGTCGCTCTTCCACGTGCCAGAGCCCGTCGGCTGAGTCCGCGAAGCAGGCGACGCCGGCCGGTCCGAGCCTGCTCAGCACCTCGTCCCGGGCCCGCTCGAGGTCCCTGCTGAATGCGAGCCGTGCGTCGTGCTCGAGACGTTCGGCTTCAGAGGCCCGCGTGGCCTGCTCGAGCAGTGACGCGATGCGCGCCGCGGTCTCGTCGCCGGTACGGGTTACTGACGGGTCGAACCCGACGTAGAGGCTGAGCACGACCCCGTCGTTCGCCTTGAACGACGCGAGGTCGCGAACGGCTCTCCGAGGTCTGATGCGGAGTGCTTGGAGCGATGACATGGTCCACTCCTCCTCTCGGTTTGGGCACGTCTAGGACGGGCGAGGGGGCGCCGGTCCGAGTCACGGAGCAGCCCCTTCACGCACCACGAGCACGGAGCACGCTGCTTTGTGGCCGAGGCGCTCGCTGAGGCTGCCGAGCGCGTGCAGGCCGTGCAGCCCGCGGCTGCCGACGACGAGGAGGTCCGTGTCCCTGGACGCATCCATGAGCGCTTCGAGCGCGCTTCGCTCTTCCCGTTCGAGGATCAGGTCTGCCAGTGGGTCGGCTTCGATTCCCGCGGCGGCGTCGGCTGCGATCACCCGCAGGGTCGATCCGAAGCGGGCGGCGAGGTCACGGCCGGCGAGCAGCGCCGCGTCCGCGCTTTTCGAGCCGTCGTAGCCGACCACTACCGACCGCGGGAACACGTCGGGGATCGAGGTCGATCGAGCGACGAGCACCGACGCACGAGCGCGGTGCAGCATGGTGGTCGTGACGCTGCCCCGGATGGCTCCGACGCCGCGGTTGCGACTCGACGCACCGACCGCGACGAGCGTCGCATTGCCTTCGATCAGCCGCTCCAGCAGGCGCCCGATCGTCGGCCCTTGCAGCAGCTCCGACGAGGCTCCCGGACAGACTGACACCGCCTCCGAGAGCGTCGCGGCGAATGACTTCTCCGCCTCCGAGACGATCGCCGGGCCGCCGTAGATCGAGTAGCCAACGGCGGAAGGCTCCACGACACCCACGAGCGCGACGGTCCCGAGCCCGCTGCGGAGCACGTCTGCCTGCCGGGCTGCCTCAAGCGAGGCGCCAGACCCGTCGACCGCGCAGACGATCCGATCGAAAACCGGGGATCGAACCCTGCTGAGCGTTGAGTCCATTTGGCGCCTCCAACGTTCGGCTTCATGCTCGCACGCGACGCCCGAACCGCCATCGGCACAGCCGCGGATCGTCGCTGCGGGTTTCACGCGGCCTTCCGGGGCGCCCCCGCCACATCGAGGCTTTGCCGGAAAAAGCAAAGACGGGCGGTGCAGCAGTTTCCGCCTTCACGATCGGTGGTCTCCCCGATGCCCCTTCGCGCGTCGAACGCAAAGGTGAGGGCAAGCGCCACTGGAAGGAGGAATCATGAGCGCGATCTCCGACGAGACCGAGGTGCGGACAACGGTGGCGAAGGTGATCGAGGTGACCGGGGAGTCACCGGAGAGCTTCGAGGACGCTGTCCGCCGCTGCATCGAGAGGGCAAGCGAGACCGTTACGGACATCCGGTCGGCCTGGGTGAACGGCCAGCAGGTCATCGTTCGTGACGGACGGGTCGTGGGCTACCGCGTCGATCTGAAGGTCACGTTCATCGTCCACTGACCCGGCCCGCCATGAGCTTCGTTGGCCGACACCTTCGCCGGGTCGAAGGCGTGCTTCCAAACGGCAGGCGGGACTTCTTCTGTGAGGTGGCGATCTGGTTCGGATTCGTCGTCGGGTGCCAGCTGGCGCGCGCGCTCGCCGACAGGGGCTCGGCCGAGGCGTTTCGAACCGCCGTCTGATCGGTCTCGAGGAGCACCTGGGTGGCGTCCCCGAGCTCGAGCTGCAGCGGCGCGTCCTGGCGGCGGGGGTGGCGTTCGTTCACGCGTCAACTGGACCGGCGAGCATGCCTCGATAGGGCTCAATCGGACAGGCCGAACCCTCGCGTGGCTACTGGGTTCTCGGCCGGGGAGCGGAGGGGGAGGGATTTGAACCCTCGTCGGACGGAACCGCCCGAAACGGTTTTCGAGACCGCCGCATTCGACCGCTCTGCCACCCCTCCGGCGGGGTACAGCGTACCGCCGCGCGTGCCGAGTGGGACCAGGTCGAATGCCGTCAGGCAAGTGGAAAGGACGCGAACTCTGCGCCGTCGACCTCGGCTTCGATGCGAAGCAGACGGTTCCACTTAGCCGTGCGCTCGGATCGGGTCGTGGAGCCCACCTTGATCTGACCCGTCCGCCACCCGACCGCCAGGTCTGCGAGCCATCTGTCCTCCGTCTCGCCCGAGCGCGCCGAAAGAACAGTCGCATACCCGGCGTTCTGTGCCATACCGACGACCTGCCGTGTCTTCGTCAGCGTGCCGATCTGATTCGGTTTCACGAGAACCGAGTTGGCGATTCCCTCGCCGATGCCCGCGGACAGCCTCTCCGGTGAGGTGACGAAGAGGTCGTCTCCGACCAGCTGCACTCTGTTCGCGAGGCGCGCGGTCGCATACTGCCATCCCTCCTTGTCGTCCTCGCCGGCCACGTCCTCGACGGACACGATCGGGTACGCGTCCACCCAGCCCGCGATCTCGTCGACGAGCTCGGCCGCTGTCAGGGCCCGACCCTCGCGCGCCAACATGTATCTGCCGTTCGCGAGTAGTTGCGTCGCGGCGACGTCGATCGCGATCGCTGCTTCGGAGCCGGCCTGGAGCCCGGACCGTTCGATCCCCTCGAGCAAGAGGTCGAGCGCCGCCCGATTCGACGGGAGCCGAGCGGCGATGCCTCCTTCGTCCGCGACCAGCGACGCGTCGTGACCACGATCACGGAACGCCTCAGCGGTCGCCGCCCGCACACGGGACGCCCATTCGATTGCCTCCGAGAACGTCCGCGCTCCGACCGGGACGACGAGAAAATCCTGGAAGTCGACAAGCCCACCCGCGTGTGCGCCTCCCGAGACGACGTTGACCATCGGCATCGGCAGGAGCGGTGGCTCGTCGGGTCGGATCGACCTCCACAGCGGCACTCCGCTCGCGGCGGCCGCAGCGAGGGCGGACGCCACCGATGCCGCCAGGATCGCGTTGGCGCCCAGACGCTCGAGATTCGGTGTTCCATCCAGCTCGCAGAGCGCGCTATCGAGCGCCTCCAGGTCGCACACGTCGCGACCCAGGAGTGCAGGGCCGATCTCGAGGCGGAAGGCCTCGATAGCTTCGCGAACGCCCTTTCCGCCGTATCTTTCGCCTCCGTCGCGACGCTCGTGTGCTTCGTGGAAGCCCGTCGATGCGCCCGACGGAACGATGGCTTCGCCCTCGAACCCGCCTTCGAGACGGACCGCACAGGCGACAGTGGGTGTCCCGCGCGAGTCGAGTGCCTCCCATGCGATGACGTTCTCGATCACGCCCACTGCCACAACCCGAGCTCCGGAGTTCGAAGCAGCGCAAGGCCTGCCGCACGCGCAGCGCCTCGCGACTGCGGATCGAGGAACTGAGCGGGTGACTTCCCGTCGGTGCGGGCGAGCACGAGGCAACCGGTGTGCGCAGTCAGGTCGGGTTCGGTGCCGAGCAGCTCCTTCCCGGCGACTGCGGCGTAGCTTCCGACGAACGCCTCCGCGAGAGCGCGCATCCGCTTCTCGAGCTCCGGCCAGCGAACGGCCGACAGCACCGCAAACGAGAGGAAGAATCCCAAGTCGAAGACTGGATTCCCGTAGTGCGCGACCTCGAAGTCGAGCACCCAGTTGCGTCTCGGGCCGATCAGTATGTTCTTCATCGCGAAGTCGCCGTCGACGAAGCACCGACGCGTCCCGAGCTCCTCGAGGCGAGAGGTGACGTACGACGCCGCCTCGGGTAGTCGCTGCGCGACTGTCTCGTGGAATGGGCTCAGCCGCAGCTGCTCGAAAGGCACGTGATCCGCGAACGAAGCGGCGACCTCAGGATCGCCCGCGGTGCGGGCGTGCCAGGTTCCGAGTGTCCGGCCCGCCCACTCCCCCGCATCGGCGTGGGCACGCCCGAGCGCGATCTCGTCCTGCCAGTTCCGAGCGTCGTCGGGCAGCAGCTCCATGACGAGGACGTGGGCCTCGGGGTCGTTGTCCACGACTTTCGGCACCTCGCCGGGCGTAAGCCGATCGCACAGCCGAAGCGCCGCTACCTCGACCTCGGTGCGCTCCAGCTTGGCTCTCCAATCGTCGGTCACCTTGAGCCGCGGCAGCGCCTGCTTCACCACGACGCGGACGTCGCGCGTCTGCACCGCGACGACCGCTGACGAAACGCCTCCGGTGAGCTCGGCTACGGTCGCTTCCGAGCCTTCGCGAACGATGCCGCGCGCAGTGAGGTAGGGGAGCGCGCTTTCCTCGGTCAGCACGAACGGACCCGTCGCGATCGCGTGCCGCCCCTCCCCCTCGATCCCGTGCCCCGTGGTCGTCAAAGTCCGGCCCGATAGACCGTCAGCTCGCGCACCCCGGGATTGACCACAGTTGCTGGAAGTCGCCCGCTGAGCACGTCGGCAACGTTGGTTGCCGCCTTCGTCTGGAGCTCCGCGATCGAGAGGCTCGGCGAGTAAGCGAGGACGCGCATGCCGAAACCGCGCGCCCCGAGCCGGCCCAGGATCTCGCGCTCGGGGTCGAGCGAGGGCCACGCGTCGTCCGTCACGAGCACTTTGGGCATCAGCCCGAACGTATCTCACGACTGGCTCGGTGGGGCGTCGACTGAAGAGGCGGCGAAGCAGATCCGGCACGCTGTTGATCTTCGCGCTCTTGCTACAGAGCGGCAGGCTCACGCCGCGCGCGTGGGCGTCGGTCAGGTTTGTGTCGCCGCGGTGGTGCTCTTGAGCCAGGTGTCGAGGACTTGTGCTGCTTGGTGTTCGTTGCCTGGGAGGAGGTGGTCGTAGCGGTCGAAGGTGATGGAGGAGTGGCCCATGTAGGTGCTGAGAGCTTTGCTGTTTGACCGGCGGCGCTCAGAAGCGGCTCAGACTGTTTTCGAGACCGTCTGGGCAAGCGACGGGAAGTGCCGGGTGTGCTGGCTTTGTGGATCGATCGGCCCGCTACGCGCGATCGTGTGCGCGACTGTTCGTGAGCGTAGAAGGTGCGCAGACGCAGCGTACGTTCGGAGGGGTGACCGTCGAGAGGGCTCTATCTCGACATACGGGCGCAGTTGTCTGTTTTGAGTACAGAGCGCCGCGGCTTAGCGTGCGACTCGGTCTCGCGTCGCCGTGTGTTCGGCGGTTCAGTAGTAGGGGTTGTTGTGGCGGCGGAGGCGTTCGCGAATCATTTCTTCGACGGTTGGTAGTCGTCCGGTTGGGACGCTGATCGTTGCTTCGGAGTACCGGACTCGTTTGTGCTCCGCTAGCCAGACGGCGAGGCTGAGCGCGAGGACGAGGTCGTCGTGGCTTCCGGGTGGGGCGACGTAGCTGTCGTGTCCGGTCTCGCTGCGGGTGCGGCGAAAGGCGAGGAGTTCGTCGAGGAGGGCTTGCGTGTCGGGGAGGCTCGCGGGGATTCGGAGGCGATGTTGCTCGAGGATGACGCTGGTGGTCGTGATTAGGTCGCGCTTGGGGACGTGTGGCTGCGTGCCGGAGCCGGTGACCGTTGTCCCGCCAGTGATTGTGATCGCATAGAGAGGCACATCGGCTAGTTGGTGTTTGAAGAGGTCGATTACCGGGCGGCCGACGCCTGTGGCGTCGATCGCGAGTCGGGTGTGGCCTGCGAGTGGTGGTTGGCTGAGCCGTTTGTTGATTGCCTGTGGGAGCGCGGTGTAAGGCGTGCCGAGCGGGAGCCGGTGCAGTGCCCGGATCGAGTAGGTCGGGTGTTGTTGCTGATCCTGTTCGAGCAGGACCAGCGCGGTCGGGTCGGCCGCCTGGCCGACGTCGAGACCGAGGACGTAGCTGGTCTTCGTCATCACCAGCCAGCCGGGAAGAGCGGCGCGAGGTTCTCGTCGACTGCGGCTGTGACGTCGTCGTGGCGGAAGACGGAGTCGAGCGCGTCCGTGAACTCGCAGAGGTATTCGCTTGCGAAGCGCTCGGCGGTCATCGTTCGGCGCTCCTCGGCGAGGAAGTCCGCTGGGATCCTGGGGCAGTCGATTGCGGTGAGCTTGGTGCGATGCCATGGCTCGGCGCTGGCCCATTCGCGGTGGAACCAGCCGCGCTGCCCGTTTGGGGTTGAGAGCGCGAGCAGGCGCCCGTCTGAGACGGCGAGCATCGGCCGGGCTGCGACGTAGAGATCGTCTTCGACGAAGGCGGCTTCATCGAAGACGATCAAGGCGATGTTTGAGAAGCCGCGGATCGTGTCCTCTCGCGCCGGCAGTGAGACGATTCGTGATCCGCTCGCAAGCTCGAGTGCCTGCAGCGATTCGGCCGCGAGCGTGATCGGCGGTCGGAGCAGGCCGAGCAGCGTGCGTGCTTTCCGGAGCAGTTCGTTCGATTGTCGCTGCGAGGGCGCGAGCATCAGTGAGAGTGAGCCCGGCTGGTAGAGCGCCTGGTGGACCGTGGCGGCTGCAGCGGTGGTCGATTTCCCGGCCTGGCGGCAGCAGCAGAGAAGGGCTCGCTTCGGCCGCTCGCGTAAGACGCTTTCCTGCCACGGCTCGGCGATCATCCCCCAGGAGCGCAAGAGCCGGGCCGGATCGAGCCCGATCTGCAGATCGCCGGCGAGCCTATTCACGGTTCCCCTCCGTTTCGAGTGCTTCCGCGAGCGCGATCTGGGCCTCCGGGAACGGTGCCAGCGCGTCAAGAATGCGGCTGCGGAGCTGGACCCACTCGCTGCTGGAGGAAACGACCTCGACCCTCTTGCTCGGCTCGCCGTGTAGCTGCATCGCGATCTTGATCAGCCCGACGAGATCGGAGGCTGTGACCCTGACTTGCCCGCTTGCGAGCTGGCGGGCGTAGGTGACGAAGCTCGCCTCGATCAGCCGCTGGACGTCCGCGAGTTGCTCGGCACGAGTCCTGCCGAGCCGCTCGTCAGCCTCTGATGCTGCGTGTTCGTCGATCGCACGTACCCGCTGCCGCCAGCGGCCCTCACGGCCGTGCCGCTCGACCGTTCGGATTGAGAGCCCGAACTCGTCGGCGACACGCCGGTAGACGCGCTCCTCCGGGGGCAACGAGGCGAAGAACTGGAACGCCTTCTCCCAGTCAACGCGGATGCGTCCGCGCTCCGAGCCGGTGGTGCGCCGCTCAGGCACTCGTGTGGCTCCGGTAGCGATCGCGGATGACGTCGGCGTAGCGTGGGTCGAGTTCGATGGCGACGCAACGGCGGCCGAGCAACTCGCATGCGATCAGAGTCGAACCCGAGCCGGCGAACGGATCGAGGACAAGGTCGCCGCGGCGGCTGGAGTTCCGCAGCAACTGGCAGAGCAGTTCGACCGGTTTCGCGGTCGGATGCTCGGCTGAGCGCTTGGGCCGGTCTGCAAAGAGCACCGACCCCTGTTCGTTGCCGCCGTACCAGCGGCTCCCACGGTGGCGACCCCGGCCAGGCCGGCCAGGCCCCAGCGTGTGCCCAAACAAGATCTCCTCGTGCCGATAGTGGTACGCGCTGTGTCCGAGCACGATCGCGTCTTTGACCCAGACGAGACTCTGGCTGAGCCGCCAGCCTGCATCACGGATCGCGAGCCGGAACTCCGTTCCGGCCGGGCCGGCCGGCGAGAACATGTAGAAGGGGCTTCCCGGCGCGAGCCCGGCGTCGATCGACGCGAACGCGGCTCGCAAGAATCGGTCAAGTCCGGCCGGAGTGTCGTTTTCGATTCGCAGCCGGTTCTGCGTCTTCCCCTCGTAGCCGACACCCCACGGCGGGTCTGTCAGTAGCAGCGTCGCCCGCTCGCCCTCGAGGGCGCGAGCGATCTGCCCGGGGTCGGTCGCATCACCGCATAGCAGCCGATGCTGTCCGAGCTGGTAGAGCTCGCCCGGCTTCGACTTCGGCGGCCCGGTCGGCAGCGGCGGCGGCTCACCCGGATCTTCTGCGGGCGCTATCCCGGCCAGCAGCCGGTCGAGTTCGCGGTTCTCGAACCCGGTCAGGGCGAGGTCGACTCCGCTCAGCTCGAGCTCTGCGAGCAGCTCGGCCAACACCGGGTCGTCCCACTCCCCCCATGCGTTGTTGTCGCGAAGCGCCCACAGCTTCGCCCGGTCGGGCTCAAGGTCGGCGAACACGACTGGGATCGACTTCCAGCCGAGCTCCTGTGCGGCCATCAGCCTCTGGTTGCCGCAAATAACCGTTCCGTCGGGGAGCGCAACCAGCGGCCGCGCCCAGAGCATCTCGGAATCGGCAGCGAGCGTACGCTTGAGATCTTCAAGCCGCCTGGGTGCGATTCGGCGCGGGTTGGCCGACCACGGTCGCAGGCAATCCAGTTGCGTCATAGCGGCCGTGCCGACGATCGAGCCGCGCGTTCTCCGGGCGCTCATCGCGCCCTCCGCTGTGTCAGCGGCCCGCGCTCAAGGCTACGGCGGCCCGGCGAGCCGACCGCTAATTGCCCGGGATCTCGTCGTCCCGGTGACCGAGCGCGACTTGCGACCCGGCCGGCCCGTCTCGAGGGACGCCGCGGCGCCGAGCGCCGATACGCCCCGACTCTCGAGGCCAGCAGCCGCGGGCGCCCGGCCACCGTCGGTCTCAGCACCCGGTACAGACGATTCTGCGCGGCCCGATCCCCTCGCTGCGCGGCGATAGCATCCGCCGCCAGCTTCTCTGCGTTCACGCCCTGACCGGTCCTCGCCGCGTCCATGACGGTCATCATGTACGCCGCAGCGTTCACCCCGGTCACCACCGGCGTCGATGCGCGGCCCCCCGTCTCGCTCGCGGTTTGCAGCCGATCGTCCATCGGACCCGAAATGCTACTCCGGGGAACCGCTGAGGCTCTCCCGGCCCTGGCGGGCCCAGGGCAGCGAAGTCGGGCCGTTGGTCGGCCCGGCCTCGTTTCATGCCAGAGAGGTCTCCGCGACGTATCCGCCGGAGTTCCGGGCGTGAGGTTGCGCGTGGAGTCCCGGTGGCGGCCGAGATCAAGCGTGGGCCCCAGCCGGTTTGGCGTCGACAGCTGCAGATCCGCTCGGCGAGCTCCGGCGGCAGCTGCCTGGGCGAGCGCCGCGGCCGGCTCGAGCGATCCAACAAACACGCCAAGCTCGCACGAGCATCCTCACTGGCATCGAGCCAGCGATGCCACCAGCGGTGCGCAGTCGCCGGCGAGACGTGGAAGCTGGCCGCTGCCGCGCTCAACGACATGCCCTCCGCGATCGTGCAGACCAGCGCGTAGCGGCCAGCCAGTCCGAGCTTCGCGTTACGGTGAAATGACATCCGAGCCCTCCTTCGAGCGTGAGTCCGCGACGACCCACAGCCTCGAAGGAGGGCCGGATAGAACCATCAGCCGTTCACAACCTCTGTAGGCAGGACAGCTAGGCTCCATGGACGCTCCATCCGGCGGCGGTGCGTTTCGCCCCCGGACGGTGCGGGCGTGAGGACGCTGCATCGTGCAGCTCTGTCTCTAGCGCCCGCCAGCGCAGGGATCTCAAGCTCGTGGCGGAGCACCAGCAACTCGACGTCCTTCACGTGCAGACCGCGACGGCGACGAACAAACGCTCCGAACAGAGCCCGCACGGCGAGGTAGAGAAAACGAGAAAGCCATGCCGCCGATCCTCGCATGCCTCGCCCAGAAGAGAGGCGACACGAAATATTGGCGCCCTTCAGGATGACAACGGCGAACTTGCCCGACAACGGCGGAGTTGCCCGACAACGGCGTTGAGGTGAAGGCAAGCGCCGACGCTTGACCCTTCCCCTCCTGAGCACCAACAGAGCGTTAGAGCCGATGGTTCGCGATCGAGAGACCGGTACTGATCGAGGGTACGTCGCCGCCGTGCGGAGTTAAGCGCGCCCTATTGCAGATTCTTCGGTTTCCGGCCACGACGCGCGACTGAGCGGCCACCGAGGCGTTCCGCCTCAGCATCGGTCAAATCAAGCTCGCGAGAACCTTTGCGCGCATCCTCAAAAGTGACACGAACCTTCGCGCCTTTGCCGTCAGGAATTTCTGCTCCGGACATGTCAGATACACGAATCACCTTCTTAGCCATCGAACCTCTCAATATCTTCGAAGTGACGATTGCCTCAACAAGAACATATCATCTCATGTCTCATGTGGACGGAGAACTCGGGCAATACCTCGAGGGTAAGGAAAAGAGGGTTGGAAGCGCCTTTGCATGCTAGGAGGGCCGAGCGGTTAACTTGCTCGCCATCCTTCCCTCCACTCGAAATGACTGCGTTTCGAGCGCGCCGCGGAGGCGACGAAAAGCTTGCCGCGAGAACCGCGGCGACCCGCCATTGTCTGACACTCCCGGAGATCGACGCAATAGCCACGAAGGAAACTAGGATTGCCCCGCCTCTGTTCCGGGAATCGAGCAGTCCGCGGCGGATCGCGAACCGCGCATCCCGCCGCATGCCGTCGATTCGTGTCGAGAGCGCGCCTGGCGCTCGGCCCTCACCAGCGCTGGGCCGCTCGAAGCCCTCGCAAGCTCGCTTGGTCGCGCTCCTTCGAGCACTGTGCCGAGAAAGTCCACGCCGCGTGCGGGTGTCTCCGCAGACAAGATCTCCCGTGTTTATCGCCGCCGCCGCACCCCTCGAGGCCGGCAACGTCTTCCTGCCCGGCCGCGAACTGCCCGGCAACACCGCAACGCCTGGGTCGCCGACCTATCGAGGAAGCAGCGGACCATCCCCAACGGCAAGCATGACGACCAAGTCGACGCCTACAGCCAAGCAGCAAGAGATTCGACTCGACGATTCGCCGCCGAGGCCGATTCTAACTGCGGCACTCTCGCCGCATTGCTATGGCATTTTGAGGGGCTTAGCAAGCTCAGCGTTGGTGCACAAAGTACGGGTTATGCGCGACGGGTTTCGCTGCCAGCGTACGTCGCTCATCTGGGACCCGCTGCTCAACCTGGGCGAGGAAGTCGGAGAACGTGTGCGTGACGAGCCAAGCGGACGAGACTGTCAAGATCTGAGCACCTTGCGCGATGCGCTTTGGAACGGAGTCGATCCCCCAGGGGGTGACCATCCCGACGCCGACAGGCCTACCGGCCGTGCGGCAGCGTGCGAGAACAGTCTCGATCACCGGCTCTAGTTCGTCGGGCCGAGGTGACCCCATGGATTGGGCCAGATCGAGAGGGCCGACATGGTATGCGTCAATGCCGTCGACTTCGAGGATATCGTCAAGTTGCTTGACCGTCTCTATATCTTCGATCGTCCCGATGACGAGGAGTTCCTCGTCCGCGTCCCGCGACCACGTGGTCTCATCGATCCCTATTCCATACTGCGCACCACGCGTCTGGGTGTAATAGGTTCGCTTTCCGCGCGGAGGGAAGCGGGTCGTCGCAACGATCTCCTCCGCATGGCGTCGATCGCGTAAGTCCGGAATTTGAACTCCTTGTACCCCGGCTGTCAACATCGGGAGAACGCGTTCCGTGCAAGGCATTCGGACAATAGGTGTGATGCCGGCGGTTTCTGCAGCGCGCGTCAAGTGAGGGATTGCGGCCCTGTCAATCGGCTCGTGCTCGAGGTCGAACGTGACGAAGTCATACCCGGTAACGCCGAGTACCTCAACGAGCCAGGGCGCGTCGTAAGCGAGGAGGCAGCCGACTACGACATCTCCTTTCTGCAGGCGTTCCTTGAGCTTGTTCGGGCGCATGAGTGACTAGTTTCTCACGTTGCGGGCCCTACGTGCTCGCCGTTCGGAACGGTGTTCCTAATTTGTGAAAGAATCGGGTTTCCGATGAGCGCCGTCGAAGAGGGCTCGCGTCCCGTCACCACCTCGACTGTCTCTGACGTCATCGCCGCAACGCTTGCCGACGCGGGGGTGGAGCTTGCGTTCGCCTTTCCGGGTGGGGGCAGCAACCTCGTCCTCATCGACGCACTCCACCGTTCGGGAACGCGAGTCGTGCTTACACACTCCGAGACGGCTGGGGCGTTCATGGGATCAACGCTGGGCGAGCTCACGGGCTGCCCCGGGGTGCTGATCGTTGGTGTCGGGCCGGGCGTGGCGAGTGCCATCAACGGCGTCGCTCATGCGTTCCTCGATCGAGCACCCGTGATAGTCGTGTCGGATCGGTACTCCGACGACGAGGCGGCAACGACTGCGCACCAGTTCCTCGATCACAAACGTCTGCTGGACTCGGTGACGAAATGGCAAGCGACGATAGAGCCTGACTCCGTCGATGCGCAGGTCGACGAAGCAATCCGAATCGCGTGCGAGCCGCCGCAAGGGCCCGTTCACCTCCTGCTCCCGCGATCCATTGCGCGAGCCGAAATCGCGCACGTTGACAGGGAACGTCCGACGCGACCTAGAACCGGGCCGATGCCTGACATCGCCGATGAGGCCGTCACCGCCCTTTCAGGCGCGACGCGGCCGGTTATCGTCGTTGGGCACGAGGCGCGTCTTAGTGGAGATCAGGATGATCTCGTCAGGCTCGCGGAGATGCTGAATGCGCCGGTCCTCACTACCTACAAGGCGAAGGGGGTTTTTCCGGAGACACATTTCTTGAGCGCGGGCCTCGTCACGGGTGCTGAGATCGAGCGGCCTTTGCTTGAACGTGCCGACGTCATGCTCGGAGTTGGCTTCGACGCGATTGAGTTGCTCCCACGACCGTGGCCGTTTCATGCACAGCTCTGCTCGCTGCGCGCTGACCCCGCCGAGGATCAGTATCTTCGGCCGGCGTGGACGGCGACTGGCGACATCGGAGCCGCGCTGAAGAGCATTGGCGCCTCGCTGGTTGAGTCGAAGTCGCAGTGGACACTTGAGGAAATCCAAATGCTCCGGGAAGGGATGCTTGGCGAGCTACGCGTGTCAGCAGGTGGACTCGCAGCGTGGGAGGTGGTTGAGGCCGTTCGCGAGGAGACTCCTCTCGACGCAATCGTGGCAGTCGACGCAGGCGCGCACATGTTCGCGGCTACGTGGTTCTGGCGCTCGATCGCAACTGGCTCATTTCTCATCTCGAATGGTCTTGCCACAATGGGCTTTGCGGTCCCGGCCGCGGTTGCCGCATCACTTGCTCGGCCGGATGCAACCGTGATCGCGTTTACGGGGGACGGCGGCCTACTCCTCAACGGCAGCGAGCTAGAGACATCTGCGCGTACGGGTGCGAAAGTGATCGTTGTGGTGCTGAACGATGCAAGCCTCAGCCTCATACGCGTGAAACAAGAAGATCTTGGCTATGCGCGGTTGGGCGTTGACTTCCTGCCTGTAGATTTCGCGCAGTATGGCAAGGCGCTCGGCGTTGGCGGAGTTCGGGCAGACACAGTGCCGGAGGTGCGTGCAGCCATACGCGATGCTCTCGCGGCCCCTTTAAGCACAGTGATAGACGTTCGCCTTAGCGGTGCGGAGTACGCGACGATGCATCGCATAATCCGAGGCTGAGATGACTACGAAGCTCGACGTCGTTCCCGCGATCATCGGCGGCCACCAGGTCTCGAGCGACGTCACCTTTGCTGACGTGGACCCATCCATTGGGCAACCGTTTGCTGAGGTGGCGCGGTGTGGGGCGACCGAAGTTGACCTAGCTGTACGTGCGGCGCGAGATTCCTTTGAGCAGGTGTGGCTGCGGACAACCGCGGCAGAGCGCGCACGCGCGCTTCACGCATTCGCGGAGGTCATCAGACGTGACCGCGAAGACCTCTCGCTTCTCGAGAGCCGAGATACCGGAAAACCGCTCCGCCAGGCGCGTGTCGACGTCGAGGTAGCTGCTCGATACTTCGAGTTCTACGCTCACACGGCCGAAGCGTTGTTTGGGGATACGATCCCAGTCTCAAGCGACATCTTCGCCTACACACTCCGCGAACCGTACGGCGTCACCGGTCACATCGTCCCTTGGAACTACCCGATTCAAATCGGGAGTCGTACGATAGCGCCGGCGCTCGCAGCGGGTAACTGCTGCGTCCTGAAGCCGGCGTCCGAGGCTCCACTGACAACGCTTCGGCTCGGTGAGCTTGCGCTTGAGGCAGGTTTTCCTCCCGGTGCGCTGAATGTGGTGCCTGGTCACGGTTCGGAGGTCGGCGCTGCGCTCGCCTCGCATCCGGGGATCGATCATCTGTCATTTACGGGTTCCGTCCAGACCGGGAAAACGGTTGCGCAAGCGGCTGCCTTGAACTGCGTACCGGTGACGCTGGAGCTCGGTGGAAAGTCTCCGAACATCGTCTTTGCCGACGCGGATTTGGACGCAGCGCTACCCATGATCGTGAACTCGATAATCCAAAACGCTGGTCAAACATGTTCGGCTGGATCGCGCCTGCTCGTAGAGGAGACCATTCATGCGCGCGTTGTCGATAGCATAGCGAGCCGATTTCGCGATCTTAGAATCGGCCCTGGCCCCACCGATCCTGACCTTGGCCCGCTCATCTCGTCGGAACAACGCGAACTCGTGTTGGGCCACGTCGATCGGGCGAAGACCGAAGCGCGACTCGTTTACGGTGGTCAACAACCCAGCCGTGGTGATGCGCTCGCCGACGGCTTCTACTTCTTACCAACCCTTTTCGACGAGGTCGATCCCGGTACTGCAATTGCCCAGGAGGAAGTATTTGGGCCGGTCCTGGCAGTAACGCCATTCCGTGACCTCGAGGAGGCATGTGCGTATGGAAATGGAACGGGGTACGGGCTTATCGCAGCGATCTGGACGCGCGACGTGGCGCGTGCACACTGGCTTGCGCGAGAGCTTGCCGCCGGCCAGGTGTACATCAATACCTATGGGGCAGGCGGAGGTGTCGAGTTGCCGTTCGGCGGTCGGAAGCTGTCGGGTTATGGCAGGGAAAAGGGCTTCGAAGCACTGTTCGCCTATACGCAGTCGAAGACTGTCGCCGTAAGGCTTGATCGTGGCAACTGACGAAGAGCTCGCTCCCATCCGTAGTCGGTTGCTTGGCCTGATCCCGGAGGAGCGAATTCGTGCTGTGCAGATTGCCCGGCCAGTCGCGTCTGCGATTCAGGCGTTAAGCAGGCTCGACGATCTCTGCTCGACCATCTCTGATGCCCTTGACGAACTGGGTATTGGTGGTGCCGCTGCTGGTAGCGGTCTGACGGCTCGGCTTGTCGGTGCCCGCCTCTGCGGCCCGGCTGTCACGATTCGCTATGTGGCCGAGAGCGGTGGCGTCGCCTCTGCGGCTCGAGGGGAGCGCGCGAAACTTGCTGACCGTGACCTCTACGCCGTTGGCGAACCAGGCGACGTCGCAGTCTTTGATTGCGGAGGATGCACTACGGCCTCCGTCATGGGCGGCCTTTCAGCGCGCTGGGCTCGACGCAGCGGCATCGCCGGATGTGTCGTGGATGGCGCGGTCCGGGATGTTGAAACAATCAGGAGTGTAGGCCTCCCCGTGTGGTCGCGCGGGATGACGCCCGTGAGTGGCAAGCATCGGATGGAGGCCGTGGAGATCAACGGCGTTGTAGCTATCGCGGGTATTCGAGTGGGCCCAGGTGATCTCGTTGCCGCGGACGAGACGGGTATTGCGGTTGTACCCCGGGAAGCCGTTGACGACGTTCTCCGCATCTGCGTCGCTACCGAGCGGGCCGAGCAGGCCCTGATTGAGGCAATAGAGCGTGGCTCGTCCGTCGAGGAAGTGATGCGCATCATTCGCCCGGAGCGGTGGTGACGTAGCGTCTGAACGAGCTTCGCCTACTCTCCGCGCGCGAGACAGCTCGAGCGATCAACGCCAGGGAGCTGTCGGCTGTCGACGTCGTTGAGGCACATCTCGAGGGGATGGGCGAGATCGCAGAGTTGAACGCGCTCATTACGAGCTGTGCAGAGCAGGCGATGGCGCGAGCTGCTAGCGCCGTCAGTGGTCCGCTCGCCGGCGTACCGCTGCTTGTGAAGGATCTTTTTGACACTGCTGCCGTACGAACGACGTACGGCTCGAAGATCTACGCCGACCATGTGCCAGAGCGGACGGCGACGGCTGTTGGGCTGTTGGAGAACGCAGGCGCGATTGTTATCGGCAAGGCAAATCTGCACGAGTTCGCGTGGGGGACGACGAGCCAGAATCCGCATTGGGGCTTCGTTCAAAATCCCTTTAGGCCTGGAAAGGTCGCCGGGGGGTCAAGCGGCGGCAATGCGGCGGCGCTCGCAGCGTTTGTCAGCGCAATCGGTCTCGGGAGCGACACAGCAGGTTCGGTTCGTATCCCGTCTGCATGTTGCGGGACTGTTGGTTTTAAGCCCGCCCATGGTCGTGTGTCTCTTGAGGGCTGCCTCCCACTCTCGCCAACATTCGACGTGGCGGGGCCGATGGCACGCAGCGTGGTCGATTGCGCCCTGACCTACTCCGTGCTTGCGGGGCGGCCGCTTCCCGCGCCACGTATCGCAGGGCTCGTGATCGGTGTGCTTGAGGGCGGCGATCGCGTGTCGCGGCACGAGCCACAGGGGGAGGCCGGCATGTCTACTGACTTCGACCTGAAGACTGAGATCGGCATCCTAGAGTCTCTTGGTGCCCGAGTTCTGCCCGCTCGTATACCCGAACCGAAACAGGACCTGATCCCAATCCTTCTGCACGAGGCTGCTGTCGCGCACCGCGAGACCTTCCCTGCCCGAGCGACTGACTACGGCGATGACACGCGAGTGAAGTGGGAGGCCGCCCGAAGCGTCCCTGCGATTGATGTCTACGACGCGCGCCTCGAACTCCCGGCCTGGCGCGAGCGCGCGCGCGCGCAGGCGGAGGTTGACCTTTACCTCACCCCAACACTCGCAACGCCGGTGCCGTCGATCGACGTGTGGGAGCCTGACGTGCGGGTCCTGATGGTCGCGAACACACGCGTGTTCAGCCTATTGGGCTGGGCAGCAATCTCAATCGGCGGCATCCAGCTTGCAGGCCCGGACGAGCAAACGCTTCTGGCCGCAGCACTCGCTTTGGAAGCGGCTCATCCTGCGCTGGCCACCGCATCAGTGACGGGCAACGAGGCTCCCGATGGATCTTGACCCACCTGACGCTCCTGACCCACGTGACGCTCCGCGAACTAGGCCGAGATCGGCTGCGACTAGGCTTCGCGCTGTGCGAGCGATTAGCGCAGCCACGCCCCTCGTGAACGTTACGTGCTAGATGCCAAGTCAGGCAAAAATCGACGCTAAGGTCCGAGGTTACAGCTCGGCGGTGGCCGTCGAGCGCGCCGCAGATATCCTCTTCTTAATCGCTGAGGCCGGGGAGATGTCACTGACTGATCTCGCTCGAGCTATTGGATCCAGCGGCAGCGCAGTTCACCGGATCTTGACGGCGCTGAAGAGAAAGGGGCTAGTCGTACAAGCGGATAACGGGCGCTATTCCCTTTCCTGGTCCATGCTGGCCCTCACTCGGCGGCTCCTCACTGAAGGCGGATTACGCGAGTTCGCGCTCCCGCTCATGATCGAGCTCCGCAACCTGAGCGAAGAAACCGTGACTCTCAACACTCGGTCAGGATTCGAGCGGGTCTGTATCGATGCGGTCGAAGGGCCTCATGAGGTGCGGTGGCGTCAGGAGATCGGACGCATCTCGCCGCTCTTTGTTGGGGCGACCGGCAGGGTCTTTCTCGCCTTCTTGCCGGAGTCAGAAGTCGACTCCTACTTCCGAGCAGTGAAGCTCAAGAAGCTGACGCAACAGACTGTAATTGACCCGCGCAAGATTAGGCGAGAGCTCGAGTCGATCCGTGCGCGCGGCTACGCGATGAACAGGCAGGATCACTATCCAGGCGTTGCCGCTGTGTCGGTTCCCATACGAGACCGGGACGAAGCCGTGACCGCCGCGTTGACGGTCGCCGGACCTGCCGTGCGCTGTACAAGAAGGAAGATGGCCGCCTGGGTCGACCCGTTGTCGGCGAGAGCAGAGCAGATCTCTCAATTGCTGAGCCTGCAGTCCGCGCGGTCAGAGGGCGGCGACGCCACCGGGGCGCGATAGCGTGTTCGCGCTCCAAGCGGAGCCAGCCGCTACGCGACTCCGGCGTGCTCAGGAAGCCGGGAAACCGCGGCGATCTCGTCGAGGATCTCGTCGGTTGTCCTGACGATCGCGAAATTGTGATGGAGATGACGAAGGCACGCATTGTGACCTTCTTCAGTCCATGCAGCGCATGCGTCGCCGACCAGAAGAACGCGATAGCCCAAGTCGCTGGCGTTGCGTGTGCTCGACTCGACGCAGTTATTTGTGACGACGCCGACCATGATGAGCGTATCGACCCCCATGTTCCGCAGAACGAAGTCCGCATTTGTCGACATGAAGACGCTTGAGGTCGTCTTGCTCAGTACGACCTCGCCAGGCATCGGTGCGAGCTCTTCGATGATCTCAGCGTCTTTCGATCCAGGGGGGACCTGGAAGCCGAACGCCTTATAGCGCCAGCTCGTGTCCGATGAGTCGCCGCTCAGATTCATGACACGGACGTGGATTACGGGTATGCCGGCCTCGCGACACTCCTCGAGAATCCTCCGCATATTCGGGATGGCCGTCGTCTCGAGTCGCGTGAAGTAGTACGCCATCTCGTCGCTCCAGCGATCGGCCGCAGCGCCAATTCCATGGTTCCGATCAGCGTCGAGGTACTGCATGTCGATGATCATCATGGCTGTCGTCGACGCCGTTACTTTCGACTCGGGAAGCCCTCCGCCAACTACTTCGGCGATCCCCTCAAACCTTCCTGTCTCCATTGGTAAGCTCCCTTCGGAATCGGAAGTGGATTCCGAATTCGACTGAGCACGCGGTCAAGGTGCCAACCGAGAATCCGTCGGGAAGGGAGAGTGTCATGGAGCAGACGAGCCTCGCCCCGCGAAAGCTTGGCATCACCGGTCGTCGGTTGGGTGGCGTTGTCCCGATAGGAAACTTCGAAGTCTGGGCACGCGTGCTCGGCGAGCAGCTTCAGGTCATCGAGTTGAGGCTTGAGGAAGGCTTCTACCATCCTCTGCATAGTCACCCAGTCAACGAGTCCGCGGGCTACGTGCTCTCCGGTTCGCTCGAGATGATGATTGGCGAGGAGACGTTGGTTCTCGGGCCTGGTGAGACCTGGCATCACCCTGTCGGAGTTCTGCACTCGACGCGGGCGCTCGAGAACACGGTGGCCCTTGAGATGCATAGCCCCCCGCGAAGCGAGTACGCGGGGGAGTGAGTATGCGGACGCTGCTAGAGCGTGATCTCTTCCGGCCGCGAAATCCGTCCATCCTTGACCACTTGAGAAACCCTGTCTACGGCCAACGGGTCGAGAAGTGGATCAGCCTCCAGGATGACTAGGTCGGCGGCGAGACCGGGCATGACAGCGCCGATTTCGTGCTCGAGTGCCAACGCCTCGGCGGCCGTGCGTGTACACGCGAGTATCGTTTTCATGGCGGAGAGTCCGCCTGCGCGCATAAGCTCAAGTTCTTCAGAGTAGGATCCGACCGAGTCGGTGCCGGCGACGATCTGGACGCCTGCTGCTACCGCAAGACGGAACGACCTCTCATGCGGCTCGACCAAGACGCTGTGCATCTCGGCCCAATCTCGACCGCGCTCGAATGCAGGATTCATCGTCTGCCGGTCATACGCGCTGAGAGTCGGGCAGAAGTACGTGCCGTGGTGAGCCATTCGTTCAGCAAGTTCCTCATCGAGGTAAACGCCATGATCAAGGACGTCGACGCCTGCATCTAGGACGCGACTGATCGCAGTTGTACCCATGACGTGGCAGGCGGTGCGCTTGCCCCAATGTCGCGCCTCTTGGAACGCAGCCTTCATCTCATCGAGATTCATTTCAGGGCGCGTCTGTTCGGCTCCTGGCATTTGGAATGGATCGTGGCTAGCCATGATCTTGATGACATCGGCGCCTTCTGCAAGTTGTTGACGCGCTGCGAGTCGGGCCGCGTCCGCGCCATCGGCCTGTACGCACAAGATGGAGGCGTGCCCGCCGGTGACACTAATGGGTGACCCTGTCGTCAGAATCCGTGGCCCGGGCATTGCCCCTTGCCCGATGAAGTGCCGGATCTTTTGCGCAATGCCGTGTCTCGTCCCCATGTCTCGGACTGTTGTCCAGCCACGGCGGAGCCCGTCCAAAGCATTGGCCACCCCGATCAAGGTCTGCTCCACCGGATCCTTCGCCATGGCTGCGAACGGATCGCCGACGACATTTCGAAAGATCAAGTGCTCGTGCATGTTGATCAGGCCGGGGAGTATCCACTTGCCGGTTGCGTCGACGTCTTCTACCGCTCCTTCAAGCGTCCCGAAGTCTTCATTTCTCCCAACGGCAGCGATTCGTCCGTCGTCAATAAGGACTGTTGCTCCTTCAACAGGGGCAGCCCCTGTTCCATCGATGAGCATTCCCCCGCTGATGCGCGTCCTCACCTCGCGTCCCAAGGTCCGGGCTCCCATTGCCCGTGCATGCTGCCGGGTAGAGAGGCGAGTCCGAGCCAGTCGTACGTAGACGCATGGTCGCGCAGGCGCTCGGCCCCGGCTGCTTCGTAAGCTGCTCGCTCCCGGCCGCGCCGAGCGACCTCTTCTGCGCACTCGAGCGGGATCACCAAGACGCCATCATCGTCCGCAAGGATGATGTCGCCTGGTCGCACGTGAACGCCTCCGCACGTCGTGGGAATGTTCACGCCATCGTGTTTAGCCTTCGTGGCGCCCTGGGCATGGAAGCCTCGCGCCCAAAGAGGGAACTTCGTGCTCTGGATCTCGGCGGCATCTCTTGCATAACCGTCTGCGACGACTCCCACTAGCCCGCGAGCTTGAGCTGCGCGCGTTGTCATGGCGCCCCAGCAGCCAGCATTGGGCGGTGCTACGGCGCTGATGATTAGAACATCGCCTGCAGCCGCAAGATGCAGGGCGATATGGACGCCGAGATTGTCGCCCGGAGGCGTGATGCAGGTGATGGCCTGGCCGCACATGCGGGTACCCGGGACCAGCGCCCGAATCTTCGGCGCCATCAGGCCACACTGACCGAGCACCTCGTGGGCGTCCGCTACGGGCATAGCGGCCAACAGCTCGACGCTCTCGGGCGACCGCGGGATCTTCTCGAAGACCTTCGCGAGGCTCATGGTTGTCGCTTCATTTCCAGGTCGCTGAGTGGAGGCAGAGGCTTCGCCTAGCGAGGAGCGGGCTGGAGGAGCGATCGGTCCACGTCAGCAACAGTTTCGCGTCCAACCAGCGCCATAGTCGTTACAAGTTCGGCATGTAGGAGTTCGAGGATGCGATAGACGCCGTTCTCGCCGTCAGCAGCGACACCGAATGCAGCCAAACGGCCGATCAAGACAGCATGAGCCCCCAGCGCCATCGCCTTCAGGATGTCCGCCCCCGTTCGGATCCCGCTGTCGAGCACGAGCGAGATCTCGCCGTCAACCTCGTTCGCGACTTCCGCTAACTGATCCAACGTTGCGGGTGCAGAATCGAGTTGTCGACCGCCGTGGTTCGACACGACCAGCGCCCTCGCGCCGACGTCGATAGCAGCACGAGCATCTTCTGCTGTCAGGATCCCCTTGACGATAAAGGGAAGACTGCTTCGGTTGCAGAGTTCGGCGGCTTGCTCCCAAGTCCAAAGTGGCTCCGTGATTTGCTCAAGTTGACCGAGCAGGTCTCGATCGCCAGTCATGTAGTTGCCAGTCATGACGTCCACTTCCCACTCAGGACGGAAGCGATCTCGCATGATGCGTTCACGCCAGCCCCTCGGCGGAACATCGACAGTAAGGCAAATGGCCTCATAGCCACTCGCTTCTGCGCGCGCCAACAGTTGAGCGAATCCATCTTCAGACCCGAACGGGTGTATCTGAAAGATCTTTGCGGCGTTCGGTGCCGCTTGTGCGACCTCCTCCAGCGGGAAGGATGATGCGGCGGGAACAATCGAGGCGATGCCGAAGCGTGCGTTCGCTCGTGCGATCGCGAGATGCCCCTCTGGGTGGAAAAGACGGTCTGCGCCGAACGGCGCCGTGAGGACCGGCATTGACAGCGGGATTCCCAAGAACTCGGTGCGGGTGTCGGGTGGCGAGATGCCGGTCATCACTCGTGGCCGGAACTGCCAGCGATGGAAGGCTGCCCGATTCTCAGCAAGCGTCACCTCCTCGCCTGCACCACCCTCGAGGTAGTTCCAAACGTGAGGTGCCAGGTTCCTCCGCGCCTCCTCCACGATTTCACCGATCACCGCGAATTGTGGTGAACGAGTGGCCGGCGCTACCGCCGCATCCTCTTCGTCCCGAACCACGTCGGCTCCGCCACTCATCGCCCCTGACCTCCCTCCGAGCCGGCCGCTAGCCGGGTTGCGGCTGATTTGACATGCACGCGAGTCTATGAACAAATTTAGAATCGTGTTCGGAAACTTGCACACCCCATGGATTTTGCACGGAGGTGGCTTTCTGGTCACGTCGACTGACGGGCTCTGATGAGGGATCGCGGTGCGTCGCAACAGCAACGGCGGCGGGCGCTCGGGGGCGCGGCTGCATCTCCTCTGTTTCTCGCGCTCGTGCCCATCCTCATCAGCTCTGGCCTCGACGGCGGGTCGGACCCGGTCTCGCTCGTCCTCGTCCGTACTGCGGCAGCGGCCGCGCTGCTGTGGTGCGCCATCGGAGCCACGTCCCATTTCCAGGGCTTCCGTACTGGTTGGCAACGTGATCCGATGCTGCTCCTCGGCGGCTTGTCCGCGTATGCGATCGGCCCAGTCGCCGGCTACTTCGCACTCACGCGCATCGACGCGACGGCGTACATCAGCATTTACTACCTACACGTTCCTCTGCTCGCGCTGATGCTGCCGCGCCTGAGGCTTGAAGAGGAGAGCCGGCGCGCCCTCTTCGGCGCCCTTGCGTGTGGTCTCGGCGCATCTCTCGCGGTAGGAATGTTTTCCGCGCGGCCCAGCTCAGCCGATCTTACTGGCTTGGCGCTTGCGGGGATCTCGGCGCTTGGGACGCTCGTTTTCGCTATCGCCGCGCATCGCGTCGGCGACAGTCTCAACCCCTCTCGGGTGAATGCTGAATTCATGACATATTCAACCGTCCTGATCGCGCTTGTGGCATGCGGCCGAGGAAATTGGGGCTCAATCGACCTCCGCACAGCGGGGTACGGACTGCTCATCGCGGGAGTCGCCTGGTTGCCTGGTCGCGTGCTCTGGACTCACGCTATTCGTTCAGTTGGTGCGCGCACCTCAGCAATCTTCGGAGCATTTCAACCCGCGTTCGTCGCCCTGTTGGGATTCTGCTTCCTCGGTGACCGTCTGGGTTATGACCGCTGGCTCGGGATCATGATTGTCTGCGCGGGCGTCGCCGTACTCTACGTTCCAGTCCACGCCATCCGCGTGCCCGGCTTCGCTCGAAAAGTTACCCTCGCGGGATCGTCGAGGACGTCGTAAGGAGCGAGATGTCGACACAACCGCTAGAACCAGAGCTGGAACAGCCCCCGGCGTCACCGCTGAAGATCTATGTGAACGGGTGCTTGGTGGCTCAAGACGAAGCGGTTGTCTCGGTCTTCGATAGCGGCCTGGGCTTCGGAGACGGCGTGTTTGAAGGGTTGCGCGTCTACAACGGGCGCGTGTTTCGTCTTGAGGCGCACCTCGCGCGTCTTTATCAGTCAGCTGCTGTATTTGAGATCGACATCGGCTTTGCTCCCGACCAATTCGCGGCAGAGATCCTTGGGTGGTTATCGGAGAATAATGTAAGGAGCGACTTCCACTTCCGGCCGATCGTGACGCGCGGCACTCGGTTCCCGCCCCGCTCGGATCCACGCCTTATCATTGAGGGCCCGACAATTCTGTTCGTCGGCGGCCCGATTGAACCGACGTCTATGGATGGGATCCGCGCCATCATCTCGAGCATCAGAAGAACAGCCCCAGATGCCCTCGACCCGCATGTCAAGAGTCTCAGCTTCGCGAACAATCTTTTGCCCAGGCTTGAGGCACGGCGCTACGGAGCAGATGACGCGGTGGTGCTCGACGCTGCTGGGTTTGTCGCCGAAGGAAGCACCGCGAACATCTTCGTGGTCAGAGATGGAGAGCTTCTCACGCCGTTTCCACGCGCCTGTCTCGCGGGCGTCACGAGGGCCGCCGTGATTGAACTCGCTCGCGAGGCTGGGCTGCCTGTAGCCGAGCGTGATATCCCACCGACGGAAGTGATCGGTGCGGACGAAGTTCTTCTCACAGGCACCGGAGCAGAGATAACGCCGATCATCGAGATCAACGGCCATAGAATCGGCGACGGCGGACCAGGGCCCGTGACGCTCGAGCTAGCGCGTCGGTATGCGGCGCTGGTCGCTTCAGACGGCACGGAAATACCATGAGGACCTGGTGCGATTCCATGCAGGGAAGCGAGGCAGCTGCAAACTGTCTGCTATCGGCGTAGCCACCGTGATCGGCGATGTCCCGACGAGAGGATGAGATGCCAGAACATGTGAAGAGCGCGAGAGACGCCGACCGTGTTGACATGAAGGGCCAAGTCGTTGCCGGCGTGGCGATCGAAGGGCAGCAATACCTTTGGCGGCTTCTCTCTGGCGAACGTGTTCAGGTCGTCGAGAGCTTCCTCGAAAAGGGGTTCCACCACGGGGAGCATCGTCATCTTCACCATGAGACCGTCGGCTACGTGATCAGTGGCCGGCTGCAGATGGTGATCGACGGTCACGAATACGAACTACGGCCAGGCGACGCATGGTGGCACGGCCTGGGTGTACCCCACTGGACGCGCGCGCTAGAAGACACTCGGATCATCTCTGTGCACAGTCCGCCACGGGAGCAGTACGACGCTCTGGCTGAGGAGGCGAAGCGCTCCGCGTCGTAGACGGATTCTGCCAAGGCGGCACCGTTGGCGCTATTGATCGAGAGGCTCATGTGGACAAGCAGTTCTTCGTCACGCAGGATCAACAAGTACCTGGCCCTTCGCGCGATCTCGTAGGTTACGGAGAACATCCGCCGCGGATCACGTGGCCTGGCGGCGCCCGAGTAGCGATTCAGATCGTCGTCAACTACGAGGAAGGCGCAGAAAAGAGCTTTCCGATGGGAGACGAGCAGAACGACGTTCTTTCTGAGCTTCCCATGACCATCGATGGACAACGGGACCTTTCGATCGAGTCAGTCTTCGAGTACGGATCGCGCGCTGGCATCTGGCGCCTCTTCAGGATTTTCGATGCTGCCAACGTGCCTGTTACGTTCTTCGCATCCGCGGTCGCCCTCGAGCGAAATCCTTCGGTTGCCACAAAGCTTGCTGCAAGGGAAGACGAGGCGGCCGCACATGGATTTCGCTGGAGCAACCACTGGGAGATGACAGTTGACGAGGAACGAGAGGCCATCCGTGTTGCCGTCAGGTCGATAGAGGCAACAACGGGGGACCGACCCGTCGGCTGGTTTTCACGAAGAATGAGCGTGAACACGCGGCAACTGCTCGTCGAGGAAGGCGGTTTTGCCTACGACTCTGAGTGCTTTAACGACGATCTTCCCTACTGGACGTTCGAGCACGGTCGCCCGCATCTCGTCGTGCCGTACACAATGGTTTTCAATGACGGACGTTTCGTCCTCTCACAGGGATACAGTAGTCCGGAAGACTTTCTCGACCATCTCCGCGCCGGGCTGAACCGGTTACGAAGCGACGGTGACGACGTCTCTCGGATGATGTCCGTTGGGCTGCACCCACGACTAGTAGGAAATCCGGCGCGTGCCGATGCGCTGGCGCGCTTTATCGAGTATGCCCAGCAGTTCGACGACGTCTGGTTCGCAAGAAGGATAGACATCGCCGAAGCCTTCCGAATACAGTACTCAGCCGATCGAGCTCTGAGTGAACGCGGTTCACCCTAGAAGAACCTTTCGGCTCGTTGCGCCCGGGGCTGGCGGCGGTGGCCACTTCTGCGAGTGTGGCTGGACAGATCGAGTTCGTGGCCACCCTCGCGTGTCGCCGATGCACGCTAGCGCCGCCCGAGGGCAAAGGGTGGGCTTCGCTAAGCGCCTGACGTCGTTGGATACCGCTCCAGTTCGGCGTGATCATCCCGTCGACGAACACGGTCGTCGAGCACGATTACAACCGCATAGGCCCGCCTGGGATAACGTTCCACGCTGGGCGCATGTACATCGCGCGTCCGCAAATCGACTCCGACGCTGGTTTCGAAGATCTCGTCGCGCAGTTGAACGATGCTATCGCTGTCGCGATACGCGACGTCTTGACGTGTGAGCCGGATTACCTGGTGATGGGAATGTCAGTAGCAACTTTTTGGGGGAGGCCTCGAGGGTAATCGAGGGTTCGAGGCGAGGATTCGGGAGCTCGCCGGGCTACAGGTCAGCACCGGCGCGACTGCGTGTCGGGAGGCGCTTGAGCTGCTCGGTGTTGACTCAATTGCTGTGCTCTCTCCATATCAGCCTGTTGCGGATGGCCACGTTAGGAGATTCTTCGAGGAAGCTGGATTTCACGTCAAGTCGTTCAAGGGCCTGCGTTGTCCGACCGCCACCGCAATCGCGCAAGTCACTGAGGCGACGGTGATCGAGGCGCTCCGCGAGCTAGACGGCCCAGAGGTCGATGCGATCATTCAGGTCGGAACGGATCTGTCGATGCTTCGTCTAGCTGATGGGGCTGAGCGTTGGCTCGGTAAGCCCGTAATCGCGATCAACGCAGCAACCCTCTGGCATGCTCTGCGAAAGAACGCATTCTCGGATCAGTTCACCGGTTACGGCGTGTTGCTGCGCGAGTGGTGAACGGTTCAGTGCTCGAGTAACAGCGAGCCGAAGCCGGGGATCGAGTCGATCACGCCACTATTCCGGAGCGCGTGCCAATAGATCGCAGTGTTGATGGCGATCACAGGCTTACCGAGCCAACGCTCAGCCTCGCCCGCGAGGCGGGCCATCGAAAGGTTAGTTCCAACTTGGACGATGGCTTCTGCCTCGCGAACGTTGACGATGCGGAGCGCGCGGCGCAGTTCGGCTTCCGAGACGTGAGCGATCAGTACTGGGCTGGCACACCGCAGACCTTCGAGCGCAACAACCTCGAATCCGCTCTGCTCGACGAACCGTGTGACGTTAGCATCACCGACGGGCCAGTACGGCGTGATGACGCCGAGTCGTCGCACGTTGTAGACGGAGAGGGCTGAAGAGCATGCCTCTGCACCGAGCGACACTGGGCAGCCGGCGAATTGCTCGAGGTCTCGTTTCAGTCGGGCACTTGCCTCGAGGCCATCCCAAAATGTCTCCGCGGAGATGCCGAGGACGAGCCGGTCAGGCTCGCAGCTCCGTAGGCTCTCGATCGCATCGTGCTGGGCGAGCTGGATGAGGCGAATAAGCTCGCTGAAGTCGTCGTCGCTCTCGAGCGGGAGGTTTGGGATGCTGATCCGGCTCGTGTGATTGGAGACGCCCAGTGGCCTCATCGAGGCGAACTCCGGCTCCACGACGGTGTTCGTCGATGGTATGACGACACCTAGCTTCGTTCTCCATCCGAAAGCGTCGGGCATTCGCTCTAGCTTGCGATTCTTGGAATCACCTTTTAAGTTTGCGCGTGGGTGGTGAGTGTAGTGCTCTCGATCTTGCGATGCACGGGCGGCTCTCCGGCAGGGGCGGAGGTGTTCGGTTGAGCGCGGCGCCGACCGTTGCCGTTGATCCCGTAACCCTCGAGATCGCATGGGGCCGCCTCCAGGCCGTGATCGATCAGGCGGAGGCGACTTTAATCAGGACGTCGTTCTCGCCATTGATCAGGGAAGCCTTCGATTTCGGCGTCGTCTTGCACGATGCCGCTGCTGGATCAGTCGTCCAGTCGCAACGAAGTATGGCCTCGTTCGTAGGCACGCTTCCGCGAACACTCCGATCCGGGTTAGAAAGGTTTCCTGCGGCAGAGTGGAGACCCGGAGACGTCTTCGCCACGAATGACCCGTGGATAGGAACGGGTCACCTACCGGACGTCACGGATGGTGCGGCCGATCTTCCGCAGTGGCCGTGTGGTCGCTTATGCCGGCTGTATCGCACACTGGGCGGACATCGGTGGGGCGATTTGGTCTGCTGACACAACCGAAGTGTTCGAAGAGGGCATCCGCATCCCACCGTGCAGGCTAGTCGCGGGTGGGAAGCTCAACGAGGACATCGTCTCGCTGGTGTTGGGAAACGTACGGCTCCCCGAACAGGTGCTGGGTGATCTCAACGCACAGCTGTTGACGATGGAGGTGGCGGAGGGCCGCCTGCTTGAGCTCTTGGACGACATTGGAATTGATGACCCCGCGCCGCTCTTCGCCACCGTGCAGGAACGGACCGAGACGGCCATGCGGGCAGGCATCGCAGAACTCCCCGACGGCGAATACGCCCATGAGATCGAGATCGACGGCATCGACAGCCCGCTGATTCTGCGCGCGACTCTTACCGTCCAAGGCGAAGGCATTGCAGTCGACTGGGAGGGAACGTCCCCGCAGGTCGACCGAGCGATCAACGAGACCTACAACCACGCCTACGCGATGACGGTTTACCCAATCAAGTGCGTCGTGTCACCCGAGGTGCCGAACAACGAAGGCGCCTACCGCACTGTCACGATGCGAGCCCCGACAGGAACCCTCGTGAACGCGCGCTATCCGGCTCCTGTCGCCTCGCGGCAAATGATCGGGCACTATCTGTCGGCAGTCGTTTTCGGCGCGCTCGCAGACGTGGCGCCCGCCCGAGTTCTTGCCGACTCGGGTTCGCCCACGTTTCGGATGGTGTTTACCGGCACAACCGCTGAGGGTCGGAAATGGGGTGTGGGGCTCACTCTTTCCGGCGGAATGGGGGCGCACCCCTCTCGCGACGGTCTCTCGGCGACACCGTTTCCGTCGAACGCAGGCACCACCTCAATCGAGATGATCGAGGCGGCGACGCCGCTCGTCGTGCGGTGTCGTGACCTCCTGCCAGATTCAGGGGGCGCAGGCCAGTTCCGGGGCGGTCTCGGGTGCGCTCTCGACTTCGAGCTAGTCGGTGACCAGCCTTGTACCGTCTCTGTCATGACCGATCGGATCGAACACCCTCCCCAGGGGCGCTTCGGTGGCCTGCCTGGCGCGCCCAACTCTGTGCGCAAAGCCAACGGGATGGCTGTCGCACCGAAAGCCCGATCTCGCCTGTATCCAGGCGAGATCTTGCAGGTAAGAACGGCTGGCGGCGGAGGTCTGGCCCCCCCCTTGAGCGCGAGCGTGTTCTCGTCGAGGCGGATCTCGAGTATGAGCTCGTATCGATCGAAGCGGCTCGCGAGCTCTACGGATTCGAGCCGTGACGTATTCGATCGGCATCGACGTTGGCGGCACCTTCACAGACTTCGTTGCCGTCGACGAGGACGGGCGGGTATCCGTCCTCAAGCACCTGACTACACCGGAGGATCCCTCCACCGGTGTACTAGAAGGCTCGCGCCGGCTCGAGAAGCGGCTTGGAGCTGGCGCTCCGGGAGCGGCGCGCATCGTCCACGGAACGACCCTTGTCGCAAACAGCCTGATCGAACGACGCGGCGCTCGCACCGCACTAGTGACCACTGCTGGGTTTCGCGATGTCCTCGAGATCGGGCGCGAGTCGCGGTACGACCTCTACGACCTAGCGCTGCAACGTCCCGAGCCGCTCATACCGCGGCCGCTGCGCATCGGCATACGCGAGAGGATCCGTGCCGACGGCTCTGTCCTAGATGCCATGGAGGTCGTAGACGCCGAGGAAGTCGCGAGTCGATTGAACGAGCTGGGCGTAGAGAGCGTCGCGGTCTCACTTCTACACTCATACGCAAACCCCGAGCATGAAACACGATTGGCCGAGGCGGTCAGACGGCTTGCGCCGGGCATTGACATCACGCTTTCATCATCGGTTGCGCCGGAGTGGCGAGAATACGAGCGCACCAGCACCACTGCCGCCAATGCGTTCGTGCGACCGCTCGTCAAGCGGTATCTGGCGCGACTCGAGGAGGCATTCAACGCACGGGGGGCGCAGCAGAGACTCTTCGTTCTCCTATCCCACGGTGGACTAACTTCTGCCCGCGTCGCCGCAGAGATAGCCATTCAGCTCGTCGAGTCCGGTCCAGCCGGAGGAGTAATGGCGGCCGCCTTCTTCGGTCATCGGCTGGGCGTGGAAGACCTGATCTCGTTCGACATGGGTGGCACGACGACGAAGATGAGCCTCGTCAAGTCCGGAGTTCCGCTCCGGGTGTCCGAGCTTGAGGTCGCTCGCGTCGCACGTTTCAAGCGTGGGAGTGGCCTCCCGCTCAATATCCCAGCAATTGAGCTAGTCGAGATTGGCGCGGGAGGCGGCTCAATCGGGCGCGTTGACTCCCTGGGCCTCCTCAAGGTGGGCCCAGAGAGTGCTGGCGCGGATCCAGGACCTGCCTGCTATGGCCGGGGCGGCGAGATGGCTACCGTCACCGACGCCGACTTGATGCTTGGTCTGCTCAATGCAGACTACTTCCTCGGTGGCGCCATGAAGCTTCGTCCGGACCTAGCTGAGCGCGCACTGGCGAACCTCGGCACGGAACTCGGGTTAAGCGCCGCGAAATGCGCCGAAGGTCTCTTTGACATCGTCAGCAACCAGATGGCGCTGGCCCTACAAACACACGTAATTGAACGAGGCGAAGATCCCCGGAAGTTCACCCTGGTGGCGTTCGGCGGCGCAGGCCCTGTTCACGCTTACGAGGTAGCTCGGCGTCTACATTTCCGGAGCATCGTCTGTCCCCCTGCGGCGGGCGTCGTCTCAGCCCTTGGCTTCCTCGTTGCGCCATTCGCGGTTGAGCTTGTCCGCACCCAGGTGGAGCGGCTAGATGACATCAACTGGTCAGCCGTGGCCCGTCGCTTCGAGGAGATGCAGAGTCAGGCCTCGTCAATGCTCACCAGCTCGGGGGTCAACCTCAGCGAGGCAACCTATGTCCGCAGCGTCGACATGCGCTACCAAGGCCAAGGATACAGCGTCCCCGTGAGTTTGCCACCAGGGCCGCTCGGGCCGGAACTCGAGCCAGCTCTGCGCGATGCTTTTGACAGGGCGTACGCCCACAGATTCGGGGCCCACCTCGATGCCGCTCCCAGCGAAGCGATCCATTGGCGACTCGCAGCGCGGGTTATGCAACCGGTGACACCCCTCGCGTTTGACTGGAACTCAGCGGGTGATCCTCTCAAAGGTGAACGTTCGGCCTATTTCCCCGAACTTAGAAAGCGCGTCGTGTGCCCGGTCTACGACCGCTATGCGCTCAGCCCAGGTACTCGGATTCGGGGCCCAGCGCTGATTGAAGAGCGCGAGTCAACGGTCGTGGTAGGTCCAGGGGCAGAAGCCGAAGCAGATGTTCTTGGAAACCTTGTCATGCGCCTGCGTGCGTCGAAGTCACCGGATCACCTCTCGACGGCACCAGCGTCGCGCGATGCGCGACTTGTCGCACCCCCACGTTCTGAGATCGCAGACGCTCTCATCGACGACCCCAATTTGCTTCCCGAAGACACGTCTGAAACGCTCCCCTAGTTCTGCCACTCCCCAAGAGACTCTCGCTGTTTTCGCAAGACGTTTCTACTCACGAAAGGAGCACGATGCACCAGCCGGCGTTTCCGCCAACCACCAAGAGAGGCGCGCCGAGGCTCCCCCGACGGCGCGCGATTGCACTCGGCATTCTGCTGCTCACCGTTGCTGTAGCAACGGCGGCTGCCACTTCCGGGGCGCCGGCCGGCACACGCTCGGTGTCCAATCAAGGCCAGGAGCCAAATCTCGCGGCTCTCAAGGCGAAGATCGACAAGTACCGCGCAAAGCCCAAGTTTGTCGCCCCGGGGCCACCCCTCGACGCCTCAAAGGCGAGGGGCAAAACGATTTTCAACATTCCGGTTAGCCTCAACATCCCGATCGTTGCCTTGGCTGACAAGACCGCAAGTCAGCTTGCCAAGCAACTTGGGATCAACTTTGTTGAGTATGCGAACCAAGGCCAGCCTGCCCAATGGGTGCAGGGGATTAAGCAAGGAATCGCGCAGAAGGCCGATTTGATCGCGTTGCAGTATGGTATGGATCCCCGGCTCCTTCAACCACAGATTGCAGAAGCCCATTCTGCCGGAATCCTGATTCAGGCCGACCATCTCTATGATAAGTCGTTCATCGACGAACAAAAAGGCGATCATGTTGACGCAGCAGTGCAGGCACCGTACTCCCTCGCCGCTGAGCTTGAAGCAGACTACGCTATCTGGAGATCGAAAGGCAATGTCGATGCGCTTATCATCGGTACAGACACGCGCCCTTCCAAGCCAATCGTCGCGGCAATAACTGCAGAATTCGCGAAGCAGTGCCCCAACTGCAAAGTGAGATCGATCAGCATCCCACTTGTGGATTGGGCCACCAAGATCAGAACAACGGTTCAGTCTGAGGTTCTTCGCGACAAGAATCTGAACTACGTGATTCCGATTTTCGATGGAATGGCACTATATGCGGTTCCTGCCATTGAGGCCGCCAATGCTGGAGATCGGGTCAAAATCGTGACGTATAACGGCACGCCAGCAGTGCTCAATTTCCTTCGCACCGGAAATATCGTCGTTATGGATGTGGGGGAATCATGGGAATGGCAAGCATGGGAGGACATCGATATGTCACTGCGCGCGCTTCTCCATCTGCCTCTCCACCAAGACACTCACGGGAACCCGATCCGTATTTTCGACAAGAGCAACGTGGCTCAAGCTGGTGTTCCAGCGAAGCTAGACGATAACTTTGGCTCACCGACTCAGTTTCTGAGACTTTGGGGAGTGAAGTAACGCCGCAGCCGAAGCATGCCGTGAAAGATGGACCTACTCGCCACAAGCTTGACATTGTTCTGCGGGCGCGTGCGTGGTCGAAGACATTCGGCGGCGCACGCGCCCTTGAGAACGTCAGCTTCGAACTCCACGCCGGCGAGGTCCACGGACTCGTCGGGGAGAACGGCTCGGGCAAATCGACGTTCATCAAGATACTAGCGGGCTTTCACTCGCCTGACGATCCCGCAGAGTCTCAGTTGGAAGTGAACGGGTCGTCCGTCAAGCTGCCTTTACAGGCCGGGCGTGCCCGAGAGCTGGGAATGAGTTTCGTTCATCAGGACCTAGGTCTGATTCCGTCCTTGTCAGTCCTTGAGAATCTGCGGATCAATAGCTTGGCCAGAAGTCGCAGCTGGCGCATCGATTGGTCCCGCGAAGCTAAGCACGCCCGCAGCGTCTTTCAGGAATTTAATGTCCCCCTGAACCCATCCACGCCCGTTGGCAGCCTCCGTCCAGTTGAACGTGCGCTGCTGGCGATCATGCGAGCTCTTGACGACCTTGCGGAGGTTGGTAGACGCGATGGCCGGCGGATTCTGATACTGGACGAACCAACGGTATTCCTACCCAAGGCCGATAGAGAGCAACTATTTGGCCTAGTGAAGCAGCTTGCGGTACGAGGCGACTCGGTCATCTTTGTCTCACACGACCTCGAAGACGTGCTCGAGATAAGCGATCGCATCACCGTCATGAGAGACGGGCGTGTACACGGAACCGTCCGGACGAGGCAGACTACCGAGAGCCAGCTCGTCCAGCTAATCATCGGGCGAGAGCTCGAACCGTCTGCCAGGCCAGAGCGGAACATTCATCGCGATCCCCTTAGCGTGAGGCTGATCGGCCTGACGAGCCGCTCCGTATCCGACCTATCGCTCGATGTGCACTTCGGCGAGGTTCTCGGGTTGACAGGCTTGGTCGGCTCTGGCTACCAAGATGTGCCCTACTGCCTCGTTGGTGCGCAACGGCCAGAGGCAGGGGAGCTCCACATCGACCGGGCCGTGATGGATCTGCGAAAGATCAGACCAGGCCAAGCGCTCGACCTGGGAATAGCCTTAGTCCCCGCTGATCGGAAGCTTGACGGCGCCGTCGGTTCATTAACGATTGCCGAGAACCTCGGTTTGCCAGCGTTGAACAGCCTTTCGCGCAACGGGTTGCTTCGGCAGCGAGCGCTTCTGCGCTATGCGAGCCGCCTCATGCAGCGGTTCGTCGTTCGACCAGAACGGCCGACAAGGCTGTATGAGACCCTCAGCGGCGGCAACCAGCAGAAAGCCCTGCTCGCGAAATGGCTCAATCGGCAGCCCAAGCTGCTCTTGCTCGACGAGCCGACGCAAGGCGTGGATGTCGGCGCGAGACAGCAGATTTTCACAATCATACGAACGACTGCCGCGGAAGGAACGGCGGTCATTTGCGCAAGTGCGGATTATGAGCAACTCGCTACGATCTGTGATCGCGTGATCGTCATCACCCGAGGTGTCGTAAGCGCAGAACTTACGGGATCACAAATCTCAAAGGACGTTATTGCAGAGTATTCGTACCGTAACCCCCTAGAAGTCGGCATTCTGAAACCCGAGGCACCATGATGGCCGTCAAGACGGACTCTGAGAACCTTGCTGAGCGCGAAACGGCCATGCACGACCATACGCGGCTTCGTCGCTATGCAAGAGTCGCGACTCAGCGATACGCACTGGTCCTCGCTTGGGCGGGCGTGATCGCGTTGTTTGGTGTGCTCAAGGGCGACATCTTTCTAACGACCGCGAACTTCTCGAACATCTTTGGCTCTCAGGCAGTACTGGTGGTTGTGACGCTTGGCCTGCTCGTGCCTCTCTCGGCCGGCGACTATGATCTTTCTATCGCGAGTGTCCTAACGCTTGCAGCCATGACGCTCACTATTTTGAACGTGAACTATCATTGGCCGATCAGCGCAGCGATCGTTGTTGCTCTCGGCGCGGGAGTTGCCGTCGGCCTTACTAACGGCCTCATTGTAACTCTTCTGGCAATTGATCCATTTATTGTGACGCTTGGAACAGGGACTTTTGTTACTGGAATCGTTTACTGGATCAGCGCTTCAAATACGATAAGCGGGGTGTCAAATACGCTCGTGAACGGAATCGTCACTGACTTCCTTGGCCTGCCGTTGGCGTTCTACTACGGTCTCGCTCTGACGGCAATAGTGTGGTACGTATTTTCGTTTACTCCATTTGGGTTGAAACTATTGTTTGTCGGTCGCGGAAGGAGTGTGTCTAGGCTTAGCGGTGTCGCGGTTGGCCGCATCCGCGTGTTGGCTTTCGTCTCCTCTGGATTCCTTAGTGCGGGTGCGGGTGTCATGTACGCTGGTACCCTCGCATCCGCAGACCCGTCATCTGGTCAGACCTATCTCCTACCGGCGTTTGCCGCAGCGTTTCTTGGCGCTACGAGCATACGTCCGGGACGTTTTAACGCATGGGGATCCTTCGTTGCCGTCTACTTCCTAGTAACTGGCATCACGGGTCTTCAGCTAATGGGGGTTCAAACCTTTGTGCAGCAGTTGTTCTACGGAAGCACCCTGGTCATTGCGGTGGCGCTATCCCGGGTCACGCAAAGGGGCGAGACGAAAGAAGCAGGTGCCATAGGCTAGTCACCAGCGTTGAGAAGCGTTGACGGAAAGTGCGATTCGTGTCAAGGCGCCGTGCGGAGAAGTCCGCGCCGCGTGCTGGGTGGGGTAGAAAGTTGGCAGGAGAGACAACAGGATGGAGCTTCTCATCGAGGCGGGAGCGGATGCTCGACGAGACGAGGGCAGCCCGACAGTCCGCGACTTCGGCGGCCACTTCCGGCGCATCCCCGACTACGGGATATGCCTGGACGCAAGGAATTCCGACATCCACTTTCTCAAGCGCGAGACACGGCTGTTTCGCCCGGGGAAGCAGCCCTTGGTCGTGCCCGCCTCCACAAAGAAGGAACGCGAGATCGTCGTTCCTCGCCTGCGCCGACTGATAGGAAGAGGGGCCCGCCCGGTCTCGGACTCGACATCGATCGCCCTTGAGACACCACTTGGGGCGAGGTGCCGATTGTGGCTCCCAACGTGGGTGGAGCCGCCGCGTAACCTGCTTCTGCTCGGTAACGGGTCTATCAGTATCCGGAGAAATGCGGCGCGGATCGGACTTGTCGCGGCCGACAGAGCGACAGTTCGAGGGGTGGTGATCGAGGGCGACTTCAACTCCGACGGACGGCATTGGGTGGTACTGAAGCGCGCCTTGGAGGAGGCGATCGAGCCTCGCGAACCGGCTCCGGCGGAGCCTGCGAGGAGCCCGACGGTTCCTCTTCCGCGTCCTCGCGCCTGGCGGCCGAAACGGCTTGGGCCGCTACCTCCACCACGCCCGCAGGCGGCGCCGCCCCGGCAATCGAGAGCGACTCCCGCCCTCCCCGAACCCACGACACGATCACAGGGGTACCGCCGGGCCTGCCGGAGGAACTGGTCGCACTCTGTCTCGCCGCGAGCGAGAAGATCCGTCTCGACCGCAACGTCGCCTACTCGCACCCCGTCGAACTTCGAGCGGGCCTGGTGTCGCTTACGTTCGGCCCCATCGAAGGCGGCGCACCCATGCTGAGGGTTCCTTTCGAGGTGACCCCGCTCGGCAAACAGACCGCGACGGGCTTCATCTGGCTTTGGACGAAGGACCCGCTTACGGTTGCGTTCACGAAACCCCCCGACCGCCGCGACAGGGCAAGCGTCTGGGCCGCGGCCCTCCTCGGATTCGCCGATTTGACCGTCTGGCCGAAACACGAGCTCGATCGAACCTCACCCCGCTTCCCGCGCGTGGGCCAACGACGGCGTCAACCCCGGGAGTACGAAAGGACACTGCCGAGGGCACGAACCTACAAACTCAACCACAGGAACGGCCTCGACATCCGCGCACTTCGTGCACACGTTGTTGTCGGCCACAAACGCTGGTTGCCGGAGGGCTGGGAGGCATCGCCGGAAAAGGTTCGGGAGGCGGCGGATCTCGGGATCACCCTCGAACCTGGCCAGACGTGGGTTCAGTCACATCTCCGCGCAGGCCACGGCGGACAGCGCCGCGTTGCGGTGCGGTGGGAGCCGCCAAGGGCGCTCAGGGCGCTCTTCTGACGCTCCGCGTCCGCGACCGGCCTGACGCGCGTCCGCCGTCCCCGATTCCCGATGAAGTCGGTTAGGCGCCGGCGAGGGCAGGAGGCTGCGTTGAAAATTGAGCTGAAACAGCCATTCTCTCCGCCTGCGCGCCACCTTGGCTGAGGTCGATGTCGACCGTATCATCCTGCGGCGAGAACGTCCATCAGCGAGGCGCCGACGATTTCTCGGCCCGGGCCGTAGGCGGCAACGAAACCGCGAGTCGAGTCAGCGCGGATGACGGCGAGTTGCCTCCTCGTCGCGGCGTCCAATGCGCGTTGGAACGCAACCGCCGATCGTGGATAGGGCTGGCGGACGGGTGTGTCCGGCACCGCGGTGTTGCCGATGCTCTGATCCTCCAGAGTCTCGAGGGCGTCGAGCAGCCGATCGTGCAGGTCGTCGGAAATGCTCCAGCGTCCGCCGCTCGGCTCGACTGACCACCTGACACCTGTCAGCGCCGCTCGGCGTGCGACATGCTCGGCGCGCATCCATCTCGTCCACTCGCCCCGCCGCGCCGCCGCGACGAGGCCTCCGGGGGGTGACTCGAGCAGCGCCTCCAGTTCTTCGGAATCGAATCCGGCCGGTTGGTCGAGCCACAAGAGTCCACCATCCGACCCGACGAGTCCGCGTGGCGGCTGGCCGGAGGTGTCGAGCACGCCCACGGCCACTCGGACGCCGTGCTCACCTCCCTCCAACGCGAAGAACCGTTCGTGCGCGAGGGGGGCCGCTCGATATGCCCAGCCTTCGATCCAGCCGGGGGTGCGCACTCCGCCTTCCGCCTCGACGAGCTCGAGCAAGTTGAGCAATTCGTCGTCCCTTCGTACCTCGAGCCGGCGTCGCACCTCGTTCCGACCGCGGGTCTCGCCGCCGAGCGCTCTGGCGATGTATCGCCAGGGCGAGTGGCGGAGGGTGTCGTCGCGGGGGTCGAGGCCGCAGGACCAGAGCAAGGTGCCGAGCGCGTCGGCGTCGCGTAGTTGATCCCGGGGCCGCAATATGAAGTCGTAGCGGTCTCCGCGAACACAGAAGAACGTGTAGTCGTCGTCGACGGCGCCCAGGTGATGGAGCGGAACGTCGATGGGGCCGCCGAGGAGCGCCCCGGCCTTGCGCGTGAGGGAGATCTCCTGGATGAGCTCTGGGTTCATCGGGGTGAGAAACCGCGTCTCGCCGTCCGACAGGCCGAGTGACTCGGCCAACGAGAGCGGCATTCGCCATCCCGCCCGTCCCTTGAGCTGAAACCGGTTGACGTGCAGTCTGAACGCCCAGCCCTCCTCGAGGAGGTAGCACGTCTTGAGGTCCCCGATCCACCGCGTGCGACCTCTCCGAGGAGCGGTGACTCGTTCGGCAGGGTGTTCGGGGCAGGAGGTCGGCGGTCTTCCAACGGTCCTCGGGCGGCGCCAGGCGTGCTGTCCGGTTTCGCACCAGAGCTCGATGCTGTCGTCTCGTTCGTGCGCCGTGTGACGCGGGCACGAGCTGGGGATCGGCCCCCGTCGACGGTCGGCCTGCCAGTGGTGCTGGCCGGTTTCGCACCAGGCGAGCCGGGCCACTAGTCACCTCCGGCCCGCCGCGTGGCGCCCCCGTGTTTGGCGAGCCGCGGTCTCATTCGGACCCGCTGCGGACGCCGGAACTCCTCGGCGCCGGCGGATGACCAGACGAACGCCTCGCCGGCCGGAAGCATTGCGAGCTGGGGGGGCGTCAGCTCACGCCCGAAGGCTGCGTTCACCTTCCGTATGTGCTCGAGCCACTGGGGGCTGGTGAACTTGTGCGCGATCACGATCGATGAGAGCTCGATGATCTCGCGTGGGACCGACGGAGGGTTCTGCGAGGCGATGACGACACTCGTTCCCTTGTGCCGCATCTCGCGCACGGTCTGGACGATTGCGTTGGTCAGACGTGGGTTGCCCATGTACTTGTGTGCTTCGTCGAAGACGATGAGCTTGTTGAATAGCCGTCCCTCGGGATCGCGGGCTTGTGAGAAGAGGCGCAGCATGACCATGAACAACGCCAGCGCTTCCTCCTGCTCGATCAAGGGGTCGCGAACGTCGACGATCAGCAGCCCGCCCGGCCTGACGTGTTGACCCGCGCCACCGACGTCTGTCGCGAAGGCTTCGGCGAAGTCGATGCGCGTCTCGGCGAGCGTCTTCTGCTGCTGTGTGAGCGTTCCGCTGGCGATCGAGTCTCGGAGTGAGTCGAGCGAGAGCCGGCTGCGAAGCGATCGGAACAGATTCGTCATCGCCTTGACGTAGAGCTGGTCTCCGCCTTCGACGCCCATGAGGAGTTTCCAGTCGTCGATGGCTAGTTCGCCGGTGGCGAGCAGCAGCGGCCGAACCTCGATGCCGGGGAATTCGGTCTCACGTTCGCGTAGCAGTGCTTCCGGGACGAGCACTTGGACGTCCCCGACCCCGCTCGGATCCGCGGAGTAGTCGCGCTTCAGCAGTTCCACCGCTCTCGGATCGTCGTTCGGTTCGGACATGGCCGCGTACTCCGGCAGATAGGTCTGGTCGGTCGAGTAGTGGAAGACGATCGCCGCCAACGGGTGCGGGAGCCGGTTGAGTTCCGTCTGCGGCAGCAGAGCGGCCTCGATCAGATTGCCGACGGTGTAGCTCTTGCCGGAGCCCTGCACACCGAATACGGACACGACGTTGGTGCCGTCGGTGTCGAACGCGACATCGCGGCCCGATCCGGCGACTCGACCGATAATCCCGAACTGGGCGCTCGAGGGAGTCGATCCGAGCAGCAACACCGCGTCGGGGGATGGTCCCTCGTCGGGCGCTGTGCCGGTGGTGATCGGCGTTTTCGGGGCAACCGGCTCGGGCCCACCGCCCTCCTCGTCTCCGGTTCTCTTCTCGACCTCCGCCGCATCGTCGCGTGTCTCGATCTCGGCTGCTGGGACTTCCTCGAGCGCTTCCGGCTCTGCGTCGAGACCGAGTACCGTCCGTACGTTTTCCGGATCGGTGTCCACGTGTTGGGTGCCGACGGGCGTCTGCGTCCGGTTCAGGAGGTCGAGAATACGCTCGCGCCCGATGCGCTGGACGCGCACGTCCTCGATGCGTTCGGGGGGCAGCGATGGTCCGTCGAGGTCGAAGAGCAGTGCGTGCTTCGAGAAGCCGATCGAGAATCCGCGGTCGAGGCTGACGAGGAACTCACGCGACGCGCGCGCCCGGTCCGGTTCGAGGAAGCCGTAGCGGAGCGCCCGTTCCGTGTAGCGGCTGAGCAGGCGGGTTAGGCGGCGCACCATCAACGCGCCTGCCAGCGAGCCGTGGCGCTGGCGGACCTCGGCCGAGAACAACCGCCGTCGCAAGACGGCGCGCGAGTTCTCTAGCTGTGCGTCGATGTGCTCGACTAGCTCGAGAGGCGTTATCTCGGCGAGCTGCCCTCTCGCTTTCACCTCGACGAGATGAATTCCGAGCCGACGCTCTTCGGCGTCGATCTGGACGATCGCGAGGTCGGTGCGTTTCAGGTCGGTGATCGCCGTGTCGTCGAAGCCGGCTTCCTCCCGGAAGAGATCGTGGTGGAGGTCAAGCGGGATGACGATCGCATGTCTGAGGATTCCTTCCGCTGCGAGGTAGACGGTGGCGAGCGCGAGCGACAGCGCCTCGATCGCTTGCGTGGGGTTGTTGAGCAGCTTGAGCGGGAGGCCCGCGCTCAGTGCGCGGAGCGCATCGAGCAGCACTTCTACGCGGTCGTCGGCGATCTCGAGGTCGTACTTCCGGAGTACCGGTCGTAGCAGTCCTCCGAGTTCGGCTCGCGATCGGGTCGAGATCATGATCCGGCGGGTCGCCTCGAGCGCGCCGGGATCGACGGAGTCGATGAGGTAGCGCGGCGATTCGCCGGGCAGCGGTGGTGAGTCGAGATAGTCCTCTGTGAAGACGGGATCGATCACGACGACCCAGTCCGAGTAGCGGTGTACGGCGTCGAGAATGCTCCGCCGCACACGGTCGAGCACGAGGCGGACGGCGGGGACAGTCCCCTGCGCGTCGGGGTCGAGCAGTTGCGCGGTCGTTTGCTCGCAGGCGGCGTACGCCCGGACGAACCAGTCGCCTGCCGTGTCGGGCGCGATTACGTGCTCGTCCCATTGCGGGTTCAGATCGGCCTCTCCGGGTCGATAGACGCTTACGGGGTCGACGATGAGGCCTCGTGCGAAGAAGGACCGTCTGTCGGTGAGCGGCGGCGCCGGCACGACGTCGAGCCCGAACCAGTCGAGGAAGAAGGTGAGGTGGGCTGGGAACCGCTCGGGTGCGTCGAGTAGCTCGCTGACCTCATGCTTGCTGTAGGTGAGCTTCGGCGTGAGCGGGTCGTCGGTGGAGGCGAGAAAGGCGTCTGCGGCGTCCTTTCTGCCCGTTCTCAGGGATTCCGGATCAGCCATGAATTCGTCGAGCGCGCGCCCGAGCTCAGTCCGTGAGAGCTCGGTGGCGAAGAGGCGGACGATGTAACGGAGGCTCTCCGTGGCCGGATCGCTCTGCAGCGATAGAAGCGTTTGCAAGACGAGCTCGCCTGCTCCGGGATGCACGAAGTTGATCTCGAGCAGTTCGACGTACGGATGTGCGGTCAGATATCGGCGAATTCGCTGCACTAGGTCCGCGACCCGTACGCCGCCGCCGGTTGAACGGGGAAGGCCCAGGTCTGCTCGGACGATGTTGGCGAGGGCGCTGACGTCGGGGGAGGCGGGGGGAGCCCAGAGCCCCCAGCTCATGTCGATGGACTCGAGGTGTCTCAGCTCGCCCCGTTCCGTGAACACGACATGTGGAACGTTCGCGGGGGTCAGCATGTCCACGAGCGTCCCCACCTCCGCCGATTCCTCGGGCGCGGAGCCGCCTCGCTGCAGCCATTCGTCGATCGTGGTCTGGTACCGCGCCAGCCATGCGAGCCGAAGCGGATGTGTCGGACCGATGAGGACGCCGCTTCCGAGACCGCTGTCGTCGAACGTGACCTGATCGATATCGAGGAGGGCCCGTTGCTCGGCGGCCGACTTCGCGGCCCGGATCGCCGATGTCCAGGCGTCGGTGTAGCGCTCCACTGATACTTCGAGTGGTCGCAGGTCCGCGAGCGCGACGAGGGGACCGGCCGTCGATCCGTCTCGCGGATACTGGCTTCGCTCGATTTCGGCAAAGAGAGTCTCGCGGGCGTGGAGGAAATCCTCGGGAAGGTCGACCTCGCTGTCCGGGAGGAGCGTCTCTTCGATTTCGTTGTTGCGGAGCGAGAGGCGATAGCGCGCGAGCGAGCGGGGGGCCTGGAACGTGTACCGCTCGACAAGCGCGAGGACGCGGGAGGCCTGCATTTGCCATCGGCCTGGGGTCTCGTCGAAGCGGATCGTGAGCGAGATCGCGTGCTCGTCGAGTCCGCTCCCCTCCGCCAGTGTGATTCGCGGGATGTCGGGGACACGACCTTCCGGATGTCGAAGGCGGGCATCGACGCGTGCGGAGGCGACCGAGCGCGTTGGGCGTACCTCCAGATCGATCTCTTCGATCTCCTCGTGGATCTTGAAAGGCTCGGACAGTGCCTCCTTCAGCGGGAAATTGTCTGCGTCGATGGCGCGGAGGCGAACGCGGTAGATGCCCGATTCCAGCGCGTCGGTGGGGAGGCGTAGGCTCCACGTCCCTTCGGTTCTCGCCGGCAGCGAATTGCCGCTCTTGGCGGCCTCGATGCCGGTTTCTGCGACCTCGCTCAACCGCTCGCCCACGTGCACGAGTTCGAGTCGCAGCTGCTTGAGACCCGTGATGCTCGCAGGCGCCGGGCGACAGCGGTACTTGACCTGGACGCGTGCGTTCGCCTTCGTGATCGTGGGCGGTTCGGATGCCTCCTTGAAGTCGCCCGACAGCTTCAGGATGTCGAGTTCCCGCACGTCGGGTTGCGCGCCGAGGGCGCTGATTACCGGCCCGAAGTCGAGCGGCTCTTGGCGGCCGTCGCGATCGAGTCGCCGCGCTAGCTCGTGTCGATCGACGGTGCCGTCGCGTAACGCCTCGGCGAGTTCGGAGGTGACTCGACTGGCGTCGGAGAAGTCGGGAGGTATCGATAGCGATTGGATGCGGTCGGCTGGTGGCGCGAGGTCGGTCAGAGCGCGCATGAACTGCGAATTCCGGGCGATCCGCACGCCGATATCCTCCGGTGGCTGCTCCGCCACTGACGCGTCCGGTAGAAGCCCGACTTCCACGAGGGCGCGACCGAGCTCCTCCTCGGATGGTCGACTCACGATGCGGGCGAGGTACGCCGCGACGTCGCGGTCGCTGACGCCGTCTTCGGCTGCGGCGGCTCCGACGACGGCTTCGGCCCGCTCGGCGATGGCCGGCGCGACCGTCTGGAGCCGTCGCCGAAGCCGTTCGACCACTTCGTCGTACAGGTCGCCGAGGTCCAGCACTTCGAACGTGGACCGACCGAAGCTGTCCTCGGCCGCGACGTGCTGTCCGGCGGGGACGAAGAGCGCGAGCCTGCCGCCGGTGTCTTCCGATGCGTTTCGGATCTCGACGATCTTCGCGGGTGGGGATTGCCAGGCCTTCGGCTTTTGCTCAGACGGGACGACGACACGGGCGAGGTCGGGCTCGCGTAGCTCCTTGGAGACGAGTCGACAGGCTGCATCGGCGACCTCGAGCGGTACGTGAGCGATCTGAAGGCAGTGGCCAGGCCCGCGCGAGCGCAGATGGGCAAGGACGCGCTCGGCGAGGGTTTCGACGACGTGATCAGCGAGCGCGCTCATTTCGTTCCGATCACATGACGGGGGCGTACGAGCTGAGCGAGGAACGCGTCGGAGAGGTCGGTGAAGAGGCCGGTCTCGCGGAGTCGCGCTTTGAATCGGTCGACGTTGCCGGCGATCTGGCGGTTTGCCTCCAGGTCGCTGTCGAGGCTGCTCGGCGGTCGAGCCACCAACAGGTCGTAGCGCTGATCGAGGCGTGCGATCAACTGGTCGACCCGCAGCGGGCGCGTGAAGTAGCCGGCCTCGGAATCGTCGACGACAGCTATGAGGGCGAGTGTTTCCAGCAGGGCCGCTCCCGGAGCGACGCGCCGGCGACGCTTTCCGCCCAGCGGTTGCCGGAGCATCCCGTCGGAGCTGTTCTTCGAGAGGAGCGAGTCCAGGAGATACCGGTGGTAGCTGAACCATCGCCTCTCGGACGAGTGGGCGAGGAGGGCGACGTAGACGCGGAACGGCGACAGGCCCAAAGCCCGGTAGTCGGTTTCGAGTTCGCTCACGCGGTCGGCTTCTTCCTTGCTTCCGCTGTCTTGGGCGAGTTGCTCGATCCGCTGATCGAAGAAGAGGTCGATCAGCTCGGGTCGGCTGGATCGCTCGACCGCGGAGATCTCCTCGAGCGTTGTGAAGGGAACCGCCTCCGCTCTGACGGTTCCTGCCGAGGTAGTCTGCGAACTCATGGAGCTTCTTCAGAGCGATGTGGCTTCGCACGTATCGGGCCAGGTGATCCTCCTGGGTGGCCCACGACAACTCGGCGAGTTTGGCGACCGGCGAGCGAGCATCCTCGCCGCAGTCGGCCAATAGTTCGAGACGGTAGGGGCATTTTCCGGACGAGGGCGCCGAGCCCGTCCGGCACGCCTCGCACGAGCGGACGCCCGATTGTTCCACTTCGACGACGGCTCGGAAGACGCGGAGCAGGTAGAGACCCAGGTGGAAGCCCGTCAGCCGACGCAGATGATCGACGAGAGCAGAGCGTGGGATCGAATCGCGGTAGGCCAGCAAACGGCGGACATCCTCCGCGTATGTCTTGGCTTGGCCGAGGCAGACTGGTGTCGGCACGCTTGCGGGCGTGTCGGACCTGATCATGTCGGGAGCCTGTTCGCTGCCGAGTAGCGCCAGCGCGTACGTGGACAGGTCAACCGATTCCTGCTCGACGTCGACGTCGATGAAGCTGCGCAAGTCGGATAGGAGCTGGGGATCGACCTGTTCGATCCACGAGTAGACGGCGAGCGACGCCGAGGAGTCGTCCGTTTGTCGGTCAACGCTCCGTATGCGGGTTGCGAGGATGTGCGCGGGTCGAGCGACGGTGAACTTGTCCGGCGACCGCCGCAGGGTCTTCACCAGGTCGGCTCGCAACCAGGTCTCCGCGGCTCCTTCCGCGTCCGCGAAGCCTCGGAAGTGCTCGTTGCTGCTCCGTTCTATCTCGTTCGCGAGCTCCGCGACTGTCTGCAGCGAATTCGGGCGTGCCATCAGAGGTCGGTTTTCGAACCACACGCGGAGCCAGAGACGCGTCAGAAGCTGGTCGAGACCGATCGCGCGCACGTCCAGCGGGCTGATCACCTCGAGCCGCCAGTCGCGGTGTGGTGACTTGAGCGCCAACTAGCGCGCCTCCTCGACTCCCACGGCCGCGGCCTCATCGACTCGGCGGACTCTGAAGAAGTGGCGATCGTCGCGACTGAGCAGCAGGGAATCGGACGGGACACTTGCGAGCTGGTCCTTGAAGATGCGCAGATTGAGCCAGGCGCCGCGAAGCTCTTCGCGGCTCGGCGTGAAGCCCTCCGAGCACTCGAGTGAGCATCTCGAAGAGATCGAGGTCGATTTCGAGCGCGACCGATTCCTTTCCGGCGTGTCTGAAGAGGAGGGTGTCCGGCGCGTACTCGACGTAGCGCGCGCTCGCACCACGATCGAGGGCGTCGAGTCGGAACTGCTCGGCGGGGTGCGTGACGAAGCTTCGGTCCGCGCCGCCGCTTTCCCTCGCCAGCCGAACCGCGACGACGTTCGCGAACGACTCGTTGAACAGACCTTCGCTGTTCGAGACGGCCTGGGCGACGGCGTCACGGTCCTCCGGGCCGCACGTGTGCAGCTGGCGAATGAAGAGGGCGAGACGGTCGTAGGGGTACATTGACAGCCATTCGGGGTCCTCGCGCTCGAGGAAGAGCTTGCGCCGCAGCGACGCCTGAAGGAGCCGCAGGCTTCCGCGAACGCGACGATCGAAGAGCTGAGACGATGATTGCGGCAGCCGCTCCTTCAGCTCCTCGAGAAGCTCGCGATCCGCTCGTGCCAGACCCCGGCGGGTCGGGTCGAAGGGCCGCCACGCCGAGCGCCCAGAGCCGGGCGTCGTCCTCGGGGTTCGAGGTCTTGGCGACGTCGAGCGTGCCGACGACGTTCAAGCAGTCGATCGCGGACCGCTTCCGGGGCGCGCGCGGGTGGAGCCAGCTTGTCGCTGGCGGCGAACAGCGCGTTGTAGAGCTGTCCGGCGAGGAGGGCCTCGCTGTCGTGGTTTTCGACCAGCGCTACGATCTCGTCGCAGGTACGGTTCCCCGCCAGCGACGAAGGCGAGCGCGGAGCGGAGATCGCGCATCGTGATGTGCAGTCGCCGGCGCAGTCTGACGAGGTCGAGTGTCTGGCGGATTCGCTCGCCGGCGCGCGGGCCGAGAACGGGGTCGCGAAGCAGCTCCGCGTTTCCCTTCGCGTAACACAGGGACTCCGCTCGACAGCCGGCACACGGTTCCCAGAGGCGGCTGTCGGAGAAACGCGCGAGTAGACGGTGGACGACCGAATCGTCGCTGTCGTCACCGGCGAGCGTCAGTGCGCGCAGGTTGAGATTGACGACGCACAGCCAGTCTTCTTCCGGAGGGCGCTGCTCCGTGAAGAGCCCGAGAACGGCTGCGCTGAGCCAGGGATACGCGTCCCTGTGTTGCGCCGACGAAGTCCAGCAGGCGTCCCTCGTTGATTGCGATGACGCGGGTCTCCGCGGGTGGCCGGTCCGGACGCTCGCCTGCGAAGGGAGCGAAGAAGTCGAGCAGGACGGCGTCGTTCTCGTATTCACCCTCGTCTTGCGATCCGTCCCAGTTCGTGACGAACCGATGCTCGTGCCGGACGATCGTGCTTCCGTTGCCGCCGGGTCGTCGCGTGACGTCTGCTCCTTCCCCTTCCAGACGCTGCTCGAGCATTTGGATGAACGCCGTCTTGCCGTCACCGGCGTTTCCGGTGATCACGACGAGCCCGTACTTCCCCCAGACGATGTCGGGGAAGAGATCGCGGTCGACGAGCGTCTCGACGTAGGCCCACCGGGCGAAGTCGTCGAGACCGCGAGTTCCGGCGTTCGTGGTGCGGCTCTGCGAGAACAGACTCACGAGGCGACTCTGGTAGGGGTTCCAGTCCGGGCGCTCGAGTTCGTCCGCGGGCGGCACCGGAAGTGGCGCGGGATCGATGTGTCCGGGAGGGCGCTTCAGCTCGACGAGCGCGGACTCGAGGGCGGTCCGCGAACTGCGTCCGACGGTCGGTATCGATCCGGCTGCGTCTCGGCGCCGTCGCGCGCACGAGGACGGGTGCGAGCGCCGCCGGGACGCCGGGATCGTCGTCGAGCCAGTCGCGGGCCGTCGGCCTGAGCAGGCGGCCGGCGAGCAGTTCGCAGAGGATGACGCCGAGGGCGTAGACGTCGGAGCCGAAGGTCCATCCCGTTTCGGCGTGGTCGGGCGGACGATACGGCGGGGTTCCGATCTCGGTTCGGTCCGCGGTCTCGACCGCGCGGCTGACGTTGAAATCGACGAGCCGCGGGTTGCCGGTCTTCCCGTCGACGATGACGTTGTGCGGCTTGAGGTCACGGTGGAGCAGGCCGTGCGCGGTGAAGGTGGGCGACCACGTCGGCGAGGGCGAGTACGAGCTCGACGCAGCGGACGGGGCCGAGCTTCTCGGCCGAGCAGCCGGTCGAGACGGGTGCCCTCCACCCAGCGCGTGACGAGGAACGTCTTCCGAAGCTCGTGCTGCTTTCCCGCGCGACGGAATTTCGTCATGTGCTCGGGGAACTCCGGCTTGACGAGGTAAGGGTGATCCGGGACGTCGAACAGGAGCTGGTACTCCTGCACCGGATCGATCAGGTGCGCTAACTCGTCGCGGACGAACTTGGCCGCGTAGTCGCGTTGCGTGGTCGTGTCGTGGACGCGGTAGACACGTGCGATTCCGCCTTCGCCGATCGGTTCCGATCGCACGACCCAGCGCTCCTCGAGCTCGTCGTTCGGCTCGAACCCGTCGAACAGGGGTGGTGCGGAACTCTCCTCCTCAGCTCGACCAGGAAAAGCTCGGCGTCGCCAGGGCGATTCGCGGGATCGTCGGAGAGCGCACGCTCGAACGCCCGGCGCCACCGTTCGACGACGCGATCGGCTGGGTCGATCGACCCAGTCGCGCCGAACAGGTCGAGACCGATTCGCGCGAGTGACCACACGTCCGACGCCTTCGTCGCCTGCGCCGGATCCGTCCTCGACTTCGGGTGCGACGTAGTCGTTCGCGAGCTCGTCGGCGATGTGCTCCGTGACACTCCCGGAGGTGTTCGGCAGGCGCGCGTAGTCGAAGTCGGTCACGACGACTCGCCCGCTGCTCAGGAAGTGCGCGCAACGGGGTGACAGGTTGCGGTGGACGACGCCGAGGCGGTGGATCGATGCGACCGCTGCGACCAACGCCTCGAACACCTCCTCGGCGTCCTGTTCGTCCGAGGGTCCTTCCTCGAGCATCGAGGCCAAGGACTGCCCGCTCGGCCATTCGGTGACGACGACGAACGAGTCGTCGATCTCTTCGATCGCGCTGACGAGCGGCACGGCTCCGTCCGCCCCGTTGAGACGCTGAAGCGCGTCCAGGTCGCGGCGCGCACGCTCGCGCTGTCGCTGCCGGCTTTCTCCTGTCAGAAGCGGATCGAGCCGGTACCGTTTCAGCCGCATCGGCCGCGCCCCCTCGCCCCCGAGGCGAGCTCGGGCCGACCAGACCTCCCAGGTCGACCCCGCCTCGTGCTCCTCGACGAGCTCCCAGGCGCCGAGCACGTTGCTCTGGCGCGATCGGCGACTGTCGTGCGTTTGAGGCACCGCGCTCGCGCGCTCGGCGGCGTCGTCGGGCACCTTCTTCGCGTAGGGGCGCGGGTCGGCGAGCACCCGCGCGACGAGGTCGCGGACGAGAACCGTGAAGTCGGCGCAGCTGCCTTCGAGCTCGGGCTCGTCTTCCGAGACGAGCACGACGACGGGCTGGATGAAAATGGCCTTGAGCGGCGGATCCTCCTCCCGAAGGACGGTTGCGAGCACACGGGCCTTGAGCTGCGTGAGCTCGACGGGGTTCGGCCGGAACAGAACGTCATCACCGACGAGCGCCGGCAGCTCCCATTGGACGTCGTTACCGCGAATGTCGGCCCAGCCACGCTTTGACTTCGATCAGGTACGCCCACCCGGAAGGTCCGAAGGCCACGGCGTCGCACTCGAACGATCGCCCGCCCTGGCGGATCGAGAAGTTGCCCGACGACATGCCAGTCCTCGTCGAGACCGTCCCGGACTATGCGGAGGACCTCCAACTCTCCGTCGTTTGCTGCTTGACCGATCGTGTGCAGCTCGGCCATCGTCCACCACCGCTTGTTCTCGTCCTTGAGATGTTGACGAAGAGAACTTATCCCGCTCCGGAGGAACGGTCGACCCGTGGTCGTCAGGCGGCGACGGTCGAAGTGCGCGACCCTCGCCGCCGTGCCGCGCGCGGCGCGGCGGCGAGTGATTCGACGACGGCGCGCCCGATCGCCTCCGCCAGCCGCGGCGGCATCGCGTTACCGATCTGGCGCCCGACGCTGTACAGCGTCTGGTCCTCGGGGAACACGAACGAGTCGGGGAAGGACTGCAACCGCGCGGCCTCGCGCGGCGTGATCGGACGGTCGGCCGTCGGATGCAGGAATCGCCCCTTCTCGGGCCGGAAGAACTCCGTGCGGACGGTCGTCGCGGGACGGTGCCACTCGAGTCTGCCCCAGGACGTCGTTGTAGCCGTCGGCGTCCTTCCAGCAGTCCAGTACGAGGTCGGGAGGGAGGTCGCGTCGGGAGCCGCCCTCGCGGATCGATCGCAGCCTTTCGATCTGCGAGGAGCGGCGCGCGTAGTCGTCCCGATGCCAGTTGCCGCCGTCGGGTTCGGTCGGGAGGAGCGCGAACGCGTCCGCCACGGTGCGGTGCCCGGGCAGACTCCCGCCAGCTGCCGAATGGGTCGCGACCGGCCAGGGCGCGACCCCGGCCACCGCGGCCGACACCAGTGCTCGGATACGCCGCTGCGGAACTCCGTAGTCCGCGGCGTTCACGATTCCCGAACGGACCGAGAAGCCGCGCGCGCGTAGCGCCTCGGCGAGCGTCAGCCCTTCTCCGACTCGATGAACTTCGGGACGTTCTCGACGACGACAATACGGGACTCTGTGCGTCGACGCATCGCAGGACCTCGGTGTAGAGGAGGTTCCGTGGGTCGCCGTTGCGCTCGCGGTTGAGAGTCGAGAACCCTTGACACGGCGGGCCGGCCACCACGACGTCGAAACGGCGCCGCCGGTCGTAGGCCACCGTGCGGATGTCGGATTCGACGAGGATGGACTCCGGGAAGTTCGTCCGGAAGGTCGCAGCACAGTCGGGGTCGCTTTCGACGGCGATGCTCGCCGGTACCTCCCGTGCGCTCGAGTCCCAGTGTGAATCCTCCGGCTCCGGAGAAGAGATCGACGAAAGTGAACACGCGGCTCTGGCCCTCACTGTCGAGCCAGCCTAAAGAGTCGGGAGGACGACCAAGACGAGCCCGTAAGCTAGGGCCGATGACGGCTCGAGCAGGCCAGTCTCAACCGGCCAAGCCCTCGTCGGAGTCGGTGAGTCGCCGGATGCAGCTCCAGGCATCCCGGAACACCGCGCCCGAGAGGAAGCTGCGCTCGGCACTCCACCGGCGCGGGCTGCGCTTTCGCGTGCACGTGCGGCCGCTTGCCGGGCGTCCGCCGTGAGGCCGACGTCGTCTTCCCCAGGGCGCGCGTCGCCGATCTTCGTCGACGGCTGCTTCTGGCACGGGTGCCCCGACCACGCGTCTTGGCCGAAGGCGAACGCGGATTGGTGGCGCGAGAAGATCGAGGCCAACCGACGCCGCGATGCCGACACGGACGAACGCCTCCGCGAAGCGGGATGGGCCGTCGTTCGCATGTGGACGCACGAGGACCCGACAGAAAAATCGTCCGAGATCGCGGAATTGGTACTCGGACCCGAGTGAGGGGCTAACGGGCAAGCGCGGAGCTGATCGCGCTCAGCGGCGTTACTCAAACGTCTCGTCGACCTCGTCGATTTCCTCCGTCAGGGTGGCCCACTCGATGCCCGTGCTGTTCCGCTCGTCCACCAGCCGCTTGATCTCCGCGGCCAGCTCACCGAGTGAGAGCGTCGCCGAAGCTGGCGGGATTCCGTTCCGAGGTGGGTCGCGCATCACGTCGAAGAAGCGGAGAGCTCCCCGATCGGGCCCGTCGTACCGGTAGAGACCGACGTACAGGCGCTCGGTCAGGTCGTAGCGGTCGAACCGCTCTTCGTCCGGGTTGAGCGCGCGACCGCTCGGACACGGAGCCTGCGAACGATGCTGGCGAAGGAGGACGGCCCCTGGACGTCGGAGGTCGACTCCGGGTTCCCATCCAGGCAGGCGCCGTCGGGGAGGAACATGATCGCGACGATCACCGAGTAGGGCTGCCTGCGGTGGATGACGTCCGCTTCGTCCTTCAGCTCTTTCCCGTTCCGCTGGATGTTCTTCGTGTACCGGCCCGCCTTCTTCGTCTTGCTGTTCCAGTCCTGGAAGCTGTACGTCTTCAGGCTGACGAGCAGGAGAAGTCCGAGGGTCTCGTCCCAGACCTTGACGTCGAGGCGCTTCTTCCTTCGGCGCTCCCCGTCAGCGACTCGTGTCCGACGTCGTCCTCAGTCGGCAGCACGTTCGGGAAAGCGGCCGAAGCGCACGGGCCATGAATACGGCGAGCTTGCGGGAAAGCGCCATCGCGTACGCATGCTTGTCCTCGCGATCGGCGGAGACGTCGGGCTTCGGCTCGAGCTCGTCGAGGAGTTGCCGAAGCGAAAGATCCTTGTCGGCCCCGGTCGCGACCTGGGCGAGAGAAGTCGTGGCCACTCACGCAAGTCTGCACCACGGGGCGGAAGGGGGTCGAGCGCTACGCCGCCAGAGCCTCGTCGCGCATCGTCTCCAGGTGAGCGGCGACGTCGTCTAGGAAACCCGGGACGAATCTGAGCGTCGACTCCATCGCCCGCCGAAGAAAGCCCTCGGTCGCGCGCGTCGAAAGCGGCGCGATCTCGTACGCGAGGAACTCGGCGAGATGCTGGTACGGCTCGCGGACCGGCCAGGCAGAGAGGTCCGCCCGGAAGGCCTTCTCACCGTCGCCCCAGGCGGCCTTCGGCCACGGATCCCGCCCGACAAGCTCGGTGTCGCCGCGCGTGTCATACGGACGGGGGTCGACGAGGCGATCGCCGACCCAGCGCGCGACGGGAACACTTACGGCGTTGCCGACGAGCTTCCAGCGGACTCCCTTGCGCCGCCCATTATCGACCGCAGGGGCTGTCCAGTCCGCTTCGAAGCCCTGCAGGCGCTCGGCATCTCGGATCTCGGGGATACCGATGAAGCCATCGGGGAGCCGGATCGCCGGGCGGCGAGGGGATGCCGATCGTCGAGCCGCCCTTCAGCGTGGGTACGGCGTCCACGGCCCAACCGAGTCCCTGCAGTCCTTCCGTCCAGTAGAAGCCGCAGGCGACCTCCGACGGGTCGGGCCACGTCGGCTCGCCCTTCGTCTCCGACGAACAAGACCTCGCGTGGATCCTCGGTCCGCGACGCGAGAACGAGGACCCGTTGCCGGCGCTGAGGCACGCCGAAGGCGCGCGCGTCGACGACTCGGTACGCCCACCTGAAGCCGAGTTCCTCCACGAGCGCGTGAGGAAGCGCATCGCCTCGCCGCGGTCGAGCTGGAGCATGAACGGCACGTTCTCGAGGAGCAGCCACCGCGGGTTGCTCGCCGCGACGAGTCGGAAGACCTCGCTGACGAGACCGGAGTTGTCGCCTCGGATCCCGGCCGTTCGGCCCGCCTGGCTCAGGTCTTGACACGGGAAGCCAGCCGCGCAGAGATCGACCCTCGGAAGCGCAATGAGCTCACGCACGTCACCGACGAGCGGAGCGCCCGCGAAGCGTTCAATGAGGACGCGCTGCGCCGCGGTGTCGACGTCGCAGAGGAGGACGGTCCCGGTGGCCCGCCTCGTGCAGGCCGACCTCGATCCCTCCTATACCAGCAAACAGGCCGGCGACTGACAGGGAGGCTCTTGTGGTCATCGCAGCTCGACCCTACCGTCCTTTCTCTATTGCCGTCAACAGGGAATGCACGTTCGATTCACCATGTTCGCGGCCGCACCGGACGCGACACCCCTACCGGACGCGACGCGGGTGCCGTGGTCGTCCGCGTGGAAGCGCAGCGAAGGCCTCTACGTCGCGTCGCCGAATGACGAACGTGCGACCGATCCGCTGAGCCGGTAGTTGCCCGGAACTGATGAGCTGCCGGATACGGTTCTGCGAGACGTCGAGCAGGTCGGCCGCCGTGCTCGTGCCGACCAGTTCGTTCTGCTCGGCCATTCCGCGATGGCACGCTAGCAACCGTATTGGGCAGATCGGATGCACTGCGACGGACGACATCGCGGGGCCGCTCCGACGCTCGCGGGCTGGAACGATCGCTCCTACTCGGAGATGATGCCGCCGTGGGCTCTCCGCTCGATCCAACCATCCCAGCGGGGTCCGTCGATGCCGCCCCATACGAACTCGTTGTCCGCTCCCAGGCGGGCGCGGAGGAGCTACTAAGGGAGCTTGGCGCCTTGGCGGAGCTCGAGGAGGCGATCCTCGGGCATTGCGAGGCTTGGCGCCCGGAGCCGCTCTACAAGCCGCAGGAGTACAAGAAGCGTCTAGTCGATCACGGCTGGATTCCGGAGGTTCGGGTGCCGCCCTACTCGTCTGAGCACGACGACCTGCCGATCAACGAGCGCTACGACGCGCTGAAGTTCTACCCGCGGGACGGTGAGGAGGTCGGCGTCGCGCTCGAGATGGAGGGGTGGGAGATCTACAACGACCTGCTGAAGTTCCGCCGCGGACACGCTCGCGGCCAGATCGTCGCCGGCGTCATCCTCCAACCCGACCACGCGACGTTGCACTACTGCTTCGAGCAGATGCGGCACCTGAACGAGCCGCTCGTCGGCCATATCCCGATCCTCTTCGTCTGTCCACGCGGCCCAGGGCTGAATGAGTGGTCGGAGCCGAAGAAGCGGACGTTCTCTCCGTACCGCTTCCCGAAGTCGACTTAGCTCTCTGCGGTTCGGGCTCAGACCCCGCCCCCACGTCTCCGGGGGTACCACACCCGCGACGGCCCCGACGAGCGCCTCCCACCGAGTCGAAGTCGTTAGGCGATGGCTCGGTCCAGACGGTCGCGGCCAGCCTTTACGGACTCGGCGGAGGAAGTCAACCCGCGCGTGCACGACCTGATGCACCCGTCTCGTACTCGCGGATCGTTGTCCGTTCTCACAACATACAACGTGGTCAGACCCACTGTTACGTGGTGAGATCGCCACTGTTCGCGAAACCATGTCGTGCGTGCTGGACGGCGAGGTGCTGATGGTGAAGGCGGCGAGGGGCGGCAGGTTCGCCTCCTCCGGGCGCTGCGGTCGCCCGCGGCCAGCTATTTCGTCTTGACAGCGTCGATCCGTCGACCGAGAGGGACGGCGTAGCGCTCGCGCAAGCAGAGGACGTGCTGCTCGAGAACACGGTCGCCCACGGTCTCCCAGTGTGCCCAGAGCTGGCGATAGCTGAGCGGTAGCAGGGTTACGTCGGGGTCGGGCAGCGCGGCGGCGAGTGTGCGGCCGCGGCGGCGTGCGCGGCGAATACCGGATATGCGTCGGCGTCGGCCGGCTCCCACCACACGCACAGCAGGACGACCTCGCACTGCTGCTCGGTGGCGACGCTCTTCGCCGCGAGGAAATGCTTGAGTAGCTGGGCGGCGTCGAGCGGGTCGAACGCGTCGCGATCCGCGAAGACGGTGTCGAAGACCGCGGCGGCCGCGGGGTCGAGGTGCTCGGCAGCCTTCTTCGGGAAGGCGGCGCTGAAGTCAGTCGCGCACTTGCGCAGGAACTCGATGCACTTGCTCTCGACGAAGAGTCGGACGGGCGCACCGTCGCGCTCGACGACGACATCGAGCGTCGGCGGCCAGCCGCGCGCCCACGCAGACCGCTCCTGCTCGTACCGCATCTCGCCCTCGATCACAAGGTCGCCGGGCAGCGCCACGCGACCGCGCAGCGGAGCGAAGGCGTTGACCACCAGCGCCGAAGAGGAGTAGGAGGCGAGAAACTTCGAGGCGAGCTCGTTGCCCTCTGCCCTTCGCAAGGTCCGCCTCCGCCACCTTCCAAAGATCGGGCGTGACCGTTTCGATCAGGTTCTCTTCTGGCCGGTTGCAGTAGTGGTTGCGTACTGGGACGCAGGCGCTGAGCGAGGTGGTGAGCGCCTGCTTGGCCTCCCCCAAGAGCGCGTGTTGTATCCGGGCCACGACTCTCGTCTCGCTCACAGCTCGCCGGCGAGCGTCGGCGCTTCGTCGAGCTCGTCTCTGCTGAGCAGCACGACGCCCAGCTCCCTGCAGAGGTCGTGCCAAGCGGGATCGCGGGGAGCACGCTCGGGGACGAGGACGGCTACGACGTGTGCGTGTCCGAGCCCCTGCAGGCGGTGGCGGTTCCGCAGTACCTGACCGAGGCCGAGCCGGAGCTGTCCTTCTTCGTTCTGGTCGGTGATGCTCTTGACTTCGGCGACGAAGACGGCTCCGTTCGCCTCCCAGGCGAGGTCGAAGTTCGGCTCCTCGGGCAGCCGCGAGCGTGGTTCGATTCCCGCGGCCCGCAGGACTCGGGCGAGCTCGTTCTGGGTGTCCGCGTGGCCCTTGAGGCCGCGCTCGACCAGAGTTGGATCGATGGTGAACGGCTCCCGTTCGCCCGGCAGGGTGGAGACCTCGGCTTCGCGGTATGCCGCGCCCAGTGTCGGTGCCTCCGGAGGGAGCTCCGCTGGTGCCGCCGGCGCCGCTGCTGCGGCGGCGAGGTGCGGGAGGACGTCGACGAGCTCCGCCGGCAGCTTGTTCAGGTAGGGCTGCATCGGGCGGAGCTCGTTGCCGCCCCAGAAGAAGAAGGGGAAGTAGAGGCTTCCGGCGTGGGTTGATTTCAGCTGCTCGAGGACGGCGCGGACGTCGTCGGCGCGCACGCGAAGCTGGGCAAGGGTCAGAGGCTGCTCGAGGGGGAAGGGGCCGTCCAGATCGAGCCACCAGCCGGGCTGGGCGCGTGCGACTTGGAGCCGGCGGCGTGTTTCGCCCCGGTGGGAGAGCCACACGGTCGGAGCCTCGGTGACACCACCGGCGGCGCGAGACCAGGCGACGATCGCGCGTTCGTTCAGGCTGTAGTGAAAGACGACGTCGCCGGGCTCGACCCACCAGATCAGGGAGTAGCCGGGGTTGGGATTGCGGGCGGCGTCGCGTTGCGGGCAGTGAAGATCGACGCCGATGTCAGGGCGGTCGGTGATCTCAAGCCAGAACCGCTGCCGCGGATCGTCGGCCCACCAGGTGTTGATCTGGCCGGCTTCGCTGAGCCGGTACGCACTCGCGGGATCGGTGAGCCGGACGCGCGACGGCGTCGTTCGAACGGCGACTGCGCCTGGCAGCGTGAGCAGCACGGCGCCAACGAAGGCGCTGCGGTGGCCGAGTGAGGGGACGCTGATCTCGATCTCGCCTTCCTCGAGCAGCCGCTCGATCCCGTTCTGGACCCATTCGATCGGCACCGGCTGCCCGGCCGGCGAGCGGCCGGTCGCGACGATCACGCTGTCACCTTCGATCGCGAGCACGCTGTTCGGCCGGCCGGTGATCGTCTGGAACTGTTGCCCGACGAGCGATTCAAGGAGAGCGCGGGCGTCCGTATCAGCGGGCATAGAAGTTCGATTATCGACCGGAGAGAGTCCGCGGATTGGCCCGACGGAAGAGGAGAGCCCCTTCTACGACGACCTCGGGTGGCGTTGAGACGGGCTCCATCGACGAGGATGTCGCCAGAGGTGCGCCAGATCAACTTCATCATCAAGAGCCGGGCATACCGTTTCATCACGGCTGCCGAGAAGGACTGGCTCTACCCTGAGCACTACCTCGCGAAGAAGGTGAAGTCGGGCAAGCTTGGCAACGGGTACCTGTTTGTTCCCCGACCCTCGTGAGCTCCATCACCGAGGCGAAACGATCATCGGCTACGGCGACGGTTCGACGATGGCGCGAGACGCGTACGGCCGTACGCCGCTCGATCCCGACTACGGGATGGACACGCTGCCCCCGGCGGGCAAGGATCCGCTGACCCGGTTGAAGGGCGAGTTCGCCCAGCGCCTCGGCCGGAAACGGCGAGGCCGAGGCTGGAACGAGCCCGAGGAGGACAACGAGGCGCTGCACGAGTACCACCTGAGCCACGTGAAGCCCGCGTCGAAGCGAGGCCAGAAGTCGCCGCCTCGGGGGAGCGGCGCCGAAACCGCCGAAAGCGCAGGCGCCGGAGGCACCAGGTGCGCGGCGCTCAGTCGAGCCGCTGTTCTCCTCGGCGCTCCGCGACAATCTCTGGCGGCGCGCGTCCGCGGCTATCGCGCGTCCGGGCGTGAGGGGTGTAGGTAACGGTGGCGAGCGCCGCCGCAGCGCAGCCCGACAGCAACGACAACGGAGGAGGTGAAGCGGACGAGTCCAAGGGCAGGAGGAGAAGCGGCCAAGTTCGGCGCCGGCTTTGAGGAGCTATGGACGGTCAAGCACTTGCTCGACGTGCTGCTTGGCAGGGCGGACGCGGTCACGGTCGAGCCCGTCGATCCGCTCGGCGACGCGGTTGAGTTCCTCGTCGACCGCAATGGCGAAATCGAAGGTCACCAGAGCAAGCGCCAAGCCGGCGACTCTCCCAACTGGACGATCCACCGCCTTGACGGCGCGGGCGTCTTGACCGCCGCCAAGGCATACGTCGACGCGGGTCGGCGCTACTCGTTCGTCTCAACAATCCCGTGCATCCCGCTTGAGACGCTGATCGATGCCGCCGATCGGGCAGACGACTATCCGGCGTTCTCACTTCTGATCTCCGGCAATGACGGGCAGCGGGCGGCGTTTGACACGCTCGCCGGCAAGTGGGGAGGGCCGGTTGCGGCGTGGTCGGTGTTACGCAAGACCAGAGTGCATAAGCCGGACGAGGGCCAACTCGAAGAGATGAATGCCACCGTGGCTCAGCTCTTGTTTGAGGGGCCTCCGGGGCCGGCGACGGCGACGCTGGGAAAGATCGCCCTCAAGCGGACCGGCGTGCCGCTTACCGCTGACGGGCTCTGGCGGGAGATGCGCGACGCCGGCGTTCAGCAGAACCCGCTGTGGGACGCCAATACCGTCGCCGACCTCGTCGCCGCGCAGACACGGCGCTATCTGGCCGATGCACAAGCGCGTCTGTTCCGGCCGCCGCTTGCGCGAGCGGAGACCGCGACCATTCTCGATCTGATCCGCAAAGGTGCGGGACTCGTCCTCGTTGCTGGCGACGCCGGCGGCGGCAAATCCGCGGTCGTGGCGCAGGTCGTCGACACGCTCGTGGCCGAGAACGCCGCTGTTCTCGCGCTTCGTCTCGACTCGTACATGGGCGTGCACTCCGCGCGCCAGCTTGGCGCGGCGCTCGACTTGCCCTCATCGCCTGCCGTCGCCCTTGCGCGTGCTGCGGCGGGCCGGCGGGCCGTACTTGTTATCGACCAGCTTGACGCGGTTAGCCTCGCTTCCGGGCGAGCGCCTGAGATGTACCCGGTCGTCGACGAGCTGCTTGACGAGGCGGCGCGATTCGGCGTCCAGGTCGTTCTTGCCTGTCGCCGGTACGACATCGACAACGACCAACGGCTCAAGACCCTTGCGGATGCCCAGGGCGCGCGCGCGCCAGAGCTCGTCGAGGTTGCGCCACTCACCAACACCCAGGTCGACACGACACTGATGGAGATGGGGATCGAGCCGAGTGCCCTTCGCGAAGCGCAGCGCGACCTTCTGCGCCTCCCACTCAATCTCGCGCTACTGCAGACAGTGACCGGCGAACGTGATGCCCTCACGTTCGCAACGGCGCAGGGTCTGCTGGGCAGCTACTGGAAGCTGAAGCGTCGCGCCGCGATTGAGCGCCGCGAGAGCGTCCGCTTCGATGAGACGATCGATGTCCTCGTAAACGAGATGTCTGCGCGACAGACACTTACGCTCCCCGGTCGGGTACTCGAAGCGGAAGGGCTTAACGACGACGTCGACGTGCTCGCCTCTGAGCACCTGCTCGTGAGGGGAGATCGTCGTGTGTCGTTCTTTCATGAGGCGTTGTTCGACTATGCCTTCGCCCGCAGCTGGGCCAAGCGCGGAGAAACACTCAGCGAGTTTCTCGTTGGCGGCGAGCAAGAGTTGTTCCGACGCGCGCAGGTTAGGCAGGTGCTGCTCTATTTGCGCGAGCTCGACAATCAGCGCTTCATCCGAGAAGTGCGCGAGCTGCTTGCTGACCCGCATGTTCGCTACCACATCAAGGATTCGGTGTTTGCGATCTTGCGGGCGCTTAACGACCCCACAGGCGCTGAGGTTGGCCTCATTAGCGACCTTCTTGTTGACCCAGCGTGGCGCCCTCGCGCTGAAGGCGTGATCAGGACGGATGGATGGTTTGCCGCGCTTGATCGCGCTGGCCTGGTCGAGGAGTGGCTTTCAGCGTCGGACCGCGACTTGAACGAGCGTGCGGTCACCGTCATCGCACAGGCTGGGGCGGACGGCGGGGGGCGCGCAGCAGCGCTGCTTGCCGGGTACAAGGCTCATCCTGACTATCGCGGCTGGCTGATGTGGGTTGCCCGCTTCGTCGACGTCGACAGCGACCGGCGCCTGTTCGAGCTTGTCCTTGACGCGGTTCGCGATGGCATCTTCACCGACGAGCACGAGCTGTTCATGATCGTCCACAACATCGGTGACGCGCAGCCCGAGTGGGGAGTGGAGTTGCTCGCCGCATGGCTTGACGAGCGGCCGGGCGCACATGCGAAAGCTGAGGGTGGGCAGGTGGTCGCACTCCGATCGAGCGACTACGGACTCAACGACTTGATCGCCAAGTCAGCGCAAGGCGCGTCCGAGGCGTTCGCTCGCCGCCTGCTTCCGTATATGCAGCGCGTCATGGCCGAAGCCGAGCAGGGGGATCAGCTGCCACGGAGCGACTGGCATTTCTCAAGCCAGCTTTGGGATCAGGACCTCCACGACGCTGATGACACGCTGACGCATTACATGGTGCAGGCGCTTCGCACGATCGCTGAGCGCGATCCGCAGCTGGCACGAGAGCTGGTCGAACCGCTCGTCGACGACATTCACGCGGCCGCGCAGGATCTGCTCTACGAGACCCTCGCGGCAAGCGGCGCGTCCCACGCCGACTGGGCCGCGGATCTGTTGTTGCGTGGCGGCCCGGCGCTGCGCTCCGGCTACAGCGGCAGCTACTACTGGCGCAGCCGTGAGTTGCTGCGCGCAACAAGCCGATTCATGAGCGACGAGCGCTTTGCGGCCATTGAGACGGTGGCGGCCAGTTACGAGCCCGAGTGGGAGAGCGGACACGCACCGTCGCGCGGGCATTCCTCGTTCGTGCTCCTGAGCGGCCTTGACGAAAGCCGCCTGTCGGAGACTGGCCGCCGTAGGCTCGGCGAGCACCGCCGCAAGTTCGAGCGGGAGCAGCCGGAACAGCCAGTCGGGATCGTCGGCGGCTTTGTGGGCCCGCCGATCCCAGAACAGAGGGCCGAGCACATGACCGACGAGCAGTGGCTGCGTGCGATGCGCAAGTACGCCTCCGACGAAGGTGACCGGAGGTCCTTTGACCTCGTAGGCGGTGCCTACCAGCAGTCACATGTGCTGAAAGCGGCGACCGAGCGCGAGCCCGACCGCTTCGCGCGCCTCGCCCTCATCCTCGACGCGTCCTACAACCGTCATTACCTCGAGGCGATCCTGATGGGTCTTGGGGACACGCAAGTCGGCGCCACCCGCGACCTCGTCTTTCAGGTGATGCGGCACGCCGCTGATGTTGGCGGGCAAGATCGCTGGCTCGCGCAGCCGCTCAAAGGGATCCTCGACGAGGAGATTCCGCCCGACATCATCGAACTGGTGCTGACGCGCGCGCTCGGGGTGCGCGACCTGGCGACATTCGACGAGACAGAGGTCGCTCGCGAGTCGCCGCACGATATGGGCGACCCATTCACGAGCGGCCTGAATACCGCGCGAGGAGGCAACGTCTACGCCCTCACGCGTCTTGTCGCTTTCGACTCCGACGGTAGCCGGGCGGCGGTCGTGGCGCCGCATCTCGTGCGCCTGGCTTCCGATCCGTCGCCGGAGGTGCGAGCGCTCGTTGCCGAGTTGATCTGGGTTTTGCTGCGCTGGGATCGTGAGCGGGCGCTTGAGGCGTTCGACGTCCTCGTGCGTGATCGCGCCCGGCAGCTCTTGACCAGCAACGCGTTCGGAAAGCTCATGTTCACGATCATCGTGAGCGATGTTGATCGTGCGCTACCTGTCGCCGAGGAGATGCGTGATTCACGCGATTCAGACGTGCGTGAGCACGGCGCGCGCTTCATGACGCTTGCCGCCGTCGAGGCCAGCCAGCCCGAGCTGCTGCCGCGCGTTGTCGATAGCGACGACGAGGTTGCACGCCGTGGTGCCGCGCTGATCTTGGCGGCACGACTGCGGTGGTCGGCCGACCGCGCAGTCGCGGACACGCTGATGCGCCTCTTCGACGATCCAGACGAAACGGTGCGCGAAGCAGCGGCAACGTTCGCCGCCAACTTGCGCGGAGAGTCACTTGCCCGCTTTCGCGCTGTGATCAAGGCGTACGTCGCCTCGCTGGCGATGACCGATCCCACACAGCTTCTGTTCACGCTTGAGCGCTCCCCTACGCCCGAGCACGAGCTGATCTTGCAGCTCGCTTACCGAATCGTCGACGACGAAGGCGGTGCGCTTGGTGACATCCGTACCCGCGCTGCCAGGGACGCTCGGACGCTGACCCAGCTTGTCCTTCGCAGCTATTCGCTGAGCGATGATCCGGCACAACGTCGTGAGTTGCTTGACGTCGTCGACCGCCTGCTCGAAGTTGGCGCCTACGGGACCGCCGACGCGATCGACGACCTACGGCGCTGACCAGCGTTTGGCGTTTGCCGCCGATATCCACGACTCGCTAGTTTGTCCGTGGGAGCGATCGCCGTTGGCGGCCAGGGCGACCTCCTCTTCGACGGGACGAGGTCTTCTCAGTCTGAAAGCTCCACACCGTTGGCACGTGTGGCCTGGAGCAAGGCGATCCGAAGGGAAAAGCGCCGATTTCCGGCGCCTTTGCAAGCCCTCTGACGGACTCGAACCGTCGATTCCCTCCTTACATGGAGGGGGTCACACCGGCTTCTTCGCGGCCTGAAGCCAGGTTTCGAGGAGGTTGGCTGCTTCGTGTTCGTTGCCGGGAAGGAGGTGGCCGTAGCGATCAAGGGTGATCGTGATGGACGCGTGGCCCATGTAGGTGCTGAGGGCTTTGGTGTTGATCCTGGCGGCGATCATGTAGGCGGCGAAGCTGTGGCGGCATTCGTGGAACCCGTCGTGGTGTGAGTCCGGCCTTCTGCCAGGCCGCGCGGCTATGGAGTGCCGCGGTGCTGGGGTTGAACGGCCTCGTGCTGCGCTGGTTGGGGAAAGCAAGGCCGTGGCCGCCTGTGCCTTGGCGCAGCCGGTGGCTGAGGAGTTCCCGTCGTAGCGTGGGGGTGATCGGGACGCGGCGGTTGCCGGACCGGCTCTTCGGGGTAATGAACCCCGTTTGCCGGTCCCAGCTGCGCTCGACGTTGATCAGGTTGCGTTCAAAGTCGATGTGGCCCCAGTCGAGTGCCTGGAGTTCGCCGAGGCGGAGGCCGGCGTAAAGGGCGGTCGCCCAGATCGCCCGTTCGAAGTTGGGGAGTGCGTTGAGCAGGGCGGTTGCCTCCGTGGGGGGCGGCGATCCGTTCGCGGCGGGTGCGGACGGCCGGCAGCGTGAGCTTGAGCGTTGGATTGAGCGCGACCTCGCCTCGGTTCTGGGCACGCCGGTAGATCGCTCTCAGCGGCAGGATCGTGTTGCGGACGCTGCTTGGCGAGAGGCCTTCCGCCGTAAGCCGGTCGGCGAGGTCCTGCAGCATCAGCTGGCTGATCGCGGCCAATCGCTTGCGGCCGAAGGTGGGCAGGACGCGGTGGGCGAGCGCCTGCCTGTAGGCGCGCACGGCGGAGGGTTTGTACGGGTCGCCGGAGCGTGTCCGCACGATCCCCGCCTCTGCTGCCGCAAGCCACTCATTCGCCGCCTCTTGCAACGTACTCGGGGAGGAGGCGCGGAGGGTGCCCTTGCGGAGCGCGACCTGGCTTTCTTGCCGCCAGGCTTTCGCCTCGCTGACTGTCGCGAACGTCTTGCGGATCGGCTTGCGATCGCGCCGCGACCACACCTGCGCCTGATAGCTCGGCGTGCACGAGCACGCGTACCCGGTTCGGGTCGCACAGCCGCGTCGATGGCGCGGCTCGATCCCCTCATGCTGGCGCCGCTTCCGACCCCGACGCCCCGTGTTCGTGGCGCTGCTCATCCCGGACATCACTAGCTCTGTCCGAGCGACAGAAGCAAGTCCCAGCGAACGCCTGCGCGATAGTCGCGCGACTGTCTCCCTCCCTCCACCGATGGCTCAACTACGCCATCCGATGGCAAGCGCGCCTCGATCTCGCTCAATCGGCTCGGCCCATATCCCGCGTGGTTGAGCGGAATCCGGGTCTATGAGCGGAGGGGGAGGGATTTGAACCCTCGTCGGACGGAACCGCCCGAAACGGTTTTCGAGACCGCCGCATTCGACCGCTCTGCCACCCCTCCGGCGTGGGCATGGTAGCCCGCCGTCGGGGCGCGGCGGCTGGGCTCTGTCGGCCGGCCGGGCCGCGCAAAGCGCGCCGCTCTGAGCCTCGGGCGGCGGGTGCGGTTCATGGCGCGCGGCCGGTCGGGCTGGGGCGGTACCCTGCTGGCCGCCCTGGTCCGGTCGGTTGCGGCGCCGAATCCCAGAGGAACTGCGCGGGGCATATGGATCGGTCTCCACTCGGGCAGAGAAAGGGCCCGTTGCCGGGCCCAATCTCGTTCCGGCTCTGCCGTTCGTCTACGCCACGCCTGCCGCCTTGAGCGTTGCGCGTACCACTGCAGGCGTCATCGGAGCCTGCCGGATGCGCACACCCGTGGCGTCGAAAAACGCGTTCGCCATCGCGGCACCGGGGCCCGCAAGTGCTTCTTCTCCGGCGCCGTGGGTGATCTCGTCGACCCGTTGGACGACGATTGGAGTCACCTTCGGCGTGTCCTTGAAGCGCAGGATCGGGTAGCTCACCCAGTCGAGGCTCGTCACGTTGCTCTTGCTGAACTTCACCTCCTCCAGCAACATGCGGCTCGTACCCATTACCACTTGCCCGACAATCTGGCTCTCAACTGAGGCCGTGTTGATCACGAGACCGGGGGACAACGCCGCGTAGATGTGTTTGGCGACGATCTTTCCGGTTCTCTTGTTGACCTCGATGTCAGCGACAACCGCGGAGGCAGTGTCACGGGTGTTCGTGAAGTCGATGCCAGGGCCGGTCTTGCCACCGCCCGAGCTGTGACCACACAACGCAAAGCCTCGTCCCGTCACTACCTCTTCGTCTGAGAGCTTCGATGCTGCCACCTTCGGCTGCCAGTTTGCGGCCTTCGTGACTGCATTCAATACTCCAAGCCAGAGATCATTTCCAGCCATGTTTTGCCGCCGGAACGCCACCGGATCCATGTTCAACGCGTACGCCAACTCATCAATCGTCTGCTCCGAAGCAAACACGACTGGGAGATCAGGCGGACACCGCATCGTGCTCGCCTTCAGGTAACCCGTCGTCAGGAAGTGATTGACGACGCTTCGGTGCGGAATCACATACTGTCCGCCGGCGAGGAGTGCAGACGTGATGAAGAGACTCGTTAGCTGGTCAGACTTCGTGATCCCGATTTCGAGATCTGTCTCTGCGGCACTGGAATGCGCTTGGTGCCAATCATTCATGTCGTACGCGACAATCTTTCCGGTGGCGTCAACGCCAGCGCGCATGTCTATCAACATCGCCGGCGCGTAGTTGTCCCATCCGTGCTCGTCCCAACGCATCTGCTGGAAACGCACTGGCCTTCCGGATTCCTGCGACAGCACAGCGGCTGCATGTGAGGGATCGATCCCCGGAGGGCTCCCGTAGGTGCTACTGCCCTCGTAGTGGATCACGCGGATATTTCCTGCGGGTAGACCGGTCACCTGTGCGAGCGCAGCCTGATAGCCGGGAGCGCCTTGGCCGGAGCTGAAGAACACCGCGCTGGTTGGGCCCACGTCGGCAACACAACACATCGGGCCGATTGGTCCGTGTGTGTGGTAGTCGACCTGGTACGTGCCTGAGACGGTCTTCGCCGCCTGCGCGAATCCGTTCGCGAGATTCCCTTTCGAGGTCACGAGTACATCGGTCGTCTTCGCCGCTCTCAGCGCACCGAAGATGTTGCCCGAACCGGGGAGCGAGATTGCAGGGACGTTCCACGTGACTTTCAGCAGAGCGGCCGCTTGGATCGCGTCGTACTCGTTTGGAGCGACCACGCCGAGGAAGTCACCGCGGCGAATTACTTGTGCGTTCGGGATGTGCTTGATCGAACTCTCATCGACCGAAAGCACCTTCGGCACGTTGCCGATTGCGGCCTGGCCGCGCGGCCGCACGACCCGGCCGTGCCACATCCCGGGAACACGAATGTTCTGAACGTAGGTCTTCTCACCGGTCACCATTTCCGGGATGTCGATGCGAGGCACCCGCGAACCAATAAGGCTGTATTGGCTGACCGCCTTGGCGGGCGCCTGACCCGGCGCAAGACCCGGGATCACAGGGTTGGCCCCGAGTGCCGTCGGCAACAGGAAGTTCCAGGTCGCCGGTATTTGGACGTTGAACAGCTTGTCACCAATCAACTCAGCGTAGGTAACGGACTTGCCGCCGCCGGAGACAACCCCCTTGGTAGCTGTCAGGTTGGCGACGGGTACGCCGAGTTGCTTCGAAGCCATGGCCAGGAGAGTCTCCCGCGCCGCCGCTGAAGCCGCACGCACCTTTGGACCTGTGGTCTGCTTCGTCCCGGTGCTGGCACTTGTGCCGCCGGTAATGGGCGTCATTGCTGTATCCGGACGCGCCCACCGCATCTGGTTGAAATCCATGCCGAGTTCTTCCGCAGCGATCATCAAATAGCCAGTCGCCGACCCCTGTCCAATCTCCGTGGAACTGTGGAAGAGCGTCGCCGTGTTATCGGAGTGGATCGCAAGAAACGAATCGACCTGGTCCAACGGAAACGGAGGCGTGCGCACCGGCGCACCGCTGCTGGCCGCTCCTGCCTGGCTGGCGAGAGTAGAGCCAGCAAAGGAGAAGCCCACCACCAGTGCACCGGAACCCTTGAGGAATGTCCTCCGCGAGAACTCCTTGTTCAGCATCTCGGTCATCGTCACTTCCCACCCTTCGCCATCACAGCAGCAGCCTTCTGGATCGCCGTCAGGATCCGCGGATACGTGCCGCAACGGCACAGATGCCCGTTCATCGCCGTGCGGATCTGCGCCTCGGTCGGCTTCTTCGTCGTCGCCAAGCAGATCGGCAGCCTGGATCATCATGCCGTTCTGGCAGTAGCCGCAGTGCGGCACCTGCACATCGATCCACGCCTGCTGAAGCGGATGCAACGCCGCCGGCGATCGCAGCAGTCGTCCCGCGCGACGGACGACCACATCGCCGGCAACCCCTCGAGCGTGGTGATCGCCTTGCCGCTGACTGCGGCGACAGGCGTCACGCACGAGCGGATCTCCTTGCCGTCCAGCAACACCGAGCAGGCACCACACTGCGCAAGCCCGCAGCCGAAGCGCGGACCGTGCAGGTGGAGCTCGTTGTGCAGGACGTACAGGAGCGGTGTATCGAGGCTCGCGGTCACGTTGTGCACGAGACCGTTCACCTTGATCTTCAACTTGCTCGCCATACGTCCCTCCGATCGAATCCCTGCATCGACACGCCGCGGAGCCGCCCTGCCGCCGAAGCCGCGGCGAAGTACGTGGCGGACGATACGACGGTGCCGCCGCGAAAACAAGGCGACTCACAAGCCGTAGTTAGCACATTGGCAAGGCCCCGCTCGGTTCTCGCCTCGAGTCTCTCCACGTCAGAGCCACGCGACAGTCTCCGTCGCGACACCCCGAGAGATAGGGCCCGTTGCCGGGCCCTATCTCGTTCAGGTTGTGCCGTTCGTCTACGCGACGCCTGCCGCCTTGAGCACGGCGCGGACGCGCGGCGGCGTCATCGGCGCCGTCCGCATCCGCACGCCGGTCGCGTCGAAGAACGCGTTCGCGATCGCGGCGGGGATCGGCGCCATCAGCTCCTCGCTCGCCGGGCCCGGCGGTGACGTCGGGTCGGTTGATGATCACGTGCGTCACTGCGGATGGTCCTTGAAGCGCAGGATCGGATAGGTGACCCAGTCGAGGCTCGTGACACGCCTGTCTGTGTCGAACCGCACCTCTTCGAGCAGCGTCCGGCTGATCGCCTGCATCGCGCTGCCCGATCGCCTGGTTCGTCGACCAGATCCGGGCCGACGACGAGACCGTAGTCCTGCGCCATGTAGAGGTGCTTGACGACGATCTTGCCGGTCTTCTTGTTCACCTCGACGTCGGCCACGGCGGCCGCGTACGCGATGTCGTGCCGCCGTTGCCGTGGCCGCCGAACCCGATCCCGCGGCCGGTGACGACGTTCGCGTTCGACAGGTTCGAGGCCGCCACCCGTCGGCTTCCAGTTCGCGGCCTGCGCGACCGCGTTCAGCACGGCGAGCCAGCGGTCCCTGTTCGAGACGATCGTTCGAGACGTCGCATCCGGCCGTCCAGAGGAAGTTGGCCTGCGGGTGCGTGTTCGCCGTCTGGATGTTCTGCCGGCGGAACTCGACCGGATCCATCTTCGCCGCGTAGGCGAGCTCGTCGATCATCTGCTCCGACGCCGAACCCTGTCGCCGACGGTCTCCGGTCGATCGCAGCGGCGCCGACTTGAAGTAGCCGCTGTCGAGCGTCGGCAGCGACTTCGCCGTGACCCGCCAGTTCGGGATCGTGTACTGGCGCCGGTCGACGTCGGTGACCCGACGGTCGTCGGCGCCGGCTGCCGGACCTGGCAGCCCGAGCCAGCTGCTGCGATCGTGTCTGTGGCCGGTGCTGCCAGCGACATGAAGTCGGTGTAGTCGAAGGCGACGATCTTGCCGTTCGCGTCGACGCCGCCGCGGATGTCCATCAGCTGGGCGGGCCGTAGTTGTCCTAGCCGTGCTCGTCCCAGCGCATGAACTGCAGCCGCACCGGCTTGCCGACGAGCTGCGACATCACCGCGGCCGCCTCGGGGCCTCGTAGCGGCCGCGGACGTCGCCGTAGGTGCTCGACGCCCTCGAAGTACCGGAGCCGAATCAGGTTCTCCGGCAGTCCGAGCAGCCGGCGCCAGCTTCGTGCGCAGGCCGTAGAGGTCCTGCGTGTTGGTGTAGATGACCGCGCCGTTCGGCTGTCACGTCGGCGACGCACGCAAGCCGGGCCGATCGGCATGTGCCCGTTGTACGGGAACGTGTAGGTCGCCGACACCACGTGCGCCGCCGACGCAAGCGCGGCGTCGACGTTGCCCGTGTTGACGCGCGCCACGCTGGCCGGCGCCTGCCCGGCGCTGTCCTGCTCGCGCATCTGCTTCGAACAGGTTGCCGTTACCCGGCAAGAGCCGGCGGATCCGCCCACTTCACCTTCAGCTGGGCGGCCGCCTGGATCGCGTCGTACTCCGTTCGGCGCGACGACGCCGACGAAGTTGCCCCTGCGCACGACCTGCGCGCCCGGGATGTGCTTGATCGAGCTCTCGTCGACCGAGACGCACCGGTCGCGCCGCCCCGTACACTGCCCTGCCCGCGCGGCCACACGACCCGGCCGTGCAGCATCCCCGGCACCCGGATGTTGTGCACGTAGGTGAACGTGCCGGTCACCTTGTCCGGGATGTCGATCCGCGGCACCCGCGTGCCGACCAGCGTGTACTGGCTGACCGGCTTCGTGCCGGCGCTCCGGCACAGACGCCGGGCGTTGGCCGCGACATTGCGCCTGGCGTCTGAGGTTGTAGCTCGCCGGCATCGGGACGTTGAACAGCTTGTCGCCGAGCAGCTCGCCGTAGCGTGACGCGACTTGCCGCCGCCCGAGACGACGCCCGTGCTTGACCGTCAGGCTCGCGACCGGCACGCCGAGCTGCGTCGAGGCGAGGCCGAGCAGCGCCTGCTTGCGCCGCCGCCGCCGCCGCCCGCACCTGCAGTGCCGCCATTCTGCGATCCCGTTGCTGGCCGTTCGACTGCCACTGTTCGGCGTCACGTTCGTGTCGTGCGTTGACGAACTTCAGCTGGCTCATGTCCATGTCCAGCTCCTCGCCCGCGATCATGCAGCAGCCCGGTCGACGTGCCCTGACCGAGCTCGCTCGTGCCCGGTCATGATCGACGCCGTGTTGTCGGCGTGGATCACGATCCACGAGTCGATCAGGCCTGCGTCGTACGGGCCGTTGCTCGCGTACGGGCTCTCGGCGGCCTGCGCCTTGCCGGCGAGACCGGCGCCCGCGAGGCTGAAGCCGACGATCAGCGCGCCGCCGCCCTTCAGGAACGACTTGCGCGAGAACTCCTTGTTCAGCATCTCGGTCATCGTTACTTCCCACCCTTCGCCATCACGGCAGCAGCCTTCTGAATCGCGGTCAGGATCCGCGGATACGTCCCGCAGCGGCAGAGATGGCCGTTCATCGCGGTGCGGATCTGCGCCTCGGTCGGCTTCTTCGTCGTCGCCAACAGATCGGCGGCCTGGATCATCATCCCGTTCTGGCAGTAGCCGCAATGCGGCACCTGCACATCGATCCACGCCTGCTGCAACGGATGCAACGCCGCCGGTGACGCAGCCGTCGTCCCACGCGACGACGACCACATCGCCGGCAACCCCTCGAGCGTCGTGATCGCCTTGCCGCTGACAGCGGCAACCGGCGTCACGCAGCGAGCGGATCTCCTTCCCGTCCAAGCAGCACCGAGCAGGCACCACACTGCGCCAACCCGCAACCAAAGCGCGGACCGTGCAGGTGCAACTCGTTGTGCAACACATACAGCAACGGCGTATCAAGGCTCGCCGTCACCGAATGAACAAGGCCATTGACCTTGATCTTCAACTTGCTCGCCATACGTCCCTCCGATCGAATGCCTGCGTTCGAGCACGCCGCGGAGGGAGCGAAAGCTTGCCGCCAAACCGCGGCGACCGACCATTATCTCGCCGCTCCCGGAGATCGACGCAATAGTCACGAAGGAAACTAGCGCCCCGCCCCGAAGGACTGACCCGCAAGCGACAAGGGATCGCCCGAAGCGGCCAGTAGCGGCAGCTTCGTCGCGGTCGCATCATTAGCAATGAGCGATCCCGACCGGGAACGCGGACAACCGGAGCTACCAGCTCGGGAACCTGATCGTGTGCGTGGAGTGCGGCGAGGAGGCTGACCTGTAGCGGCCGGTTTTCCGGAACCCGCAACCGTCCGGTACCGCGACGGCTGAGGCGCCTGACCGTGAATCCCGCTCGGCGGTTGGGTCGCGCTGCGCCACGTCCGGCGCGTCGGTCCTCGCTATGGTAGCCGCCAGGTTGCGTAGCTGTCGATGTCCCGGCGGTCGCGACCGACCGCCGCTCGAGCCGACTGCCCGCCTGCGTCGCCATGACCTCTTCGGCGGATTTATCCACGAATACGAGGCCGCTTGAGTTTCCGAACCCTACGCGCGCCTGGATGAATGTGACCGGGTGTTTCTGACCGCGGCCAGTCAGCTGCTGAGTGGTGCGAGCAGGCGGTCTATCTTCGTTCGCCCGGAGATGCTGCTTGGCTGCCATCAACACCTTGTTCGGAGACGATGGACGTACGCCGGACGGCCGCCGGGTAGGCCGTCGGTTGTAACCACACGGGCAGAGAAAGGGCCCGTTGCCGGGCCCAATCTCGTTTAGGTGGTGCTGTTCGCCTACGCTACGCCTGCCGCCTTGAGCGCGGCGCGTACGCGGACCGGGGTCATCGGCGCGGTTCGCATGCGCACGCCGGTGGCGTCGAAGAACGCGTTCGCGATTGCCGCCGCGATCGTCGGCATGAACTCCTCGCTCGATGGCGCAGTCGGCTGGTCGGGTCGCGTGATGATCACATGCGTGTGGCGCGGGTGGTCCTGGAATCGCAGGATCGGGTAGCCGACCCAGTCGAGGCTCGTCACCGCGTTTCGGTTGAACTCCGCCCCCTCCATCAGGACGCGGCTGGCGGCGTGCATGGTCATGCCCATCGCCTGACTCGCAACGAGGTCCGGGCCGATGACGACGCCGTAGTCCTGCGCGGTGTAGACGTGCTTGACAACTATCTTGCCCGTCTTCTTGTTCACCTCGACGTCGGCGATCGCGGCGCCGAGGCCGGGTGTGAAGCCGCGTGCGCCTAGGGTGATCCCGCGTCCGCTGACGACGTCAGCGTCTGAGAGTTGCGACGCGGCAACTTTCGGCTGCCATTTCGACGCCTCGACGACTGCGTCGAGGACGGCGAGCCAGCGGCCCGTGTCGCTGGTCGAGATGTTGAGGCGGTGGAACGCGACGGGGTCCATTTGCGCCGCGTACGCGAGCTCGTCGAACATCTGCTGCGTCGCGAAGCCGAGCCCGAAGTCCTGCGGCGCGCGCACCGGGCCCACCTTCAGGAAGCCGGCGTTGACCGGCGGAAGCGAGATCGCCGTCAGGCGGATGTTCGGGATCGTGTACTGGCCCCCGTTGATGCTCGAGAGGCTGATCGTCGCTTGATCGCTGCTCTGGATTGGATGACCGAGCATCTGCTCGATCGTCGGGACGCTTGTCCCGTACGGGATCGTGTACCGCGTCACTTCGAAGGCGACGATCTTGCCGTTTGCATCGACGCCGCCGCGAATGTCGTTGAGCTGCGGTGCGTCAAAGAAGTCGTAGCCATGCTCATCCCAGCGCATCAACTGGAGCCGCACCGGCTTGCCGACCGCCTGTGACATAAGCGCCGCCGCGGCTGCTGTTTCCTCATTCTTGAGCGCGCTGCCGCCGAATGAACTCGACGCTTCGAAGTAGACGACGCGCACGGCCGGCTGCGGAAGCCCGAGCACCTCAGCGACCTGTTTGCGTACCTTGTACGCGTTCTGCGTCCCGCTGAAGATCAGCGCGCTGTCCGGCTTCACGTCGGCGACCACGCAGTCGGGGCCGATCGGCATGTGGCCGTTGAAGGGGTAGCCGTAACTCGCGGTCACGACATGAGCCGCCGACGCGAACGCTGCGTCGACGTTGCCCGAGTTAGCCCCGACGCTCGGCGACATGTACCCGTTAGCCGCCTGCTTACGCATATTCGCGTAGAGGTTTCCAACCCCGGGCAGCGGGGCCCGCTCGGCCCACTTGACCTTCAGCTGCGCGGCCGCCTGGATCGCTTCGTACTCGCGGGGCGCGACCACGCCCACGAAATCACCCTTGCGGACGATCTCCACGTTCGGAAACTGCTTCACCGACTCGCCATCAATCGAGACGACGTGGTCAGGCGTCCCGTACGCGCCCTGCCCCCGTTGCCAGACGATCCGGCCGTGCACCATCCCGGGCACGCGAATGTTGTGCACGTAGGTGTACGAGCCGCTCACCTTGTCGGGGATGTCGATCCGAGGCACTCGAGTGCCGACCACCTTGTACTGCGTCGACGACTTAGCTGGCGCCTGTCCCGGGTTCAGTACAGGTGCCACGATTGGCGACCGAAACACCGAGTTACCGACCCCTGAGAACTGACTGACGCTCGATGCGACCACCGGCAGCGTCACGTTGAATCGCTTGTCGCCGATCAGTTCGCCGTATCGCACCGACTTGCCACCGCCTGACACGACCCCCGCGTTCACCGTCAGGCTCGCTACCGGTACACCGAGGCTCGCCGAGGCGAGGCCGAGCAGCGTCTGCCTCGCGTGCGCAGCCGCGGCGCGGACCATCGTGCCCGCCCCCTTGATGCCGCTACTCCCGCTGTTCTCGCCTGTGAACGGCGTCACCCCCGTCTCGTGACGGACGAACTTGAGCTGGTTGATCTCCATGTCCAGCTCCTCCCCCGCGATCTGCAAGTAGCCCGTCGCCGACCCCTGCCCGAGCTCCACCCTGCCCGTGTAGATCGAGGCTGTGTTATCGGCGTGGATCGCGATCCACGTGTCGAGCTGGTTCGCGTCAGGCGATCCATACGGCGGATCCGCCGCCTGCGCCTTGCCGGCCAGCGCGCCTCCGAGCACCGAGAAACCCACGATGAGAACGCCGCTGCCCCTCAGGAACGTCTTGCGCGAGAACTCCTTATTCAGCATCTCGGTCATCGTCACTTCCCACCTTTCGCCATCACAGCGGCAGCCTTCTGGATCGCCGTCAGGATCCGCGGATAGGTCCCGCAACGGCACAGGTGCCCGTTCATCGCGGTCCGGATCTGCGCCTCGGTCGGCTTCTTCGTCGTCGCCAAGAGGTCGGCGGCCTGGATCATCATCCCGTTCTGGCAGTACCCGCAGTGCGGCACCTGCACGTCGATCCATGCCTGCTGAAGCGGATGCAACGCCGCCGGAGCAGTCGCGGTCGTCCCACGCGACGACGACCACATCGCCGGCAGACCCTCAAGCGTCGTGATCGCCTTGCCCGACACAGCGGCCACCGGCGTCACGCACGAACGGATCTCCTTCCCGTCCAGCAGCACCGAGCACGCACCACACTGCGCAAGACCACAGCCAAACCGCGGCCCGTGCAGATGCAACTCGTTATGCAGCACATACAGCAACGGCGTATCGAGGCTCGCCGTCACCGAATGAACAAGGCCATTGACCTTGATCTTCAACTTGCTCGCCATACTCCCTCCGTTCAGTACTGATCGCCGTTAGCCAGCGACCACCGCGGCGCGTGTGCGCCGTGCGGCCAGATGATATGGCGCCCTAGCGAGTAACACAAGTCGCTCAACTTATTCACTCATTTAAGAAAGACCGCTAAGCTGCAGGCGATGACGGTTTCCGACACACCGCGCCTCGGACTGCGTGAGCGGAAGAAGGAGCAGACGCGGCAGCGAATCGTCGACGCCGCGCGCGGCCTCTTCAGCGAGCGCGGTTACAGGGCGACGACGGTCGCCGCCATCGCAGCCGACGCAGAGACATCGGTCCCAACACTGTTCAAGTACTTCGCGTCCAAGGAAGACATCTTCTTCAGCCACATCGCTGCGCGGCATGCGTCCTGGACCCAGAAACTGCAGGACCGGCCTGCCACGCAAGACACAATCGAGGCCCTCATCGAGTGGATGGTCGACGATCTTCCCAAGCTCGTGGCCAGTGACCCCGACTGGGACGCGGCATACAGACGCATCCTCGACGAGAATCCCGAGCTGCAAGAGGCCAGGCAAAAGCACATCCAGCGCAACCAAGGACTGCTCGCCATCCAGATCTCGCGCGACCTCGGCGAGCCCGCTCAAAGCCTGCGCCCGCAGCTTCTCGCTGCGACCACCCTCGCCGCACTCGACACGGCGTGGCGCGCCGTGCGCTCCGAGTTCGCCGTCACACCCGAAAACCCGCTCAACCCGATCGAATACGCCAGCGCCTTCCTGCGCGCTGGCCACGACGCACTCCTTCAGCTTCCCCCACCATCCTCCTGAGGCAGGTTCGTCAGAACCGGGCTTCGAGCGCCGCCCGACTGAGCCTCGGTTCGTTGGGCTGTTCACATGCCGCCGAATCTGAGCCGACCTTCGCGCTCGTCCACACTTGGAGGCACCGTGCTCGGCCCGACCGAAACTCGGCCGCCCCGGGCGCGCCAGCCCGGCGTCGATCAGTGGGCTCCTTCTGGCCAGCCGTGGGTCGAGCGAACACCGCCCCAAGGGGAGAGTGGCGTTCCGTCCTGCTGTTCAATGATGAGCCTGTGGGCGATGTGAGGGGAAACCAGGACAGTCGGAGCTACCGCCTCGGGCACCCGGCCTAGCGGGTCTGATTCGCCAGCCGCGAATCGCCGCGAGTGCCTCCCCGTGCGGGTCTGTCCGAAACTTTGTGTAAGTGGTGTGGCCTGAGCGCTGTCGGCTGAGCGCCGGCGGCAGGAGGGAGCACACCGATGACAGAGCAGGATCGCAGTGAGCCGCTGGGCGAGCCTCCGCGTGGTGAGCTCGTGCGGGCGGCGCCGGGGTCGATGCGCGAGTGGGCCGAGCAGCTCGTGACTCGGGCTCGTGAGGACGGGGTCGCGCTGACCGGCGATGGTGGCCTTCTGACCGATCTGATGCGGCATGTGCTGCAGACCGGGCTCGAGGTCGAGATGGCCGAGCATCTCGGCTACGAGCGGGGCGAGGCGCCGCCGAGCGGGGTCGGCAACTCCCGCAACGGCGGCTACGACAAGACGGTCACGACGGAGATCGGCGAGGTCGAGCTGCGGATCCCGCGCGACCGCAGGGGCACGTTCGAGCCGACCGTCGTGCCGAAGTACCAGCGGCGCCTCGACGGGCTCGCCGGCAACGTGATCTCCCTCTACGCGAAGGGGCTGACGACCGGGGACATCCAGCAGCACCTGCTCGAGATCTACGGCACCGAGGTCTCGCGGGAGACGATCTCGAAGATCACCGATCAGATCGTCGAGGAGATGGTCGCCTGGCAGAGCCGGCCGCTCGACCCGCTCTACGCGGTGCTGCTGATCGACTGCCTGGTGATCAAGGTGCGCGGCTCGCAGGTCGCCAACCGGCCGGTCTACGTCGCGATCGGCGTCAACCTCGACGGCGACCGCGACGTGCTCGGGCTCTGGCTCGGACCCTCGGGCGGGGAGGGCGCCAAGCAGTGGGCGACGATGCTGACCGAGCTCCGAAACCGCGGCCTGCTGGACGCGCTGATCGTCTGCTGCGACGGGCTCAAGGGACTGCCCGACTCGATCCGGCTCACCTGGCCCGAAGCGACCGTGCAGACCTGCGTCGTGCACATGGTCAGAAACAGCCTCCGCTACGCCTCGAAGAAGCACTGGTCAAAGATCACCGCGGCGATGCGCGAGATCTACACCGCCCCCACCGTCGAGGCCGCCGAAGCGCGCTTCGCCGAGTTCGCCGGCGAGTGGGAGCAGTCCTACCCTGCGATGATCGGGGCGTGGCGGTCGGTCTGGCAGGAGTTCGTGCCCTTCCTCGAGTTCCCCGCCGAGCTGCGCAAGCTCGTCTACACCACCAACGCGATCGAGTCGCTGAACGCCCGCTTCCGCCGCGCCGTCCGCCACCGCGGCCACTTCCCCACCGAGCAGGCCGCGCTGAAGGTGCTCTACCTCGTCGCGACCCAGCGGCGCAAGAACCGCGCCGACCTGACCGGCAAGACCAACGGCTGGAAGCACATCCTCAACACGCTCACCGTCCACTACGGCGACCGAATCGCCGCCAGCAGCATTCACTGAGAATCAATGACAGCCACACCCACTTACACAAAGAATCTGACAGTCCCCCCCGTGCCGCGCCAGGCCGCCCTTGCGCGTGCAGAGTCGTATCGTTCGACCCATCCTCATTCGAACCGGTGATACGTCAGGAGCTTCAGTCGGCAGTGTGGAACGTTTTCGGTCGCGCCGAGACACGCCGGGTGCGCGGGGGTGGTGAGGTTCGGTTCGTGGTGGTGGTGTTCTTGAGCCAGGTGTCGAGGAGGTGGGCGGCTTCTGTTCGTTGCCGGGGAGGAGGTGGCCGTAGCGGTCGAGGGTGATGGTGATCGAGGCGTGGCCCATGTAGGTGCTGAGGGCTTTGCTGTTGATGCCGGCGGCGATCATGTAGGCGGCGTAGCTGTGGCGGCACTCGTGCAGGCCGATCGGGGTGAGGCCGGCGGCGTCCAGGCCTTGCTGGGTGTGGAGGTTGAGGGTGCCGGGGTTGAACGGCTTGTTGCCGCGCTTGTTCGGGAAGACGAAGCCTTGGCCGCCGTTGCCTTGCTGGAGGCGGTGGTTGAGGAGTTCGCGGCGGAGGGTGTCGGTGATCGGGACGCGGCGGTTGCCGGAGCGGCTCTTCGGCGCGACGAAGCCGGCTTGGCGGTCCCAGCTGCGCTTGACGTGGATCAGGTTGGCTTGAGGTCGATGTCGTCCCATTGCAGGGCTTGGAGTTCGCCGAGGCGCAGGCCGGCGTAGAGGGCGGTGGCGAAGATCGCGCGGTCGCCGGCTGTGGAGGGCGTCGAGCAGTGGGGCGACTTCGGTTGGGGCGGCGATGCGGTCTCGGTGGCCGCGCACGGCTGGGAGGGTCAGCTTGAGGGTCGGGTTGACGGCGACGTCGCCGCGGCGGTGGGCGCGCCGGAAGATCGCCCGCAGGGGCAGGATCGTGTTGCGGACGCTGCTCGCCGAGAGCCCCTGCGCGGCAGAGCCGGTCGGCGAAGTCCTGCAGCATGGTGTGGCTGATCGCGGTCAGCCGCTTCGGCCGAGCAGCTGGCAAGAGCGCGGTGGTGGAGCGCTTGCCGGTAGGCGCGAACCGCTGAGGGTTTGTAGGCCTCGCCGCGTCCGCGTCCGGACGATGCCGGCCTCGGCCGCGACAAGCCACTCCTCCGCCGCCTCTCGAAGGGTCGTCTGGGAGGACGAGCGCAGCGTGCCCTTGCGTAGCGCGACCTGGCTCTCGTGCCGCCACGCCCGCGCATCGGCGAGCGTCCGGAACGTCTTCCTGATCGTCTTCTGCTCCCGCGCCGACCACACCTGCGCCTGATAGCTCGGGGTGCACGAGCAGCGACCCCGCTCGCGCGACCGGCAGGCGCGCGCATGACGCAGAACAATTCCCTCGTACCGCGATCTGCGCTGCCGCTTCCTCGAGCCGCTAGTCGTGCTGCCTCCACGGCGCACATCGTTAGCTCTGAGCGCCTACACAGATGCAAGTCAGGGAGCTCAAGCCGCGCGATCGGCCGTGCGATCGACTCACCCCTTAACCCTCCGCTCAACCACGCCGATCCGCCCAAGCCGACGCCAACGCGAAGCGCGCCCGGCGCGCCAACCCCGCACCACGACGCGCGATCTGGCCCAACAGCGCGCGAAGAAACGGCCTTGGACCGGCGGCGAAAGCGGCCTCAGACTGTTTTCGAGACCGCCGCATTCGACCGCTCTGCCACCCCTCCAGCGATCGCACAGCGTAGCGCCGCTGCGTGACCGCGTTCTGATCCGCGTTTTGGCGCTGGAGAACGAAGTAGTGCCCGGCGGGGAGTCCGCGCGACCATGGCTCGGGGAGCGTCCTTGTCAGAAAGAAGGCACGTCGGTCTCCATCGATTGGACAAGAGGCCGACGCTTGTGCGCCTGCTAGCTTGTGTTGACACGGACGGCAATCCCGTCGTCCCGTGAGATCAGCTTTCTCGTTCCTCCTGGGCGGCTTCGAGTCAGACGGGTCTCGACCGAAACTAAGGAGTTGAACTTCATGTCCCAGCTTTCTTTCCGCGAGCTCGGGGTGAGCGCACCCCTTGCGGAGGCGCTTGCCGCCCGTGGCATTCACGCCCCGTTCCGTATTCAGTGCCTGGTTCTTCCGGACGCCCTCGCCGGCCTCGACGTCCTGGGGCGGTCGCCGACAGGCTCGGGCAAGACGCTCGCGTTCGCACTGACCATCGCCGAGCGCGTCAGCGAGCGAGACGGGGGGGCGCGTGCCCTCGTGCTGGTGCCGACTCGAGAACTCGCGGTGCAGGTGGCCCAAGAGCTCGCCTCCGTCGGAGCGGCCAAGCAGCTCCGGGTTGCTGCTGTCTACGGCGGCGTGCCCATCGGCCCGCAGGCCAAGCAAGCGGCATCCGCGCACGTCCTGATCGCGACGCCAGGACGGCTCGAGGATCTGATCTCGCGCCGGCTCGTGTCGCTCGACCGCGTGCAGATCCTCGTTCTCGACGAAGCGGACCGGATGCTCGATATGGGGTTCCAGCCCCAGGTGGACAAGATCGTCGCGCGGCTGCCGCGCGATCGGCAGACGATGTTCTTCTCCGCCACGCTCGACGGTGAGATCGGGCGTCTGGCGCGCCGGTACACGCGGAACGCGACGCGGTTCGACGCGGAGCTCCCAGAGGAGCGTCGGAGTGGCGCGATCGAGCACCAGTTCGTGCCGGTGACGAGCGAAAACAAGGTAAGAAAACTCGTCGAGCAACTCGACGCAGAGGGCACCCTCGCACTCGTCTTCGTTCGCACGAAGCGAGGCGCTGACCGACTCGTGCGCAAGCTCGCTCATCACGACGTCCGCGCCGACTCGATGCACGGCGACATGTCGCAGGGCTCGCGCGAGCGGGCGCTTGCGCGCTTCGCCGCCGGACGGGTGTCGACGCTCGTCGCGACCGACGTCGCCGCCCGCGGCCTCGACCTCCCCGACATCACGCACGTGATCAACTTCGACCCGCCCGAGGACGAGAAGGCGTACGTTCACCGGGTTGGGCGTACCGGGCGCGCCGGCAGGTCCGGAACCGGAATCACGCTCGTGCTTCCCGACCAGCAGGGCGACGTGAGTCTCGTCGCCGCGCGCGTCGGTCGCCGCGAGGAGTTCGAGCGCGACGGACTCACGAGCGCACGCGCGAAGCTCGTCTACTCCGGGCGTCGCCGCCGCAACTCGCGCTGGTAGCGCGCTCGACCACCGAAGCGTGGTCCAGAGTCGCACTAAAGGCCGCCGGTCGCCGGATGCCGCGCTGCTCGTCCAAGTGCCTAGACGATTGATTCCTAACAGCGGCGAGAGACGGCTTCTGCCCAAGAAGGGCTGAAGCGGCGTCAGACTGTTTTCGAGACCGCCGCATTCGACCGCTCTGCCACCCCTCCGGCGAGGGAAAAGATGTAGCCACGGCCGCGGCGGCTCGAAGGGTCGTCAGCCCTGGCTGGGCGGCAGGCACGCCGTGAGCGGACCGAACGAGCGCACCTCGCCGTCGCACGGCAGGGGCGTGGGGTCGTCGAGCCCGTTCCGCACGACGACGAGCGGCAGCGTCCCCGGCGGCGTGTTCATCCTCCCCGAGACGAGGAAGTCGAGCGTCTGCTCGTCGGCCACCCGGAGTCCCCGCTCGCGGACGAGGCGGGCAAGCGCTGCCTTGTCGCGGTAGACGACCCCGTAGTCGCCGGTCGTTCCGCCCTCGCGCTCGAGGAAGCGATGGAACGAGAGCGTGAATGCGAGGAAGCCTCCCACGATCAGCGCCAGCAGACCGATCGCCAAGACGGCCGCGACCCGGCGCGCCGGCGCACGCACAGCGGCCACGAGGTCGGAGATCCCCACCGCCTGGACCGCGAACGAGACCGGGTAGCTGACGATCAGGTAGTGGGGATAGATGCGGCTCGGGGCCGAGCCGGCGGAGGAGAGCCAGATGCCCCCGAGCCAGACGAGCAGCAGCGCGCGGCGGGCGCTGTTGGCGTCGAGCTCGACGAGCGGCCACCGTCGCTCGAGGTGCGCGCCGCGCACGACGGGAACGGCGCACATGACGACCCCGAGCGCGAGCAGCGCGATCGCGAGCAGGCTTGCGAGCCGTCCCCACGTCCACGCCCCGTCGGCGTCGGCCTCGAAGAGCGGCTGGCTCGCGCCTGTCATGTAGCGCCAGCCCGTTCCACCGACCAGCCGTGCCGTGAGGCGGATCGCCTCGATCGAGCCCGGGCCGGGGACGGCGCCTCCGCTCCGGCCTTCGGTGAGCAGGATGCGCACGTCGTTGAAGCCGTGGTCCGCCTCGTGCGCGAGCCACGGGACGAGGAGCAGGATGCCGACGACGACGCCGACCGCGAATGCCGGCCAGTGCACGTCCCGGATCCGGTAGAGCAGGACGACGAGCGCGGGGGCGACGAGGGCGAGCGCCGAGAAGTTGAGCTGGAACGTGAGGCAGAGGAGGACCGGGACCGCGAAGACGGCGCGGCTTCGCGGCCGCTCGAGCACGAGGAACAGGCTCCAGAGGAGCGAGACCGTGAACACCGGCAGCGCGTCCTGCGCCCAGATCTTCCGCCCGTAGAGGACTGCCCACGGGGCCGTGGCGAAGAGGGCCGATGCGCCCAGCGCGGCGAGCGCTCCGAACCGGGGCCGCAGGACGAGGTAGGTGAGGGCGACGGCCGCGACGGCGAGGACGCCGATGAAGGCGGTTGCGGCCAGAGGATCGTCCGACACCGCGAGCGGGATCGCGGTCACGTAGACGAAGAACGGCGGGTTGAGCGCGCCGATGCTCGACACCTGCCCGACCGTCGCGAAGTGCCCGTCGAGCAGGTGTCGCGCGAGATCGACGGCGTTCGCCTCGTCGAGCTTGAACTCGACGAGATCGAGCTCCCGGAGGCGCAGCCAGGCCGCAAGCGCGAGGACGCCGAGGAGCGCGATCGCCTCCCAGGGCCGGTGCCGCAGCTCGGCCAGCGTCGCGCGAGCTCCGTCGGTCACGCCCGACTCCTCAGGGACGCACCGTCGAAGCGGAGAAGGAGGGATTCGAACCCTCGATGGAGGTTTAGACCCCCATAACGCCTTAGCAGGGCGCCGCCTTCAGCCACTCGGCCACTTCTCCGGGCCGGCGCATGGTACCGAAGCTCCCGCGCCGCGACTGGACCGGGCCTCGCCGTTCTACGAGTGGGTCGACTCGTAGACGAACGCGGCGACGTCGGCGATCTGCTCGTCGCTGAGCTGTCCTTTGAACGCGGGCATCGCGCCCTTGCCGTTCTCGACGCGATCGGTGATCAGTGCCAGGTCCGGCTTGGCCTCGTCGAGATTCGGCCCGACGGTGCCGGTCGCGCCCGCGGCCGCGAGGGTGTGGCAGGCGGTGCAGCCGCCGGCGCCCGTGAACACGGCCTTGCCCGCCTCTGCGTTCCCCGTCGGCGCCGTCGGGGCCGGCTCGGTCGTCCCCGGCCCCGTCTCCGAAGGCTGAGTCTCGGTCGGTTGCGTCTCCGTCGTCGGCGTCTCGTGCTCGGCGGCCTCGCTCTCGGCCGGCTCGCGGCCGAAGTAGAGGACGGCGGCCATCATCATGATGAAGAAGCCGGTGCTGATCACCAGGAAGAGGTTTCGCCGCGATCCCGGGAAGTCGGGGTTTCGATTCGGGAGGACGAGCGCGGAGACGAGCGAGAAGGTGACGAACAGCGCTCCCGCGACGGCGAGGCCGATGGCAAAGCCCGTCGAGAGGCCGGTCGCAGTGCCGATCAGCATCGCGCGCGGAACCTAGCGCAAGCGCTAGTCGGTTGCGGCAGTAGCAGGCGGCGGCTCGTCGGCCGCTTCCTGGGCCTCCACGGCGGTCTCGTCGGCCTCGTCGTCGACCGACCATGCGGTCGCGTCGGGCTCGCCGCTCGGGCGCAGGTAGACGAGCTCGTAGAAGACCGCGGCGAGGATGCCGCCCGCGAACGGGCCGACGTACCAGACCCACCAGTCCTTCCAGTAGTTGCCGACGAGCTCGGGGCCGAAGGCGCGCGCGGGGTTCATCGCTGCCCCGGTGAGGAACGTCCCGAACAGCGCGCCGGCAGCGATCGTGAGGCCGACCGCGAGCCCTGCGATCTGCTTGAACGTCGCCTTCGCGTCGGCCATCGTGGCGAACACGACCCACACGACGAAGAAGGTGAGCGCGGCCTCGACGGCGACGCCCTTGCCCGTGTCGATGCTCAGCGTGCTGTTGAGCACGGGCGCGCCGAGGTGAAGGTCGTTGACCTGCTGAAGCGAGGGGAGGATCCACTCGAGGAAGAGGGCGGCGAGCGCGGCGGCGCCGAACTGGACGATCATGTAGGTCAGGGCGAGCGGCGTCGAGATCCTGCGCGTGATGTACATCGCGAGCGTCACCGCCGGGTTGAAATGCCCGCCCGAGACGTGCGCGAGCGACGTCACCATCACGGCCACGATGAGGCCGTAGGCGAGCGCGCTTGCAACCAGATCGCCGTAGATGACGGTGCCCGCGGCGACGAGGACGAGCGCGAAAGTGCCGACGAACTCGGCGAGGATGCGCTGCACGTAGTCGCCGATCATCGGCCGACGCCCGTCATCGGCCGGAGCATACGGCCTTGGGGCAACGGCGACCGAGACAGCCGCCCGCGACCGCTGCCACGACGCGAACGTCCGCGGAGGGCGGAAGCGTCGCGTCGAGCCGCTCGCGCGCATCGACGCGATCGACGTAGACGTTGACGAGGCTGCGCAGCTCGCCGCGCTCGTCGAACAGGAGGTCGGCGACCGGTAGATCGCGGAGCGCCTCGCGCAGCGTCGTCGCCTGCGTCTCGAACCGCGCCCGCCCGCCGGCCTCCTCTGCGAGCATCGCCGGCAGGCGGATCGTCGCCACGCCGAGCGTCAGGCGAGCTCGACCGAGAGGATCGGCGGCAGGTCGGCCGCGAGCTCTGTCCAGCGACCGTCGTCGAGGGCCCAGACCCAGCCGCTCTGCGTGCCGAACACGGGGCCCTGCTCGTCCCAGGCCATGCACTCGCGCAGCACGACGCTCCAGGCCCGCTCGGGCAGGCCGTCGGAATGGAGCGCCCACGAGGTGCCGCCGTCGGTCGTCCGGTAGACACCGAGCCGGCCGCCAGAGGTGACGCGGTTCTCGCCGCTCTCCTCCGGGATCACGTACGCGACATCCGGATCGGCCGGGTCGAGGGCGATCGGGAAGCCGAACGCGCTCGGCAGGCCGTTGCCGTCGAGGCGCTGCCACGACTCGCCGCGGTCGTCGGAGCGGTAGACGCCGCAGTGGTTCTGCTGCCAGAGCCGGTGAGGAGGTGCCGGGTGCAGGAGCAGCTTGTGGACGCACTGGCCGACCTCGGGGTACGGGTCGGGCATGAAGTCGGCCGCGACGCCCACGTTGAGCGGCGTCCAGCTCTCGCCGCCGTCGTCGGTGCCGAACGTGCCGGCGGCCGAGATCGCCACGTACATCCGCTCGGGCGAGGTCGGGTCGAGCTGGATCGAGTGGCAGCAGAGGCCGCCCGCGCCCGGATTCCAGCGCTCGCGCGTCGGATGCTCGTTGAGCGCGGTCACGGGCTGCCACGTGCGCCCCGTGTCGGTCGAGCGGAAGAGCACGCCCGGCGCGCCGCCGAGGTAGAGCGTCTCCGGCTCCGACGCGCGCCCGGGCTCGACGTGCCACAGCGCCTCGAGCTGGAGGCCCGGCGCCTCGGGCGGCTCGGTGCGGTCCCACGTCTCGCCGCCGTCGGCCGAGCGGTGCACGCTCGCGCCGTAGACCGGGTTGTTGGACGCGGCATAGAGAACGCCGTCGCGCGGGTCGCGTACCGCGTGCGAGATCGACCAACCGGTCAGCGCAGGTCCGTCGACCTCCCCGTCGCGGAGCTGGAAGACGCCCTTCCGCGTGCCCACGAGGACGTGACGCATCGCGCGGACGCTACCAGGCAGGATTCGCGACGCAGTGGCCGCGACGCTCACCGACGCCCAGCGCGCGTTCCTGCTCGAGGCGCATCCCGCCGTCGCGACGACGCTTCGCAGCGACGGCTCGCTGCACTCGACGGTCGTCTGGGTCGACGAGGACGGCGGCGACCTGCTCTTCAACACGTTGATCGGCCGCGCGAAGGAGCGTCATCTGCGCCGCGACCCGCGGGTGACCGTGCTCGTGATCGACCCGGCCGATCAGTACCGCTGGCTCGCCGTCAGCGGCGTCGCGACCCTCTCGACCGACGGCGCCGTCGAGCAGATGGACGTGCTCTGGCGCCGCTACGAGGGCGTGCCGTTCCCGTCCGACCGGCCCGCGGGAGCGCGTGATCGTCCGCATCCGGCCCGAGCGGATCGACTCGTACGGGCTCTGATCAGCGCGTCGCCTTCCCGTAGGGTGGCACGGTGAACCGCCTCGCGCAGGAGACCAGCCCGTACCTGCTCCAGCACGCCGGCAACCCGGTCGACTGGTTCCCGTGGGGCGACGAGGCGTTCGCGCGCGCGAAGAAGGAGGACAAGCCGATCCTGCTCTCGATCGGCTACTCGGCCTGCCACTGGTGCCACGTGATGGAGCGCGAGTCGTTCGAGAGCGGCGAGACGGCGGCGCTGATGAACGCGCACTACGTCAGCGTCAAGGTCGACCGCGAGGAGCGGCCCGACGTGGACGCCGTCTACATGGACGCCGTCACTGCGCTGACCGGGAGGGGCGGCTGGCCGCTGACCGTCTTCCTCACGCCGGCCGGAGAGCCGTTCTTCGGCGGCACGTACTTCCCGCCGGCACCGCGGCATGGGCTGCGCAGCTTCCGCGAGGTCCTGAAGACGATTGCGGAGGCCTGGCGCGACAAGCGGCAGGAGGTCGACTCGTCGGCGCAGGCACTGACGGAGCACATCCGAAACGCCAACGCGACCAGCAGGCCCGACGAAGCGCCGGAGCTCGTCCAGCCGATGCTGTTCGGCGCCCTCGAGGGGCTGATGGCGACGTTCGACTGGGAGTGGGGCGGCTTCGGCGGCGCGCCGAAGTTCCCGCCCGCGCCGGTGCTCGAGTTCCTGCTTCGCCAAGAGGCGAACGACCTCGTCGAGAAGACGCTCGACAACATGGCCGCCGGCGGCATGTACGACCTCGTCGGCGGCGGCTTCCACCGCTACTCGGTGGACGAGAAATGGCTCGTGCCGCACTTCGAGAAGATGCTCTACGACAACGCGCAGCTCGCCGTCAGCTACCTCCACGGCTGGCAGGTGCTCGGCAAGGAGCGCTACCGCCAGGTGGTCGAGGAGACCGTCGAGTACATGCTGCGCGAGCTCGCGCTGGAGAGCGGCGGCTTCGCGTCGGCCCAGGACGCGGACACAGACGGCGTCGAGGGGCTCACCTTCACGTGGCACCGGGACGACGAGATCCCCGACCAGTTCCTCCACATCTTCGAGGGCAACCAGTTCATCCTCCGCGGCGAGCTCGACGAGGAGCTGCGCGCGAAGCTCTTCGCACGGCGATCGGAGCGGCCGCAGCCCGCGCGCGACGACAAGGCGATCGCATCCTGGAACGGGCTCGCGCTCGCGGCGCTCGCCGAGTCCGGCCGCGTGCTCGACCGACCCGACTGGGTGGACGCCGGCCGTCGGCTGGCCGAGTTCCTGCTCGGGCCGCTCTCGACCGCCGAGGGACGGTTGCACCGGACCTGGCGCGAGGGCGTCGCCAAGGGCACCGGCTACGTCGAGGACTACGCCGACGTCGCGAACGGGCTCCTCGAGCTGCACGTCGCGACCGGCGAGCTGCGCTGGCTCGAGGAGGCGAATCGCCTGGCCCGGCTCGCGGTCGAGCTCTTCGCCGACGAGGAGCACGGCGGCTTCTTCCAGACGCCGTCCGACGGCGAGGAGCTCGTCGTCCGCCGCAAGGACTTCGACGACCACCCGGCGCCGAGCGGCAACTCGATGCTCGCCTACGTGCTGCTGCGGCTGGCGCGGATCTACGGCGACGACGAGCTCGAACGGCGGGCGACGTCGATGTTCGCGCTCGTCCTGGGCCACCTGATGCAAGTGCCGTCGTCCTTCGGCTGGGCGCTCGTCGCGCTCGACCTGCACCTGTCGCCGCCGCGCGAGCTCGCGATCGTGGGCCCGCCGGACTCCGACGTCGCGCGGGCGGCTCTCGCACGCTGGGACCCCAAGGCTGTGGTCGCCTTCGGCCCGGCGGAAGGCGTGCCGCTCCTCGAGGGCAAGACGCTCGTCGACGGCAAGCCGGCGGTCTACATCTGCGAGCGGTTCGCCTGCCAGGCGCCGGTGACGGACGCGGCCGCGCTCGCGGCCTGAGCACAGGGCGCGCCGGGGCCGACGGCGCGCCCGAGTAAGCTCGCGCGGTGGAGTTGCTGGAACTTCCGCTCGCGGAGCTCACGGCGGAGGCGCGCGCGGTGCGGGAGCGGGCGCGCGGGCGGCTCGTCACGTACAGCCCGAAGGTCTTCATCCCGCTGACGAAGCTCTGCCGCGACGTCTGCCACTACTGCACGTTCGCGCGTCCGCCGCGGCGGGGCGAGCGGGCGTACATGACCGTTGACGAGGTGCTCGAGGTGGCGCGCGCCGGCGAGCGCGCAGGCTGCCGCGAGGCGCTCTTCACGCTCGGGGACAAGCCGGAGCTCCGCTACAAGGCGGCGCGGGACGAGCTGGCCGCCCTCGGTTTCGGGTCGACGATCGAGTACCTGGCCCACTGCGCCGGACGCCGTGCTCGCGGAGACCTCGCTCCTCCCGCACGCCAATCCCGGCGTGTTGACACGTGAACATGTCGACCTGCTGCGGCCCGTGACCGCGTCGATGGGGCTGATGCTCGAGACGACGTCCGAGCGCCTTTCGCGGCGCGGCGGCCCGCACTTCGGCTCGCCGGACAAGCTGCCGGCGGCGCGGCTCGAGACGTTGCGCCTGGCGGGCGAGGCGCGCGTGCCGTTCACGACCGGGATCCTGATCGGGATCGGCGAGACCCGGGCCGAGCGGCTCGACGCGCTCGAGGCGATCGCCGCGGCCGGGCCGAACGTGCAGGAGGTGATCGTGCAGAACTTCCGCGCGAAGCCCGGGACGCGGATGGCCGACGCGCCCGAGCCGCCGCTCGACGAGCTCCTCTGGACGATCGCCGCGGCACGGCTCCTGCTTCCGCCCGAGGTGGCGGTGCAGGCGCCGCCGAACCTCACGGGCGAGTTCGCCGCGCTGCTCGACGCCGGGATCGACGACTGGGGCGGCGTCTCGCCGGTGACGATCGACCACGTGAACCCCGAGGCGCCCTGGCCGGAGGTCGAGGCGCTCCGTGCGGCTTGCGAGAGCCGCGGGCTCGAGCTCGCGCCGCGGCTGACCGTGTACCCGCGCTTCGTCGGGGGCGAGTGGCTCGACCCGGCGGTGCTGCCGAAGGTGCTGCACGCGTCGGACTCGCTCGGGCTCGGACGCGAGGACTCATGGTCGGCGGGCGAGACTGGCGCGGTGCCCTTTGTCGTTCGTCGCGATCCGCTGCCGCTCGGCACGCGCGACGAGCTCGGCGAGGACGAGATCGCACGCCTCTTCCGCGCCCGCGGCGACGAGCGGCAGCGCGTCCTCGCCGGCGCCGACGCGCTTCGCCGCGAGGTGAACGGCGACGTCGTCACCTACGTCGTCACGCGCAACGTCCAGTACACGAACGTCTGCTACTTCCGCTGCGGCTTCTGCGCGTTCTCGAAGGGGAAGCTGGCGGCGAACCTGCGCGGCGAGCCGTACCTCGTCCCGCATGGCGAGATCGTCCGCCGGGCCGAGGAGGCCTGGGAGCGCGGCGCGACGGAGATCTGCCTCCAGGGCGGGATCCATCCGGCGTTCGACGGTGACTACTACGCCTCGGTCGTCCGCGCGATCAAGGACGCGGTGCCGGAGCTGCACGTGCACGCGTTCAGCGCGCTCGAGGTGTGGCAGGGCGCGGCGACGCTCGGCGTCGCGCTCCGCGACTACCTCGAGCGGCTGCGCGACGAGGGGCTCGCGTCGCTGCCGGGGACGGCCGCCGAGGTGCTGGACGACGAGGTGCGCGCGGTCATCTGCCCGGACAAGATCTCGACCGCGCAGTGGCTCGAGGTGCACGAGACGGCCCACGAGCTCGGCCTCCGCTCGAACAACACGATCATGTTCGGCCACGTCGACGGGCCGGTCGCCTGGGCGCGCCACCTCGTCTGTGTGCGCGAGCTCGCCGCGCCGGACCGGCGGCTTCACCGAGTTCGTGCCGCTGCCGTTCGTGCACATGGAGGCGCCGATCTACCTGCGCGGCCGCGCGCGGCCGGGCCCGACGTGGGGCGAGGTGCTGCTGATGCACGCCGTCGGCCGGCTCGCGCTCCACCCGTGGATCGAGAACGTCCAGGTCTCATGGGTGAAGGCCGGCCCGCAGGGGGCGGTCGAGGCGCTCCGCGCGGGCGCGAACGACCTCGGCGGCACGCTGATGAACGAGTCGATCTCGCGCTCGGCCGGCGCGGCGTGGGGACAGGAGCTCCCGCCCGAGCGGATGGAGGCGCTGATCCGCTCGGCGGGCCGGATCCCCCGCCAGCGCACGACGCTCTACGGCGAGCCTCCGCCTGAGCAGGTCGCCCGCTCCTTCGGCGCGCCGGCCCTCGCCGAGACGTGGAACCCGCATGTGAGCGAGTCGCGGCTCGAGCGACCGCGCGAGCTCGTCCGGCCCGTGGCGTAGGCGCCGGCTCGCACGGGCGTCGATCCGGGCGTAGTGTGCCCGGGGTGCGATCGCTCGTCGCCTTCGTCACGCTCGCCGCACTAACGCTCGGGCTGGTCGGCTTGCCGGGGGCGAGCGCGATGCGTGCCGCGTCGAGAACGGCCGGGGCGGCTCCGCGACCCTCCGCCGGCACCGCGAGCGAGAGGCAGGTCAAGGCGGTCGTCCGCGCGTGGAGCAAGCGGCTGAACGCCGGCGACAACGCCGGCGTCGCGAAGCTGTTCGCGATTCCTTCGATCATCGTGCAGGGCCCGTACGCCTACCGCTTCCACAGCCGTGCGCAGCTGGCCGACTGGCACTCGAGGCTGCCGTGCTCGGGCCACATCGTCTCGATCGAGGTTCGCGGCCAGATCGCAACCGCGGTCTTCCGGCTCGCCGACCGTGGGTCTACGCGCTGCGACGCACCCGGCACGCTGGTCGCGGCTCGCTTCGAGCTCGTCGAGGGGAAGATCGTCGTCTGGGTGCAGATCCCGGTCCCCGAGAAGCCGGACGACACCGGGCCCGTGGCCTGACAATCAGAGGAGGCTGAAATGGCAAGACGTCGGACCGATTCCTCGGTCGAGCTCGCGGCGATGGTGGCCGAGAACCCGGAGCTGCAGCAGCAGCTAAGGGAGGATCCCGTCGCGACGCTGCAAAGCCTGGCCGAGCCGCTCGAGTCGGACGCGTGGATCTACCGGATCGTGGTCGGATCGCTCGGGCTGAGCGCGGTGCTGATCGTCGTCGGCGTGTTCGTGCTCAAGGCAGTGGACAACACGACGGTGATTCCCGACGCGATGGTGGCGATGGGAAGCGCGGCGATCGCGGCGCTTGCAGCCTTGCTCATCCCCGGCGGGGGCAGGAGGTAGCCAACCGACCCTGCCGAAGGGCGTCCCGCGCTGCGCGTGCTGGCACCGAAAGCGCGGATTGAGGAAGCTTCTGCCCGTGCAGCCGCCAGACGTGAGCTACGCCCGCAGCGGCGACGTGGCGATCGCCTACCAGGTCGTGGGCACGGGCACTCTGGATCTCGTCTTCGTCCGCGGCATCAGCGGAGACCTGCTTTCGACCTGGGAGCAGCCGCTGCTCGTCCGCCACGTCGAGGGTCTCGCCGCCTGCGGTCGCGTGCTCATGCTCGACAAGCGTGGGACAGGCCTCTCGGATCGCGTTCGCGAGGTGCCATCCCTCGAGACGACGATGGACGACGTGCGGGCCGTCATGGACGCGGTCGGCTCGGAGCGGGCCGTGCTCTGGACCGGGTCCACGAGCGCGGGCATCGGCGTGCTGTTCGCCGCGACGTATCCCGAGCGCTGCGCGGGCCTCGTCTTCTTCGACCCGAGGGTGAAGGGAACCCGAGCGTCCGACTACCCGTGGGCGCTCGACGAGGACGAGTGGCGGGCCGAGCTCGCCGCAGTACGCGCCGGGTGGGGCGAGCGTGGCTACCTCGAGGGACTCGCACGCGAGTGGGCTCCGGAGGTCGCCGAGGACGACGCCTTTCGCGACTGGTTCGTCTGGCACATGCGGCGCAGCCTCAGCCCCGGCGCTGCGGTGACGTCGTTCCGCATTACCATGGAGTTGGACGTGCGGGACGTCCTCGCCGCCGTCCGCGTGCCGACTCTCGTCCTCCCGCGGCCCGCCCTTCCGGGCCCCGGCCACTACACGGCGCAGCGAATCCGAGGGGCTGAGGTCGTCGAGCTGCCGGAGCTCCGCGGCGTCTACACATGGGTCGACGACGAGGCCCATCGGGCGACGATGGAGGCGACAGAACGCTTCGTCTCTCGCCTCGCGGGTCACGTCGAACCGGAACGCGTGCTGGCCACGATCCTGTTCACGGACATCGTCGGCTCGACCGAGCTGGCAGCCCGACTCGGCGACGCGGCCTGGCGAGAGCTGCTCCAGCGGCATCACGGGATCGTCCGCCGCGAGCTCGCGCGCTTCCAGGGCCGGGAGCTCGACACGGCCGGCGACGGCTTTTTCGCCGCGTTCGACGGGCCGGCCCGCGCGGTCCTTGCCGCGTCGGCGATCGGCGACGCGCTCGGTGGGCTCGAGATCGAGATCCGGGCCGGGCTCCATACCGGTGAATGCGAGGTGGCGGACGGGAAGGTCGCCGGCATCGCGGTCTCGATCGGCGCCCGGATTGCGTCGCTCGCTGCGCCCGGTGAAGTGCTCGTGTCGAGCACGGTGAAGGATCTCGTCGCGGGCTCCGGGCTCAGGTTCGAGGATCGCGGCGAGCAGCAGCTGAAGGGCGTTCCTGATTCCTGGCGCGTCTTCGCGCTCAGACGCGGCTAGCCCGGGCCCGTGTCCGCCGACGATGCGCGCCGCAGGCGCTCGAGCCCGCGCTCGGTGAACGAGGCGTTGTCGGGGGTGAAGTGCTTCGCGACCGCGCGGCCGTACGGGCCCGACACGCGGCGGAGGTAGGCCGCGAAGCCCTCGTCTCGCAGCGGCTGCCAGTCCTCCTGGTAGGGCACGGTCAGGTGACGGTTCCCGACCGCGCGTGCGGAGACGACGAACGCGAGCCCGATCCCGGTCGAGACCTCGAGCAGGCTCCGCCGCTCGCGCGCGGCCTCGCTTCGCAGGCCGGCGAAGAGCTGCGCGAGCTCGTCCGCCGAGGGCAGTGACCCCGCGCCGTCGCGAAGCTCGCCGAGTGTCTCCCTGAGCTCGGCGATCGCAAGCGGCGGAATGTCGATCAGCCGTGCGGTTCCTCCCGAGACGCCCTCGAGCGCGCCGAGCAGCTCGTCGACGGTGTTCACCCGCGTCGCTTCCGCGAGCACGCCCACCCGCTTGAGCTCGGCGACGAGCTCGTCGAGGTAGACGCGCGTGCCGCGGAGCACGTCCGACGCGCCCGCGAGCAGCCAGAGCGGCGAGAAGCCGAACGCGAGGATCGAGCCGAGCTCGACCGCGTTGCCGGCTCCCTTGCGAACCGCGAGCCGCCGCGGGGGCAGCGCCTCGAGCTCGACCGTCGAGGCGCCCTCGACGCCGCCGACGAGCTCGATCGCGATCCGCAGCGCGTTCTTCGCCGTCGCCTCGTAGAGTCGCGAGCGGCGCACGAAGCGGGGCAGGACGAGCGACGCCGTCTCGTGAACCGCGCCGCCGACGAGCGCGACGAGCGAGCGCACGAGGCGCTCGGGCAGGGAGGCGAGGTAGGCCAGCCGCGGTTCCACGTCCACCATGATCGCCGCCACGACGTGGGCGCCGCCGGCGACGCGTATTCGTCGCTCGGACGCGGGCGTACCGTCGCCGCATCGAGGATCCGCTCCGTCACTACAGAGTTGTCTTTATCCCTGACTGCCTCGAGCGACAGTACGCGCTCGTCGGCGCAGCTACTTCTTCTGCGCGGGCGACCAGGCGAACACGGTGTCGTGCCGACGCGGATGATGGGACACGTTTCGCTGCCCGCTGCCGTCCGCGTTCATGACGTAGACCTCGGCGTTGCCATCGCGCCCGCTGACGAAGGCGATCTGGTTCCCGTCCGGCGACCAGCGAGGCTGTGCGCCGATCGCGCCCTCGTGGACCTGCGCGGCGTTTCGCGTCAGCCTTCGCTGCCCGCTGCCGTCGGCGTTCATGACGTGCACCTCGAAGATCGTCGCTCCACCGCAGCCGGGGCAAGCGCCGTACTGTCGTCGTGCGAGCCGGCGCTCGAAGACGATCTGCTTCCCGTCGGGTGACCAGGCAGGAGCGAAGTCGTGCGCAGGGTTGCGGGTTAGGTTCGTTTGCCCGGTGCCGTCGGCGTTCATCACGTAGATCTCGAAGTTGCGAACGAAGGCGATCTTCCGTCCGTCCGGCGACCAGGCAGGATCGCTGTCGGAGGCGGGGTTGCCGGTCAGGTTCCGCTGTTCGCTGCCGTCGACGTTCACGACGTGGATCTCCGGGGTGGAGACCCCGAAGGGGCCGTCGCGGTCGCTGACGAAGGCGAGCTTCCGCCCGTCCGGTGACCAGGCAGGAGCGAAGTAGAGCGCGGCGTGGCGGGCCAGCCGTCGTTGCCCGCTGCCGTCGGCGTTCATCACGTAGATCTCGGAGTTGTTGCGGACGAAGGCGATCTTGCGGCCGTCGGGCGACCAGACGGGATCCCTGTCGGCCGCCCCTGGCTCGGGGGTCAGGTTTAGCGGCTCACTGCCGTCAGCGTTCATGACCCAGACGTTGTTGCCGTCTCCGAACGCGATCTTGCGCCCGTCGGGCGACCAGGCAGGAGTGGAATACTTCGCGCGCGTCAGCTCGCGTCTTCCGCTCCCGTCGGCGTTGACGACGTACAGCCCGCCGCTGGCTTGACGACCAAACCGCAGGGGTTCGCTGATGAAGGCGATCCTCGGAGTTGCCGCTGCGGCGGAAAGGCTCGACCGTGCGGCGAGCGCGCTCGACGTGGGCTGCGATGCCGCGCCACCGTCGAGGAGGATGAGGACAACCACGCCGACGAAAGTCGCGAACGCTGCGAGCGCCCAGTACCTGCGATGGCGACGACGCTGCTCTCGCCGCGCCTCCTCGATCAGCGCCTCGACGAGGGCCTCGATCTCCTCGCGTTCGAGCGGATTGCTGTCGCGAGCCTCCGGCGCTTGCGAGGGCGGACGAGGCGGGGCGGAAACAGTCATGCCTCCCTCCACTCCAACATTGAGCTAGTATTGCTAGTACATTGATTGGTGTCAAGGTGAACAAGGAGGACGGCAGCGACCTCCTCTATCTTCAGGTCGCCGCCCAGATACGTCGTGCGATCGCAGACGGCGAGGCGAAGCCCGGTGAAAGACTCCCACCGGCACGAGACCTCGCGACCGTTCTCGGCGTCAACACCAACACCGTCCTGCGCTCGTTGCGGCTGCTTCAGGACGAGGGGCTGCTCGAGCTTCGCCGTCGGCGCGGAATCACGGTAGCCGGGACACCCGAACGCGGCGCCGTCATCCAGAAGGTGCGCGAGCTGGTCGAGTCGCTCGCGCGCAGGGATACGCCGCCGACGAACTCGTCCAGATGATCGAAGACGTCGCCTGACGGTACCGGCGCGTCAAGGGACATCCCCACACATTCGCGCGGCGGGCGGTCTTGTCGCCTGGCAGCAGCCGAGGTCACCGCGGCTGCAACTAGCCTACGCCGGGTTTGCGTACGCCTCGGCTGACTCCGGCAGAAACTCGAATCCGACAAACGTCTCGTTACCAATCACCTCTGCCTGGTGGCCGGGTTCGATCACGTAAGTCTCGCCTGGTCCGATTTCGACGGTGGTGCCGTCTTCATGAGTGATTCGCATCGTGCCCGACTGCGCAATGCCCAAATGTCTCAACTGACAACTGTCTCCTCCCACCACCGGCTTGATGCACTGGGCCCACGACCACCCAGGCTCGAGCGTGAGGCGAGCAGCGGTCGTGCCACCCATATGCACCAGGCGCTGATCGACGGCCTCGCCGCCACTCTTCGCAACTCGCGGCCGACCGGAGGCGGAGGTGGCTAGCTCTCCAGCGCGAGTAGGTCGTCCAGCGACTCGCGGCGGCGGATGAGGGTCACCTCGCCGTCGCGAACGAGGACCGCCGCGGGCCGCGGGATCGCGTTGTAGTTCGAGCTCATGGCGAGCGTGTAGGCGCCGGTCGACGGGACGGCGAGGATGTCGCCGCGGCGCGGCTCGGGCAACTCGACCTGCTCGATCAGGACATCGCCCTGACTCGCAGTGCTTGCCGGCGACGGCGTACGGGCCGGCCGGCTCCTCGTCGGCGCGGTTCGCGAGCAGCGCCGTGTACCGGGCGTCGTAGAGGGCCGGGCGCGGGTTGTCCGAGATGCCGCCGTCGACCGCGACCCAGGTCGTCGTCGCCGAGGCGCGCTTCACAGCGCCGACGGTGTAGAGCGTGACGCCGGCGCGGGCGACGAGCGAGCGGCCGGGCTCGAGGATCACCCGCGGTTGCTGGAGGCCGTGGCGCTCGCAGGCACGGCCGAGCTCGCCGAGCAGGCCGTGGACGAACTCCTCGATCCCGAGCTCCGGCTCCTCGGGCGAGGTGCGGACGCCGAGGCCGCCGCCGAGGTCGATCGTGTGCGCCTCCCATCCGGTCTCGGTGCGCGCCCGGGCGGCGAACATGGCGAGCCAGTCGACGGCCGCGAGCGCCGCGCCGAGGTCGAGCAGCTGTGACCCGACGTGTGCGTGCAGGCCCACGGTCTCCGGCACCCGGCGCAGCGCCTCGAGTGCGTCGTCGGGCGGGAGCCCGAACTTCGAGCCGTGATGCCCGGTCCGGATGTGCTCGTGGGTGTCGGCGTCGACGCCGGGTGTGACGCGGATGAGGGTGCGCTCGACGCCGGCGGCCCGGGCGCGGTCGATCTCCTCGAGCGAGTCGAGGACGACGAGCCCGCCTGCCCCGCCGGCGGCGCGGAGCTCGTCGTCGGACTTGTTGTTGCCGTGAACGACGAGGAGGTCGCCCGGGATGCCGGCCTGCTGCGCGAACCGCAGCTCGCCGAGCGTCGAGACGTCGGCGCCGAGGCCTTCCTCCGCGAAGAGGCGAAGCAGCGCGACGTTGGGGAACGCCTTGGTGCCGAAGCAGATGAAGGCGTCCGGCGCCGCGGCGCGGTAGGCGCGGGCATTGGCGCGGAGCGTGGCGTCGTCGAGGACGAGGAGCGGGCTTCCGTGCGCGTGGACGAGCTCGGCCGCGGGCAGGCCGCCGATCGAGAGCGCGCCGCCCTCGATGCGCGCAGTGTCGGGGAAGAGCTCGAGCACACGGCGATTCTGCCTGTGGACGAATCGGCACGATCTCGGCGCACTCTCGTCACGGACACGGCACCGGATCAGCGTTAGCCTCATCGGCATCGGGGAGGGAGGTGGGTACCCGAACACAGCAACCCCGTCGAGCGCCGCCGGGCACCCGTTCTCTGACTAGAGTCAGAGACGTGGACGAGGCGGCGGCGGTGCAGCAGGTGCGGCGGTTCAACCGCCAGGTCACACAACGCATCGGCGTGCTTCAGGACGGATACCTCGCCCGCGGGCGTCCGCTCGGCGCCTCGCGCGTCCTCTGGGAGATCGGCGACGGCGTCGTCGATGCCCGCTCCCTCCGGGCGCGGCTCGGCCTCGACTCCGGCTACCTGAGCCGGCTCCTGCGTGCACTCGAGCGCGAGGGCCTCGTCGCCGTCGAGCCGGTCGAGGGCGACAGGCGCGTCCGCACGCTCCGTCTCACCGACGCCGGGCGTGCCGAGCGCCAGCTGCTCGACCGCGAGAGCGACCGGCTCGTCCGCTCGCTTCTCGCGCCCCTCACGGAGCGGCAGCGCGCGCAGCTCGTCGAGGCGATGGGCACCGTCGAGCGGCTGCTCGTCGCGGGCTCGGTCGAGATCGCCGTCGAGGATCCCGCGAGCGCGGCGGCCCAGTACTGCGTGCGGTCGTACTTCGCCGAGCTCCAGGAGCGCTTCGATCACGGCTTCGATCCCGCACGGAGCGTCCTGCCTCACATCACCGACCTGGTCGAGCCGGCGGGCCTGCTGCTCGTCGCCCGTCTCCGCGGCGAGCCCGTCGGCTGCGGCGGGCTCCGGTTTCACGTGCCCGATCATCCTGAGGTGAAGCGGATGTGGGTCGCGCAGTCCGCCCGCGGTCTCGGCCTCGGCAGGCGCCTGCTCGCCGAGCTCGAGGAGCAGGCCCGCCGGCGCGGTGCTCGCACGATCCGCCTCGAGACGAACCGCGCGCTCGTCGAGGCGATCGCCCTCTATCGCTCGGCCGGCTACGTCGAGACCGAGCCGTTCAACGACGAGCCGTACGCCGACCACTGGTTCCAGAAGGAGCTCGCGTCGGCTCGGGAGTAACTGGCCTCCTTGCAGGGCCGTCGCTAGACTCCGCCGCGATGAGCCTGCTCCTTACGTAATCCCGGGGAGGCGAATGCGGCGCCGCCGCGACCAGCTTCCCACGGCCTCTCGAACGAGAGGCTTTTTCGTTTCTAGGCCTCGAAAACCGAACGCAAGACCGAGATATGGAGAGCTACGACCCGCGCGCGATCGAGAGCAAGTGGCAGCGGCTCTGGGACGAGGCCGACGCCTTCGTGACGCCGAATCCCGCCGCGACGGGCGCGGCCGACCGCGGACAAGGCGTACGTCCTGGAGATGCTCCCGTACCCCTCGGGCGAGCTGCACATGGGGCACGTCCTGAACTACACGCTCGGCGACGTCGTCTCGCACGTCAGGCGACGGCGCGGGTTCGCCGTGCTGCGGCCGATGGGCTACGACGCCTTCGGCCTGAACGCCGAGAACGCCGCGATCAAGGAGGGCGGCCATCCGCGCGTGATCACCGAGCGCAACATCGCCGCGATCAGGCGGCAGATCCGTCGCCTGGGCTGGTCGATCGACTGGAGTCGCGAGGTCTCGACGCACGAGCCGGCCTACTACCGCTGGACGCAGTGGTTGTTCCTGAAGCTGTACGAGGCGGGCCTCGCCTACCGCAAGCAGGCGCCGGTGAAGTGGTGCCCGAACGACCAGACGGTGCTCGCGAACGAGCAGGTGATCGACGGCCGCTGCGAGCGCTGCGGCGCAGAGGTCGAGGGCCGGAACCTCGAGCAGTGGCTCTTCAAGATCACCGACTACGCCGACCGCCTGCTCGACGAGATGGCGCTGCTCGAGTCGTGGCCCGAGCGCGTGCTGACGATGCAGCGCAACTGGATCGGCCGCTCCGAGGGCGGCGAGATCCTCTTCCGGATCGAGGAGCTCGACGAGGACGTACCGGTCTTCACGACGCGGCCGGACACGCTCTTCGGAGCGACCTTCTTCGTTCTCGCGCCGGAGCATCCGCTCGTCGAGCTCATGGCCGAGCGGTCCCCGAACGCCGACGAGCTCCGGGCCTACGCGCGGCACGCGGCGGCGATGAAGGGCGAGGATCGGCTCGCGAGCGAGGAGAAGACCGGCGTGGACACCGGCTTTCACGCGATCAACCCGGTCAACGACGAGCGGATCCCGATCTGGGTCGCCGACTACGTCCTGATGGAGTACGGCACCGGCGCGATCATGGCGGTGCCGGCCCACGACGAACGCGACTTCGCGTTCGCGCAGCGGTTCGGCCTGCCAGTCGTGCAGGTCGTCAGGCCGGCCGAGGGCGAGGTCGAGGAGGGCGCCGCGTACGTCGAGCACTCGGAGACCGAGGTGCTCGTCAATTCGGGCCGGTTCGACGGGATGGCGGCGCCCGACGCTGCCCGCGCGATCGTCGAGTGGCTCGAGAGCCGGGGCCGTGGCCGTGCGGCGGTCAGCTACCGCCTCCGCGACTGGCTGCTCTCGCGCCAGCGCTACTGGGGCTGCCCGATCCCGATCGTCCACTGCGACCGGTGCGGGATCGTGCCCGTGCCCGAGGACGAGCTGCCGGTGCTGCTGCCCGAGGTCGAGGACTACCTGCCCAAGGGCCGCTCGCCGCTCGCTGCGGCCGAGGACTGGGTGCACACGACCTGTCCCTCGTGCGGCGGCGAGGCGCTGCGGGAAACCGACACGATGGACACGTTCGTCGACTCGTCCTGGTACTTCCTCCGCTACACCGATCCCCACAACAACGGTGCGCCGTTCGACCGCGACATGGTCGACTACTGGCTGCCGGTCAACCAGTACATCGGCGGCATCGAGCACGCGATCCTGCACCTGATGTACGCGCGCTTCTTCACGAAGGCGCTGCACGACCTCGGCCTGCTCGGCTTCCGCGAGCCGTTCGCGCGGCTCTTCAACCAGGGGATGATCTACCGCCTCGGCGCGAAGATGTCGAAGTCGAGAGGGAATGTCGTCACACCCGACGAGCTCGTCGAGCGCTTCGGGGCCGACGCGCTGCGGCTCTACATCCTCTTCATGGGACCGGCCGACCAGGATAAGGAGTGGCAGGAGACTGGGGTCGAGGGGACGTCACGCTTCCTCCACCGGCTCTGGCGCGTCGTGCACGAGGAGCTCGAGCGCGAGCCGACCGGCGTCACGACCGGCACGGCCCTCGCGCGCAAGGCGCACGAGACGATCGCGAAGGTGAGCGACGACATCGAGCGCCGCTTCGTCTTCAACACGCCGGTCTCGGCGGTGATGGAGCTCGTGAACGAGCTGTCGAAGGCGCCGGACGATCCGGCGTCGCGGTTCGCCGCCGAGACGGCGGTGTCGCTGATCCAGCCGTACGCACCGCACGCCGCCGAGGAGCTCTGGTCGCGCCTCGGCCACGAGCGTCTCTGGGCCGAGCCGTGGCCGGTCGCGGACGAGTCGCAGCTCGAGCGCGAGACGATCGAGCTCGTCCTCCAGGTGAACGGCAAGGTGCGCGACCGGATCCAGGTGCCGGCCGGGCTCCCCGAGGAAGAGCTGATCGCGCTCGCGAAGTCCTCCCAGAAGGTGCAGGCGCACCTCAACGGGGAGGAGGCCCGGGCCTTCGTCGTGCCGGACAAGCTCGTGAACCTCGTCGTGTAGCTCGCCGGCCAGCGAGACGCTGTCGCGCGTGGCGGCAGCGTCGAGTCGACGGGGAGCGGCGAGTGGTGGGTCGCGTTCGTTGAGCGGCGTCGCGCGTCGCGGCGTCGCGTGGAGGAGGCGGCCGTCGCTGGGGATGAATCGTCACGGTCTCGGCCCGGATCTGTGGCAGACACGTGACGCGTTCTCGGGCACGCTCGTCGGGATGCCGACCATGACTCTCTCCCGCAGGAGCGCGCTGCTCGCTGTCGGGGTCGCACTCGCGGTCGTTCTCGTCTGCGTTCGGCTCTTTGGAGGGTCAAGCTCGTCACCGCGGCCGGTTGCGGCCCCGTTTCCGGTTCCCGCCGACCAACGGCCGCTCGCGCCCGCGCGGATCGTCGTCGACGTGGCCGGTGCCGTCCGGCATCCCGGCGTGTACCGGATGCGGGAAGGTGCCCGGATCGCCGACGCGATCGCCCGCGCCGGAGGGACGACCCGCCGTGCGGATCGCTCGGCGATCAACCTGGCGGCACCGCTTGCAGACGGCATGCAGGTGCTCGTGCCGGGCCGCGGCCCACCGGGGGCAGGCGCTCCACCGAGCTCCACTCCGACCGGCCCGCTGAGCCTCAACTCGGCCACCCTCGAGCAGCTGGACGCGCTGCCCGGCATCGGGCCCGTGACGGCGCAGAAGATCCTCGATTACCGCCGGGAGCACGGAGCGTTCAGGTCGGTCGACGAGCTCGACGCGATCCCCGGCATCGGCCCGGCTCGCCTCGAGGATCTGCGAGGCCTGGTCGTGCCGTGACCTGCGCCTCGTCCCGTGACTCGACCGGCGCCATGATCTGGACGCGCGCCCCCGCTCACACGCTCGCGGGTGCGCTCTGCCTCGGGCTCGCCGGCGCGAACGTGGCGCGCGTCCACGCGCTCGGCCTTGCGGCTTCCCTTGTCGCCGCCGCCGCGGTCGTCGCCGTGGAGGCGCCAACCGCCCGACTCGCGTGTGCGGGGGTGCTCCTTTGTGCCCTCGGGTGGTGGTGGGGGAGCGCGCGGCTGGATGCGCTCGACCGAAGTCCTCTCACTGCAGAGGTCGGCCGGGCCGGCCGTGGAGTCGTCGTCGTGACCGCCCCGGCGTCTCGCGGCACCTACGCAATCCGTGTCCAGGGCCGCCTCAGGCACTTCGCCGGCTCCCCAGTCGACGAGCGCGTGCAGCTCGAGCTCCCGCTCGGTCGAGCGCCGCCCCAGGGCGCGATCCTGGAGGTGCTCGCCGTCGTCGGGCTGCCACGCGGCCCGAGCGCCGGCTTCGACGAGCAGACGTGGCTTCGGCGCCACGGCGTGCACGTCGTCCTCCACACAAGCGAGTGGAAGCTCATCGGCCGACGGGGCGGGCTCGGAGGGCTCGCCGACCACCTTCGCACACGGCTCGCTCGCGCAATCTCGCCGGGTCTCACCGGAGAGCGGCGCGCGGTGCTGCAGGGGATCGTGCTGGGCAACGACGACGCGCTCTCCGACGATCTGCGCCGCGACTTCCGCGCGGCCGGGCTCTATCACCTGCTGGCCGTTTCAGGCCAGAACGTGATCCTCGTCGCGGGAGGAGTGCTCCTGCTTGCGTGGCTGGCCGGCGTGAGCCGCTGGATCGGCGAGGCCGGAGCACTCGCCGGGATCGCGGCCTACGTGCTCGCCGTCGGCGCGCAGCCGTCGGTCGTCCGCGCGGGTATCGCCGGCGCGCTCGCGTCGCTCGCGTGGCTGACCGGTCGTCTTCGCGACGCCTGGTACGCGCTGCTGCTCGGTGCAATTGCGCTGCTCGCGTGGAACCCGTACCTCGTCTTCGATCCGGGCTTTCAGCTCTCGTTCGCCGCGGTCGTCTCGATCTTCACGCTCGTTCCGGGCATCTCGCGACGTCTCGAGGGATATCCGCTGCCAGTGTTCGTCCGCCTTGCAGTGGCCGTCTCGACGGCCTGTGGGCTCGCGACGGCGCCGATTCTGTGGCTCCAGTTCGGCGCGCTCCCGCTCTTGAGCGTCCCGGCGAATGCGCTCGTCGAGCCCGCGATCCCACCCCTCCTCGGGCTCGCGTTCGTCACGGCGGGTCTCGAGCTCGTCTCACCGTCGGCGGCAGCGCTCGTGGCCTCGCTGAACGGGTGGCTTGCCGCGTACGTTGCAGTCTGCGCGCACGCGATCGGCTCGCTGCCGTTCGCCCAGGTCACGAGCGACCGCGGGCTCGCGGCGCTTGCGGGCGGTGGCATCGCGGCCGCCTATGCTTGGCACCGATGGCGGACGAGCTGAAGCCCGCGTATCTGCTCGCCGGGACCGACCGGCCGAAGGTCGAGCGGGCGCTCCAGCGCCTCCGGGCCCGGTTCGAGCCGGACGCGGTCGAGCTGCACACGGCCCACGAGACGTCGGGAGACGACGCGGTTGCGGCCGCGAACGCCCTCGGCCTCTTCGCGGGCGACGGCCGGCTGATAGTCATCTCCGGCGTCGAGTCCTGGAAGGCGCCGGACGCGAAGGCGGTCGCCGCCTACCTCAAGGCGCCTGTTCCCGGAACGACGCTCGCGCTCGTCGCCGGCGAGCTCAAGAAGGACGCTCCGCTCGCCAAGGCGGTCGCTTCCTCGGGAGAGCTGCTCATCTGGGACGTTCCGAAGCGTGGGGTCCAGGGGTGGGCCAGCGAGCAGTTCAAGCTCCACGGAATCGCCGCCGACCCGGAGGCCTGCCGGGCGCTCGTCGAGCTCGTCGGCGACGACTTGAACGAGCTCGCGACCGAGATCGACAAGCTCGCGATCTGGGCCGACGGGGTCCGCATTACATCCGCGGACGTCGACGCGCTCGTCGCGGCCCGTGCCGGTGTCAGCAACTTCGCGCTCACCGACGCCTGGGGAGCCCGCGACGTCGCCGGGGTCCTTCTGGCCGCCGAGCAGCTGCTCGAGCGAACCGCGGATCCGCCCTCTCGCTCCATCCCTCGCGTGGTCGCCACGCTCGGAAACCACGTCACCCGGCTGCTGGCATGTCAGGCGCTCGAGGCGGAAGGGCTCTCGGCCGCCGACGCAGCGGGCCGGCTCAAGCAACACCCCTTCTACGTCCGCAAGCTCTACGCCCAGGCGCGGAACTACACGCCGGAGGAGCTGCGCGACGTGACCGTGCGCCTGGCAGAGCTCGACCACGCGCTGAAGGGTGGCTCGCGCCTCGCGGGCGAGCTCGAGCTCGAGAGCGCGCTCGTCGAGATCACGCGTCCGGCCGAGCACGTCCCGACCTGAGACCGGCAGGAACCTCGTTACGCCGAGCGACGAGCGCGGAGGGCCTGCCACACGGCAGGCCCCCGACGCTCACGATCGAGGCCCTACGCGGCGGTCACAGACCGGCGCACTGGCCGACCTTCACTCCACTCACCGTGTTCGGCAGGCCGCCGTCGAGCGGGTTCACCTGAGCCGGAGGGGTGTTACCCATGCACACGAGGTTTCCGCGGATGACGTTCGTCATCACCTCGTTCGAGTCGGTGTCGACCCCCGGCCCGTCCTCTGTCCGCACGCTCGCGTTGTCGGACACGATCACGTTCCCCGACACCTGGTTGCGGATGACGCCGAGCCAGCCTCCTTGCCAGCCTTGCACGATCAGGTTGCCGTCGATGATGTCGTCCTTTGTGGGGAAGTTGCGGAACTCGCCCGTGACGCCACCACCGCCGCCGTTCGAGACGACGTTGCCGTGCACGGTGATCGCGCCCAGGTAGAGGCTGAGCGGCTGGTTCGCGACGATGTTCCCGTCGACGACCGTGCCGCTCTGCGGCGCGGGCGTGACAGGAGGTGCATACCGGCCGAGGCCGAGCACCGCGTCCCTACCGACCGTTACGTTGCCCATGACGTGCACGGTCGCCGTCGAGACGGCATGATCGTTCAGGAGCGCCCCGTCGGCGACTGTGACGTTGCCCGTGACCGTCACCGTTCCGCCGGCGAAGGAGCAGTTCCCCGTCACCAGCAGGCTCGTGTAGGTACCTGCCGCGATCGGCCCGCCGGTACACGTCGCGGCGCCTGACGGAGCGGCCGGTGCAACTGCCACCGCGATGCCGGTGATCGCAGCGAGCACAGCAAGCAGAAACGTGATCCGTCTCATCTGAGAACTCCTTCGTGTCGTTTGACAGCTGAGCTGAGGTCGGATCAGCCCGAAGGAGGTGCCCGAGCTCGCCTCGGCTCCCATACCCGCCGCATGCCGGCGCGAGTGGAGGACCGAGCCGAGCACGAAGCAGAGACCGAGCGCGAAGACGACCAGCGCGTCCTGCGAAACCGCAGTGCTCGTCGGGAGCTGGAGCTCGTCGTCGTCGAGCGCCGCTGCGGCCGCACCTCCGACGAGGTGCGAGTGCAGCGGAGGTCTCAGCGATCCCGTTGCCAGCAGCGAGAGCAGGAGCAGCAGGAGCGCGAGGACGAGTCCACGCCGGAAGGCGCCCGCGGGTCTCATCTCGGAACCATAACCGCGCTGCCCGAACGGGCAGGACGGTGCCGAGAGTCTCAGGTCGTCTGCTGCCCGGCGGCTACTCGCCGGTCGAGACGAGGCGCGCCGCCTGCGACTTCTTGCGCGCGCCCGCGTTGCGGTGCAGCGCTCCCCGCGCGACACCGCGGTCGATCCACTTGACCAGGTTCCGGTGCTCTACATCGACGACCTTGGCGTCGCCGTCCTCGACCGCGGTGGCGAGTCGCTTCGTCAGCGTCTTGATCGTCGAGCGGTAGCGGAGGTTCTCGAGCCGCTCCTCGGCGGCGATGCGAATCCGCTTCTTCTGTTGCCGGATATTGGCCATTAGGCGAGAAAAGGCCCGCAACCGCGGGCCCGGCGATGGTAGCAGAGCCCGCCCGGCGGACCGGAGTCGCCCCGGCGCGTGATCGGAAGGGGCCCCGCGCGGCAGGAGCCCGCCGTGCCGCCGCGTATCGTCCGACGCGGGTGACCATGTGACCACCTCCGGCCCCGGCGAGCCCGCCGACCAGGGCGCGGCGCCGGCCGCTCCCGGCGCCTCATCCCACCGCGCGGCGGGCCATGCGCGGCGGCTCGCATGGTCGACCGCGATCTTCTCGGCCGCGACAGGCGTCTCGCGCCTGCTCGGGCTCGTGCGCGAGATTGTCGTTCGGAACTACTTCGGCGTCGAGGGGAAGATCAACGTCTTCCAGGTCGCGTACCTCGTCCCGAACACGGTCCGGGCCCTCGTCGCCGACGCCGCGCTGTCGTCCGCGTTCGTGCCCGTCTTCAGCGACCTGCTCGAGAAGGGCGAGCGCAAGCGGGCGTGGCGCGTGGCGTCGAGCCTCTTCTGGCTGACCCTGCTCGGGCTGACGGCGATCACCGCCCTCTTCGTCCTGCTGGCGCCGCTCATCCTGCGCCCGCTCTACCCGCAGGAGCACGATCTGTTCGTCGGCCTCGCGCAGGTCCTCTTCCCGACCGTGGCGTTGCTCGGAGTCTCGGGGGTCATCGTGGGGATCCTCAACAGCTACGACGAGTTCTCGATTCCCGCGCTGACGCCGATCGCGTGGAACCTCGTGATCATCGCCGGGCTCGTGATCGGCGTCCCGCGCGCGGACACGATCGACGCGAAGCTCTACGTCTACGCGGGCGCGATCCTCCTGGGCACCGTCGTCCAGGTGCTCTTGCCGCTGCCGTGGCTGCGCGGCCGCGACGGCCGCCTGCAGGTGGTGATCGACTGGCGCGACCCGGCAGTGGCGCAGTTCTTCAGGCTGATGCTCCCCGTCACGCTCGGGCTCGGGCTGATCAACATCAACGCCCTGATCGACGGCGTGATCGCCGCGTATCTCGTCGATCCCGACCTCGCGCCGGCCGCGATCGACGCAGCGTTCCGCCTGTACATGCTCCCGCAGGGGATGTTCTCGGTCGCCGTCGCGACCGTGCTCTTCCCGTCGCTCGCACGCTTCGCCTCGCGCGGCGACATCCCCGGCTTCCGCAGCACCGTCTCGATGGGCCTCCGCCAGATCGCGTTCCTGCTCGTCCCCGCGAGCGTCGTCTCGGCGGTGCTCGCCGAGCCGATCGTCCGGCTCGTCTACCAGCGCGGAGCCTTCACCCCCGACCAGACGCCCGTCGTCGCGGGCGCGCTGGCCGCGTTCGCGCTCGGGCTCACCTTCAACGGGATGATGCTGATGCTGACGCGGGCGTTCTTCAGCCTCCGGTCGAACTGGATTCCGACGCTCGTCGCCCTCGGCAACCTGGCGCTGAACGCCGCGCTCGACGTCGCCTTCTCGCCGCTCGGAGTCTGGGGGATCCCACTCGCGACGGCGCTCGTGAACATCGCGGGGACCGCGGTGCTGCTCGTCCTCCTGCGGCGGCGGCTCGAGCGGCTCGAGCTCGGACGGGTCGCCGACTCGTTCTGGCGCGTGGTCTGTGCTGCGGGGCTCGCGGGCGCGGCGGCGTTCGCCGTCTGGTACCCGATCGACGACGCGCTCGGGCGCGGCCTGGGCGGTCAACTGCTGGCGCTTCTGCCGGCGCTGGCCGCTGCGGTCGTCGTCTACCTCGCCGCCTGCCGCGTCCTCCGCGTCCGCGAGCTCGACACGCTCCTCTCGCTGCGGCGGCGTACTACCGGACCGTGAGGGTGACCGCGGCCGTGTGCTGGAGCGAGCCGCTCGTGCCCGTGACCGTGAGCGTGTAGGTCGCGCGCGGCGTCGACCCGCTCGTCGAGATGCGAAGCGTCGAGCTCCTGCTCGGAATCGTCGGGTTGCGGCTGAAGCTGCTGCTCGTCCCCGCGGGAAGCCCGCTCACCGCCAGCGTTACCTGGCCGCTGAAGCCGCCCGAGGCGGAGACGTTGACCGTGAAGCTCGTCGACCGGCCGCGCCTGACGCTGTCTGAGCTCGGGCTGACCGTCAACGCGAAGTCCGCGGGCGCCGTCACGACGAGCGTTGCCGTCGTCGTGTGCTGGAGGCTGCCGCTCGTGCCCGTGATCGTGAGCGGGAAGCTGCCGGTGGGCGTCGAGCTCGACGTCTGCACGGTCAGGGTCGAGCTGCTCCCCGCGGCGACCGGATTCGGGCCGAAGGCCGCGCTCGCACCTGCCGGCAGCCCGCTCACGGCGAGCGAAACCTGGCCGCCGAAGCCGTTCAGCGCCGCGACGCTGACCGTGTACGCGGCGCTTCCTCCTGGAGTCGTCGTCGACGACGTGGGGGAGGCAGTGAGGCTGAAGTCCGGCGCTGGCAGCGGCGGGGGCGGCGGGGGCGGCGACGCTCCACCAGCGCTCAGAGCCTGATAGGCGTTGATGCGGCCGTACCCGTAGTTGGCGTTCCACGTGCAGGTGCACGTCCCGTACGGATCCACGCCGAACGCAACGCCGCTCGGCTTGTCGGAGGTGGTCGCGAGGACTGTCTTCACGTCGGCGACGTTGCGGCTCGGCACCTGCGCGAGGAGGAGCCCGGCGAGCCCGGCGACGAACGGTGTCGCCATCGAGGTTCCGGACATCGTTGTGTAGCCGTTGCCGAAGTACGTCGAGTAGATCGAGACGCCCGGTGCCGAGACGAACACGTTCGGAGAGCCGTAGTTCGACCACGAGGCCGTGCCGTCCGAGGAGCTGGTCGCGGCGACGCCGATCGCGCCTGGGCACGAGGCCGGGTAGAGCGGCTGGCTCGTCCCGTCGTTCCCGGCTGCGGCGACGAGGACGACGCCGTTCGAGACGGCGTAGGTGACGGCGCTGCAGAGCGTGGAAGAGTACGAGTAGCCGCCGAGGCTAAGGTTGATCACGTCCGCACCGTGGTCGACGGCCCACTTGATCCCGCTCGAGATCGCCGCGTAGGAGCCCGAGCCCGAGGAGTTCAGCGCCTTCACGGGCAGGATGGACGAGTTGATCGAGACGCCGGCCACTCCCGTGCCGTTGTTCGTCACGGCGGCGGCGATCCCGGCGACGTGCGTTCCGTGGCCGTTGTCGTCGTCGGCGGAGACGGCGCCGCTGCAGGTTCCGGTCAGGCAGTTCGCTGCCGAGCCCGGCAGCAGGTGGGCGGCCAGGTCGGCGTGGTCGAGGTCGACGCCGGTGTCGACGACGGCCACCGTCGAGCCGGCCGATGCAACGTAGGAGCCCGGATAGTTCGTCCAGGCGTCGGCCGCGTTGATCTTCGAGAGCCCCCACTGGCTCGCGTACGAGGTGTCGTTCGGCGCCGCGAGCTGCGCCGTGGCGATGAAGTTCGGCTCGGCGAAGGCGACGTTTCCACGGGCGCGGTACTTCGCGAGCGCCTCCTCGACCGTCTTTCCATGCCGGAGCTTGACGATCTTCACCCTGCCCACCGTCTCGCCGGCCTCTCCGTCGCCCTCCTCGGCGACGATCTCGTCGGCGTCTGCGGAAGCTGCGAACTCGACCAGGATCGTGGACTCGTCGCGCCGCCACGAGTCCCAGTCGTCGCGATCCTGTGCGTCTGCGAAGCCCACGAAGAGCAGCGAGGCAACGAGGGTGCCTGCAAGCCCTACGAGCCGAGCTGAGGTGGGGAGTCTGGCAGCGATGGCGACTGGGTCGAGGTTTGCGGTTGCCCGGAGAACTCCTTCATTCTCGGCACCTGCCCGGTGGGCTGTCCAGCCCGTGTTCGAGGGAATCCCGCTCGGAGCGCGCTCACCGGGCGCCGCTACCATCGCCGCCGGGCCATGGAACAGCGGGACATTCGCAACTTCTCGATCATCGCGCACATCGATCACGGCAAGTCGACGCTCGCCGATCGCATCCTCGAGCTCACCCACGCCGTGTCGCAGCGCGACATGCGGGCCCAGGTGCTCGACTCGATGGAGCTCGAGCGAGAGCGCGGCATCACGATCAAGGCGCAGGCCGTTCGGGTCGAATGGCGGGGCCGCCAGCTCAACCTGATCGACACGCCGGGCCACGTCGACTTCACCTACGAGGTGTCGCGCTCGCTTCAGGCCTGCGAGGGCGCGCTGCTCGTCGTCGATGCGGCGCAGGGGATCGAGGCGCAGACGCTCGCGAACGCGTACCTCGCGATCGAGAACAACCTCGAGATCGTCCCGGTCGTGAACAAGATCGACCTGCCGCAGGCCGACCCCGAAGGGACGGCGCGGGAGCTCGCCGACCTGGTCGGCGAGGACCCCGACCGCGTGCTGCGCATCTCGGCGAAGACGGGGCAGGGCGTGGAGGCGGTGCTCGACGCGATCATCGAGCGGATCCCACCGCCCGCAGGCGAGCGGGAGGCGCCGCCGCGCGCGCTGATCTTCGACTCGTCGTACGACCAGTACCGCGGCGTCGTCGCGTTCGTGCGCGTCGTCGACGGCACGTTCCAGCCGCGCGAGCGCCTCCGGGCGATGGCGCTCGGCACGCGCTTCGAGGCGCAGGAGATCGGCGCGATGGCGCCGGCGATGCGACCGCTCACGTCCCTCTCGGCGGGCGAGGTCGGCTACGTGATCACCGGTCTCAAGGAGGTCTCGGAGCTGCACGTCGGCGACACGCTCACTTCGGAGCGCCGGCCGGCGGCCGATCCGCTGCCCGGCTACAAGGACGTGAAGCCGATGGTGTTCGCGGGGCTCTTCCCGACCGAGTCCGACGACTACCCCGAGCTGCGCGACGCGCTCGAGAAGCTGAAGCTGAACGACGCGGCGCTCTTCTACGAGCCGGAGACGTCGCAGGCCCTTGGCTTCGGCTTCCGCTGCGGCTTCCTCGGCCTGCTGCACATGGAGATCGTGCGCGAGCGGCTCGAGCGCGAGTTCGACCTCGATCTGCTCGTGACCGCCCCGAACGTCGCCTACCGCGTCCGCGCGCAGAACGCGCCGGAGTGGACGGAGGTGCATAACCCGTCCGACATGCCGAGCGCGGTCGACGAGGTCGAGGAGCCGTACATCAAGGCGTCGATCATCGTCCCCAAGGAGTTCGTCGGCACCGTGATGGAGCTCTGCAACGACCGCCGCGGCCGCTTCGACCACATGGAGTACCTCTCCGAGGAGCGCGTGCACCTCGTCTACGAGCTGCCGCTCGCCGAGATCGTGCTCGACTTCTACGACGCGCTCAAGTCCCGGACGCGCGGGTACGCGAGCTTCGACTACGACTTCATCGGGTTCCGGCCGGGGACGCTCGTGCGTGTGGACGTGCTCGTCGGCGGCGACCCGGTCGACGCGCTGTCGCTGATCATCCACCGCGACTTCGCCTACGACCGCGGGCGGCTGCTGGTCGAGAAGCTGCGCGAGGAGATTCCGCGGCAGATGTTCGATGTCCCGATCCAGGCCGCGATCGGCTCGCGCGTGATCGCCCGCGAGACCGTGAAGGCGAAGCGCAAGGACGTGATCGCGAAGTGCTACGGCGGCGACATCACCCGCAAGCGGAAGCTGCTCGAGAAGCAGAAGGAAGGCAAGAAGCGGATGAAGCAGGTCGGTGCTGTCGAGGTGCCCCAGGAGGCGTTCCTCGCGGTCTTGAACTTGGGGGAGGGGAAGCGATGACGGGAGAGCTGGACGACCTGACCCTCGCTGCCTTGAAGCGCCGGGCTCGACACCGTGAGACGAATACCGACGGTGTTCATCTTCGGCGGGTGAAGATTGGCCGGCTGGCCGGTGAGTCGACTCTGTCGAAGGCCGAGGAGCAGCTGGGCTTCGCGCTTCCCCGTGTTCTTCACCAGGTGTACGGCCTGGTGGGCAACGGCGGGTTCGGACCCGGGTACGGGCTGATCGGAATCGTCGGTGGGGTTTGCGACGACCTCGGTCGCGACGTGGTGGCCGACTACCTGCTGCGTCGGGAAGGCGATCCGCACGATCCAGCGTGGTCGTGGCCCGAGAAGCTCCTCGCCGTCTGCCACTGGGGTTGCGGCATCTACTCCTGCGCCGACTGCGGGCGCGATGACGCACCTGTCATCCGCTTCGACCCGAACGTCGTCGATCGCGACTGGTCGATCGCGTTCGCTCCGGAGCGACTCACGTTCGCAGCCTGGATCCAGGCCTGGCTCGCAGGCGAGGAGATGTTCGAGTCGGGTTCGGTTCCGCATCCGTGATGGCGAGCGCGCGGTCAGTCGAGAAGGCGCGCCACCTCTACGTCCACTTGCCGTTCTGCGGACATCGCTGCGGCTATTGCGACTTCGTCACGGCGGTCGGGCGGCAGGGCGAGCACGCCCGGTACGTCGATGCGCTGCTCGCCGAGCTCGAGCTGGAACGGAGGTCGCTCGCCCCGCGTCTCGAGACGATCTTCCTCGGGGGCGGGACGCCGACCTTCACCGAGGCGGCTGCGCTCGATCGCCTGCTCGCGGCGTTCCCCGATGCGGACGAGGTGACCGTCGAGGCGAATCCCGAGACCGTGACCCCCGCGCTGGCCCGGCTTCTGCAACGAAACCGTGTCAATCGCGTGTCGATCGGCGCACAAAGCTTCAACACGGGCCTTCTGGACGTGCTTGAGCGCGCCGCGCGGCCCGAGGACGTCCGCAATGCCGTGCACGTTCTCAGGGATGCCGGATTCGACAACCTCTCGCTCGATCTCATCTACGGCATCCCGGGCCAGAGCGCCGCCGATCTCGAGCGCGACCTCGCCGAGGCCCTGGCGCTCGAGCTCGAGCACCTGTCCGCATACGAGCTGGAGGCAAAGCCGGGCACGCGCTTCACCCACGCACACGGTGCCGAGCTGGAACGCCAGGCCGAGTCGATGGAGTCGTACTTCGAGCTCGTCGTCGAGACCCTGACGGCGGCCGGCTACCGCTGGTACGAGACGGCGAACTTCTGCCGGATCGACCGCCACCACGGCGGATTCGGCGGAGCTCGCGCTGCCGAGCGGTCGGCCGCAGGCGCGGTTGGGCGCGACCTCCGGTCCCGTCACAACCTCGGCTACTGGCTCGGACACGACTATCTCGGCCTCGGCGTGGGAGCGGTCAGCACAATCGAGAGCCGGCGCTGGCGGAACGCACCGTCGATCCACGCCTACGTCGCGGCGCTCGAAGCCGGACGGCCTCCCCGCCGCGAGCGCGAGCAGCTGCAGGCGGAGACGCGCGAGCTCGAGCGCTTGATGCTGGGGCTCCGGCTCGACGAGCCGGTCGACCTCGGCGAGGTCGAGCACGCGGTCGACGTGCGTGAGCTCGACCGATTGCAGCGGCTCGGGCTCCTCGAGCGTCGGAGCGCCGGTGTCGTCCTCACCGACCGCGGGCGTTTCCTCGGCGATGCGGCCACGGCCGCGCTACTCGCCTGAGGAGCCTCGCGCCGTCGGCGCAGTTGCGGGCTCCCAGGGCCCGCGCAAGGCGTCGAAGCCAGCACGGGCAGCCGAAGAGGCCGGATGTCTGACCTACGATGCATGCGATGGATACTCCGCTCTCGGACCGCCAACGCGAGATCCTGTGCCGAGTCGTCGAGGAGTACGTCGGGACCGGCCAGCCAGTCGGATCGAAGACGCTCGTCGAGCGGTCCGGCGTGCTCGTGTCGCCTTCAACGGTGCGAGCGGAGCTCGCAGAGCTCGAGCGGCGCGAGCTCCTCACCCACCCGCACACGTCGGCGGGCCGCGTCCCCACCGAGGCCGGCTATCGCGTCTACGTGAACGTGCTCCTGGCTCGTCAGGACGCACGCCCGGCAGCGTTCCCGCTCGGACTCGCAGCGGCGCGGGCGGAGGTCGAGGAGGCGCTCCAGGCGACGACGGAGGTCCTGTCGCAGGTGACGCGTCTGCTCGCGCTCGTCTCGGCACCGCCGCTCGAAGCTGCCACGGTACGTCACGTGGACGTTCTCCAGCTCCAGCCGAACGTCGTCGTCGTCGTCGTCATCACCTCGACGGGAGCGGTGTCGAAGCAGGTCTATCCGTTCGCGGACCACGTCGACATCGGAATGGTGACGTGGGCCGGGGAGTACCTGCGCGAGCGCCTGACGGGGGTGCGCCTCCGCTCGCGGATGCTCGCGCGCGCCTTCGACGAGGTGAGCCTCTCGGCGCGGGAACGCTCGTTCCTCGACGCGCTGCGCGGCGCATTCGACGCGGTCGAGGAGGAGCGCAGGCTCTACGTCGGCGGGGCCGCGGGACTCCTGGACGACCTGCGCTCGGAGGAGATCGGCGCCTACCGGAGTCTCATCGACGCGCTCGAGAAGCGCGCTGCGCTGCTCGACGTGCTCGCGCAGTCGTTCACGCCCCAGCGGTCGTTCGTACGCGTCGGCGACGAGCTCGAGCCGTCCGGGCTGCACGACCTCGCGCTGGTCGGGGCGACCTACGGCCTCACGAACCAGACGCTCGGCGCCGTGAGCCTGCTCGGCCCGTTGCGGATGGATTACGAGAAGGCGCTCCGGTCGGTGCGCGCAGCCGCACACGAGCTGTCGCGCTTCGTCGAAGAGGTCTACGAGGAGAGTTGAGCCTCCGAGTTTCCGCCACCGCGGCTGGCACGATGTGACGCGTATGTCGACGACCGAGCACGACTACTACGAGCTTCTCGGCGTCGCTCGCGACGCCGACGAGCAGGAGATCAAGAAGGCCTTCCGGCGCCTCGCGCGACGGCTTCACCCTGACGTCTCCGAGGAGCCCGACGCCGAGGCGCGGTTCCGCGAGATCTCCGAGGCCTACGAGGTGCTCTCGAACGCCGAGACTCGCCAGCTCTATGACCGCTACGGCCACGCCGGACTTCGCTCGGGCGGCTTCACGCCACGCCACTTCGACGTCGGCAGCCTCGGCGACCTCTTCTCGGCATTCTTCGGTGACGATCTCTTCGGAATGGCCGGCCGCGGGGCGGCCGCGGCGCGCGGTGCCGACGTCGCAGCGGAGATCGAGATCGATCTCGTCGAGGCCGCCCGCGGGACGACGGCGAGCGTGCCGGTCCAGGTGGCGGTGCCCTGCCGCTCGTGCGGCGGCGACGGGGTCGAGCCGGGCACCAAGGTCTCCACGTGCCCGCGGTGTCACGGCAGCGGCCGGCTCCAGCAGGTGTCGCGGAGCCTCTTCGGCGAGTTCATTCGCACCGCTGCCTGCCCCGAGTGCGGCGGCACCGGCCGTCTCGTCGAGCACCCGTGCGAGACGTGCTCGGGTGCCGGGCGAACCCTCGAGGAGCGGAAGCTCTCGGTCGAGGTCCCGCCCGGAATCCACGACGGGCAGCGCATCCGCCTCTCCGGCGAGGGCCACGCCGGCGCGCTCGGCGGCCGAGCGGGCGACCTGTACGTCGCCGTTCGCATCCGCCCGCACGAGCGCTTCGTGCGCGAGGGCAACGACATCTTCTCGCAGGTCGACCTGACGATCGTCCAGGCTGCGCTCGGCACGAACGTCTCGATCGAGACGCTCGAAGGGCCGGTCGAGCTCGAGTTCGACCCGGGGACGCAGCCGGGGCAGGTGCGCGTGCTCCGCGGGCGCGGAATGCCGGTGCTGCAAGGCTCCGGACGCGGTGACCATCGCGTGCTCGTGAACGTCCTCGTCCCACGCCGGCTGACCGACGAGCAGCGGCGGCTGCTGGAGGAGTTCGAGCGGCTCGGGAACGACGACACCTATCGTCCGGACGAGGGCTTCTTCGAGAAGCTGAAGAGCGCGTTCCGCTGATCCGCGCCTCGATCCGTGCCCCACGCGCCGGGGCCGAAGAATTGAGGGCTCGGTTCATCGCGCTCGCGCCGGAGGGGTTCGAGGAGGTCGATCATGACGACGCGATCGAGCTGGCGGCGTACGGCGACGCCGCTGCGCGCGTGCTCGCTGTCTTTCCCGAGGCCGAGCTGCGCGAGGTCGAGCCGGGCTGGGAGGATCGCTGGCGTGAGTTCCACCGTCCGGTCCGGATCGGGCCGTTGTGGGTCGGGCAGCCGTGGGAGCAGCCGCCCGAGGACGCCGTGCCCGTCGTCATCGATCCGGGCCGTGCGTTCGGCACGGGGGCGCACCCGACGACCCGTCTCTGCCTCGAGTGGTTGCTCGAGCTGCCGCGCGGCAGCCTCCTCGACGTCGGCTGCGGCTCGGGCGTGCTCTCGATCGCCGCCGCGCGGCTCGGCTACGGGCCGGTGACCGCAATCGACGTGGCGGAGGCCGCCGTCGAGTCGACGCGCGCCAACGCGGCTGCCAACGACGTCGTTCTCGAGGCGCGCGTTGCCGATGGGCTGGGCGAGCGGCTCCCGACGGCCGAGCTCGTGGTGGCGAACATCGCGCTCGACGTCGTCACGGTGCTGGCGACGCGGATCTCCTCGCCGCACTTCCTGGCCTCGGGGTACCTCGTTTCCGACCGGGCGGCGCTCGCGGGCTACGAGCCGGTGGCACGAAGGGAGCTCGACGGCTGGGCGGCCGATCTCCTTCGCGCGACGTCGACGGGAAACTGATCACTCGGAGCGGCGTCCGCCGGAGCGCCGGGCTCTAACCGAAACGTCGCGGCTTCGTCTCGGCAAGAGGAGGATCAGACCGTCTCCTCCAGCCGCGAGAGACGCCCCGGCCTAACCACACCCCTGGGGCGTCTCTCGTTGGTCGGGCCCGACGACGGGCCACACGCCCGCAAGTCTAGGGCGTTCGCCGTGCTCGACGAGACGTCCCGCAGAATCCTCGATCGGAGCGGTTCCGTGACCTTTCGGCGCCGTGGCGAAAGGGACCGGTCGGTCCGGTGCAGTGGCCCACCACGTCGCCTCGGCGTAGCATCCGCGGGCGATGGCCAGCTTCCGCGTCGAGTTCCTCGGTTGCAAGGTCTCGCACGTCGACGTCCACGAGATCCGCGAGCGCCTGCTCTCGGACGGCCACGAGGAGTCTGCGCCCGGAGGAGCTGCGGACGTTGCCGTGATCAGCACGTGCTGCGTGACTGGCGAGGCCGTCGCGAAGAGTCGCAAGGCGGCTGCGCGCGCGGCGCGCGCCCATGGTCGCGTCTACCTGACGGGGTGCGCAGCCAATCTGGCCGGCAACGCCTTCGCGAGTCTCCCGCCGAACGTCGTCGTGATCGCGAAGCGGGCGGAGGAGACGGCTGATCTCGTCGCAGGGGACGTTGGCGCGATCGGCTGTGTCACGACGGACGCGCGGCTCGACCGCGTCCGCGCGTTCGTCAAGATCCAGGACGGCTGCTCCTTCTCCTGCAACTTCTGCGTGATTCCCCTCGTCCGCGGCGCGTCGCGCAGCCGCAGCGCCGACGCCGTCCTCCGCGAGGTTCGTCGCCGCGTCGACCAGGGGCATCGCGAGGTCGTCCTGACCGGGATCAACCTCGGCTGCTTCCGGGATCGCGGCGCTGGCTACGACCTGCCGCGCCTCGTGCGCGCGGTGGGCGCGACGCCGGGCCTCGCACGCCTGAGGCTCAGCTCGATCGAGATCAACCACGTCGATCGCGAGCTCGTCGCCGCCCTTCGCGAGACCCCGACGGCGTCGAAGCACCTGCACGTCCCGCTCCAGTCCGGGGACGACGAAGTCCTACGCGCGATGCGACGTCGGTACACGACGGACACCTACCTCCGCCGGCTTGCCCCGCTCGCCGACGACTTCAACCTGACGACGGATGTGATCGTCGGCTTCCCGGCCGAGGACGAGGCTGCGTTCAGGCGGACGCTGGCGACGGTGGAGCGCGCGGGTCTGACGAAGGTGCACGTCTTTCCGTACTCGCCGCGTCCCGGCACCGCGACCGCTCTCGACGATCCGATCCCACCGCACGTCAAGAAGGAGCGAAGCGCCCGCCTGCGCGCGCTCGGGCACGAGCTCGAGCGGCGGCGGTGGAGATCGAAGCTCGGCCGGCGCGACGTCGTGCTCGTCGACCGCCCAGGGCGCGGCTACGGCGACGACTACTCGCCGTTCCTCGTCGACGCTCCGGTCGGCGAGCTCATCCGCGTGCGGGCGACGGCGATCGGTGAGGAAGGGATTCATGGCGTCGCCGCCTGACAACTGCCTGTTCTGCAGCATCGTCCGCGACGGCAGCTACGTGGCGAAGACGAAGGGGTTCGTCGCGATCAACGACATCAACCCGAAGGCCGACGTGCATCTGCTGATCATCCCCGAGCGGCACGTCGACAGCTTCCGCGAGATCGCCGAGTTTCCGGTGCGAGAGTCGAAGCGGATGCTCGAGTTCGTCGCCGAGACCGCGAAGGCAGTCGGCCTGACCGACTACCGGGTCCAGGTCAATGTCGGCGCGAGCGCGGGACAGACGATCTTCCACCTGCACTGGCACGTCCTCGGCGAGGAAGCGGGTGCGCGCGACCGGGGTCAGCTCGCGACGGCGACGGCGGTGACCGAGCGGTGAGCCTGGTCGAGCAGATCGAGGGGGACGTGAAGGAGGCGATGCTCGCCCGCGACACGGTTCGGCGGGATGCACTGCGGTTGATCCTCGCGAGCCTCCGCTCCGCGGAGAAGGAGCTGCGGCGCCCGCTTTCGGAGGACGAGGAGCTGCAGGTCTTGCAGCGCGAGCGCAAGCGGCGGATCGAGGCGGCGGAGGCCTTCCGTGCGGGCGGCCGGGAGGAGCAGGCGGCGCAGGAGGAGGCCGAGCTCGCCATTCTCGAGGAGTTCATGCCCGAGCCGTTGTCGGAGGACGAGCTCGAGCGCATCGTCGACGACGCGATCGCCGAAACGGGGGCGACGAGCATTCGCGACATGGGTCGCGTGATGGCGGACGTGATGCCGCAGATCGCGGGTCGCGCGGACGGGTCCGCCGTCGGCCAGCTCGTTCGCGAGAAGCTCGCGTAAGTCCGTCGCGGACCGCGGGCTCCGACGTGCGGCGCCAGCGTGGCTTCTCGGCCGATCTGCACGCAGTCCGCTCGGCCTGCCTGCGGTCCTCCCAAGGTCGCGCGTCCCCGTGGGCCGCGCGCCCACATACCCCCAAGGGGCGCGACGGCCCCTGCAGTCACGCTAGCGAGATCCATGTGCCGTGTCTGTGTCGAAAGTGGGCCGAAAGCGTGCCAAACGTGCGAAAACCTAGACTGAGATCGGTGCAGGAAGTCCTGGACGTCTCGAACGAGGTCGCCGCTGAGCTGGCAGGCACGGGCGACGGCGTGCTCGAGACGTTGCGCGATCGGCTCAAGTGCACGATCCGGCTGCGCGGGAACCAGCTGACGCTCGAGGGCGACGACCGCAACGTCGTGGAGGCGCGCGAGGTGATCGACGAGCTCGTCGAGCTCGTCGAGGGCGGGCACCAGATCGGGGTGCACACGGTCGACGCGGTGCTCGGCGCGCTGGAGGCCGACCAGGACGTGCGCGAGGTCTTCGACGACGTCGTCTGGCGTCACCGTGGGAAGCAGATCGCACCCAAGACGGTCACCCAGAAGGCATACGTCGACGCGATCCGACGCTGCACGGTCACGTTCGGGATCGGGCCAGCCGGCACCGGCAAGACGTACCTCGCGATGGCGCTCGCCGTCGCCGCGCTGCAGGAGCGAAACGTCGCGCGGATCATCCTCACGCGCCCCGCGGTCGAGGCCGGCGAGCGCCTCGGCTTCCTGCCCGGCGACATGCTCGCCAAGGTCGATCCCTACCTGCGCCCCCTGTTCGACGCCCTGTACGACATGCTCGATCCCGAGCGGGCGAACATGTTCATGGAGCGCGGCACGATCGAGGTCGCGCCGCTCGCGTTCATGCGCGGGCGCACGCTGAACGACAGCTTCATCATCCTCGACGAGGCGCAGAACACCTCGCCCGAGCAGATGCAGATGTTCCTGACCCGGCTCGGTTTCGGCTCGAAGGTGGTCGTCACCGGCGACATCACGCAGGTCGACCTGCCGCGCGACCAGCCGTCCGGCCTCATCCAGGTGCAGGACATCCTCGACGGGATCGACGGGATCGCGTTCGTTCGCTTCGGCCACCAGGATGTCGTGCGGCACAAGCTCGTCCAGCGGATCGTCGAGGCCTACCGCGAGCACGCGGAGGAGACCGGGACCGAGCGGAGCCGCTAGTGCAGCCGCCGGATGCTCCTCCCGTCCCGAACGGCTGGGGGCCTGTCCGGAAAGTGGCTCGGAGCGGCTTGCAGGCGTCACGCGCCGCGATGCGGCGTCCCCGGTCGCGCCGATATGCCTGCATCTTGGCGCTCCCTGCGTCCTTGCCTCGCGGGCCATGCCGCGTGCCGTCCACCGCGACCACTTTCCGGACAGGCCCCTAGAGACTTGATGTGGGTTGGAATCACGTCTGGATGGGGGCCTGCTCACATCGGCCTGCGTCCGGCGCGGCCTGCATCAAGGCCACCAGCCTTGCCGCAGGCCGCGCCGGCCACATTCCTTGGCGCAGGCCCTCCCCAGCCGCACCCCCAACCCACATCAAGCCTCTAGTGGTCGCTCCGGCAAGTAGCTACACCCATCGGCCGGCTGCAAACCGACGCATGCCTTTGTCCTCGGTCGCGCCCATACCTACGGGTATGGCCGCTCCCTGCGTCCTTGGCCTGCTCGGTTTTCGCGCGGCCAATGCGCACAGGACGTCCCGGAGCAACCTCTAGTGGTCTCGGTCGAGGTCGAGAATCGAAGCGGCGTCGGAGTGGACGGGGACGGCGCGATCGCCCTCGCGCTCGCGGTGCTCGAGGCGGAGGGGATCGACGACGGGGAGCTCGGGCTCGCGTTCGTCGGCCCCGAGGAGATGCGGATGCTGAAGCGCGACCACCTGGGGATCGACGAGGCGACCGACGTGCTCTCGTTTCCGATCGACGGCCGCGACCCCTTGCCCACCGGCGTTCCCCGCGCGCTCGGCGATGTTCTTCTCTGCCCGCAGGTCGTCGGCGAGAGCTGGCGACAGCCGCTCACGCACGGCCTGCTCCACCTCCTCGGCTACGAGCACGGCGAGGCGATGGAGCGTCGAGAGCGGGAGCTCGTACCCGCATGAGCAGCCGGCGATCGCCGACGATCCTCGACTCGTTCAACTACGCCTTCGGCGGGATCATCCACGCGCTCCGCACCCAGCGGAACATGCGGATCCACTTCGTGGTCGCCGCCGTCGTCCTCGTGTTCGCGCTCGTCGTCGGCGTGGCGAAGATCGAGCTGATCGTGCTCCTGATCTCGATCACGTTCGTGCTGATCGCGGAGATGATCAACACGGCGATCGAGGGGACGATCGACGTCTCGACGACGGCATTCGACCCGATGGCGAAGCTCGCCAAGGACGTCGCGGCAGGCGCCGTGCTGATCGCGACCGTGAACGCGCTGGCCGTCGGGTACCTCGTCTTCTCGGGCCGGATCGCCGACCGCTCGTCGCGGCTGCTCGAGCAGGTGCGAGACGCGCCGGCCGAGCTGACGATCGTTGCGCTCGCGCTCACGGTGCTCGTCGTGATCGGGATCAAGGCGTGGACCGGCCGCGGCACGCCGCTCCGAGGCGGCCTTCCTTCCGGGGACGCCGCGGTCGCGTTCGCCGCCTGGATCGCGGCAACCTACGTCGCGAGCGAGGATCGGCGCTTCCTCGTCTCGTCGATCGCCCTCCTGATGGCTCTCGGGTGGGCGAAGTCGAGGATCGAGTCCGGCATCCACTCGACGCTCGAGGTCTTGCTCGGCGGCGGCATCGGCGCGCTGACGGCGCTCGTCGTCTTCCAGCTCTCGTGACGGGAGGACGCGCGCGCTCCGCGCGTTCGTGCTCCGCTCTCGGCGTGGCTCGCACCTGGAGAGGTCCGGAACCGGCGCTGACGATGTCTTTCGAACAGCCGAAGGTCGCTCTTCCGTCACGAAGTTGGCACGCTTCCGTTCTGGTGTCCGACACCGGGACATGGCCATTCCCGACACGGCCGGCACGCGGATGAGCCGCGAGCTCGTCGAGCGGGCCGAGCGTGCGGCCGCGAGGGCGTACGCGCCGTACTCGCGCTACCTCGTCGGCGCCGTCGTGCGGGCGCGCGACGGCACCGAGTTCGAGGGTGTGAATGTCGAGAACGCGGCGTACCCGCTCGGCATCTGCGCCGAGCGGACCGCGATCGCCGCCGCGGTCACGGCGGGCTACCGGCCGGGCGACCTCGAGGCGATCGGCATCACCGCATCGCCGTGCGGCGGCTGCCGCCAGTGGCTGCACGAGTTCCGGATCGACGAGGTCTCCTACCGTGGCGAGGACGGCGAGATCCGGACCACTACGCCGGCCGCCCTGCTTCCGGACACCTGGGAGCTGCCCGAGTGAAGTCCGGCTTCGCGGCCGTCGCCGGACGACCGAACGTCGGCAAGTCGACTCTCGTGAACGCCCTCATCGGCGAGAAGGTGGCGATCGTCTCGCGCGTCCCGCACACGACGCGGCACCGCGTCCGCGGCATCCACACGACCGACGATGCACAGCTCGTGCTCGTCGACCTGCCGGGTTGGCAGCGGCCGATCGACCCGCTGACCGCGCGCATGCAGGAACGCGTCAACGAGACCATGCGCGACGACCTCGACGTCGTGCTGCTCGTCCTCGACGCGCGCGAGCGCATCGGCGCCGGCGATCGCTTCGTCGCGCGGCGCGTCTTCGAGCTCGGCGTGCCGGTGGTGATCGCGCTCAACAAGGTCGACCGGCTGAAGGCGTCGCACATCGCGAGCCAGATGAAGGTCGCCGCCGGGCTCGGCGACTTCCACGCGCTCCACCCGGTCAGCGCCAAGACGGGGGACGGGATCGGCGAGCTGCGCTCCGACCTGATCACCCTCCTGCCCGACGGACCCCTCTACTACCCGGATGGCGAGGTGACCGACATGCCGCTCGAGGCGCGGATCGCCGAGCTCGTTCGCGAGCAGGCGCTCCGGCTGACCAGGGAGGAGGTGCCGCACGCGCTCACCGCGGAGCTCGTCGAGATCGACGACCGGCGGGTGCACGTCCGCCTCTACACCGAGACCGAGAGCCAAAAGCAGATCCTGATCGGCAAGGGCGGGTCGATGGTGCGCGAGATCGGCCGCTCGGCACGTCCGTTCATCGAGCAGCTCGTGGGCCACGAGATCTACCTGCAGCTCCAGGTCAAGGCAGCGCCGAAGTGGCGCCGAAACGAGACGATGCTCGAGCGGCTCGGCCTGTAGAGGCTCCGCGAGCCGGGTCCCCGACGCAGGGAGCGGCGCGGGTCCCGCGCGCGCTCCCCGGGGGAACGATCTAGCCCTTCGAGGCGAGCAGGAAGGTCGTCAGATCGTCGATCTGCTGCGTCGTCAGCTGCCCTGCGTACGACGGCATCGCGCCTTTGCCGTTCATCACGCGACTCGTGATGAGGCTCTTCGTCAGCGGCGCGGCGTCCAGGTTCGGGCCGATCGTGCCGGTCCCTCCGCCTGCCTTCAACGTATGGCACGCCCCGCAGCCGGTGGTCACGAAGACGACCTTCCCCGCGGCGGCGTTGGCGCCCGACGCCGGGGCCGCCTTCACGGTGAAGACGCCCTTCAGGCCCTTCTTCGCGTCACCCGCCACCGTGGACGAGTAGTTGACGTTCCCCGCTTTCGAGAGCGTCACCTTGAGCTTCGCGCTCTTCCCCGGAGCGAGCACCGGGGTCTTCTTCGAGCCGATCTTGAAGTCGTGCTTCGCCTTGCCGGTGTTCTTGACTGCGAACGTGAAGTCGCCCGCATTCGCGGACTTCTTCGACAGCTTGATCGCCGAGTCGGTGATCGTGACGTTGATCGTCGTCGCGCTCGACTGCGCGGACACGAAGGGCGTGAGCAGGAGCGGCACCGCCGCCGCGACTGCGCCCAGGCCGAGAAGTCGATGTCTGTGTGACGCGCTCATTCGCCTCCTTTCGCGCGGGAATCTAGCTGCCCGATGTTCGGCTTTTGTGAGGTCCGCGTCTCGCAAGAAATGAAACGTGGGCAGCCGGAGCCTCGCGGGCTTCCGGAGCGTCAGACGTCCTTGAGCGTGTAGCCGACGCCGCGGATCGTGACGAGGCGCTCGGGCGAGCTCGGATCGCGCTCGATCTTCCGGCGCAGCGACGAGACGTGCACCTCGCAGGTGTGCTCGTCGGCGGTGAACGTGCTTCCCCAGAGGTGCTCCATGATCTGACGCCGCGTGTAGGTCGAGCCCGGAGCACCTGCAAGGAAGCTCAGGATCTTGAACTCCGACGGCGTCAGCGCGACCTGCTTGCCGTCGACGGCGACGGCGTCGCGAACGAGGTCGATCTTGATCCCGCCGACGCTGCGGACGAGCTGCTCGTTCGTCGCGCGGTCGAGCTCGCGGCGGCGGAGGAGCGCGCTGATGCGCCCGATCAGCTCCGCCGCGGAGAACGGCTTCGTGACGTAGTCGTCGGCTCCGATCTCGAGGCCCAGGATCAGCTCGCGCTCGGAGTCCTTCGCCGTCAGCATGATGATCGGCACGTCGCTCTCGGCCCGGATCTGTCGGCACGCGTCCTCTCCCGAGAGCTGGGGCAGCATCAGGTCGAGGATCACGAGGTCGATTGCCTGGGTCAGCGCCTTCTCGACTGCAGACTTGCCGTCGACTGCCACCTCGACCTCGAACTGCTCACGCTCGAGGGCGTAGGTGAGCCCTCGCACGAGCGACGGCTCGTCGTCGACGACGAGGATGCGCGGGCTCAACTGCCTCTCCCGTCGGCCGTGGCGAGGGTGATGCGAACCGTCGTGCCGACCGACTGCTCGGACTCCAGCTCGATCTCGCCGCCCAGGGTGCGCACCGCCTCTCGCGCGATCGCGAGGCCCAGGCCGAAGCCCTTCTCCTGGTCGGCTCCGCGGTAGAAGCGCTCGAAGATCCGCTGGCGCTCGCGCTCGGGGATGCCGCGCCCGGTGTCGGCCACCTCGATCACGACCGAGCCGTTCTCCTGCCGTCCCCGCATCCTCACGCTCCCCCGCGTTGTATAGCGAACGGCGTTCGAGGCGAGGCTCGAGATCGCCTGCTCGAGCAGGTCGGGGTCTCCGGCGATCGCGAGGCTGGGCGGGCACTCGACGTCGATGTCGACGCCGTCACGGCGTGGCAGTGTCGCGGCGACCTCCTCGAGCAGCGGCGCCACCCGCACGGGCGTGAGCTGGGGAACCTCCTGCTGCGCCTCGGCGCGGGCGAGGACGAGCAGCGCGCGGGTCAGCCGCGTCAGCCGGTCCGACTCGTGCGCGATCACGTCGAGGAACTCGTCGCGGGCAGCGGGGTCGTGCTTGGCGCCGGTCTGGAGCATCTCGACCGCAGTCACGATCGACGCGAGCGGCGTCCGGAGCTCGTGGGCTGCGTTCGTCGCGAACTCGCGCTGCACCCGCTCGTTGCGCTCGCGCTCCGACTCGTCGGCGACGACGATGATCGCGTTGTCGCCGTGGGTCGAGGGCGGGATACCGGAGACGATCAGCGACCGGTCTCCGTCCGTGAGGCGGAGGTGCGAGGGAAGCTGGACGCTGAAGAGGTCGAGTGCCAGCCGCCGCAGCCTGTGGGTGGTCTGCTCGTCGGCGAACTCGCACTGGTCGAGGTGGTTCCAGACGCCGAGCAGCTCGAGGGCCCGGCCGTTCGCGAACTCGATGCCGAGCCGCCGGTTGACGAGCAGCACGCCCTCGTTCAAGCGGTCGAGCAGCGACTCCAGCCGATCGCGCTCGGTTTCCAGACGTTGGAACAGCTCCTGGAGCTGGAGGCGCATCGCCTCGATCGAGAGCGCGAGGCTTCCGACCTCGTCGGGGAAGCGGCTGTCCACGGTCGCGGAGAAGTCGCCTTCGCCGATCGCCCTGGCCGCGCGCGCGATGCGGGCCAGGCGACGCGAGATCAGGGTCGCGATCAAGAGGCCGAGCGCCGCCGCGCCGGCGAAGGCGAGCAGCGCCGACTGGAGCGACTCCTTGCGGACGACGCTGAGCTGATCCTGGAGCTCGGGGCGGCGCGAGTAGGCGACGAGCGCGCGCGCCCGGTCCCCGTAGACGCGCACGCCGACCACGTACTGCGAGCCGTCCGGGAGCCCGTTGATGTAGCGGCCGTTGCGGAGCGGAACGCGCAGCGCTTCCTTGTAGTCGGGGACGGCCGTCCAGCTGACGGACTCGGAGACCTCGGGTGTGAGAAGGCGCCCGGAGCTGTCGAAGACGTAGAGCGAGATGCCGCGGCGCGCGGCGATCGCGGCCGCCTCCTGGCGCAGTGCTTCGAGCGTGGTCTTGTCCTTGATCGCCTCCGACGAGGCGACGGCATTGCCGACGGCGAACTCCCGCGCGTGCGCCCGGAAGGCGTCCTCGGCCCGGGCGCTGAACACGGTCACGACCGCGAACGCCGTGAAGCCGGCAACCGCCGCGAAGGCGAGGCCGAGCCACCACCTCATGCGGAGTAGGTGCCGCGGAGCACGCACGGGCTCTGACGAAGCGTAGCCGCTCAAAATTTCTTGCGCAAAACCGCCTCACGGGGGGATCGCGGCGACGAATCATGCATCGAAACGATGCGCGATGTAGATAGCTCAAGATTTCTTGTGGGTTTCTCCGCGCATTCTTGATTATCGTGGCCCGACTCCGCGGTTTTTGCGGCAGCGGCTATCTCAAGAGGGGCATCCCAGGTGACGAGACAGGCAGGCCAGACGGCGAGCAACACCGACGGCGCGTTCCCGTGGGGCAATGCGGAATGGTTCACCGACCTCGAACGGACCGAGGAGCAGTGTCGCGCGTACCTCGAGGCACTTCGCTGGCCGGACGGTGTCTGCTGCCCACGGTGCGGGTCGGGCGACACTGCGCGTCTCGAGGCGCGAAGGAAGTTCTACTGCCGCGCCTGCCGCTACCACTTCAGCGTCACCTCCGGGACCCTGATGCACAGCTCCCACCTGCCGGTGTGGAAGTGGTTCCTGACGATCTCGCTGATGATCGAGGCCGAGGACGGACTGCCGGCGAATCAGCTGGTCGGGCTTCTCGGGGTGACCTACAAGACCGCCTGGTTCGTCGAGCATCGCGTGCGCGCCGCCTTCCAGAACGGCGATCGGCCCACGCCCGGAGTCGTGGCGTGGCCTTCGGAGCGGCAGCGGGTGTTCGACCGCCCGATCGCCGGGAGCTACCACCAGCTCGACGTCAAGTACCTGTCCGCGTACCTGGCCGAGATCGAGTGGCGGGCGAAGAGTCGCGGCAACCCATTCGCATTCCGGGACACCGTGCTGCGGCTGCTCGCCGGCGAGCCCCTTGGCTACGCCGACCTGACCTCGCGGCCGTCACGCGACGGAGCCTTCGGCGCTCCCAGCACGAACGGCGCGAACGGGGCAAACGGCGCGAATGGCGCGAGTGGGGCGAACGGGGCGAACGGAGCCGTGGCCCGCGAGGGCGAGCTGGCCGGCCACCCCTGAGCACGGAATTCCGGCGAGGCGGAAGCCTGGGCCGGTGAGCAGGCAGAGATTCGGGGCCCGGCGACGGGCCCCGAATCTTTCGTCAGGGTGCGACTCTCGCTCCCTCGAGGGCCGTGGCGCACGCGTCGCGCGGCTGCGGGCCGATCCTCGGGATCGCGGCGAAGAGGAGGTCGCGCAGCCGCTCGTTGTTTCGCGCGAACACGCGCATCACCGTCTCGCCCGAGACGGGCTCCGTCCCCTCGACGCCGACGTCGTGGTCGGTGACCATCGAGATGTTCGCGTAGCAGAGCTCGAGCTCTCGGGCGAGGTGGCCCTCCGGGTAGGCGGTCATGTTGATCACGTCCCAGCCCTGCGACTGGAACCAGCGCGACTCGGCCCGCGTCGAGAAGCGCGGTCCCTGGATCACGACCACCGTGCCGCCGTCGGCGACCGGGATCGCGAGCTCGCGCGCGGTCGCGACGAGGATGCCGCGGAGGTCCGAGCAGTACGGGTCGGCGGCCGACACGTGCGCGGTCTCGGGCCCGGGGTAGAAGGTGTCGTCGCGGCCCCACGTGCGGTCGACGAACTGGTCGCAGACGACGAAGGCGCCGAGCTCGAGCTCCGGCCTGAGGGCACCCGACGCGCACGGGCCGATCAGCCGCCGGACTCCGAGCTCGCGCATCGCCCAGACGTTCGCCCGGTAGGGCACGGCGGCCGGCGGGTGCTCGTGGCGGCGGCCGTGACGTGGCAGGAACGCGACGCGGCGGCCCGCGACCTCGCCGATCACGATCGGCGCGGACGGCGGGCCGTACGGTGTCTCGACCTCCACCTCGCGCACGTCCTCGAGGAACGAGTAGAACCCGGAGCCTCCGAAGACGCCGATCTCGGCGTCGCTCATCGAGACCACCGGACGGCGTGGCTCGTCGCGTCGTCCTCGTGCCAGCGGATCAGCCGCTCGCCCTCCTCGTGCACCTCCTCGCGCGCCCCGCGCGGGAGCGGCGCGAACGACTCGAGCCGAAGCGTCGCCTGCGCCTTCGTGCGCTCGACGCGCCAGGTGCCGGCCACGGCGCCGTCGACGAGGAACGAGTTCAACGAGTGGGGCGTCTTCGTGTTGAAGACGAGCGGGCGGTACTCCTCCGGCAGGATCTGCGTGCGCCGGACGTGGACGAGCAGAGTCGCGTCCCACGTACCGAGGAAGCGTGGGGGCACCGGCGTGTCGGCCTCCGGCAGCGGCGCCCGCGGGAGGTCGATCAGCTCGACGCCGTCGTCGGTCACGAAGCGCCTGACGGGGATCCGCTCGAGGGCGGGCGCGAGCAGCGACGGCGGCGTTCCGGCCCAGTTCGCCGCGTCCTTCAGGGTCGTCGGGCCGAACGCGGCCAGGTAGCGGCGGAGGAGGTGCTCGCGGCCCTCCTCGGCCGTCGCCGCGGACGGGCCGAGCCAGTCCTCGGCGGCGGCGTAGAGGTCGGCGCGCCGGCGCTCCCAGGTGCCCGACGGCGGCACCCGGACGAGGTCGACGAAGACGCCGGCGCCGTTCCAGGTCATCGAGTCGAGATCCCCCGCGACCTCGTCACGGGTCTTCGGCCCGTCGCGAAGCCCGTCTCGAACCCGCCTGGCCACCTTCTCGAGCTCGCGCGCGCCGGCGTGGTGGGGGCGGGCCGCGAGCCACGAGGCGCTGCGCGGCTCGGCGATGCCGGCGGCGAAGAGCGGATAGTCCGCCGTCGAGACGATGTGGATCGTCGTTCGCATCAGCGTCCCCTGGACGAGCCGCCGGCGCTCGAGTGCCGCCGTGAGCTGAGTGCGCTCGAAGCCTGCGAGCCGCGACCACAGGCCGATGTACGCCGACGGGGCGTACTGCGACTGGAGCCCGCCGACCCGCTCCACAGCGCGCACGATCGCGATCTTCGGCCGGTCGAGCAGGAGCTGACGGGCGAGCAGTGCCCGGTTCAGCCGGCGCGTCGAGAGCTCGGCCGCGCCCGTGTCGCGAGGCCTGGCTCTACGCGATGTCGTAGCCCTTGCTCGTGATCGCCGCCGATGCCGTCTGTATCTGCTGGATGCTGTCGAGCGACATCATCGAGGTCAGGGCCTGCATGTCCCCGTCCTCGAGCGCCTGGATCACCCCGTCGAGGTCGTCGGCGAAGGCCCGGACGCCGTCGACGAGCTGGTCGTGCTCGGTCGCAATGTCCTCCGGCGGCGTCATCTCGTCCATCTTGTCGGCCGACTCGCGGAGGGTCTCCTGCGCGCCCTCGACCGTCGATGCCGCCTCCTCCGCCGATGTTGCGCCGCTCGAGGTGTCGAGCGCCTTGCTCAGCTCCTGGCCGATGGCCTGCATCTGCTGCTCGTACTCGGCCTTGGTGAGCGGCGTCCCTCCACCACCGTCTCCGCCACCGCCACAGGCTGTCAGTGCGAGCACGACAGCCCCTGCGAGCGCAAGCAGCGCGACCACCCGTCTCATCTCGCCTCCCTCCGTCGCCGTTCGTCGAGAGACCCTAACCCCTGGCGCTCGCTGGACGGGCGACCACTACACTCGGGCGCATGGCGAAGGCGCCGGCCCTTCCCGCCGGGTTCGAGCTCCCGCTCAAGCAGCGGCTGCCGCGGATCGGGGCGATCGACCAGGTCGCGGTCGAGGGCCGCGCCGCCGAGCTCGCGAAGCGGAGCATCAAGCGCGAGTCGAAGCTGTGGGCGCTCGAGCTCGCGATCCGCTGCTGCGACCTGACGACGCTCGAGGGGCAGGACACGCCGGGCAAGGTCGCCGCGCTCTGCTCGAAGGCGGTCCGTCCCGATCCGACCGACCCGAGCATTCCCTCGGTGGCGGCGGTCTGCGTCTACCCGAACCTCGTTCCGGCCGCGAAGGAGCGGCTCGACGGCAGCGGCGTGAAGGTCGCCTCGGTCGCGACGGCGTTCCCGTCGGGGCAGAGCCCGCTCGAGGTGAAGGTGCGCGAGGTCGAGGAGGTCGTCGCGATGGGCGCCGACGAGGTCGACATGGTGATCGACCGCGGTGCGTTCCTCTCCGGGCGGCTACGCCCAGGTCTACGACGAGATCGTCCGCGTGAAGGAGGCCTGCGGCGACGCGCACCTGAAGGTGATCCTCGAGGTCGCCGAGCTCGGCACCTACGACAACGTGCGCCGCGCCTCGCTGCTCGCGATGGCCGCCGGCGCCGACTTCATCAAGACGTCCACCGGGAAGCTGCCGGGCGCGGCGACGCTGCCGGTGCACCTCGTGATGCTCGAGGCGATCCGCGACGTCTACGACGAGACCGGGCGCCGCGTCGGCATGAAGCCGGCCGGCGGGATCCGCGCGTCCAAGAACGCGATCCAGTACCTCGTGCAGGTGCACGAGACGCTCGGCCCGGACTGGCTGACGCCCGACCTGTACCGGATCGGGGCGTCGTCCCTCCTCAATGACATCCTGATGCAGATCCGCAAGGAGCGGACGGGCGCCTACCAGAGCAGGGACTACTTCACGAATGACTGAGATCGAGCAGAGTGCGGGGAAGCCACCCGGTTCCGACCGAGTGGACGTACGCGCCCGCGCCCGAGTCGCCCGAGATCGTCTCGCTCGAGGAGCGCTACGGCCTGTTCGTCGGCGGCGAGTGGGTCGAGCCACGCTCCGGCGAGCACTTCACGACGATCGCGCCGCGCGACGAGGAGCCGCTGGCCGAGGTCGCGCAGGCAGGGCCCGAGGACGTCGCGCTCGCGGTCGAGGCGGCGCGCGAGGCGTTCGCGCGGCTGGGCGGCGCTGCCGGGAAGCGAGCGCGCCAAGTACCTCTTCCGGATCGCCCGCATCCTGCCGGAGCGCTCGCGCGAGTTCGCGGTGCTCGAGTCGCTGAACGGCGGCAAGCCGATCAAGGAGTCGCGCGACGTCGACCTGCCGCTCGCCGTCGGCGCACTTCTTCTACTACGCAGGCTGGGCCGACAAGCTCGAGTACGCGTTCCCGAACCGGAAAGCCGCGCCGCTCGGCGTCGCCGGGCAGATCATCCCGTGGAACTTCCCGCTCGCTGATGCTCGCGTGGAAGATCGCGCCGGCGCTCGCGGCCGGGAACACGGTCGTGCTCAAGCCGGCCGAGACGACGCCGCTGACCGCGCTTCTCTTCTGCGACGTGCTGCGCCAGGCGGAGCTGCCGCCGGGCGTCGTCAACATCGTCACCGGCGACGGCCGCACGGGCGCGGCGCTCGTCGACGCCGAGGTCGACAAGATCGCGTTCACCGGCTCGACCGAGGTCGGCAAGGCGATCCAGCGGCGGCTCGCCGGCACCGGCAAGAAGCTCACGCTCGAGCTCGGCGGCAAGGCGGCCAACATCATCTTCGACGACGCCGCCCTCGACCAGGCGGTCGAGGGGATCGTGAACGGCATCTACTTCAACCAGGGCCACGTGTGCTGCGCCGGCTCGCGGCTCTTCGTGCAGGAGTCGATCGCGGAGCCGGTGATCGAGAAGCTGAAGCGGCGGATGGCGACGCTGCGCGTCGGCGACCCGCTCGACAAGAACACCGACGTCGGCGCGATCAACTCGCGCGCGCAGCTCGAGAAGATCGAGGAGCTCGTCGCCTCGGGTCGCGACGAGGGCGCCGAGATCTACCAGCCGCCGTGCCGGCTGCCGGAGCGCGGCTACTGGTTCGCGCCGACCGTGTTCACGAACGTCGCCCAGAGCTACCGGATCGCGCAGGAGGAGATCTTCGGGCCGGTGCTCTCCGTGCTGACGTTCCGCACCCCCGACGAGGCGGTCGAAAAGGCGAACAACACGCCGTACGGCCTCTCGGCGGGCGTCTGGACGGAGAAGGGCTCGCGCATCCTCTGGATGGCCCAGCGGCTGCGCGCCGGCGTCGTGTGGGCGAACACGTACAACCGCTTCGATCCATCGAGCCCGTTCGGCGGCTACAAGGAGTCGGGCTTCGGCCGCGAGGGCGGCCGCCACGGGCTCGAGCCGTATCTCGCGCTCGACGGCGCCGAGACGTTCGGCGGCTAGTGAGGTCCGCGCCGGTCGAGGTCCGGCCGGCCGAGCCGTCCGACGAGGACGCGCTGGCGGCGCTCGACCTCGCGAACTGGTCGTGGCTCGCGAGCCCTGCTCCGCCATCCGGGCCCTGACTGGACGTTCTTCGACGAGCGCACTCGACCCGAGGACGTGCTCGTCGCGCGTCGTCGACGGAACGCGTCGCCGGCTACGTCAAGCGTCGGCCGCGCGACGCCGGCTGCCGGCGAGCGACCATGTGCTGATGGTCGACCGGCTTCATGGTCGGCGAGGAGTTCCGCCGGCGCGGCGTCGGTCGCGCGCTCCTCGACGCGGCCGTCCGCGAGGCCGAGGCGCGTGGCGCGCGCCGGCTCACGCTGCGCGTGCTCGCCCCGAACGAGCCCGCGCGCCGGCTCTACGAGTCGGCCGGCTTCGTCGTCGAGGGCGTGCAGAGCGAGCTCTTCCTCCACGACGGCGCGTACGTGGACGACGTCCTGATGGCGCTCGATCTCACCGGCCGGCCAACGCGCTCCTGACTTGACGCGGGGCGGCGGCGCGGCGAGATTGGCGACGGTGAGCTTCGCCGTTCCCGCCGAGCTGTACGACCGATTCATGGGCAGGTACTCGGTGCCGCTTGCTCCCCGGTTTGCCGATCTTGCCGGGGTGGCCGGCGATGAGACGGTGCTCGACGTCGGCTGCGGCACGGGCGCGCTCACGGCCGAGTTGCTCGAACGGCTCTCGTCCGCGCAGGTTTCGGCGGTCGATCCCTCGGAGCAGTTCGTAGCCGCCGCCCGCGCACGTCATCCGGGGGTCAGCGTCGAGCAGGCGGCGGCCGAGCAGCTGCCGTTTCCGGTCAGCTCGTTCGATGCGGCGCTCGCCCAGCTCGTCGTGCACTTCATGGCCGACCCGGTCGCCGGCCTCGCCGAGATGGCGCGCGTGACGCGGCGGGACGGAGTGGTCGCGGCGTGCGTCTGGGACCACGGCGGCGGCCGGGGGCCGCTGAGCGTGTTCTGGGCGGCGGTGCAGGAGCTCGACCCGGACGTCGATGGCGAGTCGAACCTCCCGGGCGCCCGCGAGGGCGATCTCACGGAGCTCCTCGAGGCGGCCGGGCTTCGCTCGGTCGAGGAGACGTCGCTCTCGGTGTCGGTCGAGCATCCGAGCTTCGAGGACTGGTGGGAGCCGTACACCTTCGGCGTCGGCCTCGTGGGGACGTACGTCAACGGGCTCGAGCCGGAGCAGCAGGCCAGCCTGCGCGAGCTCTGTCGCGAACGCCTCCCGGAGCCGCCCTTCCGCGTGACGGCGTGGGCCTGGGCAGCGCGCGGCGTCGCTTGAGGTCCGTCGGTCCAGCCCGCTACGCGCGCTGAGCACGTGCCTGTGCGGGCATGCGACGGCGGCGACGATGCGGCCACGGCCGAAGGTCTCACAACGTCCGTGGGAGGACACCTAATCAGCCGTTCCGGGGTGCTCGTCGGGCGTGAACAGTCGCCCGACGCCTGCGATCTCCACGAGGTGTGCCCCGAGCACAGCGATCCAAGCCAGTGGTACGAGGATCAACACCCGCTGGACGAGGCCATTCCAACCTGCGAGGACTTCGGCACCGAAAAGGAGCAGCAGAGCGAGCGTCAGCGCCCCGGTCAAGAGCGAGTAGCGTCGGAGCCCGCTCCAGCGACTATCGGCCCGGAACGCGCGGGCGAACACGAGCGGTGCGACTGCCAAGCCGAGGAATACGGCGACGCCAAGAACGTCGTGCACGTTGTGATGCCAGGATACGTCGCCTGAGCTCACTCGCTCCTTGCACGCCTGCAACTCCGAGCTGCAGTCGTTGCGCGCCAGCCCTGCCCCGACAAAACTGACGCCGGCCAGAGCAAGCAGAATGGGCCCGACTGTTGCGCTGCGGCCGTCACGAATTACGCCTGCGAGACCGAGGCCGAGCGCGATGAGGCCGAGCCCCAGCGCGATGATGCCGCCGATCATGATCCAGGCGTGCTGCGCGTCGAGTGCTGCGAGCGCGCTGATGTCCTCGCGTCGGGGGCTGTAGACGTCCTGGACGCCCCAGGCGACCAACCACGCGACGGTAAAGAGGACAGGTCCAGCTACCCCACACGCGCCGAGAACGCGCCGGCGATCGTTCGCTGACACGAGGAAGATCTTCACAGAGTTTCGGGGCAACTCGTACGGACCGAGGAGGGCACGATCGAAGGAGACAGCCGGGACCTGCGCGAGCCTCCCTACGTCCGAGGCGGAGGAGGAGCTTGCTAGTGCCCCTTCAGGTAATGCGCCCCCGACTCCGGCGAGTCAGAAGACGTCCCAGGCAAGGACGCAGGGAGCGCCAATAGTCGAGCTATTGGCGCGACCGAGGCGCCGCATGGGACGTCTTGAGGCCGCCGGAGATGTTGGCGTGTATTGCCCGAAGGGGCACTAGGCGGGCGTGCCGACGGCGGCGGCCGGCTCGGCGTCCAGGGTTGCAAGGTACTCGTGGATCACGTGGATTGTGCCCGAGCCTTCGCCGACCGCCGATGCCACGCGCTTGATCGACCCGTGCCGCACGTCGCCGGCGGCGAAGACGCCCGGCATGCTCGTCTCGAGCGGAAGCGGCACGCGGTCGCGGGAGATCTCGACGCCGTGGCCTGCGAGGTCGCGCCCGGTGAGGACGAAGCCGCGGTCGTCGAGGGCGACGGCGTCGCCGAGCCACTCGGTGTTCGGCCTGCCGCCGATGCCGACGAAGACGGTGGACGCCGCGACGGTCTCGGCCTGCCCGTCGGCGTCGAGCTCGAGCCGCTCCAGCCGCTCCGCTCCGTGCGCGTCGACGATCCGGGTGCGCAGGCGGACATCGATGTTCGGCGTCGAGGAGATCTGCTGCTCGAGATAGGCCGACATGCTCTTCGCGAGCGCGTCGCCGCGCACGAGCATCGTCACCTGATCGGCGTACTTCGCGAGGTGTACGGCCGCCTGGCCGGCGGAGTTCGCGCCGCCGACGACGAAGACGTGCTCGCCCTCCATGCCCTGCGCCTCGGCCGCCGCGGCGCCGTAGTAGACGCCGGCTCCGACGAGCTCCTCGAGCCGCGGGACGCCGAGCCGGTGCCACCTGACCCCCGTCGCCAGGAGGACCGCGTGGGCAACGATCTCCTTGCCGCCGGCGACCTCGATCACCCGGTCGGAGCCGCGTGACCTGAGCCCGACGACCTCGTTCGCGAAGACGAGGTTCGCTCCGAAGAGCCAGGCCTGCTCGCACGCGCGGTAGGTCAGGCTGCCGCCGCCGATGCCGTGCGGGAAGCCGGGGTAGTTCCGGATCAGCGCGCTCGAGCCGGCCTGCCCGCCGGAGCTCTGGCGCTCGACGAGGACCGTCTCGAGGCCTTCCGACGCCGCGTAGATCGCTGCGGCGAGCCCCGCCGGGCCGGCGCCGACGATCGCGAGCTCCGCCCGGTCGATCTCGAGGCGGGTGTTGGCACCGAAGGCCTCGATGATCTCCGCCCTCGACGGTGCGACGAGGACGCGGCCGTCATAGCCGACGATCACCGGCAGCCGACTGGCGTCGCAGCCGGCCGCCTCGAGGACCCGCGCACCCTCCTCGGACTCGGCCGGATGGGAGCGGAACGGCAGTGTGAGGCGGCCGAGGAAGTCGACCAGCTCCGCCGAGCGGGCGTCGGTGCCGGTGACGACGCGGAACCATTCGAACGGCGAGCGCCGCCGCGACTTGGCCCAGTCGGCGAGGAACTCGCTGACCGCGGGGTAGAGGGCGGTCTCGGTCAGCCAGGGCTTCGTCAGGTGGTAGTCGATCTGGCCGAGCGCCATCGCTCGGACGCTGGGGCTCGTCGAGCGGTAGTCGCGCTCGACGACGAGCACACGCTTGGCGTCGGGGAACCGCGCGTGCGCCACGCCGAGCAGCTCGAGCCCCGAGGGTGCCGTCAGCTGGGCGTCGGCGAAGACGATCGCCAGCTCGTCGCCGCGGTCAGCGAGCCTGTCGAGGAGCTCGCGGGCCGAGGACGACGAGGGGGCGGTCTCGATGCGGTAGTCACCACCGAAGCGCCCGCGCAGGTCGCTCGCGAGCGCCTCGCCGATCGGGGCCGTCTCGTCCACCACGAGCACCACGGGTCGGCGGTCATCGGTCATACCTGGCTCCAACGGGAGTGAACGCCGCGTGATTCCGCCGCTCGGCTACCTCGCGCGGGCCGCGGGCGACGTCGAGCCGGGCTGCGCGCAGGTCGCGCGCGATCATCGCGGACAGTCTCCATGTCCGCGGGTGATCTGGAGCTTCCCGCCCTGGCCCACAATGATGAGGACGTAGCCGCGCGAGCTCGGGTACAGGCCGACGCACGTCCGCGGGCTGTCGATGCTGCCCTGGACATGCGATCCACCGCTCCCCTGGTAGAGGTAGAGGTGGGAGCCGTCCGAGACGATCACCGTGCCTTCCGTCCCGTCGAGCAGGTAGACCTCGCCGCGGCAGACGAAGTCCCCGGTCTTCAAGACGCGGTCATTGTCGGCGAAGACGACTACACCGATGAGCTGGCCCGAAAGCTCCTCCGAGCGGGTCACACGCCCCTGCGTTGCGGCGACCACGCCCGAGCACCCGGATCGATTGCGCTGCGGCCACTCTGCCGCGATCTCTCCCTTGAAGCTCGCGGCCGCAGGGTGCTTCTGCGCGACCTTGCCGCCCCAGGAGATCGTGATCGGGCCCCCTTTCGGGTCCCAGCCGATTCCCTCGTACCCGAACCTGACGGGCTTGCCCTTGATCTGCTTGTAGCCGGCACGTTTCTGGGTGTCGACGATGAAGCGGCGACAGAACGGCTGCTCATCGACCCGCGCGGCGGTCGACGTGCTCCGTGAGGCGGCGCAGGTCTCGAAGTCGACACGGTCGACGTTCTGGTCGGCTACCTCGACCTCGCGGTACTCGGGCGCGAACTCGGAGCCGACGCGCTGGGGCGTGATGCGCCAGCTGCCGCTCGAGAGCGCGATCTCGTAGTGCCCTTCCGCATCCGTGACGGCACTCCCGCCGCCGCCCGTACCGGTCGCCCGCACGGTGACCTTCTCGAGCCCTGCCCGCTGGCACGAGCCCGCTCCGCAGTCCATGGTCGTGACGATGCCCGAGACCTCGATCGGAGCCTCCTGCTCGAAGTCGACCGACCCGCCCGGCGGCACCTTCACGCTCTTCGACGTCTTGCAGTCCGAGCTGCCTTTCACGCAGAAGGCGGGGCCGGCGCTGACCTCGAAGGTCCCGTCGTCGGGCATCTGACGGTAGAAGTACCCCTCCGCATTCGTGACTGCGCTGGCGTTTCCGATCTTGACCGACACGCCCGCGGCCGGAACGAGGCGCGTCGTCGCCTTGTCGGCGGGTGTCGGGCGGCGCATGACGGTGCCGTCGATGACGCTGCCCGGGACCGTGGCGGTTGCGGACTCGATCACGAAATGCCCGGCCATGCCAGCCTCGGCGTCTTGGCAGCCGCTCCCGACCGAACTGCTCCCGAGCAGCACCCAGTGCTTGCCAGCCGGGGCCTTGAACAGCGCCGGGAAGAAGCTCACCGTGTCGAACGCGAACGGCGGCGCACTGCCGTGGACGTCACCCGAGCCCTTGAAGCCCTTCACCGAGATCGCGTAGGCGGTTGCGTTCTTGACCTCCGAGTACTGCACGACCGCGATCGCGATGCAGCGCCCGGGGTCGTTTGTGCCCGGATGGGCCTGGCTCAGGACCTCGATCGACTTCGTCAGCTTGACCGTGCCGGCGCTCGCCGGGCCCGAGCAGACGAGCGCGACGGCGAGGGCCGCGAGGAGCCGCAGAACCACGCGCGGAACTCTCGCGTCCGCACCGGACGAGGTCAAGCGGAAGGCGCGAGCAAGCCACGCGCCCGGTCGGCGCACTCCAGGTGGCAGGACCCGCGGATAGGGTCGCCCGTGCCGGACGGCTCGATCGTCAAGACGGCGGAGTCGCTCTCGACCACCCGGCCGCAGAACCAGCACGACTCGTCGGCCTCGTCCTCGGCGTCCGTCCGGACGACGAAGCCGCCGAGCGTCGTGTTCAGCTCCTTGGCCGGCTCGTGGCGGCGGAAGACGCCCATCCCGTGCCCGAGGATAACGGCGCAGCCGCGCGACGCCGTATCCTGCGGGCATGGCCAGGCTTCCGGTGCGGAAGACCTACAAGCTCTTCATCGGCGGGGCTTTCCCGCGCTCGGAGTCCGGTCGCACGTACGAGGCTCAGGGCCAGAACGTCGCCCGGGCCTCGCGCAAGGACCTCCGCGACGCGGTCGTCGCCGCGCGCGCGGCGCAGCCGAAGTGGGGCGGGCAGACCGCCTACAACCGCGGTCAGGTGCTCTACCGGATCGCGGAGATGATGGAGGCGCGCACGGCCGAGTTCGCCGCGCTTGCCGGCGGCCGCAAGGAGGTCGAGCGCGCGATCGACCGCTGGGTCTGGTACGCCGGCTTCGCCGACAAGCTCGCACAGGTGCTCGGCTCGTCGAACCCGGTCGCCGGGCCGTACTTCAACTTCAGCGTTCCCGAGCCGACCGGCGTGGTCGGCGTCGTCGCGCCCGACGAGCCGCCGCTCCTCGGCCTCGTCTCGCGGATCGCGCCGGCGCTCGTGGGCGGGAACGCCGTGGTGGCGATCGCATCGGAGACGAGCCCGCTGGCGGCGATCGAGCTCGCCGAGGCGCTCGCGACGAGCGACGTGCCCGGCGGCACCGTCAACCTGCTCACGGGACATCGCGCCGAGCTCGCGCCGTGGCTCGCCTCGCACATGGACGTGAACGCGATCGACATCACCGGCGCCGACGGCCTGCGGGCCGACCTCGAGCAGGCCGCCGCCGAGAACGTGAAGCGCGTCGTCCTCGGCTCGCCGGACTCGCAGAGCCTCTACGAGATCTCCGCCTTCCTCGAGCTGAAGACCGTCTGGCACCCGATCGGCGTTTAGTAGTGGTCGCTCCGGCAAGTAGCTGCACCCTCCGGCCGGCTGCAAACCGTCGCATGCCTGTGTCCTCGGTCGCGCCCATACCTACGGGTATGGGCGCTCCCTGCGTCCTTGGCCTGCGCGGTTTTCGCGCGGCCGAAGAGCACAGGACTTACCGGAGAGACCACTAGAAGCTCCCGATGCGCGTCGAGATCCTCGGCTCGGGCGGTGCCGTCACCATCCCGCGGCCAGGCTGTGGATGCCGCGTCTGCGTCGAGGCGCGCGAGAAGGGCGTGCCGTACGAGCGCAGCGGCCCGAGCGTCTTCGTCCACGGCCCGGACGTCCTCATCGACACGCCCGAGGAGTCGAAGCAGCAGCTCAACCGGTCGCAGGTGACGCGCATCGCCGCCGGCCTCTACTCGCACTGGCACCCCGACCACACGGCCGGCCGGCGCGTCTGGGAGTCGCGCAACTTCGAGTTCCGCTCGTGGCCGCGCCGCTTCGAGACCACGCCCGTGTACGTGCCGGAGCGCGTGTGGCACGACTTCGAGGAGCGCTACGGCCTGGCCGATCAGTTCCGCTTCATGGAGGGCCAGGGCACGGTGAAGATCGAGCTCGTCGCCGAGAACGAGCCGTTCGAGCTCGACGGCACACGCGTCACGCCGATCCCGCTCGACGCCGAGAACGCCCACGCCTTCCTCTTCGAGGGCGACGCTCGGCGCGTGCTGATCGCGATGGACGAGACGCACGGCTGGTCGCCGCCCGACCTCGGCCCGCTCGATCTCGCCGTGCTTCCGGTCGGCGTCTTCGAGCACCACCCCTACACGGGCGAGCGCATGATCCCGGAGGAGTTCTGCAAGCCGCCCGTGGCCAAGACGCGCTACGGGCATGCGCTCGAGCAAGCCCGCGCGCTCGGCGCCGCGCGAACCGTGCTCTCGCACGTCGAGGAGATGGAGCGCCTCTCGCACGACGAGCTCGTCCGCCTCGGCGCCCGGGGCGGCTGGGAGGCGGCGTACGACGGGATGGTTCTCGATCTCTAACCAGTAGGCTTCGCGGGGGCACGTGGCAGCTTCCCGACGTCTGAGCCATCGCATCTCCGAGGGCGACGGAATCGCATTCATCGTCCACGTGACGGACGCGGACGCTGCGCGTGCGGCCGAGGCGGGCGGGGCGAAGGCACTCGCGGCCGACGCGCCGATCGCAGGTCTGCGCGAGGCGACGAGCCTGCCGCTCCTCTGGCTCGGCGGCGGGGTTCCCGACGAGGCCGACGCCGTCGCGATCCGGCTCGACGGGGACGGTGGCCCGCCCAGCGACGGGTTCGAGACGGTCGTGGACGTCCGCGACGAGGACGAGCTCGAGCGGGCGCTCGAGGAGCTCGACCCCGAGATCTTCCTGCTCTCGCCGCGCGACGACGAGGAAGGCGCCGACCCGATCGACTCGGTGCTCGAGCTGCTACCCGACGTCCCCGCGGGCAAGCTCGCGATCGCCGACGTGGCCGTCGAGACGCGCGACGAGGTGATCGCCCTCGAGCGCGCCGGCTTCGACGCCGTGCTCGTTCCCGCCGGCCGCGTCCACGAGTTGGTCGGATCGGCCCCTCCGGACGTATAAGGGGTGTGACCGACAGAATCACGCGCAGGCAGCTCGTCGCCGGCGGCGCAGCTGCGGCGGTGGGCGCGACCGGCCTCTACGGCCTCGTCGACCGGGTCGCGGGCGCCGCCCCGCCCCGACCGAAGGGTCGGTTCCTACCGGAGCAGCACCTGCTCGACGGCGTCCGCGTCGTCCGGCACGAGGGCGTCGAGGTGCTGGTGCCACCGCTCCACCACGAGGTCGTCACGGGCGTCGTGACCGTGGAGCGTGCGGAGCTTGACGATGCGCGGCGCGCGCTCGAGGGCGCTCTCGCGCGCCTCGACCGCGACCACGAGCCGACGCCCGCAGGGCTCGGCGTCACCGTCGCCTGGGGCTTGCCGTACTTCCGTCGCCTCGTTCCAGCCGCGGCGCGGAAGCACCTCCCGCACGACCGGCGCGCGCGAAAGTCCGCCCTCCTCGACTCGCCGCGGTTCCCGAGCGACCCCTCCTCGACGCGGCTCGAGGCGAACGACGTCGCCGTTTTGCTGCGGAGCGACCGGCGCGATCACGTCGACGAGGCGATCGGGCGGCTCCGCGAGAGCGGTGTGCTCCGGGTCACGAGCCTGCGGCGCGGCTTCGCCGGCGGCGGCTTCGAGGGCAAGCGCTCGCTGCCGAAGCAGATGGCGCTCGCTGCCGGCGTCCGCGGCGCGGAACTGATCCCGGATACCGCGGAGCTCTTCCTCGGCTTCACCTCGACGCAGCGCGGCTCGATGGGCCAGGGGAAGATCGCGAACTTCGAGACGCTCGGCTTCGTCGACCTGCGCGAGAGCGGCTACTTCCGGCAGGGGACGCACCTGCATCTGTCGCACGTGACGGAGGACCTCGAGGCCTGGTATCTCGACTTCGACTTCGACGAGCGCGTCGCGACGACGTTCCGTCCCGACCTCCGTGTGGATGCCCCGGCCCAGACCGTCGCTCAGGGCCCGGCCGAGGCGACGACCGAGGCCGACGTCCGCCGTGGGTTCGACGCCGCCGGCCGAATCGGGCACAGCTCGTCCCTCCAGACGACATCGCGTCTCCAGGCCGACTTCGTCGGCCCCGACGGCACGCACTACAAGTGGGGCTCCGCGATCCCGATCCGGGCCGACTTCAACACACTCGACAATCCGTTCTTCTTCTCCTCCCGGCCCGGCGAGGTGAAGGGGGCGCCGGTCGCGGGCGTGCACTTCCTCGTCTTCAACCCCTCGAGCGACGACTTCCATCGCAACCGCCTCGCGATGGACGGCGTCCTGCCCGGCGGCCGCCTGCCGCTCCGCCCGCGCGACCGAAACCAGGGCTTCAACTCGATCCTGCGCACGACGCACCGGCAGAACTTCATCGTTCCGCCGCGCCGTCACCGCAGCTTCCCGCTTTCCGAGCTCCCGTGACTCGGTGTCGGTCGGGCCGGGTGTCCGGTCGGGCCGGGTGTCGGACACCCCTGGGTCGGGCCGGGTGTCGGGCCGGGTGTCGGACACCACCGGGTGTCAAGGGCCTGCGTGTGCCAGATGTGGAACGTGTCTTTCACTGGTCGGTCGGGCCTACGGCTGTGTAGATGAAGTCGCGATAGCGACTGCGCCAGTTGGAGGTGCCGCCGAATGCATCACGGAGGCAGCCCTCGCTGAGGAAGTGGGGCGCGGGTTCGAGGCCGGCGGTCGCGCGGTGGCTCGTCCACGGCCAGTCGTCGGGGTCGCCACAAAGGCCGGCCCGCACGGGGTTGTGCGCGAGGTAGCGGCATGCCGTGAGCAAGTAGGCGTCGCCGTCGACAAGACGGGCGAGATAGCGATGTCGGAACAGGTGCGCGGTGTGACCGTGGATGTGGTTGAACTGTCTCGCGTAGCCTCCGTGGAGCTCCTGCAGAGCGCGTGAGAGCCGCCCGTCCGGGACTTGCACGATCAGGTGGTAGTGGGTTCCCATCAGGCAGTACGCAACACAGGTGAGCTCGTGCCGCTCGACCACGCGGGCCAGCCGATCGAGGAAGGCAGTCCGGTCGCTGTCGTAGAGAAACAGCGACCGCCGATCGCTTCCGTGCGCGGCGATGTGGTAGATGCCGCCTGGGACGAACTCACGAGGAGATCGAGGCATGCGCCCCACCGTACGCGTCGGTGGGCTGGCCCAACCTCGGATGGACAAGAAGTTCCACTTCTGTTCAAGAAGCCTCGGCGCGGCGGTGTCCGACACCGGAATTCAGACACCGGGGTTCAAGAAGCCTCGGCGCGGCGGTGTCCGACACCGGGGTCCAGTCTGAGGTCAACCCTGCGCCGCTGATGCCTCGAGCCGCTCGAGCGGCGACGGCTCCCCGCGGGACCGGCGGCGCGCTTCGGCGACCCGCTCCACGCCGATCACCGCGCCCAGAATCCCGACCAGAAGAGCCGCCAGCACGAGCGCCGGCACAACCGTCCCCGCCACGCCGGCCAGCACGCACGCGACGGCGCCGCCGAGCCGCTTCCAGCTGATCGAGCCGGCCATCCGCAGCCGGAAGAGCACGTGCGCGAGCAGGTAGAGGGCGGGTCCGGCCGCGACGACGGCGACCTCCGCGTCTGGGAGCACGTCGGTCGGGTGCGCGATCACGAGCTCGTCGCCGACCGCCGAGAGGATCACACCCGCGACCATCACGACGTGCAGGTAGGTGTACGCGTCGCGCGCGAGCTGCGTCCGGTTTGGCGCGAGCTCGAGCCGCCGCTTCGCGATCCGCGTGACGTAGTCGAAGTAGAGCCACCACATCGCCGCCGTGGCGAAGAACGCAAGCGCGAATGCCGTGAACCTCGCAGCGTCGAGGTCGAGCTTCGACGTCGTCGCGCCCGTGAGCACGATCGTCTCGCCGAAGGCGATGATCATGAAGAGCTCGAACCGCTCGGCGAAGTGCGACGTCTCGACCGTCCACGTGTCGTACTGGAGCCGCTTCCGGCCGGGCACCCAGTAGAGGACGAGCGGCGCGGTCAGGTCGATCGCCAGCGCGACGACCCAGAGCTCCGTCCGCGCCGATCCGTCGGCAAGACCCCCCGCGATCCACGCGATGCCCGACGCGACGAACCAAGTGAGGATCCTGCCCGCGCGCTCGCGCTCGATCGTGCCGGCATCAGCCGTCACGAACGTGAGGAACAGGTGGCGTCCCACCTGGATCCCGACGTAGGAGCATGCGAACAGCAGGCCGTACTTGCCGAAGGCCTGCGGGATGGCGACCGCCATCAGGAGGCTCGCGAGCATGATCGCGATCAGCACCATCCGCACAGCCACCGAGTCGGGGTCGAGCTCGTTCGTGACCCAGGTCGTGTAGTTCCAGGCCCACCAGACGACGATCAGCGCGAGCGCCGCGTGACCGGCGCCCGTCCAGGTCAGGTCGTCGAGGAGGATGTGCGAGACCTGCGTGATCGCGAAGACGAAGACGAGGTCGTAGAAGAGCTCGAGCGGAGTTGCCCGCGCCTCTTCGTCGACCTCGACCCGGCGCTGGAAGCGGCCCATCGCCCTGAGGCTACTGGGCGTTCGCGAGCGCTACGGGAGGATCAGGTGGACGTCGCCGAACTCGTGCCAGCGGTAGCCGTGCTCCCCGGCGGAGCGGTAGGAGCGCTCGAGCAGCTCGGTACCCGCGGCGGCGCGGAGCAGGTCGAGGTGCGAGGTCTCGGGCTCGTGCCAGCCGGTGAGCAACCCGTCGATCGTCAGCAGGCCGCGGTCGGGGGTGATGACGAGGCTCGTCCAGCCTTCGTCGTCGGACACCGCGCCGTCGGGCTCGGCGACGGTCTCGAGCGCCCTCGCGACCGTCGTGCCGACGGCGATCACGCGCCCGCCCCAGAAGTGGACGACGTTGACGAGCTGCGCGGTCGTCGCCGGGACGCGGTAGCGCTCGGGGTAGGGCGGCTCGCCGTACTCGGGTGAGGAGACGCCCGTGTGGAGGGTGATCGGCGCGATCAGGATCCCCTTCGAGACGAGCTCGGTGACGAGCTCGTGGCTGAACGGCCGGCCCGCGCTCGGCATCTCCGCGCTGCCGGGCTCCTGGGCGAACACGGTCTGGTAGGCCTCGAGGGGCCATGATCCGCGTGTGTGCGGGTAGCGGATCGGGCGGCCGAAGTGCGCGAGGTAGTCCTCGACGGTGCCGCCGAGCCGAAGGCGCGCGACGCTGAGGCGCTCGCTGCCGGCGTACGGCGCGACGAGCTCGGCCACGGCGTCACCCGGCAGCTCGAGCCGCGCGCCCATCGGCGGGTTCAGGCACGGCGCTCCGTCGGCTGTCCGCAGCTCGACGATCCAGTTGCCGTCGGGCCGCGGAGTCGAGAACCGGAGCTCGACCGACTTCCGGTCGAGCCGCGCCCGGATCGCCGCGGGCAGCGTGGCGGAGTTGTTGACGACGAGGAGGTCCCCGGGCTCGAGGAACCGCGGCAGCTCGTCGAAGGCGGCGTGCACGAGCTCACCGTCGTGGCGGGTAGCAACGAGCATCGAGACCTCGTCACGCCGGAGGCCGCGCGCCTCGGGGGGCTCGTGCGCCTCCACGCGTGCCGGAATCTCGAGCGCGGTCACTTCGGCACCGCGCTCAGGTCGTGGGCGCGGTAGCGCCCGCTCGGCAGCGAGCCCTCGATCAGCGCGAGCAGGCCGGGCACGCTCTCCTCGGGAGGCAGCCGGTCCGAGATGTCCTCGCCCGGGAACGCCTCCTGCTGAAGCTGCGTCTGCATGTCGCCCGGGTCCACCGCATAGACCCGGAGCTCTGGGTGCTCCGCGCCGAGGATCGCCGTCAGCTGGTCGAGCGCTGCCTTCGAGGAGCCGTAGCCGCCCCAGCCCTCGTACGGCTCGACGGCCGCGTCCGACGTGATGTTCAGGATCGCCGCGCCCGGCGCGAGCCTCGGCAGGGCGAGCTGGACGAGCGCGAGCGGCGCGAGGACGTTCACGTCGTATACCCGCGCGAGCTCGTCGATCGGGTAGTCGGAGAGAAGCGGTCGCGGGCTCGGCCCGAGCACGCTCGCGTTCGAGACGAGCAGGTCGACCCCGTCTCCTGCTGCATCGACGAGTGCGCTCCGGTGCTCGGGATCGGTGACGTCCCCGGGTATCGCCGTCACCCCGTCGAGTCCCGCGACCGCGTCGTCCAGCGCCTCGCCGCCTCGTGCGTCGACGACGAGCTGCCAGCCGCGCGAGGCCAGCGCCCCTACAAGGGCGAGCCCCAACCCCCGCGAGGCGCCGGTGACGATGCCGATCGGCATGCTGCCACGGTACGGCTCGCACGGTCCCTGACGCCATCGGCAATTGGTCCTACGACCTCGGCAGGGGCCACGGCCGTCCCGTAGAACGCTGACGGGCGGTGTTGTTCGATCTTCAGCGGGAGCTGGATGCGCTCAGCCGCCCGCCGCGGGCGTTCGTCGCCGCCGGTCTCGTCTTCGCGGTCGGTGTCGCGATCGGCATCGCGACCGCAGGCGGCGGTGAGGGGTCGACTCAGGCGCTGGCGCCGCCGGCCTTCACCCTCCGCGTCGTGGGCACGCTGCCGCGCTGGCGTGCGACGGGAGCGCGACTCGAGATCGTCGGGCAGACGAGCCCCGGGCAAGGCGTGACTCTCGTCGTCGGCGGGCGCCGGATCGCGACCGCGACGGGCAACTCGCACGGATGGTTCATCCTCGACGGTCGCCTGCGGACGGCAGGCCTCCTCCCGGTCGAGGTGCGAGGCGACGGACGGCGACTGCGGGTCGGCACGTTGCACGTCCGGCCCGTCCGCCTCGCCGCGGTCGGCGACGTGACCCCGGGCGAGGGAGTGAGCGAGACGGTCGCGCGGCACGGCATCGCCTTCCCGTGGACGTCGGTCGCCCCGGTCCTGCGGAAGGCCGACATCGCGACGGCGAACCTCGAGGGAGTGATCTCGCGGCAGGGAGCTCCGCAGCCGGGGAGGCAGTACCACTTCCGCGGCGGGCCGGGGCTGCTCGCCGGCGCGGCGCGGGTCGCCGGGCTCGACGTCGTGACGGTCGCGAACAACCATGCCCTCGACTTCGGCAGGTCGGCCTTCCTCGACACGCTTGCCGCAGCGCGCGCGGTCGGCATCAAGACGGTCGGCGGCGGTGCCACGCTCGCCGCGGCTCGACGGCCGATCGTCCTGGACGAGGGCGGGCTCCGGATCGCGCTGCTCGGCTACAGCGACGTGCGTCCGCTCGGGTCCGATGCCGGCCCGGACTGGGCCGGGGCCGCCCGCGCCGATCCGATCGCCATCGCGGAGGACGTGCGCGCCGCCCGGAAGAAGGCCGACGTCGTCGTCGTGTGGTTCCACTGGGGTGTCGAGCTCGCGACCGAGCCGAGCTCGCGGCAGCGCGAGCTCGCGGGCGCGGCGCTCGCCGCCGGGGCGAGCCTCGTCCTCGGTGCCCATCCCCACGTCCTCCAGCCGCTCGGGCACCACGGTCGCAAGCTCGTCGCGTGGAGCCTCGGCAACTTCGTCTTCCCGTCCCACTCGGCGGGCACCCGGCGCACGGGCGTGCTGATCGCCGACCTCGACGCACGCGGCGTGGTGGGCGCCCGGATCCTGCCGGCAACAATCACCGGCTTCCGGCCGGAACTCGACGAATAGCCTCTACGGCCTCGCGAGGTAGCTCGAGCCGGCGCGGACCGTGACCTGCTTGCGCTGGGCGAGGTCGTTCACCTGGACGACTCCCCGAGCCACCTTCACCTGGGTGCCGTCGCAGCGGTCCGCCGTCAGCCACCTCGTCCCGCGGACGGTCGCCGCCGCGTACTTCCCACGTGTCCTGAAGCTTCCCTTGCCGTTGCCCCAGAGCTGGCGAACGGTGGTGGTCGGGACCTGCGCGGCGCTGCTCGTCTTGCGTTTCGGGCAGGCGCTGAAGTCGCCCTTTGCGAGGCGCAGCTCGACGAACGGTCGCTTGTTCTCAGTGCCCCGAACGAGCTTGAACGCGGCCGTGACGTCGCCGGCACCCTCGACGGTCAGGTTGCCGACAGTGCTCCTGAGGCGAAGCGTGCCGTCCGTGACGTCGACCGTCGAGTTGTAGGGCACGGTGCCGCTCGTGAAGGGCTTGCCGTTGACCGTGACCGTCCCGGTCGCGGTCGCGGTCGGAGGCGGGACGGTGCCGCCCCCGCCGCCGGTCGTCGTCGTCGAGCCGCCGCCACTGCCGCCGCCCGGTAGCTGCGCGGCGCCTGCGAACGCGAAGCTCCACCCCCACGTGCCGTATTGCCGGCTCGTGACGCCGTTGTGCGTGGAGCTCGTGTACGAGCTCTGCCCGGGCCTGATCTCGATCGTCACCCGGCCGCCGTTTGCCGCGGTCAGCAGTCCCATGTGCACGGCAGCGGTGCAGACCGAGCTGTCGTCTGTGTAGACGTTCGTCCCGTACACCGTGCCAAGGCGACCGCCGGCCGGGCAGACGTAGCGAAGGCGGGTGCCGTTCTTGCCGCGGAAGCTCGTCGCGGTCGCCGTCCAGCCGCCGCCGCCCATCTTCACGCCCGCCACGTCGCTGCCCTTGCTCCCGCCGATCACCTGGAAGCTGCCGTCGTAGGAGCCCCAGTTCACGCTCGTGATCCCGTTCCTTGTCGAGCCGGTATAGGAGGCCTGACCGGGGAGGTGCTCGACGACGACCGTGCCGCCGTCGGCGACGGTGATCACGCCCTTGTGCACGCCCGCGGTGCAGACCGAGCTGTCGTCGGTGTAGACGTCGGTCCCCCAGACCCGGTCGACGCGCCCGTCCGCCGGACAGATGTAGGTGAATCGCGAGCCGCTCTTCGTGCGCAGGGTCTTCGCGTCGTCGGCCCAGCCGCCGGCCTCGATCGCGGGCTCGGCCGCCGACCGCGGCGATGCCTCCGCGGCGACGACGAGCGCGACCACGAGGAGAAGTAGTACGACCTGTCTCATCCGCCCGCGGACCACCCGTCAGGAACGCGACGCCGCATGAACGCGCGAGGCTACCTGCACTCGCGCGAGCGCAGCGGCTCGTCCTACGTCATTCCTCGCAGATGTCGGCGACCTCGGCCTTGGTCAGCGAGAGCAGGTCCTCGGTCTTGATGCGGACCGATTCGGTATGCGAGCCCGCCTCGACGAGGACGGACGCCCGGCCGGCGAGCCGCCGATCGACGATCGTGCGGTCGTCCCCAGGCCCGCCGAACGGCGGGACGGCACCGAGTTCGAACATCGGGTACGCCTCCCCCAGTTCGTCCTCGGTCGCGAGGCGGGTCGTCTTGCCGTCGCCGAGCAGGTCGCGCACCTTGTGCAGGTCGAGACGCTCCGACGCGGGCAGGACTGCCCGGACGCGCCCGGGCTCGGTGACGAGCACGAGCGTCTTCGCGACCTCCTCCGGGGGAACGCCGATCTCGGTCGCCTCGTCACCCGCGGTCGTCGTCTGCCGGTGGGGGATCAGCTCGTAGTCGATCTTCCTGCGCGCGAGCTCGCTCGTCAGCTCGGTGGCGGTCACGACCGGGCCTCGCGTTTCGAGTGGACCGCTTTCGTGTGAACCGCTTTCGTGTGGGCCGGGCGCACGATCGCGTCGCTGGAGGGATAGAAGATGCTCTCGCGCTCGTCCTCCCAGCGCACGCGGTAGTGCTCGTGGCCCGGCTCGCCGAGCACCTCGAGGATCTCCCCGCTGCGCTCGCTCTCGCCGACGTGGTGCCCGTGGATCGTGACGATGTCGCCCGGCTCCGGCCGGTGGCTCTGTGTCGTCGCTTTCATCGAATTCCCTCCCTCTTCAGGGGTCGTGCCCAATCCTCGCCCCTGAGGTTCCGGGCGCCATCGGGCCTGCTACCGATCCGGCCTGCGGCTTCTCACTGATCGTTGCGGGAAGCCCTGCTCGCACGACCGTGCGCGCCCCGATGCGGGCCCGCGCGCCGACCTGGAATGCTCCTCGCGATGACGGCGTACCGGTTCGCGGAGCATGGCGGTGAAGTCGAGCTCGAGCTCGAGTCCGGAACGGAGGAGGGGGTCTTCCTGGCCGCGCTCGAGGCGTTCGCCGAGCTCGTGTCGACGGACGCTGAGGGTCCGGCGGTTCAGCGCAAAGTCGAGCTCAGCGACGATGATCGTGCGCTGCTCCTCGTCGACTGGCTGAGCGAGCTCGTCTTCCTCGCGGACGTCGAGCAGTTCGTGCCCGAGGGCCTCGCGTCGTTCGAGCTCGTCGACAACCGTCTGCGGGCAACCGTCGTCGGCCGCCGGGAGGCGCCGCGGCAGCTCGTGAAGGCGGTTACGCTCTCGAGCCTGGAGCTCGCGCAGGAGGGGGCGGTCTGGCATGGGCGCGTCGTACTCGACGTCTGAGCTCGTCCGGGTCGACGAGACGTGCTGGGAGATCCCGGCCACAGCGCGCGATGACATGCGCGTACCGGCCCGCGTCTTCGCCGACCAAGAGCTCCTGGCGGCGATCGCCGGCGATCGCGCGCTCGAGCAGCTCGAGAACGTCGCGACGCTGCCGGGGATCGTCGAGGCCGCGCTGGCGATGCCCGACATCCACCAGGGGTACGGCTTCCCGGTCGGCGGGGTGGCGGCGATGGAGCTGCCCGACGGGGTCGTCTCCCCGGGCGGGGTCGGCTACGACATCAACTGCGGCGTGCGACTGCTCGCGCTGCCGCTCTCGGCGACGGAGCTGGAAGAACGTCGCGTGGCGCTCGTGCACGAGCTCTCGCGCGCGATCCCCGCCGGCGCGGGTCACGAAGGCCCGCTCGGGCTCTCGACCGCCGAGCTCGACGACGTGCTTCGCGAGGGACCGCGCGTTCTCGTCGCGCGGGGGATCGGCCGCGAGGACGACATCGAGCGCACCGAGTCGCAGGGCTGCCTGCCGGCCGCCGACCCGGCTGCCGTGTCCGCCCGCGCGCACGCGCGCGGCGCGGGCCAGCTCGGAACGGCCGGCGGAGGCAACCACTTCGTCGAGCTCCAGCACGTCGAGCACGTCTTCGACCCGGCCGCCGCCGAGGCCTTCGGACTCGCCGAAGGGCAGTTGACGGTGCTGATCCACTCGGGCTCGCGCGGCCTCGGCCACCAGGTGTGCACCGACCACGTGCGGGTGATGGACGCGGTCGCCTCGCGCTACGGGATCGTGCTGCCGGACCGCCAGCTCGCGTGCGCGCCGGCCTCCTCCAAGGAGGGCCAGGCTTACCTGGCCGCGATGGCGGCGGCGGCCAACTTCGCCTTCGCGAACCGGCACGCGATCGCGCACGCGGTCCGCCGGGCGATCGGATCGACCCTGGGTCGCGAAGTGGCCGAGGGGACGCGCCAGGTCTACGACGTGGCTCACAACGTGGCGAAGGTCGAGTCGCACGGAGGGCGCGAGCTGCTCGTCCACCGCAAGGGCGCGACCCGGGCGTTCCCAGCCGGATCGGCCGAGATCCCGATCGAGTACCGCGAGGTCGGGCAGCCGGTCTTCATCCCCGGCAGCATGGGCACCGCCAGCTTCGTGCTCGCCGGCCTGCCGGGCTCGATGGCGCGCTCGTTCGGCACGACCTGCCACGGGGCTGGCCGCGCGATGTCCCGCACCGCCGCACGCAAGCAAATCGGGGGCGCGGAGCTCCGGCGCCGCCTGGAAGACCAGGGAATCGTCGTTCGGTGCGCGTCGAACAAGGGTTTGGCTGAAGAGGCGCCGTTCGCCTACAAGGACGTCGAGCGGGTCGTCGAGGTGGTCGAGCGCGCGGGCCTCGCATGCCGCGTCGCGCGTCTCGTGCCGCTCGGAGTCGTCAAGGGGTAGACGCACCGTCCAGGCCGCGGAAAGCGCGCAGCGCGAGTCAGTGGCGCCCCCGATGGTGGCGCTCGGCGGCGGCGGCATCCTAGGGGCACGAACGACGAAGGAGGCCCGAAATGGTCGATTCGACTCTCATGTACCCGGCACTCGCCAAGCTGCGCGTGATCGATGCGATGCATCCCGGCCTGATCTCGTGCGCGGTCGAAACTCCTCTGCGCACAGTCGCCCGGATGATGGCGACGTATCGCGTGCACGCGATCCTCGTCACCGCGTACGGGGAGGACCAGCTCTCCGACGGCGGTCTCTGGGGCGTCATCTCGGATTCGGACCTCCTTCGCGCGGCCGAGTCCGCCGACCTCGACGAGCAGCCTGCGGGGACGGTCGCTGCCACGCCGGTGCTGACCGTGCTCGCGAACGACGACCTCGCGCGTGTCGTGCAGCTCATGGTCGAGCACGAGGTGACGCACGTCGTCGTGATCGAGCCCAGATCGTCGAGGCCGGTCGGCGTCCTCTCGACCCTCGACGTCGCGCGCGCCCTCGCCGCCTTCCCGGAGCGCCATCCGGTCGGCAGCGAGTAGACGTCGTCGTCCGAGTGGACGTCGTCGTCGGAGTGCCGCGGCGGCCGATGGCCGCCGCGGCGCGAACATTCCCCGGGTTTTCAGGTCTTCGAGATCTCGACCTTGCGCGGCGTGATCGCCGCGACCTTCGGCACGTGCACCGTGAGCACGCCCTTGCCGTAGGCCGCGCTCAGGTGCTCGCTGTCGGTCTCGGTCGGCAGCACGAAGCGACGCTCGAACGTCTCCTCGAGCCGTTCGTGGAGACGCAGTGTCTTCTCGGTCTTCTCGGTCTCCTCCTTGCGCTCACCCTTGATGACGAGCGTGTGGTCCGACACCTCGACGTCGAGCTCCTTCTCGGCATAGCCGGGGACGTCGAGCTCGACGACGAACTCCTTGTCGGTCTCGTAGACGTCCGCGGCCGGCGTCAGGGTCGGCATGTAAGGCAAGAGGTCCGAGAACATCCGCCGCATCCGCCTCTCCATCACGCCGAGGTCCCCGAGCGGCGAGAACTTCTCCAGGACAAGCATGATTCACCTCCTTTCGGGCGCTCCCATCGTCGCGCTGCGAGGTCGGCGCGGCATCGGAGAGAGACCCGAGACCGGCCGTGGACAACTACGGAGCCTGACCGCGTCGATTGCCGCGTCCGCCGCGCTGCGTAGTTCGCCCCGAGGCGGGCTCAGTGCCGTCCCCGATTGCGTGCGCGCGAGCTGCGGGGAGCATTTGCGGCGAAAGGAGCGATCCGCCTGTTGTCGACCGTCCGCGTCGAGCCTGCATCGACCGTTGAGCTTCCGTTGCACGCGGTCTCGCCGGCGGAGTCCGCCGCGAGGCTCGGCGCCGATCCCGACCGCGGCCTGAGCGCCGCTGAGGCGGCGGAGCGGCTCGCGCGCTTCGGCCCGAACCGGCCGCGGCCGCCCCGCCGCCCCCGGTACCTGGCGCTCGTCCGCAACCAGCTCGTCGACCCGCTCGTCCTGCTTCTCGTCGCCGCGGCCGCGGTCTCGGTGGCGATCGGCGACGTCGTCGAGGGCCTGGCGATCGTGGTCGTGCTCCTCCTGAACGCCGTGCTCGGCTTCTCGCAGGAGGCGGCTGCTGAGCGCGCGATTGTCGCGCTGTCCGAGTCGTTCGCCCAGCACGCGGTGGTCGTCCGCGACGGGATCGTCATGGAGATCGACGCCGAGGAGGTCGTCCCCGGCGACGTCCTGCTCGTGACCGCGGGCGAGCGAATCGCCGCCGACGGCCGCGTCGTCGACGAGCACGGCCTCGAGGTCGACGAATCGGCGCTGACCGGCGAGTCGCTACCTGTGGCCAAGAGCGTCGAGCCGGTGAGCGCCGAGACGGTGCTGGCCGAGCGGTCGTCGATGGTGCACGCCGGCTCTGCCGTGACGCGCGGCCGCGGCCGCGTCCTCGTCGGAGCGACCGGAGCAGCCACCGAGCTCGGGCAGATCGAGACGCTGGCCGGGTCGGCTGCGCCGCCGGTCACGCCGCTCGCCCGCCGCCTGGCCCGCCTGGCGCGGCAGATGGTCGTGGCAGGCGTCGTGATCACGGTCTCCCTCTTCGTCTCGATGCTGCTCCGCGGCGAGCCCCTGGACGAGGCGTTCCTCGTCGGCGTCGCGGTCGCGGTGGCCGCCGTGCCCGAGGGCCTGGCCGCGACCGTCACCGCTGCGCTCGCGCTCGGTGCGCGCGCCATGGCCCGGCGGGGGGCAATCGTGCGGCGCCTCCCGGCGATCGAGACCCTCGGCGAGACGACCGTCATCTGCACCGACAAGACCGGGACGCTGACCGAGAACCGTATCCGCGTCGCCGCGCTGCGTCCGGCCGCTGGCCTCGACGAGCGCGAGCTCCTGACCGCCGCCGTGCTTGCGTCGAGTGTGGAGGTGAGCGCCGGCGGCGCGGTCGGCGACCCGATCGAGCAGGCGCTCCTGCTCGCGGCGATGGAGCGTGGACTCTCGCGCGACGAGCTCCTGAGCGGCCGGCGGGTCGTGCACGAGGTTCCGTTCGACTCCGACCGCAAGCGCATGACCGTCGTCTACGACGAGCCCGGCGGCCGGCGCGCATTCATGAAGGGCGCGCCGGAGATCGTCGCCGCGCGGGCTGCCGATGACGACGTCCTGGCCGAAACTGCCGCAGCGTGGGCCGACGAGGGCTTTCGCGTGCTCGCCGTCGCCGCCCGCCGCCTCGAGCCCGGCTCCGACATCCTCGAGACGGAGGTCGAGGACGGCCACGCGCTCCTCGGCGTCGTCGCACTGCACGACCCGCTGCGCGCGACGGCTTCGGAGTCGCTCGAGGCCGCCCGCGTCGCCGGCATAGACGTGCGCATGCTCACCGGCGACCACCCTGCGACCGCCCGCACGATCGGCCACGCGCTCGGCCTCGCCGACGACGCGATCGTCGCCCGCGCGACGCCGGCCGACAAGCTCGAGCTCGTCGAGGGATTCCAGCGAGGCGGGGAGGTCGTTGCAGTCACCGGCGACGGCGTCAACGACGCGCCCGCGCTCCGGCGCGCCGACGTCGGCGTCGCAATGGGCCTGTCGGGAACAGAGGCCGCGCGCGAGGCTGCCGCGATCGTGCTCACCGACGACGACTTCGCCACCATCGTCGCGGCGGTCGAGGAGGGGAGGCGGATCGGCGACAACATCCGCAAGTTCGTTGCCTTCCTGCTCTCGGCCAACCTCGGCGAGGTGCTCGTGTTCGCCGTCGCTGTGATCGCGGGCCTCGGCGTCCCGCTCGCGGTGATCCAGGTGCTGCTCGTGAACCTGGTCACCGACGGCCTGCCGGCCTTCGCGCTCGCGCTCGACCCGGCCGGGCCCGGGACGATGACCTCGCCGCCGCGCCGCGCCGAGCGCCTGTTCGATCGCAGGACGTGGCTCGCGCTCGGAGCGATCGGCCTCCTCGTCGGCGGAGCCACCCTGGTCGGGTTCGCCCTCGGTCGGGGTGAAGGCGTCGCCACCGCGCAGACGATGGCGTTCGCCACCCTCGCGCTGTCCGAGCTCGCGCTCGTGTTCGCGATCCGCTCGCCGCGGACGCCCGCCTGGCGGCTACCGCGAAACGGCTGGCTCGTCGCGAGCGTTGCCGCCTCGACGGCGCTCGTTGCAGCCGTGATCTATGTGCCGGTCCTGCACGAGGCGTTCCGGACCGTCTCGCTCGGATGGGGCGAGGCGGTCACGGTTGTCGCGCTCGGCCTCGCGCCGTTCGCGCTCGTCGAGCTTGCGAAGGCCCTCGTCGGTGAGCGCCTCCGAGGCTCCGGAACGGTCGAGACATCCGAAAGGAGGCTGTGATGCGCAAGGTGATCCTCATGGGAGCCGGTGGGCGTGAGTTCCACAACTTCAACGTCGTGTTTCGCGACGACCCCAACACGGAGGTGGTCGCCTTCACGGCGGCGCCCACCCAGATCCCCGGGATCGCCGGCCGCGTCTACCCGGCTTCTCTGGCCGGTCGCCGCTACCCGGCGGGAATCCCGATCCACCCGGAGTCGGAGCTGAGGCAGCTCATCCGCTCCCAGAGCGTCGGCGAGGTCGTCCTCGCCTACTCGGACCTGGAGCACGAGACGGTCATGCACCTCGCGTCGATCGTGCTCGCGGCCGGCGCCGACTTCCGGCTCATGGGCCCCGACGCGACCATGCTCCGCTCCGCGAAGCCGGTCGTCGCCGTCTGCGCCACGCGGACCGGCTGCGGCAAGAGCCAGACGAGCCGCAAGATCGGCCGCACCCTCCTCGACGCGGGCCTGAAGGTCGCGCTCGTCAGGCACCCGATGCCCTACGGCGACCTCGAGGCGCAGCGCGTCCAGCGCTTCTCGACGCTCGAGGAGATCGACGCCTCGCACCCGACGGTCGAGGAGCGCGAGGAGTACGAGGAGCCCGTGCGCATGGGCATCGTCGTCTACTCCGGCGTCGACTACGAGGCGATCCTCCGCTCCGCCGAGCAGGAGGCCGACATCATCGTCTGGGACGGCGGCAACAACGACTTCCCCTTCTTCGCGCCGGATCTCCTGATCGTCGTCGCAGATCCGCTCAGGCCCGGCCACGAGCTCTCCTACCACCCGGGCGAGACCAACCTGCGCATGGCCGACGTGGTCGTGATCAACAAGGTCGACTCGGCCGAGGCGCACAACGTCGAGCGGGTGGTCGCGAACGTCGAGGCCGTCAATCCCGCGGCGCAGCTCATCTTCGCCAAGTCGCCGCCGAAGCTGGAGGAGGGGCCCGACCTCGCGGGCGCGTCCGTCCTCGTCGTCGACGACGGGCCGACGCTGACCCACGGCGGGATGCCGTTCGGCGCCGGGCTCGTCGCCGCTCGCGAGGCCGGGGCGGCGAGGATCGTCGACCCGCGGCCCTACGCGGTCGGTTCGTTGCAGGACGTGTTCGCGCGGTGGCCGCAGCTGACGAACGCGCTGCCGGCGATGGGCTACTCCGACGAGCAGCTGCACGAGCTCGAGCAGACGATCAATGCCGTCGAGTGCGACGTCGTCGTCACGGGGACGCCGATCGACTTGGCGCGCCTGATCGACTCACGCCACCCGATCCGCCACGTGCGCTACGAGCTCGAGGAGGTCGGCCGGGCGATGCTGAACGACGTGCTCGAGCCGATCGTCGTCCAGGCGAAGGCGGCCCACCCCGAGTCCGTCATGACCGGCTGAGGCACCGCACGCGCGCAGGGAGACCCAATCGGCGTTCCGGCTGGCAGAGTCCAGCGTGTGACAGCGGCGATCCAGGTGGACGGACTCACGAAGTTCTACGGCCGGGACCGCGGCGTGGTCGAGCTCGGGTTCGAGATCGCCGCCGGCGAGGTGTTCGGCTTCCTCGGCCCGAACGGCGCGGGCAAGACGACGACGATTCGCCTGCTGCTCGACCTGATCCGGCCGACGAGCGGCACGGCCCGGATCCTGGGCCTCGACACCCAGCGCGACAGCGTCGAGGTGCGGCGGCGAACCGGGTACGTGCCCGGCGAGCTGAAGCCGCCGGCGCGGAGCACGGGGATGGGGTTCCTCACCTACCTCGGGCGCCTGCGCGGCGGCGTCGACAAGCGCGAGCTCGCCGCCCTCGCGGAGCGCCTCGACGTCGATCTCGGCCGCCGGATCAGCGACCTCTCGAAGGGCAACAAGCAGAAGCTCGGCGTGATCGCGGCCTTCATGCACGACCCGGAGGTGCTGATCCTGGACGAGCCGACGAGCGGGCTCGATCCGCTGCGCCAGCAGGACGTCCTCGACCTGATCCGCGAGCGCGCCGCCTCCGGCCGAACGGTGTTCCTCTCCTCGCACGAGCTCGACCAGGTCGAGCACGTCGCTGGTCGCGTCGGGATCATCCGAGACGGTCGGCTCGTCGCGGTCGAGGCGATCGCGATGCTCAAGCAACGCGCACTGCGTCGGGTGGAGGTCCGGCTCGCCGCTCCCACGCCTGAGGTGGGGCGGCTGCGTGATCTGGCGGGCGTTCGCGACTTCGCGGTCGCCGACGGCGTCGTCCGGTTGACGGTCGAGGGATCGATGGACGACCTCGTCAAGGAGCTCGCGCGCCTGCCGGTGGTGACGCTGACGAGCGAGCCGCCGGAGCTCGACGAGATCTTCCGCTCCTACTACGGGCAGGCCGATGTCGGCTGAGGTCCTCGTCGAGTCTGTGCGCGAGCGGCAGCGCTCCGTGCTCTGGTGGACGGTCGGGATCGCCGCCGCGATCGCGCTCAACGTCGCCTTCTACCCCTCGGTGCGAGACGACCAGGCGCTCGCCGACTACGCCAAGGACCTGCCCGAGTCGGTGCGCGCGCTCTTCGCGGGGGGCGAGCTCGACATCACGAGCCCGGTGGGCTTCCTCTGGAGCCAGGTGTTCGCCCTGATGGCTCCCCTGCTCCTGCTGATCTTCTCGATCGGGGCCGGGGCCTTCGCCGTGGCCGGCGAGGAGGAGCGCGGAACCCTCGATCTCCTCCTCGCCCAGCCAGTGCGTCGGAGGGACTACGTGCTCCAGCGCTTCCTCGCCCTCGGGACGCTCGTCCTGCAGCTGACGGTGGTCGTGCTGCTCACGGTCGCGATCGGCTCGGCGCTGGTCGACCTCGAGATCGGCTTCGACAAGCTCGTCGCCGCCTCGGTCAGCGTCGGCCTGCTCGCACTCCTCTTCGGCACGGTCGCGCTCGCGGTCGGTTCCGTGAGACCTGGACGCGTACCGGCGATCGCAGTGGCCTCCGGGCTCGCGGTCGTCTCGTGGCTCGTCGACGGCCTCAGCCAGGCGGTCGACGCGCTCGAGCCCTGGCGGCCGCTCTCGCCGTACTACCAGGCGCTTGGCCAGAACCCGCTCCGGGAGGGAGTCCCGCTTGGCGGCTGGGCGATCCTGGTGGCGCTGACCCTCGTGTTCGCAATCGTCGCCGCGGCGGCGCTCCAGCGCCGCGACCTGCGCCAGTAGCGCCCGCGCTCAGCCGCCCGACGCAGCCGCGGCCGGGAACGGCCCGCGATCACGCCTCCTCGAGCCGGCGAACCTGAGCGCGGGCGGCCTCGAGCAGGAGCCGCCGCTCGGCCTGGTCGATCAGGCGGCGCGTCCGGTCGACGACGTCGATGTTGACCGAGATCGCGTCGATCCCGGCGCGGACGAGCAGCTCCGCGTACTCCGGGTGAACCGACGGCGCCTGCCCGCAGATCGAGGTCTTGACGCCGAGGCGGTGCGCCTTCGGGATCAGCTGCTCCAGGTACGCGACGACCGCCGGGTCGCGCTCGTCGAAGAGCTCGCCGAGCTCGCCCGAGTCGCGGTCGGCGCCGAGCAGCAGCTGTGTCAGGTCGTTCGAGCCGATCGAGATGCCGGCGACACCGAGCGCCGCGTAACGCTCCAGATTGAAGAGCACCGAGGGCACCTCGGCCATCACCCAGAGCTCGAAGCCCGGCCGGTCGAGCAGGCCCGACTCGGCGACGAGCGCGCGGCAGCGCTCGAGCTCGGGCGCGGTGCGTACGAACGGGAGCATCACGTGCAGGTTCGTGTGACCGGCGTCCCAGACGCGGCGGACGGCCTCGAGCTCGATCGCGAACAGGTCGGGCTCACGGGTGTACCGGAGCGCGCCGCGGACGCCGATCATCGGGTTGGCCTCCTCGGGCTCGAAGCGGTCGCCGCCCTCGAGGTTGCGGAACTCGTTCGTGCGGAAGTCGGTCGTCCGGTAGGTGACGGGCCGCGGCGCGAATCCGGCGGCGAAGGTGGCGAGACCGTCGGCCATCCGGTCGACGAACTCGGCGCTCCGGCCCTGCTCGACCAGCAGCCGCGGGTGCTTGCCGTCGAGGGCCTCGAGCAGCATCAGCTCCGCGCGCAGCAGGCCGACGCCGTCGACGTCGAGGCCGGCGGCGCGGGCTACTTGCGACGGCTCGGAGAGGTTGAGCAGCAGGCTCGTCCCGGTCACGGCGGCCGCCGCCCGGACTGCGGGCATGCTCTCGACCGCCAGGTGCGCGTGGTTGCGCACGCCCTCGAGGACGACGCCGCGCGTCGCGTCGACGGTGACGAGCTCGCCGTCGCGAAGCGTCTCGGTCGCCGACTGCGTGCCGACGACACACGGGATGCCGAGCTCTCGCGACACGATCGCGGCGTGGCAGGTCATGCCGCCCGAGTCGGTCGCGATCGCGGCCGCGCGGCGCATCAGCGGCACCCAGTCGGGCGCCGTCATGCGGGTCACGAGCACGTCGCCGTCGGAGAACTTGCCCGCCTCCGCGAGCGAGCCGAGGATGCGCGCGGGGCCGCTCGCCTCACCCGGCGCGGCGCCGAGGCCGCGCAGCAGCACGACTTCGGCGGCCGCCGCGGCTACCTCTCCGCCTGCAGCGGTGACGGGCCGCGACTGGAGCATCCAGATCTTGCCGGCCTCGTCGATCGCCCACTCGGTGTCTTGCGCCGAGCCGTAGTGGCGCTCGATCGTCCGGCCGAGCTCGGCGACGTCGCGGACCTCGTCGTCCGCGAGCGACGGCCTGATCGCCTCCGCGCGGCCGAGCTCACGCACGGCCGTGCCGCCGCCGGCCGCGACTCGATCACCGCCTCCTTGGGGTGGATCTCGCGGACGAGGATCGAGAGCGTCTCCTTGTCGACGACGAACCGGTCGGGAGAGACGCGGCCGCTGACAACCGCCTCGCCGAGGCCGAACGAGCCCTCGATCACGAGCCTGTCGGTCGATCCGCTGGCAGGGTCGATCGTGAACATGACGCCGGCGCGCTCGGACTCGATCTGGCGCTGCACGACGACCGCGATGTCCATGTCGGCCTGGCCGAAGCCGCGCTTGGCCCGGTAGAAGATCGTGCGGGCGCCGAAGAGCGACGACCAGCAGCGGCGCACCGCCGACAGGACGTCGTCGGCGCCGCGCGTGTTCAGGAAGGTCTCGTTCATGCCGGCGAACGACGCGGCCTCGGTGTCCTCGGCCGTGGCCGAGGAGCGCACTGCGACCGGCGCGTCCTCGTCGTCGCCGACGAGCTCCTCGTAGGAGGCTCGGATCGCCGCCGCGATCTCGTCGGGCACCGGCTCGGCGTCGACGAGCGCGCGCACCTCGTGGGCAGCGGCCTCGAGCGCCGCCGAGTCGTCGACGTCGACGTCGGCAAGTCGCGCCTCGATTCGGTCGCGCAGGCCGGTGCCGTCGACGAACGCCGCGTACGTGGGCGCTCCGATGACGAAGCCGGGTGGAACGGGTAGGCCCGCCGCGGTCAGCTCGCCGAGGTTCGCGCCCTTGCCGCCGGCGAAGGCGACGTCGGCGCGCGTCAAGTCTGAGATCGGTCGCAGGCCGAGCTCCGTTGCGGTGGGAAGTGGTGCAGTCTCGATGCTTGTCATGGCGGGCCTCCGATCGGGTTGAACTCACCTTGACTTCTCGGCGGGGCGGCAGGCATCGGAGAAAGGCCCGAGGCGAATCGCGGGCAACTACGGAGCCGCGACGTGGGCCGCTGCCCCGAACAACGCAGCGGACTTCCCGGGGTGGGGGCGGTTCGCGTGTGTAGTTGACCGCACTCCGATCCGCGTCTCCCCCGATGGCGAGCGCAGCTCGCTCGTCCAGTGTTCGTTGATCGACCAGGAGGAGACGCCATGAGGACCTACGAGTACTGGCGCGAGCGCGAGGCCGGGCACGTCTGGGCGGTCGAGCTGCTCGAAGGGGTCGTTGTCGGCTGCTGCGGGCCGCTCCATCCGAGCGAGCTCGAGGAGCGGTTCCTGCCGACTCTCGACTACTCCGTCGAGCGCGCGTCGTGGACGGAATCCCACCGCGACGCGTTCGAGCTCTTCGAGCTCGTGCGGACCTAGGCGACTGCGCTACTGCGTGGGTGTCTCGTCCGGCGGCGGCTCTGCCTGCGGCCACTCGGAAGGAGGCGGCTGCGCCGAAGGGGGCGGCCCACCCAGGTCGGCCGACGTCTGGAGGAACTGGTCGCGGTCGATCTCGCCGCGTGCGTAGCGCATGCGCACGACGGTCAGTGCGTCGTCGGCGGGACCGAGAGCGGCGGGCGCGAGCGCCACTGTGCCGGCGGTCTGCCTGCCGGCGAGCCAGCGGAAGACGAGCGCTGCGACGACGCCGACGAGGACGGCGAGCAGCAGGAACATCAGGAACCACCAGAAGGCGTGTCCGTCGCCGGAGTGATCCCAGTAGTACGGCTGTTGGAACCGGGGATCGCCGCGCTCGAACATGGGCTCATCTTACGGCCGTATAGGACCGGACTCGCCGATTCACAGCAACCGTTTAGCGACTTCTTAAGGAAGTCGGCTCAACTCTCCGCCGCGGCGACCGCCTTCTCGACCGCCTCCCGGAGCGGGGCGGGGACCTGCTCCCGCTCGAGGTTCGAGAACCGCTCCCAGGCGCGCGCCGGCTTGTGCGAGCGGCCGCGAAGGCCGGCGATCGCCTCGAAGTCTGGTGCGAGCTCGATCGTTCGCTCCGGGCCTGCGAGCTCGGCGATCTGCGCGTTCAGCACGCGCTCGCCCTGGATCGGCTGGCGGCCGGGGGCGGCGTCGCGGTCGTGGACGACCACGTACGGAACGTGCGCGGACTCGCAGATGCGGATGAACAGCGGGATGTTCGGCTTGCCGCCGCACTCGACGATCGAGATCCCGTCGCGATCGGCGTCGCGCCCGAGGGCGCGGAACACGAACGGGAACGTCAGCTTCTCGGTCCGCCCTTCGACGAGGAGCGCCGACCGGGCGAGGAAGAGCTCGCTGCGCTCGGCGTCGAGCTCGCTGAGGGCGCGGAAGCTCTCCTCGGCCCGAAGCGGCTCGGGATGGACGATGAACGTCCCGACATCGGGTCCCCAGTCGACGACCGCCAGCTCTTCCAGCCGCCCGACGTTGAGGAACGCCGGGGCGTGCGTCGAGTAGAGCACCTGGTTTCCCGCCTCGGCGAACGTGCGCAGCAGCCGGTACAGGTAGCGCTGGGCCTGAGGCCGGAGGAAGAGCTCCGGCTCCTCGATGAGCAGCACGAGTCCGGTCTCGCCGGCGTCGCAGAGCGCCTCGAGCGCCGTCACGAGGGCGCTGGCCGGAGCGGCCGATGAGGTGCTCTCCGTTCGCCCGAAGTACTGCTCGGCGATCCGCGCGGCGCTCTCGGCCTCCGCCGGCGGCGCGACGAGACGGCCCGACCGCTCCGACGCGGGCAGGAAGAGCACGGGGAGGGAGGGCCCGCTCCGCTCGGCGCGGCGCGGAGGGCTCGCCTCGAGCGTGATCTCGTCTCCGTCGGCGAGGGTGGCGCTGAGACGGATCGTGTCGTCGTCGTCGTTCCTGGACAGGTCGTCCTCTCCCGGCGAGGGAGCGCCGCGCTGGAGCAGCGTGAAGACCGCGGCGAGCACGTTCGATTTGCCGACGCTCGGTCCACCCACGAGCGCACAGATCGGGCCGGGCGAGAAGCCGACCGACCGCGCCGACCGGAACCCGCGGATCTGGACCTCACGAACGCCGAACGAGGCAGTGCGCACGCTCGGGACCTTATGCCCGCCGCCCGCCCGGTTTCGGGTTTCGCGCAACCTGAATCGGTGCACGCCCCGACGGCCGTCACGGCGAAGCCGCGCCAGAATCGAGGCATGAGCACTCACACACCGCCGCCGGCGTCCGTCCCCTGGGACGGCCGGCCGGCAGGCGCGCCGCCTGCCGCCTTCACGCCGGTTGGCCTCGACGCCCTCCCGGCGCCGGATATCGCCCGCAAGGCGGAGGACGTCGGAGAGACCAAGGCTCGCATGGACACGGCGACGATGTTCGTCCTCGGCATCCTCGCCGGCGCGTTCATCGCAATGGGCGCGATCTTCGCGACGACCGTCACGGCGGGCGGCGCCGACCTCCCCTGGGGTGTGTCGCGGCTCCTCGCCGGGCTCGTCTTCTCCCTGGGCCTGATCCTCGTCGTCGTCGCCGGGGCCGAGCTCTTCACAGGAAACAACCTGATCGTGATGGCCTGGGCGAGCAGGCGCGTCTCGACGGCCCGTCTGCTCCGCAACTGGACGATCGTCTACCTCGGCAACCTCGTCGGCTCGCTCGGGACGGTCGCGATTCTCTACCTCGGCAAGCAGTACACGTTCGGCGGCGGCGCGGTCGGCGAGCAGGCGGTCGCGATCGCGAGTGCAAAGACGAGTCTCGGCTTCGTCCAGGCGATCGCGCTCGGTGCGCTCTGCAACGCGCTCGTCTGCCTCGCAGTGTGGCTCGCCTACGGCGCCCATACGACGACTGACAAGGTGCTCGCGATCATCCCCCCGATCGCTGCCTTCGTCGCCGCCGGCTTCGAGCACAGCGTCGCCAACATGTTCTTCATCCCGATGGGGCTGCTCGTGAAAGGGAATGATGCGTTCATGGCCACCCACACGGCGCCCCCGAACGTCGACAACCTGACGTGGAGCAACTTCGTCTGGGCGAACCTTCTGCCCGTGACGATCGGCAACATCATCGGAGGCGCGCTGATGGTCGGCGCGGTCTACTGGTTCGTGTACCTGAGACGCCGACCGGAAGCATGACCCGTTGACCTCGCACAACCTGATCGAGCTCGTCGCGAGACACGCGGGCGCGACGGTTCCCCGGACCGCGCTCGACGTGCTGAAGGAGGCGATGGCGGACCACGGCGAAGTGAGAGCCGAGGACGTGCGTCGTGCGGCCGAGCTCTCGGGCCTTCCGGAGGCGACCGTCTACGGCGTCTCGACGTTCTACGACGACCTCCTGCAGCCTCGCGGCGTGCGGCACGTCAGCGTCTGCACGGCGACGGGGTGCTGGTCGGCCGACTTCGGAGCGCACGTCACCGAGATCGAGGCGGCCCTCGGATTGAGGATCGGCGAGTGCTCGGCCGACGGCTCGTGCTCGCTCGGCGAGACCGTGTGCCTCGGCTTCTGCCACTCGGGCCCGGCGTTCCGCGACGGCGACGTCGTCGACGCCGGCGCGGGCGCGCTCGAGCGCGTGCTCGCGGGGACGACCCGGCAGGCAGAGCCGCCGGAGCCGGTGAGCGTCCTCGACGAGCCGGTGCTGCTCCGACAGGGCGACTTCTCGGGCCTGCGACGCGCGCTCTCGGAGCTCACGCCCGAGAGCTTCCTGGAGCAGGTGAAGGCCGCCAACCTGCGCGGCCGCGGCGGTGCCGGCTTCCCGGCCGGGCTCAAGTGGGAGCTGACGCGTCGCGTGGAAGGCCGGGCCGAAGTTCGTCGTCGTGAACGGCGACGAGGGCGATCCGGGCTCGTACATCGACAAGATCCTGATGGAAGGCAATCCGGCTCTCGTGCTCGAGGGCGCGGCGCTCGCCGGGTACGCGATCGGCGCGGAGCACGGGCTCGTCTACGTGCGCTCCGAGTACCCGCAGGCGAAGCCGGATCCTCGAGGCGGCGATCGCGAGCGCCTACGAGGCCGGCGACCTGGGCGACGACATCTACGGGAGCGGCTTCTCGTTCCACGTCACCGTCGTCGAGGGCGCCGGCTCCTACGTCGTCGGCGAGGAGACGGCCCTGCTCGACTCGCTCGCACGGCCTGCGCGGCGCCGTCTCCGCGCGCCCGCCGTATCCCGGCCGAGCGCGGCTACCTCGGCCTGCCGACGGTCGTCAACAACGTCGAGACGCTCTGCAGCGCGCCGTTCATCGCGCTCCACGGCGCCGACGCCTACGCCGCGCTCAGCCCCGGCGCGACGCCCGGGCACGAAGCTCGTCTGCCTGAACGAGCGCTTCAGCGCGCCCGGGCGTCTACGAGGTGCGGTTCGGCACGCTCGCTCGCGCGAGATCTGCGAGGGGCTCGGCGGCGGGATCCGCGACGGGCACGCGCTGAAGGCGCTCCAGATCGGCGGGCCGCTCGGCGGGATCCTGCCGGCGTCGAAGCTCGACACACCGTTCGACTTCGAGCCGCTCGCCGCGGAGGGCTGCATGCTCGGCCACGGCAGCATCGTCGCCTTCGACGACCGCACCGACATGCGCGCGCTCGCCCGTCACCTGCTTCGCTTCGGCGCCCGCGAGAGCTGCGGCAAGTGCTTCCCCTGCCGGTCGGGCTGCAACGCGGCCTCGAGTCGTTCGAGGCCGACGGGCCGGTCGACCGCGACCGGCTCGAGGAGCTGCTCGAGACGCTCGAGGTCGCGAGCCTCTGCGCGCACGGCGAGCGGCATGCCGGCGCCGATCCGCAGCCTGCTCGCCCACTTCCCCGAGGAGCTGGAGGTCACGTGATGGAGGTCTTCGTCGACGGTATCGGCCGTCGAGGTCGAGGCCGGCGCGACTGCGCTCGAGGCGATCAAGCTCGCGGGCAGCAGACGTGCCGACGCTCTGCTACGACGACCGGCTCGTCCCGTTCGGCGCCTGCCGCGTCTGCCTGGTCGGGCATCGAGGGACTGCCCGCACCGGTCGCCTCCTGCACGACGCCGTGCCGCGACGGGATGCGGATCGACACTGACGACGCGCGAGCGCGGCGGATCGCGGCGAACGTGGTCGAGCTCGTCCTCTCGGAGCTGCCCGAGCCGCCCGCCGCGCACACCGAGCTCGCGGCAGTCGCCGCACGTCTCGGCGTCGGCGCGCCGCGCTGGCGGGGCGCGACGCATGCGCCGCGACGCGACGAGCGCCATCCGTATCTCGTCTTCCAGGCACGAGCTCTGCATCTCGTGCGGCCGCTGCGTCCGCGCGTGCGACGAGCTCCAGGGCGCCTTCGCGCTCACGGCGACCGGGCGCGGCTTCGACGCGAACGTCGCCGCGGGGCTCGATGCGGGCTTCCTCGAGTCGGCGTGCACGTCGTGCGGCGCGTGCGCCGACACGTGTCCGACCGAGGCGATCGCCGAACGCTCGCTGCTCGCGCTCGCCGGAGAGGGGTCACGATGCAGGCTGACGGCCGCTTCGACTCGACGATCACCACGACCTGCGGCTACTGCGGCGTCGGCTGCCGCCTCGAGGTGCACTCCCGCGGCGGGCACGTCGTCTCGATCAGCCCCGCCGGCGACGGCCCCGCGAACCGCGGGCCATGCCTGCGTCAAGGGACGCTTCGCGCACCAGTTCACGCGCTCGCCCGACCGGCTCACGGCGCCGCTCGTGCGCGCCGGCGACGGTTTCGAGGCCGTCTCGTGGGACGAGGCGCTCGACCGGGTCGCCGGCGAGCTCCTGCGGATCAAGGCCGAGCACGGGCCCGATGCGATCGCCGGCCTCGCGTCCTCGCGCGCGACGAACGAGGAGTGCTACGCGATGCAGCGCGTGTTCCGCGCGGCGATCGGCACGCACAACATCGACAACTGCTCGCGCGTCTGCCACTCGCCGACCTCGTTCGCCCTGCGCCGCTCGCTCGGCCTCTCCGGCGCGAGCGGCTCGTTCGACGACATCGAGCGCGCGCAGGTGATCCTGCTCGTCGGCGCGAACCCGACCGCGGGCCATCCCGTCGTGGGCGCCCGCATGAAGCAGGCCGCGCTCAACGGGACGAAGCTCTGATCACCGCCGACCCGCGTCGCATCGAGCTCGCCGACTACGGCGTCGCTCCACTGCCCGGTCCGGAGCCGGCACGAACGCGGCCTTCCTGAACGGCCTCGCGCACGTGCTGATCCGCGACGGTCTCGTCGACCGCGACTTCGTCGCCGAGCGGACCGAGGGCTTCGACGAGCTCGCCGAGCTCGTCGTCCGACTACACCCCGGCCGAGGTGGAGCGGATCACGGGCGTGCCGGCGGCCGACGTCGAGCGCGCCGCTCACCTCTACGGCGAGGCGGAGCGCGCGTCGATCTCGTGGGGCCTCGGCGTCACCGAGCACCGCCACGGCTCCGACTGCGTGCAGCTGATCGCGAACCTCGCGCTCCTGACCGGCAAGATCGGCAAGCCCGGCTGCGCGCTGCTGCCGCTGCGCGGCCAGAACAACGTCCAGGGCTCGTCCGACATGGGCGCGCTGCCGGACACGTTCACGGCCTACCGCTCGGTCGGCGACGAGGAGACCGCGCGCCTGTTCGAGGAGCGCTGGGGCGTCTCGATGAAGCGCGAGCGCGGCCTGAAGTTGCCCGAGATGCTCGACGCGGCGCTCGACGGCCGCGTCAAGGCGATGTGGATCTGCGGCTACGACATCGCCCAGTCGGACCCGGACGCCGCCCACGTCGACGACCGCGCTCGCGAGCCTCGACTTCCTGGTCGTCCAGGAGCATCTTCGAGAACGAGACGTCGAAGCTTCGCCGACGTGATCCTGCCCGGCGGCAGCGTTCCTCGAGAAGACCGGCACGTTCACGAACGCCGAGCGGCGCATGCAGCTCGTGCAGGCGGCGCGCCGACCCGCCCGGCGAGGCCAAGACCGACCTCGAGATCTACAAGCTCGTCTCCGCGCGGCTCGGGCACGAGCTCCCGTACGACGGGCCCGAGGACGTGATGGCCGAGATCGCCGAGCTGACGCCGGACTTCGCCGGCGTCACGTACGAGCGCATCGGCCGCCGCGGTCTCCAGTGGCCGGTCGCGCCCGACGGCACCGACTCGCCGATGCTCTTCGACCGAGCGCTTCGCGCTCCCGGACGGCCGCGGCCGCCTCGCGGCGCTCCCGTACAAGCCGCCGGGCGCCGAGGCCGAGCGACGAGTTCCCGCTGATCCTCGTCACCGGCCGCAGGCTCGAGCACTACAACGTCGGCACGATGACCCGCCGCACGGGGAACCTCGAGCTGCTCGCCGCACGACTGGCTCGAGATCCATCCCGACGACGCGGCCGCGCTCGGGATCGAGGACGGCGAGCTCGTCGAGGTGCGCGAGCCGCAACGGCTCGATCCGCGATCGCGGCGCGGGATCACCGAGCCGCATCGAGCCGGGCCACGTGTTCACGGCGTTCCACTTCCCCGAGGTGCGCACGAACCTGCTCGTCGGGCAGTCGGCCGACGTCGACACGAGCTGCCCCGAGTACAAGGTGGTCGCGGTCTCGGTCGCGCCGGCCGGCGAGCAACGCCAGGCCGCGCAGGTGTCGAAGAGCCGTGCGGCGGGCAAGGTCCCCTCATGACGCAAGAGCTGCAGGAAACCGCGCGGGCGCTCGTCGCCCGGGGGAGGGGCATCCTCGCCGCCGACGAGAGCGAGGGCACGATCGCCAAGCGCCTGGCGTCGGTCGGCGTCGAGTCGACCGAGGAGACGCGGCGAGCGTTCCGCGACCTCCTCTTCACGACGCCGGGGATCGAGGAGCACCTGAGCGGCGTGATCCTCTTCGACGAGACGATCCGCCAGACGGCCGTGGACGGCACGCCGTTTCCGAAGCTGCTCGAGGCGAAGGGGATCATCCCCGGGATCAAGGTCGATCGCGGCGCGAAGCCGCTCGCGAACGCGGAGGGCGAGACGATCACCGAGGGGCTCGACGGGCTGCGCGCGCGACTCGAGGAGTACTTCACGCTCGGCGCGCGGTTCGCGAAGTGGCGGGCCGTCTACGTCGTGGGCGAGGGGAAGCCGAGCGAGTACGCGATCTGGGCGAACGCGCACGCGCTCGCCCGTTACGCCGCGCTCTGTCAGGAGGCAGGGCTCGTCCCGATCGTCGAGCCCGAGGTGCTGATGGACAGCGCGCACACGATCGAGGAGTCGTACCGGGCGACGTCGAGGGCGCAGCATGCGCTCTTCACCGAGCTGCACGACCAGCGCGTCGAGCTGGAGGGAACGCTGCTGAAGCCGAACATGGTCCTCTCGGGCTACGACTGCCCGGTGCAGGCAGACGACGAGCAGGTGGCCGACCTGACGCTTCGCTGCCTGCGCCACAACGTCCCGGCCGCGCTGCCCGGAGTGGTCTTCCTCTCCGGCGGGCAGCCCGACGAAGCGGCGACGGCGCGCCTGAACGCGATCAACGCGCTCGGGCCCCACCCGTGGGAGCTCTCGTTCTCGTTCGCCCGCGCGCTGCAGGCCCCGCCGCTCGCGGCGTGGGCCGGCTCGGCCGAGAAGGTCCCCGCCGCGCAGGAGCTGTTCCTCCACCGGGCGAAGCTGAACGGCCTTGCGCGGGAAGGCCGCTACTCGGCCGAGCTCGAGCACGCCGGCTCGGTCTGACGGCTGCAAGACCGGCGACACCCGCACCCGTGGGTGCAGATGCCACCGGACCTGCCTGGTTCCTACGTTCGGGTCAGGCGCCGGTAGGCGAGCGCCGTCGCGAGGCCGAGCAGGGCGAATGCGACGACGAACACCCAGACCGGAGCCACCGAGACCGTTGCGGCGATCGAGACCGTCGAGAGCGGAAGCTCGATCGACCCGACCAGGACGGTCGGATAGAACGGCGCCCCGCCGTGCGCGATCGGCAGCAGCGTGTACCAGAAGAACAGCCAGCTGACGAACCCCCAGGCGAAGCCTGCGCCGATCGTCTCCGGAAGCGTGCGCAGGCGCAGGAACCGGTCGGCGATCCCTCCGAAGATGGCGCCGCTCGCGATCGCGTAGCCGGCGAGGAGCAGCATGCCGACGACGATCGATCCCCAGTCGTAGCCGTTCTGGGTGTAGTGGCTGAGACCGAACACCCACGCGGTCGCCGCCATGAAGAGCTCGAGCGCGCTGTGGCTCTCGCTCACCCAGCCGTAGATGAACGACCGGAATCGCCATCGCGACCCCACCGAGGAGGCCGATAGTCGTGCCGATGGCCGCCTTCGTGGCCACCGGGTACTCGGTCACCTCGGCAGACGTGAAGCCTCGCCGCTCCTCCAGGCGGACATCACTGTGCGTGACTCTCATCACGATTCACCTCCTCTCCTGACGACAGGATGGCGGCGGGCGGTGCGCGGCACGTCGTGGACGGCCCTGATTCACGCTGCGGGCAAGAAGCAACGGACTTTTCCGCGTGCGCGATCGGGGCCGCCACCGATGTGGCGCTCGCCTGCCTGTACGACGATGGCGGGGAGCGCTGCCGCACGGCGCGGGACAGCTGTGCGGCAGCGCCGGTTCAGCTTCTACCGGCCTGCTGCGTCGCCCCCGGCCGCCGTACTTTCCCGCACGCCCGTCAGCGTCCGCTCGGATGCGAGCACGTCTCGCTCGGGCGAGGATCGGATTATGAACCAAGCAACCGAAGGACGCGTTGAGTCTGGAACGCCGGTGGGGCCTGCCTTTGACGACCTGACCGTCGCGGACGCGATGAGTGCCGGCGTCATTCACTGCTCGCCTGAGACGCGCCTTGGCGCCGTGGCCCGCTTGATGGCGACCCACAGCGTGCACGCGGTGTTCGTCTTCGACTACGGCGAGGAGAGCGACGAGGACGTCAAGCTCTGGGGAGTCGTCTCGGATCTCGATCTCGCCGCGGCCGCCGCGGGTGGCGTGGTTACACGAACTGCCCGCGAAAGCTCGGTCACGCCGCTCGTCACCGTCCGGAGTGACGAGCCGGTGCAGGTCGCCGCCCAGCTGATGGCGCAACGCGGGGTTTCGCACCTCGCCGTGCTCGACGCCGACACGGGACGGCCTGCGGGCGTTCTCTCGACGCTCGACATCGCGAGGGTGATTGCCGGCATGGAGCGCCCCCGGCGCCCCCAAACCGACCCGTCCCTGATCTAGAGCGAGAGTTGACATGGGCGCGAAGGTGACGATCGTCGCCCATCGGCGCGGCAGCACGAACGACGAGCTGGTTCGAGCTTGGCGTGCCCTCGGGATCGAGGCTCGTGTTCTGGCGCCGGACCGGGCGCGCGATGACGTCGTGCCGGGTGAGGTCGTGCTCGCCCGCCTCGACGTGCTCGACACGCTCGACGGGATCGAGCCGGGACTCGAGGACGTCGAAGGGCTCGTCCAGGCGGGTGTCCGCGTGCTCAACCGGCCCGAGGCCCTCCGCGCCGCACATGACAAACTGGAGACGGCGTTCCGTCTGCAGTCGGCGCGGCTTCCTCATCCACGTACCACGCACGTCGTCCGGCCGGACGCGCACGTCGACCTGGCGGTGCCGGTCGTCGTGAAGCCGCGGTACGGAAGCTGGGGGAGGGACGTTTTCCGCTGTACGTCGGAGCGGGAGCTGAAGGACTGCCTCGAGGCCGTCCGCGACCGCAGCTGGTTCCGTCGGCACGGTGCGCTCGTGCAGGAGTTGATCCCGCCCGAAGGCTACGACCTTCGCCTCGTGGTGGCCGGAGGCCGGGTCGCCGGTGCTGCCGAGCGGGTCGCACGTACGGGTGAGTGGCGCACGAACGTCTCGCTCGGAGCCGAGCTTCGCGCAGCGCGGCGGGACGAGGCCGCGTACGCGCTCGGCTGTGCGGCGGCCCTGGCCGTCGGCGGCGACCTCGTCGGGGTCGACCTCGCGCCGACCGACGACGGCTGGGTGGTGCTCGAGGTGAACGGCGCGGTCGACTTCGACGACCGCTACTGGCTCGAGGGAACGAACGTCTACGCGCAGGTCGCGGAGGCGCTCGGGTTTACGGTCCCGGAGTCAGGGCACACGACCGGCCGCCCGGCGGCGGGCGCGGGCGCGCTCCGCTGATCGCGAAGCGGCCCGGACGACGTCGATCAGGCGCCGCCGATCTCGGCGCGGAGCGCCTGGACCGTCGGGCCGATGTGGGGAAGCGCGTCCTGCTCCTCGTCGAGGATGGCGCCGAATGCCTCGAGGCACCACGACCGGTAGTCGGCGTGAGTCTTCCCGAGCAGGATCCCGACGAGATGGGCGGCGCCGTCGAGGCGCCCCCAGAGGTAGTCGTTCTCGCGCGCGTTGCGGTCGAAGAACGCCCAGAAGTGCATCAGGCGCTTGCCCTGCACCTTCTTGGCCGGTGGGGTGGCAAGCACGCTGGCCTCGTACGGGCTCAGGCGCTGCACCTTGACCTGGTCGTTCTCCCCGGCGTCGGCGAGCGCCTGGATCGGGTAGAGGAGGACGTCCCAGAGCGGGAAGCCGAGGTAGCGCACGAGCAGCTCGAAGCGGCGGTCGGGATGCCAGCTCCCGGAGAGGTCGTAGAGGTTCCGGTAGAGCCCGGCGCTGAAGCCCTCGAGCCGCTGGTGGATGAAGTCGCGGAGCTGCCCCTGGGCAGCGGCGAGGTCGCTCTCGTGCAGGCTCAGGTACGCGGCCGGGTCGAGACCGCTGCCCGTGAGGAACTCGCGCACCTCCTCGTCGGGGAAGCACGCCCGGATCTGCGCCGTGTGGGCGTCGTCGAAGTCGGCGCCGCCCATCGTCCGGCCAAGCCGGTCGTTCGCGTCGTACAGGATCTTCTTGCCGCGGTCGAGGTCGGAGCGGGGCGGGATGTCCGGCTTTCCCACCTGGAGGTCGCGATACCACCAGCGCAGCGCGGAGATGACGAAGCGGAGCCGTCGCTGCCCGTAGCCGATGTCGAAGTCGCGCAGGAACGCGAGCTGGGCCTCCGTCGGCTGCGATCCCTGGTCGAAGAGACCGCTGTACTCGGCCCAGTGCCGGAGCACGGCGCGGACGAGCTGCGCGTGGTTCGAGTCTTCCGGGAACCCGCACACGTCGCAGGCCGTCTGGGCGTAGCGGTCGACGACGCCGTTGATCTTCAGCCGCAGGTACGTCGCGTAGGCGAGCCCGGCCTCGGTGACCGTCCGCTCGTTGATCTTGGTGGCCCACTCCTTGATGAGCGCGCTCTCGGGGTCGGCCGGGAGGTCCTGCGGCGGGCCGACGACGCCCGCGACGACCTCGCCGACGGACGGGAAGCAGGTCTCGATCACGTCGCGGATCCGGCCGACCCGCTCGTTGTGCGCCCCGACCTCGAGCAGGTCGTCGAGGATCGGCTCATGGCGAGGGAGGCCGCCCGAGGCGGCGAGCAGCGCCTTGATCGTCGTCGGAGCCGGCTTGGCCGCCTGAGGCGTCCCCGGCGGCGGGACGAAGCGCTCGCCCGGATCGGGCTCGAGGTAGAGCAGCCTCCGGTCGACCTCGAAGTCGGCGCGACGCGTCTGGATCGCGTCGATCGCCCATCCGAACGGCTTGTTGTCGAGCACCCCGCCGTCGACGAACTGCGTGTTCGCGGCGTTCGCGCCGGCGAGCGTGTACGCGCGGAAGCAGCGGTCGCCCAGGATGTCGAGCCGCGCTTCCGGCACCCACTGCTGGAACGACTGGAAGCTGACCGGCGGGAAGACCCCGGGGAAGCACGAGGTCGTCCTCGCCGCGAAGGCGAGGCTGCCGTTGTCCTCGGGCCGGAAGTCGTCGACGCCCCCCGGCTCGTAGGAGAAGGTGAGCGCATGCCGGTGCCGCTGGTCGTGGACGAGCAGCGGGTCGAAGATCGGCACCTGCCGGTCGTAGCCGTAGAAGTCGGTGATCGTGACGAAGAGGTCGAGGCGGCCGCCCTCGGGCATCAGGGTCGGAGGATCGCTCGGGGTCCTCGGACTCGCGTCCATCCCGGCCAGCGCGTCGAAGAGCCAGCGCGCCATCTCGGCGCCCCGGAGCGGGGAGCGGCGAAGCGTGCGCGGCAGGAGCAGCGGCAGCCGCAGCTTCACGGGCAGGCTCTTCGGCAGGAGCAGCAGCTGCCGCATGTCGCCCCGCGTGAACCAGAGGTCGCGCAGCGAGTCCTGCGAGCGGTTGTGCGCGAGCGCCTTCGCCAGGTAGATGCCGTTGATCCCGCCCGCCGAGGTGCCGGCGATCGCGTCGACGACGACCCGCGTCTGCACGCCTTGTTCTGCGCCGAGCTGCTCGAGCAGCCTGCGGTAGACGGACTCGCTGAGCGCTTCCGGCGCCGGCTCGATGCTCGCCTCGAGGAGCGCCGAGCCCTTGACCAGGCGCTGGAGCTCCTTCGTCACGCCGTGCATGTAGATCGCGAGCGAGGAGCCGCCGTAGCAGACGAGCGCGAGCCGAAGCTCCTTCCTGCCCGTCTCCTGTGCGTCGATGCCCGTGGCGGCCATGCCGATTCCCCCCGCCGACCATTCTGACGTGCCGCCGGGACGACTGCTAGGCGAGGACGATCGAGTCTCCGATCAGCGGCAGCTCGAGGCGAAAGGACGGACGCCGACGGTGGTAGGCGTCGAAGAACGCGACGAGGTCACCAGTCTGGTGCCGCCACATCTCCCAGTGGAAGGGGATCAGCGTTCTTGGTCCGAGGACGGTCGCGGCCTCGAGCATCTGCTCGGGGTTCATGTACCAGTCGCCGCCGAAGGCGAGCAGCGCGTAGTCGAGCTCGTTCTCGACGGCCACGTCCGAGAGCGACGGCCCCTGCCGGGTGTCGCCCGACACGAACAGGCTGACGCCCGAGGCTTCGAGCACGAACGACACGGCGCCGGGCTCGTGCGGATCGTGCGCGCCGTACACGCGCACCGAGACGTCGCCCACCTGGAGCGAGTCTCCGACTGCCACCTCATGGAGGAGCTCGGGTGGAAGATCCCAGGTGCGCATCAACGCCATCGACGAAGCGGGGCCGAGGCAGAGCGCGTTCGTGCTCGCGACGATCGGCGAGACGGACTCCCGATGGCAGTGGTCGACGTGCGCGTGCGTCGAGATCACCGCGTCGGCCCGCGTGATCGCGGTGGGGTCGATCGGGATCGCGACGCTCCGGAAGATGCCGTCCGGCACGAGGTTGTCCGGCGTGTTCGCGAAGAACGGGTCGATCCAGATCGTCGTCTCCGCCGTCCGGTAGAGGAAGCTCGGGCCGCCGAGGGCCCAGAGCACCGGCGGGCCCGTCGGGGGCTCGCTCTCGATCTCCGACAGGAACTCAGGCGGCCACGAGGCAACGCCGGTCATGACTCCCTCCTCCTGAAGACGACTGCGAGCTCCGGAGCGCTCGCGAAGCGACCGCCGTATTCTTATCCAGGCTGCGCTTCCGGCTCGGGCGAAGGCGAGGCGGTGTCAGCCCGAGAGCGCTCGATGAGGAGCCTGGAGGACAAGATCTGCGTGGTCACGGGCGGCGCCCGGGGGATCGGCGCCGCGGTCTGCGACGAGCTCGGTCGGCACGGGGCGCGGCTCGCGGTCGTCGACCTCGACGGCGAGGCGGCGGAGGCCCGGGCCGCGGAGCTCCGCAGCCGGGACGTCGTCGCCGGCGGCTACCGGTGCGACGTGTCCGAGCGGGCAAGCGTGCTCGCGACGGCCGACGCGGTCGCCGCCGACCTCGGCCCCGCAGGCGTCCTCGTCAATAGCGCCGGGCTCGCGTTCATCGGCCCCTCGCTCGAGTTCCCCGAGGACGAGTGGCGCCGCTCGCTCGACGTGATGACGACGGGGGTGTTCTTCTGCTGCCAGGTGTTCGGAGGGCAAATGGTCGAGGCCGGCGGCGGGGCGATCGTGAACATCACGTCGATCAATGCCACGGTCGCGTTCCCGATGCGCCTCGCCTACAACGCCGCCAAGGCGGCCGTGAAGAGCATGACCGAGGTGCTGGCGATCGAGTGGGCCGCGCACGGCATCCGGGTAAACGCCGTCGCGCCCGGTGTGACGCGCACCGCTCTCGTCGAGCGGGCGATCGAGGCGGGTCACGTCGACGAGGCCGCCTACGTGCGCCGCACTCCGATGCGGCGCCTGGCCGAGCCGGCGGAGATCGCGAAGGCGGTGCTCTTCCTCGCCTCCGACGAGGAGTCCGGCTTCGTCACCGGCCACTCGCTGGTCGTGGACGGCGGCTGGAGCGCCTACGGCTTCGTCGGCCAGGACTGAGCGGCCGGCCTACTCGAGGATGCTCGGGATCGCGAGCTTGGCGGAGAGGCCTCCGTCGACCGCCAGCACGGCGCCGGTCACGAACGAGCTCTCGGTCGAGCAGAGGAACGCGACGACTGCCGCCACCTCCTCCGGCGTCCCGACGCGCCCGAGCGGCGCGGCCTCGGCCATCCGGGGCCGGCGCTCCGGTGGGTGCGACACCTCGAACATGTCCGTGTGGATGAAGCCCGGCGCGACGGCGTTGACGCGGATCCCGCGCCCGCCGTACTCCATCGCGAGCGACTGCGTGACCGCGTGCAGGCCCGCCTTGCTGGCGACGTAGGCGAGCGATCCCGCCACCGCGCCGATGCCGAACATCGAGCCGACGTTGACGATCGCCGCGCCGTCCTCGCTCCGGGCGAGCTCCTGCTCGAGCGCGGCGACGAGCTGCACGGGGCCGCGCAGGTTCGTCGCGAGAATGCCCTCCCATTCCTCGACCTGGACGGGCGCCGGCCCGACCGTGCCGTAGCCGGCGTTGTTGACGATCGCGTCGATCGAGAAGTACGAGCTGCGGAGCTTCTCCGCCAGGTTCGACACCGACTCCGACTCGCCCAGATCGCACACCTGCGCCACGTGCCGTCCGGGCCCCGGCAGCTCGCCCGCAAGCTGGGCCAGTCGCGCGCCCGATCTCGACACAAGCACGACCGAGAAGCCGTCGGCGGCGAGGCGGCGCGCGATCGCCTCGCCGATTCCGCGACTCGCCCCGGTGACGACGGCGACGCGCTCGCCGGTCGCGGGGACGCTCATACCCTGAGCCCGCCGTCGATCGGAAGCGCGGCGCCCGTGATGTACGCGGGCGCGTCGAGGGCGAGGAAGGCGACGAGCTCCGCGACCTCGGCCGGCTCGGCGTACCTGCCGATCGGCACGCCGCCCGGCCCCGGCGCCGAGGCTCCGTCGAGGCTCGCGAGCTGATCCTCGATGCGCGCCAGCATCGGCGAGGCGACGTTCCCCGGGCAGACGGCGTTGACGGCGATCCCGGAGCGAGCTTCCTCGAGCGCGACGCTCCTCACGAGCCCGACCACCGCGTGCTTCGAGGCGGTGTAGGCGGCGAGGTACGGCGCCCCGCCCGTTCCCGCACCGGACGCGAGCGCGACGACCCTCCCGCGGCCCTGCCGGCGAAGGACGGGCAGGAGTGAGCGGAGCACACGGAACATGGAGAAGACGTTGACGTCGAAGAGCGCCGCGAGCTCGTCGTCGGCGATCTCGTCGGCGGGAACGACGCGCCCCTCGATCCCGGCGCCGAGCACGCAGGCATCGACGGTGCCGAGCTCGGAGACGACGTGCTCGACGAGGGCGGAGACGTCCGCCGAGCCGCGCAGGTCGGCCGCCTCCGCGAAGACCGTGTGGCCTTCTCCACGCAACCGGTTCGCGACCCGGTCGAGCCCGTCGGCGTCGAGATCGGTGAGCGCGAGCGCGGCGCCCCGGGACGCGAGCGCCTCGGCGACGGCGACGCCGATCGTCCCGGCCGCGCCCGTGACGAGCACCACCGGAGTAGCCTGGGAACCACCGTTCGAGCCGTCCTCCGTCACGCGGGACAAGGCCGCCAATGCATTCGGTAGGTTGGGCACCGATGCCGGCAGCGAGCCCTCTCCACGCGGCGCCTGCGCACTGCCACGAGGGCGATCGTACGGCAGGGAAGGCTCGGCGGCAGCCGTGAGCGGCCGGTGACCGAGACGATCCCGGCCGGTGTTCGGCTGCTCCGCGGGCCCGACCCGATCCGCGAGGTCACGTGCTTTTCGTGCTCGGTTCCCCTCCCGCGGCCGCTGGTCGTGGGCGCCGCCACGGTCACGAGGAGGACGTACGACGTCGTCCGGATCCGGACTGACGGCGGCCTCGAAGGGAGCGCCTACGCCTTCGGCCGCGGTCTCCCGATCGGGCGCATCGTCGAGGAGGCGCTCGCGCCCCTGCTGGTCGGCGCCGACTCGTGCCGGCCCGAGCTCGTGCGCAAGCGGCTCGGGGACGCGCACTGGCCGTACGCGGAGCGCGGCCTCTTCGCGGTCGCCGCGAGCGCCGTCGACCTCGCGCTCTGGGACCTGCTCGGCAAGCGCCTCGACGTGCCGCTCACCGACCTCCTCGGGAGGTGGCGCGATGAAGTGCCGCTGTGCGCGGTCGGCGGCTACCGGCGGCAGGCGGCGTTCGATCTGGCCGAGCTCCAGGAGGAGCTCGTCGGATTCGTCGCGCTCGGGTGCAAGGCTGTGAAGCTCACGATCGGCGCCGACGACCCGGCCACCGACGCGCGCCGCCTCGAGGCTGCGCGCGAGGTGCTCGGCGCCGAGTGCACGCTCGTCGTCGACGCGTTCCGCTCGTTCACGAGCCTCGAGGACGCGCTGCGCCGGCTGCGACTCCTCGAGCCGTTCGACCTCGCCTACGTCGAGGACCCCTTCTCGGAGAGCCTCGCCCCGCTCGTCGCCGACCTCCGGCGTCGGAGCGGGATGCTGATCGGGCTCGGCGAGAGCCTGTCGGGCCATCGAGCCTTCCGCGAGCTGATCGCCGCGGAGGCCGTCGACGTCGTCCGCTGCGACGCGACCGTCGTCGGCGGCGTCCGCGAGTTCCTCGCCACGGCCGCCCTCGCCTCGGCTGCGGGTCTCGAGATCTCGGGCCACATCCAGCCGGGCGTTCACGTCCACTTCGGCGCCGCGCTCACGAACTTCCATCGCGCCGGGCTCGAGTACGTCCCGCCGGGCTCCGGCATCGACGTCTTCCACGAGCTGCTCGCAACCGGGCTCGAGCTTCGGGACGGCTGCGCGATCGTGCCCGAGCGGCCGGGGCTCGGGCTCGACTGGGACTGGGACGCCGTCACGAGGTACTCGAGTGGCTGAGCCCTGGCGGGGAGTGCCGCCGCACGACCGGCGGCTGGGTGACGCAGGGGCAGCGGACGGGCCGTTCTCCTCGCCGTGGGACGCCCCGCTCGTGCCGCCGTTCCCGATCGGCTTCCGGAACACGTCGATCCTCACCGCCTGCTGGCGAACGGACCCGGCCGCGATCGCGCGCCTCCTGCCGCCGCCGCTCGAGCCGGTCGGCGATGTCGTCCTCGCGCACGTGTACCGGATGCCAGACACCGATTTCATCGGCGAGGCGCACGAGTGCAACGTCATGGTCGGCGCACGGCTCGAGAGCGGCGGCGAGACGACCGAGGGCGGCTACTCGGTGGCGCAGTACCTCGACTCGGACGTCGGCGTCGCCCACGGGCGCGAGGTGCACGGCCAGCCCAAGAAGCTCGCGGCGCTCCGCCTCGAGACGCGCGGTGACCTGATTGTCGGCGAGGTCGAACGCAACGGGATCACGATCCTGACCGCAACGCTCCCCTACAAGCAGCAGTCGGCGGACGCCGCCGAGCTGCGGCAGCACTTCGACTTCGCCGAGAACCTGAACTACAAGCTGATCCCGTCGATCGACGGAACGCCCGCGATTCGCCAGCTCACGGCACGGCGCCTCGCGGATGTCCGCGTTCACGAGTGCTGGAAGGGGCCCTGCACGGTCGAGCTGCGACCGAACGCGCAGGCCCCGGTTTGGCGGCTGCCGGTCGTCGAGCCCCTCGACGGCTTCTTCTGGCGCGCCGACTTCACGCTCGTCGCGGGCCGGGTGCTGCACGACTACCTCGTGGAGCCGGGCGGTTGAGCGGACGGCTCGTCGTCCTCGACTCGTCGTTCGGCGACATCGAGGTCGAGCTCGAGGCGGCGGCGCCGTACGGCGTGACGGTGGAGGACGCGGGCGGCGTGTCGGGCCAGGCGATCGTCGAGGTCGCCGGCGCCGCCGACGGCGTGCTCGTCCAGTTCACTCCGATCGGTGCGGACGTGATCGAGCAGTGCCCGGGCTGGCGCGTGATCGGCCGCTACGGGGTCGGCGTCGACAACGTCGATCTCGAGGCGGCGACCCGGCGGGGCGTCGCGGTGATCAACGTTCCCGACTACTGCGTCGAGGAGGTGGCGACCCACACCGCCGCCCTCGTCCTCGCCGGGGCCCGAAGGCTCGCGCAGTCGCGCGCGCTGATCGACGCCGGACGCTGGGGCGACTGGCGCGAGATCCGTCCCGTCGAGCCGCTGTCTGCTCGCACGCTAGGCCTGGTCGGCGTCGGCCGCATCGGCGCCGAGGTCGCGCGGCTCCTCTCGCCCTTCTTCGGCCGGACGATCGCGTACGACCCGGTCTCCGAGCCGCCTCGCGGCGTGGATGCGGCGGAGCTCGACGAGGTGTTCGCGGAGGCCGACGTCGTCTCGCTCCACTGCCCGCTCACGCCCGAGACGCGGAACCTGGTCGACGCCGATCGGCTTGCGTCGATGAGGCCGCACGCGATGCTCGTCAACGTCTCGCGCGGCGGGCTCGTCGACACCGCCGCCCTCGTGGCCGGGCTCGAGGCAGGCCGGCCCGCGCTCGCCGCGCTGGACGTCCTGCCGCAGGAGCCGCCGGACAGAGACGATCCCCTGCTCCGCGCTCCCAACCTGCTGCTCACGAACCACACTGCCTGGTACTCGGAGACCGCCCTCGTCACGCTCCGGCGGCTGACCGCGGAGCGCTGCTGCGCCTACCTCGCCGGTGAGCCGGTGTCGACGCTCGTCAACGCGCGCGAGCTCGCTGCCGCGGGCGACGTCGCTGCCCGCTAGGGGCTTGATGTGAAACTGGGCTGCCGTCGGGGGCGCTCCAGACCAAGCCGGGCACCGCGGTCGTCCGCGGCGCGTAGTGGAACTGCGTGTCGCGGACGAACATGCTGATCCGGCGCCGTGTCTGGGGCGTCAACCGGCCCAGCAGAGTTTCACATCAAGCCTCTACTAGCGGTCAGGCCTCCTTGCGCAGAACCCGGCCCGGCCGCCGCTCCGGGTCGTACACCCCGTCCGAGACGACCGGCTCGCCGTTCACGAACACGTGCGGGATGCCGCCCGCCGGCTCGGGATCGAGCAGCGTGCCGCGCTCGCCCACCTCGGCGGGATCGAACACCGTCACGTCCGCGAAGCCGCCCTCGCGCAGGAGCCCGCGGTCGCGCAGGCGCACCCGCTCGGCCGGCACGCGCGTGATCCGAGCGACGGCCTGCTCGAGCGGGACGAGGCCGAGGTCGCGGGAGTAGTGGCCGAGGAAGCGGGCCATCGTCCCGTAGAAGAGCGGCAAGCCGACGTGGACGCCGCCCCCGTCCGCGGGAACGGGGACGGTGTCCGTCTCGGGGATCGCATCCGGGCGCGCGAGCACGCGCTCCATCGGCCCGTCGTCCTCGAGGTCGCCGCCGTAGCCGACGTTGACGAACTGCGCCTTCCCGCCCGACGAGGCGACCAGGTCGAAGTACACGTCGTACGGGTCCCTGCCGAGCGCCGTCGCCATCGCCGCGACGGTCTCCCCCCGCCTCGCCGCGAATTGCTCCGACCGGGGGTCGGCCACGATCATCGCGTCCCAGCCCATGTCGAGGACCATGTTGCGGGTGACCCGACCCTCGATCCACGATGGCCACATGGGCGGGGAGGACTCGATCTTCTCGCGCAGGAACCGCCGTCCGTCGTCCGACGACGCGAGCGCCAGCACGGCGTCGGTGCCGAGGTCCTGGATCGTGTGCGGCATCACCTCGAGCGCGGCCAGCGTCCAGGTGGTGTACGGGATCAGGTCGAAGCCGATGTCGAGGCCCGCCGCGCGTGCCTCGTCGACGCGGACGACGAGCTTGTCGACCTCCCCCCAGTTCGTCTTCCCCATCGGGGCGACGTGCGAGATCTGCAGCCGGCAGCGAGTGGCCCTCGAGAATCCGATCGCCTCGGCCATTCCGTGCTCGTACAGCCCCGAGATGCCGCGCGTGTGGATGGCGGTGAGGCCGTCGTGCTGCGCCGCGATCTCCGTCAGCGCCTCGACCTCGCTCGGGCCCGCGTGACGGCCGGGGTAGTACTCGAGGCCGACGGAGAGCCCGACGGCGCCCTGCGCCATGCCCTCGGCGAGCATCCGCTTCATCTCCGCGAGCTCGCTCGGGGTCGCGACGCGCTCGCACAGATGGCCCATCACCGACGCCCGCATCGTGCTGTGGCCGACGAACATGCAGAAGTTGAGCGGCAGGCCGCGCTGCTCGAGGACCTCGAAGAACTCGCCGACCGACCGCCAGCTCCAGCCGATCCGGTCGGTGACCCAGCCAACGAGGAGCATGCGCTCGATCGCCCCGGTGTGGCCGGACTCGCCGAGCGGCGCGGGCGTGAGCCCGCAGTTGCCGGAGACCGAGGTCGTGATCCCCTGCTGGACGCTCGCGCCGAGCAGCTCCGGTCCGTCCGGGAGCGGCGCGATCCAGTCGACGTGCGAGTGGATGTCGACGAAGCCGGGCGCGACGACGCACCCGCTCACGTCGATCACGGTGCCGGTCGACGCCGCCGGCCCGACTGACGCGATCCGGTCGTCCTCGATCACGACGTCGCCCACCTGCGACGGGCCGCCGCTTCCGTCCACGATCGTCCCGCCCTTCAACGTCCACGCAGTCCGCGCCATCGTCTGAGTGTCCTCCCTAGTCGCTTCGTGCGCGGAGGGCCCGGCCGGGCGCTCCGCCTGGGTCGTAGTGCCGTTCCCGGACGACCGGCTCGCCGTTCACGAAGACCCACTCCACGCCGCCGGGCTGCTCCGGATCGAGGAACGTTCCGCGGTCGCCGAGCTCGTCCAGGTCGAGCAGGACGACGTCGGCGTACGACCCGGGAGTGAGCTCGCCGCGCCCGGTGAGGCCCGAGCGGCGCGCGGGGAGCTGGGTCATCCGCTGGATCGCCTGCGGGAGCGGGATCAGCTCGAGGTCGCGCGAGAAGTGACCGAGGAAGCGCGGCATCGTGCCCCAGAACATCGGCAGGGGCAGCGTCAGCTTCCCGTGCACCGGGACGACCGCGGTGTCGGTCTCGGGGATCGCGTCGGGTCGAGCCGCGAGCCGCCGGAGAGGTCGCTCGTCGGAGGAGTCGCCGCCGTAGCCGTCGTTGACGATCCGTGACGCGCCGCCCGACGCCTCGATCAGGTCGAAGTAGACGTCGAACGGATCCGCGTCGCGCTCGGTCGCGAGCGACGCGATCGTCCGTCCGCGGACGCCCGCGAAGCCGGGGGCCTCGTCGGCCAGGTAGAGCGCCTCCCAGCCCATCTCGAGCGGGATGTTGCGGGTGACGCGGTTCTCGACCCACGACGGCCACACCGGCCACGCGCCCTCGACGAGCTTGCGGAGGTGAGCTCGCCCGTCGCGGCTCGCGACCATCGCCAGCACCGCGTCGTCGCCGAGGTCGGTGACGACGTGCGGGAGCGCCTCCATCGCGGTCAGCGTCCACTGCGTGTAGCCGACGATGTCGAAGGCGACGTCGAGGCCGTCTGCCCGGGCCCGGTCGACCTCTGCAAAGAGCCCGTCGATGCCGTCCCAGTTCGCACGCCCCATCGGGTTCACGTGCGAGAGCTGGAGCCTGGACCCGCTCGCTCTCGCGAAGCCGATCGCCTCGCGCATCGCTTCGTCGAAGAGCTCGGAGATCCCGCGCGTATGCACGGCGAAGAGCCCGTCGTGAGCCGCGTTCGTGCGCGCGAGCTCGTCGAGCTCCGACGTGCCGGCGTAGCGACCGGGGAAGTACTCGAGCCCGGCCGAGAGCCCGACCGCGCCGTCGCGAAGCCCCTGCTCGAGCAGGCTCGTCATCTGCCGGAGCTCGCTCTGGGTCGCGGCGCGTCGTGCGTCGCCGAGCACCGTCGCCCGGAGAGTGCTGTGGCCTACGAACATCGCCACGTTCAGCGGCATGCCCCGCTGCTCGATCTCGCGCAGGTACTCCCCGAGCGTCTGCCAGCCCCAGCCGATCCGGTCCGAGACGAGGCCGGCGACCGGCATCCGCTCGATCGCTCCGCGCTGGAACACGTCGCCGAGCGGGGCCGGCGAGACGCCGCAGTTGCCCGAGACGGCGGTCGTGATCCCCTGGAGGAGATTCGGCGCGAGCAGCTCCGGGCCGTCGTCGAGCGGCACGATCCAGTCGACGTGCGAGTGGATGTCGACGAACCCCGGCGCGGCGACGAGGCCGGTCGCGTCGATCACCGTGCCCCGGCGCTCGTTGCCCTCGACCGAGGCGATGCGGTCGTCCTCGATCACCACGTTCGCGGTTCTCGGCTCGGCGCCGGTGCCGTCGACGACCGTCGCTCCGGCGAGCGTCCACGCGCTCATCCCGAGCGCTCCTCCGTGACGGCGCGCTCTTCCGCGAGCAGCGTGAGCGACGCCTCGACGTGCGCCCGGTCGGCCGCAGTGATCGCCTCGGGCGCGATCACGAGCTCGCCGCGGGCAAGCGGCGCGTGGGGGACGACGATCGCAGGCCGCGCGTCGGCCAGGCGCTGCGCGCACGCGCGGGCGCGCTCGGGGTCGAGCGCGACGACGAGCCGCGGGTAGAAGTGGACGTCGTCGGCGACCGTGGCGGGCAGGGGCTGGAGTCGCTCGGCGACCGACTCGAGCCAGGCGCGGTGCTCGTCGGCCTCCCGGTCGTGATCGCGCTCCTGGAACTCCTCCAGCGCCGCGACGAGGCCCACGATCTGCTCCTTCCCGAGCTTCATGCTCCGCCCGAGGCCGTGGTGCGGAGGCTCCGTTCCCTCGCGCGCGATCCAGGTCTCGACGTCGATGTCCATGTCGAGCGTCTGCAGCCGAACCGACTCGACGAGGTCGCGCCTGCCCGCGAGGATGCCCGAGCCCTGAGGCCCGCGGATCGCCTTGCCGCCGCTGAACGCGACGAGCGCGGCCCCCTCGTCGAGGAACCGGCGCAGGTTCGACGCGGGGGGAAGCTCGGCCGCGGCATCGACGATCACCGGCACATCGTGACGGGCCGCGAGCTCGCACACACGCGGAAGCGGCACGCCCTCCGTCTCTGCCACCGCGAAGTGCGCGACCGCGACCGTCTGCTCGGAGAAGGCCGCCTCGAGCTGCCACTCGTACGTCAGCCCGACGCCCTCCATCAGCGGATACCCGACCTCGACGATCCGGGCGCCGGCGGTGCGGAATGCGCGGTCGTAGGCGTTGCGATGCCCTCGTTGGACGATCACCTCGGCGGAGACCGAGCCGGTGTCGGGCAGCGCGTCCATCACGTCCAGCCTGTGCCCCGCGATGCAGGCCGCCGCGCCGAGGGTCAGCCCGGCGGCGGCACCGGCGGTGACCCAGCCTGCCTCGGCGCCGGTCGCCCCGGCAATCGCCTCGCTCGCCCATCCCTGGAGGTCGTCCGGGCGCCACGTGCTCGCCGATGCCTCCGCCATCGCAGAGGTCACGCGCTCCGAGAGGCTGCCGCCGCCGAGCGAGGTGACGAAGCCGGCCGCGCTCACGACCCGCTCGACCGGAACCGAGCTCATGCGCGCCCCTCGCCGGCGTCGGCTCCCGGCCGGCGGAGCGGCCTCCGCCGACGCCTGACGCCGCTCGCGGCACGTGGCTCTCCGGGCCGTACCACTCGTACTGTGCCCGGCGGCCCCGCACCGCGAGCGACGCCCGAGGAACGCGCACGTCGTCCAGGTCGACACAAGACGTCTCATCCGCGCCCCTCGCCGACGGCGGCGTCGGCGCCCACGACGTTGCGCGGGTGGTGACAGGCCGCGTGATGACCGTCGGCGTGCTCGACCAGCGGCGGCTCGATCGTCGCGCAGATCTCGGTCGCGAACGGGCAGCGCGTGTGGAAGCGGCAGGCCGGGGGCGGAGCCATCGGACTCGGCACGTCGCCTTCGAGGATCAGCCGCACGCGACTCTCGTTGCGATCCGGGTCGGGAATCGGGATCGCCGACAGGAGCGCCTCGGTGTACGGGTGAACCGGCCGGGAGTAGAGCTGCTCGGCGGGGCCGAGCTCGACGATCTTGCCCAGGTACATGACGGCGATCCTGTCAGCCACGTGGTGGATCACGCCGAGGTCGTGGGCGATGAAGACGTAGGTCAGCTGGAGAGTCTCCTGGAGCTCGCTGAGCAGGTTGATGATCTGCGCCTGAATCGAGACGTCGAGCGCCGAGACCGGCTCGTCCGCGACCACCAGCTTCGGCTTCAGAGCGAGCGCACGGGCGACGCCGATGCGCTGCCGCTGCCCGCCGGAGAACTCCGACGCGTAGCGGTTCAGGTGCTCGGGAGAGAGCCCCACGAGCGCGAGCAGCTCCTGGACCTCCCGCCGCCGCTCCCTCCTGTTGCCGATGCGGTGGATGCGCAGCGGGTCGCCGACGATCGTCCGGATGCGCTTGCGCGGATTGAGGCTCGCGTAGGGGTCCTGGAAGACCATCTGCATCCGGCGCCGCAGCGGGCGGAGCGCGCGCCTGCTCATGTGCGTGATATCGGTGCCGTCGAAGAGGATCTGCCCCTCGGTCGGCTCGTAGAGCCGCATGATGCAGCGCGCGAGCGTCGACTTGCCGCAGCCCGACTCGCCCACCAGGCCGAGGGTCTCGCCCTCGAAGACGGTCAGGTCGACGCCGTCCACGGCGTGCACGCGGCCGACCACGCGCTGCATCACGCCCTTGCGGATCTCGAAGTGCTTCTTCAGCGCGCGCACCTCCACGAGCGGACGTTCCGAGCTGCTCACGCCGGGCCCCCGACTGCGGCGAAGACCTCGGCCCGGCGGCGAGCCTTCTCCTCGGTCGAGAGCCAGCACGCGTCCAGGTGGCCGGGCGTCCCGGCCCGCTCCTCGCTCGGCGGCGCCTCCTGCAGGCAGCGGTCGTGGACGAAGGCGCAGCGGGAGCTGAACGCACACCCCGGCGGGAGGTTGATCAGCGACGGCGGCGCGCCCTTGATCGAGGGCAGTCGCCTCGTCCTCGGCTTGTCCGGCGTGGGAATCGACGCGAGCAGCCCCCAGGTGTACGGGTGCTGCGCGTTGTAGAAGACGTCGCGCACGCTCCCCGACTCGACGCCGCGCCCCGCGTACATCACGAGCACCTTGTCGGCGATCTCGGCGACGACGCCGAAGTCGTGCGTGATGAAGATCACCGTCGTCCCGTGCTCGCCCTTCAGGCGCTTGATCAGCTGGAGGATCTGCGCCTGGATCGTCACGTCCAGTGCCGTCGTCGGCTCGTCGGCGATCAGGAGCGTCGGGTTGCAGGCGAGCGCGATCGCGACGCCGACCCGCTGGCGCATCCCGCCCGAGAACTGATGGGGATAGGCGCGCGCCCGCTCCTCGGGCTGCGGGATCCCGACCTCGGCCAGGAGCTCGATCGACCGGCGCCGGATCTGCTCCGGGTCGAGGTCGGTGTTCTCCTCCAGCATCTCGGCAATCTGGTCGCCGATCCGGTGCACGGGGTTCAGCGAGGTCATCGGGTCCTGGAGGATCATCGAGATCTCGCGTCCGCGCACGTGTCGCATCTCGCGCTCCGGCAGCGTGAGCAGGTCGCGGCCCTTGTAGAGCACCTGGCCCGAGAAGGTGACGTTCCGCTCGCGCCGGTTGAGGCCGATCACGGTCTGGGCCATGACCGTCTTTCCCGAGCCCGACTCGCCGACGACGCCGAGCACCTCGCCCGCTCCGACCGAGAACGAGACGCCGTCGGCGGCGCGCACGAGGCCGTCCTCGGTCCGGAAGACGACCCGCAGGTCGCGGACGTCGATCACGGCCTCAGCGGGTGCTCGCTCTCCGGCGGAGCTCGTCATCTCCGGCCCGTCCGCTGGTAGTAGTCGCTCAGCGCGTCGCCCATCAGGTTCAGCCCGAGGATCACCGCGGCGAGCGCGACGCCGCACACGAACGCGTACCAGGCGTCGATCGCCAGGTACTCCTTCGCCTCGCTCAGCATCCCGCCGAACGACGCCTCGGGCGGCTGCACGCCGAGGCCGAGGAACGAGAGCGCCGCCTCGTACATCACCGCCTGGGCGCCGTCGAAGGTCGCGATCACCACGAGCGCGCCCACCATGTTCGGCAGGATCTCGGTCGCCAGGATCCGCGACTCGCTCGCGCCGACGCTGCGCGCGGCCTCGACGAACTCGCGCGTCCGCAGCTGGATCGCGACGCTGCGCGCGACCCGGGCGAAGTCGGGGATCGCGCCGACCGCGACGGCGAGCATCGCATTCGTGAGCGAGGGGCCGGCGACGGCGACGACCGCGATCGCGAGCAGCACGATCGGGAACCCCTGCACGATCTCGATGATCCGCGAGATGACCGCGTCGACGGCGCCTCCGAGCAGGCCAGCCAGGCTGCCGAGGATCGTGCCGACGATCCCGCCGACGACGATCACGATCAGCACCGCCTCGGCGGCTACCCGGGACGCGTAGAGCAGCCGGCTGAGCAGGTCGCGGCCGAACTGGTCGGTGCCGAGCAGGTGCTCGGCCGAGGGCCCCTGGAGCGTCGCGTTCAGGTCCGGCACGTCGGGGGAGTACGGCGCGAGCAGCGGCCCGAGGATCGCGGCCAGCACGAAGACGGCCACGAGGAAGCACGCGAGCGGGTCCCTGAGCGCCAGGTAGACGACCAGCCGCCCACGTCTGCCCCGCGTCGGCAGCTCGGCGACCTCCCCCACGGCCATTGCGTTCGGGGAGACGGCCTCGACGTCCGGCACGCGGTCGCTCATCCGGCACGCACCCGCGGGTCGATCAGGCCGTACGACAGGTCGACGAGGAGGTTCACGAGTACGTAGCCCATCGCCACGACGAGGACGACGCCGAGAACGACCGGGTAGTCACGCGAGAGGATGGCGTTCAGGCCGAGCCTCCCCATGCCGGGCAGCGAGAAGATCACCTCGGTCACGATCGCACCGCTGATCAGGGCGCCGAGCTGGAGGCCCAGGAACGTCACCGTCGGGATCAGCGCGTTCGGCTTGACGTGGCGATTGAGGATCGCCCGGTCGCTGATCCCCTTCGTGCGCGCGGTCTTGATGAAGTCCTCGTGGAGGACGCCGACCGCCGTCGAGCGGACGAAGCGAACGAGCGGCGGCCCGAGGTAGAGGGAGAGCGTGATCGACGGAAGGATCATCGACTTGATGTTTCCGACCGGGTCGTCCCTGAACGGCACGTAGCCGCCGGCCGGGAGGATGCCCCACGTGACGGCGAAGATCTCGATCAGCATCAGCCCGACCCAGAACCCCGGCACCGAGATGCCGAGCGTGATTCCGAACATCGCCGGCCTCGCCCACCAGCGGTCGCGGTTCGTCGCGAGACGCAGCCCGACCGGCAACGCGAACACGATCGCCAGGAGCAGCGCGAGCCCGGTGAGCTCGAGCGTCACCGGCAGCGCGTCCGCGAGCAGCTTCGTCACCGGCTGGTGGCTCAGGACCGACTCGCCGAGGTTCCCCTGCACGGTCTCCTTCAGCCAGTACCCGTAGCGAACGACGAGCGGGCGATCGAGCCCGAACTCGTGCTGGACCGCCGCGAGTCGCTCCGGAGTCGCGTACGTCCCGAGCATCACCTCGGCCGGGTTGCCCGGGACCATCGCGATCGTGAAGAAGCAGAGAACCGAGATGACGAGGAGCGTGATCAGCGCCCCCGTCGTTCTGCCGATGACGAATCTCGCCAAAGGGGATCGACCCTAGCGACGGAGCCGATCTCGTACAAGGAGGCCCTTGCGGGCCTCCGAGTACGAGCCGTGCTGCACGAGCGATGCGGTCAACTCGCGATCTGAGCCCTCGACCAGTCGTAGATGCCGCTCGGGCCCAGCTTGACGTCCTTCATCGTCTTCGCGGCCGCGACGATGATCGGGTAGTGGTCGATCGTGATCATCGGCTGCTCCACGAGGATGAGCTTCTGGAGCTGCCGGTAGAGGGCGTTCCGCTTCCTCGGGTTCTGCTCGCTCGCCGCCTTCGCGACCAGCGCGGCATAGCCCGGCGGGTTCCACTGGTTGATGTTGCCGGCAGGCGCGAGGTTGTCGGAGTTGAACATGCCGGCGGGGTCCTCCGGCACGGTGTTGTAGTTGTCGACGGTGATGTCGAAGTCGGGGTGGGCGGCGATGCGGTCGATCCACGGGCTGATGTCGAGCTCCGTGATCGTCGCCTTCATCCCGATCTTGTTCAGGTTCGCCTGGAGGATGACCGCCATCGCCTTCAGCGTCGGGTAGCCGACGATCGAGAGGATCTCGATCTCGAGCGGCTTCGCCTTCGTGAAGCCGGCCTGCTGGAGCAGCGCAGCGGCCTTCTTCAGGTCGAACTTGTAGGCGTTGTCGACGCCCGGCAGGTAGGCCGGCATCTCCTTGACGAACGGGCCGGAGCTCTGGCGGGCCAGGCCGTACCAGAAGTTCTTCAGGTACGACTTGCGGTCGAAGGCGTACGAGAGCGCCTGCCGCACCCGCTTGTCGTCGAAAGGCTTGCGCTTCGTGTTGATCTGGAAGATCTCGTAGAGGTTCACCGGCTTGCTCGTGAACACGTAGGCGTTCGGGAAGCTCTTCGCCTGCTTGACGTCCTTGGGGTCGATGCCGTCGATCATCTGCACCGAGCCGGCCCGAAGCTGGGCGAGCCGAGACTGCGCGTCGGGCACGTTCTTGAAGATGAGCTGGTCGAGGAGCGGCGTCCCCGCGACCCAGTAGTCCGGGTTCTTCTCCAGGGTCTGATGGTCGCCCGGGACGAACTCGACGAACTTGAAGGGGCCCGTGCCGATCGGCTTCGTCTCGATCGAGCCGATGCTCTTCTCCCCGACGATCTGCACCTGGAGGAGGTTGGCGAACAGCGGCGGCGTGGGCGCCGAGAGGTTGAACCGCACGGTCGTGTCGTTGACCACGTCGACGCTCTTCACCGTCGCGACCTGCGGGGCGAACTGGCTTGCGATCTTCGGGTCCTTGACTCGCCTGATCGTGAAGGCGACGTCGCTCGCGGTGAAGGGCGTGCCGTCGTGCCACTTGACGCCCTCCTGCAGATTGAAGGTCACGGTCTTGCCGTCCTTGGAGACCGTCCACGACTTGGCGAGCTTCGGCTGCACCGCAAGCGTCGCGGGGTCGACCCACGTCAGCGAGTCGAACACGGCCGACCGGATCGAATGGCGGAAGACGTCGAGGGTCGAACGATGCGGGTCGAGCGTCTTCGGCTCGCCCGGCTGTGCCACGGTGAGCGTGCCGCCAACGACGGCCCGGACACGCTTCCGGGTCGTCAGGTGCCGCGTCGCGGCGGCCTGCGCGGCTCCTGCCAGGACGCTCGGAGCGACCACCGCCACGCCCGCCACGCGGGCACCGCGCACGACCACGTCGCGCCGGGAGTGGGTCTCGGGCGTCGGCTGCGGGCTAGGGTCCTCGACCCTAGGCTCGTCACTCATTCGCTCCTCCTCTGTGAGATCCCCGGGCCGGAGACAGGCCCGCTGGGGTATGAGACCGCCTTCTAACACGCCTTGACAGCCCTGTCAACGTTTTGAAAGATGGCTTTCAAAGTGGCAGGAGCGGCCGCCAAACCACGCAGCAGAGCAGGTTCCGAGGTACGCGCCGTCCAGCGGACGATCGCGCTTCTCGAGGCGCTCTCGGGCTCGGGCTCCGGCACCTCGCTGGGGACGCTCGCCCTTGCCTCGGGCCTCTCGCAACCGACGACGCTCCGCTATCTGTCGACCCTCGTCGGCACCGGCGTCGTCGACCGTGACCCGGTCGACGGCAGCTATCGCCTCGGCCTTGGGTTCCTTTTGCTCTGGGAGCGGGCGGTGGGCGACCTCGATCCCCGGCAGGTGGCCGGGCCGTACATGGAGGCGCTGCGCGATGCCCACGGCGAGACCGTCGTCCTCGGCGCGTACTCGCGCGATCGCCTCCTCCTGATCGACGCGCGCGAGGGGCTGCATGCGATCAAGATGGGCGCGCGGATCGGCCACGAGGTGCCCCTGCACTCGAACGGCGTCGGCAAGGCGATCCTCGCCCACCTCGACGCCGAGAAGCGCCGGACGCTGCTCGAACAGCACGGCCTCCCTGCGGTGACGAAGAACACGATCGTCGAGCCGGCGGAGCTCGAGCGTGAGCTCACGCTCGTTCGGGAGCGCGGCTACGCGATCGACGACGAGGAGTCGACGATCGGGCTGCGCTGCGTCGCGGTGCCGATCTTCGACCGGCAGGGAGACCCGACCTTCGCGCTTGCGGTCAGCGCGCCTACGGCGAACGTGCCGCGGGAGGCCCTCGACGAGATCGGCCGCGAGATGGTCACGCTGACGGACACGCTCTCGGCCAGGTTCGGATACTCGGGATCGACGGTCGGAAGGACGTGACCGCCCGCATCGGGATCGACACGGGGGGCACGTTCACCGACTTCGTGCTCGTCGACGAGTCGGGGACGCTGCGGACGGCGAAGGTCCCTTCGACGCCCGACGACCCGTCGAACGCGATCCACAGCGGGCTCGCGCAGCTCGTCGGCGGAGAGAGCGCCGGGCAGGTCGTCGTCGGGACGACGGTGGCGACGAACGCGGTCATCCAGCGGGCGGGCCCGACCGTCCTCTTCGTGACGAACGCAGGCTTCAGGGACGTGCCGTTCATCGGCCGGCTCGACAAGGAACGGCTCTACGACCTGCACTGGCAGAAGCCGAAGCCGCTCGTCCTGCGGCGGCACTGCGTCGAGGTCGGCGGCCGGGTCGATCACCACGGCGAGATCGTCGAGGAGCTCCGGCCGGAGGATCTCGACGGCCTTCGCGGTCGGCTGCGTGCGCTCGCATCGGACGGGACCGTCGTCGCGGTCTCGTGCCTCTTCTCGTATCTGAACCCGGAGCAGGAGGACGCGATCGCCGAGGCGCTCCGCGAGGAGATGCCCGAGGTGCCGATCTCCGTCTCGCACGAGGTGTCGCCGGTGTGGCGCGAGTACGAGCGCGCGAGCACGACGATCGCCGACGCGTACGTCAAGCCGCTGATCGAGGGCTATGTCGACCGGGTCGGGCGCGTGATTCGCGACGACGCCGGCCTCGAGCGGTGGAACCTGCTCGCGTCGAACGGGGGGTACCTGCGTGCTGAGCAGGCTCGTAGCGGGCCCGGGCGCCTGCTGCTCTCCGGCCTCGCGGGCGGGGTGATCGGCGGCCGTGTCTTCGCCGAGGCGGCGGGCAGCGCGTCGGTCTTCTCGCTGGACATGGGCGGCACGAGCTGCGACATCGGCCTCGTCCTCGACGGCGAGGAGCAGTACGCGGGCGAGTTCCAGGTCGCGTGGGGGATCCCGGTGAGCATCCCGTGCGTCGCCGTGAGCACGATCGGCGCGGGCGGCGGCTCGATCGCCTGGGTCGACAAGGGAGGCCTGCTGCACGTCGGCCCGCAGAGCGCCGGCGCGGTACCCGGCCCGGTGGCGTACGGCCAGGGCGGCTCCGAGCCGACGCTGACCGACGCGAATCTCACGCTCGGCCGACTCGACGCGGGCTACTTCCTCGGCGGGGCGATGCCTCTCGACGCCGACGCCGCACGCGAGGCGCTCGCCGGGCTCGGCGCCCGGCTCGGGCTCTCGACCGAGGCGGCCGCCCTGGCGGTCGTCCGGACGGCGGACGAGAACATGGCGAACGCGATCCGGCTGATCGCGGTCGAGCGGGGGCTCGATCCCCGCGACTTCGCCCTGATCGCGTTCGGGGGGGCCGGCCCTCTGCACGCGCGGGCGGTGGCCGAGCGTCTCGACATGCCGACGGTGCTCGTGCCGCCCCACCCCGGCCTGTGCTCCGCCCTCGGAGCCGCGATCAGCCAGGCGCGCGTCGACCGTGTGCAGACGCACTACGTCCACTCGGCGCGGGTGCGCATCGCCGAGCTCTCGCTCGCCGAGCGCCGGCTGCACGAAGACACGATCGCCGAGCTGCGGCGCAACGTCGACGCCGACGAGGTGCAGGTCCGGCGGTCGGCCGACCTCCGCTACGCGGGCCAGAACTACGAGCTCGAGGTGCCGCTCCCGGACGGCGATCTCGACGAGGGGCGCTGGCAGATGCTGCTCGACCGCTTCGAGGCAGAGCACGACCGCCAGTACGGGTTCAGGCTTCCGGGCGCCGCGATCGAGCTGATCAACCTCCGGGTGACGGCGCTCCGGCCGGAGCTGCCCGTGCCGCTCGTCGCCGAGAGCGGTAGTCCCGCCGAGCCGGCGAGGCGCGAGGTCTGGTTCAACGCGGACAGCCCGGTCGACTGCCCGATCTACCGGCGCGAGAGCCTCGCTCCGGGCACCGAGCTCGAGGGGCCGGCGATCGTCGAGGAGCCCGACTCGACGACGCTCGTCTTCGACGGCGACCGGCTCGTCGTCCACGAGAGCGGCGTGCTCGTGATCACGATCGGAGCGCTGCCATGACGCAGACGCTCGAGCTCGACAGCGTCGGCCTGCACGTCCTGCACAACGGCCTCGCGAACATCGCCGCCGAGATGGCGCTCGTGATGATGAAGACGTCGTACTCGACGATCTTCAACGAGGGCCTCGACTTCTCGACCGTGCTGCTCGACCGCGAGGGCAACCTGATCGCCGAGAAGAACTACACGCCGTCGATGATGGGCGCGATCACGCACACCGTGCGCTGGACGCTCGAGGAGTTCGGCGAGGACTTCTTCGGCCCGGGCGACGTCGTCGTCCACAACGACCCGTACCGCGGCAACTGCCACATCCCCGAGCACATGCTGATGCGGCCGGTCTTCCGGGACGACGAGCTGCTCGGGTTCGCCGGGGCGATCGGCCACCTGGCCGAGGTCGGCGGCAAGGCGCCGGGCAGCTTCGCCTCCGACGCGACCGACGTGTACCAGGAGGGCCTGCGACTGCCGCCGGTCAAGCTCGTCGAGGGCGGGGCGCTACAACGAGCAGCTCTGGCGCGTGATCCTCGCGAACCACCGGACGCCGCGCGACACCTGGGGCGACTTCCACGCGATGATCGGCGCGCTCACCGTCGGCGACCGGCGCCTGCTCGCACTGGTCGACCGCTACGACCTCGCACACCGTCCGCGAGGGCGCCCGCGCGCTGATCGACTACTCGGAGCGGCGCCTGCGCGCCGAGATCGAGGAGCTCCCGGACGGCCGCTACGAGGCGTCGATGCTGGTCGAGGACGACGGCGTCTCGACCGACCCGTTCGAGGTGAAGGTCGCCGTCGTCGTCCGCGGCGACGAGGTGATCGCCGACTTCACCGGCTCGAGCCCGCAGGTGCGCGGGCCGATGAACTGCACGTACGTCGTCGCCGTGTCGGCCGTCTACAACGCCGTCTTCTGCGTCACCGACCCGCAGATGCTGATGCCGCGCAACTCCGGCTGCTACCGGCCGATGCGGATCATCGCCCCGCCCGGGAGCGTCGTGAACGTACGCCATCCCGGGCCCGTCGGTCGGCGGCAACACCGACCTGCAGCCGAAGCTGATCGACCTGCTGCTCGCCGCGCTTCGCCCAGGCGGTTCCCGACCGCGTCGCCGCCTCGAGCGGCGGCTCGAGCTCGAACCTCCTCTTCGGCGGCGTCCATCCCGAGACCGGCGCCTACTACTCGAACTACCACTTCGACGGCATGGGGGCGGGCGGGACGGCACTGAAGGACGGCAACGACGCCGAGATCACGCGTCACTCGAACTGCCGCAACACGCCGATCGAGGTCTTCGAGCACCGCTACCCGCTGCGCACGATCGAGTACGGCCTCGCCGCCGATTCCGGCGGCGCCGGGAAGCACCGCGGCGGCCTCGCGACGCATCGCACGCTCGAGATCACCGCCGACGAGATCACCTTCAGCGCGCTCTTCGACCGCTCGCGCATCCCGCCGAGCGGGCTCTTCGGCGGGCTCCCCGGCCACGGCTCCGAGCTGCTCGTCCGGCGGGCCGGCGACCGACGACTTCCGGCGCTTCGACGAGGTCTTCGGCGTCGCCTCGCCGACGAAGTTCACGAACGTCGTCCTGCGACGCGGCGACCAGCTCCGCTACGTCACCCCCGGCGGCGCCGGCTTCGGCGACCCGGCCGAGCGCGACCCGGAGCTCGTCCGTGAGGACGTTCGCGAGGGATACGTCACGGCGGCGGCCGCCCTCCGTGACCACGGCATCGACGTCGGGGACGCCGGGGTAGGGCGGATGAGTCTGGTGTCGACCTCGACGACGTGCGCGTCAGGCAGCGGCGGAGGCCGGCTCCGCCGGCCGGGAGCCGCTGCCGGCGAGGGACGCGCATGAGCGGGCGCTGGGAGGAGCTCGAGCACTCCTGGCACGACACGAACGTCGTCCACTGCCAGGTGTGCGGCACGCTCATCCCGCGACGCGTCTGGCTGTTCGAGGGGGGAGACGGCGAGCTCGGCGTTTGCAGCCCCGAGTGCGAGCAGCTCTACGAGACCTACTGGAAGCCGACCTACGGGGTGATGAGCGCCGAGCGCTCGTCGTGAGCGGCGCGCCGTCGCGACCGGGCGTCGTATGCTGCCGCGGTCCCGAGCAGACACTCGACCAGCTGGCCCGACCAACAGAGGAGGTTCCGATGGCGCTCGCACGTGTGGTGTCGTTCGACGGAGTCAGCAAGCAGCGGATGGAGGAGCTGAAGGCGGAGATGGAGCAGGGCGGACAGCCCGACGACGTTCCCGCGAAGGAGATCCTCGTTCTGCACGACCCCGAGGCCGAGAAGTCGCTGGTCATCCTCTTCTTCGACTCGGAGGACGACTACAACCGGGGCGACGCGGCGCTGAACGCGATGCCCGCCGGCGACACGCCCGGACGGCGCACGTCCGTCACGAGGTACGACGTCGCCAGTCGCATGACCGCGTAGGACCTCGGCCCGGGAGGCCGGACGACGCCGGCCTCCCGGGCCCCTTCGCTCCGCCCGGCAGCGCCGAAGAGACCGGACGGGAGAAGTAGGTTCCTCGGGCATGCAGGAGGCGCGAGGGCCACGAGCGGCGAGCCGTCGCCCGTCGCGGCACGGGCCCGCCGCCGTGGTACAGCAGCCTGGTCGACATCACGACGAACGCGACGTCGCCCCGCGCTCCCCGCGCGGAACTGCGCGGCGACCGTCGACGCGGCCGCGATGCAGTCGTCCCACCTGTCCCGCTCGGCGGGGCTGACGACGTATGGCGGGTAGGGGACGCCGCGAAGGTCGAGCTGTTCGTCGTGGCCTGCGAGGATTTGAGGCATCCGAAGATCCTGGCCTGAACGGGGTGGCTCGCGCCAGGGTCAGAGAGGATCGTGTAACGACCGCGAACGACCTCTCCGGCGTCGGCGGTGGGGACGCGCCACGGCCGCTGACGGGGAGCTCACCCCGACGCCTTCACCCGCTCGACCAGGAGCACCGCGAACCTCTCGGGGTCGTCGCTCTCGATCCGGCCGACCACCTGCCGGTCGACCGGCCGTCCCGGCGGATGTTCGCGCAGTCTCAAGTCTCGTTCAGCCCGCTGGGGTCTGTTCCGATGCCGGCTCGCGAACGACCAGCGTCGAGCAGCGCGCCCGGTGGGCAACCCGCTCGGAGACCGACCCGAAAGCCTTCAGCCCGTGCAGTCCGCGGCTTCCGACGACGAGCAGGTCGGCGTCGGCCGACGCCTCGACGAGGGCGCCGACAGGCTCGCCGCTCAGCTTCTCGTACCGGTTGTCCGTGAGCCTCACGATCGCCGGCAGGTCGACCTGCTTGCGGCCGGCGGCGACCACCGCCCGGAGCGCGCTGCCGAAGCGACCCGCGACGCGGTGCGCCGCCGCATAGGCGCGCTCCGACTCCGCCGAGCCGTCCAGGCCGACGACGATGCGCTGGGGAGAGCCTCCGGCGGCGAGCCGCGCGACGAGCACCGAGCACGGGGCCTTGTGGACGAGCTCGGTCGTCGTCGAGCCTTCGATGATCCCCTGGATCCGTCGCTGGCCGTGGCTCCCGACCGAGAGCAGCGTGCTCCCGCTGCTCTCGGCCTCCTCGAGCAACGTCTCCCAGGAGTAGCCGCACGCAACCGTCGCCGTCGGTACAACGAGCGAGCGGATCGCGTCTCGTACGGCCGCCACGGCGTTCTCGCTCGCGGCGCGCGCACCGCCGCTATCGGACGTCCCGGCCGGGTCGAGCCCAGGGCGCCGGGGCGGCGGGTACACGCCGAGCAGGGTCAGTCCGCCGTAGTGCTCGGTCAGGATTGCGGCCTGCCGTGCGGCCTCGAGGCTCGCGTCGGACCCGTCGATGCCCACGAGCACGCGCTCGAACACATGCGTCGCCGGGACGGCCGTGCGCGTGAACGTCGAGCCGGTGTCCATGGGTGCTCCACCCAAGTAGATTGCTGCGAACGGCGCGAGCCGTCTCGGCGCTTGTCCGCAAAGCAGACGCAGGAACTACTGAGGCGTACGGCGGCAAAGCACCGCCAAGATCGCGCTCGTCACGCCCGACGGCGAGGCCCGCGAGGTGGCGAACGAACTCGCCTTCCCGAACGGCATGGTCATCACGCCGGACAACAGGACGCTCGTCGTCGCCGAGTCGTTTGCCGCCCGCCTCACCGCCTTCGACATCGCCGACGACGGCACCCTGTCGAACCGTCGGGTCAGGACCCAATTGGGTCTATTCCTCGGCATGTTCATGGCTTGCCGGAGGTCAAACTCTGGGCTGTCGGAGCGACGCGGCTGAGGCTCGTGTTGCCCCGTCTGTTGCCCCTCGGTCACCTCGCTGCCCTGACGGGAGTGCGCTAACGGACCAAGGGCGGCTCCTTGCAGGGTTTCTCCGAGTGCCGAAGGTGGGGGTCGAACCCACACTCCCCGAAGGGACACCGGATTTTGAGTCCGGCGCGTCTGCCAGTTCCGCCACTTCGGCTCGGTGCCGACGGGATCGTAGCTCCGGTTCGAACGGCCGCTCGGTAGCGCGGTCCGACGCCGGAGGCTGGCCGGATCCCGGTTCCGCGCGCGCCTCAGGTGATCTTGCGACGACGCGGCCGACCCGGTTGCTTCTTGCCGCAAATCCTCAGATACTTGCCGCTCTCGGCGCGGGCCCTTGCGCGCGGGCGAGATCCGATGTCATCTGCGTTCACAGAGGAGGAGCAGTGAGAAATCGCGGATTGCTTGCATTTCTGGCCGTCCTGGCCGTAGCGCTCTCCGTGGTTCTTGCGGGCTGCGGCGGCGGCGGGGGCGGTAACACGGTGAAGATCGTTTCGGATCTGCCGCTGCAGGGCTCGAACCTCGTGCAGACGGGCCAGATGGTCGACGCGATCGAGTACGTCCTCGAGCAGGCCGACAACAAGGCCGGCGACTACACGATCGAGTTCGAGTCGTTCGACGACGCGATTCCGTCCACGGGCAACTGGGACGAGGCCACGTGCGCGTCGAACGCTCGGACGTACGCGGACGACGACTCGATCGTCGGCGTGATCGGGACCTACAACTCGGGCTGCGCGGCGATCATCATCCCGATCCTGAACGAGGCGGGAGTCGCGATGATCAGCCCGGCGAACACGTACGCCGGCCTGACGCACGCCGCCCCGGGCACCGAAGAAGGGCGAGCCGGACAAGTACTACCCGTCCGGCGACGCGCAACTACGCTGCGCGTCGTCGCCTCGGACGACTACCAGGGCAAGGTCGGCGCCCAGTTCCATGAAGAACGACCTCGGCGTCAAGAGCGTCTACATCCTCGACGACAAGGAGCTCTACGGGAAGGGCGTCGCCGACGCGTTCGAGGACTGCCGCGAAGACGATCGGACTCGAGGTCGCCGGCCACGAGGGCTGGGACAAGGACGCTCCGAACTACACCGCGCTGATGACGAAGATCAAGGCCACCGGCGCCGACGCGATCTACATCGGCGGCGTCTCGCCGAACAACGGCGGGCAGCTGGTGAAGGACAAGGTCGCGGTCGCTCGGCGACAACGAGAAGGTGAAGCTCCTCGGTCTCGGACGGCTTCGTCCTCGACTCGCTGTTCGACGACGCAGGAGCCGAGAACGCCAACGGCGCCTACGGCACGGCGCCGACCCTGCCGGCCGAGCAGATCGCCGGCGCGGGCGCGCAGATCGTGAGCGGGTTCCAGGCCAAGCATCGGACCGAACGAGAACATCCAGGTCTACACGCTCTACGCCGCGACCGCGGCGCAGGTGCTGCTCGACGCGATCGCGCGCTCCGACGGATCGAGGGGAGACGTGATTGCGAAGCTGTTCGAGACGAACCTGCCCGACACTGCGATCCGGCCCGATGTCAGTTCAACGCCAACGGAGATCCGGCCAGCGGGACAGAGCAGCTGTTCAAGGCGGACGGAGCTCGGCAAACGTGGGTCTGGAACAAGTCGCTGACGGTCTCGTAGTCACGGCAGCCAGAAGAGCCACGACAGATAGAGAGGGGGGCGGGACAACCGCCCCCCGCTCACTCAGTTGACAGAGATCCCGGCCCCCTCCCCCGTCGTCGTCCGCGGGCGCCCACCGACTCGCCGATCTCCTGCGCTGGATCTTCGGCGCGCTGATCCTGCTCGGAGTCGGGTACTGGCTGATCGACGTCGGCGATCGACGAGCCGCAGCGCTTCGCCCAGGTCACCGTCATCGGGCGTCCGAACGGGATGATCTTCGCGCTCGTGGCGCTCGGGTACACGCTCGTCTACGGGATCATCGAGCTGATCAACTTCGCCCACGGCGACATCTTCATGCTCGGGCACGTTCCAGACCCAGTCGATCTTCGCCGACGGGTCGGTGCAGATCCCCCTCCTCTTCTTCACGGTCTCGATTCCGCTCGGCACGGCGGCGACCGTCGACTCGTCGGGAGCCGCAGAAGGCCTACGCGATCGCGATGGCCCTCGTCACGTCGGTCCTGTTCTGTCTCGTGATCAACGCGTCGATCGAGCGGATCGGCTACAAGCCGCTTCGCAACCAGCCGCGGCTCGCGCCGCTGATCACGGCCATCGGCTTCTCCTTCATCCTCCAGGGGATCGGCCTCGCGTGGAAGGGGGAGGGGCGCGTCCCGATCCCGCAGATCATCCCCGACACCGTGCTGATCGGGCAGGACGGCACGTGGCTCGATTTCGGCGACTACCCGTACTACACGGTCCGGGATCTGATGGTCGCCCTGATCACGATCCCGGTGCTCGTCGCGCTCACGATCCTCGTGCAGCGAACGAAGCCCGGGAAGGCGATGCGCGCAACGGCGCAGGACCGGGATGCGTCGGCGATGATGGGGATCAGCGTCGACCGGACGATCTCGTTCACCTTCGCGCTCGGCGGCGCGATCGCCGGGGCCGGGGCGGTCGTCTACGCACTCTACGTGGGGACATCGGGCTTCAACCTCGGGTTCCGGCTCGGCCTGATCGCGTTCACGGCCGCCGTCCTCGGCGGCATCGGCAACCTCACCGGCGCTGTCCTCGGCGGCGTGCTGATCGGCCTGATCTCGGCCTACAACGACGGCTTCGGCGACGCGCGCTGGACCTACACGGTGATCTTCACGATCCTGATCCTGATCCTCGTCTTCCGGCCGTCCGGCCTCCTCGGCGAGCGCACGCCCGAGGGCCAGTGACGGGTGCGGCCGACGCCGGCCTCCGTGGCCGGGCGGGGGACATCCTCGACGACTGGGAGCGGTGGCTTCCCTGGGCGCTGCTCGCCGTCGTCCTCACCTACCCGTTCTGGTTCGACGTCCCGCCGTTCAGGTTCCTGACTCTCGACGCCCTCGGGCTCCAGCTCGACGTGGTCATCCTCATGGTCGTCTACGCCATGCTCGCCCTCGGGCTGAACGTCGTCGTCGGTTTCGCGGGCCTGCTCGACCTCGGCTACGTCGCGTTCTTCGCTCTCGGTGCATACACGGTCGGCTGGTTCGCGTCGGACAAGTTCGAGGGGATCTCGTGGGGCTTCCTCTCGACCGCGTTCGAGGGCTCCAGAGGCATCCACATCAACATGTGGCTCGTCATCCTCTTCGGGGGAGTGATCGCCGCCATCGCGGGCGTGATCATCGGCTGGCCGACGCTCCGCCTTCGCGGCGACTACCTGGCGATCGTCACGCTCGGTTTCGGCGAGATCATCCCGGACGTCTTCCGGAACGCCGACTCGCTGCCCGTGCCGGGCGGCCTCCAGGGCTTGCCCCCGTTCATCGACTTCACGGACGTCAACCTGACGAACGGCGTCCGCGGCGTCCGGCTGCTCGACCGGCCAGGCTTCGGGGAGAACCTCGATTCGGTGACGGGCGGCATCCTCCCGGAGCGGTTCACCGGCATCGCGCTCAGGCCGTGGTACTTCACGATCGTCGCCATGGTGCTGATCTCGATCTTCGTGATCCGTCGCCTCGAGCGGTCGAAGATGGGTCGGGCGTGGGTGGCGGTGCGCGAGGACGAGATCGCCGCCTCCGCGATGGGCGTTCCGCTGATGCGCACGAAGCTCTGGGCCTACGGCATCGGCGCGATCTTCGGGGGGATCGTCGGCGCCTACTACGGCTCGTTCATCGGCTCCGTCTTCCCGACGAGCTTCTCGTTCACGATCTCGGTGTACGTCCTCGTGATGGTCGTCGTGGGCGGGATGGGGAACATCTACGGGGTGATAGTCGGTGCGCTCGTGCTCGAGTACCTGAACTTCAAGGGGCTCGAGAAGCTCGGCGACGGCATCAACCTCCTCCCGAGCCTCGACGTCGACATCCCGAGGTACAAGACGCTGATCTTCGGGCTGATCCTCGTCGTGATGATGCTGCTGCGACCCGAGGGCATCCTCCCGAGCGCCCGCCGCAGAGCGGAGCTGCACGAGGACGAGGAGGAGGGTCCCGAGACGACCTTCGGCGACCTGTACGACGTGCGCCGGGAGGGCGCGTGACCGACACCCAGGCAGCGCCGGCGGGCGACGGCTCGCTCCTGCTCGAGGCGCAGGGCGTGCGCAAGGAGTTCGGCGGTCTCGTCGCCGTCAACGACGTCGACTTCACGATCCCGGCAAGGCGATCGTGAGCCTGATCGGCCCGAACGGGGCGGGCAAGACGACGTTCTTCAACTGCCTCACGGGTGTGTACAAGCCGACCTCCGGCGAGATCGCGTTCCACGGCGAGCGTGTCACGGGCCTTCCGCCCCACAAGGTGACGGAGCTCGGGATGGCTCGGACCTTCCAGAACATCCGCCTCTTCCACAACATGACGGCCGTCGAGAACGTCCAGGTCGCGATGCACAGTCGGCTGAAGGGCGGCGTCTGGGCGTCGATCTTCCGCACGTCACGGCTGAAGCAGGAGGAAAGCGAGGCGGAGGCCCGTGCCCGTGAGCTTCTCTCCTACTGCGGGCTCGCGCGCCGCCAGCACGACGAGTACGGGAAGAACCTGCCGTACGGCGACCAGCGGCGGCTCGAGGTGGCACGGGCGCTCGCCGCCGAGCCGGTGCTCCTGCTCCTCGACGAGCCGACCGCGGGGATGAACCCGCAGGAGACGACCGACTTCATCGGCTTCGTCCGCCGGCTGCGCGACGAGCAGGGCCTGACCGTGCTCCTGATCGAGCACGACATGAAGCTCGTGATGGACGTCTCCGACCGGGTGACCGTACTCGACTACGGCGAGAAGATCAGCGAGGGGACCCCGCAGGAGGTCCAGCGCGATCCGCGCGTGATCGAGGCGTACCTGGGAACGGCGGCGACCAGATGAACGCGAACGGCGCGAAGATGCTCCTCGAGCTCAGCGACGTCCACACCTACTACGGGGCGATCCATGCGCTGAAGGGTGTCTCGCTGACGGTCGGCGAGGGAGAGATCGTGACGCTGATCGGGTCGAACGGCGCCGGCAAGTCGACGACGCTGCGCTCGATCAACGGGCTCAACCACCCGCGCAGCGGCACGATCGTGTTCGCCGGCGAGGACATCACGGAGCGGCCCGCCCACCAGGTCGTGAAGATGGGGATCTCCCAGTCGCCGGAAGGCCGGCACGTGTTCTCGCGGATGTCGGTGCTCGAGAACCTCGAGATGGGCGCCTACCAACGGGAGAAAGGCACCCCCGAGTACAAGGAGGACCTGGAGCGCGTCTACACGCTGTTCCCGCGGCTCAAGGAGCGCGAGGGTCAGAAGGCCGGCACGCTCTCGGGCGGGGAGCAGCAGATGCTCGCGATGGGGCGGGCTCTGATGGCACGCCCGCGCCTGCTCCTCCTCGACGAGCCGTCGATGGGCCTCGCCCCGATCTTCGTCGAGCGGATCTTCGAGATCGTCGTCGAGATCAACAGGCAGGGGACGCCGGTGCTGCTCGTGGAGCAGAACGCGCTGATGGCGCTGGACGTCGCCGACCGCGGGTACGTGCTCGAGACGGGTCAGATCGTCCTCTCCGACAAGGCGTCGGAGCTGAAGACGAACGAGCAGGTGCGGAAGGCCTACCTCGGCGAGAGCTGAGGCAACATCAGGGCCCGGCTGTCCCGGGCGCCGCGACTGGGGCACCGTCCGGAGGAGCTCGCGCGCCGCGTGCGGCTGGAAGAATCGCTGGGCGATCACGGTCGGCACGATCGCGGAGAGAACGACGACGGCGACGAGGAGCGAGAACTGGGTCTCGTCGATGATCCCGGCGTTCAGTCCGTAGAGCGAGCTGATCGTCCCGAAGGTCAGCCCTGTCGACATGAGGAGCGTCGTGAACGCTGCGTGCGGAGCCGTGTACCGGCGGGCGAGCGGGTAGACACTGACGAGCTTCGGCACCATCTTGCCCGCGAAGAGCACTGCGAGCACCCCGAGGTTGGCCCAAAGGGCCGCGGCGGAGACGCTCATCCCGCCCTTGAGGAAGAAGAACGGTGTCAGGAAGGCGAAGGCCACGACTCGCATCCGTTCCTGCTCGCGCCGGTGCTGGAGGTAGTGGCCGCTCATCACGAGCCCGAGGACGAACGCGGGCAGGACGGCGTGCGAGTTGGCGCGGTCGCCGAGCCACATCAGCAGGAAGAGGCAGGCGAAGACGAGCTTGATCTCAGGCTCGATCACGCGGTCGCCGTAGCGGCCGAAGAACCAGGGCGCGATCCTGGGCAGGCCGTAGACGAGGACGGCCGAGACGGCGATGAAGGGCACGATCCACAGCGTCGGCTTGATGAAGAGGATCGAGAGCGCCGCGGCGGTCGCGAAGTCGGTGACGAACGTCGCGGACATCAGTCGTTTCCCGATCACCGTCTCGTTCAGCCCCGTCTCGACGAGCACGGCGTAGACGACGGCAAGGCTCGTGGTCGAGAGGGCGATGCCGGCGATCTGGGCCTGCTGGCTGTTCCAGCCGAGGCCGTAGTAGGCGAGCAGCGCGACCACGACGAACGGCGCCCCGAAGCTGACGAGGCCGAGCGAGACGGACGCCTTCCACTCGCGGCGGAGCTGGGGGACGTCGACCTCCGCCCCGGCCAGGAAGGTGAGCACGATGCCCGCGAACGAACCGATGAAGCTGAGCCAACCGGGAACGTCGAGCGAGAAAGCGTTCCCGACCAGCATCCCGACGAAGAGCTCGATCAGGGCGACCGAGAGCCCGAGCTCGACGCTGACCGTCGAAGCCGCGAGAACCGCCGCGGCGAGTACAGCTGCAACTGCGATGTCGCTCATTCCTCCACCTCCGTGTCAGACGTGCGTTCGGGGTAGAGGCCATCAGCGGACGTCGCCGCGGTTGGGCGCGAGCCTCATCGCGCTGCAGCTCGGGCACGGTAGCAGGGCTAGCCCTGGTCGGACGCGACGACGAGCGGGAAGTACGGCGGGGAGAGGACGAAGCCGATCCGCTCCGCCCCGCCGTCCTTCGCCATCGCGAGCGCCGCGCCGACGCCGTGCACGGGCACGAAGCCGAGCTGCCGTGCGGCCGGCGCGTCGCGGCAGCCCGCGACGAGCACGTTCCCGAGGCGACTCGCGACCGCGTCGCACGCGCTCCACGCGAAGAACGGCTCGAGCGGGTGCACCGTGCGGCCGGCGCGGTACTCGCCGATCGCGCGCGTGTCGGCGATCGCGGCCCGCTCCGCCTCGCGGAGCGCCTCGCGGTCGCGTGCCGTTCGCGGGTCGGAGAAGAGCGCGCGGTAGGGCGTCTGCGCCGGGGCCGGGAAGCGGCGCTGGAAGTCGTGCAGCAGGATGGCGGTGCCGCCGGGACGCACGGGAAACTCGTTCCGCCAGAGGCGAAGCGCGAGCCCGAGCCCGAGGTAGGCGGCGATCGACCGGGTTCGGGCGGTCACGCGGGAGCGAGAGCGTCGTCGACGGGATGCCGATCACGATCGCGTCGAGCGGCTCGCGAGCGTCGCCCCCTTGAACTCGATCGCCCGCAAGAGCGCCTCGGTGTGCGCCGCCGACGGCGTGCCGCCGAAGACGGCGGCGGCGGTCAGCTCGCGCGGGACGCGCTCGATCATCCGGCGGCGTATGCCGTCGGGGAGCAGCGCGAGGCCGCGAGCGGAGGCGCGAGCGCGCGAGCCGCTCGAGGATCTGCTCCTCGTAGGGAAAGCCGCCGAAGACGTGCGGCAGGTTGAGGACGAGCGAGACGCCGAAGATCGGTGTTCGCTCTCGCGAGCGAGCCGCTCGAGCTCGAGCGCGAGGTCCCAGCCCTGCGACGATCCCCGACTCGAGCAGCGAGACCGCTCCTGCGGCTCGCAGCGCCTCGCGGTCCGCAGGCCTTCGCAGCGCCGCCGGGCCGCCGTGCAGCACGGTCTCCGCCGCGGTCACGCTGACGACGAGATCGGTCTCGACGAGCGCACGCGAGACCCGCAGCGGCACCGATCCGGCGGTGCCGAGCTCGACGAGATCCTCGGCCTCGACGTCGTGGACGATCACGCGGCCGCGAAAGCGCCGCCGGAACTCGGGCGGGACGAGCAGCCCGATCTCGCGCGCGGTCGGCCGCCGCACCGAGGCCGCTCGCGACGAGGATCGTGACGCGCGGGCACGCCGAGCCGCTCGAGCTCGTCGACGGTGGCCGCGATCGCCTCGTGGCGCGGCTCGGGCGAGGCGGACGGAATCGGCAGCGTCGGGATCTCGATCACGACGGTCGCGCTGCCGCCGGGGGTGACGAGCTGCGGAGAGCGGCTCGCCCGCGAGCGGGAAGCGAAGCGCCTCGCGCACCGCCGCGCCGACGTCGTCGATCGCGACGACGCGGCGCGGGCGGCCGCAGCACGACGCCGTCCTCGGGAACGTCGACTCGCGCGAGACGCGATCCCGAGAGGAGCGGGATCCGCTGCACGAAGGGCTGTCAGGCCGCGCGCTTGGCGGTGGCGGCGGTGACGCCGAGCACGACGAAGACGCCGCCCGTGACGAGCCGCCTGATGCGCCGCGCCCGCTCGCTTCGCCGCAGCCGGCCGGCGAGCGCCGCGGCGGCGAGGGCGTAGGTGCTGTCCGAGAGGACGGCGATGCAGCACGAACACGCAGCCCGAGGACAGCGACCTGCACGGCGACCGAACCGCGCGACGGGTCGACGAACTGGGGCAGGAAGGCGAGGAAGAAGAGCGCGGTCTTCGGGTTGAGGATGTTCACGACGGCGCCCTGGAGGAACAGGCGCCTCTGGGCGAACACGGCGCTGCTCGACCTCCGTCGCCTCGTCGTCCGCGTCGCGGGCGACGAGGCGACGGAGCCCGATCGCGATCAGGTAGACGGCGCCGACGACCTTGACGACCGTGAACGCCGTCGCCGACGAGGCGAGCAGCGCGGAGAGGCCGACCGCCGCTGCGGCGACGTGCACGAGCCCGCCGCACGCGATCCCGAGCGCGGAGACGAGGCCGGCCTTGCGCCCCTTGTCGACGCTCTGGGTGACGATGTAGGTCACGGCCGGGCCGGGCACGACGATCAGCGCCAGCGCGGCGGCGCAGAAGAGGCGAAGGTCGAGGCGGTCGGCACGCGGGAACCGTACACGGGCTGGACGCGGGGCTTCCTCGGGTGACCGGTCGGCAGAGCGGGTCGGCGCGCCGGAGTGACGCATACAGTTCGGCTCGTGCCGAAGACGCTGACCGGGGCCGAGCTCGAGCTCGACGACGCGCCCGCGCGCGAGGCCGAGCTCTTCCTCGTCGACGGCAACAACCTCGCCTACCGCGCCTTCTTCGCGCTCCCGGAGGAGCTCGCGACGAGCGACGGCCAGCCGACGAACGCGCTGCTCGGCTTCACGAACATGCTCTTCAAGCTGCTCTCCGACTACCGGCCGAAGGGCGTCGCGGTCGCGTGGGACTCGCGGCCGGTCGAGCGTGCGGCGGCCGCCGAGTCGGCGGCGATCGTCTACAAGGAGGGCCGCAAGCCGATGCCGGACCTGCTGCGCGAGCAGTTCCCGCACTTCCGGCCGATCGTCGAGGCCTTCGGTTACAGGAATCTCGAGTTCGAGGGCTGGGAGGCCGACGACGTGATCGCGACGCTCGCGACGCGCGCCGACACCGCCGGCATCCGCACGTGCGTCGTCTCGACCGACCGCGACGCGTTCCAGCTCTGCTCGGAGAACGTCTGCCTGATGATGACGCCGCGCGGCGTCGCCGACGTGCACGTCTACACGCCGGAGCGCGTCGAGGCCCGCTACGGCGTCCGGCCCGACCAGGTGCCGGACTTCATCGGGCTCAAGGGCGACACGCGCGACAACATCCCCGGCGTGCCCGGGATCGGCGACAAGACCGCCGGCGCAGCTGATCGCGCAGTACGGCTCGCTCGAGGCGGTGATCGAGCACGCGTCGGAGCTCTCGCCGGCGCGGGCGAAGAACATCACCGAGAACGCCGAGCAGGCGTGCGTTTCGAAGCAGCTCGCGACGATGCGCCGCGACCTCGACATCGACTGCGACCCGGCGCGAGCTCGTGCTCGCCCCGCCCGACCGCTCACAGCTGAAGGAGATCTTCCGCCGCTTCGAGTTCCGCGGCCTGCTCGCGCCGGGTCGACACGCTCGACGAGGCGCTGCCGGCTGCCGCGCCGATGGCGGTGACCGGGGTCGAGGTGCCGTGGCGCGAAGGGCGAGCTCGTCTTCTCGGGTCGCGTCGGCTACGCCGCCGACGGGCGAGCGCGCGGCGGTCGCCGACGGAGGACGGGGTCGTCGTCGGGCCCGCGGCCCGCACGCGTCGAAGGCGAGCTCGTCGTCCACGACGCGAAGGCGCTCCGCGTCGACGCCGCCGACGACACGCTGCTCGCCGCGTACCTGATCGAGCCCGGGCGCGCTTCGTACGAGCTCGACCGATCTCGCGCGCCGAGTACGGGGTCGAGCTCGTCCCGACGCCCGACGGCCGACGAGGAGACCGCTGCGCTCGTCGAAGCCGCCGAGCTGCCGCGCCGGCTCGCGCGGCCGCTGCTCGAGCGGCTCGAGGAGCGCGGCGCGACGGCCCTCTACCGCGAGCGTCGAGCTGCCGCTCACCCGCGTGCTCGCCGACATGGAGAGCGCCGGCGTCAAGATCGACACCTACCGCATGGGCGAGATCACGGCGCGGCTCGCCGAGCGCGTCGCCGAGCTCGAGGCGCGGGCGCTACGAGCTCGCCGGCGAGGAGTTCATGCTCGGCTCGACCCAGCAGGTCGCGCGGATCCTGTTCGAGCAGCTCGGCCTGACCGCCGGCCGCAAGGGCAAGACCGGCTACTCGACCGACGCGCGCGTGCTGCGCGTCGCTCCGCGACGAGCACGAGCTCGTGCCGGTGATCGAGGAGTGGCGCGAGCTCTCGAAGCTGCTCAACACCTACCTCGGCCCGCTGCCCGCGCTGATCGACGAGCGAACGGGGCGGCTGCACACGACGATCAACCAGACCGTCGCCTCGACCGGCCGGCTCTCGACGACGAGCCCGAACCTCCAGTCGATCCCGATCCGCACCGAGCTCGGCCGCGAGATCCGCTCGGCGTTCGTCGCCGAGGAGGGCAGCAAGCTCGTCTCGGCCGACTACTCGCAGATCGAGCTGCGGATCCTCGCGCACGTCTCGGGCGAGCCGAAGCTGCGCGAGGCGTTCGCGCGCGGCGAGGACATCCACCGCGCGACCGCGGCCGAGGTGCTCGGCAAGGATCCGGCGACGCTGACGACCGGCGAGCGCTCGATCGCGAAGATGATCAACTTCGGGATCGTCTACGGCATCTCGGCGTTCGGCCTCTCCGAGAACCTCGAGATCCCGCGCGAGCAGGCGCAGGCCTACATCGACGCCTACCTCGCGCGCTTCCCGCACGTGCAGGACTTCATCGCGCGCACGATCGAGCAGGCGACGCGCGACGGCTACGTCACGTCGCCTGCTCGGCCGCCGGCGCCCGGTGCCGGAGATCCGCGCCGGGAACCGGCAGACCCGCTCGCTCGGCGAGCGGCTCGCGGTCAACTTCGTGATGCAGGGCTCGAACGCGGACATCATCAAGGTGGCGATGATCCGCATCCACGACCGCCTGCGCGCCGAGGGCGCGGCGCGCGGCTCGTGCTCCAGGTGCACGACGAGCTGCTGCTCGAGGTGCCGGACGCCGAGGTGAAGGCGTCGCGAGCTCGTGCGGCGGAGATGTGCGGCGCCTACGACCTCGACCCGCCGCTCGCGGTCGACGTCGGCGTCGGCGAGAACTGGGCCGAGGCGAAGAGCTGACCGCGTCGCGTACGACGGCCGTGCGATCGCCTCGCCGCGCCGTGGCGAGGCGTCGCGGCGGCGGCTCGCGCGCGACCCTCAAGGACGGACGTCAGCGCGACGACAGTGCGGCGAGCCGGCAAGCTCGCCTCGACGTCGGCGTCGCGGCACCCGCCCGGCAACGCTGGCTGGCGGGATCGAGCGCGGTGGGCGGACCGAGACGACCGATCCTCAACTTCGGCGCGGGCACCCGTCGGGCAAGCGTCGCGGCGCGACGCGACACGTCACAGGAGGCTCGAGGGCGCGGTTCGTCGCCGGAGGCCTACACGTTCAACGGCGCACCCTCGAAACGTTTCTCGCGCCAGCTGCCGGGCCGAACCGGGCGTCGGACCGGCGTCGGGGCTATACTTCCCGGCTCGTTTTGGCTACCAATGATCTGATGCAGCAAGAGCCCGGCGTCTGGGTCGAGGGCCCCGACGGCGAGCTCGTTCCCGACTACGAGTCGACCTTCCCGGAGATCAACGAGGGCGAGGTCGTGCACGGCACCGTCGTCCGGGTCGACAAGGACGAGGTGCTCGTCGACATCGGCTACAAGTCGGAGGGCGTGATCCCGGTCTCCGAGCTGTCGATCCGGCGCTCGGTGAACCCGTCCGACGAGGTCGTCGCTCGGCGACGAGATCGACGCGCTCGTGCTCACGAAGGAGGACGCCGAGGGGCGCCTGATCCTCTCGAAGAAGCGCGCGCGGTTCGAGCTCGCCTGGAAGAACATCGAGCGCGCAGCCGAGTCGGGCGACCCGGTCGACGGCCGCGTGATCGAGGTCGTCAAGGGCGGCCTGATCCTCGACCTCGGCGTGCGCGGCTTCCTGCCGGCCTCGCTCGTCGACATCCGCCGCGTGCAGGACCTGGACGAGTTCCTCGGCCAGGAGCTCCGCTGCAAGGTGATCGAGCTCAACCGCTCGCGGAACAACGTCGTCCTGTCGCGGCGCGCCGTGCTCGAGGAGGAGCGCAAGGAGCAGCGCCAGCAGATCCTCGACCGCCTCCAGCCGGGCGACGTCGTCGAGGGGCAGATCTCGAACATCGTCGACTTCGGCGCGTTCGTCGACCTCGACGGCATGGACGGCCTGATCCACATCTCCGAGCTCTCGTGGTCGCACGTCAACCACCCCTCCGAGGTGCTCGAGATCGGTCAGACGGTCGAGGTCAAGGTGCTCGACATCGACCGCGACCGGCAGCGCATCTCGCTCGGCCTCAAGCAGACGCAGAACGACCCGTGGCAGCAGGTGCTCGCGAGCTACGGCGAGGGCGACGTGGTCGAGGGCCGCGTGACGAAGGTGGTCACGTTCGGCGCGTTCGTCGAGATCCTCCCGGGCGTCGAGGGGCTCGTGCACATCTCGGAGCTCGCGCAGCACCACGTCGAGAACCCGCGCGAGGTCGTGGCGCAGGGGCAGGCGGTCAACGTGAAGATCATCGAGATCGACGGCGAGCGCCGCCGGCTCTCGCTCTCGCTCAAGCGGGTCGAGGACGACCGATCCGGTGCAGCCGCGCGCCGACGGCGGCGAGTCGGTGCACCTGACGCCGAACCTCGAGCTTCCGGAGGAGGCTGCCGAGGAGGAGCCCGCAGTGGCAACGGCTGTCGACGACGACGTCGCGGATGCGACCGCGGAGGCAGTGCTGGCCGTGGTCGATTCCGCAGTCGAGGACGAGGCTGCCGTTGCGGCGCCTGTCGAGGACGCGGCGACTGGCCGGAGCCGCGGATGAGCCTGCCGCCTCCGAGCCTGCCGCCTCCGAGCCCGCGTCCGATGGCACTGCAGCGCCCGTCGCTTCGGCCGCCGAGCCCGAGGCGGAAGCGTCCGCGGCGGCCGACGGTGCCGCCGAGGTCGCCGAGCCGGACGAGCCGAGCGCCGTCTCGGCAGCGAAGCCGCCGGCCGAGGAGTGACGCGGCCCGTCGCCGTCGCCATCACGGGCGGCATCGGCGCCGGCAAGAGCGAGGCGTTGCGGGCGTTCGCGCGGCACGGCGCCGCGACGGTGTCGAGCGACGAGATCGTCCACGAGCTGCTGCGCCGCGACGAGGTGAAGGAGGCGGTCGTCGAGCGGCTGGGCCCGGACGTCGTCGGGGCCGATGGTCGGCTCGACCGCGGCGCGATCGCTGCGGTCGTCTTCGACGATCCGGAGGCGCTCGCGTGGCTCGAGGAGCTTCTGCATCCGCTCGTCTCGGCCGAGTACCTGACGTGGCGCGAGCAGCTCGCCCGGCTGCCGCACCCGCCGCAGGTGTGCGTGACGGAGGTGCCGCTCCTCTACGAGGTCGGCTCCGAGGGCAAGTTCGACAAGGTGGTCGTCGTCACCGCACCTCCCGAGCTCCGGCGCGAGCGATCCCGGGCCGCCGTCCCGGGACGGGAGCGCCGATTGCTGGACGACGCGGAGAAGGTCGCTCGCGCCGACTACGCCTTCGAGAACGACGGCTCGCTCGGCGAGCTGGACGAGTTCGTGGCCGGGGTGATGAAGGATCTGTCGTCGTGAGGCGCCTCGTGGTCACGCTCGCCCTGGTCGCCGGTGTCGTGGCCGGCGCCGCCCTGTACGTCCTCGAGACGAGCCCGCCGTGGTACGAGCGCGTCCGGTATCCGCTGCACTACAGCACGATCGTGCGGCAGGAGGCCCGCGAGAAGGGCATCGACCCGGCGCTCGTCGCCGCGGTCATCTACCAGGAGTCGAAGTTCGACAGTGGTGCCAGGTCGTCCTCGGGGGCGATCGGGCTGATGCAGCTGCGGCCGGAGACGGCAAAGGGGATCGCGCTGCGCACCGGCGGCACCGCCTTCGAGCTGAGCGACCTCACCGACCCGGCGATCAACATCCGCTACGGCGCGTGGTACCTCCAGAACCTGTTCACGAAGTACGGCGACGAGCGGCTCGCGCTCGCTGCTTACAACGCGGGTCAGGGCAACGTCGACCGCTGGCTCGCCAATGGGCAGGAGATCGAGTTCCCGGAGACGCGCGCGTACGTCGACCGCGTCGAGGAGCTGAAGCGCGTGTACCGCGAGGCTTGGCGGGCAGAGCTCTATTCCGGCTAAAGAAGCGCTAACAGAACGAGCACGGGCCGTGGGAACTGCGCTGTGCGCGCACGCGCTGCTTCGTCCTCAGTCGCGCCGATAGCGCCGCTATCGGCGCTCCCTGCGTCCTTGCATCGCACGCACCCATCGCATCCCCACGACGCGTGGCATTCAGTTAGAGCTTCTAACGCGCACGTGCGCGGGCAGAATTGCGGCGGTGCGCGTCTCGGCGAAGGTGGACTACGCGATTCGCGCCATGGTCGAGCTGGCGACGGCGGGCAACGGGCCCGTCAAGGGCGAGCGGCTCGCCCAGGCGCAGGAGATCCCGCTCAAGTTCCTCGAGAACATCATGTCCGACCTGCGGCACGCCGGCCTCGTGCGGAGCCAACGCGGATCGGAAGGGGGCTACTGGCTGGCGCGACCCGCCGACGAGATCAACCTCGCCCAGGTCGTGCGCGCGGTCGACGGACCGATCGCGAACGTGCGCGGCTTGCGGCCCGAGGAGGTCGAGTACTCGGGCTCGGCCGCCCCGCTTCGGGAGTGTCTGGATCGCCGTCCGCGCGAGCCTCCGGAGCGTGCTCGAGTCGGTGACCCTGGCCGACGTCGCCCGCGGCGAGCTGCCGCCCGAGGTCGAGGCGCTGACGACGGACGCCGACGCCTGGCTTCCGCACTGAGGCGCTCTACGAAAACGTCGTCTGCCGCGTCGGGGTGACGTAGACGATCTGGCCGCGTGCGAGCTCGAGCCGCTCCGCCTCGTCGCGGGTCAGCTGCACCGCGAGTTGCTCACCGTCGTCCCGGACGAGCTCCACCCGGACCTCGAAGCCGAGGTGGACGATGCGCTCGATCATCGCCTCGCGCGTCGTCGAGCTCGGCTCGAGCGTGAGCTCGAGGTCGTGCGGGCGGACGAACGAGTCGCCCAGCCGGTTCACGTCCCCGACGAACTCCATCACGAAGGCGTTCGCCGGGTGCTCGTAGACCTCCCGCGGCGAGCCGACCTGCTCGATCCGCCCGTTGCTCATGACCGCCACCTCGTCGGCGACCTCCATCGCCTCCTCCTGGTCGTGGGTCACGATCACCGTCGTCGTGTGCGTCTCGTCGTGCAGGCGGCGGAGCCACTCGCGTAGCTCCCCTCGCACACGTGCGTCGAGGGCGCCGAACGGCTCGTCGAGAAGCAGTACCGCGGGATCGATCGCGAGCGCCCGCGCCAGACCCATGCGCTGCCGCTGGCCGCCCGAGAGCTGGGAGGGGTAGCGCCTTGCGAGCCCTTCGAGCTGCACGAGCTTCAGGAGCTCGTGCACGCGCTCGTCGATCTCAGCCTTCGGGCGTCGGCGGATCTTGAGCCCGAAGGCGACGTTGTCGTAGACCGTCATGTGCTTGAACGCGGCGTAGTGCTGGAACACGAAACCCACGCCGCGCTCCTGCGGCGGGCGACCGGTGACGTCGATCTCGTCGATGAAGACGCTCCCCGAGTCGGGCGTCTCGAGACCGGCGATGATCCGGAGGAGCGTCGACTTGCCGCTGCCGCTCGGCCCGAGGAGCGCCGTCAGCGAGCCTCCCTCGACCTCGACCGACACGTCGTCGAGGGCGAGGAAGTCGTCGAAGGTCTTCGAGATGCGGCGCACCGAGATCGACATCAGTGCCGGGCCCCCTTCGGCTGCAGGAGGATCATCGCGACAAGGACGACGATCGCCATCGCCGCAAGCACGAAGGAGATGCCGTAGGCCGGCGCGTAGTTGCCGTAGGCGAACTGGTAGGCGTCTTCCACTCGAAGCGTCGCCGTCTGCGTCTTGCCCGCGATGTTCCCGGAGACCAGCGCGACGGCGCCGAACTCGCCGATTGCGCGTGCGGCCGTGAGGACCACTCCGTAGATCACGGCCCAGCGGATGGACGGCAGCGTGATGCGCCAGAACGTCTGCCAGCCCGACGCACCGAGCGTCTGGGCGGCCTGCTCCTGCTCGGTTCCGACCTCGCGCAGCGTCGGTACGACCTCGCGGGCGACAAAGGGGAGCGTGACGAAGATGGTCGCGAGCACGATCGCCGGCGTCGCGAAGAGGATCTCGTAGCCGTTGCGCTGGAACCATCCGAACCAGCCGTTGACGCCGTAGAGGGCGAGGAGCGAGAAGCCCACGATCACCGGAGAGAGCGAAAGCGGCAGGTCGACGAACGCGTTGAGGAGGCCCCTGCCAGGGATGTTCCCGCGCACGATCACGAGGGCGCACACGACTCCGAAGACGGTGTTCACGGCCACGGCGATCGCGGCGACCGTGAGCGTGAGCTTGAACGCGGCGAGGGTGTCCGGATTCGAGATCGCCGTCCAGGCTCCGTCGAGATCCTCGGCAGTTCGCCAGACCATCATCACGAGCGGCCCGACCAGGATGAGCGTCAGATAGCCGAGCGCCGCGAAGCGGAGCGGGAGCCTACCCACGCTCGTACCTCGTGGCGTACCAGCGAACTCCGCCGATGCCGAGCAGGACGACGAACGAGATGCCGAGCAGCACGACCGCAACCGCCGCCGAGCCTTCCGGATCCTGCTCGATGCGGTGGAAGAGGAAGATGGACGCCGTTTCGGTCTTGAACGGCAGGTTGCCGGCGATGAGGACGATCGCGCCGATCTCCCCGACTGCCCGGGCGAACGCCATCGCGACGCCGGAGAGGATCCCGGGGAGGATGACGGGAAGCACGATCCGGCGGAAGGTCGTGAAGCTGCTCGCCCCGAGCGACCTCGACGCGTCTTCCAGCTCGGTGTCGAGCTCGATCAGCACCGGCTGCACCGTCCGGACGACGAACGGGAGCGTGACGAAGAGGAGGGCGAAGAAGATCGCCCAGCGCGTGAAGGTCACGTTCGCCTCGAAGTGGACCGGCCCGAGCTCGAAGTGCAGCGGCGTGCGCGGGCCGTATAGCGCCATGATCACGAGCCCGGCGACGATCGTCGGCAGTGCGAAGGGCAGGTCGATGATCGCGTTCACGAATCGCTTTCCCCGGAAGGAGTCGCGCACGAGCACCCACGCGGTGATCGTCCCGAAGACGGCGTTCGTCAGCACGGCGAACGTCGAGACGACGAGCGTGAGCTTGAGCGCCGCGACGGCCTGGGGCGAGGAGACGACCGCCCAGAAACCCGACCATCCGTTGCCCGTCGACTTCCAGACGACAGCCGCGATCGGCAGCACGACGATGACGAGCAGGAACGTCGTCACGAAGCCGACCTGGAGGGAGAGGGCCGTCGAGGCCCGCTCCCTCCGGTGCTCGACGGGCGCCCGTAGTCCGGGAGCCTCGATGTACGCGTCAGCCAGCTGACACCCCGAGCGACTCCTCGATCTCCTGCATGACGCTCTTCCCTGGGTCGAAGAACTTCTTGTCCGCCACGCGCCAGCCCCCGATGATCGGGCTCGTGATCTTGGTCTCACCGGGCCGGACCGGGAACTTCTTCCGGTACTGGTCGAGCGCCTGTTTGTTGACCGGGCGGTACCCGTTCTCGGCGAGGATCACCTGCGCCGGGTACGACTTCAGGTAGCGGAGGAACGCGTTGACCTGGTCTTTGTGCTCGCTCTTCTCGGTGACCGCTCCATAGATCTCGATCGACATCGTCTGGCGCGGGATGACGAACGGGATCTTCCCGTTCAGGGCCTCGCTCTCGAAGGTGAGGAGGACGTCTCCCTTGCCCGACAGGAACGTGTTCGTCGCGTTCGAGCCCGACGAGTCCTGCGAGACGACGTTCTTGTACATCTTCTTGAGGTAGTCGATCGCCTGCGCGTCCGTCCTGCCGAGCCGGCGTTGAGCGACGTACGCACCGAGGATGTTCCACTTGGCGATGCCGGCCGTGAACGGGTTCGGCGCCACGATCCCGACGCCCGGCTTCAGCAGGTCGTTCCACGACTTGATCTTCTTGGGGTTGCCGTCTCGGAGCCCGAAGACGACGACCGAGCTCCAGACGACGCCGTGGTAGCTCTGCTTGTCCCACTTGGGACTGACGATCTTGTTGTCGACGAGGAGGTTCATGTCGACGCCGGTGCTGAGGATCACGGCGTCGGCGGGAAGTCCGGCGACCACGGCGGCGGCCTGAGCCGACGAGCCGCCGTAGGACGGCGTGATCGAGATGTCCGAGCCCTCGGGAGTCTTCTTGAACTCCGCGATCAGCTTGTCCATGACGGGCTTCGGCGTCGAGTAGATGACGAAGTTCAGGTTCGTGGCCTTCGCGGACGCCATCGCCCCCGTCGCACCCGCGACAGCGATGAGCGAGATCAGCGCGGAAGCAACGACAATTCTAATGCGACTCATATGGCTCCTTGATCTTCGTGGTTTTCCAACAGGCTTGGTGAACAAATACCACGGCGGTCGGCGGGCCGTCAAACGAGAAGCGCGCGGCCGGCCCGGCGGGCGGGGGTGGTTCCAGAGAGAGGGGCGTTACACTTGAGGGAGCAATGAGTTCCACCGTCACCTCCCGCACCGGCCGCGAGTCGTGGGTCTCCTTCCTTCGCACCCACGCCGCGATCACGCGCCAGCTCAACGCCGACCTGCTCAACGAGCACGGGCTGACGCTCTCCGACTACGAGGTTCTCGTCCGGCTCTCGCATGCCGAGGGCGGGCTCATGCGACGCGTCGATCTCGCCGGCAGCGTGCTCCTCACGGCCTCCGGGATCACGCGTCTGCTCGACGGGCTCGAGCGCTCGGGCTTCGTCGAGAAGGCGTCGTGCGACTCCGATGCCCGGGTGACCTACGCGAAGCTCACCGACGACGGCCGGCGCAAGCTCGACGAGGCGCGAACGACGCACGTGCGCGGCGTTGACGAGCTCTTCGCCAGTCGCTTCTCCGTCGAGGAGATCGAGACGCTCGGCGAGCTTCTGTCGCGGCTCCCGGTAACGGGCCGCGAGTGCCGTCCGTCTGGCGAGGCGGAGTCGGCCTAGACGTCCGACGGCCGGCAGGGCGCGCCGATCTCGTCGGCGAGCGCGATCCCGGGTACGAAGACGCCGCCTTCGCGCGGCTCGGCCATCAGCCCGATGTCGCGCAGGTCGCCGGGGATCGAAGACGACCCGTCCGCGCGGATGCGCAGGTCGGCGTAGCCACCTGCCGGAACGCAGACCACCACGGTGACGCGCTCCGTCTCCTGTGTCGCGCGGCCTCGCCACGTGGTGAGGTTCGACCGGACCGAGACGCCGCGCTCGGACACGCTCTCGGGCGCGCGGAACGAGAGCGTCAGGCTGCGCGTCACCGGGCCGCGCTGCCCCGGGAACGCGTAGACGCGGACGCGCGCGGTCTCGCCGGCCCTCGTCCACCCGTCGGCGGTGAGTCCCGACGTGAGCCAGTCGAGCCGCCAGTCGTCGCCGGCCTCGACGAGCATGGTGTCGGACTGCTGGGCGCGCACCGGGCCCGAGATGCGAAACCGCGACTCCTGGTTTGCCTGGAGCACGAACGGGGCCGGTGAGATGTCGGAGCGCCCCGTCGCAGGGTCGAACGTCGGGAACGTCTTCGTGAACGCGTCACCCGTGAACCGGAACGTCTGCTCGGGAGCCTGGATGTCGTGCACGACCGACTTGTTCCAGAACTCGTAGTCGCGCCAGACGAGCTGGTTGACGAAGTAGGACGACGAGACGGGGTACGGCACCATCGCGACACGACGCGTGCCGTGCCGACCGCGCGGTCGACCCAGTCGTAGCGCGGCTCGGGCCGCGACGTGAGCGGCCGGCCCGACCAGCCGTTCACCTCGAAGAAGCGGACGAGCATGTACCCCGTGATGAACGGAAGCGCGACGGCCACGAAGCCGACCGCGAGCCCGGCGAAGAGCCGGGGCCGGAGGAGGATCGCCGCCTGGACGAAGAGCACCGAGAGGATCACGGTTGCCACCACGAGCGCCCCGCGTGCAGTCGCGAGACTGCCCGACATGTCGACGATCGGGCGGACGAGCGCGTAGATCGGCCCGTCGGAGTTCAGCTGCGGGTAGTCCTCCCAGGTGAACCTCGGCAGCTCGCCGACCGCGAAGCCGACCGCGACGAGCGAGGTCGGCAACGCCAGCGACCAGCGTGGGGGCCAGGGGTCGGTGACCGCGCACACGAAGCCGAGCACGATCACCGGCACGAGGTAGAAGAGGTAGCGGTCGTGGACGAACCGCTCTCCGAAGCGGAGATCGAAGATCGTCACCTCGAGGAAGATCGCGACGACGGTGAGCGCCCCGAGGCACGCGAACGCGTGCAGCTCGCGGCTGCCCGCCGGCCGGACGAGGTTCGCGAGCAGCCAGGCGACGCCGACGACGAAGGGCAGGATGCCGAGCCCGAGCGAGAAGACCGCCAGGTGCTCGACGAACGAGCCGCCGAACCCGCTCGGCACGATTCGCTCGCCGACAGAGGCGCCCGTGCCGCCGATCGTCGCGCCGTAGACGCCGAGCACTCCCGGCAGGCGCCCGGTCAGCGCGAGCACCGCGCCGATCGCGACGAGCAGCCCGTAGGCCCATACGAGCAGGGGGTGGCTCGCGAGCGACGCCCGTAGCGCGCTGCGAACGCCGCGGACGCGGCCGAGCTCGACGGCGACGATCGCGGCCGGCAGGAGGAAGAGCATGATCGCGAGCTGCGTCCGGCCGAAGAACGCGAAGCCGATCGCGACGAGGGCGAGGAGATCCGCGCGCCGGGAGGGTGCCGCCGTGGAGGCCTGCATGGCATAGATCGCCCAGACGAACGCGGGGTAGGCCGCGACCTCCGTGAAGACGAGCGCCGAGTAGAAGATCCACGGCATCGCGACCGTCAGCACCGCGACCACCCAGGGCGCCCAGCGCCAGTCCGTAACGCGCCGAGCCAGGAAGAACGCTGGGATGCAGGCGGACGACATGATCCAGGCGTTCAGAAAATGCGTCGCCCAGAGGTCGTCGGGCACGCCCCCGAAGCGGAACGCCGGCGCGACGAGCACCGGATAGAGCTGGTCGAAGGTCGAGACGATCTCGTCCCGGACACGCGGCAGCGGCGACAGCGTCTGCGCGACGCTGATCGCCCGCCGCTCGTACAGGAGCTCGTTCGGCATCGCGAACCAGTCGACGACGCGGGTCGTGATCACCGAGAGGCAGGCTGCGAGCCCCGCCCAGAGGGCGAGGATGGGCAGGGTGCGCCGCATCAGCGGCGATTCTCGCGGCTGGCACGGAGGGCCGAGCTCGTCGGCGAGCCCGATCTCGGTGAGGAGGAGGCCGCCCAGGCGCGGCTCGTTCACGGTCGACTCGCTGCGCATGTCGCCGTAGATCGTCGAGATCTCGGGTGTACGAAAGGTCACGTCCGCGGAGCCTTCGCGCGGCACGCACACCCGGATCGACTGGAACAGCGTCGCGGGGTTCACGGTCCGGCCGTGCATGCGCTCGAGGTTCGAGTCGATCGAGAACGGACGCTCGAGGTCGTCGGGCGGGGCACGGATCCCGAACGTGAGCGTGCGAGTCAGCGCGCGCTTCTGGCCGGGAACGGCGAACACCCGGACGGAAGCGGGAGCCCGAGGCCGCGTCCAGCCGTCCGTCGTAGAGACCGCTCGAGACCCAGTCGGCGCGCCACTGCGGGCCGGCGTCGACGAGCAGCGCGTCCCTGCTGTTCGCGAGGACCGGGCCGGCGATCCGAAAGCGCGACTCCTTGGTGCTCTGGACGACATAGCGGGTGGGAGAGGCGCTCGCCTCGCCGGTCTCAGGATCGAACTGCGCCTCGAGCTTCGGGAAGGTGCTCGGCGTCCACTCGTACTGGCCGGGGATGTGCAGCGAGCGAGCGATCGACCTGTTCCAGAACTCGGCGTCCCACCAGTAGGCGACGCTCGACCAGTACTCGCCGGGCAGGTTCGGGTACGGGACGACCGTGACGTCCGGCTTCGTCCCCACCGTCCGGTCGATCCAGTCGAGGATGTACCCCTGGTCGAGCGTCAGCGGCCGGCCGGCCGTGCCGTCGTGGCGGAACAGGCGGACGAACGCGTAGCTCGTCTCGAGCGGGAGCAAGGCCAGCGTGAGCACGGCGAGGACGGCAGCGAGGAGGGCGCGCGGAAGCAACTTGGCTCCCTGCACGAAGAGGAGGACGAGCACGAGGGCCGCGCCGACGAGCAGGACGCGGGCTCCGTTGACCGAGCCGCCGCTCTCGACCAGGAAGTCGTTCAGCACCGCGACCGGCGTGTCGACGTTCAGCCTGGCCCCGACCGGCAGGCGGCTGACGGCGAACCCGGCGACGACGAGAACGGTCGGCGGAAGCAGCGACCAGCGCGGCCACCGACGGTCGAGCAGCGCGCACGCAAAGCCGACGAGCACGAGCGGCACGACGTAGAAGAGGTAGCGGTCGCGCGGCGCACCCGTGCCGAAACGCAGGTCGAACACGGTCACCTCGAACAGGACCGCGACGATCGTGAGCGAGCCGACGCACGCGAACGCGTGCAGCTCCTTCGCCGGCGGACGCACGAGATTCGCGAGCAGCCACGCCACACCGACGATGAACGGCAGGATCGCGAGCCCGAGCGCGAGGACGGCGGTGTGCTCCAGGAAGGAGCGCCCGAAGCCGTTCGGGACGAGGTTGCCGCCGAGCGTGCTGGCGTAGGTCCCGAGGAGGTCGGAGAGGCGCCCGACGGACGCGGCGACGAGGCCGGCGGGTACGAGCACGGCGTAGGCGACGGTAAGGATCGGGTGCGAGTGGACGGCTCGACGCCACGTCCGGCCGAGGTCGCCGTGGCTCACTGCGAGCTCGTGCGCGATCACGACGACGGGAACCACGACGAGCAGTACGACGAATTGCGTCCGCGCGAGGATGGCGAGCGCGAGCGCGAGCAGGAGCAGGACGTCGTTTCGCCGCGAGGGTGCGGCCGTCGCCGACTGCAGCGCGAGCATCGCCCACAGAAACGCCGGGTAACCGACGGTCTCGGTGAGCAGGAACGAGGAGAGCACGATCCAGGGCACGCAGACGGCCAGGGCCGCGACCGCGTAGGCCACGAGGCGGCGTCCGGTCACCCGCCGGGCGAGGAAGTACGCCGGGATGCACGCGGAGCTCGCGAGCCAGGCGTTCAGCACGTGCGCGTCGTGGAGGGAGCCGGGCACGAGACCGTGCCGGAAGACCGGTGCGAGCAGGATGGGGTAGAGCTGGCTGACGTTCGGAACGAGCTCGTCGTGGATCCGCGGCAGGAGGGAGCCGTGCTCGGCGATGCTGATCGCAAGCCGCTCGTAGAGCAGCTCGTCGGTCATCACGTACCAGTCGACGACACGTGACGTGAGCGCCGAGAGGCCCCACGCGAGCCCGATCCAGAGCGCGACGAGCGGAAGCTCGAGCCGCAGCACCCAGGCGGAAAGGCGCCTCAGCGGCAACCTCGCTCCGCCGTCAGCGGTGCCCGCGGGGCGCCTTCGTCGCCTTGCCCCGCGCCTTCGCGGAGCGGTGCTTCGCGCCGCAGCGCGGCGTGCTGTCCGGCTCTGCAACGACGTTCATCCCGCGTGCGAGCGTACGTGAATGCGTCGGTAGGAGCCCGAAGGCAGCGAGGGCGAGGGGTAGCCGCGTTCGCGCCTGCATCTCGTGCGAGTGCGCCCAGTAGCCGACGTAGGCCCGCACGGGCGCCTTCGGGTTCAGCTGCTTGATCCGTCGGAAGAGTGCGCCGGACTGCAGATGCTGGTTGACGACGATCCGGTCGGATCGGCTCCACCACAGCTGAAGCGGAACGCAGGAGGCGGCGATCGAGCGCACGTAGGTGACAGGGCTGCGAACGGCGTAGGCGCCTGGTCTCGTCTTCGGGGTGCCGCCGGTCTCCTGGCGGGCGAGTGACTGGAGGCTCGCCCCGATCGGGCCGTGCCAGGTCTTCTGGCAGACCGCGTCGCAGGGGATCGCCGGGAAGCTGCGGTACTGCCGGCGAAGTCGGCCACCGAGTCGAAGGCCGCGGCGCCGGCGAGGAGCTGCGGATAGCGGGCGAGCAGGAGGAGCGTCTCCTGGCCGCCCATGCTGCCGCCGAACGCATAGATCCGGCGGCTGTCGACCCGCAGCCACGGCAGCGTGCGGCGTGCGATCTCGGGCATCCGGCGCGAGGTCGCGGATCTGGCCGAACGAGCCCCACGAGTAGCGTGCGAGCGCCCGTCCGGCGCCCTCGGGGCTGATCACCGCGAAGGTGCCGCGGTGCGGGAGCGCGCCCCAGAGCTTCGCGTTCGCACGCGCGCTCACCCCGCGCCCGTGCGGCGAGATCACGAGCGGAATCGGCGGGTTGTTCTGCTTTCCGTACCAGAAGGGGAGCACGATGTACGCCCGCCGTTGCTTGCCGTCGTGCGCGCGGTACTGGACGCGCAACATTCGAACCTGTCGCTGTCCGAGCTTGGCCTTTGGCGGGATGGTCGCGGTCGTCCAGATCTTGACCCGCGTCGCCGCCGACCCGGCCCCAGCGGAGGTCGGCACGACTCCGATGAGCGCGACGAGAACCGGGAGCAGGAACGCGATCTTGCCGCGCACGCGGCGAGCTTAGGACACTGCGTTCCGAAAGCCAACTCGGAAGTGAACGGTCCCGCGCAGGCCCGAGAGGTCGATCGTCCCCGTCGCGGCGTCGAAGCGACGGTACGGACTGCCTGCGAGCGTGACGGAGGTGATCTGTTTGCCGTGCGGCACGCGCAGCCGCAGGCCGAGCGCGCGTGGCCTCGTACGGCTCGGAACCTCGATCGACACGTCCGCGGAGCGGGCGCCGGCCGCGATCGTGAACGAGACCGGGCCGAAGCGGGTCGGCGCGTTCCGCACCGCGATCCTCCGGCCGGCCGCGAGCCAGCCGCGCGGAGTCGCGTACGCGAGCTCGAGCCCGCTCGCCCGTCTCGTGGACGAGCATCAGGCGCAGCGTCTCGAGGAACGCCGCGTTGGCGGCGCCGTTCGGGGGCAGGTACATCGAGCGGTAGCTCTGGCCCTCGATCGGCGCGACGCTCGCTGCTTCGCCGGCGACGAACGTGCCGGGCGTCATCGCCGCCGCGAGCTGGCCGTAGAGGCTGAGCACGAGCTGGTCTGCCTCGCCCTCGTCGGCGAGGAAGCGGCGCGACGTTGATCCCGTAGACCTGGTCTGTCCCCGACACCGGGAAGGGCGCCTCGCGCCCGTAGAGCGAATAGGCGCCGGCCCGGACGAGCCCGAGCAGCCGCGAGCCGTGCAGCTCGAGGTAGCGGAGCACGCCGCGGGCCTCGCGGCTCCCCGGCGCGAAGAAGCCCGAGGCGAGCGCGTACGGCATGACGAGGTTCCAGTAGCTGCCCGCGCGCGCCTCGGTCAGCGAGCCGTACGGGCGCTCGTCGTCGAGGAGCCGAACGGGGATGAAGAGCGACCCGTCCGCGAGCGGCCGCTCGGATTCCCGGACTGCTCGCCGGAGGCCGGTTCCGAGCCGAGCGGCGAGGCGCAGCGCCGTCGCTGCGAGGCGCTTCTGGTCCGTCTGGTCCCACGCGGCCGCCATCCCGCGCAGCCCGGCCCAGACGACGGTCTGGGAGTGCAGGCCGTAGACCGCGTCGGGGATGTCCGACGAGTAGCGCTCCCGGTCGAGAAGCCCTCGACTCGAGCTGTCGATCTGCCGGCCGAGCGCCGTGACGTAGCCGCGCAGCACCGGCGTCGCCGCTCGGAGGTAGGCGCGGTCGCGGAACAGGCCGAAGTGCGTCGCCGAGCGCGAGGAGCCGCTCGCCCATCTTCCAGTTCGGGTAGCGGGTCGAGGGCCTCGTCAGGGACGTGCGGAGGATCGACCGCGCGACGTCCTCGAAGCCCTGCTCGCCCAGAACCTGCGCGACGTCGACGCCCTCGGGGAACGAGAACTGCTCGTACTGGTTGCCGCTGCTGTATCGCCAGGTCAGCGTAAGACTCTGGACGCGAAGCGCTCGCAGGGCGTCGACGACACGGCGCTCGGGCACGTCGATCGCCATCCCATCGTCGAGCCGGTTTTCCCAGTAGCGGACGACCGACGCGCGCGCGGACGCATAGGCATCCTCGTCGATTGCGAGCGTCCGCCCGCGTGAGACGTGCCAGCCTGCGAAGAAGGTGCGCGTCGTGTCGGAGGGCACTCGACGCACGGTCGCTGCGCCGCGAGACGCGACGAGCCTCACGTCGGCGCCGGCTCGCGCGCCGCGGGCGTCCACCGCCAGCCGGAGGAAGCTGACGAGCGAGCGGTCGCGGCCGACGCGGGCGACGAACGACTCCTGCCGGTAGCGCACGCCGCCCGCGTCCACGTAGCGCGTCTGGAGGATCGGCAGCCATCCGTCCGCCAGCGTCGGCGTTGCGAGCCGCGCGAGACACGAGCCGAAACGCTCTCGTCCCTGCTTCCCGACCCAGATCGAGAGCGACGGGCCGCCGACGCGACGCGACACGATCTCGCTGCCGTCGGCGACGTGCAGGGCGACCGACGTCGCGCCCTGCGGCCCGCCGGGCATGCCGAGGGCGAGGTAGTGGACGCCCGAGCGCGTCAGCTGCGTCCGGCCGGCGGCACCGGCAAGAAGGAGAGGCCGCAGGAAGCGCCGGGCGTCCATGTAGGTCGGGCCGTTCGGAGCCGTCACCAGTCGATCGCCCCAGACGTCCCGGCGCGCCCTCAGGGCGACAGTTACGGAGCTCGCGTAGCCCGGCGCTGCGCCCGGCGTCCGGCAGCTGCCCGTCTCGCTCCCGCCGCCGGCCCAGGCCGCCTGGGCGATCGCCGGGACGAGGACGACGAGCACGGCGAGCCGACGCACGCGCGCACGCTAGCCGAGGCTCGATGCACCCGCGAACGGGCGGGTAGGAAAAACCTCGCCTTTCGGCTAGTTGGGAAACGGCCGGCCGGCGCCGAAAGGATGCGTGGAGATCGGATTCTGCGTTCCACGTGAGGAGGGCGGACGATGCCACAAGTGATGGAGAAGCGCGAGGTCGCCACGGTCGGTGCGAGACTCGAGCAACGGGCAATGCTCCGCCCGGGCATCGTGTTCTTTCCGTGCGCATGCTGTCGGAAGCCTGTCGACGGGACGCTCGTCGGCCGCTCGGGTCTTCCGCTCTGTAAGCGCCATCGAACGAACTGACGGTCTTCGTCGGGCCGCGCGGCCCGGTGGCTCCCGGTTGACGGCCCAGCCGTCCCGTCGAGCCACGCCCGTAGACCGCGCGCGGAGGCGCGCCGACAGCTAGAACTCGGTCGTGGGCACGACGCTCTTCGAGCGAATCTGGGAGTCGCACGTCGTCGACGCGCCGCCCGGCGAGCCGGCGCTCCTGTACGTCGATCTGCACCTGGTGCACGAGGTGACGAGCCCGCAGGCCTTCGAGGGACTCCGGCTTGCCGGGCGCGCCGTGCGGCGTCCGGATCTCACGCTCGCGACGATGGATCACAACGTCCCGACCGAGCCGGGACCGATCCGCGACCCGCTTGCCAAGGCACAGCTCGAGGCGCTCGCGCGGAACTGCGCCGAGTTCGGCGTCCCTCTGAACGCGACCGGGAGCGGGAGCGAGGGGATCGTGCACGTGATGAGCCCCGAGCTCGGGCTGACGCAGCCGGGGATGGTAATCGTCTGCGGCGACAGCCACACCTCGACCCACGGCGCGCTCGGAGCGCTCGCCTTCGGGATCGGCACGTCCGAGGTCGAGCACGTTCTCGCCACGCAGACCCTGCCGCAGGCAAAGCCGAAGAGCATGCTGATCCGGTTCGAGGGCGAGCTGCCGTTCGGCGTGACGGCGAAGGACGTTGTCCTCGGCACGATCGGCCGGATCGGCACGAGCGGCGGCGTCGGCCACGCGATCGAGTACGCGGGTCCTTTGATCGAGAAGCTCTCGATGGAAGGCCGCTTGACGATCTGCAACATGTCGATCGAGGCCGGAGCGCGGACCGGGATGATCGCTCCCGACGAGACGACCTTCGCCTACCTCGAGGGACGCCCAGGGGTGCCGTCCGGGGCGGCGTGGGAGCGGCGGCTCGACGAGTGGCGTTCGCTGCGCTCCGATCCCGACGCAGCCTTCGACCGGGTCGTCGAGATCGACGTCGCGGCGCTCGCGCCGCAGGTGACGTGGGGAACCAATCCCGGCATGGTCGTCCCGGTCGACGGCGTCGTCCCTGACCCGGCCTCGTTCGCCGATCCCGCTGAGCGCGAAACCGCCGAACGGGCGCTCCAGTACATGGCACTCGAACCGGGTACGCGGATCAAGGAGATCGCGATCGACCGCGTGTTCATCGGCTCGTGCACGAACGCTCGCATCGAGGACCTGCGAGCAGCCGCAGAAGTTGTCGCCGGGCGTCGCGTTGCGAACGGCGTGCGCGCGATGGTCGTTCCAGGCTCGGCGAAGGTGAAGGTCCAGGCAGAGCAGGAAGGACTCGACCGCGTCTTCGAGCAGGCCGGCTTCGAGTGGCGCCAAGCCGGTTGCTCCATGTGCCTCGGCATGAACCCCGACGTTCTCGGGGCCGGGGAACGCTGCGCATCCACATCGAACCGCAACTTCGAGGGGCGCCAGGGCCGAGGCGGACGGACGCACCTGGTGAGCCCGGCGATGGCCGCCGCCGCCGCCGTCACGGGTCACTTCATCGACGTGCGCGAGCTCGGATGAGAACGCTCCGCAGGCTGACGGGCCGTGCGGCCGTGCTCGAGCGGTCGAATGTCGACACCGACCAGATCGTCTCCAAGGAGGTGCTGAGCCGGATCGAGCGCACCGGCTTCGGCAAGTACCTGTTCGGCGACTGGATGAAGGACCCCAATTTTCCGCTCCGCCGCGCAGAGTACGCCGACGCGTCGATCCTGATCACCGGTCGCAACTTCGGCTGCGGCTCGTCCCGCGAGCACGCGGTCTGGGCGCTCGACGACTACGGCTTCCGGGTCGTCCTCGCGCCCTCGTTCAGCGACATCTTCCGGACGAATGCGACGAAGGGCGGACTGGCCACGATCGAGATCGGGGAAGACGAGCTCGCTCGGATCAAGGCGGCCGTCCAGGAGCGAAACGAGTTGACCATCGACATCGAGTCGCTGATGGTCGCTCTTCCCGGCGGCGAGGAGATCCCGTTCGAGCTCGACGCCTTCGCACGACACCGTCTGATCCACGGGCTCGACGACATCGCTCACACCCTCGAACGCGTCGACAGGATCAGCGCGTTCGAGGAGCGCGCCGAGGCCCGGTTCGACACGCGGTCGCTGCCGGCGGCCTGACCCACCCGGACCACCCGGAGGCCCGTGCGGATGGGTGGACCTCCCTACCCGTCCGGGGAGGGGTCACCCCATCGGGGGTAGACAGGATTCCGAGATGGTGCCTTTCTTCGGGCCCGCGTTCCTCGTCTGCGCCGGCCTGCTTGCTCTCTGGATCGACGCGCGCTTCCCCGGTCTTGCGCCGAAGTCGCTCGTCACGCGCATGCTCGCGGTGCTCGTTGCGATTCTCCTGCTCACGCTCGTGCCGCTCGTGAACAGCTCACCGGCTTCCGCGTTCGCGAGCATCTTTGCCCTCTTGCTGCCGACGTTCGTGTTCACGTTTCTCACGGCCGTCTGGCTGATTCGCGCCCTGGGTGAAGCGACGCAGACGCGGTAACCCAGACGCAGCCGCAGCTCCCGGCCGGCGATCGCGTGCCCATGGAGCGTGCCGGGATCGAACCGGCGACCTCCAGCTTGCAAAGCTGGCGCTCTCCCAGCTGAGCTAACGCCCCGTACGTCGGCTGACTGTAGCGACGATCACGCGTTGACGCCGTCAATGATCGGCGGCCCTCCCGGTTCGAAGGACGCCGGCTTGAGCCCGAGCGGACTGACTATGCCGCCCGGGACAGCCGTTCCTCGTGACGCGCGCGCTGGATGATCAGGTCGCGGTCGCCGAAGCGGATGGAAGCGCGCACCGCGCGCTGCTCCTCCCAGAGCTCGGCGAGCTCGTCGTCGAGACGCTTGTGCTCGGCGGCAAGCGCCGCGTCGTGACCTTCGGCGAGGGTGTGAAGCACGTCGGCCCTACGGTCCGAGAGCCGCTCGATGTCCTGCTTGATGTCGCTCAACGATCTCATGTCCGTACCAACGCCTTTCCCCAGTATGGGATTCCCTACTCGTATCCGAGTTCCTCGATTTGCCGCTCGTCCAATCCGAAGTAGTGCGCGAGCTCGTGCAATACGGTGATCCGGATCTCGCGCTCGAGCTCGTCGGGGTCCTGGAACGAGTCGACAAGCGGACGCCGGAAGACCGTGATCTTGTCCGGCATGTACTCGGCTGATTCCCAGAGTCCGAAGAGAGCGGGATCGTCGGGGTCCTCGTCCTCGACGACGACTGCCACGTTCTGAAGTGCCTGCGCGAGCTCGCCCGGCAGCGTGTCGAGCGCCCGACGGACGTGCTCGTCGAACTCGCGCTCGTTCACGAGCGTGGGTGATCTCGGCGTCCTCGATGACAGAGCAATGCGCCGATCGTACTTGCACCTAATTTGATAGTCAAGTGCTAAGGTTTTATTCTTTGAGTTCACATCAAATCTGGCCAAACAGCTGACTGGAGGTACGAGACGATGGCAACGTTGGTTCGCTGGGATCCCTATCGTGAGGTCACCGCGCTTCAGAACGAGATCGGCCGCATGATGAACGGACTGTTCGAGGGCAACGGCCGGACAACGCAGTCCTGGGTGCCGACGCTCGATGCATGGGAGACCGAGAACGCGCTTGTCTACGCGTTCGACCTGCCCGGCGTCGCGCAGGACAAGATCTCGGTCGAGGTCGAGGACGGGTCGTTGACGGTCGCCGCCGAGCGCGAGCGGACCGCTGAGGTGACTGAGGAGCGCTACCACCGCTTTGAGCGCCGCCACGGCACCTTCAGCCGCACGGTCGCACTGCCGCAGGGCGTCTCCGAGGACGCGATCGCCGCTTCCTACAAGGACGGCGTGCTCGAGATCCGCGTCCCGAAGCCCGAGCAGGCGAAGCCGAAGAAGATCGAGATCGGCTTCGACTCGCCGGAGACGATCGAGGGCACCGCGACGAAGGAGTAGCGAGCGCCATCTGCAGCCGGTGCGGTTGCTTGCTCGCCGGGGCGGTCGACAAGGCCGCCCCTTTTCTTTGCCCGATGTTCCTCTGCGGTGACCCGCGCTTTACGCCGCGGCGCCCTCGCGAATGCGATCGGCGACAGCCGCCATCTCCAGGGTGGCTCCGGTCACGTCACGTAGCAGGTCCTCCGCGGTCGGGCCCTGGCCGAGCGCCCACAGCTCCCGGAGCAGGCTGCCGGCTTCGCGGCGCGCGAACCATTCGGTGCCGAACTCCGTGCGCAGGTGGTCGCGCAGCTGCGCCTCGAACGCCCAGGAGCGGAGATAGCCGATGACGTAGAACGAGCCGTCGATGTCGTCCAGGTATGTCTCCGGGTTCACCGGCAGCTTGAGGGCCTCGCCCAGCAGCTCGGCGTAGCGTGGTCGCATCGTCCCCGGGTCGTCGGCCTGGAAGAACTCGATCTCGTACAGAAGCTTCGCGCAGTAGCGGCGCACGAAATAGAGCTGTGTCACGGCACCCTCGTTCACGATCGTCTCGACGCGCGGCACGTCGAGTCGCCGCTTCAACCACGCGGGATCGCTGACGAGGTGCTCGAGAAGGCTTGCCCACCCCTCGGTGACCGCCATGTCGCCGAGCCGCTTCGCCTCCATCGGCAGATCCGGGGAGGTGTAGGCGAAATGCTCGGTATGGCCCGCCTCGTGGAAGAGCGCCTTCCAGTCGTCGTGGCCGCCGATCGGCTTGATCACGAGCATGACCTTGCCCGGCACCTCGATCGGGGCGCAGAAGGCCCGCGGCGACTTGCCCGGGCGCTGCTCGAGGTCGAGGTGGACGTTTCGTTGTGACGAGAGGTCGACGCCGAGGTCGCTGAGAGTGGCCTCGAGCGACGGCAGCATGCGGTCGGGTGGGAACGATCCGTCGAGCTCGGGGGCGCGGAAGAGCCGCGGCACATCCCAGGCCCGAGCGTCGGCGAGGCCGATTCCGAGTCGCTCGCGGAAGAGACGGTCACCCGCCTCTTCCCACTGCCGCTCGGTCACGTCGAGGAGCTCGGTGCACTCCTCGGCGAGCTCGTCGAGGCGGAAGCCGAAGCGCTTGTAGAGCTCGTAGTAGTTCGGCGCGCCGAGCTTCTCCACCGCCTCGCGGTCGATGCGGGCGGCGTCGAGGTAAACCGGGTTGAGCTCGTCGTCGATCAAGCGCACCCGCGCCTGCTCGAGCCGCTGACGGCGGTCGCGATCGGGCTCGTTCGAAAGCTCGACGCGTAGCATCCGGAACGGGATCTGATCTCCGTCGACCGTTGCCTCGAGCTCGGCCTCGACCTGCGCGACCCTCTCCTGGTGCTGGCGCGTGAGGCTGCCGAGGTACCCCTCGCAGGCGAATCGCCAGAGCTCGGTCGGAGCGGCCTCGAAGCGAAGCGCCGTCTCGAGCCGGGTCAGCGTCTCGTGACGCTCGTAGATCGGCTCGACGTCGAATGTCGTCCTTGTCCCGAGAGGTGGAGGTATTGCTCCTCGTCGTACTCGGCGATGAAGCGGTCGGCCTCCTCGCGGAAGGCATCGAGCTCGCGGGTCGTCAGCGTCTCGGTCGACACGGGCTCCTAGGATACGGGCGTGCGTGAGATCACTGTCAGGACCGAGCGCCGGACCCAGCTGATCGACATCACGCGGCTCGTGCGCGATGCGCTCGACGGATCGTCGGGGGCGGCGGTCCTCGTCTACGTGCCGCACACGACCGCCGGAGTGACGATCAACGAGCACGCCGACCCGATGGTCGCGCGGGACTTCGAGGCGGCGCTCGAGCGCATGGTCGCGAGAGACTGGGACTGGAAGCACTTCGAGGAAGGCGAGGACAACGCTCCGTCGCACGTTCGCGCCGCCCTGATGGGGCCGCAGGTGCTGGTGCCGTTCCGAGACGGCGAGCTGGCGCTCGGGACGTGGCAGGGGATCTTCTTCTGCGAGCTGGACGGACCGCGCACGCGGTCGGTCTACGTCAGCGTCCTCCAATAGAGCTCGAGCCGCTCTTCGGTCTCCGCCTCCGCACACCGCGGCTCGAGCTTCGCCTGCCGACCGGCGACGAGCTTCTCGAGCTCGCCCGCGTCGCCGAACAGGGCGTGCACCCGCCCGAGGAGATGCCCTTCCGGATCCCCTGGACGGACGGCATCGGCCAGCCCGGCTTCGTCGACGGCTTCGTGGCGTTCCATCGGCAGCAGCGCGACGAGTGGCAGCCGGAGCGCTGGCACCTCCTGCTCGGCGTGTGGGCAGGGGCCGAGCCCCTGGGAAGCCAGGGGCTCAACGGGGACGAGTTCGCTTCGCGACGGACGGCGGAGACGGGGTCTTGGCTCGGTCAGCGACACCAGGGACGGGGTTACGGAACGGAGATGCGCGCGGCGATGCTCGCGCTCTTCTTCGACGGCCTCCACGGCGAGGCGGCGACGTCGGGCGCGCTCGACGGCAACGTTGCCTCGGCGCGCGTCTCGACGAAGCTCGGCTACGTCACGGCCGGCGAGGGGACCGTCGCGCCTCGCGGCGTGCCCGTGCGTCAGCAGCTGTACCGGCTCGAGAGGGCACAGTGGCGGTCGCCGTTCCCGGTCGAGATCGTCGGGCTCGAGCCGTGCCTGCCGCTCTTCGGCCTGTAGCCTCGGACCATGGCTCCGCCCGTGCAACGAGGAGACGAGCTCGAGCTCAGGGTCGATTCGCTTGCCTATGGCGGGAACGGGGTCGCGCGGCTCAACGGGTTCGTCGTGTTCGTCCGCCGCGGGCTGCCGGGCGACGTCGTCCGCGCGACGGTCACGAAGGTGCAGCGCCGGCATGCCGAGGCCGACGCGACGGAGGTCGTCGAGGCCGGGCCGCAGCGCGTCGAGGCGAGCTGCAGTCACTACCCGGCGTGCGGCGGCTGCCGCTTCCAGGACCTCGCCTACGAAGCCCAGCTCGAGGCGAAAGCGGCCTGGGTCGAGGACTCGCTCCGGCGCATCGCCGGCATCGCCGAGCCTCCTCTCGAGCCGATCGTGGGAGCGGTCGACGTCTTCGGCTATCGCAACAAGATGGAGTACTCGTTCGCGCCGGGCCCCGACGGGCCGGAGCTCGGCCTGCATCGGGCCGGCCGGTGGGACGAGGTGCTCGAGCTCGAGCGGTGCTGGCTCGCGACCGAGGTCGGCAACGCGCTCCGGAACGCCGTCGGCGCCTGGGCCCGCGAGGAACGGCTCGAGGCCTACGACCAGGCGACGGGCTCGGGGTACCTCCGTCACCTCGTCGTGCGCGAGGGGCTGACCACGGGCCAGGCGCTCGTGCAGCTCGTCACGCACGAGCGCGAGCGCTTCGACCGCGAGCGGCTGATCGAGGTGCTGACGCAGTTCCCGGAGGTGCGCTCGATCCACTGGGCGGTCAACGACACGCCTGCCGAGGTGACGAACCTGCCGACCGAGCTCCTCTGGGGCGACGAGGCGATCGAGGAGGAGATCGGCGGCCTGCGCTTCCGCGTGCGTCCGAACGCGTTCCTGCAGACGAACACCCGGATGGCGGAGCAGCTGTACGCGCTCGCCGTGCGCGAAGCGGCGCTCGGCGGGGGCGAGACCGTCTACGACCTCTACTGCGGGATCGGCACGATCGGGCTCTCGCTCGCCCGCGGGGCGCTCACCGTATGGGGAATCGAGATCTCCGAGGAGTCGGTCGCGTGCGCGATCGAGAACGCAGAGCTCAACGGCATCGGCAACGCGGCGTTCTTCGCCGGCAACGTCGGCGAGGTGCTCCGCGAGCTTCGCGACCGGGCGGGCGAGGCCGACGTCGTCATCGTCGACCCACCGCGGGCCGGGCTCGCCGGCAAGGCGCTGAAGCGGCTCGGCGAGCTCGAGGCGCCGCGGGTCGTCTACGTCTCGTGCAACCCGACGACGCTCGCCGGTGACGTCAAGCGCCTCGCGACCGACCACGGGTACCGCCTTCTCCGCACGACGCCGGTGGACATGTTCCCGCACACGCCGCACGTCGAGTCGGTCTCGCTACTCGAGCGCAGGGTCTGACTCCTCGACAGCCGGGCGACCTCTGACCCGGCGCCAGAGGAGGTCGGCGTTCGGGATCAGGAACCCGAGCGAGATCGCGGGCAGCGCGGGCAGGCCGGAGACGTCCCACCACGTGGCGAGGATCATCGTCAGCCCGAGCCCCGTCGTCATCCCGAGCCAGGTCCAGCCCGGGCGCAGCCCGAAGCGGACGCTCGCCCCGAGGAAGACGGCGAAGAAGAGGACGTCCGGGAGGCCGAGCTGCGCCGTGCCGCCGCCGGGAACGACCATCGAGATCGACAGCACGCCGAACACGTTCTCGTGCTCCTCGGTGATCTGCTTCGTCGGCCCGCGCCAGACTGAGTACGCGTCGACCCACGGGATCAGGAGCGCGACGAGGATCACCCACGAGACCTCCTCGAAGAACCCGAGGAACCACCATCCGAGCAGCGTGACACCGGCGAGCTTGCAGAAGTTGGCCGGCACCGGCAGGTCGACGGCCGAGAGCACGACCGCGAGCACGACGAACCCGACTCCGGCCGGAAGGAGCCAACGTTCGCGCCAGAACGGTAGGGCAAGCCAGACGAGCGCGAAGCACGCCGGCATCAGCACGAGCGCGATCAGCAGGATGCTCGGCCAGAGCGACCACTCGTCGAGGCGCGGCGCGAGCTCATACCAGGCGATGAGCGCGCCGACGAGCGCTAGTAGGGCGGCAGCGCGGCCCACCAGGGGCCGACGGGCTTGAACGCGTTCCAAAAGCGCGTCTTCGCGGACTGCTCGTCGAGCGACGAGTCGATGTCGGGGACATGCAGCGCCTCGATCGTCGGCGTGAAGCGCTGCAGCTCGGCCAGCGTGGCCGCGACGGGCTGGGAGAGCGGGAACTCGAGCTCGTTCAGGAAGTCGAGGGCGTCCTCGCCCATCACCACGACGAGCTTCGGCTGCACGATCCGCAGCTCCCGGCGCAGCCAGCCGCGGCACGCGTCGAGGTCGGCGCCGGAGAACTTGACGCAGTTCGTGCCGAAGACCTCCCGCGCGTCGACGTGGAGCCGCTCGAGCGACCGCTTGAGCGCGTGTCCGGCCCGGCCGTGGAAGGCGACGCCCTCCTGGAGCTCCTGCGCCTGGGGGCCGTACTTGAGCAGGAAGATCGTGCCGAGCGGGTGACCGGTCGGCTGGGCGACGGGCTGCCCCTCCGCGGCCGCCGCCACCTCGTGCTCGAGGCGGAGCATCTCTCTGATCGCCTTCTCGAGGTACCGCTGGTAGATCTCGTCTGTCGTCACGGCGGCGGCCACGGGGCACAGGGACCTTTCTCGCCTACCTGACCTTTTCCTTGACCTGCGCCATCCACTTGAGGCTCTGCAGGTATGCGAGCGACTTCGGGCGGCGCAGGATCTCGGCACGGTTCAGCGAGACGAGGAACTCCTCCGGATCTCGGAACGAGCGCATGCGCAGCGCTCCCGTGCCGACGCCCTGCAGGACATGGGCATCGGAGCCGGCGCCCATCGTGAGGTCGTACTTGCGCGCGAAGCGCAGAGCCTCGTCGTTGTGCGCCTCGAACAGGAGGCGCGCGTTGTAGACCTCGAACACGTCGATGTCCGAGAGGTGGCGGTGCAGCGTCGCGGGATCCGGGATGGCGTGGAGGCGGTCGAACGGGTGCGGGAGGTAGACCAGTCCTCCCTGCTCCCGGATCGCGGCGATCGTGTCGGCAAACGGCAGCCCGCCGGGGATCTCGTGCTCGAGGAAGAGCCCGATCACCTCGCCCTGGCCGTCGGTCTTCACCTCCTCGCCCGGGATCACGATCAGGTCGCGTTTCCGGGCGAGGTCGACCGTCTCGAGCGCGCCGCCGAAGACGTTGTGGTCGGTGATCGCGATCGCCCCAAGGCCCTCCCCCTCGGCGTGGTCGACGAGCTCGGCCGCGTCGACGGTGCAGTCGTACGACCAGGACGTGTGCATGTGCAGGTCGGTGACGATCCAGGGCCGGCCGGAGAGGGGATCGGCGCTACGTGCCCGTGCCCGCCGTCGCTTTGTCAGGCTCGCGTACAGCCGCTCGAGCTCGGCCGCGACGTCGGCGAACGACCGGCCGGCTGCCTCGCCGCGCGCCAGCTCCTGCTCGCGGACGCGGAGATCGTCGTCCTCCGCAAGGCGAGCGACCGCGGCGCCGGCGAGCTCCGGTTGTTCGCCGACGCCCTGAGGCGCCGCGATTGCGCAGCCTGCGGACTGGGCCTCGAGCAGAACGCGCGCGACGCCGTCGACGCCCGGCACGAAGATCGCCGTCTCGTTGAAGAGCGCGGCACGCGCCTTGCCGTCGCGGGCTGTGCGCACGTGCACCCGGCTGGCCAGGTCACGCGGGATCGCAGGACGTGCGATGAGCGGCTTCGTGCGCAGCAACACCGCCTCCCATCCGGGGAGCTCGCGCAGGGCGTGGGTCACCGAACGTGCGACGGCGCGCTCGTTCGGTCGCAGCTCGACGACGATCAGCCGGCGCTTCGGCGTCGGCGGAAAGAGGCCGGGGTCGACGCCCGGCGAGACGACTCGGTAGTCACCGGGGAACCGCTCGGCGGCGGCGTCGCGCGCCCGCTCCGAGAGCGCGATGAGTGCATCGAGCCGTGCGAGCAGCCGCTCGCGCTGCGAGCGGGCGGGAGGATAGGAGAGGCGTTCCGGCGAGCTGAAGGTCGCGACCGTCAGCGCAGCCGTGTCGCGGAGAGCCAGGTACGAGAGGGAGGGAAGCCCCGGCTCGAACCCGTGGACGACGTCGTAGCCGCCCTGGGCGAGCGCGAGCGCCAGGTTCGCGCGGACCCCGACCGGCACTCCCATCTGCGAGCGGCGCGAGATCGGCACCGCAGGGCCGACGGCGATCACCTCCGCCGCGCGGCCGCCGTGCAGCGTCCGCCGCCCTGCGAGCAGGTCGGCGGTGCGGGTCGAGGGCGCGAGGACGGTGACCTCGTGGCCGAGGCCGCGGAGCGAGCGTGCGACCCCGTCGACGTGCTCGTTCACGTCGTGCGGCTGAGACCAGGCAAACGGCGTCACGAAGCAGATGCGCACTGCCGCGCAGCCTAGCGCTCGTCAGGCTGGATCTCCCGGCGCTGCGCCGAGCGCTCGGTTGGCCTAGGCCTTCGCCGGCTTCTTGGCCTTCGCGCGCTTGTGCTTGGCGATGAACTCCTCGCAGACGCTCGTGCGCCTCGTCGTCGACGATCTGCTTCGGCGGCGACTTCATCAGGTACGAGCTCGGGCCCTCGAGGGCGCCCGTGACGCCGTTGTTCAGGCGAGCTTCGCGAGCCGCACGGCGTCGATCACGATCCCGGCCGAGTTCGGGGAGTCCCAGACCTCGAGCTTGAGCTCGACGTTCAGCGGCACGTCGCCGAAGGACGAGCCCTCCATGCGGATGTAGGCCCACTTGCGGTCGGTCAGCCACGGCACGTAGTCGGAGGGGCCGACGTGGACGTTGCCGTCGCCGAGGTCGTAGTCGAGCATCGAGGTGACGGCGTTCGTCTTCGAGATCTTCTTCGACTCCAGCCGGTCGCGCTCAAGCATGTTCAGGAAATCGGAGTTGCCGCCGACGTTCAGCTGCATCGTCTTGTCGAGGTGGACGCCACGCTCGCGGAAGAGCGAGGTGAGGACGCGGTGGGTGATCGTCGCGCCGACCTGCGACTTGATGTCGTCGCCGATGATCGGGACGCCGGCCTGCTCGAACCGACGCTGCCAGTAGGGCTCGCGGGCGATGAAGACCGGCATGCAGTTCACCATCGCGCAGCCCGCGGTGAGGATCTGCTCCGCGTACCACTTCGTCGCCTCCTCCGAGCCGACCGGGAGGTAGTTGACGACGACGTCGACGTTCCGCTCCTTGAGGATCCCGACGACGTCGTCGGTCTCGCCGGGCGCCTTCTCGACGATCTGCGAGAGGTACTTGCCGATGCCGTCGTGGGTCATCCCGCGCGAGACCTTCACGCCGGTCTTGGGAACGTCGGCGAACTTGATCGTGTCGTTCGGGTGGGCCCACATCGCGTCGGCGAGGTCCTCGCCGACCTTGCCCTTGACGACGTCGAAGGCGGCGACGAACTCGACGTCGCGCACGTGGTAGCCGCCGAGTGAGACGTGCATCAGGCCGGGCACGAAGTGGTCGTCCGGCGCATCCTTGTAGTACTCGACTCCCTGCAGGAGCGAGTTGGCGCAGTTGCCGACGCCGACGATCGCGACGCGGACCTTCTCGTCGCTCGCGACGGCACCGTTCGACGAGCCGTTCTTGTCGCTCACTTCGATGCCTCCATCAGTTGATTCCGGACGTGGATGACCCGCTGCACAACCGTGACCCAGGCCGTGGCGGCGAGGACCGCGATTGCCCAGGGCAGCACGCCCCAGGGAGCGAGCACAAGACCGGCGGTGATCACGACCACTCGCTCGGCGCGGGAGCCGATTCCGACGTCGCCCCGCAGCCCGAGCGCCTCTGCGCGGGCTCTCGTGTAGGAGACGAGGAGCGAGCCTGCCACTGCCGCCACCGCAACGACCACGAAGACGTCCTGCCCATCGCGCGCGAAGACGTACGCGATCGCCGCGAGCATGAAGGACTCCGCCGACTCTGTCGGTCGTCGAGTCGAGGAACGAGCCGAAGGGAGTCGACTTGCCGCCAGCGCGTGCGAGCGCTCCGTCCAGGATGTCGAGCAGCGATCCCGCGACGAACACGACCGCCCCGAGCCAGAAGAACAGGTCGCTGCGATTCTCGAAGACGACGAGGACCGAAGCTGCCGTACAGAGCAGCACACCGCACGCCGTGAGCGCGTCCGGGGTGACTCGTGTACGGGCGAGCCCGGTGACCGAGCGGGACGCAACTCGTCGCGCGCCCGAGGTATAGGTCTCCTTGATCGCCGCGGCCTTGCTCACCGGCGTGACCGTACCAGCGTTCCCCGAGTGCGGCGCTGTGCGGTCGGCGGGCGGTTGGCTACGGTCGCTGAGCGGCAACGACCTGCACGATCTGCCGCCGATACACGATGCCCAGCGCGACCAGGGCGACGCACAGCCCGGCGAGGCAGTCGAGCCAGAAGTGGTTGCCGGTCGCCATCACGGCAAACCCCACCCAGGCGGGCCAGAGAGACCAGAAGAGCTTCGCCCACCAGCGTCGGCACACGATTGCGAGGACGACTCCGACGATCAGCGCGTCGGCTGCGTGGAGGCTCGGCATCGCCGCGTATGGGTTCGCGACGAGCTGGACGAGCCCGTCCTTGTGGTTGTCGACGAACCCGATGCCGAGCAGGCGCGGCGGGGCGGTCGGCATCAGCACGTAGCCGAGGAGTCCGATCAGGTTCGCGAGCAGGAGCGTGTTGCGGAACGGCGCGAAGTAGTCGTGACGGCAGAGATAGAGCCAGAGCAGCGCGACCGGTGATGACCGGGAACTCGGAGGTCCAGTAGGTCGTCGCAGCGAGGGCCGAGAGCCAGCCCTGCGCGCTCGACGAACTGCTGCAGGGTCAGCTCGTAGAGCCGGTCCGAGACGTTCGTCTCCAAGTGAACGACCTTGAGGCCGTTCGAGATCGCCTGCTCGGGATGACGGTCGGCGACGCCGCGCGCGACCTGGTACGCGAGCAGGAAACCGATCCAGATGGCGACCTGGCGGCCGAGGTCTGACCATCCACGCGGCAAGTAGCGCCGCCCGACTGCCACCACAACCGACGACACGACGCGGCGATTCTACTGATCCGGCCGGTTGACGTCGGCCGGAACCGTCCGCGAAGACCGCACCGAGCGGGCTGCGAGGGTCGAGAGGGTTCGGCGAGCGCCGGCGGGCTAGCCGCCGATGTAGCTCATCTCGACCTTGCGCTCGCCGATCGCAGGGTCGACGGTGTTCTGCGTGCGGAGCTCCGAGTAGCGATCGGCGCGCACGTTCCAGATCTCGCGCAGCTTGTCCGCGAGCTCCTCGTCGGAGGCGCCGTTGCGGATGAAGGCGCGGAGGTCGTGGCCGCGGACGGCGAACAGGCAGGTGAAGAGCTTGCCCTCCGCGGAGAGGCGCGAGCGGGTGCAGTCGCCGCAGAACGGCTGCGTCACGGAGGCGATGATCCCGACCTCGCCCGTGCCGTCCTTGTAGCGCCAGCGCTTGGCGACCTCGCCGCGGTACTGGGCCTCGACCGCCTCGATCGGGAACAGGGTGTCGATCCGCGAGACGATCTCGGCCGCGGGCACGACCTCCTTCATGTTCCAGCCGTTCGTCTCGCCCACCGTCCATGAACTCGATGAAGCGGAGGATGTGCGCCGGTGCCGCGGAAGTGGCGCGCGAGCTGGACGATCTGATCCTCGTTGACGCCCCGCTTGACGACGCAGTTCACCTTCACCGGCATCCCTGCTGCCTGCGCGGCGTCGATCCCCTCGAGCACACGTCCGACGGGAAAGTCGACGTCGTTCATCGCCCGGAACGTCTCGTCGTCGAGCGCGTCGAGGCTGACGGTGATGCGCTTGAGGCCTGCGTCCTTCAGCGCCTCGGCCTTCTTCGGCAAGGCCGACGCGTTCGTGGTGAGCGTCAGGTCGACCGGAAGCTCGGAGAGCATCGCGATCAGCCGCTCGAGGTCGACACGCAGGAGCGGCTCTCCGCCCGTGAGGCGGATCTTCGTCACGCCGACGTCGACCGCGGCGCTCGCCACGCGTGTGATCTCCTCGAAGGACAGAAGCTCGTTGCGGTCGAGGAAGCGGTAGTCCTTGCCGAACACCGTCTTCGGCATGCAGTACGTGCACCGGAAGTTGCAGCGGTCTGTGACCGAGATGCGCAAGTCGCGCAAAGGCCTGCCAAAGGCGTCGAGACCCGACACTTCGTGGCAAGCGTAGCGCGAAACGGTGACGTTGTGGTGACAGCCGTCGCTGGTTGAATCGCCCGATGCCTGCGCTGCTTGCGCTCGTTGCCGTCACCGCCGTGTGGGGCCTGACGTTCGTCCAGGTGAAGGACGCGGTCGCCCTCTATCCGCTGTTCGCGTTCCTCGCGCTTCGGTTCGGCATCGCGGCGCTGACGCTCGCCGCACCGGGTGCGGGACGCGTCCGCGCTCTCGGCCGGACGGGCGCCGTCGCCGCCGCGGTTGCCGGAGGGCTCCTCGCCGGCGGCTACGTCCTCCAGACCCTCGGCCTCGAGCGGACGAGCGTCTCGAATGCCGGCTTCGTCACGGGGATGTACGTCGTGCTCACGCCGCTTCTCGGCCTCGTGCTCTTCCGGTTTCCGGTCCCGCGGAGCGCCTGGATCGGCGTCGTGCTCGCGACCGCCGGCCTCGCGCTGCTCGCCGGCGTCCATCGTGGAGAGCCGCGGCGGCGATCTGCTGGTGCTCGCGGGCGCCGCGGTCTTCTCGCTCCAGATCGTGCTGATGGAGCGATACGCGCCGCTCTACGACCCGCTCGGCTTCACGCTCGTCGAGATGCTGGCCGCCTTTGGGGTGCTCTCGCTCGCGGCGTTGCCGACTTTGGAGGTCCCGCACGGCTGGACCGTCTGGGGCGCGCTCATCGTGACCGGTGTCTTCGCGAGCGCCCTCGCGTTCCTCGTGCAGACGTGGGCGCAACGCCGGACGAGCGCCACGCGCACCGCCCTCGTGTTCACGCTCGAGCCGGTGTGGGCCGCGCTCTTCGGCTTCTCGCTCGCCGGCGACCGGCTCGGCGTGCTCGGCTGGACCGGCTGTCTCGTGATCATGGCCGGGATCGTGCTCGCCGAGCCCGCAGCCGCGAGCGTGCTCGCCCGGCTCGTCCGCAGGCCGAGGATCGCGTGACGGCCGTCCTGCTCTCGCGCTCGCCGCGGCCGCGTTCTTCGGTGCGATGACGGTGGCGATTCGATTCGGGCTCGGCGGAGGTGACGCCGCTGCCGGGGCGGTCGCGATGCTCCTCTGGGCGACAGCTGTCGCGGCGATCGCGTCGACCGTGCGCCACGACTACGACGGTCTCTGGCCCTTCCTCCTTGCGGGGGTGCTCGCACCGGGGTGCTCGCAGGTTCTGTTCACGCTCTCGGTTCGCGAGGCCGGGCCATCCCGCACGTCGGTGGCGGTTGGCGTTGCGCCGCTCCTCGCGGTTGCGATCGCGCTCGTCTTCCTCGACGAGCCGGTCCGTGCGCCGCTTCTCGTCGGCGCCGTCGCGATCGTCGGCGGGGGGCTCGTGCTGGCCGGCGAGCGCGAGCGCCCCGAGCACGTCCGCATCGCGGCGCTGCTCTTCGCGGTCGGCGCGACCACTCTGTTCGCGATCCGGGACAACATCGTCCGCGCCCTGCACGCCGACGCGAGCCCCGAGAGCGCAGCCGCTCGCGACGCTCCTCGCCGGCACGCTCGTCTCGCTCGTCTGGGCCCGACGGACTGCCGATCGCCGCGAGCTCCGCAGCCTTGCCGTGGCGGGGATCCTGTTCGGGCTCTCGTACATCTCCTCTTCGAGGCCTACTTCAACGGGCCGGTCTCGGTCGTCTCGCCGCTCGTCGCGACGGAGACGCTGTGGGGCGTGGCGCTGTCGGCGCTCCTCCTCGGCCACCTCGAGCGGGTCGGACCGCGACTCGTGCTCGGCGCGCTGCTCGTCGTCGCGGGCGGCATCCTGATCGGCGTGACTCACTAGCGCGATCGAGCGAAGTCGGCTTGAGCCTCGGAAGCCCCGTCCGCTAGAATCTGCTACTTCAAGGCTTAGATTTTCTCAGTACTGAGATTTCTCAGTAGCCGTTCGGACGAAGGAGCATGGACTCTATGGCAAAGACGATCGGCATCGACCTCGGCACGACAAACTCGTGCATGGCCGTCCTCGAGGGCGGCGAGCCGACCGTCATCCCGAACGCCGAGGGCGGGCGAACGACACCGTCCGTGGTCGCGTTCACCAAGGACGGTCAGCGACTCGTCGGCACGCCGGCGCGCCGGCAGCAGGTGACGAACCCACAGAACGACGATCTTCTCGATCAAGCGCTTCATGGGCCGCAAGTTCGACGAGGTCTCGGAGGAGATGAAGATCGTCCCGTACGAGGTCGTCAAGGGCGCGAACGACGACGTGCGCGTGAAGGCCGACGGCAAGGAGTACGCGCCGCCCGAGATCAGCGCGATGATCCTCCAGAAGCTGAAGGCGGACGCGGAGGCCTACCTCGGCGAGACCGGTCTCGGATGCGGTGATCACCGTCCCGGCCTACTTCAACAACGCCCAGCGCGAGGCGACGAAGGACGCCGGCAAGATCGCCGGCCTCAACGTCGTCCGCATCATCAACGAGCCGACCGCGGCCGCGCTCGCGTACGACCTCGAGAAGGAGCAGGATCAGAGGATCCTCGTCTTCGACCTCGGCGGCGGGACGTTCGACGTCTCGGTGCTCGAGTTCGACGCCGAGACGACGACGCTCGAGGTCCAGTCGACGAGCGGCGACAACCACCTCGGCGGCGACAACTTCGACAAGGCGCTCGTCGACTGGATGGTCGCCGAGTTCAAGCGCGACCAGGGCGTCGACCTCTCGGCCGACCCGATGGCGCTCCAGCGCCTCTACGAGGCGGCCGAGAAGGCGAAGATCGAGCTCTCCTCGACGATGACGACGCAGATCAACCTGCCGTTCATCACCGCGACGCAGGAGGGCCCGAAGCACCTCGACCTCCAGCTCACGCGCGCGAGGCTGAACGAGCTGACCGCACGAGCTGCTCGAGCGCACGGTCGGCCCGACCAAGCAGGCGCTCAGCGACGCGGGCCTCGCGGCCTCGAAGATCGACCACGTCGTGCTCGTCGGCGGCATGACCCGCATGCCGGCCGTGCAGGCGAAGGTCAAGGAGCTGATCGGCAAGGAGCCGCACAAGGGCGTCAACCCGGACGAGGTCGTGGCCGTCGGCGCGGCGATCCAGGGCGGCGTCCTCAAGGGCGAGGTCAAGGACATCCTGCTCCTCGACGTGACACCGCTGTCGCTCGGGATCGAGACGAAGGGCGGCGTCTTCAACGCGCTGATCGAGCGCAACACGACCATCCCGACCCGCAAGGCGGAGGTCTACACGACGGCCGAGGACAACCAGCCGTCGGTCGAGATCCACGTCCTCCAGGGCGAGTCGGAGATGGCGATGTACAACAAGACGCTCGGCAAGTTCCAGCTCGTCGGCATCCCGCCGGCGCCGCGCGGCATGCCGCAGATCGAGGTCGCGTTCGACATCGACGCGAACGGGATCATCAACGTCTCGGCGAAGGACCTCGGGACCGGCAATGAGCAGCAGATCAAGATCGAAGGCGGCTCGGGCCTCTCCGAGAACGAGGTGCAGCGGATGATCAAGGACGCGGAGGCGCACGCCGACGAGGCGCACAGGCTGCGCGAGCTGGCGGACGCTCGGAACAACGGCGGAGGCCCTCGCCTACCAGACCGAGAAGTCGCTGGCCGAGCACCGCGACAAGCTCGACGAGGCGGTCGCCTCGACCGTCGAGGGCCGCATCATGGAGCTCCGCGGCGTGCTCGACTCGAGCGACGTGGCCGAGATCAACGCCAAGAGCGACGCGCTCCAGGAGGCATGGACGGAGGCCGCAGCCGCGATCTACGCGCAGGCGTCGGCCTCGACGGCCGGGGGCGACGGTGCCTCGACGACCTCCGACGACGAGGTGATCGAGGACGCCGAGTACGAGGTGGTGGACGAGGAGGCCAAGACCTCGTGACCGACGATTCCGCCGAGCGGCTCGAGGACGTCGAGGCCGGCGCGAACGCGCCTGTCCGCGAAAGCGGACCGGTGGAGGGGGTCCGGGGGAACCGGGAGGTTCCCCCGGCTGATCTCGACCGCAGTCGCTCGCGAGCGCGACGAGTACCTCGATGCGCTCCAGCGACTGAAGGCGGAGTTCGACAACTTCCGCAAGCGGGCGGCGCGCGACCAGGCCGAGCTCGTCTCGCGCGCCTCCGAGCGGCTCGTGAAGCAGCTGCTGCCCGTGCTCGACGATCTCGAGCGTGCGCTCGAGGCGGCCGCGAACCACGAGGAGGCGCGACTCGAGGAGGGCGTCGGGCTCGTCCATCGCGCGCTCGCGGATGCGCTCGCGAAGGAGGGGCTCGTCGAGGTCGAGACCGACGGCGCCTTCGATCCGCACACGCAGGAGGCGCTGCTCGCGCAGCCGTCGGACGCCGCGGAGGGCACCGTGATCCAGGTGCTCCAGAAGGGCTACAAGCTCGGCGACCGCGTCCTGCGGCCGGCGCGCGTGGTCGTGAGCGCCGGCGGCGCGGCCGGTGGCGAGGATGCCTAGCTCGCTCTACGAGACGCTCGGCGTCCCGAAGAACGCATCGGCCGACGAGCTCAAGAAGGCCTACCGCAAGCTCGCCCGCCAGTACCACCCCGACCACAACCCGGGCGACGAGGCGGCCGAGTCGCGCTTCAAGGAGATCCAGCACGCCTACGACGTGCTCTCCGACCCGGAGAAGCGCAAGCAGTACGACACGTTCGGCCAGGCGAACGGCCGGCCGGGGGCGGGCGGGACGACGTTCGACTTCTCGGACTTCGACCTCGGCGACATTTTCGGCGGCATCTTCGGCGGCGGCGGCCGCGGGCGGGCGCCGAGGCAGGAGCGCGGCCAGCGCGGTGCCGACGTCGAGGTGCCGGTTCGGATCTCGTTCGAGGACTCGCTGCGCGGCCTCCAGACGACCGTGCCGGTCGAGCTCGAGCTTGCCTGCCACACCTGCCACGGCACGGGAGCCGCACCCGGGACGGCGCCGCAAGCGCTGCCCCGAGTGCAACGGCAGCGGCGTCGTCGCGACCTCGCAGGGCCTCTTCGCGCTCCAGCAGCCGTGCCCGCGCTGCCGCGGCAACGGCACCGTCGTCGAGACGCCGTGCGAGACCTGCCGGGGGACCGGTCGCGAGCGGCGCACGAAGCGCTACACGGTGCGGATTCCCGCCGGCGTCCGGACGGCACGAAGATCAAGCTCAAGGGCAAGGGCGAGGCCGGCTTCGGCGGCGCGCCGGCCGGCGACCTCTACGTCGTCACACGCGTCGAGCCGTCGAAGCTCTACGAGCGCCGCGGCGACGATCTCGTGCTCGACGTCCCGGTGACGCTCGACGAGGCGGCGCTCGGCGCCGAGGTCGAGATCCCGACTCCCGACGGCCGCGTGTCGCTGAAGGTGCCCGCCGGCTCGCAGGACGGCAAGCTGCTGCGGGTGAAGGGTCGCGGCGCGCCTCGCCTGAAGGGCGAGGGTCGCGGCGACCTGCTCGCACGCGTGCGCATCCAGGTGCCGGCGAAGCTGACGAAGGCCGAGCGCGAGGCGCTCGAGGAGCCTGCGCAAGGCGCACACGTCGAACCCGAGAGACAGGCTGTTCGGCTGATGACCGACCTGGAGAAGATGCTCGAGGAAGGGCCGCGCGTCGCGCCGGAGCCGCGCATGGCCGAGGCGGACGTGGCGGTCGGCGCGCAGAAGCGTGTTCCGCAAACCGCTGACTCAGGGACTCCTCCGTCCGGGAGCGACCCCGTCCGGGGTCGGGCGTCGGGTTGGCTTCGAAGGCTCGCGCCGCTTGCCGTGGTCGCTGCGGTTCTGATCGTCAGCGACCTGGGCGCAGGCAGCTACGCCGAGGTGCTGTTTGTGGCGCTCGTCGCCGGCTCGGTGCTCGTCACCTTCCTCAGAAGGGCTCGCAAGTGATGGACGAGCGGCCGCGCTACATGATCAGCGTCGCCGCCGAGCTCGTCGGCATGCACCCGCAGACGTTGCGCATCTACGAGCAGAAGGGGCTTGTCCGCCCGAAGCGCACCGCCGGCAACACCCGGCTCTACTCGGACGCGGACGTCGAGCGGCTGCGGCTGATCCAGCGGCTGACGACCGAGGTCGGGCTCAACCTCGCGGGGGTCGAGCAGGTGCTCGCGCTCGAGGACGAGCTGAAGCGGATGCACCGGCGGCTCGACCGGATGGAGCTCGAGATGCGCGAGGCGATCCAGCAGGTGCACCGGCAGTACCGGCGCGACATCGTGCTCTACCGGCCGGCCCAGCCGCCCGTGCGAAAGGACCAGTGATGGACTTCAACAAGCTGACGATCAAGAGCCAGGAGGCGATCGCGGCCGCACAGGAGCTCGCGCGGCGTCGCGGCAACCCGGAGATCTACCCCGAGCATCTGCTGCTCGCGTTGCTCGACCAGGAGCTCTTCGCGGACTGGCAGCACCTCCGGGCCGAGGCCGAGCAGAAGCTCGCCGCACGGCCGACGGCGAGCGGCGCGCAGACGCTGCCGCAGACCTCGAGCTCGTTCCGCGAGGTGCTCGACAGGGCCGACCGCGAGCGGGCGCAGCTCGAGGACGACTACGTCTCGAGCGAGCACCTCTTCCTCGCGCTCGAGCCCGCGCCGCGCGACGAGGTCCTCGCCTGGATCAAGGAGGTGCGCGGCGGCCAGCGCGTCACCTCGCAGGACCCGGAGGGCACGCTACCAGGCCCTCGCGAAGTTCGGCCGCGACCTGACCGAGGCGGCCGAGGAGGGCAAGCTCGACCCCGTGATCGGCCGCGACGAGGAGATCCGGCGCGTGATCCAGATCCTCTCTCGGCGCACGAAGAACAACCCGGTGCTGATCGGCGAGCCGGGCGTCGGCAAGACGGCGATCGTCGAGGGTCTCGCGCAGCGGATCGTCGAAGGGCGACGTTCCCGAGAGCCTGAAGGGCAAGCGCGTCTGGGCGCTCGACATCGGCGCGCTGCTCGCCGGCTCGAAGTACCGCGGCGAGTTCGAGGAGCGGCTGAAGGCCGTGCTCACCGAGATCAAGAACGCCGAGGGCGAGCTCGTGCTCTTCATCGACGAGCTGCACACGATCGTCGGCGCGGGCGCGGCCGAGGGCGCGGTCGACGCGGCGAACCTGCTCAAGCCGATGCTCGCGCGCGGCGAGCTCCGCTGCGTCGGCGCGACGACGCTCGACGAGTACCGCAAGCACATCGAGAAGGACGCGGCGCTCGAGCGGCGGTTCGCGCCCGTCTTCGTGGGTGAGCCGTCGGTCGCCGACACGATCGCGATCCTGCGCGGGCTCAAGGAGCGCTACGAGGCCCACCACGGGTGACGATCCGCGACTCGGCGCTCGTCGCCGCCGCTGTGCTCTCCGCATCGCTACATCGCCGACCGGCTTCCTGCCCGACAAGGCGATCGACCTCGTCGACGAGGCGGCGTCGCGGCTGAAGATGGAGATCGAGTCGTCGCCGGTCGAGCTCGACGAGGCGAACCGGCGCGTGATGCAGCTCGAGATCGAGCTCGCGGCGATGGGCAAGGAGTCCGACGCGGTGCGCGAGCCGGTCGAGCGTGCGCTCGCCGAGGCGAAGGAGGAGCGGAACGCGCTCGCGGCCCGCTGGGCGAAGGAGAAGGAGGCGCTCGAGCGGATCGGCGAGATCAAGGCGCAGATCGACGAGCTGCGGATGGAGTACGAGCGGGCCGAGCGCGCGGGCAACTTCACGCGCGTCGCCGAGATCAGCACGGCCGACCTGCCCGAGCTCGAGCGGGAGCTCGCCGAGCGCGACTCGAGGCCGACCGAGAACCCGATGGTGAAGGAGGAGGTCGACGAGGACGACATCGCGGCGGTCGTCGCCCGCTGGACGGGCATCCCCGTCGAGCGTCTGCTCGAGGGCGAGACCGAGAAGCTGATCCACATGGAGGAGCGGCTGCATCAGCGCGTGATCGGCCAGGACGAGGCCGTGGCCGCCGTCGCGAACGCGCTGCGGCGCGCGCGGACCGGGCTCCAGGACCCGAACCGGCCGATCGGCTCGTTCGTCTTCCTCGGCCCGACGGGTGTCGGCAAGACCGAGCTCGCCCGCGCGCTCGCCGAGTTCATGTTCGACGACGAGCACGCGATGGTGCGGCTCGACATGAGCGAGTACCAGGAGCGGCACACCGTCTCGCGGCTCGTCGGCGCGCCGCCCGGGCTACGTCGGCTACGACGAGGGCGGTCAGCTGACCGAGGCGGTGCGTCGGCGGCCCTACTCGGTCGTCCTGCTCGACGAGATCGAGAAGGCGCACGGCGAGGTGTTCGACGTGCTGCTGCAGGTGCTCGACGACGGACGCCTGACCGACGGCCACGGCCGGACGGTCGACTTCCGCAACACCGTGCTGATCATGACCTCGAACATCCGCAGCGCCGAGTCGCATGCGCGACCACTTCCGGCCCGAGTTCCTCAACCGGATCGACGAGATCGTCGAGTTCAAGGCGCTGACACGGGACCAGCTCGGCGAGATCGTCGAGCTCCAGCTCGAGCGCCTGCGCGAGCGGCTCGCCGAGCGCGACCTGGAGCTCGAGCTGACGGACGCCGCCAAGGAGGCGATCGCCGAGGCGGGCTGGGACCCGGCCTACGGTGCCCGCCCGCTCAAGCGCGCGATTCAGCGCCTGCTCGAGAACCGGCTCGCCGTGCGGCTGCTCGAGGGCGACTTCACTGGGGGCGACACGATCGTCGTCGACGCGCAGAACGGCGACCTCGTCTTCACGAAGGCGGATTCGCCGGCCGCCGCCGCGGCTCGCTAGCTAGACGTCGTCGAGGATCTCGGACTGCCCGACCACGGGAGGAGCACCGTAGATGAAAAGGACGACCTCCTCGGCGCCCTCGTTGCGTAGCTGGAGGGCCGTGCCCGTCTCGACCGTGACGACGCTCCACGGCGGGAGCTCGACCCGCTCCGGCGGGTCGTCGAGCAGCATCGTGAGCGTCCCGGCGAGGACGACGAACACCTCCTCCTGGGCGAGTTCGCGATGGCGTCGGCCGCGGCTGCCCGGGGGATAGCGCCAGATTCGGGCCCGCGACTCGGCGAGGACGCCTGCAGTCGTGATGTCGGTGAGACGGCGAGGAGGAGCGCCGTCCAGGGCGGACGGTCGCTCCTCCCACTCGTGCTCGTCGCCGCGCAGAACGCGATACGCCATGCGCAGATGCTCTCAGATCGCCGTCTGCTCGTCGGACCCGATCCTCAGTGGTTCGCCGCCCGCGGCGTCGCCGTCGAGCTGACGGAGAGGTCGCTCGAGTTGTTCCCGGCGTCGTGGCCGTCGGGAAGCCGGATGATGCTCGAGCCGGGTGCGGCGGTCGCGGGCGGGGCGGCCGCCGCGGCGACCTCGACGAGGACATTCGTCGCGGTTCCCCAGCCGGCGCCGTCGACCAGCGTTCCCGCGGTGTCACGGATCCCGACCGCGCCTCCGGCGGCCGCGATGCCGGTCGCAAACGACAGGTCGGCCGTCGCCGTGCCGGCGTAGGCGCTCCCGCCGAGGAGGTAGAAGCCTCCTGCGGGGATCGACGTCCCCGCGGGGATCGTCGCGAGCGTCGTGTCGGACGTGCCCGCCGCGGACCGGTACACGACCTTCCAGCCCGAGACGTCGACGGCCGTCGTGCCAGAGTTGAAGAGCTCGACGAACTCGTCAGCGGCCGATCCGGACGTCCCCGTGGCGAGCTCGTTGACCGTGATCGTCGAGGAGCTCGGCGGTGGTGGTGGAGGCGGCGGAGGGCCGGGCGGCGGAGGCGGTGGAGGGGGTGGAGGCGGAGGCGGCGGAGGTGGCGGAGGTGGCGGAGGTGGCGGCGACGCCGTCCCGCACGTCAGCGTCACATGACCTCCGGCGTCGTAGGTGATCGCGATCGTGCCGCTCTGGCCACCGTTCGAGCACGGCAGGCCGGAGAGATTGTCGAACGACGAGATGCCGGCTCCCGGATCGCCCTTCGGCCCTGCCGGACCTGCCGGCCCCGTCGCCCCCGTGGCGCCGGGCGGCCCCTGCGGGCCACGCTCTCCCTGGCCACCCTGCGGACCGGTCAGGCCGATCGGCCCGGCCGGCCCGGCGGGGCCCGGAGCACCCGTGCCACCGGGCAAGCCGGTGTCGCCCTTCAGACCCGTGTCGCCCTTCGGGCCCGTGTCTCCTTTCAAGCCGGTGTCTCCTTTCAAACCGGTGTCGCCTTTGGGCCCGATGTCACCCTTCGGACCCGGGTCGCCCTTCGGCCCGGCCACGTTCCAGCGCACGACGCTCTCTGCCCGGCGGCAGGCACTGGCCTCGGCAACGAGCCGGATCTGTCCGTTCTTCTGCAGGCAGGCGGTGATGACGGCCTCGGCGCCGCGGCCCGGACCGCGCTCGGTGGCGAACGCCGCTCCGCCGACGGCGACGAGCGCGGCTAGCCCGACCACGATCACACGCACCAGGGTCGACTGCATGAACACTCCTCTCGGCTTGGGATGGAAGTCGTCCTCCGGGATAGCCGCGGCCTCGCAGTCGCACCAGGGGTCGTGCGCGTCTTTTCTCACTCCTGTCGCGAAGTTGATGCAGAGCGACCCTCAGGAGCGTCAGAGCGGTGCTCAGGCTAGGTTCTCGCCCGGTGCTGCTGATCGCCGCGACCGAGCGCGAGCTGGAGGGCCTCGAGGGCCTCGCCGGCAGGCAGGTCGTCTGCGGCGTCGGGCCCGTCGATGCGGCGGTCGCGACGGCCCGTGCGCTGTCGGAGGGGCCGGCACCGGCGGTGCTCCAGCTCGGGCTCGCCGGCGCCCGCGGGTTCACCGCACCCGAGCTCGTGCTCGGCAGCGAGGCGCTCTACTGCGACACCGACTCTGCCCTCGTGGCCGCGTCGGCCCGTCCCGATGCGACGCTTCTGGCGGCGGCCCGGGCGGCGCTGCCCGAGGCCCGCGTCTGCCCGATCGGGACGAGCGCCCGGGTCGGCGGCTCGACCGGCTGCGACGTGGAGGCGATGGAGGGATTCGCCGTTCTGCGCGCGTGCGAGCTCGCGTGCGTGCCCGCGCTCGAGCTGCGCGCGGTCTCGAATGACATCGGCGAGCCCGACCGGGCGCGCTGGCAGCTCGAGGAGGCGCTCGTCCTGCTTCGCTCCGGGGTCCGCGCGCTCGTCGAGGCGCTCGATGGCTAGAGGGCCCGAGCCGCTCCCGCCGCCGCTCCCCCCGGCCGAGCGCACGGCCGGACAGCTCGTCGCAGTGACGATCCGCTTCTACCAGGAGCACTTCTGGCGCGTGCTCCCGCTTGGCCTCGCGGTCGCCGTCATCGATCAGGTGACGCCCGGGCTCGCGCCGGTCTACCAGGCGCTCGTCCTGCTTGCCGGGGCGCCCCTCGTGACCGCCGCCTACGTGATCGCGTCGAGCCTCGTCACGGGGAAGCCGCACACGTGGACGGCGGTCGCGCTCGGCCTCGTGATCTGGATTCCCGTCCCGGCGCTCACGATGCTCTTCATCCTCCCAGCGGTTGCCTGGCTCGCGCTCGTCGGCCTCGCGGTCCCGGCGGCCGTTGCCGAGCAGCTCCCGTTTCGCGACGGGTTCGCGCGCGGCCGCCGGCTCGGGAGCGCCGACTTCGTGCACGCGCTCGGTTCGCTCGCGACCCTCGTGCTCGTCTACGGCCTGACGAAGTTCGTACTCGTGTACCTGCTCAAAGACCAGGGGGATGCGACACAGCGCACGGCGTTCTTCCTCGCCGACCTCGTGCTCAGCCCGTTGCTCTTCATCGGCGCGGCGCTCCTCTACTTCGACCAGGCGGCGCGGGTCGGCTCGACGCGGTCCGAACGGGCGAGGAGCCGGAACGCCGACTCCTCATACTCCTCGCGAGGCTGACACCGGTGCTTCACGCTGCTCGTCGTCGAGCCCGGGAGTCAATCCTCCTCGAGCGAGACGGCGGCGACTTCCCCGGCGAGTCGCGCGTTCGCGACGACGAGGTCGCGGTTCGCGCGCAGCGTCCGGCCGTCGCTCTCGCGATGGAGGAAGTCGAGTACGAACGGTGTCACTGCCTGGCCGCGAGCCCCGCTCTCCTCCGCGGCCGCGAGCGCCTGCTCGATCAGCGGCTCGACGTCGTCGAGGCTCTCCTCGGGGGCCTGTGCGAGCAGGAGGCCGCCCGCGCGGAGCTCCCAGTGCGCCGCCGCGATCCGCGCGGCCTCCTCGGCCGAGTCGACCCGGGCCGAGACGGGCGGGCCGCCTCGGGCCGTGTAGAAGAGAGGCAGCTCGTCCGTCCCGAAGCCGAGCACCGGCACGCCGAGCGTCTCGAGTAGCTCGGCCGTCGCGGGCACGTCCAGCAGGGACTTCACGCCCGACGAGACGACCAGCGCCTGCGTCTGGGCGAGCGCCTGGAGGTCGGCCGAGACGTCGGGAGGCGTCGGCCAGCCGCGATGCACGCCGCCGAGCCCGCCCGTCGCCATGAACTGGATGCCGGTCGCGTTGCAGACGGCGAGCGTGCCGCCCACGGTCGTCGCCCCGACCGCGCCCTGGACGACCGCCGCGCCGAGGTCGCGCGGCCCGACCTTGCGGGCGGAGGCGTCGAACCGGGCGAGCTCGTCGCCGGTCAGGCCGACCACGATCTCTCCGTCGAGGACGCCGATCGTCGCGGGCACGGACCCGCCCGCGCGCACCGCGTCCTCCGACGCGCGCCCGACCTCGACGCCCACGCCGGGCGGAAACCCGTGCGCGACGAGGGTCGTCTCGAGCGCGACCACGCCGCGGCCCTCGCGTCCGGCCTGGACGATCTCCTCGGCGATCCGGATCACGGCATCGCTCCGACGGTCGCGCAGCAGCGCGCGGCGGCATCGAGGCCGAGCTCGATGCCGCCGACGAGGAACCCCGCGGCGAACGCGTCTCCGGCCCCGGTCGGGTCGACGACGTCCGTCGGACGCGCCGCGAACGCCTCGCCGTCGACCTCCGCACCCGCCGCGCCGCGCTTCACGATCCAGCGCGCTTCGAGCTCGCCGAACGTGTCGCGCTCCTCCTCGGCGGCGAAGACGACGTCGGGCGCGAGCTCGCGCGTCCGTGCCCGGAACGGATCGTCGATCAGCGTCCAGGACGAGAGATCGAGCGACACCTGCGCCCCCTCGGCACGTGCGAGCTAGGCGGCCTCGAGCGCCGCGCGCCCGATCGGCTCCCGCATCAGCGCGTAGCCGGAGACGTGGAGGGCGTCGCACCGAAACCACGACGCCTCGAGCTCGTCGGGACGGAGGTCGGGGGCGCTGTCCCCGGTCGGAGACCATCGTGCGCTCGCCGCCCGCCACGATCGCGACGACGATCGCCCGTGCGTCCCCCGACCGGGCCGGCGAGCTCGACGCCGTGGCCGCGCAGCTCGCTCGAGACGACGTCGCCGGCGGGATCCTCGCCGCGCTTCGCCACGAGCCGGGCCTCGGCGCCGAGGGAGGCCGCCCACGCGGCGACGTTCGCGGCCTGGCCGCCGGCGCACGTGTGCGTGCGTGCCGGGCGATCGTCGTCGGCGACGAGCGGCTCCTCGAGCCGGACGATCACGTCCAGGAGCAGGTCGCCGAGCGTCGTGATCCGCACGCGTAGGATGCTCTCATGGACGAGTCCGAGCGGCGACGCTCGTCCGGGACCCGCGACCGGCTACGTTCGTTCGCGCTCGGGAGTATCGTCGGCGCGGCGGGCACGATCGCGACCGCGCGCCGCCTGCGCCGGTCGTCGCGCCCGCGAGAGACGCCCGCCGGACTCGCCGCATTCGAGGACGCCCCCTGCTTCGTCGAGCTCGAGGAGTTCGAGGCGCCGCGCTACCGGGAGGGCGGCGAGATCGAGACGGGGCGGTCGAAGTCAGAGTAGGCGTGGAACATGAAGTGCGCCATCGCGAACATGTTGAGCGTCCGCACGTGGCCGGTCCGGGGGTCGAACCGGACCCGGAACCACCCCGGGAACGACGGGTCGTAGAACGTGATCTCGTCCCGCGCGACGAAGAACGCGTTGCGCGCCTTCGCCGTCCAGTAGGCCCGCGGCACGCGGAGCGGCGCCTGGGCGGACGCTGTCCACTGCCCGCCCGGCGAGCGGTCCCAGCGGCGCGAGCCGATCACGACGCCCTCCGTGCCCACGAGCGCGGGGTTGCTCGCGGCCGTGATCCGGAACGCCATCCGGTCGGGCGCCCGCTCGCGGAACTCGGTCACCTGCATGCTCCCCGGACGTGACGAGAGCCGCTCGCGAATCGTGAGGGCAGAGAGCGACTCGTAGTCGCGGCGGAGGCCTCGCAGCTCGGTGGTTGCACGGCGAAGCACTCGAGGCACCTCGAACGAGAGGGTCGTCGCGCCGACGCGGACGGGGATCGTCGGTCCGGGCACACGGGCGGAGAAGCAGCCGCGCCCGCAGCGATTGGGGGCCTGCCCGCCGATGCTCACCGGCACGCCCGTCGCGCCGCTCCCGTCGGGGCCGAGGAGCGTCACGATCGCGGTGCCGGCCTCGTAGGCGAAGCCGACCGCGAGGCGACCGGCCTGGGCGCCGTCGACGAATGCGCCGAGCGGCGGCGCAGGCGGCGGCTGCCGGATGACGGACGGCGTCGCCGTCGCCGCCTTCGGCCGCGAGACTCCCGGGCGGAGCGCCGTGAGCGTGCCCACCGCGACGACGACTGCCGAGAGGAGCGCGAGCTCGAGCAGCATGATCCCCTCGAGCCGCTCGATCGCCGCGGAGAGCCCACGGCGGCCCAAGTAGCCGAGCGTCACGAGGACGGCGAAGAGGCCCGTCTTGAGCAGGAGCACGCGACCGTAGCTCGTCGTCCAGAGCTGGCTCACGGCGGTGAGCTCAGTCAGCGCGCGGGACGCGCCGGCGGCGGCGACAACGAGCACGGCGGGCCCGGCGATCGCCGAGAACCGTCGTGCGGCTGCGCGTCGCGTCGGGATGGGAGCGCGACCGAGCACGAGCACGAGCGACGCGAGCCCGCCGACCCAGATGCCGGCGGCCCCGAGATGGAGCAGGTCGGCCGCCGGAGCGATCAGGCTCGGCTGATCGGGGTCGAGCGCGTGCCCGGAGAGTGTCGGGCAGACGGCGACCACGGCCGCCGCGGCCCACCCGACGTAGAGCAGGGGAGCCCAGAGCGGGGCGAGCGCCGCGGCCGCCGCCCCGACGACCGAGGTCACCGCGGCGACGACGAGCCATTGCTCGAACCGGGTCGCGCCCCCGGCGGTGTCATGGATCAGCGCGTCCGCGCCCGCGAAGGAGAGCAGGAAGGCGAGGAAGAGCACGTGCGCATGGCGACGCCAGACGTCACGTCCGGCTTCGAGCGGCCGCAGCACCACGACGGCGAACGCCGCTGCGCCGAGGGCGCCGAGCACGCCGAGCAGGAAGATGCTGCGCATCACGATCTGCTGCCACGTGACGGAGCCCTGGATGCCGAGCGCCGCGACGGGCGCGCCGCTTCCCTTGCCGATCCCGAACGCGATCAGGCCCTCTCCCCGGTGGCCGTCGTCGGAGACGATGCTCCAGCGAACGGTGTAGGTGCCGTCGCGGAGCGCGGGCTTCAGCGGAATGACGAGCACCCGCGATCCCCTGATGTACGGCTCGCCGCCGAGGACGTCGGCTCCGTCGGCGTTCCTGATCGCGGCGTTCCGCGAGCCGACGCGGACGGAGCTCGAGAAGGTTGCGGTGACGACGGACGGCGGCCCCGCGAGGATCGAGCCGTTCGGCGGATCGGTCGTGACGAGGAAGGCATGTCCCCATGCCGCCTCGGCCGAGGCCAGCACAAGGGCGCAAATCGCCGCGAGGACGGCCCCTCCTCGCGCGAGGCGTGCTCCGCCGGACCCGCTGCTAGCCTTGCCCGGCCGATGCCGATCTACGAGTACAAGTGCCCGAACGGGCATCTGTTGGAGGTCTTCCACGGCATGTCGGATCCGAGCCCGGACCGGTGCGAGGTCTGCGGTGCCGAGCCGCTCCAGCGTGTGCTCCATCCGGTGGCGGTTCACTACAAGGGGTCCGGCTTCTACTCGACCGACTACGGCCGCGGGGCGCGCAAGCCGAAGGACGCGAGCTCCGGCGACTCCGGCTCCAGCGACTCGTCGTCGGTCGTCGTCGTCGTCGTCCTCCGACGGCGGTTCCTCCTCGGACGGCGGCTCGTCGTCGGAAGGCGGCTCGTCGAGCGGTAGTCCCGCATCGGCCGAGACCTGAGCTTTCCTCACCGAAGCGGGCGGCCCTTGCGGCAGCCGGGGCCGTACGTGGTCGACGGCAGCTGCGGCGCCGAGCGTCCCTGCCACATCGAGAGCACGTTGCGATTGTCCTCGCTCGGGATGATCACCGACTGCCCGCTCGCGCTCGACGGATCGCCGCCGAGCCGGCAGTAGAGCGTGTTTCCGCTCGAGGCTCGCTTCTTGACCCAGCCGAGCTGGAGCAGCTGCGCCGGTCGTGAGGTCGGTTGCGAGCGGCGCGGTGAGCGAGTCGCCCGCGAACGGCAGCTTCACCAGCGTCCCGAACGAGGTCAGCTTCGCCGTCACCGCCTGCATCACGGCCTGCTGACGGGCCGCGCGGGCGATGTCGGTCTCGCGCGGGTTGAGGCGGTTCTCGCGGATGCGCGAGTAGATGAGCGCACGCCGTCCGTCCAGGTGGTGACGGCCCTTGCTGAAGCGCCAACCCTCCCACTGGCGACAGCCTCGTCCGTCTTCAAGGGGCAGTCGAAGCGGTTGGAGAGGATCGGGGCCGGCACGTCGACCGTGATTCCGCCGAGTGCGTCGATCAGATCCTCGAAGTTCGCGAAGTCGACGACGACGACGTGGTTGATCTTGAGTCCCGGTGAACTCGCGGACCGTGCGGATCGCGAGCGGCGCGCCGCCGGCCTGGAAGGCGGCGTTGATCTTCGCGTTCCCGACGCCGGGGACGGCGACGAAGAGGTCGCGCGGCAAGCGAGAGGTAGGAGACGCGGTGACGCGAGGGGTCGCTGCGGACGAGCATGATCGAGTCGGAGTGACGGTTGCCGGCCCGGCCGGGGAGGTCGGCGCTGTCGGTGCCGAGCAGCAGGATCGTCGTCCCGTGCGAGAGCAGGAGGCCGTTCTGGTCGGCGAGCGGGCCTCGACCCCGGGTTCGAGTCGCTTGTTGGCCGCCCCGATGCCGCTGCGAACGGCGAAGTAGCTTGCGACCGCCCAGACGAGAACGATTGCCACGAGGGCAAGGGCCGAGATGAGGAGAACGCGCTTCCACGAGGGCCGCGCGGGGAGTTTCAGGCGCCGCCTGTCGACCCCTGGGGCGCTCGCCTTCGTCGCCCGGGCTCGCTCGGGTCGGCGCCTTCGTCGGGGGTCGCTGCGTCGGTGGCGCGGGCACCTTGCCCCGCGTTCGTCCGCCTCGATAGACGCGATAGGGCTTCTCGTCCGGCGCCATCCGAGGGAAGTAGGGTATCCGCGGCATGGGAGGTCGGCGCGTGATCGGGGTCGACGTGGGCGGCACGAAGATCCACGCCGGTCTCGTCTCCAGCGACGGCGAGGTCGAGCGCACGCTCGACCGGGCGACGCCCGTCGAGTCGCAGGAGGCGCTGCTCGCGGCGCTCGTCGAGATGGTGCGCGAGCTGAAGACGCCCGAGGTCGAGGCCGTCGGCTTCGGCGTGCCGGCGCGCGTCGACCAGGGCACGGGTGCGGTGCTCGGAGCCGTGAACATCCCGCTCGACGACCTCCATTTCCGGGCGGAGATGCGGGAGTGGCTCGGCCTACCGGTGACGGTCGACAACGACGGGAGCACGGCAGCGCTCGCCGAGCACCGGATCGGCGCGGGCCAGGGCGTGAACGACCTCGTGATGCTCACGCTCGGCACGGGTGTCGGTGGCGGCGTCGTCACCGGCGGCCAGCTCTACCGCGGCTGGGCCGAGCTCGGGCACATCGTGATCGTCGAGGACGGCGAGCCCTGCCAGGGTGCGTGCACGGGTCGCGGCCATGTCGAGTCCTACTGCTCGGGCGCCGCCGCCGACAGGCGCGCGAAGCAGCTGCTCGGAACGGACGCGACCGCCACCGACCTGATCGAGCAGGGCGACCCGGTCCTGACGGAGATCGGCCACCACCTGGGAGCGGCGGTCGGATCGCTCGTGAACGTGTTCGGCCCGGAGGTGGTCGTGATCGGCGGCGGCTTCGGCGTCCACGCGTTCGAGCTCCTGGTCGAGCCGGCCCGCGAGGTCATGGCCAGGGAGGCGCTCGCGCCGGGAGGCGAGGTGCCGATCGTCGCCGCGAAGCTCGGCGTCGAGGCGGGCATGATCGGCGCGGCGCTCGCGGCACGCGACGCCATCCGGTAGGCGACGTGCCGCTCGCCGTCTGCGCGACGCCGATCGGGAACCTCGACGACGTCACCCTGCGGGTGCTCGCCGAGCTTCGCGAGGCCGATGTCGTGCTCGCCGAGGACACGCGCCACACTCAGGGCCTCCTTCAGCGGCACGGGATCGAGGCCCGCCTGCTCTCCTTTCACGAGCACAACGAGGCCGCGAGGACGAAGCAGCTTCTGCCCCGCCTTCTTGCCGGTGAGCGGATGGCGCTCGTCTCGGACGCGGGCCTGCCCGGGATCTCCGACCCGGGCGGCCGACTCGTCGGAGCGGCGCTCGACGCCGGCGTGGCGGTGACCGTCCTCCCGGGGGCCTCGGCGGTCGAGACGGCGCTCGTGCTGAGCGGCCTCGCCGCCGAGCGCTACGTGTTCGTCGGGTTTCTGCCGCGACGGGCGGCGGAACGTGCGGCGCTCTGGCAGGAGCTTGCGTCGTGGCGCTGGCCCGTTGTCGCCTTCGAGTCGCCGCAGCGTCTCGGGGCATCGCTGCAGTCGCTCGCGAGCGTCTCTCCGGACCGTCCCGTCGTCGTCTGTCGAGAGCTGACCAAGCGGTTCGAGGAGCTCGTGCGGGGAACGGCTGCGGAGCTCGCCGAGCGGTACGCCGAGCCGCCCAAGGGCGAGATCACGCTCGTGCTCGGGCCGGGCGAGTCTGCCCCCCGCGGAGGCGCCGCGGAGGCGGCGGTGGCCGATCTCGTCGCGGCCGGAACACCCAGACGGGTCGCCGCCGAGACCGTCGCCCGCCTGACCGGGGCATCTCGGAACGACCTCTATCGCGGGTCTCTGTGACAACTCTGTCACGCGACTGTGACAACTGCGTCAGCAGCGTTGACAACGTTGACCGCCATTCCTACGGTGGATCGAACAGTCGTTCCCCCGGACAGAGAGGTGGATTCTCATGCGGCGAACCCTGGTCGTCCTCATCGCGGCGCTTGCCGTCATCCCGTCGGCGGCCGCGTGGACGTGGCCTGCCGAGGGCGTCGTGCTCCAACCGTTCTCGTTCGACCGGCAGTTCCCGAAGGACGCCGGCCAGCATCGGGGGATCGACGTCGCCGGAGCGCTCGGCGCGGTCGTTCGAGCGCCCGCCGCGGGCATCGTCTCGTTCGCCGGCAGCGTGCCGACGAACGGGAAGTGCGTCACGATCGAGACGGCCGACGGCTGGTCGGTGACCCTCACCCACCTCGGCTCGATAGCGGTCACGAAGGGCGCGACGGTCGCCGAGGGTGACGGCGTCGGGACGATCGGTCCGAGCGACGAGCCGGGAATCGGGGAGCCGCACGTCCACCTCGGCATCCGCTGGTCGGTCGACGAGTACGGCTACGTCGATCCGATCGGGACGCTGCCCGCACGGGCTGGCGCGTCTCCGTCGGCGACCCCGACGCCCGTGGCGCCCGACTCGACGAGGCCCGAGCCTGCTCCGGCGCCGGCTGTGCTGCCCTCGGACGTCGCGTCCACGGCGGCGGCGATTGCGTCGCCCTCGGTCGACCCGCCGCGTCCCGGCGGCGCAGGGCCTTCGGAGTCGAGCATCGAGCCGTCTGGCCCGTCGGGCTCGCCCGTTCCGCCTGCGCCGGTCAACCCGACGGAGACGGCAGTCGATCAGGCGCCGGCAGAGGCCGTGAGCACGCCTGCGGCGAAGCTAGCCGGCACTGTCCCGCCGGCTGAGCCTTCGTCGCTTGCGGCCACGCCGACCCCGACCGCAACCGAGGCACCGGTCGTGCAGCCGCGGGCATCCGCGTCGCGGGCTGTGGAGGCCGGGGCTCCGCAGCCGCGTCGGATCCAGGTCCCGGTTGCCTCGCCGGTCGTTCTGTCTCGGCCGGCTGTCCGCGAGCGCTCCATGCCGGTTCAGCTGGGCTCGACGACGAGCCCGCTGGAACCGCTCTCGGCGACGGAGACCGACGGCAAGCTGCTCGAGGCTCGTCCGGCGCGCCCGAGCGACGCGGCCGCGTCGCCCGTCGCGGCGCCCGCCGCCGTCGCGCCGGACGGCGGCCCTGCTTCCGATCCGCCTCTCTCGGTCCCGTCCGTGGTTGCCGTGACCGGGGTCGCTTCACCGGTGTCCGCGCCCGCGAGCGTGATCCCAGCCAGGTCTGCGGGTCGGGCCGTGCCCGCCGTTCGTGCCGAGATCGAGGCGCCGCCGTCGGCCCCTGCTCGGCCTGCGACCGTCCGGGGAGAAGCTGCACCGAACGACACGGCTCGTCCGAAAAGTGACGGTGCCCGCGGAGAACAGCGTCTCTCCCGAAAATACCGCGCCCGCGGATAACACCCTGCGCGCACAGAACCCCGTGCCGGCGGACAACACCGTGCGGGTGAATCGCCCCGCTCCAGAGTCGCCGCAGACTCGCGGAGGGCGTTTCGCCCAGCGCGCGGCGCTCGTCGCCGCCCTGCTCGCCCTCCTCGGCGTGCTGCCGCTCGCGGGAGCCGCCGCCCTGCGGAGACGCCCGCGGCCCCTCGCCAGACCCCCTCGTATCATTGACCTCGATGCCGGCTTCGCGGAAGAAGATCCTCGTGGCGCCTGCGTGGCCGTACGCCGCGGGCCATCGACACCTGGGCCACGTCGCCGGGTTCGGAGTTCCCTCGGACGTCTTCGCCCGCTATCACCGGCTCAGGGGCAACGACGTCCTGATGGTCAGCGGCACGGACGAGCACGGCACGCCGGTGATGGTGGCCGCAGACCGAGAAGGGAAGTCGTACGGTGAGGTCGCCGACCACTACAACCAGTCCTTTCGCGAGGACTTCCGACGGCTGGGGCTCTCGTACGACCTGTTCTCGCGCACGACGACGCTCAACCATGAGCGCGTCGTGCAGGACATCTTCAGGACGCTCTACGAGCGCGGCGCCATCGTCGAGCAGCGGATGCTCGTCTCGTTCTCGCCGACAACGGGACACACGCTGCCCGACCGCTACATCGAGGGGACGTGCCCGATCTGCGGCTACTCGGAGGCGCGCGGCGACCAGTGCGACAACTGCGGCAACCAGCTCGACCCGACCGACCTGATCGAGCCACGCTCGCGCATCGACGGGTCGGTGCCCGAGTTTCGCGAGACGAACCACCTCTTCCTCGACCTGCCCCAGTTCGCCGACCGGCTGCGCCCGTGGATCGAGAGCCAGGACGACTGGCGTCCGAACGTCAAGAACTTCTCGCTCAACCTGCTCGACGACCTCCGTGCGCGGCCGATCACCCGCGACCTCGACTGGGGCGTGCGCATTCCCGTTCCGGGCTACGCCGAGGACGAGCACAAGCGCATCTACGTGTGGTTCGACGCCGTGATCGGCTACCTGTCCGCGTCGATCGAGTGGGCAGCGCTTCGCGGCGAGCCGGATGCTTGGCGCGAGTGGTGGCAGAACCCCGAGGCCGAGCACTACTACTTCCAGGGCAAGGACAACATCGTCTTCCACACGGTCATCTGGCCGGCGATGCTCCTCGGCTACGACCAGGGCGGCGAGTACGGAGCCGGGAAGGGCCCGCTCGAGCTCCCCGAGAACGTCGTCGCGACCGAGTATCTGACGATGGAGGGCAAGCAGTTCTCCGCAAGCCGCGGCTACGCGATCTATGTCCGGGACTTCCTCGAGCGCTACGACGCCGACGCGCTGCGCTACTACCTCGTCGCCGCCGGCCCGGAGACGCAGGACACCGACTTCACCTGGGCCGAGTTCGTCCGTCGCAACAACGACGAGCTGCTCGCCAACTGGGGGAACCTGGCGAACCGCACGCTGACGAACGCGCATCGCAACTTCGGCGCCGTTCCGGAGCCCGGTGAGCTCGTCGATGACGATCGAGCGCTGCTCGCGACGATCGACGCCGGTTTCGCCCAGGTCGGCTCGCTCATCGAGCGTGGCCGCTTCCGGGCCGCGCTCGGCGAGGCGATGCGTCTCTCGTCCGAGGTCAACCAGTACATCTCCGACCAGGCTCCGTGGGCGCTTGTCGAGTCCGATCGGGAGCGTGCCGGCACGATCCTCTACGTCGGGCTGCGCGCTCTCGACAGCCTGAAGGTGATCTTCACGCCGTTCCTGCCGCACACCTCGCAGACGCTCCACGAGCTCCTCGGCTACGAAGGCTGGCTCGCCGGGCCGCTCGAGTTCCGCGACGTCGAGGAGGAGGGAGGGCGAAGCCACGAGGTGCTCACCGGCGAGTACGGCGACTGGATCGGCCGGTGGGAGCCAAGCAGCCTGCCCCCGGGACAGGCGCTTCGCGAGCCGCGGCCGCTCGTCCGCAAGCTCGACACGTCGATCGTCGAGCTCGAGCTCGGCCGGGCGTGATCGACACTCACGCGCACCTCGACCGGGACGAGGCACCGGCCCTGCTCGAGCGCGCCCGCGAGGCGGGCGTCGACCGGGTCGTCGTCGTCGCGACCACGATCGCGGGCGCCCGGGACGCCCTCGATCTGGCCGAGCGCAACGACGGCGTCTTCGCATGCCTCGGCGTGCACCCGCACAACGCCGACGGAGACGATGTGAACCGGCTCGACGAGCTGCGGGCGCTGCTTGGCCACGAGCGAGCCGTCGCGGTCGGCGAGACGGGTCTCGACTACTTCCGCGAGTACGCCCCGCACGACGTCCAGCGCGAGCTGTTCGAGCGGCAGCTCGCGCTGGCCGGCCGAGCTCGGCCTGCCCGCCGTGATCCACACGCGGGACGCCGACGACGACACGCTCGCCGTCCTCGAGCGCGCCGCCGGCACCGTCATCCTCCACTGCTTCTCCTCGCCGCCGCTGCTCACGACGGCGCTCGAGCGTGGCTGGTACGTCTCCTTCGCCGGGAACGTGACGTATCCGAAGGCCGCCCCGTTGCGCGAAGCGGTGCGCCGGGTCCCGGCCGACCGCCTGCTCGCCGAGACCGACAGCCCGTATCTCGCGCCGCAGCCGGTCCGCGGACGGCGCAACGAGCCCGCGAACGTCGTCCACACGCTCGCGACGCTGGCCGAGGTGCGCGGCGTCGCGCCGGCCGACCTTGCCCGCCAGATCGACGCCAACGCGACCGCCGCCTTCGGCCTGTGACATGAGCGTCGTACCGAAGAAGCAGCTCGGCCAGCACTTCCTCGTCGACGACAACCTCCTCGGCGTGATCGGTCGGCTCGCCGCATCTCGACCGGGACGACGTCGTGCTCGAGGTCGGCCCCGGTCTCGGCACGCTCACCCGCTACCTCGCAGAGCGCGTCGCCCACGTCCACGCGGTCGAGCTCGACCGGACGCTCGAGCCGCACCTCGCGGGCATCCCGCGCACGACGCTCCACTGGCAGGACGCGCTTCGGCTCGACCCCGCGACGCTCGACCCCGCGCCCACGAAGCTCGTCGCGAACCTCCCGTACAACATCGCGACCCCGCTCGTCGTCGAGAGCCTCGACCGCCTGCCGACCGTCGGCACGTGGTGCGTGATGGTGCAGCGCGAGGTCGCCGATCGCCTCTTCGCCGAGCCCGGCACGAAGGCTTACGGCGCCGTGTCGGTGCTCGTCGGGCTCGTGACCGAGCGGACCGGGCTTCCACGCCGTCTCGCGAGAGGTCTTCCGGCCGCGACCGAACGTCGATTCGGCGCTCGTCGCCTTCCGGCGCCGCTCGCCGGGAGTCCCGCCCGGAGTCAAGCGCGTGGTCGAGGCGGCGTTCGCCCATCGCCGCAAGACGCTCGCGAACTCGCTCGCCCTCGCCGGCGTCGCCTCACGGGACCTAGACGGCGGCCGCGATCGCCGCGATCGGGCGCGATGCCGCCGTGCGCGCCGAGGCGCTCGCCCCGGGCGAGTTCGTCGCCCTCACGGCTGCGCTGCCGTGACGAGCGCGCCGGCCCACGCGAAGATCAACCTCGCGCTGGTCGTCGGCCCGACGCGGCCCGACGGGATGCACGAGGTGGCGACGATCCTCCAGCGGATCGACCTCTGCGACACGATCTCGCTCGAGCCCGCCGACGCTCTCGTCGTCGAGGGCTTCCCCGAGGACACGATCGTCAGAGCCGCGCTCGAGGCGATCGCCGCGCGCGGCCGGGATCGAGCCGCGCTGGCACGTGTGGATCGAGAAGCGGATTCCCGTCGCCGCGGGCCTCGGGGGCGGCAGCTCCGACGCGGCGACCGCGCTCCGTCTGGCCAACGACGAGCCTTCCCGAGCCGCTCTCGCGCGAGCAGCTGCATGCGCTCGCCCGACACCTGGGCGCCGACGTCCCGTTCTTCCTCGAGCCGGGCCCCAAGCTCGGCACCGGCGACGGCACGACCCTCGGGCGCTCGACCTCCCGCAGGACTACTCGGTGGTGCTGCTGCTCCCCGACGGTGTCGAGAAGGAGTCGACCGGCGCGGTCTACGATGGCTTCGCCGGTGCGGCCAGGCTTCGAGGAGCGGGGCCGGCGCATCCTGGAGGCGATCGCCGCGACGACCGCCGCCGAGCTGGCCGCCCTGCCGCGGAACGACCTGGCCTCCTCGCCGCTCGCGGCCGAGCTGCTCGCTGCGGGGGCCTTTCGGGCCGATGTCAGCGGTGCCGGGCCGGCCCTGTACGGGCTCTTCGCCGGCCGGCCTATGGCCGAGCAGGCGGCGTCCCGGCTTGCTGCCTTCGGCACGACCTGGGTCGCGGAGCCTGCGTGGTAGCGTCTGGCCGACATGGCTTCAGGCGCCGCCTCGAGAGCGAGCGCTCTCCTCGAAGATCGCCGGCTCCGGATCGCTCTCTGGATCGCGGTGATCGAAGGGCTCCTCGTGGTACTGAGCGTCATCCCCTGGTGGGCGGTGTTCGTCGTCGCGGTCTTCGCGGTCGGCTACTGGGTGGTGATCGGCCGCAACTTCAAGTCGCCGACGGTGAGGCAGGCGAGCTGGGTCTTCGCAGCCTCACAGGTGCTCGTGCTGCTCGTCCCGCTGCTCTTCGTCTTCTTCAAGACGCTGGGCTACATCATGGTTGCGATCCTCGTGATCGCCGCGCTCGCGTTCCTCTTCACCGAGCGGGAGCACGCGTAGGCGTCCGCCCTGGCGGGTGCGGATCGCTGTCGCACCGCGCCTATACTCGACGCGCAGTGGGGCGTAGCCAAGCGGTAAGGCAGCGGGTTTTGGTCCCGCGATCCCAGGTTCGAATCCTGGCGCCCCAGCCATCCATTCAGTCGACGTGACCGGGACACCGCTCGCAGCCGTCGTGATGGCCGCCGGGCTCGGCACCCGGATGCGGTCGGCGGTCCCGAAGCACGTCCATCTGGTGCTCGGGCGGCGACTCGTCGACTGGGTGATCGAAGCTGCGCGCGAGCTCGACGCCGACCCGATCGTGGTCGTCGCGTCCCCGACGACCCGGGACGCCTTCGACGGCGGCGGAGTCGAGGTCGCGATTCAGGAGGAGCCGCTCGGCACCGGCGACGCCGTGCGGAGCGCGCGCGAGGCTCTCGCTCGACCGGAGTGACGACGTCCTGATCCTCTCCGGGGACACGCCGTGCCTCACGGCGGTCGCTGCTTCGCGAGCTCGTGGAGACGCACCGGCGCGAGCAGGCCGCGGCCACCGTCCTCACGTTCGTTCCCGAGGACGCCCGCGCCTACGGTCGCGTCGTGCGCGACGACGCTGGGCACGTCCGCGCGATCGTCGAGGCCGGCGACGCGTCGCCGGAGGAGCTCGCCATCGCCGAGGTCAACTCCTCGATCTACGTGTTCCGGGCAACCGAGCTCTGGCCGGCGCTCGAGCGCCTCGAGCCGCAGCAACGCCCAAGGCGAGCTCTACCTCACGGACGCCGTGCGCCACCTCGTCGACGACGGCGAGACCGTCGCGGCCCACGTCGCGGCCGATCCGCGCGAGGCCGAAGGCGTCAACACGCGCATCGAGCTCGCGGCTGCGGCGGCCGTGCTGCGCGAGCGCATCGAACGAGGCTCACATGCTCGCGGGCGTCACGATCGTCGACCCGGGATCGACCTGGATCGAGCCCGGCGTCGAGCTCGAGCCCGACGTCACCGTCCATCCGTGGGTCTACCTGCGCGGCACGACGCGTGTCGGGCGCCGGCGCCGAGATCCTCTCGCACACGGTGGCCGTCGACGCCGAGATCGGGACCGGTGCGATCGTCGGTCCGTTCTGTTACCTTCGTCCCGGGACGCGTCCTCGAAGCGTCGTCGAAGGCGGGAACCTTCGTGGAGATCAAGAACTCACGTATCGGGGAACGAACGAAGGTGCCTCACCTCTCGTACATCGGAGACGCCGAGATCGGCGACGACACGAACGTGGGCGCCGGCGCGATCACCGCCAACTTCCCGCACCAGTCCGGCCTGCCGAAGGGTCGCACGAGGATCGGCAAGAACGTCAGGACCGGGATCCAGAATGGTTTCGTCGCCCCAGTCGAGGTCGGAGACGGAGCATGGACAGCGGCCGGATCGGTGATTACGAAGGACGTCCCGCCGGACGCGCTCGCCGTCGCCCGCGCGCGCCAGGAGAACAAGGAGGGGTATGCAGCCCGCCATCGGGACGACTGAGCTGGTCCTTCCCGGCCTCGACGTGGCTGCGGCCGTGACCGAGCCCCAGCCGGGACACTGGATCGAGCGCGGGCCGCAGAAGCGGCTGATGGTCTTCGCCGGTCGCTCGCATCCGGAGCTCGCGCAGCGGATCGCCGAGCAGCTCGGCGTCCAGCTCGGCGCGGTGACGCTCGAGACGTTCGCGAACGGTGAGACGTACTGCCGCTACGACGAGTCGATCCGCGGCGCCGACGTCTTCATCGTCCAGACCGGCTGCCGGCCGATCGACCCGCACCTGATGGAGCTCTTCCTGCTGATCCAGGCGGCGAAGCTCGCGTCGGCGAAGCGGATCACCGCGGTTGTCCCGCTCTTCCCGTACGCACGGCAGGACCGGAAGGCGAAGCCTCGCGAGCCGATCACCGCCCGCTTCGTCGCCGACGCGCTCGAGCTCGCCGGCGCCGACCGCGTGCTGACGATGGACCTCCACGCCGGCCAGATCCAGGGCTTCTTCACCGTCCCGGTCGACCACATGACCGCGCTGCCGCTCTTCGCGCGGCACTTCCGCGATCTCGGTCTCCACGGCGACGGCGTCGTCTCCGTTTCGCCCGACGCCGGCCGTGCGAAGCAGGCCGTCCGCTTCGCCGAGATGATCGAGGCCGACTTCGCGATCATGCACAAGTCGCGGCCGCAGCACGACATGGCGCGTGTCACCGAGATCGCCGGCCGCGTCGGCGGCAAGCGCGCGATCCTCGGCGACGACGTGATCATGACCGGCGGCACGATGATGGCCAACGTCCGTGCCCTCAAGGAGCACGGCGCGAGCGAGGTGTGGCTGTTCGCAACGCACGGCCTCTTCTCGCGGCGACGCGCTCGAGCATCTTGCCGAGGCGCCCGAGGTGGACGGCATCGTCGTCACCGACACCGTGCCGATCGACCCGCTCGCCCGGCCGGAGAAGCTGACGGTGCTCCCGGTCTCGGGCCTGCTCGCCGAGACGATCATGAACGTCTTCGCCGACGACTCGGTCTCGGCGATCTTCGGCGGCGAGAACCAGCTCTTCTAGGTTCTCCGCTCTACAACGGGGTGCTCGAAGCGACGAGCAACGGGCTTGCTCGACGTTGGCCGCCGCCGGTTGCTCGCGCACTCGCCCCTGTTCTGGAGCTCGACGAGCGTGCCGTTCGCCTACGACGAGTCGGCACCCGCACCGGTGCGGTGGCTTGCGTTCCTGAACGAGCGTTGGCCCCGGCGAGGCAGCGTCGGTTCGGGCGCTGCAGGAGTGGTTCAGCTACGTGATCTCCGGTCGGCTCGACCTGCACAACATCCTGTTGCTCGTCGGCCCGACCCGTGCCGGCAAAGGCGTGATCTCGCGCATCCTGGGCGGACTGGTCGGCACCGACAACGTCGCCGGGCCGACGCTCCTCCTCGCTGAACGGCGCTTCGGCCTCGCGCCGCTGCTCGGCAAGTCGCTCGCAGTCGTCTCCGACGCGCGGCTGAACGGCAAAGGCGCGCACACCGTCGTCGAGCGGTTGCTGTCGGTCGCTCAGCGGGGAGGACATGCTCACGGTGAATCGCAAGTACCGCGACCAGTGGACGGGAAGCTGCCGACGAGGATCATGCTCTGCTCGAACGAGCTGCCGCAACTCGGCGACGCGGCCGCCGCGATCGCCGGCAGGTCCGTGCAGCTGCTCACGCGCTCCTGGCTCGGCCGGGAGGACTACGCGCTCGAGCTCGAACTCCGCGCCGAGGAGGGGCTGGAGTTGCTCTCGCGCCGGGTGACCAACGACCCGGAGGCGCTCCGGGCGATCTTCGCGGAGCTGGGTGGGGACGCGCTGGTCGCGCTCGAGGCTGCGTTCGGATGGGAGTGGCTGGCGGACCTGCTCGAGGCGGAGGGGATCGAGCTTCACCTTGCCCATCCGCGGCAGACGAAGGCGATCGCGGCCGCGCGGGTGAAGACCGACGCCGTCGACGCGCGCACGCTCGCCCACTTGTTGCGCGCGGATCTGCTCCCGGAGGCGTACGTTGCGCCGCGCGAGCTGCGGCAGTTGCGAGAGCTTCTCCGCCACCACATCGGGCTCACTCGTGTGCGCACCGCGCTCAAGAATCGCGTGCACGCGCTGCTGGCCCGACAGGGAGTCCAGCGCGGGCGCGCGGAGCTGTTCGGGCCGAGGGGGCGAGCTTTTCTCGGCGAGCTCGCGTTGCCCGAGCCGACTCGGCGCCGGCTCGAGAGCCTGCTCGCGCTGATCGCCGATTTCGACCGTGAGCTCGCGGCCGTGAAGCGGGAGATCCAGGCGTGCGCCAAGAACGACCCGCGCGTCTGCGTCCTCACCCGGATCCCGGGCGTCGGCAACTTCATCGCCCTGCTCGTGATCGCCGAGGTCGGCGACGTGAACCGTTTCCCCTCGGCCCGTCAGCTTGCCTCCTTCGCCGGACTCACGCCCCGCGTCCGCAACTCCGGCGAGCGCGTCCGGCTCGGCTCGATCTCAGACCAGGGCTCACCGCATCTGCGCTGGGGACTGATCCAGGCGGCCCAAACCGCCGTCCAGGCCGACGGGCCACTGAAGGCGTTCTACGAACGGATCAAGCACCGGCGCGGCAGCAAGGTGGCCAAGGTCGCCGTCGCGCGCGAGATCCTCACCCTCTGTTACTACGGCCTTCGCGACGGCGAGATCCGCCGCCTCGAAGCAGCGGCTGCCCGGGCGAACTCGGCTTTGGCTCTGGCCCCCACCGGCGGGCCGACTGGTTGATTGAGTCCCCGTGCGCTCCGCACCGACACCCTGGCCCCACCGCGGCCGAATAGATGAGTGGACCACCGCCAACCACCCCGCCGAGCACAACGACCACCCTGACCCCGTAACCTCAAGACCACCCCACCAAGCCGCGCTTGACACAGCTCGGCCTCGTCATAGATGAGCCAAACCGCTTGCCTGCTAGCCCCTGTTTCCACGCGGTAAGACGCCGGATCGCCGATTTGCAGGGAAAACGCGGGGATCGGCCGGTCTGAGACCACACCGGGACCACACCAGGGCGGCGAATCGGGCGCCCGAAGGCGCCCGATTCGTACCGTTTGGTGTCAGGCTACTGACATGCGCCTCGAGATCGGCAATCGCGTCCGCTGCACCGACGGGGTGTACGGCGAGCTGGCGGACATCGTCATCGACCCGCTCGAGAAGCGCGTGACGCATCTCGTGGTCCAGCCGGAGCAAGGCGAGGGAGAGGCGCGGCTGGTGCCCATCCAGCTGGCGAAGGGCAGAGACGACGAGCAGCGCGAGATCGAGCTGGAGTGCACCCTGGACGAGGCGCAGGGGTTCGAGTCCGTGCACGAGGCCGCCTATCTCCGGCTCGGAGAGAACCCCGCCGAGGACCCCGACTGGGACGTCGGCGTCGAGGACGTCCTCGCGATGCCGTACTACGCCGGTCCCGTAGGCCCCTATCCCGGCGAGTTCACCTCCGGGGTGACCAAGCTCCCCTCCCAGGTGACCATGTACTACGACCGCGTGCCGAAGGGCGAGGTCGAGGTCCGGCGGCAGAGCGCCGTCATCTCTGCGGATGGCCATTCACTGGGCGAGGTGGACGGCTTCGTGGTCGACGCGGACGAGCACATCACGCACTTCGTCCTCGAGCGCGGCCACCTCTGGGGACGGAAGGAGGTCACCATCCCGATCGGGGCCGTCGCCAGGGTCGAGAGCGACGCGGTGCACGTCGCCCTGTCCAAGGACGAGGTCGGCGCCCTTCCCGCCGTTCGCGTCGGCCGACACGGCTGACGCCCTCGATGACGTTGATCGTCGGGTAGTCATGTGATGTGTCACCCCTCTCGTCGAGTAAGGACGTGCGAATACACGTCGAGGGTCAGGCTCTTTCGTGAGTGCCCGAAATGCGCTGCGAAGATCCAGTGGACGATCGTTCTCAGCTCTGGATCGTTGCCGGTCCGATGACCGTGTTCCCGACCGCGTGCACCGGTCCGATGTCTGGCGGCGGCAGGCTGCCGGTGCTGCCAGTGATCCGCAGCGGGCCGACGATCCGGTTGCCGTTGAACTCGACGCCGCCCGTATTGCCGGTGATCGTGGTAGGGCCGGTGATCGCGTTCGGGTCGCACGGCCCGGTTGCCGCGTCGCCGCCTGCGAGCACGAGGCCGGTGCTGCCGCTGATCGTCAGCGGGCCGGTGAGCGTCGCGCCGCAGAACTGGATGGCGGCTGCACCTGTCGCGGTCAGCGGCCCAATGATCCTGCCGCCCTCCACGTCGGCCCCGTCGCCTACGGACGAAAGCCAGCGGCCGACGGGTAGTGCTGCATCGCGTCGACCGCGTCAGAGTATGGCTCGAGCGCCGCGATGATTGTTGACTCCTCCGCGAACATGTCCAGGTCATCGAACATGGGAGCGCCGGCCCATGTCAGTGTCCGAATGCCGCCATAGACGATTTGCCGGATTTCGTCGGGCAGCGCCGCGAGGGCCGTATCGACCGCGTCGGCGTAGAGCCTAATCCGAGCACGGCCGCTGACCTTGACCAAGCTGACGGCCTCACACCGAATCCGGCGGGTAGGCCACTGATACCTCTGTGGCATAACGCTCCGGATGTCCGGAGAAACGGGGGAAGCTCACAACGTCCGTGGGGAGGACACGTAGCCACAGCAGGAGCCTCCGGCGGAGCTCCGCCACCGGAGCACGCAGCGCGAGATTCGTAACCTCGGTGCGCGGCTTATTTGCGCTGTCTTGCGAGTGATGCGTCCGGGCGAAAGAGGCACCTCCTGGCACCGGGGAGTGCTCACGGCGCTCGAACCCGGAAGGCCGCCCGAGCTGCGGGAGCGGCGTTCGAATCGTCAGGACGGAGCCTGGCCGAGCGCGTGTTGCGGGTATACGAGCAGACGGTCGGCCGCCGTTCCCGATGACCCCGCTGAAGCGGTGAGGGATTTGCCGTCGCAGCGCGAAATCGGTAGCGGATGGCGTCCGCCGCACCGCTGCTCGCAGTGCAGGGCGACGATGAGCTGGTCGTCAGCCCCGAGCTCGCCCTCATCGACCCTCAGCTCGCCGCGGTCGCGCGCGCCCGCCTTCCCGAGCCGCCGCCCCCCGTCGATCGGTGCGAACGGCCGGCGCCGCCCTTCGAACCCGCACGCGGCTCGGCCGCCCAGCCGGCGATTGCCGTCGTCGGCCGGTGGCTGCTGAGCGCGCTCTTCGCGGTCAGCATCGCCGGCAACGTGGTCGCGCTCCGGTACGCCTGGGACAACGACGTCTCGCCGCAGGCCGAACTCGCCGTCGTCGCGCCGGTGCCCCAACACCTGCTCGGCACGAGCTACTCGAAGTCGCCAGAGGCGGTCGGGGCCGCCAAGGCAGCGGCAGCCGCCTCCTCGCGGCTGACAGCCGTAGCAGTGCAAGCGCGCGTGTTGCGCGAGCTCGCGTCTGCGCCGGCTCTCCGGCGTCAGTTCGCCGGCGCTGCGGGGATCGTCGTCCCGGCTGTGTCCGCTCGTTGCAGCCCACGTCCGGTCGGCGGGGCGAACGCGACCTTCCGTTGCGTCGTTTGGAGACAATCCGGCTCGATGCGCGACGGAGTCACGGCCGACGTGCGCGTCCTTCGCGATCAGACGCTGTCGTTCAGCGTCGTGGGAGGATCGCCGAGCGCCTCGCGCTCAGCGGGCAACGTATCGAAGTCGCCAAAGGCGGTCGGGGCCGCCAAGGCAGCGGCAGCCGCCTCCTCGCGGTTGACAGCCGTAGCAGTGCAAGCGCGCGTGTTGCGCGAGCTCGCGTCTGCGCCGGCTCTCCGGCGTCAGTTCGTCGGCGCTGCGGGGGTCCTCGTCCCGGCTGTGTCCGCTCGTTGCAGCCAACGTCGGGTTGGTGGGGCGAACGCGACCTTCCGTTGCGTCGTTTGGAGACAATCCGGCTCGATGCGCGACGGAGTCACGGCCGACGTGCGCGTCCTTCGCGATCAGACGCTGTCGTTCAGCGTCGTGGGAGGACCGCCCCGCGCCTCGCGCTCAGCGGGCAACGTAGCGTCCATGCAGTGAAGGAAGCAGGCCGAGAGCGCCTTGCGGGATCGTGTCGCCCGGCTGAGTCGGGGCGGGCGAAGGCGACGACGCCGAAGCGGATTCGGCGTTCTCGGCGTTGACGAAACGCGAAAAGGACCTTCCGACTGACTACCGAGAGCCTCGCGTGCGCGTAAGGGCGGCCCCTGAGCGCGGGACGAGGATGAAGCACCCGGCCTTCCCGTCTCGGATCAGGATCGTTCCCGCCGCTTCTACGAGCGGTACTTCAGATTCGGCGCGGAACCCGCGCGCCGTTATGACGGCGGTGTCCTCATGCACTACAACGCCGAGGGATTCGCCCTCGCGCTTGGCCCGACCGAGGAGCCGATTCGGCTCCTGAAGTTCCTCCACTTCGGAATCGACCTTCCGAGTCCTGATGCTGTTCGAGCGTTGCGAGACCTCGTGGCCGAAGACGTCACGATTGTCGAGGAGAGGGACGAGCCGGAGTACGTGAGCGTGAAGTGCCTCGACCCGGACGGCTACGTCGTCGAAGCCGCCTGGGAGCCGCACACTCCGCCCGCTAGGCCTCGCCTGTTCCGCGAACCAAAAGTACGGGCAGTTCCGCCATCGCACGGAGGCTTGATCACTACGACCCATCGCTTAACGAAGTGGTATCTGGCTGAGCCGACCGGCTCTCCGGGAACCAGCTCTTCTAACGGGCCGCCAGGTCGATAATCCCTGGAACGAGGGATTTCGCTCACTTCCGACGGCGACCATACTCGGGAGATATCGGCGCGGTCGTCTCGCACCGAACGACGGGCACGGAGCACAATCAGCTCGGGGGTTTGGGGAGATGCAGGAGAGCTGTGGCAAGCAGCCGCTGATCGGCGCGCTGCTCGTGGAGCACGGGGCTGTCAGAGCCGCGGACGTCGAGCTCGCGCTCAAGACTCAGAGCGAGACGGGCAAGCGGCTGGGCGACACCCTGGTCGAGCTCGGCTTGGTCAGTCGGCCGGCGCTCGCTCGCGCGCTTGCAGGGCAGTCAGGCGTTGCGCTCGAAGAGGAACGCGGGTTCGGCATCGGCCTGCGGGCCAAGCTCGAGGACTTGCATCTCGCACGGCGCGGCCTACAGTCGGCAAGCCGGGAAGCCGAGGCAGGAGACGACGCGCCCAGCAGCGACTCGCGGCCGCCGAAGCGAAACATGACCAAGGCCTATCTGTACTGACACGTCTCGACTCGCGGATCCTGAGCCCGACGGGCCGGGCTCCGCGAGTGGGGGGACGCCACCGGCCCTTACTCGCCCGGTCTGAGCGGAGGCCGCCGATGCTCGGTGTCGGGCGGCGGCCCGTCCCGTGTCCGGCTTTCCGTGCCGGTCCGCAAGAACACCCGTTGCCTGTAGCTCACACCGAGCCGAGCGCCTCCCTGATCTTGTCGATCGCGGCGGTCTCGTTCGCGGTCAGGCCACCCTTGGCGTTCGCGACGTGGTCGGCGACGCCGAGCGCGAGCTCCCGGTAGGCGTCGACCTCCTCCGGTGCCTTCGCCTCGAGCGTCGCGGTGGCGGCACGCAACGACTCGAGCGTCTCGGTCTCGACCTCGTGTTCGGAGGCGGTGACGCCGAATCCGCTGCTCTTCGCGGAGGCGAGCTCGCGAATGAGCTCGCTCTCGTTCTGCTCGTGCTGCTCGCCCAGGTACTTCGCGAGTGCCCCGACCTCGCCGAACGTGTCCGTGAAGTCCCGATCGCTGACGGAGACGAGGAACCCCGCTCCGGTCACGCCCTTCTGCATCGTCTTCCATTCGTCCTCGGTGAAATCAGCCTTTGTTGCCATCGGGTCTCCTTGCCTCGTCTGATCGTGAGCGTGAGTGTTAGCCCTGGAGGTGCGCCTCGACGAACCAGAGGTGCTTGTCGATGCCTCGTGAGACCTCGGTGAAGAGGTCGGCCGTGTCCTGGTCGCCGAGGTCGGCGGCGGTATCGATTCCGGCCCGGACCGACGCAGCGTAGGCGGCCAGCCGGTCGGCGACCGTCGCGGCCGAGTCCATTCCGTCGACGGCGTCGAGCGGGTACTCGTCGAGCGTGGACGCCGCTGCCGCCATCCGCGCTGTGCCGAGCGCGAGCCCGCCGAGCGTCGTCGCGCGCTCGGCGATCTCGTCGACGTATTCGAGCACCGACTCGGCCACGGTGTCGTAGAGCTCGTGCAGCTGGATGAAGTCGCTGCCCTTCACGTTCCAGTGCGCCTGCTTCAGCTGCGAATAGAGATCGAACGTGTCGGCGAGCCGCGCATTCAGGAGCTCGATCAGCGCCTCGCGCGACTCCGCTGGAATGTCGATCCGGGTCGAGAACGTGCGGGTCGTATGCGTTGCCATCTGTCCTCCCAGATTCGGTTTCGCGTCTCCAAATCGTCCTTCCCGATCGGCCCGCGGCCGAATCGGGCAGCGGACGAGCTCTGGCGTCCGATCGTCCTTATGCGCCGGGCGCCGTGCGCTCAGCCGAGGTGGAGATCTCTTCCGGTGGACGCGGGCTCGTTGTGCCATCTCAGCTCTCCTCCTCCTCGAGGATGACGACGATCAGCGTGCGCGGCCCGTGGACGCCCTCCACGCGCTTGAGCTCGATGTCCGACGTCGCCGACGGACCGGAGACGAAGGTCAGCGGGCGCCGCTCGAGCCCGCGGAGCGCGGCGAACCCTTCTGGCACCGTCTCCACGATCTGATCGGGGCGAACGACGCACACGTGGAGGTCGGGGACGAGCGTGAGCGCGCGCCGACCCTCGGTCTCTCCGCCCGAGAGGACGAGCGTGCCGGTCTCGGCGATCGCGACCGTGCAGCCGGTGAGGACACCGTCGAGGGCGTCGAGCTCGCGTGGGGCGAGGTCGTGATCTTCGACGGCGTTGGCCGGTCGCCACGCCTCCGCCAGGCCGGGCGGGACGCCGATGCGGCCCTCGCCGACGATCGCCGCGACGGTCTCCCGCAGGCCGGCCTCCGGCGCACGCTGGACGCGGGCGCGGTAGTCGAGGAGCCGTTCGCGCAGGAGCGCGATGCGGCCCGGCAGGTCGAGCGCCCCGGCCGTTCGGTAGGCGCGCTCGAGGGGTGCCGGCGGCGTCGCGTCGTGGATCGCGAGGCGTGTGCGCCGCAGGATCTCCTCGCGCGCTGCGCTCATGCGCCGCTCCCTGGTCCCGCACCATCGGCTCTCCCGGGCCCAGGTCGCCGCTGCCACCACTCACGGAATGTCTCCTCGGCGATGGGCGGCAGGTCGCGCGTCTCCAGCCAGCGCGCGAGCGGGCCGGGGGCGCGCCTGGCAGGGCGCTGCCCCACCCGGGCGAGGCGCTGCGCCCGCTCGTAGCGCCGCGCGTCCGCGAAGACGCGGGCGAGCATCCGCATCGCCGCCCGCTCCACGGCGCTCTTCTCGCGCCTGGGCCCGCGCAGGTGGAGGAGCACTTGCGGGATGTCGATCTTGACGGGGCAGACGTCGTAGCAGGCGCCGCAGAGGCTCGACGCGTACGGGAGCGTCGTCGCGCTGCTCGAGGCCGCGGAGCTGCGGCGTGAGGATCGCGCCGATCGGGCCGGGGTAGACCGAGCCGTAGGCGTGGCCGCCGGTGCGCGAGTAGACGGGACAGACGTTGAGGCAGGCGCTGCAGCGGATGCAGTGGAGCGCCTGCCGGCCGACCTCGTCGGCGAGCACGCGCGTGCGGCCGTTGTCGAGCAGCACGACGTGGAGCTCCTGCGGCCCGTCGCCGTCCGTGACGCCGGTCCAGAGCGACGTGTACGGGTTCATCCGCTCGCCGGTCGAGGAGCGCGGCAGGAGCTGGAGGAAGACCTCGAGGTCGGCGAACGCGGGCACGAGCTTCTCGATCCCGAGCACCGTGACGAGCACCCGCGGCAGCGTCGTGCACATGCGGCCGTTGCCCTCGGACTCGACCACGACGACCGTGCCCGGTCTCGGCCACGCCGAAGTTCGCGCCGCTGACGCCGACCTCCGCGCGCGAGGAACCGCTCGCGCAGGTAGAGGCGCGCCGCCTCGGCGAGCTCCGCCGGGTCGTCCGAGAGCGTCCGGCCGGCGGCGATCGTGCGCGCGAAGAGGTCGCGGATCTCGCTGCGGTTGCGGTGGATCGCCGGGACGAGGATGTGCGACGACCAGTCGCCGTCGAGCTGGAGGATCAGCTCGGCGAGGTCGGTCTCGAGCGCGTGCGATGCCGCCGCGCGCGAGCGCGTCGTTGAGCTCGATCTCGTCGGTCGTCAGCGACTTCACCTTGACGACCTCGTCGGCGCCGTGCGCGCGGGCGAGGTCGAGCGACGATCGCGTTCGCCTCGGCCGCGTCGCGCGCCCAGTGCACGCGGCCGCCGGCGCGCCTGCACCGACTGCCTCGAACTGGACGAGGTAGCTCGTCGAGCCGGCGCAGCACGTCGTGCCTTGATCGCGCGGCCGGCCTCGCGCAGCTCCTCCCAGTCGGGCAGCTCGGCCACGACGCGCGCCCGCTTCTCGCGGATCGTCGTCGTCGCGTTGCGCAGGTTGCGCCGCAGCTGGCTGTCTGCCGAGCGCGGCGCGGGCCGCGTCCGGGAAGCCGTCGTCACGCGAGGCGAGGATCTCGGCGAGGTGCATCGTCCGCACGCCGGTGCGCCGCGCGCGAGAGCGCCGCCGCCGATCTGGAGCAGGCACGAGCCGTCGACCGCCGTGCAGACCTCGGCGCCGCGTCTCGAGCGACGCGCGCGCACTTGTCGGCCAGCATCGCGCGTCGAGGTGTCGGCGTTCTTGACCGCGAACGTGCCGCCGAAGCCGCAGCACTCGCTCGCGTCCGGGAGCTCGACGAGCTCGAGGCCGCGCACCGCCCGCAAGCAGCCGCAGCGGCGCGTCGCCGACGCGCGTCACGCGCAGCGAGTGGCAGGTCGGGTGGTAGGTGACCCGATGCGGGAAGTACGCGCCGACGTCCTCGACCCCGAGCCGCTCGACGAGCAGCTCGGAGAGCTCGAAGACGCGCGGCGCGAGCTCGGGAACGAGCTCGCGGACGGCGCCGACGCACGACGACGACGGCGCGACGACGACCTCGAACTCGCCGAACACGTCGGCGAACCGGCGCGCCAGGCGGAGCGCCTCGGGGCGGTAGCCGCTGTTCGAGTGCAGCTGGCCGCAGCAGGTCTGCTCCCGGGGAAGACGACCTCGTGACCGAGCCGCTCCAGCACGGCGACCGACGGCTTTCGGCGTCTCGGGGAACAGCGTGTCGCCGAGGCAGGTCGACGAACAGCGCGACGCGCACGCCGTTAGCCTGTCACAGTCGCTCGTACGCGCTCTCGACCGATGCCGTTCCGCGCTCGGCGGCGAGGCGCTCCGCGTAGCCGCCCGCCCGGAACGCCGCGACGGGGTCGGCGCTCGACGCCGAGCGACGCCGCGGAGGCGCGCGAGCAGCGGCCGCACGTCGGTCTCGAACGCCTCGAGCAGGATCCGGTGGGCGCCGAGCACGTCGCCCTCGGCCTGGGCCTCGGCGAGTCGCGCTCCATCGACGAGCAGCGCCTTCGCGTACGCGCGTCTGGATGTTCATGACCGACTGGATCATCGCGTCGATCTTGCCCTCGACGTTGTGCGACTGGTCGATCATGAACGCGACGTCGTCGGCGTCGCGTCCGCGTGCGCGATCTCGCGCATGATCCGGAAGAGCTCGAACGGGTCGATCGACGCCGACGATCAGGTCGTCGTCGGCGTACTTGCGGTTGTTGAAGTGGAAGCCGCCGAGCAGGCCCTCGGCGAGCAGCACGGCGACGATCTGCTCGACGTTCGTCCCCTGCGGGTGGTGGCCCGTGTCGACGAGCACCTGCGCCTGCGGGCCGAGGCGCCGGCAGAGCGAGCGCCGCGGTGCCCCAGTCCGGGAGGTCGGTGCAGTAGAAGCGCCGGCTCGAAGAACTTGTACTCGACGAGCATGCGCATGCCCGGCGGCAGAGCGCGTAGAGCTCCTCGAGGCCTGCGGCGAGCCGCGCGTGCCGGCTGCGCAGGTCGTCCTGGCCGGGGTAGTTCGTGCCGTCCGCGAGCCAGAGGCTGACGATCGGCGAGCCGACCCGGCCGGCGATCTCGATGCACTCGCGGCAGTGGTCGAGCGCCTGGCGCGCGCACGCGCTCGTCCGGGTTGCAGAGGCTCCCGAGCCGGTAGTCGTCGTCGCCGAAGAGGTTCGGGTTGATCGCGCCGATCCGGAGGCCGCGCTCGGCTCGGCGTAGCGCCGGAGCGCGACGCCAGTCGTCGACGCGATCCCACGGGATGTGGAGCGCGACGGACGGGCAGCAGCCGGTGAGCCGGTGCACGAGCGCCGCGTCGTCGATCCGCTCCCAGACGGTCGCGCGCGGCGCCGGGCCACGGGATAGACGTGGAAGCGCGTGCCCGAGTTGCCGTAGCCCCAGGACGGCGTCTCGATCTCGAGCGCCGCGAGCTTCGCGAGTAGCTCGTCCTCGTCCATGGCGCGGAGTCTGACGCATCCGCGATGCGATTACGAATCGACTTTCGATCGCTCGACTTTCGAAAGTCGCCGGGCAAGGTATTGACTTGCGCGGCCGGACGGGCGTATGGTCGCGCGCATCGACGATGCCGCGCGATCTTCGCAGTCTATCCCAGTCGGAGCGGATGCAGCACGTGCTGCGGCTGCTCGAGACGCGCGATTCCGTTCAGGTTGCGGAACTTGCGGAAGCGTTTTCGGTTTCGGAGGTGACGGTCCGCAGCGACCTCGCCGCAGCTCGCCCGCGCAGGGCCTCGTCGCCCGCGTCCGCGGCGGCGTGCGCGCCCTGCAGCAGGGCCAGTCGAGGTCGGGTTCGACCTGCGGCTCCGCCTCGAGGTCGAGCGGAAGCGGGCGATCGCGCGCGCCGCGGCGGCGATGGTGGACGAGGGCGAGGCCGTCGCGCTCGACGCGAGCACGACCGCGTACTACCTCGCACTCGAGCTGCGCGTCGAAGCGCGAGCTCGTCGTCGTCACGAACGGGCTGCTGGTCGCCGACCGCGCTCGCCGACGCGCCGGGGATCACGGTGCTCGTCACCGGCGGGATGCTGCGGCTCTCGGCGATGTCGCTCGTCGGCGACCTCGGCACCGACGTGCTGCGCACGACGCGCATCAACAAGGGCTTCCTCGGCGCGCGCGGGCTCAGCCTCGAGCGCGGGCTGATGGATCTGAACCCCGACGAGGTGCGGATCAAGCAGGAGATGGCCGACGCCTGCGAGCAGGTCTACGGGATCATCGACGGCACCAAGTGGCACCGCAGCGCGCTGCTCTCGTTCGTGCCCACCGAGCGGCTCGCGGGATCGTCACCGACTCGAGCGCGCCCGGCGACGAGGTCGCAGGCGCTGGCGCGCGGCGGGCGTCGACGTCGTGATCGCCGATCCGGGGCCCGCGCGGCGCGCTGCCCGCCGCGGCCGCGCGACCTGCGGCCGCGCCGTTCGCGACGACCGGGCAGCGCGGCTGATGGCGGTCGTGGCCGCCGTCGACCTCGGCGCCCAGAGCGGCCGCGTCGCCGTCGGCCGCTTCGACGGCGCGCGGCTCGCCGTCGACGAGGTGCACCGCTTCGCGAACGAGCCGGTGCGAGTCGCGCGGGACGCTCCACTGGGACGTCCTCGGCCTCTTCCGCGAGACGCTCGACGGGCTGCGCGCGGCGGCGTCGCGGACGACGTCGATCGACTCGGTCGCCGTCGACTCGTGGGGCGTCGACTTCGGCCTGCTCGACCGCGACGGCCGGCTCGTGCAGAACCCCGTCGCACTACCGCGACGCGCGCAGCGCGCGCGCGCGTTCGAGTCGGTGCTCGCGCGGGTCCCGGCGCGCGAGCTCTACGAGCGCACCGGCATCCAGCTGATGCCGATCAACACGCTCTTCGAGCTCGCGGCGATGGCCGGCGAAGCCGACCCGGCGCTCTCGACGGCCGAGACGCTGCTCCTCGATCCCCGACCTCTTCCACCACTGGCTCTGCGGCACGCCGCGTCGACCGAGTTCACGAACGCGACGCACGACCCAGTGCTTCGACCCGCGCAGCGGCGCGCTGGGCGACCGACCTGCTCGAGCGGCTCGACATCCCGACGCGCCTCCTCCCGGAGATCGTTCCGCCCGGAACGCTCCTCGGCGCGCTCTCGCCGGAGGTCGCCGAGGCGACTGGCCTCGCCGGCGCGCGCGTCGTCGCGGGCACGACGCACGACACCGCCTCGGCGGTCGTCGCCGTGCCGTTCCGCGCGCCCGGCTCCGTGTTCCTCAGCGTCGGCACGTGGTCGCTCGTCGGCGTCGGAGCGTGACCGAGCCGTCGATCGGCGACGCGAGCGTTCGCCGCGAACCTGACCAACGAGGGCGGCGTCGGCGGGACGTTCCGGCTGCTCCGCAACGTCACGGGCCTCTGGCTCCTGCACGAGTGCCGCCGCGCCTGGGCCGCGCAGGGGCATCGAGCACTCCTTCGACGGAGCTCGTCGCGCTCGCCGAGTCGGCGCCGCCGCTGCGCTCGCTCGTCGACCCGAACGACCCGGCGTTCGCTCGAGCCCGGCGACATGCCGGCCCGGATCGCAGACGCGTTCTGCGCCGCTCACCGCCAGGCCGAGCCCGCCGACCCCGGCCGCGATCGTCCGCTGCATCCTCGAGAGCCTCGCGCTGAAGCACGCGCAGACGGTCGAGCTGCTCGGCGCGGTGACCGGCGTCGCGCCGTCGGAGCTGCACGTCGTCGGCGGCGGGGCGCGCAACGCGCTGCTCTGCCGCTGGACGGCGGACGCGGCCGGAGCTGCCGGTGCTCGCCGGCCCGGAGGAGGCGACGCTCGTCGGGAACCTGCTCGTCCAGGCGATGGCGCTCGGCGAGATCGCGCTCGCTCGCCGAGGCGCGCGACGTCGTGCGCGCCTCGTTCGCGCCGTCAGGACGTACGAGCCGAGCGGACGCGAGGAGTGGCGCGAGGCACGGGAGCGGTTCGCGGGGCTCACCGACGCGCGCATCGGGGCGGAGGTCGGCGCGTGAACATCGGCAGGAGGCCCGCCGATGAGCGAGCTCGCGGGGTGCTCCACGGCATCCCGGCCCCGCAGGACCGCTGGGATCGCGTGGCCGCCGCGGGGCTCGGCGTCCTCGACGGCGCTCGTCTACCGCTCGAACCTGCTCGGCGCCGACCGCGCGCTCGCGAACCAGGGCGGCGGCAACACCTCGGCGAAGGAGACGGTGCGCGATCACGCCGGCCGCGAGGTGCGCGTGCTCTGGGTGAAGGGCTCCGGCACGGACCTCGCCACGATCACCGCCGCCGGCTTCCCCGGCCTCCGCCTCGACGAGCTGCTGCCGCTGCGCGAGCGGGAGGAGATGGACGACGCGACGATGGTCGACTACCTCGCTCCGGTGCGCGCTCCGCCCCGACCAGCCGCGGCCGTCGATCGAGACGCTGCTGCACGCGTTCGTCCCCGCGCCGCAGCGTCGACCACACCCACCCGGACGCCGTGATCGCGCTCACCTCGACGCCGGACGGGCGACGACTCGCCGAGGAGACGTTCGGCGACGAGGCGGTCTGGCTCGACTACCAGCGGCCGGGGTTCGACATGTCGCGGCGCATCGCCGATGCTCCTCGAGGAGAACCCGGCCGCGCGCGCCGTCCTGCTCGAGCGGCACGGGCTCGTCACCTGGGGCGAGACGCGGCGAGGAGAGCTACGCGGCGACGATCGAGTTCGTGACGCGGCCGGCCGAGGCGATCGAGCGGCACGGGCGCGGGCGCTTCGGGCTCGGCGGCGCGCGGGTCGCGGAGCTCGCCGACGACGAGCGCCGAGGCCCTGCTCGCCGGAGCGCTGCCCGCGCTCCGCGGCGCGCTCCTCGCCGACGCCGACGGCCTCGTCCTCGACGTCGACCGCAGCCCGGAAGCAGTCGCGTTCGCCTCCTCGGCCCGCGCGCCGGAGGTGAGCCAGGTCGGCGCGCCGTGCCCCGACCACCTGATCAACACCAAGCACAAGCCGCTCGTCGTCGACTTCGACCCGGAGCGGACGGCGCCGACGAGCTCGCGCGCCGCCTTCCGGAGCGGCGTCGACGGGTACGCGCGCTGGTACCGCGACTACTACGAGCGAACCTCGACGACGAGACCCGGCAGTTCCCGATCGACCCGGCCGGGCCGCGGGTCGTGCTCGTGCCGGGCGATCGGCATCGTCACGAGCGGCCCCGACGCGGGCCGGGCACGCTTCGCCCGCGACCTCTACCACCGGGCGATCGCCGTCGAGGACGCGGCCGACGCGCTCGGCGGCTTCCGCTCGCTGAGCGAGAGCGAGGCGTTCGCGATCGAGTACTGGCCGCTCGAGCGGTACAAGCTCGCGCAGGCGCCGCCGCGCGGCGAGCTGGCCGGCAAGGTCGCGCGTCGATCACCGGCGGCGCGAGCGGGATCGGCCGCGCCACGGCCCGCCTGCTTGCAGACCGTGGCGCGCACGTCGTCGTCGCCGACCTCAATGGCGACGGCGCTCGCGAGGTCGCGGAGGAGATCACGGCGGCGCACGGCGCTGCGCCGGGCGCTCGCGGTCGCGGTCGACGTGACGAGCGAGGCCGCGGTCGAGGACATGACGCGCCGGGACGTGCTCGAGTACGGCGGCCTCGACATCCTCGTCGCCTCCGCCGGGCTCGCGACGAGCGCGCCCGTCACCGAGACGACCGTCGAGGACTGGGAGCTCAACTACGCGGTGCTGGCCCGCGGCTACTTCCTCGCCTCGCGCGAGGCGTTCCGCGTCCTGATCCGAGCAGGGCCGCGGCGGCTCGGTCGTCTTCGTCGGCTCGAAGAACGCGCTCGTCGCGAGGCGCGAACGCGTCGGCCTACTCCTCGGCCAAGGCGGCGTCGCTCCACCTCGCGCGCTGCCTCGCGGAGGAGGGCGGCGCGCACGGGATCCGCGTCAACACGGTCAACCCCGACGCGGTCATCGAGGGCTCGAGCCTCTGGTCGTCGGACTGGAAGGAAGAGCGTGCCAGCACCTACGGCGTGGCGACCGAGGACCTGCCCGACTTCTACCGTCAGCGGACGCGGCTCGGGGTGAACGTCTACCCCGAGGACGTGGCAGAGGCGATCGCGTTTCTCGCCGGCCCGCGCTCAACCAAGTCCACCGGAAACGTCTTCAACGTCGACGGCGGGGTGACCGCCGCCTATCCGCGATGAGCTCGTCACGAGCCAGACGGGAAGGAGGCGCCACGACGACGAAGGCCTGAGCTCGGCCCGCCACGTCCGGGGGGACACCGTTTTTCTTTTCCCGCAGCGAAAGGAAGGTGACATGAACACGAGAATCTCCGCCGTCCGCTTGGTCGGCACGCTCGTCCTCACGGCGCTGATCGCCAGTTGTGCGGTCGTCGCCGCGCAGGGGTCGCCCGCGCCTGGTCTCGGGGAAGACCTTCTACTTCATCCCGAAGGACACGCTCAACCCGTACGAGGTCATCGCCGACCACGGCGGGAAGCTGGCCCTCGACGAGCAGAAGAACAAGCAGGTCGTCTCGTCGGGCACGCAGGACACGGCCGCCGCGCAGCTTCCGTCGATCCAGGCGGCGATCCAGTCGAACGCGGCCGGCATCGTGATCGCCGGCAACGACCCCGACGCCGTCTGCCCGTCGCTGAAGCAGGCGATGGCGAAGGGGATCGCGGTGGTCGCCTTCGACTCCGACACCAACTGCCGCCAGCTCTTCATCAACCAGGCCGACACCGAGACGATCGGCCGCAGCCAGATCAAGCTGCTCGCGCAGCAGATGGGCTACAAGGGCGAGTTCGCGATCCTCTCGGCCGCGTCCACGGCGACGAACCAGAACGCGTGGATCAAGTACATGAAGCTCGAGCTGAAGAAGCCGGCCTACAAGAACATGAAGCTGGTCAAGATCTACTACGGCAACGACAACCCGGCGCAGTCGCTCCAGGCGACGGAGGCGATGCTCCAGGCGTACCCGAACCTGAAGGGCATCGAGTCGCCGACCACGGTCGGGATCTCGTCCGCCGCGCAGTACCTCTCGAACTCGAAGTACAAGGGCAAGGTCGTACTGCAGGGCCTCGGCCTGCCGAGCCAGATGAAGAAGTACGTGCTCAACGGCACCGTGAAGAGCTTCGCGCTCTGGAACCCGGAGGACCTCGGGTATCTCGCGGGCTACGCGGTCGCGGCGATCGCCTCGGGTGACATCTCGGGCAAGGTCGGCGAGACGTTCAAGGCGGGCAAGCTCGGTACGTACAAGATCATCCTCGGCCCGGACAAGCGGCCGCAGGTGATCCTCGGGCCGCCGTTCGTCTTCGACAAGTCGAACGTGGCGAAGTTCAACTTCTAGACGATTGACAGTCGTCAATCGTCCAGCTGCGGGGGCGCCGTTCGCGGCGCCCCCGCGAGCCCGATCGCCGAGGCGGGCATGAGGGTCTGCTTTCGGCTTCAGGTCAAGCCGGACCGGATCGCGGAGTACCGCGCGCGGCACGAGGAGGTCTGGCGCGACATGCTCGAGGCGCTCGAGGCGACGGGCTGGCGCAACTACTCGCTCTTCATCTCCGACACGGGGATGGTCATCGGCTACGTCGAGTGCGAGGATTTCGACGCATCGAGGCGCGCGATGGAGGAGACCGAGGTGAACGCACGGTGGCAGGCCGAGATGGGCGAGTTCTTCGTGGGTCTTGAAGGCAGGCGTCCCGACGAGGGCCTGCTGCTCCTCGACGAGATCTTCCACCTCGACTGAGCATGGCCGCCGCGCCCGAGCCGGTGCTCGTGCTCGAGCACGCCGATAAGAGCTTCGGCGCCGTCCGGGCGCTCGAGGACGCGCACATCGAGCTGTACGCCGGCGAGGCCCACGCGCTCGTCGGCGAGAACGGCGCCGGCAAGTCGACGCTCGTGAAGATCCTCGCCGGCGTCCACCGGCCCGAACGCGGCCGGCTGCTGCTCGACGGCGAGGAGGTGATCTTCGACGGCGCGAAGCAGTCGCAGGAGGCGGGGATCGCGATCATCTTCCAGGAGCCGACGCTCTTCCCCGACCTCAGCGTCGCGGAGAACATCTTCATCGGCGCGCAGCCGCTCAAGCGCGGGCACCGGATCGACCGACGCAAGATGCGCCGCGACGCGGCCGCGCTCTTCGAGCAGCTCGGCGTGCGCGTCGATCCCGACCGCCTGGCCCGCGGGCTCTCGATCGCCGACCAGCAGCTCGTCGAGATCGTGAAGGCGCTGACGGCGAACGCGCGCGTGATCGTGATGGACGAGCCGACGGCGGCGCTCACGACCACCGAGGTCGAGCGGCTGTTCGGCATCGCCGAGACGCTGCGTGCGCGCGGCGCCGCCGTGCTCTTCATCTCGCACCGGCTCGAGGAGGTGTTCGCGCTCTGCCAGCGCGTCACGGTGATGCGCGACGGCCGGCACGTGCTGACCCGTCCGGTCGAGGAGATGACGACGCAGTCGATCATCCGCGCGATGGTCGGCCGCGACATGGGAGCGCTGTTCCCGAAGGTGCCGACGGAGCCGGGCCGCGTCGTGCTCAAGGTCGACCGGCTGACGCGCGAGGGAGTCTTCACCGACGTGTCGTTCGACGTGCGCTCCGGCGAGATCGTCGCTCTCGCCGGGCTGGTCGGCGCCGGCCGCAGCGAGGTTGCGCGCGCGATCTTCGGCATCGATCGCTGGGACGCGGGTGCGGTCGAGATCGACGGCCGCCGGCTCCCGCCCGGCTCGCCGACCGGCGCGATGGCGGCCGGGGTCGGGCTCGTCCCCGAGGACCGCCGGCAGCAGGGGCTCGTCATGGACTTCGCGATCGAGCGCAACATCACGCTCGCCTCGCTCTGGCGCGTGCAACGCCTCGGTCTGATCCCGCCCGGGGCCGAGCGGCGCTTTGCGGCCGACTGGGCGCTGCGGCTGCGGCTCAGGTACGGGCGGCTCGCAAACCCTGTCTGGACGCTCTCCGGCGGCAACCAGCAGAAGGTCGTGCTCGCGAAGTGGCTCGCCCGCAGGCCGGCGGTGCTGATCGTCGACGAGCCGACGCGCGGGATCGACGTCGCGACGAAGGCCGAGGTGCACCGGCTGCTCTCCGACCTCGCGGCCGACGGCGTCGCCGTGCTGATGATCTCGTCCGAGCTGCCCGAGGTGCTCGGCATGGCCGACCGCATCGTCGTGCTCTTCGAGGGCCGCGTCTCGCGGTCGTTCACGCGCGCCGAGGCCGACGAGGACGCGATCATGCGCGCCGCGACCGGGCTTGCCGACGAGGAGGCCGCGTGAGCCGTTTGGCCGGAGCCGGTCACGAGCGGAGGTGCCGGCTTTGCCGGCGCCGGGAGCGGGGATGACAGTCACGCTCGAGGCGCCGCACCTCCCGCCGCCGTCGGAGCCCGAGGCGCCGAGCTCGCACTCGCTCGCCGAGCTCGTGTTCCGCTTCCGCGAGCTCGGGATCGTGCTCGCGCTCGCGCTCGTCGTCCTCGTGACCGCGGTCAACAACCCGAACTTCGTGAGCGCCACGAACCTCCAGCAGATCGTCGGCGGCGCGTCGATCATCGGCCTGCTCGCGATCGGCGAGACGATGGTGATCGTCACGCGCAACGTGGACCTCTCGGTCGGCTCCGTGCTCGGCCTGTCCGCCTACGCCGCCGGCCTGCTCTTCGAGAGGCATCCGGACGTTCCGATCCTGGTCGTCATGCTCGCCGGGCTCGGCATCGGCATGGCCTGCGGAATCGTCAACGGCGCGATCGTCACCATCGCCCGCGTGCCGAGCCTCGTGGTCACGCTCGGGACGCTGTACGTGATCCGCGGCATCGACGGCGCCTGGGCCGGCGGGCACCAGGTCGGTGCGTTCTCCCTGCCCGACAGCTTCAACGAGCTCGGCTTCGAGACGTTCCTCGGCGTTCCTTATCTCGGGTGGATCCTGATCGGCGCCGTGGCGATCGCGGCGTACTGGATGCGGAGCTTCCGCGCGGGGCGGGACCTCTACGCGATCGGCTCCAACCCCGAGGCCGCGCGGCTCGCGGGCGTGCCGGTCGGCAGCCGAGTCTTCCTGGCCTTCGTCCTCTCCGGCGGGATCGCCGGGGTCACCGGCGTGCTCTGGCTCTCGAAGTACGGCTCCGTCGACGCGATCGCCGGCCAGGGCTACGAGTTCCAGGTGATCGCGGCAGTCGTCGTCGGCGGCGTCGCGATCTTCGGCGGCAGCGGCACCGTCGTCGGCGCGGCGCTCGGCGCGCTGCTCCTCAACACGATCGACAGCGCCCTCGTCGTCATCAACTTCGGGGGAGTCACCCTCTCCTCGAGCTGGACGTTGGCCGTGGCCGGGGCGCTGCTCCTGGGCGCGATCGCTTTCGACAGGCTGATCTCGATCCGGGTCCAGCCGGCCCTCAGCGCCCGGAGGAGACGCCGTGGTTAGGAACCCACTTGAGGCGCCCGGCTCGCCTGCTGACTACGCGGCGCCGGTCGAGACGCGGAGCTCGCCGCTCCGGGCGCTCGTCCGCTGGGAGACGTTGCTGGTGGGCGTCCTGGTCGGAACGATCCTGTACGGGATCTCGGTCTCGCCCGCGTTCTGGACATCGACCACGGTGTTCTACGTCGGGCTCAACATGGGCGAGGTCGCGATCATGGCGCTGCCGGTCGCGCTGATCGTGATCACCGGCGAGATCGACCTCTCGATCGCCGCCACGCTCGGCCTCACGGGCGTCGTCATGGCGGAGGCGTTCATGCACGGCTGGTCGATCTGGCTGTCGATGGCCGCCGCGCTCGTGGTCGGGGGCTTGTGCGGGGCGTTCAACGGCTTTCTCGTCACCGGCCTCGGGCCTGCCGTCGCTCGCGGTCACGATCGGCACGCTGACGCTCTTCCGCGGCATCTCCCAGGGGATCCTCCCGACCGACACGATCCAGGTCTTTCAGGCGCCCTTCTCGAACATCGGTGTGCTCCCGATTCAGGGCACCCAGATCGCGTGGTCGGTCCTGTTCTTCGCGATTCTCGCGGTCGTGATCGGCGTCGTCCTGCACGCGACGCCGCTCGGGCGCTCGATCTTCGCGATCGGCGCCGGACGCGAGGCGGCGTTCTTCGCGGGCATTCGCGTGAACCGAATCAAGTTCTGGCTCTTCGTCCTCGCGGGCGTGCTGAGCGGATTCGCGGGAATCCTCTGGACGCTCCGCTTCTCCTCGGCGCGCTACGACTCGGGCGCGGGGCAGGAGCTGCTCGTCGTCACGATCGTGTTGCTCGGCGGCATCTCGATCTTCGGCGGACGCGGGACGATCGTCGGTGTCGTGCTCGCCGCGGCGATCCTCGGCTGCCTCCAGACGTCGATGACGCTCGACCAGATCTCGGCCCAGAACCAGAACATCGTCGTCGGCAGCCTGTTGATCGTCAGCGTGGTCGTGCCCAGCGCCGGCGACCTCTACCGGCGCGGACGCGTGAGACTGCGCAGTGCGCTGGCGCGACGGCGGCGAGACGAGGCCGCTGCGGAGGCCGGATGACGAAGCCGAGGATCGGTGTCTTCGGGATCGGGCTGGCCGCGTACTGGCCGCAGTTCGACGGGCTGCGCGAGCGGCTCGAGGGCTACCAGCGCGGGCTCGAGGCGAAGCTCGAGGAGCTCGGCGCGGAGGTCGTCTCGGCCGGGCTCGTCGACACGCCCCAGGCGGCGCGCGAAGCGGGCGAGAGGCTCGCGGCGGGACATGTCGAGCTGGTCATGCTCTACACCGCGACCTACGCGACGTCGTCGCAGGTGCTGCCCGTCGGTGCAGGCGGCGAAGGTGCCGGTGGTGATTCTCAACCTGCAGCCCACGCGGTCGCTCGACTACGAGGGCATGACCACCGGCGAGTGGCTCGCGAACTGCTCGGCCTGCTGCGTGCCCGAGCTCGCGGGCGCGTTCACCCGGGCGCGCGTGCCGTACCACACCGTCACCGGCACGCTGCTCGACGGCGACCCCGCGTGGGACGCGATCGGCGACTGGGTCGCCGCCGCCGCCGCCGTCCGCAGCCTCCGCGCCTCGCGGCTCGGGTTCCTCGGCCACACCTATCCGGGGATGCTCGACATGTACTCCGACTTCACGCAGGTACATGCGCAAACGGGCGCGCACATCGAGGTGCTCGAGCTCGACGACCTCGTCGCGCGCGTCGAGGCCGCCGACGCGGACGCGATCGAGCGCAAGGGCGCCGAGATCCGCGAGCTGTTCGACCTGGCCGACCCGGGCGAGGATCCGATCGCAGGAGACATCACCGCGGAGGGCTTCGAGTGGTCGGCGCGCGTTGCGGTCGGCCTCGACCGCCTCGTCTCCGACTTCGAGCTCGACGGGCTGACGTACTACTACCGCGGCGTCGACGGCAACGTAAGCGAGCGCGTCACGGCCGGCTTGATCGTCGGCAACTCGCTGCTCACTGCACGCGGCGTCCCGGCCTCGGGCGAGGGCGACCTGAAGACGAACGTCGCGATGCTCCTGCTGGACAGGCTTGGCGCGGGCGGCTCCTACACCGAGTTCTACGCCCTCGACTTCGACGAGGATTTCGTCCTGATGGGCCACGACGGTCCGGGCCATGTCGCGATTGCCGACGAGCGGCCGGTGCTGCGCGCCCTCAAGCTCTACCACGGCAAGTCGGGCGCCGGACTCTCGGTCGAGTTCAAGGTGCGTCGCGGACCGGTCACGATCCTTGGCGTCTCGCAGACGGCGGACGGGCGCCTCAAGCTGCTCGCCGCCGAGGGTGAGGCGATCGCCGGGCCGACGTTTCGCATCGGCAACACGAACTCCCGCATCCGCTTCGCGAAGGCCCCGGCCGCGTTCATGGACGCCTGGTGCGCGGAGGGCCCGACGCACCACGTCGCGCTCGGGACCGGCCACCAGCTCGGCCGGATCCGCAAGATCGCCCATCTGCTCGGGCTCGAGCTCGCGGTCGTGGAATGACGGCGGTCAGGTTCCTCGGGCCGGACACGGACGCGTACGTCGCGAGCGTCGAGCGCCATGCTGCCGAGTTCGAGGAGCAGACGGGACTCGAGCTCGACGTCCGGATCGTCCCCAGCGACCTTTACTACTCGAACCGCATCGAGCACCTGCTCGACGGCGCCGCCGCCGCCGACGTCTACATGTCGGGCCCGGTGCTCGTCTGGGAGCACCTCGCGAACGGCTTCGTCGAGCCGCTCGACGATCTCCTGGCGCAGGCGAGCGACGGGTACGACGTGGCGGACTTCTTCGAGCCGCTGCTCCGCTGCAATCGCTGGAGCGGTCGCTTCGGCGACCCGCTCGGCGCCGGGCCGCTGCTGGAGATCCCGGTGAACTGCGAGTCGTACAACCTCGCGTACGTGCCGGAGGTGCTGGAGCGCGCCGGTGTCGAGGTGCCGCAGACGTGGGAGCAGTACCTCGCTGCGGCACGCACGATCGCGGAGCGCACCGACGTGCGCGGCTTCGCCCAGCGCGGCACCGATGCCTGGCACACGATCTACACGGGCTTCGCGACGCAGCTCTGGTCGTGCGGCGGCAGCGACTTCGAGGGCGGCCGCTGCGCGCTCGCCTCGCCGTCCTCGGTGCGGGTGACCGCGGACGTCCTCGCTGCGCTCCGCGACGCCGGGCCGACCGACTGGCTCCACCAGCGCTGGTACGAGCTCGCGATGGACTTCTGCCACGGCCGCTACGGCCTCATCGTCGACTCGGACCACTACGTCGCCTACTTCGAGGACCCGGCGATCTCGCCGCTCGTCGGGAGGATCGCGTACGCCCTGCCGCCCGTCGGACCCACCGGCGAGAGGCGGCCGAACCTGTGGACGTGGTCGGTCGTGATGAACACCCGTGCGCGCGACCGCAACGCTGCCTGGCAATTCATCGAGTGGGCCACGGGTGCGCCGTTCCTGCTCCGCTCGGCCTTCGAGGGCAACATGAATCCAACGCGGCGGAGCAGCTGGGACGACGAGGCGTTCAAGGCCCTCACGTCGGGCTGGGGCGCGTTCCACGACGTCGCCCGAACGCTGATCGAGCGGGACGCGTCCGTGGTTGTCACCCCGGCCGCGAACTACATCGCGATCGCGGAACGGTGGGTCGAGGCGCTGCTCGACGCCTACGCAGGCCGCACGGACGTCGCCGCGGCCCTCGAGGCGGCAACGGCGGACATCGACGCGATGATCTGACACGTGCGTACCTGCGGCCCAGGCTGGCGAGATGTCCGACCAGCCCCCTCGGTCAGTCCGGCTACACTTGCCCGCCGTGGCAGGAGAGCGCGTGACACTGGAGGTGGCGGAGCGGCCGATTCTCGGATCGGCCGAGTCGCGACGCCTGCGCAGGCAAAGGGTCGTCCCGGGCGTGCTCTACGGCCGGACCGACCCGATTGCGATCTCGGTCGGGGAGCGGACGCTGCGCACCGCCCTGACGACGGCGGCCGGCAGCCACGTCGTCCTCGACGTCGTCGTCGACGGTGGGTCTGCCGCATTCGGCGATCCTCAAGGACTACCAGCGCGACAAGGTCCGCGGCACGATCATCCACATCGACCTTCAGGAGGTTCGCCTCGACCAGCCGATCCAGACGGCCGTCGTAATCACGTCTCGTCGGCGACCCTGTCGGCGTGAAGGAGGGCGGTGTCCTCTCACAGGTGGCGAACGAGATCAACGTCGAGGCCCTGCCGCTCGAGGTGCCCCAGCAGATCGAGGTCGACGTCTCCGCAATGCGCATCGGCGACACGCTTCGCCTGTCCGAGGTCGAGGTCCCCGAGGGCGTCACGCTTCTCGACGATCCCGACGAGACGGTGCTCGCGAACGTCACGCTGCCGACGCGCGTCGAGGAGCCCGAGGTGGAGGTCGAGGGCGAAGAGCTTGCCGAGGGCGAGGAGCCCGAGACGGCGGGCGAACCTGCTGCCGAAGCCGAGGCGGCGGACGGCGGCAGCGAGACCTCCGAGGGCTGATCCGTGCGCCTGCCGTGGCGTCGAGGCGATCGGGCCTCGTCGCTCGACCTGCTCGTGGTCGGTCTCGGCAACCCGGGTCGCGAGTACGAGGGGAACCGCCACAACGTCGGCTTCATGGTCGTCGACGAGCTCGCGCGCCGCCATGCCGGCTCCTGGCGGGGCAAGTTCTCGGGTTCCGCTCGCCGAGGTGCGGATCGACGATCACCGGGTCGCGCTGCTGAAGCCCGAGACGTACATGAACGAGTCGGGACGCTCGGTACAGTCGGCCGCTGCGTTCTTCAAGGTCGAGCCCGACGCGATCCTCGTCGTGCACGACGAAAGCGACCTCGAATCGGGCCGCCTCCAGGTCAGGCAGGGCGGCGGCTTCGCCGGCCACAACGGGCTCCGCTCGGTGGCGCAGCAGCTCGGGACGCCCGACTTCCTGCGCCTCCGCGTCGGCGTCGGTCGGCCCGAGCGCGGCGACCCGCGGCCGCTCGCCGACTTCGTCCTCTCGGACTTCGAGCCGCACGAGGACGCCGAGCGGATCGTCGAGCGCGGCCGCCGACGCGGTCGAGGCGCTCGACGCGCGCGGGCTCGAGACGGCGCAGCGCGAGTACAACTAGCGCCGCGCCCCTTTGAGTAGCAGCCTCCCGGCCCTGCGAGGCCGCATCCCCCAGGTGGGCCATGACATCTGCGTCCGGACGTGCTGGACTGGGCACTTCCCCAACGACACCCGGCGCGCCCTCCGCCGCCGGCCGACGCCGAAGGGAGCTTCTGCTCGCTCATGACCCGCCGCATCCGCTTCACCCTGCACGTGCTCGTCCTCTCGCTCGCGCTCGCCTTCCTGCCGCGAGCGCTCGCGGGCGGCTCGATCGGCCCGATGGTCGACGCCCATGCCCGCCTGGCACTCGGTTCGCACGTCCGCCCGAAGCGAGCAGCCGCCTCGCGCTCGCGGCCGGCGACGACGCGGGTGGTGAGGTTCGCCCACCGGCTGCTCGGTGTTCCGTACCGCTACGGGGGCAGCTCGCCGAGCACCGGCTTCGACTGCTCGGGATTTGTCTCGTTCGTCTACCGGCACGTCGGTATCCGCCTTCCGCACAGCTCGTTCGAGCAGTTTCGCTTCGGTCGCCGCGTCGCTCGTCGTGCGCTCCGCCCGGGTGACCTCGTCTTCTTCGACGGAACCGGGCACGTCGGGATCTACGTCGGGCACGATCGGTTCATCCACGCACCGCACTCCGGATCGAGCGTCAGCATCGCCAGCATGCGGAGCTCGTGGTACCGCGCCAAGTACGAGGGCGCACGCCGCCTGGCAGGCCGCTGATCGTCACGGTCGAGCGGGGGCGCGCCGGCGTCGCGCATACGATGAGAGCCCCCGGAACCGCGTTTCCGGGCGTTCGTCATGGACCGCACAGTTCTGCATCCGCTCGTCGGGCGCCTACGCGCCGACGACCGCCTGCCGGCGTTCGCGGCAGCGCTGCCGACCCGTGCGCGCGTGTCCGAGCCGGCGTTGCCTCTGCTCCTGGCGGCGCTGCACGAGGAGCTCGGGCGGGCGCTCTGCGTGCTCGTACCCGACGACGCCGACGCACGGGACGCGGCGGAGGGCGCCGCCTGGTTCCTGGGCGACGACGCCGTCGCGCTGCTTCCCTCCCGCGGCGTCCGCTGGGGCTCGGGCCTCGAGCCGCCGCCCCATCTCGTCGGCGAGCGGGCGCGGGCGCTCGACGTGCTCGAGCACGGCGGGCTCGTCTGCGCCTCGGCCCTCGCGCTCGCGGAGCCGATCCCGCCGCCCGCGGAGCGGCCTTCGCCGATCCGTCTCCGGCGGCGGGAGGAGCCCGGGTTGGATCTGCTCGCCGAAGAGCTGGCACTCGGCGGCTACGAGCGCGTCGATCGGGTCGAGGAGCGCGGCCAGTTCGCCGTCCGCGGCGGTCTCGTCGACGTGTTCCCCACGACAGGCCGGGAGCCGCTCCGGATCGAGCTCTTCGGCGACGAGATCGAGGCGATCCGGGCCTTCTCGCCCTTTACGCAGCGCGCGCTGCGCGAGGTCGACGCCGCAACGATCTTCGCGGCGGGGGAGCGGCGAGGAGACCTCGCCGAGCCGAGCCTGCGAGACGACGAGGACGAGGCCGCCGCGCTCGATGTCCCGACCGATCTCGTGCTCCCACTCGACCGGCCGCCGGACCTCGTCTGGCAGGCGGACGAGGTGCGGGCGGTCTGGGCCGAGGAAGGCCTCTCCGAGCTCCCGCTCGACGGCGCGTCCGAGCTCGACCCGCTGCCGCAGGGCCAGCCGTTCTCGTTCGACGCCCAGCGGCCGGCCCTCGCCGCCCGCGGCATCTCGGAGGCTGAGAACGAGCTCGGTGGACTCCTTCGCCAGGGCCTCGACGTCGTCGTCGCGTTCGCCCACCGCGGCGAGGCGGAGCGGCAGCGTCACCTGCTCCGGCGTGTGGAGGCGACGATGCTCGAGCCGGGAGGCGACGTCAGCGGCCTCTCGTTCGCGGTTGCGCCCGCCCGGCGCGGGTTCGTCTGGCGCGACCTCGGCCTCGCGCTTCTTCCCGACACGCAGGTCTTCCGCCGCAGGGCCTCGCGGACGACGGCCCCGGCCGGCCGCGCGATCGCAAGCTTCTTCGACCTGCGGACCGGCGACTACGTCGTCCACGAGGACCACGGAATCGCGCAGCTCCACGGCTTCGAGACGAAGGAGGTCGCGGGCGTCGTTCGCGACTACCTCCTGCTCGCCTTCCGCGGCGACGACCGCGTGTTCGTGCCGCACGAGCAGATCGGCAAGGTCTCGCGCTACGTCGGCTCCGACGCGCGGGCGCCGACGCTCTCCAAGCTCGGCGGGAAGGCCTGGGACAACCTCAAGAACCGTGCGCGCGAGCACCTGCGCGAGCTGGCAGGCGAGCTGCTTCAGCTCTACGCCGAGCGTCAGACGCGCCCCGGCGTTGCATACGACGTGGAGCAGGAGTGGGTCGAGCGGCTCGAGGCCGAGTTCCCCTACCGCGAGACCGAGGATCAGGCGCGGGCGATCGAGGCCGTCAAGGAGGACCTCGAGGCGCCGCATCCGATGGACCGGCTGGTCTGCGGCGACGTCGGGTTCGGCAAGACCGAGGTGGCGCTCCGCGCGGCGTTCGCCGTCGCGGTCGCCGGCAAGCAGGTGCTGATGCTCGTGCCGACGACCGTGCTCGCGCAGCAGCACTGGAACACGTTCCGCGAGCGCTACAGGGACTTCCCCGTGCGGGTCGAGATGGTCTCGCGATTCCGCAGGCCTGCCGACGTCAAGTCGGTGCTCGCCGACTTCGGAGAGGGCAAGGTCGACGTGCTGATCGGGACGCACCGGGTGCTCTCGCGCGACGTGATCCCGATCCGAGCTCGGGCTCGTGATCGTCGACGAGGAGCAGCGGTTCGGCGTCGCGCAGAAGGAGCTTCTCCGCCAGCTCCGGCTCGAGGTGGACGTGCTCGCGCTCTCGGCCACGCCGATCCCGCGCACGCTGCACATGTCGCTCTCGGGTCTCCGCGACATCTCGGTGATCGAGACGCCGCCCGAGGGCCGCCGCCCGATCCGAACTCACGTCGGCGAGTACGACGAGGACCTCGTCAAGTCCGCCGTCGAGCGCGAGCTCGCCCGCGGCGGCCAGGCCTTCTACCTCCACAACCGCGTCGAGACGATCGACGAGGCGGCGGAGAAGCTCAGGCAGCTCGTGCCGAGCGCACGCGTGCTCGTCGCCCACGGCCAGATGCGAGAGCGCGAGCTCGAGGACAGGATGCTCGACGTTCCTCGCCGGCGACGCCGACGTGCTCGTCTCGACGACGATCATCGAGTCGGGCCTGGACATCCCGCAGGCGAACACGCTCGTCGTCGAGCGGGCCGACCAGCTCGGGCTCGCCCAGCTCTACCAGATCCGCGGTCGCGTCGGTCGCCGCGACGTCCCGGCCCACGCCTATCTGTTCTATCCCGACCGTACGGAGCTGACGGCGGAGTCGCGGGCGCGGCTCGCAACCCTCGCCGATCACACCGAGCTCGGGGCAGGCTTCGCGATCGCGATGCGCGACCTCGAGATCCGCGGCGCCGGCGATCTGCTCGGTGCCGAGCAGTCCGGACACGTCGCCGCGCTCGGCTTCGAGCTCTACGTCGAGATGCTGCACGAGATGGTCGCCGAGCTGACCGGGCAGCGACGGCTCGCAGCGCGGCCGGTGCGCGTCGATGCGCGCGTCGACGCCTACGTGCCGGCCGCGTACATCGCGTCGGAGGCGCTCAAGATCGATCTGCACCGGCGGCTGGCGCTCGTCGAGGACGAGGACGAGCTGCGGGAGCTGCACAGCGCGACGGAGGATCGCTACGGGCCGGTGCCCGGGCCGGTCGAGAACCTGTTCGCGATCCAGGAGGCGAAGCTGAAGCTGGCGCGGCTCGGGGCCGACTACCTCGTCTTCCGCGGCGGGCGGGCAGCGGTCGGACCGGTCGATCCTCGGCTCGAGCGAGCTGCGAGAGCTGAGGGAGCGCGTCGACACGGCCGTCTACACGTCGGCCAGGCGAGAGGTGACGCTCCGGGAGGAGGAGCTCGCGGGGGCGGTGAGACTTGTCGATGCTATGCTGGCCGCGCGCCGAGCGGCCTGAGCCGAGAGGCGCACTCCTATGAAGGTCGTCGTTCGAAGGCTGGCTCTCCGGTTCGAAGGTTGTCCGGTTTGCGTGTGAAGGTGTGCCCGTGAAGGTCCGCATCTCCGTCCCGCTGCTCCTCGTTCCCATGCTGCTTCTGGCCGTGTTCGCCGCGGGTTGCGGCGGCGACGGCGGCTCGACGGCGCTGAATCCGAACGACGTCGCGGCCGTCGGCCATCTCCACATCACGAAGCAGCGGTTCGAGGATCAGCTGAGCCTCGCGCGCGCGAACCTGAAGGCGCAGGGCCAGAAGTTCCCGACGGTCGGGACGACCGAGTACGAGACGCTCAAGTCCAACCTCCTCGCGGTGCTCCTGCAGTCGGCCGCGCGCGAGCTGAGGGCTGAGCAGCTAGGGATCGTGGTCACGAGCGCCGAGGTCAACCAGCGCCTCAATCAGATCAAGAAGCAGTACTTCGGCGGCAGCGAGCAGAAGTACGAGGCCCAGCTCGAGAAGCAAGGCCTGACGGAGGCGGAGGTGCGCGCGCTGACCAAGACGCAGCTCATCTCCGAGCGCGTGGCCGTGAAGATCATGAACGACACGAAGGTCACCGACGACGAGGTGCGCGACTACTACGAGGAGCACCTGAGCAACTACGTCCAGCCGACGCGCAAGGTGCTCGAGATCCTCGTCGGCAAGGACAAGAAGAAGCTCGCGCAGAAGATCCACAAGCAGCTCGAGGGCGGCGCCGATTTCGGCAAGCTCGCCAAGAAGTACTCACAGGATCCCGGGTCGAAGGACATCGGCGGCAAGTTCACGGCGCAGAAGGGCAAGGACGTCCCCGACTTCGACCGGGTCGCGTTCTCGATCAAGACCGGTGAGCTCGCGCCGCCGTTCGAGACGCCCGAGTACGGCTGGTTCATCGTCAAGGCGGTCGGGCCGGTCCGCGACGTGACGACCTCGCAGGAGGAAGCGGCGCCGGCGATCCAGGCCAAGCTCCTCCAGGAGAAGCAGAGCAAGGCGATGATCGACTGGCTGCAGGGCGCAGCCGCGAGCATCTGCAAGGGCGACCGGATCGCCTACCAGGTCGGGTACGCGCCGAACCCGGACCCCTGTCTGCAGTTCACCTCGACCACGTCCACGGAAACCAGCCCGTAATGGCCCTCTCGGACGCGCTGGTGGAGCTCCAGGAGCTCACCGAGCGCCTGCGCCGGGAGTGTCCCTGGGATCGAGAGCAGACGGCGCGCACGATCGTGCCGCACACCGTCGAGGAGGCCTACGAGGTCGCCGACGCGGCGCTTCGCCGGCGACGACGCGAAGCTCGTCGACGAGCTCGGCGATCTCCTCTTCCAGGCCTACTTCCTGTCGCTCCTCCTCGCCGAACGCGGCGCCGGGGATCTCGAGCAGGTCGCGCGCGGCGCCCACGCCAAGCTCGTCGCGCGCCACCCGCACGTGTTCGGCGACGTCGAGGCGAAGACGGCCGGCCGCGTGCGCGAGAACTGGGAGCGGCTGAAGGTCGAGCAGGAGGAGCGCGAGGGCGTCTTCCACCACGTGCCCGAGACGCTGCCCGCCCTGCTCCACGCCCGGAAGGTGCAACGCCGGGCGGCCGCGGTCGGCTTCGACTGGCCCGAGCTCGAAGGCCCGCTCGCGAAGCTCGAGGAGGAGGTGGCGGAGCTCAGGGCGGAGCTTGCCCGGACCGAACCGCCGTGCTCCCGAGACCGAGCCCGACGCGCGGGTGATCGACGAGCTCGGCGACCTGCTGTTCGCCGCCGTGAACGTCGCCCGGTCGCTGAACGTCGACCCGGAGCTCGCGCTGCGGCAGACGACGCAGCGGTTCGTCGCGCGGGTCGAGCGCGCGCAGGAGCTCGCTGCGGACGAGGGTCGCGACTGGCGGCGGCTCGACCTCGACACGCAGGAGCGCTACTACCAGCAGGCCAAGGACGGTGTGAGCTGAGCCGCATCGCCCGTGTCCGCGGCCGGCTCGTCCTCGACTCGCGCGGCAACCCGACCGTCGAGGTCGACGTCGAGCTCGAGTCGGGCGCCGCCGGGCGGGCGGCGGTTCCCTCGGGAGCATCGACGGGCGTCCACGAGGCGGTCGAGCTCCGCGACGGCGAGCCCGCCTGGGGCGGCAAGGGCGTGAGCCGGGCTGTGGCGAACGTGAACGGCGAGATCGCGCAGCGCGTTCGCGGCATGGACGCCGCCGACCAGGCGGGCCTCGACCGCCTGCTCGTCGAGCTCGACGGCACCCCCAACAAGGGCCGGCTCGGGGCGAATGCGATCCTCGGCGTCTCGCTCGCGGCCGCGAAGGCGGCGGCGGCCGACGCGCGCAAGCCGCTCTGGGCCTTTCTCGCCGGAGCCTCGCCGGATGAACCACCGGATCCCGCGGTCCTGCCCGTGCCGATGATGAACGTGATCAACGGCGGTGTGCACGCGACCAACTCGATCGACCTCCAGGAGTTCATGGTCGTCCCCGCGGGCGCCCCCTCGTTCGCGGAGGCCCTCAGAATCGGCGCCGAGGTCTACCACGCGCTGAAGTCGGTGCTGCACGAGCGCGGTCTCGCGACCGGCGTCGGCGACGAAGGCGGATTCGCGCCGGACCTGCCGTCGAGCGAGTCGGCCATCGAGGCGATCCTCGAGGCAGCGGAGCGCGCGGGTCACCGCGATGCGGTCGCGATCGCGCTCGATCCGGCCACGAGCGAGGTGTACCGCGACGGCGTCTACCGGTTCGAAGGACGTGCGCTTGGCTCGCGACGAGATGCCGGGCTTCTGGGCCGACCTCGTCTCGCGCTACCCGATCGTGTCGATCGAGGACGGGTGCGCAGAGGACGACTGGGACGGCTGGGCGCGCCTGACCGCCGAGCTCGGGCAGCGCGTTCAGCTCGTCGGCGACGACCTGTTCGTGACGAATCCAGAACGGCTGCAGCGCGGAATCGAGCAATCGGTCGGCAACTCGATCCTCGTCAAGGTCAACCAGATCGGCACGTTGAGCGAGACGATCGAGACAGTCGCACTGGCCCGTGCGCATGCCTACACGTCGGTCATGTCGCACCGCTCGGGCGAGACCGAGGACACGACGATCGCCGACCTCGCCGTTGCGCTCGGCACGGGTCAGATCAAGACGGGCGCGCCCGCGCGCTCGGATCGTGTCGCCAAGTACAACCAGCTCCTGCGGATCGAGGAAGAGCTCGGCGAGCGTGCTGTCTATCCCGGCTGGGACGCCTTTCCCCGTGCCCGCCGCTGAACGAGCTCGCGGCTAGGCTGGGAGGCGTGGCGGCCGAGATCCGGAGGACGAAGATCGTGGCCACGATCGGGCCCGCGACCACGACGCACCAGCAGGTCCGCGCGCTCGCAGAGGCCGGCATGGACGCGGCCCGCCTCAACCTCTCGCACGGGACGCACGACGACCACTCAGTGAGCGCGAGGCTCGTCCGCGCCGTGCAGGACGAGCTCGGTCGGCCGCTGGCGTTGATCGCGGACCTCCAGGGGCCGAAGCTCAGGATCGGCGACCTGCCCGAGCCGCGCGACCTCGTGACCGGTGACGAGGTGACCGTCGGCGGCGACGACGCTGGCCGAAACGGCGGGCTGCCGATCGCCCCCGCCGTCGCGAGCGAGTTCCTCGAGCCGGGCCACGACGTGCTGATCGACGACGGGCTCGTACGCCTTCACGTCGAGGAGCGCGTGGGCGGTGGCCGCGCTCGCTGCCGGGTCGTCGTCGGCGGAGAGGTGAGGGAGCACAAGGGAGTCAACCTGCCGGGTGTGCCGATTCCGGTGCCGTCGCTGACGGAGAAGGACCTCGGCGACCTCGAGTTCGCGCTCGGTCTCGGGGTCGACTTCGTCGCGCTCTCGTTCGTGCGCTCCGCGGCCGACGTCCGCGACCTGCAGGCGATCATTCGCGATCGCGGCTCGGCGGCTCGCGTGATCGCGAAGATCGAGAAGGCCGAGGCCGTCGACGAGCTCGAGGACGTGCTCGCGGAGTCCGACTGCCTGATGGTCGCCCGCGGTGACCTCGGCGTCGAGATCGGCGCCGCCACCGTGCCGCTGCTCCAGAAGCGCATCATCCTCCGCTGCCTCGAGGCCGGGAAGCCCGTGATCACCGCGACCCAGATGCTCGAGTCGATGATCGAGCACGCCGAGCCGACCCGTGCCGAGGCGAGCGACGTCGCGAACGCCATCCTCGACGGGACGTCGGCCGTGATGCTCTCGGCCGAGACCGCGATCGGCGCCTATCCCGTCGAGGCTGTGCGGACGATGGACAGCATCGCGCGTGCCGTCGAGCCGTCGATGAGCTACCGCCACCAGCTCCCGGAGGCGGCGGTTGACGGAGACGTGCGGCGTGCGATGTCGAACGCCGCCACCGATCTCGCCGAGACACTCGGCGCGAAGGCCATCCTGGCGGCGACGGCGACGGGCCGCACGGCCTCGGAGATCGCGCGGCTGCGCCCGCGCCGCACGATGATCGGCCTCTCGCACCACCAGGAGGCCGTCCAGCAGATGGCGCTCGAATGGGGCGTCCTGCCGGTGCTGATGCCCTCGACACTGCGACGTGGAAGACCTCTGGGAACGGGCGATCGAGACGGCGCGCTCCTCGGGCGTCGTCAGGCCCGGCGACCTCGTCGTCCTCGTTGCCGGAACGGCGGTCAACCTTTCCGGCTCGACGAACGTGATCAAGGTCGACGTGGCGTAGCGTCTGCCGGAAGGACCGTCGGCTTCCCCGGGAGGAACGACCTGACGTGACCCGAAGATGCCTCCGTGACGGTGCGTCCGATCCGGATCGTGCTCCTCGGGGTCGCGGTGCTCGCCGTCGGGCTCCTGTACTGGAAGCCCCTTCGCTCGTACGTGCAGACACGCGAGGTGCTGGACCGGCGCGAACGGGAGGTGGCGCGGTTGCAGGAGCAGAAGCGCAGGCTCGAGCAGCGGATCGCAACCGTGGGCACTCATGACGCGCTGATCCGCGAGGCGCGCCGGCTCGGCCTCGTGAAGCCGGGCGAACGACTCTTCATCGTTCGCGGCATCGCCACCTGGCGCAAGACGCACTAGCGTCCCGTGACATGGACGGCGCTGCGATGGACGACCTCGCGATCGTCGAGCGTCAGCTCGGGCGGCCGCCGCGGGCGTTCCGGCGCGTCGTCGCGCGCTGCCCGTTCGGACGGCCGGCGGTGACCGAGCAGGCGCCGTTCGACGCGGGCGGGTCGCCGTTTCCGACCCAGTTCTGGCTCACGTGCCCGCACCTCGTCGCCCAGATCGCCCGTCTCGAGGCCGGCGGTGGAGTGGAGCGCTGGTCACGCACCGCAGCGGAGGACCGCGGGCTCGCGGCAAGCCTCGAGCAGGCGCATGCCGAGCAGCGCAGGCTCCGTCCCGAGCTGGCCGTCGGCATCGCGGGTGCGAGCCGGACCGGCTCGTCTGAAGTGCCTCCACGCCCACGCGGCGTTCGCGCTCGCGCGGCCCGGCTACGAGCTCGGCGATCGGATCCTCGTCGAGGCGGCGCCGCTCTGGCCGCGGGACCGCTGCTGCACCCTTCTATGATCCGCGCGCCGTGGACGTCGAGCTCGCACGTGCACAGTGGGACGAGGGGTACCGGCGCGTCGACCGCTCGCGCGTCGATCCGCCGGCCTACGAGCGTCTCGTCGCTCAGGTCGACCTGATCGTGACCGAGCTGCGGCGCCGGGTGGGCCAGACGTTCACGCTCGAAGAGCTCGCGGCTGCCTACGACGGGGCCGTCGAGTGGGCGCGCGACGCGCTCCACAACTCGCTGCCCGAAGGAGCGCCGCCGCCGGACACCGCCACCGTCGCCGACGCGGCCTTCCACGTCTACGCGCGCGGCGCATCCGACTACCGACCGTGAGGTTCTGGCGCGCGATCTTCCTGGCGGCTGCCGCGATCTTCGTCTTTATCGCCGGGGTGGGTCTCGGCGAGGCCCTCCACGACAATCCCGACGAGGCCGGCACCCAGACGCTCGTGCGCACCCTCGATCCGTTGCCGCTCGCTCCGGCCGCTCGCACGACAGTCACGGTTACCACTTCAAATCCTTAAATGTTTCAGGAACTGGTAGATTTGGGTAACTTCCCGAAGCGCATGAGCGGCTATCAACATCGTCGTGGCTCGGAGCGTCGCCCCCCGAGCGGAGAGAGCGACTGGTTGACGCTCGGTCAGGCCGCACAGTTCCTCGGCGTGGCGCAGTCGACGATCAGGAAGTGGTCCGACCAGGGCCGCGTGCCCGCGTTCTACACGCCCGGCGGCCACCGGCGGTACCGCCGTCGGGACCTCGAGGCGTTCGTCGACCGCTCGGGACCCGTCGGCAAGTCGTCGGGGCCGCTCGTGCTCGTCGTCGACGACGATGCACGGCTCCGGGAGTTCATGCGCGTCAACCTCGAGCTCGAGGGCTACAGGGTGCGGGAGGCCGAGGGCTCCGAGCAGGCTCTCGCTGCGATCGAGGACGAGGCGCCCGAGCTCGTCCTGCTCGACGTCGTGATGCCGGGTGTCGACGGCTGGCAGATGCTCCGCGAGATGCAGGAGCGGCACGGCTCGATCCCGGTGATCATGTTCAGCGGTCAACTCGACGAGCGCGAGGCGCGCCAGGCGCAGAGTGCCGGCGCGAGCGGGTTCGTCGGCAAGCCGTTCGACCCGCAGGAACTGCTCGCGCGGGCCAAGCAGCTCGTTCCCGTCTAGTGCCCCTTCAGGTAATGCGCCCCCGATTCCGGCGCGGCTTCGGGCCGCCGGAGGTGATGGCGTGTACTGCCTGAAGGGGCACTAGCCGGCCAGCCGGCCGTCGGCGGCCCTCATGCTCGACCGGGATCGACAGCTCGAGGACTGGATCGTCGGCCATCGCGCGGGGTTCCTCGATCCCGTCGCGCAGGCGCTCTCGTACGTGGGCAGCTGGGGGCTCGTGTGGCTTGCGATCGCGCTCGTGATCGCGCTCCGGAGCCGCCGCGCATCGGTGTTCGCCTGGACGCTCACGGCCGACGTGATCGCCCAGCTCTCGTCGAGCGCCCTGAAGGAGGCTACGGATCGGGCGCGGCCCGACGTCGACCCGCTCGTCGGGCGACCGACCTCGAGCTCGTTCCCCTCGGGGCATGCCGCGAGCAGCTTCGCGTGCGCGACGGTGCTCGCCGCGTTCGCGCCGTCGCTTCGCATCCCACTCTTTGCGCTCGCAGCGGGGATCGCCTGGTCGCGGGCCTACGTGGGCGTGCACTTCCCGCTCGACGTGCTCGTCGGCGCGCTGTGGGGTGTCGCCGTCGGAATCCTCGTACTCAGAGCTCTTCGACCGCTCGCAGCAGGCCTCCGGCGATCACGCCCAGCGCCGCGAGCAGGCTGATCCAGATCCCGATGCCGAGCCCGTCGGCCGGGAGCACGTCGTCCGGGATCGAGATCATGCGAATGAGGACGAACACGGTGGCGAGCGCGCCGAGCGCCAGGATCACGAGGCTGTCCGGCAGCGCCGCGGGCAGCTCGATCCCGGCCTCGCGCAGCACCACGATCGCGAGCGCCGCCAGGCCGATGAAGAACACGAGCTTGCCGAGCGTTCCGGTGTTCCACCCGATCACCGCCAGCTTGACGCCGACGCCGGAGCCGGCATACCAGCCCATGAAGGCCGAGAGCGACAGGATCAACGCGGCGAGCCACGTGACGCGATCGCCGGCGGCCCAGATACCGTCTCCCGGGAGCGGTGTTCGTCGCCCCGACGGTTGCTGACCCGGCTCGCCTGGCTCGAAGAAGAGGTCTGGGGTTTGCACGCCGTGAAGTATGGGCACTTTCCCGGTCAGAGTCGGAAGGACCAGCTGTTCGAACCCACGGGGAGGCGCCGTGCCCACGAGGTGGCCGGATCGCTCAGACGACGAGTTCATCGTTTTCCTCGCCGCCGGTGAGGAGACCGAGGGCGAGTACCGCTGCTCGGAGTGCGGCTACGGGATCACGATTCGGGGCGCGCTGCCCGCGTGCCCCATGTGCTCGGGCGAGGTGTGGGAGGCGGCGGGCGCCGTCGTTACACAGCCCGTCGAGCCTCGCAGCCCGCGGCCCGGCGCGGGCTGATCCGGGCTCCCCGCAGGCTCCGACGATTCGGGCTTTAGAAGCTCTCACAGAATGAAAGTTGTGTCGCCCGGCCGCGATCGTCGGCGCGCTCCTGCGTCCTCGGTCGCGCCCATATGCCTGCATATGGGCGTTCCCTGCGTCCTTGCATCGCACTCGACGATCGCACCTGGATCGACGAACGTCATTCTGTGAGAGCTTCTTAGACGCCGAACGTGGTCTGGATCTCGTGCCAGACCGTGAGCGAGAGCAGCACGGTCAGGAAGACGAGCGTCGCGAGGACGACCCAGAAGCGGGCGTTCGAGCTCCTCGCCGCGTTCTGACGCGCGTAACGTGCGCGACGGCGTGCACGTTCGCGGAGGTAGGCGCGCTCGATCGCCGCCGGATCGAGGGACGGAGCCTCCTCCTCGAGGGCAGGCGTTTGCCGCGCAAATTCGGCCATCCGGAGGAGTCTAGATGGTTGATGCCACGAGATCGTCTGTTCCGGGGCGTGAGCTGGCACGCGAGATCGTGGCATCAACCATCTCGTAGGCGATACTTGCCCCGAGATGGCGGTCGAGAGTCGGCGCCTGCCGTACGACCTCCTTGCCCGGGCCACGAAGCGGCTTGCCGCGGGAGCCGAGCCGTCGGAGGCGTGCGAGCTCCTCGCGGGCGCGGTCGCAGCGGGCGCCGGCGCGAGGCTGGTGGTCGTCTGGGTGCTCGACGAGTCGAGCGGGCTTCTCGTCGCAAGGGCGGCAGCCCCTGCGGGAAGCCCGCTTGCGGCAGAGGTGTCGGGCTCGCGCCGGCCGTACGACGATCTCTTCGGCGCGCAGCGCCCGGGAACGCTCGTCGTTCCGACCACCGTTGGCCGCATGACGGTGGCCGCGATCGAGCTCAGGGCGGGCAGGGAGAGGCTCGACGAGACGAGCGAGACGCTCGCCGAGCTCGCGGCGGCTCAGCTCGGGCTCGTGCTGCGGGCGAGCGGAGAGCAGCATTCGCGGCGGCCGGGGTCATCGCCGCTGGACGGACGTCTCCGGACGCTCGCGGATGCCGGCGAGACGCTTGCCGCAGGGGCAGAGACGCGCCCTGCGGCCAGGCGTGCGCTCGAGCTCGTGGCCGGAGCGACCGACGCACGCGCGGCCGCGATCTGGCGCGTCGACGGCAACGAGCTCGAGCCGCTCGCGCTCCACGGTGAATGGCCGGCGGCAGTCGTCCCGCGTGCGAAGGCCCTCGCCGAGGATGCGCGGCTCACGCGGAGGCTCCGGCTCGTCGAGCAGGACCCGGCCGACGGATCGTTCGTCGTCTCGGTCCCGCTCGGACAGCCGCCGTTCGCGGTGCTCCAGCTCCGCCGGGCGGAGGACCTGGAACGGGAGGAGCTCTCGGCGCTCGCGTCCTTCGCAGCGCGCGCATCGCACGCGCTGCGGCTCGGCGAGCGGGCGCAGGCGGTCGAGGTCGAGCTGGAGCGGACGAGGACGCTGCTCTCGGTGGTCGGGGAGGCGATCTCGCGACTCTCGCTCGCGCACACGCTGGAGACGGCGGTTGAGCGGAGCGGGGACCTGCTCGGGATCGACCGCGTCGCCGTCTATCTCCGGGAGAACGGCAGGCTTCGCGCCGCTGCCGGGCGCGACCTCGACACGACGCGCGGCCACGAGCAGATCGCCTTCCGACTGCTCGAGCTCGCGACGGGGCCGCTTCGGGCGCGGGAGACGATCGAGGTGCGACGGGCGAGCCGCAACCAGGTGCTCGCGCCCGTCGTTCGGGCGCTCGACGCCTCGGGCGTGGACGCCGCGCTCGCGGCTCCGCTCCGCGTTGCGGACGAGGCGATCGGGTTGCTCGTCGCATATCCGGGCGGGCGCCGCCCGACCGAGGCCGACCGGACGCTCCTCTCCGCCCTCGCGGCCCAGCTCGCGGTCGCGGTCCAGAACGCACGTCTGCACGAGCAAGCGAAGGAGCTGGGTGACGCACTCGGCACGGTGCTCACGTCCGAGCGGCAGGCGGCGAGGCAGCTCGGAGCGCTGTACGAGATCTCGAGCTCCTTCGCCCGCAGCCTGTCGCTCGGCACCACGCTCGCCACGGTCACGACCTCGATCGTCCGCGTACTCGAAGTCGACGCGGCCGCGATCAGCGTCCCGGACGAGCGTGGCGACACGCTCGTGCCGCAGGCGGTCCACGTCCCCGGAGGCGAGCTCGCGGACGCGGTGAGGACAATTCTCGACCGGCCTCAGCCGGTACAGGCGAGCCTGTCGGAGCCGCTCACGCTCGACATCGCAACGGCACGTCGGCTGGGTGGTGTGCCCGCGCTGCTCGTGCCGTTCCTCGAGAAGGGCTCCACGGCGGCGATGCTCCCGATCGCGACGCAGGACGAGGTGCTCGCCGTGCTGACAATCATCTCCCTCGACCCGGCGCGTCCCATCTCCTCCGCGACGATCGCGACGGCGACCTCGATCGCCGCTCAGGCGGCCCTCGCGATCGACAACGCAAGGCTCTACCAGCAGCAGAAGGCGTTTGCGGAGACGATCCAGCGGGCGCTTCTGCCGCGGCATCGCCCGCTCGTGCAGGGACTCGAGCTCGGCGCGGTGTACGAGGCCGCGTCTCGAGTCGACGTCGGAGGCGACCTCTACGACTTCCTCGAGCTCGGCGACGGACGGCTCGCCGTCGTGATCGGAGACGTCACGGGCCACGGCGTCGACGCGACCGCCGACATGGCGATGGCGAAGTTCGTGTTCCGCTCGCTCGTCCGCGAGCACCCTTGCCCGACCGAATTCCTCGCGCACGCGAACCAGGTGATCGCGGAAGAGGTCGAGCTCGGGAAGTTCGTCACCATGACCTACGTCGTCCTCGACCCCGAAGGGGAGGCCTCCTGCGCGAGCGCGGGCCATCCCGCGCCGCGGATCGTCTTCCCGGACGGGCGCGTGGAGCCGCTCGGCTCACGCGGTCTGGCGCTCGGCATTGATTCGCAACAGCAGTACACCGAGGCGCGCGCCGCGCTCGTGCACGGCGCGTCGGTCGTGCTCTACACCGACGGGGTGACCGAGGCGAGGTCGGGGTCGCGCCGCGAGCTCTACGGCGAGGAGCGCCTCGACGCGCTCCTCCGTGAACGTCGCGACCTGCCGGCGCAGGAGCTCGCAGACGCAATCCTGGCCGACTGCCGAGCCTTCGCCGGCGGCGAGCTCGGCGACGACTGCGCGGTCGTCGTCGTCCGCCGCACGTGAACCTGCGTCGTGCCGACGGCCGGCCGCTCGTGATCGGCCACCGCGGCGCGGCCGCGATCGCGCCCGAGAACACGCTCGAGTCGCTCGCGGCCGCCGTCGCCGCCGGCGCTGACGTCGTCGAGTTCGATGTCGGCGAGGGCCTGGTGCTCGGCCATTCCCTGCGCGAACGGCCTGTCTCGCCGGCGTCCCTCGACGACGCGCTTGCGGTGCTCGCCGAGCACGACGTCGGCGTTCACGTCGACCTCAAGCTCGTCGGCATCGAGCGCGACGTGGCCGCCGCCGTGCGGCGGCACGGCCTCGCGGACCGCACGCTCGTCTCGTCGACCTGGGTGCGCTCGCTGCGGCGGCTTGCGATCGAGGCGCCGGAGCTCGTGCGGGCCGTCTCCTACCCGCGCGACCGGTACCGCGTTTCCGCCCTGCCGTGGCCGGGGGCCCTGACGGCCCGCGGCGCCGCGGTCATGAGAAAGGCGATGCCGTGGCGTGTCAGCCTGCTTCTCGCCGCGTCGCGCGCGAATGCGGTGTCGCTGCATCACACCCTGATCTCGCCGGCGGTCGTTCGCGCGGCTCACGCTCGCGGGGCCATGGTGATCGCGTGGACGGTCAACGACCCCGTCCAGATCGAGCGTGCGGCACGGGCAGGAGCCGACGCCGTCGTCTCGGATGACCCGGCAAGGGCGCTCGGCGTCCTGGGTACACTGAACGTGCCGTGAAGCGGGGCTTTCTTGCGCTGATCGTCGTGCTCGGCCTCGCTCTCGCGGGCCTCCTCGCGGCTGTCGCGACCGCCGGAACGGCGGCGCCGCCGGGCGAGCCGGGGACACAGTCATCGCACTCCGGAGCGAAGGCGGCGACCGTCGCGAGCATGCGGCGGAGCGCGCGTCTGACGGCGAGTCAGCAGCCGGCGGCGAAGCGCGTCATCGCGCTTCCGCGTGGTGTTCGCATCGCCGGCGTCCGCGTCGGGCTCCGTGCTCCGGAGCGTGCCGAGAAGGTCGTCGAGCAGGCGTTCGCGAAGCCGCTCACCGTCGTCGTCGACCGCCTCCGGCTCAAGGTCGACCCGAGGCAGTTCGCGAAGCCGTACGTCGAGGGCGCGGTCCGAAAGGCTCGCGACGCGAAGGCAGGAACGCAGATCCCGCTCGTCGTCGCGGTGAAAGGCGCAGCCGTCCGCGCCTGGGCCAAGCGGCTCGCGAACCGGGTCAACCGTCAGGCGGCGAAGGAGACTGTTGTGCTGCGCGACGGCCGCCCGTGGATTGCGCCGCACGCGTTCGGCAAGCGCCTCGAGCAGCGCCGGCTCGTGCAGCGCGTCGTCCGCGCGCTCGCCTCGAACACGCGGCGACCGGTGCACGTGGCGACGAAGAGGCTTCGCCCCTTGCCGCTTGCCGAGGGCTCACGCGCCGTGATCGTGATCGACCGCGCGAAGAACCAGCTCCACCTCTACAAGGATGCGGAGTCGTGGCGGACGTTCAAGGTGGCCACCGGGCAGGCCGCCTATCCGACTCCCGGCGGACGGTTCGAGATCGTCGTCAAGTGGACGAACCCGTGGTGGTACCCACCGGCGTCGCCGTGGGCGGCCGGCGCAGAGCCCGGTGCCGCCCGGTCCCGGCAACCCGCTCGGCACGCGGTGGATGGGGCTCTCGGCCGCGGGCGTCGGTATCCACGGCACGCCCCGGCCGGAAAGCCTCGGCTACAGCCTGTCGCACGGCTGCATCCGCATGCTGATCCCGCAGGCCGAGTGGCTCTTCGAGCACGTGGACATCGGCACGCCGGTGTTCATCGTCTGATGCGCCGCGTTGCACAGGTGGCCTCGGTCACCGCAGTGCTCGCGCTGCTCGGGCTGCTCGTCTGGGACCTCGCCCACTCGTCGGGCGGCCGCGTCGCGAGAGACGTCGACCAGGGCAAGGTCGTCACGGCGCCTGCGTTCACGCGGCCCCGCGTCGACACGAGCGGCACGCTGAGCCTCGACTCGCTGAACGGGAAGGTCGTCGTCCTCAACTTCTGGCAGTCGTACTGCGCACCCTGCACGCACGAGGCGCCGACGCTCGCGAAGGCGGCGAAGGACTGGGAGAACAAAGGGCGTCGTGTTCGTCGGCGTCGACGTCCAGGACCTGCGCGGGCCCGCGCTCGCATTCATGAAGCGGTTCGACATCACTTACCCGATCGTCCGCGACAGCGGCTCGCTCGTCGGCCACTACGGTGTGACGGGGTACCCGGAGACGTTCTTCATCGACCGGAAGGGGCGTGTCGTGCCGCCGCACATCGTCGGGCCGGCCACGCGGCAGGACATCGACAACGGCATCAGGCGCGCGTTCCGCTCGAGAGGGGATGAGGCGACCTGAGAGTTGCCGTTGTCGCGTTCGCGGTGATCGCGCTCGCGCTCCCCACGGCCGGGATCGCGAGCGAGCAGCACCCAACCCAGTCCGAGCTCGAGGCGGAGCTCGTCTGTCCGACCTGTCACACGACGCTCGACGAGTCCGACTCGCCCGTCGCGCGGCAGATGAAGGCCTACATCCGGCGCCGGATCGCGGCCGGAGCGACGAAGAGCCAGATCGAGAACGAGCTCGTCGCGCAGCTCGGCGAGGGCGTGCTCGGCGTGCCTCGCAAGCACGGGTTCGACCTCCTTGCCTGGGTCCTGCCGCTCGGCGGGATCGGCATCGGGGCTGCAGCCATCGGCGGCGCCGCCTGGTACTGGTCGCGCATCCGGCCCGAACACGCCGGAGACGAGCTCGGCGCCTGGGCCGGACGAGCCGACGCTCGCTCCGGAGCTCGAGCGGCGGGTCGACGAAGAGCTCGCCCGCTTCGATGCTTGAGAAGCTCCCGGTCGCCTTCCTCGCCGGGCTCGCCTCCGTGATCACGCCGTGCGTGCTGCCGCTCGTCCCCGGCTACCTCTCGGCTGTCTCCGCGGTCGAGGTCGAGCACGCTCGGCGAACGTGGCGCGGGGCGGAGGGTCGTGTTCGCGAGCCTCCCGTTCATCGCGGGCTTCACGACGGTCTTCGTGCTGCTCGGGGCCGGTGCGGCGGCGATCGCGAGCGTCGTCCCGAAGTCCGCGCAGACCCAGATCGCAGGCTTCGCGCTGATCGTGATCGGGCTCGCGTTCATCGGCCTCCTGCCGACGCCCCAGGGCACGGTCGCTCCGGGCCTGCTGCAGCGTGCGCGCCGGGGCGGCTCGGTCGTGCTGCTCGGCGCCGCGTTCGCCGTCGTCGCCGCGCCGTGCATCGGGACGGTGCTCGCGTCGATCCTCGTGCTCGCGGGGACGACCGGCGACGTCGTGCGAGGAGTCGTCCTGCTGCTTGCCTACTCGCTCGGTCTCGGCGCGGCGTTCGTCCTCGCCGGTGTCGCCTTCGCGCACGCGATGAGCGCGTTCCGCTGGGTCCGCGCGCACTACGACCTCTTGCGGATCGCGTCAGGCGCGACCCTGATCGTGCTCGGGCTGCTGCTCTTCTTCCAGCGCGACTGGTGGCTGCGGATCGCGCTCGACGAGCTGTTCGCGAAGATCGGGCTCGGCACGCTCTAGGGCCGCCCGCAGGCGGTCGAGGTCGAGCCCGCGGTGCACGGCGCCGTACGGCGCCAGCCGACGGAGTGCCTTCACGCGCTGGCGCTCTGCCCCGACCGCCTTGCCGCGCCCGGCCTGGTAGGCGAAGACGACCGCGTGGACGAGGCCCTGGAAGAAGTCGCGCTCCTCGGGGTCGGCCTCCCGCCAGGCGATCTCGAACGCCTCGTGCGCGGCGAAGAACTCACCGGCCCGCGCCAGGCCGAGGCCGCGCTTGTATTCGCGCGCGACGGTGTTATCGTCGCGTGTAGGCATGGCGACGATCATGCTCGTCGGAGTCGATCTCTTCCTCCGCGGGAAGCTGGAGGGCCTCCTCCCGGATCATCATCTGGTCACGACCGAGGGCATCGATCCGCCCGACCTCGTGATCGTGGACGTGGCGCGGGTCGATCCCGACGACGTCGCCGACACGTTCCCGGACGTGCCGCTGCTCGGCTTCACGAACCACACGGACACGGCCGGCCTGCGGCGCGCACACGCCGCCGGGTTCGACCAGGTGGTCGCGAAATCGGCGCTTTTCGGGCGCACGAGGGAGCTGATAGACGGACTTCTTGCCTCGGTAGAGTGAGTCGCGTGACATACGTGATCGCCGAGCCGTGCATCGACATCAAGGATCAGTCGTGCATCGACGTCTGCCCGGTCGACTGCATCCACGTCGCCGAGCGGGTCCTCGTGATCGATCCCGAGGAGTGCATCGACTGCGGCGCCTGCGAGCCCGAGTGTCCGGTTGAGGCGATCTTCCCCGAGGACGCGCTGCCGGAGAAGTGGGTGCCCTTCGTGAAGATCAACGCCGCTCTTCAACGAGAGCATGGAGAAGGTGAACTCGCTCGTCGACGAGTACGCCCTCGAGCACGACGTCGAGAACTGACGCAGGGCCGCAGCGAATGCGCTCAGGTGAGAGGACGTTCGCGCAGGCGAGTGTTCGTGTATGTTACTTGAGTGGCTTCTGCGGTTATGCGCGCCGGGATCTATGCCCGGATCTCGTCGGATCGGGAGGGCGAGGGGTTGGGGGTTGCGCGTCAGCTTGAGGATTGTCAGCGGCTTGCAGAGGCGCGCGGTTGGACGGTGGTCGAGCGCTACGTCGACCAGGACGTGAGCGCGTATTCAGGCACGGTGCGTCCTGAGTACGGGCGGTTGTGGGCGGATATCGAGGGCGGGGCGATCGACGCGCTGGCGATCTACCGTGCCGATAGGTTGCATCGTCAGCCGCGGGAGTTGGAGGCGTTCATCTATCTCTGCCAGGCGGTCGGGCTGACGAACGTGGCCTCGGTCAGCGGGGATCTTGACTTGACAACGCATGAGGGGCAGTTGGTGGCGCGGATAACGGGAGCGGTCGCCAAGAACGAGAGCGATGTGAAGAGCCAACGGATCCGGCGGCAGAAGGAGCAGGCGGCCGAGCAGGGGAAGCTGTCGGGTGGCGGCACTCGCGCCTACGGCTGGGAGGCCGACAAGGTGACGATTCGCCTCGACGAGGCCGAGATCGTGCGGGAGTGCGCGCGCCGCTTCCTCGCGGGCGAGTCAACGCGCTCGATCTGCGCTGCCCTTAACGAACGCGGCGTGCCGACCACGACCGGGAAGCAGTGGGCACCGCAGACGCTGAGACGCATGCTCGGCAGCCCCCGGATCAGTGGCCAGCGCGCTCACAAGGGTGAGATCGTCGCCGACGCTGTCTGGTCCGCGCTGATCAGCCGCGAAGAGGGCGAGCGGATCCGCGCCAAGCTGGCCGACCCGACCCGGCGCACCAACAAGAGCGCCCGCCGCTACCTGCTTGTGCGGCTCCTGAGGTGCTGGCACTGCGGCGAGTACCTGGTCGCGGCGCCACGGGGCGATGGCACTCGTCGCTACGGGTGTCGCAAAGGGCCAGGCGCGAGGGGCTGCGGCAAGACGTTCATCAACGCCGAACCCTTAGAGCAGTTCGTCACCTTCGCCTGCCTGGCCCGACTCAACTCGCGCGAGCTCGCCGAAGCTGCCCGCGCCCAGGCCGATCAGCCCGAAGCGGAGCGCTGGCAGCACGAGGCCGACACCGCCCAGGCGAAGCTCGACGAACTCGCGCTCGCCTGGAGCACCGACGAGATCACCCGCGCCGAGTGGCGCGTCGCCCGCACCGCTCTCGACGAGCGGCTCACCGCGGCCCGCAAGCAGCTTTCCAAGCTCACCCACACGACCGTCCTCGACGGCCTGATCGGCAACGCCGACCTCGTGCAGGCCTCCTGGGAGTCGCTCGACCTCACCCGCCAGCACGCGATCCTGCAAGCGATCCTCGACCACGTCGAGATCGGCCCCGCACGACGCGGCTACAACGCACCGCTGGACGAGTCGCGGTTGCGCCCGGTCTTCCGTCTCTGACCCGTAAGGCCGAGCAACTCCGCGATTTGCGCCAGTGCCTGTCGGTCATCGATCTCGAGCGGCACGCCCTGCTGCCGGCACCACTGCTCGGCCCAGGCGCGGGCGCGAGCTTGCAGGTCGTCAGGCCCACTGTGCCCAGCAGGCGGGCGGGCCATGCCACCCCTCCACGGCGGTTGAGCGCCAGATTCGTTCCGGTGCTTGGCCCATCAGGCGGGAGGCGCGCTCGATCACGTCCTGCTCGGAGGCGCCGTAGCACTCGACCCGTTCGGGCTGGAAGCCTTGCGCGACCTCGTGGCGGTGCAAGCCGGGCAGGCGCCGTTCGTCGTCTGTCTCCCGGCCGACGTAGCGGGCCAGGTAATCGCCCCCGCAGCCACACCCGAGCGCAAACCGCGAAAGAACTCGCCAACATCTGAGCCTGTCTGAAGTAGTCATCACGGGGCGGGGCGACGACTTTTCTAGATGAGTAGTTCCACGGGCTCAGGCGATGTAGTCGATGAGTGCTCGTGTTGGTCGGCCGAGGCGGTGGTTGAGGCTGATCGCGGCGGCGAGGGCGAGGAAGCGCATTCGGATGCGGGTTCCGAGGCCGTTGAGGGTGCGGGCGCCGTGGCGTTCGAGTGTGAGCAGGTCTTTGCAGGTCTGGAAGATCGACTCGATCCGTTGACGGATCGGCGCGAGGCGGGGGCCGCTGTCGGGTTCGTCTTTGCGGCGCGGGCGGACGATCGTGGCGTCGAGTTGGGCGGCGAGTCGTTCGAGCTCGCGGCCGGCGTAGCCTTTGTCGCCGATCACATAGAGGTGCCCGTCTCGCCGGCAGCGTTGCAGCAAGGTGAGGCAGACGTCGCGCTCGGATGTCTTCGGCGAGGTCAGCAGCAGCGCGCGCGGGGTGCCGTCGAGCGCGAACAGGCCGTGCAGGCGGAAGCCCCAGAAGTAGCGGCTGTGGCTCGTGCAGTAGCCGTAATCGGCTGCGTCAGCGAGCTGGCTGCGCCGGGTCGTCTCGACGCTGCGGGCACACTCGACCGGGGTCGAGTCGACCAGCACCAGGTCGTCGTGGAAGCCTGGGCTGTCGCTCGCGAACACCAGCGTCAGCGCCTCGATCGTGTCGCTGAGCGCCTCCCGCCGCTTCAGGTATCCGCTCCGGTTGGGGAGCTTCGGGAACAAGTGCGCCAGCTGTTTGCGCGCGATCTTGATGAACCGCCGGTCGGAGCTGATCCCCATGATCGACTGCGCGACCGCGAGCGTGACGACCTCCGCGTCGGTCAGGATCCGCCTGGCGTTCTTCGCCGGCTGAGGCAGGAGATCGTCAGCGGTACAGAACACAGAAATCAGCAACAGGTCGAGGTCGGCGAGCATCGTGGCCCCCTTGGGTCGACGGCGCGAATAGGCACCGCCGACTTCGACCTGACTGCTGCCGGTCCCTACCTCCGACCACAAACCCGGCCGTGGAACTACTCATCTAGTGGCCTGAACGCGTAGAAACGCGAAGCGCGGATCCGCGCAGGTGCGGATGCCAGAGTCCGGGACCGCAGCGAGGCTCGTCTCGTCAGTTCGAGATTGGAGTTGTGATGAGCTCTCGAGTCGCGACGCTTACCGTGATGAAGGCCCTGCCCCTCGTCGGCTGGTTTGTCCTGCTCCCTGTGGCGCTGTTGGCGCTGCTCCGCAGCCCTCTGGAGGCCGGCCTGGCGGCGGCGCTGGTGGGTGGGCTCGCGAGCGCCGCCGCGGTGTGGTCACGAACGCTGCGCCGACTAGTTCCGTTGACGGCCGCGACGAGCGCCGTGAGCTGGGGAGTGAGCGCCGCCCTGGCGGCGTGGCTGGCGGAAGGGCCGTGGCTGGTGGTGGCCTTCCCGCTGGCGATGGTGGCGGCCGTGCTCCCTCTGCGGCTCTTCGCCGCGCCCCGGTGGGTGTACAACCCCCTGGCGCGCACCCAGCAGCCTTGGCTGGTGGTGGTGCACACGGCTCGGCTGGGCGGCGATCTGATGACGACGGCGGTGCTCGCGACCGCGAGTACGTCGGTGGCGCTGGCGCTGTGTGGCTACCTCTGGGCGGCGGCGGCCGGGACCGGCTTCGTGGTGGCGATGCTGGCGTTCGGCTGGGCGAGCCTGAGGCGCGCCACGCGCCGGGCGGGGCAAGGTAGCCCCCATCGCGTCGCGGCGGTGGTCGTCGACGGCAAGCCGCCGGAGCACGGAGAGCTCACCGGGACGTGGCCCGTCGAGTCGCCCGAGTACCGCGACGTGGAGGGAACGCTGGCGCGTTACCGGCCCCACGTCGAGGAGGCCGCGCGTCAGGGCGCCGAGGTGATCGTGCTCCCCGAGGTGAGCGTCGTTGCCGAGGCCGGTGAGCCGGCGCGCTGGTGCGCGGGGGTGGAGGCCTGGGCCCGAGAGTTCGACGTGGCGATCGTCGCGCCCTTCTTCGACGCGGTGCCCCCGTACAACACGCTGGCGGTCATCGACAAGAGCGGCGTGGTCGCGCACTACGACAAGCAGCACCCCGCCCGCGGGCTCGAGCCGCCCCCGCGGGCCAAGATGGAGGTGGGCCCTCACCGGCTGGCCAACGGAGCGGCGCTGTCGACGGCCATCTGCGTCGACCTTGACTACTCCGACACCGCGCGCTCGGCGCGGCGGGCCGGCGCGCTCCTCGCGGTGCCGTCGAACGACTGGCTCGGCGGGTTCGAGGTCCTCCACCACAAGAGCGCGGTGTGGGCTGCGGTCATGGGCGGCGTTCCCGTCGTGCGCTCGACCGGGCACGGCATCTCCTCGATCTGGGACGGCGCCGGCCGCGTGTTGAAGCAGCAGAGCAGCGCGGGCGGACCGGTGGTGCTGGCAGCCGAGGTGCGCGGCTGACCACCGGTGGCCCGCTGGGCGGCCTCGCTCACTACACAACCGCCACTACACAACCGCCACTACACAACCGCACCGTCGACGGCACGGTCGCTTGGGCGCACCGGGCAACTCGCACTTTCGCGCTGCGGACGCGAGCGTCCAGCACCATCCGCTTCGTCGCCATCGCGAGGACGCGCTACGACCACAGGGCCGACTTCGCCGGGCAGGACTGGGGGCCAGGTGTGCTGGTGACCCTCGGCCCGGCGATCCTCCCTTTCAGCGGATTCGCTTCCGCTCGAGCTCGCGCTCGATCTCGGTCTCGGTAATCGGCGTATTCAGACTCGCCGGCCATCTGCCGTAGGCGCGCCAGCCGTCCAGGGCGAGGAAGAACCCCCAGGCGAGCGAAACCCAGGCGGGCCACGGGATACTGCCGTTGGTCGAGGGATCGGTGATCAGCCAGATCAGCCAGAGCAAGCCGTTCACAGCGACGTAGGCGACCAAGTCCTGGGCGAACTTCCGCTTGCGCTTGAGAGTCGCGATCGCATATTCGCGCGCCTCGTCAACAGGCTCGGCGTTCATCTCGAGTTCTGGCGGCTGCTCGTGTTTGGGTGGGGCTGCAACAGCCATGAAGACACCTCCGAATCGACCTCATCAGCATCGTTCAACCGGAGCTCTCTGACAGCAGGGGCCGCCCCGATCCCGACTACCGCGAACTACTGACGCCCGAACCCGTCGCTGTCGTTTCACGACAGCGTCAGGCCTCATTCCCGAACTCAATGTCATGCTCGGTCTGGTGGCAGCGTCCGGTAGCTGGCGCAGACTCGGGGCGGCGGCGGCTGACTCGATTCCGAATGTCGCCCGAGGGCTGACCGTCCAGTGCTGTGTCGCCGCCGCCGTCCCGAGACCGTCGAGCGTGACCTGATAGGAGCGTGGCCGTTGGCCTCGATTGAGGTCTGTCCGCTCGCCGGTCGCCCGCAACGGCTTGGAGGGTGATGTTGATGATCGTGATCGGACTGGACGTCCACAAGCACTCAGTCACCGCTGTGGCCGTCGACGAGGCGGGCCGACCGCTCGGCGAGAAGGTGATCCCAGTCGGCAGCAACGAGCTGCTTGCGTGGGCATCCGGGGTCAGCGACCAGCGACTGTGGGCGGTCGAGGACTGCCGCCAACTGACGCGCTGGCTTGAGCGGCAGCTGCTCGCTGTTGGCGAAGAGCTCGTGCGGGTGCCGCCGAAGCTGACCGTGCCCGAACGACGCGCAGGCAGGGCACGCGGCAAGTCGGACCCGATCGACGCGCTCGCGATCGCACGGGCGGCGCTCAGAGAGCCGGATCTCAGCCGGCCGCGCCCGGACGAGCGCGTCTACCGGGAGATCAAGCTGCTGGTCGACCACCGCGACAACCTCGTCGACCAGCGGCGACGGACACAGCAGCGGCTGCGCTGGCACCTGCACGCGCTCGACCCGACCTTCGTCGTTCCGCTGCGCATGCTCAGCCGCTCGTCGCATCTTGAGCGGGTGAGCCGCTGGCTCGCGCGCCAAGAGCAGGAGCTGCAAGTGCAGCTCGCGCGCGAACTCGCCTCGCGCTGCCGCACGCTGAACCGAGAGATCGCCGCGCTCGACCAGGAGCTCGAACGGCGCGTCGCCGAGACTGCGCCGGCACTGCTCGAACTCCCCGGCTGCGCCGCGGTCACCGCAGCGAAGCTGCTCGCCGAGATCGGCCCCGTCGACCGCTTCAAGTCCGACGCCCAGCTCGCCCGCCACAGCGGCGTCGCCCCGCTCGAAGCCAGCTCAGGCCGTGTCCAACGGCACCGCCTCGACCGCTGCGGCAACCGCCAACTCAACGCCGCCCTCCACCGGATCGCGATCACCCAGTCCCGCTACCACGCCGACGCGCGCGCCTACCTCGAACGCAAACAAGCCGAGGGCAAGAGCCGCAGAGAAGCCCTCCGATGCCTCAAACGACTCCTCGCCCGCGTCGTCTTCAACACCCTCAAGACCACCCCCGCCTTGACATAGGAGCAGCACTGGCCCATCCGAGGGTCCCGCACCATGAAGGGCGACGGGCGTTGTGGTTTGCATTGCAGGTCGTCATGCTGATCGCATGGCGCAGCTCGTGACGCGGCTTGACGAGAGGCTCATGGCGGAGGTCGACGTTCTCGTGGCAGACGGTGTGGTCGCGAGCCGTTCGGAGGCCGTTCGGCTTGGCCTGGAGAGGCTGGTCGACGAGCACCGTCGGCGGCAGGTCGGCGTGGAGATCGTGACCCCTACCAGCGCCAGCCGCAGACCGCGGACGATTGCAGGGCTCGACGACGCGACGCGCGCCCTTGTCGGCGAGCAACCTTGGTAAGCGTTCCCCGTCAGGGCGAGATCTGGTGGGCAACCGCGGAGGACGCGCGGCGGCCGGTGCGGGTGGTGACTCGGTCGGCGGCGGTGCAGGTGTTGACGGGGATCGTCGTTGCCCCGGTCACTCGCACCGTCCGTGGCATCCCGACCGAGATCCACCTCGGCGAGGCCGAGGGTCTGCCGACTGAACGCGCAGCCTCCTTCGACAACCTGCAGCGAATCCGGCGTTCAGCGCTCACCGAACGTGCCGGCGACCTCGGCTTGCGGCGCCGGCAGATCTGCACCGCGCTGCAGGCGCTCGCGGACTGCTGAGAGCAGGCGGCGCGTTCAGGACGTGCCCATCGAGTAGGCGCACGGTCGGGTGTCGCCGGGGAGCGGCGAGACGCCGATCTTCGTGACGACGAGTGACCGGCCGCCGTCCTCGAACACGTGACCGACGGGCGGCGGCTCTCCTTCCGCGTCGCGAAGCCGGTAGCCGGTCGGGCTCCAGACGAAGAGCACGTGACCGCTCTTGCCGCCTCCGTTCTCGTCCGCCACGACGCGGCGCCTAACGCCTCGCGGTGTACGAGGGGAGCGTCACGCGAACCTCGGTGCCGGTGCCCGTGCCTTCGACCGGTGAGATCTGGAGCTCGCCGTGGAGCTCGCGGACGCGCTCGCTCACGATCTCGAGCGTGCGCTGACGCCGCTCGGGCTCCGCGTCGTCGGTCATCGTCGTGATGACGCCGCCGTCGTCCGTGCGCGCGATCGAGATGCCGATCCGCGTGGGCGGACCGCGCCGCAGGGACTGCTCGAGGAGCTCGCGGATGATCGTGTAGAGCGCGACCTGGGCCGTCTCGCCGAGCTCCTCGACGCCGTCGAAGTCGAGCTCGACGGCCGGGCCGTGGCCGTCGCTCGTCTGGTCGGCGAGCGCGCGGATCGCCGGCATGAAGCCCTGGTCGCGGAGCACGACCGGCTCGAGCGCGAACGACAGGTTGCGGAGCTGTCTGATCGTCTCGCGCTGGCGGCCGAGCGCGGTGGCGATGATCTCACGCGCCTCGTCGAGCCGGCCGTTTGCGATCGAATGCAGCGCGCCGTCGATCATCAGCGCGATCCCCGAGAGCTGCTGCACCGGTCCGTCGTGCAGGAACAGGGCCAGCCGCCGGCGCTCGTCCTGCTCGGCTGCGATCAGCCGCTCGAGCGCGTCGTGGTCGCTCAATCGATGATCGCCTCGCGGAGGGCGATCGCCACCGCGTGCGTCCGCGTGTCGGCCTCGAGCTTCGTGAGGATGTGGCGGACGTGGCTCTTCACGGTCTCCTGCGAGATGAAGAGCTTCTCCGCCACGTCGGCGTTCGAGAGCCCGTCGGCGAGGAGCTTGAGGATCTCCTTCTCGCGCGCGGTCAGGAGGTCGCCGTGATCGCGACCGGCGAGGAACTGCGGCATCAGCGCGGGATCGACGTAGCCCTCGCCGTGCGCGATCTTCTCGATCGCGCGCACGAGCGAAGCATGCGGGGCCTCCTTGAGGATGTAGCCCTTCGCACCGGACTCGAAGCCGCGGTTCAGGAGCGAGCGCTCCGAGAAGGCGGTGAAGATGAGCACCTTCGTGTCGGGCGACTGCTCGGCGAGCAGTCGCGTCGCCTCGAGCCCGTCCATGCCCGGCATGCGGACGTCCATCACGACCACGGCCGGCCGGCGCCGCAGCACCATGTCGATCGCGCTCGCGCCGTCGGAGGCCTCGCCGACGACCCTGATGTGAGGGGCGCGAGAGAGCGAGAGCCGAAGACCCTCGCGGACGACCTCGTGGTCGTCGACGATCAGCGTCGTGATCTCCTCCGGCACCGCGGCGATTGTACGTGGCGGCCCGGCCGCCCCGGCCTGCGGAGTCAGGCGGAGAGCAGCGTCAGCTGCTCGGGCTCGGGCGGCGGCGTTAGCCGGACTCGCCGGCGGTCGCGAACTCCATGGGCCTGCGCGGATGCCCGGACGCGATCGCGCAGCGGCTGCGAGTCTCTCCCCGGCAGGTACGCGCCTCGGTCGTAGAGGCGCTCGTACGAGGGCAGGAGCTCGGGCCAGTCGCGGGCGAGGCAGTCGAGGAAGTGTTCCCGTGTCCCGGGCTTCAGGTGCAGCGGGCTCGCCCAGACGCCGCAGGCGCCGGCGTCGCGGGCGGCACGGACGACTGCTTCGATCTGCTCGGGCGAGTCCGAGATCCCCGGGAGGAGCGGCGCCATCCCGACCGAGGCGCGAATCCCGGCGTCGACGAGCCGCGAGAGCGCCCGCAGCCGCTGCCGTGGCGGAGGGGTGCCCGGCTCGGTGCGGCGCCAGACCTCCGGGTCGAGGGTCGGCACCGAGAACGTGACCGCGACGTCGGCCCGCAGCGCCGCCTCGGCGAGCACGTCGATGTCGCGCACGATCAGCGGGCTGCGGGTGATGATCGAGAAGGGCGTCGACGCGCGGCCGAGCTCGACGATGCACGAGCGGGTGAGCCGGTACCGCCCCTCGGCCGGCTGGTAGGGATCGGTCGCGGCGCCGATCGGCGACCGCCTCTCGCCGCCAGGAGCGCTTCGCGAGCTCCTGCCGGAGCACCTCGGCGACATTGACCTTGACGCGGATCGAGGTCCCGTAACGCTCGTCGGAAGGTCGGTCCGCACGCTGCTCGAAGGCGCGGACGTAGCAGAACGTGCAGCGGTGCACGCAGCCCATGTACGGGTTGAGCGACCAGCGGAACGGCATCCCCCGGACGCGGTTGAGAGCGACCTTGCACGGCTCCTCGCGGTGCTGAGCGCGCATGTACGTCGATCATAGAACATATGTTCGCCTCGACCTCGGCAACCGGGCAGTCAGCTAGCATGCGCCCCGCTTGGACGACGAAGTGCCGCCCAGTACGCGCGCGCCGGAGAGCGGCGCAGACGCATGACTCTCACGCTTGAGCTCCTCGCCCTCGCGGGGCTCATCCTGCTGAACGCCTTCTTCGTCGCCGCCGAGTACGCACTCGTCACGTCGCGTCGAACGCGCATCCGGGAGCTCGATCGCGCCGGCAGCCGGCGCGCACGCGACGTCCTCCGGATCACGTCCGATCCGCCGCACTTCATCGCTGCGATGCAGCTCGGCGTCACGCCTCACCTCACTGGGCATCGGCGCCCTCGGCGAGCCCGTCTTCGCGCACATCTTCGAGCCCGTGATGGCGACGGTGCTCGCAGTCGTCGCTCGCGCTGCTCGTGATCACGTATCTCCACGTCGTGCTCGGCGAGCTCGTGCCGAAAGGGCTCGCGCTCGGGCATCCCGAGCGGATCGCGCTGGCGGTCTCTGTGCCCGTCCGCGGCTTCTTCGTCATCTTCGCCCCGTTCATCTGGCTTCTGAAGCGCTCGACCGAGGCGGTGCTCAGGTGGCTCGGACAGGAGCCGCCGGGCGCCGACCACGAGGCCCACTCCGAGGCCGAGCTGCGGATGCTGCTCTCGACCTCCGCCGAGCAGGGCGAGATCGAGAGCGGGGAGGAGGAGATGCTCTACAAGGTCTTCGACTTCGCCGACAAGGAGGTCTCGGACGTGATGGTGCCGCGGCCGGACGTCGTCGCCCTCTCGGTCGATCTCGCGCCCGAGGAGGCACTCCAGGCGGTGCTCGAGTCGCCGTACACCCGCTATCCCGTGTACCGCGAGCACGATCGACGACGATCGTCGGCATCCTCCACGTCCGCGATCTCGTCGCTGCGATGCACGACCGGGGCATCGCCGCCGTCGACCTCGAGGAGCTGCTGCGGCCCGCGACGATGGTGCCCGAGACGAAGGACCTCACGGCCCTCCTGACCGAGTTCCGGCGCACGAACCAGCACATGGCGATCGTGATCGACGAGTACGGCGACGATGGAGGGGATCGTCACGCTCGAGGACCTGCTCGAGGAGATCGTGGGCGAGATCGAGGACGAGTTCGACCTGCCCGACGAGACGGTCGAGCGGATCGACGACGACACGATCCGCGTCGACGGGACGTTCACGATCGACGACTTCAACGAGCAGTTCGACACCGACCTCCCGGACGACCGACTTCCACACGATCGCCGGTTTCGTCTTCGGCAGGCTCGGGCGGGCTGCCGAGCCGGGCGACGAGGTCCGGCACGACGGCATCGTGTTCCGCGTCGACTCGGTCGAGGGTCAGCGGATCGACCGGCTCACCGTCACGTTCGCCGCGCGATCGGCCAAGGAGCTTGCCTCCGAGGAGCCCGACGCAGAGGCGGAGGGATGAGGCGGCGTCAGGACGCCTGCACGGAGGCGCGCAGCGCCGGGTAGAGAGCGCGGAATCGCTCGTACTGCGGCTCGTAGACCTCCTGCCAATCGGGATCCGGCTCGACGCGGTCGCGCACGCGGACGCAGCGCTCGACCGCGTCGTGGACGTCTGTGAACACGCCCGCGGCGACTCCTGCGAGCAAAGCCGCACCGTAGGCCGAGCCCTCCTCGACGACGGTGCGCTCGATCGGGATGCCGAGCACCGACGCGACGATCTCGAGCCAGAGGCCGCTGCGCGCTCCACCGCCCGACGCGCGCCCGACCTCGGGCCGCACGCCGAGCGCGCGCAGGAGCTCGAGCGAGTCGCGTAGCCCGAAGGCCACCCCCTCGAGGACCGCCCGGGCGAGCGAGGCCCGCGTGTTCCCGAGCTCGAGCCCGACGAACGCGGCCCGCGCGTCGGGATCGGCGTGCGGCGTCCGCTCGCCCGACAGGTAGGGGAGGAAGACGACCCCGTCCGCGCCGGCGGGGGCGCTCGCCGCCTCCGCGGTCAGCTCGTCATAGGAGGCCCCGCGGGCGACCGTGTCGCGGAACCAGCGGAGCGATCCGGCCGCGGAGAGCATGACTCCCATCGCGTGCCAGGCTCCCGGCACCGCGTGGCAGAAGACGTGCACGCGCGCCTCGGGATCGGGCTCGTACGCGGGCAGCGTGGCGAAGACGACCCCGGAGGTCCCGAGCACGACAGACGCGGGGCCGGGCCGGTCGACACCCGCGCCGAGCGCTGCGGCGGCCTGGTCGCCGGCGCTCGGCGCGCCCGGGACGGACGGCGACTCGTATGCGGGCGGCAACCACTCGCGAGGCACCTCGAGCGCCTCGGTCACCTCGTCGCTCCAGCGGCGGGCTGCGACGTCGAAGAGCAGCGTCCCCGACGCGTCCGCGGCGTCGATCGCGCGCTCGCCCGTGAGCCGCAGGCGCACGTAGTCCTTCGGCAGCAGCACGTGCCGGATACGCGCGTAGGCGTCGGGCTCGTGCCGTCGCAGCCAGAGGAGCTTCGGCGCGGTGAAGCCGGTGAGCGCGCGGTTGCCGGTCAGCCGGATCAGGCGCTCGAGCCCGAGCCGCTCCTCGATCTCCTCGCACTCCGCTCGGGTGCGCTGGTCGTTCCAGAGGATCGCCGGCCGCACGACTCGGTCGGCCTCGTCGAGGGCGACGAGCCCGTGCATCTGTCCCGAGAGCCCGACCGGCACCGAAGCATCCGCGCCGAGCGCCGCGAGCGCGTCCTCGCTCGCCCGCCACCAGTCCTCGGGGTCCTGCTCCGACCAGCCGGGCCGCGGGGTCGAGAGCGGGTAGCCCTCCTCGGCCCGCGCGAGCACGGTGCCGTCCGGGTCGATCGCGACCGCCTTGACGCCGGTCGTGCCGACGTCGAGCCCGACCAGTCGTTCCACGCGCGCGTCAGGCGCCGAGCGCCGCGTACACGAGCTCGTACGCGGCGACCGCGTCCTTGCGGGCCTGTGCCTCCCTGAGCGCCGCGTCGTCGATCTTCGCGGCGATCCCGTCGATGAAGCGCCACTGGAGCACGCTGCGCTTGACCGCCGCCACCGAGTCCTCGGTGTAGGGGTAGAGGTCGAAGCCGAGGCGCTCGCCGTTTGCCCCGTAGTTCGCCCGCCGCAGCTCGACGGCCAGCTCGAGCGTCTCCATGAACGCGGTCGCCCCGACCATGTTGTCGTCGTCGAACGTGCCCCAGCCGGAGTTCGCGTGCTGGTGGCCGAGCAGGCCCTCGGCGGCCAGGAGGGCGGCGTACTCGGCCAGGCTCTCCCCGTTCATGATCAGGTGCTGCCAGTCCATGTTGACCTTGACGTTCGAGAGCCCACGCTCCGAGAGCTTGTGGATCACGTGCAGGGTCATCCCGATGTTGCGCATCAGGATCTTCATCGCGGGCTCGGAGTTCTTGTGCTCGAGGAAGAGCACCTGGCCGCCCTCGGCCAGCTTGCCGGCGATCTCGGCCAGGCCGTCGACGAGCCAGCCCCAGCTACCTGCGTACGGCGTCTGGAACGGGTAGTTGTAGCCCTCGATCCCGGGCCAGACGATCATCGGCACGCCGAGCTCGCCGGCGAGGTCGGCGCCGGCGACGGCGATGCGGACCGCCTCGGCGCGCACCGCCGGGGTCCGGGTTGACGAGGCCGCCGCGGCCGAAGCGCGGGATCGAGATGGAGCCCGCCGGCGAGGCAGTAGATGTCGTGGCCGCGCCGAGCGCGTCCCGGATCTCGTCCACGTTCCGCTCGTCGAGCTCCTGCGGGTAGTGGAACTCGTAGCCGTCGATCAGGTCGCCGAGCCCGTCGACTGCACGCTGCACGCGCTGCACCGTCGTCTCGCCGGCATGCTCGGGCTGGTAGCCGCCCGGGACGAAGCGCGTCACCATCGGTCCCAGCGCCCAGATGCCGAGGCTCGTCTTCACCGGGCGGAGCCTAGCAAGGCCGGTCCGGGCCGACGCGCAGTGGAGGGATGAGCTAGAGTCCTGCCGGTGCGACTGTCGGCGTCTTGACTAACTGGCGCGCACGGAGGAGGCTCCGCTCGTCGCTAGGGAACGTAGGCGCCCTCGCATCGCGCATAGTCCAGCCAGGAACGGTGAGGAAGGAGGAGCAACGTGAAGCATGTTGTCTCGCAAGGCGATCGCGGTCGGGTTCGGAGCCGTCGCGTGCCGGACTTGCCGTCGCGTAGCCGCGACGGCAGCGACGGCGTCGCAGCGCGCCAGCATCCAGGCCTGCGGCCTCATGCCGGACACGAAGACCTCGGTCCGCTGGGAGCAGTTCGACAAGCCGTACCTCGAGAAGGCCTTCAAGGCCGCCGGGGTCTCCGCGCGCGTCGTCAACGCCCAGGGTGACCCGCAGAAGCAGAAGTCGCAGGCCGACCAGTGCATCGCCGACGGCGCGAAGGTCCTGATCATCGCTCCGATCGACTCCGGCTCGGCAGCCGCGATCGAGAAGGCGGCCAAGGCGAAGGGCGTGAAGTCGATCGACTACGACCGCCAGGTCGAGGGCGGCGTCGGCCGTCCTGTACGCGTCGTTCGACGGCCACCAGGTCGGCGTGCTCCAGGGGAACGGCGTCGTCGACGGCCTGAAGAAGAACGGCAAGTACTCGCAGAATCCGGTCGTCGCCTCGCTCTGGGGCGGCGAGGAGGACGCGAACTCGTTCCTGTTCAAGGGCGGGGTCGACCAGGTCCTCAACCCGCTCTACTCGAGCAAGGTCTTCAACAAGGGCCCGCAGCAGTTCGTGCCCGGCTGGGACAACCAGAAGGCGGGAACGATCTTCGAGCAGATGCTGGTCAAGACCGGCAACAAGATCGACGGGGTCGCCGCGGCGAATGACGGTCTCGCCAACGCGGTCGTGGTCGCCCTCAAGACGCACAAGCTGAAGCCGATTCCGCTGAGCGGCCAGGACGCGACCGTGCAGGGCGTCCAGAACATCATCTCGGGCTGGCAGACGATGACGGTGTTCAAGGACGTTCGCAAGCTGGCGACCGCCACCGCCGGCGCCGCGGTCAAGATCATCAAGGGCCAGGCGCCGCCGACGACGGGCAAGGTCAACACGAAGGGCCGCAGCCCCGAGCCCGCGTACCTGATCCCGCCGCAGACGATCAACAAGTCGAACTGGCAGATTCTCACCAAGGGTGGGTTCCTCAAGAAGGCCGAGATCTGCAGCGGCGAGTACAAGCAGTACTGCTAGAACCTTTCGCACGAAGTGACGTTCGGCAGAGGCGCCCACCCGGGCGCCTCTGCTCGTACTGTGGTATGAGTCGCGCCTCATGAGCGATGCCCCGCTGCTTCGAGCTCCGCGGTGTCTCCAAGTCGTTCGGCTCCGTGCAGGCGTTGACCGACGTCGACTTCGAGGTCCGCGCCGGCGAGGTGATGGCGCTCGTCGGCGACAACGGGGCCGGCAAGTCGACGCTGATCAAGTGCGTCGCAGGCATCCACGGGATGGACGACGGCCAGATCATCTTCGACGGGCGGCCGGTGTCGATCAGCAGCCCGAAGGACGCGGGGAAGCTCGGGATCGAGGTCGTCTACCAGGATCTCGCGCTCTGCGACAACCTCGACGTCGTCCAGAACATGTACCTCGGGCGCGAGGAGCACAACTGGTTCCTGCGGCTGAAGGAGCCTCCGATGGAGGCGAAGACGAGGGAGACGCTCAAGAGCGCTCGCGGTGACGACGATCGCGCTCGATCCGGCAGCCGGTCGCGACGCTCTCGGGCGGTCAGCGCCAGTCGGTCGCTGTCGCCCGCGCCGTGATGTGGAACTCGCGGCTCGTGATCCTCGACGAGCCGACCGCCGCACTCGGCGTGTCGCAGACCGAGCAGGTGCTCCAGCTCGTCAAGCGGCTCGCGGAGAATGGCCTCGCCGTCGTCCTGATCTCCCACAACCTGCACGACGTCTTCGAGGTCGCAGATCGCATCACCGTGCTTCGCCTGGGGCGCGACATCGGGATCTACGAACGCAGGGAGACGACGCAGCAGGAGGTCGTGCACGCGATCACCGCCGGCACGAATCCGACCAAGGTCTCGGGCATTCGCCGGAACCGGACACGAGCGAGGCTCCACGGCGTAGGCTCGACGGAGCCGGTAAGAGCGGAGGTGCCGGCTCCGCCGACGGCTGGAGGCGGCGCCGGCGCCGGAGCGGCATGACGTCGCGCCCCGTTGTGCCCGAGCGTGAGAGCTACGCGGAGCGCCTCCGCGCCAACATCCGCTCGGGGAACGTCGGAAGCGCGCCCGTCATCCTCGCGCTCCTGATCGTCGTTGTCTTTTTCTACTTCTGGATCGACAACTTCGCCACGCCGGTCAACTTCTCGAATCTGATCGGGCAGATGGCGGGCACCTGCCTGGTCGCCTACGGCGTCGTCTTCGTGCTGCTGATCGGGGAGATCGACCTGTCGATCGGCTACGTCAGTGGAATGGCGGGCATGATCGCCGCGCTGCTCCAACAGCCCACTCCGATCGGGCCGGGCCTCCCCGGGTGGCTCTGCATCCTGATCGCACTCGCGTGCACGACGGCCATCGGCGCCTTCCAGGGGTCGTTCGTGGCGCTGATCGGCGTTCCGTCGTTCGTCGTCACGCTCGCCGGGCTCCTGATCTGGCAGGGCGTCATCCAGCTCGAACTGCCCGGCGTGGTCGTGATCCAGGACAACACGATCAACAATGTCTACGGCTACTTCTTCAGCGACAGGGACGGCTGGATCATCGGAATCGCGGTCAGCGTCCTCTACGTGGCGGGGACGCTCGGGAGAGCGCTTTCGCGGCAGGCGGCACGGCATCCCGATTCGCGACCCGTTCCTGCTCGTCGCGAAGTGCGTGATCATCCCCGCGATCACGCTCTTCGTCGTCTACTACTCCAACAGGGACCGCGGCGTTCCGTTCGCTCTGCTGCTCGTCGTCCTGATGCTGGTCGTACTGACGTTCCTCGCCAAGCGGACGATGTTCGGCCGGCACGTCTACGCGGTCGGAGGGAACTCCGAGGCCGCGCGCCGGGCCGGGATCAACGTGCCGCGGATCCGCATCCTCGTCTTCATGATCTCCGGGTTCATGGCAGGCATGGGCGGCATCGTCCTGGCGTCGCGCCTGCAGAGCGTCGATCTGAACGCGGGCGGCAGCACGCTCCTGATCGACGCGATCGCGGCGGCCGTCATCGGCGGCACGAGCCTGTTCGGCGGGCGCGGCGAGGTCCGGAACGCGCTCATCGGCTCCGCGCTCATCGTCACGATCGCCAACGGCATGAACACACTCGGGTACTCGAACGCGATCATCTACATCGTCACCGGCTCGATCCTGTTGTTCGCGGTCACGTTCGACACGATCGTGCGCCGCATCCAGGTCAAGTCCGGCCGCTAGCGCGCAGTCACGATCCGGTCGGCCGCGACGTCCTTCAGGACTGTCGTCCGGCCGCCGGGGTAGCGCACGGTCAGCACGCTCGCTTTCGTCGCGCTGCCGAGCCCGAAGTGGACGCGGGGATCTTCGGAGGACAGGTAGCTCGATCCGGCGTGCACCTCGTGGACGAGCCTGCGCCCGTCGGGGAGGACCGCGGTGACGACCGCGCCCGGCGCGAAACGGGGCAGCTTCACCTCGAGCCAGTGTCCGCGACGCCGCCGGTGCCGCGGAGCAGGACGAGCTTGCCGCCGACGGAGTTGATCGCCACGTCCACGTGGCCGTCGTTGTCGAAGTCGGCGGCGGCGATCCCGCGACCGTTCGTGCGCCGCGTTGGCGCCGAGCCCGACGAGGGCAGTCGCGTTCGCGAACTCGCCGTCGAGGTTCTCCAGCACCTGCACCGGCCCGGCGTCCCTGGCCAGGTTCGTGACCGGTATCGCCCCGTTCGCGAGCACGAGGTCGAGGTTCCCGTCGTTGTTCAGGTCGACCCACGACGCGCCCCAGCCGGTGAAGTTCGTCCCGAAGGCGGTGGCGAAGGCGGCCTGCCCGTTCGCGAACGCCGCGCCGCGGCTGCGGAAGACCGCGTGCCCCTGCCCGCGCGAGTTGCTGACGAGCAGATCGGGCCGCCCGTCGCCGCTGAAGTCGCCCGCGGCGATCCCCATGCCAGCGTTCCGGTCGGCGAGGCCCGCGCTGCGTGCGCGGTCGACGAAGCGGAAGCCCCAGCGGCCCGGCCGCGGGCGACGTTGACGTAGTAGCGGTTCGGGTCCTCGTCGTTCGCGACGTAGAGGTCGAGCCGCCCGTCGCCGTTCAGGTCGGTGAAGACGGCGCCGAGCGAGTGGTCGTACGGCGCCGGGTCGATGCCGGCCTGCCGTCCGACCTCGCGGAAGCGGGCGCGTCCGTTCGGGCCGTTGCCCTCGTTCAGGAAGAGCAGGTCGCGCACCCCGAGGTGGTTCGTCGGGTATCCGTCCATCGACCCGGGGATCGGAGCGTTCGCCTCCGTGTAGCCGGCGACGAACAGGTCGGGGCGCCCGTCGCCGTTCACGTCGCCCACCGCGGCGCCGGAGTGCCACCCGAAGGAGACGACGCCGGAGGACCGCGCACCTTCCGTGAACGTTCCGTCGCCGTTGTTCCAGAGCAGCTTGTCATCCGAGGCCGTGCTCACGAAGAGGTCGGTGTGGCCGTCGCCGTTCAGGTCGGCGGCGACACAGCCCTGGCCGCGAACGGCGAGGCCGGCGCGCGCCTGGGCCGTGACGTTCACGAAGCGCCCGTGAACGTTCCGGAAGAGCACGCTGCGGGAAGGCCGCCGCGCCTGTCCCACGCGCCGATGTCCGACTCCGCGAAGTTGTTGACGACGAAGAGGTCGAGCCAGCCGTCGTTGTCGTAGTCGAGCCAGCAGAGCCCGCCGCCCATCATCGCCGGCGTGTCGGCGGAGACCCCGAACCGGAAGGCGTCCTGGCGGAAGTCGAGCCCGACCTGCTTCGCGACGTCCGTCAGCCGGACGCCGGCGAAGCCCGCGGCGGCCGCGCGGCGCATCGCGGCGCTCTCCTGCGGCGCGGGAACGACGGCGACCGGACGGCCGCTGCGAACGCGGGCGACGAGCCAGCGACCCCGATCGTTCTGGAGCTCGAGCGTCTCACGGAAGGAGACGGCCGGATCGCGGCGCACGACCACCGGCGGCACGTCCTTGTAGGCGGTCAGCTGCCGCGTCCCGTCGAGGGTCACGACCGCGATCGCCGGCCCTTGCCCGTGCCCGGCCTCGAGCCAGACCCGCATTCGCTCGAGCCGTGAGGCGGCCGTCTCGATCGTGCCTCCGAGGCAGCGCGGATCTGCCTCGTCAGCTGGGTGAGCTCGTCGCCGATCGCCGCCCGGGCGAGGTCGTTCGGCCGCCGAGCCGACAGCGCCTTCGCCTGGAGGTCGAGGTTGGCGACCAGGTCGCCGGCGATCCGATGAGCGGTCTTCCGGTCGAGCACGGTTTCCACGCCTTGCGAGGGGAGGATCGCGATCTGCGGCAGTCGGCCCGTGTGCGCGAGCGGCGGCACGGCGCGGCTCCGGCCGAGCGCGGATGCCCGCCACCGCCACCGCGGCGGTGTAGCCGACGAGCACGACCGCCGCCGCCGCGGCGAGCCGCCGCGGCTCGAGACGGAACGCCGGGAGGCGCCCGAGCACAGGCCGAACGGCGCAGACGATCGCGAGCGAGCCGAGCACCGCGACCTTGGCCCAGAACTCCGTCTGCGCCGGTGCGATCAGCAACGCCGCGAGCAAGGCGATGGCGGCGGCGTAGACCATGCGCGCCCGGCGACCGGACGGGATCGTCTTCGGATCGGTGATCATGAAGAACAGGAAGACGAGGATCTCCGGCGAGGTGACGAGCACCCACCAGAAGTAGGCGCCCGTGATCGGGCCGACGTGCCAGCTCGCGGTCATCGCGTGACCGGTCAGCGCGAGCACGCCGATCGCCGCCGCGAACGTGAGCCAGAAGGTGACCGCGATCACGAGCAGGTGCAGGCGTCTGAGGATCGCGAGCCCCCCGCCGACGATGATCGCGAGGGCGAGGACCATCCAGGGCGACATCGGACCCCACCAGAAGTTGAGCGGCTCTGCACGGGCCGGGCCGAGCAGGAGGAAGCACGACGACCAGCCCGATGTTCGACGGGTTGAACGGATGTCCTGCCGCCGATGCGGATCACGTACTTCGAGAGCAGCGCGCCCGCGGCGGTCAGGGCGTAGATCCACCACCCGTGCAGGCTCCACCAGTCGCCGTGCTCCGTCCCGGGGACGCGGAGAACGAACGCGACCCCGTTGCCGGTCAGCATCGCGCTCGCCGGCCACATCAGCACGTGCCGGCTTCGGAAGGCGATCGCCACCTCGAGCACGGCGCAGGTGCCGAGCGCGATCAGGATCTGGGCGATCGACAGGTTGAAGTCGAACGCGACCTGACCGAGCACCTGGAGCGAGATGATCACCGCGGCGAGGTGGAGCCGCGGATCGGACAGCTTCGGCAGCAGCACCGGATACGACTGTCCGCGGATCCGGAGTGTCCGCCCGCCTGACACAGCCTGCGCGGGGGCGCTCATCAGCAGTTGATGGTACTTCGGCACATCGCGCGGGCCAAGGTCAGAATCCACGTCAATGAAGCTCGAGCAGGCGCTCGCGATCGTCGAGCACGTGGTCTCGGAGGCACCCGGTCCGGTGTCGGTCTACGTCGCCGACGGCCACGGCGAGCTCGTCGCCGCAGCCACGATGGACGGCGCTGCGCCCGACACGCGCCTGAACGCCGAGCGCAAGGCCTACACCGCCGCGCGCAGCGACGCGCGCTCGACGGGCGAGCTCGCCGAGAAGGTGCGCGACGACCCGGTCGAGCGGGCGAGCTTCGACCCCTTCTTCACCTTCTTCCTGGGCGGCGTGGCGGCGTTCGACGGAACGACGCGTGTGGGCGCGGTCGGGGTCAGCGGCCTTCCCCGGCGTCGACGACGAGCAGCTCGCGCGGCGTGCGATCGACGCGGTCGGGCTCTCGACCTGACCCGAGCGGGCCCGTGCGAGCGCTGATCTTCGACCTCGACGGCACGCTCGTCGACACGGTCTACGCGCACGTCTTCGCCTGGCAGCGCGCGCTGGCCGAGCCGGGCTGCCGATCGACGGCTGGCGGATCCACCGCCGGATCGGGATGAGCGGCGGGCTCTTCACGCGCGCCGTCGCGCGCGAGGTCGGCCGGCCCGCTGTCGGCCGACGGAGACCGAGGCGATCCAGCGCCGCCACGGCGAGCTCTACCGCGAGCTGCTGCCGGAACGACGGCCGCTCCCCGGCGCGGTCGAGCTGCTCGCCGACCTCCGCGGCTGCGGCGTCGTGCACGGGATCGCGACCTCGGGTCGCCGGCCCGAGATCGATGCGCTCGCTGCGAGCGCTCGGGGTCGGCGACGAACCGTCGTCGTCGAGCGCGGCGACGTGCAGCGCGCGAAGCCGGAGCCGGACCTCTTCCTCGCCTGCGCCGAGCGGCTCGGTGTCGACCGCCGACGGACTGCTACGTCGTCGGCGACGCCGTCTGGGACCTGCTCGCCGCCCGGCGGCCGGGATGCTCTCGGTCGGGCTGCTGAGCGGTGGCTACGGCGAGGACGAGCTGACGCGCGCCGGCGCATTCCGCGTCTACCGCGACCCGGCCGAGCTGCGCCTCTCGCTCGACGAGCTGGGCCTGCTTCCCTGACCTCGGTGTCGCGCCTCAGAGGTCGACCGGCGCGCCGCTCTGCGCCGAGCGGTGGAGTGCCTCGAGCGCCCGCGACTGCGCGACCGCGTCCTCGCGACCGAGAAGCAGGCCGGCTTCGCCCTGCGATCGCGTCGCTCAGGTTCTCGAGCTCGAGCCGGTACGAGTCGAAGCGCTCGACCTCGATCCGCTCGACGCCGCCGTCGCGACGGAGCTCGATCACGGGCACCCTGCAGTGCCACGGATCGTCGAGGAAGAGCGACCCCTCGCTGCCGATCACCTCGAGCTCGTCGCGCTCCGGCAGCGCCGTGCCGCAGTCGAAGGTCGCCAGGACATCGCCCGGGAAGCGCAGCGAGCCAGTGAACACCCAGTCGGTGCCGGTCTCGCCGATCCACGCCTGCCCGTAGACGGACACCGGCTCCGCGCCGGCAGCGAGCCGCGAGCCGCTCACGCAGTAGCAGCCGACGTCCATCAGCGACCCGCCCTCGACGTCGGTTCGCAGGCGGATGTTGTCGGCGTCGTACAGCGAGTAGCTGAACGCCGACCGGACGAGTCGCACGTCGCCGATCGCTCCCTCGTCGACGAGCTGCCGGAGGCGCGCCGTCTGCGGGTTGTGGCGGTACATGAACGCCTCGGAAAGGAGCCTGCCCGTGCGCTCCGCCGCGTCGAACGCCGCCTCGACCTCCTCGGGATGGCGCGAGAGCGGCTTCTCGCACAGCACGTGCTTGCCGGCCTCGAGCGCGCGGATCGACCACTCGCAGTGCAGCGTGTTCGGCAGCGAGATGTAGACGGCCTCGACGTCGTCGTCTTCGAGGAGCGCCTCGTACGACCCGTACGCGCGCTCGATCTTCCACTCCTTCGCGTACTCCTCGGCGCGCGCCTGCTCGCGGCTGGCGACGGCGATCAGGTCGACTTTCGGCGAGGCGTGGGCACCGGGAATCAGCTTCCGGTTGATGTGCGCGGTCGAGATGATCCCCCAGGTCGTCATGCCGCGTAGTATCGCCGCATGGGTGAGGGGGAGCCGCAGGAGATCGGCGTCGGCATGCTCGGCTACGCGTTCATGGGCAAGGCCCATTCGAACGCGTTCCGCAAGATCGCGTACATGACGTGGCCGCCGCCGCTTCGGCCGCGGCTCGAGCTGATCGCCGGCCGCGACGAGACCGCGGTTCGTGAGGCGGCGGAGCGATACGGCTTCGCGCGCTGGACGACCGACTGGCGCGACGTCGTCGCCGATCCCGCGGTCGGGCTCTTCGACAACGGCGGCCCGAATTCGGTGCATGCGGAGCCGACGATCGCCGCCGCGCAGGCGGGCAAGCACGTCCTGTGCGAGAAGCCGCTCGGCCGCGACGCCGACGAGAGCCTCGAGATCTGGCGCCAGGTCGCCGCGACCGGCGTCAAGCACATGTGCGCCTTCAACTACCGCTTCGTGCCGGCGGTGCGGCTTGCCCGGGAGCTGATCGACGCGGGCGAGCTCGGCGAGATCCGGCACTTTCGCGGTCGCTACCTCCAGGACTGGGCCGACGACCCATCTCTCGACACGTGGCGCTTCCGCGTTGACGAGGCGGGGTCCGGCGCGCTCGGCGACCTCGCGGCGCACGTCGTCGACCTGGCCCGCTACCTCGTCGGCGAGATCGCGTCGGTCTCGGCGCTCGTGAAGACGTTCCTGCCCGGCCGGCAGGTCGACGACGCGATCGAGGCCGCGGTCGAGTTCGAGAACGGAGCCGTCGGCACGCTCGAGTCGACGCGCCTCGCCCTCGGCCGGCGGAACGCGTTCCAGTGGGAGATCAACGGGTCACAGGGATCGCTCTACTTCGACATGGAGCGGCTGAACGAGCTGCAGGTGTTCAAGGCCGACGGTCACCGGGCGCGCGGCTTCAAGACGGTGCTCGTCACCGAGACAGACCACCCGTTCTGGGAGCACTGGTGGCCGCCCGGCCACATCATCGGCTGGGGCGACACGTTCGTGAACGAGCTCCATCACATGCTGGCTGCGATCGCCGAGGACGCCGACGTGGGGCCGCACGGCGCTACCTTCGAGGACGGCTATCGCGCCGCCGAGGTGTGCGATGGGATCGTCCGCTCGTCGGGGAGCGGCCGCCGCGAGCAGATCTCATACCGCACGCTTTGACGATGAGGCTCCAGCACGTCTCGATCGCGATCCCGCCCGACGGAGCCGAGCGCGGGCGGGCCTTCTACGGCGGCCTGCTCGGCCTCGAGGAGCGCGACGTGCCGCCCAAGCTCGATCCGACACAGCTCGTCTGGTTCCGCGTCGGGGGCGACCTCGAGTTGCACCTGCTGAAGACCGACGACCCGCCGCCCGAGCTGGCGCACTTCTGCCTCGCCGTCGAGGAGGATCTCGACGCGTTGCGCTCCCGGATCGAGGCGGCCGGGGTTGCGACTCGCGACGCCACCGAGATCATCGGCCGCCCGCGGTTCTTTTGCCGCGACCCGTTCGGCAACCTCGTCGAGCTGACGCGGCTCGACTGAACCCGCACCACGACCCGTCTGGAGGGAGCCATGAGCCTGGAAGGGAAGACTGCCGTCATCACCGGAGCGAGCCGCGGGATCGGCGCCGCGGTCGCGCGACTCCTGCACGAGCGGGGAGTCAACCTCGGCCTGGCCTCGCGCAGCGGGGACTCGCTCGGCCTCGAGGGCGCGGTGGCACCGCCGACCGACGTGAGCGACCTCGCCCAGATCACGGCGCTCTGCGACGAGACCGCTGCTCGCTTCGGCGGCATCGACATCCTGGTCGCGAACGCGGGGGTGGGGGCCTACGGCCCGTTCGAGGAGATCCCGCAGGAGTGGGTCGACGAGATGATCGACGTGAACCTGAAGGGCACGATCTACGCCGTTCGGGCGGCGCTCCCGCACATGCGCGGCAGGGAGGGCGACATCGTCTCGGTCGCCTCCGAGGCCGGGCGGCGCGGCTTCCCGCACGAGACCGTCTACTGCGCGTCGAAGTTCGGGCAGGTCGGCTTCCTGCGCTCGCTGGACCACGAGCTGCGCGAGCGAGGGATCCGCTGCACGAACGTCTGCCCCGGCGGCGTCGCGACCGAGTTCGCGCTCGAGGAGGGCCGCGGCCGCGCGCGGGAGGCGACGGCGGGGATGATGACCGCGGAGGACGTGGCCGAGGTGGTCGTGTTCACGCTCGAGCGGCCGCGGCGCTTCCGGATGCTCGAGCTCGCCATGCGGCCCGTCATCGAGCCCTCGTGGGGCTAGTGCCCCTTCAGGCAATTCACGCCATCACCTCCGGCGGCCTGAAGCCGCGCCATGCTGCGTCCTCGGTCGCGCCAATAGCTCGACTATTGGCGCTCCCTGCGCCTTGCCTGGCACGTCTTCCGACTCCGGAATCGGAGGCGCATTACCTGAAGGGGCACTAGGCGGGCGGCTCCGGACTTGAGGACTGGCCGGGCACGTCGAGGTCGAGCGCGATCCGCAACGCCGACCCCAGTCGGAGGAGCGATCCCGGATCGAGCGCTCCCCGGCGCTGACCGAGGGCCGACTTCGGGATCGTGAACAGGTTGTCGCAGTTCACGACGCAATCGCGCGAGAGTCCGTGCTCGGGGCCGAGCGGGACTTCTGTGGGGAGTCCCCGAATCGTCGCCGTCACGGCCGCGACCGTGACGTTCGCGAGCAGAGGGATCGCGCGGTCGCGCGTCACGACGACGACCGGGCGCCGGCCGCCCGGCAGCTCTACGTCGTAGAGCTCGCCTCGGTTCAGAGTGGCGGCCCGCCTTCGACCTCGTGGAACGCGGCGAGACCTGCGAGACCGAGCTTCGCCACCCAGTCCTCCTGGGGATGCTCGCCGTACCCGCGCGCGTAGGCCTCGTCGATCGCCCGCTCGCGCTCCTCGCGCAGGATGCGCTCGAGCCCCGCACGCAGAGCGTCGCTGCGGCTCGCGTACGAGCCCCGTGCAATTGCCGCGTCCAGTGCGGCCAGGTCCGAATCCGTCAGACGGACTGGTACTTGAGTTGTCATACAAAAAGTATACTGCAGGAGCGAGGTTCACAGGGAGAGCGGCAGCTCCTCGGCGTCGTCTCGGGTGATGCGCCAGGCGCGGAGCTCGTCGAGCTTCAGGCCGTAGATCAGAAACGTGCGGCCGGCCCAGAGGCCCGAGAGCTCGCGGTCGGTGCGCGACGGGACGCGGCTCGGTCTCCGGGTGCGAGTGGAAGACGGCAAGCTCGTAGCCCTCGTCCTCGAGGAACCACACCTCGGGGTCGATGTCGAGCTCGTAGCGGTAGGGCGAGGCGAGGCGGTTCCGTCCGCGGACGTACCGCTCGGCGACGCCGTCCGAGAAGACGATGAGGCCGCAGCACTCGTTCGGTGCCTCTTCCTCGGCGTGTGCCCGGAGCTCGACCCGGATCGCGTCCCCGACTACCACCGGACGAACGCCTCCGGCGTTACCACCAGAGGGTCTTCTCCATCGACTGCTCGATGTCGGCGGCGCGCCAGAAGTCGGCGGAGAGGTACTTCCAGCCGCCGTCGGCGAGGACGGCGACGACGACCGACCCTCCGGCAGCTCGTCGGCGATCCGCCGCGCGACGTGCACGACCGCGCCGGCGGAGACTCCCGCGAGGATGCCCTCGCGGTCGAGCAGCGCGCGCACCGCGGCCACCGACTCGGCGTTCGAGACGAGCAGCTTGCGGTCGAGCTTCGAGACGTCGAGGATCGGCGGCACGTAGCCGTCCTCGAGCGAGCGCAGGCCCATCACCGGGTCGCCCGGCCAGCGGCTCGGCGGCGGCGATCACGACGTCGGGATACGTCTCGCGGACGCGGGCGCGCCGTGCCCATCAACGTCCCGCCCGTACCGAGGCCGGCGACGACCGCGTCGACGCGCGGCAGGTCACGCACGATCTCGGCGCCCGTTCCCTCGTAGTGCGCGCGCGGGTTCGCCTCGTTGGCGTACTGGAAGAGCATCACGTAGCGGTCGTCGGCCGCCGCGATCTCCTGCGCGAGCCGCACCGCTCCGTTCGAGCCCTCGTCGGCAGGCGAGTCGATGATCGTCGCGCCGTAGAGCTCGAGCAGCAGCCGCCGCTCGACCGTCGCGTTCGCAGGCATCACGCAGGTGAGCTTGTAGCCGCGGAGCTTCGCGACGAGCGCGAGCGAGATGCCGGTGTTGCCGCTCGTCGGCTCGATCAGCTCCTGACCGGGTTGGAGGTCGGCCGCGTCGACCATCGCGAGCGCGACGCGATCCTTGATCGAGCCGGTCGGGTTCTGGCCTTCGAGCTTCGCGTAGATGCGCACGCCCTCGGGCGAGAGATGCTGCAGCTCGACGAGTGGCGTATTGCCGATCAGGTCGAGCAGCGAGGCTGCGACTGTCCGCGTGCCGCTGCTAGCGACCATTCCCGCCCGCCATCGCGGGCAGGAGGACGACCGTCGCGCCGTCGCGTACGGGTGCGTCCAGGCCGCCGCGCGTCCGCACGTCCTCACCGTCGACGTAGACGTTCACGTGAGGGCGGATCTCGAGACCGTCGTAGACCTTCTCGCCGAGTGCCGGCAGTCGCACCGCGAGGTCTTCGAGCAGCTCGCGCACGGTTCGCGCCTGTCGCCTCGACCTCGCGCGCGCCTCCTGCCTGGTCCCGCAGGACGGGCGGAACCCTGACGACGCTCATCGCGAGCAGAACTCGACGTAGTCGACGTATTCGGTGATCGACGGGTGGTCGCCGCAGACCGGGCAGTCCGGATTGCGCTTGACGTGGACCTCGTCGAACTCCGTCGGCGAGCGCGTCGAAGAGCAGGAGCCGGCCGATCAGCGGCTCGCCGATGCCTGCGCGCGAGCTTGAGCGCCTCGTTCGTCTGAAGCGTCCCGATGATCCCCGGCAGCACGCCGAGGACGCCGCCCTCGGCGCACGACGGCGCGAGCTCCGCCGGCGGCGGCTCGGCGAAGAGGCAGCGGTAGCACGGCCCCTCGTACGGCTTGAACACGCTTACCTGGCCGTCGAACCGGTAGATCGAGCCGTAGACGACCGGGATCCCGCGCCAGACCGACGCGTCGTTGACGAGGTAGCGCGTCGGGAAGTTGTCGGTGCCGTCGACGATGATCTCCCAGCCGTCGTCGAGGATCCGGTCGATGTTCTCCGAGGAGAGCCGCTCGCGGTAGGTCGTCACCTCGACGTCGGGATTGAGCGCCTCGATCGTCCGCTTCGCGCTGTCGACCTTCGGCGTGCCGAGCGTGTTCAGCGAGTGGGCGATCTGGCGCTGGAGGTTCGACTCGTCGACGATGTCCGCGTCGACGATCCCGATGTGCCCGACGCCGGCCGCCGCGAGGTAGAGCGAGGCGGGTGAGCCGAGGCCGCCGGCGCCGATGAGGAGGATCCTCGAGTCGAGCAGCTTCAGCTGGCCTTCCTCGCCGATCTCCGGAATCAGCAGATGGCGCGAGTAGCGCGCGCGCTTCTCGGGGGAGAGGATGCGCGGCAGCTCGATCTCGTAGCCGTTCCGCTTCCAGTCGACGAAGCCGCCGGCGAGCGAGGAGACGTTCTCGTAGCCGAGCTCGGCCAGCGACTTGGCGGCGAAGGCCGAGCGCGCGCCGGACGCGCAGTAGATGACGATCGGCGTGGAGCGGTCGGACGACCGCGCCCTCGATCCGCGACTCGAGATTCCCGCGCGGAACGAACACGGCGCCGGGGATGTGGCCCTCGTCCCACTCCTCGCGCTCGCGCACGTCGACGAAGACGGCGCCCGGCATCTCCAGTGCCTCACGCGCGTCGACCTCGGCGATCTCGGCCTTGGTCTTCTGCAGGAGCTCCCTGTAACTCGGCATCGCTTTACAAAAGATAGTAGCGGCGTGGCGTCCCGCGCTAGTCCCGTGCTGCTGCCGGGCTCGGCGCGCTGCCGGCCCGCTACCTTGAGTGTGAATTGTCGCTCCGTGCCCGCGTCTTCCTCGTTGTCGCCGCGACGGCGGCCGCCGCCGCTGTAGCCGTTGTCGGAGTCACGCTCGCGACGCGGCAGACGCCGGAGCAGCCACAGGCCCAGGCAGGGAAGCCGCCGCTTGGACAGTCGATTCCGACGCCGGCCGAGGCTCGGATCCGCGCCGCCTTCAACGAGTGGCCCGACGGCAGCCTCGAGACGATGGAGGCCCTCGGGCGTGAGTACCCGCGTGATCCCGTCGTGCAGCTCTACCGGGGAATCGCGCTCCTGTGGGGCGGCTACACGAGCGATGCCGAAAATGTGCTCCAGAAGGCCAAGCGCGTCGGCCGCGACACGGTGTGGGAGGTGAGGGCCGACGATCTGCTCCACCCCGAGTACTTCGCCGGCTACCCCGTGTACCAGCCTCTGCGGCCGAATGCGCTCCTCCAGCGCGGCGCCCGGCTCCAGCAGGAGGGCCACCAGCACTCCGCGAGACGCGTGTTCGACCGCGCGGCGCGCCGGGAGCCGTCGAGCGACGAGGCGCAGGTGGCGGCCGCGGTCGCACGCTTCGACAAGGACAACCTGAACGCGTCGTTCTCCCGCCTCGGCCCGCTGACGCGGAAGTTCCCGGAGAGCCAGACCGTCCGCTTCTACCTGGGGCTCCTGCTCGCCTGGACGGGGCAGAGGGACGCGTCGATCGCGCAGTTCGAGAAGACGGTCGCGCTCGGCGGCGGGACGGAGCTCGGTCGGGCCGGAGCCCAGTTCCTCGAGCGCGTGAAGTCGGGTGGGACCGGCTCGTCGCAGGGCTGAGACTCGCGTGCCCTCAAAATGAGCCGGACGGCCTATGCATCCGTCCGAACCTGATGCGAGAGTTGCGGCCTCGCGCCCGGGTGGCGGACGCGCGAAGGAGGGACCGTCGTGGGTGAGGACGAGGCAGGGACGATCTTCTTGTCGGACGAGCCGGCGCTCGACGAGCACGAGGACGAGAGCGACCCGCCCGATCTCGACATGGCCGTCGACGACGAGAACGAGCCGGACGATCACGAGCCGGTCGAGCTCGAGATCACGTCCGACTCTCTGCAGCTCTTCCTGAAGGACATCGGGCGCGTCGAGCTCCTGACCGCCGCGCAGGAGGTCGAGCTCGCGAAGAGGATCGAGCGCGGCGACCACAGCGCGAAGCAGGAGATGGTCGAGGCCAACCTTCGCCTCGTCGTCTCGATCGCGAAGCGCTATCGCAATCAGGGTCTGCCCTTCCTCGACCTGATCCAGGAGGGCACCATCGGGCTCGTCCGCGCGGCGGAGAAGTTCGACTACCGCAAGGGCTTCAAGTTCTCGACCTACGCGACGTGGTGGATCCGGCAGGCGGTCGCGCGGGCGCTCGCCGACAAGGGCCGCACGATCCGCATGCCGGTGCACGTGGTCGAGAAGCTGAACAAGATCGTCCGCACCGAGCGCAAGCTGCGCGCGGAACGCGGCCGCGAGCCGACGTCGGCCGAGATCGCGAGCGAGCTCGAGATGACCGTCGCCGAGGTCGAGCAGATCCGGCGCACGTCGCAGATCCCGATCTCGCTCGAGCGGCCCGTCGGCGACGAGGACGAGTCGGAGTTCGGGCATTTCATCGAGGACGACTCGGAGCCGCTGCCGGAGGAGGTCGCCGAGCTGACCATGCGCAACGAGATCCTCGAACGCGCCCTCGGCATGCTCGCCGAGCGTGAGCGTCAGATCCTCGAGCTTCGCTTCGGCCTGAACGACGAGGCACCGCAGACCCTCGACGAGGTCGGGCGCGCGTTCAGCGTCACGCGCGAGCGGATCCGCCAGATCGAGAACCAGGCGCTGAAGAAGCTCCGCCACCTCGCAGAGGCTCAGAGGCTGCGCGAGGTCGCATAGCGGCGCAGGCGCGCTCCGCGGTCGGACCGTTAGTCCCACGGCGGCGGGTTGTGCACCCACCGCCCCGCGACCATCGTCGCCACCACCTCTGCTCCCAGATCCACCCAGGGGTCGCGGTCGAGCACGACGAGGTCGGCGGCGTACCCCGGAAGGAGCTTGCCGCGTCGGCGTTCGTCGCCGGCGAGCCAGGCCGGCGTGACGGTCGTCGCCTCGAACGCCTCGTCGACAGACAGCGCCTGCTCGGGGTGCCACGGCTCGCGCTCGTCGCTCGTCCGGAGCACGCCGGCCCGTATGCCCGCGAGCGGGTCAAGCTCCTCGATCGGCGCGTCGGATCCGTTGGCCACCACCGCGCCGGACGCTCGCAGCGACCGGTAGGCGTAGGCGCCGTCGAGCTTCCCCGCCCACAGCCTGTCGGCGAGGTCCCGGTCCGACGGGGCGTGGGAGAACTGCACGGACGCGGCGACGCCGAGCTCGGCGAAGCGCGGCAGATCGTCCGCCGAGAGCAGCTGCGCATGCTCGATCCGCTGGCGTAGCCCACGCGGCTGCCAGGCGTCGGAGGTCCGCTCGAACGCATCGAGCGCGTCTCGATTCGCGCGGTCGCCGATCGCGTGGACCGCAACGGGGAAGCCCGCAGCGGCCCCTGCGCGCACGATCTCCTCGAGCTCCTCGCCGCTCGTGATCCGCACGCCGGAGCCGTCGAGCATCGACGCGGTCTGCGAGCCGAGGGTGCCGTCCATGAACACTTTCAGGTAGCCGAGCCGGAGCATCGGACCGCCGAAGCCCGAGCGGATCCCGACGGCGCGGAGCTCCGGAAGCCGATCGTGGGGCGCCGACTGCCAGACGCGCAGCGAAAGCGTGCCCTCGGCCTCGAGCCGCTCGAAGAGCCCGAGAGCACCGAGGCCGCCGTCCTTGTCGTGCACCGCCGTCACACCGCGCGCGGCTGCGACCTTCAGGCTCCGGCGCATCGCCTCCAGGTACTCGTCGTCCGAGGCCGCCAGATGGCGTGCCAGGAACCGCCAGGCCGCCTCCTCGCGGAGGACGCCCGTCGGCTCGCCCCGCTCGTCGCGCTCGACGACCCCGCCCTCCACCTCGAGATCGCCTTGCGCGAGCGCGATCGCGGCCGAGTTGAGCCAGAGCGAGTGGTGATCCTTCGCGGTCATCGCCGCGGGTGCGTCGGCCGTGACCTCGTCGAGCCGCTGCCTCGTCGGCTCTCCGTCACTCCAAAGCGCGCTTCGCCAGCCGTGCCCGCGGACGATCTGACCTCGCGGATGCTCGGCGCCGGCGATCCGCGAGATCGCCTCGCCGAGCGACGCGCACCCGTCCAGATCGATCTGCCGCTGGGCCAGCGCCCAGCTCGGAAAGTGGACGTGCGCGTCGTTCAGGCCGGGCACGACGACGCGTCCGCGGAGGTCGACGACTTCCGGCGAGGCGAGCGCCGTCTCGTGCACGCCCACGCCGCCCGCGATGCGCTCGCCGGCGATCGCGAGCGCGCGCTGGGTCGGGACCTGCGCGTCCATCGACCGGATGAGGCCGTTCTCAAGGATCACGCTGGGCTGGAATCTAGAGGCGCGGCACCGTTCTAGACTCCACACCGTGGCGCGCGACTGGCTGACCGAGGAGCAGCGCGAGATCCGTGAGCTCGTTCGCACGCTCGCCCGGGAGCGCGTCGCACCGCGGGCGGCCGAGATCGACAGGTCGGCCGAGTTCCCGTGGGACATCGTCGAGCTCTTCCGCGCGAACGGGCTCTTCGGGCTCATGTTCGACGAGGAGTACGGGGGCATCGGCGCGAGCGCGCTGATGACGCTCGTCGCGATCGAGGAGGTCGCGAAGGTCTGCGCGACGAGTGCCCTGATCCTGGCCGGTCAGGAGCTCGGCGGCCTCGGGATCAAGCTCGTCGGCACCGACGAACAGAAGCGGCGCTTCCTGCCGAAGCTCTCCTCGGGCGAGTGGCTGGGCGCGTATGCGCTCACCGAGGCCGGATCGGGCTCCGACAGCGCCGCCATGCGCACCGAGGCGCGGCGCGACGGCGACGAATATGTGCTCGACGGCTCGAAGCGCTTCATCACGGGAGCCGGTGTCGCAGGCCTCTACATGTGCTTTGCGAAGACCGACCCCGCCGCCGGCCATTCCGGCATCTCCGCCTTCGTCGTCGAGGCCGGAACGCCGGGATTCGAGGTGGGGCGGATCGAGCCGAAGATGGGGATCAAGGGCTCGACCACCGGCGAGCTCTTCTTCAACGGCTGCCGCGTCCCGGCGGAGAACCGCCTCGGCGGGGAAGGGGAGGGGTTCCGGCTCGCGATGCGGATCCTCGACCGGTCGCGGCCCGGCGTCGCGGCGCAGGGCCTCGGCCTCGCGCAGGGGGCGACCGACTACGCGCTCGAGTACGCGAGGTCGCGCGAGAGCTTCGGCCAGTCGATCGCGCATCACCAGCTCGTCGCAGCGCTCCTCGCCGACATGGAGACGAAGTGCGAGGCGGCCCGCGGCCTCCTCTACCGCTGCGGCCGCATGATCGACGACGGCGTCGAGGGGCCCGAGCTGTCGAAGCTCTCCGCGATGACGAAGCTCTTCTGCACCGACACCGCGATGGCGGTCACGACCGATGCCGTGCAGGTGCTCGGCGGGTACGGCTACATGCAGGAGCATCCGGTCGAGCGGATGATGCGCGACGCCAAGATCACGCAGATCTACGAGGGCACGAACCAGATCCAGCGTCTCGTGATCGCCCGCGAGATGCTGCGCGAGAGCCGCGCGTCCGAGCCGACGGGAGCCCGGCGATGATCGACCCGGAGGCGGACCTGCCTGGCGCAGAACTCGTCGAGCGGGGCCTTCGCGACCTCGCCGAGAGCCGCGAGTCGGTGGAGGCGCTTCTCGTCTCCATTGGGGCCACCCGTCTGCGGGCTCTCGGCCTCGACGTGCCGCCTGGCCTGCCGGAACCCGAGCTCCGGCTCTACTGGCTCCTCGCGTCCGAGGACGCCGACTCGGCGCACGGCCGGTACAACGCCCTCGTCCAGCGGCTCGTCAGCTACGAGCGCGCAGCCGAGTGCGCGAGCTAGCCGACGCCGATCGCGTCACGCGGTTCATGCGCGAGTTCGGTGCGGCGGCGCGCGCCGAGGCGACCTGCTACCTCACGGGTGGGACGACGGCGGTTCTCTGCGGCTGGCGGGCCGCGACGGTCGACGTCGACCTCGTCCTCGAGCCGGAGCTGGACGAGCTCCTGCGCGAGCTGCCGCTGCTCAAGGAGACACTCCGGATCAATGTCGAGCTCGCCTCGCCGGCCGATTTCATCCCGCTCCCGGAGGGATGGCGCGACAGGAGTCCCCTGATCGCGCGGGAGGGACGGCTCGTCTTCCGCCACTTCGATCCGCTGTCGCAGGCGCTCGCGAAGCTCGAGCGCGCCCACGAGCGCGACCTGGAGGACGTCCGGCAGCTGATCGCGGCCGGCATGGTGGAGCCTGACCGCCTGCGAGCAGCCTTTGCGGAGATCGAGCCGCACCTGTATCGCTTCCCCGCGATCGACCCGCGCCGGTTTCGGGCTCGGGTCGAGGAGGCGGCGAGGTGAAGCACACCGTCGAGCTCAGCAACCGCGACCGAGTGCTCTTCCCCGACGACGGCATCACGAAGGGCGAACTCTTCGACTACTACATGAGGGTCGCGCCCGTGCTCGTGCCGCACCTGCGAGACCGCCCGTTCACGATGAAGCGCTGGCGCGAAGGTCTCGAGGGCGGCAGCTTCTTCCAGAAGCAGGCGCCCAAGGGCATGCCGTCGTGGATCCCGACGCGACAGTTCCAGACCTGGCCGCGGGAGGGGGGCACGCGGCTCGTCGACTTCCCGCTCGTCAACTCGCCCGAGGCGCTCCTCTGGATGGTGCAGATGCACTGCATCGACATGAACGCCTGGTACTCGCGCGTCGACCGGCCCGACCGCCCCGACTTCGTTCTCTTCGACCTCGACCCGCCCGACGGTCGCGGCGCGTTCCCGCTCGCCGTGCGCGTTGCGCACCTGATCCGCGAGGCTCTGGACGAGCTCGACCTTCGGTCCTACGTCAAGACGAGCGGCGCCGACGGCATCCACGTGCTCGTCCCGATCGCGCGACGCCACGGCTTCGACGACACGTACGCGTTCGCCGAGCTCCTCGCGCGGCGGCTCGAGGCGGAGCACCCGGGCGACGTGACGACCGAGTGGCTAAAGCGCAAGCGCGAGGGCGTCCTCGTCGACCATCGCCAGAACGGGCACGGCAAGACGATCGCGTCCGTCTATTCGGTGCGCCCGAAGCCGGGCGCACCCGTCTCGACACCGCTCCGGTGGGACGAGCTGACCGAGCAGGTGCGGCCGCGGGACTTCTCGATGGCCGTCGCGCTCGACCGCGTCGAGCGGTACGGCGACCTGTTCGAGCCCGTGCTCCGCGGCGGGCAGTCCCTCGGCCCGGCGCTGCGTCGTCTGCGGCGCCTGTACTAGCGACTCAGTAGAGCGACTCGTCCTGCGGGTGCTTCGCCTGCTCCTCGCGCCACTGCTCCTGGTAGCGCTCCGCATCGGCGAACTCCCGCTCGAGCTCCGCCTGCTCCTCGGCAGGCACCTGCTCGGCCTCGGTGCGTCTCCGGCGCAAGGCGAAGAACGCGATCACGATCAACGGGACCGCGACGCATACGAAGATGATCACCGGGAACACGGGTGCACCCTACCCGCGCTTACCAGGCGCCGCCGCCGCCCCCACCGCCGCCGCCTCCACCGCCTCCCGAGAAGCCGCCGCCGAAGCCGCCTGAGCCCGACGACGGCGGGGCGAGCGCCGAGCCGAAGCCCGAGGCGAGGTCGCCGATCGCCAGCGAGCTCGGGCCCGCGCCCAGGTTGCCGCCTCCGCCCGAGATCCAGTAGATCGAGGACGCCTGTGCCATCGCCTCGGGCATCGAGAGGTGCGCGGCCTGGAGCACTCGCTCGGCGATCCCGAACGCGATGCCGTAGACGAGGAGCCGCTCCCAGAGCGCGAGCGTCGCGGGTGGCGCCTCGTCGAGCCGCGGGAAGTCGGTGAGGTAGCGCCGGAACGCCTCCCAGCGCTCTGCCTCGGCGTTGGCGGCAGCCGAGCGCCGGCGCCAGAGCCTGCGCTGCGTCAGGGCGCCGATGAGCACGACTGCATTCATCGCCGCCGCCGCTCCGAGGCCGATCAGCACAACGTCGTTCCACCGCGGGTACACCGAGCGCCAGCCGTCGAAGGCGAGGTAGAAGAGGATCGCGCTCACGACCGCGAACAGAAGCAGCGCGAGGAGGAGCGGGAACACGCCGATCGAGACGAACCACCGACGCGTGCCGACCTCCTCCGACACGCTCGACTTGAAGCTCGTGAACCGCCCGCTCATGTACTCGCGCCGGCTCTCGATTCGTTCGCGGAAGCGCGAGAGGCGCTCCGAGCCGTCTCCAACCACGCTGTCGACGACGAGCATCACGGGCGCCTCCCAGGGCTCGGCCGGCCCGTGCTCCTTGCCCTTGGAGAGCTCGAGGTCGGCGACCTGCTCCTTGCGCAGCCCGGCCCAGATCGACCGCTCGGTCGTCACCGGCTTCGCCTCGTAGACGCCCCGCCGGATGAGGTCGAAGAGCGTCGCGGTGAACTCGAACGAGCCGGCCTCGCCGCCCTGCCGGAGGAGCGTCGGCACGAGCGCAGGCGGCGTGTCGGTCGGAGGCTCCTGCTCGTACTCGCGGTCGTAGCCCGTCGAGCGCTCGCGCCCGAAGAACCAGAAGATCGCGCCGGCGACGAGGGCGGCCGGAAGGAGGCCGAGCAGAAGGATGCCCAGCAGGTAGAGCCACGGATGCCGCTTCGCGTTCTCGATCTGCTCGGCGTCCGCCTCGTAGTCCGCCGAGTCGGCCCGCTCCTCGGCGACGATCTTGCCGAGCCCGTCGCCGGACTCCACCTGCATGGCCGAGGTCGAGCTGAACGCCGCGCGCGGGACGAGGACGCGAAGCTCGACGAACTGGTGCGCAGGCACGTCGAGCGCGCGCAGCGTCGCGCGGTCGCCGGCGATCTGGACGTCGCCGCGCACCCAGACGGGGTGACCCCAGGCGCGGACGATCTCGCCGGGCGCTTCGAGAGTCGCCGTCAGCCTGCCGAGGCTCTCGTCCCACTCGTCGCCCCACACCTGCAGGTTGATGTCGACGACGTCGTCGTGGGCGACCGCGAGGCCGCGGATCGCGTAGCTCACGTCGAACGTGCGCACCTCGTTCGCGGCGGCGTAGTGCCACACGATGCGGACGCGGTCGCCGAGGTCGGCGACGCCGAACGTCCCGGCTGCATCCGCGCAGCCGAGCTCGGTGCACCCTCCGGGTCGGTAGGCGCGACCGCGCTCGTGCACCGACACGTCGGAGATCGACTCGCCCTCCCGCAGAGGCACCTCGCGGTAGCCCCCGGAAAAGCTTCCGGAGAAGGCGTACGTGATCTGCTCCTGCACGAGCAGTGCGCCGTTCGGAGCGACCCGCACGGAGACGCTCGCCTCGGGCAGCGTGAACGACTTGGCGGCGGCGGCGCCGGCCAGCGCGAGCGCGGCGGCGCAGGCGGCGAAGGCCGCGGCGAGGCTAGTCCGGCGGCTCACCCGAGGCGTCGGACGCGGCTGCCGCATCCACGCCGCGCCCGTCGCGCTCGAAGCTGACCGTCGGCACGGCGCGATCGCCGGCGTCCTCGAGCTCGAAGAACTCGCGCTTCTCGAAGCCGAGCGCGCCGGCGACGAGCACCGCCGGGATCACCTGGATCGCGTTGTTGTAGGTGAGAACCGTGTCGTTGAAGACCTGCCGCGAGACCGCGATCCGGTCCTCCGTCTCCTGGAGCTGCCCCTGCAGCTCGCGGAAGTTCTCGTCTGCCTGGAGCTCCGGGTAGGCCTCGGCGACGGCGAACAGGCGGCCGAGCGCCTGGCTCAGGATCCCTTCGGCCTGGCCGGCGGCGGCCGGCGTCTGCGCGCCGACGGCCGCAGCGCGTGCCTGCGTCACCTCGTCGAACGTGCCGCGCTCGTGCGCCGCGTAGCCCTTGACGGTCTCGACGAGGTTCGGGATCAGGTCGTGCCGCCGCTTGAGCTGCACCTCGATCTGGGCCCACGCGTTGTCGACCCGGTTCCGTTTCTGGACGAGCCCGTTGTAGAGCACGACCAGGTACAGGACGAGCAGGACGACGAGGACGATGACGACGATCAGGACCCAGGACATCGCGAAACGACTCTAGATGATTGATTCCAAAGTCAGGTGCTTGCGGGGATGGCATGCACCAAGCAGCGTGTTCGACTCGTGCGGTGCCAAGGCTGGTGGCCTTGGTGCCGTGCGAGGCGGACGCGATGCGCCGCGTGCAGGCCACCAGCCGTGAGTGCAATGACTTTGGAATCAATCATCTAGATGAGGTTGGCGGCCGGACGCGTCGATCGCGGCGTGCGTCGAGCGCGCCGCCGGACGCCTATCCTCCGGGGGTGCCTCCCGACTGGCCGCCGATCCGGCTCGCGGACGTGCTCGACGCGCGGCGGCGCATCCGCCCGTACCTCCGTCCGACGCCGCTCTATCGCTACGGAGGCCTCGACGAGCTCGTCGGCGCAGAGGTGTGGGTCAAGCACGAGAACCATCAGCCTGTGGGCGCGTTCAAGGTCCGAGGAGGGATCAACCTCGTCTCGCAGCTCACGGAGGACGAGCGGCGGCGCGGCCTGATAGCGGCCTCGACGGGTAACCACGGGCAGTCGATCGCGTACGCCGGCCGGCTGTTCGGCGTCCGGGTTCGCGTCTGCGTGCCCGAGGGCGCGAATCCGGTGAAGGTCGACTCGATGCAGCGGCTCGGCGCCGAGCTCGTCGTCCATGGCCGCGACTACGACGAGGCCCGGGAGCACTGCGAGGCGCTCGCCGCGGAGCACGGGTACCGCTACGTCCACTCTGGGAACGAGCCGCTGCTGATCGCGGGCGTCGCCACCGAGACCCTGGAGATCCTCGAGGAGCAGCCCGAGATCGACGTCGTCGTCGTCCCGATCGGCGGCGGCAGCGGCGCCGCGGGCGCGTGCGTCGTCGCGAGCGCGATGGGAAGCGGTGTCCGCGTGATCGGCGTCGGGTCTTCGGCTGCGCCCGCCGCCTTCAAGGCGTGGCGGAGCCGCGAGCTCCTGGAGGACACGATGGCGACGCTCGCCGAGGGCCTTGCCACGCGCGTCCCGTTCGAGCTGCCGCAGCGGATCCTCTGGGAGCACCTCGACGACTTCGTCCTGGTCGGCGAGGACGCGATCCGCCGCGCGACGCTGCTGATGATCGAGCACACGCGCAATCTCGTCGAGCCGGCGGGAGCCGCGCCGCTCGCGGCCGCGCTCGAGCACCGCGACCGCCTCGAGGCGAAGCGCGTGGCGCTCGTCCTCTCCGGCGGGAACATCAGCCCGGCGCAGCTCGCCGAGCTGCTCGGTCAGGCGAGGACCGTCGCCGCTTGACGTGCACCGGGATCTCTTGTTCTCTACCCGCCAGGGAGGCTTGCGACCTTTCGCGAGCGTGAACGGCGAGATCGGGGAGTGATCATGGGAGAGCTCGACGGGAAAGTCGCGATCGTAACCGGATCAGCGAGCGGCATCGGGGAGGCGGCTGCACGCGCGCTCGCCGCACAGGGAGCGCGGGTCGTCATCACCGGACTGCACGAAGCGGGCGCGAAGACGGTGGCGGATTCGATCGCCGAGACGGGCGCCGAGACGATGGCCCTCGGCTTCGACACGTCGGACGAGGCGGCGGTCGAGGCGGCGGTCGCGGCGGTGGTCGCGAGGTTCGGCGGCGTCGACATCCTCGTGAACAACGCGGCGATCACGAGCGTCGAGTTCATGATGCGCGACGGCATGCTCCACCAGCTCGACGTCGACCTGTGGGACCAGACGATGGCCGTGAACGTCCGCGGCTACATGCTGTGCGCGAAGCACGCCGTTCCGAGCATGCTCAATCGGGGCGGCGGCGTGATCGTCAACATGGCCTCGGGCGCAGGTCTCCAGGGGGAGGTCGTGCGCGCGGCCTACGGCACCTCGAAGGCGGCGGTGGTCGGCTTCACGCGCAGCGTCGCGACCCAGTACGGAAAGATGGGCATCCGGAGCGTCACCGTCGTGCCCGGCCTCGTCCTGACTCCGACGGTGGCCTCGAACATGCCGCCGGCGATGATCGAGATGATGAGGCGCCACCACCTGACGCGCGACATCCCGGGGCCGGAGGACGTGGCGAACGTGATCGCGTTCGTCGCCTCGGGCCGCGCCGCGTTCATCACGGGCGCGACGATCCTGGTGGACGGCGGTTTCTCGGCCCACGGCCCGTCCTACGCAGACGAGGTGGCGATGTGGGCCGAGATGTCGCGTGCCCAGGAGGCCGAGCGGCGGACGGCGTTCGCGAGTGCGCTCGCGGCGCGCGGCAGCGCGACGATGAACGCCGACGACACGGCCCTCGTCGCCGGCCTGCTCGCCGACGACGTCGTATGGCACGGCGTGGAGGGCGCGTCGGCCGAGGGGATCAAAGGACGCGACGAGGTCGCGGCGCGCTGGAACGCCTTCGCGAGCACGGGCGAGCGTGCGGTCCGCGTGGCGGACGGCGAGCCGGTCTACACCGACGGCACGCATGTCGTCGGCGTGCTCGAGCTGGCGAACGGCGGCACGGCGATCCGCCAGGCGAACCTCTTCCACCTCGACGCCGACGGCAAGGTGTCCGCGATCTGGGGGATTCCGAGCGAGGACGCGGTGGCGAAGGCGCTCGCGAACGGCGACTCGATCCCGGAGCATCCGAACCTCGTCAGGTTCCGGACCGCCGAGGAGGCGCGGGCACGCAACACCTTCGGGGCGGACGACCTGGCCCTGATCGAGGGGTTCCTCGACGAGAACGTGCACTGGAACAGTCCGTGGGGAGGGGGCCCTGCGAGCCGGGCGGAGGTCGTCGCGCAGTTCGTCATGTTCAACCAGGCGACGGGAGGCACGCTGCAGATGGACCTGCGGGAGACCTTCGCCGATGACACGCACGCCGTCTCGCTCGTCCGGCTCCAGGCCGACCGGCCCGACCGCCCCGGGAAGCACATGGACGTGAGGGAGGCAAACGTCTTCCACCTCGACAGCGAAGGCCACGCCTACGAGTTCTGGGGCGTCGCCGAGGACCAGTCGGAGATCAACGAGTTCTGGAGCTGAGGCCCTTCCGGAAGACCGTCGTGGCGCAGAGCCGTCCGTCGGGGTAGAGCCTCTTGGGTAGCTTCGGACGGAGGACCCGGACGTGTGACCGCCGGCGCCGCGGCGGCGTAGTCATCCTGTGAACGTGAGCCGACTCGTCGCCGTGGTTGCCCTCGTGACGCTCAACGCCCTCGCCGGTCCCGCCGCGGCCTCAGCCGCTCCAGGCGGGTCGAGCGCGCCGATCGTCACCGTGACTCGTCATGGAGGCCTCTGCATGGTGGGGAGGGAATGCCGGTCGGTGCTCCGGATCGACGACGTGACGATCTCCGGCGACGGCTACGTGTCTCGCCGCCTCGAGCCGGGCGAGCGACTTGCCCTGCTGCGCGCGATCGACAAGCTCGACCTCGCATACCTCCGCACGCACCCGTTCGAGGGCATGTGCCCCACCGCCTACGACGGCAGCGAGTCGATCTACCGCTTCAGCGGCTTCGCGACGCTGCTGCCGGCGTGCACCTACGACCTGCGTCGCGTCGAGGCCGTGCGGCTGGTCGAGAAGCTCCTTCGCACGCTCAAGCCGGTACGCCGCTGACGTCACGGCGTAGTCTCTTCCGGTGGCGGAGGAGCATCGCGTCGCGGGCCATCTGGGCGTCGCCGCCGACGAGTACGACCGCGCGATCCGGACGTTCATCCCGAGCTACGACCGGATGGTCTCGACGGTCGTGCACTGGCTCGACGGGCACGTTCCGGCGGGCGGGCTCGTCGTCGACCTCGGCAGCGGAACGGGCGCCCTCTCGCTCGCGATCCTCGACGCCCTTCCCGACGTACATGTCCAGCTCGTCGACATCGACCCGAACATGCTCGAAGTGGCCGGCGCTCGCTGCGCCGCTCACGAGGGCCGCTTCGAGCTGCGACACGCGCGGTTCGACGACGAGCTGCCGCGCTGCCATGCCGTCGTCGCCTCGCTCGCGCTCCACCACGTCCCGACCCACGACGAGAAGCGCAAGCTCTATCGCGCCGTCCACGAGGCGCTCGAGCCGTGTGGCCTCGTCGCCGTCGGCGACCTGCTCGTCCATCCCGAGGGGCCCGAGCGACGACGGATCCTCGAGGACTGGTACGGGCACATGGAGCGCAACGGCATCTCGAACGCGGAGGCCGACGCGCACTTCGCCCAGTGGGCCGAGGAGGACGTCTACGTTTCGCTTCCCGACGAGCTCGCGCTCATCGCCGACGCCGGCTTCCCGCGGCCGGAGTGCTTCTGGCGGGACGGCGGCATCACGGTCTACGGGGCGTTCAAGGACGCGTGAGGAGGGCCTCTAACCGAGGTCGATCCGCACCTCTCGCGCCGACGGATCGCCTGCCTCGCCGTACCGCTTGATCGCATACGAGCCCGCGTTCGGCGAGGTGCTCGCGACGATCGGCTCCATCACCTGCCAGAGGGCATCCGCGTCCGGGCCGTAGGCGTACAGAATCGCCTCGCTTCCGTCGAGGGCGATCTCGTTCCCGTCGTACTCGCCGACACGCGCGGCGGAGATTCTGGCGTCGAGCAGGCTCTCGAGGGCGAAGACCCCTTCGGCGTCCGGGTCGGCGAGATGGACGATCACGGCCTGCTCGACGCCTGTGGTCGGGGCGGCGGTCGGGACGTTCTCGATGCCCGTGGGGACGGTCTGTTCCTCCTCGGAGCCGCAGCCTACGAGGCAGAGGCCGGCCACGAGGAACAAAGCGATGATTCCGAAGCGCGGCGATCGTCTATGTCGCTGTACCCCGAGCGAAGAGAGAGGAGCGAGACCCATGCGCATCGTGATCATCGAGTTCATCAGCTTGGACGGCGTCGTGCAGGCCCCGGGCGGGCCCGACGAGGACCGGGACGGCGGCTTCGCCCACGGCGGCTGGTCGCACCCGTTCTTCGATCCGGAGGTTGTCGGCGGCGCCTTCGACGACGCGCTCGGCAAGGCCGATGCGCTGCTCTACGGTCGCCGCACGTGGCAGACGATGGCCGCGGCCTGGCCCGAGCGGGCAGGCGATCCGTTCGCCGACCGGATGAACGCGATCCCGAAGTACGTCGTGTCCTCGACGCTCGGCGACGACCAGCTGACGTGGGACAACACGACGCGCATCCCCGGCGACGAGGTCGTCACCCGCATCCGGGAGCTCCGCGAGTCGGGCGGCGGCGACCTGCTCGTGATGGGGAGCCCGACGCTCGCGCGCACGCTCCTGCGCGAAGGCCTGGTCGACGAGCTCCGGCTCATGATCGAGCCCGTGCTCCTGGGGGGCGGGAAGTCGATCTTCCCCGACGACGGCGCCCTGCGCACCCTCGAGCTCGTCTCCACAGCCACCAGCGCCACCGGCGTGCAGGTCAGCACCTATCGGCCGGTCGCCGCCCAGTAGCCGGGTCGCCGGCGCGCGTGACGATCCCCGCCTATTCCACCCCGACGGTTCTGGCTTGGCCGTACCCGTGAAGGACAGGAGACGGCCTGAACCCCTTCCAAGTGAGATAGATCGCGAGGGACGCCTCCCACGCGATCTCCGGGATGGTCAGGACGAACAACCCGGCGCTCGGCTGATCGAGGGCCCCGAAGAGCGCCAGCACACCGCCGAAGAACGCCAGCGGACCACCGATCAACCCGAGCAACGCCATCCTCGGCGGCACGAGGCCCGACTTGTACATCAAGTAGCCGAGCAGGAGCCCGTTCCCGAAGCCGGCACAAAACTGCGGCCCGAGGAGGAAGGTCCAGTCGTGGAAGGCAACCAGCGACTGCCCGGCGAGCACGAGCGAGCCTGGGTCGACGCCGGTTCCCGCGAGGTCGTCCCGCAACGTCACCACGGACATGAGGCTGATGAGGCCCATGACGATGATCGTCGACTCGACGATGCGAAGCGCGACATAGCCGAGAGCGACCGCCTCGTTCACGCGCCTCAGGATCGGAAAGAGGACGACGGCGGTGGCGATGTTGGCGATTGCCGTAAGGACTTCGAGCAGCGCGCCCATGGAGATGCGGGTGTCGAACCCGGAGCCGAGGATGTAGTCGGCGTCGTTCAGCACGGGGTCGTAGAGCAGGAGAGCCGGGATCGAGAACACGAACGTGCCGATGAACCACAGACCGGCAATCCGGGCAGTACGTTGAGCCGCCTCCATTTGACCTCCTCCTGAGCGACGCCTCGAAGACTTGAGCCACGACCGTCGCGCCAAATCGCGCGCTACGCACCCTAACGGTCGAGAAACGGCAGCCCCTCGGTCAGTCCGCCGACGTGGGGGAGTGTTCCGGCTGACGCCTGAGCGACGAGGTCTCCCGACCCGCCCATAGCTCACTGCACCGCGGCAGACCATAGGATTGGCGCCCCCTGTCGAGCGGCCCTTCCCTCCCAGCCGATCCGAGTGCGCTGATCCGCAGCAGGCCGTACCGAGTCCTGCTCGTGCTCGCGGCGCTGATCGGCCTGCTCGTCTCGGCGGCCTCCTGGGCGTTCCTCGAGCTGGTGCACGTGATTCAGGTCTGGGTCTACGAGGACCTGCCGGGCGACGTGGGCTTCGACACCGTGCCCACGTGGTGGCCGCTTCCCTGGCTCGCGCTCGCAGGCCTGCTGACCGCGTTCGCGATCGAGCGACTCCCCGGTCGCGGCGGCCACGTGCCCGCCGAGGGCATCAAGACCGGTGGAGCACCGACCCAGCCGGTCGAGCTTCCCGGGATCCTCCTCGCCGCACTCGCGACGCTCGGGCTCGGCCTCGTGCTGGGACCGGAGGCTCCGCTGATCGCGCTCGGGCTCGGCCTGGGCCTCCTGGCCATGCGGCTCATCAAGCGGGACGCGCCCGAGCAGGCGCTCGGGTTGATGGCCGCGTCGGGAAGCTTCGCCGCCGTCGCCTCGATCTTCGGCTCGCCGGTGATCGGCGCCGTGCTGATCATCGAGGCAGCGGGGCTCGGCGGGGCGGCCCTGCCTCTCGTCCTGCTCCCCGGCCTGCTGGCCGCAGGGATCGGCTCGATGGTCTTCATCGGCCTCGGCTCGTGGTCCGGTTTCAGCACGAGCGCGTGGGAGTTGAGCCCTTTTCCGCTCGAGCCGTTCAACGGGCCGGGCTGGGGTGACTTCGGGTGGACGATCCTGCTCGCGCTCGCTGCCGCGGTCGTCTCGTTCGCGATCCTGGAGCTCGCCCGGTGGGTGAAGCGCGTGGTCGACGTGAGGCCCTTCGTGCTCACGGTCGCGGCCGGGCTCGCTGTGGGCGGTCTCGCAATCGCCTACGCCGAGGCGACCGGGGAGCCGGAGAACGCGGTGCTCTTCTCGGGCGAGACCGCCTTCGGAGACCTCTTCGACGCGGCAGCGACCATCTCCGTCTCGACCCTGCTCTTGCTCTTCCTCTTCAAGGGCCTCGCCTGGAGCATCTCGCTCGGCAACTTCCGCGGTGGGCCGACGTTCCCGGCGATCTTCCTCGGGGTCGTCGCCGGTCTCGCGGCCGCCGAGCTGCCCGGCTACGCCGAGACGCAGGCCGTCGCCGCGCTGACGGGTGCCATGTGCGTGTCGGTCCTGCGGCTCCCGCTGTCGTCGGTGATGATCGCGAGCCTCCTCACCGTCAAGGCAGGGCTCGCCCTCACCCCGCTCATCATCGTCGCCGTCGTCGTCGCCTACCTCGCGAGCGAGGCTCTGACGGCGTACGTCGACTCCCGCGTCGGGCCCAGGCGCGGCGTCCCGGCGCCCACCTAGGGTTAGAACTCGATTCACAATGAAGCCTTGTGCCGTCCGGCTGCGCTGGGCGGCGTGAGGCTGCGTCCTCGGAAACGCCGATATCTTGTTCGATATCGGCGTTCCGCTGCGTCCTTGCCTTTCACACGCCCAGCGCCTCCAGCCGGCGAAGCGTCACTGTGAACCGAGTTCTTACGCGCGCTGGCCGGCGGCCTTCATGGCCGCCTTGTGCTGCCGCTTCGCGGCCTGGTAGTCGAGCAGCGCCTGCGGGGAGTCGACGTCGCCGAGCGTCGGGAAGCTCGGGACGAGCGGCTTCGCAACCTCGACGTCGAAGCGCTTCGCGAGCACCGACCCGAGCGCGGTCACCTTCATCGGGCCGTACCCGGGCAATGCCCCGATGCGCCGCTTGAGATCGTCGGCGTCGGCGGCCTCGCGCCAGATCCGGGAAGCGTCGCCGCCGTACTCCTCGGCGACGACCGCTGCCAGCTCGCGGACGCGGCCCGCCATCGACCCCGGGAACCGGTGGATCGCCGGGCGCTCTCGGAACGCCGGCTCCAGGTCCTGCGCCGCGAGCTTCCCCGGGTCGAGCGTTCCCACCCGCTGCTCGAGCACGAACGGGCCGGCGAACGCCTTCTGCACCGGCACCTGCTGGTCGATCGCGAAGCCGACGAGCAGCGCGAACGGGTCGCGAGCGAGCAGCTTGCAGGCCTCGGGCTCGTCGGTGAAGTAGAGGGCGTCGGCCACGGGCGAATCCTAGACCGACCGGCTCGATGATTGAGAACCGCAAGGCGGGGGACGACGGGCCCCATGACCGAGTCTCCCAATGAGCTCCTGCGTGAGGCGGAGCGGGGCGAGAGCGCGCGGACTCCATTTCTCCTGCTGAGCGGCGTGACGCTCGTCATCGCCCTTGCGGTCGGCCTGCTGCTCGTCGTCCTCTTCATCATCTACTTCCTGGTCTAGTGCCGCATGCCTGAGATCCCTCGTGCGAGGCAGGAACGTTCCTCTGTCTGCGACCGATGGCAAGAACGTGGGACGCGCCCCATTCGCACGAACAGGCCGGAGCACGCCCGGGAGCGGCCGCATCCCGGCGGCGGTGGTCGCAGCATTGGCCTGCATGCTCGCCTGGGCGAGCACCGCTGCGGCGGACGGGTACCGGTACAAGAACGTCGCGGCGGATCGGGCGGCGGCCAGTCGGGCCGTGCTCAGGCTCGCCGACATCGGCTCGTCGACGGACTGGAAGGCCAGGCCGGACACGCATCCGGGCTCCGCCGTCCCGCGCGGCAAGTCGAGCTGCCCGGGCCAGGGGCCCGACCTCTCCGACCTCGTCGTCACCGGCGATGCCGTGAGCCAGTTCGAGTCCGCCGGCGGCGCGCTGTACATCTCCTCGGTCGCGCAGATCTTCGAGACACCGAGGATGCTCGAGGCCTCCTGGCGCCGCGAGGTCGAGAGCTCGCGTGCCTTCACCTGCGTGCGGACCTCGCTCGAGGGCGAGATCGGCAGCCTCGGTCGCATCTCATCGTTCAAGCCGCTCGCCTTTCCGCGGATGGGCAGTCACACGCGAGCCTTCCGCGCCGTCGTTCGCTCCGAGCAGATCTCGCTGGTGATCGACACGGTCGTGTTCTCGCGCGGCCGGATGCTGAGCGCGCTGACGATGGGCGGGGTGATGGACTCGCCGCAGTTGCCTGCCGTGATGATCAAGGCAGAGCAGCGTCTGGTCTCGGTCATGCTCTCCCGCACGACCATGCTCGAAGCCTGACGTCGCACTTCGGCCGGCCCTGGCCGGCGGACTAGGCTGGGCGGGGTGGATCCGCTCGCTCCCTTCTCGCCCCCGACGCGGGCCTGGTTCGAGCGCACGTTCGACGCTCCGACGCCGCCGCAGCAGCTCGGCTGGCCGGCGATCGCGGGCGGCGGCCACGTCCTGATCCAGGCGCCGACCGGCTCCGGCAAGACGCTCACCGCCTTCCTCTACGCGATCGACCGGCTCACCGCGAACCCGGGGACGGGCCTGCGCGTGCTCTACGTCTCGCCGCTCAAGGCCCTGAACTACGACATCGAGCGGAACCTGCGCGGGCCGCTCGCCGGCCTGCAGTCCGAGCTGCGTGTCGCGGTTCGCACCGGGGACACGCCGGCGAAGGAGCGGCGCGAGCTCGTCAAGCACCCGCCGGACATCCTGATCACGACGCCCGAGTCGCTCTTCCTGCTGCTCACCTCGGCGGCGCGCGAGACCCTGCGCGGGGTCGAGACGCTGATCCTCGACGAGGTGCACGCGGTCGCCGGGACCAAGCGCGGTGCGCACCTGGCGGTGTCGGTCGAGCGGCTGGAGCGCGTCGCGCAGGCGTCGTTCCAGCGGATCGGTCTCTCGGCGACGCAGCGGCCGCTCGAGGAGATCGGGCGCTTCGTCTCGGGCGGGCGCGAGATCGAGCTCGTCGACGCGGGCACGCGCAAGGAGCTCGACCTCGAGGTGGTCGTCCCCGTGGAGGACATGCGCGAGCTCGGCTCGACGGCCTCGCTCTCGTATCCCGTTCCGGCGGACGGCCAGGTCATGGATGCCGGCACGGAGATCGGAGCCCAGTCGATCTGGCCGTCGATCTACCCGGAGCTGCTTCGGCTCGTCGAGGCGCACCGCTCGACGATCGTCTTCGTCAACAACCGCCGCCTGGCCGAGCGGCTTGCCCTACGGCTGAACGAGCTGGCCGAGCGCGAGATCGCGCGTGCCCACCACGGGTCGCTTGCGCGCGAGCAGCGTGTCGTCGTCGAGGAGGACCTGAAGGCCGGCCGCATCCCGTGCCTCGTCGCCACCTCGTCGCTCGAGCTCGGCATCGACATGGGCGCGGTCGACCTCGTGATCCAGGTCGAGTCGCCGAAGTCGGTGGCGCGCGGCCTGCAGCGGATCGGCCGCGCGGGCCACGAGCTGCACGCGGTCTCGAAGGGGCGCATCTTCCCGAAGTTCCGGGCCGACCTGCTCGAGTCGGCCGTGGTCGCCCGCGCGATGCGTGGCGGCGAGATCGAGGAGACGAAGATCCCGCGCAACCCGCTCGACGTGCTCGCGCAGCAGATCGTCGCGATCGCCGTCGACGAGGAGATCGCCGTCGACGAGCTGCACGAGCTCGTGCAGCGGGCCTACCCCTTCGCCGAGCTCTCGCGCTCGCAGCTCGAGAACGTGCTCGACATGCTCGCCGGCCGGTATCCGTCCGACGAGTTCGCCGAGCTGCGCCCGCGGATCGTCTGGGACCGCACCGGTGGGACGATCCGCGCGCGCGAGGGCGCGCGGCGGCTCGCCGTCACCAACGCCGGCACCATCCCCGACCGCGGCCTGTTCGGCGTCTTCCTGGTGGACGGCGGTGGTCGCGTCGGCGAGCTCGACGAGGAGATGGTCTACGAGGCGCGCGCGGGCCAGACGTTCCTGCTCGGTGCCTCGACCTGGCGGATCGAAGAAATTACGAGGGACAGGGTGCTCGTCTCGCCGGCTCCGGGGTTGCCGGGCGCGGTGCCGTTCTGGAAGGGCGAGGGCGTGGGGAGGCCCTACGAGCTCGGACAGAGGATCGGTGTCGCCTCGCGCGAGCTCTCGGCGCTCCCGGACGCCACGGCGCGGGCGCGCCTCCGCCACGAGTACCACCTCGACGAGCGTGCGGCGCGCAACCTGCTCACGTTCCTGCGCGAGCAGGCAGACGCGACCGGCGCAGTGCCGTCCGACCGCACGATCGTCGTCGAGCGGTTCCGCGACGAGATCGGCGACTGGCGCGTCTGCGTGCTGACCCCGTTCGGCGGCCGCGTGCACGCGCCGTGGGCGATGGCGATGACGGGGCGCCTCCGCGAGTCACACGGTCTCGAGGCACAGTCGATCTGGTCGGACGACGGAATCGCGCTCCACTTCCCGGACGCCGACGCGCCGCCGCCGCTGGCGGAGCTCCTGCCCGAGCCGGACGAGATCGAGGACCTGGTGGTCACCGAGCTCGGCGAGACGGCGCTCTTCGGCGCGCGCTTCCGCGAGAACGCCGCGCGCGCGCTCCTCATCCCGCGCCGCCGGCCGGGGCAGCGTACCCCGCTCTGGCAGCAGCGCCTCAAGGCGCAGTCGCTCCTCCAGGTGGCCCGCAAGTACGGCTCGTTCCCCGTCGTCCTCGAGACGTATCGCGAGTGCCTGCAGGACGTGTTCGATTTGCCGGCGCTGCGCACCGTGCTCCAGGGGATCAGGACGCGACAGCTCGATCTCGTCGAGGTCGAGACGGGCAGCGCCTCGCCGTATTCCGCCTCGCTCCTCTTCGACTACGTCGCGACCTACATGTACGAGGACGACACGCCGCCGGCCGAGCGGCGCGCGCAGGCGCTCTCGCTCGACCGCGAGCTGCTGCGCGAGCTCCTCGGCAGCGAGGAGCTCCGCGAGCTGCTCGACGCCGACGCGGTCGCAGAGGTCGAGCGCCAGCTGCGCGGCGACCCGCGGACACCGGACGAGCTGCACGACAGGCTGCGGCTGCGCGGCGACCTGCGGGTGGGCGAGTACGACGAGGCGCTCGCGCGGCCGCTGCTCGACGAGCGGCGGGCCGTCGTCGTCCGGGTCGCGGGCGAGGAGCGCCTGATCGCCGCCGAGGACGCCGGCCGCTACCGCGACGCGCTCGGCGCGATGCCACCCTCGGGCCTGCCCGAGGCGTTCCTCGAGGGTGGGCCGGAGTCGCTGCGCCAGCTCGTACTCCGGTTCGCGAAGGCCCGCGGGCCGTTCACGACCGGCGAGGCGAACGAGCGCTTCGGCCGGGACGTCGGCGGCCTGCTCGCCGAACTCGAGCGCGAGGAGTTGCTCGTGCGCGGCGAGCTCCGTCCGGGCGGGAGCGAGCGCGAGTGGTGCGATCCGGACGTCCTGCGGCGCCTGCGACGCGCGTCGCTCGCGGCGCTGCGTCGCGAGGTGGAGCCGGTCGAGCGCCAGGCGCTCGCGCGCTTTGCGCCGTCGTGGCACGGGATCGACCGCCGCGCGAGCCTGCGCGAGGCGCTCGTCCCGCTTCAGGCGCTCGCCCTGCCCGTCGCCCTCTGGGAGTCCGAGCTCCTGCCGCGCCGCGTGCCGGGCTACCGGCCGGAGCACCTCGACGCGCTCTGCGCGAGCGGCGAGGTCGTGTGGGTGGGTGCGGGGCTCGACCGCGTCGCCGTCTACTTCCGCGAGGACGCGGCCGTCCTGGGGCAAGTAGCTGGCACGCCGCGTCCGGAGGAAGAGACGCACGACCGGATCCGCGCGGCGCTGGAGCGGGGTGCGCTCTTCTGGTTCGACCTGCTCGCCGAGACGGGCCTCGCCGACGAGGAGGCGCTGCCGGCGCTCTGGGATCTCGTCTGGGCGGGCGAGGTCGCGAACGACGCCTGGACGCCGCTGCGGGCGGGGCGCCGGTACGGCGTGCCGAAGCCCGAGCGCCGCCCGCGCCGCTTCTCGCGCCGCCGTGCGAGCGCGGTCACCGCGACGCAGGGCCGCTGGTCGCGGACCGAGCGCCTGTTCGCGGGCGCCGAGCCCGAGCGCCGCGCGCTCGCCGAGTTGCTGCTCGAGCGGCAGGGGATCGTGACGCGGGACGGCGTGCGGGCCGAGGGCATCCCCGGCGGGTATGGAGCCGTCTACGCGGAGCTGCGCGCGCTCGAGACGCTCGGCCTCTGCCGCCGCGGCTACTTCGTCGAGGGTCTCGGCGGGGCGCAGTTCGCTCTCGGCGGGGCGGTCGAGCGTCTACGCGAGCTGCGTGAGCCCGGCGAGGATGAGCCGCCGCTCGTGCTCGCCGCCGCCGACCCGGCGCAGCCGTACGGTGCGGCGCTGCCGTGGCCGAAGCGGGCTGGCGCGCGCGCCGCGCGCGTGGCCGGCGCCTACGTCGTGCTGCTCGGCGGGGAGGCGGTGCTCTACGTCGAGCGGGGCGGGCGGACGCTCGTCGCGCTGCGCGACCCCGACGAGAGCTGGCTGCGTCCGGCCCTCGCGGCGCTCGTCGACCACGTGCGTACCCGCGGCGTCAAGCGCCTCGCGGTCGAGCGCTTCGACGGTGAGCCAGTCGCGGAGACGGACGCGATGCCGCTGCTCGTCGAGGCCGGCTTTCTGGCAGGCCCGAGGCGCGCCGTGCTCCGGCCTTGACGCGCGTCTGATGGCGTGACGCTCGCATGTGCCGGTGTTGCCTCACTGTCCCCGAGCCGGCAGTCGATTGGGGGGCGGGCTTCGGTCGCTCGGGGCCGCTCAGTCGCGTCCGAACAGCGAGCTGCCGACCACGTAGAAGAGCGCGGTCCCGGCGAACAGCGCGAGCGCCGTGTACGGGCTCCAAAGCGCGACGACCGTCGCCGCCGCATTGATCAGAAGTCCCGGGAGGGTGGAGCGCGAAAAGCCGGTGACCACGCTCTGGTCGACGGTCTCGGCGATGAGGCGGCGTCCGGTCGCGGCGTAGAACCAGACGAACATGAAGCAGATCGCGGCGGCGGTCATCGTCAGCCCGTAGGTGATCGCGGCGGCGCGCACGCCGTCGTCGCGGAGGTGCTCTGCGACAAGCGCTGTCGGGAACGGGAGGAAGGCGATGCACGCGAGCAGGGCGATGTTGGCGAAGAGGAAGGTGCGGTCGGCACGCCCGATCAGCGTCATGCAGTGGTGGTGGTTGACCCACCAGATCCCGATGATCAGGAACGAGACACCGTAGGCGGCGTACTGGGGCCAGGCGTGCTTGACTGGCACGCCTTGAGCGAGCCGCCGGAGGCGTGGATGCGAAACGTCGAGGATCAGGAGCGTAGCACGCGATCGCGAAGATGCCGTCGGCCAGGGCCCATGCCGGTCTTCAACGGCTCGACCGAGCGGCCTGAGGGCCGGAAGCTGCGCAGGCCAGGCAACGCCGGCACTCGACGGTGGCCGGACGGGAGACTCGGGAATGTCAGCGGCGCGAGCGCCGTGGCCTTCGGCCGCGGTGACGTAGGCTCTTGGCGGCATCCGTCGTACGCAGCGGGAAGCGCCGCGTCTCCAGGGATGCTTGCTGACCCACCCGTGGCGCGACTAGCGGTACGCGCGAGACAGAGAGGAACGGTCATGTCAGATGCTTCCGATGGACGCGCAAAGCTCGGGTACGGGCTAGGGAAGGACGAAGGCGAGGCGTTCTGGGTCTTCGGCATGCTCGAGACGATCAAGATCAGCGCGGCCGACACGGACGGGCAGTACGGACTCGTCGAGGTCGTCGCGCGCGCGGGCGACGGCCCACCCTGGCACGTCCACCATGAGGAGGACGAGTGGTTCTACGCCCTCGAGGGCGCCTGGACCGTCTACGTCGGCGACGAGCGAGTGAATCTGACACCAGGATCGTTCGCGTTCGGCCCCAAGGGGGTGCCACACACGTTCGTCGCGGAGACGGAGGGAGCCAAGGTCCTGGTCGGCCTCGCGCCCGTCATGTTCGAAGGCTTCATCAGAGAGGCCGGGAGACCAGCCCCCGAGCGCGTTCTGCCGCCGCGGCCCGACGGACCACCGGACATGGCGGTCGTCTTGCCCATGGCGGCAAGGCACGGCTTCGAGATCCTCGGACCTCCGGGGGCACCCCCCGGGCGATAGCCACGAGGGAGACGAGCGTCGCCTGCGCGAGCGTGCTGACGCCCGAGCCGGGTGACGGCGGTCGCGCCTCTGCTCTTCGTGTGCGTCGCGACCGCTCGATGCCAGGTGTAGCGCGATCTGCGCTACGCTCGCGGCATGACGTCGAAGCCTGCACCGCTCTCGCTCCGCCTCGGAACGGATGGACTCAGAGCCCTCGACGAGATCGCTCGACGTCGGCGTGTGACGCGGGCGGAGGCGGCGCGCCAGGCAATCGCAGAGACGGCCGAGCGCGACCGGCGCCGTGCCGGCCTCGCGGCCGAGGCGGCGGCTCTCGCGCGCGATCCTGCCTACGTCGCCGAGGCGCAAGAGGTCGCGGCGTTGATGGAGCAGCTCCGTGGTTCGGGGTGATGTCCATGCGATCACACTGCCATCGGGTCGCGGGCGCGTTCAATCCGGTCGCCGCTTCGCGGTCGTCGTCCAGGCGGACGACCTGCTGGTGCTCTCGACGATCGTTGTCTGTCCGACGTCGGCATCGACTCCGCCCGCGAGCTTCCATCCTGAGATCCTCATAGGTGGCGAGCCGACCCACGTGCTGTGCGAGATGGTCGGAGCGGTCGATGCGCGGGCACTGGGCGAGCACGTCGGGCACCTGACGCTCGACGAGCTTCGTGCTGTCGACGACGCACTCGAGCTCGTCCTCGACCTCGGTTGACCGCGTGTGACCATTCGTGCCGAGTCGACCGGTGGGACGCGGTCGGCCGGGCGGCTCAGGCTCGCCTGAGCAGCCGCGAGAAGAACCCGGAACGCCGCGGCTGTGCGGCACGCCAGTCGTCGAGCGTGAGCAGCTCGCCTGCGCGGTTAGCCGCGGCGACGCACTCGGTGTGGGCGTGGCGTCGCCGCTCGACGTTTCCCTCGGGCGCGATCAGCACGTGCTCGCTCATTGCGTGGAGCTGCTTGCCGCAGAGCGGACAGCGGTACGTCGCGGGCTTCAGGCTCTGGGCGCGGCGGACGGTCCACCAGCGGGGCTCGGCAGGCGCTTCGCGTTCCCCCATCCCGGAAGTGTCGCCGAGTAGGCTCGAGGAATGCCGCTGCGGAATCGGGTCACGCCGCTCGGCGAGCTTGTCGCCGACCCGGCCCGTGGCCTCGTGTACGGGAACCGCGGTTGCCTGCACGACGAGCAGCGGCGGATCCGCCGGGCCTACGCCGGACGGCGGTGGATCGCGTGCCGGCTCGAGTTCCGCGGCCGGCGCCGGTCGCCGCTCATGCAGCCCGGCAAGTACACGGAGCTCTTCTTCCTCGACGAGGCGACCGCATTCGCCGCGGGTCACCGGCCCTGCGCGGAGTGCCGGCGAGAGGACTACCGCCGCTTCGTCGAGATCTGGCGCCGCAGCCATCCGGCCGAAGCCGGCGCCGACGCGATCGACGCGCGCCTCCACGGCGAGCGCCTCGACCCGCTCACGCGCACGCAGCGCCACCACGAGGCGCCGCTCGACGACCTCCCCGACGGCGCGTTCGTGCTTCCCGAGGGCGTCCCGCAGCTCGTGCTCGGGCGAGAGCTGCTCGCCTGGACGCCGGCCGGCTACACGACGCGCGTCGCGCGGCTGCCGCGGCACCGGGCCGCCGTGATCACGCCGCCGTCGCTCGTCGCGGTGCTCCGCGCCGGCTGGGAGCCGGCCGTCCCCGTTCTGCACCCGACGGCGTTCGAGTAGCTGGCATGCTGACGGGGATGACCGAGTCCCAGGGTTTTCTCGACAAGGCCAGGGCCGCGGTTGAGCACGCGGCGGAGAAGGCGAAGGAGGAGGTCGCCGAGTTCCAGACGCGACGCGAGCTCGGCCAGGTGCAGCAGGAGCTGGGCACGATCGCCTTCGGGCTCGTCGAGGCCGGCGAGCTCGACCACCCGGCGCTCGCCGAGCCCGCCGCGAGGATCCGCGAGCTGAACGCGCGCCTGGCAGCGGGCGGGGCCGAGCCGGAGACCGGGACAGACGAGGAACCGGAGCCGGAGCTCGAGGCGTCGGGCCCGGACGACGCATAGCTCGCGTCAGGCGTTCGGACGGGAGCCCGTCTTCTGGGTTCCGAGCTTGGTCGAGTCGGCATCGAAGAACAGATAGCCCCACTTGCGCACGAAGTTGAAGCGCGACTCGGCTCCGAACGACGCGTTGCCGCCGGTCGCCTTGCAGTTCGCGAGCGCGACCGTCCAGCCGGACGGGATGCGCCGCTCGCAGAGCAGGCGCATGTCGACGAGGAACTTCAGGTCGCAGTCGCGTCGCGACCAGGCGCGGAAGTCGCGGGTCCCGCCGCGCACGACGTCGGGGACGAGCTCGCCGCCGTAGCAGGCGTCGTGGAGATTGCACGCCTCGCGGAAGTTGACCGTGACCGACCGCGCGGTCGGGTTGACGTTCGAGTCGACGTACGCCGATGTGTCCCCGGCGTAGTTCTGGGCGGCGACGAGCGAATCCCAGCCGGCGCCGCCGCAGCCGTTCGACACCGTCTCGATCGGAACCGCCTTCCGCACCAGGCAAGCGCCCGCGGTGCAATAGCCGCCGAAGGTTCCGTCCCAGGTGCCTGCGGGGGTCGTCAGCCATCGCCAGTGGCCCGTGAACGCACCCTGCCGTACGAGCGTGATCTCGATCGCGGCGGCCGCGAGCCGGGCCGTCTTCGGCGACAGGCCCGTCATCGTCAGGCAGTCCCGCGAGAGCTCGAGATCGGCGAACGACCCGCCGCCGGCCCAGGTGTAGCGGCCGCTCGAGATAGCGCGTCCGCTCTGGACGAAGATCGCGTCGCCCTCGTGCTCGAGGCGCTTCCAGGTGCCCGTCCACCAGCTCTGGGTGCACGCCGGTGGCGGTCCTGCGACGGGGCCGGCCGGCCGGGCCTCCGCCGGTGCGGCCGGTGCGAGGGCCGCGAGGATCGCGAGCGCGCAGAGCGACGCGCGCTTGAGCGGCGTGAAGACGGCGCAAGCCACGTCCCCGCACCGTAGCGAGGGGGTGCGGACGGTACGCCTCCGGGTTAACGTCGTCCTTCACGCGACGAAGGAGGCACGATGCTCAAGGACGCTCGTTTCAACGCGACGCTGCCTGCGGCCGACCTCGAGCGGGCACGGCGCTGGTACGCCGAGAAGCTCGGTCTCGAGCCCGTCGAGGAGAGCCCCGGCGGGCTTGCCTACGACGGGGCCGGCGGCACCCGGTTCGTGCTCTACCCGACCGAAACCAAGGCCTCGGGCGCGCACACCCAACTGGGATTCGAGGTCGACGACCTGGTGTCCGAGGTGGCCGCCCTCAGGGCGCGCGGCGTCGTCTTCGAGGAGTACGACCTGCCGGGCCTGAAGACCGTCGACGGGATCGCCGAGGTCGGCCCCGGCCGGGCGGCCTGGTTCGAGGACAGCGAAGGCAACCTGCTCGGCGTCGTGCAGTTTCCGAGCTAGCACGGGTCGGGAGCGTGACCGTCTGCGGTATCGACGTCGGCTCCCTGCGGACGCCTGCCGACGTCGCGTGGCTCGATCGCGAGCGGTTCGTCCTCGGCCGCTACCAGCCGTCGGCCGAGCGACCCCTGCCCGACACGCCGGCGGGCCTGCCATCCGTCGAGTGCTACGCCCTCGACGCGCCGCAGAGCCTGCCCGCGCTCGGCTCGACCCGGCGCGCGGCCGACCGTGAGGCCCGGACTCCGACGAGCGTCCTGCCCGAGCACCCGGCCGACGTCGCGGCGATGCGCGCCTACGGCCCGTTCGTCGAGGCCGGCCTAACCATCTTCTGGGCCTGTCACGAGCGCTCGCTGCCGGTCGTCGAGACGTACCCGCGGTTTGTGATCCGGACGCTCTGGCCGGAGCTCTCGATCCCGTCCAAGCGGCGCGAGCCGAAGCGCTACGTCGCAGAGCTGTGGGCGCGAATCCGGCTCCAGGGCTACACCTCGCGCCCACCGGGGACGCACGACGAGATCGACGCGATGATCTGCGCCCTCGCCGCCGAGGCGGTCGTCGCAGGGAGCCAGATCGAGGTCGGCGCCGCCCTCGTCGTCGACGAGCGCGACCGTGTTCTGCGCGAGGGTTACATCGTGTCGCCGCCGCCGCTCGCTCCGGCCGCGCCGCGCGCCGACGAGCTCGCAGGCCTGCAGGCGGCGAGCCTCGCGCGTGCCGACCGTGCGCTTCGCAACTCGTGGCCTGCCGTGCGCACGATGGACGCGGAGGAGCTCGGCGCCTTCCTCGCCGAGCGTCGCTACTGCGTGCTCGCGACGACGACCGCGCGCGGTCGCGCCCAGGCGCGGCCGGTCGGGTTCACCTTCCATGGCGAGGCGTTCTGGCTGGCCACGGTCGCGGGCGGCCGGCTTCGCAACCTCGAACGCGAGCCGTGGGCATCGCTCGTCGTGAGCGAGGGCGAGGGCGACACGCATCGCGCGGTCGCGGTCGACGGGACCGTCGCGATCCACGAGCGTCCGCCCGAGGAGCTGCTGGCGGTCTGGGAGCACCGCTTCGGCTCGCGTGCCGACTGGGCAGCTGCGTGGCTCGAGCTGAGCCCGCGGCGCGTCTTCTCCTACTCCGCGCTACGCCCGTAGCCTCGCCGAGCTCCGGCCTCGCGGAATCTTCACATCGAGGCTCTAGGATGCAGTCCATGCACGACGAGCGCGGCGGGGGGTCGAGCTCCACACGGGCGGGCGACTGGAGCGGCGGAGAGCAGTCGGGTGACGACTGGCTCGAAGACGTCGGTTCCGTCGACTGGGACGACACGCCGACCGGCGCGGGTCGCACCTGGGAGGCGGAGGGCCTCGCGGCCTCGGACGCCGGCGGAGGCTCGCAGTACGAGTACGAAGCCGGAGAAGCGCACCGCGCGACGATCGAGCGCCGGCGACTGGTCGCAGCGCTGGTCGCTCTCGTGCTCGTCGGTGCGGGGATCGCCCTCGCAGTCGTGCTCTTCCGCGGCGGTGACGAGGGCACGACGTCCACTCCCACGACGACGTCAGCGGTCGAGACGACGCCGGCGCAGACGCCGACCACTTCGGTGCCGACGCAGACCACGACCACGCCTGGCACGACCACGCCCAGCACGACCACCCCCGGCACCACCCCGCCGACCGTGGTGCTGCCCGCGAGCGGCAAGCTGCGGCTGGGGGACACGAGCACGGCCGAGATCACGCAGGTCCAGCAGGCGCTGATCGACCTCGGCTACGAGCCCGGCAACGCGGACGGCGTCTTCGGGCCTGCGACCCAGGCTGCAGTGATGGAGTTCCAACAGGCGCAGGGTCTCGATCCGGACGGCGTCGTCGGACAGGAGACGGCCACGGCGCTGAACGAGGCGCTCGCGGCACAGTCGGGGTAGCAGAGGCTTGATGTGAAATTCTGCCGGGCCGGAGACGCACCAGACACGGCGCCGGATCAGCACGTTCGCCTGCGACACGTAGTTGCACTACGCGCCGCAGGCGACCGCGGTGTCCGGCTTGGTCTGGAGCGCCCCCAACAGCGGCCGCATTTCACATCAGGCCTCTAGCGCGAGCGGGAACGCTCGACGGCCGAGGCTCGAAATGCCGGAAGGCGACACCGTGCACCGAGCGGCGCGGCGGCTCCAGGTGCTCGTCGGCGAGGAGCTCGAGGTCGAGTCGCCGCATCCTCGGGCCCGGGCGCTGGGCGTCGCGGAGGGGCTCGACGGCCGCCGGCTGGAGTCGGTCGAGGCGCTCGGCAAGAACCTCGTCCTGTGCTTCGAGGGCGGTGTCGTCCTCCGCTCGCACCTGCGGATGACCGGGCGGTGGTCGGTCCGGCCCCGAGGCGAGGCCCGCCTCGGCTGGCCGTGGCTCGTGCTGCGCGGCTCCCGGGCCGAAGGCGTGCTCTGGAACGGGCCGGTGCTCGAGCTCCACATGCGAGGGCTTGCCGGGCTCGGGCCCGACATCCTCGAGCGCCCGCCGAGGCTCGACGCGATGCTCGCGCGGATGCGGCGCGCCGACCCTGCGCGGTGGCTCGGCGAGACGCTCCTCGACCAGACGATCGTCGCCGGGATCGGGAACATGTGGCTCGCCGAGGCGCTCTGGGCGGCGAGGCTTTCTCCGTGGTCCCGCCTGCGCGACGTCCCCGAGGAGAGCCGGCGCCGCGCCCTCGACAGCGCCGCGGAGCTGATGCGCGCCTCCGCCGACGGACGCCGGGCCGGCCGGCGGCAGGTCTACCGGCGAGCGGGACGCCCGTGCCCTCGCTGCCGGACTCCGATCCGGTCGTGGGGGCAAGGCGATGCGAACCGGACGACGTACTGGTGCGCAACCTGCCAGGTAGGAGACGAGCCGCCGGCCGCCAACTGAGGCGCGTGGCCCTCCGCGCACCGCACCTCCACCAGTCGTTGCGCGCGTTTTGCCTCGCGGCGTTCGCGGTCGAGCGCGGGGCGGAGCTGCCGTTCGCCTTCGAGGAGCACGCGACGCGGGAGGGGCCGACGCTCTACGAGTACCGGCCGCTCGTGCGCAGCTTCGTCGAGGAGCAGGCGCCCTCGCTCCGTCGGCTCCCGGACGCGCGGAACGCAATCGACGACCTCCGTCGCGAGCCGGCCGCTGCGATCTTCGCGCACACCCACGCCGGCGGCCGGACAGGTGAGGAGGACGCGCTCTTCCAGACGATCCTGTTGCCGATGCTCAGCGCCGTCGCCGAACGGTGCGGCGGATTCGACTGGCACGACGAGGCCTTCGACGCCGCGTACGCCGAGATCGAGCTCTCGCTCTTCGGGGAGGCGCGGTCGTACGGCGCGATCGCTCCGCTCGTCGGCCTCCAGGCCGGCGCGACGGTCGAGCTCGGCGGCGACATCCGTGTACGCGCCGCCGTCCCGGGCGAGGTGGCGTCGCTGTGGCCGGAGGCACGCGGGCTGATGCCGGCCGAGTTCGAGCGCGACATCGATCGCCTCTGCGTCCTCGAGCTCGCGCGCGATCTCGAGTCGACCGAGGCCGAGCCTCCGGATGCAGCAGGCGAGCTCGCCGACGCGGTCAGCGCGCTTCGGCTTGCGACGGCCGGCGCGATCGCGGCCGGGCCCGTCGTCTTCGAGCGGCTCGACTTCCGTCCCTTGCGGATCGCGCCGCTGCTGCCGATTGCTGCCACGCAGCCGCACGGCGAGCCGATCCGGCTCGACGCGCTGCGAGGCCGGCTCGCAGCGGACCTTCGCGAGCGGCTCCCGCTCGCCGACGAGGATCGCGAGCTCGCCGAGGCGCTCGACCGCTGGGAGCTCTCGCTGTTCGCCGACGAGCCGTTCCGCTCGGCGCAGGTGCACGACGCGCTCGCGTCGCTGCTCGGTGCCGGCGACGGCCCGTGGGCGGCGGCGGTACGCGCGGCGGTCCTGCTCGGCGACAAGACGAAGGATCGCGCGGCGCTCCTCGAGGCGTTGCGCGCGGAGAAGGCGGGACGCGTGGCGCGCGATGCCGTGCGCCGCGCGCTCGTCGAGGTGCTCCTGCACGGGAACCGCGCCGAGTTCGTGCGCACGCTCGACGAGACGCTGCTCGGGCTGCGGCCGCGCCCCGCGACGGCGCTCGCTGCGTAGTCGGCTGCGGCGTCCGGCGGGCTGACTCCGGGGGGGGGGCGGGCGTGGCTCGGGCGCGGTGGGCGGGCTGCGTCGTCGGCGCTTGCCGTGTGGTCGGGCCGCGCGCCCCTCGCGAGGAATTCCCACTTCCGTCACACGTGTGTCACACGCGCGACACGCCTCGTCGGCTACGGTCGAACGTGTGTACGTACTTGCTGGAGAGGACGGGACCCATGCGGCCCGAAACGCAATGCCGGGCGACGGGCCGCCGTCGCGCGGCAGGGTGCCGAGCGGCGAGGACGCGGACCGGGTCGGCGACCGGGCCCGCTTCGACGAACCGGGCGACGGCGCCGCGCCTGAAGACGTCGGGGGAGCGGACGACGAAGCAGGACGGGTGCTCCGGCGGCTGGAGCGGATCGAGATGCTCGACCGGGACCAGGCCCCGGCCGGGCGGTTACTCGGCGAGTTGCGAGAGCTCGTCAGGGAGGCCGAGGCGTGGGCGCGCCTCGAGGGCGACGGCCGCGCGCGTGACGCGGTCGGGAGACTTCGGAGGGAGGCGGAAGGAATGAGCTGACCCAACCCGAAGAAGCGGTGAAGATGGCCGTCGCGCGTCTCCTGAATCGCCCGTACCTCGGCGGCTTGTCCACCGGTGAGAAGGCAACCGACGCTGCGCGGGTCCTGACGCTCGCGAACCAGAAAGGGGGCGTCGCCAAAACGACGACCACCCTGAACCTGGGCGTCGCTCTCGCCGAGGGCGGGCTGCGAGTCTTGTGCGTCGATCTCGATCCGCAGGGGAACCTGACGATGTCCCAGGGGATGAATCCCGACGCGATCGACCGGTCGATGTTCGACGTCCTGGTCCACCGGCTGCCGATCGACGAGGTGATCGAGCGGCGGGAGATCGACATCGCCGTCGCCTCGATCGACCTGGCTGGCGCCGAGCTCGCGCTCTCCAGCCAGATCGGCCGGGAGCGGGCACTCGAGCGTGCGCTGGCGCCGATCAGGGGTCGCTACGACTTCATCCTCATCGACACGCCTCCGTCGCTCGGGCTGCTCACCATCAACGCTTTCGTGGCGGCGACCGGCGTGATCGTCCCGGTGCAGACCGAGTACCTGTCCCTGCGCGGCCTCGTACAGCTCGAGAGCACGTTGCAGATGGTCCGCGAGCACCTCAATCCAGGTGTCGAGGTCGTCGGCATCCTGCCGACCATGTACGACAAGCGGCTCACGCACTCGCGTGAGGCCGACGAGATCCTGCGGGAGAACTTCGGCGACCTCGTCTTCAACACGAGGATCCGCAAGACGATCCGCTACGCCGAGGCGCCGGTCAAGGGTACGTCCGTGCTCGCATACGAGCCCGACGGCGAGGCGGCTGCTCTCTACCGCGACCTTGCGAAGGAGGTTCTCCGTGGCGAGAAACCGCGCCAGACTGAGTGAGGGACCGCTCGCGGAGCTCTTCCGCGCGACCGAGGCCGCCCAGCGGCGAGACGGGACGAAGAAGGCGACCGCCGCCAAGCAGAACGGCGGCCCAGACGACCGACCGACACCCGCGCCCCGAGCCCGAGGTAGAGCCCGGGCGGGCGGCGGCCCGCTGGCTCGAGCCGATCCCCGCCAACCCGGCGCGCCTCGAGCGCGCGCGGGAGAGCAGCTCGTACCTCGCCGTCATCCGCGTCGTCGGCGTGGGCGGTGCCGGCCTCAATGCCCTCGATCGCATGATCGATGCGGGAATCACCCAGGTCGACTTCGTCGCGGTCAACACCGACATCCAGCAGCTTCAGATGAGCGATGCGCCGGCGAAGATCCATATCGGCAGCGAGCTCACTGAAGGGCTCGGCTCGGGCTCCGATCCCGAGATCGGCCGCCGCGCGGCAGAGGACGGCTACGACCAGATCAAGCGCGTGCTGCGCGGCTCAGACATGGTCTTCGTCACCGCGGGCGAGGGTGGCGGCACCGGCTCCGGGGCCGCTCCGGTCGTCGCACGCGTCGCGCGCGAGCTCGGTGCGCTGACGGTCGGCATCGTCACGACGCCGTTCAAGTTCGAGGGCACGCGTCGTCGCAAGCAGGCCGACGAGGGCGTCGAGGCGCTCCGGGCGACCTGCGACACGCTGATCGTGATCCCGAACGACCGGCTGCTCGAGGTGCTCGACAGGTCGACGTCGATGCTCGACGCGTTCCGGATCGCCGACGACGTCCTGCGCCAGGGAGTCCAGGGCATCTGCGACCTGATCACGAATCCAGGCCTGATCAACCTCGACTTCGCCGATGTGCGCGCCGTGATGACCGACGCCGGCTCCGCCCTCATGGGGATCGGCTATGCGACCGGCGAGAACCGCGCCCGCGAGGCGGCCGAGCTCGCTCTCGGCAGCCCGCTCATCGACGCCGAGATCGTCGGCGCGCGTGGGATCTTGCTCTCGATCGCCGGGGGCGAGGATCTCTCGCTCTACGAGGTGAACGAGGCGGCGGAGACCGTTCGCGCGGCCGCCACCGACGACACGAACATCATCTTCGGCGCGACGATCGACGATCGGCTGACAGGCCAGCTCTGGATCACCGTCGTGGCGACAGGGCTCGGCGGCCCCAAGCGCCGCAACCTGGTGGGCGCGGGCCTCGGCGACGACGTGTTCGCACCGCCGGCGTTCCTCGAGCGTTAGCTGTTCTACCGCCGCTGACCAACAAGCTGCGCGTCGTCTGATTCCACGCCGCAAGGCCGCATCGGCTTGCCGAAAGTCCGGCACGTCGAGGCTACGCTCTCGGCGATGAAGGGTGCCGTCGCCGGAGGACATCCGCTGACCGCCCAGGCGGGCGCGCGCGCTCTCGCCGAGGGGGGAAACGCGGTCGACGCCTGCGTGGCCGCAGCGTTCGCCTCCGCGGTCACCGAGAGCCCGCTGACGGGGCCGGGAGCCGGAGGCTTCATGCTCGTCCACCGCGCGCGCGACCGTTCGAGCCGGCTCGTCGACTTCTTCGTGACGTCGCCCGGACTCGGGAAGCGCCGTCCCCGGGCGGGCGAGATGCAGCTCGTCGACGTCGGCTTCGGCGAGAGCACGACGACGCAGCCGTTCCGGATCGGGCCGGCCTCGTGCGCCGTGCCGGGCGCGGTGGCCGGTCTCGAGGCGGCCCACCGCGCGTACGGTCGCCTCCCCTGGCGGGAGCTCCTCACGCCTGCGATCGAGCTTGCGCGCGTCGGCGTCGAGCTGACCCGGCAGCAGGCGCACCTGCACGGGCTCCTCGACCCGATCATGCGCTCGACCGCAGAGGGACGTCGCATGTACGGGAACGGCTCGGTGCGGCTCGTTGCCGGCGACACGCTGAGGCTGCCCGATCTCGCAGACACGCTCGAGGCGATCGGCAGGGCGGGCTCTCGGGCCCTCTATCGCGGCGAACGCGCGCAGGCGCTCGTGACGGCCATCCGGGACGGCGGCGGCCAGCTGACGAAGGACGACCTCGCGTCGCTACCGGGTCGTCTGGCGGCGGCCGGTGACCGTTGGGTTCCGCGACTCCGAGTTCGTCTCGAACCCGCCGCCGTCATCCGGCGGCGTCCTGATCGCGTACGGGCTCGCGCTGCTCGGGCAGGTCGAGAGCGGTCCCGCCGGGAGCGCCGCCGCGATCGCGGCGCTCGCCGAGGTGATGCGGGAGCAGTCGCGCGCACGCGATGCCGCGTTCACGCGCGGGCTCCATCGTGGAGGGCTCGCGGGCATGCTCCTCGACCCTGCCCGACTTCGCGCCGCTCGCGCTCGCATCCGCCGACGTCTGAGCGGGCGGCTCGAGGCCGCGCCTGCCGGCGGCACGACCCATGTCTCGGCGATCGACGCCGACGGCAACGCAGCGTCGGTCTCGACGTCGACTGGCTCGGGCTCCGGCGTGATCGTGCCTGGCACCGGCTTCTTCATGAACAACATGCTGGGCGAGTACGACCTCATGGGAGGACGGCCGGCCCCGCCGGGGCGCCGCCTGACGAGCATGATGGCCCCTTCGATCGTGCTGGGCCCCGACGGCCGCCCGAGGCTCGTCGTCGGGAGCGCCGGCTCGGCGCGGCTGCGCGGCGCGATCATGCAGATCGTCGTCAACGTGGTCGAGCACGGCCTCTCCGTCCACGACGCGATCACCGCCCCGCGCGTGCACGTCGACGGATCGCATGTCCATTGCGAGGGCGGGCACGATCCGGAGGTGCTCGACCGGCTCGAGGCAAGCGGGTACGACATCGTTCGTTGGCGGCGGCACAACCTGTTCTTCGGCGGAGCGGCGGCTGTCCAGGTCGGTTCGGACGGGTCACTAGCGGCCGCGGGGGACCAGCGTCGCGGCGGAGCCGGTGTCGTCGTCCCAGCATGAGTTTCGGCTGCGCGCGGCGGATCCCGCCGACGCCGCGGCGCTCGTCGCGCTAGCGAGCGCCGTAGCGGCCGAGCCGGAGGGATGGCTGCTGGCAGACAGCCGCTGGAGAAGCGTGGCCGACGAGCGGCGCTACATCCGCACGTTACGCCGGTACCCGCACGCCGCTCTGCTCGTCGCCGAGACCGGCGATGGCATCGTCGGCCGGCTCTCGATCGCCCGCGACACGCATCCGGCGAGCGCGCACGTGGCCGACCTCGGCCTGATGGTGGCTGCCTCGCACCGCCGTCACGGCATCGGTGCGGCGCTTCTCGCGCGGGCCGAGGAGTGGGCCGGCCGGGCCGGTGTGACGAAGCTCGAGCTCCACGTCTTTCCCCACAACGCCCCTGCGATCGCCCTCTACGAGAAGCTCGGCTACGAGCGCGAGGGGTACCGGCGCGGCCACTACCGCCGTCCCGACGGCCGGCTGGTCGACGCGATCCTGATGGCCAAGCAGCTGTGAGCAGCGCCCCGCGGGACGCGGCCTCAGCGCGAGCTACTCGCCGGTCAGCGGTGTGACTCTGCCGTTGCCCGCCGCTTGCTGCTGAATCTCACGCTCGAGCGTGAGCGCCTCGAGCGCGTGCTCGAGCAGCTCTGCGAGGCGTGTGTAGCGGCGCCGCGGCGAGGTGAGCTCGATCAGCTCCTGCTTCTCGGAGGTGCCGAAGTCGACGCGGGCGATGACCTCGAAATCGAACAGCGGGGAATCGCGGTCAGGAGGCTTGCGGGACGATCCGACGGTTCGTTGCAGCTCGACGAAGAGCTCGTGCACGCGCTCGAGGTCAGCAGGCTCGGGAGCCTCGTCCTTGTCGTCTCTGACCTCCGCGACCGCGCCCGTGAGGTACGAGCGGTCGTAGCGCACCTCGAGCAGCCGGAAGCGCTCGCCTCCCTCGACGACGATGTGCATCCGTCCGTCGGGCAAGACCCGGAGCACCTCGGCGATCGCGGCCCTGGTGCCGACGTCGTGCGCCTCGCCGCCTTCGGCCTGGAGCAGGATGCCGAACTCCTCGCCGCGCTCGATGCATTCGCCGACGAGCTCCTTGTAGCGTGGTTCGAAGATGTGCAGCGGCACGCGCTCGCTCGGCACGAGCACCATCGGCAACGGAAACAGCCCGAGATCGGACATGGCCAAAGCGTACGCGTGTGGACGAATCGGCACGCTCTTTCTCCACCCGAGACGGTGCGCGAGGCCGCCTGGACCGGTAGCGTCGATCGCCGAGGGCGGCGGGAACGACTCCCCACCCAGGGTGGGGGGTTGCGTGTGAGCCGAGTCGCCGGGGATGCGCGCAGGGGCGCGGCGCTAGGGTGTGCCGCGTGAACGTCGGTCCGACTGGTTTCGGCGGTGAGCTGATCCGGCCGGCGGTCGCCGGACTGACGCCCTACGTGCCCGGAAAGCCGGTCGAGGAGGTCCAGCGCGAGCTCGGGCTCGAGCGCGTCGTCAAGCTCGCGTCGAACGAGGGCCCGTTTCCGCCGTTCCCGGCCGCGCTCGAGGCGATCGAGCGCTCGGCGCTCGAGTCCAACCGTTACCCGGACGGAGGCGCCTACCGGCTTCATGGGGCGCTCGCCGAGCGGCACGGGGTCAGCCGCGACGAGGTGTGCGTCGCCGCGGGCGCGGACGGATGCCTCGAGCTCCTGAGCCAGGCGCTGCTCGACCCCGGCGACGAGATCGTCTGCGGCTGGCCGTCGTTCCCGAGCTACGTCATCTACGCGGACAAGCAGGACGCGGTGCCGGTGACCGTGCCCTTGCGCGAGCAGCGCTACGACCTCGACGCGCTGCTCGACGCAGTCACGCCGCGCACCAAGATCGTCTACGTCTGCCATCCGAACAACCCGACCGGCACCATGAACGCGCGCGCCGAGCTCGACGCGTTCTTCGGGCGCGTGCCGAAGCACGTGCTCGTCGTCGTCGATCAGGCGTACTTCGAGTACGTCGCGAGCCCCGAGTACCCGGACGCAGTCGAGGAGTACGTGAAGCGGGGTGCCCCGGCCGTCGTCCTCCGGACGTTCTCGAAGATCTACGGCCTTGCGGGGCTTCGCGTCGGCTACGCCGTCGGCCCGCACGACATCTGCGCGGCGATGGCGAAGGTCCGCCGCCCGTTCGACGTCTCGACCACGGCGCAGGTCGCGGCGCTCGCGAGTCTCGGGGAGCACGCCGAGATCGCGCGCCGGCGCGAGCTGAACACCGAGGGACGCGACCGGCTCGAGGCGACGCTACGCGAGCACGGCTTCGAGCCGGTCGAGGGGGCCGTCGGCAACTTCCTCTACGTCGACGTGGGAGAGGACGCGGGCGTACTCGCCGACCGGCTGCTCCGCGAAGGCGTGATCGTCCGGCCGCTCCACGGCTTCGGCTCGCCCACCGCGCTCCGGATCTCGGTCGGCACACCCGAGGAGATCGAGCTCTTCTCCGCCGCGCTCGGCCGCGTGCTCGCCCGCGCTTAGGGAGGGGTTGGCGACACTCAAGGCGTCAGACGCGCGTCGCGAGCTTCAGTCGTCCCCGCACTCGCGCTCGAGCCTCGACGCCTGCTCCTTGATCCAGGCGTTGAGCGCCGACGAGGGGTCGAGGGAGCTCATGCCCACCTCGTCGTCGAGCGCGCGCGAGAGCGCCTCCGCCGCGCTCGCCCCGACCCCGTGCCCCCCTTCGCACGTCGCGATCCACGTCCCCTTGGTGAACTCGACGTCGAGCGTGCGGCCGTCGGGCGTATAGGTACGCCACGCCACGCAACGCCTCGTATCGCATTCGACGAGGCTTGTCAACCCGGGAGGCAGGCTCGGCGGGTGTCATAGGGTTCGAAGGCAGTGGTCGTCGCTCCGCTCCGCCGCCAGTTCGGGCTCCTCCGCGAGCACCAATTCCGCCTGCTCTTCTTCGCCACGTTCGCATCGGGCGTCGGGAACTGGCTCGCGCTGATCGCTCTCCAGATCGACGTCTACGACCGCACGCATTCCGGCTGGTGGGTCGGAGCGCTGCTGATCGCGAGCATCCTGCCCGCCGTCTTCCTCGGCCTGCTGGCCGGGCCGCTCGTCGACAAGCTCTCGCGCAAGGGGCTGATGATCGCCTCGGACGTCGGCCGGCTCGCGGTCTTCGCGGTGCTCCCGTTCGTCGACTCGACCGTGATGATCATCGTGCTGGCCGGGATCGCGGGCGTCGGAAACGCGTTCTTCCGGCCGGCCGTGCTCGCCGGGCTGCCGAACCTGGTCCGCGACGACGAGCTGGGAGGCGCGAACGCGCTGCTGCAGCTCGTGGAGTGGACGACGACCGCGGTCGGACCGTTCTTGGGCGGCGCGATCGTGGCCGCGTCCGGGCCGGACACCGCGTACTGGGTGAACGCCGGCACCTTCGCGATCTCGGCGCTGTTCGTGCTCGCGATTCCGGGCCACCTCCTGCAGAGCGACCGGCCGGTGGGCCGCGGTCACTGGGGCGATCTCGCCGAGGGGTTCGCCACGGTGCGCCGCTCGCGGGTGCTTCTCTGCGTCCTCGTCGCGTGGTCGATCGTGATGCTGGCCACCGGCACGATCAACGTGGCGGAGATCTTCCTCGCGAAGGAGTCGTACGACGCCGGCGACTTCGGCTTCGGCCTCCTCTGGACGGGCTCGGGCATCGGCCTCGTCATCGGCGGCCTGTCGGTGACCTCGCTCATCCGTCGCGATCTCGCGATCACGTACGTCTGGTACCTCACGCTCTTCGCGGTCGGCATCGCCGCCGCCGCGGTCGCTCCCAGCGTCTGGATCGGCGTGCTCGCGATGGTCGTGGCCGGGGCCGGGAACGGCGGCGCCGTCGTCGCGAACATCATGCTCGTCCAACGAGGCGCTCCCGACCACCTGCGCGGGCGCGCGTTCACGCTGATCATGAGCGCCAACTACGCCGTCCTCGGGGTCGCCTTCGTGATCGCCGGGCCGATCACGGACCAGATCGGCGCGCGCTGGGCATACGCCGCGTCCGCGGTGACGATCGTGATCGCCGCCGTCGTCGCGTGGCAGTTCCTGCGGCGAGCAGAAGAGGACGTGCGCGCGGTCGCCCAGACCGTATGAAGCAGGGCAGCTGGCCGATCGAGCGCCTGCTCGAAGGCGTCCGGGCGGGGGAGACCCGGGCGCTCGCGCGGGCGATCACGCTCGTCGAGAACCGCGACCCGGCCGCCGACGAGCTCGTGCGCGAGCTCTATGCCGGCACCGGTCGCGCCCACACGGTCGGGCTGACGGGGCCGCCGGGCGTCGGCAAGTCGAGCATCATCTCCGCCCTCGTCTCGCACCTGCGCACGGCGGGGATGACGGTCGGCGTCATCTCGGTCGACCCGACGAGTCCCTTCACGCAGGGTGCTCTGCTGGGCGACCGGATCCGGCTCGCGGATCACTTCCTCGACCCCGGCGTCTTCATCCGCTCGATGGGGACGCGCGGCCACGTCGGCGGGCTCGCCGAGTCGACGTTGCAGGCGCTGCTCGTCCTCGACGCTGCCGGCAAGGACGTGATCTTCCTCGAGACCGTCGGCACGGGCCAGACCGAGGTCGGCATCGCCTCGATCGCCGACACGGTCGTGCTCGTGCTGCTGCCCGGCTCGGGCGACTCGGTGCAAGCGCTCAAGGCGGGGATCATGGAGATCCCGGACGTGATCGCGATCAACAAGTCGGACCACGCGCTGGCGCAGACGATGGCCCGCGACGTGCGTCAGGTGCTCGGCCTCGCGCCGACCGGGCCGCAGCCGCCGATCGTGCTCACCGAGGCGCTGCGCGGCGAGGGGATCGCGGAGCTGTGGGCGAAGATCGACGGCCATCGCGCGGAGCTCGCGGCAGACGGCGGCCTCGAGTCGCGCCGCCGGCGGAACCTCGAGACCGAGGTCTTCAACGTCGCCGCCGGGCGGGCCCGCCGTCAGATCGAGGGTGCGGTCGCCGAGGATCCTCGGCTCCGGGACGTGCTCGATCGGGTCGGGCGACGTGAGCTCGATCCCCTGACGGCAGTTCATGAGATCCTGCAAGAGGTGTTCCACATCTCCCATGGCGACGCGAACCGCACCGACGATCACTGACATCGAGGCCGCGCGAGCGCGGATCGGCGAGCACGTGAGCGTGACGCCGGTCTACGGCTCGCACTCGTTCCTCCGTCGCACCGGCCGCGAGGTGCTGCTGAAGGCGGAGAACCTCCAGCGGACCGGGTCGTTCAAGATCCGCGGCGCGCTGAACATGGTCTCGACTCTCGCTGCCGCCGAGCGAGCCCCCGGCGTCGTGGCTGCGAGCGCCGGCAACCACGGTCAGGCCGTGGCCTGGGCGGCGCGGGAGGCCGGGATCGACGCGGCCATCTTCATGCCGCAGGACGCGCCGATGGCGAAGGTCGAGCCGACGCTGAACTACGGCGCCGAGGTCGTTCTCGTCGGCGCGGGGTTCGAGGAGGCGCTCGCCGAGGCCGTGCGTCGCGCCGAGGAGACCGGCGCGACCTTCGTGCACGCGTTCGAGGACGAGCGCGTGATCGCGGGCCAGGGCACGATCGGTCTCGAGCTCGCCGAGCAGCTCCCCGACATCGAGACGTTGCTCCTGCCGGTAGGCGGGGGAGGGCTCGCGTCCGGGATCTCGATCGCGATGCGGGCGCTGCGGCCGAAGGTGCGCCTCGTCGGCGTGCAGGTCCGGCGTGGCGGCTACACGATCGCCGACGGCATCGCCGTCAAGGAGCCCGGCGAGCTGACGATGGGCATCCTCGGGGAGCTCCTCGACGACCTCGTCGAGGTGACCGACGAGGAGATCAGCGAGGCGATCACCCTGCTGCTCGAGCGCTCGAAGCTCGTCGTCGAGGGCGCGGGCGCGGTCGGCGTCGCAGCGCTGCTCACGGGCAGCGCCGGCGGCACGGGCCCGGTGTGCGCGGTGCTCTCCGGCGGGAACATCGACCCGACGCTCCTGATCTCGGTCCTGCGCCACGGTCTGACCGTCGCCGGGCGCTACCTCGTCTTCCGCAGCCACATGGCGGACCGTCCCGGCGAGCTGATCAAGCTGCTCCAGATCGTTGCGCAGGAGCGCGGCAACATCGTCGGCATCGAGCACCGGCGAGAGGGCCTCGCGCTCGACGTCGCAGAGACGGAGATCGAGGCGACGGTCGTGATGCGCAACGAGCAGCACTGCCTGCGGCTGATCGCCGAGCTCGAGGCGGCCGGCTTCCCGGTCAACCGCATTCGTTAGCGCCGACCGGGGCGCCCTGGCTCATCTGGCGGGCCCGAGATGCTCGGGGCTGCCGCCTGCGGTGCGGCAGCCCCGGGGTGAAGTGCTTCGCTACGGGATGTCGAGCGTCCCGGTCGCCTTGGCCACGCCGTAGACCTTGGCCGGCTGCTGCGAGCAACCGGTCGGCGTCCGGGTGAACACGAGCGTGAGGTCGATTAGAGCGACGCCTGATCCTGTCGCTCCGGCATATGCGCCGGTGCCCCCCGTGATCTCGAACGGCCCGACCACATCGCCCTTGCCGACGCAGCTCCTGGGGTCGAGCGTGAACGTGTACGTCCCGGCTCCGTGGTAGAGGAGGTTCCCCTTCGGGAACTCCTGTGTGGCCAGGTTGTCGAATGTCCCGTTCGGGAAGAGTGTGAGCACGTCGGTGACGGTTCCAAACGCGTTGACGGTGCCCACCGCCGCCACGCGGGTCGGTTGGCCGGGCGACGTGGTCACGATCCACTTCTGTTTCCCGCCGGCGCCCGACGCCGGGCTGCCGAGACCGGCCGCCACGCAGAGTACGACGACCGCAGCTGCTGTCAATCTCCCCATCTCTCCCTCCCGTGATTCGCCGCCAGAACGGGCGGCGGTTTCGCCCGGAACGTCTCCCTTTGGGCTCCGGGGAACGGCCGGCCCGATGCGGCGCATCCTATGACGTGGCGCCCCTGGCGGCAACAAGCGGAACTCAACGCGCCTTCCGGTCGGGGCGAAGCCGATGAACGCGCCCGGCGGGCTAGGGCCTCGCCAGGTAGCTGCCGCCGGCCCTGACCGTGACCTCCCGCCGCTGCGCTAGGTCGGTCACCTGGACGACGCCCTGGCTGACCTTCACCTGGGTCCCGTCGCAGCGGTCGGAGGTCAGCCACTTCGTCCCGCGAACCGTCGCCGCTGCGTACTTCCCGCGCGTCTGGAAGCTGCCCTTGCCCGTGCCCCAGAGCTGGCGGACGGTCGTGCTCGGGGCCTGCGCGGCGCTGCTCTTCTTGCGCTTCGGGCAGACGCCGAAGTTGCCCTTCACGAGCCGGAGCTCGACCAGCGGCTTCTTCTTGACCGTGCGGCGGAGCAGCTTGAAGACGGCGGGGACGCCGCCTCCGCCGTTCACCTTCAGGGTGCCGACGTCGGTCTTGAGCACGAGCGTCCCGTTCGTGACGTCGACGGTCGAGCCGTAGCGGACCGCCCCGGCGGTAAACGGCGCGCCGTTCACGAGGACGACCCCGGTCGGCGTGCCGGTCGGCGGCGTCGCAGAACCGCCCGAGGAGCCGGTCGTGGTCGTCTGCGTGCCTCCTCCGCCGCCGCCTCCTCCCGTGCCGCCGCCGGCCGCGGCGGTGTTGCTGAGACAGGCACCCGACGTGCAGGTTCCGGCCCAGTTCAAGCTCCACGACGTCGGGGGCGGCCCCACGTAGTTCCACCGGCCCGTGAACGACTTCCCGTCCGCGCTCAATGTGAACTCGACCGCGCCGGCGTCGTTCGGGCCTTTCCGGGTCGGGACCTCGGTCCACTGGCCTTTGAAGAGGTTGCCCGAGACCGTGCCGGAGATCCGCCCCGAGTCGTGCTCGTAGGTGCCCTGGACGCGGTTACCCGTCTGGGTGAGCTTCATCGCGCCCCAGTCGGTCTGCCACGAGCCGGTGAATGTCCTTGCGAGCGTGTGCCCGGACGAGCCCGGGACGACGACTAGGACGGCGGCTGCCGCCGCGAGCAGCGCACGGGACCCCATGCAGAGATCATGGTTGCCGGATCGGCTGGCGGCAAGGCGAATTGCACGGCCGATTGCGTTGTGGCCGATGCTCGTCTACCTCGCAGGCCCGCTCTTCTCCGAGGCCGAGCGGCTGGTCAGTCCACGAGGCGGTCGAGGCACTCCGGGAGCTCGCGGCCGGCTGAGGCGCCGGGCGGCGTCTAGCGACTCGTCAGCCCGAGGTGCCGGGCGATCACCATGCGCTGCACCTCGTTCGTCCCCTCGCCGATCTCGAGGATCTTCTGGTCGCGATAGAAGCGCGAGATCGGGTGCTCGTTCATGAACCCGTAGCCGCCGTGGATCTGGAGCGCCCAGTTCGCGGCGCGGTGTGAGAGCTCTCCCGAGAAGAGCTTCGCCATCGCCGCCGTCTTCGCGAAGTCCCGGCCCTCGTCCTTCTCCCAGGCGGCCTTGTAGACGAAGGTGCGCGCGGCCTCGATCTCGGTCGCCATGTCGACGAGCTTCTGCTGGACGGCCTGGAACGACGCGATCGGCCGGCCGAACTGCTCGCGCTCCTTCGCGTAGGCCGAGGCGAGGTCGTAGCAGCCCTGGGCGAGGCCGACGCCCATCGCGGCGACCGAGATCCGCCCGCCGTCGAGGATCTGGAGGAACTGCCGGAGCCCGTTGCCGCGCGGGCCGAGCAGGTTCCCGGCGGGGACGCGCACGCCCTGGAACGAGAGCTCGCGCGTGTCGGAGGCCCGCCAGCCGAGCTTGTCCATCGGCGGCGAGATCACGTACCCGTCCGTGCCGTTCGGGACGATCAGGTTCGAGATCTCGTCGTCGCCCGTGCGCGCAGTGATCGTGACGCAGGCAGAGATGTCGGTGCCCGCGTTCGTGATGAAGATCTTCGAGCCCTCGATCACCCACTCGTCGGCCTCGAGCCGTGCCGTCGTGCGAGCGGCGCCCGCGTCGGAGCCGGCGCTCGGCTCGGTCAGGCCGAACGCCGCGAGCCTGCGTCCGCTCGCGAGGTCGGGCAGCCACTCCCGCCGCTGCGCCTCGGTGCCGAAGACGTAGATCGGGAGCGTCCCCAGCGAGTGATGCGCCGCGACGGTGACGGCCACCGACGAGTCGATGCGCGCCAGCTCCTCGATCGCGAGCGCGTAGGAGATCGTGTCGGTGCCGCCGCCGCCGTAGTCCTCGGGGATCGTCATCCCCATCAGCCCGAGGTCTGCCAGCTCCGCCACGATCTCGTACGGAAAGCGTTTCTCGCGGTCGAGCTCCGCGGCAGCAGGAGCCACCTTCTCGAGCGCGAACTGGCGCACGGTATCCCGCAAAAGCTCGTGCTCGGGCGTGAGATCGAAGTCCATTCGAGACCGGAGCCTGACAGATCCGAAAACGTGACATTTTCCACACCAATTGCTTTCCTCCTTAGGGCACGCTGAGATCAGGTGGATCCGATTCAGCATGCGATCGAATCGGTCCGGGCGGAGATCGACCGGATCGTGTCGGAGCGGCAGGAGCTCTGCCGGCAGAACGCCAGTCCGACCCAGCTCGACGCAAATCGTGCGAGCCTGGTCGACGCGCAGTCGCGTCTCTCGGGCCTCCTGATCCAGCGCCAGCTCCGCGGTCACGCCGCGGCCTGAGAGCCTAGGCCCCCGGGCACGCGACACAGCCGACACCCGGCCCCTTGAAACCGATCGGGGCCGGTGAGAGCATCCCTGGGCCTTGACACGATGGGTTCTCCTCGGCCTCCTGGTTTCCCTGGTGGCAGGCGGGGAGGCGGCGGCCTCGATCAAGGTCGCCGCTGATGCCCGCGACCCGGTCCTACGGGTGGACAGCGGCGGTTACGCCGAGGTGGACTGGACGGCGAGCAACGGGGCGCGGCGCACGTTGCTCGTCTCGCCGAGCGGCTCCGTCACGTACGGCGGGCGGCTCTCGGGCGGGGACGTCTCCACGCCGGCGAACGTTCAGATTCCGTTCGCGATCGTCGTCAGGCGCACGCCCGACGGTGCGCTCTGGGCGCTCCAGTCGTGGCGGCGACTGCTGCACGGCCCGGTCGAGCTCCGCTTCTCCCGCTGGCGCGGCGAGATCACGCGGATCGACCTGCGCACGGTGTGCTGCAAGTGGGGCGGCGAGAACCTCGAGGGCGAGGCGAGCTATCACGGGAAGCCGATCTTCGGCTACAGCTCGACGCCCGCCGGGGTTCCGCTCGACGACCTCGGCCGCAACGTCTACCTCGACAGTTATCGGGGCGGTGACTGGACGCGGATGATGGGCATCCTCGCCAACCGTCCCACCGGCCACTTCACGCTCTGGATCCGGAGGCACTGGCAGGGCACGCGCTATCGAGCTGCGATGATCGGGCCCAACTGGGGCTGGACGCTCGCGCCCGACGCGGAGGCCCACGCGACGTCGTCGATGCGCTGACGGGCGCGTCACTCCTCGAGCTCGACGAGTACGGCCCCCGAGGCGACGCGGTCGCCCTCGACGACACGGACCTCGCGCACCGTCGCCGCGTAGGGGGAGAGGAGCGGCGTCTCCATCTTCATCGCCTCGAGGACGACGAGCGGTTGACGCGGCTCGACCCAGTCGCCCGGAGCGACGAGCACGCGGAGCACCGTCCCCGGCATCGGAGCGACGACGGACGACGCCTCGGCCGGCGCGTGGTGCTCGTGGCCTGCGACGTCGACGTCGGGCGGCGGCGCGGGCGGGGGAGACGGCAGGTTCAGGCGGAACGGGCCGCGCCACGGCTGCGGCGGTAATCGGGTCGGCGGCGGCGAGAGCGGCGGATGCTCGACGAGGAACGCGGTCGTCGTCTCGCCGGCCCGGACAGCCGGGTGGGCGACGAGCCAGCGCAGCAGGGGCAGGTTCGTGGTCACGCCCTGGACCTCCGTCTCGGCGAGCGCCTCGCGGAGGCGTGCGAGCGCTCCCTCGCGCGTCTCGCCGTGCGCGATCAGCTTCGCGAGCAGGGGATCGTAGGCCGTGCCGACCTCGTCTCCCTCCTCGACGCCGGCGTCGACGCGGATCGAGCCCGGGAGCCGCAACCGCTCGATCCGGCCTGCCTGCGGCAGGAACGTCCGCGGATCCTCGGCGTAGAGGCGCACCTCGATCGCGTGACCCCGCGGAGCGGGCCGAACGTCGAGCGGCTCGCCTCTGGCCACCCGGAGCTGCTGCTCGACGAGGTCGAGGCCGGTCGCTGCCTCGGTCACCGGGTGCTCGACCTGGATCCGGCCGTTGAGCTCGAGGAAGTGGAAGCCGCCGCCGTCGAGCACGAACTCGGCAGTGCCGGCTCCGACGTAGCCGACCGCTCGCGCGAAGCGGATCGCCGCCTCGCTCATCCGCGCGCGGAGCGACTCGTCGAGCGCCGGAGACGGCGTCTCCTCCAAGAGCTTCTGATGCCGCCGCTGCACCGAGCACTCGCGCTCGCCGAGCGCGATCACCGTCCCGTGCTCGTCGGCGAGGAGCTGGATCTCGACGTGCCGCGGGCGCTCGAGGTAGCGCTCGTAGAGGAGCCGGTCGTCGCGGAAGGCGCCCTTCGCCTCGCGGCGTGCCGCCTCGACGGCGGTCTCGAGCTCGTCGGCGCTGCGGACGACGCGCATGCCGCGCCCGCCCCCGCCGGCGGCCGCCTTCACGAGCAGCGGGTAGCCGAGCTCGGCCGGATCGCCGCCCGGGACGACGGGCACGCCCGCCTCGACCGCGATCCGCCGGGCCTCGAGCTTGTCGCCCCCCGCGCGGAGAGCATCCGGCGGCGGTCCGACCCAGACGAGTCCCGCCGCATCGACGGCCTCGGCGAAGTCGCCGTTCTCTGCGAGGAAGCCGTAGCCGGGATGGATCGCGTCGGCACCGGTGCGCTTCGCCGCGCGGATGTGCTCCTCCGAGTACAGGTAGGAGCCGATCTCGACCGTCTCGTCGGCCGAGCGCGCGTGCAGCGACCCGCGGTCGTCCGGCGCGACGACGGCGACGGTGCCGAGCCCGAGCGACCGTGCCGTGCGGAAGATCCGCAGCGCGATCTCGCCCCGGTTCGCTACGAGGAGCTTGCGGATCTCCACAGCCCGGCAAGCGTAAGCAGCGCGAGTGCCCCGAGCAGCAGATAGGGCACGGTGTCGGACGTGGCCTCGGCGATCGCGCCGCCGAGCGCCGAGCCGGTTGCCTGGCCGGGGGCCCAGGCGAGGTTGATGAGCGCGAACGCGTAGCCGTAGTTCAGGGCGCGCGCCTCGGCCGCGTGCGTGAGGAGGGTCATCCCGGGCGTGTAGAAGGTGCCGAACGCGAGCCAGGCGAAGAGGATCACCGCCGCGAGCACGTAGGCGTTGTCGGGCCACGGGAGGAGCAGCGTGGCGAGGATCGTCCCCAGCAGGCCGATGCGCACCGGGGCGAGCGGGCCGACCCGGTCGGCGACGCGGCCGACAACCACGGCGTTGCCCGCCTCCAGCACGCCGGCTGCAAGCCACACGGCGCCGATCGCGATCGCGCCGAAGCCGAGCTCGTCGAGTCGCAGCGGGCCGAGGACGCTCAGCGTCCCGAAGAGCAGCGCCGGCAGCAGGACGAGCCAGACCGAGAGCAGCACGCGACGATCCCGCGCCGCTCCGGCGAGCGCCGAGAGCGGCTGCGGCGCCTCCGGCCTCGCGGCGGGCGTGGCGGCCGCCCAGCCGGCGATTCCGAGCGAGGCGAGCGCGACGACCCCGAACGTCAAGCCGATTCCCGCCACCGACGCGACGCCGCCGAGCACCGGGCCGAGGAGCGCGCCCGCGATCGCGGCGGCAAAGGCCTGCCCGATCACCGTGCCCCGGCGTGCGGCAGGCGTGGCCGCCACGAGCCAGGCGAGCGCGCCCGTCCACGAGAACGAGCTTGCGACCCCCTGCAGGAAGCGGGCGAGGTCGAGCTGCCACGCCACCTCGGCGAGGCCGAAGAGCGCGGTCGTCAATGCGACGAAGGACATGCCCACGAGCACCGTCGGCTTCACTCCCAGTCGGGCCGCGACGATCCCGCTCGGGATCGCGCCGACGAGCGCGCCGGCGGGGTAGGCCGCGGCCAGGATGCCCGCTTCGGCCTTCGTCAGCCCGAGCTCGTCGCTGTAATGCGGCAGAAGCGGCGTGAGCGCGGCGAAGAAGAGGGTGTCGACCAGCACGATCGACCCCACAAGAGGCAGGACGCGGGTGGGACTGATCAGCCGGCGCAGGGGCTCATGCCGAGCGCGATCGCCTTCCGGAAGACCGCTCCGGCGAGGGCCCCGGCGTCCTCGACGAGCGTGTTCACCGCCTCCTCGCCGGAGACGACGAGCGCGACGTAGACGTTGCGACAGGTCGCGACGTCGATCACCACCGGCTTGCCGTCCGTGTTGCGGATCTCGAACTTCATCCGGATTCCCTCGGCGACGACGTTGGCCTTGCACGAGCTGCACGAGTGGTCGTATGCGTTGCTCGCGCCGGTGGTCGAGCGATAGACGTAGACGAGGGCGAGAGCCTCGACCGGCGTGTCCACGGTCCCCTTCAGGTACGACGCATGCCACCCGGAGCGATACCCGGCTCGCTTGTCGGCCGGAGGCTTCGGAGCCGGCGCCGAGCCGGTGAGAGCCTTGTAGTGCGCCTCGGCGGCGGTGGGCGCGATCTGCCGAGCTGTGCCGGCGAAGTTGCCGGCGGCGAACGCCGCCGAGGCGGCGACGCCGGCCGCGAGGAGCACGAGAGGCGTGAGCCTGGCGGCCACAGGCGACAGGCTTCCAGCCGGGCGCTGCCCCGTCAACGCCGTCCGCCGACCGTCATATTTCAGCCGTGGCCGATCCGCCGCCGATCGACTCTCCTGCGAGCCTCGAGGACTGGCACTTCCCCTGGCCGGGGTTCGACGTCGACTGGTCTCGCGCGGCGCTCCTCGTGATCGACATGCAGAACTACGCGGCCAACCCGGACGTCGGGCTCGGTCGCATGCTGTCGCTCCGCCATCCACGCACGGCGGGCTACTACCTGCCGCGGCTTGCGGACGTCGTCGTCCCGAACGTCGCGCGGCTCGTCGCGGCCTTCCGGAGCGCCGGCAGGCAGGTGATCTTCACGCGCCACGGCCCGCTCCTCCCCGACGGGCGGGACATGATCGCGCGCCGCAGGCGCCGGGACGTCGAGGCGCTCGCGGCGACGGAGGCTCCGGCTCTCTGGCATCGGGGCACGTTCGAGCACGAGCTGATCGAGCCTCTCGTGCCGGCTGAGAACGAGCTCGTCTTGGACAAGAACACCTCGAGCGCCTTCAACTCGACGGGCGTCGAGTGGCTCGTGCGCAACATGGGCATCGACGCGCTCGTCGTCGTCGGCCTCGCGACCGACATGTGCGTCGAGACGACGGCGCGCGACGCCGCCGACCGGGGCTTCGACGTGATCGCCGTCGAGGACGCGACCGCGACCTTCGTCGAGCGACACCATCGCGCAGCGCTCTCCGGGTTCGCACGGGTCTTCGGGCAGGTGTGGAGCACCGAGGAGGTGCTGGCGGCGCTCCGTTAGTCGGGCTCGCGAGAGCTCCACGACGGCTCGCGGTGCTCGACGAACGCGGCCAGGCCCTCGCGGCCCTCGGCGCTCGCCCGGCGTTCCGCGATCAGACGGGCGGTCTCGTCGGCCGAGTGCGGGCTGCGGGCGAGCTCCTTCGCCGCGCGCGTCGCCTCGGGGCCCGCGGAGAGGAGCGCGCGGATCACCCGCTCTACCGCGGCGTCGGCATCGTCGGCCACCTCGTGCACGAGGCCGATCCGAAGCGCCGTCTCGGCGTCGAACCGCTCGCCCGTGACGAAATAGCGCCGCGCCGCCGACGGTCCGATCTTCGCGAGGACGAAGGGCGAGATGACCGCGGGCACGAGCCCGAGCCGCACCTCGCTGAAGCCGAAGACCGCATCCCGAGACGCGGCGGCGACGTCGCAGCAGGCGACGAGCCCGCAGCCGCCGCCGAGCGCGTGTCCCTGGATGCGGCCGACGACCGGCGCCGGGCAGCCGTCGACCGCTTCGAACATGCGCCGCAGTCGCCGAGCCTCCTCGAGGTTCTCGTCGTGGCCGAGGGCGGCCGAGGCGCGCATCCACTCGATGTCTGCTCCGGCCGAGAACGACGGTCCCTCGCCGCCGAGCACGACCGCGCGCGCGTCGCCCACGTGCCCGAAAGCCGCGGTCAGCTCGGCGATCAGTGCCGCGTCGAAGGCGTTGCGTCGGTCGGGCCTGGCGAGCGTTACCCGGAGCACGGGCCCGGCCCGCTCGACGTGCAGTGCGTCCACGTGTCGAGCCTACTCCTGCCGCGAGCAGCGACCAGGGTGCCGCTCGTGCCCCCGAGGCGGGAGGCCGAGCCCGCGACCTCGGGCTCCCTGGCGGAGCCGGATCGTATGCTGCGCCCGTGATCTCGGGCGCCTTTGCCGCTGCGCTGACGCCGCTTGCGGACCGCGGCTCGGCGCTCGACGAGGCGGCGTTCGAGCCGTACGTCGAGTTCCTGATCGAAGGCGGCGTCGACGGCGTGCTCGCGCTCGGCACGACGGGCGAAGGGCTGCTGCTCTCGGTTGCCGAGCGGAGGCGGGCGGCAGAGTTGTTCGTCACGGCCGCGGCGGGACGTGTGGCCGTCGCGGTGCACGCGGGCGCCCAGACGACGGCAGACACGGCGTCGCTCGCGGCCCATGCGGCTGAGGCGGGAGCGGCGGCGGTCGCGGTGATCGCGCCGCCGTTCTTCACGCTCGACGAGCGGGCGCTCGCCGGGCACTTCGAGACGGCCGCCGCCGCGTGCGCGCCGCTCCCGTTCTACGTCTACGAGTTCGAGCTGCGAAGCGGGTACGCGGTGCCGCTGACGGTGATCGACCGGCTCCGCGAGTCGGTGCCGAACCTACGCGGGCTGAAGGTCTCCGACCGTCCGTGGGAGGCCGTCGAGCCGTACCTGCTCGACGGGCTCGACGTGTTCATCGGTGTCGAGGCGCTCCTTGCCCGGGGGCTCGCGGCGGGCGCGGCGGGCGCCGTCTCAGGGCTTGCGGCCGTCTACCCGGAGGTGGTGGCAGCGCTCGTACGTGAGCCGACGGCCGAGCACTCGGCCGAGGCCGAGCGGCTGCGCGGGTCGCTCGAGCGCTTCCCCTTCCACGCGGCCGCGAAGGCCGTGCTCGGGAGGAGGGGAGTGCCGATCCGCGGCGACGTGAGAGCCCCGCTCCGCTCCCTGGCCGAAGCCGAGCTCGAGCAGCTCGACCTGCCGTGATCCTGGTCGCCGGCGCGGGCGCGATGGGCGCGAGCATCGCCTACCAGCTCGCGCTGCGCGGCGCTCGGGACGTCGTGCTCTGCGACCGCGGCGAGATCGCCGGCGGCGCGACGGCGAAGGCGATGGGGGGCGTTCGCCAGCAGTTCTCGACCGCGCCGGAGGTGCAGCTTGCGCGCGAGAGCATTTCGTTCTTCGAGGAGCTCGGGCCGCCGTTCTTCGAGCAGGTCGGGTACCTGTTCGTCGCCACGACCGAGGCGGGCCTCGGCGAGCTCGGCGAGCGAGTCGCCCTCCAGGCGGGCCTCGGGGTGCCGGTGGAGCTCGTCGATGCGTCGTTCGTGCCGGGTCTCGAAGTCAGGGACGTGCTCGGCGCGGCCTTTTGCGCCCAGGACGGGGTCGCCGATCCCCCCGCCGTGGCCCGCGAGCTCGTGCGCAGAGCGGCGGAGCTCGGCGTCGAGGTCCGCAACCAGACCGACGCGACCGAGCTCCTCGGCGAGGCGGACACCGTCGTCGTGGCGTGTGGTCCCTGGTCGGCTGCCCTCGCGGCCGCGCTCGGCGTCGAGCTGCCGGTGCGCCCGCTCTGCCGGCAGCTCCTCGCGACCTCGCCGCTGCCGACGCTGCCGGCGACGCTGCCGATGGTCGTGGAGTGCGAGACCGGCTTCCACTTCCGGCGCCGGGGCGAGCAGCTCGTGCTCGCGATGACCGATGCCGAGCCGCGCTGGGGCTTCGAGGCGTCCGTCGATCGCAGCGTCTTCGCAGACCGCGCCGAACGGCTCGCGAGGCGCTTCCCCCCTGCCACCGGAGCGACGATCGCCGACGCCTGGGCCGGCCTCTACGACATGACCCCTGACGCCCATCCGATCCTCGGTCGCGTCGCCGACGGCGTCTACGCGGCGTGCGGCTTCTCCGGCCACGGCTTCATGCAGTCGCCTGCGGTGGGACAGGCGATCGCCGAGGAGATCCTCGACGGGCGCTCGTCATTCGACCTCTCGCCCTTCCGGCTCGAGCGCTTCGCCGGCGAGCTGGAGTTCCCCGAGACGCTCGTCCTGTAGCGCTACATCCGGAAGACGCCGAACGTCGTCTCGGGGATCGGAGCGTTGAGGGCGGCCGAGATGCCGAGCGCGAGCACGCGACGGGTGTCGAGCGGGTCGACGATGCCGTCGTCCCAGAGTCGGGCGGTGGAGTAGTACGGGCTGCCCTCGGCCTCGTACGTCGCCCGGATCTCATCCGGGTCGGCGTCGCCCACCATCGCCAGCACCGTCGCCGCCTGCTCGCCACCCATCACCGAGATGCGTGCGTTGGGCCACATCCAGAGCTGGCGCGGCGCGTAGGCGCGCCCGCACATCGCGTAGTTGCCGGCGCCGAACGAGCCGCCGATCACGACCGTGAACTTGGGCACCTCGGCGCAGGCGACCGCCGTGACGAGCTTCGCCCCGTCCCGGGCGATGCCGCCGGCCTCGTACTCGGCGCCCACCATGAATCCGGTGATGTTCTGCAGGAAGACGAGCGGGACGCGGCGCTTGCATGCGAGCTCGATGAAGTGCGCGCCCTTCTGCGACGACTCGGCGAACAGCACTCCGTTCGAGGCGAGGATCCCGATCGGGTAGCCCTCGAGCCGCGCCCAGCCGCAGACGAGCGTTTCCCCGTAGAGCGCCTTGAACTCGTCGAAGCGGGAGCCGTCGACGAGCCTCGCGATCACCTCGCGCGCGTCGAGCTGCGAGCGGTGGTCGTCGGGGATGAGGCCGTAGAGCTCGCCGGGGTCCGCCGTCGGGGGCCCCGGGTCGGTCACGTCCCAGGGGAGCTCGCGTGTGTCCGCTCCGAGGTTCGCGACGATCCGTCGCGCGATCGCGAGCGCGTGCTCGTCCGAGGTCGCGTAATGGTCGGCCACGCCCGAGCGGCGGGCGTGGACGTCGGCGCCGCCGAGCTCCTCGGCGGTCACGTCCTGGCCGGTCGCCGCCTTCACGAGCGGCGGGCCGCCGATGAAGATCGTGCCGGTGCCGCGCACGATCACGGTCTCGTCGCTCATGGCTGGCACGTAGGCGCCGCCCGCCGTGCACGAGCCCATGACGACGGCGATCTGCGGGATCCCGAGCGCCGACATCCGCGCCTGGTTGAAGAAGATCCGCCCGAAGTGGTCGCGGTCGGGGAAGACCTCGGCCTGAAGGGGCAGGAACGCGCCGCCCGAGTCGACGAGGTAGATGCAGGGGAGCCGGTTCTGCTGGGCGACCTCCTGCGCGCGGAGGTGCTTCTTCACGGTGAGCGGAAAGTACGAGCCGCCCTTGACGGTGGCGTCGTTCGCGACGACGACGCACTCGCGGCCCTCGACGGACCCGATGCCGGTCACGATCCCGGCCGACGGCGCCTGACCGTCGTACAGCTCCCAGGCGGCGAGGGCGCCGAGCTCGAGGAAGGCCGAGCCGGGGTCGATCAGTCGGTCGATGCGCTCGCGCGCGAGCAGCTTGCCGCGGGAGCGATGGCGCTCGATCGCCCTCTCGCCGCCGCCTCGTGCGACCTTCGCCGTCCGCTCCCGCAGCTCGGCGACGAGGCCCGCCATTCGGGCATGCCGGCGATCGAACTCTTCCGTCCGCTCGACACTCGACTCGAGCAGCGCCACGCGAAAAGCCTAACCTTCGCCCACGATGTGCTTCGACCTCGACTCGCTGCCGCCGGTCCCCGTCGTGCGCGGCGCCTCGGTCTCGCACGACGATCTCGTGCTCGAGGCGGCCGACGGTAACCGCTTCGCGGCGTTCGCGGCCTCTCCCGAGCAGCCCGGCCGCACGGGCGTCGTCGTCCTCCCGGACGTCCGCGGGCTCTACCGCTTCTACGAGGAGCTCGCGTTGCGCTTCGCCGAGCGAGGGCACGCCGCGATCGCGATCGACTACTTCGGCCGCACCGCCGGGGTCGGGAAGCGCGACGACGACTTCCCCTACATGGAGCACGTGTCGGAGACGACAGAGGCGGGGCTTCAGGCGGACGTCGGGGCCGCGGTCGCCAGGCTTCGCGCGGAGGGCGCCGAGGCGATCTTCACCGTCGGCTTCTGCTTCGGCGGCAGCAGCTCCTGGCTGGCCGCGGCGGCCGGCCACGACCTGGCCGGAGCGGTCGGCTTCTACGGGCGGCCGACCGGGAGGCCGGGTCACCGCCCTGCGACCGAGGCCGCGGGGGAGATGGCGGCGCCGATCCTCGCGCTTCAGGCAGGAGACGACCAGAACATCACGCCGGAGATGAACACCGCGTTCGAGGCCGCGCTCTCGGCCGCCGGGGTCGAGCACGAGCTCGTCGTGTACGAGGGTGCGCCGCACAGCTTCTTCGACCGGCGCTACGAGGAGCACGCCGAGGCGTCGGCAGATGCCTGGCGGCGGGTGACCAACTTCATCGACGCCCACGCCGCATAGGCGGGCTCAGCCGGCCGCGCAGAACTGCGCCGGTGGAGCCTAGGTGGCCGGGTCGAGGATCAGCGCGGCGCCACCTGTCTGGAGCGCCTGCAGCTCGTAGGAGAACATGTGCTTCTTCTCCGTGAGCCTCGTGATCGTCGCCTTCTCGGCCAGGTTCTCGTCGTTCGGAAGCGGCGGCGTCTTGCTCGTCAGCGTCTTGTTCAGCGGCTCCGTCAGCTCATCCTTGAGGTCGCTCTTCTCCCAGAAGAGCACCGACGCCGTCGTCTCTCCCGGAGGCGGAGGCATGAACGCGACGACCGAATCGACGGACGGAACGAACTTGAACGTATAGAGCGCCAGCTCGAGCGCCTCGCGGCGAAGCAACGCACCTCTCGTCGCCGACGGCGTGCCACCCTGGATCGAGCAGTTCGCGCCCAGACCGCACAGCGTGTAGACGCGGGTGTTGTCGGCAGCGACGATCCTGATGCCGGAGTTGTTCTGCGGCGCCTTCCGAACCGCGATCGCCTTGATCGCGATGTTGGACGTGCCGCTCGTGATCACGGGCCCGCTCGGGATGATCGCGACGAGCGGTCCTCCGCCCTCGGTGATGTGGTATGTGGGCGCGACCTGGTCGGCGATCCGCTTGGTCATCGTCGCGACGTTGCCGTTCGGCGGCGTCCACGTCGACCACGCCGGCGGGTCGGTGTGGCCCGGCCGGATGACGAGCGCGATCAGCCCGACGATCGAGCCCGCGAGGACGAGGCCGAGCACGGCGTAGAGGGCGATGAACCGACCTGTGTACCGCCGCGTGTGGTCGACGCTCGTCCGGGGCGGAACGATCGCCTCGCTCTCCTTGCCCTGCATCGTCGACGCCTCGACGGCGGCAGGCACCGAGTCGCTCGGCGGCACCGGCGCCTCGGGCGGCAGTCCTGACCCTGGCTCGGTCACGCAGCGAACTCCCTGGGACCGGCCCCGGGCGCACCCCACGGCTCGTCCCTCGACCAGGTGAGATTCGGCCAGCTGGCCTCGTTCGTCCAGTCGATGTCCGGCCGCTGGAAGTCCTGGGCGTCGAGCAGCCGCACAAGCTCGTCGCCGAAGATCTCCTTCTTCTCGATCACCTGGTCCGCGATGTGCTCGACCTTCTCGCGGTTGACCTGGACGAGGTTGTATGCAGTGAGGAACGCCTCGCCGAGGAATTGAGCGGCGTACGCGCGCTTCCTGGGATCTGACAGCACGGCCGAGATCGGATCGCCCATCATTGGGCCGCCGCCGCCGGTGCGATTCAGCAGGCGCAGGCCGACGTCCTCGAAGCGCTTCATCACACGCCTGCGGGATTCGTCCTCGGTCTCGTCGGCGAACGTTCTGCCCTTGAGGTCGATCGGCTGGGGTGCCATGCCGGACGCGCCGACCATCCACGCAGCCCTAGCGGTCGCGCCCTGGAGGTCGCCGCCGACGCCCACGGAGTTCTCGCCGAAGAAGACCATCTCCGCGGCCATCGCGCCGAGTCCGTGGATGAGGTCACCGATGAGCTCGCTCTGGAAGGCGCTGAAGCGCTCCTCCTTCTCGAAGAACTGATGGTGCCCGAGCGAGCCGCCGCGCATCCGGATCGACAGCCGGCTCGATTCGATCTGCGGCCGGTAGACGTGAGCTGTCGCGGCATGTCCAGCCTCGTGGATCGCGACCGCGCGGGTCTCGTCCTCGGTGTACTTGACGCTGACGGCGGATCCGGCCTCGATCACGGTCATCGCGTCGACGAGGTGCCCCCAGCCGAACGTCGGTTTTCCCTCGTGATGCGCGTTCGTCAGCGCCATCGAGCAGATCTGGTCGATCATCGCCGGCGAGTAGCCGTTCGTGATCCGGGCGATCTCGTCCCGGCGCTCCGGTGTGTCGAGCTCGGGATCGTGGCCGACCTTGTCGAGGTAGAGGTCGAAGATGTCCTTCCGGTCTTCCTTCGTGGGCGTTCGGAACCAGACGTGGCGCCCCATGCGGCCCGGACGCGTGAGCGCCGGGTCTAGGCGATCGAGCGGAACGTTCGTCGCCCCGATGAAGTAGATCTGCGCTCCGAGCGGCCGCGGCGGCGGGAGCCTCATCGAAACCTTGCCCACGCGCCTCGGAACGACGTAGATCGCGTCGAGGAAGGTGTTGAGCTTGCTCGTGTACATGCGGCGCATGAAGGGCGGGTTGTCGATCCCGTCCATCGTCACGAGCAGCTGGTTGAGCGCCAGGCCGCCGCCCATGCCGCCCAGGCCCGGGAAGATGCCCTGGTTGACCGTGTTCGCGAGCCGGTTGTACCAGGACGGATACGGCGAACGCGGCTCGGGCGCACGCTGGTTGAAGAGCCACTCGCGCCACTGGGCGTTCTCGCAGATCAGGTCGCCGCTCGGATTCAAGGCACCCCACCGCCCGTAGAACTCGGGCTGCCACTGCCAGTCGTTCGGGGTCATCGTGCCCCCCTGGCCGCCGAGGCTCTGGCGCCGCATGCCGACGGCGTCGATCTCGTCGATGAAGACGATGCACTGACCGCCCCACTTGCGCGCCAGCTTCTTCGCCTTGCGGGCCAGGAAGCGGACGATGATCGCGTCGATGCCGATGAACGTCTGCGCGAAGCCTGACCCGGGGATCGAGACGAACGGGGAGTTGAACCCGGTCGCGATCGCCTTCGCGAGCATCGTCTTGCCGGTGCCTGGCGCGCCGTGGAAGAGCAGGCCTCGTTCGCGTTTCCCGCCTGCCTTCTCGAACACCTCGCCCGACTGCCAGAGCGTGACGACCCGGCGTACCTCCTCCTTCGCCTCGGTCTGACCGCGCACGTCGTCGAGCTTGACGCCCCACTCGGCGTCGCCGGGCTCGTAGCCCCGGATCTGCGAGATGCCCATCAGCAGCAGCGGACCCATGAAGATCAGGAAGTTGGCCATGAAGAGGAAGAAGACGAACGCGAGCTGGATCCAGAACTGCGAGCTCGAGAAGAGCGCGGAGATCTTGTCGCCCAGCCCCGCCGCCGTGCCCCACCAGGTGACGCTCTCGCCCGGGTCGCGCGTGATGAACTTGAAGAACCAGACGACGGTGATCAGGACGATGAAGAACCGCGCGATGCGCAGCCAGAAACCCCAGGTCCAGGCGCGGCGGCGGTTGACGATGTCTTCCTCCCGCAGGCGCTTGTCGTCGGTGCCGAACAGGCTCGGCCAGGGGATCACGCGCCGGATCAGGATGTCGACGATGCCGCGGAAGGCGACACAGACGCCGAAGGTCGCAAGCAACGCCTTCCAGGTGCCCCAGCCCTCGTGGTGATGGAACCAGTAGAAGACGGACGGGCTCGAGAGAATCGCGATGAAGGTGGCGACGCGGGTCAGTCGCCGGAGCTCGTGAGAGAGTGCAGCTTGTGACTCTGTCAGGCTCGCCGTGCTCGGAATCGGGCTATCGACGGCGGTCATAGACTCCATACATTAGCCGTGATCTTGTTGGAAGCGCTATCCCCGAATCCTCCTTCTTTCACGCCCGAGGAGGTTGAGCGCTCACGCCGCTACCACCGCCCGTTGTACGTCGCGTTCGCCCTCGACGTCACGCTCGGTCTCGCGACACTCGCCCTGCTCGCGATATTTGCCGAGTGGCGCATCGGTCCCTGGTGGCTTGCAGCACCGCTTTTCGCTGCGATCGCAGTTGCCCTGGCGACGCTCGTACGGCTCCCTGTGACCGTCTGGCGTGGCTGGGTACACGAGCGGCAATGGGGGTTCTCGACGCAGTCGCGGTCCGGCTTCGCCACAGACATTTTTAAGAAATTCTTACTCGCTTGCATCTTCGCGGCCGTTCCCGTTCTCGCCGTCGTCGGGCTCGCGCGAGCGATGCCCTCGTGGTGGCCCGCGGTGGCCGCACCCGCCGCCGCGCTCTTCGTGCTCGCGGTCGGGTTCGTCGCACCGGTCGTGCTCGAGCCGCTGTTCAACCGCTTCGCGCCGCTTCAGGACGCGTCGCTCGCCGGCGCCCTCCGCGCGCTCGCCGTGCGCGCCGGGGTGCCGGTCCGCGACGTGCTCGTGGCCGACGCGAGCCGGCGAACCCACAAGGTGAACGCGTACGTCTCGGGGATCGGGACGACGCGTCGCGTCGTGCTCTTCGACACGCTCTTGCGTGAGGTGCCGCAGCCGGAGCTCGAGGTGGTCGTCGCGCACGAGCTCGGGCATCGCCACGCCGGCCACGTCGCGAAAGGGACTGCGCTCGGGATGCTCGGGGCAGCCGGCGGAACGCTCGTCGTCTGGGCGCTCGTCGAGAACCCGCAGGACCCTGCCGTCGCGCCGCTCATCCTCCTGATCGCGTCGGTGCTGGAGCTGCTCGCGCTTCCGTTCGAGACTGCCCTCTCACGACGCTGGGAACGACAGGCGGATCGCTTCTCGCTCGACCTGACCGGCGACCGCGACGCGTTCTGCGCAGTGCACCGAAGGCTCGCGACCGCGAACCTGAGCGACCTCGAGCCCCCGCGATGGGTGTACCGGCTGCTCTTCACGCACCCGACTGCGCCCGAGCGCCTCGCGTCGGCGAGCCCGTAGCCCCGCATCTGCCGCCGTTTTCGAGTGCTACAGTCAGCCCGATGCCAAACATCGGTCCCATGGAGCTTCTGCTGCTCGGCGTCCTGCTCGTCGTCATCTTCGGGCCGGCGAAGCTCCCGGAGATCGGACGCTCGATCGGGCGGGCGACCCGCGACTTCAAGGACTCGGTCAGCGGGACGGGCATCCAGGAGGCGATCGACGGTGTGAGCGACGTCAAGAGCGCGATGAGCCCCACCAACCTCGCGAAGGCGGCGATGCCGGCTTCGGTCAAGGAGGTGACGGCCGACGTCGCCGACATGAAGAACACGCTCAAGGACCCGCTCGGCCTGCAGCAGGACGAGGCGGCCGGGGAGGAGAAGAGCGAGAACGACAGCGAGGCTGCTCCCGCTCCGGTCGCAAAGGCGTCCCAGGCGCCGTCGCCCCCCGAGGCCTGAGGCCCCGTCCCTCTGCGCGCATTTCTTAGCTCGGCCTTAGCTTCGGCTGGTTCGCTGCGGCTCCATGATGTCGAGCGTCTCGACCAGAGGGTGGATCGATGAGTAGGACGTTCCTGGCCGGTCTCGGCGCAGGGATCGCGGGGTTGACCGCCGCGTTTGCCGGGCTGGCACCCGCCGACTCGGGCAGCCGCACCGTCTTCGGGCCCACCGCCCTCCGCGTCGCTTCCGACGTCAGCTCCAACTGGTCGGGTTACGTCGCGACCGGGCTCGGCTCCACCACGACCACCGCCAGTTCGTCGACCACGTTCAAGAACGCGACCGCGACGTGGAAGGTGCCGAAGGCGACCTGCACGGCTACCGGCACCGCGTCGGCGTCTGCCGTCTGGGTCGGCCTCGGCGGCTACAGCACGAGCTCGACGGCGCTCGAGCAGACAGGCACGTCGTCCGATTGCAGCGCGGAGGGTGTTCCCAGCTACTACGCGTGGTGGGAGATCGTTCCCGAGCCTTCGGTGAAGATCAAGCTGAAGCTCCTCCCGGGAGACGTCGTCACCGGATCGGTGGTCGTGGACGGCCGCGAGGTGCTGATGCAGATCAAGAATCGCACGCGCAAGACCGTGTTCACGAAGCGGGTGATGTTCGACGCGCCCGACCTCACCTCGGCGGAGTGGATCGCGGAGGCGCCCTCCGAGTGCAGCTCGAACGGCTTCTGCCGCCAGGTGCCGCTCGCCAACTTCGGGTCGATCACCTTCACGAAGGTGGCCGCCCTCGCGTCGATCGACGGGCTCGGCGACCAGGGCGGGACGATCACGAGCACCTTGTGGCAGTCGACGCCGATCCAGCTCGTCCCGCAGCGCTCGCGGCGCTTCTACGGCGACGTGATCGAGCGGCCCGACGCGACCACCGGCTCGGCGGGGGCGACGCCCTACGGGCTCGCCGCCGACGGCGGCTCCTTCAGCGTGGCGTGGGTGCCGAACGCGACCAACGGCTGACCCCGCCGCGGCAGCCAGCTATCGTTTCGGCATGCGTGCGTCAGGCGCGACGCTCGTCGCGGTGGTGCTGGCTCTCGTCAGCGCAGGCCCGGCAGCTGCTCTGACCGGGGGCTTCGGGGTCGCGGAAGCAGTGCACGGCGCTCCGCTGCCGATCCTGCCCAAGGGAGCTGCGAAGAAGGGCGAGGGCAACCTGGCGTCCTGTCACGCATCCGAGCTGCGGCTGCATGGAGCCGCCGGTACGCCAAGCGTCGGCGAGCAGATCGGCAAGAAGGCAGCTCCGGTCGCGTGCGAGCAACCGCCGAGGTCGCAGCTCGTCTCGCCCGAGGACCTGAGGCACGCGGTGGCCGCAGCGCTCGCCGTGCTCGGCTGAGTTCCGCGCCAGGCTCGCCTCGAAGACGCCGCGTTCGCAAGGACGCCAAGTCCGGTCTTGCAGGAGCGGGCTGACAGGCCGAGAACTCGACCGGGCGATTCACCCGTTCTGGTCTATTCAGGTGCCTTGCGGCGCCGACACGTTGAGTGCATGAGCCTGCCCGTCTACCGCGGCGACTTCGGGCCCGAGCAGGCCGAGCGGCTTCTCTGGCGTGCCGGTTTCGGCCCACGCAAGGGCGAAGCCTTGACCCTCTCGCGCCTGGGGCTCGACGACGCGGTTCGCTCGCTCACGCATCCCGGCGCGGAGAAGCTCGTGGGCAAGCCGCCTCGCGGCGAGAAGGGACGGCCCCTCGCTCCCGCGCACGCGTACGGCCACGACCACCTCTGGTGGCTCGACCGCATGGTGCGCACGAGCCGGCCGCTCGTCGAGCGCATGACGCTCGTCTGGCACGACTGGTTCGCGACGTCCTCGAGCGGCGTCGGCTCGCAGGAGCTGATGCTGAGACAGAACCAGCTCTTCCGGCGCTTCGCGCTCGGCAGCTTCCGTTTCCTCGTCCACTCGGTGACGGCGGACCCCGCGATGCTGCTCTGGCTCTCGGGCGCCGACAACGCCAAGGACGCTCCCAACGAGAACTACGCACGCGAGCTGATGGAGCTCTTCACGCTCGGCGAGGGGAACGGCTACGACGAGCGTGACGTGCGCGAGCAGGCGAGGGCCCTGACCGGCTTCCGCTACCGGTGGAGCCGCAAGCGCGGGCCGGTCGACTTCCAGTTCGATCCCGACCGCCACGACGACGACATGAAGGTCGTCTTCGGCAAGCGCGGCACGTTCGACTTCCGCGACGCGTGCAACCTCTGCCTCGACCATCCGGCCCACCCGCGCTTCTTCGTCGAGAAGCTCTGGAGCTACTTCATCCCAGTCCCGCCCGAGGCAAGTACCCGGCGCGAGCTCGAGAAGATCTACCGCGACGACTACCAGGCGCGCCCGGTGCTCGACGCGATCCTCCGCCATCCCGCCCTCTACCTCGGGCCGCGGATGGTGAAGCCGCCGGTCGTCTACACGGCCGGGCTCCTGCGGGCGCTCGGCCGCCGGGTCGAGGGAGACAGCTGGGTATGGCTGCTCGAGGGCGCCGGGCAGCGGCTCTTCTACCCGCCGAATGTCGCAGGCTGGGACGACGACCGCTGGCTCGACACGGCGACGTTCCGCGGACGCTGGGCGATCGCCAACGAGGCGCTCGGCAAGTTCACCGTCGAGCAGAAGCGCGGACACAAGCCGCCCGACGTGCCGCGTACGGCCGAGAAGATCGTCGCGAACGCGGTCTACCTCCTCGGCTCGCCGAGGATTCGGCCCGAGACGAACGCGGCCCTCGTGCGGTTCGCGCAGTCCGCTCTCGGCACTGCCGACGAGGACTGGAAGCAGGACTCCTACCCGCCGCTCGTCCTGAACGCCGTTCGCCAGCTGCTCGCCGTGTCCCCCGACCTCCAGGCGTCGTAGTCGATGGGCGCGTGCCGCGAGCACTCTCGAGCCGAGCTCACGCGCCGCGGGATCGCGAGCGCGGGCCGCGGCCTGCCGGCGATCGAGCCCGGCATGCCGGCGCCCGCCGGCACCGGCCTCGACCGGCGCGAGTTCCTGCTCGGCACGCTCGGGCTGGCGCTCACCGTCTACGGCGGCGCCGCGCTGCGGCCGTCTGCGATCGCCGACGGGATCGCGGCCGCCCAGGCGGCCAACGCCGGGCCGAACCACCTGCTCGTGAGCGTGTTCCTGGACGGCGGCGCCGACTCCCTCTCGATGCTCTTCCCGGGCGAGGATCCGCTGTATCGGAAGGTGCGCCCGAGGCTCGCGCTTCCCTCGAACCAGGGGGTCCCCTTCGCGGAGGACAGCCGACTGCTCTGGCATCCCGCCCTCGCGCCGCTTGCCACCCTGCACGGGGAGGGCAAGGTCGGCGTGATGCCCGGGATCGGCTACACCGACCCGAACCAGTCGCACTTCACCTCGCGCCACTTCTGGGAGGTCGGCGCTCTCGACGAGCGGCTCGCCACCGGCTGGCTCGGCCGCTACCTCGACCGCTACGGCGCACCGGACAACCCCCTCCAGGGCCTCTCGCTCGACTGGGGCCTCCAGCCCGCTCTGGCGACGAAGCGCGTGCCGGTGGCGGCGATCGACGGCCCGGACCGCTTCGACTTCTGGGCGCGCGGCGTCTGGGGTGACGTCCAGGAGAAGATGCTGGAGGCGATCGGCCTGCTGGGCGACGTGCCGACGCAAGGCGACCCGGGCCTCGAACAGGCGACCGACGCCGCGCGGCAGACCGCGCAGCTGTACCGGCAGCTCGCGCCGTTCCGCGCGAAGGACGACGACGGGGACGCGAAGGGCTTCGGCAGTCCGGTTCCCTACCCGGGCGGCGACGATTCCTTCCCGCGCCGGCTCGCCGGTCTCGCGGCGATGCTCGCGGCCGGCCTGCCGCTTCGTTGCGTCGCGCTGACGGCACCGGGCTCCTACGACACGCACGACAGCCAGCCCGGCGACCTCGCCGACGGGCTGAAGCTCACCGCCGACTCGCTGCTCGCATTCCAGCGCGACCTGGAGGCCCGCAAGCTCGCCGACCGCGTGCTCATCCTCGTCTGGTCGGAGTTCGGGCGCAGGGCCGAGGAGAACGCCTCGAACGGCACCGACCACGGCGCCGCCGGAGCCGGCTTCGTGATCGGCACGAGGTCGGCCGGGAAGATGATCGGGGAGTTCCCCGGGCTCGACAAGCTCGACGACGACGGCAACCTGCGGGCCACGACCGACTTCCGCTCCCTCTACGCCTCGCTCGTCGAGGAGTGGCTCGGGGGCGACGCCGAGGCGATCCTCCCTGGCCCGATCCCCGGCGCGCGTCCGAAGATCCTCCGCTAACTCCTGCCGTAAGCGGACAGGGTTCGAACAGACGGCGGGTGGCCTACCTTTCCGTCGTGGTCCTGCGCGCCGCCGCCTCGCTGGTCATCCTCGCCGCCCTGAGCGTCACCGTCGGTGCAGGGGCAGCGGAGCCGACGGTCTTCCGGGTCGAGCGAGTCGTCGACGGCGACACGATCGCGCTCGCGAACGGCCAGCGCGTCCGGCTCGTCCAGATCGACACACCCGAGGTCTACTTCGGCGTCGAGTGCTACGGACGCGAGGCATCGGCGAGGACGAGGGCGCTGCTGCCGGTGGGCACCGCCGTCTACCTGCTCGCCGAGCCGGCGACCGATCGCGTCGACGACTACGGGCGCCTGCTCCGCTACGTGGTCCGGGTCGCGGACGGCGTGAACGTGAACCTGCGCCTCGTTGCGGAGGGCGCCGCGGCGCCCTACTTCTACGACGGGCGGCGAGGTCGGTACGCAGGCCGTCTCGACGCGCTGGCCTCGCGGGCGAGGAGCGAGGAGCGCGGGCTGTGGAAGGCTTGCCGGCACACCCGGTACGACCCCGAGCTCGGGGTCGAGACCCGGACCTAGCGCCGTTCGGGCCGTCGCGTCGCGGTCGGACCCGCGCGCCTAGTGGAGCTCGGCCACCTTGGCGGCGAGGCTCTGCCAGCTCGCGAGGGTTCCGTCGATCGAGCCGGTGTGAGCGAAGCCGAGGGCAGCCAGGACCGCGATGAGCAAGAGGAAGCCGCGCCGCATGGACGAGACGGTAGAACGGCCGCTAACGGGGGGCATCCCCCCAAGGGGTGCCTCCTCGAACGCTTACCGATTCTTTACGCCTCGTAGCGCGGATTCCGGGGGTCAGCTCGTCAGGCCCGCGATGCCGTTCCGGAGCAGTGCCAGCGCGAGCAGGATGATGATCACGCCGGCGACCGTGCGCGCGTTCCGCTCGAGCCAGTTCCGCGCCGAGTTCAGCACTCGCTTCGTCCAGTCGGACGCGACGACGAGCAGCACCAGCGCGACGATGAGGGGAAGCAGGGCCGCGATCGTGAAGAAGAGCCACTGCACGGCGTAGCCCGCCGCGGTCGGGTCGGTCTCCGAGATCGTCTTCAGCGCGATCGGGATGAAGCCGCCGGGGTTCGCGAGCAGCGCGCCTGCGCCGACGATCGCGATCACGGGTGACGAGGCGACCTTGCTCATCTGATCGATCGCCGCCTTCGTCTTCTCCGGCTTCGGCGGGCTCCGCAGGGCCCGGACGACCCAGAGGAGCAGCAGGACGGCGATCACGACGTCGACGATCGCGACCCAGGTCTTGGGGGTCGACGTCGGTGAGGCCGCGACGTCGCCGAGCACGAACGCCGCGGCGATGCCGACTGCCAGCGTGGCGGTGAACGCGCCGAGGAAGAACCAGAAACCCGTGCGGAACGGCCGTTCGGCGAGGACGAGGGCGAGGACCGAGAAGGTGAGCGTCGTCGGCGAGAACATCGCAGCGAGCGAGACGAGCACGAGCTCGACGTCGATCCAGCTCACGCTCGTCTGAGTCTGCTACGCGTCGCTCGACTGTTTCTTTCTCCGCTCATCCCTCTCCGGTCCATCCATTCCGCCGGCCGCGTCCAGGTGAGAGGCGGTCCAACGCTGCTCGCCGCCGGTCCGGTCGCCTCGGTTCTCGAGAAGTGCGGCCGATTATCTTCGAACCGGGAACGGAGATTCGGCTCAGCGGCCCCGCGTGAGGGTGGCCGGCCGCTTGCCGACGGTGATCATGGCGCGGCGGGGACCTGCTGCATCGAGAAGCTCGAGTGTCACCGAAGCGCCCGGCTCGAGCGTGGCGAGCAGCTCCGAGAGGTCCTGGCTCGAGCGCACCGCCTTGCCGTCGACCGAGACCACCACGTCGCTCGGCTGCACGCCCGCCTGTGCGGCCGGGCTCCCGGCATAGACGGCGACGACGACGGCGCCGCGCGCGTCGGGCGCGAGGCCGAGCTGGACGGCGGCTGCGTCCGAGTCGACGGAATCGAAGGCAGCGCCGATCCAGGCGCGGTCACCGGTCGGCTTCGTCTGGATCTCCCGGATCACCGGGCGGGCTTCGTCGATCGCGATCGCGAAGCCGACGTTCTCCGCGGCACCGGCGCGTGCCGCGGCGGTGTTGATCCCCACCAGCCGGCCTTGGAGGTCGACGAGCGCGCCGCCGGAGTTCCCCGGATTGATCGCAGCGTCGGTCTGCAGCAGGCCCTCGAGCGTCGGTCCCCGCTCCGGGCGGAAGGTGCGATCGAGCCCCGACACGATGCCCTGAGTGACGGTCGGCCCGCCGAGCTGGAGCGGGAACCCGATCGCGAGCACCCCGTCGCCGAGCCGGAGGCCCGAGGAGCGTCCCAGGGGCACGGGGATCAGGTCGTTCAGCTCCACACGCATGATCGCGAGATCGCGCTCCGGCGCGGTGCCGACGACGGTGGCGCGGACGATCCGTTTGTGCCGGCCGTCGTTGAACGAGACCCGCACCGTTCGCGCGCCCTCGACGACGTGGTTGTTGGTGACGATGATCCCCCGCCGGTCGATGACCACTCCCGACCCCTCCCCGGTGCTCGCGTCGAAGCCGGTCGTCTGGACGTTGACGACGCCTTTCAGAACTCGCGCGACGATGTCGGCCGTGTCTACTCCCGTCGAGCGCGGCGCCGCAACCGTCACCGTCCGCGTTTGCACCACCGTCGACGTGGTCGCGGCATCCCTGCCCCCACCGCAGCCGGCGAGCGCGAGTGCCGCCCCGAGCAGCAGGCCGGCGCGCCTCACGGCAGGCGCGGGCCCCAGAGCGCCGACAGGGCGCCGCAGGTGAGGGCAAGAAGCGCCGCGGCGCCGAGGAGAAGCGCCGTCGCCTCGCGCCACTCCCTGCGATGGCCGATCCGCGACGCGAGCTCGTCGTAGACCTCGTTCAGGCGGTCTTCCGTCTGCGTCGTGAACGCCTCGCCGCCCGTCGACTCGGCGATCGCCGCCAGCGTCACGGGGTCGGGCGGCACCGGCCGGGTGAACCCACCGAAGCCGGTGATCACACCCTCCGGCGTGCCGAGCGCGATCGTGTGCACCGGGATCCCGTACGACGCGGCGCGATCGGCGCCCTCGAGCGGCTCGAGCGTGCCGCGCGTCTGGGCGCCGTCCGAGAGCAGCAGAATCGCCGACAGCGGCCGGGCCGGGTCGTCGGGCGTCGCGGGTGTCGACCCGGGCACGGCCCCGTCGGCGGCGACCGGCCGCAGGAGCTCGACCGACCGGGCGATCGCATCGCCGATAGCCGTTCCCCGTCCCGGGTACGAGAAGGCGAGCGCCTGGAGCAGCAACTCACGTTCGTGCGTCAGCGGCGCTGCGACGTACGGCTCGGCGGCGAAGGCGACGAGGCCGACGCGGTAACGCTCGGGCAGGCGGTCGAGGAAGCGCCGAATCGCCTCCTGCGCCGCCCCGAGACGCGTCGGCTTGACGTCATCTGCACGCATCGAGCCCGACACGTCGACGGTCAGCACGATCGAGGCCTGCTCGTTGGGAACGGAGACGGCGAACTCAGGGCGCGACAGCGCCGCCAGCGCGGCGGCCAGGGCAAGCAGCCCGAGCACGGGCGGGAGGAGCCGGCGTCGGCGCGGCACGGCATCGGCCACGGAGCCGAGGACGGAGAGGTTGGTGAACGCGACGGCGTAGCGCGCCCGCCGTCTTTCCACGACGAGGTACGCCGCGACCGCGAGCGGCACGACGAGCAGCGCGAGCAGGAGGAGGGGCCACTCGAGTCTCATCGCGTGCACTCCGCGTGAATCTGCACCTCGACTCGCACCTGCGGGTCGAGCCCACGTCGGGTGGCGCTGACGAGGATGCGACCGTCGCGCACGACCTGCACGACGCGGACTGCCGAGAGCCGTGACGGCGGCGGCACCCCGCCGCTGTAGAGGCCGACGGCGTGGCCGGCTCGCAGGAGGCGCTCGTTGGGTCGGCAGCCGTGCGTCGTGCGGGCGAGCTCGCCGACGCGGACACGCAGCGTCTTCACGCGTGTCGTCACCAGCTCGGCAGGCCGGAGCGGCGTCGCGGCGACGCCGGTCGGGGTGCGCTGACCACCGCCCTGGATACAGCCGATGAACGGACGGAAGCTGGTCGCCTTGGGTCTCGCTCCGGCATAGGTGCCCGTGAAGACGACTGCGGTCGTGGTCGTGATCCCCGGGTTGACCGGACTGCCCAGGCGACCCGAGAACGAGACGCCGAGCGCGAGCTCGGTCACCCGGGCATCGAGCCCGGCCACGACGCCTCGCGGACACTCGAGCTGCCACTGGGCGGTCGAGATGCCGCCGGCGGTGGCCGGGACCACCACCCACGGGCCGGCGACCGGGATGCAGGCCATGAGGCCGCGGCACTCGTCGGCTCCGCGGCCCGGGGTTGCGGCGACGGCGAGGACGGCGGCCGCGGCTGCAACGACGAGGGCGAGCCTCACAGCACCCTCCGGAACCAGGCGAGGGCGAGACCGCTCGCGATCAGGAGCAGCACCGCCGCACCGGCGGCGAACGCGACGGTGATCTCGGTGTCCCTCGGATTCGTCGCGAGCCTCGAGCGGAGGTCGGCTTGAACCGCCTCGAGGTCGTCCCTGTCCGGCTGCTCGAAGAACTGCCCTCCGGTCCGTCCTGCGACGCGGGCGAGCAGCTCGGCGTCGGGAGGCACCTGGATCCGCTCGACGAACCCGCCGATGTGGCGCACCTCCACGACGCCGAGCTCGGTGCCGACGAGCGCCGTGAAGACGGGGACATGAGCGGCACGCGCCTGTCTGACCCCCGCCGCGGGGCTGACCCGTCCGCCGTCGTTCGCGCCATCCGACACGAGGAGGATCACCGCGGGCGGCGCTTCCTCGTCGCCGGAGGTGTCTTTACCCGGCGCCTTTCCCTGCGCCAACCGAACGGCGGTCGCGATCGCATCGCCGACGGCCGTCGCCTCGCCGAGCCGGAGTGCGTCGAGCGCCTCGTCGACGAATGCGCGGTCTCGAGTGGGCGCTGCGACGACCTGCGCCCTGGAGCTGAACGCGACCACGCCGACGCGGTACTTCTCGGGGAGCTCCGAGAGGAACTGCCGCGCGAGGGCCTGCGCGGACGCGAGCCGCGTCGGCTTGACGTCCGTCGCGCCCATCGAGCGTGAGTTGTCGATGACGAGCACGGCCGTCGCCTCCTCGGAGCGAACCGGAATCGTCGCGTGCGGCCTCGCGAAGCCGACGAGAAGCAGGGCGACGGCAACGAGCAGGATCGCGGGCGGCACGTGTCGACGCCAGGCTGGCGCCGACGCCAGCATGTTCGGAAGCAGCGCTGGCGTTGCGAATCGTGCCGCGTCTCGACCGCGTCGGCGGTGGAGGACGAGGTATCCCCCGACCGCGAGTGGGACCAGCACGAGCGCGACCAGCGCGGTTGGCGACTCGAAGCGCATCCCCTCCCCCAGGAGCGCGACCAGAGACGGTCGGCCCAACGTACCTGTAGACGCACCGGGCCGCCAGCGGTCCGTCGCCGGCTGGCGTCACGACTACGACAGTGGTATGAGAGCGGGGTGCGTCTAGGTCTCGTCCTCTCGGTCGTCGGCGTGGCCGCGCTGACCGTGGCCGCCGCTCCCGATGCCGCGACACCTGCAAGGGTCGACTGCCACGAGAAAACCCTGACCTTCCTCTTCTGGCCGAACGGACATCCGGCGATCTCGGCCGTCCGCTTCCCCTTCTTCCCGCACCCGCACGTCGAGATCTACCGGGCCTCGGGGAGGAGCTATCCGAACCGGGATCAGATCGGGCTCGTCGTCTTCGACGTGAACGGAACGACCGGCGGCGGCTTCTCGCAGGGGTGCGGCCGGGTTCCGACGACTGCCGTCGACTCGAGCGGCGCGACGGCGACGACGACCGCCGCGACGGCGCTCGTCTGCACGTTCTCGGCGCCGGGTGAGCTCGAGTACACGAAGACGCGTCGGTCGATCACGCTCCGCGCCGTCGTCCCGGCCGCAGCTCGCGCCCGCCTCGCCGTCGCGGCCAGCCTGGCCAAGGGCGGGTCGGTCCTGCGCTACGACCGCCGGGTGTGCCACCCGACGCCCCCGCCGGGCTGACCCACGGCACGCGTAGTCAACGCGCGATCATTGCACCTTTCGAGCAGCAGGCGTATCGTCCGCCACATTGCGTCAGGGGCGTCGCTTCATGCCGCGTGTTTGCGACGACTTCTCTGTGGCATCGGCGACGTCCCTCTGTGGCATCAATCGAATGCACGTATCGACGGAGGGTAGAGAATGGCGAGCAAGCTCAAGATCAAGGTGAATGGTCTCGTGCACAACGTGACCGCGAGCCTTGACACACCGCTCCTCTACGTCCTGCACAACGAGCTCCATCTGCACGGCCCCCGGTTTGGTTGCGGGTTGGCCCAGTGTGGTGCCTGCTCGGTGCTTTTGGACGGGAAGGAGATCCGCTCGTGCGTGACGCCGGTTGCCGCTGTTTCCGGCAAGGCGATCACGACGCTCGAGGGGTTGCCGGCGATGTGGTCGTCCGAGCGTGGGACGGCGGCTGCTCCGGCGGCGTTGCATCCGCTGCAGCAGGCGTGGATCGACGTGCAGGTGCCGCATTGCGGTTACTGCCAGAACGGGATGATGATCCAGGCTGCTGACCTGTTGGCAACCACGAAGAAGCCGACGGAAGCGCAGATCCGGACCGCGATGAACGGCCACCTCTGCCGTTGCGGGACCTATCCGCGGATCCTGACCGCGATCCAGAAGGCTGCTGCCGTGATGGCGAAGGGTGGGAAGTGACGATGACCGAAATGCTGAACAAGGAGTTCTCGCGCACGTCGTTCATCAAGGGCGGAGGCGCGATGGTCGTCGGCTTCAGCTTGGCCGGCGCCGCAGTCGGTGCCCAGACGGCCAAGGCCGCCTACAACCCGGACCCGACACTGGTCGACTCATGGCTCACGATCAACGCCGACAACACCATCACCTTCAAGACGAGCCAAATCGAGGTCGGCAACGGCACGACGACCGGCCTCGGGATGATCGTGGCCGACGAGCTGGACGTGGCCGTCGACCAGGTGCACCACAGCCCGTGGGACTCGACCGTCCTCGTCGACTCGGGGACGACGGGGGGGAGCACCGGAATCCAGTCGAGCGGCGGCCCGCCGCTTCGTGCCGCTGCGGCCACGGCGAAGCAGGCGCTCCTCGCCCTCGCCTCGACGAGCCTCGGCGTCCCCGTCGCCAACCTCTCGGTCGACAAGGGCGTCGTGTCGGGCGGCGGCAAGACCGTCACCTATGGACAGCTCGTCGGCGGCAAGCTGCTCAACGCGAGGATCACCACCAGAACCATGGATCCGGGGCAGGGGATCGCGAAGCCGGTCAACCAGTACAAGGTCGTGACCACGCGCCCGCTGCGGGTCGAGATTCCGGCCAAGGTCACCGGCGGCTACACGTACGTGCACAACGTCCGGATCCCCGGCATGCTGCACGGACGGGTGGTGCGTCCGCGCGGACAGGGTGCATACGGGACGGGCGCGCAGATCATCTCGGTCGACGAGAGCTCGATCAAGAACATCCCGGGTGCCCAGGTCGTTCGCAAAGGCGACTTCCTCGGCGTTGTCGCTCCCAAGGAGTACGACGCCATCCAGGCCGCCGCGCAGCTCAAGGTGTCCTGGAAGGAGGCTCCGATCCTCGCGAGCACCGGCAGCCTCTGGAAGCAGATGCGCGACCAGGACACGGCGGGCCTGGCCCCGGCCCGAAACACGCTCGAGCAGGGCAACGTCGATGCGGCGCTCGCCTCGGCGGCCAAGACCGTGAAGGCGAGCTACACGTTCGACTACCAGGGTCGTGCGGTGATCGGCCCCGCGTGTGCGGTCGCCGACGTGAAGCCCGACTTCGCGACGGTGTTCACGAGCAGTCAGCAGATGGAGAGCGTCCACCGCGACATCGCGAACTTCCTCGGCTTCTCCACGTCGCAGGTCCGCGTGATCTGGTACGAGGGCGCGAGCTCGTTCGGCGGCGGCGGCACATTCCCCGTCCTCCCGCACGAGCCGGCGGTGCTGATGTCCCAGATCGTCGGCAAGCCCGTACGCGTGCAGTACATGCGCTGGGACGAGATGGGCTGGGACAACTTCGGGCCGGCGCAGCTCAACGACATGCGCGGCGGGATCGACGCGAACGGCAAGATCGTCGCGTACGACTACAGCGTTCTCGGCCAGCCGGGAACGACCCTCGACCTCACCCGGGAGCTCACCGGGACGCCGTACCCGACACCCGGCCTGTTCAGCCCGAACACGCCGAACACGGCGCCGGGCTACGACCTCCCGAACAAGCGGCTGCAAGGCAAGACGCTGCCGCTCTACAACGGCTACTTCAAGAACGGCTCGCTGCGCGACCCACAGGGGCCGCAGACGGCGTTCGCGTCCGAGCAGCTCATCGACGAGCTCGCGTACGCGGCGAACATGGACTCGATCGAGTTCCGCCGCAAGAACATCAGCGACGACCGGTGGCTGACGGCGATGAACGCCGCGGTCCAGGCGGCGAACTGGCAGACACGCGTCTCCAACTCGGTGAAGCAGACGGGCAACGTCGTGAAGGGTCGCGGGTTCGGCTTCGGCCGGCACGGCTCTGCCGCCTACGCGGCCGGAGTGGCCGAGATCGAAGTCGACAAGAAGACCGGCGTCATCCGCGTGCTCCACATCTACAACGCGGTCGACGCAGGGCTTGCCGTCAACCCGGGGCTGGTGGAGAACCAGATCGTCGGGGCGACGGTCCAGGGCCTCTCGCGGGCACTCCGCGAGGCGGTGCGGTTCGACAAGAAGAGGGTGCTCGGACTCGACTTCGTGTCGTACCCGATCCTGCGCTTCGTCGACTCGCCGGCGGTGACCCCGATCGTCGTCCAGCGGACGGACAAGGTGCCGCTCGGCGTCGGCGAGCCGTCGACGACGACGGTCGCCCCGGCCGTCGCGAACGCGTTCTTCGACGCCACGGGTGTCCGCATCCGCCAGGCGCCGATGACCCCGTCCCGTGTCCGCGAGGTTCTGCGGGCGGCGGGCCAGTAGGAAGATGACCTAAGGGAAGAGCGGAGTGGGCTCGGCAACGGGCCCACTCCGTCGATCGCAATCGCATGCCGTCACTCCGCACCTCATCCGTTCTCCTCGTCGGCCTCGCAGCGCTCGTGCTCTGCCTCACCGGCGCGGCGGCGGCCGCGGACCCGCCGCCCCTCTACCTGACCTATCGCGCCAACGGCACGCTGGGTGTGAGCCTCGCGGACGGAAGCTCCATCGGCTCGGGCACGACGATCCCGCCCGGCCCGTACTGGGTCACCTTCACGAACGACTTCCCGGCCGAGCGCGACGGGGTCCACAAGTGGCACATCTTCGGTGCCGGGATCGACATCTGGACTGACCTGAACTGCAGCGACAGCACGATCGAGCAGTACCTGGAGACCTTGCACGCGGGCTCCACCTACACGGTGCAGGACGACTACCACCCGTCGCTTCAGGTCGTGTTTCGCACGGCTGCGACAGGGTCGAGCACCGCCGGCGGGAGCACCGCAGCAACGGCGAAGGCAAAGGGAGTCGTCCACAACAGCGATGTCGTCGGCTCGAGGCTGCTCCCGTACATGGGGGCGCTCGCGGCCTCCGTCAGCACGGCCGGCAAGCTCCAGCTCATGCGAGCCGGCAAGCCCGTCTCGGTGGGCAAGCTCACGCGCGGCCGCTACACGATCACCGTCGTCGACCGGAGCCCAAAGGCCGGCTTCACGCTGAGGCAGGCCAGGAGTGCCGCGATGCCGCTCACGGACGCCGACTTCGTCGGGCGGAAATCGCTCCGGGTCGCGCTCGACGCCGGCACGTGGACCTTCTTCTCCGGCGGTGGACCACACACGAGCTTCGTCGTCGCCCGGAAATGACGATGCTCTCCCGCACCTGTCTTGCCCTGCTCCTCGGTGCGCTGGCCCTGGTGCCGGCTCCGGTCTCGAGCGCCGCGACGACTCCGCCGCCGCTCGACCTGACCTACCAGCCGAGCGGAAGCCTCACGGTCAACCTCGGCGACGGCTCGGTCGTCGGCGCGGGCACGACGATCGCGCCCGGGCCCTACTGGGTGACGATCAGCAACGAGTTCTTCGCCGAGCACGACACGGTCCACAAGTGGCACCTGTTCGGCCCAGGGGTCGACATCGTCACCGACCTGAACAACGGTGACAACAAGGTCGAGCAGTTCCTCGAGACCCTGCTCCCGAGCTCGACGTACACGGCCCAGGACGACTACCGCCCGACGCTCCAGGTCGTGTTCCGCACCTCCGCGACGGGATCGAGCACCGCGACGGCGAGCGGTGGATCTGCGAGCCAGGCGGGTTCGTCGTCGAAGGCCAAGACAGGCTCGACCGGCAACGTGCCCGTCGTCGGGTCTGCGCGACTCGGGTTCCGCGGCGAGCTCGCGGCGACCGTGAGCCCTGCGGGCAAGCTCAGCCTGACCGTCGACGGAAAGCGCGTGAGCGAGGAGTCGCTCAAGGCGGGGCGCTACGCCATCGTCGTCGTCGACCGCAGCAAGACGGCCGGGCTCACGCTGCAGCGCCGCGACCATGCCTCGACCACGATCAGCGGCGGCCCCTTCACGGGCAAGAAGACCGTCGAGCTCCTGTTTCGCCCCGGCCGCTGGCTCTACTTCTTCGGCAAGGGCCCGGAGACCGGGTTCTCGGTCTTCAGCTGACACTCGGCCAGAACCCGGGGGCTAACGGCGGATCTTGATCTGCCCTCGGATCTCTCCGTCCGGGTTCATCTTCGTTGCTACGACGATGTAGAGGGGAGATCCGTCGACGAGCATCTTTCCATCCGGCCCGAGATCGATCGTGGGTCGAGCGAGGGCGGCCCAAACGGACAGTAGCGTCCCGGTGAATGATCGAGCCGTCCGGCCAGTCCGGGCGGCCTAGCTCGACCGGGCGGCAGAGCTCAGCTCGCCGACGCTTGGCGTCGAGCAGCGGCGCTGAACCGCGCGGTTGGCGGGAGAGGTGGCGTCCAGCCCCCTCCCGCCGACTGTCGCGGAGGCACGCCCGGCGCGGACCGGCCTGTGCCGTGCCCCCTGTCCGTCCCAAACGCGGCTCGACCCGGGGTTTGCGGCGGGGAGCCTCGGCGGACGACCGTGAAGATGCCTGCGGCCGGTGCCGCCGTGGGTTACGCGGCGGCAACGATCAGGTGTCGACCCTGAGAACGTGACGTTCGTGAGAGGCCGCCGGGTTCGCCTCTCCTGCGGGCCTCGTGGGCCTCTGGGTGCGGGCCTCTCTGAGGGCCTCTGAGGGCCTCAGAGGAGCGGTGTCGAGCGGTTCCAGGCGGGAGAGGAACCTAGGAGTCGAGACACTAAAAGACCTGGAAAGGAGCCTGTTTGGCTCTACCAGAGGGACAGGGGCGGCAGGACTCGAACCTGCAACCCCCGGTTTTGGAGACCGGTGCTCTGCCAGTTGAGCTACGCCCCTCGGTTCGGCCGCGTCGATTGTATCGGGGCTCTCCGGCATCATCATCCAGCGTGAGCGCGATCGCGATGCCCTTGCTCTTCTCGGTTCTCACCCTCGCTTTCGCCGGCATCGCCGTCGGAAGCGGTGCCGCCGGGCGGTGGGTGATCGCGGTCGCGGCGGCCGCGCTGGCCGCCTGGATGGGCTCGTTTGCCCTAGCTGCGCTAAGGAGAATCCGCCGCTAGCTCGTATTCTCTTTCCATTGGCCGAAGAGACCGACACCCGGAGCCTCTGGCTCGAGTACCGGAGCACCGGTGACAAGGCGGTGCGCGACCGGTTGATCCTGACCTACGCGCCGCTCGTCAAGTACGTCGCCGGTCGCCTCGGCTCCGGGCTGCCGGCGCACGTCGACGAGGGCGACCTCGTCTCGTACGGGCTGCTCGGCCTGATCAAGGCGATCGAGCGCTACGACCCGGACCGCGACATCAAGTTCGAGACGTACGCGATCGCACGGATCCGCGGCGCCATCATCGACGAGCTGCGCGCGCTCGACTGGGTGCCGAGATCGGTCCGCTCGCGCGCGCGCCAGATCGAGCGGGCGATCGCCGAGCTCGAGGCGAAGCTCGGGCGCGCGCCGACGGACGAGGAGATCGCGGAGAAGATCGGGATCACCGTCGACGAGCTCGAGGAGTCGCTGACCGATATCTCGCGTTCGTCGATCGCCGCCCTCGACGAGCTATGGTCGGTCTCCGGCGAGGGCGACCAGGTCTCGCTTCTCGACACGCTCGAGGATCCCGACAGCGTCCGGCCGCCCGAGGTTCTCGACGAGGCGGAGGTGCGGGAGGCGCTCGCCGACGCGATCTCGCGCCTGCCCGAGCGCGAGAAGCTCGTTGTCACCCTCTACTACTACGAGGAGCTGACGCTGCGCGAGATCGGCGAGGTGCTCGGCGTCACCGAGTCGCGCGTCTCGCAGCTGCACACGAAGGCCGTGCTCCGGCTCAAGTCGCGCATCACCGGGGCGGTCGCTCGCGCGTAAGCAGCAGACGACAAGGGACTAGGATGGCGGCGTCCGAGTCAGCTGTCGCGAAGGAGCAAGAGGATGCCGCAAGAGCCCGGGAAGATCCGCAACGTCGCCGTCGTCGGTCACCGCGGGACCGGCAAGACCTCGCTCGTCGAGGCGATGCTCTTCCAGGCCGGCGCGATCAACCGCCTGGGCACGGTCGAGGCCGGCAACACCGTCGCCGACTGGGACGAGGACGAGCAGCGGCGGCAGATGTCGCTCGCCGGCTCGCTCGCCCACCTCGAGTGGGAGGGCCGGAAGATCAACCTGGTCGACACGCCCGGTGACTCGGGCTTCCAGGCCGATACGATCGCGAGCCTGCGCGTCGTCGAGGGCGCGCTCGTGGTCGTCTCCGGCGTGATGGGCGTCGAGGTCAACACGTCCCGCGTCTGGAATCGCGCCGAGGAGCTCAGCCTCTCGCGCGTCGTCTTCGTGAACATGCTCGACCGTGAGCGGGCCGATTTCCTCCGCGTGCTCGGCGCGCTCCGGGAGCAGCTCTCGGATCGCTGCGTCGCGGTCGAGCTCCCGATCGGCTCCGAGCACGAGCTGACAGGCATCGTCGATCTGCTCCACAGCTGCGCCTACATGGACCCGTCCGGCGCCCGCGAGGGCGATCCGGTGCCGATCCCGAACGACCTCGCCGACACGGCGGCGGAGTACCGCGAGAAGCTGCTCGACGCCGTCGTCGAGACGGACGAAGAGCTGATGGAGCGCTACCTCGGCGGCGAGGAGCTCGACGCGGCCGCGGTGGCGGCCGCGCTGAAGACGGCCGTCACGAACGACGAGCTCTACCCGGTCGCATGCGGCGTCGCGACGAAGAATCTCGGCACGCGCGCCCTGCTCGACGTCCTCGTCGACGCCGTTCCGTCTCCGGCGCGGAAGCCGTCTCCGGTCGGCGACGCCGGCACGTCGGCCTTCGTCTTCAAGACGGTGGCCGATCCGTTCGCGGGCCGCATCTCCGTCTTCCGTGTCTTCTCAGGCACGGTGGCCTCGGACTCGTCCCTCGTCAACGTCCGCGACAAGGCGAAGGAGCGGATCGGGACGCTGATGATGCTCCAGGGCAAGGAGCACGACAAGGCCGACGCGTTCGGGCCGGGCGACCTCGGAGCGGTTGCGAAGCTGAAGGACGTCCAGACGGGAGACGTGCTCGCCGACGCCGAGCGGGAGCTCGACCTTCCGAAGATCGCCTTCCCGGAGCCGGTGATGAGCTTCGCGGTCACGCCGAGGACCAAGGGTGACGAGGACAAGGTCGCGCAGGGCCTGCGCCGGCTGAACGAGGAGGACCCGACGTTGCAGCTCCGCCGCGATCCGCAGACGGGCGAGCAGCTCCTCTCGGGGATGAGCCAGGTGCACGTCGAGGTGGCGGTCGCGCGGCTGAAGAGCCGCTTCGGCGTCGAGGTCGACCTGCACCAGCCGCGCGTCCCGTACGTGGAGACGATCAAGACGGATGCACGGGCCCAGGGTCGCTACAAGAAGCAGACGGGCGGGCGGGGCCAGTTCGGCGACTGCCACATCGTGATCGAGCCGCTCGAGGGCCAGGTGGGCTACGAGTTCGTCGACCAGATCGTCGGCGGCGTGATCCCGCAGGGCTTCCGGCCGGCCGTCGACAAGGGCATCCAGGAGGCGATGGTGCACGGCGAGCTCGCCGGCGCGCCCGTCCAGGGGGTGCGCGTGCGGCTCGTCGACGGCTCGTACCACACGGTCGACTCGTCGGAGATGGCGTTCAAGATCGCCGGCTCGATGGCGTTCAAGACGGCGTACGAGAAGGCGCAGCCGACGTTGCTCGAGCCGATCATGGAGCTCGAGGTCACGGTTCCCGACGATGCGGTGGGCGCGGTGAACGGCGACCTCAACTCGCGGCGTGGCCGCCTCCTGGGCATGGAGCCGCAGGGCGGCATGACGACGATCAAGGCCGAGGTGCCGATGGCCGAGGTGCTGACCTACTCGCAGTCGCTCACGTCGATGACCGGCGGCCGCGGTGACTACCACATGCAGTTCCTCCGCTACGAGGAAGTCCCGGCGCACATCGCCCAGAAGCTGATCGAAGCCGCCAAGGCAGAGAAGGAAGCCGTCCCGGCCTGACGTGTCCGTTCGAGACATGTCCGGGTGTCCGACACCGGGACATGTCCCCTGGGGACGGGCTCGGTCCCCGGCTGAGCAGGGCTTTTCACGATCCGGTCACGATCGGGTTTCGGTTTCGTGCGCTCGTGTCCGACACTGGGACGGCGGGCCCGAAAGCGATACGGTTCAGACATGCGAGTCACCCGGGTCAGCGTCGAGCGCCGCTGTGCGATCTGCGAGCGGACGCTCCTCTTGGGGGAGCGGGCGGTCCGGTACTCGGCGAACGGCGGCGACGACTACGTCGACGTGTGCCCGCTCTGCCAGGAGATCGCGGTTGAGGACGGCTGGATCAAGGAGGGCTCGCCCACGACGCCGACGATCCCCGCCGAGCGACGTCGAAGCCGCTTCTCCCTCGCCACCCTGCTCCGCGCACCCAAGGCGCCCGCGGAGGAGCCGGTCGCGAGCGATCCGATCCTGCGCCGCCTCTCCGAGCGGGAGTTCGGGCTGGTCGAGGCGGCCGACCTCTTCAACGCCTCGCAGTACCGGCGCACCGTCGGCGGAATCGCGAAGAGCCTCGGCACGCCGCGCGCCTCGATCGTGCCGCTCTCGGGCGTGAACACGGACAGCGTGGTCACCGTCGCCTGGGATATCTCCTGGTACCAGTACCGCATCACCCCCGAGTCGGCCCAGCCGGTTCGGCTCGCCGAGCGCGGACACGATCCGGCCGACCTCGAAGCGTCGTTCACCGACTGGAACGCGAACGTGGAGGACGACGGCCGCGTCGTCCCGGACATCGCGCGCCTGTAGCGGCGCGAGCCCTAGCGCCGACGGGGTCCGTCCCTAGACTGAGCCTGTGATCTATTGCGTCGTGCCGCGCGAGCTCGAGGGCGAGCTCTTCGAGAAGCTCGTCGACTACTACAAGGACAATCCGGGTGTCACGGTGATCGTCGACCGGCGCCGCGGCGGCCCCAACCGGCGTCGCGCCGGGGAGGGCGAAGAGTTCGTCGAGCGGCGCGAGACGCGCGATCGCAGGCGCATGCGCATTCCGGGGACATTCCCCTCGACGGACGTCACGGACGCCTGAGAGCCCCGCGCTACGTGGTCTAGGATCGGCGGCATGGCGGTCGCTCAGTCGCCGAGCTTCAGGAACTACATCGCGGGGGAGTGGGTCGACGCGGCCGGGGGCGACACGTTCGAGTCGCTCGTTCCGGCCACGGGGGAGGCGCTCGGGGTCTTTCCGCGCTCGACTGCAGACGACGTCGACCGTGCCGTCGCCGCGGCGAAGGACGCCTTCGAGGAGTGGCGCCTCGTGCCCGCGCCCGAGCGCGGCAACGTCCTCTATCGCTTCGCGGAGCTCTTGAAGGCCCACAAGGACGAGCTGACCGACCTGATGACCCGTGAGATGGGGAAGGTCAGGGCCGAGGCCGGCGGCGACGTCCAGGAGGCGATCGACATGAGCTACTTCATGGGCGGCGAGGGCCGGCGCCTCCACGGCCAGACGACGCCGAGCGAGCTGCGCGAGAAGTTCATGATGAGTGTGCGGATGCCGGTCGGCGTCGTCGGCGCGATCACGCCGTGGAACTTCCCGATCGCGATCCCGTCGTGGAAGCTCTGCCCGGCGCTCGTCTGCGGCAACACCGTCGTCCTCAAGCCGGCCGAGGACACGCCGCTCCTCGCCGAGCGGTTCGTCGAGCTCCTGGCCCAGGCGGGCGTCCCGCCGGGCGTCGTCAACGTCGTGCACGGCTACGGCGAGGAGGCGGGCGACGCGCTCGTCCGCCATCCCGACGTGCCGGTGATCACCTTCACGGGCTCGCGTGAGACCGGGATCGCCGTCACCAGGGCCGCCGCCGACCGTCTCAAGCATGTCCACCTCGAGCTCGGCGGCAAGAACGCGATCATCGTCATGGACGACGCCGATCTCGACCTCGCCATCGAGGGCATCGTCTGGTCGGCCTTCGGCACGAGCGGGCAGCGGTGCACAGCCGCCTCGCGGGTGATCGTCCACGAGGCCGTGTACGGCTCGCTCCAATCGAAGCTCGTGGCCGCAGCCGAGCGGCTCCGGCTCGGGCCCGGTTGGGAGGAGGGGACTGACGTCGGGCCGCTGATCAACCGCGAGGCGCTCGAGCGCGTCCACGGCTACACGGAGATCGGCCGGGACGAGGGCGCGACGCTTCTGACCGGGGGAGAGGTCGTGGACGGCGAGGGCTTCTACTACCGGCCGACCGTGTTCGCCGACGTCGAACCGCAGATGCGGATCGCCCAGGAGGAGATCTTCGGACCGACGACCGCCCTCATTCCGGTCGCAGGCTTCGACGAGGCGCTCGCCGCCGCGAACTCGGTCCGCTTCGGCCTCTCGTCCTCGATCTACACGCGCGACGTGAACCGTGCCTTCCGGGCGATGCGCGACCTGCAGGCGGGGATCACGTACGTGAACGCGGGCACGATCGGCGCCGAGGTGCACCTGCCGTTCGGCGGCGTCAAGGAGACGGGCAACGGGCACCGCGAGGCCGGGCAGGCCGCGCTCGACGTCTTCACGGAGTGGAAGGCGGTCTACGTCGACTTCTCGGGTCGCCTCCAGCGCGCGCAGATCGACAACGCCGAGCCGCCGTCGGCGCGGTGAACAGGAAGCTCGTCGTGTTCGTGCCGCCGGAGGCTCTCGACGCCGTGCGCGACGCGCTGTTCGAGGTCGGAGCGGGGCGGATCGGGGACTACGAGCGCTGCTCGTGGTTCACGGCGGGAACCGGGACGTTCCGCGCTCTGCCGGGGGCGAATCCGACGGTCGGCGAGGTGGGGGAGGAGGAGCACGTGGAGGAGCTGCGCCTCGAGACGGTCTTCCCCGAGGACCGACACGAGGACATCGTGGCGGCGCTTCGGCGGGCGCACCCGTACGAGGAGCCGGCGTTCGACGTCTACCCGCTGCTGTGAGGGCGCGCCTCTTCACGGACGGAGGCGCGCGCGGCAACCCCGGCCCCGCCGCCTTTGCCTACGTCCTCGAGGCCGAGGACGGGACGGTGCTCGCGGCCGAGGGCGAGACCATCGGCGTCGCGACGAACAACGTGGCCGAGTACCGGGGCCTCGTCGCAGGTCTTGCCAAGGCGGTCGAGCTCGCCGTCCCCGATGTCGAGGTCGTCTCCGACTCGGAGCTCCTCGTGAAGCAGATGCGCGGCGAGTACAAGGTCAGGAACGAGGCGCTGCGCGAGCTGTCGCTCGAGGCGGCGCGGCTCGCTCGGCGCCTGGCGAGCGTCGAGTACCGGCACGTCGTGCGGGAGCACAACGAGCTCGCCGACCGTCTTGTGAACGAGGCCCTGGATCGAGCCGCCGAACGTTGAGGCCGTGCCGCGGCCGGTCAAGGAGTAACCTTCGACGCACGGGAGTCCAGACAGCGGCAGGAGGGGCCGCAGACCTGCCGTAGCTCTCGCTCAGTGTGAGAAGCCCGTCTGGCTCCCGGCGTTGACGGCCCGCTTTTCCCCAGGCGGGCCGTCCTATGCGAGCGGGCGTTGCGAGGTCGTGTCGGGCGAGGCCGGCCTGGCAGCGACGGTTTCGCTTTGTCGGCACGGGAAACCTCGCCCGGGGTAGCGCGCGCTCGCCCCCGGGGACGGGCGCGCTGCTGCCCCGACCGGCCTGTCGCGTGCCCGGAGGGTAAGCGGGTTTCGAGTTGCTGGCGACTCGGTGAGGCTACCCGCCCGGGGCGGCGACGAGTCCTATTCACCCGGAGGGGCGGTGACGTTCGGTGGCGGCCCCATTTCTGGTGGGGCCGGCTCGGCTGTCTGATCGCACGTGACGAAGAATCCGACCGGATCTGACTCGCGCGTGCCCGGGTCGGTGATCTTGAGCACATCGGTGTAGTAGTACCTCCCTTCCGGGAACGGCACTACCACCTTGTCGGTGATCGTCGCAGTCTTGTTGCCGCTGAAATCGACGCTAGCTGCCGGCGTCCGGGTGACTTGATCGCCCTGGGTTCCAATACTGCGGATGAACTGGTAGGTGACGGTGCCTTTGCCGATGGCCGTGATCGTCCCGGTGAGCGCAACGGTGGCAGGACAACGTGTGTGCCAGTCGAGGGTGTCGGGGCCTGTTCTGCCGTCGAGGGAAAGTTCGACCGCAGTCACGCGCACCTTCCCTTCGGCGGCGATCTTGGGAATCACAAAGACCATTCCTGCGATTCCAATCACCGTCATCGCGGCGCTGACGTAGGGCGTCTTGATCTTGACGTTGAAGATCTCGACCTCTGTCGGTTCTCCAGTAACGCGTTTGAAGATTTGCCACGCCAGGATTGGTGTGAAGACGAAGAAGAGGACGGTGGCCGCGGCTAATGGCAGATACCACAGGCTTGTGGAGACCAGAGTCACGGCTTTACGACCACGCGGGCGCACCCGCTTGAAAGACGGCCTGCAGCATCACGACCGTGTACGCAGAATCGGTATGCGCCGGATCGCTGCGGCCTCCAGTTGATGTAGTAGGTCGTGGCGGCGCTTACGTCCTGCAGCGGAAATGATCGGTGGACGACGGTTGTCTGGCGCAGCCAGACATCGAGGATGATCGCGGCACGCCCGCTGTCATCGGCGATCTTGAAACGAAGACGAATGTTGTGATCGGTTGACCCGCTCGTGCTGAGTGCCTGCACGCGCGGAGGCTGGATGTCCTGCGGGCTCGGGGGGAGCGGTACATCAGGAGGCGGCACATCAGGAGGCGGAATTGAGGGGCCCGGAGCCTGCGACGACGCCGGGATTCCGTTCGGCGGCACCGCGAGAGATACACAAACTCCGAAAGCGATGCACAGCACCCCAACCCTCGATGCGAAGAGCCCACCCACAAGCATCAACCTCGTCTGCGTCGTCCTGGCCCGGCGAGCGCAGGCAGCGCCCGCCCATATCCCGTGGCCCAAAATCGCATCGAACCAAACCGAAGAGTTGCTGTAAAGAGGTGTTTGGCACGATCGTGCGGTTGACTCTGAATGGTCGTGGCGACTCTCTGCGCCGTCCGACCCCAGCTCTGAACTCGGGCGAGCCCAAGCCGAGGAGGCGGCGACACCCGAGGGCGACATGCAGGGGCTTCGGCTCGCATCGCCGAGCAGTTGGCTCCACTCCTGGCAGTCAGAGCAGGCGGACCCTCAGCTCCGTGAGTTGATGCATGTTGCCTCTTTGGGGGATGGCTTCCGTTCGTTCGCGGCCGATTGCCGGAGGGCGATGACACGCGAGGGCGTTGATTTCGTAGTCGCTGTTCTCTTCGCGATGTTGGTGTACGACGACGCGCGTAAACGGGACTGGGGCCAGAAGAGATTCGCCAGCAAACCCTTGCTCTGGGGGCTTAGCGTGTTTCTGCTCTGGATCGTGGTGCTGCCGCTGTATCTAATGCGTCGTCGCAAGTCATCCGTGCTTGCCAGCATGAGCTAGACCGCCTGCTCACGCAGCAGGAGATCGCAGCGGGATCCATGGACTCGTGCGGGCTCCCGGCCTGCTTGGTCAGGTCTTGGTGAGTCCGTTCTGTCAGGACCGACGGGCCGAAGGTGATGCCGCACAGCGCGCGCCACGCGCTCGTGTCTCAGCTCAGCTCGATCGGGATCTCGGCGCACGACCTCGCGCACGCTCGGGCATCGGGACGTCCAGACGACGATGTCCGTCTACACCCACGTCTTCGCCCGAGACGAGCGGGCGCAATCCTTTACACTGAGCCGAACGCGGATGTAGCTCAGTTGGCTAGAGCGTCTGCTTGCCATGCAGAAGGTCGTGGGTTCGAGTCCCATCATCCGCTCTCACGAAAGCCCCGGAAATCGGGGCTTTTTCTCTTGGTCGTCGCGCCGATTGCAGACTGCGCGGCAGGCCGTCAGTCAGGTTCCAGTCAGGTTCGCGTCGCTCGACGGCGATGCTCGCGCGCGAAGCCGAGGTCACGATTGACGTCAAGACGGTCGGCGATCGGAGGGCCTCCAGAGTCGAGGACGTGCGTCGTCTCGTTCACGAGCACTTCGAGCAGCTCGCGTAGTTCACCGCAAGGCCGGTGCGGGCCTGGTCTGTTGCTGGCTACGCCCTCCGGGTGTATGAATCGTGGTTGACGAAAGGGAAGGTGTATGGAGAGCCTGGAGGCCACCCTGTACGAGCGTGTCGACCAGCTGGTCCAGTCTCACAAAGGTCAGGAGCCGCTTCTCTCGACAATGGGAACGCAGGCTCTCGTCGAAGAGCTGGTCTCGCGGACTCACGGCCTTGAGCAAGCCGTTCGCGAGATAGCCCTAGAGGTCGAGAAGCTCGCTGCCTTGCAGCAGGGACGACCGCTGCCGCAGAACCTTGAGCAGCTGAAAGGCAACGAGAAAGTGGGCGAGAGCTAGACCGTTCAGCGGTTCCTTGGCTGGCGGACTCAACCATCATCGGCGTGCTCATCGCCCTTTCCGCCTCGCAGGGTCAGGTCGGGCGGCTCACGCCGGCCGCGGCGGAGCAAAGCTCACGGCCGCGGCGGAGTTGACTCGCGACTGCTCCGATACCGCCGGTAGAGGCGCGGCATCTGGGCGCTCGGGTCGAGCCAGAACTCGTCTGGGTCGAGGTCGATCCACGTGTCGTCGTCCGCGCTGACGCACCGGTCTGCCCCGACGAACGCCGCGACGGCGGCGACCGACGGCTTCGGTGAGCCGTCGGCTCGCCAGAGTCCGAACGAGCGCTCGTGGACGGCGAGATCAAGGGGCGGGCGCTCCCAGAGCGCGGGGTCGTAATCCGAGTAGCACCACAGCATTGCGCCGAGACAGCCGGCGCTACGCAGCGCGGCCAGGGCCCTGGTCGTGTACGCGGCGGCAGCATCCTCTTCGATCAGCGGCGTAGGGGTTCGCCGCCGGACGCTCTCCCCCTTCGGATCGCCGCGGCTGTAGGTCGGAAGCCCGAACTCGGTGAACAGGACCTCGCGACCCGCGCCCAGCCAGCGGGTCAGACGGGCCAGGAACGGGAGCAGTTGGTCGTCGGTCGGACCGTCGGCCCAGCGAGCGTAGATCGGGTAGCCGTGCATCGAGAGGAGATCGCACGCGTTGGAGACTTCACGCGGCCCGAGCTGCCGATCTTCCTCGAGGTCCTCCATGTGCAAGCCGACGGTGATGAGCGCCGTGTCGTCGGCGCCACGGATCGCCGAGGTGAGGCGCGCGAGCCACGTGCGGGCGGACGCCCGGCTCGGAGGGATCACGCAGTTCGAGTTCTCGTTGCCGAGATCCCACGCCCAGACGGCCTCGTGACGGGCGAGGGCAGCGGCGGCCTCCGCCGCCAGGAGTGCCTGGGCGTCCGCGACGGCCGGATCCGCGTACCAGTTGCGGAGTCCGGCCGTGGCGACCCTGCCGCCCGAGACAACCCGGAAGCGGTCGTCACCGGCCGAACCCCCGAGCGCCCACGCCGGGATCCAGTTCACTCCGCTCATGTGCCCGGTGAAGAGCGTGGGGACGACCGCGAGCCCGAGCTCGCCGGCGAGATCCGCAACCGTCACGAGCCGCTCGAGCATCTCTCGGTCGACCTCGTCCGGGGCCGGCTGGAAGTCCTCCCAGGTCAGGAACACCCTGACGGAATCGAGACCGTTCGCGGCGATCCGCGCAAAGTCGGCTGCGACCTCGGCCCGATCGAACTGTGACCACCAGCCCATCGCGGTGCGCGCCGGCCAGTAGTTGACGCCGACCCGGAACCGATCCCCCTGCGATTTCAGGCTCAGCGGACAGATACTCCGTCGACCGATGCCCTGCGATGGAGCTCGACGACCCGCCGGTAGAGAGCGAGGTAGTCGTCCACCATCCGATTCGCGTCGAAGCGCTCCTCGACCGACGCGCGCACGGCCGCTCGGTCGAGGCCCTCCGACGCGTACGCGGCGGCAACCGCCTCGTCAAGGGTTTCGACGAGGAAGCCGTTCTCACCGTCCCGCACGATCTCGGCCATCGAGCCGCGCCGCCGAGTGATCACCGGCGTGCCGCAGGCCATCGCCTCGACGACGCTGAAGCCGAACGGCTCGTCGAAGTTGACGAGGTGCAAGAGCGCCCTCGCACCGCCGAGCAAATGTCCACGGCGATCGGGCCCAACCGGGCCGATGTAGCTCACGTGCTTCCCGTCGATTCGCGGTTCTATGAGCCGCTCGAAGTACTCGTGGTCCTGGACGATCCCGGCGATCGTCAACGGCGTGCCGGCGCGCTCGGCCACGTCGATCGCCTCCGCGGTCCCCTTGTCCGGATGGATCCGCCCGAAGAACAGCAGATAGTCGCCCGGCTCCCGCTCGACCTCGAACTCGTCCAGGTTGACGCCGTGGTGGATGGTCGCGACGTAGTCGAGATTCTCGTGTCGGTCGGCGTCGCTGATCGCAACGTAGTAGCCGCACTGGTTGTACTTCTCGAAGACAGGCACGATCTGCTCTGACGAGAACCCGTGGATCGTCGTCACGACCGGGGTGTCGACCAGGCCGCTGTAGGTCAGCGGCAGGAAGTCGAAGCTGTTGTGGATCACGTCGAACTCGTCGGCTCGCTCGAATACCGCCGAGATATGCAGTCCCTCCCAGGCCTTCGCATGCAACGCCGGATCCTCGGAGTAGCCGGTTGGCGCCGTCCCGACGAGACGTGCGGTGGTCACGGAGTCGGCGGTGGCGAACAAGGTGACATCGACTCCTCGCGTGACCAATCCCTCGGTCAAGAGGGATGCGAACTGCTCCCAGGGGCCGTAGTGGCGCGGCGGTACCCGCCAGGAGATCGGCGCGAGGATCGCGACCCGCAGGGTCCCGGCCGGAGAAGAGGGAGAAGACATCAAGCAGCGAGGGTAGCTCCGTCCGCGTACCCGGTCGGGTGTCAGCTAGGGTGGCCCGAACCCGCATATCGCTGCGCGAGTCGGCGTCGCCGGAACCTGAGGGAAGGGAGCGCGGGAGTGATGCGTACCGCGATCGTTTCGACGTATCCGCCGCGAGCCTGCGGCATCGGCACCTTTGCCGCCGACGTCCACGCGGCGCTCGTTGGCGTCAGTGGCGTTGACAGGGTCGAGAAGATCGTCGTCGTCAACGAGCCGTCGCGTCCGCAGCGACCGGGGCTCCTGGCGACCATCGCGCAGGGGGTTCGCGGCGATTACGTCCGCGCGGCCAGGATCCTCGGGCGGCTCGACGTCGACGTCGTCCTCCTCCAGCACGAGTACGGGATCTTCGGCGGACGCGACGGCGAGTACGTCCTGTCGTTCATGGAGGAGCTCTCGCAACCCGCAGTCGTAACGCTCCACACGGTGCTCTCGCAGCCAACCGCGCATCAGTCCGCGGTGCTCGGGGCGCTGTGTCGTCAGGCCGAGCTCGTGATCGTGATGACCGAAACGGCGCGGCGCCTGCTCGTCTCGGGTGGAGCGTGCGCCGGTGAGAAGATCCGCGTCGTGCCGCACGGCGCACCGGCGGTGCTCGCGCGGCGGGCGGACGAGTATGCCTCGGGACAAGCCGCACGCTACCTCGCGCCGATGCTGGGTCGCGACGAGCGCCGGAGCGCGCGCTTCCTGCTCTCGACGTTCGGGCTGATCTCAGCGGGCAAGGGCATCGAAACGGTGCTGGAGGCGCTGCCGGCGATCATCGAGCGCCACCCGGAAGTCCTCTACCTGATCGCGGGAAGGACGCACCCAGACGTGGTCGGGCGAGAAGGAGAGCAGTACCGTCTCGGGCTGGAGCAGGCCGTTCAGGAGCTCGGGCTCTCCGAGCACGTCGAGTTCGACAACCGCTTCCTGAAGGTCGACGAACTCGCCGATCTGCTCGCGGCGACCGACATCTTCATCACCCCCTACGGCAACCGCGAGCAGATCGCCTCCGGCGCGCTCACGTTCGCCATCGCGGCAGGCTGCGGGGTGATCTCGACGCCCTACTGGTACGCCGAGGACATGCTCGCCTCCGGCGCCGGTGTGATCGTGCCGTTCTCCGACGCGGAAGCCCTCGGGGAGGCCGTCTGCGGGTTCATCGAGCAGCCCGAGAGGCTTGCGGCGGCACGCGCCGAGGCGCGCCGGATCGGCTCGGCCCTTGCGTGGCCGTCCGTTGCCGAGGACACGGCAGTCGTGCTGAGGGAGGCGATCGACCTTGTGCCACGCCGGCGGCCGGTGGCGGGCCATGAGTTCCAACTCGCGAGCGTGCGGACCGATCACCTGCTCACGCTCGTCGACGACGTCGGGATCGTGCAGCACGCCCACGGCGTGATTCCGAACCGTCAGAGCGGCTACTGCGTCGACGACGTCGCGCGGCTCGCCGTCGTCGCCGTCGAGCTCGCACGGCGCGGTGACGAGCAGACGTGGACGTCGATCGTGTATCGGGCGCTCGCGTTCCTACGCGACGCGGCGGACGAGCGCGCGGGCATGCGCAACTTCATGAGCTACGACCGGCGCTGGCTCGACGAGCCGCACGTCGGCGACCACGTGGGCCGGTCGGTCTGGGCGCTGGGCGAGCTGCTGGAGACTGCCTGGGTGCCTGCCGTCGTTGGCCCGACCCGCCGGCTGCTCGACGCGCTCATCGGCACGCTCGCCAACGGAACATCGCTGCGAACGGATGCGTACGCGGCGCTCGGTCTCGCGCGGCTCGACCCCGACCGCCGTGACCCCGACGCCCGCCTGCTGCTCGAGCGTATCGTCGACCGGCTCGATGCCGCGTATGAGACGTGCGCCTCCGATGGGTGGCGATGGTTCGAGGACACGCTGACCTACGACAATGCACGGCTTTCGCACGCCCTGATCGTCGGCGGGGCGGCGCTCGGCCGGGACGATGCGATCGAGACCGGCCTCGAGTCGCTTCGCTGGCTCGGAGACGAGTCCGGGCTGGCCGACGGCATGCTGCGCCTGACGGGTAATCACGGCCGCCGCCGCGGCGACGCGGCTCCAGGATCCGGTGACGAGCAGCCGCTCGATGCTTCCGCGTTGATCGAGGCCGAGCTCGCCGCCTTCAACATCACGGGCGACCCCGAGCACGGCGAGCGAGCGCAGCACGCGTTCGATTGGTTCCTCGGCCGCAACCGACTTCGTCGACCGCTGTACGACTTCGCGACCGGCGGCTGCAGCGACGGCCTCGGTCGTGAGACGTCCAACGACAACGAGGGGGCTGAGTCGACGCTCGCCTTCCACCGCGCGGCACTCCTGCTCGACGCCGCAGGGCTCCCCGCCGTCCTCCGCCGGCGAACGCTCGAGGCGTCGAGGGCGTGAACAACCGCGAGCTCTTCGTCCGGCACCCCGCCAACCCGATCCTGACGGCGGACGACTGGCCCTATCCGGCCAACGCCGTCTTCAACCCGGCCGCAGCGCATGTGAACGGCACGACGGTGATCCTCGCCCGCGTCGAGGACCTGACCGGGATCTCACATCTGACCGTCGCACGATCTCGTAACGGGCTCGACGGCTGGTCGGTCGAACCGGAGCCGCTGCTCGCCCCGGCAGACGGCGTCGCGAGCGAGCAGTGGGGCTTCGAGGACGCCCGGACCGTTTGGGTGCCCGAGCTGGACCGCTGGGTGATCACGTGCACCGCGTACGGCCCTTCCGGGCCCGCCGTCTTCCTCGCGACGACCAAGGACTTCACCACCGTCGAGCGCTACGGGATCGTGCGGCACCCGGAGGACAAGAACGCGGCGCTGCTGCCGGACCGGATCGACGGGAAGTGGATACTCTTCCACCGCCCGAAGACGGAGTTCGGCGGCGCCCACGGCGAGATTCTCCTATCCCGCTCACCCGATCTGATCAGCTGGAGCGCGCCGGAGCAGGTGTTGAGACCACGCGCGGGCGCCTGGTGGGACTCGTTGCGCATCGGCCTCGGCCCACCGCCGCTTCGGACCGAGCGCGGCTGGCTGATCATCTACCACGGCGTCAAGGAGACCGTGGCCGGAACCCTTTACCGGGTCGGCCTTGCCCTCACCGACCTCGAGCAGCCGACCCGCCTCCTCTGCCGCCTCCCGCAGTGGGTTCTCGCGCCCCACGCCCCGTACGAACGCGAAGGGGACGTTCCCAACACAGTCTTCCCCTGCGGACTCGTCCACGACGCTGAGAGCGGAGAAGTCAGGCTGTACTACGGCGCCGCCGACACCTCGATCTGCCTCGCGACGGCGCGCCTCGACGATCTGCTCGACGCCGTGCTCGCCGCGCCGGTCTGACGCGAACAAGCAGCGGTGATGCACCGATTACCCGCGCGGAAGGTCACACCGGTAGAGCCGGCGTCCTCGTGTCAGGCCGGTGCACCCGTGCCGCCGGCGAGCGCCTGCCGCGCGCGGAACGTAAGCAGGAGCGAGCCGACGAGTCCGACGGCGGCCGCCGTGAGCGCCGCGGTGGTGAGCAGGAGCCCGGAGGCCAGCGAGAAGTTGAGCGCCGAGCCCTTCGCCACCCCGAGCGCGAACAAGACGCCCGCCGTCGTCCCCATCCCGACGACGGCTCCCCCGGCCGTGATCGGGAGGATCGACGTCGCGCCGGCCATGCAAAGGACGACGACGGCAAGCGTCGGCGAGAAACCGACGCCGAGCGCGCTCAGCAGGACGGCGCTTCCCAGGGCGCGCGACGTCCAGCAACCGAAGAGGAGGAGGCCCGCGACGAGCGTCTGCCGCGAGAGGCGCGTGTCGTCGGCGATCCGCCGGTACACCGCGTGGAGGCGCTCCGACCGCCCGACGAGGGGTAGCCGGATCACCCGCTGGCCGAGCGCGAGGATGCCGAGGCAGCCGAGGCAGAAGAGGACGACGACGATCAGCGGGGCGCGCAGGATCGGGCCCGCAGTCGCCAGGCCGTAGACGGCGAGCGGCAGAATGGTGACCGAGTCGACGAGGCCGAGCGCGACGATCGAGAGCGCGATCGTCTCGAGCCCGAGGGTGACGCCGCCGAGCCGCCGCAAGGTCGAGATCTTGACCACGTAATCGAGCCGGAACGGCAGCACCAGCCCGCTCGCGGCTGCGGCACCGCACGCCGCGAGAGAGCGAGCGCCGTCAGGACGTTCGCGGCTCGGGAAGAGGTGGCGCCAGCCGAACGCTCGGAAGCCGAAGCTCGCGAGGTACGCGGCACCGGCGACAAACACGAGCGGAAGATGCGCGCCTTGGAGCGGCCAACTCGCGCTGCTCACGCGCCTCGCGACCAGGACGCAGGCACCCAACGAAAGGAGACAGAACGCGAGTCCGCCGAGGAACCGCACCCGGCGGTAGAGGCTGCGCGCGGCCTCGACCGGCGGCACGAGCTGTGCAGGAGCGAGCGGAACGACGGCGGTTGCGAACGACTCCGTCATCCGACCTTCGTGAGCGAAAACGGCCCGACGACCGTGAAGGACCGATCGCCGAGCCAGAGCTTCGCGGACTGTATGCCGGTCTCGTCGAGCCACGCCTCGACGGCGTCGATCACGTGGACGACCGCACGCGACTCCCATTCCGACCGTACCCGAACCTCGGCGCGCAGCCCGTCGAACGACACCGCCGACCGTTCGAACACGTCGACGAGCCGCCGCATCAGGCCGTGGACGCCGGGGGCGCCGCTCACGTCAATACGAAGATCCACCATCAGACCCTCCGGGCTCGACGCTTTCGTCCTCTCGGTCGCTCGGTCGGCTGCATGCTGCTTGCGCTCGCTCGCGTCACGCCTCGACTGCCGTTCTAGACGCCGAGGATCTGCTTCTTCTTCGCCTCGAACTCCTCCTCGGTAATGACTCCCTGCGCCTTGAGCTGGTTGAGCTGCTCGAGCTCGGCCATGTACGCCGGCTGCTCGGGTTCGGCCGGTGCTGCCGGAGCCGCTTCGACCGGAGGCGGCGCCTGTGCCTGCTGATCCTGCGCGGCGTACTTCTGCTGCTGGTGGTGGGAGACGGCGCCTGCGGTCCCGGCGACGACTGCCGTGGTCGCCGCGACGCCGACGATCCCTCTTCTACGACGGAGCATGTTCGAACCTCCTATGTGGTGGCGGTGGCGGCGGCGGACAGCACGTACTCGCGCGCCTCCATGACGGCATCGTGCGGGATGCGACCGAGAGCGACGACCTCGCCCCCTGCGCCCCGGAGCGCCTCTGCGAGCTCGGCTGCCCAGATGTCCTCCCAGAGCAGCAACGCTGCCGAGCAGTTCGGCTCGAGGTTCGCGCCGGCGTCCATCAGATCGTCCTCGCCCAGGAACCCGCTCCCTTCGATGCCGAGCGCGTCGAGAGCTTCGCGGACGTCCTCGCGGAGGTCGCTGAGCTCAAAAGCCTCGACGGCGCCGTCGGCGTCCTTGCTCACGAACGCCAGGTCGATGATCCGGATCGTGTTCGACTCGACGAGCGTCGCAAGCGCAGGCGCGATCTCGCCCGTGAAACGGTTGCCGGGGAAGGACACGACCATGTACTCGACTGGCCCGATCTCTGTCATCTCGTCTCCTTAGTTCTGCTCGCGCCTACGCGAGCGCTTTCTGTTTGATCGCGTCGAACTCGCTCTGCGTGATCGCGCCGCTGTCGAGCAGCTGCTTCGCCTTGTCGATCTCTGCAGCCGGACCGCTCGAGCCGGCCGCCGACTGGACGTAGGCGTCGAACTGCTGCTGCTGGGCGCTCGCCCGGTCGACGCTGCGCTCGGCCATCCCCTTGCTGTTCGCGATCAGATAGATGAAGACGCCGAGGAACGGCAGCACGATCACGAAGATCACCCAGAGCACCTTGGCGAAGCCCGAGGTGTCGTGGCGACGAAAGATGTCCGCGAACACCGTGATCAGGAGCCAGAACCAGATCACCCAGCAGAAGAAGATCAGCATCGTCCAGAGCACATCGAGGAACGGATAGTCATAGGCGAGTGGCAAGTTCGGATTCACCTCCGTGTAGCGCTCAGAGCCGTCTCGGCGTGAGAGTCGCTCGAATGAGTTGGTTCGTCCGTGACCCTAGACCTGTCCCAGCGCGCGAGTTGGGCCCGGGGGCTGCTTTCACCCAGGTGAACCGCGAAATGCGCGCGATACTTGCCGTGATGGCAGCCGACGGCGTCGACGTGGCTCTGCCGACTGCGCTACCGCTGATCGAGGCGAAGCTCGCGGAGCCCCGGATCCGTGCTGGCGTCATTCCTCGAGCACGACTGTTCGGCTCCCTCGACCGGCTCGAGAACGTGGAGCTGACGGTGATCAGCGGCCCGGCGGGCTCGGGGAAGACAGTGCTCGTCTCCTCTTGGCTGGCCGCCCGCCCTGACCTCGCGCGCGCCTGGATCACGCTCGACGCCCGTGACGACGACCCGGTGCGGCTCTGGACCTACGTCGCGCAGGCCGTCGATCGCGTTCGGCCTGGGCTGGGTCGTCCTGCGCTTGCGAGGCTGCGGATCCCGCGGCCGGTCGTCGAAGCGGCGATCGACGAGCTGCTGAACGGGTTAGCCGGGTACGACGGCCGTGTCGTCGTCGTCCTCGACGACCTCCACCACGTGAGCGGAGAGCGTTGTCTCCGGTCGCTCGCCTACGCAGTCGAGCGCCTTCCCCCTACGGTGCGGATGGTGGCGACGACCCGCTCTGACCCGGGCAGAAGGCTGAGTCGACTCCGGGCGAAGGGGAACCTGGGGGAGCTGCGAGGGAAGGACATCGCCTTCAACAACGACGAGGCCCACGAGCTGCTCGTCGAGCGGGCCGGTATTCCGGTCGGCATGGAGGACATCGAGCTGCTCGTCGACCGGACGGAAGGGTGGCCGGCGGGCCTCAGCCTCGCTGCTCTCTGGCTCGCCGGCGTCGACGCGCCCGCCGAAGGCATCCGGCAGTTCTCCGCCGATCACCGTCACGTCGCCGACTACCTGACGACCGAGGTGCTCGACGCGGTCGACGACGAGACGCGGAGCTTCCTGCTCAGAACGTCGATCCTCGACCGCTTCAGCGCGACACTGTGCGACGCCGTCCTCGACACGGTGGACGCCGCTCGCATCCTCGCCGGGATCGAGCGTTCGAACCTCTTCCTCGTCGCCCTCGATGCTCGTGGGGCCTGGTACCGCTACCACCACCTGTTCCGGGAGCTCTTGCGGATCGAGCTTGCCGGCAGTCCGGTGGACGTGCCGGAGCTCCACCGGCGCGCGGCCGAGTGGTTTCTTGCCAACGGGCTCCTGGAGGAGGCCGTCGAGCACGCAGCGGCTGTCGGCCACCACGAGCTCGCGAGGCTGCTCACGGCCGAGCACCGCACATTCATCCTCGGCGGTAAGACCGACGTCTTCGTGCATTCACTCGAGCAGCTTCCCGAAGCAGAGCTCGAGCGTTCCCCGGTACTCGCAGCCGCCGGAGCACTGGCGGAGGGGATCGCGGGGCGACCGGCAGCGAGCCGACTGCGTCTCGCGACCATCGCCGAAGAGAATCGCCATCGCCTCCCGGCCGCCGACCAGCCCTATGTCGAAGCGGTGGTTTCGCTCACGCGCGCCGCGCTGCTGGACACCGACCTCGAGGTCACGCTCGGTCATGCGACCAGGGCTGTCGAACTCGCCCGAAGCAGCGTCGACGAGCTTGTGGTCGCAACACTCGGCGTCCTCGCCTACACGCACTACCTCCGCGGGGACGCTGCGGCGGCCCGCGAGGCTGCTCAGGAGGTGGTAGGTCGGAAGGATGCGGAGCAGCGGCCCCATGGACTCGTGATCGCGCACGCCGTGCTCGCGCTGCTGGAGTGCGACATCGGGCACACGCACGCGGCGGAAGAGGAGGCACGGCACGCCGTCGCGCAAGCACGCGAGCTCGAGCTCGCCGGCGTGTGGTCGGCGGGGATCGCGCACCATGCTCTCGGTCAGGCGTTGCTCGAGTTCGGCCGGGCGCAGGATGCCGAGCGCGAGCTCGAACGGGCGGAGATCCTCCGTCGCGCGCCGGAGCCGCGCCTCGACCACGCCCACTCGCTCCTGGTGCTGGCTCAGGCCCGCGTCGCCCGCGGCCGGCTCGCGCTCGCCGTATCGGAGCTGGAAACCGCTCGCGAACAGCTCGACGCCTTCACCGACGTCGGGCGTCTCGGACCGCTCGCCGACGAGGTGGAGCGCCAACTCGACGAGGCGCGAGCCGGGGCCGAGAAGCTCGTCGAGCCGCCGACCCCTGCCGAGCTTGCCGTCCTGCGACTCCTTGCCACCGACCTCTCACAGCGCGAGATTGGAACCGAGCTCTTCCTGTCCATGAACACGGTGAAGACCCACACCCGCAACCTCTACGGCAAGCTCGGCGTCAGCACGCGCGAGGGGGCGGTTCGTCGGGCAAACGCCCTCGGACTGATCGGACGGAGCGATTCACCTGGGTGATTCCGAGACCGCACGCCTCGCCGTGGACCGTCACCTGCGAGCGTGGCGGGGTGAAGCCCAGTGACTACTGCATCGTGGTGGAGGGCGAGCTCGGGCCGCGGTACGCGGCGGCCTTCGACTCGATGAGGCTCGAGGCGCGCAACGGGACGACCGAGATCGTTGGCAGGGTCGAGGACGAGGCGGCGCTTCAGGGTCTTCTCGACGCCGTCGCGGCGCTCGGGCTCTCGCTCGTCAGCGTGACCCCGATCACCTGACTCCTCGACGGCGGGTTTTTTGCGCCGGCTACAGCTCCCTTGCGCCGTCCGAAGCTCGGCAGATGTGTGCCGTCGCGACCCTGCCGCTGCGCTCGCGGTAGCGCGCGGTGATCCCCTCGACGAGCCGGGGTGCCCGATCCCGGTGGGCGAGTGCGACGATCGAGCCACCGAAGCCGGCGCCGGTCATCCGCGCCGCGAGCGCACCGCCGTCGTATGCCAGCTCGACGAGCAGGTCGAGCTCGGGAACGGTCACCTCGAAGTCGCGGCGGAGGCTGTCGTGCCCTTCCTGGAACAACGGCCCGAGGTCGTCGAGGCGGGGTACGCCGGGCTCCTCGAGGATCGCGACCGCATCGGAGACGCGCCGGTTCTCGGACACCACGTGGCGCAGGCGGCGCAGCGGGACGTCGTCGAGGCCGAGGCCTTCGAGCTCGTCCGGCGTCACGTCGCGTGGGCTGCGGCCGTCGAGAGCGCGCAGCGCCTCGCCGAGCTCCCGCTGTCGCGCGGCATAGTCGCCGCCCTCGAGGCTGCGCACGACGCCCGAGTCGACGACGACGACCGCGAGGTCCTCGGGGAGCGGGATCGGCCGGTGCGAGAGCGACGCGGTGTCGAGGAAGATCGCGCGATCGGCCTGCCCGAGGACCGCAGCCGCCTGGTCGAGGATCCCGCACGGCACGCCGACTGCCCGAAACTCGGCACGCCGGCACGCCTGGGCGAGGTCGAGCGGCTCGAGCTCGAAGGAAGCGACGGCGCAGAGCGCCGTCGCGAGCGCGACCTCGAGCGCGGCCGACGACGAGAGGCCCGCACCGACCGGCACGGTTGCGGCGACGGTGCCCGCGAACCCGACCGCCGGCCGTCCGAGCGCCGCGAGCTCCGCCGCGACCGCCGCGACATACCGACCCCAGCCCGCCGCGTCGGATATCAGGCCGCCGTTCGCCGGGAGGTCGACCCGCTCGCGCGCCTGGTCGGAGGCGAGCCGGATCCTGGCGTCAGCGACGCCGTCGACGCGGACGCCGAGGTCGAGCGCGGCCGGCAGGACGAGCCCGCCCGTGTAGTCGACGTGCTCGCCGATGAGGTTCACCCGGCCCGGCGCCCAGAAGGCCCGTGTCGCGCCCACGACGGCCCGTCTCAGGCGGCGCCGTCGGCCGGACCGAGCACGGCCTCGAGGTCGCGAAGCGTGACAAAGGCCGTCATCGACCCGCGAGCATAGGCGCTCGCCTCGCGGGCGCCGCTAGATGTCGTTCCTAAGCACGTTGGTTCATCCGGACCGCCTTGGAGGCCGGGAGCTGTCGAGGCAACCGGGCTCCAAGGAGGCAACCCGGATGAAGCTCCACCGTAACGCGGCACTCAGTTGGAACGGCCGGCGGCAGTTGGCAGTGAGGGTTGAGGAGGAATGGACGATCGCGGCTGCCGCGGCGGAAATGGGTTGGCAGGTACCGCGAGGCCGGCGAAGCCGGCCTCGTCGATCGTTCCTCGGCGCCGCCGCGGGTCGCGAACCGGACGCCGCCGGAGAGGGTCGCGGTCGTGTTGGCGTTGCGTCGGCTGCGGATGACGGCGGCCGAGATCGCCGAGACGCTCGCGATGCCGCTCTCGACCGTCTCGGTCCTCTTGCGGCGCAACGGCGTCGGCCGCCTCGGCCGGATCGGGCTCGAGCAGCCGCTCCGCTACGAACGCTCACGGCCGGGCGAGCTCGCCCATTCGTAGAGGCGCTGCATCACCCCGAGCAGGCCGATGCGAGGCAGCTCGACTCCGGTGTCAGCGTTGACCGTAGACGGTCTGGTAGCGCTCGAAGAGTGCATCGATGTCCTTTCGGGTGAGCGGTTTGGGTTCTCCGAGCGTCAGTGCCAGATGAACTGTCCGGGCGACGTCCTCGCACATCACCGCCGCCTTGATCGCATCGCGCGCCGTCGGGCCGATCGTGAAGACGCCGTGGTTGCGCATCAGCACCGCGGGTGAGCGGTGGCCGGCCAGGGTCTCGACGATGCCGCGGCCGATCTCCTCGTCTCCGATCAGCGCGAAGGGCCCGACCGGGATCTCGCCGCCGAACTCGTCCGCGATCGCGGTGAGCACGCACGGAACCGACTCGCCGCGCGCGGCGAACGCCGTCGCGTAAGGACTGTGCGTGTGGGCGACTCCGCCGACGTCCGGCAGGTGGCGGTAGACGTAGCCGTGGGTGGCCGCGTCGCTCGACGGAGCGAGCTCGCCGTCGACGACGGCTCCGTGGAGATCGCAGACGACCATCGTCTCGGCCGTGAGCTGGTCGAACGGAACGCCGCTCGCCTTGATCACCATCAGCTCCTCGCCCGGCACGCGCGCCGAGAGATTGCCGCTCGTCCAGCTCACGAGCCCGTAGCGGACGAACTCCGCGTGCAGCTCTGCGACCTCGGCGCGAAGATCGGCGAGCCGGTCGCCCGACGGGCGGGGGCTCCTCGACGAGCCCCGAAGCTCGTGCATCATCGGGCTCCGGCGCCCGAAGTGGTCGTGCAGCGCGGAGTAGTGGCGGTACAGGTCGTCGTAGCGATCCGCCGCGTCCGCGTCCGGCAGGTAGCGGTTGCGGCGCACCTTTCCCATGGCGGCCGACGCGCTGTGGACGTCGTCGTAGCACCCGGCAGCAACGGCCGCGTGGATCGCCGAGCCGAGCGCCGGACCTTCCTCCGAGTCGATGACATGCAGCGGGCGCCGAAGCACGTCCGAGTAGATCTGCATCAGGAGCTCGTTCTTGACGAGGCCGCCGGCGGCGGTGAACTCCCGCACCGGAAGGCCCGACGACTCGAACGTCTCGACGATCGTGCGGGCGCCGAACGCGGTCGCCTCGATCAGCGCGCGGTAGACGTCCTCCGGGCGCGTGGCGAGAGTGAGGCCCACGACGGCACCGCTGAGCTCGTGGTCGACGAGCACGGAGCGGTTGCCGCTGTGCCAGTCGAGCGCGACGAGTCCGTGCGCACCGGGCGCCTGGGCACTCGCGAGCTCCGACAGGAACTCGTGGGCGTCGAGCTCGCGCCGCGCGGCCTCGTCCAGGTATCGCCCCGGCAGCTGCTGCTCCACGAACCAGGCGAAGATGTCGCCGACGCCGCTCTGACCGGCCTCGTACCCGAGGAGCCCCGGCGTGATGCCACCCTCGACGACTCCGCACATGCCCGGCACCTCGACGAGCACGTCGCCGTTCATGACGTGGCACGTCGACGTGCCCATCACGGCGAGCATATGGCCGGGCTCGATCGAGCGGGCCGCCGGTGCGGTCACGTGCGCGTCGACGTTCCCGATCGAGACGGCGATCCCCGGCTGCAGGCCGAGTCGGCGGGCAACCTCGGGCGTGAGGCCGCCGGCGCGCGCTCCGAGCGGCGACAGCGGGAGCGCGAGCTTCGTGCGCACGAAGTCGCCGAAGTCGGGATGGAGCGCCCGGAGGTAGGCCTCGTTCGGATAGTGGCCGTCCTGGTACTGGGCCTTGTAGCCCGCCACACCGACACCGCGGGTCTCGACGCCGCAGAGCTGCCAGACGATCCAGTCGGCGGCCTCGATCCACCGCTCGTGGGACGTGAACGCCTCGACGTCCTCCTCGAGGACCTGGAGCGCCTTGGCGAGCTGCCACTCGGACGAGATCCGGCCGCCGTAACGCGCGAGCCACGGCTCGCCGCGCTCGGCGGCGACCGCCGTGACGCGCTCTGCCTGCTCCTGCGCCGCGTGGTGCTTCCACAGCTTCGGATAGGCGTGCGGACGGCCCGTGAACCCGTCGAGCTTGCAGAGGGGCGTGCCGTCGCGCATCACGGGCAGCGGGGTGGAGGCGGTGAAGTCGGTTCCGATGCCGACCACTGTGGCCGGATCGACCGCAGCGGCCTCGAGAGCCGCCGGGACGGACGTCCAGAGCGCCTCCAGCCAGTCGTCGGGATCCTGGAGCGCCCAGGACGGCGGCAGCGGCTCCCCGGTGGCGGGGAGCTCGCGGTCGATCACGCCGTGGGCGTAGTCGTGCGTCGCGGCGCCCGCGACGGTGCCGTCGTCCACGGACACGACCACCGCGCGAGCCGAGAGCGTCCCGAAGTCGATGCCGACGACGTACATTGGGCCGAGGATGTTAGGCCTCAGCACGATCGAAGGTGTGACGTTCGGCGGCGCAGACGCCGTCTTCAGCGTCGAGTCCGACACTGAGCTGACGGTCACCGTGCCTCCCGGCGGGTCCGGGGCCGTCTCGCTCGTGTTCGTGCTTCGGGGCGGCTCGCCAATACGGCGGCGCTTCACCTACACCTAGGGTCTGGCTCGGCAGGAATCGGCCACCCTTCTTCTAGGCAATCATCCGATCGAGAAGCTCGCGCGCAGAGTTGTGCACGGCGACGAAGTTCGGGCCGAAGAAGTTCTCCCGCTCGAGTCGGTAGCGCAGTGGGCTCGACGCTGCGCCGATGCACCTCTCCGATCACGTAGCCGTTCGGCTCGAGCAGCTCGAAGAAGTCGAGCAGGAAGGTGCGTGCCAGCACCGCCGCATACCCGTACTCGAACTGCACGACGCGAATCCGTCCGGCTTCGAGCGAGCCGCGGAACCCGAGGAGGACGGCGAGGTCGGCGCCTTCGGCGTCGATCTTGACGAAGTCGATGCGCTCCAGGCCATGCTCGGCTGCGAACCGGTCACCCGTGGTGACGTGCTCCTGGCGCCAGACGGCCGGCAGCGCGTGCGGGTAGTCGTAGATCGAGGACAGCCGGTCGTTACCCGGGTAGTGCTTGATGCGGACCTCGCCATGGTGGTCGAGGAGCCCAGGGCCGACAACGGCTGCCTCGGGCACGGCATGCCGCAGAAGCTCTCGCGTGGGCTCCGAGATCTCGCTGCAGTAGACGCGTGCTTTCGGATGAAGACGAAGCACCTCACGCGACCACGCTCCGCGGTTGGCACCGACGTCGATCACCGTCTGCAGGCCGTCCGGCCCGAGGCGGCGCAGCAACTCGTACTCGCCGTTCGTCCGCGGATTCGTGTCCTCGCTGTGGAGCAGGAGCACCGAGGCTTCCGCGCATCGCCGCGCAAGGCGGACGAGCCTTGCGTCGCTGTGCGCCGCCAGGAGCTTGTGGAGAACACGCGAGCCGCGGGTCGAGACCAACCTCGGCGGTGGGATCTCGATCAGAAGTGCCGCCGCGACTCGTAGGCTGCGAGCAGCGTGTTCAGGAAACGATCCACGCTGAAGTCGGCAACGGCGCGCTGCCTACCCTGCTCGCCGAGCGACACGGCGAGATCGGGATCGGCGAGCAGCGTGGCGACGCGGTCTGCCAGCGCGATGGCATCCCCCCGGTCGACGAGGAAGCCGGTTTCGCCCTCGACGACCGTCTCGCAGATGCCGCCGGAGCGCGTCGCCACGACGGGACGCGCACAGCTCATCGCCTCGAGCGGCACCAGGCCGTAGGGCTCCTCGCCCACCGTTGGGTAGACGACGACGTCGGCCTCCTCGTACAGCGCGGGCATCTCCGAATAGGCCGCGCGTGCGAACCGCACGCGATCCTCGAGACGAAGAGCGCGGATCTGCTCCAGCACGCTCTCACGATACGAGCGGAGCTCACCGTCCCAGTCGGCGATCCGCTGCGTGTCGGTGACGACGAGCGTGACGTCGTGCCCGCGCTCCCGAAGCTCCGCAACCATCGCCACCGAGATGTGAACGCCCTTCCACGGCAGAAGTCGTGCGGGATGGAGGATCACCGGGCGGCGCTCGTGCAGCAGCCTGCGGCCGGAGTGGAACACCTCCGTGTCGACGGGGAGGCGCAACAGCTGCGGCCGGAACCCGAGTCTCCGCTCGCATTCGTCCTGCACGTGCGCGGACACCGCCCAGTTCCGGTTCCACTGCCGGTAGACGGCGTCCTCGTGCAGGACGTCCGGCCACGTCTCGTGGAAGGTGTGATGCAACTCGAACCCGAGCTCGTGGCGTAGCTCGTCGAGGACACGCGCCGGCTCGGGATGGAAGTGATGCAGGTTGTGGCCGTGGACGATCTGGGGGCGTAGTCGGCGAAGGATCGGCGCGAGCGCCGCTCCGTCGTCCCGTGACGAGCCGTTCAGGCGAAGAGAGGGCACGGAGAGGACCTCGAAGGCGCGATTCTCGATCGGGTCGCGCTCGCCGGTGAGCACTGTGACCTCGCAGCCGCGTACAGAGAGGAGTCTCGACAGGTCGGCGAGGTGTGACTCCACGCCCCCGGTGGTCGGCGGGAACGCCCAGTGGACGATCGCCACCCGGAGGCCGTGAGAAGTCATGGCCCAGTCGCTCGGCGCGCGCTCAGAGTCGGCTGGAGAATAAGGCGAGCCCAGAGCCAGAGGAAGCTGAGCGTCAGGAGCGCGCCGCCCACCCAGAAGAGCCACTGCCATCCAGACTCGATGTCGCCCACCGTTCGGGCCAGTGAGGCAACGGGCACACCTGCGAAGAGCACGAGCACAGGGACTCCGAGCGGTAGGAAACGAAGCCACACCCGCTGCTCGTAGCGGTCGACATGCTCCTCCCACCCGAGTGCTGCCTCGCCACCGGGTCCGATCGCGCCCGCGATCTGCGGCCGGAGGGTGGTGTTGATGTAGTCGCCGATGTTGCGGATGTTGTGCGCGTGGTCGAGCCAGAGGAGCCCGAGCACCGGGCTCAGGACCGGTAGAAGGAGCAGAAGCTCGACGCGCCCTGGATTGCCCACGACCAGTCCGCCGATGACGCCGGAGGCGGCCGCGTTGATGTTGATCAGGGTGTGCGAAGAGCTTGCGCGCGAGCCGATCTCGTCTCGCAACGCCTTGAACTCGGCCAACGCGACATCGAGCAGCTTCGGATTCGCTTCTGCAGTGGCGGGGCCAGGCTCGCCCACGGTCTCCCATTATCCACCTGCCGTTTCGAAGCTGCTCGCCTCGCGGGCCTCCTGCCCGGTGCGTTCCTCCCAGAGCCGGCGCCGGACCTCTCGCACCGGTGCCGGACAGCGCGGAGCATTGACCCGCGCTCTCCGCGGCCGCGACACGAAGGGCGCGCACGCAAAATCCCTCGGATCGGGCATGCCGATCCGTCAAAGGAGTGCCCCGCGCTGCCGATGCGGTTTCTCATGGCAGCGTTGCCCGTCTACACGGGTCCGTTCGGGCCGCCGCAGGCCGAGCGGCTCCTCTGGCGCGCCGGCTTCGGGCCGCGCAGCGGGGAGGAGCTCGTGCTCGCGCAGAAGGGCCTTCATCGCGCCGTGGACTCGCTCGTCCGTCCGCCCGCGGTCGACCGGCTCGTCGGCAAGCCGCCGCAGGTCGACGGGCACGGCATCGCGCCCAGGGACGCCTTCGGCCACGACCACCTCTGGTGGCTCGACCGCATGGTGCGCACGTCCCGGCCGCTCGTCGAGCGCATGACGCTCGTCTGGCACGACTGGTTCGCGACCTCGAACGAGACGGTCGGCAACCAGCGGATCATGCTCGAGCAGAACGAGCTCTTCCGCCAGGTCGGGCTCGGCTCGTTCAAGGGCCTCGCGATGCGGGTGACGATCAACCCCGCGATGCTGCTCTACCTGAACGGCCTCAACTCGTTGAAGGGCTCTCCGAACGAGAACTACGCCCGAGAGCTGATGGAGCTGTTCACGCTCGGCGTCGACGCCGGGTACTCGGAGCGCGACGTCCGCGAGCAGGCGCGCGCGCTGACCGGCTGGACGGCCGACTACAAGGACGGCTTCGGCTGGACGCGCTTCCGCTTCAAGCGGGAGAACCACGACGACGCGATGAAGGTGGTCTTCGGAAAGGTCGGCGCGCTCAACTGGAAGGGCGCGGTCAAGCTCTGCCTCTCCCACCCGAAGCACCCGGCGTACTTCGTCAACAAGCTGTGGGGCTACTTCATCCCCGTGCCGCCCGACGAGCCGACGCGCACCGGCCTCCAGAAGCTGTACGTCGGCTCGGGCTACAACGTGCGGCCCGTCCTGGCGGCGATCCTCAAGCACCCGCTTCTCTACGAGGGCCCGCGGATGACGAAGTCGCCGGTCGTCTACACCGCCGGCCTCCTGCGCATCCGCGGCGACCGCGTGACGACCGAGGACTGGATCTGGCTCAACGCGATGGCCGGGCAGCAGCTCTTCTACCCGCCGAACGTCTCGGGCTGGAACGACGACCGCTGGCTCGACACCTCGCGGTTCCGCGCACGCTGGCTGATCGCGCGCCGTGCGCTCGAGAAGCACGCCTTCAACGCCGAGCACGCGAGCCCGAAGGACCGTCCTCCGAGCGACCCGGACAAGCTCGTCGACGAGGCGATCAAGTACTGGGGCGGCGTCCGCGTGACGGACCACACCCGCAAGGCCCTCGTCGCGTACGCCGAGAAGACGATGGCCGCGGCGATCGCCGACGACGACCGCCAGCGCTCGTTCCCGATGATGACCTACAACGCCCTCCGCCACCTCGTGGCCGTCTCGCCGGAGATGCAGACGGCATGACCGATTGCCATTCGTGTGCCGAGTTTTCGCGCGCCCAGCTGCTGCGGCGCGGCATGGCCAGGGCCGGGCAGGGCCTGCCGGTAATCGAGCCCGGAATGCCGGAACCTGCCGGCACCGGGCTCGACCGGCGAACCTTCCTCTCCCGCTCGCTCGGCGCCGCGCTGACCGTGTACGGCGCGGCGGCGCTCGCGCCGCGGGCGCTCGACGAGGCGATCGCGCGCGCATCCGCGGCCGGACGCAACGACCGCGTGCTCGTGACGATCTTCGCGCCGGGCGGTTGGGACTCGATCTCGCTCCTCTATCCGACCGCCGATCCGGCGTACCGGCGCCTGCGGCCCACGCTCGCGCTCAAGGGGAACGAAGGGCGACGCTTCTCGGCCGACTCGCGGCTCCACTGGCACCCGTCGTTCGAGGCGCTCTCGCACCTGCACGACCACGGACGGCTGACCGTGTTCCCGACGATCGGCTACTACCACCCCGACCAGTCGCACTTCACGTCGCGGCACTTCTGGGAGGTCGGGGCGCTCGACACGCGGCAGTCGACCGGCTGGCTCGGGCGGCTGCTCGACGTGATCGGCGACGAGGACAACGCGATGCAGGGCCTCTCGCTCGACTCGGCGCTGATGCCGTCGCTCGCGACGGCGCGCGTGCCGGTGGCGACGCTGACGAACCCGGGCGACTACGGGTTCGACTCCCACAACGTGTGGGACGTCCCCGGCGTCCTGCTCCAGGAGGCGCTCGGCTCGCTCGGCGGCCTCGTCGACGAAGGCGATCCGTACCTCACCAAGGCGAGCCAGACGATCGGCCAGGCCGACCAGCTGCGCCGCCAGCTCGGCCGGTTCATCGGCGACGACGGGCAGGCGCACTACCACACGAAGGCGAAGTACCCGGAGACCGATTTCGGGCGGCGGCTGGCCGGCCTGGCTGCGCTGCTGCACGCCGGCTTCCCGATCCGCGCGGTCGCCCTCCAGGCACCGGGCTCGTACGACACGCACTCCGACCAGCCGGGCGCGCTCGCGAACGGCGCCAAGGAGGTCGCCGACTGCCTCGCCGCGTTCCAGCGCGACCTCGAGATCCGCCGCCTCGGCGGGCGCGTGGTCACGCTGCTCTGGAGCGAGTTCGGGCGGCGGGCCGAGCAGAACGACTCGAACGGAACCGACCACGGCGCCGGCGGCATCGGCTTCCTCATGGGCACGAACGTGCGCCACAAGATGGTCGGCGAGTTCCCGGGCCTCGCGCGCGGCCTCGACCGCGACGGCAACCTGAAGCACACGGTCGACTTCCGCTCGGTCTACGCGTCGCTCCTCGAGCACTGGTTCGACGTCGACTCCGACCGCATCCTCCCCGACGCCAAGAAGCTGCCCCGCTTCAACCTCGTATAGGAGCCTGAGCCCGCCATGATCCTGCGCCGCCCCCTGGCCTCACTCGCAACGCTCGCCGCCGTCGCGGCCACCGTTCCCCTGCTGCCGACCGGCGCCGGCGCCCGCAGTCCGGTCTACGTGCAGGTGGTCGAGAAGGAGTGGACGCTCCAGCTCTCGCGGCTGCGCGTGCCGGCGGGCCAGACGATCGTCCAGGCGATCAACTTCGGGATGGACAACCACGACCTCGTCCTGCAGCGGTCGACGAAGGGCTCGAAGCCGATCGCCTTCAAGCAGATGGCGCCGAGCGGCCGCGGCACGAAGACGCTCGTCCTTCCCGCGGGTCGCTACACGGTCTGGTGCTCGCTCCCGGGCCACCGCGAGCGCGGCATGGTCGCGACGCTCACGGTCCGGTAGCCGACGCCCCCCAAGGGCTGCGATCGGCGCCGTGCCCGCTCCCGGAGCCCGCGAGGTCTCGCCGCCTGCGCGCCAGGCGACCGCCGGTGCGGCGGGCATCGACAGGGTGGCGTCGGTCGCGCACGAGAAGGCGTACGAGATCCTTGGCTTCTTCAGCAGCGTGATGGCGAAGGACCTCTGGCTGTCGGTCGATCGCGCTCGCAAGCTCCTCGGCTGGTCGGCGCGGAGAGTGTCGATCCTCGACGACCTCGCGACGGGCTCGTACGCGGCCCACTGACGGTCGAGGCACGAAACGACGCGGGCCCCTTCGGAGGCAAGGGGCCCGCGCACTGCTCGAGCAAGGAGGAGAGCGAGTTGTCGAAGCTCGCTGCTTGCGTTGCGTCACCCGTTCATCGGGCGCTTGGCTCGAACGAGTGACCCCCAAACGGGTGAAGAAAGAGGCGGCGTCGCGCCGGTGACCGAAAGCCCGCACTGGGATAGGCCCCCCACGTGGAGCGCGTCGCGCGCCGTGCTTCAGGGTTCCGTAGCTCCGTAAAGGCCGGCTGTGTGCTTCGTAAAGAATCTGTGACCGGCAAAGCGGGTGGCGCGCGCCGATGACCCGGCCGCTCGGGACATCGTCCCCGGAGGCGCGCGCCCCCGTACTGAGCCTCGGCCCTATTCGCTAGGTGCGCGTGCGGATCGCGTAAAGAAATTCGGACGGCGAATCCGCACGTTCGAGCGGCTACCGATCCCCGGCGATGAAGAACGCGGTCGCGACGGCCACGTAGCCGACGATCAGCACCGCCCCCTTGGGCCGGGACGAGCGCCCGTCGAGGAGCAGCGCGGACGTGAGCAGCGTCGCCGCGCCGAGGGCAACGATCTCGATCGGGCGGAACGAGAGCGCGAGCGGCTCGATCAGCCACGAGAGCACGGCCACCGCCGGAATGAGGAACACCGCGACCTGGGCGCTCGACGAGAGCGCGATCTCGGCGGCGAGCTTGATGCGCCCGCGGTGGGCGACGACGACGGCTCCGCCGTGCTCGGCTGCGTTGCCGACGATCGCGACGACGACCGCCGCCAGGAAGAACTCGCTGATCCCGATCTCCTCGGAGAAGGTGTTGATCGCGCCCACGAGGATCTCCGCGATCAGCGCGGTCGCCACGGTTGCCACGCCGAGCACGGCGAGCGACAAGCGGAGCGACCAGGCGTGCATCGTCTCGGCCTCGTCCGAGGTGTGCAGGCGGGCGTGTCGCCGGAGGCTCACGAACGTCACAGCCAGATAGACGATGAGCAGGATCACTGCGGGAATGAGCGAGAGCACTGCCAGGTAGTGCGACTGCGGGTCGTCCGCGCTCCAGCTCGGGATCGCCGGAATCAGGAGCAAGGTCGTTGCGAGCGCCACCAGGCCGAGGGAGACGAACGACGACTGCCGGTCGAGTGCCCCGCGCCCGCCGAAGACGAGCGAGAACCCGAGCACGAGCAGCAGGTTGCCGATCACGCTTCCGGAAAGCGATCCGAGCACGACGTCGAACTCGGCGGCGCCGATCGCGAAAAGCGCGATGATCAGCTCGGGCGCGTTGCCGAAGGTCGCGTTGAGGAATCCCCCGATGCCGGGTCCCGTGTGGTGCGCCGCGTGCTCGGTCGCCTCTCCGATCAGCCACGCGAGCGGGATGAGCGAGGCGGCGGCGAGCACGAAGTCGGCCGTGTCGCCGGGCTTGAACACGTAGTGGATGAAGAGCGTGATCGGCGCGAGCGCCAGCGACGCCCAGAGGACTCGGCGGGCCACGGCCGGCAACCTTAGAGGCTTTCCGTCGTTGCCCTAAAGGATGTGCCTAGTGCCGGTGAGGCTCGGCGTCCTGCTCGGTGCCCGTCCCGATCTGGAGCAGGCCTTCCGGCGAGGCATGGTCGACCTGGAGCGTCGTGTGCTCGAGCTCGAATCGCTCCTCGAGGAGCGCCTCGAGCTCGCGGCGGAGACCGTGGCAGTCCGCATCCGGCTCGACGAGCACATGCGCCGCGAGCGCGGGGAAACCGCTGCCGATCTCCCAGACGTGCAGGTCGTGAACCTCCGTCACGCGCGGATGCTGCGCCATCGCGCGACCGACCTCGACGACGTCGAGGTGGGGCGGAGCCATCTCGAGGAGCACGCGGCCCGAGGCGCGGAGCAGCCCGAGGGCCGCATAGAGCATGAAGCCCGCGACGAGGAGCGCCGCGATCGGGTCGGCCCGGTCGAAGCCGGTGACCAGGATGAGCAGACCGGCGACGGCGGTCGCCGCGAAGGCGACGAGATCGGTCAGCAGGTGCTGGTACGAGCCCTCGATGTTCATCGAGGCACGGTTCGCGAGCGCGAGCTGGCGCGTCGCGAGCCCGGTGACGACGACGCCGGCGAGCGCGACGATCAGGATCACGAGCCCTTCCGGCTCGGGCGGCGTGATCAGCCGCCGCACGCCGCCGTAGACGATCAGGCCCGCGAGCACGAGCAGCGTGACCCCGTTCGCCTGGGCCGAGAGCACCTCGGCCCGGCGCAGCCCGAAGGTCACGTTCCCGGTCGCCGGCCGGCGGACGAGGCGGAGGACGAACAGCGAGAGGAGCAGCGCGCCCGCGTCGGTGAGCATGTGCGCCGCGTCGGAGATCAATGCGAGGGAGTCGGCGAGGATGCCCGCCACCACCTCGACGACCATGAACCCCACGATCAACGCGAGGCCGATCGTGAGCCGGCGCGCATCGGCGTCGGGATGCACGGCGTGGGAGTGACCGTGGTGGTCGTGAGGGCTCACGACGCGAGGGTACCCCGCCGCCGATCGGCGGCCCCGCAATCCTGCCGCGGGAGGGCGGCTCCCTACGATGCCGCCGTGATCATCGACGGGCACAACGACCTCGCCCTCCGCCTCTGGCGTGGGGAGGAGCCGCGGCACCTCGACCTTGCCGAGGCCCGGGATGCAGGCTTCGCGGGCGGCTTCTTCGCGCTCTACGTCCCGGGCGCCTCGCATCGCGAGCCGCCGCACACGCCGTACTCGCTGCCGCTCGATCCTCCGATCCCCCGCGACGAGGCACTGCGCGTCGCGCAGGAGCTCGCGGCCGTGCTGGAGGGCCTCGACGTCACGATCGCCCGGCGCATCGACGACTTCTCGCCCGGCCGGGTGACCGCCGTCATGCACCTCGAGGGCGCCGACCCGCTGGCCCCGGACCTCTCCGACCTCGAGGCGCTGGTACGAGCGCGGCTTGCGCTCGGTCGGCATCGTCTGGTCGCGGCCGAACGCGTTCGCCGAGGGCGTTCCGTTTCGCTTTCCCGGGTCGCCCGACACAGGCCCCGGCCTGACCGAGGCGGGCCGCAACCTCGTGATCGCCTGCAACCGGCTCGGCATCCTCGTCGACGTCTCGCACCTCAACGAGGCCGGCTTCTGGGACGTGGCGCGCACCTCGGACGCACCGCTCGTCGCCACGCACTCGAACGCCCACGAGCTGTGCCCGTCGACGCGGAACCTGACCGACGAGCAGCTCGACGCGATCGGCCGCTCGCGCGGCGTGGTCGGCGTCAACTTCGCTGTGAACTTCTTGCGCGCCGACGGCGAACTCGTCGCCGACACGCCGCTCGCGGAGATCGTCCGGCACGTCGACTACCTCGTCGAGCGGATCGGCGTCGACTGCGTCGCGTTCGGCTCCGACTTCGAGGGCGCGACGATCCCGGACGAGCTCGGCGGCGTCGCCGGCCTGCCGCGCCTCGTCGAGGCGCTGCGCGCCCGCGGGTACGACGACGAGGCGCTCGCGAAGGTCACGCACGCAAACTGGCTGCGCGTGCTCGGCTGGACGTGGCGACGCTTCGGCCGCTACTTCGACTGCGCGGGCGACGATCCACGGCCGACGCTGCTCGCCGCGCTCGATCGGTTCGATGCTCCCGGCCTCGCCGTCGACGTCGGCGCCGGCACGGGCCGCGACACGGCCGAGCTGCTGCGGCGCGGCTGGAGCGTGATCGCGATCGAGCGCGAGCCCGAGGCGATCGACCGCCTGCTCGCTCTCGTCGGGCCCGCCTCGAAACGGCTCGAGACTCGCGTTGCGTCGTTCACCGAGGTTGCATGGCCCGAATGCGATCTCGTGAACGCGAGCTACTCGCTGCCGTTCTGCCCGCCTGGCGAGTTCGAGGCGTTCTGGCGGCGGATCGTCGACTCGCTGCGGCCCGGCGGGCGCTTCTGCGGACAGCTCTTCGGCGTGCACGACGAGTGGGCGGGCACGGGTCTCGTCGCCCTCACCCGCGCCGAGGTCGAGCGGCTGCTCGAGCCGTTCGAGGTGGAGATGCTCGACGAGGTCGACCAGGCGGGCTCGACGGCCACCGGCGGCTGGAAGCACTGGCACCTCTTCCACGTCGTCGCGCGGAAGCGCTAGTTTCGCGCGAATGCGCGAGCGGAACCTCGGCTCGTCGGGTCTCGTCGTCTCCGTGGTCGGGCTCGGCTGCAACAACTTCGGCTGGCGGATCGGAGAGGCGCAGGCGCGGGCCGTGGTCGATGCCGCGCTCGACGCCGGGATCACCTTCTTCGACACCGCGGAGAGCTACGGCGGCGGCGAGAGCGAGGTGTTCCTCGGCCGCGCGCTCGCCGGCCGCCGCGAGCGGGCCGTGATCGCGACGAAGTTCGGCTGGGGCGCCGGCTTCGGCGACAACGACGTCGCGCGCGGGTCCGCCGAGTACGTCCGGCAGGCGATCGACCGCTCGCTCGAGAAGCTCGGCACCGACTACGTCGACCTCTACCAGTACCACCGGCCCGACGGCGTGACCCCGATCGACGAGACGCTCGGCGTGCTCCACGAGCTCGTGGTGGCGGGCAAGGTTCGCTACGTCGGCTCGTCCAACCTGAGTGCCGTCGAGGTGGAGGAGGCCGATCGCATCGCCCGCGAGCTCGCGTTGACGCCGTTCGCCTCGGCGCAGAACGACTACTCGTGGCTCATCCGCGACGCCGAGGACGACCTCATCCCGACGCTCGAGCGGCTCGGCCTCGGCCTGATCCCGTACTTCCCGCTCGCGAACGGCCTGCTGACCGGGAAGTACCGGCGCGGCGAGTCGCCGCCTGCGGGCGCCCGCATGGCCGACGGTCTCCGCTTCCGCCGCGCGGACGGCGTCCCGGACGAGGCGTGGGACCAGATCGAACGGCTCGACGGTTGGGCGCGGGGCCGCGGGCTTCGCCTGCTCGACGTCGCGATCGGCGGCCTTGCGGCGCAGCCGACGGTCGCCTCGGTGATCGCGGGCGCGACGAGCCCCGAGCAGGTACGCGCGAACGCGGCAGCGGGCGAGTGGGAGCCCTCGCCGGACGAGCTCGCCGAGCTCCGCGCGCTGTAGCGTCAGGCGCGGATGGAGCATCCGCCCGACTACGACCTCTGGCAGCAGATGGCGGCCCGCTGGGACCGCCGTCGCGACCTCCTCTGGGGCTCGACGCGAGAGGTGTCGGAGTGGCTCGTCGCCCGGCTCGATCCGCAGCCGGGGCAGACGATCCTCGAGCTCGCGGCCGGAACGGGGGAGACGGGGTTCCTCGCGGCGGCACGGCTCGGCGAGACCGGACGGCTGATCTCGAGCGACCGCTCGCCGAACATGGTCGAGGCGGCGCGCCGGACGGCGCAGGGGCTCGGCCTCGCGAACGTCGAGTTCCGCGTGCTCGACTCGGAGCGGCTCGAGCTCGAGGACGCGAGCGTCGACGGCGTCCTCTCACGCTTCGGCTTCATCCTGCGCGGCGACCCGCCGCCGGCTCTGCGCGAGGCGCGGCGCGTCCTGCGCCCGGGCGGTCGCCTCGCCTTCTCGGTGTGGGCGGCCCGGGAGCGGAACGCCTGGATGACCGTGCCGGCCGACGTGATGGCCGAGCTCGGTCACCTCCCCGTCCGTGAGCCTGGCGAGCGGGATCTGCTCGCGGGTCGCTCCGCGGCGCGTGTCGTCGAGCTCCTCGCGGACGCGGGCTTCGGCGAGCGCGAGCTCGAGGAGCTCGAGACCGGCTACCGGTTCGCGAGCGCCGACGAGCTGTGGACGTTCGTCGGCGAGCTCCGCGGACCCATCGCGCTCGCGATCGAGTCGCTCGACGAGGAGGGTCGCGGGGAGGTTCGCGCCGCGATCGAGGCGCGGGCAGAGCGAACCGCGGACGGCGGGTTCAAGCTCGGAGGCACGAGCCTGAACGTCCTCGCAAGCTGACGTACCATGCCGAAGTCCGGCGCCTTGGCCGAGTGGTTAGGCAGCGGCCTGCAAAGCCGTTTACAGCGGTTCGACTCCGCTAGGCGCCTTTCGTCGCTCGATCCTCCCGTCCGCCTTGGTCGTAGAGTGGCGCCATGAGCGACGGCGCGATCCGGACGGTGTGGCTCGACAACCCACCCGTGAACGTGATCACCGAGGAGATGCTTGCCGAGGTCGCGCGCGAGGTGAGCGAGCCGGACGACGCGACGCGCGTCATCGTGATCCGCGGCAGGGGCGATCGGGCGTTCTCGGCCGGCGCGGACATCGCGAACTTCGGACAGGGCGACACGGCGCGAGCCGCGGCGATCCAGAAGACGGCCGACCGGATCGAGGCCTCGCCGCTGCCGGTGGTCGCGGCGATCCACGGCTATTGCCTCGGCGGCGGGCTCGAGCTCGCGCTTGCGTGCGACTTCCGGGTCGCGCAGGAGAACGCGTCGCTCGGCCTTCCCGAGATTCGGCTCGGCCTCGCCCCGGGCGGCGGCGGCACGCAGCGCCTGCCGCGCCTCATCGGGCCGAACCGCGCGAAGTGGATGATCATGTCGGGCGACCGCATCCCGGCGATCAAGGCGCAGGTGTGGGGGCTGGTCGAGTTCGTGGTCGAGGACATGGACGAAGGGATCGCGCAGGTCGCGGGCACGCTCGCCGCGCAGAGCCCGACCGCGCTCCGCGAGGTCAAGGAGCTCCTGCACGAGACGCGCGACGAGCGAGACGACAGGCGCGAGTACGAGACCTTCGTGCGCCTCGTCGAGTCGGAGGACGGCCGCGAGGGCGTTGCCGCGTTCCTCGAGAAGCGCGAGCCGAGGTGGGCCGGCGGCTAGCTCGATCTGCTGCGGTGTTTGGCCGCTCGCCTCGATATGAGAGGCTTCGAGCGAGCGAAGCAGGGGGTGGGGATGCGGGTCGAATCGCGAGTGTTCTCCTTGTCGTGGGTGCCCTCCGACGTCGTGTCGGGGATCTCTCGCTTGCCGTTCGCGATCGGGATCGCCCACGACGATGCGCCTCCTCCCGACCAGGTCGACGATCCGTACGAGCTTCTCCGCGCCGACGCGGTCCGGCAGGTGAACGACCTGCGCGCATGGGTCGAGTTCGACGAGGACGGCCGGGCGACCGACTTCGGCTACGACCTCTCCGGCCCGGGAGGCTGGATCCAGCTCGAGTTCCCCGATCTGCGGCAGGAGCCGAAGGTCGAGGCCGGGAGGGTGAGGTTCGTGCAGACCGCCGGCGGGAGGCTCGGCGGCGCCGTCCCGCGCCGCGTTCTCGGCAAGCCCTATTTCCGCTACGAGCCGCCGGTCGCCTGGACGACGCTCGCGCTGACGATCTCGAGCGACGGCGGCTCGCACGGCGAGCTCGTCGGAGCCAGCTCGTTCCCCCGCCACTGGGTGTACGGCGCGACGGGCAAGCTCGAATCGAAATCGGCCGAGGTCGACTACGCTCGCTGGCTCGCACAGGCGTCCGTCGGCGACACGCCGTGGGGCCGGGAGGACTCGCCGCAGTTCGTGGCCGAGGCCGAGAGCGCGCTCGAGCGCCGCATTGCCGGACGTGTCATGGCCTCGAAGCCGCCCGTGCAGACGCTGATAGAGGGTGCGCTGCTGACGGGGCAGGGCGAGCCCGACGACGATACGGTCTTCTTCGTGCTCGACGGCGTGCTCGACGTCGAGGTCGGCGGCAAGGTCGTGGCCGAGGTCGGCCCGGGCGCGATCGTCGGCGAGCGAGCGTTGCTCGAGGGCCGGCGGACGGCGACCCTGCGCGCGCGCAGCATGTGTCGCGTGGTCGCGCTCGATCCGAGCTCGCTCAGCGCTGGTGAGCGCGAGCAGCTCGCGGCGGCCCACCGGCGCGAGGAGCAGTAGGCCGGGCCTCGGCTCAGTTCAGGCTCGGGTCGAACGGCATCGTCGCGATCAGCGTGTACTTGCCGCCCTTGCGGTGCAGCACCGCTCGCCAGAGCTCGTCCGGGTCGGGCGCGAACACGTCCTCGGGCTCGGCCGGGACGACGATCCACGACGACTCCTCGAGCTCGGCCTCGAGCTGCCCGGGCCCCCAGCCCGAGTAGCCCGCGAACACGCGGATCCGGGCGATCGGGAGGTCGTCGGGCTCGCCGTCGCCGGGGATGAAGCCGATCGAGCCGACGACCGTCTCCACGCCGTCGTCCGGCTCCTCGAGCTCGGCCAGCGCGACGATCACCTCCGGCTGCACCGGCCCCCCGACGTAGACGACGTCATCGGCGCCGGCGAGCTCGGCGAGGGCGGGCACGGCATCGGCGACGTGGAGCTCCGAGGGCCGCGAGAGGACGAGGCCCATGGCGCCGTCCTCGTTGTGGTGGGTCATCAGCACGACCGTCTTGCGGAAGTTCGGGTCGTGCAGCGACGGTGACGAGACGAGCAGGTTGCCGGCGAGCGACTCCATCCGGCTTCAGGATCGCACGCCGGCTCAGCCGGCGCTGAGCACGATCACCCCGCCGAGCGCGACACCGACGCCGGCGGCCTGGACGCGCGTCAGCCGCTCGCCGAGGAACACGAGCGCAAGCAGGACGGTGACGACGGGGAAGAGCGAGCCGAGCACCGCGACGAGGGCGATCAGGCCTTTGGTGGCGGCGACGGCGAGCAGCGCGTTCGCGGCCACGTCGCAGAGGCCGACGGCGGCCACCGCCAGCAGCCAGCGCCGCCCGATTCGCACCGGTGCGCGCATCGCGAGGGCGAGGACGAGGAGGATCGAGAGCGAACCGATGCGGGCGCCGACGAGTGTCGACAGGGCGCTGCCCTCTCGACTGCCGAGGCCCAGGAAGTAGGTGAAGAGGCCGAGCGCGACCGCCGCGAGCACGGCGAGCGCGACCGCCCGGGCGCGGTCCGAGGCGACGTCGTGCCGCTCCTCCAGGGAGGCGAGCACGGCGCCGCCGAGCGCGAGAGCCGCGCCGACGACCGCGAGCGCCGACGGTCGCTCACCGGTCGCGACCGCGATCACGAACGGCACGACCGCGCCGCAGGCGACGACCGGAGAGATGATGCTCATCGTCCCGAGCGAGAGCGCCTTGTAGAAGGCGGCTAGCCCGATGCCCCCGCCAAGTCCGGCGAGGAAGCCGAGCGCGAGCGAGCGCCCGTCGAGGTCGCCGCCGACGACGGCCAGCGCCACGAGCAGTGCGACGAAGCCGGCGGCCTGCGACACGACGGCGACCGAGACCGCGGGCAGCCGTCGCGAGAGGAGGCCGCCGGCGAAGTCGGCGACGCCCCACAGCACCGACGAGCCGAGTGCGAGCAGGGTTGCAAGGCCGCTCATTCGCCGGCGAGCTTCGCACGGAAAGCCGCCGGAGGACGCCGATACGATTGCCGTCATGGAGCCGCTAAGAGTCCCTTTCAGAATGACGCTTCGTCGGCCGGATGCGATAGGCAGTGCGAGGCAAGGACGCAGGCGAACGCCCATATCGACGAGATATGGGCGTTCCCGAGGACGCAGCATCGCGCTGCCAAGCGCAGCCGGACGACTCAAGGCTTCGTTTTGAAAGGGACTCCAAGGATCGGGGTTCTGGCCGTGCAGGGCAACTTCCGCGACCACGCCGCGATGCTGCGCCGGCTCGGTGCGGAAGTGGTCGAGGTTCGGCTGCCCGAGCAGCTCGACGGCCTCGACGGCCTGGTCATCCCGGGTGGCGAGTCGACGACCTTCACGCGCCTGATGCGCCTCTACGGGCTCGACGAGGCGATCCGGTCGTTCGACGCGCCGGTCTTCGGCACCTGCGCGGGGATGATCGTGCTCGACCGCGACCATCTCGACCTCGTCGACGTGCGCGTCCGGCGGAACGCCTTCGGGCGGCAGGTCGCCTCGTTCGAGACGGACCTCGAGCTACCGGGCGAGGCGGAGCCGCTGCGCGCGGTCTTCATCCGCGCGCCGTGGATCGAGGAGGTCGGGCCCGGCGTCGACGTGCTCGCCGAGGTGGACGGACATCCCGTGCTGGCGCGGCAGGGCCGGTTCCTCGTCGCTGCGTTCCATCCGGAGCTGACCGACGACACGCGGCTCCACGAGCTGTTCCTCGACTCCGTCCGGGAGGAGGCCAGGATTGTCCGGGCATAGCAAGTGGTCGTCGATCAAGCACAAGAAGGGCGCCGCCGACGTCAAGCGCGGCAAGCTCTTCTCCAAGCTCTCGCGGGCGATCATCGTCGCGGCGAAGGAGGGGGGAGGAGACCCCGCGAGCAACCTCGCGCTCCAGAACGCGATCGAGAAGGCGCGCTCGTACTCGATGCCGAAGGACAACATCGAGCGCGCGATCGCGAAGGGCGCCGGCGAGGGCGCGGACGCCGCGGCGTTCGAGACGGTCGTGTACGAGGGCTACGGCCCCGAGGGCGTCGCCGTGATCGTCGAGGCCCTCACCGACAACCGCAATCGGACCGCGGCCGACGTGCGGCACGCGTTCACCAAGCACGGCGGCTCGCTTGGCACGACGGGCGCGGTCGCGTGGCAGTTCGAGCGCCGCGGCGTCGTGATCGTGCCCGGGGAGGGCGCCGACGAGGACGAGCTCTTCCTCGCCGCGGCGGACGCGGGCGCCGAGGACGTCGAGCAGGACGGCAGCGTCTTCCAGGTGACGAGCGCGCCCGAGAGCCTCGCCGCGGTGCGGCAGGCGATCGAGGCGGCGGGGTTCCCAGTCGAGTCGGCCGAGCTCTCGCTGCTGCCGAAGACGACGGTCGCGGTCGAGGACGAGACGGCGGCAAAGGCCGTGATGCGGTTGATCGACGCGCTCGAGGACTCGGACGACGTCCAGGACGTGTACGCGAACTTCGACATCCCCGAGCAGGTCCTCGAGGCGGCCGCCGCGAGCTGACCGAGCGCCGCCGGCGCCCCGCGCAGGAACGTCCGGACCCGTGCCTAACCTCTGCGCGTGAAGGTTCTCGGCATCGATCCAGGAACGGCTGCTTGCGGGTACGGAATCGTCCACGAAAGCGACGGCCGCCTCCGGGCGGTGTGCCACGGGTGGTGGCGAACGTCGGCGCGCCAGCGCGTGGAGGTGCGGCTGCGCACGATCTTCGACGGAGTGGGGGAGCTGATAGCGCAGCACGCCCCGGCTGCCGTCGCCCTGGAGGAGTCGTACGTCGGCGCCGACGCCCGCATCGCGCTCTCTGTCGGACAGGCGCGAGGCGCCGTGCTCGTCGCGGCGTCGTCCGCCGGCGTGGAGTGCGTCGAATATGCGCCGGCGCGCGTGAAGCAGGCCGTCTGCGGCTACGGCCGCGCCGACAAGGAGCAGGTGCAGCGCATGGTGAAGGCGATCCTCGGTCTCCCGACCGAGCCCGAGCCCCACCACGCTGCGGACGCGCTCGCGGTTGCGATCTGCCACGCCCTCGCGCCGCCGCTCCTGAAGGTCGCCTCATGATTGCGCGGCTGCGCGGCACCGTCGCCGCGCGCAACGGAGCCGGGATCGTCGTCGACGTCGGCGGCGTCGGCTATCTCGTCGCCGCCACGCCCCGTGTGCGCGCTCGCGTGGGCGAGGAGACGACGGTCGAGACGTACCTCCACGTCCGCGAGGACACGCTCCAGCTCTACGGGTTCGCCTCGGCCGACGAGCGTGAGCTGTTCGAGCTCCTGCTCGGCGTCTCCGGCGTGGGGCCGAAGGTGGCGCTCGCGATCGTGTCCGGGTCGACGCCCGACGAGCTCCGGCGCGCGATCGTCCGCGACGACACGGCCCGCTTCGAGGCGATCCCGGGCATCGGCCGCAAGACCGCGCAGCGCGTGGTGCTCGAGCTCAAGGAGAAGCTCGCGGCCGGCGCGCCCGGCCCGCCGGCCGAGGCGGAGACGTCGCTCCTCGCGCGCGAGGCGCTCGTGGAGCTCGGCTGGTCGCTGCCCGATGCCGAGCGTGCGCTCGCCGGCGTCGACGAGGCGCTGTCCGTCGAGGAGCAGGTACGCGCGGCCCTCAGGCAGGCGGCATGAGCCGTTTGGCCGAGCGGAGACGCGGCGGAGCGACCGATCGCGGAGGTGCCGGCTTTGCCGGCACCGGAGCGGACGTCATGGGGCGACCGAATGCCCCGCGACGGGCGACCGTCGGCGGCGACGCGAGGAGGAGCTCGAGCGCTCGCTGCGCCCGCACTCGCTCGACGACTTCGTCGGGCAGGACCGCGTCAAGGAGCAGCTCGCGGTCGCGCTCGACGCGGCGAAGGCGCGCGGCGAGGCGCTCGACCACGTCCTGCTCGCCGGGCCGCCCGGGCTCGGCAAGACCTCGCTCGCGCAGATCGTCCGGCGCGAGCTCGGCGTCGGCATCCGCCAGATCGCCGGCCCTGCGCTCGAGCGGAAGGGCGACATCGCCGCGATCCTGACCGCGCTCGAGCCACGCGACGTCCTGTTCGTGGACGAGATCCACCGTCTGAATCGCGCCGTCGAGGAGATCCTCTATCCGGCGCTCGAGGACTACCGGCTCGACATCGTCGTCGGGCAGGGCCCGGCGGCGCGCACCCTCACGCTCGACCTGCCGGCGTTCACGCTCGTCGGCGCCACGACGCGCACAGGCCTGCTCACGACGCCGCTCCGCGACCGGTTCGGGCTCACGTTCCGCCTCGACCTCTACACGGCCGACGAGCTCGGCGCGATCGTGCGGCGGAGCGCGCGGATCCTCGACGTCGAGATCGAGGCTGACGCGGCCGACGAGATCGCGCGCCGCGCGCGGGGAACGCCGCGGATCGCGAACCGCATCCTCCGCCGCGTGCGCGACGTCGCCGAGGTGCGGCATGCCGGTGTGATCACGACCGACATCGCGGACGAGGCGCTCGAGCTGCTCGAGGTCGACGAGGCCGGTCTCGAGCGCTTCGACCGGGAGCTCCTGCGAGCGGTGGTGGGGAAGTTCGGCGGCGGCCCGGTCGGGCTCTCGACGCTCGCGGTGGCGCTGGGCGAGGAGGGCGAGACGATCGAGGACGTCTACGAGCCGTACCTGCTGCAGCTCGGCTTCCTGCAGCGGACGCCACGGGGTCGCGTGGTCACGGAGCTCGGCCGCGAGCACGTGGGCGCGCTGCGCGAGCCGTCGAGCCTGTTCTAGGTGCTCGCGGCGCGGGCGAGTCCGAGCATGAGCTCGACCGCCTCCTCGTCCGTGAGCCCTTGCTCGCGAATGAGCGTGCGCCAGGTGTCGAAGCTGAGCGCGACTGCGATCCCGGCACGCAGCTGGACGTGACGGAGAGCGGTGACGGTGCGTCCCCACGTCGACGCGAGGACGTCGGCTGCGCTGGCCCAGTAGGCGTGGTAGGGAGCGACGACCGGATTGTCGCGGGCGTCGGCGAGCACACGGGTCAACATCGCCTCGGTCGCGCGGTGGTAGGCGTACGCGTCGCGTAGGCCCGCGCGGAGTCGTTCCACCGGGTCCTCGATCGTCCGCCAGGTGTCGAGGTCGGGGAACGGGTGTCGCTCGAAGTAGAGACCGCTGCAGGCGCGCGCCAGCACCGCTTCGTCGGGGAAGTGCCGGTAGACGGTCACGCGGCCCACCCCCGCGCGCTGGGCGACGTCGGTGACGCTCGTGGCGGCCGGCCCGATCGTCTGGTGGAGCTCGATCGCGGCCTCGACGATTCGCTGCCGCGTCTCCGCCTGCTGCGCGGCACGACGCTTCAGCTTGTATTCGCGAGGCACAATAATGATGATACATGGCGTTCCGTCAAACTTGACGCGGCGGGGAAGCTCGTGTAGCTTCTCGCTATTCGTGAAGCAGAGCGTTTCGCCAAAGTGAGAGGAGCAACCATGAGCGACACGACCACTGAAACGACCGTGAGCCCGTTCGTCCTCCAGCGCGACGATGGGGAGGCGCGCTGGTTCCTCGGCACTCTCGCCACGATCAAGGCAGGGGCGGCGGCGACGGACGGTCGCGTCGCGGTCGTCGAGCAACTCGTGCCGGGGGGCTTCGGTTCGCCGCTGCACGTCCACCGGAACGAGGACGAGTGGTTCTACATCCTCGACGGCGCCGTCACGTTCTGGGTCGGCGGCCGCACCGTCGAAGCTGCGGCCGGTGCCTTCGTGTACGGACCACGGGACGTTCCACACACATTCGTCGTCACCTCGACCGAGGCGCGATTCCTCCTCGTCGCCGAGCCGGCGGGCTTCGACGATTTCGTCCGCGCGCTCTCGGAGCCGGCGCAGACGCGCACGATCCCGCCGGTCTCGAGCGACCCGCCCGACGTCGAACGGCTCGCTTCGATCGCGGCGGAGTACGGGATCGAGATCCTCGGGCCGCCCGGGATCCCGAGCTAGAGGCCTGATGTGAACGGGGCCGCCGTCTGGGGCGCTCCAGACCGAGCCGGGCGCCCGGGCGTCCGCGGCGCATAGTGGAACTACGTGACGCGGGCGAGCGTGCCGATCCGGCGATGTGTCTGGTGCGTCATCCGGCCCGGCGGAGTTCACATCAGGCCTCTAGGCGGGCGAAGCCTCGGCAGGGGCCGTGCGGACGCGGCGGCCGCGGACGAGTCGCACGAGCGCCGGCGCGACGAGCAGCGCCATCACGTCGAACCAGACGTAGCCGGAGGCGACCCCCGAGGGTGGGTTCCCGTCCGGGATGCCGAGCCCGGGCAGCTCCGGCGCCCAGCGCCAGGTGCCGATCGCGGTGCCGTAGAGCTCGAGCGCCGCTACGACGAGGAAGACGCCTGCATAGAGGGAGCGGCTCCTCGAGAGCCAGAGGAAGGCGAGGAGCAGGGGGACCCCGAACGCGCCGGCAACGTCGCGCTGCGGCAGCACGAGCAGCCCGAGGATCGCCCAGGTCGTGGCGCCGCCGGCGGCGACCGCGACGAGCAGGCGGTCGTGTCTCGCGAGCGCGGCCGCGAGCGAGAGCCCGGTCAGGAACACGAGCCCGTGCGCGGGCGGCACGAAGAGGGGCAGGTTGTCGAACCGATAGGTGTAGACGCCCCAGATCAGGGAGCCCGTGACCTCGCCGATCGTCGCGAAAACGACGACGCCGAGCGCCTGCGCGCGGCGCTCGAGCGGGAAGAGCGCGAGTGCGGCGACGAACGCGAGGGCGGTGACGAGACCCAGGGCAAGCTGCTCCGTCCGCGTCGCGTAGTGGTCGAGCGCGAGGAGAAGCGCGAGGTAGGCCACGCCGAGAGCGGCCAGGACGGACGGTCTCCGCAGCACACCCCACCCTGGTTGCACACCCCACCCTGGGTGGGGAGAGGGCCACCCGCCACCCGGTGGCGACACTACCGGCCGCTCGGTCACGCGTCCGTCACGCGTCCGTGCCGAAAGTGCGAATTTTCGGCGAGCGGCGGTGGGCGACCGTGCCACGAACGACGATCCACTCGCCGGATAACCCACCGGACTTGCGGACGCGTGTACTACCCGCGGAACTGCAGCTCGTGCCACGAGGGAACGGGGGCGAGTTCGAGTAGCGGGCGGCCGCCGCCGGGATGCTGGTAGGAGAACTCGGCCTCGGTGTCGTCCCACACCACCTCGAGCGCGCCGCGCTTCACCTGATGGTCGAGCCACGCGCCGCGGAAGACGAGCTTGCGCAGCCAGTAGACGAGCGACTCGCCGCCGACGAGCGCCAATCGCTCCCAGTTCCTCGCGAGGTAGCGCCCGAGACGCGACTCGGGCTCGTCGATCAGCCCCTGGGCGGCCAGCGCCACCAGGTCGCGGGTCTCCTCCTCGTCGAGCTCGTTCGCCTCGACAAGGCCGAGCTTGACGGCGGCGCCGACGACCCTCTGCTCGAAGTCGAACGCGTTGAACGTGAACCGGTAGCCGAGGAACTCGACGATGTAGTCGTCCCCGGAGGTGTAGTTGGTGCCGGTGTCGATCGTGTCGGACATCGGGCCTCGCTCCTCAGGATAACCTCGTTTCGTCCATTCTCGGACACGCAGCTACTTTGGCACTGTGATCGCCGCAGCTCCCGACTGGCAGCGCTACGTCATACTCGCGCCCGCGCTCGTGATCGGCGTGGGCCTCGTCGCCGGGGTGGTGATCCTGCTCGGCCGGGCCTTTCTCGAGACGGTTCGCGAGAGCGGGCACATGTGGCTCGTCACCGGCGGGCTCGTCGGGCTCGCCGTCGTCGTCGGCATCCTCACCTACCTCGGAGTGTCGCTGCCTAGAGAATGACGACGGGCGTGCCGACCGCGACGTGGTTGAAGAGCCACTCCGCGTCGGGGATGTGCATGCGGATGCACCCGTGCGAGCGCGAGTAGCCGATCGACGCGTCGTCGGGCGTCCCGTGCATGCCCACGCCCGGAGCCGAGATGCCCATCCACCGCGTCCCGAGCGGGTTGCCGGGCCCCGGCGGCACGGGCTTGAGCCCTTGTGCCCAGTCGGAGTCGGGCGGCAGCCACCACGGGTCGCGCTGCATCTGCACGATCGAGAAGATCCCCGACGGCGTCGGGTAGATCGCCTGGCCGGTGGCGACGTGGAAGCCGCGTACGAGCTGGGTCGACGAGTAGAGCGTCAACGTGTTGGCGGTCCGGTCGATGACGACGATCGGACCGAAGCTCGCCAGCCGTTCGCGCCGGCTGCACCGCGCGCATCAGCAGGACGAGCGGCGAGCGGAAGCCGGACGAGAGTTGCTGCTCGAGCGCGCGGGTCATCGTGTCCTTCTCGACCGCGAGGCCGAGCCGTGACTCGCTGAAGACCGGGCCCTGGGCGGTCGCGCCGATCACCTCGGAGCTGCGCGGCTTGCGTCCGAAGCGTGTATTCAGCTTGTCGACATACGCGGCGACGGCCTGCTTGGAGAAGCCGATCGGGAGGCTGATGCGGCTCCCCGGGGTCGCCGCCAGCGCCGAGCGGACCGCTCGATCGACGCTCGCGTGCGCGCCGAGCTGCTCGGGCGAAACGACGATCGGCTGCCCGCGGTAGACGATCTCGATCTCTCGCGCGAACGCGCGCTCGATCTGCCTGCGCGCGGGTTGCGACGTGAGTCCGCCGACCGGCGTCCCGAAGACACGCACGCCGGGCGCGATCGCCTGCATCTGCTCGGCCGCAGGCGCCGCGGCACACGCGATGCCGGCGGCGGCGACGACGGCTGCGGCGGTCCTCAGCACCCGCGTCGAATTGAACCAGATGCAGCGGAATCCTTCATCACTCCGTCCGGCATCCTCCGTACCCTCGAACGTCCGATGCAGAACGCGACCTGGACGATTCGCCCCGCTCCGGTCGCTCGTGTACAGGCGCTCGTCGACGGGCTCGGCGTCTCGCCGACGACCGCATCGGTGCTCGTCCGGCGCGGCTACGAGGACGAGAGCGCCGCGCGCGCGTTCCTCGGCGGCGCGCTTCCCGGCCACGACCCGTTCCTGCTCGGCGACATGCGCGAGGCCGTCGAGAAGCTCCGCGCCGCGATTGCCGCCGGGTCGCTCGTCTGCGTCCACGGCGACTACGACGCCGACGGCATCTGCGCGACCGCGCTCGCGGTGCTGCTCCTGCGCGAGCTCGGTGCCGAGCCCACCTGGCACGTCCCGTCGAGGTTCGAGGAGGGCTACGGGCTTGCGGCCCAGACGCTGTCGCGGCTGGCCGCGGACGGCGTCGACCTGGTGCTGACCGTCGACTGCGGGATCACGGCCGTCGCGGAGGTCGACGAGGCCACACGGCTCGGTCTCGACGTCGTCGTCACCGACCACCACCGCCCGGCCGAGACGTTTCCGGAGTGCCCGGTCGTCGCGCCGCTCAAGGGCGCGTATCCGTTTGCCGGGCTCTGCGGCACCGGCGTCGTCTGGAAGCTCGCCGAGGCCCTGCTCGGCCCCGGGCATCCGTTCCTCGAGCGGCACCTGGACGTGGTCGCGCTCGCGACGGTCGCGGACGTCGTTCCGCTCCTCGACGAGAACCGCGCGCTCGCCCGCGCCGGCCTGCGCCGGCTCGGCCAGACGCAGAAGGCCGGCCTGCTCGCGCTGATGCGCGTCGCCGGCATCGACCCCGCTGCCTGCGACGAAGGGGCGATCGGCTTCCGCCTCGCGCCGCGGATCAACGCTGCCGGCCGGCTCGGCCGCCCTCAGGCGGCGCTCGAGCTGCTCCTGACAGAGGACGCCGGCGAGGCGCGTCGCCTGGCCGAAGAGCTCGAGCTCCTGAACCGCGAGCGCCAGGCGATCGAGGAGCGGATCGTGCGGGCCGCGATCGACGAGATCGAGGCGTGGCCCTCCGAGCGGCGGCGCCGGCGCGGCTACGTCGTCGCCGGTGAGGACTGGCACGAGGGCGTGATCGGGATCGTCGCCTCCCGCCTCGTCGAGCGCTACGGGCGGCCGGTCGTCCTGATCGCAGGCGCAGAGGGTGTCTGGAAGGGCTCGGGCAGGTCGATGCCGGCGTTCGATCTGCACGCCGCACTCGGGGCGTGCTCGACGCAGCTCGAGCGGTTCGGCGGGCACCGGGCCGCGGCCGGCCTGACGATCCGGCCCGATCGGGTGGAGGCCTTCTCCGACGCGTTCGGCGCGTATGCCGACGACGTGTTGAGCGACGCCGACCTGCGGCCACGAATCGTCGTCGACGCAGTCGTCTCGGGCGGCGAGCTCGGGCTCTCGCTCTGCGAGGAGCTCGCGCGCCTCGCGCCCTTCGGACTCGGCAACCCCGGCGTGACCCTGCTCGTCGACGGCTGCGAGCTGGTCGGCCTCTCGACGGTCGGCGGCGGCAAGCATCTGCGCTTCCGGGTGCGCCAGGGCGGCCGCGATGCCGGCTCGGCGATCGCGTTCGGCCTCGGCTCGCAGCTCGACCGGCTACGGCGTCCCGGCCGCTACGACGTCGCGTTCCGCCTCGAGGAGAATCGCTGGAACGGCACGGTGTCGCCGCAGCTCGTCGTCAGGCGTGTCTTCGACGCGAACGAGCGCTACGAGGAGCTGCGCAGGTGGCTGGCCGGGGCGTGGCGGCAGGGAGAGGCGAGCTGGTCGCCCGATGCGCGTGCGGTCTTTGCCGAGCTCGAGCTGCGCCCGGACGGTGGAGGCGGTTCGCCGATCGGTCGGCGCAACCTGCTCGAGTCGGAGACGTTCCGGCGGCTGCTCGAAGAGCCCGAGCGGATGTTCGCGGAAGCTGCCTAGTGCCCCTTCAGGTAATGCGCCCCCGATTCCGGCGAGTCGGAAGCCGTGCCAGGCAAGGACGCAGGGAGCGTCAATAGTCGAGCTATTGACGCGACCGAGGACGCGGCATGGCGCGGTTTCAGGCCGCCGGAGGTGATGGCGTGATTGCCTGAACGGGCTCTAGTTCTCTAGGCGCGACCGAGCACGTGGCGGGGCGGGCGGCGGAGCGTGGAGGGGGTGCGCGCGCCGTCCAGCTCGAGCAGAAGACGTGCGAGCCGGCGAACCTTCTTCGTGTTGCGGCGTCTGATCATGGACGAAGTGGGTTCCCGGCGGCAGCGACATTTCCTCCCTCGCAGACTCCCCAGTGCGAGGGATAACCCCAGGAAGGGCCCGGGTACACTGGGTTCCATGGCGGTACTCGAGCGGCATCAGGATCTCGTCGACGAGTTGCTGGCCGAGGTCGAGGCGTACAAGCCCGACAGCGATCGCGAGCTGCTCGCACGGGCGTTCGACTTCGCCGCCACCGCACACGACGGCCAGCTGCCGCCGCTCGGGCCAGGAGTTCATCTACCACCCGTGGGGCGCGGCGAAGATCCTCGCCGGCCTGCGGATGGACGAGGCGACGCTCGCCGCCGCGTTGCTCCACGACACGGTCGAGGACACCGGCGTCGAGATCGACGACGATCCGTCGCCGAGTTCGGCGACGAGATCGCGAAGCTCGTCGAGGGCGTCACCAAGCTGACGCGCGTCCAGTTCCAGAGCCGCGAGCACGCCGAGGCGGAGAACTACCGCAAGCTCATCGTCGCGATGGCAGAGGACGTGCGCGTGATCCTGATCAAGCTCGCCGACCGGCTGCACAACCTGCGCACGATCGAGTACATGGGCAAGCAGACCCAGGTGCGCAAGGCGCGCGAGACGCTCGAGGTGTACGCGCCGCTCGCGCACCGGCTCGGCATCCACGCGCTCAAGTGGGAGCTCGAGGACCTCGCGTTCCAGACGCTGCACCCGCGCAAGTACGAGGAGATCAAGCAGATGGTCGCCGAGCGCCGCGCCGACCGCGAGGAGCACGTGCGCGAGGCCTCGCTCGTCTTCCAGCGCGAGCTCGACAAGGTCGACATCCCGGCCGAGATCTCCGGGCGCGCGAAGCACTTCTACTCGATCTACGACAAGATGGCGAAGAAGGGCCGCGAGTTCAACGAGATCTACGACCTGACCGCGATGCGCGTGATCGTCGAGCGGGACGGCGATGAGGGCACGCGCGACTGCTACGGCGCGCTCGGGCCTGATCCATTCGCTCTGGAAGCCGATGCCCGGTCGCTTCAAGGACTACATCGCGATGCCCAAGTTCAACAACTACCGGGCGCTGCACACGACCGTGATCGGGCCGCAGGGCCGGCCGCTCGAGATCCAGGTGCGGACGCGCGAGATGCACGCCACCGCCGAGTACGGCGTCGCCGCGCACTGGCTCTACAAGGGACGCCGCAAGCAGCGCGACGACGAGTGGACGGCCTGGGTCAAGCAGCTGATGGACGTCGGCACCGACGAGGCCGACCCGCGCGAGTTCATGAAGAGCTTCCGCACCGACCTCTTCGAGGACGAGGTGCACGTCTTCACGCCGAAGGGCCAGGTGAAGACGCTCCCGGCCGGGTCGACGCCGATCGACTTCGCCTACGCCGTGCACACAGACGTCGGCCACCGCACGGTCGGCGCGAAGGTCAACGGGCGGATCGTGCCGCTCCACTACCGGCTCAAGAACGGCGACTTCGTCGAGATCCTGACCTCGAAGCAGGGACGCGGGCCGTCGCGCGACTGGCTCTCGCTCGCCAAGAGCTCCCGCGCGCGCAACAAGATCCGTCAGTGGTACTCGCGCGAGACGCGCGAGGACCAGGAGCAGAAGGGGCGCGAGGCGCTCGAGCAGGCGTTGAAGCAGCAGAACCTCCCGTACGCGAAGCTCCGCGGGTCCTCGGTGCTCGCGCAGGTGATCCGCGACTCGGGCTTCAAGAAGGCAGAGGACTTCTACGTCGCGCTCGGCTCCGGGAAGCTCTCGGCCGGCTCGATCGTGAACAAGGTGATCCAGCGCCTCAAGACCGACGAGGTCGCCGAGGAGGCGCCGGTCGATCACGAAGGCGCCGCGCGCCCGCGACGCCGTCTCCGGGACCGACCTCGGCATCGTCGTGCAGGGCGTCGACGACGTTCTCGTCCGGCTCGCGAAGTGCTGCACCCCGGTGCCGGGAGATCCCATCGTGGGGTACATCTCGCTCGGCAAGGGGATCACGATCCACCGCGGCGACTGCCCGAACGTGAAGGCGCTCAGGCGAAACGAGGAGCGCTTCACGCCGGTCGAGTGGGACGGCGACGGCACGAAGTCGTTCCGCGTGCAGATCGCCGTCAACTCGTGGGATCGCCCACGGCTGCTCGAGGACGTGGCGCGGACGTTTGCCGAGCACGGCGCGAACATCGTCAACTACGGCGGGAGCGTCGAGGATCAGCTCGCGAAGAACTGGTACACGGCCGAGGTCGGCGACGTGAAGGCGCTCCGCTCGCTGATGAACGCCCTGCGCTCGCTCGACTCGGTGTTCGACGCCTACCGCGTGACGCCCTCATAGAAGCGCGGGAGCCCACGCTCCACCCGGACGCGTACTCGTTCGCCGGCGTCGCGGAGCTGTACGAGCGCGTCCGGCCCGAGTATCCCGACGAGGCCGTCGACTGGCTCGTCGGGCGCCTCGGCCTCGAGCCCGGCCGAGTCGTCGTCGACCTCGCCGCGGGCACCGGCAAGCTCACGCGGCGGCTCGTGCCGAGCGGCGCGCGCGTCGTGGCGGTCGAGCCGCTCCCCGAGATGCGCGCCCAGCTCGAGCGGATCGTCCCGGCCGCCGACATCGTCCCGGGCACGGCCGAGGAGCTGCCGCTCCCCGACGCGAGCGCCGACGCCGTCACGGTCGGCCAGGCGTTCCACTGGTTCGACCCGGAGCCGGCGATCGCGGAGATCGCGCGCGTCCTGCGGCCGGGCGGCGCGCTCGCCCCCGTCTGGAACATCCGCGACCTCTCCGACCCGTTCCAGGCCGAGCTCGACGAGCTGCTTCTGCCCGTACCGGCGCGGGACTCCGTCGGAGCAGGAGCAGCCCTGGCGTGACGCGCTGGCCGCGTCGCCGTCGTTCGGCGCCGTCGAGCAGCGGTCGTTCCCGTGGGTGCAGGAACAGACGACGGACGAGCTCGCCGATCGCATCGCGTCGGTCAGCTTCGTCGCCCGGCTGGACGCGGCCGAGCGCGAGCGGCTGCTCGCCCGCGTCCGCGCGGCGGTCGCCGGCCTGCCGCAGCCGTTCGCGTTCCGCTACCGCACCGACGTCTTCGTCCTCCCGCGCGTCTAGGCGACCGGATCCCACGGGACGCCGCCCGTGTCCCAGCCGACCAGGCAATGGGCCGAGATCGAGGAGCGCGACGCGCTCGAGGAACGGCCGGTCGTCGCAGCCGTCCGCGACGAGCTCGGCCACGCGGTCGCCCTTGTAGACGACCGGGACCTGCGTGCGCGCGTCGGGACGCTGCTCGCCGGCCTGCGGGCCGAGGACGAGCTCGCCGGCCTCGACGAAGAGGATCCCGGCCCACGCACAGCCGCCGCGCTCGACGAGCGCCCCCACGACAGCGCGCAGCACGTCGTCGGCGCTCGCCGCCGCGGTTCAGGATCCGGTCGACGGCCTCGAGGGCGCCGGCGCTCATCGCTCGAACGCCGCGATGCGCGCGCGGAACGTGTCCGGCACGGGCACCGGCCGGCGGTTCCTGAGCTCGATCAGGACGATCGTCTGCTTCGCCGTCGCCATCAGGACGTCGGCCTCCCCGTCCTCGTCGAGGCGGTAGGCGGCGTAGTCGTACGTGACGCTCGTCGTTCCGACGCGCTCGACGCGCACGAAGACCTCGAGCAGGTCGTCGAAGCGGGCCGGGGCGTGGTACTCGACGTTCGAGGCTCGCATCGCGAACTCGCCACGGATGTCGATCGCTCCCAGGTGACGGTGGTACTCGGTTCGCGCGAGGTCGAAGTACGGCAGGTAGCGGCCGTAGTAGACGACGCCCTGCGCGTCGGTGTCGGAGAAGCCGACGCGCGTGTAGGCCGCGTAGCGGAACGGCGGCTTCCGGTCGGTCAGGTGCCCGAGCTCGATCACCGCGGTCAGGACCTGATCAGCTCGAGCACCTCGTCGCGCTTCGCCTCCATCAGCTCCTGCGAGCGCGCTTCGAGGTTCAGCCGCAGGAGCGGCTCCGTGTTCGACGGGCGGACGTTCAGGTGCCAGTCGTCCGCGTCGATCGAGAGCCCGTCGAGGTGCGAGACGCTTCCCTCTCGGCCGAAGCGCTCCTTCAGCTCCTGCAGCTTCAGCGCCACGTCCGAGACCGGCGTGTTGATCTCGCCGGTGATGAAGTAGCGCGACCGGAGCGGCGCCAGGATCTCGCTCAGGCGCTCGCCGCGCCTGGAGACGAGCTCGAGCATGAGCAGGAACGGAACCACGCCCGAGTCGGCCTGCGTGAAGTCGCGGAAGTAGTAGTGCGCCGAGACCTCGCCGCCGAACACGGCGTCCTCGTCCCGCATGCGCTGCTTGATGAACGCGTGGCCGACGCGGTTCACGAGCGGCACGCCTCCCGCCGCGACGATCGCCTCCGGCACCGCCCACGACGCCCGCAGGTCGTAGATCACCTTGCCGCCCGGCTCCTTCGCGAGGATCGACTCGGCGAAGAGGGCGGTCACGAAGTCACCGGGGACGAACTCGCCGAGGTCGTCGACGAAGAAGCAGCGGTCGGCGTCGCCGTCGTACGCGACGCCGAAGTCGGCGCCGGATTCGCGCGTCGTCCGCACGATGAACTCGCGGTTCTCGGGCAGAAGCGGGTTCGGCTCGTGGTTCGGGAACGAGCCGTCGGGCTCGAAGTTGCAGCGAACCGCATCGAGCTGCGGCAGGCGCTCGAGCACGGGCGGCAGCATCGCCCCGGCCATGCCGTTCGCCGCGTCGATCACGACGCGAAGCGGCGCGATCTCCGCCGGCTCGACGAACGAGAGCACGCAGGAGACGAAGCGATCCCAGATGTCCTCGGACGCGACGTTCCCGCGCGTCGCACCCTCGCGCCAGGCGCCCTTCACCGCGCGGTCGCGGACCTCGAGCAGGCCCGACTCGCTGCCGACCGGCAGCGCGCCGCGCCGCACGATCTTCATGCCCGTGTACTGCTTCGGGTTGTGCGAGGCGGTCACCATCACGCCGCCGTCGAGCCCGAGCTCGCCGACCGCGAAGTAGACCATCTCCGTGCCCGACCAGCCCGAGGTCGACGACGTCCGCCCCGCCGTCGGCCGCACCGTCGATCAGCGCCGCCGCCATCGACGGCGCCGAGAGGCGCATGTCGCGCCCGACGGCGATTCGCCGCGGCTCGAACTGGTCGACGTAGGCGCGGCCGATCGCGTACGCGCCCTGCTCGTCGAGCTCGGACGGATAGATCGCGCGGACGTCGTAGGCCTTGAAGACGCTCGGGTCGAGCATGGCCACGATGCTATGGATCGCGCCCGGTCAACGCGCGAAGACCCGTTGCGACTTCTCGCTCCAGATGCCGAGCGCACCGGGCTCGAGGATGTTGCAGCCGCCGGCCTGGACGTCCTCCGGCATCGACTCGTAGAAGCGGTCGACGACGGCCGCAGCTCCCGGTCGCCCTCCTCCGTCTCGCCACGATCGGCGAGCTCGAACGCGACCGCGAGCTGCTCGCGCGGGTAGCCGAAGTCCTCGGTGATCTCGGTCAGGCCGACGTACGCGGCGCGGACGCACTCGATCGGCTCGCAGAACGACCGCACCGTCGCCGCCACCTCGTCCGGCACGCGGTCGGGCGGCGTCTCGAGCAGCCGCTGCTTGAAGCCCACGGGCCGATCCTACGCCGCGAGGATCGCCTTGATCGCCTGCGAGGAGGCCTCGTCGGGCGACTCCGAGATCACCGTCGCCGGGCGCGTCGAACGCGCGAGCGCCTCGGCGAGCGGCTCTGCCCGCAGCGTCCCCTCGCCGTAGGGCAGGTGCTTCGTCTCGTTGCGGTTCGCGAACGCGATGTCCGAGAAGTGGATGTGGAACGGCACTGCATCTTCGAGAACCTCGTCGACCCGGGCGAGCGCCTCGGCGAACGGCTCGACCGACGTGAACGCGCCGTCCGAGGTCGCGTGCATGTGCGCGAAGTCGAGCACGGGCCGCACCCAGCCCAGGCGGCGCGAGATCTCGACGACGTCGTCCGCCGAGCCGAGCTCGCGCACGCGCCCCATCACCTCGATCCCGAACGGCACGGCGCGGTCCTTCGCCACGAGCCGCTCGCGCAGCTCGCCGAGCTGCTCGCAGACGGAGTCGATCGCGGCCTCGCGCGTGCGGCCGAGCAGGAAGCCGGGATGGAAGACGACCACCTCCGCGCCGGCGGCCTTCGCGATCCCCGCCGAGTGGTCGAGCATGCCGACGGCCATGTTCAGCTTCTTGCCGCGCTCGGCGTGCCCCATGAAGCCCGGCGATCGGCGCGTGCACCGAGAGCACGATGTCGTTGGCTCGCGCGAGCTCGCCGAAGCGCGCAGCGAAGTCGTAGTCCATCCAGAAGCGGCCCTCGAAGTCGATCTCGCAGGCGTTGTAGTCGCGCTCGAGGAGCAGCTCGATCGCCTCCTCGGGCGAGGCTCCTGCGACGGCACCCGCGCGGGCCCGAAATGCAGTGTCCGAGCCATTCGGAGAGACTAGTTCGCCGCAGGAGCACTGCGTGAAAGGGCACTGGAGTCCGTCCGGTCCGTTTTTCTACCCTCGTTGCATGGCCGCACGCCCCTCTCGTATCGATCTGCTCGAGCTCGACATCGACCTGCGTCTCGCCGACCTCTGGCGCGAGGCCGCCGGCATCGGCGAGTGGTCGCTCGAGGTCGTCGCCGCGTTCATGCGCGCGGCCTACGGCAAGGGCTACTGCGACGCGTTGACGGAGGAGGCGCCCGGCTCGCTCTGCGCCGATCACGGCTACCGCGTGCCCGAGCGGCGGCTGCCCGCCCGCGCCGACGCGTAGACCTCACAAACCTCTGACTTTGGGGCAACTCCGGGCAGGCTAGACTGGCCGCGTGGCCCGTTCGAAGCGCAGCCCCGCGCGGCTCGTCGTCGCTCTCTCGGTCGCGGGCTTGCTGGCGGTTTTCCTGCTCTACACGGCAGTGGCCGGCAGCTCGACGCCGTCGTTCGCGCCGAGCAGCTCGCGGGTCAGACCGGGACGATCTCGGTGACGGGAAAGGTGGTCGGACCGATCACCGGCGACGCACATTCGGCCGACGGCCTCCGGTTCAGCCTTCGCAACATCAAGCCGGAGGACGGCAAGTCGGCGACGGTCGCCGTCGTCTACCGACGGCTCTGTGCCCGACATGTTCAAGGCGGGCCGCGACGTCAACGCGACCGGGAAGCTCGCCGGCGGGACGCTCGTGGCGACCGCGATGACGACGAAGTGCCCGAGCAAGTACACCGAGCAGAAGACCTAGTAGATGGCCGACCTCGGTAGGGCAGCGCTCGTCGTCAGCCTCGGGCTGGCGGTGTACGCGCTCGTCGCCGGCACCGTCGCTGCGCTCCAGAACCGGCGGCGGCTCGCCGACTCCGCGCGGAACGCGCTCATCGCCTGCTTCGGGTCGACGATCCTCGCCTCGGCCGTGCTCGCGAGTGCCGCTCGTCCGCCACGACTTCACGTTCAGCTACGTCGCAGCGACACACGAGCGCGCGACCTCCCGACCGTCTACTCGCTGAGCGCCTTCTGGGGCGGCCAGGAGGGCTCGCTCCTCCTCTGGCTGCTCGTGCTCAGCGGCTACGGCGCGCTCGCGGTCGTCGCTCAATCGACGGCTGCTCCGCGACCTCGTCGTCTGGGTCGTGCCGGTGATCGGCGGCGTCGCTCACCTTCTTCGCCTTCATGCTCGTCGCCGTCTCGAGCCCGTTCATGACGCAGGCGCGCGTGCTCGACGGCGCAGGCCTGACGCCGAGCCTCCAGAACCCGTACATGGTCGCCCACCCGCCGATGCTCTACCTCGGCTACGTCGGGCTCACGATCCCGTTCGCCTTCGCCGCCGCGTCGATGCTCTCCGGTCACACCGACGAGCGCTGGATCGTGGCGACGCGCCGCTGGACGCTCGCCGCGTGGATGTTCCTCGGCTTCGGCCAGCTGCTCGGGTCGCACTGGGCCTACGTCGAGGTCGGCTGGGGCGGCTACTACGCGTGGGACCCGGTCGAGAACGCCGCGCTGATGCCGTGGCTCGCCGCGACCGCGTTCCTGCACTCGGTGATGATCCAGGAGCGCAAGGGGATGCTGAAGGTCTGGAACATGGTCGCTCGTCTCGCTCGCGTTCGAGCTCTCGGTCTTCGGCACGTTCCTCACGCGCTCAGGCGTCGTCAACTCGATCCACTCGTTCGCGGAGAGCTCGATCGGCGCCTGGTTCCTGCTCTTCCTCGTCACCTCGGCGCTGTTCTCGGTCGGGCTGATCCTCTGGCGGTTGCCGCTCCTGCGAGCGCGGACGAAGCTCGAGTCGCCGCTCTCCCGCGAGGCGACGTTCCTCTACAACAACCTGCTCCTCGTCGCGCTCTGCCTGACGATGCTCTGGGGCGTGATCTTCCCGATCCTCACCGAGCTCGTGCACGGGACAGTCGCGCACGATCGGACGGCCGTACTTCGACTTCTTCCTCCGCGCCTTCGGCCTGCCGCTGCTGCTCTTGATGGGGATCGGGCCGCTGATCGCCTGGCGCCGGACCTCCGTGCGCGCTCTGCTCCGCACGCTGCGCTGGCCGATCGCTGCAGCCGCTCGTCACCGGCGATCGTGCTCGTCCTGCTCGGCGCCGGCTCGTCGCGGCCGGGACTGATCGCGTACACGTTCTCGGCCTTCGTGCTCGACGACGATCGTCGTCGAGCTCGTGCGCGGCACGCGCGTCACCGGGTCGCTGTTCGAGCTCGTCGCGCGCAACCGCCGCCGCTACGGCGGCTACATCGTGCACGCGTCGATCGTCCTGCTCGCGATCGGGATCGCCGGCTCGAGCGCCTACGGCTCCGAGGTCGAGCGCAAGCTCTGGACCGGGTGAGTCGGTGACGGTCGCCGGGAACACGTTCACCTTCCGCGGGATCGAGCGCTCGCACGAGCGCGAACGCGAACGAGACGCGCGCGGTGCTCGACATCTCCGGCCGGACGAACGGCACGCCTGAAGACCGGGATCAACAACTACTTCAACGGCGACACCTCTCGCGAGGTCGGCATCCACACGAACTGGCTCCGCGCCGAGGACCTCTACGTCATCTTCGACCAGCGGGACGGCGACACCGTCTTCTTCAAGGTGCTCGTGAAGCCGCTCGTGAACCTGCTCTGGGTCGCGGGCATCGTCTTCCTGTTCGGCTCGCTCGTCGCGATGTGGCCCGACGCCCGCGAGCAGCGTCGGCTCGTCGCGCGGCTCGCACTCGCGCGAACATGACCGCGCTCGTGGTGGGCGGGCTGATCGCGGTGATCGCGGTCGTTCTCGTCGCGCTGCCCTTTCTGCGCCACCCCGAGGACACCGACGACCGGATCGACGTCCCCGACCGAGGCGGAGGAGCACCGGCTGGCGCTGATCGAGGAACGCGACCATGCGCTCGCGGCGCTCAAGGAGCTCGAGTTCGACCACCGGACGGGCAAGGTCGACGACGTCGACTACCGGGCCCTCGTCGGACCGCTGCGTCGTGCCGCTGCGGACGCGCTCCAGGCCCTCGATGCGAGCACGGCGAAGGACTAGGCCCGGTCCCTGCCGAACCACACCGTGGTGGTCGATCTCCGTCGTCTCGCTGGTCGCGTCGCCCTGGGCGCGGTTCTGCTCGCGATCGTCGCGACGCCCGCGCTCGGAGACGACATCACAGAGCAGAAGCAGTCGGTCGACGAGCGGATCGCCGCGCTCAGCGGCCGCCTCGCCGAGCAGCGCAGGAACGAGGAGGCTCTCCGCGACCAGATCGACGCGTACACCGACCGCATCCGCGCGCTCGAGGCGAGCGTCGGCGACGTCTCGCTCCAGCTCTCGACGCTCGAGCGGGACCTGGCCCTCCATCGCGAGCGGCTTCGAGAAGCTGACCAAGCTCTACAAGCTCCAGTCGACCCGGCTCGAGCTGCTCAAGCACCAGTACGCGCTCGCCGTCGACCGGCTCGACCGCCGGCTCGTCGCCATCTACTTGAGCGGCCGGCCCTCGATGCTCGAGTTCCTGTTCGGCGCGAGGTCGATCGACGACGTGATCGACTCGGCGTACTACCTCAGTCGGATCGGCCAGGAGGACCGGCGCATCGCCACCGAGGTCGCGAGATCGAAGGCTGCGATGCAGAGCGCCCGCAAGCACACTGCCAAGCTCAGGAAAACCGTCCGAGGCGCGGAACGTGCGCTCACTGCGCGTGCTGCGCAGGTGCGCGAGACACGGGACGCGCTCGTCGGCGCACGCGACTCGCTCGCGGCCTCGAAGCAGGGCACGCTCGTTGCGCTTTCGGAGCTCTCAGCGCGCAGGAGCGGGCCGAGGCGCCGGAGATGGATGCCCTCCGCGCCCGAGCGCGCAGCTCGCCGCGCAGATCCGCGCCGCCCAGGCGCAGAACGCCGCCAGCGGGGACAGCGACGCCGTCTCGGCGTCGGCCTGGTCTGGCCGGTCAGCGGGCCGGTCACGAGCCCGTTCGGCTGGCGCTGGGGTCGCATGCACGAGGGAATCGACATCGGCGTCGGATACGGCACGCCGATCAGCGCGGCCGCGGCCGGCATCGTCATCTACTGCGGCTGGGAGGGCGGCTACGGCAACCTCGTCGTCATCGACCACGGCGGCGGCCTGGCGACCGCGTACGCCCATCAGTCGTCGATCGCCGTCTCGTGCGGGCAGCAGGTGAGCCAGGGCCAGGTGATCGGCTACGTCGGCTGCACCGGCCACTGCTACGGCCCGCACCTCCACTTCGAGGTGCGGATCAACGGCAATCCGGTCGACCCGCTCGGGTACCTGTAGCCCGCGCCCCGGAACCGCCGGGTCAGGCGGGAACGACGACGCTGCTCTTGTAGACCTTCTGGCGGCCCTTGGCATCCGTCAGCGTGATGCTGATCTGGTAGGTCCCTCTCGCGAGTGTGCGCGGGATCACGGCCATCAGCTCGTTCGCGCCGCTTCTCACCGGGTAGGTCCTCTGGAGCTTCGCGACGCCCTTGCGGAGCAGTCGGAGCTTCACCTTGCCCTTGCCGGTGACGCGGATCCGTACGTCGAGCAAGCGGGCCTTGCCGCTGCCGATGGTCTTCGCGAAGACGATCTTCGTGATCGTCGCGGTCGTGGTCGGCGTGGTCGTCGCGGTTGTCGTGGTCGTCGTAGTCTGGCCCGTGTACGTGAACTTCGCGCTCGCGTTCGCGGGCGATGTGCCCGTCGGGCCGGCGACGGTGACGTCGACCGTTCCGGCCTGACCGGGCGGGGACACCACGTTGAGCTCGCCGTCCGAGACGACCTTGACGAGCGGCGAGGCGGCAGATCCGAACTTCACGTCCGTCGCGCCGCTGAAGCCGGTTCCCTTGATCGTCACCACCGTCCCGCCGGCCGCTGGGCCGGATCCGGGACTGATCCCGGACACGGCCGGCGGCGCGCTCGAGAACACCCAGGCCGCGCCTTGTTCGTTGTTGTCGAGGTAGCCGCCGATGAGGGCGGTGTTTCCGTCGCCCGAGACAGCGACTGACCACCCGAAGTTCGCCTTGCCGGTCGCGCCGCTGAACTTACCGCCTTGCTGGGTCCAGGTGGAGCCGGAGCGAGTGAACACCCAGGCGGCCCCCTTGCCGTCGTCCGTGCCAGGGCCGCCGATCAGGGCCGTCGTGCCGGCGGCCGAGAGCGCAACGCTCGTACCGAAGCTTGTGGCCATCCCAGCGGGTCCGGTCTCGTCGCTGCGGAGCCGTCCGCCTTGCTGGCTCCAGACGGAGCCCGAGCGGGTGAAGACCCAGGCAGCCAGGCTCTGGTAGCTCCCGATCAGGGCGGTCGACCCGTCGGCTGAGAGCGCGACGTCGGCACCGAAGGTCTGGGTGCCGGCCTCGCTGGCAATGAGCTTGCCGCCTTGCTGGTTCCAGGCGGAGCCGGAGCGGGTGAACACCCAGGCTGCTCCCTTCGAACCGTCGTCGCTGGGGCCGCCGATGAGCGCGGTGGAGCCCTCGGCCGACAGCGCGACACTCGACGCGAATCGGCCGAGCCCGGTTTCGTCGTTGCCGGTGAGCTTGCCGCCCTGCTGGTTCCAGGCGGAGCCGGAGCGGGTGAACACCCAGGCTGCTCCCTTGCCGAGACCGTCGAAGGCGCCGCCGATCAGTGCTGTCGAGCCATCGGCCGAAACTGCGACGTCCACTCCGAACGTCGCGTTGCCGGCTGCGCCGCTGCCGCTGAGCTTGCCGCCTTGCTGGTTCCAGGCGGAGCCGGAGCGGGTGAAGACCCAGGCCGCGCCCTTCGAACCGTCGTCGCCGGAGCCGCCGATGAGCGCGGTCGAGCCGTCGGCTGACAGCGCGACGCTCGAGCCGAACCTCGCCAGGGCGGTTCCGCCGCTGCCGGTGAGCTTGCTTCCCTGCTGGTGCCACTCGGATCCGGAGCGAGCAAAGATCCAGGCGGCTCCTCTGTTCAGATCGTCCTCGGGAGCCCCGACGAGGGCAGTCGTCCCGTCGGCTGAAATTGCGACCGACCAGCCGAAGTCTCCCTTGCCGGTCTCGCCGCCGCCGGTCAGCTTGTCGCCCTGCTGGATGAAGGCGGCCAGGGCTGCCGCGGCCGTGCTGCTGCGTGCCTTGTCCGCGGCGGTCATCCCAGCACGTCCTGCGGTCCCGCCCGTCGCCAGCACGAGAGCAAGCACGAGCGCACAGCCGAAACCACGTGCCATGCGGCCTGACTCTAGAGGTCTCGTCGGACCCCCTCAAGTGCCCGGGGTCAGCCGAGGCCGAACGTTTGCACGAGCAGGAAGGCGTTCAGCGCGATGATCACGACCGCCACGCCGATGGCCGCGACTGTCGTGATCCGGCGGTTGACGAGCGGGCCCATCAGGTCGCGGCGGGACGTGAACATGATCAGCGGCACGAGCGCGAACGGGATCCCGAACGAGAGCACGACCTGCGAGATCACGAGCGTGCGAGACGGGTCGAGCGCCGATCGCGACGACGACGAACGCCGGGAGCCATCGTCACGAGCCGCCGGACGGTGACCGGGATCTGCCTCCGCACGAAGCCCTGCATCACCACCTGGCCGGAGAGCGTGCCGACGGCCGAGGACGAGAGGCCGGAGCCGAGGAGCGCGATCGCGAACACCGTCGCGGCGGCCGGGCCGAGGATCGGCTCGAGGGTGTCGTGAGCGCCCTCGAGCGAGTCGACGTCCCGGCAGGCCGCTGGCGCCGAACGTCGCCGCCGCCATCACGAGCATCGAGAGGTTGATCAGCCCGGCGAGCGACATCGCGATGATCACGTCGACCCGCGTGTAGCGGAGCAGCCGCCGGGCGTCTTCGGCGCCCTCGGCCACGATCCGGTCCTGCGTCAGCGCGGAGTGGAGGTAGATCACGTGCGGCATCACGGTCGCGCCGAGGATCCCGACCGCGAGCAGGACGCGACTCCGAGCCCTCGAACTGCGGCACGAGCGCGTGCGCGCCGACGGCCTTCAGGTCGGGGCGGGCGAGGAAGAGCTCGATCAGGTAGCAGACGCCGATCACGCCGACGATCACCGCGATCACGGCCTCGAACGGGCCGGAAGCCGAAGCGCTGCAGGCCGAGGATCGCGAACGAGGCGACGCCCGTGATCAGCGTCGAGACGAGGAGGCTCGTCCCGAGCAGGAGGTGAAAGCCGATCGCCGCGCCGAGGAACTCGGCGAGGTCGGTCGCCATCGCGATCAGCTCGGCCTGAACCCAGAGCAGAAACGACGTGCGCCGCGAGTACTGGTCGCGGCACACCTCGGGCAGGTTGCGTGCGCGTCGCGATCCCGAGCTTCGCCGACAGCGTCTGGATCAGCATCGCCATCAGGTTCGAGGCGACGATCACCCAGACGAGCAGTGTAGCCGAACTTCGCGCCGGCGGCGATGTTGGTCGCGAAGTTGCCCGGGTCGATGTAGGCGACGCACGCGATGAACGCGGGCCCGAGGAACGGCAGCAGCGCGGAAGCGCGTGCGGTGGAGCGCCTCGTCGACGGTGCGCAGCCCGTCGGGGAGCTCCGTCGAGGGCGCTGACTTCGTGAAAGCCACGTCTTGATGTTAGCCGTGACTAAATCTGTGGCCGCCTTCCTAGCTCTCGGGCTCGACCAGGTGCAGGTCGGGCAGGTTGCGCCAGTGCTCGTCGAGCGCGAAGCCGTAGCCGACGAAGAACTCGTCGGGGACGGTGAAGCCGACGTAGCGGATCGGCAGGTCGTCCACGAGTCGCCGGTAGGGCCGGTCGAAGAGCGCGGCGCACGCGAGCGACTCGGGGGAGCGGAGCGCGAGCGCGCGGCAGAGGTAGTGCATCGTCAGGCCCGTGTCGATCACCTCGTCGACGAGGAGCACGTCGCCGGCCGGCCACCTCCAGGTCGAGGTCTTTGAGGAAGCGGATCCGTTCGTGGCCGCCGATCTCGCGCCGTGCCGTAGCCCGCGAGCTCGACGAAGTCGATCGCGTGAGCGATCGGGATCGCCCGCGAGAGGTCGGCGATGAACGGGACGCAGGCCTTGAGCGAGCCGACGAGGATCGGCTCGCGGTCGGCGTAGTCGCGGGCGATCTCGGCGCCGAGCTCGCGCACGCGCGTCGCGATCTCCGCGGCGCCGAGGTACACGCTCGCCCGATCGGTGCGGTCGAATCCCCCGTCGTCTGCGCTCAGCTCGCCGTGTCTTTCACGAAGCTCTGCGCAGCCCGTACCGGGCGGCGATCCGCTCGAAGTCGCGCTCGTAGAAGAGCTTGATCCTGCACGTCGGGGTAGAGCTGCCGCAGCTTGCGCAGCTTGCGGTTCTTGCGCGTGACGAGCGACTGCTTCATCACCGTCACTTCGAGGTAGAGATCCTGCTCGGGGAGGTAGAAGTCGGGCGTGAACGCCTCGATCACCTTGCCCTCCGCGTCGCGCTCGAGGACGAACGTCCGCGGCTCGTACAGCCACGGCACGCCGTAGTAGTCGAGGATCTTCGCGTACTCGAGCTCGGCCTCGTTGACGAATCGCGGTGGTGTCTCGCCGCGATATGCCTGGAAATGAGGGGTTTCCGCCGCCACCTTCGGTCAAGGTAGCAGCGAGCCCGGATGCCGCGGCGAAGGCGCTCTACACTCCGGCCATGCCCTCCACGCTCACGATCGCCCACCTTTCGGACATCCACTGCGGAGACGCGCACTTCGTGCCCGACCTGATGGAGCGGGCGATCGCGGACATCAACGCGATCGAGCCGGACATCGTGATCTGCTCGGGCGACCTGACGACCTTCGGCTTCAAGGAGGAGTACGCGCAGGCCAAGCGGTACCTCGATCGGCTCGTCTGCGAGTCGTTCGTGGTCGTGCCCGGGAACCACGACTCGCGGAACGTCGGCTACGTCCACTTCGAGGAGCACTACGGCGATCGCAGCTCGGTCCTGCACAAGGGCGGTGTCACCGTCGTCGCGGTCGACTCGACCGAGCCCGATCTCGATCACGGCCAGATCGGCCGAGGCCGGTACGGGTGGATCGAGGAGCAGTTCACGGAGCCGGCCAACCTGCGGATCTTCGTTCTTCACCACCACCTGCTGCCCGTCCCCGGCACCGGCCGCGAGCGGAACATCGTCTACGACGCCGGCGACGTGATCGAGTGCCTGCAGCGGGCGGGCGTCAACCTCGTCCTCTCCGGGCACAAGCACGTGCCCTACGCGTGGCGGCTCGAGAACCTGTTCGTGGTCAGCACCGGCACCGTCTCGTGCCTCCGCTTGCGAGGTGCGACCCGACCCTGTTACAACGTGATCGATGTCACGGGGACGCACGTCGACATCTGGCGGCGCTACCCCTACCACGGGCAGGAGCGGATCATCCAGTTCGATCTCGCGACCCTCGAGTACGAGAAGTACACGGGCCGGATCGAGCGGGAGGTGACGTCGCACCGGTGACGCGTTCGCTCACGTTCCTGGGTCGTCGCTGGGGGTGCGAGCCATCCGCGCGGGACGCGAGGACAGTGCGGGTTGCACGTCCGCCCGTCACGCGCGACATAGGTCGTGCCGCCAGCGACGACAGCCTTTTGCGGAGCCCGGCACCGCCGGGCAGGAGCGGAAGGCGGCCAGGGACGTGAGAGCCGTGGCCCTCATCGACGGCGAGCACTATCCCGACGTCGTGCGCGACGCGCTCCGCGAGCTGCCCTACGAGTGGGTCGGTGCGATCCTCGTCGGGGGCAACGAGAAGCTGCGCGAGGAGCCCGACTACGGCGTACCGCTGTGCTCGGACTTCGGCGGCGCGGAGATCGTGGTCGACCTCTCCGACGAGCCCGTCCTGGGCCCGGCCGAGCGGTTCCGGTGGGCCTCCCGCGCGCTCGCGGCCGGGCTGCCGTACGTCGGCGCCGACTTCCGGTTCGACCCACCCACCTACGAGGAGCTCGCAACGAGGTCGGTTGCCGTGATCGGCGCCGGCAAGCGCGTCGGGAAGACCGCGGTTGCCGCTCACCTCGCGGCGCTGCTCGCGCGCGAGCAGGACGTCGTCGTCGTCGCGATGGGCCGCGGCGGGCCGGCCGAGCCGGAGGTGGTCGAGCGGCCGCCGACGGTCGCCGACCTCGTCGCGCTCTCGCGTGCCGGGCGCCACGCCGCCTCGGACCACCTCGAGATCGCAGCCCTCTGCGGGCGTGCCGACGATCGGCTGCCGCCGCGCAGGCGGCGGGCTGGCAGGGAAGGCGTTCGTCTCGAACGTGCTCGAGGGGGCGCGGCTCGCCGTCGAGCGCGAGCCGGACGTCGTCGTCTTCGACTCGAGCGGCACGGCCATCCCGCCGGTCGCGGTCGACCGGCGCGTGCTCGTCGTCGGCCCGCGGCACGACCTCGACTCCTACTTCAACACCTACCGGCGGCTCGTCTCGGACCTCGTGATCGCGATCGACTGCGAGCTCGAGGGCGCCGTCGGCGCGACGCTGCGCCTGCGGCCGCTCGACAGCTCGAGGGCCGCGTCGCCGTTTTCACGGCGGGCGGGACGGAGATCACCCATCTCGATGCCGACGTCGTCCATCTGTCGCCGCACCTGGCCGACCGCGCGGCGCTGCGCGCCGAGCTCGCCGACCTGGAGGCCGACACCTACCTGGTCGAGGTGAAGGCGGCCGCGATCGACGTCGTCGCCGAGGACGCGCTGGCACGCGGCCGGCGAGTCGTGCTCGCCGCGAACGACGTCGTCGGCGCCGGTCTCGACGAGGCGCTGCTCGAGCTTCTGCCGGCGGAGGTGCACGCCTGATGCGCGGGCGCTTCGGCGACCCACTGCCGCTGGGCGAGCCCGGCGGCCTGCCCTACTCGAAGGGCCTGATGGCCCGCGCCCTCGTCGCCGCCGGCGTCTCGATCGACCGGGCATACGAGCTCGCGACGCGGATCGAGATCGACCTCGCGCAGCGCGACGCGCGGTCGGTCGACCTCGAGCGCCTCGAGGAACTCGCCGGCGAGGTGCTCGGCGAGGAGCAGGGCGCGGAGGTCGTGACGCGGCTCCGCCGCTACGCCGCCCTGCAGTCGCTCGACACCCCGATCCTGCTGCTCGTCGGCGGCGCCACGGGCACCGGCAAGTCGACCGTCGCGACCGAGACCGCCCACCGGCTCGGGATCACGCGCGTCACGTCGACCGACTTCATCCGGCAGACGATCCGCGCGTTCTTCTCGAAGGAGTTCATGCCGTCCGTCCACTACTCGAGCTTCGAGGCAGGCCAGGCAATCGACGACGACAACGTCGGCGATCCGACGATCCGGGGCTTCCTCGCAGCAGACGCGGAACGTCCTCGTCGGGGTCGAAGGCGCGATCCAGCGCGCGCTCACCGAAGGCTGGTCGATGGTGCTCGAGGGCGTGCATCTGGTTCCGGGGATGGTGCCGCGCGAGATCGACGACGTCCTCGTCGTCCACGTGGTGCTCGCAGATCGAGAGCGAGGACGTCCACAGCACGCACTTCCACGTTCGAGACACGGCGACGAGCGGGCTCCGGCGGATGGACAAGTACATCGAGCAGCTCGACGAGATCCGGCTGCTCCAGGACTACATCGTCGAACGGGCTGAGAAGATCGGGGTGGCGGTGATCGAGAGCTCGAACCCCGAACGGGCGACGGCCGAGGTGATGGAGCTCGTGCTCCGCTCGGCCGAGCGGCTGGAGGCCGTGCTGTGACCGAGCTGCGCGCCGACCCGGAGCGCCTGGCCGCGGAGGCGGGGCCGCGGGCGCCGTGCATCTGCGAGAGCTACGCGCGAGTGACGGAGCGCGCGGCGCTCGCCGGCGCGCGCTGGCTCGGGCGCGCCGACCAGCAGGCGGCCGAGGAGGCGGCCTTCTCCGGGGCGCGCTTCGCGCTCGAGGCGCTGCCGATGAGCGGCCGGATCGTGATCGGCGCCCCCGAGGGCGCCGACCAGCTCGCGATCGGGACGGAGATCGGGGCCGGCGGGGAGGAGGTCGATCTGGCGGTCGACCCGCTCGAGGGCCGGGCCGTCACGGCACGGGGAGGAAACAACGCGCTCTCGATGATCGCGGTCGGGCCGCGCGGGTCGATGCCGTCCCTTCCCGACATGTACATGCGCAAGATGGCGGTCGGCCCTCGTGCGCGCGGACGGATCTCGCTCTCGATGTCGATCACCGACAACATCAACGCGATCGCCGACGCCTACGGACGCATGGTCAACGACGTCACGACGATCGTGCTCGACCGTCCCCGGCACCACGACCTGATCGAGGAGATCCGCTCGGCGGGCGCGCGCATCAAGCTGATCCAGGACGGAGACGTGCTCTCGTCGATCTCCGCCGCGGTGCGCGGGAACGAACGACCACCTCGCAATCGGGATCGGTGGCACGCGCCAGGCGGTGCTGTCCGCGGCGGCGCTCCGCTGCCTCGGCGGCGAGCTCCAGGCGCAGCTGTGGCCGACCCGCCGCGCCGAGATCGAAGACGCCCGCACGCACGGGATCGAGGACGTCGACCGGATCTTCACGATCGACGACCTCGCTCCCCAGGAGGTGATCGTGGCCGCGACGGGCGTCTCGAACGGCGAGCTCCTGCGCGGCGTGCGCTACCTGGCGGACTCCGCGCTGACGCACTCGCTCGTCATGTGCACGCGCTGCAACTGGGTGAGGTTCGTCGAGGCGACGCATTTCTTCGCCCGCGAGCGGCGCGAGGAAGTGCGTCTCAGCTACTAGCTGGACGCGAACGCCTACACTCTGTCGCATGCCGACCGAGGCCGAGGTGATCGAGGCGCTGCGCCAGGTGGAGGACCCCGAGCTCGGGATGGACATCGTCGAGCTCGGCCTCTTCTACGACGCGCAGATCGACGGGCCGAAGGTCAAGGTGACCTACACGCTGACGTCGATGGGCTGCCCGGTCGGGCCGATGATCGAGGAGGACATCTCGCGGGTCGTTCGCGAGGTGCCCGGCGTCGAGGACGTCGAGGCGGAGCTGACGTTCGACCCGCCGTGGTCGCCCGAGCGGATGTCCGAGGATGCGAAGTTCATCCTCGGCTTCGGCTAGTGCCCCTTCAGGGGCACTAGGTCCGCCCGCTAGCCCGGAATCCGCAGCACGATCTTGCCGAGGTGTTCCCCGCGCTCCATGCGCTCGTGGGCCGCGCGGGCGTCGGCGAGCGGGAAGACGCTGTCGACGATCGGAAGCGCGCGGCCCTCCGCAACGAGGTCGTACGCGCCCTGGAAGTCGGCCTGCGTGCCCATGGTCGAGCCGAGGACGGAGAGCTCGCGCCACCAGATCCGGTGCAGGGCGGCGGCTGGATTCGGGCCTGAAGTCGCGCCGCAGACCACGATCCGGGCGCCGTGTCGTGCCGCGGCGAGCGTGCGCTGCCACGTGGCGTCGCCGACGTGCTCGACCACGACGTGTGCTCCGCCGTCCGTCAGCTCGCGGACGCGCGCCGGCACGTCCTCGCGCTCGTGGTTGACCACCTCGTCCGTCCCGAGCTCGCGGGCGCGCTCGAGCTTGGCGTCGCTCGACGACGTGACGATCGTGCGGGCGCCGAGCGCCTTGGCGATCGCGAGCGAGGCTGTCGCGACCCCGGCCCCGATGCCCCAGATGAGCACCCATTCCCCGGCCTCGAGCCGGGCCCTCGTGATCAGCATCCGGTAAGCGGTCTCGAACACGAGCGGGAATGCGGCCGCCTGCTCGAAGGAGAGGTCACCTGGAATGGGATAGACGGCGCTCCGCGGAACGGCGATCAGCTCTGCATGGGTGCCGTCCGTGTGCTCCCCGACCACGCGGACATGGCCGTCGTGCTCGAGCCCTGGGTTGATCACGACCCGCTCGCTGGTGCCCGCGATCACGCCGGCGCCATCGGCGCCGAGGATCCGCGGCTTCGGAACGGACGGGCGCCCCTGCCGGAGCCACAGGTCGAGGTGGTTGAGAGACGCGGCGCGGAGCTCGACGAGCACCTCGCCCGGGCCGGGCTCGGGATCGGGAGCGTCCTCGTAGCGCAGGACCTCCGGTCCGCCGTCTTCGTGGATGCGGATCGCCTTCACGCGTCGATCGTATGCGGGTGCTCGCGCCGGCGTGGCCTCGACCGCGGGTCTCGCCTCGCACCAGGTCTTGCCGGGCGGTCATCGATTTCACACTCTTGTTCCGGGGGCGTGACACGTGGCCGCCGCCGAACGGCTACCGTGACCCGTGGGGGCGCTCCGGTGCGCCGAGAGTCGGCTGCGGTGGCTGTGGAAGAACATGCGGCAAGAACCTGCGGCAAGAGAACCTGCGGGAGATCCTGCAGGGAAGGCTCGCACCAAGGGACTGCTACGGGAATGCCGACGGGGCTGAAGGGGCCTCTTGGAAGGGGCCTCCTGGAAGGGGACAGAATGGCGGCCTTGACCACCGCGGAGGTGCAGCGACTGGGGGAGGAGCTAGGCCTCGACGCCGTCGGGGTCACGCGCGCGGAGGCGTACGTCGAGACCGAGCGGCACATCCTCGAGCGGCGGGCGCGGGGCCTCTTCGGGCGGATGAAGTTCACGATGGCGCAGCCCGAGGTCTCCTGCCATCCCGAGCGGCTGCTCGACGGCGCCCGAACCGTCGTCTCGGCGGCGCTCTGCTACTACGCGCCGGCGCCCGAGCGGCCGTCCGGCTTCGGACGGCTGTCCCGCTACACATGGCGAGACAACTACTCGGAGCTCCGGCGCCGGCTCGACCGTCTCGGCCGCGCCCTCGGCGGGCGCTACCGGGTGCTCGTCGATGCCAACCAGCACGTCGACCGCGAGGCGGCAGTGCGTTCAGGCATCGGCTTCTACGGCAAGAACACGATGGTGATCACGCGCAGGCACGGCTCGTGGGTCGTGCTCGGGACGCTCGTGACGACCGCCGAGCTCGAGCCGACTCCGCCCCTCGACGCGAATTGCGGATCGTGCACGCTCTGCGTCGAGGCCTGCCCCACGGGAGCTCTCGACGAGCCGGGAGTGGTCGACTCGACCCGCTGCCTGTCGTACTGGACGCAGGCGCCCGAGTCGGTACCCGAGGCCTATCGCGCCGAGCTCGGCGCGAGCGTCTACGGCTGCGACGTCTGCCAGGAGGTGTGCCCGTGGAACCGCGGCGTCGAGAGGCGACGGGCCGGGCTCGAGCCGGACGACTCTGCACACGTCGATCTCGTCGCCTGGCTCGAGGCCGACGGCCGTGAGCTCGTGGGAACGTTCGAGCGGCTGTACGTGCCGCGGAACGACCCGCGCTGGCTGCGTCGAAACGCGCTCGTCGCGCTCGGCAACGTCGGCGAGCCCAGGTCGAGAACGCGCGCGGTCCTCCAGCGCTTCGCGACCGGTGAGGACGGGCTGCTCGCCGAGCACGCGCGCTGGGCGCTCGCGCGTCTGGAGGAACGGTGCCGCTGAGGGTCATCGAGCGCTGGATCTCGACGGTGCGCCTGTTCGCGGTGCCGTTCACGATCTCGCAGGTCGCGATGACGAGGGGCGTCTACCCGGGCGATCGCGAGGCGATCGCCTGGGCCGTGACGGTCGTCTTCGGGATCGGAGCCGTGGCGCTCTTCTGGCTCACGCGCCGCCCGCTCCCGGACTCCGCCTGGCGGCCGATCGGGATCGCTGCCCTCGTGTTCGACATGGCGATCGTGTCCGCGTACGTCCTCGTGTACAGCTTCGAGGAGGGCACGCCAACACCGCAGGCTCTGTACCTGCCCCTCGTCGGCGGGTGCGTTCGCTTCGGGATCGCGGGCGGCGTGGCGATCGCGCTCGCCTCGGTGCCCGTGATCGCGGCGTTCGAGTACATGCGCGCGGACCAGTTCGACGACCAGTTCCACTGGGACTTCCTGACGCTGCGGGTCGGCCTCGAGCTCCTGACGGCGCTGATCCTGGGCTGGCTCGTGCAGCGGCTCGCGCAGGAGAGCAGCCGCGAGGCGTCGCGGGCCGACGAGGCCGAGCTCCTGCGCGACGAGCTCGGCCGTCGGGCGGATCTGGTCGAGGCGGCGAGCCGCTGCGCCCGTGCCCTGAGCTCGTCACTCGAGCTGGACGCCGCCTTCGGCGCGTTCATCCGCGAGCTGCGAGGCCTCGTCCCGTTCGACCGGGTCGCGATCGTCCTCGCCGACGACGGCATGGCACAGGTGATGGCGACGGCCGGGATCGGGGCCGAGGCGGTTCCGACGCCCGGGCCGCCGACGCCGCTCCGGGGCACGCTCCTCGAGCTCGTCATCACCTCGGGCGAGCCGATCGTCCGCCCCGAGCTCGACCCGGATGCGTGCCCGGAGGAGGCCGCGCTCTTCGCGCTCGGCCTGCGGAGCAGGCTCGCGGCGCCGCTTCTTGCCGGCACGCGCGCGATCGGCATGCTCTCGCTGGGGCGGACGGAGCCCGACGCCTTCTCGCCCAAGGAGGCGGAGGTGGTCGGCCTGCTCGGGAGGCTCGTTGCAGGCGCCGTCGAGAACATTCGGGCCTACGAGGCCGAACGGCGAACGGTCGAGGAGCTCCGGCGGCTCTCGACCCTGAGGGCCGACTTCGTCGCTCTCGTCTCGCACGAGCTGCGGACGCCGCTCACGTCTGTGCTCGGGTCGACGAAGACGCTTCGCAGACGATGGCGAGACCTCCCGCCCGAACAGCGGGACTCGCTGCTCGCGGTCGCCGTCACCGAGTCGGAGCGCCTCGCCACGCTGGTCGAGGAGGTGCTCGACACCTCGCGCATCGACGCCGGGACCTTCAGCTACTCGTTCGCCAACGTCGAGCTCGCTCCGCTGATCGAGGCAGCGGTCGCAGCGGCGGCGTCGGACGGAGTCGACATCGTGACGCGCCTGCCGGGCGGGATCCCGATCGTGCGGGGAGACCCGGCCCGCCTTCGGCAGGTGCTCGGGAACCTGATCGACAACGCGGTCAAGTATTCGCCGGCCGACGGGACGGTCGAGGTGCGCGCGACGGCAGCGCACGAGCAGGTCGTGATCGACGTCACCGATGACGGATCCGGGATCTCGCCCGACGACTTCGAGCTCATCTTCGAGAAGTTCGGCCGGGTGGACGGCGCGGGGGCGACCCCCGGGACCGGGCTCGGCCTCTACATCGCCCGCGCAATTGCGGAGGCGCACGGCGGCTCGCTCGACGTGGCCTCGGCGCCCGGGCGCGGCTCGACCTTCACGCTCACCCTCCCGGCGGCCTAGATGATTGATGCCACGTCCTCGCGTGGCCGGATGCGCGATCTGGCGAGTCTGGGGCCGCTGCCCTTCGTCACCGGCGTGCCGCCCCAGAGCGGCCAGACCCGCGCCCCGCCGCAGACGATCCCGTGGCATCAATCATCTAGCGCGATTTCGCCCGGGCCGGGCGCAGCTCGCGCTCGAGCTGCCGCGCGCGCTGGGCGACGCGTAAGCGCAGCTCGGCCGGCTCGACGATCACCGCCTCGCCCCGGAACGAGAGCACCTCGCCGACGAGCCAGTCGAGGCTGCCGACGGCTCGCTCCGACGTCGCGGCTCCGTCCGTGAGCAGGCGCGCGCCTTTCTCGGTCTCCCAGCGGGCCACCTCGGGCGAGTACCAGATGCGGGCCGTCGTCGCCCGCTGGAGCTCGGACGGGTCGAAGCCGTCACGGGGCATGAACCCCCGCCGCAGGAGCTTCGCCTTGCGTGTCCGGTCGAGCCGGTAGCTGCGCGGCGCGTCCCGATCGACGTCCCAGGTGTGGACGTACCAGTGCGGGAGGCGCCGCTCGATCGTGTAGGGCTCGACCGTCCGCGTCGTCACCTCGGTCGATTCGGGCTTCAGGTACTCGAGCTCGACCACGCGGTGCTCGCCGATCGCCCGTGTGAGCGTCGCGACGAGGTCTTCCTCGGCGCCCCCCTGCGGGGTGGGGGTCTGCGTCAGCTCGAACGCGCCGAAGGTCTCCTCGAGCTTCGCGCGGACGCGCTCGAGCGGCGAGTGGGCGCCGGCGGCGATCATCGGTCCGACGAACTCGAGCGCCAGCCTGATCGCCCGCGCCTCGAGCGGCGTCAGACGCGGCGGCCGCCGGAAGGTGTCGCCGAAGAGCTCCTTGTCCACGTGGATCTCGTCGCCGTGCAGCTCGGCGTAGACCGCGTAGCAGCCACCGCCGAAGTTGACCAGGTTCAGCAGCGAGAGGTGCTCCTCGAGCGCCTCCGGGGCGATCGAGAAGCGCTCGACGATCTCGCGCGCGGGGATCACCGCCTCGCTGTTCTCGCCACACGCCGCGAGCAGGTATGCGAGCAGCGACTGGAGGACGCCGAAGCGCTCGGGCGCCACCGGTCCCGCCTGGCGCTCCGCTGTCACCTCGCGCCACACGGCCCGGACCTCGGCGCCGGCTTCGGCGGCGGCCCGTCGTGCGCGGTGCGCGTGGCGCGGGCCCCCTCCACGGCCAGGCGACGCAGGGCCGGCGGCTCGAGGGGGATCGCACGGCCGTCCTGGCGCAGGATCCACCGCGCGAGCAGGGGGAGGGACGCGTACTCGGTGACGAACACGTCGCCCTCGACGCGGTTCCGCTCGCCGCCGTAGGCGCGGCTGGACCCACCAGGCGGTGTCCGGAGCGACCTCGATCCGAGCCTCGCCCGCCGGCTCGCCGAACTGCCAGTCCGCCCGGCCGCGGAACTCCTCGATGTCGAAGTCGGCCGGGACGCGGAAGTCGCGCTCGCGCCTCGTCGCGAATCGGATCTCGGAGCGGATGCGCGAGACGCGGAAGCTCTTGACGACCTCGTCCTCCTGGTCGTGCGCCGATGACGTACCAGGTGCCGTTCTCGGGCAGCAGCGCGTACGGGTTGACGGTCCGCTCACGCTCCTCGTCGCGCGCGATCGACCAGTAGCGGAACCGGATCGTCCGCTGCTTCGAGATCGCGCTCTCGAGCTTGCCGAGCCGGCCCTGAAGCTCCGGCGTGTAGTCGGGGTCGCGGACCTCGACCGAGACCGCCGTCGCTGTCGGCGTGTCCTCGAGCGTGCCGGGCGAGCGCCCGAGCGCGAGGTTCTGAAGCGCGAGACGGAGCGGCTCCGCGTACGCAAAGCGTCCCTCGAGCAGGTAGAGGCACGTCTGCAGGGCCGCGAGCTCGTCGTCGTCGAGCTCGAGCGGCGGTAGGAAATAGCGCTCGGAGCGCAGCGTGTAGAGCTCCTCGCCGGTGAACTCGTCGCGCTGGGAGTCAAGCGGAACGCCGAGGCCGACGAGCTCGGCCCGATCGGAGTAGAAGCGCCGCGCGAACGCCTCGTCGCTCATCTCCTGGTACCCCTCGACGTTCGACTTGATGTCGCGCGCGGTCAGCGGCCGCCGCTCCGCCATCAGGAAGGCAACGAGCGAGAGCTGACGGATCAGCTTGTCGGTGTCGTGACTCACGCGCGCTGCGAGCCTACAGCCCGGAACGCGGGGGCAGCTACGCGGCGACCTTCGAGCGGTCGAGGTGCTGGTGGGACGGGCAGTAGTCGCGCTCAGGCAGCGGCGTCCGCTGGCACGGCTTGCCCTTCCGGGTCGTCGCGTGGCAGCGGGCGACCCCGCCCTCGAACGCGCCCGACTCGATCTGCTCCTCGATGAACTCGACCGCCGCGCTGACACCCTCGCTGACGGTCCAGGCGACCTGGGCCTGCACGGTGATCGGGAAGTAGCGACGAATGTCCTGGAAAAGGTCACGATCGGGTTTTGCGAAGTAGTGCGGATCTGCGGCCAGGCGCTCCATCGTTCCCTCGCAGGCTGAGAGCACCTCGCGCCGGTACTCGAGGTGCGTGTGCCCGTCGACGTAGGGGTCGATGAGGTCCTTGATCGACCTATAGATCGCTCGCGAATATTGATACATACAGTGCTGAATCTGCAAAGTCCGCTCGTCCATGGCGCTCGTTCGCTCTCCCCCAATCGTGCCAATTTTCGTGTTAAGAAGCCATAAAAAGGGACTCCCAACCCGACCGCTCGGAGCACCTTACACGGTTCCAGGCGTTGTTACAAATGGTTTCTCTTTGGGCAACAAGGAGGGGCCATCTTTGGAGTCGGCGAGGACTCTTCAGCGCGCGATCTGCCGTGTGTACGCGCCTCCAAAACCGGTCGCGTGTGCGCTCGCAAGCGCCGCCTCGGCGTCGGCGCGTGAGCTGTAGAGGCCGCTGAAGACGACGTAGTAGCCGGGGTGGAGGCTGGGGAACTCCGACGAGCTCAGGACCCCGACCTCCGGCAGACCGAGTCCCGCGGCGCGCATCGCCGTCTCGCGCGGCGCGACGCGACCGGCTCGAGCGGGATACGAGACGAGCACGATCGTCCAGCCGTTGCGGTCGTCCGGCCAGGCCAGCCGGCCGTTCGCCTTGGTCCCCGGATTCGTTTGCTGCGAGCCCTTCGCCCCGGCCGTCGTGCCGGCGCTCGGCTCCGGCGCGGCTGCCGACGCCCCGGGAGCGCCGGCCCTCGGCCCGATCGGGACCGGCCCGGACGCGACGAGCGTCGTCGCGCCGGTCGGGCCGCTGTCGGCGGTCAGCTTGATCGCGACGGCGGCCCCGGCCGCGGCGGTGACCAGCGTCAGCAGCGACACCCAGACCCAGTCGCCCGGATACCACCCGACAACCCGAACCCACTTGCGGCGCAGTCTCGGAAGCCGTCCGGTGACGACGGGCAGTCGGAGGCCGCACTCGACGCAGTACTCCTGGTCGGCGTCACGGGAAGCTCCGCAGCGAGGGCAGGTGCGCTCTGCGGCGGCGACCGCCTGCTTGCGTTTGCCCGACCCCATGACTCGCGCCCGTGACGGGCCTCAGTACTCCTCTCCGTTGCGCGCGCCGTCGGTGATCGCTTCCAGGGCGCGGCCGCAGTTGGGACAGAAGTGCGAGCCCCGGAGGATTGGGGCCCCGCACTCGCAGCGCGGTGCGCGACGCTCGGGATGGAGGATGTCGTCGATCTCGGCGAGCCGGGTGTCGATCCCGACCACCTCGGCGCAGCCCTCGGCGAGCAGGTCCTGACGAAAGGCGCCGCGGCGGTACATCTCGACGAGCAGGCCGCCGAGATCCCGCAGCCGTTCCTCGCGCGCTCGGAGCAGGGCCTTCTGCTCGCGGCGCAGCATGCCAGTATGGGGCCGCCGGGGGGCGACCCCCTCGACCTGTGGGTCGGAGCCGGTCCGACTGCGGCGGAGCGGCGACATCACACCGAGTGTAGAAAATCCGGTCGCTGGCGCTCTGTAGGTGACGCTGAGCGCGCCGCTAGAGCTGCACCACGACGAGGCGTTCCTCGGTGAGCTCGTGCACCGCCCACGCCGGGCCTTCCTTCGTGTTGCCCGAGGCCTTCGTCCCGCCGTAGGGCATCTGGTCGGCGCGGAAGGTCGGCGCGTCGTTCACGACGACGCCGCCGAACTCGAGCTCGCGCGCCGCGCGGAGAGCGTTGCGGATGCTCGGGGTGAAGATCCCGGCCTGGAGGCCGTACCGCGTCGCGTTGGCCCGTTCGATCGCCTCGCCGAGCGAGCCGACTGCCGACACGGTGCAGACCGGGCCGAAGACCTCCTCGCATTCGACCTTCGAGTCGGGCGCGGGCTCGGCGATCACCGTCGGCCGGATCACGCCGTCATCGGCGAGTTCGCCGCCCGTCAGCACCTCGCCGCCCGACTCACCAACCCAGGCGAGGATGCGCTCGCGCGCGTCGCCGTCGATCACCGGCCCGACGTCCGTCTCGGGGTCGGCCGGATCGCCGACCTTGAGCGACTCGACCTTCGGCACGAGCGCGCGGACGAGGTCGTCGTAGCAGGCGCGATGCGCGTAGATCCGCTGGACGGAGATGCAGCTCTGCCCCGCGAAGGAGAACGCGTTCCCCGCCAGGGCGGTTGCGGCCGCATCGACGTCCGCCCCCTCGTCGACGATCACGGGCGTCGCGTTCCCGAGCTCGAGCTTCACGCGCTTGCGCTCGGCGCGCTTCGCGAGCTCCCAGCCGACGTCTCCCGACCCGGTGAACGTGATCAGTGCGACGCGCGGATCCCCGGTGAGCACGTCGCCGATCTCGCGCGACGGTCCGGCGACGACGTTCAGCCAGCCCGGAGGAAGCCCTGCCTCGAGCGCCAGCTCGGCGAGAAAGGCGGCTGAGAGGGGCGTCGCGGATGCCGGCTTGAGCACGACCGGGCAGCCGGCGGCGAGCGCCGGGGCGATCTTGTGGGCGACGAGGTTGAGCGGGAAGTTGAACGGCGTGATCGCGGCGACGACGCCGACGGGGAGCCGGAGCGTGAACGCGAGCTTTCCCTCCCCGGCCGGCGAGGCGTCCATCGGCACCGTCTCGCCGGTCAGGCGCCGGGCCTCGACGGCGGCGAACGTGTACGTGGCCACGGCTCGCTCGGCCTCGACCCTCGCCGCCTTGAGCGGCTTGCCGGCCTCGGCGGAGATCAGCGCCGCAGCTTCGTCCCGTCGCCCGGCGAGCGCCTGGGCGACCTCCTGCAGGATCGCTGCGCGGCGGTGCGCAGGCAACGGCTCGGCGAGCGCCGTCTCCGCGGCGTCGATTGCAGCCTTCGTCTCGGCGGCGCCTCCTCTGGCGATCCGGCCGACCGGCTCGCCGGAGTACGGCGAGGTGACCTCGAGCCACTCGCCGGTCTCGATCCACTCACCCGCGAGTAGCAACCCGCGATCGGTCACGGTCGTCGCCATGCCGTCAAGTCTAGGCGGCGAGGCGTCGATTGCCTCGGCGCCGTGTCACGGGCGATCGGCGCGTCCGGTCGGCACGATCCGCGTCATCGGAACGCCCAGCCGTCGCGCGGCCGGTGAGATGGTTGTTCCCTGCACGAGGACCGACGCGAGCACGATCACGAATACGAGGTCGTAGATCCGGTCCGCGTCGTCGACCTGCTCGGCAAGCGCGAACGCGGCGAGCAGGATCGGGACGGCTCCCTTGAGGCCGCCCCAGACGATGAACAGCCGCTCGCCGTGCCGGAGCCGGGTCGGCAGCAGGAGCGCGCCGACGACGAGCGGCCGGATCAGGAAGGCGAGCGCCGCGGCGACGAGCAGCCCGTCGACCCAGATGTCGCCGTCGAGGGTCGAGATCGAGATCGTCAGGCCGAGCGTGATGAAGACGACGATCTCCGCGAGCGACGACAGCGCCTCGTGGAAGATCTCCGTCTCGGCCTTGAACGGCGCGCGAACGTCGCCGACGAGCAGGCCGGCGATGAAGACGGCGAGGAATCCGGAGCCGCCCGCGACCGCCGCGAGGCCGTAGATGATCCCGGCGCCTGCCAGCGTGCGGAGCGTGTAGAGCCCAGGGCTCGGCAGCGAGAAGCGCTTCAGCGCCTCGCCGAGCACGATCCCTCCGCCGATGCCGACTGCGAGCCCGATCGCCATCTCGAGCGTGAACTCCTGGACGACGATCCAGAAGCTCGCGTCGGGATGCGTGGCGAGCTCGATCATGCCGATCATCAGCGCGATCCCCACGGGGTCGTTTGCGCCCGACTCGCCCTTGAGGATCGTCCCCGTGCGGCCGCCGATCTCGCGGTCGCCGAGCACCGAGAACATCACGGCCGGATCTGTCGGCGCGACCGCGGCCCCCAGCAGGCCGGCCGTGGTCCAGTCGAGGCCGAGTACCCAGTGCGCGAACAGGGCCGTCCCGCCTGCAGTGGCGAACGTGCCGAGGATCCCCAGCGAGGCGATCGGCCAGGCGGCCCTGCGGAAGCGGCGCCAGCCGATCGAGAGCCCGCCGTCGAAGAGGATCACGATCAGCGCGACCGTGGCGACGTTGATCACCGCGTCCTCGGAGACGGTGAGCGAGGGGAAGATGTCCGAGGCCACCGCGGCGACGAGGAGAAACGGCGCAGCAGCCGGAACGGAGAGCCGCTCGCTGATGCTACTCGCGAACAGTGCGGCGGTCAGCGCGGCCGCTACGAGCAGGATCTGAGCGGCAAATGAGGTGACTTCCTCCACGCCGCCGACCGTAACGCGTGCGTTGGCCGGAGGTCGCCGCGACCGCTCCAAAACTCCTTACTTTTCCGTCATTCGCGTCATACTTGGCCTGGAAATACTCTGTTCTGCCATGCGCCGGCTCTGCTTTTTCCTGCTCCTCTCCCTGCTCAGCCTCCCGACGCTGGCTCTTGCGGCACGGTCCGCGCCGGACGACGGAACGCTCGTCGTCTCGAAGGCGAACGGGACGATCATGGTGCGCGGGAAGGGCCTGATCTACGGTCACCTGACCCAGGGCAAGCTGACCGTCGTCGACTACAAGCCGGACAAGTCGTCGGCTCCGTCGGTGAGCGGCGCGAAGTTCGTGCTCGCGCCCGGTAGCCTGGATGTCGTGTACACGGGAACGGACATCCGCTTCCTCTTCCCCGGGGGCAAGTACACCCTGAGGTTCGAGGGAACGGGAATCGACATCTCCGCGGTGGGCAAGGGGTCCGTGCAGACGCTCGGAGCCGGCTCCCCCGACGACGGCTCGCTGACCATCAACGGCGGCAAGCCCGTGCCGATCGGATTCCGGGCCGCCACGAGCTTCGCCGGGAACGAGGGCGGCAAGGGCTCCGAACGGGATTCCGGGAGCAAGGACTCCGGGGGCAAGGACTCCGGAAGCCGAGACTCCGGGAGCGACACGAGCCAGCGCGGCGAAGGCGGCAAGTCCTCGTAGCATGTCCGCCTCCGTCCCGACCATCCTGGTCGTCGAGGACGAGGGGTCGATCGCGTCGTTCGTCTCGCTGTACCTGAAGAACGCCGGCTACGCCGTCAAGACCGTGGCCACCGGCACCGACGCGCTCGCTCAGGTGGCGTCGCAGCCGCCCGCGCTGATCGTGCTCGACCTGATGCTGCCGGACATCGACGGCATCGAGGTCTGCAAGCGCGTCCGCCAGCAGTCGGACGTGCCGATCCTGATGCTGACCGCGAGGGACGAGGACGTCGACAAGATCATCGGCCTCGAGGTCGGCGCCGACGACTACCTGACGAAGCCGTTCAACCCGCGCGAGCTCGTGGCGCGAATCCGCTCGATCCTCCGCCGCGCCGCTCCCGAGCGCCGTGACCGTGAGAGCGAGGTGATCGAGCACGGCGACCTGCGCGTGGACGCGGGGCGCCGCGAGGTCCACGTGGGCGACGAGGAGATTCAGCTCGCGCCAAAGGAGTTCGACCTCCTCTGGGAGCTGCTCGACCACCGCGGTCTCGTGCTCACGCGCGACCAGCTGCTCGAGCGCGTCTGGGGCTACACGTTCGCCGGCGACACCCGGACGGTCGACGTTCACGTCCGCCAGCTGCGCCGCAAGCTCGGGGACGCGTCGCCGATCGTGACTGTCTGGGGCGTCGGGTACAAGGTCGCACCTGCGCGAGACGCCCAGAAGGACGCGGCGCACGGATAAGGAACCCACGGGCGTGCTCTCGTCGCTCCGCGTCCGGCTACCGCTCCTCTTCCTCGCGGGGATCGTCCTCGCGGGCGTCGTCACGACGGCGATCTCGATCCGGCTCTTCCAGGAGTTCGCGCACGACCAGAGCGTGTCGGAGCTCCGCCAGCAGTCGGCGGGCATCGCCAAGCTCTACTCGGCGGCGATCGCCGATACGTACGCGGTCTCGCGCAAGCGCGACTCGCGGCGCGCCCCGACCTTCGCAGCGCGCGAACCTCGAGCTCGCGACCGGCGACAAGATCTTCTACGTCGGCGTCACCCCCTTCCCCGGCGAGAAGTCGGGCCTGCGGCAGCTCGACCTCGAGACGATCGACTGGAAGTCGGGCCAGCAGCTCACCTTCGAGTTCACGCCGCCGGGAGCGAAGCATGCGCACCTCGCGGTGGCCGCACCGGTCGTCGTCAAGGGCCGCCCGATCGGCGCGATCGTGGTCGCGAAGGTGAAGACCGACGTCAACGACAGCGTGGTCTCGCTCGTGCGGAGGCTCGCGATCGCCGGTGCGCTCGGGCTGCTCGTCGCGGGCGCCCTCGCCTGGTACCTGTCGCGCCGGCTCGTCCGGCCCGTGCTCGCGCTGTCGCAGGCGACCGACGAGGTCGCGCAGGGGAACTACCAGGTAGCGATCCCCACCGGCGGTGCCGGGGAGATCGGACATCTCGCGGAGCGGTTCGGCCAGATGACCGAGCGGCTCTCCGAGATGGAGACGCTCGAGCGGAACTTCCTGATGTCGGTCTCGCACGAGCTGCGGACGCCGCTCACCGCTATCCGCGGCCACGTCTCGGCGCTGCGCGAAGGTGTGGTCGAGGATCCCGAGGACCAGAGGCACTCACTCGACGTCGTCGCCGCCGAGGCCGACCGGCTGGAGCGGCTCGTCGGCGACATCCTCGACCTCGCGAAGCTCGACGCACATCGATTCACCGTCCTGCGCGAGGAGGTCGACATGGAGCAGCTCGTCGAGCTCGCGTACGAGACCTTCAGCGAGGAGGCGCGCCGACGGTCGATCGACTACCGGGTCGACGTCCGCGTCGCGGCCGGTCATCGTCTCGGACGGCGACCGCGTGCTCCAGATCGTCGGCAACCTGCTCTCGAATGCGTTCCGGGCGACGCCCGACGGCGGCCAGATCAAGCTCGAGCTCGATCGCGCGAACGGCCACGTCCACGTCGCGGTCGAGGACACGGGGCCCGGAATCCCGCCCGAGGGGCGAGAGCGCCTCTTCCGCGCATTCGTCTCCGACGGCGGCGGGACCGGGCTCGGCCTCACGATCGCGAGGGAGCTCTCGACCGCGCTCGGCGGTCGCATCGACCTCGAGTCGCGAGGTCGGCCACGGGTCGCGGTTCGAGCTGGTTCTGCCGGCCGTGTAGCAGCCTGTCCGCAAAAGCGGACCGGTGGAGGGGGTCTGGGGGAACCGGGAGGTTCCCCCAGCTGATCTCAGCGGGCCACGTTCGTATCGAGATGCGGCTGGGCTCAGCTGGCGTCGGCCGGGCGGAGCGCCACCACGTCGGCCCTCGGCTCGAGCGCGCTGCTCGATCCGGTCGAGCCGCTCGTTCATCGCGCGCCACTGGCCCGTGATCAGCTCGACGAGCAGCGCGAGGTCGTCGACCCGAGCGTGACGCTCTGCGAGCAGGTCGGTCTCGATGCGCTCGAGCCGCCGGATCATCTGGTTCGAGAGGCCCTTGACCTCGGCGAGGCGCCGCGAGATCGGCGCCGCCTCCTCGCGGAGCCCGTCGCGGAGGGCGCTGCCGACGGCCTCGGGAAGCACGACCTGGAGCTCGTCCGCGGTCTGTGCGAGCGCCTCGACCTGGAGACGTGCGCGCTCGAGCGCGGCGGCGATGTCGGGTGGCAGGGAGTGACGGTCGTCCATGCAACCGACGGTAACGTCGCCGTCGGATGAAGGCAAGCGAGCTCGAGTACGAGCTGCCGCCGGAGCTGATCGCCCAGCGGCCCGCCGCGCGTCGCGACGAGTCGCGGCTGCTCGTCTTCTCGCGCGCCACCGGCGAGGTGCGCCATCGTCGTCTTCCGCGATCTGCCTGACGAGCTGCCGCCGGACATGCTCGCCGTCGTGAACGACACGCCGCGTCGTGCCGGCGCGGATCCGGATCGAGCGGCCGCGCGGCGAGGTGCTGCTGCTCGAGCGGCTCGGGCGGCGACGAGTGGGAGGGGCTCGCGCGGCCGACCCGGCGGCTCCGGCCGGGTGTGCGGTACGGGCCGGTCGAGCTCCTCGAGCACCTCGGCGAGGGCCGCTGGCGGCTGCGGCTCGAGGGAACGCCGGCCGGCGAGGCGCCGCTGCCGCCCTACATCACCGAGCCGCTCGCCGATCCCGAGCGCTACCAGACCGTCTACGCGCGCGAGGAGGGCTCGGCCGCGGCGCCGACCGCCGGCCTGCACTTCACGCCCGAGCTGCTCGCGCGGCTCGCCGTCGAGCGCGTCACGCTCCACGTCGGGCTCGACACGTTCCGTCCGCTCTCGACCGAGACGCTCGAGGAGCACCGGATCCACGGCGAGCGCTACGAGGTGCGGCCGGCGGCGTGGGAGCGGATCGCCGGCGCGCAGCGGGTGCTGGCGGTCGGCACGACGACGGTGCGCGTGCTCGAGACACTCGCGCGCGGGGCGCCGCTCGCCGGTCGAACCGAGCTCTTCGTCACGCCGGGCTTCGAGTTCCGGCGCGTCGACTGCCTGCTGACGAACTTCCACCTGCCGCGCTCGACGCTGCTCGCGCTCGTCATGGCCTTCGCAGGCATCGAGGAGACGCGCCGCCTCTACGAGCTCGCCGTCGCGGAGCGCTACCGCTTCTACTCGTTCGGCGACGCGATGCTCGTTCTGTAGATGCTTGCGCCGCAGTGACGACCTTCGAGGTCACCGCCAAAGACGGGGCGGCCCGCGCGGCGGTGCTCACGACCACTCACGGCGAGGTGCGGACTCCCGTCTTCATGCCGGTCGGTACGAAGGCGACGGTCAAGACGCTCGATCCGCGACGAGGTGCGAGGCGCTCGGTGCGCAGATCGTGCTCGGCAACGCCTACCACCTGCACTTCCGGCCCGGCGACGCGCTGATCGCCGAGCTCGGCGGGCTGCACCGCTTCATGGGCTGGGACGCTGCCGATCCTGACCGACTCGGGCGGCTTCCAGGTCTTCTCGCTGCGCGACACCCTCCTCGCGAGTGGACGACGACGGCGTCACGTTCCGCAACGTGTACGACGGACGGCGACTCGGTTCACGCCGGAGCTCGCAGCCGAGATCCAGCGCAACCTCGGCAGCGACATCGCGATGTGCCTCGACCAGGTGCCGCCGCCCGACGTCGACCGCCGCGAGCTCGAGGACGCGGTGCGCCGGACGACCGAGTGGGCGCGACGGCAGCGCGACGCGGACCGCGCGCCGAGGGCCAGCTCCGCTTCGCGATCAACCAGGGCGGGACCGACGCGGAGCTCCGGCGGCGCTCGGCGGAGGAGCTCGTCGAGCTGGACTTCGACGGGAACGCGATCGGCGGCCTCGCGATCGGCGAGGACCGCGCGCTGATGTTCGAGACGACCGACTGGGTGGCTGCGCTCCTGCCGGCGGACAAGCCGCGCTACTTCATGGGCATCGGCGACGCCGAGGGCGATCCTCGAGGTGATCGAGGCCGGCGTCGACATGTTCGACTGCGTGCTGCCGACGCGAACCGCACGCACCGGCAGCGCGCATCACGTGGGAGGGCCGGCTCAACCTGCGCAACGCGCGCTACGCCCGCGACTCCCGGCCCGCTCGACGAGGGCTGCGACTGCCCGGCCTGCACCCGGTTCTCGCGTGCGTACATCCGCCATCTCGTGAACCAGAACGAGCTCCTCGGGCTCCGCCTGCTCTCGCTCCACAATCTACGCTTCCTCCTCGAGCTCACCCGACCGCGCGCGCGAAGCGATCGAGCAGGCGACGTTCGGCTCCTTCAAGCGCGACGCACTGGAGCGGCTCGCCACTTGGGACCCCTGATCTTCGTCGTCATCCTCTTCGCCCTCGCGTGGCTCCTGCTCGTCTGCCCTCGCGCCGGCGGCAGCGCGCCCACCAGGTCGATGCAGGACTCGGTCGAGGTCGGCGACGAGATCATCACCGCGGGCGGGATCCACGCGTCCGTGCGCGAGCTGGGCGACGAGGACGTGCGGGTCGAGATCGCGCCGGGAGTGGTCGTGAAGCTCGATCGCCGCGCGATCGCCGCCGTCGCGCGGGACGTCGAAGAGGCGATCGAGGCGGACGAGCCCGACGATCTCGGCGAGGCTGAGAAATCCCTAAAAGGTTGATGCGGATTTCGGTTCTCGACCGCAATCGAGGATTTCCGACGCAAGTTCACGCCACCCCGGCCGATAACCTGTTCTAGCGTGGCTTCGCGCCGCTCCCACCTGACCCTCGTCGGGCTGCTCGTTGCGGCACTCGTCGGCGTCGCGCTTCTTGCCATCCAGGGTTCGCCCTTCCACCACGAGCTCCGGAAGGGCCTCGACCTCCAGGGCGGCCTCGAGGTCGTGCTCGAGGCGCAGCCGCCGCGCGGCCACGACGCTGACCGCGCGAGGACCTCGACCGCTCGGTCGACATCATGCGCAAGCGCGTCGACAAGCTCGGCGTGTCCGAGCCCGAGATCCGCAAGCAGGGGTCGAACCAGATCGTGATCCAGCTGCCGGCCGTCCACGACGTGAACCAGGCCGCGGAGATCATCGGCCAGACCGCGCAGCTCGAGCTCTATGACCTGGAAACCTCCCTCGTTTCGCCCTCGATCGACGCCTCGCAGAACCCGATTCCGTTCACGAGCCTCTACAGCCTGCTCGCCCGCGTCCAGTCGGGGCAGACAGGGCGAGCCCGCCCAGTACTACCTCTTCAACTCGAAGACGAAGAAGCTCGTCGCCGGACCGACGGAGACGCTCGAGCAGCTGAAGCGGCTCCCGGCGGTGAAGGCCCTGAAGCCGCTCAAGGCCGCGAACGCGCGGCCGACCGTCCAGGCCACGTCGGGCAAGACGACCCCGACTGCGACGAATCCGAAGCTGACGACGACGCCGGGCTTCCCGAACGGCTACGAGGTGCTGACGGTGCCGCTCGAAGCGTGTCGTGATCATCTGCAACGCCGAGACCTCGGTCGTCTGCCCGGGTCTTGCCGTCGCGCCGGAGCCCGGCCGAAACCTACTACTACCTCTTCGAGCGCGACCTCGACGCCGCGGAGCCCGTGCCGCAGATGACGGGGAACATGCTCAAGCTCAAGGGGACGCAGCAGGACTTCGACACGACGAGCGGCGAGCCGATCGTGACGATGCAGTTCACCGGCGCCGGCAACAAGCGCTTCCACGAGATCACGAGGGAGGAGGCGATCCGCGGGCGCACGCTCGGCCAGCCGCAGCACTTCGCGATCGTGCTCGACAACGAGCTCCGGTCGTTCCCGCAGATCGACTACCAGCGCTATCCGGACGGGATCGACCCGACGGGCGGCGGCGCGCAGATCACCGGCCTTGCGTCGCTCGGCGAGGCGAAGCGGCTCGCGCTCGTGCTCCAGACGGGTGCGCTGCCGGTCAAGTTCGTCACCGTCGAGCGCACGGACGTCTCCGCGACGCTCGGCAAGGACTCGCTGCGCGAGGCGCGCAACGCGGCGATCGCCGGCCTGCTCCTCGTCGTGATCTTCCTGCTCGCGATCTACCGCTTCCTCGGAGTTGTCGCCGTGCTCGGTCTCGCCGTCTACGCGGCCCTCATGTACGGCGCGATCCTGCTCCTCGGCGTCACGCTGACGCTGCCGGGCTTCGCCGGCCTGATCCTCACGATCGGAGTCGCGGCCGACGCGAACATCGTCATCTTCGAACGCATCAAGGAGGAGGCGCGCGCCGGGCGGTCGGTGCGCGCCGCGATCGCCGCCGGGTACGCGAAGGGCTTCCACACGATCCTCGACGCGAACGCGGTGACGTGCATCACCGCGCTCGTCCTGTTCGCCGTCGCGACGGCGAGCGTCAAGGGCTTCGCGCTGATGCTGCTGATCGGCACCGTCGTCTCGCTCGCTGACCGCCGTCGCCGCGACGCGCGCGATGCTCGGACTGCTCGCCGGGTTCAAGTGGTTCGACAACCCGCGCTTCATGGGCGCGACCTCGCAGGAGATCCCGAAGTGGCAGCGGATCGACGTCGTCGGCCGCCGGCGGCTCTGGTTCATCCTCTCGCTCGTCGCGATCGGCCTCAGCATCGTCGCGCGTCGCCGTCAAGGGCCTCAACCTCGGCATCGACTTCAAGGGCGGCGTCCAGATCACGTTCACGACCCCGCAGCCGACCTCGCTCGCCGACGTTCGCGAGCAGGCGGCGGCGATCGGGCACGCCGACGCGATCGTCCAGGGACGCGGCGCGCAGACCGGGACCGACGAGTACAAGAGCTTCCAGGTCCGGCTCAAGAAGCTCAACCCGGCCGAGCAGCAAGAGCTGACGACCGATCTGACGGACACCCTCCACGCCGAGAAGCTCGGCGTGAAGAACGTCTCCTCGAGCTTCAGCCGCCAGATCCTGCGGGGCGCGATCATCGGCGATCATCGTCTCGTTCCTCCTGATCGCGTTCTACGTGACGCTGCGCTACCAATGGCGGTTCGCGGTCCCGATCCTGCGCACGCTCGTGAACGACGTCCTGATCACGCTCGGTGTCTACGCGATCTCGGGCGCGAGGTGTCGGCTGCGACCGTGGCCGCGATCCTGACCATCCTCGGCTACTCGATCTACGACACGATCATCGTCTTCGACCGCGTGCGCGAGAACATGAAGCTGATGCCGCGCGCCTCGATCGCGCGGATCGCGAACGTGTCGGTCTGGGAGGTGCTGCGGCGGTCGATCTTCACGTCCGTGATCACGCTGCTCCCGATCACCGCGCTCTTCATCTTCGGCGGCGCGACGCTGCAGGACTTCGCGTTCGCGATCATCGTCGGCATCGTGATCGGCGCCGTCGGCACGATCTTCATCGCGACGCCGCTGCTCGTGACGCTGATGGAGCGCGATCCCGAGTACGCGCGGCGCAAGGACGAGCCGGTCGACGCCAAGACCGCGGCCGCCGACCTCGAGAGCGCCGAGCAGGCCGCCGCCGACGCCCCGTCGCCGCGGACGCCGGTCGACGCGATCGGCGACGCGGTCGAGTCGCTCGTCGGCGACGGTGACGAGGACGGCGATCAGGAGGCCAAGCGTGAGCGGCGCCGGCAACGCCGCAAGGCGAGGCCGCACGGCCGGGCCCGGTGAGGATGGATCGGTGACGATGGACGAGCCCGGTAACGGTACGCCCACACCCGACGAGCCTGCAACCGGCCAGACCGGAACCGACCGCGATCCGCTCGACCGTCTGCTCGCGATCGTCGGGCCGCGCCTCGACGAGGTGCGCGCCCTGCTCGAGGAGGGGAGTCGCGCTGGCGCGGCGATGCAATGCGCGTCGGCGAGGGCACGCGGCAGCGGTTGCGCGACCTCTTCCGCGAGCTCGGCCTCGTCACGCGCGACGACTGGGACGAGCTGGAGCTCCGCGTCGCCCAGCTCGACCACCGACTGCGGCTGCTCGAGCAGCGCGAGGACGAGCAAGCGAAGCCGTCCAACAGGAAGTCGGCCGATGACTGACGGGCGCCTGACCGAGAAGCAGGCCGAGGCGCTGCGGGCCGAGCTTGCCGAGCTCGAGGGCCCACGGCGCACGGAGGTCGTCGCGGCGATCAAGAAGGCGCGCGAGTACGGCGACCTCTCGGAGAACTTCGAGTACCACGCGGCCAAGAACGAGCAGGGCCTGCTGGAGGCGCGGATCCGCACGCTGCGCGCGCGCCTCGACCACGCCGAGATCGTCGAGCACACGGCCGCTGACGAGATCGGCATTGGGTCGGTCGTCGAGGTCGAGGACGAGAGCGGCGACACGCTGACGGTCGAGATCAGCGCCGTCGGCGGCTCGGGCACCGTCTCGCCGACCTCTCCGCTCGGTACCGCGCTGCTCGGCCGCAAGGTGGGCGAGACGGTCGAGGTGCCCGCCCCACGCGGCGCCTGGAACGCGACAGTCCGCGCCATTCGCTCGTCCGCCTGAGGCGGCCGGCGGTGGCCGCGATCCAGGGCGAGACCGAGCTCGAGCGGCTCGTCGCGCGGTCGCGGCTGATCGGCGCCGACCCCTCGCTCGTCCTGTACGGCGGGGGCAACACCTCGACGAAGACGGTCGAGCTCGACCACATCGGACGCGAGCGCCGCGTGCTGCGGATCAAGGGCTCGGGCGCGGATCTCGCGACGTGCGAGCCGCGTCACTTCCCGGGGCTCTGGCTCGACGAGCTCGAGCCGCTCCGCGAGCGTGCCGCGATGAGCGACGAGGAGATGGTCGAGCACCTGGCGCGATCGATGGTCGAGCCCGATGCGCCGCGGCCGTCGATCGAGGCGCTGCTGCACGCGTTCCTGCCTGCGGCGCACGTCGACCACGTCCACGCCGACGCGATCTGCGCGCTCGCGAACGCGCCCGACCCGGAGCGCGCAGTGCACGACGCCCTCGGCGAAGAGGTCGCCGTCGTGCCGTACCTGCGACCCGGCTTCGAGCTCTCGATGCGGGTCGCCGAGCTGGCCGACGCGCGCGCAGTTGTCCTTGCCCACCACGGTCTCGTCACGTGGGGTGACACGCACGAGGAGAGCTACGGGCTGACGCTCGAGCTCGTGGGTCTCGCACAGCGGTTCCTTGGCCCGCGCCCGCCGGCGCAGGAGGAGCCCGAGCCCGACGGCGCGCTGGTCGAGAGCTTCCTCGCGCGGTTGCGCGGCCGGTTGTCGCGGGAGCGCCGGCAGGTGCTCGCGACCGACCGGACGCAGCGACCGCTTGCCGAGCGCCCCGACTTCGAGCGGCTCGCGAACCTGCGGAGCACGCCCGACCACATGCTCCGGATCGGCGTGCGCTCGTGCGTGGCCGGCCTCGACGACGACCTCGGCGCCCGGATCGACGCCTTCGAGGACGGCTACCGCGCCTTCTACGAGCGCAACGCGGGCGGCGCCGAGCTGCCGATGCTCGACGCCTCACCGAGGATCGTGCTCGTGCCCGGCTTCGGCTGCGCCGCCGCAGCGCCGGACGCCCGCTCGGCGCGTCATGCGAATCGAGATCGCCGCGCACTCGCACGCGACCGCAGCCACCACGCTCGATGTCTTCGGTGAGGCGAGCTGGCTGGACGAGCGCGAGCTCTTCGAGTTCGAGTACTGGCCGCTCGAGCTGTACAAGCTGACGCTCGCGCCGCCGCCGCCCGAGCTCGCGGGCCACGTCGCGATCGTGACCGGCGCCGCCTCGGGGATCGGCCGAGAGGTCGCGCTCGACCTCGCCCGGCGCGGCGCGCAGCTCGTCGTCGCCGACCTCGACGGCGACGGTCTCGAAGCGACCTGCGAAGGCATCGACGGCGCTGTCTCCGTCGTCGGCGACGTCGCGCAGCCGGCGGTCGTCGACGGGCTGGTGCACACGACGGTCGCGAGCTTCGGCGGCGTTGACGCGGTCGTCTTCAACGCTGGCATCGCGTCGACGGGCACGCTCGACGCGCTCCCGGAGGAGGAGTGGCGCCGCAGCCTCGACGTCAACCTGACCGCCCACTTCCTGCTCACCAAGCGCGTCTGGGGCGTGCTCGTCGAGCAGGGAATCGGCGGCAGCCTCGTCTACGTCGCGTCGAAGAACGCGTTTGCGCCGGGGACGGGCTTCGGGCCCTATTCGGTCGCGAAGGCGGGCCTCGTCCAGCTCGCCAAGGTCGCGGCGCTCGAGGGCGGCCAGGTCGGCATCCGCGCCAACGTCGTCAACCCCGACGCGGTCTTCGGCGGGTCGAGCCTCTGGTCGGACGAGCTGCGCCGCGAGCGCGCCGGGGCACACGGCGTGTCGCTCGACGAGCTCGAGGCGTTCTACGCCTCGCGCAGCCTGCTCGGCCGCGAGGTCACGGCCGCCGACGTCGCCCAGGCGGTGGCGTTCCTCGTCTCCGACCGCTCGCAGGTGACCACCGGTTGCACGATCACGGTCGACGCCGGCGTGCCGGCAGCGTTCCCGCGCTGACTCTACGGTCCCGCCGAGCAGGGCTCCTCCAGCGCGCGTGCAACACTTGAGCGCATGGCTACACGCTCCAGGCCGTTCAACATCGGCCGGCTGGGCGAGATCGCCCAGGTCGCCGTGCGGCACGGGTTCGGGTACCTGATCGACGGCCGCCGCGGCGGCGCGGTCGAGGACGGTGGGCCCACCGCCCGCGGGCGGCACCTGCGGGAGATGCTGGACGAGCTCGGGCCGACCTTCGTCAAGTTCGGGCAGCTGCTCTCGACCCGCCCCGACGTCGTCCCGCCCGACATGATCGCGGAGCTGCGCGGGCTCCAGGACGACGTGCGCCCGTTCCCGTTCGCAGACGTCGAGCGCGTGATCAAGGAGGAGCTCGGCCAGCCGATCGAGCGACTGTTCCTGGAGTTCGAGGAGGAGCCGATCGCGTCCGCCTCGATCGGCCAGGTGCACCGGGCGATCCTGCCGAACGGCCGCCGGGTCGCGGTCAAGGTGCAGCGGCCGCGCGCGCCGGCGCAGATCGAGAGCGACATCCAGCTCCTCGAGCAGGCGGCGCGGCTCGTCAAGGAGCGCGTGCGCGCGCTCGACTTCGTCGACACGCGCGAGCTCGTCGACGAGTTCGCACGCTCGATCCGGCAGGAGCTCGACTACCGGCAGGAAGGACGCAACGCCGAGGCGTTCCACGTCAACTTCGCCGGGCACCCGCACGTCGCCGTGCCGCGCGTCTACTGGAGCTACACGCGGGCGCGGGTGCTGACGCTCGAGTACCTCGAGGGCGTTCAGCTCGCCGACCTCGAGCTCAGCGCGTGGTCGCTCGAGCAGCGGCGGCGGCTCGCCTACCTGATCGCCGACGCGTGGATGACGATGATCTTCCGGCACGGGTTCTTCCACGGCGACCCGCACCCCGCGAACATCCTCGTCCTCTCGCCCGACCGGATCGGCCTCGTCGACTTCGGCCTCGCGGGCAAGCTCACCGACCGCGACCTCTCGAAGCTGACGCGGCTCTTCATCGACGCGATGAACGAGAACGTCGACGCGCTGCCGCAGCGGCTGGCCGATCTCGGCGTCCGCTACCCGCGCGAGCGCGAGGCGGAGTTCGTCTCCGAGCTGCACGCGATCTACGCGCGCTACTACGGCTCGAGCCTCCGGGAGATCGACCCGCTGGAGGTGATCCGCGAGGCGTTCGCGCTGATCTACTCGATGAACCTGCGCCTGCCGACGAGGTTCGTCCTCCTCGACAAGGCGATCGCCACGCTCGGCGCCGTCGGCGTCGACCTCTACCCGGACTTCAACGTCTTCGAGGTCGCGCGGCCGCACGCGCGTGCGCTGATGGTCGAGCGGTTCACGCCGCGCCGCGTGATCGGCCGCGCCCGTCGCGAGACCTGGCAGCTCGCGCAGATGGCGGGCGAGCTCCCGTACCAGATCCACGACACGCTCGAGCAGGTGCGCGACGGGCAGATCGAGGTCGGGTTCGTCCACAAGGGGCTCGACGACTTCCTGCACAGGCTCGACGCCGTGATGAACCGGCTCGTGATCGCCCTCGTCGTCGTCGGCGGCCTGATCGGCTCGAGCCTGATCGGCATCTTCGCGACGGAGGGGCCGCACATCCTCGGGGTGCACTTCCTCTCGGTGCTCGGCTTCGTGCTCTCGGGCGTGCTCGGGGTGTGGCTGATGTGGGGCGTGATCCGCTCCGGGCGCCTGTAGGAGTCGCGGCCCGACCGGCCGCCTGAGGATCGTTCGTCACAGACTCGCGGCAAAGGACATCTAGGCAGGCGGCCGTCCCGCCGGTACCGTCGCGGCATGTCGACGACCGTGCTCCTCGCTGATCGAGAGACGACGATGCGCGGCTTCCTGGAGCAGCATCTCCGCCACGACGGGTTCGAGGTGGTCTCCGTCACCGAGCGGGCACCCGACCTCGTGATCGCGGGCGACGAGACGGCCCTCGAGCGCTGGTGCGGCGAGGCGCCCGTGATCGTGCTCGGACGGCCCGAGGCGGACTCGGCCGACCGCGTCCGTGCCTTTCGGCGCGGCTGCGACGACTACGTGCCGCGGCCGTTCCACTACGACGAGCTCGTCGAGCGGATCCGTGCCGTGCTGCGGCGCGCGCGGCCGCCCGAGCACGGGACGATCGTCGCGGGGCCGATCGAGATCGATCCGCGCACGCGGGTCGTCACGGTCGCCGGCACGCCGCTGCCGCTCGCCCAAAAGGAGTACGAGCTCCTCCGGATGCTGGCGAGCGACCCGCAGCGGGTGTTCACGAAGGAGGAGCTGCTGCGCGACGTGTGGGACTTCCGGGCGCACGCCCGCACGCGGACGCTCGACTCGCATGCGTCGCGTCTGCGCCGCAAGCTCCGGGAGCTCGACGAGCTCACGCCCTTCGTCGAGAACGTGTGGGGTGTCGGCTACCGGCTGCTCGGGCTCATGCCTGCCAGTAGAAGGAGCCCGGTGAGAGGCGCATAATCGTCCCGGCATGGCAGACGACGAGCCCGTACCCGAGCAACCGGAGATCATCCTCCGTCGCAAGCAGATCGGAGGCGTCTGGGCGAACTACGCGCAGGTGAGTCACAGCCAGCATGAGTTCACGATCGACTTCGTCCGCATGGACGCGACCGCGCCGCCTCCGGGACGCGGCATCGTCGTCGCCCGGGTTTCGATGTCGCCGCTCTTCGTCACGCAGCTGATCGACGCGCTGCAGAAGAACTGGAGCGGCTACGCGGAGAAGGCGTTGCCGAAGGAGGTCCACGGCGAGAGCGCCCCCGAGCCCGAGGCCGCGGACGAGACGAAGGAGGCGGCCGCGAGCGACACCTCGGCCGACGAGGGCGAGGGAAACTCGCCGGGCGAGGAGGTGCCGCACGAGGAGCCCGAGACCGGCTCGGAGGACGGCGAGCGCCTAGTGCCCCTTCAGGAAATACACGCCATCACCTCCGGCGGCCTGAGGCCGCGCCATGCGGCGTCCTCGGTCGCGCCAATAGCTCGACTATTGGCGCTCCCTGCGTCCTTGCCTGGCACGGCTTCCGACTCGCCGGAATCGGGGGCGCATTACCTGAAGGGGCACTAGACCGGCAGCGTTGCGCCCTCGAGCTCGAGGAGCGCCCGCTTCACGTGGAGGCCGCCGGCGTAGCCGGTGAGCGAGCCGTTCGCCCCGACGATGCGGTGACACGGGAGCACGATCGGGATCGGGTTCCGGTTCATCACCGACCCGACGGCACGCGCGGCGCGCGGCCGGCCGACCTTCGCCGCGAGCGAGCCGTACGTGTCGAGCCGGCCGTAGGGCACGCGGGCGAGCTCTGCGAGGACGAGCCTCGTGGAACGGCGCGACGCGCAGGTCGAGCGGCAGGTCGAACGAGCGACGACGCCCCTCGAAGTACTCGTCGAGCTCGCGGCGCACGTCGTCGAGCGGTGCCCGCAGGACACGGACGCCGAACGTGCGCGCGAGCTCCTCGTCCTGGCCTTCGACCGTGTACGAGATGCGGCAGAGTCCGCGCGGGGTCGCAGCGACGAACAGGTTCCCGACCGGCGAGGAGACGAGGTCGTACTGGACGTCGACGAGGCCCGTCCTCCAGCGCGGCCGCCTGAAGCGCGAATCGAGATCAGGGCTGACGGTCAAGGCTCCTCCTCAGTCTGCGGACTCCGGATGACGCTGCGGCGCGGGCCGCCTGCTCGGACGAGCCGAGGGCGTCGCCGATCTCGGCGTAGGGCAGGTCGTAGCCGTAGCGGAGCACGACGGCCGCACGCTCGGTCGGCGGCAGCGACCCCGTCAGGTGCTCGAGCTCGTGGTACGCGGCGCGACGAAGCTCGGTCGCACCGCCTTCGCCGTCGAGCGGCGCCGTCTTCGCGTGCTTCGAACGCAGCTCGTCCATCGCGACGCGCGTCGCGATCGTGAACACCCAGGCTCGGAGGTGACGGCCGTGCTCGAGCCGGTCGTACGCGCGAAGCGCACGCAGGAACGTCTCCTGCCACGCGTCTTCTGCCCGCGGCCGAGCAGCCGGCGCAGGTAGCCCAGCACCTCGTCGCGGTGCTGCACATAGAAGCGCTCGAAGGGAGGGATCGCCACGGCCTCCATCATGGGCTCAAACGTGAGAACCTGCCGCGCTGTGAGATGCGCCGTCGTCGGGCACGTCGAGTGGACCGAGTTCGTGCTCGTCGAGGCGCTGCCGGGAGCGGGCGAGATCGCGCACGGCAGCGAGGCGTGGGTCGGGCCGGCGGGCGGCGGCGTCGGTGATGGCGGTGCAGCTCGCCCGGCTCGCCGGCGAGTGCGACTTCTTCACCGTGCTCGGCGAGGACGACCTCGGCCGTCGCGCGGCCGAGCGAGCTCGCCGACCGCGGCGTCACCGTGCACGCCCAGTGGTTCGGGTCGACGCGGCGAGCGTTCACGCACGTCGAGCCGAGCGGCGAGCGCACGATCACGACGATGGGGCCGAAGCTCCGGCCGCGCGGGCCGCTGCCGCTCGAGGGCTACGACGCGGTCTTCTTCGTCGCCGGCGAGCCAGACGCACTGCGCTCCGCGCGTGCCGGCGCGCTTCCTCGCCGCGACGCCTCGCGAGGTGCCGACGCTGGTCGAGGGCGGCGTCCACCTCGACCTGCTCGTCGGCAGCGGCACCGATCCGGGGGAGCGTTACGACGGCGGGCCTCGACGTCGACGCTCGTCGTGCGGACCGAGGGCGCGCGCGGAGGAACCGTCGACGGCCGCGACCGCCGTTACGAGGCCGTCGCCGCTCCCCTCACGGGCCATCGACACGTACGGCGCCGGTGACACGTTCGGCGCCACCCTCTGCTTCGCGCTCGCCCGTGGCGACGAGCTCGACGACGCGCTCGCGCTCGCCGCGAGCGAGGCGGCGGCGGTGGTCTGCGTCAGGGGCCCGTACCGCGAGTAGCGACTCGGGCGCCGGCCTCTCGACTCACACGCACGGCTCGGGCGAGAAGCCCTGGTGCCCCCGGCCGAGCTGGCAGCGCTGCGTCACGGCTGCGGAGTCGAGCCGCCAGCTCGACTCGCCCTCGGTGCTGAACACGAGCGCGTAGCGCTGAGCGCGCACCGAGTCGTCCGGGAGCCGGTCGAGCGTGACCTCGACGGTGACCGGGCTCGCGCTCTCCCCGGCCGTTCGCGTCCGGAACGACGTGTCCACGCCCGTCTGGCGGTCGAGTCGAAGGAAGAGCGTCGCCGCCGCGGTCGGCGCCCAGGCGAACTCCGGGTGCTCCTCGAGGAAATCGTTGAAATCGGCGACCTCCAGCGCGCCGGTGTCGCTCGCGGTGGGCGGCCCGTCCCACTCCTCGAAGTCGCCGGCCTCGCTTCCCGAGCCGCAGCCGGCCAGAGGAAGCGTCGCGAGGGCGAGGAAAAGGACGAGGCAAAGGACGGGGGCGCGCTTCACCGCCGCCGGTTATACCGCCTGGCCCGGAGGGTTTACAGGTGGGTCAAGTGGGGTAGAGTGGGGAGCAGTGGACCATGCTGCTCGGCGAACATGAGCACTCACTCGACGACAAGAACCGCCTCACGCTGCCCGCGAAGCTCCGCGAGCAGCTCGGGGAGCAGCGTCGTCGTCACGCGCGGCATGGACGGGTGCCTCTACGTCTACGCCCGTCGCGACTGGGACGGGCTCGCGAGCCGGATCGGCGGCCTCGACTCGCTCAGCGCCGAGTCGCGGCGCATGCAGCGCCACTTCTTCGTCAACGCCACCGCGGCCGAGCTCGACAAGCAGGGCCGGATGGTGATCCCGCGCCGCTCCTCGGCAGCGCGCGGGCATCGGCCGCGAGGTGACGGTGACGGGCGTCTACGACCATCTGGAGATCTGGGACCGCGCCGAGTGGCGCAGGCAGCATCGACGAGATCGAAGGGAGCGCGGAGGATGTTGCCGAGCGTCTTGCCCACCGAGACTGACCACGTCCCCGTTCTCGCCGACGAGGTGCTCGCCGCCCTCGTCGCCGCGACCCGGGCCAGACGGTCGTCGACTGCACGTTCGGCGCGGGCGGTCATGCGGCGCTGCTCGCGGGGCGTCTCCGCGGCGACGGCAAGCTGATCGCGATCGACCGCGACCCGACCGTCGCGCCGTACTTCGAGCGTCTCCGTCGCGCCAGCGCGCGTGAAGATGCGGCTGCTGCACGGCGAGTTCTCCAACGTTCTCGGCCAGCTCGCCGAGAACGGCGTGCGCGCGGATGCCGATCCTGCTCGACCTCGGCGTCTCCTCGATGCAGCTCGACCGGCCCGAGCGTGGGTTCTCGTACGCCGTCGACGCGCCGCTCGACATGCGCATGGACCCGTCGGCCGAGGTGAGCGCCCGCGAGATCGTGAACGGCGCCGACGAGGCCGAGCTCGCGACGATCTTCCGTCGCTACGGAGAGGAGCGCTACTCGCGTCAGATCGCGCGGGCGATCGTCACGCGCCGGCGCAAGGAGCCGTTCGAGCGCACAGGCGACCTCGTGGAGACGATCAAGCGGCGATCCCCGCACCGGCACGCTTCGGCGAGGGGCATCCGGCGAAGCGCGTCTTCCAGGCGCTCCGGATCGAGGTGAACGACGAGCTCGGCTCGCTCGAGCGTGCGCTCCCGGCCGCGCTCGAGATGCTTCGTCCGCACGGGCGGCTCGCCGTGATCTCGTTCCACTCGCTCGAGGACCGGGTCGTCAAGCGCTTCCTGCGCGCGCAGGAGCACGGGTGCACCTGCCCGCCCGACTTCCCGCTCTGCGCCTGCGGCGCGCAGCCGACGCTGCGCGCGATTCCGCGACGCGCGATCCGTCCCTCGGCCGCCGAGATCTCGCGCAACCCGCGTGCCCAGTCTGCGCGCTTGCGCGTGGGGGTCAAGGTTGACTAGCTGGTTCGCCGAGCCGGTTGCAAGGCCCGCTCCGGTCCGCACGCGCGCTCGCACGAGCGCCGGCGCCGAAGAGACGTCCGAGCTCGGGGGCGAAGGCGAAGACGAGGCAGCGCGCCCGCTCTCGCGCCGCGATCGTCTGGATCGCTGGTCAGCGCGCTCCTGCTCGCCGGCGTCGTCTTCGTGAACGTGGCGGTGCTCCGCCTGAACCTCGAGATCGACAAGGCAACGCAGGAGCGGTCGAAGCTGCGCGCCGAGAACGCGGCGCTCGAGTCGGCGCTCTCGAGCGCGCTCGCCTCGCCGCGCATCCAGTCGACCGCGCGCCGCCAGATCGGCCTCGTCGACGCCGATGCCTCGACCATCGGCTACGTCAACCTCGGACGATGACGATCGGTCGCCACGCCGACCGTTCGGCGGACGGCCGATGAGCGCACGCGAGAAGCAGGTCAACAGCCGCATCCGCCTGCTGCTCGTCATCTTCGTGCTCGCGTTCGGCGTCGTGCTCGCCCGCGCGGCGTGGCTGCAGGTCGTGCAGGGCTCGGACTACGGGCGAATGGCGAAGAGCCAGCACCGCGAGACGGAGAAGACGCCGGCAGCCCGCGGCACGATCTTCGACCGCACCGGCGTCCAGCTCGCGATCGGCAAGCAGACGACAACGGTCTTCGCCGATCCGAAGCAGGTTCGCAACGCGCAGGCTGTCGCCCGCGCGGCGCAGCGAGATCCTCGGCATCGACGGCAACGTCCTCTACCCGAAGCTGCTCGACAAGACGAGCCAGTTCGTCTACGTCAAGCGCTTCGCCGATCCGGCGCAGGCGGCCGAGCTCGAGAAGCGCAAGCTCGCCGGCCTCGGGTTCTATCCCGAGGAGCGTCGGAGCTACCCGCAGGGGAAGGTCGCCGCACAGGTGATCGGCTACGCGGGCGTCGACAACAAGGGCCTGACGGGACTCGAGGTGCAGTACGACCGGAAGCTCTCCGGCCGCCCGGGCTCGCGGACGATCGTGCGCGACCCGTTCGGCCGGACGATCGACGTGATCTCCTCGCTGCCCGAGCAGAGCCGGCTCGGACGTCTTCACGACGCTCGATCACACGATCCAGGCGAACGCAGAGGCGGTGCTGCGCCGGACGGTCGCCCAGTGGGGCGCGAAGGCGGCGACGGCGATCGTGCTCGATCCGCGAACCGGAGAGGTGCTCGCGATGGCGCAGGCGCCGGGGTTCGACGCGAACTCCGCCGACCGTGTTCCCGTGGAGCTCCAGCGGAACCGCGCGATCACCGACCTCTACGAGCCCGGGTCGACGTTCAAGCTCGTCACCGTCACTGGCGTCCTCTCCGAGCGGCTCGTCGAGCCGACGACGGCGTTCACGCTGCCGTACTCGATCCAGGTCGCCGACCGGTGGATCCACGACTCCCACGAGCGCGGCACCGAGACCTTCACCGTCGCGCAGATCCTCGAGTACTCGTCGAACGTCGGCGCGGTGACGCTTGCCCTGAAGCTCGGCGAGCAGGGCCTGGCGCGCTGGGTCGACCGGTTCGGGTTCGGGAAGCCGACGGGCATCGACTTCCCCGGCGAGAGCGCGGGGCTCGTGCTTCCCGTCGAGCAATGGTCGGGCTCCACGATCGGCAACGTCCCGATCGGCCAGGGGATCTCGGTCACGCCGCTCCAGATGGCGTCTGTCTACGCGGCGGTCGCGAACAACGGCGTCTGGGTGCAGCCGCATCTCGTGAGCCGGGTCGGCGGACGCGCGCCGTTCGTGCCCGTGCAGCGGCGCATCATGTCGTCCGACGTGAACCGCGAGGTGAAGGCGATGCTGCGCGACGTCGTCGCTGCCGGTACCGGGACCGAGGCCGCGGTTCCGGGGTTCACCGTCGCCGGGAAGACCGGCACCGCGCAGAAGCCCGACGGGCACGGCGGCTACTCGAGCTCGCAGTTCGTCGCCTCGTTCGTCGGGATGGTCCCCGCCTCGAGGCCGCGCCTCGTGATCGCGGTCACCGTCGACGAGCCGAGCGCGGCGATCTGGGGCGGCGTCGTCGCCGCGCCGGCCTTCGCGGAGATCGCGAAGTTCGACCTCCAGTACCTCGAGGTCCCGCCGGATGCGCCCGACCGGAGCACGCTGTCGGGCTCGACGCAGTAGCGGCCCCGGCGGGTCGTCAGCAGACCGACGGTAGACTCGGCGCGCGATGAACCTGGAGCGTTTCGTCGCGGCCCTCGGGGCGGCCGAGGTGTCCGGGGGCGACGCCGGTACCGCTCCGGTCGACGTGCGCGAGCTTGCCTACGACACGCGGGAGGTCGTCCCCGGGAACGCTCTTCTTCTGCGTGCGCGGCGCACGTCGCGACGGTCATGCGTTCGCGCCGACGGCGGCCTCGCTCGGCGCGGTCGCGCTCGTCGTCGAGCGGCCGGTCGACGTCGCGCTGCCGCAGCTCCGCGTGCCCGACGTGCGGGCTGCGATGCCCCAGGCGGCGGCGCTCTTCTTCGGCGACCCGACCGCCGAGCTCGACGTCGCAGCGGTCACCGGCACGAACGGCAAGACGACGACGGCGTTCCTCCTGCACGCGATCCTCGAGGCCGACGGCCGCCGGGCGGGCCTGCTCACGAACATCGAGCGTCGCGTCGGCGGGGAACGGCTGCCGGTCGGGCTGAACACGCCGGAGGCGATCGACCTGCAGCGGCTCTTCCGGCAGATGGTCGAGGCCGGCGACACCGCCTGCGTCATGGAGGCGACGTCGATCGCGCAGGCGCAGGGGCGTCTCGCACGGCACGCGCTTCGCGGTGCTCGTGTTCACGAACCTCACGCAGGACCACCTCGACTTCCACGGCTCGATGGAGGCGTACTTCGAGGCCAAGCGCGCGATGTTCGACCAGGCCGAGCGCGCGATCGTGAATGTCGGCGACGAGTACGGCCGGCGCCTCGCGTCGGAGCTACCAAGCGCCGTGACGTTCGACGCCGACTCGGACGTGCTCGACGGAATCGACCTCAAGCTGCGCGGCGGCTTCAACCGCGAGAACGCGATCGGCGCCGCGCTCGCGGCGCGCGAGCTCGGGTGTCCCGGCGGACGCGATCCGGCGCGGGATCGAGTCGGTCGAGGGCGTGCCCGGCCGTTTCGAGTCGATCGAGGAGGGTCAGCCGTTCGCGGTGATCGTCGACTACGCGCACACGCCCGACTCGCTCGAGAACGTCCTCCGCGCTGCCCGTGGCCTCGGCGACGGGCGGCTGATCGTGGTCTTCGGCGCCGGCGGCGACCGCGATCGCGCCAAGCGCCCGCTGATGGGCCGCGTCGCAGCCGAGCTCGCCGACCGCGTGATGCTCACCTCCGACAACCCGCGCTCCGAGGACCCGTCGGCGATCGCGGCCGAGGTCGCGGCCGGCGCCCTCGGCGAGCTCGAGATCGAGCTCGACCGGCGCGCCGCGATCGGGCTTGCGCTGGGAGAGGCGGCGCCTGGCGACGTCGTCGTGATCGCCGGTCGCGGCGCCGAGCCGGAACAGGAGCTCGCGACGGGGAAGATCCCGTTCGACGACCGCGAGGTTGCACGCGAGGCGCTGCGGCGGGTCGCGGCGCGCTGATGATCCCGCTCGAGCTGGAGGCTGATCGAGCCGCTCGGGCGCCTCAACGCCAGGCCCTGGGCGACCGAGGTAACGGGCGTCAAGATCGACTCCCGCCGGATCGAGGAAGGCGACCTGTTCGTCGCGGCCGGCGCGATCGGGGCCGACTTCGTACCGCATGCGCTCGCGAGAGGCGCGGCGGCTGCGCTCGTCCCCGACGACGCGCACACGGCGCTCGCCGCGATTGCGGGCGCGGTCCGCGACCGTTCGAGCGCGCGCGTCGTGGCGATCACGGGGGCCACCGGCAAGACGACGACGCGCGACATCCTCGCGGCGCTCTGCTCGCGGCACGCACGCACGGTCGTCTCCGAGGCGAACTTCAACAACGAGCTCGGAGTGCCGCTCACGCTCTGCCGGATCGAGCCCGACACCGAGGTCTGCATCGTCGAGATGGGAATGCGCGGTCTGGGCCAGATCGCCTGGCTCGCTTCCTTCGCCCGGCCCGACGTGGGAGTGATCACGAACGTCGGGCCCGTGCATCTCGAGCTCGTCGAGACGGTTGCGAACGTCGCGCGTGCCAAGGCCGAGCTGATCGGGGCACTGCCAGCTGGCGGCGTCGCGATCGTGCCCGACGAGCCGTTGCTCGAGCCCTACCTCGGCGCGGACCGACATCGAGATCCGCCGCTTCGGCCACGTCGAGGAGCCCGGGCTCTTCCGCATCGGCGATCGGACGATCTCGCTCCGGACGAGCTATTCCGCCCGGCACCAGCTCGACAACACGCTCGCGGCGCTCTTCGCCTGCGACGCGCTCGGCATCCCGGTCGAGGACGGAGACCTGACGGTCGAGTTCACGGCGCTCCGGGAGGAAGAGATCACGCTCCCCGGCGGCATCCTCCTGATCAACGACTGCTACAACGCGAACCCGATGTCGATGCGGGCGGCGCTCCAGAACCTCGTCGGTCGCGCGGCCGGACGGCGGCGCGTCGCCGTCCTCGGGGAGATGGCCGAGCTCGGCGCCGACGCCACCTCCTACCATCGCGAGATCGGAGAGCTCGCGGCCCGCCTCGGCGTCGCGGAGGTCGTCGCCGTCGGCCCGCTCGCCCGGGAGTACGCCTCGAGCGGCCTGTCGATGCGCTGGGTCGCGACGGCGGCGGAGGCAGCCGACGCGCTCCGTCAGGTACTCCGGCCCGGCGACGTCGTGCTGGTGAAGGGGTCGCGGTCGGTGGGACTCGAGGCGGTGGCAGCGAACTTGTCCCGCTGATGGCGAAGGTTCTCGTTGCGGCTCTCGTCGCGCTGCTCATCTCGGTCCTCGCGGGCCCCGTCTTCATCGACTTCCTGCGCCGGCATGCCCTCGGGCAGCACATTCGCGAGGAGGGGCCCGAGCATCACGCCGCGAAGCAGGGCACGCCGACGATGGGCGGCGTGCTGATCGTGATCGCGGCCTCGATCGCCTTCCTCGCGACGAGCCCGCGCACACTGCCCGCGCTGACGATCTTCGGCACGGTGCTCGCCTGTGGCGCGATCGGCTTCCTCGACGACCTGATCAAGCTCCGCCACCGGCGGTCGCTCGGGCTCTCGGGCCGCTGGAAGATGCTGCTCCTCGCCGCCATCGCGGCCGCGGTCGGGATCGCCGCGAACCACCAGGAGCTCCGGCACGACATCTATCTGCCGGTGATCGACGAGTGGCTGCCGCTCGGGTGGGGCTGGTACGTCCTCATCTTCTTCATCATCGCGGGAGCAGCGAACGCCGTGAACCTCACCGACGGGCTCGACGGGCTCGCGGCCGGCACCTCGATCATCGCCCTCTTCACGCTCACCGCGATGGCGGTGACGATCTACATCCGGTCGGGCCCGGCCGGGAACCGGATCGAGACGCGGCTCGATGCTGCGTTCATCGGCGCGGCTCTGATCGGAGCTGCGATCGGCTTCCTCTGGTTCAACGCCTTCCCCGCGGAGGTGTTCATGGGGGACACGGGTGCGATGGCCTCGGCGGCGCGATCGGCGCGATGGCGATCTTCCTGAAGGTCGAGCCGCTCCTGCTCCTCGTCGGCGGCATCTTCGTGATCGAGGCGCTGTCGGTGATGCTCCAGGTGGTCTCGTTTCGCTTCTGGGGCAGACGCATCTTCCTGATGGCCCCGCTGCACCACCATTTCGAGATGAAGGCGTGGTCCGAGACGAAGGTCATGGTGCGCTTCTGGATCGTCACCGGGATCCTCTGCGCCGCCGGATTCGCGCTCTTCTACAAGTACTACGCCCAGTTCTACCTGCCCCGATGAGGGCGCTCGTCTACGGGCTTGCCCGCTCGGGCACCGCGGTCGCCGAGCGGCTCGCCGAGCGGGGCGACGAGGTGGTCGCGGTCGACCGCTCGCTCGGGAACGAGGACGACCTCGAGCTGCTCGCAGGCGTCGACGTGCTCGTGAAGAGCCCCGGCGTGCCCGGCGAGGCGCCGCTCGTCCGGGCGGCGCGCGAGCGCGGGATGCCCGTGTGGTCGGAGATCGAGCTCGCCTGGCGGCTCCTTCCCGCCGGCACGCGCCTCGTCGGCGTGACCGGTACGAATGGCAAGACGACGACCACCGAGCTCCTCGGCGCGATCTTCCGCGCGGCCGGGCGCGACGTGGCGGTTGCCGGCAACGTCGGGACGCCGCTCTCGAGCGTGCGCGAGGCCGAGTGGATCGTGTGCGAGCTCTCGTCCTTCCAGCTCGAGGACGTCGAGACGCTCGCCTGCGACGTCGCCGTCCTCCTGAACCTCGAGCCCGACCACCTCGACCGCCACGGGAGCTACGAGCGCTACCGCGACGCGAAGCTGCGCATCTTCGAGCGGGCGCGGCTCGCGGTCGTGCCGCGTGGCTCGGGCATCGACGGGATCGAGTTCGCCGCCGCCGACCCGCTGCCGGCGGAGCCGCTCCTGCGAGGCGAGCACAACCGCGAGAACGCGGCCGCGGCGACCGCGGCGGCGCGGGCGGCGGGCGTCGAGGACGCGGCGATCGCCGAAGGCCTGCGGACCTTCCCGGGCGTGCCGCACCGGCTCGAGCTCGTGGGCGAGGTGGACGGCGTGCAGTTCGTGAACGACTCCAAGGCGACAAACGTCGCCGCCGCTCGTCGGGCCCTTGCCGCCTACGCCGACGAGCAGGTGCACCTGATTCTGGGCGGCTCGCTGAAGGGGGAGAGCTTCGCCCCGCTGACCGAGGCAATCGGGCCGAACGTCGCCTCGATCCACCTGATCGGAGAGTCCGCGCCGGAGCTGGCGGCTGCGCTCGCGGCGCGTCCGTTCCACGACGACGAGACGCTCGACCGCGCGGTCGAGCACGCGGCGCACGAGGCCTGCCGGGGCGAGGTCGTCCTCCTGAGCCCGGCCTGCGCGAGCTACGACCAGTTCGAGAACTTCGAGCAGCGCGGCGACGAGTTCCGCCGGCTCGTAGCCGGGCTGACCGCCGCCGGCTGAATGCGCGGAGGTCGCGTGGCCTGGTCGTCTTTCGCGCTGGGGGCGGACATGCCTCTGTCCGTCGCGGGGCGCCGGGCGGAACCCGGGGAACGGATCGCTCTCTTTTCCCACAATCGACACAGTCGGGTCACTCTTTCGTGGCTACGGTTCATGTCGGGGTTGGTCCCCCCGGGTGGGAGGGGCGTCGACCGTGGGTTGGCCGGACGGCGTGGACCCGAGATGAAGCCGAGGATTCCGTCCGCGGCGGGCGAAAACCGTCCGGATGAGGCGGGGCGAGGTCGAGTCGCGGATCCTGATTCTCGTCACGCTCGCGCTGGTGGCGTTCGGGATCGTGATGGTCTATTCGGCCACGTCCGCTGCGGCCGCGGTCGGCGGGGCGAACCCGAACTACTACCTCGAGCGGCAGGGCATCTACGCGGCGCTCGGAATCGTGCTGCTCGTGATCGCGCAGCGCTGGGACTATCGCCGCCTGCGCGCGCTCGCGCCCGTCCTCGTCCTCGTCTCGCTCTTCCTGCTCGTCGCAGTACTCGTCGTCGGGCCGATCGTGAACGGAGCGCGGCGCTGGATCTCGGTCGGGCCGGCCGTCTTCCAGCCGTCCGAGTTCGCGAAGCTCGCGCTCGCGATCTGGGCGGCCGCGTACCTCTCGAGCCACCGCGCGCCGCGCACGCTGGGGGAGCTCGCCCGGCCGTTCGGCGTGCTCGACGGGGCTCTTCGCCGTCCTGCTGATTCTCGAGCCCGACCTCGGAACGACGATCGCGGTGATCGTGATGCTGCTCGCGATGCTGCTGATCGCGGGGACGCCGTTCTCGGTCCTCGGGCTGGCGGTCGCGATCACAGGGCGTGCTCGGCGTGCTCGCGATCTGGCTCGAGCCGTACCGCCGCGCGCGCTTCTTCGCGTTCCTGCACCCGTGGGACGACGCGCAGGGCTCGGGCTTCCAGATCGTGCAGGCGATGATCGGGATGGGCTCCGGCGGGATCTTCGGCGTCGGACTCGGCCAGGGCGTTCAGAAGATCTTCTACCTGCCCGAGGCGCCCACCGACATGATGCTCGCGAACATCGGCGAGGAGCTCGGGCTGCTCGGCGTCTCGGCCGTCATCCTCGCCTATCTCCTCTTCGCGTACGCCGGCTTCAGGATCGCGCTCGGCTGCCGCGACCCGTTCGGCAAGCGGCTTGCCGGCGGCCTGACGGTGCTCGTCTGCGGCCAGGCGGCGATCAACGTCGTGCGCGGTGATGGGGATCGCCCCGCTGACCGGAATCCCGCTACCGTTCCTCTCCTACGGCGGCTCGAGCCTCGTTGTCCTGCTCGCGTCGGTCGGCATCCTCCTCAACATCGCTCAGCGTGGCAACGCAGAGACAGCTTCGGTGCGTGATCGCGGCCGGCGGGACGGCAGGGCACGTGCTGCCGGCGCTCGCGGTCGCGGAGGCGCTGACGGCGCGCGGCGTGTTCGTGACGATCGCCGGGTCGCCGGATCGCGTCGAGGCGCGACTCGTTCCTGAGGCGGGCTACGAGCTCGACACGTTCAGGATCAGCGGCTTCCCGCGGCACGCCGACGCCCGCGCTCGCCCCGGCGCTCTACCGTGCCACGCGTCGCGCCCGCCGCCTGCCGCGGGATCCTGCGCCGCCGCCGGCCGGACGTCGTCTTCGGGGCCGGCGGGTACGTCGCCGGGTCCGATGGTCGTTGCTGCCGCGTCGATGCGAATTCCAGCGGCGCTTGCCGAGGCCGATGCACACCTCGGGCTCGCGAACCGGCTTGCGGCCCCGTTCGCCCGCCGAGTCTTCCTCGCATATCCGCTCGCAGGGCCGGACGGGCGCAAGTATCGCGTGGTCGGACGGCCGATCCCCGCGCGGGCGCGACCGGTCCCGCAAGAGCGCGGCGCGCGAGATCTTCGAGCTTCCGCCGGAGGTGCCGGTCCTGCTCGTCGCCGGGGCGCTCGCAGGGGCGCGCTCGCTCAACGAGCAGGTCGTCGAGTCGTTCGGGACGGTCGGGCCGGCGATCCTGCACATCACCGGCGAGCGCGACTACTCGGCGCTTCGCGGCCGGGTGAGCCGGCCCGACTACCGGATGATCCCGAGCACCGAGCGGATCGGCGCGGCCTACTCGGCGGCCGACCTCGTGCCTCGCGAGGGCCGGAAGCTCCGTCTGGGAGCTCGCCGCCGCCGGGAAGCCCGCGATCCTCGTTCCCTACCCGTTCGCGACGGGCGACCACCAGGCACGGAACGCCGAGTACTTCGTGCAAGCGGGCGGGGCGATCATGGTCCGCGACCTCGACCTCGACAACGTTCCCGACCACGTCCGCTCGCTGCTCGACGATCCGCCGCGGCTCGAGGAGATGGGCGCGGCGATGCTCTCCGTCGCGAAGCCCGACGCCGCCGAGGAGATCGCCGAAGGGCTGATCGAGCTTGCCCGCGCTTGACGGCCGCCGGCTGTGGTTCGTCGGGATCGGCGGGGCGGGCCTGTCGGCATACGCGCAGCTCGCGCACGCGTGGGGTGCCGAGGTCGGCGGCTGGGACCGGGTCGAGACGCCCTATCTCGACGCGCTGAGGGGGATCGAGGTCGTCGATCTCGGCCGAGCCGGTCGTCCCGGCCGGGTGGGAGGCCGTGGTGTCGGCTGCGTATCCCGACGTACCGGGGACGCCGCGCGCGACGTTCCTCGCCGAGCTCGTCGGACTGCGCCGCTCGATCGTCGTCGTCGGGTGCACACGGCAAGGGCACGACGGCGGCGATGATCGCATTCGTGCTGCGCGAGACCGGCCGCGACCCGGCGTGGCTGATCGGCGCGCTCGTGCCGCAGCTCGGGAGCAACGCCGGAGCGGGCGAGGGCTGGCTCGTGGTCGAGGGCGACGAGTCAGACCGCTCGGTCTTCGGGCTGCCGGCCGCGATCGCCGTCGTGACGAACGTCGAGCTCGACCATCACAGCGAGTTCGCGTCGCTCGCCGAGCTCGAGGCGGAGTTCGCGCGCTGGACGGCGTCGGCCGGCGCCGTCGTGCGGGATGCGCCGCCTTTCGGCGGCGACCTGGTCGTCGTCGGCGAACACAACCGGCGGAACGCGGGTGCAGCGCTCGCGGCACTCGAGCTGGCGGAAGTGCCGCGCGGCGAGGCGGCGCCGGCGCTGGCGCGGTTCGCGGGCACAGGACGGCGGTTCGAGGTCTCGCAGGCCGGCGGAGATCACGATCGTCGACGACTACGGTCATCATCCGACGCGAGGTCGCGGCGACGATCGCCACGGCGCGCGAGCTCTATCCCGCACGACGTCTGCGTGTGCTCTTCCAGCCGCACCTCTACTCGCGGACGCGGCATCTCGTCGTCCGAGCTCGCCGACGCGCTCGCGGCGAGCCGACGACGTCGTGGTCTCGGACGTCTACGCCGCGCGCGAGGAGGCGGTCGAGGGCGTGATCGGGCAAGCTCGTCGTGGATGCGCTCTCCGATCGCGGTCGGCTCGCCGCGTGGATGCCGGCGCTCGAGCAGGGTGTCGCGTTTCTCGCCCGCCGCGTCGAGCCCGGCGACGTCATGCTCACGATCGGCGCGGGTGACGTCGACCGCGCGCCGGCGCTCCTGCGCGAGCGTCTCGGCCGGCCGTGAGCAACCGAATGTCGCTGTCGGTGAAACTCACACTTCCGGCGCACTTCCGTCACACCCTCGTGCGGGGCGCTCCGCTACCGTGACCCGTGGGGCACGCGAGCGGGGGAGGCGGACGCGTGCCTCCGGCGTCGCGTCGCGGTGGTAGGACTCGCGGCGATGGCAATGACTGCACGACTCGAAGAGGCCGTCTCGCTTGCCCGCTTCACGACGCTCGGGACGGGCGGGCCTGCGCGCTTCTTCGCACGGCCCGAGTCGTTGACCGAGCTTCGCGAGCTGCTCGCCTGGGCGCGCGAGCACGGGCACGACGTCGAGACGATCGGCCTCGGCTCGAACCTGCTCGTCCACGACGACGGTGTCGACGCGCTCGTGCTCAGACTCGGGGGGGCGCTGGCCGAAGCTCGGGTCGAGGAAACGACCCTCGTCGCGGGAGGCGGCGCGACGAACGCGGTCTGCCTCCATCGCGCCCGCGATGCAGGCCTCGGTGGCCTCGAGTTCGCCTCCGCGATCCCCGGCACCGCAGGCGGCGGCGTCCGGATGAACGCAGGCGCGTACGGGAGCGACTGGCAGAGGGTGCTCGTGGACGCGGTCGTCGTGGACGCCGAGGGCGCGCGGACGCTCACGGCCGACGAGCTCGGGCTTTCGTACCGCCATTCCGCGATCGAGAAGGGGCAGGTCGTCGCGCAGGTTCGGTTTCAGCTGCATTCGCGGCCGCCGGCGGAGATCAAGGCCGAGATCACCGAGTTGCTGGCGCAGCGGAAGGCGACGCAGCCGACGACGAAGCGGACGTTCGGGAGCGTCTTCAAGAACCCGCCGGGTGATCAGGGGGCCGGCTGGATCATCGAGCAATGCGGGTTGAAGGGTTTTCGCATCGGCGGGGCAGTCGTCTCGACACGGCACTCGAACTTCATCGAGAACGCGGGCGGCGCGGTCTCCGCGGACGCGCTCGCGCTGATGGTCGAGGCGCGACGGCGGGCGTTCACGGAGTTCGGGATCGAGCTCGAGCGCGAGGTCCAGTTCCTGGGGCCGCTCGAGCTGCCCGCGCTGTAGGGGAAGCCCCGCGCGCGGCGAACCAGGCAGGGTGGCTCGAGCCAGGAGAGCGACTGCACGGAGCGCGGCGCTCCCGGCTCCCCGAGGGCCGACCTGGACGGTGTCGTGGCGACTGCTTCCGTCCCCGCGGTCGCTTGCAGTGGGGTTCGCGCTTCTCGGCCTGGCGGTCGGGGCCTACTTCGGAGCACGCGAGACCTCGGTGTTCGCCGTGCGAACGCTCGACGTTGTCGGCGGATCGCCGAGTGTTCAGGAGGAGGTCGGTGCGGCCCTCGCACCCGAGCTCGGAAAGAGCCTTGTCCAGATCGGCGGTAGTGATATCGCCGCCCGCGTGACGCGGATTCCGAGCGTCCTCTCCGTGCGCTACGACCGTGTCTTCCCGCACACGCTGCGCGTGTTCGTCACCCCCGAGCGCTCGGTGTTGCTGCTTCGCCGCGGAACCGAAGGCTGGGTCGTCTCGGCGCGGGGCCGCGTCATCCGACAGGTTGAGGACGTCCACGTGAGCTCGCTTCCTCGCGTGTTCGTGACCAAGGACACGAGGTTCGAGGTGGGCGAGTTCCTTCCGTCGATGAGCGGCGGCCTTGCCGCGGCAGCGCTCGCGCCGCTCGACGACGGCGCGTTCCCCGAGCCGGTCCGGTTCGTGCGAACCGGGGAGGACGAGCTGACGTTCGTCCTGCGTTCAAGCCTCGAGGTGCGTCTCGGCGACATCGGCGACCTGCGGCTCAAGCTCGCCGTGGCACAGAAGATCCTCGCGCTCGTCGGCTCCGAGCAGGACGAGGGGTACGTCGACGTCAGCGTTCCCGAGCGACCGGTGGTCGGAACCTAGGACTCTCAAGTCGAGAGTACAGGTTGAGGCTTATGGCCCTCGAGCGTTCGATTTTTCGCATTGACACGCGGTCGCACCGGCCGTACTCTCCCCTGTGGAAGGAGGCAGCGGCAACCCGAGCCTGCACTACAGCTTGAGGTCGAGTGAGATCGAGATGAGAGATCGTTCAGGCAACTACCTGGCCGTGATCAAGGTCGTGGGCGTCGGCGGCGGCGGGACGAACGCCGTGAACCGGATGGTCGACGCGTCGCTCACGGGCGTCGAGTTCGTCGCTGTCAACACGGATGCCCAGGCGCTCCTCATGTGCGACGCCGACGTGAAGATCCACATCGGCGCGAAGGCGACTCGCGGTCTCGGCGCCGGAGCAGATCCCGCCGTCGGCAAGGCGGCCGGGATGGAGAGCCGCGACGAGCTCAAGGAGGCGCTGAAGGGCGCCGACATGGTCTTCGTCACGGCCGGCGAAGGCGGCGGCACCGGGACGGGTGCAGCGCCGATCATCGCCGAGCTCGCACGCGAGCTCGAGGCGCTCACGGTGGGGGTCGTCACGCGCCCGTTCGCCTTCGAAGGCAGGCGGCGCGCCCAGCAGGCGGAGCAGGGGATCATGGAGCTCGCCGAGAAGGTCGACACGCTGATCGTGATCGAGAACGACCGGCTCCTGCAGGTCGTCGAGAAGACGACGCCGCTCTCGGATGCCTTCAGGATGGCCGACGACATCCTGCGTCAGGGCGTTCAGGGCATCACCGACCTGATCACGGTCCCGGGCATCGTCAACCTCGACTTCGCCGACGTGCGCACGATCATGCGCGACGCCGGCTCGGCGCTGATGGGCATCGGCGTTGGCCAGGGCGCGAATCGCGCGGGCGAGGCTGCCCGCACCGCCGTCAGCTCGCCGCTCCTCGAGTCGTCGATCGAGGGAGCGACCGGAATCCTGCTCAACATCACGGGCCCGCCGGATCTCGGGCTCTTCGAGGTGAACGAGGCGGCCGAGGTCGTGACGAGCGCAGCCGATCAGAACGCGAACGTGATCTTCGGCGCCGTGATCGACGACGCCCAGCGCGACCAGGTCCGCGTGACCGTGATCGCGACGGGCTTCGGCGCGTCGCGCCGGAGACGCGCGCGCGTATCGCCGGAGGCTGCTGCGCCGGTGCCGAGCTTCGGCTCCGTGTTCGGGAGCCTGGACGACGACCTCGAAGTGCCGTCGTTCCTTCGCGACGAGTAGCGACGACTCACGCGGCAGGCGTCGTTAGCATCGCGCCGGTGCAGACTCTCCGGCGGACGCCACTCCACCAGCGCCAGGTCGAGGCCGGCGCGCGCCTCGTTCCGTTCGCGGGCTGGGAGATGCCCGTCCAGTACGAGAGCGTGATCGCCGAGCACAGGGCCGTGCGCACGAACGCCGGGATGTTCGACGTGTCGCACATGGGCGAGATCGAGGTCGAGGGTCCGCGGGCTCAGGATTTCCTGCAGTCCGTGCTCTCGAACGACATCGCGAGGCTCGAGGTCGGCGAGGCGCAGTACACGCTACTGACCAACGGCGAGGGCGGGATCGTCGACGACCTGATCGCCTACCGCCTCGATGCGTGCCGGTACCTGCTCGTCGTGAACGCAGCGAACCGGGAGACCGACGTCGAGTGGCTCGTCGAGCGAGAGGTGCGCGGCTCGGACGTGCGCGACGTCTCGGACGAGTACGCGCTGCTCGCCGTCCAGGGCCCGCGCTCGCTCGAGCGCCTCGGTCTCGGAGCGGGGAGGCGGTTCACGTGGGCGATGGGCGAGCTCGCCGGCGTCGAGGTGATGATCAACCGCACCGGATACACCGGTGAGGAGGGCGTCGAGCTCGGGTGCATGGCGGAGGACGGGCCGGAGCTCTGGGACGCAATTCTCGAGCGCGGAGTCAGGCCGTGCGGCCTCGGCGCTCGCGACACCCTCCGGCTCGAGGTCTGCTACCCCCTCCACGGCAACGACATCGGGCCCGCGTGGGACGCCGTCTCGAGCGGGCTCGCATGGGCTTGCGCGCTCGACACGGATTTCGTCGGCGGCGAGCGGCTACGGCAGATCAAGGAGCAGGGTCCCGAGCGCAAACTGGTCGCGTTCCGGATGACCGAGCAGGCGATCCCCCGGCAGGGGATGGCGATCGAAGGAGGCGGCGAGGTAACGTCCGGCTCGCTCTCGCCCATGCTCGACGTCGGCATCGGCCTGGGATACGTCCCGTCTGCGATGAGCTCCCCCGGAACCGAGCTCGTCGTCGACGTCCGCGGACGTGCCCGCCGTGCCGAGGTCGTTCGGAAACCGATCTACGAGAGGGGGGAATAGCTCGTGGCCGCGAGCGAGTCGTATCCGGAAGAGCTGCTCTACAACAGCGAGCACGACTGGGCGCGCATCGAAGGCGACGAGGCCGTGCTCGGAATCACCTGGTTCGCGGCCGACTCGCTCGGAGAGCTCGTCCACTACGAGCCGCCCGACGAGGGCGCCGCGATCAACAAGGACGCCTCGTACGGCGAGGTCGAGTCGGTGAAGGCTGTCTCCGAGCTCGTCTCACCGCTCTCGGGCGAGGTGCTGGAGGTGAACGCGAAGGTAGTCGGCGAGCCCGAGACGGTCAACGAGGACCCGTACGGCGCAGGCTGGCTCGTCCGGATCCGGATGAGCGTCCCCTCCGAGCGGGACTCCCTCCTCGACGCTGCTGCGTATCGCGAGCTGCTCGCCGAGCAGTGAGCTACATCTCGCTCACCGACGCCGACCGCGAGCAGATGCTGGCGGCGATCGGCGTCTCGTCGGTCGAGGAGCTCTTTCGCGACATTCCGCCGGGCGTGCGGCTCGGACGCGAGCTCGAGGTCCCACCGGCGCTCGCGGAGGCGGAGCTGTCGCGTCACGTCGAGGAGCTGGCCGCCAAGAACGTCCTCGACGAGGTCTCGTTCCTCGGCGCGGGGATCTACGACCACTACGTGCCCGCAGTGGTCGACGCCGTCCTTCAGCGAGGCGAGCTGCTGACGGCGTACACCCCCTATCAGGCCGAGCTCTCCCAGGGCGTCTTGCAGGCGATCTTCGAGTACCAGACGGCGATCTGCGAGCTCACCGGGATGGACGTCTCGAACGCGTCGGGCTACGACGGTGCCACCGTGACGGCGGACGCCTGCTACGTCGCGAAAGGTGCGACAGGTCGCTTGAAGATCGTCCTCGCGGAGACGATGAACCCCCAGGTGCGCCAGGTGGTCAAGACGTACGCACGCGGGTTCGGGCTCGAGATCGTGGAGGTTCCACACGACGGTGGGACAACCGACCCTGATCGAATCCGCACGGCCGCCGAGGATGCCGCCGCCGTCATCTTCCAGCAACCGAACTTCTTCGGCTGCCTCGAGCCGGCACCCGACATCGCCGCCGCCGCCGCCGAGACGGGCGCGCTCCCGATTGCGCACGTCGATCTCATCAGCCTCGGCCTGCTCGAGGCACCGGGTCAGTACGGCTGCGCGCTCGCAATCGGCGACGGGCAGTCAGTTGGGAACGCCATGAGCTTCGGCGGACCTCACTACGGCTTCCTCGCCGCTCGCGAGGAACACATGCGACGCCTGCCCGGGCGGATCGTCGGCGAGACGGTCGACGCAGCGGGTGACCGCGGCTATGTCCTCACCCTGCAGACGCGTGAGCAACACATCCGACGCGAGAAGGCGACGTCGAACATCACCACCAACCAGACTCTGCTCGCCCTCGCAGGGCTGGTGCACCTGTCGCTGCTCGGTCCCCAGGGGCTGCGCGAGACGGGGGAGACCTGCATGGCGCTCGGCGCCTATGCGAAGGATCGCCTCGAGGCGCGGGGTCTGGAGCTCGTGTTTCCGGATCGGACAACCTTCAAGGAGTTTGCAGTTCGCACCGGACGAAGCGCGTCCGACGCGATTCGGACCGCGCGCGCGCGTGGAGTCCACCCCGGCTATCCGCTGGGGCGCGATTACGCGGGGCTCGAGGACGCGCTGCTCGTCGCCGTCACGGAGCGGCGCACGATCGATGACATCGACCGCCTCGCCGACGCGCTCGCGGCCTGAGACTCCCGTGAAGCTGATCTTCGAAGAGTCGCAGCCGGGCCGCCGCGGGATCGAGGTGCCGAGGCCTGACCTCGCGGTTCCGCCCCTCCCGGCGGAGCTCGCGCGCCGGGAGCCGCCGCGGCTGCCGGAGCTCGCGGAGCCGGAGGTGCTGCGCCACTTCACCGCGCTCTCGAGGCGGAACTTCGGGATCGACACCGGCTTCTATCCGCTCGGCTCGTGCACGATGAAGTACAACCCGCGCGTCAACGAGCGGCTCGTGAACCTCCCCGGATTCCGCGACCTTCACCCGCTCGTCGACGACGATGCCGCACAGGGTGCCCTCGAGCTCGAGTGGCGTCTCGAGGCGATTCTGCGTGAGATCACCGGCCTCGACGCGGTCAGCCTCCAGCCCGCCGCCGGTAGCCAGGGTGAGCTGACCGGGCTGCTGCTCATCCGCGCGTACTTCGACGAGCGCGGAGAGGGCGCCCGGCGCCGGAAGATCGTGATCCCGGACAGCGCGCACGGCACGAATCCCGCCACCGTGACCATGGCCGGCTACGAGCTGACTCCGGTGAGCACCGACGCCCGCGGCAACATCGACCTCGCCGATCTGCGCGGGAAGATCGATGCCGAGACGGCCGGGCTGATGCTCACGAACCCCTCGACGCTGGGTCTCTTCGACGAGTCGATCGAGCAGATCCGGGACCTCTTCCACGCCGCGGGAGCGCTCATGTACTACGACGGCGCGAATCTGAACGCCGTCTGCGGGATCTCGCGGCCCGGCGACATGGGGTTCGACATCGTCCATATCAACCTGCACAAGACGTTCTCGCAGCCGCATGGCGGCGGAGGTCCCGGCGGTGGCCCGATCGCCGTGAGGGCGAGTCTCGAGCCGTATCTCCCGGTGCCGCGGGTCGTGCGCGACGGCGATCAGTACCGGCTCGACCACGATCGGCCGCAGTCGATCGGCAAGGTGCGCGGGTTCACCGGCCCGTTCGGCGTGTTCGTCCGCTCGTATGCGTTCATGCGCGCGTGGGGGCCGGCGCTGCGCGAGATGAGCGAGGTGGCGGTCCTGAACGCGAACTACCTGCTTGCGCTGCTGAAGGACGCATACGACCTGCCGTTCGAGCGTCTGTGCATGCACGAGTTCGTGCTCAGCGCGCGCACGCTCAAGCAGGAGCATGGGGTCACGGCGCTCGACATCGCCAAGCGGCTGATGGACTACGGCTTCCACCCGCCGACGATTTACTTCCCGCTGATCGTGCCGGAGGCGCTGATGATCGAGCCGACCGAGACCGAGACCAAGGAGACGCTCGACGCGTTCGTGGAGGCGATGCTCGCGATCGCCTGCGAGGCTCGAGACGACCCGGGCGCGGTCAAGTCGGCGCCGCACAGTCGCCCCGGCGGTCGCCTGGACGAGGTGCGGGCTGCCAGGCAGCCCGTCGTCCGGTATCGCCACGGCGAGCGCGCCACGTCGTCGGCAGGGGACGGTAAGGCCGGTCAGCTCGAGGCGAAGGCAGGTTCCTGAGGCCGGTCGCCCACTGTCTGTGGAGGACGGGCGATGGCCCTAGCGCTGGCCGCCGATGCTCCCGAAGCGCCGGCAGCACACCCGCCGAGAGGCACACCCCCACCCTGGGTGGGGGCCGTTCCCGCCGCCCTCGGCGGATGACGCTATCGGCGCTGCGCGCACGTGTCCGTGTCGACTGCGTGACTTCTTTGCAACATTCGGTGAGCGGTCGTCGTGCGCGCGGCGCTGGACTGCGCTGCGGCCACACACCGCCACGGTCGACAAGTCGGCCCGCACTCGGCGCCGGCCGGAGGAAGCACGGCCGAGACTAGGGTGGCGCACCTGGGCCACCGCGGAACCACGATCGACGAGCTCGGTCCCGGCCTCTTTCGCAAGCTGCGCCGCGCGCTCGACGTGACGGCGTTCGGCGTCAACGCGATCGTCCTCCCGCCCGGCACCGAGTGGTTCAACCACTGGCACGAGCGTCAGGACGAGCTGTATTTCGTCCACCGGGGACCGCGGGCTTCGAGATCGACGGTGAGTCGTTCGAGCTCGACCCGGGCGGCGCCGTGCACGTGGAGTCGACGACGCCGCGGCGATTCTGGAACGCTGGCGCCGACAACCTCGTGCTCCTCGCAATCGGGAGCAAGGACGGCTACGTCGAGCGGGACGGCCACATGGTCGACCCGGCCGACGTCGAGCGGCGACGGGCGTTCAGCACCGGCGACCTCGACGCGATCCGCCGCGGGCCGCCCTAGCCCACGTCGAGCGGCATCCGCGCGCGTTGCTCCCAGCGGCGCCAGTCCGGCTCCGCCTCGGCGAGCAGCAGGAGCTCCCGAGCCTCGGCCCGCAGCGGCAGGAAGGGCCGCACCGCCGCCTCGGCCGCGTCCAGGAGCTTGCTCTCGCCCTGGGCGACCGTCAGATGCGGGACGAACTTGCGCTCCGGGTCGCCGTAGAGCGGGTAGCCGGGGAAGCGACCGTGGACGCGCTCCTTCAACGCGACGAAGGGCTCGGAAGGAGTGGGAGCGAGGTAGAGAACCTCCGGAAAGCGCCCGAACCCGGCGAGTTCGAACGGGAACCCTGGCACGGCGCCGACGAGCTCGGCAAGGCCCTCGACGAGCGCGTCGTCGAGCTCGGACGGCGGAACGAACGGAAACGCGATCGTGACGTGTGGCGGGATCCCGGCAGAGGGCTTCGCCGTGCACGTCCGCTCGCGCCACGGGTCGGCCGCGGCCGCGGCGCCCGCAACCGGCACGACGAGAGCGCTGCGGAGCACTTGCACGCGCCGACTCTAGAGTGAGGCCGGGGACCAGGACTCCGGGAGGAGTCGTTGATCCAAGTGGACGGGGCAAGGACCCGCCCACGACGAAAGGAGAAGCTTGACGAAGGTCGTGAAGACGGAGGCCGAGTGGAGGGCGCAACTCGATCCCGAGCAGTACCGGATCCTCCGCGAGAAGGGAACCGAGGCGCCGTTCTCCGGTGAGTACGACCACGTGTTCGAGCCCGGCACCTACCAATGCGCCGGCTGCGGTGCGGAGCTCTTCGAGTCCGACGCGAAGTACGACTCGGGCTGCGGCTGGCCTGCGTTCTACGCGCCGGCGGGCGAGGACGCGATTGACGAGGAGACCGACACGAGCCACGGGATGGTTCGCACGGAGGTGCTGTGCGCATCCTGCGGCGGCCATCTCGGGCACGTCTTCCCCGACGGGCCCCATCCGACAGGGCTCCGCTACTGCATCAACTCGGCGGCGCTCAAGCTGGAAGAGGCCTGACGCCGTCGTCTCTGTAGAGGGGTCGGCCGCGAGCTCCGCGGCCGACCCGGCCCGCAGTGTGCTCGCGTAGCCTGCGACCCGTGGTGGGGCCACCGCTCCGAGTGGGAGTGCAGCTTCCCGAGGTGGAGCGCGAGGTGCGTTGGCCGGAGGTGCGGGCGATCGCGGCAGCCGCCGAGGAGGCGGGGTTCGACTCGGTGTGGCTCGGCGACCACCTGCTCTACCGCGGCGGCGGCCGGCCGGAGCGCGGGCCGTGGGACGTATGGACGCAGCTGGCTGCGATCGCCGCAGTCACCGAGCGAGTCCGTCTCGGCCCGCTCGTGGCGGCGACCGCGTTTCACGCGCCCGGCATGCTCGCGCGCCTGTCGGCCTCGGTCGACGAGATCTCGGGCGGCCGGCTCGTCCTCGGAATCGGAGCGGGGTGGAACGAGACGGAGTTCCGTGCGTTCGGGTTCCCGTTCGACCACCTCGTCTCGCGCTTCGAGGAGTCGCTCGAGATCGTCCGGCGGCTCCTCGGCGGCGAGCACGTGACGTTCGCCGGGCGGTTCGTCGCGGTCGAGGACGCGATCCTGGTCCCGCGCCCGGCGCGCCGCGTTCCGCTGATGGTCGGCGGCAACGGCGAGCGCTTGCTCACGCTCGCGCTTCCTTACGTCGACGCATGGAACACGTGGTATGCGCCCTACGGCAACACCGTCGAGGGTTTCGCCGCCGCCAACGAGGGTGTGAGCGCGCTCTGCGAGCGCGTCGGGCGCGACCCGCGGGAGGTGGGGAGGAGCGCGTGCGTCCTCGTCGCGGTCGACGGCGGACGTGGCGAGCGTCCACACGACGTCCCCGTCGTCGAGCCGGGAGGGCTCGTCGACCATCTGCGCGGGCTCGCGAAGGCCGGCGCCGACGAGGCGATCATCGTCGTCGACCCGATCACCGAGAGCTCGATCCGAACGGTCGCGCGGGCGATCGCGTCCGCCGGTTAGCACCGTGCCGGGATGAGGTTGCTTCGCGGACGACTCGCTGGGTGGCCGCGCTCCGAGCTATGGCGCAACGGCGACTTCGTCCGCCTCTGGGCCGGCCAGGCCGTCAGCGAGCCCGGCGGCCAGGTCACGCTCGTCGCGCTCCCTCTGGCCGCGATCCTCGTGCTCGACGCGAGCGCCTTCGAGGTCGCGGTCCTGAGCTCGCTCGAGTTCGCGATGCCGCCGGCGCCGTTGACGGTGAGGCGGCCGGTGTCGGTGCGGAGGGTGAGTGTGCCGCGGGTGACGTCGACCGTTGAGTTGTAGGGGATCTGGCCTGTGGTGAAGGGGCGGCCGTTGACGAGCACGGCGCCGGTGGCGGTACCGGTCGCTGGCGGGGCGCCGCCGCCCGTCGGCGTCGTGGTCGTCGTCCCGCCGCCGCCACCGGGCGGCCCGAGCGCGACAGGGACGCCGAGCCACCCGTGCCGATTCGGGCCTGAGGGTGACCAGGACACCGCGGCGGCGGATCAGGGCCGCGCGAGGTAGCTGCCGCCGGCGCGGATCGTGACCAGCCGGCGCCGTGGAATGTCCTGGACTTGGACGGTGCCTTGCCGGACGCGCGTCTGGGTGCCGTCGCAGCGGTCGGCGGTGAGCCAGTTGGTGCCGCGGACGGTGGCGACGGAGTACCTGCCGCGGGTGCGGAAGCGTCCCTTGGCGTTTCCCCAGACCTGGCGGACGGTTGCGGTCGGGGCGGTCTGGGAGGCGCTGCGCGTCCTGCGTTTCGGGCAGGCGGCGAAATTGCCGCGGGTGAGGCGGAGCTCGACGATCGAGCGTCCTCGGTCGGTTCCTCGGGCGAGGACGAAGACCGAGGTGACCCCGCGGCCGTTGACCGTGAGCGTGCCGGTGTCGGTGCGGAGGGCGAGGCTGCCGCGGGTGACGTCGACGGTCGAGTTGTACGGAACCTGGCCGCCGGTGAAGGGCGCCCCGTTCACGAGCACCGTTCCGGTCGGCGTGCCCGTCGCCGGCGGCGTGCTGCCGCCGCCGGGGGTGGTCGTCGTCGTGCCGCCGCCGGGAGCACCGCCGGGCGAATACGTGGCGAGGAAGCTTGCCGCGCGGTTGCCGTCGGCGCCCGTGAAGTTGCCGCCCACATGCAGCTTGCCGCCGAACTCAGCGAAGGCAAAGACGGGGGCGTTGATCGGGCCGTTGCTGCCGCCGTTTGCGACCGGGCCCCATGCCTTCCCGTCGAAGACGACGAGGTTGTCGGCGAGCGGGTCGCCGTTCGCGTTCAGGAACTGCCCGCCGACGTAGACCTTCGAGCCGAAGACCGCGATCGAGTTGACGGTGCTCGCAGGCGGGAAGATCCCGTTCTTGCCTCCGGCGTCGGCGCCGACGGCGCTCCATGCGGAGCCGTTCCATTTCGCGACATAGTCGGCCTGCGGGATGCCGGCGATGTCGGTGGCGTCGGCGGCGACGTACACGTTTGCCCCATCGGTCGTGAGGTCGCGGACTCTGCCCGCGATGGCGCCGGCGCCGGATCCAGAGCCGCTCCCGAGGGCGCTCCAGGTGTCGTTCCGGTACGCCGCGACCCCATCCGCCTCCTTGATGCCGTCGAAGTCGAAGAAACCGCCGCCGGCGTAGAGGGTGCCGCGGCTGTCGAAGGCCAGCGCGACGACCGAGCTCGACACGAAGCCGTCGCGGGTGACGAGCGTGCGCGCCGCACCGGTGTTCAGGTCACAGGCGAGCAGGTAGTCCGCGGCGGGGATGCCCGCGCCGTTCTGGAACGCGCCGCCGATGTAGAGCGTCGACCCGGAGATCGCGAGCGCATAGACGTTCGCCCCCGGCCCCGACGGCTTGCAGACCTGTGACCACTTCGTCCCGTCCCAGACCGCGGCGAAGCCTGCGGCCGTGCTGCCGCCCGCGGCGGTGAAGATGCCGCCGGCGTAGACCTTCCCGTTCTGGTAGGCGATCGCCTGCACGGCGCCGTTCAGCGTGGGCGTGCCGAGCGCCTTCCAGGTCTTGCCGTCCCACTGGGCAATGTAGTCCGCGGTCGGATTCCCGCCGGCGTCGGTGAAGTTGCCCCCGACGTACATGACGCCCGGCCGGTCCGTGTTCAGGGCGTAGACGACGCCGTTCAGAGGCGGGAAGGTCGGTGAAGCTCCGGTTCCGACCTGGTCCCAGCCTCCGGGGCCGGGTGCCGCGCCGGCCCCGACGCCGAGGACGATCCCCGCGACCGAGAGCGCGAGAGCGGCGATCAGCTTCGGGCGGTACACGGCAGGCTCCTTGGTTCGACGTCGATGAGCACCCACTCGCCGGTGCGCGGGAGGACGACCCTACTCGCCTCCCGGTTGGGACGTCGGTTCGAGCCCGACGTTAGGGCCTGTCCGGAAAGTGGCTCAGAGCGGCTTGCAGGCGGCACGCGCTGCGATCCGGCGTCCTCGGTCGCGCCAATAGCTCGACTATTGGCGCTCCCTGCGTCCTTGCCTCGCGGCGCGTGCCGCGTGCCATCCACCGCGACCACCTTCCAGACAGGCCCTCAGGCGGTCGCGAGCTGCCCACAGGCGGCGGCGATCTCGCGCCCGCGGGTCAGGCGCACCGTCGCCGGCAGCCGCGCCCGGTCGAGCGCCGCCTTGAAGCGCGCGATCTGCTCGCGCGGAGAGCCCTCGTACATCCCGGTCAGGTGTAGCCCGGACTCGCCCGGCTCGAGCAGGCGCATCGGGACGAGCCGGGCGTCGCCGCGGCGGCTCGGCCCCTGCCGGGGAACCGCTCACGCTGCGCCACGACGCGATTCTTCCAAGCGAACAGGTCCGCTCCGGCGGGATTCGCACCGCGAGATCTCGTTCGAGGCCTTGGGTTCGTCGCTGGCGCCGAGGCGGAGCCACGCGGGCCGCTATCCGCCCCAGAGCCGAAGATGCGGCCCGACGTCGCCGTCACGCCAGTACGCGTCGAGCTCGTGGACGTGCGCGACGAGCTCGTCCACGATGTCGGTGGGCTCGCGCAGCGATCGCGCCCCCCGCAGGCGGGCGAGCAGGGTCGGATCCTGACGGAACCACTCGCCGCGGCGGGGACGAAGCGTCCCCCGGTCCGGGCACCAGGTCGCGAGGACGTCCTCGGCCGGGAACAGGTCGTCGCCCACCTGCAGGCCCTCGGCCGCGCAGGTCCCGAAGTGCACCGCGAACCGCGGCCGTCCGTACTTGTCCCACTGGAGGCCGAGGATCTGGACGGCTCCGTCGGCGGTCCGCCGGCAGGTCTTGAGGCTCGGCTGGTTCCGCGCGTCCACGAGGAACCCCTGCTCGGCGAGGTACGGGAAGAAGCTCGCATCGAGGGCCCGACGAAGCGCGGTTGTCGATCCCATCTCGACGCATCGTAGGAAGGCCCCGGCGGGCGGGGCGCTTTCCTCGATCGGGGCGCCGAGATTCATGGGTTGCGGGAACCGATCCGAACGTTGGACGGGTGGCCCGGCCGGGCACACATGACGACTGGGCCACCCTGAGAGGGTCGCCGGGCACGGTCATCACCGGGGTAGGGATGACGGTGCGCGGTCCCTTGGTCGCACCATGGCCCCGCGCGGCGGACTTTGGCGTCAGCCGAACGGGTGGCTCCTACTGGCCGTCAGGCTCGCGACCGGGCGTTCTGCGTTGGTTTAAGTGGGTGAAGGGACCTGACGGCGAACAAGGGGAAACCGGATTTGGGCGCATTTCTCGTGGCGATGGTTGTGGCCGCGGCCGTTATCGTGGCTGGCTTGCTGCTGACCAGACCGTAGCCGCGAGCTGTCCGCAGGCGGCCGCGATGTCGCGACCACGGGTGAGCCGCACCGTCGCCGGAAGGCGCGCGCGGTCGAGCACCGCCTTGAAGCGCGCGATCTGCTCGCGCGGAGAGCCCTCGTACATCCCCGTCGGGTTGTACGGGATCAGGTTCACCTTGAAGAGCTTCGGGTCGAGCAGCCTCGCGAGTGTCTCGGCGTGCGCGACGGAGTCGTTCACCCCGGCGAGCATGACGTACTCGACGAACACCTTCCGGCCGCGGAGCTCGGCGTAGCGGCGGCACTCGGCCAGCACGTCGTCGAGCGGGTAGCGGTCGTTCACCGGCATCAGCTCGCTGCGAAGCGAATCGGTCGGGGCGTGCAGCGAGAGCGCGAGCCGGATCGGCTCGGGAACCTCGTCGACGAAGCGGCGTAGGCCGGGGAGCCAGCCCACGGTCGAGATCGTCGTCCGCCGGTGCGTGACGCCCACGTCCGGCAGGCGTCGCGCCGCCTCGAGCACGGAGTCGAGGCTCATCATCGGCTCGCCCATCCCCATGAACACGACGTGGTCGATCCGCTCGAGCCGGCGGAAGTGGAGCGCCTGGTCGAGGATCTCGCCGGCCGTGAGGTTCCGGCCGAAGCGCATCTGGCCCGGTCGCGCAGAAGGTGCACGTGAGCGGGCAGCCCGACTGCGACGAGACGCACACCGAGCGCCGCCCGTCGCGGTAGCGCATCAGCACCGCCTCGACCGGCTTGCCGTCGTGGGTCGTGAAGAGCACCTTGAGCGTGCCGTCCTTCGCGCGCGTCTCGCGAACGACCTCGAGCGACGAGAAGGGCACGCGCTCCTCGAGCAGCGTGCGCAGGCGCGGCGGGCAGGTTCGTCATCTCGCCGTACGACCTCGCCCCGCGCGAGGTCCACTCCCAGACCTGCCGCGCGCGGTAGGCGGGCTCGTCGGCGAGCGTCTGCTCGAGCAGCTCCAGGTTCACGGCGTCACCGTAGCGCCGGTGCGGCGGCGTTACCTGCGCGGGATCCGGCGGCGGAGCTCGTCGGCGAGGTCGGGCCTCGGCGGCCACTCGTGTGCCGCCACCACCTCGCCGGCGGCCTCGAGCAGCTCGAGGGTCGCCTCGGGCCGTTCGACCGGGTCGTCGGTGAAGAAGAGCACCCAGCTGTCGTCAGCGTCGGCCTCGAGCTCGACGCCGTCCACGAAGCGAAGCCGCACACGATCGACCTCGGCACCGGAGGGATACACCCTGCCACCCCCGCAGAACCCGAACCTGCCCCAGCTGCCGCCGAGGTAGACGCGCGGCTCGGTCACCCTCGGATCGCCGACGTCGGTTCCCGCGCTGATCCCGCGGGCAACCCAGCCGAGGCCGGTCACCCGCTCGGCGCGCACGACCATCGTCATCTCGACCCACCCGACCCGGTCGTGGTCCGCCTCGAACGCGATGGCGTAGACGTGCCGGTCGCGGATCACGCGCTCCTTCAGGAACTCGACCGTGCCCGCGCGCGCCCTCCACGGAGGACCGCCCGCGAAGACGGTTCCGATCGTGGCCGGGCCGCCGGCCGAGCGCGAGCCCGGCGAGCACGCGCTCCGTCGTGCGTTCAGCAGGCTGCGCCTTGGCGAGGCAGTCGATCACGGCCTGACGCGGATCTGCCGCCATCCGGCAATGGTGCTCCTCCCGGCGAGGCGAGTCAACGATGATGTCCGCATGGAGCAACGTGTTTCGCTCGTCACGCTCGGTGTTGCCGACCTCGCCCGGGCGCGAGCCTTCTACGAGGCGCTCGGTTGGCGCACGGGCGCGGATCCCGGCGACGACGTCGCCTTCTTCCAGGCGGCCGGGATGGTCGTCGCCCTCTGGAGCCGCGCCTCTCTCGCCGAGGACTCCGGTGTCGAGGACAGCGGCGGCTGGGGCGGCGTCACGCTCGCCCACAACGTGCGCTCCCCGGCGGAGGTGGACGCCGTGCTCGACGAGGCGCGGCGCGCCGGAGCGCGGATCGCGCGCGAGGGCGCCGAGACGTTCTGGGGCGGCTACTCGGGCGTCTTCGTCGACCCCGACGGCCACCCGTGGGAGGTCGCCCACAACCCGCACTGGCAGCTCGCCGACGACGGGTCGGTCAAGCTTCCGTAGGTCGTGGCGCCGTGATCGACCTTCGCTCCGACACGCAGACGAGGCCGTCGCCCGAGATGCGTGCGGCCATGGCCGCCGCCGAGGTCGGCGACGAGCAGCGCCGCGAGGACCCGACCGTGCTCGCGCTCGAGGCCCGGGCGGCGGCGTTCCTCGGGCAGGACGAGGCCGTCTACCTGCCGACGGCGACGATGGCGAACCAGATCGCGCTCGCGATCCTCGGCGTGCGCGGCACCGAGCTGATCGTCGAGGAGACGGCGCACATCATGGTCGCCGAGCTCGCGGCGGCCGCGATGCACTCCGGCCTCCAGACGCGCGGGCTCGAGGGGTACCGGGGAGTGCTCTCGCCCGCCCAGATCCGCCGCGCGGCGCGCGTGTCGGACGGGTTCCACATCCCGCGCGCATCGGTGGTCGCGGTCGAGAACACGCACAACAGCGCCGGGGGAACGGTGTGGCCGTTCGAGGCGCTGCAGAGCGTCGTCGCGACGGGCCGAGAGCTCGGGCTTGCGATGCACCTCGACGGCGCGCGGCTCGCGAACGCCTCGGTCGCCTCCGGCGTGCCCGCCGACGAGATGGGCCGCCTGTTCGACACCGTCACGCTCTGTCTCTCGAAGGGGCTCGGCGCGCCGCTCGGCGCCGTGATCGCAGGCTCGCGCGAGCTGATGGCCCGTTCGCGGGTCGAGAAGCACCGCTTCGGCGGCGCGATGCGGCAGGCGGGGATCGTTGCCGCGGCCGGCCTCTATGCCCTCGAGCACAACGTCGAGCGCCTCGCCGACGACCACGCCCGCGCGCGACGCCTCGCCGAGGGCTGGGCCGAGCGGGACGTGCCGGCCTCGCCGGAGCTCGTCGAGACGAACTTCGTTCAGATCGACGTCCACGCGCTCGACCTCACGTCGGCCGAGGCGATCGCGCTCCTTGCCGAGGCAGGCGTCGGGCTCTCCGCCACGATCGAGCCGGGCGTGATCCGGGCCGTGACGCATCTCGACATCGGCGACGACGACGTCGAGCAGGCGATCGAGCTGGTGCCGCAGGCACTCGGCACGCTCGCGCCGGCGTAGAGCCGAGCGTGCTCGAGGCCGTCCTCTTCGACTGGAGCGGCACGCTCATGCAGTTCGAGTGGGACGACGAGCTGCTCGCGGCCGGCCACCGTGCGGGGCTCGCCGCGATCGGCTGCGAGGGCGAGGCCGACGCGTTCACGAGGCGCTTCGAGGCCGAGAAGCTGCCCGCACTGCAGGCGCCGGTGGCTGCTGCGCAACTCGACTACGGCGCCGAGTTGCGCGACCTGCTCGGCCCGGTGACGGACGCCGAGCTCGACCGCTTCGTCGACGCCGAGCACGCGGAGTGGCGGCCGGCGCGTGCGCTCGTCGGCGGTGCGCACGCGCTCCTCGAGTCGCTCCGCGACCGGGGCCTGAAGCTCGCGGTCGTCGCGAACACGTGGCCGGAGCCGCCGCGGCTCGTCCGACGCGAGCTCGAGGAGCTCGGCGTCGCAGGCCGCGTCGACGAGATCGTCCTCTCGGGCGAGGTCGGCGCCCGCAAGCCCGCTCCGGCGATCTTCGAGCGGGCGCTCCAGGCCCTCGACGTCGATCCGCTCGACGCGCTCCACGTGGGCGACCGCCTCGTCGACGACATCGCCGGCGCGGCGGCGGTGGGGATGACGACCGTCCAGGCGCTCTGGTTTCGCGCCGACGACGCGGCCGCCGAGATCGAGCCCGACTTCCTTGCCTTCACGCCGGCAGATGTGCTGATCGCAGCGCGAGAGCTACTCGCCCTTGAGTAGAGGCCTGATGTGAAACTCCGCCGGGCCGGATGACGCACCAGACACATCGCCGGATCGGCACGCTCGCCCGCGTCACGTAGTTCCACTACGCGCCGCGGGCGACCGTGGTGCCCGGCTCGGTCTGGAGCGTCCCCGACGGCGGCCCAGTTTCACATCGAGCCTCTAGCGCCGAGCGTCGCGAAAGTCAAGTGTCGAGGAACTCGCCGACTAGCGCTGAGCGCCCCGAAAGTCAAGTCTTGCGGGTCGCCGGGGTGGGGCAGACAATGCCGGTATGCAGCAGGAACAGGTTGCGCCGTCACTCCCTCTTCACCCGCAAGAGGAGATGGAGTGCCGCCGGTGCGACGTCCACTGCGACAAGGTCGTCTACCCCGGCGCCTGCCTCGCGAGAAGCTGTCCCTTCGTCTACTCGTACGAGGGCTGGGGCCACACATACGTCGGCTGCATGCAGAAGATCTACGACGTCGAGATCGACCTCGACATGCTCCGCGCCGCGGAGCGGCGGTCGGCCGGATTCGGCGCGATCCGTGCGGTGCGCCAGCCGCTCCCGATGTGCCACGCGGAGATCGAGCAGACCTACGAGACGCGCGGCGACGAGACCGGCTGCGTCAATCCGGAGTTCGGCGAGCTGCCCGTCGGCGAGCCGACGTTCCGGATCTTCGCGCAGGTCAGGGCTGGCTGAGTAGGCGCTCCTCGCGCCGCCGGCGGACGCCGCGGGCGAGGAACAAGCCGAGCGCCACGAGCAGCACGATCGGTAGGCCGAGCGCGAGCGCGTAGACGGCGCCGATCCCGAGCCAACGGAAGACGACCGCGATCCCGTCCAGCGGGCCGTCCGTGCCGCCGACCGACGAGGTCTCGGGCGGCGTCGCGACTCGAAGCTCGACGGTTGCCTGCTGCGCCGACCGCAGGACGGCGTCGCGGGCCTGCTCCTGCCGCTCGATCCGGGCGGTGAGCGCCGAGATCCGGCGGCGAGTCTCGTCGGTCTGCGGCTGCGCCCGCAGGGCCGCGAGCTGCTGCTCGAGCCTTTCGAGCAGCCGGTTGGTCGTGTCGATACCGGTCTGGAGGTCTTGGATCTGCACGTTCTCGGCGACGATCGTCCCGAGCGCGCCGAGCCGCCGCACCGCGTCCTGGACGCGGTTCCGCGGCACACGCAGGAGGAGATACGCGCTGCCCGCCTCCTCGCGGGCGTCGACGTTCACCTCCAGCGGGTAGCCGCCGACCGAGTCGACGATCTGCAGCGCGCGCGTCGTCGTGGTCGACACCGCGTTCGCGTCAGGGACGCGAAGCTCGATGGTCGCCGAGTAGCGCTGCGCCCGGCCCGTGTCGGGCGGCGGAGCGCCCGGGGTGAGGCGCGCGCCTCCCGCCGCGGAGCTGTCGGTGGCACTCGGCGCGGCCGCCGTCGCCTTCTCGAGCTGGGTTCCCGCGCTCTCGAAGGCCTGCGACCCGACCGCCGCCGGCTTCTCGCCGCGGGGGAGGTAGGCGGCCGCGAGCGCCGCGGCGAGGGCGACGGGGACGAGCACGACGAGCGCGCGGCGCCAGGTCAGCGCCGGAAGGCGGCGCGAGGGAGGCGCCTGCGCCGCGAGGAGCCGGATCCGCTCGCGCAGCTCCGGCGGCGCGGCCGGCCGGGCGTCGCGGAGGAGAGCCAGAAGCTCAGGCTGCGACGACACCCACTGCCTCCTCCAGCTTCTTGAGCGCCCGGTTGAGGCGCGTGGTGCAGTTCGACGGAGAGATGCCCAGCACCCGCGACGTCGTCTCGATGTCGAGGTCGAGGACGACGCGCAGCGCGATCACCTCGCGCTCGCCGGCGCTCAGCCGCCGCAGCGCCGATTCGAGCTCGGGCGACAGGCCTTCGGCGAGCCGCTGCTCGAACTCCTCGGGCACGGCCGCGAGCTGCTCGCGCCGCGCGCGCCGGCGCTCGGAGCGGAAGTGGTCGAGCGCGACCGTCCGCGCGAGCTGGCAGAGCCAGGTGCGAACCGAGCCGCGCTTGGGATCGAAGCGGTGCCAGAGTCGGAGCGCGCGCTCGAAGGTCTCTGCGGCGAGATCCTCGGCGAGGAAGCGGTCTCCCGTGAACCACGAGAGGTAGCCGTACACGTCGTCGAGGTGCCGCTCGGCCGCCTGCGCGAAGCTCGGACCCGTCATGCCGCTCATACGCCGCCGCCGCCGCTCACGTCACACGAGCTCGCGTCCTCTTGCGGCGTGACCAGCGCGCGTGGAGCTGGCGCAGCGCGGTCACGTCGGCGGCCCCCGGCCCGCGGCCCTCCGCGCCAGGCACCTCGAGGTAGGCGGCCAGGTCCTGGAACGCGGGATGGACGAGGAAGGCGCCGAGCCCGTCGCCGAGCTCGCCCTCGAGCAGGTTCGCGTGGCGGTCGCGGTTCGAGCCGAGCGGCGCGGCGCTGTCGTTCACGTGCAGCGCGCGCAGCCGCTCGAGGCCGATCGTCGCCTCGACCTCCTGCACGAGGTCGTCGACGACCTCGGGCTTCGTGACGTCGTAGCCCGACGCGTAGAGGTGGCACGAGTCGAGGCAGATGCCGAGCCGCGGATGGCCGTCGAGCGCCTCCACGAGGAGCGCGAGCTCGGCGATCGAGCGCCCGATCGTGCCGCCCGCGCCAGCGGAGTTCTCCATCAGGAGCCACGTGTCGCCTTCGCAGCGGTCGAGGATCTTGACGAGCGCCGAGACGACGCGCTTGCGCCCAGCCGCGAAGCCCGCACCGAGGTGCGAGCCGACGTGGAAGATCACGCCGTCGGCCTCGATCGCGCACGCGGCGTCGACCGTCGCCAGCATCGTCTGCACCGACTTGCGGTAGATCTCGCGGTCGGGCGCGGCGAGGTTGCAGAGGTAGAGCGCGTGGCACACGACGCCCCCGATATCGGCGTCGGCGCGGCGTGCCTTGAAGCGCTCGATCGCCTCCGGTGCATGCGCGGTCGGGCGCCACATGCGCGGGCTCTGCGTGAAGACCTGCACGCAGTCGGCGCCGATCGCCTCTGCACGGTCGATTGCCGTGTCGATTCCGCCGGCCGAGGAGACGTGGGCGCCGAACTGCATCGACTAGGGGCCTGTCCGGAAGATGAACCAGGGCGTCTGACGGGCGCCACGCGGCGCGATGCGGCGTCCTCGGTCGCGCCAATATGCCTGCATATTGACGCTCCCTGCGTCCTTGTCTCGCACCACGTGGCGCGCGTCATTCATCGTGGCCACTTTCCGGACAGGCCCTTACACCCGCTGCAGGTGGGTGTCCGTGAACGCAGTCGGGTACTTGAAGCCGTAGCCGAGCAGCCGGTCGGTGCCGATGTGGACGAGCCAGACGAGCGCGATCTGCACGAGCAGGTCGACGTCGGCGAGGATGCCCGCGACGGCGAGCCCGATCGGCCACAGCTCGGTGTGCGCGAGGTTGTAGGCGAGCGCGCCCGCCCGTGGGCCGGCCAGGTACCCGAGCATCGAGAGGTCCGGCAGCAGGACGAGGACGACCAGCAGCACCCATCCGAATCCGAGGTGGAAGTACAGCGTCAGAGCTCCGACCGCGACCGCGAGCCCTTCGATCCGGAGCAAACGCCGCGGGAGCGCAGACACGTCCTTACGATAGAGCCGATGTCCGTCCGAGTCCGCATGGCGCCGAGCCCGACCGGATTCCTGCACATCGGAGGCGTGCGGACCTTCCTCTTCAACTGGCTCTTCGCGCGCAAGCAGGGGGGCGAATGCCTGCTGCGGATCGAGAACACGGACACGAGCCGCGAGGTCGAGGAGTCGGTCGAGCAGATCCAGGAGTCGCTGCGCTGGCTCGGCATCGACTGGGACGGTCCGGTCAGCTTCCAGCTCGACCGGATGGACGATGCGCGCGTACTCGGCGAGCGGCTGGTCTCCGAGGGCAAGGCATACCTCGACGAGGGCGCGATCCGCTTCCGGATGCCGGACGAGGGGACGGTCTCCTGGGACGACGCGGTGCGCGGCCGGATCGAGTTCGCGAACGAGAACCTCGCCGACCCGGTGATCGTCCGCTCCGACGGGCGCGCGACCTACAACTTCGCCAGCCCGGTCGACGACGTCGCCGACCGGATCACACACGTGATCAGGGGCGATGACCACGTGTCGAACACGCCCACCCAGATCAACATCCTCCGCGCGCTCGGCGCCGACCTGCCGGTTTACGCGCACGTGCCGAACATCCTCGGCTCCGACGGCAAGAAGCTGTCCAAACGGCACGGGGCGGTTGCGATCGACGCGTTCCGGGACGACGGCTACATCCCGGCCGCGTTGATGAACTTCCTCGCCCTGCTCGGCTGGAGCTACGACGACAGGACGACGATCATGTCCCGCGACGAGCTCGTCGAGCGATTCTCGCTCGAGCGCGTGATCCCGAGCCCCGCGACGTTCGACTACCAGAAGCTCGACTGGCTGAACGGCGTCCACCTCCGCGCGCTCGTCGAGGACGAGTACGCCGCGGCCCTCCTCGCGCTGGCTGCGGCGAGCAGGGAATCGACTGGCCGGAGGACCGGGTACGCGCGACCGTGCCGCTCGTGCAGGAGAAGATCGAGAAGCTCTCGCTGTACCCGGACCGCGTGCGATTCCTCTTCGAGCCGGTTGACCCGGACGGCGCCGATCCCGAGACCTGCCGCGTCGCCGGCGACGCGCTCGAGCCGGTCGAGCCGTGGGAGGCGTCGCGGATCGAGGAGGCGCTCCGTGCGTTGGCCGAGCAGCGCGGGCAGAAGCCGCGCGAGGCGTTCGAGCCGATCCGGCTCGCTGTCACCGGCGCGAAGGTCTCGCCAAGTCTCTTCGAGAGCCTCGAGCTCCTCGGCAAGGAGGAGTCGCTCGCGCGGCTCAGAGCGGCCGCGATTGCGGCGGTCTAGGGCCGGTAGGCGAGGAAGGACGCGCAGACGGCGAGCATCCCGGCGGCCCAGATCGGCCACGGCCCGATCGCGGCGCCGGCGACGAATGTCGTCAGCCCTACGAAGACCAGCGCGACCGCGAGTAGCGGGGCCCGCAGGCTCGGCTTCGTCTCGGCCTCGCCGGTGGCCGCCTCGGACGACGGAGCCGCGAGGCGGAGCCGCGCGAGCCGCACGCGGAAGAGCGCGCCGCGCCACTCGTAGAGGAGCGGCTCGACCCCCTCGGTGCCCCCCTCGTCCAGGACGTCGACGATCCCGCCCGTTGCGTCGCGCGCCCCGGCGAGGGCCGCGGCGAGCTCGCCGTGGACGGGCTCGGCGCCAGGCGGCGGCGCAAGCCCGAAGGCGTCCTCGCTTGCCCGATGCAGCGCGTACTGCAGCCGGCGGAGACTCTCGTACTGATCGTCGTCGGCGAGCTGGGCGGGGTCCTGGGCAAGAGCCTCGAGCCGTGAGAGCGTGCCTGCGAGGCCGCTCCAGAGCTCGCTCACCTGGACGGCGTACAGCTCTCCGGTGCCGGTCCTCGGTGCCACGGCGGCATCGTACCGTCCAGCCCGTCATCTACCATCGTTCAGCAGGTGACCGAAGAGAATCCGTTCATTCTCGTGGTCGAGGACGATCCGTCGCTCCGCCTGCTCTGCCGGATCAACTTGGAGCTCGAGGAATACGAGGTACGGGAGGCGGCGTCGATCGAAGCCGCGCGGGGGATCGTCGCCGACCAGCGTCCGGCGCTCGTCTTCCTCGACGTCCATCTCGGCGACGGCGCGAGCGACGTGCTGCTCGACGAGCTGCGACTGGCCGACATTCCCGTCGTCCTGGTCAGCGGCACCGCCGACGTGGGGCACTACCTGCACCGAGCGACCGAGGTCCTCGGCAAGCCGTTCGAGCCCCAGGCGCTCGTCGACGCGGCCAAGCGCCTCGTCGTCACCTAGTTCCTTCCGTCGCAGGAGCACCGCGGTCGGCTAGGTTTCCGCCGCCTTGAGCGTCGCCCTGATCCGCAACCCGGCGGAGTACGAGAGCCGCCTCGCGCGCTACCTCTTCGAGCGCTCCGAGGAGTCGCGGGCCGTGCGGGTCGGGGAGAAGGACGTCTCCGAGCAGGCCGAGATCGTCGAGCGCTATCGCGATCTCTTCAGCCGTCGAGCAGCTGGAGGCGCTGCGCGAGGCCGAGGAGGCCGCCGCGGGCGACGAGCGCGAGCAGCTCTACCGCCTGCGCAAGACCTGCGAGGGCGGGCTCGTCTCGGCGACGCTCGTCGAGCGCGAGGACGAGCTCGAGAACCGGATGCTGGCCGAGCGCGTCACGTTCCGCGGCGACGAGATGCCGCTCCGGAACGCCCAGGCGATGCTCGCCGTGCTCGCGTCGTACGCCGACAGGGAGGAGCTCGGCGAGATTCACGCCGCGGCGAGCGCGGCGTTCAACCCGGACCGGCTCGAGCTCGTCACGGCGGCCGAGGAGCTCTCGGCCGACCTCTCGGGCATCGCCGACCCGGTCGAGCGCAACGAGGAGGAGAAGGCGATCTCGCTCCGCGAGCTCTCGAAGGTGCTCGAGGCCGCAAGCGACGCCGCGACCGACGCGTTCTCGGCGCAGCGCGCCTTCTGGTTCGAGCGACTCTTGGGCCCCGAGCGCGCCGACGTGCCGTCGAGCTTCCACACCTCCTATGTGCGGCGCCTCTCGCCGCTCGAGGCGACGTACACGAAGGAGCGCGCGACCGAGATCTGCCTCGCCACGCTCACCGAGCTCGGCTTCGATCTCATCGCCTCGACGAACATCAAGCTCGACCTCGAGGACCGGCCCCAGAAGGCGCCGCGCGCATGCGTGATCGCGAGCGACCCGCCGAGCGTCGTGCACCTGATCACGCGCGCCCAGGGAGGGCTTCACGACTACCAGGCCTTCCTGCACGAGGCCGGCCACGCGCTCCACTACGGCGGCGTCGACGCGGACCTGCCCTACACGTTCCGCCGCATCTCGCGCGACCACGCTCTGACCGAGATCTACTCCTACATCGTCGAGGCGGTCTCGCGCGAGCCCGGCTGGCACGCGAAGCACTTCGGTCTCTCCGACGAGCAGGCGGCCGAGAACGCCGGCGCGACGACGTTCCTGGAGGCGCTCCTCTTCCGCCGCTACGAGGCGAAGCTCCGCTACGAGCTCGAGTTCTGGACGCGCTTCCCCTCCGACGGCGGCACCGCGGACGGCTACGAGGAGTACCTGACCGCCGCGACCGGCATTCGCTACCGCAGCGAGGGCTACCTGTCGGACATGGATGCGGGCTTCTACTCGGCCGACTACCTGCGCGCCTGGATCCGCTCGGCCCAGCTCCGCCGACACCTCATTTCCGAGAACGGCGAGGACTGGTGGCGGAGCCCGGAGACGGGCGAGCTCCTGCGCGAGCTCTTCCGCGAGGGCACGAGACCCTCGAGCGAGGACATCGCCGCGCGGATCGGATTCGACCCGCTCGACACCGCGCCTCTGCTCGCCGAGATCGGCGCCTAGCTCCGCTAGACTGGCCGCTCGCCACGGCCCATTCGTCTAGTGGCCTAGGACACCGCCCTCTCACGGCGGCGGCACGGGTTCGAATCCCGTATGGGCCTTGAAATCTTGCTGAGCAGGGATTTTGTTGGATTCGAACCCTGCGGGAGCGCGATCGAATTCGGCTTGTTTCAGGCGTGTCGCGTCAACCGGGACGATGTCGTGATCACTCGGTGATCACTGAGCGACCCTCGCGGATCTGTCGGCGTGGTGGCCTTCGCGCCCGCCGAGGCGCCGGTGACTTCGCGTGGATGCCTTCGCTAGCCCGATCCTCCACGCGAGGGTCGACTCGGACGGCGCTTCTCGGCTCGGGTCGGGAAGGTGCACGGATCGCGGTTGCGTCCTCGTACGCTCGATCGGGTGCAGGACCGTTCGCTCGAAACGCGGCTGCGAGGTGTGTCCCATAGGCTGGGGCCTTGGCGGAACCCGACTGGCAACTGGATGTCGCCGCCGTGAATGCCCGACGTCCCAACATCCTCTTCTTCCACGTCGACAACCTCGGCATGGGGGAGCTCGGGTGCTACGGCGGCGGCATCGTGCGCGGTGCGGCGACCAGACGGACCGACGCGTTTGCACGGGAAGGCCTTCAGCTGTGGCACTACATCGCCGAGCCGCAGTGCACCCCGTCGCGCTCGGCCTTGATGACGGGACGCTACGCGATCCGATCCGGGACGCACACCGTCCCGCGAGACGGCGGCAGTCAGGGATTGGTCGCGTGGGAGCGGACGATCGCCGAGGTCCTGTCGGAGTCGGGGTACGCGACCGCGTGCTTCGGGAAGTGGCATCTCGGGGCGGAGGACGGGCGGTGGCCGACCGACCACGGATTCGACGAGTGGTACGGCCCTCCGCGCTCGTACGACGAGAGCCGGTGGGACGAGAACCCCTGGTACCGGCCGGACCGCGATCTGCGGTCATACATGCACGAGGGAACACGAGACGCCGGCGTTCGGCGACTCGACGACGAGCCGCTCACGATCGAGCGCCGGCGCGACGTCGACGTCGAGTACAAGCGACGTGCGCTCGCGTTTCTCGAGCAGAGCGTCGGCGAGAGCCGGCCGTTCTACCTCTATTTCAACCATTCGCTGCTGCATGTCCCGACGATCCCTCGCTCCGAGTTCCAGGGCCTGACCGGCAACGGCGACTGGGCCGACTGCCTCGCCGAGCTGGATCACGACTTCGGCGATCTGCTGGACGCGCTCGACGAGCTCGGTGTCGCCGACGACACGATCGTCGTGCTCGCAGGGGACAACGGCGCGGAGAACCTGTTGATCGCTCGGGGTAGCGCGGGCGTCTTCGAAGGCTCGTACTTCACATCCTCGGAGGGCGGGCTGCGCACGCCGTGTCTGATCAGATGGCCCGGCGAGATCGCCCCGGAGCGAGCGTCGAACGAGATCGTCCATCAGACGGACATGTTCACGACGCTGCTCGCATGGGCCGGATGTTCCGTTCCGGACGACCGTGAGATCGACGGCGTCGACCAACGAGCCTTCTTCGCGGGCGCACAGGCGACCTCGAACCGCGAGGGATGCCTCGTCTGGGTCACGGACGTGCTCCACGCCGTCAAATGGCAGAACTTCAAGGTCGCGTACGTGCGACAGCGGTACTCGGACGAGGCCCCGCAGGTCATGGCCACACCGGTGGTCACCAATCTGCTGACCGATCCGAAGGAACGCGAGAGCTGGCCGGTCATGCAGGCGTACAACTGGGTGCACGCGCATGCCGGCCGTCTTCGCAAGGCGTACGAGAGAAGCATCCGCCGCGAGCCGCTGATCCCGGCCGGTGCGCCGATCGATCACGTGCCCGAAACGTCGTCCCGAGGATGGGTGAAGCACCGGACACCCGACGGCCCGCGCAGGTTGGCTCGGAGGCTTCGCGAGCGAACGTTCTGACTTCAGCGCGAGGACTGGTACGCACGCGCCGAACACGCCGGGCTGAGTGAGGCGAGCGGGCTTGAGGGATTCGCCGGTTGTGTCAGAGCCGCACGGACAGTCACGGACGGTGACCGTCCGTGCTCACTCGTTAGGGAAAAACCCGCGATTTGCAGGGATGTTCAAGACCCGTATGGGCCTTCAAGAATTGGACTCAGCCTCAGATTTGGCTTAACGATGCGGTCAGATGTGCCAGGGGAGCCCGGTAAGGCTCATGCGGTGCTGGCCCCGGTGCTGTCCTCGAAGCGGCAGCGGAATCACCCCCGGCTCGCCGTAGGGCCCCGCGGGCAGGCTTCACGCGTGAGGGTCGTCTGGCCGTCCGTCGAAGCCGCGGCGCGCCGGCTCGATTCGGTCTGGGTGCCGGCGAGTTTCACGCCACCATGCGCCGAGCGCCGCCGGAAGTCGGGCCCGAACGGCCGCCCCAATTCGACAAGGCGGCTCTACCAGAGTGCGTGTACGGCCGTTCCGTTGTGCAACGTCGCCACCGTGGCTTTGGCGCTCCACGCCATCACCCCTGGCAGGTCCGGCCAATGCTCCACCGCTTCCTGCCAGTGCCTGGCGATGCCGGCCGGCGATTCGTAGTACTCGTCGAGCACGAAGATCGTCCTGCCGGTGGGTTCCGAGCTCGGGTCCACCGGGTTCGACAGTTCCGCGCCTTTGGAGACGCTGTAGTCCAGCAGCGCTGTATCGCCCTCGCGGGGATGTCCCTTCATCCATTCGGCGTGGCTCGCGAAAAGCCGATCTCCCTCGGCCACCTCATCAGGCCCCACCGTCCACATGATCATGAGGTGCGATTTTCCGAGGTGCGACACAGCTCACGCCCTTTCGTCAGGCGCCCGTGGGCGCGGTCGGCAAGAGACCGCCTCTTGCCTGTCCACCGAGTAAAACAGATGGCCGGCTTCGGCGTGAATCGGTTCGCCGCCGAAGGCCGGCTGTGAGCGAACGCCTGAACGGCGAACGTGATTGCCGTACGCCGGGAACGGCCACGCCAGCAACGATGGGCCGGCCGGAGTTCTCGCACGGCCCCTGAGGGTGGTCGCTTACAAGACCGGTTAGGTGGATTTCCGGCGACCTTGTTTCCTAGACGAAGCCGCCCGAGTCCGCGACTCCCGCGGATCGGACGGCGCCGGCGCTCTCGCGCCCCGCGCTCAGCGCTTGCTCGCCGCGTCCAGCTCCGCCGCGAGCGATCGCCAGAGGGTCACATGCACGGCGGGACGGGAGCGGGTCGAGGTCGCGCCTGCGCGGCTTGCCGACATCGCCTGCGTCGCTTCCGGTGTGGTGGCGAACCGCTGGAGTGCGAGAGCTGCCGGGAGGGCTCTGCCGAGACCGAGCGTGCTCGCGTGCCACAGCTCCGTCAGCGGCGTGCCGCGGATGTCCAGCCTCGCCAGCGCCCGCCGGTGGAGCTCGGTCGCGACCGAGTGCGCGAGGGTGAGGGCGATCCCGTCGCCGGCGGCGGCCGCGGCCAGCGCCGCCGCGTGGCTCGTGTACGCGACGGTCTCGGCCGGCTCGAGGCAGTTGCGCTCGAAGAAGAGGCCAACGCCCTCCGAGCGGTCGACGTCCGGCGGCCCGATCAGCCAGCGCTCGCCCGCGAGCGCCGCTGGCGGGATGTCGTGGGTCGCGGCGAGCGGATGCCCCGGCGCCGCAACGACGATGAGCCGGCAGCGGAGGAACGGCACGGTTGCGATGGTCGCCTGCCTCTCCGGGCTCGGGCGGGGACCGAAGGCGAGGTCCGCGCGGCGCTGCTCGAGCAGGTCGGCGAACGCCTCGCCTGGCACTGCCTGGACGGCGATCTCGATTCCGGCGCTGCGGCCCGCGAACGCGTCGACGAGCGCACCGACGTGCTCTGCCACGACCTCCGTCGCTGCGACCTGGATCCGGCGGGGCTGGCCGGGCGAGTCGTGAACCGAGCGGCGTGCCTGCTCGGCGAGGCCGAGGATCTCACTCGCGAGCGCGGCGAGGCGGCGGCCGCCGGGGGTCAACGCGATGCCGCGGCCTTCCCGGACGAAGAGCTCGTCCCCCAGCTCCTTGCGGAGTGCGCCGACGGCGACCGAGACCGCGGGCTCGGTGACCTCGAGCTCGGCGGCGGCCGCTTTGACCGACCCGAGCCGCGCAACCAGCACGAAGGACTGAAGCTGGGCAAGAGTCACGCCGCCGGGACTCTTAAGGGATCGCTTAACACCGCTTGACGCGCCGAATACTACAAAGGAAGGTGTCCCGACCGGAGCGGCGGCGCCGGGCAGCGGCACGTCTCTCCTCGGAACATCGACAGGGAGGGACGCCGTGCAAGTTCCAGCACCATTCGAGTACGAGCGGGCCACCAGCGTCGACCATGCGCTCGAGCTTCTGCAGCGTCTCGGCCCCGAAACCCGTCTGCTCGCCGGGGGCCACTGTCTGCTGCCGATGATGAAGCTGCGGCTTGCAGCTCCGGAGCACATCGTGGACATCGACGATCTGGCGGCCGAGCTCGGGTACATCGACGAGCAAGACGGCGAGGTGCGCATCGGCGCGATGACGCGCCACCGCGAGCTGCTCGAGTCCGAGCTCCTCGCCGACCGCCTTCCGATCTTCGCGGACGCCGAGCGCGTGATCGCCGATCCGGTCGTTCGCAACCGCGGGACGATCGGCGGGGCGCTGTGCCAGGCCGATCCGGCCGAGGACCTCTCGGCAGTCTGCGCTGCGGTGGACGCAAAGCTCGTGATCCGCGGCCCCGCGGGCGAGCGCGTCGTCGACATGCGCGAGTTCCACCGCGGCCCCTACGAGACGGCCGTGGGAGAGGGCGAGATGCTGATCGAGGTGCGCGTCGCGCTCCACCCGGCTGCCGGCAGCGCCTACGAGAAGGTCGAGCGGCGGGTCGGCGACTGGGCGGTCGCCGCGGCCGCTGCGTCGGTTTCCTGCACGAACGGGATCGTCGAGCGCGCGGGCATCGGCCTGACCGCGGTCGGCGCCGACGTCACCTCGGCGGACGCCGAGGCCGCGCTGAACGGCAAGGAGCCTTCGGAGGAGCGGCTCGCCGAGGCCGCACGGATCGCCGCGGCGGCCAGCAAGCCGGTGAGCGACCAGCGCGGATCGGCCGAGTACAAGCGGCATGTCGTGCAAGAGCTCGCACACCGCGCGCTGCGACGGGCTACCGCGCGCGCGCTCGGAGGGGAGGCGTGATGCAGGTAGCGATCACCGTCAACGGCGAGGAGTACACACACGAGATCGAGCCGAGGCTCCTGCTCGTGCACTTCCTGCGGGACACGATCGGCCTCACCGGAACCCACTGGGGCTGCGACACCTCGAACTGCGGCACGTGCGTCGTGCTGATGGACGGCGAGCCCGTCAAGTCCTGCACGGTGCTCGCCGCCATCGCCGCCGGCCACGAGGTCCGGACGGTCGAGGGTCTCGAGCGCGACGGCGTGCTCGACCCGGTGCAGCAGGGCTTCATGGAGGAGCACGGCCTGCAGTGCGGGTTCTGCACGCCCGGGATGATGCTGACCGCGCGGGCGCTGCTCGACCGCAACCCGGACCCGAGCGACCGACGAGATCCGCGAGGCGATCTCGGGCCAGATCTGCCGCTGCACCGGCTACGCGACCATCGTCCGCTCGGTCCGCTGGGCGGCCGAGCACCTCGACCGCAGGAGGTGATGAGCTGATGGCGGCCGTCGAGGAACGCCCGATCGGCTACGGCCGGCTGCAGCGCAAGGAGGACGCGCGCTTCGTCCGCGGGCAGGGCAACTACGTCGACGACGTCCAGCTGCCCGGCATGCTGCACGGCGCGATCCTGCGCAGCCCCGTCGCCCACGCCCGGATCGTCTCGATCGACACGTCCGCGGCGCTCGCAGCATCCGAAGGTGCACGCGGTCATCACCGGCGAGGACCTCGCGGCGCAGGGCCTGGCCTGGATGCCGACGCTGTCGTACGACACGCAGGCCGTGCTCGCCACCGACAAGGTGCGCTTCCAGGGCCAGGAGGTCGCGTTCGTGATCGCCGAGGACCGCTACTCGGCCCGCGACGCGCTCGAGCTGATCGACGTCGAGTACGAGCCGCTCGCCCGCGGTCGTCGACGCGCGCAAGGCGCTCGATCCCGACGCGCCGGTGATCCGCGACGACATCGAGGGCAAGACCGACAACCACATCTTCGACTGGGAGTCGGGCGACAGCGCCGCGACCGAGGCGGTCTTCGCCGCGCGCCGAGGTCGTGGTCGCCGAGGACATGCTCTACCCGCGCACGCACCCGGCGCCGATGGAGACGTGCGGCGCCGTCGCCGACTACGAACAAGGTCAGCGGCAAGCTCAACGCTCTGGTGCACGACCCAGGCGCCGCACGCGCACCGCACGGTGTACGCGCTCGTCGCCGGGCTGCCCGAGCACAAGATCCGCGTGATCTCGCCCGACATCGGCGGCGGCTTCGGCAACAAGGTGCCCGATCTACCCCGGCTACGTGTGCGCAATCGTCGGCTCGATCGTCACCGGCAAGCCGGTCAAGTGGATGGAGGACCGCTCCGAGAACCTGATGTCGACCGGGTTCGCCCGCGACTACGTCATGAAGGGCGAGATCGCGGCGACGAAGGACGGCAAGATCCTGGCGATCCGGGTCGACGTGCTCGCCGACCACGGCGCGTTCAACGCCACGGCGCAGCCGACCAAGTACCCGGCCGGCTTCTTCAGCGTCTTCACCGGCTCCTACGACATCGAGGCGGCGCACTGCCACGTCACGGGCGTGTACACGAACAAGGCGCCCGGCGGCGTTGCGTACGCCTGCTCGTTCCGCATCACCGAGGCCGTCTACCTCGTCGAGCGGATGGTCGACTGCCTCGCGCGCGAGCTGGACATGGACCCGGCCGAGCTGCGGCTGAAGAACCTGCATCCGCCCGGAGCAGTTCCCGTACCAGTCGCAAGACCGGCTGGGAGTACGACTCCGGCGAACTACGAGGCCGCGCTGCGCAAGGCGCTGGAGCATGGCCGGCTACGACGAGCTCCGCCGCGAGCAGGCGGAGAAGCGCGAGCGCGGCGAGCTGATGGGCATCGGCGTCGGCGTTCTTCACCGAGGCCGTCGGCGCCGGGCCGCGCAAGCACATGGACATCCTCGGGCCTCGGCATGGCCGACGGCGCCGAGCTGCGCGTGCACCCGACCGGCAAGGCGCGTGCTCGGCGATCAGCTGCCAGACGCAGGGCCAGGGCCACGAGACGACGTTCGCGCAGATCGTCGCCGAGGAGCTCGGGATCCCGCCCGAGGACATCGAGGTGGTGCACGGCGACACCGACCACACGCCGTACGGCCTCGGCACGTACGGCAGTCGCGCTCCACGCCGGTCACCGGCGCGGCGACTGCGCTCGTGGCACGCAAGGTCCGGGAGCAGGCGCGAATCGTCGCCTCGGCGATGCTCGAGGTCTCGCCCGACGACCTGGAGTGGGAGAAGGGCCGCTTCTTCGTCAAGGGCGATCCGGAGAAGGGCAGCGACGATCCAGGAGATCGCGATGGGCGCGCACGGAACGCTCGAGCTGCCCGAGGGCGTCGAGGGCGGTCTCGACGCCGAGACCGTGCTACAACCCGCCGAACCTCACCTTCCCGTTCGGCGCCTACATCTGCGTCGTCGACATCGACCCGGGCACGGCCGTCGTCAAGGTGCGGCGATTCGTCGCCGTCGACGACTGCGGCACGCGGATCAACCCGATGATCATCGAGGGCCAGATCCACGGCGGGCTCACGGACGGCGTCGGAATGGCGCTGATGGAGCTGATCGCGTTCGACGAGGAGGGCAACTGCCTCGGCGGCTCGCTGATGGACTACCTGATCCCGACCGCGCTCGAGGTGCCCGACTGGGAGACCGACCACACGGTCACCCCGTCGCCGCACCACCCGATCGGGGCCAAGGGGATCGGGGAGTCGGCGACCGTCGGCTCGCCGCCGACGATCGTCAACGCGATCGTCGACGCGCTCGCGCCCTATCGGGGTCAGGCACATGGACATGCCGTGCACGCCGACGCCGCGTGTGGGACGCGATGCAGGGGAAGGCGGCGCCGCCACAATGATCAGAGGCGACCTGGCAAGGCGCGCCGAGGAGCTTCTCGGCGCGCGGGTCGCGTTCGTGGGCGCGACGGTCGTGCGGGCGCAGCACCCGACGAGCGTGCGACCCGGTGATGCGGCTCTCGTGCTCGCGGACGGGACGATCGAGGGGTTCGTCGGCGGCACGTGCGCCCAGGCCTCGGTGCGGCTGCATGCGGCCCGTGTGCTCGAGACCGGAGAGCCTTTGCTGCTGCGCCTCGTGCCCGGCGACACGCGGACCGGGGAGGTGGCCGACGCGCCCGAAGGCACCGTCGTGGAGCACAATCCGTGCCTCTCGGGCGGCTCGATCGAGCTCTTCCTCGAGCCGCAGCTCCCGCCGCCGCGGGTGATCGTCGTCGGCGATGCCCCGATCGCCCGGGCGCTCGAGGAGCTCGCCCGCGCGGCCGGCTACGACGTGGTCAGGGGAGACCCGTCGGAGGTCGAGCCGCAGACGACCGATGCCGCGGTCGTGGTCGCCTCCCACGGGGAAGGCGAGGAGCCCGTGCTCGTGAAGGCGCTCGAGCGTGGGGTCGGGTACGTGGCGCTCGTCTCGAGCGACATCCGCGGGGCGGCGGTCAGGGACGCGCTCGACGTTGCGCCCGAGCTCCGCCCCCGGCTGCACGCCCCCGCCGGGCTCCCCATCGGGGCGAGCTCGCCGGCCGAGATCGCGATCGCGATCCTCGCCGAGCTCGTCGCGGAGGGGAAGGCGCAGCCGGCCGCCCCCACGGCCGCGACCGCGCCGGGCGCGGGCCGGGCGACCGCGGTCGACCCGATCTGCGGGATGGAGGTGCTCGTCAGCGACGCCACCCCCCGGCTCGACGTCGGCGGCGACACCGTGTACTTCTGCTGCGAGGGGTGCCGCTCGACCTACGCCGAACGGCACGCGGCCGATGTCGCCGGGCGCTGACACGCGGGTCACCGGTCTCGTGCTCGCCGCCGGCGGGTCGCTTCGTCTCGGGCAGCCCAAGCAGCTGTTGCCCTACGGCGGCACAACGCTCCTCGGCCACACCCTGGAGACGGCCCGGGCCTGCGCCTTCGACCAGCTCCTCTGCGTCCTCGGCGGCGGAGCGGAGGCGATCCGCGAGACCGTCGACCTGCGCGGCGTCGAAGTCGTCGAGAACCGCGAGTTCGGCTCGGGCTGCTCGTCGTCGATCGCCGCTGCGCTCGGCGCCGTCGACCCTCGATCCGAGGTGCTCGTTCTCGCTGCTCGGCGACCAGCCCGGTGTGACGCCGGCCACGGTTGCCGCGCTCCTTGCCGGGCGCGGCGAGGCCCCGCTTGCCGCCTGCTTCTACGACGACGGCCGCGGCCACCCGCTCGCGTTCGGGCGCAGCACCTTCCCCGAGCTCGCGACGCTGCACGGAGACAAGGGCGTCTGGAAGCTGCTCGACCGCCGCGCGGACGAGGTCGTGGACGTTGCTGTCGGCGGACGGGTTCCGCTCGACGTCGACACCTGGGAGGACTACCGCGCCGTGCTCGGCCAGGGGGACGCCGCGTGAGGAGTCGCTCATGACTAGGCCCGCCCACCCGGGCGCCGTCGACGCGGTGCGCGCGGCGGTGCCCGACGTCGAGACGCTCGAGGCCCGACTGCGCGACGTCGACTACCTGGCCGACGAGGGGCTCGCGACCGCGCTCTTCTTCGCCCTGCGCCTGCCGCAGCCGCTACTCCTCGAAGGAGAGGCGGGCGTCGGCAAGACCGAGGCGGCGAAGGCGCTCGCCGAGGTGCTCGACACGCGGTTGATCAGGCTCCAGTGCTACGAGGGCATCGACGCGGCGGAGGCGCTCTACGAGTGGAACTATCCGCGACAGCTCCTCCGGATCCGTGTCGCGGAGTCGACCGCTGCGCCGCTCTCCGAGGAGAGCCTCTTCACCGAGGACTATCTGATCCGGCGCCCGCTGCTCGAGGCGCTCGATCATCCCGGCCCGATGCCCGCGGTGCTCCTGATCGACGAGGTCGACCGCGCGGACGACGACTTCGAGGCGTTTCTGCTCGAGCTGCTCGCGGAGGGGAGCGTGAGCATCCCGGAGCTCGGGACGATCCGCCCGTCGCACACGCCCGTCGTGATCCTGACGTCGAATCGCACCCGGGACCTCCACGACGCGCTCAAGCGGCGCTGCCTCTACCACTGGATCGACTACCCGGACGCCGAGCGGGAGGTCGAGATCGTGCGCCGCCGGGTCCCGGAGGCCGAGCAGCAGCTCGCGGTCGACGTCGCCGCGGCCGTGCGCACCCTGCGCTCCAGCGACCTCCAGAAGCCACCGGGGATCGCCGAGGCGATCGACTGGGTCGCTGCGCTCAGGCTGCTCGGCGTCGAGCGCCTCGACGCCCGGGCCACCGACAGGACGCTCGGCGCCGTGTTGAAGTACCGCGAGGATCAGGAGCTCGTCCGCGCGCGCGGCCTCGCATCGTTGACGGGCGTCTCCGGTGAGTGAGCTGATCGACCTTCCCGGGTTCGCGAGCGCGTTCGGCCGGGCGGTCCACGAGGCCGGGATCGCCTCCACGCCGGATCGGTCGCTCCGCTTTGCGCGCGCGTTGAGCGTGGCGCCGCCGGCGACCCGCAGGCGCCTGTACTTCACGGCGCGGGCCGTGTTCGTCTCGGCCCAAGAGCAGCTGCCCGAGTTCGACCGCGTGTTCGCCGCGATCTTCGAGGGCTTCGTCGATCCGGCCGACGCGCGCGGCGACCCCAACGCCCCACCGCTCCACGGGGCGGAGACGGGGAAGCGGCGCGCCGCGCCGTCGGCACGGCCGCTCCGCGATCCTCCGTCGGGCGGAGGTCTGCCGGCTGCGGGGCCGACGGAGAGATCGGCCGACGCCGACGACCCGGAGCGCGAGGTGCCACTCGCCGCCGCGAGCGCCGAAGAGCGCCTCGCCGAGCGCGACTTCGCCGACCTCGACGCGGACGAGCTGCGCGCGTTGCGGTCGCTCATGCGCGGGCTCTCGCTCGCACCGCCGCTCCGGCAGGCCCGGCGGCGGCGGCGCGACCTGCACGGCCGCCGCCTCGACGTGCGGGCGACGCTGCGCGCAAGCCACAGGACGGGCGGCGACCCTTCGCGCCGCATCATGCGGCGACGTGTCCAGCGGCCTCGCCGGATCGTCGTGCTCTGCGACATCTCCGGCTCGATGGAGCCGTACACACGCGCGTTCCTGCAGTTCCTGCACGCGTGCGTCGGGGGCGCGAACGCCGAGGCGTTCGTGTTCGCGACCCGCCTGACACGGCTGACGCGCGCGCTCAGGGGCCGCCAGCCCGACCTCGCGATCGAACGGGCCGCTGCGGCGGCGAGGGACTGGTCCGGTGGCACGCGGATCGGCGAGGCCCTGCAGCGCTTCAACGACGGGTACGGCCGACGCGGGGTGGCGCGCGGCGCAGTCGTCGTCATCCTCTCGGACGGATGGGAGCGCGGCGATCCCGCCCTGGTCGAGCGCGAGATGCGGCGGCTCCGCCTTCTCGCCCACCGGATCGTCTGGGTCAACCCGCGGAAGGCCAGCCGCGAGTTCGCGCCCCTTGCAGGCGGCATGGCCGCGGCGCTTCCCTCGTGCGACGAGTTCCTCAGCGGCCACAGCCTCCGTGCGCTCGAAGCCGTGACGGAAGCCATCGCCCGAGGGCGACGACACGACAGGAGGTAATCGATGAAGTTCGAGAATGCCTTCACCGTCGAGGCGCCGGTGGGCGAGGTCTGGCGCACGCTGCTCGACGTCGAGCGAGTCGCGCCCTGCATGCCCGGAGCGGAGGTCACCGAACGGATCGGCGACGACGCGTACAAGGTCTCGGTCAAGGTCAAGGTGGGGCCGATGTCGATGACCTACCGGGGCGAGGTGCAGATCGTCGACCGCGACGAGGAGGAGCGGCGCGCGACGATGCACGTCAAGGCGAAGGAGGCGCGCGGTCAGGGCACAGCCGACGCACACGTGCACATGAGCCTCGCCGAGGAGGCCGGCGGCACTCACGCGGCGATCGAGACCGAGGTGCAGATGAGCGGCAGGATCGCCGCAATGGGCCAGAGTGTGATCGGCGACGTCTCGGCCAAGCTGATCGAGACGTTCGCCGCGAACCTGGCGGCGATGCTGTCGGACAGCGGTGGGCCCTCCCACATGCGGGCCGCCGCCGCTCCCGCAGGCGACTCGAGCGACACCGCAGCCGCCCCGGTCGTCGCCTCCGCGGGGGCGCCCAAGCCGGCTGCGCCACCGCAGAGCGCGTTGCCGGCCGGGAAGATCGCCGCGGCCGTCGTCGCGGGCCGCCTCGCCAACCCGCGCACGCTGCTCACCGTCACCGTCGTGTTCGCGGTGGTCTTCCTGGCGATCGGGTTCCTCATCGGGCGGGCCACCTGACCATCCTCAGGCGGACGGCACCTGGCGCTTCGTGATCGACAACCCCTGGGGAACTGACTGAAGGGACGCGCCAGGGGTCGAGCGGGGCGCCGCCTGGGCGACGCCCCGCGAGCACGTGCTTAGTCGTCGACCTCCTCGAGCTCCTCGAGCTCGGCCAGGTCGAGCGCCAGCCCGAGGCCGCGGACGATCTTGCCCGTGGCGGATGCGACACGAGCCGTCCCCACGATCGGGACGATCGCCGCGAGCACGCCGCGCACCTGCTCTGCGTCGATGCCGATCTCGCCGGCTGCGGCGAGGTTCGTCATGTACGAGACGGGTGGAGCGTCGACCGCGATCAGCGCGGCGATGCGGACGAGCATCAACGTCTGCGGGTCGAGGCTCGACGTCTCGATCGAGTCCTCGGTCATCCTTGCGATCAGGTCGAGAACCGGGGTGTCGGTTTCCTGCTCTGCCATCACGTCTCCTTTCGCCTCTGTTCGGAGGCGATCCTACGACTTCTTGGGTGCGAGAGCGGCTTCGACACGAGGTGTAGACGCCATTGCTTCACTTTTTGTAGTATCGCCGGGGTCTACGAGGGGAGGCTGACATGAGCGTCACCGACGAGCTCCTCCAGAACGCCGAGGAGTACGCAGCTCAGTTCGACAAGGGGGACTTGCCCCTGCCACCCGCGAAGCGGGTCGCGGTGCTCGCGTGCATGGACGCACGCCTCAATCCGTACGGCATCCTCGGCCTCGAGGAGGGCGATGCGCACGTGATCCGCAACGCGGGCGGAGTGGTCACCGACGACGAGATCCGCTCGCTCGCGATCTCGCAGCGCCTGCTCGGCACCGAGGAGATCATCCTGATCCACCACACCGACTGCGGCATGGTCACGTTCAAGGACGAGGATTTCCGTGAGCAGCTCCGCCAGGAGACGGGGCTCAAGCCGCACTGGTCGGCCGAGACGTTCGGCGATTGCGGCGAGGACGTCCGTCAGTCGATCGCGCGGATCAAGGCGAGCCCCTTCATTCCGAAGAAAGACAGCGTCCGCGGGTTTATCTACGACGTGAAGACCGGGCGCCTCGACGAGGTGGCCTAGCGCCAATCACGGCTGCCCACGCTCGACGGGCCGTCGCAGCTCAACCGAGGTGGGGCAGCATCGCGTCGCGGATCTGCTGACCCGTGACCTTGCCCTCGAGTTGCGCGACGACGCGCCGCCGCTTCACGAGCATGAGCGTGGGGACCGTCTTGACACGAAAGCGCTCGGCCGTGTCGCGATAGGTGTTGACGTTCACCCGACGCAGATGAAGGCGCGCGCGTTCCCGCACGTAGAGGTTCGACACGAGCCCGTCCATCCGCTGCGACGGGCCGGACGTGGGGGAGTAGAAGAAGAGGAGCAGCGACTTCTCGCGTCTCGCCGGCATGTCGCGGCGACGGGGCGAATCTGAGGTCCGGTTCTTGGTCATCTGGCGGTGCTACCCGACTCGGCGTACGGGAAACGCCCGCACCATCGTGCCCCGAGGGCGTGATCGGTGCCCCGAGGGCGTGATTCGAGACAGGGAAGGTCTAGACTCGCCTCGCGCTCCGGGGAACCAGCTGTGAAGGGGAGAGCGTCATGGCGCAGCGCGTCCGAGTCGAGCTAACCGATGGGTTCCTGGCTTCTGACCTGACCTGGCACGTCGTCGACCATTCCACGGTCAGCGACTGCGGCGACGGCACGTGGGCGGTGGAGATCGACGTGCGCGGCAACGTCTCGCACGTGCTGTCGCAGATCCGCGACTGGGCGGTGCTGCGCGGGCTCGAATCGATCGTGGTCGAGGTCGACGAACGTCGGTTCTCACTCGTCGTGCGGACGGTCGAGGAGTGAACGGGGCGGGAATCGTGCCACCCGAGTTGTTACCCTCGAGCGATGGCGTCCGGCCTCCAGGCTGAGCCCGGCTCTGAGGCGCGGGATCGCATCCTCGACGCGGCGTACGAGCTCTTCTCGCAGCGCGGGATCCGGGCCGTCGGCGTGGACGAGGTCGTCGAGCGGGCAGACGTCGCCAAGACGACGCTCTACCGGCACTTTCCGTCGAAGGACGATCTCGTGCTCGCATTCCTCGCGCGCCGCGAGCAGCTGTGGACCTACGACTGGGTCGAAGCGGAGGCGCGCCGCCGCGGCTCGAACCCGGAGGAGCAACTGCTCGCGATCTTCGACCTCTTCGACGAGTGGTTCCACGAAGCCGACTTCGAGAGCTGCGCGTTCGTGAAGGTCCTCCTCGAGCTCGGCGACCGTCGGAACCCGATCGCCCAGGCAAGTGCCGACCGTCTCGCGAACATTCGCTCCGTCATTCGCACGCTCGCACGGGAAGCCGGTCTCGAGCAGCCGGAGGCATTCGCGCTCTCCTGGCACATCCTCATGAAGGGCTCGATCGTGCAGGCGGCGGAAGGCGACCTGGACGCAGCCAAGCGGGCGCAGTCGATGGGACGGCTCCTGCTCGAGCTCCACCGCTGACCCGTCCGCGTCGGGGTTTCACCGTCCGCGCATGCGGTACGGAACGGCGCGGGCTCCGCCGAGCCCGCTCCCGAGGCGACGTTTGGCCTGCGGGCGAATGGGGAGACTCCGACCTTCGGATCTGCGAGCGCCGAGGTGGGTCGTGTCTGCTTCCAGAGTGTCTCTGCAAGGGAGTGCGAAGGAGATCGGGTTCAGCGTCGACACGTTCTGGCCCGAGCCTCATGTCGCCGTCGTTACACCCGTCGGCGAGGTGGACGTCTTCACGGCCCCCGAGCTGGAACGTGAGCTCGTGAGCGCGATCGGACGAGGCGCCGAGCTCGTGGTCCTCGACATGAAGGACACGAGCTTCGTCGACTCCGTTGCGCTCGGAGTCCTGCTCAGAACGCTCCGTCGCCTCGAGCAGCGTGGCGGAGACTTGCGGATCGCAGGCGCGCATCGCAACGTCCTGCGCGTGTTGGAGATGACCTCGCTCGACAAGGTCTTCGCAATCCACGCGAGCCGCGAGACTGCGCTCGGGCGATCTTCCCCCGTTCATTGACGATCATTCCGTGATGACGAGGAGCACGCGTCGGTGGTGGCGCGCGAGAGGCGGCTTGACGGGTCGGAGGCAGGTGCGCCGAGACGGCCGTCGCAACGAACTGCCCGGCGGGGGGTTCGTCGATGCCGAGGAGGCGCGCGGCACGATGGCGAGGCTCCAGGTCGTGACCGACGCGCTGTCGGAGGCCATGACCCGAACGGACGTTGCGAACGTCCTCGTCAACGAAGGACTCGTCACTCTCCGGGCGCAGGCGGGCGGAGTCTTCGCGCTCAGCTCCGACCGCTCGACATTCGAGCTGCTCGACTGTGCCGGCTACCCCGCCGGGTTCAGATCGCGCTCGGCGACGCTCGATGCCTCGGAGGAGAGCCCGGCCGCCGAGGCCGTGCGAACCGGCAGGGTCGTCGTGATCTCCTCGCCGCAAGAGCTGCGTTCGAGCTGGCCGGGCCTTGTCGAGGCGCAGCGCGCGTCCGGCGACCGCGCGTCGCTCACCGCCCCTCTGCTGGTCGGCCGCGAGGCGATCGGGGTGCTCCAGTTCGGATTCCGCGAGCCGCGTGACTTCGACACGACCGATCGCTCGTTCATGCAGATCCTCGCGCGCCAGTGCGCACACGGGCTCGAGCGTGCCCGGCTGTACGAGGAGGAGCAGCAGGCCCGAGAGCGTGCCGAGCGCCTCGCCGGGCGCCTCCGCCGGTTGCAGACGGTCGTCGACGCGACGTTCACGGGCGGCTCGCTCGACGAGCTCTTGCTCGAGCTGCTCGTGCGCCTGCGCGAGGCGGTCGGCTCGGACACGGCGACGATCCTGATCGTCGACGAGGCCGAGGAGGCGCTGATCGAGCGCGAGTCGATCGGCTTCGAAGGGCCGAGCGGGACACGGGTCCCGATCGGCCAGGGGTTCGCCGGGCGGATCGCTGCGACCCGCCGGCACCTGGTGGTACCCGACATCTCGAGGATGAACGTGGTCAACCAGCACCTTCGTCGGGCCGGGATCGTGTCGCTCGCCGGGGTGCCGCTCGTGGCGGACGGTCGGCTCGTGGGAGTCGTGCACGTCGGCTCGAAGGGAATGCGGGAGTTCGATCGTGAGGACCTCCTCCTCCTGCGGCTCGTGGCAGGCCGTGCGGCCGTCGCGATCGATCGGGCCCGCGAGCACGAGCGTGAGCACCGGATCGCGGAAGTCCTCCAGCGGAGCCTGCTGCCCGAGGGGCTGCCTGCCCTCGACGACGTCGAGGTCGCCGCGCGTTACGTGCCCGGGATGGCCGGGCTGGCAGTCGGCGGCGACTGGTACGACGTCTTCGAGCTCGCGGACGGGTCGGTCGGCATCGCGGTCGGCGACGTCGTCGGGCACGGCGTTCGCGCCGCCGCGGCCACGGGCCGCCTGCGCCACGTGCTGCGTGCCTACGCGGTCGAGGGCTTCGGGCCGGCGGAGGCGCTCGAACGGCTCAACCGCCTCGTGTGCGAGAGCTCCGAGGAGACCTTCGCAACCGTCGTCTTCGCGCTCGTCGCCCCCGACCGAGCCCGCGTTCGGGTCGCGAGCGCGGGCCATCCGCCGCTCCTCGTGCGACGTGCGGACGGCACTGTCCGGACGCACGAGGGCGGCCGATCGCTGCCTATTGGCGCGACGCCCGATGCCTCCTATGTCGAGGCCGAGCTGCACGCGGATCCCGGCTCGACGCTCGTCCTCTACACGGACGGGCTCGTCGAGCGTCGAAAGGAGTCGATCGATCGAGGGATCGACCGCCTCGCACGGGTTGTCGGCTCGACCTCGGGCCCGCTCGAGGAGCTCGTCGGCCGTATCGTCGGTGAGCTCGAGGAGAACCATTCGGACGATGTCGCGCTCCTCGCGGTCAGGCTGAAGCCGCCGGCCGAGCGGCGGTTCATGCTCAGCATCGCTGCGAAGCCCGAGGCGCTTGCGCCGATGCGCGCCTCGCTTCGATCCTGGCTCCATGGGCACGGGGCGGGCGGCGAGGAGATCTTCGACACGCTGGTCGCGGTGAACGAGGCGTGCTCCAACGCCATCGAGCATCCCGTCGACGCGACTGCGCCGGAGGTGACGCTCGAGGCGGAGGCGGTCGGCAACTCGATCACGATCGCCGTCACGGACGCCGGTCGCTGGCGACCCGAGGGCCCGCCGCGGGATCGAGGCCGCGGCATCGTGTTCATGAAGGCGCTCATGGGCGAGGTCGACATCCGCCGGTCCGAGGCCGGGACGACGGTCGTCCTCCGCCGGGAGCTTCGACAGGAGTCCGCCGCGTGAACGACCTCGCGGAAGTCGACGTGGTCTCGCGCGAGGGCGTGACGATCGTGCGCATTCGCGGCGAGATCGACCTCTCGAACGCCGACGACGTGTTCGACGCGATCGAGACGGCCGCCGACCAGGCTTTCCCGGGGCTCGTGGTCGACCTGCGGGAGCTCGAGTACCTCGACAGCGCGGGCGTTCGCCTCCTGTTCCGGGCGGCTCGCCTCGTGGCGAGCGCCGGGGGTCGCTTCGCCGCGCTCGTCACGCCTGGGAGCCCGATCCTGCGCGTGCTCGAGCTGGCAGACACGTCGGCCTTCTTCCCGCTCGAGGAGAGCGAGCATGCGGCCGTGCGGCGGGTCTCGGTTCCCGCAGCTCAGTAGCGTGCTCAGGCGGCAGCGGGGTGCTTCGTGAAGCGGACGATCGTTCCGCCCGACTCCGGCGAGTCGATCTCCAGCTCGTCGACGACCGAGCGGATGATCGAGAGTCCCATCCCGTTCTCGCGCATCCCGTCGAGGCTCCGAGCCACAGTCGCGTCCGCCACGATCCCGCGCCCCGTGTCGGCGATCTCGACTGTCAGCGACCCGTCGTCGAGGGCGATCCGCACCAGCACGTCGCCAACGAAGTCGTCCGGATAGGCATGCCGGACGGCGTTCGCGCAGGCCTCCGTGATCGCGAGCTTGAGGTCGGCGATCTCGTCGGGGTCGAGCCGCGCCGCCGGCGCCACGCCCGCGACTCCGAGACGTGCGAGCACGAGGTAGCGCGCCTCGGCCGGGAACGCCAGCTCGAGGACGTGCCGCGTCACGGCTCCTCTCCGAGCTCCTCTTCGATCCGCCCGCGCATGTTGTGGAGTGCGATGCGGAGGAGCCGTGAGACGTGCATCTGCGAGATGCCGATCTCGGCCGCGATCTGCGACTGGGTCAGGCCGTCGACGAACCGCAGCTTGACGATCCGGCGCTCGCGTGCGTCGAGCACCTCGAGGCCGGTCTTCACGAGGTCGCCGTCCTCGACGCGCTCGTAGCCGTCCTCCTGCTCCCCGACGAGGTCGCCGAGACTCCCCTCCGACCCGTCCGCGAGCGGCGCAGAGAGGCTGCGCGCCGTGTACGCCTGATCCGACTCCAGCGCCTCGATCACGTCTTCCTCCTCGACCTCCGCTGCACGTGCAAGCTCCTCGATCGTCGGTGAGCGACCGAGCTCGGCGGTGAGGCTGTCGATCAGCTGTGCGAGCCGGGCGCGGAGATCCTTGATGCTCCGCGGCACGTGGACGGCCCACGCCTTGTCCCGGAAGTGCCGCCGGATCTCGCCCAGGATCGTCGGCACCGCGTAGGTCGTGAGCTCGACCCCGCGGTCGGGATCGAAGCGGTCGACGGCGTTGATGAGGCCGATCGACCCGACCTGGACGAGATCGTCGAGCGACTCGCCGCGGCCGGTGTGACGCAACGCGAGCGAGCGGACGAGCGGCATCAGCGTGCCGATCAGCTGCTCACGTGCCTGGGAGTCTCCGTGGCGCTTGTAGGCGCGCAGCAGCCGCTCGCGCTCCTGTTTGACGGCGACGTTCACGCGGTGGGCTCGGCTCCATCCCCGGCTCCGACGTCGAGCATGACCCACTCGCCGCTCGCCTCGCGGTGCATGACGGCGACGTCGCGAACGAGGCGCTCGAGCATTCGCCGCTCTCCGTCGTCGCCCTCGTCCAGGAACGGTCCGAGCGCAATTGTGACCGCCCGCTCGCCGAGCTCGGCCTCCATCAGCAACGTCTCGCCCGCGACCGTCCGGCGCGCGACGAGCGCCTCGACCGCGAGCTGGAGCTCGTCGACCTGCTCCCAGGAGAGCTGCGACCGGCTCCCGATGCCTCCCACGAGGAGGCGGAGCGCCCCGGGAAAGGTGTCGTCGGCGGGAACGGACAGCGTGACTCGCCCGACGCTTGTCGCAATTGTGACCGGCGCTTCAGTCACCGCGACATCGTTCCCGTCTCGGCGCACGGGAAACCTCCGAGCTGCGAGCCCTAGCATGCGGCCCATGCAGCGCGCCGCCGCTACCGTCGACCCAGCCGCGAGCGACTAGATCGTGCTCGAGGCGTTCTTCTGGGGGCTCGTCGCGAGCAGCTCGCTGCTCCTCGGCGGTGCCCTCGCGCTGCGTGCCTCGATCAGCTTTCGCGTGCTCGGGCTCGTGATGGCGTTCGGCGCGGGCGTCCTCATCAGCGCCGTGGCGTTCGAGCTCGTCGAGGAAGCGTTTCACACGTCGCGTCTGCTGCGCGACGTCGCCCTCGGGCTCGCCGCCGGTTGCGCGGTGTACTCGATCGGCGACGCAGTCATCGACCGCGCGGGCGGCGCGGATCGCAAGCGATCGAGGGGCCAGCAGGCCTCGGGGGCTCGCGCTTCCGATCGTGCTCGGGATCGTGCTCGACGGCATTCCGGAGTCGGCGGTGATCGGCCTGACGATTCTCGAGGGAGGAGCCGTCAGCGTCGCAATGCTCGCCGCCGTCTTCATCTCGAACGTGCCCGAGGCCGTGGCCGCGAGCTCGGGGCTCGCAACGGCCGGGTGGCGGAATGCGCAGATCCTCGGGCTGTGGGGTCTCGTGATGGCGGTCTCGGGGCTCGCTGCGCTCGCGGGCTACGCGTTCTTCGGCGATGTCTCAGACAGCGGGGTCGCGTTCGTCCTTGCCTTCGCCGGGGGAGCGATCCTGACGATGCTCGCGGACACGATGATGCCCGAGGCGTTCGAGCACGGCGGCAAGCTCGTGGGCGTGTTCACGACGCTCGGGTTCGCGGCCGCGTTCGCGATCAGCGCGGTCGACTGACGGACGCGACCCCGCGGGGTCTCCGGTTTCGCGTCACGCGGTCGGGGGAACAGATGCGGCTGGACCCGTCAGGAGGCGTCTCATCCGTGGCCGGTGCGGCCTCTCGGGTCGTCTATCCCAACGAAAGGGGGGAGTCGTGAACAACACCCGCATGCGTCTCACGGCCGCGGTCGCCGTCTGCGGCCTCGTCCTGGGCGCGCTCTACGCCGTCGGTGCCTTCGCAGGGCCGCTCGTGGCGCCCAACAACACCACGCCGCCGACGATCTCCGGCGACACCGTCGAAGGCTCCACGCTGACGGCTTCGGATGGAGCGTGGACCGGGACCGCGCCGCTCCGGTTCGCCTACCAGTGGCGTCGTTGTGACAAGAACGGCGGCAGCTGCTCGAGCATCAGCGGCGCGATCGAGAAGACCTATCTGCTCAAGACCGTCGATGTCGGCTCGACGCTTCGCGTGGCGGTCGTGGCGACGAACAACGACGGCAACGACAACTCGACCTCGGTGCCGACCGCCGTCGTCACGGCTCCTTCGAAGCCTCCGGCCACCGGCTGCCCGAGCGGCCCCGGGCCGATCTCCGTGAACGACATGTCGCTCCCGGCGCTGCTCATCGTCGACCAGGTGATCACGGAGCCGGGTACCGTCGGCCGGACGACCAACCCGTTGCGCGTCCGCGTTCGCGTGACGAACACGTGCAAGCAGCTCGTGCAGGGCGCGCTCATCTACGTGACGGCGGTGCCCTACAACCAGTTCTCGATTCCTCCCGAGGAGCCGACGGACTCGACGGGCTGGGCGACACTCACGATGCAGCAGCTCTCGGGCTTCCCGGCGACGTCGAAGCAGGGGTTGCTCGTGCTCTTCGTACGCGCCCGCAAGTCCGGCGAGGACGTCCTGGCCGGCGTTGCGGGACGCAGGCTCGTCTCGACCCACGTCAACCTTTCGACGTGATCCTCGCGTCGTAGCGACCGGTGTCGGTGTGGACGGCCGGAGGAGCCCAAGCCGTCCACACCGTCCCCGACCGGTGCAGGTCGCGTCGGAGGGAGGACGCGACCCGCCCGCTTGCAGGACTTACGCCGATTCGCTCTCGACGATCGGCCGTCCGACGTACGACACGCCCGAGTGCTGCGTTCCGTGCTCCAGGAGGTCTGTCAGGAGTGCGATGCGCCGCTCGCCCGTCTCGACGTCCTCGAGGTAGACGAGTGGTGCGACGACGCCGATCGGATCGAAGCCGCGAACGATGAACGGACGGCGGTCGTAGACCACCCGGTCGTCTCGCATCAGCTCGTCGAGGGGAATGCCCCGCGGCTCGGCCGGCGTCTCGGTCGGTGGGAGGTGGAGGAAGACGACCGGCGGCATCAGGGCCTCGCGATCGTCGAGCTCGACGTCGGGAGCGCAGCGTCGACGGCGCTTGCCACGCATGTCTCCAGGAGGGAGGGGAGCATGCGCCGCATTGTCGACGGGTGCAGCTCCTTGACCTATCCCCCCGACGGTGGTTCACCGGCCCGATTGACTTCGGGCGCTCCCGGGCGATGACGCCGCGGCCCCTCTAGCTCTGCCGCTTGAGGGAGGCGGGCGGGAAGCGCTCGCCTCCCTTGTACCGGTGCTGCTTGACGAAGTCTGTGAAGGCGGCTGCGTCGAAGCCGGTGCACATCGCGACCCAGCCGCGGCCCGGGTCGGGCGGGCTCTTCCTGTACGGCGGCGCGTTCCACGCCGTGAGCGCGATCTTGCGGCCGAGCTCCGGGAGTGGTGCGACGAGCAGGCCGTTCGTGTCGCCGAGGTACCACGTCCGGATCTTCGCCACCGTCGCCGGCGGCACCTTGCTTCCGTACTGGACGGCGACGCCGCCGTGCTCGAGGTTGTGCACGACGACGACCTGCGGGATCGGGAACGTGTAGATGTTGAACTTCGCCGGCACGTAGAAGTGCGTGCCGGTCGTCGGCGGAAACGAGTTGTAGTCCGGCTTCAGGTCGAGGTCGTCCGTGTGCTTGACGGGCTGGCCGGGATAGCTGCGCTCGGTGCACGGCCCCGCCGTCGGCGAGGCGCCCGCCGAGACCGACCCTGCGGACAGGACGGCCAGGAGGGCGAGCGCAACCGCGATCACAGTCAAGAGCAGCGTGTTGTTGGTCGATATCCGCAAGGTGACCCGGCTTTCAGGCTACTCGACGGCGGCCACCCGGCTCCTGCCGACGCGCGGCCCTGCGCGCGACGGCCCGCGGTCGTAGGCGCCTCGTCCGCGATGACCTCGGCGACGCTCAGCTTCCGCTTTCGCCGGCCTGCGCTCTGGTCGCCCTCGAGCGCGCCCCGACTGTTCCTCGCCGGGGGCGTGGCCGCGATCGCCCTCTACTTCACGCTCTCGCCCGCGCAGCAGTCGGTCGCGTACGTCGGCATCGGCTTCTCAGCGGTGGTCGCCATCTTCGCCGGCGCCCTCATGCGCCCGGCCGCCGTTCGCGTCCCGTGGTACCTGTTCGCCTGCGGGTTTGCCTGCGAGATCGGCGGCGACGCGATTTTCACGGTCTACGAGGTCTGGCTCGACAGCGAGCCGCCGATGCCGTCGACGGCGGACGTCCTCTACCTGGCGGGCTACCCGCTGATCGCGCTCGGGATCGTGCTGCTCGTGCGCCAGCTCGGCGGGCAGACGAGTCGCGTCGCCCAGCTCGACATGGCGATCGTCTTCGCGGCCGTCGCGACCGTGCAGTGGGTGCTGCTTGTCGACGGCCATCTCGGCCCCTCGATGCCGGACGGAGCGCAGCTCGTGAGCATGGCGTACCCGTCGATGGACGTGCTGCTGCTCGTCGGGCTCGTGCAGCTCATCCTCGGGCCGGCGAAGCGCTCGGCCACGTACTGGATCCTCGTTTTGAGCGTCGCGCTCTGGGTCACGGCCGACGAGGTCTACGGGCTCACGCTCGACACCTATGCGAGCGGGAGCTGGCTCGACGCGCTCTGGCTCGGCTCGTACGTCCTGTGGGGGTTCGCGGCCCTCGGCGCCTCGAGCGACGAGGTCCTGCTGCGCGACCACCGCACGGTTCCACGCCTGACCTCGGCTCGGGTCGCACTGCTCGGGGCGGCCCTCCTGGCCGCGCCGACCGTGGCGGTCGTCGAGCTCGCGCTGCACCATCGCGCCCACGTCGTCGCCGAGTCGATCGGCGCGAGCGTGATCGCCGTGCTCGTGCTCGTCCGCCTGACGGGGCTCCTGAGCGCGGTCGAGAAGGCCCGTACCGACGAGCGCGCCGCTCGGGAGCGAGCCGAGGAGATGCAGCGACGGCTCGCTGAGCAGAACGAGCAGCTCGTGGAGCTCGACCGCCTCAAGGACGAGTTCGTCTCGAGCGTCTCGCACGAGCTCCGGACGCCGCTGACGTCGATCTGCGGTTACGCGGAGCTCCTGCTCGACGACGTGAAGGAGGAGCCGACCCGCGGCTACGTGCGGATCGTGGAGCGCAACGCCGACCGACTGCTCGAGCTCGTGAACGACCTGCTCCTCGCCGCGCGCATGCAGGCGGAAGGCCTCGAGCTCCGCACCGGGCCGGTCGACCTGCGTGTTCTCGTTGAGGAGACGGTCGTGTCGCTCGCGCGGCAGGCCGAGGCGGCGGAGGTCGAGCTGCGCGTTCGCATCGGCGACTCTGTGCCCGTGATCGAGGCCGACGGCTCGCGCCTCGGGCAGGTGCTCACGAACTTCGTCACGAACGCGATCAAGTTCACTCCCACGGGGGGTCGCGTCGACGTCGTCGTCCGGCGGCAGGACGGAGGCGTTCTGCTCGAGGTCTCCGACACGGGGATCGGCATCCCCGAGAACGAGCTCAGCCGCCTCTTCGAGCGTTTCTTCCGCGCCCGGACGGCGCGCGAGCGGCACATCCCCGGCACGGGGCTCGGGCTCTACATCTCGAAGGCGATCGCCGACGCCCACGGCGGCCGGATCGCCGTCCGCAGCGTCGAGGGCAAGGGCACGACGTTCGCGCTCGAGCTTCCGTCGCCCCTCACCGCCTGACCGCGTCCGATCACGCGTTGCTCGGCTGGTCTCGCTCAGGCCGCGCGGAACGGGCGGTACGTCCCGATCTCGTGCGCCGTTCCGCTGCCGCCGCCGGGGGCGGGGTCGCTGTCGCGCTCCTGCTTGCCGCGATAGCGGTAGCCGGAGCCCGGGACCGTCTCGAGCGGGGCCTTCTCGGGCGCGGCGGGAACGAGCTTCGAGCGCAGCGACTCGACGTAGCGCTCGACCTGGTCGTTCGGCACCGCGTGTGAGTCGCCCCAGACGAGCTCCACGAGCTGATCACGGGTCAGCACCCGGTTCCGGTTCTGCACGAACGCCGTGAGCAGCTTGAACTCGAGCGGCGTGAGCTCGATCTCTTGGCCCTCGGCCGTCACCCGCCGGCGGCCGAAGTCGACCGTGACGAAGTCGTCGCCGTAGGCCTCCGCATCCGTGGTGCCGGGAGCGGGGCCGAGGAGCGCCTGGACGCTCGCGAGCAGCTCCTGGCGCCCGAACGGCTTCGCGAGGTAGTCGTCGGCGCCCGTCGTCCATCCGCGCACGCGCTCGAGCTCCTGTCGCCGCGCCGTGAGCATCAGAACCGGGACGTCGAAGAGGTCGCGGATCCGCTCGAGCGTCGCGTAGCCGTCGATCCCGGGCATGGTCACGTCGAGAATCACGAGCTCCGGCGGCTGATCGAGGAGGTGACGGAGGGCGGCGCGGCCGTCCGAGACCTCGTCGACGTCGTAGCCGGCGCGAGTCAGGAGGTCGCGGAGCAGTCCACGAATGTCGTCGTCGTCGTCGACGACGAGAACGCGCGCGCGATCGACCATTCTGTCACTAGAGATACGCCCAGAAGGGCCCATTCCCTGCGCAATGCTTGGGCACCGGGCGCGGGGGTCGTCTGCACCTCCCGCTACCCTCGCTGGATGCGGCCCCGCGAGAAGTCCGCACGCAGAGGCCATGCACGAGGCCACGGAGTCCTGGTCGTTCCGATCCTCGCGGGCTCCAAGCTCACGGCGCCGCTCGTGGCCGAGCCGGAGATACTGGAGCCGGAGGTCGTCGAGCCGGACGCAGTCGAGGACGTAGCCGAGAACGCAGTCGAGGAGGTCGTCGAGGAGACAGTCGCGCCGGAGGTCGTCGAGCCGGAGGTAATCGAGCCTGACGCCGCCGAGCTCGAAGTGGCCGAGCCGGATGCGGGTGAGCCGGATGCGGCCGAGCCGGACGTAGCGTCTGTCGATGAGGCGGTGACACCGGCCGAGTTTCCGCTCTGGAGGGAAGGGGAGCAGCCGCCTGGCATACTGGCGCCCCCGCCGGAGGGCTTCTGGGCCCGCTCGTTGCAGTCGGACATCCGGCCGCTCGTGTTCGTCACGCTGCTCGCGGCGCTGGGGTTCGCGGGGCTCCTCGTCGGCCGCCTGATCAGAGACTCGGGCACGCCGGCCGCCGTCTCGACGCCCGTCGCGAGCACGGCAGCGCCCACCGCGCCGAAGAAGAAGCCGCCTCCGCGCGCCGTCGCGCCGGCTCCGCGCTGGGGCCCGCTCGTCGCGACGGATGCCGGTCGCCTGGCCGTGCCGGCCTCGCGGGCAGCTGGGGCCGTCGTCGGCGACCGCGTGACGGTGCTCGGCGGCAGCGGCGGGGACGCCGTCCAGTTCGGCGATCCGAGCGTGGTCGTCCGCCGCGCCGGCAAGTTGCCCGAGCCGCTCGCGTCGGGCGCCGCCTTCGCCTCGGACGCGGCGGTGTACCTGATCGGCGGCGAGCACGCGGGCGCCACGCCGAGCGACGAGATCCTTCGGTTCGCGTCCGGCAAGGTGACCTCGGCCGGCCGGTTCGTCGAGCCGCTCGCGGGTGCCGGGTACGTCCAGAACGGCGACTCGCTCCTGATCGTCGGCGGTTGGACGGGCGAGAAGTACGCAACCGCCGTGCTCAAGTTCTCGCTGCCCGGCGACGTGACCCTGGTCGCCCGGTTGCCGGAAGCGACCCGCGATCCCGCAGTCGCGTTGCAGGGCGGCAAGCTCTTCGTCGCAGGGGGTCGAACCGCGGCAGGGCTCAGCAAACAGGTGTACGTGGTCGACCTCGCCGCCGGCTCGGTCTCGGTGCTCGGGCAGCTGCCTCGGGCGGTCGCCGGCGCGTCGCTCGTCGGCCTCGGCGGCAAGCTCTACCTGCTCGGAGGGAGTGGCAGTGCGGGACCCGTTGCGGGGGTCGTCCTCATCGATCCGCGGTCGGGGAAGATCGCGCCGGCCGGCTCGATGCCGCGTCCGCTCGCCTGGGCGACGGCAGTTCGCGTCGGAGGGGAGACCTACGTGCTCGGCGGCTCGGGCGCCGGCACGTCGATCGTGCGCCTGCGCGCCGGCACCGGCGAGACGGCTCAGCCGTAGGCGTAGGGCAGGCAGCCCCAGTAGCCGCCGCGCCGGAGCCCGTAGGCGCCCACCCGAACCTGGATGCGCGGCGGGGCCATCCAGGCGTGCGGGTACTCGTCGAGCACACGGACCGCCTTTGCCCAGACCTGCCACGTCGTCGCCGCGAAGCCGAGGCCGCCCTCGAACCGCGTGCCTTCGAGATGCCGTCGCGTGGGCGAGTGCGCGTGCCGGCCCCAGTCCCAGCGGCCGCCCGTCTCGCATTCAGCGAGGCGTCTCCAGAACGCCGGGATCCGCCACTCCGGCCTGGGGTTGAGTCGCACGGCTGTCACCTTGCGCGTCGGCTCCGGATCGACCGGTGCGACGTCGGAGGCTCCACGTCCGCCGGCGGCCGCCGTCGAGCCTCCGATCGCGACCACGATCGCTGCCGCGACCGCGACGAGCTGTGCTCCGAGCAGGCTCGTGGGCGAGATCGGTCTCGGCAACCGGCTGTGGCCCCGAGCCCGTGTGGATACCGACGGAGTGTTCCGCTGTTCGCTGTCGAAGGACATGGCCGCATCCGCAACCGCTTCTGCCGCAAGAAAAAAACCCGCCTGAGCGGGGACTTCGTGAAGCCGCTGCCTGAGTGTTCCGCACGAGGGTAGCGGATCTCCCCCGACGCCTGTCGGTGAACCGGCGCGGGGAACGCGCGTAAACCGCGAGACTTCGCACGACATGGCGAGACGAGGCGCAGGGCTGGTCGTCCACGAGGTCTTCACGTGGCCGTGGCTCCAGGAGCTGTCCGCGCGCGAAGGACGACCCGTGACGGTCGCCGATGTCCCGGCGGCCGAGTGGGACGCGCTCGCGCTTCCGGGCGTGACCGCGGTCTGGCTGATGGGCGTGTGGAGGCGGAGCGCCGTCGGACGGGCGGTCGCGCTCGAGGAGCCGTCGTTCCGCGCGGCCACCGAGGCCGCACTCCCCGACGCGACCGAGGACGACGTCGTCGGCTCCGCGTACTGCATCCGCGGCTACGAGGTGGACGAGCACCTCGGCGGCGACGCCGGCCTCGCCGTCGGCCGGGCGGAGCTCGCGAAGCGAGGTCTCCAGCTCTTGCTCGACTTCGTGCCGAACCACGTCGCGCCCGACCATCCGTGGGTCGACGCGCACCCGGAGTTCTTCGTCCACGGGAGCGACGAGGATGCCGCGCGCGACCCCGGCGCCTGGTGGCGGACTTCCCACGGCCCGATCGCCCGCGGGCGCGACCCGTACTTCCCGCCGTGGCCCGAAGTCGTGCAGCTCGACCCGATGTCGCCCGCGCTCCGCGACGAGGTCGTCGAGACGCTCGTGGGCATCGCCGGGCGCTGCGACGGGGTTCGCTGCGACATGGCGATGCTCTTCCTCGACGACGTGGCGGAGCGCACCTGGGAGGGACGGCTCGCGCCGCGCCGCTCGGAGTCGTACTGGGTCGAAGTCACGCGGCGGGTGCGGGAGGCGCGGCCCGACTTCCTCTTCGCCGCCGAGGCGTACTGGGATCTCGAGGGGCGGCTCCTCGACGAGGGCATCGACCTCTGCTACGACAAGCGGCTCTACGACCGCCTCCTGCACGAGGACGCAGGCTCGATCCGGCAGCACCTCGCGGCGGATCCCGCCTGGCAGGAGCGGATGGTGCGCTTCCTCGAGAACCACGACGAGCCGCGCGCGGCCGGGGCCTTCCCGCCCGACCGCTATCGGGCCGCGGCCGTCGCGCTGATGACGCTGCCCGGTGCCCCGCTCGTCTACCGGGGGCAGATCGAAGGCCGGCGGGTGAGGCTTCCCGTCCACCTCGGGCGCGAGCCGCACGAGGCGACCGACGAGGCCTGCGCGGCCTACTGGGACCGCCTTCTTCGCCTCGTCCACGAAGAGGCTCTGCGCGAGGATCCGTGGGAGCTGCTCGCCGTCGAGGGGTGGCCCGACAATGCGAGCAACGAGCGTCTGCTCGCCTGGCGCTGGGCGCGGCACGTGGTCGTCCTCAACTACAGCGACGGCGAGGCCGACGGCCGCGTGATGCTCGGCCCGACGTTCGAGGGCGCGACCTGGGCGTTCAACGACGTCTGGCACGACGAGGCGTACGAGCGCGACGGCACCGACCTTGCGCGTGACGGGCTGTACGTCCGACTCGCGCCTTACGACGCGCACGTCTTCCGCGTCGACCGATCTCCTCCGAATCGGCGGGGGTGACCTCGTCGCCGCTCGATAATCCCTGAATCTAGGGATTTCGCTCCGGCCCGGCGGCGACCATACTTGCCCTGTCCGCTTTGGCGTCAGGGGTCTTTGCGGCATACATCCACCTTCAGTGGGGATTGGGGAGATGCAAGAAAACTGCGGCGATCAAACCTTGCTCGGCGCGCTGCTTGTCGAGCAAGGTTCCGTGAAGAACGGCGACATCGAGCGCGCGCTCACGGCTCAGCTCGACACCGGCAAGCCGATTGGGGAGACGCTTGTCGATCTCGGCCTCCTCTGCCGGCCGGCGCTCGAGCGTGCGCTCGCAGGCCAGGCCGGGATCGAGCTCGAAGAGGACGATGGGCTGGGCTGGGGCCTGCGGGAACGGATCGAGCGCTGGCATTCCCTCCGCGGCAGCGTCCGGCCTCGTTCGGGGGCGTAGCGATGTGAGGCGAGCCGACCCGTCTCTCTCCGGGTCGGCTCGCAGCGTTCGAAGAGATCGGGCCCGTCGCCGGGCCCGATCTCGAGTTGCCGTGCGGCGGCGTCTCTAGCTGACGCCGGCCGTTCCCGCACCACCCGACGCGAGCGCTGCCCGCACGCGGGCCGGCGTGAACGGCGCCGTCCGCATCCGCACGCCGGTCGCGTCGAAGAACGCGTTGGCGACGGCCGCGGCGGCCGCCATCGCCACCGGCTCGCCGACGCCCATCGTCGGCATGGTGTTCCGCTGGAGCACCATCGCCGTCACCTTCGGCGTGTCCTTGAAACGCAGGATCGGGTACGTGACGAAGTCGTTGCTCGTGACGTTCGTCTTGCTGTACCGGTACTGCTCGTGGAGCAGGCGGCTGACGATCTGCGTCACGCCGCCGACGATCTGGTTCTCGACGCCGCCGGGGTAGATGGAAAGACCGGCGCTGAGCGCCTGGTAGACGTGCTTGACGGTGATCTTGCCGGTCTTCTTGTTCACCTCGATGTCGGCGATCGCGGCCGTCTGCGCGTACGTCTTCGGGCTGTCGACGTTCGACCAGGCCACGCCGCGGCCGGTGACGACGTCGGCGTCCGACAGATTCGAGGCCATGACCCTCGGCTTCCAGTCGGCGGCCGAGGTGGCCGCGTCGAGCACGGCCAGCAGCTGGTCCTTCAGCTGGCCGGCCGCGATGTCGTTCCCCCGGGTCACGTTCTGGATCCGGAAGGCAACGGGATCCATGTTCATCGCGGTGGCAAGGTCGTCCATCACCTGCTCGCCGGCGAACGTCGTGTGCGGGGCGCTGCCGGCTCGCAGCCAGTGAACCTTGATCCAGTTGTTGATCAGCGGAATCGACTTCACGAGGTAGCGGGTGTTGGGGATGCTGTACATCGGCACGGGCCAGTAGTTGCCGCTCCTGCTCGAGGGAACCGCCGGCAACGGCGTCCCCGCGAGCTCGGCGTTCGTCTGGACGTTGTCGCTCCGGTACTCCGGGTAGAAGTGCGTGAAGTCGAAGGCAACGAGGTTGCCCTTGCTGTCCACGCCGGCCCTGACGTCCATCAGCGACCCCGGCGACGACTGGCCCCAGCTGATCTCCGTCTGGCGCATCAGCTGCACGCGGACGGGAGCGCCGACGGCCTGTGACATCAACGCAGCCGCCTGGGCGACGTCGAAGTACTGCACGCCGTCGCCGAAGCACCCGCCCATCGGAAGCGCGGTGACGCGCACCGTGCTCTCGGGCAGGCCGAGCACGAGCGCCACCTGCGGCCGGGTCTGGTACGCACCCTGGGTGCCGGAGTAGATCCGCGCGCCCTGCGGGGTCACGTCGGCGACCGCGCACTGCGGCCCCATGGGCGTGTGGATGTTCGTCGGCCAGGCGTACGTCTGCGAGACGACCTTCGCCGCGGAGGCGAGGGCTGCGTCGACGCTGCCGACCGTCTGGGCGACTCCTCCGAGGTCGGTCCTGGTCATGGTCGTCTTGCCGGCGCTGTCGAGCGCACGCATGCCTTCGAACTCGTTGCCGCTGCTGGGAAGCGTCTTCGGCGGGTCGGCCCACTTCACCTTCAGCAGTGCCGCGGCCTGAATCGCGTCGTACTCGCGCTGGCCGACGACCCCGATGAAGTTGTTCTTGCGCACGACCTGGATACCCGGGATGTGCTTGATCGAGCTCTCGTCGACCGAGACGATCGGAGCGCCGAAACCGAACACCGACTGGCCGCTCGGCCGCACCACTCGCCCATGGAGCATCCCGGGAAGTCGGATGTTCTGGATGTAGACGCCGGTTCCCGTGACGACCTCCGGGACGTCGATCCGTGGCGGAGACGTCCCGACCAGGGTGTACTGGCTGGGCGACTTCGAGGGCGACTGGCCGGGTGCGATGCCGCCCGTGAACCCACCGTTCGGGGTCGCGGGCTGCATGTTCCAGCTCGCGGGCATCTGGACGTTGAACAGCTTCCCGCCGAGCAGCTCGCCGTAGGTGACGGTGCGCCCTCCGCCCGCGACGACACCCGACTTCACGGTCAGGCTCCCGACGGGCACCCCGAGTCGCGTCGAGGCCAGGCCGAGCAGCGTCTGAGCTGCGGAGGCCGCGGCGGCACGCACTCCGGGCCCGGCGTTCTTGATCGTGTTGCTCGCCGAGTGCTTGCCCGTGTTCGGGGTGACGTTCGTGTCGGAGATGACGAACTCGAGCTGGCTCATGTCCATGTTCAGCTCTTCGCCCGCGATCATCAGCAGGCCCGTGTCGGACCCGGTTCCCTGGAGGATGCCCCCCGTCTTGATCGACGCCGTGTTGTCGGCGTTGATCGTGATCCACGAATCGATCTCGTACTGGTTGAACGGCCCGTTCGACGCGAAGGGGCTGTCGGCCGCCTGCGCCTTGCCGGCGAGACCGGCGCCGAGGACGCTGAAGCCGACGACGAGTGCGCCGCCGCCCTTGACGAACGACTTGCGCGAGAACTCCTTCTGAAGCAGCTCGGTCATGGCTACTGCCCACCTTTCGCCATCACGGCCGCGGCCTTCTGAATGGCCGTCAGGATTCTGGGATAGGTCCCGCAGCGGCAGAGATGCCCGTTCATCGCGGTGCGGATCTGGGCCTCGGTCGGCTTCTTCGTCGTCGCCAGCAGATCGGCCGCCTGGATCATCATGCCGTTCTGGCAATAGCCGCAGTGCGGCACCTGAACGTCGATCCACGCCTGCTGCAGCGGGTGCAACGCCGCCGGAGCCGCGGCCGTGCCACGCTCGGACGACCACATCGCCGGCAGCCCCTCGAGCGTCGTGATCGCCTTTCCGCTCACCGCCGCCACCGGGGTGACACAGGAGCGGATCTCCTTGCCGTCCAGCAGCACCGAGCAGGCACCGCACTGCGCCAACCCGCAACCGAAGCGCGGGCCGTGCAGGTGCAGCTCGTTGTGCAACACGTACAGCAACGGCGTGTCGAGGCTTGCCGTCACCGAATGAACAAGGCCGTTGACCTTGATCTTCAACTTGCTCGCCATCCTTCCCTCCGATCCCAAATGGACTTGCGTTTCGAGCAACGCCGCAGAGGGCCGCGCGCCTGCCGCGAAGCCGCGGCGCACTACGCGCCCGACCATACACCCTGCTCCCTGGAACGCAAGCTCGGGTACCAGGGGGCGCTCCCCGATCCGGGCCACGTACAAACTAGAGACCCACGAGTTTCGAGCAGCTGTTGACAGCGACGCCCGGGGATTGGAAACTTGCCGCATCGCCATCTGCGGAGGTGCACGGAAGCGTGACCGGCGACATCGAACGCCTACTCGGGGGGGCCGAGTCTTCGCACGTCCTCGAAGGAGGCGGCGGCTTCACCAGTAGATCGTCGGGTCACGCGGGCGAGAACCGCTGAGGCGCGGGAGATGAAGCAGAGGCTGGCGTTGGTCTTGGGCTGCTGCGCTCTCGGCGCGGTGGTCGTCTCCACAGGTGCGTCCGCGGACACGGTGACGACGAAGCTCGTCGCGAACGCGGCGACCGCGCCGTCGATCGCTCCTCCACACTGGGTCTCGGATGACGGCCGTTACGTCGTCGTGAACGGCCCGAGTGGGCTGACGCTCGCCGACACGGTGGCGGAGACGACGACGGTGGTGACCGGGGCGGTCTCGGGCTATCCGAGCCTCTCCGACGACGGTCGCTACGTCGCCTATCTCGGTATCGACGGCTCGACGGCGAGGGCGAGCCTCTGGGATCGCACGACTGCGACGAGCGCGTTCGTGAGCCTGACCGACGACGAGCAGCCTGCGTCGGCGGTGTTCTACGGGGTGACGGTGAGCGGCGACGGCCGCTACGTCGCGTTCCTGTCCCGCGACCCGGTGCTCGAGCCGGCAGGCTGGGACTACGACACGGACGGGGCGGCGATCTTCCTCCGCGACCGGACGGCGGGGACGACCGTGGCGGTGAACGTGACGCCCGGAGAAAGCGCAACGGCGAGCTCTGTCTCGCCGTCTCTCTCCGACGACGGCGGCGTCGCCGTCTGGCCGGGCAGCCTTCTCTCCGACATGGATGCGTACGGCATCGTCGTCTGGACTCGCGCGACGAACAGCCTGACGCTGATCTCGGCGAACCCGCGATGTTGCGACAGCTCTGACCTCGGTCCGATGGTGAGCGGGAACGGACGCTACGTCGTCTGGTCGGGGTACGACGACGTCGATCCTGACCAGCCCGGCGTCTGGCTCTATGACCTCCAGACCTCGACGAAGGAGACGATCTACCTCGGAAACGGCGCGGGGGCGTCGGTCTCCGACGATGGTCGCTACGTCTCCTACGCGGACGAGCTCACGAACGACGTCTTCCGCTTCGACCGCCAGACGGACACGGCGACGCAGGTCAACTTCGATCCCGTTACCCACGCCCCGGTGGCGAGCTTCGGAGCGACTGGTGTCTCCGGCGACGGGACGAAGGTTGCGTTCGTGACGTCAGACGGGGTCGTGCTCGCGTCGATCACGAGCGGCCCGGCCGTGATCCTGCCGACGCTCGACCCGCCCGCGCCGGCGAAGGACGCGCTCTGGGCGTGGGGGCTCAACTACTACGCCCAGCTCGGCACCGGCGGCACGGACTCGCGTCTGCTCCCGGCCGAGGTCGGCGGGATCATGAACCCGGCCTCGCTCGCGGGCGGCGGCTACCACACCCTGGCTCGCCGAACCGACGGAACAGCGTGGGCGTGGGGATACAACGCCTATGGACAGCTCGGCGACGGGACGACTGCGCAGCGGCCGACCCCGGTTCAGGTCTCAGGGCTCACGAACGTCACCGCTGCCCAAGCCGGCAGCTACCACAGCCTCGCCCTGCGCACAGACGGCACGGTGTGGGCATGGGGCAGCAATGCCAATGGCCAGCTCGGCGACGGGACGACCGCGCAGCGGCCGACCCCGGTTCAGGTCTCAGGGCTCACGAACGTCACCGCGATCGCGGCCGGCGGCGGCGGCCACCACAGCCTCGCCCTGCGGTCGGACGGCACGGTGTGGGCGTGGGGGTGGAACGGCGGCGGTCAGCTCGGCGACGGGACGACCACGAACCGGACGACGCCAGTGCATGTCTCGGGGCTCACGAACGTCGCCGCGATTGCTGCCGGCGGCGGCCACAGCCTCGCCCTGCGGTCGGACGGCACGGTGTGGGCGTGGGGGGACAACGTCTTTGGGCAGCTCGGCGACGGGACGACCACGCAGCGGACCGCGCCAATTCAGGTGTCCGGGCTCACGAACGTCGCCGCGATTGCTGCCGGCGGCGGCCACAGCCTCGCCCTGCGGTCGGACGGCACGGTGTGGGCGTGGGGGTGGAACGGCTACGGGCAGCTCGGCGACGGGACGACCGCGCAGCGGACCGCGCCAATTCAGGTGTCCGGGCTCACGAACGCCGCCGCGATCGCGGCCGGTGGCTACCACAGCCTTGCCCTGCGCACGGACGGGACGGTGCGGGCGTGGGGGAACAACCAGTACGGGCAGCTCGGGGACGGGGCGACGACGCAGCGGACGACCCCTGCGCCCGTGCACGGTCTCACGAACGCGACGGCGATCGCGGCCGGCTCTCTGCACAGCCTCGCCCTCGGGCGTGCGAGCCCGAGCGAGAGCGTGAAGAGCTTCACGACCGCCCTTGCAGCAGGATCGACGGTCACGACCGACGTCGAGCAGGACGGAGCGACACCTGCGGATTCGATCGAGACGACCCTGACGACGCCGAACGCAGGCACGGTCACGGTGACGGAGCTCCCGTCGCAGGGCTCCGCGGGCTTCACGGTTCAGGGCAGGCTCGTCCAGATCACGGCTCCGGCGGCGAACGCAGGCAACCCGCTCGTGATCCGCTTCCGCCTCGATGCGAGCATCTTCCTGACGTCGTGGCCGCTGTCGTACCTCTCCCTTGCTCGGAACGGTTTCGCGCTTCCCGACTGTACGGCGGCGGGAGCGACGCCCGACCCGTGCGTCGAGAGCCGCGCGCGACTTGCCGACGGGGACGCGGAGGCCGTCATTCGCACCTCGGCCGCGAGCTCCTGGACCGTCGGCCGCCGGCTCCCGACCGCGAGCGCCGGCGGCCCGTACACGGTCTCCGAGGGCTCGAAGGTCGTTCTCCACGGGAGCGGGGCAGGCGGCGAGACGCCGTACGCGTTCCAGTGGCTCGGCGGCGCCGGCGCTCTGAACAACGAGACGGCTGCAGAGCCCACCTTCACCGCCCGCGACGACTCCGTGGTCGCGCTCACGCTCTCCGTCACCGACGCCGCCAGCCTCAGCGGCCAGAGCGACACGACCGTGACGGTCACGAACGTCGCACCCGTCGTCAGTCCGATCGTCCCCTCCTCGCTCAGACCCAGGGTGAACGCCGAGCTCAAGGTGGGTGCGCTCTTCGCCGATCCAGGCATTCGCGACACGCACAGCGCTACCTGGAGCTGGGGTGACGGCAAGACCTCCGACGGCCGCGTGGCGGAGGTTCGCGGCGTCGGCGCAGCCAGCGGAGCGCACGTCTACACGAGGAACGGCACCTACACGATCACCCTCACCGTGCGCGACGACGACGGCGGTGCGCGCCAGACGAGCATCACGGTCGTCGTCGCCCGGTAGCAACCCTGCGAGCAGCATCGTGGGGCGTTTCCCGTTTATCCATGCGGGTTTGCGGGATCGAAGGCAGACTCGACGCCAGTCGTCAGATTAGGTCGATTTCCGGGCGAGTCCGGGTCGTCGTCGTCGGCCTCCACCCGCCGGACCACCCGCAGGTTCGGCTCGCCGCCGCGGTACATGATCGAGCCGTCCGGCCAGTCGGGGCGGCCCAACTCGATCGGGCCGAGGATCTCGCCGTCGGTCATCACGAGCTGGAAGTGGGGCACCCGGCGAGCCCATTTCTTACGCCTCAGCGGTGGACACAGACCGGACCGCCCGGTGTTAGCGTCGCCCAGTGGGTGCGGGTCAGGCGCCTCGCGCCAGGTCTGCCCGATCCGGCCGCGCTCGAGCACGACGTGCCCGACCCCGGCGCGCGCGAGCGCGTGGCTCGTCGCCAGGCCGGCCTGCCCGCACCGATGACGACGAGTTCCACTGCCTGCCCCGCGACCCGCGGATGCTATTCGCGTCGGTCCTTTGCGCGGTTTCCCTCGCTCGAGGGATAAGGCTCGGCGGCCTTCCCTCGTTTCAGCGATAGCACCGGCCGGCTTCCGGAACCACAGTGTGATCGGCATCTTCCAGACTGAGGTGAGGAGAATCGACATGCGGCACGGTAAGCGTCTGGCGGCTGTCGTCGCGGCCTGCGGCGTCATGGGAATCGGCTTCGTCGCCTCTGCACAAGGCAAAGCCGACAAGGTCTCGATCTGCCACGGCACGGGATCGGACACGAATCCCTACGTTCTGATCAGGGTCGACGACAACGCTTTGGCCGGGCATTTCGGCCCGGAGACGGCGGGCGATCGCCCGCGGCACCATTCCGACAGCCTGGCCTCGGAGATCACCGAGTGCCAGGACGGGGGGCTCGGATACGAGTAGCCTCGCTGAGGCGAGCGATCGACGTGACGGCGGTGTGTGCTTCGAGGATCGCCGCCGTCGCGCGCTCTCTGTGTCGGCAAGGGGCGGGCGCCTCACGGCCCGCTCCAGCGGGAGCGCAGCCTACCCAGTTGGCGGCGCTCCCTCCCGCGACATCCCCACTGCGTGGCCCGAAAACGCGCCCCACGAGCGCCCAACGCACCAACCCGAATCGGCAGCCGGCGCTGGCCGTTAGACCCGCGCCGATGCGAACTGCGCCGATCTAGAGTCTGTGCAGCGAGCTGCTGGTGAGCAACTTCCTAAGGAGCACGCGATTTGGGCGCATTCTTCGTGGCGATCGGTGTCGCCGCCATCGTGATCGTCGCTGGCTTGCTGCTGAGTTCGAGAGGGCACTAACCCGCCCGCAGCATTTGGCTGCGGAAACGGAGGATTAGGTGCTTGACGTTCGGTTCGTGACGACGGGTGGCGACGCAATCGGCCCGGCCCGCTCGGCGTGCCTGCTCAACCGAGGCTGACGTCGAGCGTGAAGGGGCTTTCGGCCTCCGTGGCGCCCGGAAGCTGCCCTCGCCGGACATTCCGGCCCAGCCGCCGGTCCCGGACCCGTCGACGACTCTTGCCGTCCAGATTGCCTCCCCGCCGTTAAGGAAGTGACGAGAGATAGGGCCCGCTTTCGCGGGCCCCTACTGACCTTCGCCTGGTCGGTTTCGCTTTCGTCCACCTCACCGGCGAGGCATTCGGACGGTTCTGCCTGCTGCCTTGCCGGGTGAAGCTTCGTCCTAATTGCGATCCGCGCTTGGCGCACACACAACCTTGCCGGGAGCGCGGCCTCGGCGCGTCAGGGGATTCACTGATTCTCCCTGCGGCTCTCGAAGGACATGCGGCGTTCGGCGCGACGTGGGTCCGTTCGGGTCCCGGCTCTCGGTGCACGCGCTCGAAGTCGAGAAAGCAGGCAGCGGCTCGTGGCTGCGGGCGGCGACGAGATCGTCCATGAGTCACCCGGTCTCGCTGCCTGCTCGCCGCCGAAGTCGTCATTGAGCTGCAGCCTGGACAGTGGTAGCCGTGCCGGTCGTCCCGTAGATCGGTTCGAGACCGTGGTCGATCATCTCCTGGTCCCATCGCCTTTCCCACTCCTCCCGGCTGATCGGGGGCGCCGGAGTGAAAGGCGGGTTCACGATGCAGATGCAGAGGACGCGGGGTGGGACGGGCTCCGTCAAGACGTTCTTCGCGACCTGCTTCGTCGGCTTCGCGGCGACATGGATCTTCGCGGCAGCCTTCGACTTCGGATGGTGGTTCTGCGCCGTGGGTTTCTTGCTTGGCTTGATCGGCACCGTCTTGGCCACGGGGGCCGCAGCCGCGGCAAGTGCGACGACGGAGCCGGCGATCACGAGCATGCGCGCGTTCACTTCGAATCCTCCTTCTCAGCTTCGATCGCTTTCCAGCGATCTGTCGGGTGAAGGAGACTCCGAGGAATCGGTGCTCCTCTCGGTCGTCGCCCGGCTCGGCATGCGACCCTGCATGACGGATGAGACCGCGAGGCGGTTAACGCCTGGTGGGTCGTGCGGTTAACGCCGCGCGGCCCGATGAATAGGGCCAACCGCGGTTGTCACGTCACCACGCGCCGCGTGAACATCCGCAAGCAGAGCGCTGTGAGCGCGATCGCGCCGCCGACGAGCGCGAGCAGGATCGCCCTTGATCGAGGCCGCCACCGCGGCGGAGGCCGAGGCGCTGCGCCACCGGAACGTGGCGGGCCGCCCGGCCGACCCCACCTTCGCGCCGCTGCTCACGGCGGCGGCACGGTGCCGAGGCTTTACGCCTTCGTGCCGTCCCCGGCGGCCGCGATACGCCGCGTGCAGTCCGCCATCCAGGGGTGCGGAAGTTGAGAATCAATCGTCTAGGGGTGGTACTGCGCGTCGAGCGAGCGCACGCGATCGATGTTCACGAGCGCCCAGTAGCCCCACCCGGCGGGCGAACCGAAGAGCGATCGATGCTTCGGGTTACGCCCCTTCAGAAGCTGCGCGAACTCGGCGACCGTGACCGGCGTCGAGTGGATGCCGCGCGTGAGCACGGTCACGCGCGCCGTCCGCGGGACGAGGAACGTGAGCAGCTTGTGGCTCTCGTCGCGCGTGTAGTTGTCGTTCGGCACGGGCTCGCTCGGCGAGAGGACGCTGTCGTCGACCGCGGCCTTCTCAGCGGTCGTGCCCTCGAGCAACCAGGCCGGGTCGAACTGCAGCACGTAGCGGCCGCCGCTCGGCGTCAGCGACTTGATGTGGCCGTAGAAGACCATCTGGCCTGCGGGCGCGGCCGGCGGGAGGCGCGTCCCGGTGCCAGCCGGCGGTGCCGCGGCCACGGCGAGGGCCGCGACCGCCGCCGCGACGACGAGCGTTCCCTTCATGAAGTCCTCCTTGGTTCGAACGGGTCGTCCACTTCGATGTCGAGAAGGCGGCCGCGGTTTCTAGTAGTGCTGGCCCACCACCTCGACGAGCGGGGGAAGCCGCTGGTCGTTGGCGACCGACGCGGAGTTACGACGCCGTGCGGCGTCGCCCTGACGGTGATCAGTCGCGTTCTCGCGATCAGGGTACTGGCGCGCGTCGCTAGATGAGTTCGACGCGGTCGCGGATGTGGGGCTCGTCCTCCCTGACGAGCTGCTCCAGGCGCTGGCCGAGCGGACGGCCACGCTCGTCGCGTGCGGCTGGCAGGTGGAGGTCGCCGATGCGCGCAAGGTGAAGACGGTCGCTCCGCTGGCGGCGAAGACGGACAAGGTCGACGCGCGGTGTCGTCGCTCACGAGCTTGGCGGTCGGCCACGCTTCATCCGAGCAGCCGCCTTCCGCAGCACCGCCAGTGCACCGTCGTAGGACAGCCCACCCAAGGCAGCGAGACGGCCGCTCACGAGGGCCGCGTCGTCGATCGTCACGTCTCTGGCCGTGTTGAGGTAACTGCGGAACCAGAGCAGGCTATTGCAGCGGACGCGGCGGGCTGCTAAACGTGCGCTGATGGCGCAGGTGCGGTGGTGTGTGTTGTTGGCGGCGGTGATGGTTGCGGTGTCGGCTGCGCTCGTCGGCTCAGGGGACGTTTCCCGGGCGCGACGGGCCACTGGCTGGGGGAGGATGTGAGAAGGGCAACGTGTACTCCTGCGGGCTCTATCTCCAGTCGGGAACGAGTTCGCGACGGATCCTGTCTCACGGAAAGCTGTTCGTGCAGCAGGCCCAGTGGTCCCCGGACGGGTCGCGAATCGCCTACGTCATCGGTACGCCTCGCGGAGGCGAACTGCGCGTCGTGAACGCGGACGGATCCGGCGACAGGCTGCTGCTCGCGGAGACCGGCGAGCTGTACGTGGGCACCGCGGACTGGAGCTGGATGCGCGACGGCAGGCACATCATCGGGGCGGGCGGCAGCGGGTACCAGCTCCTCTTGCGGGTCGATGCCGCCGCCACGAACTCGTACGAGTCGTTGAACACGTTCGCAGCGGGCGGCTGGTATGCGACCGAGGTCGACGCGTCACCGACCTCCGACCAGGTCGCGGTCGTGTTCTACGACCAGAGGAACCAGCGCCAAGGCATCGCGCTCCTGCGTCTGAAGGACGGAGCGCTCTCGGAACTGCCAGACCTCCAGCCGGTGGCCACGCTTCCCTGGGATGGCGACGACTCGTTCACCTCGATCGACTGGGCTCCGGACGGCAAGCGCCTCGTACTCGTCCACGGCACGGTCGACAAGTCGATCGGCAAGGGCACGACTCGCGTCGAAATCGTGGACGCGACGCCCAACGGGACCCCGAGGGCGCTCACGGACTATCCAAAGGGATCCCGCGAGGGCGCGGCCTACGTCGAAAGCGCGACGTTCTCGCCGAGCGGCACATGGATCGCCTTCAAGACGGTGGAAGGCATGGTCCCTAAGTGGGAGGTCATTCATCCCGACGGCTCCGGCCGGGCACCGTTCGGTGCGCTCTACGGTCAGATCGACTGGCAACCCTGCCAGCGAGAGCCGTGCAGCACGGTTCAGGCCACCGCTGCTGCCACGCGCCCCATCAACCACTCGATGGTCGGGGTGTGCGGCAAGGCGCACGCAGGCCCTGACAAGGGGACACCTCGCTGTTACGTACTGCTGGGCCAGGCGACGGTGCTGGCGGTGAAGAACCACGAAGCCGAGTTCCTCGACCTGGCGAGCGGCCGGATCGGCACGATCATGGCAACGCTCGCCGAGAAGGTCGTCACCTCCACGGCCAGATCCCAGGCGATCAACTTTGCGCTCAAGAAGATGGCCGGGCCCTCGGCTGCTGCGGCGAACTCCGGACTCTCGCTCGGCAAGATGCTGGCCTCGGCCGCCAACGCCGCGATCATCGCCGTCCGTTGGCGTGACCTCGGTCGGGCCGGCTATCCGCCCAAGTGCTTCCACTTCCAAACGACGTTCAAGAACAGCAAGCCTTCGCTCGCATTCGACCCGATCTGGTCCTTCGTCCGTACCTACGACTCCGCCAACCCCCCGGCCAACGGCCGCGGCATCACCACATCACTCGCGCACTGGTGGGATACAGGCAAGACGAACGAACTCGCGCTGCCGATGCTTTGCCGGGGAGCGAACGCTCAGGCCGTAACGGCCGCCGGGTCCTCAGGTCTCACCCAGCTCCTAGATCCGCCCTACATCACGTTCAGCGTCGATTTCAGTCAGTGAACCGGAGTGTCGTGTCGGCTTTCGATCCTGACGAGATGTGCCTTCGTCAGTCGCCTCGACCCACTGTCGTGCCCGTTCGGTGAGGTCGTCGCTGACGGGCTGGGCGGTCGGCAGCACTTCGCCCGAGCGGCCAGCTTCCGCAACACCGCGAGCGCCTTCGTTGTGGAGTGCGTTGGCGTTGGAGATGTACGCGAAGACGTTGGAGCGCAAGCGCGAGGTCGGCACGCGCATGGACGAGCTCGTTCGCCGCGCTGATTGGGCACAAATGGGCACTAACTCGGATTCTGGCTTGCAGCCGATGCTGGATGCGGCAACAAAAAACCCGCCTGAGCGGGCTTTTCTTGAGCTGCGGGACTAGGATTCGAACCTAGACTACCTGATCCAGAGTCAGGCGTCCTACCATTAGACGATCCCGCAAGGCGCCCCGCAGTGTAGCGCCGACCGCCCTCAGATTTCGAGCGTGTAGTGCGGGACGAGGCGCTTCTCGGCCTCGGTGTCGATGTGGGCCACGACCTCGACGTACGGCTCGAGGCCCGACCCGCGGAGCTTCGCCTTGAGCAGGTTGTCGACCTGGTAGATGCCCGACGAGTTGTTCATCGTGATCTCGATCCGGATCGGCTTCTGCTCGCCGTCCCCGATCGCGACGTCCTCGATCGCGGCGGCCGACAGCGAGTGGATGCCGATGCGGCCGCGCTCGAACGGGATCCGCGAGCGGCCCTGCTCCATGTCGAGCGCGTCCGCGACCCGCAGGATCCCGGCCTCGAGCGTGAGCGGCTCGCCGTCGGCCCGGTGGCTCGTGATCGCCTGCAGGACCTCCGAGACGATCACCGTCAGGTCGGGCTCGTCGTAGATCCCGTCGAGCAGCTCGCGCAGCTTCGGCTCGGCGAGGAAGAGGCTGAAGTCCTCGTGGCCCTCTCGGTGGACGGACATCCCGATGCAGTGGGTGAGCGCCGCCAGCGTGACGACGACCTCGGCGTCGGTGCGGGACATGCCGTAGTCGGTGACGACGGCGGGCTCGATGCCGTGCTTCGTGAGCTGGCGCAGGAGCTTGAGCGCGATGTTCGCGACGATCTGGATGTGCACCCAGGAGTGGTCGTTGATCTCGAGCCGGACGACCGCGTTCACGTTGGCGACGTGCCACCAGCCCTTCAGCTGCTCGTCGGCGTTGACCCGCTCGATCACCCTCGAGAGCTTGCGATTCCCGCGCTCGGGCACGCGGATCCGCATGTGCGCCACCGCCTGTGCGGGCGTGAGGCGCGTTTCGCGGAGCTGCCTCGGCGGAGATCGGCTCCGGGATCTGCTCTGCGACCTGCTCGCCGGCCTCGGGATCGACGCCCATGCGCCGGAGCATAGACCCCTCTCGGCCGGTGACCTCCGACGCATCGTTCATAAATCCCTTAGTGGACGAGCACCCGGTTCGCCTCATCGTCGAGGACGACCTCGTCCGGCGCCGGCTCACGGTGCTGTTCCGGCTGATCCTCGCCATCCCGCACCTCATCTGGTTCGTGCTCTGGTCGGTCGCCGTCGTCTTCGTCGCGATCGCGGCCTGGTTCGCGACGCTCGTGACCGGCCAGCTGCCGGGTGGCCTGCATCGCTTCTTGTGCGCCTACCTGCGCTACATGACGCACCTGACCGCCTACGTCTCGCTGCTCGCGAATCCGTACCCGCTCTTCACGGGCGAGGCAGGCTCGTACCCGGTCGACATCGAGCTGCCGGAGCCAGAGCGCCAGTCCCGCTGGCGCACACTCTTCCGTCTCATCCTCGCGATTCCCGCGTTGCTCCTCGCCGGCGTCCTCGGCCTCAGCTCCGGGGCGGGAGCGAGCGCGGAGGCCAGCAGCGGCTCGTCCGGCCAGAGCAGCGGCGGCTTCGTGACCGGCGTGCTCGCCGTGATCGCGGTGCTCGGCTGGTTCGCGAGCCTCGCCACGGGGCGCATGCCACGGGGGCTCAGGGATGCAGGTGTGTACTCCGTCGGCTACCGCGCGCAGACCTTCGCCTACCTCCTCCTCGTCACACCGCGCTACCCGAGCTCCGACCCGACCGCCATGCTCGAGCAGCTGGAGCGCCCGCCGCTCCATCCCGTGCGGATCGTCGGCGAGGCGAGCGATCTCCGGCGGTCGCGGCTGACCGTCTTCTTCCGGCTCCTGCTCGCCGTGCCGCACCTCGTGTGGCTCGGCCTCTGGTCGATCGTCGTCGTCTTCGCCGTGATCGTGCAGTGGTTCGTCACGCTCGTCGCGGGACGGCCGGCCTCGAGCCTGCACCGCTTCCTCAGCCGCTACGTGCGCTATGCGTTCCACGTCTACGCCTACCTCGTGCTCGCTGCGAATCCGTTCCCCGGATTCGTCGGCGCGCCCGGGAGCTACCCGCTCGACGTCGAGCTGCCGGGCCCGGCGCCGCAGAACCGCTGGAAGACCGCCTTCCGCCTGATCCTCGCGATCCCGGCGATGATCCTCGCGAGCGCACTCGGCGGCGCCGTCCTCGTCGCCGCCGTGCTGACCTGGTTCTACGCCCTCGCGCGCGGCTCGGCGTCGTGGGGGCTGCGCAACCTGATGGCCTACGGCCTTCGCTACGACGCTCAGACGTACGCGTACCTGCTGCTCGTCACCGACCGCTACGCGTACGCGAGCCCGCTCGAGGGCGAGCCCGAGGGCGAGGCCGTGCTCGAGCCTGTACTCGACGTCGCGGCGTGACGGCCGGCCGCGTCGCGCGGACCGCGGCGTTCGTCCTTCTCGGCATCGGGTGGTGCGTGGCTGCCTGGCTCCTGTGGCAGACCGAAGTGCCCGACTCGCTTCGCCTGCCCGACCTCGATCCCGAGCACTACTTCTCGGCCGAGGAGCTCTCAGACGCGGTGACCTTCGAGCAGGTCAGCCGCGTCATCTGGATCTGCGGTCTTGCCGTCGAGCTCGCCGTCTTCATCGTGTACGCCCGCCGCGGCGCCCGCCTGATGCGCGAGTCGGCGGCCGGGCCGATCGGCACGGGAATGCTCCTCGGCATGCTCGGCTTCGCACTGCTCTGGCTCGCCGAGCTCCCGTTCGACGTGCTCGGCCTCTGGTGGGCACGTCGGCACGGGCTCATGCACACGACCTACTTCGACGCGATCTTCGGCGGCTGGCTCGCCCTCGGCGGCACGTTCCTGTTCCTCTGCCTCGCGCTCGGGATCGTGATGGGGCTCGCGCGCCTCGTCGGCGAGTGGTGGTGGCTCCCGGCAGCGCCGGCGTTCGCGGCGCTCGCGCTGCTCTTCGCGTTCGTCCTGCCCTACCTCGTCCCGAGCGAGCGCCTGACCGACCCCGCGCTACGGGCCAGCGTTCGGCAGCTCGAGCGCCGCCAGCACGTGGGCTCGATCCCGGTCGTCGTGCAGCGCGTCAAGAGCGAGACGTCGCTTCCGAACGCCGAGGCGATGGGGATCGGCGTCAGCCGCCGTGTCGTCCTCTGGGACACCCTGGTCGACGGGCCGTTCACGAACCGCGAGGTGCGTGTCGTGATCGGCCACGAGCTCGCACACATCGCGCGCCACCACGTCGTGAAGTCGGTCGGCTGGTTCGTCCTCTTTGCGCTGCCCTCCGCGTTCGTCGTCGCCCGCGTCACGCGCCGCCGCGGCGGCATGGGCCGCCCCGAGGCGGTGCCGCTCGCGATGCTCACGGTCGTGCTGATCGGGCTCGTCCTGAGCCCGCTCCAGAACGCGGTCGTCCGGCACATCGAGGCGGAAGCGGACTGGCTTGCGCTCGAGTCCACGCGCGATCCGCCTGCCGCGTCCTCGCTCTTCGAGCGCTTCGTGCCGACGACCCTGAGCGACCCCGACCCGCCGATCTGGGACTACGTCCTGCTCCAGAACCACCCGACGATCATGCAGCGCCTCGCGATGGTCGAGGCGTGGCGTCGTTACGACACTCCCTAGGTCGCGATCACCGGCTCCTTGGACTGCCGGAGCTCGAAGTACATGACGGTCCACGAGAGCGCGAGGAACGGCGTCGTCACGCACTGCGCGACGAGGCTGCCGATCAGGATGCCGAGGAACTCCGGCAGGATCGAGGCGAGGATCCCCTGGATGAGGGCGCTGACGATCGCGCTCAGGAGCAGCGTCACGAGCGCGACGGCAAGCACGCTCCAGCGATGACCGGCCGTGAGCTCGCCCGAGCGCGTGAACGCCTCGCCGGTCGAGCGGTTCTCGAGCACGATCGCCGGGACGATCACGGCCCAGCGTGCGAGCAGGTAGAGCCCGGGTGCGATCAGCAAGAGGAGCCCGATGCCGATGCCGATCGAGGCGAGGATCCCGGCGAGGACGAGCGCGACGAGGTGGGGGCGGGCACGGGCGTAGAGCTCGCCGATCGTCGTGTCGACCCGGCCGTCCCGGACGTCCTCGACGGCGAGGGTCAGCGCGGCCTGAACCCAGAATGTGCCGATCAGGCCGAGCACGAGGCTGACCAGCGCCCAGAGAGCCGTCCCCGAGTCCTCGCCCGAGTCGGCCGTGAGCGTCAGCGCCGAGATGAGATCGAGCACCACCATCACGACGGCGGTGGTCAGGGCGAAGCGCCAGAAGAAGCGTTTGTAGAGCCCGAATGCCTGCTCGAGGACGCTGCCGACCGACATCGAGAGGAGCAGCCTAACCGCGCGTCAAGCGACGTCCTCGGCCCAGCTGCCGTAGAGCTCGGCGTACCGGCCGCGACGGGCGAGCAGCTCGTCGTGGGTTCCCTGCTCGACGATCTGCCCGTGCTCGAGCACCACGATCCGATCGGCGCCGCGGATCGTCGACAGGCGGTGCGCGATGATGAACGCCGTGCGGCCGTGGAGCAGGCGGCGGAGCGCCCGCTCGATCCTCCGCTCGGTGCCGATGTCGACCGAGCTCGTGGCCTCGTCGAGGATCAGGATCCGCGGGTCGGCAAGCAGCGCGCGGGCGAACGCGACCAGCTGGCGCTGGCCGAGCGAGAGCCGGAAGCCGCGCTCGCCGAGCGGCGTCGAGTAGCCGTCCTCCAGCCGCGCAACGAACTCGTCGGCGCCGACCGTGCGCGCGGCGGCCTCGATCTCCTCGCGCGACGCGTCGGGCCGGCCGAACGCGATGTTCTCGGCGATCGTTCCGGCGAACAGGAAGCCCTCCTGCGGGACGATCCCGAGCTGGCGGCGGAGCGACTCCTGGCGCACGCCGCGCAGGTCGACGCCGTCGATCGTGATCGCGCCCTCGACCGGGTCGTAGAAGCGGGCGAGGAGCTTCGCGATCGTCGACTTGCCCGCGCCCGTATGGCCGACGAGCGCGACGGTCGTTCCCGGCGGCACGTCGAGCTCGATCCCGTGCAGCACCTCCGGCCCCGTGCCGTAGGCGAAGCGGACGTGGTCGAAATGGACGTGCCCGCGGACCCGGGCGAGCTCCGTCGCGTCGTCGGCGTCGTTCACCTCGGGCTCCTCGACGAGCACCTCGGTGATCTTGTCGAGCGCGGCGACCGCGGCCAGGAACGTGCTGTAGAGCTGCGAGAGCTGCTGCACCGGGTCGAAGAAGTTCACGAGGTAGCCGAGGAACGCGGTCAGCACGCCGATCGTCATGTCGCCCTGGAAGACGAGGTAGCCGCCGTAGCCGAGCACGACTGCGGTCGCCATCGACGAGAGGAGGTCGACGAAGGGGAAGTAGAGCGCGTTCTGGACGACGGTCTCCTGGTTCACGGCTCGGTAGCGCTCGTTGACCTCACGGAAGTGCTCGCGTGCCGCCCGCTCGCGCGTGAACGCCTGCAGCACGCGCATGCCGGCGATGTCCTCGGCGAGTGTCGCCGTGACGGTCGTCAGCCGCTCGCGGACCCGGCGGTAGCTGCGCGCCGAGCGCTTGCGGAAGATCGCCGTGCCGATCGAGAGCAGCGGGACGACGAGCAGGGTCGCGAGCGCGAGCCGCCAGTCGAGGACGAAGAGGATGATCGCCGTGCCGACGAGGGTGAGCGTGTTCTGCACGAGCGAGGTGGCGCCGTCGGTGACGAGCTGGTCGAGCGCGTCGACGTCGTTCGTGATCCGGCTGACGAGCGCGCCGGCGCGGTTCCGCTCGTAGAAGCCGAGCGACAGGCGCTGAAGGTGGCGGAAGAGGTGGTTGCGCAGGTCGGCGAGCATCCGCTCGCCCGTCCAGCCCGTGAAGTACGTCTGGCCGTACGAGCAGACGATGCCGAGCAGGCCGGCGGCGACGAACGCGGCGGCGATGAGGCCGAGCGCCTCCGTGTCGCCCTGCGCCACCTCGTTGACGGCGAGGCCGATCAGGAGCGGCGGCGCGAGCGAGACGGCGGTGGCAGCGAGCAGGAAGACGATCGCGAGCAGCGTCCGCAGCCGGTACGGCCGGGCGAGCCGGTAGAGCGTCGTCAGGCGCCGCTTGGTCTGCGCCCACGACCAGTCCTGGACCTTGACGTCGCGCTGGGCGACGAGGTGGCTGCCCGGCTGCCAGACCCGCATTAGTGGTCGCTCCGGCGAGTAGCTGCACCCTTCGGCCGGCTGCAAACCGTCGCATGCCTGTGTCCTCGGTCGCGCCCATACCTACTGGTATGAGCGCTCCCTGCGTCCTTGGCCTGCTCGGTTTTCGCGCGGCCAAAGGGCACAGGACTTCCCGGATCAACCACTAGGCGACCTCCTGCTCCGCGATCGCGCGCTCGAGGCGGCCGTGCTCGTAGATCTCGCGGTAGACGGCGTTCGTCTCGACGAGGTCGTCGTGCGTGCCGCGCGCCGCGACCGTGCCGTCCTCGAGGACGACGATCTCGTCGGCGAGGGCGATCGTCGAGAGGCGGTGGGCGATGATCACGGTCGTTCGGCCGCGCATCGCCTCGCGCAGGCCGAGCCGGATCTTCGCCTCCGTCGTCGCGTCGACCGACGCGGTCGCGTCGTCGAGGATCAGGATGCGGGGATCGACGACCAGCGCCCGCGCGATCGCGACGCGCTGGCGCTGGCCGCCCGAGAGCGTGATCCCGCGCTCGCCGATCACGGTGTCGTAGCCGTCCGGCAGCTGCTCGATGAACTCGTGCGCCTGCGCGTGCCGCGCCGCGCGCTCGATCTCCTCCTCGGTCGCCTCCGGGCGTCCGAACGCGAGGTTCTCGCGCACGCTCGCCGAGAAGAGGAACGGGTCCTGCGCGATCGCGCCGATCTCGCGTCGCAGCGAGGTGAGTTGCACCTCGCGGACGTCCGCGCCGTCGATCGTGACGCGGCCGGCCTGGACGTCGTAGAAGCGCGGGATGAGCGACGCGAGCGTCGTCTTGCCGGAGCCCGTGTGCCCGATCAGCGCCACCGTCCTGCCCGGCTCGAGCTCGAGGTCGAGCCCCGTGAAGATCGGCCGCGCCGGGTCGTAGCCGAACGTGACGCCATCGAAGTGGACGCGGCCCGGCCCCTCGGGGAGCGCGCGGGCATCCGGCGCGTCGCGGATGTCCTCGTGCTCGTCGACGACCTGGAAGATCCGCTCGCCCGATGCCGTCGCCCGCTGCCCCTCGCCGATCCACATCCCGAGCATGCGCAGCGGGAAGACCATCATCGCGAGATAGAGGTTGAACGAGACGAACGCAGGCAGCGAGAGCGAGCCGTCCGCGACCATCCGCCCGCCGACGAGCAGCACCGCCGCCTGCCCGAGCAGCGGCAGGAACCCGAGCACCGGCACGTAGAACGCGCGCTGGCGGTTGGCCCGCAGGCTCTGGCCGAAGAGCGCCTCGGAGCGCTGCTCGAACTTGTCCTGCTCGGCCTGCTCCTGGGCGAACGACTTGACGACGTGGACGCCGACGACGTTCTCCTCGGCGACCGTCGCGACGTCGGCCATCTTCTGCTGCACGTCGCGCAGCACCGGGTGCGACACGTTGCTGTAGCGGTAGGCGATCGCGACCAGGATCGGCGCGAAGGCGAGCCCGACGAGCGCCAGCTTCCACGAGATGAGGAAGACGATGATCCCGACGCCGACGACCGTGAAGACGTGCTGGAAGAAGAAGATCAGCCCGTAGCCGAGGAAGAAGCGGACGCTCTGGATGTCGACGGTCGCACGAGACATCAGCTGCCCGGTCTGATGGCGGTCGAAGTAGCCGAACGAGAGGCGGACAAGCTTTGCGTACAGGCCGTTTCTCAGGTCATAGTCGACTCCGAGCGCCTGCCAGCCGGAGATGAGTCGCCGCCCGATCTGTGCGGCGGCCTTGACGATCCCGACGGCGAGCACCGCGAGCACGAGCCACGGCATGGCGCTCTCGTTGTCGTCCTCGATCGCACGGACGACGAGGCCCGTGAGGGCCGGGAAGGCGAGCGAGCCGAGCTGCGCGATCACGGCGAGCACGACCGACGCGACGAGCGAGAGCTTGTACGGCCGCAAGAACCCGAGCAGGCGCCAGAACGTCGCGCGGTAGCGCGGGACCTCTGCCTCGGCGGTCATCGCTCCAGCCTACGCGCCGTCCGGCGCCTCACGATCAGGGCACGTCGATGCGGACGAGCTTCCAGACGGCGAGGGCGAACGCGCCGCAGATCACGATCGCCGCGCCGACCGCGCCCGCGGTGGGGCTCAGCGAGACGTCGGGGCTGCTGAGCCGGTCGGCATCGATCCCGTTCACGATCGCCAGCGTGTAGCGGCGGATGCTGAGGAACCGGATGCCGTCGAGGTACGCGGCGAGCACGGCCTCCCAGACGAAGAGGTAGATGAGGCCGGCGATGAGCGCGTGTCGGGTCACGAGCCCGGCCCACGTGAAGAGCGCGCCGTACGCTGCGGCCCCGACCAGAAGGCCGACGCCGGTGGCGATCGCTCCCCCGGCATCTCCCTCCTCGATGATCGCCACGGCCACGAGCCCGCTCAGCGCGACCGGCACGCCGCCCGCGAGGAGCGCCGCGAGCACCTTCGGCACGACGATCCGCCAGCGCGGGAGCGGCTTCAGGGTCAGGTAGTGGAGCGTCCTGTCTTGCAGCTCGCTCCCGAACGCGGAGGTGCCGAAGAGCAGCATCACGAGCGGGAGGATCCCGGAGGCGACGAGCGTCGCCGTGATGCGGTCGGCGAACTCGGCGCTCGTCGTCGTCGTGTCGCCGACCTGAAAGAGGACGGCGGCGAGCAGGGGCAGGGAGACGAGCGCGAGCACGATCCACACTCGTCGGCTTCCCACGAGCTGCTGCAGCGTCAGCCTGAGGATCGCGCCCATGCCCTAGGAACGGCTCGCGATGTACTCGAACACGCTCTCGAGCGAGTCGTCGAGCGGCTCGACACGCGAGAGCCGGACGTCGAGCCGCTGCGCGACGGCCGGCAGGGCCCGCTGGAGCGACTGCACGTCGGTACTGCGCACCCGTAGGCGCCCGTCGCGGTCGACCTCCACCGACTCCACGGCCTCGACCTCGAGCAGGCCGGCGGCGAGGACGCGTGGCCGCGTCGCGTCGATGCGAACCGTGAACGGGCGGTCGTTCAGCTGCTGCCGGATCGCGCGGTAGTCGCCGCTCGCGGCGAGCTTGCCGCTGACGAGCAGGTGGATGCGGTCGGCGAGCTCGTCCACCTCCTCGAGGATGTGCGACGAGACGACGATCGTCCTGCCTTCCTCGCCGAGCCGGCGGATGACCTCTCGCAGGTGCAGGCGCTGGACGGGGTCGGTGCCCGACAGCGGCTCGTCGAGGATCAGGAGCGGGGGGTCGTGCACGAGGGTCGCGGCGAGGCGCATGCGCTGGCGCATGCCGCGCGAGTACTCCCGCAGGCGGCGGTCCTGCGCCGAGGCGAGGTCGACGATGTCGATCGCCCGGCGCACCGCTTGGTCGGCGTCGTCGACGCCCTGCAGGCGGGCGTTGAGCGCGACGAACTGGCGGCCCGTCAGGAAGTCGTACACCCCCTCGTGCTCGGACATGAAGCCGATCCGGCGGTAGAGGGCAGGGTTGCCTCGCACCGGCTCGCCGAACACGCGCACTCGCCCCTGGGAGGGCTCGGTCAGGCCGGTGATCGCGCGCAGCAACGTGGTCTTGCCCGCGCCGTTCGGCCCGAGCAGGGCGGTGACTCCGGGCTCCACGACGAGCGAGACGTCGCTGACGGCGACGACGCCTGAGAACCACCTCGACAGCCCTTCGACGACGATCGTCGGCTCGCTCATCCGCGCACCATCCGCTCGGTGCGCCGAAGCAGGCCGAGCCCGAGCACGACCGTCAGCCCGACGAGGAAGAGCGTCGAGGCCCAGCCGGGAACCGGCCGGTCGCGGGCGTCGCCGAAGATCCAGTGCACGCTGTCCTCGAGCGCGTGCGGGAGGCTCGCGAGCGAGAGGACGTCGGAGAGCGGGCCCGAGAAGCTGTCCTCGGCGATGCCGCCGATCGCCGAGCCGACCAGGATGACGGCGACGACCGAGACGGCCGCGTAGGCCCGGCGCGTCGTGAAGGATGCGGCGAAGAGCGCGAGCGTCGTCAGGAGCAGCGCGGCGAGCGATCCGGCGGCGAGGAACCGCGGCACGACGTCCCAGTTGTCGGCGAGCCACGAGCCGGGGCTCTGCGAGTCGAGCGCGTTCCAGGTGAAGAGGATGGCCTCCGGGAGCCACGCCGTCGCCGCGAGGACGGTGACGAAGGCGGCCCAGCGCGCGCCGACGTAGTCGGCGGGGGTGATCGGGCGCGAGGCGTAGAGCGCCAGCACGCCGTCGCGGCGGTCGGGGCAGATGAGGAGCGGGGCGACGACCGCTGCGAAGAGCGCAAGCGGGACGGCCGCCCACTCGTAGTACTCGGCATAGGACGGGAGCTCGAAGTCTTCGGCCGCGGTCTCCAGTGGGTCGAGGAACGCGGCGAGCACGACGAGCACCACGATCGGCACGAGCGCGAGCCCGATCAGGATCCAGGACGCGGCCTTGGCACCGACGCCGCGACCCAGGCCGAGCGCGATCCGCACTCCGTCGCGCCAGATCGCGCGCCGCCGCGACCAACGGCCTGTGCGCGCTCCCTCGTAGCCCTGGTAGCCGAGATCGAAGACCTCTCCGGGCCCGGCCGTCACGAGGCCTCCACCTCCGCGGAGGCGCCGTCGCCGGACGCCGGCGCGAAGACGTCGGCGAGGGAGTGGCGCGCGGGCGCGAGGCGGTAGAGCAGCGCGTTCGTCTCGACGATCGCGTCGCGGAGCGTGTCGTAGTCCTGCGCCGATGCTCGCTCGATCGTCAGGCGTCCACCGTCGAGCCGGACGGTGAGCCCCCTGCGCCGGAGGGCGTCGGCGACCTCCGCCGCGCCTTCGACGAGCTCCACCTCGAGCATCTCGGTCTCCTCGGTGAAGCCCGACACCGCGCCCGTGCGCAGCACGCGTCCGGCGTCGAGGACGACGACCGCGTCGCACGTCCGCTCGACGTCGCCCATGAGGTGCGTGGAGATCACGATGCTGATCCCGAACTCGTGTCCGACGCGGCGGATCAGCTCGAGCATCTCCCGCCGGCCGATCGGATCGAGCCCGGCGGTGGGCTCGTCGAGGAAGGCGAGCACGGGGTCGTGGACGAGCGCCTGCGCGAGCTTCACGCGCTGCTTCATCCCCGTCGAGTACGTGCCGATCGCCCGGTACCGCTCCTCGAAGAGGCCGACGTGCCGGAGCATGTCGGCGGCTCGCAGGCGCGCCGCTGCCCTCGGCAGGCCGCTCACCTCCGCCATGTAGGTGAGGAACTCTGCCGCGGCCACTCCCTCCGGCAGGCAGTCGTGCTCCGGTGCGTAGCCGATCCGGACCCGGTACTCGGACGATGAGCGCGTGTCGTGGCCGAGCACCTCCACCGACCCGGCGTCCGGCTCGAGCAGGCCCATGAAGAGCTTCAGCGACGTCGACTTGCCGGCGCCGTTCGCGCCGAGGAGGCCCGTGATCCCGTTCCCGATCTCGAAGCTGACGCCGTCGAGCGCGCGCACGGAGCCGTAGACCTTGGTCAGGTCGCGGGTGCGGAGGAGCGCCACGCGCCTGAGGCTAGCCGGGACGGCCGAGGCGACCCGCCGTTTCGCGGCGCCCGTCAGTCTGTGCGCGAGCGCGCCGCCTCGTCCTCGAGCAGCGCCAGCACGGCGTTCGCCCAGTCGGCGACGTCGTCGAGCCTCTCGGTGTCGCGGATCGTCATGAAGCCGACGATCAGCGCGTCGAGCTCCGGCGCCGTGAGCAGGTCTGCCGGCTCGCCGTCTGCCGGGACGTCGGTGCGACCGAGGTCGGCCTCGGCCTTCCTGGCCTCGGCGAACCGCACGAGCCGGTCGCGCGAACCTGCGGTCTCGGCCAGCTGATCGAGCAGCTCGCCGACCCTTGCCCGCCCCGCCGGCGTGAGGGCGACGACCGCTCTCGCCAGGTACGCGCTGTGATGGTCAGCCGCCGTCACGTCTCGGTTGCCCGGTTCTCGACCAGTGCGGCGAGACGCCATTCACCCTCGAGACCCTTCAACGGACGGGCGCCGCGATCCTCGAACGTGAAGCCGGCGCTGCCGGCCAGCGAGCACGTGATCTCGGACATGAGGATCTCGTCCGGGCTCGCTGCGGCCATGATGCGCGCTGCCTCGTGAACCGTCACGCTCCGCACGTCGTCGCCCACGATCTCGACTTCGCCCACGTGGATCCCGATCCGCACCTGCAGGTCGCTCGCTCGCGCGAGTCGGCGCATTGCGGTCGCGCAGTGCAGCGCGCGAGCCGAGCCGTCGAAGGTCACCAGCATTCCGTCGCCGGTCGTCTTCACCTCGCGGCCGCCGAAGCGCTCGAGCTCGCGCCTGACCGCCTCGAAGTAGTGCGAGAGGAGATCGCGCCAGGCGCCGTCGCCGAGCTGCGCGGCGAGCTCGGTCGAGCTGACGAGATCCGCGAAGAGGAGCGTCGCGAGGATGCGACTGCGGATGCCGGTCGGAAAGCCGGCGAACGCCCTGATGCCGGCCCACTCGACCTGGACGACGGGCTCGTCGCCGACCGTGTATCCGTCGTGTCCCGGAGGGATGTCGAAGACGTCGCCGGGCTCGAAGACGACCGAGCTCCCGTCCGGGAAGTCGATGCCGAGCCGACCCGAGACGATGAAGCCGAGGTGACGGGCCTGGCACCACTCGCCGCCGACCGTGGGGCGGATGTGCGTCGACCAGCGCCATCCGGGCTCGTTGACCATCCGGCCGACGGTGAGATCGCCCAGATCGACGAGCTCCGTTCTGATGCCCGGTAGTTCGACGACCTCGTCCGGGTCGTCGAGGCTCTTGCGAAGGACGTCGGCCACGAGCGTCGAGCGTAACGATCGCCAGGCGAGGCCGCGACGCCCTCCGACCTCAGACGGATGACAGATTCGGCGGCCGGTCGAGCTCGGCGCGGATGAGCCGCGCGGCTACCGTCACGCGGTCCCGGTTCACCGGGTCGTTGAGCCAGCCGCTCGCGCCGGACGGGTGCGGGAGCGGGATCGCGACCGCTCCGCCCTCGAGCTCGTAGCGGCAGCCGACCGAGTCGGTCACGCTCGGAAGCCCGAGCAGGGTGCGCGCGGCGAGGCCCCCGACAGTCACGATGAGCCTCGGTCGGACGATGCCGAGCTCCTGCTCACGCCAGAAGGCGCAGAGACGCTGCTCCTCGGACGTCGGCGTCCGATCGCCGCGTCCCGAGGGCGCCTTGCCCGGATAGCACCGCGTGACCGAAGCGCAGTAGAAGGTCGCGTAGAACTCGTCCTCGTCGAGCTCGAGCCAGCGCCGCAGCGTCTGCCCGGCACGTCCCCGCCAGGGGCGCCGCTCGAGACCCTCCTGAACACCGGGCGCCTGGCCGAAGAGGTAGGCGCGCCGGCCGCTCCCCTGAGCGATCACGGGCAGCGACTCGAGCGGATGGCCGGCCTCGGCGCACGCGCGGCAGGTCGCGAGGTCGCGCGCGAGCGAGGCGAGCGAGCGGTAGGAGGAGCGCCGCCGCATCACCGCCGCGTGAGCAGCTTCGAGCTGACCCTTCGTCGCCTGGCCGCTCTGGGCGGCGCGAGGAAAGGACGCAGTGGAGCGTCCGTATCGAGGAGATTTCGACGTTTCCGAGGACGAAGCATCGCGTTGTCCAGAGCGGCCAGGAGGCTCACGGCTTCAGCTTGAAGCAGCTCGTAGAGTAGGCGGGTGCTCCCGCTCGAGTCGGTGCCGAACTTCTCCGAGGGCCGAGACCGGGCGACGATCGGCGCGATCGGGGAGGCGCTCGGCGCGCACGTCCGGCTCCTCGACGTGCATTCCGACGAGGACCACAACCGCTCGGTGTTCACGGTCGTGGGCGACGAGGAGCCGCTCGTCGAGGGCCTCGTCGCCGCCGTCTCCGTTGCCCGTGAGCGGATCGACCTGCGCCGGCACGACGGCGCGCACCCTTGCATCGGCGCCGCGGACCTCGTGCCCGTCGTGGCGATCCGGCCTGACGACATGGAGCGCGCTCGGCGGACAGCGCTCGCCCTCGGCGAGCGCATCGGCGCGCTCGGTCTGCCGGTCTTCTTCTACGCGCCGCCGGTTCGCGGGCCGGCGTTCTACCGGCGCGGCGGGCTCGCCGAGCTCGAACGCCGCCTCGAGGCCGGCGAGCTCGTGCCCGACTTCGGCCCGTCGCGACTCGATCCGTCCGCCGGCGGGATGATCGTCGGCGCCCGCCGGCCGCTGATCGCGTTCAACGTCAACCTGCGCGGGTCGGTCGAGGCGGCGCGCGAGATCGCCGGCGTCGTGCGCGAGCGCACCGGCGGCTTTCCGGGTGTGCGGGCGCTCGGGCTCGACCTCCCGCGCGTCGGGCTCGTCCAGGTCTCGATGAACGTCGAGGACTGGGAGGCCGCCGCGCTGCACGAGATCGTCGAGCGCATTGCGGAGGAGGCCGAGCTGCACGGGGCGGAGGTGGTCGGCTCGGAGCTCGTCGGGCTCATGCCGGCCGGGGCGGCTGCCGCTGCCGCCGGCGCGATGCTCCGGATCGACGGCTTCGACGAGTCGCGGGTGCTCGAGCTGCGGCTGCTCGAGGATTGACGCTTTCGGCACGGTCTCGTGACAGACACGCGCAGTGTCGGTCGGTACGCTCGATCGCGTGGGGGCGGGGTCAGGGGCGCCCACCATCAAACGTCACGTCTCTCGCAGAAGCGAGGAAGGCGGTGGGAAGGAGTCCCGCCTGCGCCTCCGAAAGAGATCGCGTGTTCCGGAGGCGACCTCCGACGCTCGTCTGCTCGTGGTGTCACCGCGCCAGCGATGGTGAGCGCTGGGTGCAGTTCGTCCGACGTCGCCGCGAGCGCGTGACGCACGGCATGTGCCCCGAGTGCCTCGCGCTCGAGCTGCAGGAGCTGGAGCGCCTCGAGCTGAGACGCGTCCGCCGGCGTCGCGCCGCCTGAACCCCTCAACTCGCCCGTGGAGACGGCTCGCGCGCGAGGCGCGTGGCCGCCAGGGCCCCTGCGAGGCCGACGAGCATCGTCGCGACCGCCGCGATGCCGAACAGCGGCGGGGCTGCCGCAACGGCGAAGAGCGGCGCGACGAGCAGCAGCCCTGTCGCATGGGCACCGCGATGGACGAACGAGATCACGCCGAGCACCCGGCCGAGGACCCGGTCGGGCACCTCCTCCTGCGCCGCAGAGTTGAGCAGCACATATGAGAGCGTCTCGCCCGCGCCGGTGCCGATCGCGGCCGCGGCGACGAGCTCGAGCGACCCGGCAACCGCGATCAGGCCGTAGGCGGGCAGAAAGATCGTCCACGCGAGCATGCTCGCCCGCGCCTTCGAGCGAACTGGCACGCGGGCGAGCACCGCGGCGGTCGCGATCGAGCCCAGCGCGAAGCCCGCCATGACGATTGAGAATCCGCCGGCACCGTGATCGAGCGTGTCGCGCACGAGTGTCGGCACGCCGGCGATCCAGCTGCCGGTGGTGATCGTCATCGCAACCGCGAAGACGATGACCGCGAGCGCGAGCGTCCGCCGCGGCCGCAGCGCGTCGATCCCCTCGCGCAGGCGCGGCGTCTCGCCCTCGGCTGCGCGGCCGCGTCCCGCTCGCAGCCGCCAGATCAGCGCCGCCGAGATGAGGAACGTCGCGGCGTCGACGGCGAAGAACGTGCTGATCGGGAGGAAGAGCAGCAGCAGCGCGGCGAGCGCCCAACCCCCGACGGAGAGCGCCTGGGCAGTCGCGTGCACGAGCGCGTTCGCCGGCTGCACCTTGTCGCGGCCGACGACGGCGGGAATCGTCGCGCCGTAGGCGGGCGCGAAGTAGCTCGTCGCCGCCTCGAGCAGGAACGCCGCCGCGACGAGCGCCCAGAGCGGTAGCGAGCCGCCGAGCCCCGCGACTGCGAGCGGGATCAGCGTGGCCGCTCTGACGAGATCGGCGCCGATCATCAACCGCCTTCTGCTCCACCGGTCGGCTGCGACTCCGCCGTGGAGGCCGAAGACGAACGCGGGCACGCTGTCGGCAAGCCGCACGGCGACGACGCCGAGGGCGCCGCCCTCGTCGAGGGCGAGCCACATCAGCGCGATGTAGTTGAGCGCGTCGCCGAGCTCGCTCGTCGAGACCGCGATGTAGAGCGTGCGGAAGTCGGGCCGGCGGAGCAGCGCGAACGACGACGGACCGTGGCCGCGCGTGAGCTCGCGCTCGCGTGGCACGTCGAAGACCGGATCCGACACGCGACGAGTCTGCCTGGGTCGAACGCGTGACGGGCGCTAGGCTGGAGTGGTGATCGCTCCAGCAAGTAGCTGCACCCTGCGGCCGGCTGCAAACCATCGCATGCCCGCGTCCTCGGTCGCGCTCATACCTCAAGGTATGGGCGCTCCCTGCGTCCTTGGCGTGCTCGGTTTTCGCACGCCCGCAGCGCACAGGACTTACCGGAGCAATCACTGATGGCCAGCCGCAAGCAGCGCCGTCGCCGCGAGAAGACCTTCAGGCACGACTACGCGTTCGTCACCTACGACGAGGAGGGCAACGAGGTCGAGGTCGAACGCCCTGATGCACGGGAGGAGAAGAAGCAGCCCGAGAAGGCGAAGCCCGCGGCGACCTCGAAAAAGGGCGGCCAGCGCCGTTCGCTGCGCGAGCCGCCGCAGCCCTCGTGGCGTCGGTCGATCAAGCGCGGCGGGCTCTGGGGCGGAATCATGCTGTTCGTCGTCGTCTTCTTCTTCCGCAGCACGCCGCTCCTCGGCCGGTTCGTGTGGGGCCTCCTCTACGCGCTCGCGTTCATCCCGCTCACGTACTGGATCGACCGCATGGCCTACCGCAGCTGGCAGAAGCGGTCGGCCAGCAACGCCCAGCGTTAGGCGCTCTCAGGCGTTCCGGATTGCCTTCGCGTACGCGTCGCGTGCCTTCTTGGCGCAGGCGGCGCGGGACTTCTTCGCCTTGATCGCGGCGCAGCGTTCGAGCTGCGCGTCGCGCTTCGCCTTGGGGAGGCAACGCATGTGGTTCTTGCCGGTCGTGCCGGCGCAGGGCGACGCGGCCGGAGCGGTCGACGCGGCCGGTTGGAGCGTGAACCACGTTGGCCCCGACTCACCCCGTACGCCGGGAAAGTCCGCGGTGGCACCGCACGCCCACCCGACCCGCCACTCGATCTTGCGAGCCGTCTCACCCGGGAAGAGGGTCGTCAGCACCGTGAACGTGCCCTTCCCGAGGAAGGGCCCGCCGCGCTGCTCAGCGCCCCAGTCGTAACCGGGCTCGCGCACCTCCACCCAGGAGCTGTGAATCGATTCGGGCCCCGGGCAGTCCGGATACTCGATCGTCCACGTCAGCCTCGCGTCCCCGTTCGCGAACCCCGGCTGCGGCGTGACCGTCACGGCCGTGCCGGCGATCGGCGAGACCGGCCTCGCGGTCACGGCGAGCGCCGCGCTCGGAACCACGACGAGAACTGCCGCGGCCAGGACCGCGGCAGAGCAAAACGGCCGCATGTGCAGGACTTTAGCGCGCTCGTGCCGTTGGTTTCAAGCCGTGTTCAGGCGTGGAAGTGGCCCTCGCCGGGCCACGGTGTGAGCACCATCAGGATTCGTGCGCCCTCCGCGCTCGAGAGGGCGTGGCGCTCGCCGGGCTCGAAGCGCATGAGGCCGCCCCGGTGGAGCTCGAGCTCCTCCGCTCCGGCCGTCACTTGCACCGTCCCCTCGACGACTGCGACCCACGCGTTCTCCTTCACCTGGTGCTCCCCGAGCGCCTGGCCCGGGGTCAGCACGAGGAGCACGGCACGCGCGCCGTCGTCCTGGTAGACGACGTGCGGATCACGGGTGCCTCTCGACGCGTCGATCGCGAGCAGATCCCAGTGCTGCATCCGCCCGATCTTTCCATATCGAGAGGCCCTCACAGGATGAAGCATGTGTCGCTCGAACGTACTGCGTGGCGTCATCCTGCGGCCTCAGTCGCCCCATAGCGCTGCTATCGGGGCTCCCTGCGTCCTTGGCTCGCACCACCCAGCACGCCCGTTCAACGAAGCGTCATCCTACGAGAGCCTCTTAGACTCAGGCGATGCTCATCGTCGACCGCTTTCCGCTGGGCGAGTTCCAGTCGAACTGCTACGTCGTCCGGGCCGGCCCGGATGCAGTCGAGGCGGCGGTGATCGACCCCGGCGGCGACACGTCGCCGCTCGCGGGGCTCGACGTGCGGGTCGCCGGGATCCTCGTCACGCACACCGACATCGACCACATCGACGGTGTTGCCGAGCTGGCCGAACGAACGGGAGCCGAGGTGTGGGTGCCGGTCGGGGAGCGCGACGCGCTGCGCGACGGCCGATCGCGAACCGGCAAGCCCGTCGCCCCGCACCCGCCCGAGCACGTGGCCGCGGGCGGCGACCGGCTCGCCGTGGCCGGGATCGAGTTCGAGGTGGTCGACGTCCCCGGGCACTCGGCCGGCCACGTCGCCTACTGCGCCGGCAGCGAGCTCTTCTCGGGCGATGTCCTCTTCGCCGGGTCGGTCGGGCGCGTCGACCTCCCGGGCGGCGACTGGCAGACCCTGCTCGACTCGGTGCAGAGGCTCGTCGACCGCTTCGGTCCCGACGCGATCGTCTACCCGGGTCATGGTGAGCCGACGACGATCGGGCGCGAGCTCGAGACGAACCCCTTCCTGGGCGAGCTGCGGGCAGCCCGGCAGGGCTAGATGATTGATGCCGCGGGATCGTCTGGTCCGGGGCGCGATCTGGCCGCTCTGGGACGGTACAACGGGCGCTCGGCGATGCTGGAGCATCGGCGAGTGACCGGCGTGCCGAAGCGCAGCTCTTGCGGGAGCCGGCTCTGCCCGCTGATGCAAGAGCGCAGCGGCCCAGACCCGCCAGATCACGCACTTCGGCCACGCGAGGACGTGGCATCAATCATCTGATGGCCGAGCGCTTCCAGGCGCCCCGCGGGACGCACGACGTGCTCCCGGCCGAGCAGCCGCTCTGGCAGAAGGTGACGGGGACGCTCGCGGAGGTGGCGGAGCTCTACGGGTACCGGCGCATCCAGACGCCGAACTTCGAGGACACCGAGCTCTTTCTTCGAACCTCCGGCGGCGGCTCCGACATCGTGCAGAAGGAGATGTACACGTTCCTCGACCGGGGCGGCCGGTCGCTGACGCTGCGCCCGGAGGGGACGGCGCCGATCGCGCGCGCCTACGTCGAGCACGGGATGCACCGCGAGCCGCAGCCGGTGAAGCTCTACACCGTCGCCCCCATGTACCGGTACGCGGCGCCCCAGAAGGGCCGCTTCCGCGAGCACTGGCAGTGCTCGGTCGAGGCGATCGGCTCGGCGGATCCTGCGATCGACGCCGAGGTGATCCAGCTCTACAGCGAGTTCGCCCGCCGCGTCGGGATCACCGAGCTCGAGCTGCAGCTCAACTCGATCGGGGACGAGAGTTGCCGGCCGGCCTACGTCGAGCGGCTGACGGCCTGGCTCGACCAGAACGAGGCCGTGCTCGACGACGAGGCGCGCGCGAAGCGCGCCACGAACCCGCTGCGCGTCTTCGACGTCAAGAACCCTGCTGTGCGCGAGGCGCTCGGCGCGGCCCCGAAGATCGGCGACTCGCTCTGCCCCGACTGCGCAGCGCACTTCGCCGACGTCCGGCGCTACCTCGACGAGTACGGCGTTCGGTACACGATCGAGCCGACGCTCGTACGCGGGCTCGACTATTACACGCGCACCGTCTTCGAGTTCGTGGGGCCCGAGGAGAAGGCACAGTCGGCGGTCTGCTCCGGCGGACGGTACGACGGCCTCGTCGCGGAGATCGGCGGTCCCCCGACGCCCGGCATCGGTTTCGGGGCCGGGATCGAGCGTGCGCTGCTCGCGCTCGAGCGTGAAGGAGTGACGGCCGAGCCCAGGAAGGTCGAGGTGTTCTTCGTCGTGCACCGGGGTGCGCCCCGAACGAAAGTACTCCACACGATGAGTCAGCTTCGAGCCAAGGGGGTGGCGTGCGACACCGACTACGCAGGTCGGTCGCCGAAGGGCCAGCTCGACTACGCCAATCGCCTTGGTGTCCCGAAGATCGTGATCGTGGCCTCTGAAGAAGAGGCGTCCCTCCGGCAGCACGGCCGCAACGACGAGCAAGGGACGCTCGACGAGATCCTCTATCTGGTACAGCAATGAGCTGGCGCGACCAACGAGGAAGCGAGCTGCGTGCGGGCGACGTCGGCCGCCGGGTGACGCTCGCCGGCTGGGTCGCGCGCACCCGCGACCACGGCGGGCTCGTGTTCGTCGACCTGCGGGACGAGGGCGGGATCGTCCAGCTCGTGATCAACCCCGAGAACTCGGCCGCCGCGGCCGGGGTCGCGCACGATCTGCGCAACGAGTTCGTCGTGCGCGCGCACGGCACGGTCGTCGCACGCGCGCCCGAGACCGTCAACCCCGGTGTTCCGACCGGGGAGATCGAGGTGCAGACGGACGAGCTCGAGATCCTCTCGCGCTCGACGCCGCTCCCGTTCCAGCTCGACGAGGAGGGCGTCGACGAGACGCTACGCCTGCGCTACCGCTGGCTCGACCTGCGCCGCGAGAAGATGCAGCGCAACGTTCGCACCCGCGCGAAGCTCGTCCGGATCATCCGCGACGAGATGGAGGCCGCGGGGTTCGTCGACATCCAGACGCCGGTGATGGGCAAGCCGACGCCCGAGGGCGCGCGCGACTTCCTCGTGCCGACCCGGCTCCAGCCCGGCCGCTTCTTCGCGCTGCCGCAGAGCCCGCAGATCTACAAGCAGCTGCTCGTGATCTCCGGCTTCGAGCGCTACTACCAGATCGCGATCTGCTTCCGCGACGAGGATCTGCGCGCCGACCGGCTCCAGGAGATCACGCAGCTCGACGTGGAGATGGCGTTCCCCGAGCAGGAGTTCCTGTTCGCGCTGATCGAGCGGATCATGACGCGCCTCTGGCGCGAGCTGCGCGGGATCGAGGTCGAATCGCCGTTCCCGCGGCTCACGTGGGAGGAGGCCGACCTGCGCTTCGGCTCCGACAAGCCCGACCTCCGCTTCGGGCTCGAGATCGAGGACGCGACCGAGGTCACGCGCGGCTCCGAGTTCTCCGTCTTCGCCGGCGCCGAGGCGGTGCGGTTCCTGCGCGTGCCGTCCGAGCTCTCGCGCGGCGAGCTCGCGAAGCTCGAGGACGTCGCGCGGCAGTGGGGCGCGAAGGGCCTTGCCTATCTCGTCTACGACGGGGAGGGCGAGGTGCGCTCGCCGATCGCCAAGTTCCTCTCCGAGCCCGAGCTCGGGGCGTTCCGAAGCGACCCCTCGACAACGGTGCTCTTCGCCGCCGACACGCCGGCGATGGTCTCGCGCGTGCTCGGGGCGCTCCGTCTCCACCTCGGCCGCGAGCTCGACCTGATCGACAACGAGGCGCAGCGCTTCGTCTGGATCACCGACTTCCCGATGTTCGAGTGGGATGCCGAGAACGAGCGCTGGGACGCCGTCCACCATCCGTTCACGCGGCCGAACCCCGCGGGTGAGGCTCTCCTCGACACCGAGCCGGGTGCGGCCAGGGCCGTCGCGTACGACCTCGTCGCGAACGGGATCGAGGTCGCCGGCGGCTCGTTCCGGATCCACGAGCCCGACCTGCAGGCGAAGGTGTTCGGGCTGCTCAACATCACGCCCGAGGAGCAGCGCTCGAAGTTCGGCTTCCTGCTCGACGCGCTGGCGATGGGCGCGCCGCCGCACGGCGGGATCGCGTCGGGGATCGAGCGCCTGCTGATGGCGCTCCTCGACGAGCCGTACATCCGCGAGCTCGTCGCATTCCCGAAGAACCAGGCCGGCGTCGACCCGATGTCGGGGGCGCCGACCGCGGTCGACCAGCCGCAGCTCGACGAGCTCGGGATCGCCGTCGTCGCGGACGATGTGAATCCGGCCCGCCCGGCCTGAGCCCTCTGGCCCGCTCGCTATAGTCAGCGCGTCGTGCCGCCGCGTCGAGCGTTGCGCTTCACCGTCGAGGCGCTGTTCCTCGCTCTCCTCGCCGCCGCGCTGATCTTCGCCGACGTCGAGCCGGCGGTGATCGTGGGGGTGATGGCGGTCGGCTGGTTCGTCGTCGCGCTCTTCGAATGGGCCGCGACGCGGGAGCGGCCGCACTACGGTCGCGGCCTGCCGCCGCGGTACTACGTGCCGCAGGTCGCGCTGCCCCCGCCGCGACCGCTCGAGCAGCTGCCGACCGCGTACACGAACGGCGACTCGGACGACGACACGCCGACGTGGATCGCCTCGCCGGCGCTTCGTGAGGAGGTGCTCGGCGCGTGGCCCGCGGTCGAGACGCCGGAGCCGAGGCTCGAGGACACGGTCGTCGGCGAGCTGCCCGCGTACCCGCTCGAAGCCGAGCCTCCGGCGGAGACGAGCCTCGACCTCGACGGCGAGGACGCCGGATACGGGTGGGCACAGCGGCTGCCCGAGCCCGCCCAGCCGGCGGCCGGGGGCGCGGGTGCGGAGCTGGCCGGCGCCTACGCGGCGGAGGAGCTCCTCGCGGACGAGGAGGGGGACAGCGTCGACGACGAAGCCGACTCCTTCGAGGAGGTCCCCCGGCCGCTCGACGGCGCGCCGTTCGCGGCCAGCGCCTTCGCGGTCGACGCGGCCCGACATCAGCTCGACCCGTTCCCGGAGACCGCCGCTCGGCGTCGGCGGATGCGACGCAAGGCGGGAGACGAGGCGGCGTTCGTCGAGGTTCCGGCGGGGCCACCGCTCTCACGCGTGCTGCCCGGGCAGTCGAGGCGCGAGGCGTAGCGTGGTCACGGTGGCTATACCTGTATGACTCGGGGTCTCGCGCAGCGCCAGGTCGCGCTTGCGGGCGTCGCTCTCCTCGCCGGCGTGGTTGCGCTCGCGATCGTCGACAGGACCGAGAGCACGCCGAGCACGCTGCCGGCGAGCCAGGGCTCGTACTCGGCACTGGCGGGGTCGAGCGGGCCCGCCGCCTTCGGCAAGCTCACGACGTGCGGCGGCATCATCCGCCCGGCGAGCGTCGGTGTCGCGCACCCGGTGCTGCCCTGCGGGGCGAAGATCTACATCACGTACCGCGGCAAGCACATCCTGACCCAGGTGATCGACCGGGGCCCCTACACGCCCGGGCGTCAGTTCGAGCTCACCGATGCGCTCGCCCGCCAGCTCGGCCTCTCCGGCGTCAAGCGCATCCAGTGGAGCTACGCCACGACGGATTGAAGTAGTCTGGCAGCCGGAGTGCTCGGCCTCGTTCGCGAGGCCGTGCGACATGTAGAACCAACACGACGTGAAAGGGAGCTCGTGTCGGGCCCGGCGAGAGTCGAAGCTCGCGCGGCACCCACCTGGTATGCCAGGTTCACACGAGTGCGGCACAGTCGGCGGGGCCGGGGCACTCCTTCTCTCGACGGCACCCTCGCTACGCTGGCCCGATGCTGGGGCTCTTCGGGGATTCGTCGCGGGGTGGCGAGTGGGCGGCTGTTCGGCTGCGCGTCGACCGGCAGCGGATCGTCGAGGCGGACGCCCCCGGCCTCGAGCGCCAGCTCGCCGGGCTGACGCTCCTCGAGGCCGCGGCGGTTCCCGGCGGTGCGCTGGCTACCGACGCCCTCGCGAACGCGATCGGCCCGCACGTCTCGGCGGACGCCGACGTTCGCCGGACGGCGGTCGCGATGAGCGGCGGCGTCGACAGCGCCGTCGCCCTCCTCGAGGCAGGCCCGCACGCGGTCGGCGTCACCCTGCGCCTCTGGATCGACCCGGCAAGCGCGGGCTCCGAGCGCGCCTGCTGCTCGCCGAGCGCCGTGATCGCCGCGCGCGAGACGTGCCATGCCCTTGGCCTGCCGCACGTCACGCTCGATCTGCGCGAGGAGTTCCGCCGCGCGGTCGTCGACCCGTTCGTCGAGGGCTACGCGCGCGGGGAGACGCCGAACCCGTGCATCCGCTGCAACGGACGCTTCCGCTTCGACGAGCTGCTGGCCTTCGCGGACCGGATCGGCGCCGGCCGGCTCGCGACGGGCCACTACGCACGGATCGTCGAGCGCGACGGTCGCCTGCTGCTCGCCCGCGGCGTCGATGTCCGGAAGGACCAGAGCTACATGCTCGCCGGCCTCGAGGAGGCCGCCCTCGAGCGGCTCTGGTTCCCGCTCGGCGGTCGCACCAAGGAGGAGACCCGCGACGCGGCCGCCGTGGCCGGCCTTGCCGCCGCACGGCGGGCCGAGAGCCAGGAGGCGTGCTTTCTCGGCGGCGACGACTACCGCACGTTCCTCGCGCGCCACGGGCTTGCTCCCAGTCGCGGAGCAGTGGTCAGCACGACCGGTCGCGAGCTCGGCACGCACGACGGCTTCTGGCGCTTCACCCCGGGGCAGCGCCGGGGACTCGGGGTCGCGGCCGAGGAGCCGCTGTATGCGATCGCCACCGATCCGGCCACCAACACCGTCGTCGCCGGGCCCCGTTCGTCGCTTGCCCGTACGCGCATCGAGGTACGCGGGCGCCTGCGTGCGCCCGCGCGGCGCGTCGAGGCGAAGCTCCGTTACCGGACGCCGGCGGTGCCGGCATCGGTGGCACCGGCCGGCGACGGCTTCGAGCTCCGGCTCGACGAGCCGGCGTTCGGCGTCGCGCCCGGCCAGACCGCTGTCCTCTACGCAGACGACGCGATCGTCGGCTCCGGAGTGATCGTCTCGGCCGCGGCGGACTAAGATCGCCGAGTGCTCGTCGCTTTCTCGGCCAGTGAAGCTGCCTACGTCGCCCTGGCGATCTTCCTGATCGTCGTCGGGCTCGCACTCGGGTACATGTTCGTGCGGCTGGGGGGGACGTTCGCGCGCCTCTCGTCGCTCATCCGCGGCACGGAGCGCGATCTCCTGCCGGTGGTGACGAAGGTCGGCGAGTCTGTCGACAAGGTGAACAGGGAGCTCGACAAGCTCGATCTGGCGGCCGACAGCGCGGTCGACGCCGTGGATGCGGTCGACCAGGCGGTGCGCGCCGTGAGCTTCGCGATCAGGCGCCCGGTGCAGAAGATCGCGGGCGCCACGGCCGGCGTCTCGCACGGGTTCGCGACGCTCTGGCGGCGACGCGACATGAAGGCCGCCGTCGCGAGCGGCAAGGAGGCCGCCGCGCGACGCGAGGCCGACCTGGAAGCGGAGCTCAGGCGGACACGTGCGGACCTCTGAGGCCGATGAGATCACGCTCACGCTGCCTCGCGAGCGAGAGTTCCAGCGCGTGGCGCATCTCGTGCTCGGCGGCCTCGCCCTGCGCCACGAGCTCACGATCGAGACGCTCGAGGACCTCCAGCTCGCGCTCGGGGCGATCCTCGACCGCGCCCGGCCGGACCGCGACGTGACAGTCGCGATGTCGCTCCACGACGGCGCGCTCGAAGCCCAGATCGGCCCGGTCGACCTCGCGGGCGAGCTCGAGCGAGCAGACGGCGACGGAGCCCTGAGCCTCAGGCGCGTTCTCGACGCGGTCGTCGACGGCGTCAGCGTCGACGGCGAGTGGGTGCGGTTGACCAAGAGGGTGGACGCCCATGTCTGAGCACGATCGGGCGCTCCTCCGCCGCTACCACGAGCAGGGCGACCTGCAGGCACGCGAGGAGCTGATCGAGCAGTACATGTCGCTCGTCCGCTCGCTCGCCCGCCGCTACTCCCACCGCGGCGAGCAGCTCGAGGACCTCGTCCAGATCGGCGCGATCGGGCTGATCAAGGCGATCGACCGCTTCGACCTCGATCGGGGCGTCGAGCTCACGACCTACGCCACGCCGAACATCATCGGCGAGATCAAGCGCCACTTCCGCGACCGCGGCTGGGCGGTCCGCGTTCCGCGCGGCCTCCAGGAGCTGAATGTCCAGGTCTCGAAGCTGGTCGACCAGCTGACGGTGCAGCTCGGCCGCTCGCCGAAGATCCCCGAGCTCGCGAAGGCCGCCGGCGTCGAGGAGGAGTCGGTCGTGGAGGCGCTCGAATCCGGGCGCGCGTATTCGTCGCTCTCGCTCTCCCACACGACGGGCACCGAGGACGGCGAGGAGCTCGATCCGCTCGAGACGCTCGGCGACGTCGAGCCCGCCTACCAGGTGTCGGAGGACCGGGTCGTGCTTGCACCGGGCTTCCGGGTGCTCGATGAGCGCGAGCGCCGCATCCTGCACCTGCGCTTCTTCGAGGGGCTGACGCAGTCGCAGATCGCGGGGCAGGTGGGCATCTCGCAGATGCACGTCTCCCGCCTGATCCGCCGCTCGCTCGAGAAGATCCGTGCGGAGATCGCGAGCGGGGAGGCCGAGCTGGACGCCGTGCGCGAGGTCGCGCACCGGCGCTGACGCAGAGGATCAACGCGCGTCCGGCGGCGTCCACCGGAACGGGGTCGTCGTAGCGACCGCGACGAAGCCGAGCCGCTCGAGGATCGGCCGGCTATCCGCCGACGCGTCGACCTGGACGTAGCGGAAGCCGCGCTCCGCGGCAAGCGCTGCGCGCCGGGCGACCAGGGCGCGGTAGATGCCGCGCCGGCGCCACGCCGGCAGCGTGCTGCCGCCCCAGAGCGTCGCGAAGTCCGTGCCGTGCGCGAAGCGGATCCAGCCCGCGGAGACGACGGTGGCACCTGCCTCCGCGACCAGGATCGCGAGCCCGCCGGGGTCGGCAACAAGCTCGGCCTCCAGATCGGCGGCGAGCCGGGGCCCGCCCTGCCAGACCGCCTGCTCGAGCTCGTCGATCCGCTCGAGGTCGCGCCGCTCTCCCACCTCGCGGATCGAGACGCCGTCCGGTAGACGAGGATCGGCCGCCACCACGGCGACCGGAGCGATCACCACCGTCTCGACCTCGTCGGGGGCGAAGCCGGCTGCGACCAGCCGCTCCGGGAGGTCGGGCCGGTCGTGGCCGTAGAGCTTCCACTCGAAGGGCTCGCCCCGCGTAGCGAAGAAGCTCACCTGGCGTGCGATCAGCGCGTCGAGCCGAGCTCCGTCGAGCTGGTCGAGCTCGCGGCCCTCGACGAACCCGCCGCCCGCCCAGCCGGTAAGCCGCACGAGCGGCCCGTCGTGCTCGACGCGCATCCCGGCGGGCACGGCGCGGGGCACCTGTCCGCGAAGCTGATCGTCGAACCGGGCGAGGAGCTCGGCGGCATCGGGCACGAATGTGACTGTAGATCGAAGACGTGGCGGCGAGGGCTGCGACGGCCGCCGCCATACACTCTCCCCGCGTGAACACCACGGCCGAGCTTCGCGAGGGATTCCAGCGCTTCTACGAGGAGCGCGGGCACCTGCGCGTGCCGTCGCATCCGCTGATCCCGCCGGCCGACGACCCCTCGACGCTGTTCGTCGTCGCCGGCATGCAGCCGTTCAAGCCGTTCTTCCTCGGGCTCAAGGAGCCGCCCGCGAAGCGGGCAGTGAGCGCGCAGAAGGTGCTGCGCGCGGGCGGCAAGGACACCGACCTCGAGGACGTCGGCCGCACCGACCGGCACTGCTCGTTCTTCGAGATGCTCGGCAACTTCTCGTTCGGCGACTACTTCAAGGACGGCGCCGTCGACTTCGCCTGGGAGTTCGTGACGAAGGAGATGGGTCTCGACCCAGACCGGCTGTGGGCGACCGTGCACGAGGGTGACCCGGCGCTCGGCCTCGGCGAGGACACGGTGGCGATCGAGGCGTGGAAGCGGGTGGGAATCCCGGCCGACAGGATCGTCCGGCTCGGCAAGGACAACTTCTGGCAGGTGGCCGAGACGGGGCCGTGCGGCGCGTGCTCGGAGATCTTCTACGACCGGGGGCCGGAGCACGGCTGCGGTCGCGCCGACTGCCGGCCCGGCTGCGAGTGCGACCGCTACATGGAGTTCTACAACCTCGTCTTCATGGAGTACGACCTGCGGCCGGGCAACGAGCTCGTGCCGCTGCCGTCCCAGAACGTCGACACCGGCCTCGGGCTCGAGCGCGGCGCGATGGTGCTCCAGGGTGCGGCGTCGAACTTCGACACGGACGGCTTCCGGCTGATCATGGACTGGGTCGAGGGCGAGTCGGGCGTGCGCTACGGGGACAGCGAGCTCGCAACCAAGGCCCACCGCGTGCTCGCCGATCACGGCCGCGCTATGACCTTCCTGATCGCCGACGGCGTGACGCCGTCGAACGAGGGGCGCGGCTACATCTGTCGCCGCATCATCCGCCGCGCAGTGCAGTACGGGCAGCGGATCGGCCTCGATCGCGTCCACCGGCTGCCGGCGGTCGTGATCGAGCAGATGCGCGATGCGTACCCGGAGCTCGACGAGCATGCCGCCGAGATCGAGCGTGTCGTGCGGCTCGAGGAGGAGCGCTTCCGCGAGACGCTCGCGCGCGGGCTGAAGGTGTTCGAGGAGCTCGCGACGCAGGACGCGATCTCGGGCGAGGACGCCTTCCTGCTCGCGACGACCTACGGCTTCCCGGTCGAGCTGACGCAGGAGCTCGCCGAGGAGCGCGGTCAGGCTGTCGACCTCGACCGCGTGCGCGAGCTGATGGAGGAGCACCGCGAGGTCTCGCGCGCCGGCGGCGAGAAGACCGACCTCCAGCGTGCGGCCGACTTCGCCGTCGCCGCGGGTTTTCGCACCGAGTTCGTCGGCTACGAGAAGACCGACGTGCTCACCCAGCTCGGAGCGGTCGAGGACCTGGGGAACGGCCTCTTCCTCGGGAAGCTGCGCGAGTCGCCGTTCTACCCGGACGGCGGCGGCCAGGTGACCGATGCCGGCGAGCTCATTCACGAGGGCACCGGCGCCGTGGCCGCTCTGCGCGCGGGCTACCGCTTCGGCGACGACCAGGCGCTCGTGTTCGAAGGGACGGGCTTCGCCGCTGGCGACCGCGTGCGCGCCGTCGTCCCGTGGCACGTCCGCTTTCCCACGATGGCGAACCACACGGCGACGCACCTCCTGCACGCGGCGCTCCGCGAGGTGCTCGGCGACCATGTCAAGCAGGCGGGCTCGGCCGTGCGCCCGGACAAGCTCCGGTTCGACTTCTCGCACCCGACGGCGCTCTCCCCGGAGGAGCGCGAGCGCGTGGAGCGCCTCGTCAACGAGAAGGTGTTCGAGGCGATCCCCGTGCGGACGTTCGTGACCCCCATCGAGGAGGCGCGAAAGCTCGGGGCGATGATGCTCTTCGGCGAGAAGTACGGCGACGAGGTGCGCGTCGTCGAGATCGACGGCTTCTCACGCGAGCTCTGCGGCGGCACGCACGTCCGCTCGACCGCCGAGATCGGCCCGTTCGTGATCCTCACCGAGGGGTCGGTCGGCGCCGGCGCCCGCCGGATCGAGGCCGTGACCGCGGGCGAGGCGTGGTCGATCCTGCACGGGCGCACCCGTGAGCTCGACGATGTGAGGGCAGAGCTCGAGGCCGTTCGTCGAGAGGCGAAGAAGCCGAGTCGCGACCTCACCGTGGAGGGTGCCCGAGCGGAGGCTTCCGCGACAGCGTTGGCGGGCGAGATCGAGGTCGTGAACGGCGTCAACGTGATCGTCAAGGCGTTGGAGGGGCTCGACGCGCAGGGCCTGCTCGACCTCTCCGACCGGTCCAAGCAGGAAGCATCCGCCGGCTGCCGTCGTGCTCGGCTCGCGCGAGGACGGCACGGTTCACCTCGTCGCGAACTTCGACGAGAGCGTCGCCGCGCGCGTGTCGGCCGGAGACGTCGTGCGGGAGATCGCTCCGATCGTGGGCGGCGGCGGCGGCGGGCGACCGACGATGGCGCGAGCGGGAGGCAAGGACCCCGAGAAGCTGCCGGACGCGCTCCAGCGGGCACGCGAGCTCATCTCTGCGGCGTTGTCGTGACCCGGTGAAGGTGCTGGCGCTCGACTACGGCTCGGCGCGGACCGGAGTCGCGGTCTCCGATCCGACCGGGACCGTCGCGCGGCCGCTCGGCGTGGTCGAGGGCGTCCGCAAGCCCGACGGCTTCGGACGGCTGATGGACGTGATCCGCGAGGAGGGCCCGGAGGAGATCGTGGTCGGCCTGCCGCTCACGCTTCGCGGCGAGCACGGCGAGCAGGCGCGTGAGACGGCCCTGTTCGTGGAGTCGCTGCGGAGCGCAGTCGACGTTCCGGTGGAGACCTACGACGAGCGGTTCACCTCCGTGCTCGCAGACGGCGACGACGCCCGCGCCGCGGCACACCTCCTGTCGAGCTACCTCGAATGGCGGACCGGCCGGACCTGAGCGGCGCACGGCCGTCGCAGCGGACCGCCAGGCGCCGCCGGCGCGCCCTCGCGGCGGGCGTGCTCGTTCTCGCTGCGGTCGTCGCCGCGGCCGCGTTCGCCGTCACGCGCCGGGATGCCGCACCGCCGCCGCCTCCGCCTCCGCCGAAGCCGCCGAAGCCCTTCCACATCCTCTTCCCCGAGGGCTTCACGCGCGCCGAGATGGCCGACCGCGTCGACGCCGTGGTTCAGATCGCGCGCGACAAGCGGCACGCGAAGGTCAGGCTCGACGGCGACGCGTACCTGGACTCGAGCCGGCGCGGCGTCGTGTCGTGCTTCGGGCGCAAGTCGCGGGAAGACCTCGAGGGCTTCCTCTTCCCGGCGACCTACGAGTTCCTGCGCCGAACCTCGACGCGGCGGCTCGTGCTCGATCAGCTCGAGGCGTTCTGCGACAACTGGCGGAAGGTCGACATGCGCTACGCCCGCTCGAAGAACCTGACGCCGTACGACGTGCTGATCATCGCGTCGATGATCGAGAAGGAGGCCGCGGCGCCGCGCGAGCGCCCGCTCGTCGCGGCGGTGATCTACAACCGGCTACGCGCGCGGATGACGCTCGGGATCGACGCCACGCTCCGCTACGGCCTCGACATCCCCCCGACCGAGGCGATCCGCCAGTCGCAGCTCGCCGACCCGACGCCGTACAACACGCGGATCCACGCCGGGCTGCCGCCGACGCCGATCTCGAACCCCGGGCTCGCCTCGCTCCGGGCCGCGGCCCACCCGGCGAAGGTCGACTACCTCTTCTTCGCCCGCAAGCGCGACCGCGTGCACCACTTCTTCACGGCGAGCGAGTCCGAGTTCCAGCAGTTCCTCGCGAGCGGCTACGGAGGCTGACGCGATGCCTGAGATCCGCCACGTTGCGCTGCTCGGGCACCCGGTGTCGCATTCGCTCTCGCCGCTGATGCACAACGCCGCATTCGCCGCCGCAGGTCTCGACTGGCACTACTCGGCGTTCGACGTCGAGGACGCGGTCGTAGCGGTGCGCGCGCTGCAGACGCTCGGCTTCGCCGGGGCGAACGTGACGATCCCGCACAAGCAGGCCGTAGTCGCCGCGTGCGACGAGGCGGAAGGCCAGGCCGTGAACGTGCTCGTCTTCGGCGACGGGCGCGTGCTCGGCTTCAACACTGACAAGGAGATCCTCGCCGGGATCGACGCGAGTCGGGCCTGCGTGATCGGCGCGGGCGGGGCCGCGCTGGCGCTTGCGCCCGCGCTTCCGGCCGACACGCGCGTCTTCACGCGGAGCGGCGACTGGCCCCCCGACGCGGAGGGCTGCGACCTGATCGTGAACGCAACGCCCGTGCGGGACGAGCTGCTCGTCTCGCCGCAGGCCGGGCAGACGGTGGTCGACCTCGCGTATGCGGGTGGTGCCGGCGAGACCGCGCTCGTCGCGGCGGCGCGAGCCGCCGGCTGCGAGGTGATCGACGGCGCCGAGGCGCTCGTCCTGCAGGGCGTGAAGAGCTTCGAGCTCTGGACGGGCGTCCCGGCGCCGGTCGACGTGATGCGGGCCGCCGTTCGAGCAGCAATTTAGGCTGCAGCCATGACCCTCCGCCTTGCCACCGCCGGCGAATCGCACGGGCCGGCGCTCGTCGCGATCCTCACCGGACTGCCCGCGGGGCTCGTGCTCGACCGGGATGCGATCGACGCCGACCTCGAGCGCCGGCAGGAGGGCTACGGCCGCTCGCCGCGCCAGCAGATCGAGCAGGACCGCGTCGAGGTGCTCGCAGGGCTGCGGCACGGGCGAACGCTCGGCACGCCGCTCGCGCTCGTCGTCCGGAACGCCGACCACAAGAACTGGACGTGGGGGATGAGCCCGTGGCCGCCCGAGGGCGAGCCGCAGGGGAAGGGCACGAAGCCGGTGACGCTGCCGCGGCCGGGCCATGCGGACCTCGCGGGAGTGCTGAAGTACGGCCTCGAGGACGTGCGGGACGCGCTCGAGCGCGCCTCGGCGCGTCACACCGCCGTGCACGTCGCGGCCGGCGGAGTCGCCAAGGCGCTGCTCGGCACGATCGGGGTCGAGGTCGCGGGAGCCGTGCTGGACGAGGACGCGCTGCGCGAGCGCGTCGACGCCGCCCGGGCCGACCGCGACACGGTCGGCGGCGTGATCGAGGTTCGCGCCCGCGGCGTGCCTCCGGGCCTCGGCTCGTACGCGGCGAAGGAGGATCGTCTCGACGCGCGGCTCGCGGCGGCCGTGATGGGGATCCAGGCGGTGAAGGGGGTCGAGATCGGCGAGGGCTTCGCGCTCGCCGAGAAGCGCGGCTCGGAGGCCCACGACGAGATCCGGACCGACCGGCGCCGCGACACGAACCGCGCCGGCGGGGTCGAGGCGGGCGTCTCGAACGGCGAGGAGATCGTCGTGCGCGCGGCGATGAAGCCGCTGCCGACGCTGATGAAGCCGCTCGGCTCGGTCGATCTCGCGACGGGCGAGGCCGCGCAGGCGCTCGTCGAGCGCTCCGACGTGGCCGCCGTCGAGGCGCTCGCAGTGGTCGCCGAGGCGGCCGTCGCCTGGGAGCTCGCACGGGCCGCGCGCGAGAAGTTCGGCGGCGACGCGATCGGCGACTTCGTCGCGGCCTGGCGCGCCTACCTGGAGCGCATCGCTTGGCAACCCTGAACGCGCTCGGGCGCCATCTCACGCTGATCGGCTTCATGGGCTCCGGCAAGTCGACCGTCGCCCGCGACGTCTCGGCGCGCCTCGCGCGGCCCTTCCTCGACCTCGACCGGGCGATCGAGGAGCGTGCGCGCAAGTCGATTCCCGAGCTGTTCGAGGAGCGAGGCGAGGAGGGCTTCCGGGAGATCGAGGCACACGCGTTGCGGGTCGCGCTCTCGGCGCCCGAGCCGGGAGTGATCGCGCTCGGCGGCGGTGCCGTCACGACCGAGGCGAACCGCGAGGCGCTCTCGGCGACGCTGGCCGTTCTGCTCGACGTCGACGTCGACACCGCCTGGGGGCGAGCACGCGGATCCCGGCGCCCGCTCGCCCGAGACGAGACCGAGTTCCGCCGCCTGTTCGACGAGCGGCAGCCGCTCTACCAGGAGGTCGCGGACGCGACTGCCCGCGACGCCGAGGGCGTGATCCTCGCCGCGGGCGGCGTCCGCCACGAGCGCGGGGCGCTCGATCTCCTGGGTGAGGTCGTCCCGGGCGAGCGGTCGGTCGCGCTCGTCGCCGACGCGCACGTGATGGGGATCTACGGCCCGCGGGCGCAGGAGGCGCTCGGAGACCGGCTGCAGACGACGCACGAGCTGCCGGCCGGCGAGGAGGCGAAGGCCGTGGGGGTGCTGCGACGCCTCTGGAGCGAGCTGCGGCTCGATCGCGACGGCACGATCGTCGCGCTCGGCGGCGGCTGCACGACCGACGTCGCCGGGTTCGCCGCCGCGACCTACCTGCGTGGCGTGCCGTGGGTCGCGGTGCCGACCACGCTGGTGGGTCAGGTCGACGCCGCGATCGGCGGCAAGACCGCGATCGACATTCCCGAGGGCAAGAACCTCGTCGGGGCGTTCCACTGGCCCGCACGCGTCGTGATCGACGAGAGCCTGCTCGACACGCTGCCGGAGGCCGAGCGGCGGCAGGGGATGGCCGAGCTCGTGAAGACGCGACTGCTCGCCGGGCGCAAGCTCGGCGTACGCGGCGCGGCCGCCTACAAGACAGCGGTCTGCCTGCAGGACCCGCACGACCACGGGCCGCGCCGCTTCCTCAACCTGGGCCACACATTCGCGCATGCGCTCGAGGCGGCGGCCGACTTCGACCTGACGCACGGCGACGCGGTCGCGCTCGGCCTGCTCGCGGCGCTCCGCCTGTCGGGGCGGGAAACCGCCGAGGTCGAGCGCGAGCTCGCGCCGCAGCCGGTGCGCGTCGATCCGGAGCGGGCGTGGCAGGCCCTGCTGCGCGACAAGAAGCGGAGCGACGGAGCGATCAACGTCGTCGTGCTCGGAGACGACGGCCCGCGGGTCGAGCAGCGCGATGCGGCGGAGGTGCGTCAGGAACTCGAGCGCCTGATCGCATAGATTCAGCGACATGCAGGTGCTCGTCCTGAACGGCGTCAACCTCGACATGCTCGGCCGGCGGGATCCGGCGATGTACGGCGGCATCAGCCTGAACGAGCTCGAGACGCGGATCTACGAGTGGGCCCAGGAGCTGAAGATGTCGGTGCGCTGCCGGCAGTCGAACCATGAGGGCGAGGTCATCGAGTGGATCCACGACGCCTTTGGCAACGTCGATGCGGTGATCATCAACCCGGGTGCATGGACGCACTACAGCTACGCGATCCACGACGCGCTCGAGATTCTCGACGTGCCGATCGTCGAGGTGCACCTCTCGAACGTCGACGAGCGCGAGGAGTGGCGCCGCCGTTCCGTGATCAGCGATCTCGTCGCGCATCGCGTCATCGGCAAGGGGCCGGAGGGATACCGCGAGGCACTCACCCACCTGGCGGAGAGCGGCACGTGACGCGTCTCGACACGTTGCGCGCGCGCCTCGACGAGCGGCTGCTCGTCACGAACCTCGTCAACATCCTCTACCTCACGGGCTTCGAGAGCTCGAACGCCGCCCTCCTTGTCGATCCCGACGCCGAGCCGAAGCTCTTCACCGACTTCCGCTACATCGAGGACGCCGAGGCGGTTCCCGACGTCACGGTCGAGCTCACGAAGCGGGCGCTCGTCAGCGATCTCGGCGAGCGGCTCGACGGCCGGCTCGCCTTCGAGGCGGACGCGCTGCCGTTCTCACAGGTCGAGGTGCTGCGTGCCGGCGGGCTCGAGCTGGTGCCGACGAGTGGCGTCGTCGAGGCGCTCCGCGCGGTCAAGGACGAGGGCGAGATCGCGAAGATCCGCCGCGCCGCCCGGGCCGCCGACCGCGCGTTCGAGGCGCTGACCGCCGAATCGTGGATCGGCCACACCGAACGCGAGCTCGCGTGGCGGGTCCGGCAGCTCCTGCACGCGCGCGGGGTCGACCATCCGGCGTTCGACACCGCGGTCGTCACCGGCCCGAACGGCTCGAAGCCGCACGCCGAGCCGGGCGACCGCTTGATCGAGGTCAATACGCTCGTGACGGTCGACTGGGGCGCCCGGGTCGACGGCTACTGCTCCGACTGCACGCGCACGATGTCGACCGGGAGGCTGCCGAGAGAACTCCGGCGCGCCTATGACGTCTGCCTCGAGGCCCAGCTCGCGGCGGTCGAGCAGCTGCGGCCGGGGATGACCGGCGTCGAGGCCGACAGGGTCGCTCGCGCGCCGATCGAGCAGGCCGGCTTCGGCAAGGAGTTCGGCCACGGGCTCGGTCACGGCGTGGGGATCGCGATCCACGAGGCACCGCGGCTCTCGCCGGAGTCGAGGGACGTCCTCGAGCCCGGCAACGTGGTCACGATCGAGCCGGGCATCTACCTGCCCGGGGTCGGCGGCGTGCGGATCGAGGATCTCGCGGTCGTTCGCGAGGAGGGGGTCGAGCTCCTGACCACGTTCCCGAAGGACCTCCTCACGGTCGGCTAGCGATGGTCCCCGAAGCGCGGCTCGAGCCTCTCGAGGTCGGCCTCACGCCGGTGACCGAGGAGTTGTTCGTCGGCACGGGCGACGAGGCCGGGGCGAACGAGGCGGCGGCGCGTATTGCGTTTCGGCGCGGGAGCGCTGCGCCAGCGGGGTCAGACCGGGTGCCCCGGGAGCCGAACGGGACGACTCATAGCTGCGATCGGGTCCCACGATCGACAACCGTGCCCCCCGGAGGTAGATTTTGCAGGGGATTCCTGCGAAGCGGGGGAGGGTCACAAGTTGAGACGGTCGGGGTCGATCGCCCGGAAGGGCGGTTGAGGTGACCACCGCGCTCATCGCGATTTTCGCGATGACGCAGGTGGCGTACCTCGTCTCGTTCGCCTGCGAGCTCTACCTGCAGACCCGTCCGGTGGACTGGGTCCGGATGGAGGAGCTGTCCACCCTGCGGGCCGAGGACTATCCGCAGATCGTGCTGCTCTACCCGGTGCTCCGCGAGCTCGAGCAGACCATGCGCTCGACGATGAGCGCCCTCGCGAACGTCGACTACCCGCGCGATCGCTACTCGGTGGTCGCGATCCCGAACTCGTCCGACGTGGAGACAGTCCGGATCCTTCGCGAGCTGCAGCGCGACTTCCCGTTCCTCGAGCTCCTCGAGGTGCCGCCGACCTCCGACCCGTCGTGGAGCGTCGTCTGGGACGCGTGGGACTCGAACGAGAAGGCCTACTGGTGGCATCGGGGCCGTCGGGCGCGCGACCGCGACCTGCCCCCGAAGAAGACCCGTCAGCTCGTGTACGCCTTCTACACGCTCGCAGAGCGCCGCCGGGGCGGCGAGGACTGGCTCCTCGACTACATCGACGCGGACAGCGTCCCGGCGCCTGACCACTTTGTCGCAGGCGCGGTCGGGATGCGCCGGTACGACGTCCTCCAGGCGACGAACATCGCCGGCAACCTGCTCGACACCTGGCCGGCCTCCTGGCACGCGATGGATCACATGGCGTGGGACGGCTACCGCTACCCGCACCTGAGCGCCCACGGCTCGCACCCGTTCTGGGTGCTCGGCAAGGGCCTCTTCTTCCAGGCGAGCGACCTCGTCGAGCTGGGCAGCTTCAACCCCTGGATCACGATCGAGGACCCCGAGGTCGGGATGCGCCTGTGGGCGAACGGAAGGCGGCTCGGGATCATCGCGACTCCGCTGATCGAGGAGGTGCCGCGGACGATTCGCCATGGGATCACCCAGCGCAAGCGCTGGGCCTGCGGCTTCTTCCAGTCTCTGATCGGGCCGACGAAGGCGATCGGGATGACGCCGTGGCAGCGGGCGCGGGCCTGGGTCAACTTCATCCCGTGCCTCTTCCTGTTCGTCAACCCGATCGGGATCCCGGTGGGCATCTGGGCGCTCGTCGACACGATCGACGGAGGAAGCTCGGTCCCGCCTGTCTTCATCGGCCTCGCCCTGGTCAACCTCGCCTTCTTCCTCGTCGGTCTCGTGCTGGTCTACCGCGCCACCTGGGCCCGGACGCGACTCGTGCTCGACACGCGGCGCGACCGGCTCCGCTTCATGTTTCGCGTCAACCCGCTGTTCCTCGTCTTCTTCCGGCTCGTCTGGGTGATCCCGCTCGTGCTCGGCCTCGAGATGTACCTCCGGGACAAGGGGAAGGTCTGGGAACGCACGGAGAAGGTCGATGCGAACCACGATCTCGTCGCCGCGCTCAACCAACGGGCGCGCGCAATCGCGCCGGCGGGGTCGGCGGAGACCCAATCCCGCGTCGAGCCGGTCGCGGCCGCGCCTGAGCTCGAGGGCGCCGAGCGCATGCAGAGACGGGCACATGGCTGAGACGATCCTCGTCACCGGGGGCGCCGGCTTCATCGGCTCCCACCTCGCGGACTCCTTGCTGGCGTGCGGCCACGCCGTCCGTGCGCTCGACAACCTCACGCCGCAGGTCCACGGCGACGCGTCCCGGCCGGCCTACCTCCATCCGGAGGTCGACCTTCGCGTGGGTGACGTCCGCGACCCCGAGGCCGTGCGGCGGGCGCTCGCCGGGGTGGATGCGGTCGTCCATCTCGCCGCCCGCGTCGGCGTGGGCCAGAGCATGTACGAGCTCGCCGACTACACGAGCGGGAACTCCGGCGGCACCGCTGTCCTGCTCGAGTCGCTCCTCCACCACCCGGTGCGGCGCCTGGTCGTCGCCTCGAGCATGAGCATCTACGGCGAGGGTGCGTACGAGACCGCCGACGGCCGCCTTGTCGAGGCACAGGAGCGCGAGCGGGCGCAGCTCGAGCGCGACGAGTGGGAGCCGCTCGGCCCGGGCGGCGACGAGATCCACCCGGTGCCGACCTCCGAGGCGAAGCCACCCTCGCTTGCCTCCATCTACGCGTTGACGAAGTACGAGCAGGAGCGGGCGTCGCTCATCTTCGGCCGCGCCTACTCGGTGCCGACGGTCGCGCTCCGGCTCTTCAACGCCTACGGCACGCGGCAGGCGCTCTCGAATCCCTACACGGGCGTGCTCGCGATCTTCGCGTCGCGGCTCCTCAACGATCGTCCGCCGCTCGTCTTCGAGGACGGCCGCCAGCGCCGCGACTTCGTCTCGGTGCGCGACGTCGCAAACGCCTTTTGCCTGGCGCTCGAGCGCGACGAGGCGGTCGGGCACGCGATCAACATCGGCAGCGGGCGGAGCGTCACGATCGGCGAGATCGGCACGAAGCTCGCGGCGACGATCGGCAAGCCGATCGAGCCGCTCGTCAGCGGCAGCTACCGGGTCGGCGACATCCGTCACTGCTTCGCCGACGTGAGCCTCGCCGAACGGCTGCTCGGCTACGAGCCCGAGGTGGGCCTCGAGCAGGGCATGGCGGAGCTCGCGGAGTGGCTCGAGGACCAGGTCGTCCACGAGGACGTGGAAGCCGCGAACCACGAGCTCGCCTCGAGAGGGCTGACGGTCTGGATCGATTCAGAATGAAGCCTTGTGCCGTCCGGCCGCGCTGAGCGCATCCAGCCGGCGAAGCGTCATTCCGAACCAAGTCTAGAACCGAGCGGCGGGATCGGTCGCCGCCGGCGCGCCCTGAGCTAACCTGCCCGCGCTGATGGCCGAGATCGTCTCCACCAACAACTTCCGCAACGGCATGCACATCGCGCTCGACGGCCAGAGCTGGCGAATCGTCGAGTTCCAGCACGTGAAGCCGGGCAAGGGCGGCGCCTTCGTGCGCACGAAGCTGAAGTCGCTCGACACCGGCGCGGTGGTCGACAAGACGTTCCGCGCAGGGGAGAAGTTCGAGCGCGTCCGCACCGAGACGAAGCAGATGCAGTACCTCTACGACGCCGGCGACGAGGTGATCTTCATGGACGAAGAGACCTACGAGCAGATCCAGATGCCGCGGGCGACGGTCGAGGACGCTCTGCCGTTCATGCAGGCCTCGTCGAGCTGGCAGGTGCTGTTCGTGAACGACGCGCCGGCCGGGGTCGACCTGCCGGGCTCCGTCGTGCTCGAGGTGACCGAGACCGAGCCGGGGATCAAGGGCGACACCGTCTCCAACGTGACGAAGCCGGCCACGCTCGAGACGGGCGCGGTCGTGCAGGTGCCGCTCTTCGTGAACATCGGCGAGAAGATCAAGGTCGACCCGCGCGAGCGCCGCTACATCAGCCGCGCCTAGTCGGCGTCTCAGGGACGTCTCGGCGGCGAGGCCATGAGCGAGACGTACGACCGCCGCGCCTTCCTCGCGGGAGCGACCAGGCTTGTCGCCGGGGCGTCGATCGCGGCCGGCTGGACGGTCGTCCGCGATGCCTCCGCCGCGACCGACCCACGACTGCGTGCACTCGCCCGCGACGTCAGCGGCCCGGTCATCACTCGCGCCGACGCGGCCTACGAGCGCGCGCGGCTCGTCTACAACGAGCGCTTCGACGCCGTGCGCCCGCTGGCGATTGTTCAGCCCGTGTCGGCCGCCGACGTCAGCGCGGCGATCAGCTGGGCGCGGCGGAACGGCGTTCACCTGGCTGCCCGGTCGGGCGGGCACAGCTACGCCGGGTACTCGACCACGACCGGGCTCGTGGTCGACGTGGGGCGACTCGAGCGGATCTCGGTGCACGGGCCGTCCGGCACCGCGACGATCGGCGCCGGCGCGCGGCTGATCGACGTCGAGGCCGCGCTCGCCCGCCACGGCCGCGCGATCCCGACCGGCTCGTGCGCGACCGTCGGCATCGCGGGGCTGGCGCTCGGCGGCGGGGTGGGCCTCGCCTCGCGCGCGTTCGGGACGACGACCGACAACATCCTCTCGCTCGGAATCGTCACGGCGGACGGCCGGCACCTCACCTGCAGCGCCACGCAGCATCGTGACCTCTACTGGGCCTGCCTCGGCGGCGGCGGCGGCAACTTCGGCATCGTCACGCAGCTCGTCATGCACACCCACCCGGCACCGCCCGTCTCGTACTTCTTCGCGAGCTGGCCGTGGGCCCAGGCGGCCGAGGTCGTGCGAGCCTGGCAGGCGTTCGTCCCGGACCAGCCGGACCGGCTCTCGACGATCTGCTCGCTCGGCACGGGCGGGAGCGCACCGACCGTCGCGGTGTTCGGGCAGTTCCTCGGCGCGGAGACGCGGCTGCGACGGCTTGTGGCCCCGCTCGCGCGCGTCGACGGCGCCCGCCTCACCTTCGGCTCGTCGTCGTACTTCGAGGCGCAGCTCCGCTGGGCCGGCTGCCTGGGGAGGACGCTCGGCGAGTGCCACCTTGCGGGTGCCTCGCCGCACGGCACGCTCAGCCGCGCGAGCTTCTTCGCCAAGTCCGACTACGTGAAGAAGCCGCTCACGCGCACGGCGGTCGCTGCCGCGCTCGGCTGGATCGATCGCGCGCAGAGCTCGGGCTTCGGCTCGGCGGCGCTGCTGCTCGACTCCTACGGCGGCGCGATCAACCGCGTCGCGCCCGGAGCGACCGCGTTCGTCCACCGGGACGCCCTCGCCTCGGCGCAGTACCTCGCCTACTGGTATCGCCCCTCGGGAGCCGCCGCCGCGGCCGACTGGATCCGGGCCTTCCATGCCGCGATGCGGCCGCACGTCTCGGGGTTCGCCTACCAGAACTACATCGACCGCGAGCTCGCAAGCTGGCGGCACGCCTACTACGGCTCGAACTACGAGCGGCTCCGCGAGGTCAAGAGAAAGATCGACCCGGACTGGTTCTTCCGCTTCCCGCAGGCGATCGAGCCTGCGGGGCCGTAGCCAGGCAGCCTGAGCCCGGCCCGGTCGTCAGAAGATCGCGTGCCGGAACGAGAGGACGTAGCGCACGGACAGCTGGTAGTCGTGGAGCGTCGCGTGGTCGAAGGGGATGCGGCCCGCCCAGTAGCCGAGCATCGCCTGAACGGCGAGCAGTGTCGTCACCGCGATCGCGACGCGCACGATCCACCTCGACGCGGCGCCCGTCGCGGCCTCGACGAGCGCCGCCAGGCCGAGCGCGAACATCGGCATCGCGTCCACGAACGGGCGCATCCCGAACGAGCCGCCGTACCACCAGCTCGTCCAGCTCGCGACGACCCACGCGTCGAGTGCGAGGTAGACGACGGTGGCCGCGAACAGGGCAGGTGCGAATCGACGGAGGAACAGGAGGCCGACGACCGCGAGCAGCACGAGCGGAGTCCAGAAGAAGAGGCCCTTGCGGACGCTGAACAGCACCCCGACGAAGTGCGGGTGGAGGAGGTCGAGATGTGCTCCCCGGTAGCCGTAGGCGTAGAGATCGCCCGTGATCGTGTGCCAGTACGCGACTTGCGGGGCGAACAGGAGCAGGGCGGCAGCCCCGCCGCAGAGGACGAGCCGCAGGTGCCGGCGAAGTGCCCGAACGCGACCTGGAACGTCGTCGAGGCTCGTGACGCCGACGAGGATGCAGAAGACGAGCACGACCGCGTTCGTCTGGCGAACGAGGGTGACGAGGGCGAGTGACGCGCCGAGCGCTGCGGCGGTGGCCGCGCGAGGCCGCTCCCAGACGGCGAGCGTCAGCCGGACGATGGCGGCGACGAGCGCGAACGAGGCGGCGTGCGCGAACGTCGCGTCGAACGTTCCGTAGTGGAAGAGGTTCGTGCCGAAGGTGATCGCGACGAGCGTGATCACGACCGTGCTGCGGCGAAAGAAGCGCCGGAGCGTCGTGCCAACGAGCGCCAGCCCGGCGAGCACGTACGCGAGGCCGGCCGCTGCCGCACCGGCCTGGTACGGCGAGCTGAAGCCGTCCGTTTCCTCTCCCGCGCCTACCGCGACCACGTGTGCGACGGCGAAGAACGGGGCGAGCATCAGCGCCTCGCCGATCGGATACTGGTCGAGGTAGTGCCCGTGGGGCGGCACGCGGTTGAGACCGGGGACGACCTCGCTGCCACCTCCCAGCGACCTGTCGACGGTGCGCTCCATCGTCACGTCGTGGTCGAGAGCGACCGCGGGGAGGTAGATGTAGTAGCCGATCCCGTCCGACCGGATCGGCTCGGTGGCCAGATCCCGGCCGTAGATCCAGGCGAAGGAGCCGATCCCGAGGAGCGCGATCGCCCCGATCGTCGCCCCGAGCGCGGCCGCGTCCGACCTGAGCGCGAGGCGCATCGACCGGCGCTAGCGCGCCTTCACGGCCGGGACGTCGGCGTTCCCAGGCAGCACGTCCCGAACCCTACGCCGCTCGACAGAGGCCCGCCGTGGACAATGCCGTTCCCGGCGCTAAGGTCCCACGTCGTGCCGCGGCTCGTCGACACCTCGATTCGCGTTCTCGGCCAGGAGCCGCTGGCGGGCGTGATGACGACCGCAGCCCTGCTCGAGCTCGCCGAGATCCTGGACGAGGCCGGCCTTGCCTATCTCGAGGTTTCCGGCGGGGGCGTGTTCGACGCGGCCGTTCGGAGCGGGATCGAGAGCCCGTGGGAGCGCATCCGCGCGCTCAAGGCGCACACGACGACGCCGCTCGCGCTCGCGGTGCGCGGTAGCTTCCTCGTCGGCTCGCGGCCCGTCGGCGGCGACCTCACCCGCCGGTTCGTCGCCAGTGCCGCCGAGAGCGGGATCGACGTCTTTCGCCTCGATGACCCGCTGAACGACGTCGAGAACCTGCGCGACGCGGCCGAGGCCATCCGCTCGGCGGGCCGCGAGCTCAACGCGGGGCTTCTCTACGGCAGCCATCAGCACGAGGCGTTCGCCGAGGCCGCACGGCGGCTGCCGGAGATCGGCGCCACGCGCGTCCTGCTGCACGACCCCGCCGGGTTGCTCCAGCCGGCCCGGGCGGGCGAGCTCGTCAGCGAGCTCCGCGAGCTCACGGGGCTCCCCGTCGGGATCTACTCCCAGGGGGCCGGCCGGAACGCGCTGGCGATCGCGCTCGAGGCCGCTCGATGCGGGGCCGACCTGATCGCCTGCGCCGTCTACCCGATCGCGCTCGCGACCCACCGCATCTCGGCGGAGACCGTCTCGCAGGCGCTCGCCGGGCTCGGGCTCGACACGGGCGTCAGCGAGGACGTGCTCTGGCGTGCCGCCGATCTCGTCGACGACTACATCGGCGACACGCCGGTCGACGCCGCTTCTCCCTCGCATCGCCGTGCGCGCGGCGCGGCGCAAGATGCCGGTCGGCGTCGTCGCCGCCGCTGATGCGCAGCTTCGCGCGCGCAACGCCGGCGGGCGTCTCGACGAGGTGCTGGACGAAATCGAGCGCGTCCGGATCGAGGCCGGCTCGCCGCCGCTCGTCGCGCCGATCGGGACGATTGTCGCCTCGCAGGCTCTCGTCAACGTGCTCGGCGCGAACCGGTACGGGACGATCGTGGACGAGCTCCGCGACCTCGTCGCCGGCCGCTTCGGGCGCACGCCGGGGCCGCTCGAGCCGGCGCTCGAGCGCGCTGTGGCCCTGCTCGGCGATCCCCCCGCCGAGGAGCCCGTCGACCTCGACGTCCTGCGAGAGAGCGCCAAAGGGCTCGCCTCGAGCGAGGAGGAGCTGCTCCTGCTGGCGCTCTTCGGCTCCGAGGCCGAGCGGCTGCTGCGTTCGATCCGCGAGCGGGCCGGAGGCGAGGAGACGCCGGGCGCCCAGGGTCTCGAGCAGAGCCGCGAGGAGCGCATCCGGGCGATCGTGCGGATCGTCCAGGAGACGGGGATCGACGAGATCACGATCGAAGAGGCGGGGATGCGGATCAGCGTGCGCGCAAACGTCGCCCTGCCGGGCGAGCCCGAGCCGCCGGCAAGCGAGGCCTCCGGGGAGCTCGACCTCATTCCGTCCACGGCGGATGCGGCGGCGGTCGACGGGCTCGTGCGGGTCGAGAGCCCGATGGTCGGGACCTTCTACCGCGCTCCGGAGCCCGGCGCGCCTCCGTTCGTCGAGGAGGGCGATCCGGTCGCGCCCGGGCAGACGCTTTGCGTGCTCGAGGCGATGAAGCTGATGAACGCGGTCAAGGCGGAGATCGAGGGGATCGTCCGCAGGATCCACGTCGCCAACGCCGCGCCGGTCGAGTACGGACAACTGCTCTTCGAGCTCGAGCCGCTGAACGGGCGGCCGATCGGGTTGTAGCCGCGGCCGGTTGTGATGTTTCGCCGCGTGCTGGTCGCGAACCGGGGTGAGATCGCTGTGCGGGTGATCCGCGCGCTCCACGAGCTCGGCGCCGAGGCGGTCGCCGTGTACTCGACCGCCGACCGGAACGCGCTCCATGTGCGGCTGGCCGACCAGGCCGTGTGCGTCGGCCCGCCGACCGCGACCGAGAGCTACCTGCACATCCCGTCGGTCATTGCCGCCGGCGTCACGACCGGCTGTGACGCCGTGCACCCCGGCTACGGGTTCCTCTCCGAGAATCCGGCCTTCGTCGAGGCGTGCGCCGAGAACGACCTCGTGTTCGTCGGCCCGCCCGCGTCCGTCATGACCGAGATGGGCGACAAGGTCGCCGCGCGAGCGGCGATGCGGGCCGCCGACGTGCCGACGGTGCCCGGGACGGACTCGGCGACGACGATCGTCGCGGCGCGTGCCGCCGCCGACGAGCTCGGCTATCCGATCCTGCTCAAGGCCGTGGGCGGGGGCGGCGGCCGGGGCATGCGGGTCGTCGAGACGCCGGCCGAGATCGAGGACTCCTTCGGCGCCGCGGCGGCCGAGGCGGAGGCGGCGTTCGGCGACTCGACGCTCTACGTCGAGAAGCTGCTCGCGCTCGCCGCGGCACGTGGAGATCCAGGTGGTGTGCGACGCGGCCGGCAACGTGCTCACGCTCGGCGAGCGCGAGTGCTCGATCCAGCGGCGGCACCAGAAGCTGATCGAGGAGTCGCCGTCGCCGGCCCTGACGCCGGAGCAACGCGAGGAGATGGAGGCGGCGGCGGAGCGCGCCTGCCGTGCGGTCGGGTACGTGAACGCGGGCACGCTCGAGTTCCTGCTCGTGCCGGACGGGTCGTTCTTCTTCATCGAGCTGAACGCACGGCTTCAGGTCGAGCACCCGGTGACGGAGATGTGCACGGGCATCGACCTCGTCCGGACGCAGCTCGAGGTCGCCGCGGGCGAGCCGCTCGGGCTCACGGGGCGCGCGTCTCGACGCGGCCACGCGGTCGAGGTTCGGCTGAACGCCGAGGATCCGGAGCGCGATTTCCTGCCGATGCCGGGCGACCGTGACGCGCTTCCGTCCGGCGCTCGGCCCGGGCGTTCGCGTCGACACGTACGTCGAGGACGGCACGGAGGTGTCTCCGTACTACGACTCGCTGCTCGCGAAGCTCGATCGTGTGGGACGAGACGCGCGCCGCCGCGCTGGCGCGCGCCGAGCGGGCGCTCGAGGAGACGGTGATCGAGGGCGTTCCGTCGACGCGCGAGTTCGCGCTCCGCGTGATCCGGAGCGACGAGTTCGCGAGCGGCCGCTACTCGACCTCGACGCTCGCCGAGTCGGAGACTGTCGCCGCATGACCGCCGCCGCTGTGGAGGAATGGCACGCTTCCGTTCTGATGTCTGACCCCGGGACATGTCGCCGGCGGACCCGGCGGGAGTGGCCGTGACGCTCGTCGTGCAGAACGATGGCGGCACGATCACCGTGCCCGACTCGGTCCTGGCGCAGATCGCAACGCGGGCGGCCGAGCAGGTCGACGGGCTCCGCGCACGGCGGAAGCGAACGGTGGACGTCGAGGCCCGTATCGTCCGGCTCGAGGTCGCGGCGCAGCGCGGCGAGTCCCTGACGACTCAGGGCGAGCGCGTCCAGGAGGCGGTCGCGGCGGCGTTCGAGGCGATGTGCGGGCTCGAGGTCACGGTCGACGTCGTGTTCGAGGAGCTCACGTGATCTCACGGCGCCAGGCCCGCCGCCAGGCCCTGTTCCTGCTCTACCAGTGGGACCTTTCCGGCGCGGAGCTCGGATCGCAGTACGCGGGCGACCTCGATCCGTGGGCGCTCCAGCTGGCGGAGGAGACTGCCGCGAAGGCGGCGGAGCTCGACGAGCGGATCACGGAGGCGGCCGAGGGCTGGACGGCCGACCGGCTCGGGGTCGTCGAGCGGAGCGCCCTGCGCGTCGCCGATCTGTGAGCTCGACCGCGGCGAGGTGCCGCCCGAGGTCGCGATCAACGAGGCGGTGGCGTTCGCCAAGCGTTACGCGTCCGAGGACGCGGCCAAGCTCGTCAACGGCATCCTCGGCCGCATCCAGCGCGAGGAGGCGGCCCGGCTGAGCAGCCAACCCGAGCAGCGCGCATGAATGCGGACGAGGCGCTGTCCCGCGCGGAGAGCCTGCTCGTGCGGCTCGAGGAGACGCGCAAGCGGCTCGAGGAGACCGAGGACCCGGAGCGCGCGATCGAGGTGCTCCAGGAGCTCGCCGAGCTCGCGAAGGAGGTCGAGGCCGAGCTCCAGCGTGCGCGGCAGGCGGCGGAGGCGGATGCCGCGGACGCCTGAGGAGCTGCGCGAGCTCGTCGAGGTGCTACCTCGGCGAGCTCGCGCTGACGCCGGAGCTCGCGCCGCTCGCGGAGCCGATCAGGCACGCCCTCGGCGGGAAGCGGGTCCGGCCGGTGCTCTGCCTCGCGGCCGGCGAGGCCGTCGGCGCCGAGGCGGAGCAGCTCCTGCCGGCGGCTGCAGCCGTCGAGCTCGTGCACTCCTTCTCGCTCGTCCACGACGACCTGCCCGCGCTCGACAACGACACCGAGCGCCGCGGTAGGCCGACCGTCTGGGCCGCCTACGGCGAGGCGACCGCGATCCTCGCCGGCGACGCGCTCCTGGGCGAGGCGCTTCGTCTCGCGCTCAGCTATCCGACACCGGCCGTCGCCCGCGAGCTCGTCGGGGCGACGCTCGGGATGATCGGCGGTCAGCAGCTCGACCTCGCGGGCGGCTACGCGGATCTGTCCGAGCTCCACCGGCTGAAGACGGGCGCGCTCTTCTCGGCGTCGGTGATGTGCGGCCTCTGGGCCGCCGAGCTGCCGGCCGCGGAGCACCCGCCGTGGCGGGCGTTCGCCGCCGAGCTCGGCCTCCTGTTCCAGGTCGTGGACGACATCCTCGACGGCGACGGCTACGTCGCGGAGGTCGGCGAGGACGCGGCGCGACGCCTCGCCGACGAGGCGGCCGAGCGGGCGCAGGCGCGTCTCGCCGAGGTCGAGGCGGACACGACGGTGCTCGGCGAGATCGTCGCCGGGCTTGCCGCCCGCACCTCGTGACGAAGAAGCGCCTCGACGTGCTGCTCGTCGAGCGCGGTCTCGCCGAGAGCCGGGCGCAGGCTCAGGCGCTCGTGATGGCCGGGCTCGTGCCTGGCCACGCGAAACCCGGCGAGCAGGTGGACGAGGGGCTGCCGCTCGAGGTGGAAAGCCCGCCGCCGTACGTGTCGCGCGCCGGCCAGAAGCTCGCGAACGCGCTCGACTGCGTTCGGCGTCGATCCGGCCGGCCTCGACTGTCTCGACGTCGGCGCGTCGACCGGCGGCTTCACGGACGTCCTGCTCCAGCGCGGCGCGCGGCGCGTGATCGCGCTCGACGTGGGCCACGGTCAGCTGCATCCTCGGCTCCGGTCGGACCCGCGCGTCACCGTGCTCGAGCGGACGAACGCGCGTGAGCTCACGGAGCTGCCGTTCCCGCCGCAGCTCGTGACCTGCGACGTGTCGTTCATCTCTGTGCGGACGGCGCTTCCACCCGCGCTCCGGCTCGCCGCGCCGGGGTGGCATGCGCTCGTGCTCGTCAAGCCACAGTTCGAGGCGGGCCGCGCGCGACGCGCCGAAGGGCGTCGTGCGGGATCCCGAGGTGCAGCGGCGCGTCCTCGTCGAGGTTGCCGAGGCGTCGCTCGGTTGGTCGGCCCGTCGCCGACGGCGTCGTAGACTCGGGCGCTGCCAGGGCCGAAGGGAAACCGTGAGTTCTTCCTCCACCTCGTCCACGCAGAGAAGCCCGAGCTTCCCGCCGGGCTCGAGGGCTGGATCGACGATGCCGTCAGTTGAGCGCGCGGCGGTGGTCACGCACGGCCGCACGAGGGACGTCGCGCACGCGGTCGAGCGCCTGCGGGCGGTGGCGGACAAGGCGGGTGTCGAGCTGCTCTTCGAGCCGGACGACGCCGCGCGCTACGGGCTCGAGCCGACCGAGGACGGCACACCCGACCTCGCGGTCGTGCTCGGCGGCGACGGGACGATGCTTCGCGCGCTGACGCGCTTTCTCGGCCGTGAGGTGCCGGTGCTCGGCGTGAACTTCGGCCGGGTCGGCTTCCTGACGACGATCCCGGCCGACGAGCTCGAAACCGGCCTCGCACGCGCGTTCGCCGGCGACTATCGCGTCCTCGAGCTGCCGACGCTCGAGGTCGAGCTCGACGGCGAGACCCAGACCGCGGTCAACGACGCGGTCGTGGCCGGCGGCACGCTCGGCCGGATGATCGAGCTCGATTGGGCGATCGGCGGCGAGGATCTGGGCGTGCAGCCGTGCGACGGCCTCATCTGCGCGACGCCGGCCGGGTCGACGGCCTACAACCTCTCGAACGGCGGCCCGGTGCTCGTGTGGGGGCTCGAACGCGATGGTGGTCACGTTCGTCGCCCCGCACTCGCTCCATGCGCGGCCGCTCGTCGTCGGCCCGCGAGACCGATCTCGTGGTCACGAACCGCTCGCCCGACCTCACCGCGGCGGTGCTCGTCGACGGGCATCGGGTCGGCGAGCTCCCGCCGGCAGCGCGGGCGACGATGCGCATCGGCCCGGCGTCGAGCCTGCTCGCGACGCTTCCGGAGCAGACGTTCTTCCGTCGCTACGGCGACGTGTTCGGCACCGCGTAGAGAGTCCCGCGTGCTCCGCGGACGCGGATCGCCGCGGGCCACGAGTCGTTCGCGCTCTGGAGGTTCGTGCGGCTTCGCATGTGCCCTTCCGCAACGCGAAGGCTTCAGTCCGGGCGGCGCCGCTCGCCGAAAGTCACGGAGTGGGCACGGACCCGTGACAGACACGTGCGCCTTCGGCGGGTATCGTCGACCGCCGAGGGCGGCGGGCTCGGCCCCCACCCGGGTGGGGGCTGCTCGGCCGGGGGCCCGCGTGGACAGGGCCGCTTCGCACGAGCCCGAACCGGACAGTCGAGGCGGTCAGGCCGCCGCCTTACGATGGAGGCCGTGCTCCGGCGGCTCCGGATCGAGAACCTCGTCCTCATTCGCGAGGCCGAGCTCGAGCTCGACCCCGGCCTGAACGCGATCACCGGCGAGACCGGCGCCGGGAAGACGATCCTCGCGAACGCCTTCGGGCTGCTGCTCGGGGCGCGCGGCGAGGCGCCGCGCGATCGGGCCGGCCGGCGGCGAGGCTTACGTCGAGGCCGAGTTCGACCTCGCCGACGACGACGCGCTCGGAACGCTCGCCGAGCTGCGGCCCGAGGGCGAGGACTCGCTCCTCGTTGCCCGGCGGATCTTCGCCGACGGGCGCACGCGCGCATACGCGTGGGGCCGCAGCGCCGCGCGCGAGGACGTCGCCGCCGCGGTCGAAAGCCTGCTCGCGATGAGCGGGCAGTTCGAGCAGCGGCGGCTTGCGCGGCCCGCCTACCAGCTCGCCGTCCTCGACTCGTTCGCCGGCTCGACCGACCTCGTACGCGAGGCGCGCCGTGCATGGCGTGAGCTCGCGTCGGCACGCCGGCTGCACGACGAGCTCACGCGCGACGCGGCGTCCGCCCAGGCGAGAGTCGACGAGCTGCGGCTGCTCGTCGACGACACGGACGGCCTCGCGCCCGGTCTCGAGGAGGAGCTGCGCGCTGAGCGCGACCGCCTCGCGCCACGTGACCGAGCTCGCCGCCGGTGCCGGAGCGGCGGCCGCCGCGCTCGCACCCGACGACGGCGAGGGCGCGGCCGATCTCGTCGCTCAGGCCGAGCGCGCGGTCGCGCCGCTCGAGCGGCTCGCCCCCGAGCTCACGGCGACCGGGGCGGCGCTTCGGGCGGCCGAGCTCTCGCTCCGCGAGTCCTCGTCGGAGCTCCGCTCCTTCCTCGCCTCGCTCGAGGCGGAGCCGGAGCGGATCGAGGCCGTCGAGGCGCGAGCTCGAGCGGATCGCCGACGCGAAGCGACGTCATCGGGCATCGTCCTACGACGAGCTCCTCGCGCTCGCTGGCGAGGCACGGCAAGAGCTCGCCGCAATCGACGAGGGCCACGACCCGGCACAGGCGGCAGCCGAGGCGCTCGCGCTCACCCAGGCAGAGGTCGATCGCCTCCATGGAGAGCTGGGAGACGCACGGCGGGCCGCGGCGCCCGCGTTCGCCGAGGCGGTGGCGCGCGAGCTCGCGGGCGTCGGCCTGGGGGAGGGCGAGTTCCGGGCCGAGCTGCGCGAGGTCGAGCCGGACCGCCGCTGGACGCGACGAAGTCGCGTTCTTCGTGCGGCCGAACGCCGGCCTGCCGTTCGGCCCTGTCGCCGAGACGGCCTCGGGCGGCGAGCTGTCGCGGATCGCGCTCGCGATCGCCGCGGTGGGCGGCGGCGAGACGATGGTCTTCGACGAGATCGACGCCGGGATCGGCGGCCAGACCGGCGCACGCGGTCGGCGAGACGCTGCGCCGGCTCGCCGAGCGGGCGCAGATCGTCACGATCACCCACCTGCCGCAGATCGCGAGCCTCGCCGACCGCCACTTCCGCGTCGAGAAGGTCGCCGGCGATCCGACTCACACCCGCATCGAGCAGCTCGATCCCGACGAGCGGCGCGACGAGCTCGAGCGGATGCTCGGCGGCGCCGATTTCCTCGCGACGGTTCGCGAGTGAGAAGCGAGGTCTCGCGCGAGCTGCTCGCGTCGCGTGCCGACGTGTGGGTGTTCCTCGCGGAGCCACACCACCTTGCCGACTGGTGGCCGGGGGTTCGCGGCGTGCAGCCTGACCGGCGCGGGTTCGCGCCCGGTGCCCGCTGGCAGGTGACCGCGCGCGACCGTCGACCGGTGATCGGCTCGCGCGAGCCACGGCGGACGACCACGCTCGTCGTCGGCGAGATCGAGCCGTTCGAGCGCTGGACGTGGAAGCTGACCGGCGACCTGCCGCTCGACGTCGAGGTTCGTCTCGGGGCGGCCGAGCAGGAGCGGACGATCGTCACCGTGGCGGTTTCGGCGAGCCCGCTCGCCGGTCCGAAGAAGGTCGCCCGCGCCGCCCTCGATCGCCTCTACGACCTCTGCCAGACCGCCGCGCCGCTCTCGGCCGATCCGTCCTGACGACCGCTTACGATCTCGACGATGGATGCCGGGGGGTCGCGGGGTGCGCTGCTAGGGTTGAAGTCCGTGAGCACACTCACGGTTCCGCGCGCTGACGAAGGCTCCTGGGAGCGCGCGTGAGCGACACCAAGTACGTCTTCGTCACCGGCGGCGTCGTGTCGTCGCTCGGCAAGGGGATCACCGCCGCGTCGCTCGGTCGCCTGCTCAAGGCCCGCGGGCTCAAGGTGCAGGTGCAGAAGTTCGACCCGTACATCAACGTCGATCCGGGAACGATGAGCCCGTTCCAGCACGGCGAGGTGTTCGTGACCGAGGACGGTGCCGAGACCGACCTCGACATCGGCCACTACGAGCGCTTCATCGACGAGAACCTCTCGCGCGCCGCAAACCACACCGCCGGTGCCGTCTGGGACCGCGTGCTGCGCAAGGAGCGCAAGGGCGAGTACCTCGGCTCGACCGTACAGGTGATCCCGCACATCACGAACGAGATCAAGTCCCGCGTGCGCTCGGTCGCGAAGGCGAGCGACACCGACGTCGTCATCTCCGAGATCGGCGGTACGGTCGGCGACATCGAGTCGCAGCCGTTCCTCGAGGCGATCCGTCAGATCCGGCGCGAGGTCGGCCCCGGGAACGTGCTCTATATCCACGTCACGTGGGTGCCGTTCGTCGCGACGGCGGGCGAGCTCGAAGACGAAGCCGACACAGCACTCCGTCAACGAGCTGCGGCGCATCGGTATCCACCCCGACGTGCTCGTGTGCCGCTCGACCGAGCCGCTGACGCAGGACATTCGCGACAAGATCGCGCTCTTCGCCGACGTCGACGTCGAGGCCGTGATCTCGGCGATCGACGTCCCCGACGTCTACCTCGTGCCGATGGCGCTTCGGGAGCAGGGCCTCGACCGACTGGTCTGCGAGAAGCTCGGCCTCGACTGCCCCGAGCCGGACATGGGCGAGTGGGACGACCTCGTCGCCCGGCTCGGCAAGCGGCGGGGCGCCGTCGAGATCGCGCTCGTCGGCAAGTACGTGAAGCTGCACGACGCCTACCTCTCGGTGCACGAGGCGCTCAAGCACGCAGGGATCTCGGCCGGGTGCGGCGTGAACGTGCGCTGGGTCGACGCCGAGCACATGACGATCGACGAGGCGCGCGCCGAGCTCGCGGACGTCGACGGCGTGCTCGTCCCGGGCGGCTTCGGCTCGCGCGGGTGGGAAGGGAAGATCCTCGCCTGCAGGGTCGCGCGCGAGGACGCGATCCCGTACCTCGGCATCTGCCTCGGCATGCACGTCGCCGTCTCGGAGTTCGCGCGTCACGTGTGCGGCCTCGACGGGGCGAACTCGACCGAGATGGATCCCGAGACGCCGCATCCCGTGATCGACCTCCTGCCGGAGCAGAAGGAGGTCGAGGACCTCGGCGGCACGATGCGCCTCGGCGCGCAGGCCGTCGAGCTCGCCGAGGGCACGCGCACGCGCGAGTTCTACGGCGACGAGCCGGTGATCTCGGAGCGTCACCGCCACCGCTACGAGGTGAACAACGCCTACCGGCAGGCGCTCGTCGACGGCGGCCTGGTCGTCAGCGGGACGTTCCAGGAAGGGCGCCTGGTCGAGGTGATCGAGCTGCCCGACCACCCGTGGTTTGTCGCCTCGCAGTTCCATCCCGAGTTCAAGTCGCGCCCGACCCGGCCCGCGCCGCTCTTCCGCGAGTTCGTCGAGGCTGCGCTCGAGCGCTCGCGCCGCCGCGCCGAGGCTGAGCTAGAGCTCGCGCGGTGAGGGACATCGCCACGGAGTTCAAGGAGTTCCTCCTCCGGGGCAACCTCGTCGACACCGCCGTCGGGATCGTGATCGGACTCGCGTTCGCGGCCGTGGTCACCGCGCTCGTCGAGGACCTGATCACGCCGATCATCGCGGCGATCTTCGGCGAGCCCGACTTCTCCGCGCTCTCCTTCACGATCAACGGGAGCACCTTCCGCTACGGCGACTTCATCAATGCAGTGATCACGTTCCTGTGCGTCGCGGCGGCGGTCTTCTTCTTCGTCGTGAAGCCCGTGAACGTACTGATGGCCCGCCGGAAGTCCGAGCCCGCGCCCGACGTGCGCGCGTGCCCCGAGTGCCTGAGCGACATCCCGCTCGCCGCGAGCCGGTGTGCGTTCTGCACCGCGGCCGTGGCGTCGGTCGGTTAGCAGAGAAGATCCAGTGATCCACAGGACGGGGCGCTAACCAGGACGAGCGGCCGAGACTGCGCGCGTAGGATGCGCGTCCGTGGCCTCGGAGGTGCTGGATCTCTTCCTCGAGCTCGCCTCGATCCCGAGCCCGCCCGGAGAGGAGCGCGCGGTCGCCGACCGTGTGCAGCGCTATCTCCGCGACTGCGGCCTCCAGCCCGACGAGGACGACGCGGGGCGCCGCGTCGGCTCGACGATGGGGAACCTCTATGCGGCGCTCGAGCCGACGACAGAGGGGGAGCCGCTCTTCCTCTGCGCTCATCTCGACACGGTGTCGCCGTGGGACGAGCTCGAGCCGGTCGTCGCGGACGGCGTCGTCCGCAACGCGCGGCCGACGATCCTCGGCGCCGACAACAAGGCCGCGGTCGCGGTGATGCTCGAGGCGGTCCGACGGATCCTCGCCGAGAGCCGGCCGCACGCCGGGATCGAGCTGCTGTTCACGCCGAAGGAGGAAGTCGGGCTCCTTGGGGCATTCGCGTTCGACCACTCGAGGCTCCGGGCCCGGGTCGGCTACGTCTACGACCAGGCGGCGCCGATCGGCGACGTGGTGCTCGGCGCCCCCTCTGCGCAGCAATTCGAGATCACCTTCCGCGGCCGCGCCGCTCACGCGGGGATGTATCCGGAGGAGGGCCGCTCGGCGATCGCCGCTGCCGCGCGGGCGATCGCGGAGATGCAGCTCGGGCGGGTCGACGAGGAGACGACCGCGAACGTCGGGCTGATCGAGGGCGGGACGGCCGCGAACATCGTCCCCGAGCGCTGCTCGCTCGTGGCCGAGGCGCGCTCCCACGACGACCGGAAGCTCGCCGAGATCGTGCAGTCGATCCAGGACGCGGTCACCTTCGCAGCCGGCCTCGCCGAGTGCGAGGCCGAGACGAAGCTGCAGCGGAGCTACCGGGCCTACCGCTTCAAGCGCGACGAGCGGGCGGTCGAGCTCGCCGCGGCCGCGCTCGAGCGCTGCGGGTTCGAGCCGAGCTACGGCCTGTCGGGCGGCGCTGCGGACGCGAACGTCTTCAACGAGCGCGGCCTCGCGTGCGTCAACCTCGCGAACGGGATGGCCGAGATCCACACGCCGGACGAGCACATCGCGGTCGCCGACCTCGAGGCGATGGTCGAGGTCACGCTCGCGCTCGTCGAGGCTGCGCGATCCGAAGGCGTCGCGTCTGCTGCGGCGTGAACCTGCGTCAGTGACAGCGGCTCGCACCACGACCCGGCCGGGAAGCCGCCGCTCAGACTCTCATGCGCGTCACCTCCTTCGGTTCCGGGCCCGGACGACCTACGATCCGTGTGATGTCTGAGGCGTCGATCGGCGGGCACCTGTGAGCAGGGACGAAGCGACCCCGGCGGGAAGGTGCGCGGATGTCTGAGCCAGCCGACTGGCTCGCGTGGATAGTCATCGCCATCTCCCTTGGCCTTGCGGCGATCCTCTTCTGCTTCGCCGTCCTGGGCGCCGTCCGCGATCGACGCGACGCGAGGAACGCGGTCCCCGAGCCGCGGGACTAGGGCTCTGTCCAAGGCTGCGGTCGAGGCAGCGCTCGCGCTCGTCGAGGCGGCTACGACGGGCGAAGCTGACGCCACTCGGTGACCGAGCCGACGTTCGGGTTGAACCCGGCCTGATCGGAAAGCACGTACTCGCCCTTCGCCGAGACCCAGGCGTGCCGGTAGTCGGAGGGAAGCTGCACCTCGCGTCCCTCGAACGGGTTCTCGTAGGTCTCGACGCCGCGGATCTGCTCGCTCACCTCGTCGTAGACCCGGTCGTACGAGCGCTGCTGGCTCTCCCACGCCTCGCTCGTCGCGGCGCTGATCGAGTCGTTCGCGGCGGCGATCGTCTTGCTCAGCGCGCCCGCGGCCTGGATGGCCTGCATCTGGCCGTTGATCCACATGTCGAATACCCGGGCGTAGCCCGCGTACCACTTCAGGCTCAGCCGCACCGACGCGACCATCGTCTGGAGTAGGCGGGCGCGCCGGTCGAGCCGGCCTCGCGGCGCCTTGAACGAGTACAGGATCTGTGGCCCCCAGGTCGTGGCGCCGGGAAGGAACGACGCCTGGGAGTAGTAGGAGATCGCGTAGAAGTCCTCCTCCATCGCCCGTCCCGCTTCGGTGTACGCGATCCGCACGCGACCGGCGTCGAACTGGGTCGTGGTGACCGGCCCCTGGCCGGCGGCGGCGAGCGCCTGCGCGACCCTCGGGAGCGCGACGCGGGCCGTGACGCGTGGGTTGAGCCTGCCCCGGAATGCCGGAACGACCAGGCTCTCGACCATCGCGATCGCGTTGAGCGGCCGGCGCACGACCATGCCGAGGTAGATCGATCCCTCGGGAAAGCCTGGTATCCCCGAGTCCTGCCAGATCTGCGGGATGAGCTGGAAGGTCTCGAGTGCCTCCGGCGCACGCGGGTTGCGGAGCTGCATCACGACCGAGGCGACGGACGCGTAGCGGAGATCCCAGACGACGCCCCCGCGCCGGAGCCAGCCGACCGGCACGAGCATGCGGAACGCCTCGATTCCGTTCGACATCGGATCGTTCACCCTCAGCGTGCGGAGGCGCAGCGGAGCGTCCTGCGTCGCCGCCGGTGCCGGGGCTGCGCCGACTCCAAGCGCTGCGAGAACGACGAGGAGCGCGAGCAACGCGAACAGAGGTCGCCCATCCCGACGTCCGTGCCGCGCCGTGCCTTCCGCAGTTGCCGCCATGCCGCCTCCCGCTTCGAAGACGCTGTTCTACAGCGTGTCGTGGAGCGAGGCAAGGCGGGCCCGCGACCGGAGACGACGACGGGTGGCGGTATGGTGCGCGGCCGTGAGCCGAACGGGGCCAGGGACGTGAAGATCGGCGTCGCGAAGGAGCTGAAGCGTGACGAGTACCGGGTGGCCCTGACGCCAGCCGCGGCGCTCGAGCTCTTGAACCGCGGTCACGAGGTCGTCGTCGAGAGCGGCGCGGGCAACGGCAGCGCGTTCGCCGACGAGGCGTACGAGCGGCTCGGAGCCCGCATCGCGTCCGTCGAGGAGGTGTGGGAGTCGGCCGACCTCGTGCTCAAGGTGAAGGAGCCGGTCGCGTCCGAGTACCGGCACCTGCGCGAGGGCCTCACGCTCTTCACGTACCTCCACCTCGCGGCCGACGAGCCCTGACTCGTGCGCTCGCCGACTCGGGCATCACGGCCGTCGCCTACGAGACGGTCGAGACGCAAGCCGGCGCGCTGCCGCTGCTCGCGCCGATGTCGGAGATCGCGGGGCGGCTCGCGGCGCAGGCGGGCGCGTACTTCCTCGAGAAGCCGTTCGGCGGACGAGGCCTCCTGCTCGGCGGCGTGCCCGGCGTCGCGCCCGGCCGTGTCGTGATCATCGGTGGCGGGATCGTCGGCTACAACGCGGCGATCATCGCGATCGGCCTGGGAGCCCAGGTGACGATCCTCGAGCGCTCGATCGACCGCATGCGGCACCTGGAGGAGGTGCTCTCGGGCCGCGTGTCGCTGCTCATGTCCTCGAGCCTCCAGATCGCCTCGTCGGTCGAGGACGCCGACCTCGTGATCGGGGCCGTGCTGATCCCGGGCGCGCTCGCGCCGAAGCTCGTGACGCGCGAGATGATCGCGGGCATGAAGGAGGGCTCGGTCGTCGTCGACGTCGCGATCGACCAGGGAGGGTGCGTTCGAGACGGCGCGCCCGACGACGCACTCGGAGCCGGTCTACGTCGTCGACGGGGTGATCCACTACTGCGTCACGAACATGCCCGGCGCCGTCCCGATCACCGCGACGAAGGCGCTTACGAACGCGACGCTGCCGTACGTCGAGGCGATCGCGGAGCATGGCGTGCGGGGCGCGGTCGCCGGCGACCCCGGCCTTGGCAAGGGCGTCAACGTGCTCGAGGGCCTCGTCACGTACGAGGCGGTGGCCGAGGCGCACGGACTCGACTACGTGCCGCTCGAGCAGGCTCTCAGCCGGACTGCTCGGGCGCCTTCTTCTTCGAGCCCGGCGCGGGGCTGATCCTGACCACGAGATAGGTGATGCCCGCTGCAAGCGCGATCGTGCACACGATGAAAAGGGCGAATCCGAAGAGTCCGAGCACCGTGGTCACCGGACTAGGATAGCCGCGTGCCCCGCGCGTGCGTGATCGTGCTCGACGCCGTCGGCGCGGGCGAGTTGCCGGACGCGGCGAGGTTCGGCGACGAGGGCTCGGACACGCTCGGCAACGTCGCGAAGGCTGTCGGCGGGCTCGACCTGCCGACGCTCGAGGCGCTCGGCCTCGGGAACGTCGAGCCGCTCGAAGGGTGCCCGCCGCAGCCGGGGGCGCCAGCAGTCGCCGGCCGGCTGCTCGAGCGGTCGCGGGGCAAGGACACGACGACCGGTCACTGGGAGTTGATGGGGCTCGTCACGCCGCAGGCGATGCCGACGTACCCACACGGCTTCCCCGACGAGGTGATCGATCCGTTCATGAACCGAACCGGGCGCGGCGTCCTCGGCAACGTGCCGGCGAGCGGCACCGAGATCATCCAGGAGCTCGGCGAGGAGCAGCAGCGCACCGGCAAGTGGATCGTCTACACGAGCGCCGACTCGGTCTTCCAGATCGCGGCGCACGAGGAGACGATCCCGCTCGAGGAGCTCTACGAAGGCTGCCGCGTGGCGCGCGAGATCCTGACGGGCAAGCACGCCGTCGGACGCGTGATCGCACGCCCGTTCCTGGGCGAGCCCGGCAACTACGTCCGCACGCCGAACCGGCACGACTTCTCGCTCGAGCCGAGGCGGCCGAACTACCTCTCGCTCGTCCGGGACGCCGGCGGCAAGGTGTACGGCGTGGGGAAGATCGGCGACATCTTCGCGGGCTGCGACATCGACGAGTCGTTCCCGACGAAGTCGAACGTCGAGGGCATCCAGCGGATCGAGGAGCTCCTGCGCGGGGTCGACGAAGGCCTCGTGTTCGCGAACCTCGTCGAGACCGACATGCTCTGGGGTCATCGGAACGACCCCGAGAACTTCCACCGCTGCCTGCAGGACTTCGATCGGCGGCTGCCCGACCTGCTCGAGGCGCTTCGCGATGGCGACTTGTTGATCATCACGTCCGATCACGGCTGCGACCCGACGACGCCTTCCACCGACCACTCGCGCGAGCACGCGCTCCTGCTCGCGTACGTCGAGGGACGCAACGCAGCCGGGCGCTTGCACGAGGACGGCGAGTTCGCCGACGTCGGCGCGACCGTGAACGGGTGGCTCGGCGGTCGCGCGGGCCGGCGGGGCCTCCCCGGCAAGGCGATCGTCGAGCCGTGAGTGGAGGCGCCCGGGCGCTCCGGTCGTGATCCGCCCGGCCGAGCTGATCCAGCGCAAGCGCGACGGCGAGGAGCTGTCGCCGGACGAGATCTCCGAGCTCGTCCTCGGCTACGCGCGTGGCGAGGTACCCGACTACCAGCTGGCGGCCTTCTGCATGGCGGTCTACTTCCGCGGGCTCACGCCCCGGGAGACGTTCGCGCTGACCGACGCGATGGTGAGGAGCGGCGAGACGATCGACCTCGGCGCCGCGCTCGGGCGGAAGGTCGTGGACAAGCACTCGACCGGCGGGGTCGGCGACAAGACCTCGCTCGCAGTCGGCCCGATCGTGGCGGCGTGCGGGGTGCCCTTCGGGAAGATGAGTGGCCGGGGGCTCGGCCACACCGGCGGGACGCTCGACAAGCTGGAGTCGATCCCGGGGTACAGGGTCGAGCTGTCGATCGAGGAGCTCGTCGCGCAGGTGCGCGAGATCGGCCTCGCGATCATCGGCCAGACGGCCGACCTCGTGCCTGCCGACCGGCTCCTGTACGCGCTTCGGGACGTGACCGCGACGGTCGACCAGATCTCCCTGATCGCCGCGTCGATCATGTCGAAGAAGCTCGCCGCCGGCGCCCAGGCGATCGTGCTCGACGTCAAGGTCGGCGACGGCGCCTTCATGAAGACGCTCGAGGATGCGCGGCTGCTCGCCGAGGCGATGCTCGCGCTCGGCGAGCAGGCAGGCCGCGAGGTCGTCTGCCTGCTCACCGACATGGACCAGCCGCTCGGCGCCGCGGTCGGGAACGTGCTCGAGGTGCGTGAGGCGCGCGCGACCGTGCGCGGCGAAGGGCCGCCCGACTTCGAGGAGCTCGTCCTCGACGCGTGCGCGCGCCTGCTCGCGCTCTCCGATCTCGGGATCGACCTCGACGAGGGGCGCCGCCGGGCCGAGGCCGCGATCGCAGACGGTTCTGCCGAGGGGGCCTGGTGTCGCTGGATCGAGGCGCAGGGCGGAACGGCCGACGAGTCCGCACTCGAGAGCGCCCCCGTCGTCCGCGAGGTGACCGCGCCGCAGGCGGGCACGATCGTGCGCCTGGGTGCGATCCAGGTGGGCCGCGCGGCGCTGCACCTGGGCGCCGGACGCCGCACGAAGGCGGACGCGATCGATCACGCGGTCGGGGTCGTCTGCCGGCGCAAGCGCGGCGAGGTGGTCGCGGAGGGAGACGTCCTCGCCGAGGTGCATGCGCGCGACGAAGCGTCGGCAGCCGCCGCCGCTGCCGAGGTGCTGGAGGCGTACGAGCTCGGGGACGAGCCGGTCGCTGCGCGGCCGGTGCTGCTCGAGGTCGTCGGCTAGCACGCAGTGCCCGAGCTGCCCGAGGTCGAATCGGTCCGGCGCGCCCTCGCTCCCGTGCTCGAGGGACGGCGGTTCGACCGGGTCGAGATCGACGATCCGCGCCTGACCCGCCCCGACGACCGGGTGGAGGTCGCGCGGGAGCTCGAGGGCGAGCGCGTACGGACGCTCGACCGACGCGGCAAGTACCTGATCGTTCGCTTCGAGTCGGGTCGGGCGCTCGTGATCCACCTCCGCATGACCGGCTCGCTCCGTCACGCGGCCGGGGCGGCACTGCCCGAGGATGCCTACCGGCGCGCAGTCGTCCGCCTCGACGACGGGTCGGAGCTCGCCTACCGCGACGTCCGCCGGTTCGGCACGTGGCTGCTGCTCGAGCCCGGCGAGGTGGAGTCGTACATCGACGCGCGTGTCGGTCGCGAGCCGCTCGAGCCGTCGTTCCGGGCCCGTGACCTGGCCGAGCGGCTCGTGCGGCGCCGCGCGCCGATCAAGGCGGCGATCCTCGACCAGCGAACGGTCGCCGGCGTCGGGAACATCTACGCCGACGAGGCGCTCTGGCGCGCGCGGATCCATCCGCTCCGCGAGGCTCGGAGCCTCGATGCCGGCGAGCTTCGGGCCCTGCACCGCGGCATCCGTCGCGCGCTCGAGCGCGGCATCGCGCGGCAGGGATCGACGCTGAACGACTACCGCCTGCCGAGCGGGGAGCCCGGCGGCATGCAGGACGAGTTCAGGGTCTACGGACGCACGGGCGAGCCGTGCGAGCGCTGCGGGACGCCGATCGAGAAGCTCCGCGTCGCCGGACGGGGAACCTGGTTCTGCCCGACGTGCCAGCCGTCGCCCCCTGGCCCGACGACGATGCCACGCGTCGCCCGGGCCGAAGGTGCTTCCCGACCGCCGCTCTAGACTTGGCCGAGGTGGTCTCGAGGACGTACAAGACGGATGCGATCGTCCTCCGCTCGCTCCGCTACTCGGAGGCCGATCGGATCCTGCACCTCTACACGCGCGAGCGAGGTCGTATCGGCGCGATCGCGAAGGGCGTGCGCAAGACGAGGTCGAGGTTCGGCGCGCGACTCGAGCCGCTCTCGCACGTCCAGCTCGTCCTCCACGAGGGCTCGGGCGAGCTGCACACGGTGACGGGCGCCGAGCTCGTGAGGTCGCACCATGCGACCCGCGAGGATCCGTACCGGCTCAACGTCGGCCTGATCGGCGCCGAGGCGATGCTGCGCCTCTTCGCCGAGCCCGAGCCGAACCCGCGGGCGTTCGCGGCGCTCACGCGCTTCCTCGACCTGCTCGACGAGGCTCCGGCGGGCGAACGCGGCCGGACCGCGCTCGACGCGCTCGCGCTCTCGTTCCAGCTCAAGCTGCTGTGGGTTTCCGGCTACCTGCCGCACGTGACGACATGCGTCGAGTGCGGCAGCGCGACGGATCTCATCGGTTTCTCGGCACGCGCCGGGGGCGCGGTCTGCCGTGCGCATGCCCGCGGCGCGCTGGCTCTCTCGTCCGAAGGGTCTTGCCGGCGTCGAACGGCTGCTGGCGAGCCCGCTCGCGGACGCTGCCGCGGCCGGCCTGAGCGACCGCGCTCGGCGCGACGCGCTCGCCGTGATCACCTCGTCGTACGAGGAGCACGGCGGCTTCCGCCTGCGGACGCTCTCCGCGTGAGGTGCGAGCTCGGAGACGGGTTCGAGCTCGACGACGATCCGGAGCGCATCGACGTCGCCGCCGTCCATCGCTTCCTGGCCGAGTCGTACTGGGCGGAGGGGCGCGAGTACGAGGTGCAGGAGCGCCTCGTGCGCGAGGCGCAGCGCGTCGTCGGCCTCTACCTCGACGGCCACCAGGTCGGCTTCTGCCGGGCGGTCAGCGACGGGGTCGCCGTCACCTACCTCGCGGACGTCTACGTGCTGCCGGAATATCGCGGGCGAGGCCTCGGGGTCGAGCTCGTGCGCGAGATGGTGGAGCGCGGGCCCTATGCCGACCTGCGGTGGACGCTGCACACACATGACGCGCACGAGCTCTACCGCAGGTTCGGCTTCGACGCACCGGGGCCGTGGTTGATGGAGCGCCCGCCGTCATAGTCGTCGCGGCGTGGGCCGTGAATTCACGGAATCGGCGCGGTCCCGTCACGCGGCCGTCACAGGTGCGTTGGCAATGTCCTTGTTGTTTCCCCCTGGGCGGGTGGGGGGTGAGTGGGTGGGGTGGCCGCCGCGTGCCCCGCCCGCGAAGGCCGGGGCGCTCGTCCCGAGACCCGTCGCCTAGTGCCCCTTCAGGCAATACACGCCATCATCTCCGGCGGCCTCAAGACGTCCCATGCGGCGTCCTCAGTCGCGCCAATGGCTCGGCTATTGGCGCTCCCTGCGTCCTTGCCTGGGACGTCTTCCGACTCGCCGGAGTCGGGGGCGCATTACCTGAAGGGGCACTAGGCCGCCGGCCCGAGTCGCTCGGCGAGGAAGGCGAGGCTCAGCGGCAGGCGCCAGTTCGTGCCGCGGTGCCCTCCCTCGTGCAGCTCGAAGTGCACGAGCTCGGGGTTCACGCCGGCGGCCAGCACAGCGTCGTGGAATGCCGCAGCGCCCAGGTCGAGGCAGTACTCGTCGTTTCGGCCCGCGTCGATCCAGATCGCCCGCGCGGCGCGGAGCGCCTCGCCCCGCTCGGCAGCCAGCCGCACGGGGTCCCAGGCAAGCCAGCGCGCCCAGACCTCGGGCACGAGCACGCCCGTGTCGAGCCTGAACGGCAGGTCGACGCCGCCGTCGCCGCCAGGCGAGAACGCTGCCGTCGCCGCGTAGACGTTCTGGAGCACGGGGTCGGTGCGGTTCGCGAACACCTGGCGCCCCGAGCGGAGGTCGTCCCAGAAGCGCTCGAACGAGCCGCCGTAGAGGTTCCGCAGCGCCTGCGCGGCGGCGCCGAACTCGGCGGGGTAGAAGAGCTCGAACAGCGCGTCGCCCGCGTGCGTCGCGAAACCGCCGAAGAGGTCGGGCCGCAGCATCGCCCAGACCATCGCGCCGAAGCCGCCCGACGAGCGGCCGGCCAGGCCGCGGTGCTCCGGCGCCGCGAGCGTCCGGAACCGGGCGTCGACGAAGCCGACGACGTCCTCGCAGAGGTACGTGCCGTAGCGCCCGATCGCCGGCGAGTCGATCCACTGCGCGCCGCCGAGGGCCGTCCAGCCGTCGACGAGCACCACGATCAGCTCGGGCCCGAGCGCGTCGATCGTCCTCGGGCACGTTGCGCGCGAAGGGTGAGACGTTGAACCAGCCCCGCACCTGTCCGGCCATCGCGTGCAGCAGGTAGACGACGGGAAAGCGCCGGTCCAGCTCGCTGTCATAGGCCGGCGGCGTCCAGACGTAGAGCAGACGCTCGGCCGGATCGCCGAGCGGGTTGCCGCGCAGCGCCTCGCTCTCGAGCGAGAGCTCCTGCCAGCGACCGGCGACTAGTCCCGGGGCCGCCACGGCTGCTCGAGCCGCTCGAGCAGGATCGCCCGTGCGCCCTCGAGCGGGATCCGCTCCTGCTCGAGCGAGTCCCGGTCGCGCAGCGTGATCGTGCCGTCGTCGAGCGTCTCGTGGTCGATCGTGAGCGCCCACGGCGTGCCGATCTCGTCCTGCCGGCGGTAGCGCTTGCCGATCGACGCCGAGTCGTCGTACTCGGTCGGCATCGCCCGCCGCAGATCCTCGTACAGCGCACGCGCCTTCTCCACGAGCCCGGCGTCCTTGCCGACGAGCGGCAGCACGGCCACCTTCACTGGCGCGAGCCGCGGGTGCAGCCGCAGCACGGTGCGCTGCTCGCCCCCGACCTCCTCCTCGTCGTAGGCGTCGACGAGGAACGCGAGCGCCGCGCGGTCGGCTCCTGCGGCGGGCTCGATCACGTGCGGGACGTACCGCTCCTCCTGGCCGATCCACTCGAGCTTGGTACCGGAATGCTCGGCGTGCTGGGTGAGGTCGAAGTCGCCCCGATTCGCGATCCCCTCGAGCTCCGACCAGCCGATCGGGAACAGATACTCGAGGTCGCTCGTGCCGCTCGAGTAGTGCGAGAGCTCGTCGGCGTCGTGGGCGCGCACGCGGAGGTGGCTCTCGCGCAGGCCGAGCTCGAGGTACCACCGGCGCCGCTCGTCGATCCAGTAGCGGTAGCTCTCCTCGGCCTCCGCGGGCGGGACGAAGTACTCCATCTCCATCTGCTCGAACTCGCGCGTACGGAAGATGAAGTTCCCGGGCGTGATCTCGTTGCGGAAGCTCTTGCCGACCTGGGCGATGCCGAACGGCGGCTTCACGCGCATCGACGAGGTGACGTTCTTGAAGTTGACGAAGATGCCCTGCGCCGTCTCGGGGCGCAGGTAGGCCGCCGAGCCCTCGTCGCGGACCGGCCCGATCGACGTCTCGAACATCAGGTTGAACTGGCGCGCCTCGGTCAGGTCGCAGTCGTCGGTCTCGCCGGCGCGCTTCGAAGGCTTCTTGCCGCACTGCGACGCGTCGATGTGGTCGGCCCGGAAGCGGAGCTTGCAGGTCCGGCAGTCGACGAGCGGGTCGGAGAAGCCGGCGAGGTGTCCCGAGGCGACCCACACCTGCGGGTGGAGGATGATCGCCGAGTCGAGCAGCACGACGTCGTCTCGCTCCTGCACCATCGCGCGCTGCCACTCCGCCTTGACGTTCTGCTTGAGCAGGACGCCGTAGTGGCCGTAGTCGTACGACGAGCCGAGGCCGCCGTAGATGTCGGACGACGGGAAGACGAACGCACGCCGCCGGCAGAGCGACGCGACCTTCTCGATCGTCGCCGCGCCCTCGTAGCGCTCGAGCTCCTGGTGCGTTGCCATCGACACCCAAACTAGCTTGTCGGGCGGCTCGACACTCGCGGCTCGAACTGTGTAAGAGTTCCCGGATCGTGCGTGCGGCCCAGTCACAGTCCCGGCTCCGCCGGGTGACGATCACCGTCGTCGGCGGGCTCGCGGCCGCCGTCGTGGCCTCCGTCGCCCTTGCAGCGGCGCCGACCAAGGACGGGCAGTACGCGGGCACGATCACCGGCACGGAGAAGACGCTCAAGCTGCATGTCTCGGCCGACGGGAAGACGGCGATCGGCACCGTCTACTGCTTCAACCAGAAGACCGGCACCTTCCCGCGCTTCCCGATCACGGACGGAAAGTTCACCGCCACGGCCAAGGTGGGCGGCGTTGCGGTCGCGGTCGCCAAGGGCACGTTCAAGTCCGCAACGCGTGTGTCGGCGAACCTCAACCTCTCGCCCGACTCCGGGATCTGCGACGGGAAGGGTGGGAACCTGATCCTCAAGCTGCGCGGCACGTAGGCCGGCCGCGGCCGACGGAGGAGGGTCGGGCTGAAGCCGAAGCCGCCGGTGCCGCTCTGGCGGTGGGTTCTCTGGTACGTCCTTCTCGGCCTCGCCCTGGTCGTCTTCTACGGCTTCTTCACGCCGTTCTGGTTCGGGTTGCGCTCGCTCGCCTGGCTGGCCGAGTTCCGCGCCCGGCGGCGGGGTTGACGCGGCCACACGGTCGCGCCTAGTCTTGTCTCCGGTTTCCGTCGCCGCGAAAGGAGGTCGAGACAGTGGAACAAGCGTCCCTCGCCAGCTCGGCCGCCCGGGCGACAGGGCCCGCGGCCTGACCGGCGCGACGGCGCACTCCTTCGGGTAGCGCGGCCTCGTGCCGCCGATCCCTCGTCTGCTCTCGAAGGAGGAACCCGCGTTGCCCACGTTCGACTTGGGCGAGCTCGGCTGGGACGCCGACCTCGCCGCGAAGCTCGACCCCGGCCTCGAGCCCGGCCGGGTCACGACCGTCCACCGTGGCGCGTTCGACGTCCAGACCGCCCGTGGCGTCGTCCGGAGCGGCCTGCCCGGGAGACTGATCCACGACCGGGTCGACGTCGCCGTCGGCGACTGGGTCGGTCTGCGCGCCGCCTCGCCGTCCACCTGGCAGATCCACTCGGTGCTGCCTCGACACAGCGCTCTCGTCCGCAACGCCGCCGGTCGTGCGACGGGCGAGCAAACGCTCGCCGCGAACGTCGACCTCGCGTTCGTCGTCAGCTCGCTCGGGCCCGACCTCGAGCCGCGGCGCGTCGAGCGATACCTCGTCACGATCTGGTCGAGCGGTGCCGAGCCCGAGATCGTGCTCACGAAGGCCGACCGGCTCGACGACCCGTGGCCGCTCGTGGCCGAGGTCGAGGCGGTCGCGCCGGGCGTGCCGGTGCACGCCGTCAGCGCGCTCACCGGCATGGGCTGCGACCGGCTGCGCGGGCGGATCCAGCCGGGGAGGACTGCCGTGCTCCTCGGCTCGAGCGGCGTCGGCAAGTCCACGCTCGTGAACCGGTTCCTCGGTGCCCAGGTGATGGAGACGAACGAGACCCGCACAGACGACGACCAGGGCCGCCACACGACGACGCGACGGCAGCTCCTTCTGCTGCCGGGCGGGGGCGTCGTGATCGACACGCCGGGCCTGCGCGAGCTGCAGCTCGCGGAGCGCTCCGCCGGCTTCGACGAGACGTTCGCCGACGTCGACGACCTGGCGGCGGGCTGCCGCTTCTCCGATTGCGCCCACGAGGCGGAGCCCGGCTGCGCCGTCCTCGCCGCAGTGGAGGCTGGCGCGCTGCCCCCGGACCGACTTGCGAGCTGGCGCAAGCTCCAGCGCGAGCTGCGCTCGATCGCCATCCGCACCGACCACCTGCTCCGGAAGGAGGAGACACGCCGTTGGCGGCTGTTGAGCAAAGAAGCGAGTGCGCGGACGAGACGCCGCGGATGAGCGGAAGGAGGCGCCCGCGGCGTGGAAGAATCCGCCGGCATGACTCCGAGCCGTTTCGTCTACGACTTCGACGAGCCTTCGGACGGCGGCCGGGCGCTCCTCGGCGGCAAGGGGATCGGGCTTGCCGAGATGACGCTGATGGGGCTGCCGGTTCCGGCCGGGTTCACGATCACGACCGACGCCTGTCGCGCCTACATGGCCTCGCACGACCTGCCCGACGGCCTCCACCAGGAGGTCGCAGAGCACGTACGGAGGCTCGAGGAGCGCACCGGCAGGCGCTTCGGCGACTCGGGCGATCCGCTGCTCGTCTCGGTGCGCTCGGGCGCCGCGATCTCGATGCCGGGGATGATGGACACGATCCTCAACCTCGGCCTGAACGACGCCGCGGCCGAGGGGCTCGCCGCCCGCACGGGGAATCGCCGCTTCGCGTTCGACTCCTACCGCCGGCTCGTGCAGATGTTCGGCGAGGTCGTTGACGGGATCGAAGGGCATCGCTTCGAGGACGCGCTCACGGCGCTGAAGCGCGAGCGGGGCACAGCGCAGGACACCGACCTCACCGCCGACGACCTCGAGCAGCTGGTCGAGACGTACCGGGCGATCTACCGGGAGAACAAGGGAGGCGAGTTCCCACAGGATGCGACCACGCAGCTCCTGCGCGCCGTCCGGGCCGTGTTCGACTCGTGGGACACGCCGCGCGCGCAGGTGTACCGCCGGGCGAACGAGATCCCCGACGACCTCGGCACCGCGGTCAACGTCGTCCAGATGGTCTTCGGCAACAAGGGCGACCGGTCGGGGACCGGCGTCGCCTTCACGCGCAACCCGTCGACGGGCGAGAACGAGATCTACGGCGAGTTCCTCGCCAACGCACAGGGCGAGGACGTCGTGGCCGGGATCCGGACGCCGCAGCCGGTGGAGGCGATGGCCGGCGCCCTGCCCGCGGCGTACGAGCAGCTCCTCGAGACCATGCGCCGGCTCGAGGAGCGCTACCGCGACGCCCAGGACGTCGAGTTCACCGTCGAGGACGACCGCCTGTACATGCTCCAGACGCGCTCGGCCAAGCGCACGACGGCGGCGGCGCTCCGGATGGCGGTGGACATGGTCGCCGAGGGCCTGATCTCGCGGGAGGAGGCCGTGGCCCGGATCGACGCGGGTCAGCTCGACCAGGTCCTCCACCCGACGATCGACCCCGGTGCGGCGCCTCAGGCGGACGCGCGCGGGCTGAATGCAAGCCCCGGGGCCGCGAGCGGTGGCATCGTGTTCGACGCGGACTCCGCGGTCGAGCGCGCGAGCGCCGGCCCGGTGATCCTCGTCCGCTACGCGACGACACCGGACGACATCCACGGCATGATCGCGGCGGAGGGGATCCTGACCGTCCACGGCGGCATGACCTCACATGCGGCGGTCGTCGCGCGCGGGATGGGCAAGCCGTGCGTCGCCGGCTGCGAGGAACTGCACATCGAGGGCGGCGTCGCGCGCATCGGCGGCCGCGAGCTCAACGAGGGCGACCCGATCACGATCGACGGCAGCACCGGCTCGGTGTACGTGGGCGAGATCCCGCTCGTGCCGCCGCAGCTGAACGAGGACTTCGAGACCGTGCTCGGCTGGGCGGACGAGCACCGCCGACTCAAGGTGCGCGCGAACGCCGACACGCCCGAGGACGCGGCGCGTGCGCGTGAGTTCGGCGCGGAGGGCATCGGCCTCTGCCGCACCGAGCACATGTTCTTCGGCGAGAAGCGGCTGCCGGTCGTGCAGGAGATGATCCTGGCCGACTCGGAGGGGGATCGTCGCGCCGCGCTCGACCGTCTGCTCCCCTTCCAGCAGTCCGACTTCGAGGGCGATCTTCGAGGCGATGGCGGGGCTCCCGGTCACGATCCGATTGCTCGACCCGCCGCTGCACGAGTTCCTGCCGTCGGAGGACCAGGCGACCGACGAGAGGATGCTCGCGCGGATCCGCGCTCTCACAGAGACGAACCCGATGCTCGGCACGCGCGGCTGCCGCCTCGGGCTGATGTTCCCGGAGATCTACGAGATGCAGATCAGGGCGATTGCCCGGGCCGCGAAGGCAGTCCAGGACCGGACGGGAAACGCTCCGCTGGTCGAGATCATGCACCCGCTCGTCGGCTACGCGGAGGAGCTGCGGCGCCTCGCGGCCCTGACCGAGCGGGTGTGGACGGCGGAGGCGTCTGGCCTTGCCCACCTTGTCGGCACGATGGTCGAGCTCCCGCGCGCCTGCGTCCGTGCCGCCACGATTGCCGAGTCCGCCGAGTTCTTCTCGTTCGGCACGAACGATCTGACGCAGACCGCGCTCGGCGTCTCGCGGGACGACGCCGAGGGCAAGTTCCTGACGCAGTACCTCGACGAGGGCGTGATCCAGCACAACCCGTTCGAGATCCTCGACCAGCTCGGCGTCGGCGAGCTGATGCAAGATCGCGGTCGAGCGAGGGCGCGCCGCGCGGTCCGACCTGAAGCTCGGCATCTGCGGCGAGCACGGCGGCGAGCCACGCTCGGTGGCTTTCTTCCACGATCTCGGGCTCGACTACGTCTCCTGCTCGCCGTTCCGCGTCCCGGTCGCCCGCCTCGCGGCCGCGCAGGCCGCCCTGGCCGAAGCGGGCACGGCCGAGTACGTCGCGGCGGGCGGCTAGCTCAGACGGCCGCGTACGCGACCACGACCGCGGCCGCGGCGACCACGACTGCCGAGGCGAGGCTGAGCTCCGGAGAGCTGCGGAAACGGTCGAAGGCGAGCATCAGCACGATGCCGCCGACGAGTCCCCCGAGATGACCGCCGACCGAGATGCCTGGGATCGCGAACGTGATCACGAGGTTGAGGACGATCAGCCCGAGGACCTGGCCGCCTGTCGCGATGTGGCGGCGGCGCTCGAGGACGAGCAGGCCGCCGAGGACCCCGAAGATCGCTCCAGAGGCGCCGGCCGTCAGCGCGGTCGGGCTGCTCAGCAGGAGCGCCCCGGCGGAGCCCGCGAGGCCCGAGACGATGTACAGGAGCAGGAAGCGCCAGCGGCCGATGAGCTGCTCCAGGATCGAGCCGGCGAAGTAGAGGCTGAACATGTTCATCCCGAGGTGGATCAGGCCGTAGTGCAGGAACGTCGCGGTCTCCAGCCGCCACCACTCGCCGTTGGCCACCCCTGCGAGCGACCCGTCGCCGTAACGCGCGTCGCGGACGAGGACTCCGTGCTCGTAGATCCAGTTGCCGGTGCCGCTGACCGAGCCGCCGAGCCCGAGCTCGAGCAGAAAGACGGCGACGTTGATCCCGATCAGGATCAGCGTGACGAGATTCCCCGTCTGTGCTCCCACGCCGGTCGTTGCCCTGCTTGCGGCGGTCGTCACGCGCCGAACTCCCTGCGGCTTGCCCGAATGCTCGGGGCAGCGGATGCCGACGGGGGCCGGCGTCATGCACTCGTAGCAGATGGGCCGTCCGCACTCCGAGCACGACAGGCCGGTCTCGCGGTCCGGGTGCCGATAGCAGTACCGCGGCTCGGTCGTCGGCCCGGCTTCCACGGATCTAGCGTATCGGCGTGCGCGTCGACGTCGCCTTTGCTCCGTCCGCCGAAGGCGGCGCAGCGGTCGGCGTCGTCGTCGACGTCATACGCGCGACCTCGTCGATCGCCCAGGCGCTCGCCGCGGGCTACGAGCGCGTTCTCTGCTGCCGCGAGATCGCCGAGGCGATCGCGCTCCGTCGCGAGCTCGGAGACGAGGCGGTCGTCGGCGGCGAGCGGGACGGCGTCATGGTCGACGGGTTCGACGTCGGCGCCTCGCCGCGCGAGTTCGCGGCCTCCCCGCGCGCCCGGACGCTCATCCTCTCGACGACGAACGGAACGGCGGCCATCCTCGCGGCGGCCGAGCGCTGCGACACGGTGCTCATCGGCTCACTCCTCAACCTCGACGCCGTTGCCGGTGCGGCACGCGCGGCCGGAGACGACGTGCTCGTCCTCTGCGCCGGCTTCAAGGGCGGATTCGCGCTCGACGACGCCTACTGCGCGGGCCGGATCGTCGCCGAGCTCGGCGGCGAGCGGACGGACGCGGCGCTCGCGGCGGAGCTGATCGCGCGCTCGTACCCGTCCTCGCTCGCCGGGCTCCAGGCCCGCCGGTACGGGCCGCCCGGCCTCGAGGCCGACATCGAGTTCTGCGCCCGCGAGAGCGTGCTCGAGACGGTGCCGCGGTTCGCGCACATGGTCGGTCCGGCGGCGGAGATCGCGGCGTGAGACGCGCTGTCTACGAGGTGCTGCTCGGCCTCGACGAGTAGCCGCGCAACATCGTGGCGAGCTCGGGGTGGCATCCGAACTCGGCCCAGCCCGCGGGCTCGCCGCCGTGGAGGCCGTCGCGGAGGTTCGGGTCGGCGCCGAGCTCGAGGAGCGTCTCGACGGCTCCGCGCTCCCCCGACTGCGCCGCGAGGTGGAGCGCCGTCACGCCCTCACCGTGCGTCGGCCCGCCGAAGGTGCCGCGCTGGTTCGGGTCGGCGCCCAGCTCGACGAGCGTCCGGATCGCAGCCTCGCGGCCGTTCGCGGCCGCCCACGCGAGCGGCGTGCCGCGATAGGGGTCGGCCTCGACGTGCGCGCCGAGTGAGACCAGCTCCGCGATCGCCTCGACGCGGTCGGCCTTCGCCGCCCACACGAGCGCCTCGTCGAGCACCTCCTGCGGGTCGTCGGACGGCTCCCAGGCCGGGAAGCCGCCGTGCGGGCGGTAGAAGCCGCGGTGCGCCGAGGCCGCGGGCGTCCCGACGAGCTCGCGGACCAGGTCGACCCGCCCGAGCCCGGCGGCGACTCGCAGGTTCGCCGGCTCGAGCCCGAGCAGGTCGACCACCTCGCGATGGCCCCAGAAGAGCGCGACCACGAGCGGCGTGCCGCCGTCGCCCCGCGCGTGCAGATCGAGCCGGCCGCCCGCCTCGAGCATCACCCGTGCGAGTTCGCGGTTGTTCGAGTACCCGGCCTGGTGGAGCTTCGTCCAGCCGTAGTCGTTCCCACGGTTCGGGTCGGCACCGCGCTCGAGCAGCAGCCGCACGAGCGCGATTCGGCCGGCCATTCCGAGCAGGTCGTTCCCGTTCGTGCCGCGCGCGCGGACGAGGTCCGGGTGGCGGTCGAGGAGCTCCTCGAGTCGCCGCTCGTCGCCGTCCTCGACCGCCCGGTAGGCGAGCACGAACGGCGTCGGCGGCTCGTCGCCCGAGCGCATCCGCTCGACGTGCCCCGCGAGCTCGTCCCAGCTTGCGAAGCCATGCCGGCTGGCCAGGTCGAGCCGCGCGTCGTCGAGGGTCACCCCGCCGGTCGTCGCGATCCCCTCGGCGCGTCCCTCGTAGTAGTCGAGATCGGTCCGGAACGGCTGCTCGAGCTCGAGCGACACGCTCACCTCATCCTCTCCTTGGACTCGGGAAACGGCTCTCCACGCTACCCGAGGCGTCCCGTGATAAACCGCAACGCATGCGCTACCGCATGCTCGGCCGCACCGGCCTGGAGGTCTCGGAGCTCGGGTACGGGGCGTGGGGGATCAGCCAGCGGGAATGGATCGGCGCCGAGGACGACCAGTCGCTGCGCGCACTCCGGCGGGCCGTCGAGCTCGGCCTCACGTTCATCGACACGGCGCTCGCCTACGGGAGCGGGCACAGCGAGGAGCTCGTCGGCGGCATCGTGCGCGAGTCGCCCCATGTGCGCGTCGCGACCAAAGTGCCGCCCAAGAACCGGCTCTGGCCGGCGCGGCCGGGCGTTCTCGTCGAGAAGGTCTTCCCCGGCGACTGGATCGCCGAGTGCACGGAGCAAAGCCTGCGCAACCTCGGCCTCGACGCGATCGACGTCCAGCAGCTCCATGTCTGGGAGCGGAGCTGGATCGGTCGCGGCGACTGGGTCGAGACCGTCGAGCGGCTGAAGGCGCAGGGCAAGATCCGGCACTTCGGCGTGTCGATCAACGATCACGAGCCCGACGCCGCGCTGCCGCTCGTCGAGTCGGGGGTCGTCGACACGCTCCAGGTGATCTACAACGTCTTCGACCAGAGCCCGGCCGAGGAGCTGCTGCCCGCTGCGAGGGCGGCGAACGTCGGCGTGATCGCCCGCGTCCCGTTCGACGAGGGCGGCCTGACCGGGAAGATCACGCCCGACACGACCTTCCCGGCCGGCGACTTCCGGAGCGCGTACTTCGCCGGCGATCGCAAGCGGCAGGTCTGGGAGCGCGTGAACGCGATCGCGGACGACCTCGAGATCGAGCTCGAGCGCCTGCCGGAGATCGCGCTGCGCTTCTGCCTCTCGGACCCTGCCGTCTCGACCGTGATCCCGGGCATGCGCTCGGTGCGGAACGTCGAGGCGAACGCCGCGGCCGTCGCCGAGGGCCCGCTGCCCGAGGACGTGCTCGAGAAGCTGCGCGCCCACCACTGGGACCGCAGCTTCTACGACTAGAAAGCAGACGGCCGTGCCGATGAGACCTCGCTCGTGATCGACCTCTCCGGCTCGCGCGCGAAGCTCGACCGGGCGCAGCGGCAGCTGCTGTCCCTCGGTCACACGCTGATGGCCTTCGCCGAGCGGGAGCCGTACCGCCTGGTGGAGCGGGTCGACCCGCATCCGGACGGGGAGCTCGCCGACTACCTCTACATCGTCACCGACCTGCGGCCGACGCGGCCGGAGTACTCCGTGCAGATCGGCGAGATCCTGCACAACCTCCGCTCGGCGCTCGACTACCTCGTCTACGCCGCTGCGACGCGTCACTCGTGGACGACGCAGTTCCCGATCTTCCACAACGCGTCCGACTGGACCGCGAAGTCGCGCCTGATGCTGCGCGCCGTCCCGCGGCACTACGTCCGCATCATCGAGGAGGTGCAGCCCTACCACCTGCCGAACGCGCACGAGCACCTGCTCGCGAAGCTCAACTACCTGTCGAACACCGACAAGCACCGCCTGCTGACGACGACGGCGACGGCGCTCAGGGAGGCGGCGCCCACCTTTCTGCCGGAGCGTGACGTCGCCGCCATCCACGACGTCGCGTTCAACGTCGGCGTGCTCGAGGAGGGGCAGGAGCTCGTCCGGCTCGTGATCGAGCCGAGTGGCCCGCACCCGACCGTGATCATGTCGGGCGTCTTCCGACTCGCGATCGCGTTCCGCGACCCGTACCCGTCCGGCCGCGAGATCGACGGGCAGTCGGTCCTGCACGTCCTCTTCGACATCGGGCGCTACCTCGAGTGGCTCTACGACCGCTTCCTGGAGGAAGGAGCTTGACAGGGGAACGTCTGTTCGTATAGAACATACGTTCCCTGTGCTCGCGGCAATCGTCATCCCGGCCTTCGACCTGCGAGCGGCGTTGCGTCTGCGGCCGGAGCTCGAGACCTCGCCGGCGGCGCTCGCGCCGCAGCCGGGGAAGGACCAGCTGGTCGGGTCGGTGACGGCGGCCGCAGGGGCGAGGGGAGTGCGGCCGGGGATGCGGCTCGGCGAGGCGCTCGCGATGTGCCCGCAGCTCGTGCTCGTCGAGCAGGACCCGGCGACGGTCGAGCAGGCGTGGGAGGAGGTCCTGCGCCGGCTCGAGGACGCGGGGTTCGCCGTCGAGCCGGTCGAGGCGGGGACGGTCTACTTCGAGACGCGCGGCGTCGAGCGGCTGTACGGAGGGCTCGAGCCGGCGCTCAAGCGAGCGCTCGCGGCGGTCGGATCCGTGTGGGACGCGCGCGCGGGCGCGGCCGAGCGGCGGTTCGCGGCGCTCGCGGCGGCGAACGTCGCGCGGCCTGGCCAGGCGCTCGTCGTCTCGGACGACCGCACGCGGCGGTTCCTCGCGCCGCTGCCGCTGACGCTGCTCCCGCTCGAGCAGAGCCGCTACGAGGAGCTGGAGGAGCTCGGGGTACGAACGATCGGACAGCTTGCCGGGTTGCCGGGCGGCGCCGTGGCCGAACGATTGGGGCCGGACGGCCGGCGCGCCTGGAGCCTGGCGAGAGGGGAGCAGGACGGGAGAGGGACCGAGGACAGGACAGTCGCGCCGAGACGGGCGGCGCAACCTCTTGTCGAGACGCTCGAGTTCCCGGAAGCGGTCGGCCAGATGCTGACGCTCCGGCGAGGGCTCGCAGTGCTCCTCGACCGCTTGCTCGCCCGACCGGAACGCGCGGGGCGCCCGCCGCGGAAGCTCGCCCTCTGGGCGCGGCTTGCCGGCGGGGCCTCGTGGCGCCGGACGGTCACTTTGCGAGAACCGACGGCCGATCCCGGGCGGCTGCGCGCTGCTCTGGGGCCGAAGCTGGGCGAGCTGCCGGCGCCGGCGCTCAAGCTCCGGCTCGAGCTCGTGGAGCTCGCCGAGGGGAGGGGCGAGCAGCTCGAGCTCGTCCGTGCCGAGGGAGAGGTGCTTCAGGGCCGGCTCAGGGAGGGCGTGCGCCAGGTGCGGGCGGCCGTGGGCGCAGGCGGGGTCTCGACGATCGTGGAGGTGGCGCCGTGGTCGCGCATTCCGGAGGCGCGGGCGCTGCTCGTTCCTCGCGACGACTGAGCGCGCATCGCCTGAACGAGCCCCGGCCGGCGCTGGTCGAGGCGCACGCAGACGGAACGCCGCGCCGGGTGAACCGGCAGGAGGTGGGAGTGCTGCGCGAGGAATGGCGGATCGTCGACCGCTGGTGGACCGAGGAGCCGGTCGACCGCCGCTACTTCGACGTCGTGCTCGAGACGGGCGAGAACGCGGTCGTCTACCGGGACGGGGAGACGGGAGCGTGGTTCACGCAGAGGGCCTAGGAAATCGTGGAGGAGCACCCCGACTCGCGTGCAGTAGCTGCCGGCGCAGGGACAGGCGACGGCAATCCGTGCAGCAAGAGTGCCCGCTTGGCCGGTGCCTTGGCCGATCCCGTCTACGAAGACGGTCTGGCGAAACGCGGTGTGAGGCGCCTGGTCACCTTTGCCAGTGCGACTCCGACGCTTCCGGCCGCGACAACCAGAAATCCGACCGCGTTCGTGGTCATGCAGGTTCGGCAGGCGTTGCAGCAGGCGGTCGCGAGTGGGGCGTTGTCGGCGTACTTCCCGGCAGCCTGCCCGACACGGCCCTGCCAGATCTCTTTCATGACGCCATTGTCCACGAAAGCCCGGTCTTGACAAGCTCGGGCCGGCGGGCGGCGAGCGCGCAGCACACCGACCCACTCCTCGAACGCCGCGAGGCCGCTCGTCTAGTCGCTCGTCGCGCGGAGGAAACGCTCGAACCCGCCGGGAGCGTGGATGTTCAGGAAGCGCGCAGTCCCCGGGTCGCTCTTCGCGAACGTGTGCAGCACGCCGGGCGGCGCCGCGACGAACATCCCGGGCCCGCCGCGGATCGGCTTGCCGTCGATCTGGAAGTCGAGCTCGCCCTCGAGGACGTAGAAGCAGTCGGTCTCGTTGTCGTGGGTGTGCGGCTCGGGCCCCTTGAACGGCCCCTCGATCGTGAACTCGAAGACCGAGATGTGTGGCAAGGCACCCTTGACGAGCGTCACGCGCCGCGACGCCGCGTGCCGGAGCTCCTCGCCCTCGCCGGGCCCGCTGACGACGCCTTCCGCGATCGCCGAATCCTATGACCTTCGTCTCGCGCGACGCGTTCCCGGCGCGCGGCGGAGTGGGGGACGAGCGCGATCGGTTCCCGCTCGGCGGGTCGCGCGGGGCGCGGGCGGGTGGGGGCCGCAACGGGTCGGAACCGGAAATCGGCACGCAATCGGCGCACTCGCGTCACACGCCCGTTACAGGTGCGCCGCTACCCTCGCTTCCCCGTGGGCGGGTGGGGGTTCGGGATGGGACCGCCGCGGTTCCGAGGCCGGCGAAGTATGTCGAGCTGCACGCGCACTCTGCGTACTCGTTCCTCGACGGCGCGTCGCTCCCCGAGGAGCTCGCGGCCCGCGCCGCCGAGCTCGGCTACGACGCGCTCGCGCTCACCGACCACGACGGCGTCTACGGCTCGCTCGAGTTCGCCCACGCTGCGAAGCATCTCGGGCTCCGCGCGATCACCGGCGCCGAGGTCACGGTCGGCGGCGTAGGCTCGACGGAGCCGCACGGATGGCACGGCGGCGTAGGCTCGACGGAGCCGCGCAGGAGCGGAGGTGCCAGTGCCACCGGCGTACGCTGGCGGGAGCCGGAAAGGAGCAGTGCCGGCGCCGGAGCAGGTACAGGGGGCGCCCACGTCACCCTCCTCTGCGAGAACGAGTGCGGCTACGCGAACCTCTGCCGGATCCTCACCGATGCGCACGCCGGCACCCGGGTCGAGGGCCGCGAGCGCGAGCTGCTCCCGGCGCAGACGACCCTCGACGTGGTCGCTGCCCACGCGGAGGGGCTCGTCTGCCTCTCGGGCTGCGCCCGCCACGGCCTCGGCACGCTCGACCCGAACGGCGCCGCCCGCCTCGCGCGGGCCTTTCCGGGCGCGTTCTACGTCGAGCTCCAGCGCCCGTTCTCGCGCGGCGACGAGCGCCGGAACGCCAGGCTCGCCGACCTCGCTGCCGAGATCGGAGTGCCGACCGTCGCGACCGGCGACGTCCACGTGCACCACCCGCGCCGCGCCCGCCTCCAGGATGCGCTCGTCGCGATCGCGAACCGCGCCTCGCTCGACGGCTGCGAGCCCGAGCGGCGCGGCAACCACGAGGCCGTGCTGCTCTCGCCGGGCGAGATGCTCGAGCGGCTCCCGCGCGACGCCGCCGCCCGCACGCGCGAGGTCGCCGACCGCTGCACCTTCGACCTGACCCAGGAGCTCGGCTACCGCTATCCCGACTTCTCCGACGGGCCCGACCCCGCCGACGCCCAGCTGCGCGCGATCTGCGACCGCGCGTTCGCCGACCGCTACGAATCGGTCAGCGCCGGGGGAACCTCCCGGTTCCCCCGAGACCCCCTCCACTGGTCCGCTTCGCGGACAGGCGGCTTCACCGCCGGCCACAAAGCCAACGCCCGCCGCCGCCTCGACGAGGAGCTCGCGCTGATCGCGCGTCTCGGCCTCGCCGGCTTCTTCCTCCTCCACTGGGAGGTGCTCGAGCTCGCGCGCGAGTGCGCGGCCTGCGTGCGCGGGCCGGGCTCGCCGCGCCACGCTCTGCCGCCCGGCCGCGGCCGCGGCTCGAGCGTCGGCTCGCTCGTCTGCTACCTGACCGGCCTCTCGCACGTCGATCCCGTCGCGGCGAACCTCTCGCTCGGCCGGTTCCTGAACGACGAGCTGGTCGCGGTGCCGGACATCGACCTCGACTTCCCGCGGGACATCCGCGAGAAGCTGATCGTCGCCGTCACGGAGCGCTACGGCCACGAGCACGCGGCCCTCGTCGCGAGCTTCGCCACGTACCGCAGCCGCGGCGCGATCCGCGACGTCGGCAAGGCGCTCGGGCTTCCGTTCGCGGAGCTCGAGCGCCTCGCCCGCGTGACCGACGGCTGGAACGCGACGCGCGTCGCCGAGGAGCTCGACGGTGTGCCCGGCGCGCACTCGGGGCCGCGGTGGGACGCCTTCCGCGAGCTGACGCGCGAGATCGCCGGCCTGCCGCGCCACATCTCGCAGCACCCGGGCGGCATGGTCGTCTCGACCCGGCCGCTCGTCGACCTCGTGCCGGTGCAGCCCGCGGCGATGGCCGGGCGGCAGCTCTGCCAGTGGGACAAGGACTCCTGCTCCGACGCCGGCTTCCTCAAGATCGACCTGCTCGGGCTCGGCATGCTCTCGGCCGTCGAGGAGGCCGTCGACCGGATCGCCCGCCTCCGCAACGCGCCGATCGACCTCTCGCGGATCCCGCTCGGGGACCCGGCCGTCTACGCCGAGATCCAGGCGGCCGACACGGTTGGCGTCTTCCAGATCGAGAGCCGCGCGCAGATGCAGAGCCTGCTCCGCACAAGGCCGGAGAATCTGGACGATCTCACAGTCCAGGTCGCGCTCGTCCGCCCCGGGCCGATCCAGGGCAAGGCCGTCCACCCCTACATCGAGAACCGCCGCAGGCTGCGCGAGGACCCGACCTTCGTGCCGCCGGTCGAGCACGAGTCGCTGCGCGAGGCGCTCCGGGACACGCTGGGGGTGGTCGTCTTCCAGGACCAGGTGCTCGACGTGGCGATGGCGGCGGCCGGGTTCAGCGTGGGGGAGGCCGAGGGGTTGCGCCGCGCGATGAGCCGCAAGCGCAGCGAGGAGGCGATCGAGGCGTTCCGGCCGCGGTTCGTCGAGGGCTGCCTCGCCGGGGGGATCGACGAGAAGACGGCGCACGCGATCTACGACAAGCTCGTCGGCTTCTCGGGGTTCGGCTTCCCGAAGTCGCACGCCGCCGCGTTCGCCCTGCTCGCCTACCAGTCGGCGTGGCTCCGGCACCACTACCCGGCCGAGTTCCTGTGCGCGCTCCTGAACGAGCAGCCGATGGGCTTCTACCCGCCCTCGTCGCTCGTCCGCGACGCGCAGCGGCGCGGGATCGAGGTGCGACCGCCGCACGTGAACGCGAGCGAGGCCAAGTGCTCGGTCGAGGAGGGAGCCGTGCGGATCGGTCTCGGCTACGTCCGCTCGGTCGGCGAGGCCGAGGCCGAGGCGGTCGTCGCGGAGCAGCCCTATGCCGACGTCGCCGACCTCGCGCGGCGCGCTCCCGTGCCCCGGGGTGCGCTCGAGGCGCTCGTCGTCGCGGGTGCCTGCGACGAGTGGGGGCCGAGGCGCGAGCTCCTCTGGCGCCTCGGCGCCACCCCGCGCGGCGAGATCGCAGGCGGCGGCGCGTACCAGCTCGCGCTGCCGATCGGGCCGACGACGGAAACGCCCGAGCTCGAGCGGCAGACCGACTGGGAGCGCATGCTCGCCGATTACCGCCACACCTCCGTCTCGGTCGGCGTGCACCCGCTCGAGCTTCTGCGCCCGCACTTGGGCGGCGCGGTGCCGAGCGCCGAGCTCTCGGGCGTCCCGCACGGCGCGCGGATCGCGGTCGCGGGGATGGCGGTCGCTCGCCAGCGGCCGTCGACCGCGAAGGGGATCGTCTTCATGCTGCTCGAGGACGAGCACGGCCACGTGAACCTGATCGTCCCGCCGCCGGTCTACGAGGCTAACCGCGCGATCGTGCGCGGGGAGCCGCTCCTCCTCGCGCGCGGCCGCTTCGAGCGCGTCGGCCGCAACGAGAACTTGCTCGTCGAGGAGCTCGAGTCGCTCGGCCCGCTCGCGCGGCGGGTCGCGAACGAGGCGGAGGTGCAGGGCTGCGCTCCCGGCCGCGCACCACTTCGGGCACCGGTAGCCGCCGACAAGAACAGTTACCCGCCGGCGCTACTGGCTGTTGAGCCAGGCGATGAGGTCGCGGACCTGCGCTGCGCTCAGCGGCCCGTTGTCGAACGGGCCGGGATGGATCAGGTTCAGATCCGGGCCCGTGTTGCCCTTGACCGACCCGAACGAGTGGCAGTTGCCGCAGCCGGCGCTCGCCCAGACGGCGGCCCCTGCGGCCACGTTGCCACCCGTGCCGGCGTCCGGGCTCGACGGCGTCGCGGGGGTCGACGGAGTCGAGGGAGTCGACGGGCTCGACGGGGTCGATGGCGTGGACGGCGTCGAGGGCTTCGAGGGGGTCGTCTTGCCCGGCGTCGTCTCGCCAGGCGTCGTGGCCGCCTTCTTGGGAAGGGCGACACCGATTCCGATCATGCCCCTCATCCCCCTCGCGGCCTGCCCGGGCACGCTTGAGAGGTACTCGTATGTTCCGCGCGCCTTGAAGGTGATCGCGAGAGTTGCCGATTGCCCCGGCTCGAGGGTCTTCGTGCCCTCACCGACGCAGCTGTTCACGAGCGCGCCCTCGAGCGGAGTCGTGCAGACCTTGAACGCGTGAGAGAGCGCGCCGCTGTTCCTGACCTTGAACGTCACCTTCTGCGAACCGGAAGCTGCGTTCCAGGGCAGAGCCGACGACTTCGACAGTTTGAAAGCGAACTCGGTCGGCTTTCCGGCGATCACGTTCACGACGGTTGGCGCGACCACGCCACCCGTGCCGGCCGAAGGAGCCGTCCAATACCCGGACAGAGCTGCCACGAGGCTGACGGTGACAAGCCCGAGACCTCCGAGCCACAGCATCCGCCCATGAGTTCCGATTCGCTTGCCCACCTCTCGCACCTCGCTTTGTCCCAACGTCGGGTGCCCGTACACAGAGAGTGATCCTTACGGCGATTTCCCCGGCCGCAATCGGAGAAAGGCCGATCTCTCGTTGCGGAGAAACACCGATTGGCGCGTCTAGTGCCCCTTCAGGCAATACACGCCATCACCTCCGGCGGCCTGAAGCCGCGCCATTGCTGCGTCCTCGGTCGCGCCAATAGCTCGACTATTGGCGCTCCCTGCGTCCTTGCCTGGCACGTCTTCCGACTCGCCGGAATCGGGGGCGCATTACCTGAAGGGGCACTAGATGATTGATGCCACGTCCTCGCGTGGTCGGATGCGCGATCTGGCGAGTCTGGGGTCGCTTGCTCTTGCGGCAGCCGGCGGAGCCGGCTCCCGCAACAGCTGCGCTTCGTCACGCCGGTCACTCGCCGATGCTCCAGCATCGCTGAGTGCCCGTCGTGCCGCCCCAGAGCGGCCAGACCGCGCCCCGCAGCAGACGATCCCGTGGCATCAATCATCTAGTCGGCGCTGAGCCGGTCACGCAGCGGGTGCGGACGACCTCGCCCGGCCGCTCTCAGCGGTTCTCGAGCTCGAGCGCGAACTCCGGTAACCGCTTGCCGACGGCGCGGTTGAACTCGCGCTCGTACTGCTCGAACGCCGCGTCGTCGAGCGTTCGGCCGAAGTGGTCGCGCAGGTCGGCCAGGATCTCGGTGCCGGTCTCGACGGCGTCGACGTAGTCGCCGTAGAGCTCCTCGGCCTCGTCGCGGTCGGCACGGTTGTAGGCCTCGAGCCGCTCCCGAGCCTCCTCGATCACGTCGGCGTGCTCACGGGTGAACAGATCGAGCTGCCGGTCGATCACGTCACCGAAACGCGGACGCCGAAAGATCAGAGAAGCTCCCGGTAGAGCTCGAGGTGCTTGGCCGCCGCGGCCTCCCAGGTCAGCTCGTCGCGCGCCCGCTCGGCGCCCTCGCGCGCGGCGGCGAGCGCAGCCGGATCGCCGAGCAGCTCGCGCACCGCCTCGGTGAGCGCCTCGACGTCCCCGGCGGGCACGACGCGGCCTGCGCCGTAGCGCTCGATCGGCTCGGCGAGGCCCCCGACGTCGTAGGCAACGGCCGGAACGCCGGCGCCGAGCGCCTGCAGCATGGCGCCGGACTGGTCGAGCTCGGCGCGGTACGGGAAGACGGCGACGGTCGCCTCCGAGAGCGCGCGGTCGAGCTCCGACGGCGGCAGGTACCCGAGCCGCCACTCGACGCGCGGCGCGTCGCGCAGACCGTCCAGCGGCATCGCGGGATCGCCTGCTACGAGCAGGCGGGCATCGGGCAGGCGACGCACGACGTCGACCGCATCCGGGAGCCCTTTGTAGGGCCTGATCAGCCCGAGTGCGAGCAGCGTGTGCCCGTCGTCGGCACGAGTGGCGGCGCTCGGATACACGGGGTGCGAGATCACGCGCGCCTCGACGCCGAGCTCGCGCAGCGCCTCACGACCTCGCTCGGTGTGCACGACGACGCGGTCGAAGCGGGCGAGCAGCCGGCGCCAGAGCTCGCGGCGCTCGGCCGTCCGTCGAGGGAGCAGGTCGTGAGCCGTGAACACGGCCGGCACGCGAAAGCGGAGGCGGACGTCGAGCTGCGGCAGCGCGAGCCACTGGAGGTGCAGCACGTCCGCGCGCGCGAGCGCGAGCGACGCGACCACGCCGAGATGCTCGACTGCCTTCACCGGAAGCCGTGCGCGAGAGCGACCGAAAAGCCGTGACGAGAAGGGGTAGTAGCGCTCGACCCGCCGGTAGCCGGTTGCGGGCGGGAGGTCGGCGAAGCGGAATCGGGACGTCGCCACCTCGACGTCGGCGCCGGTCTGCGCCAGCGCGACGGCGAGCTCGTGGTCGTACCATGGCGTGAACGCCGGCGGATCGGCGATGACGATGCGCACGGTTGCCTACAGTAGAGCGCGATGCTCGTCCGGTCCTGGAACCTGTCGCACGGTTACAGCTCTCCACCCGGCCGGCGCGCGCAGCTGCGCGCGATGATCGAGCTCGTCACGGCCGACAAGCCGGGAATCGTCTGTCTGCAGGAGGTGCCTGCGTGGGCGCTCGGCAGCATCGGCGGCTGGACGGGGATGAAGTCGATCCCCGCGCGCTCGAGGGGCTCGCGGGTCGGCTTCGTGCCGGTTCCGGCCGGGATCGGCAGGCGTCTGCCGGCGCTCTCCAGGAGCGGACGCGCGAACCGCGACGGCTCGGGAAACGTCATCGTCGTCCCCGCCGACGCGAAGCTGCGCCAGACGAAGCAGATCACGCTGAACACGAACCCCTTCTGCGAGGAGCAGGCAACGAAGCTCGGTCTCTCGCCCAAGCTCGCACGCCGCTGGGAACGGGAGCGGCAGGTGTGTCACCTGGCGAAGATCGAGCTCGCGAATCGCCGTCGACTCCTGATCGCGAACCTGCACACGACGAGCTATCCGTCGGACCTGCGGCTCCCCGACGCCGAGCTCCGTCGCGCGGCGAGCTTCGTCGACCGGGCCTCGGAGCTCGAGGAGATCGTCGTCCTCGCCGGCGGCTTCAACACGACGCTCGAGCGCTCCGAGACTCTGCGCTGGCTCACGTCACGCGAGGACGAGCGCTACGACCTCGCGAGTCCCGGGATCGACTCCGTGCTCGTTCGGGGCGGCAGGGCTTCGGACGAGCGCGTATGGCCCGACGACGAGCGGCGATACGACGGCAAGCTCCTCTCCGACCACGCGCCCGTCGAGTTTCAGCTCCTCGCCGTCGTCCGGCGGGCGGCGATGCAGGAGGCCGCCGTCGAGCAGCGCCCGCTCGAACCGACCCCGATCCAGCCGGCGACCGAGACCCGCCGGGAGGCTGAGGAGGAGGAGCGCTGGGAGACACCGAACGACCAGCGCTGGGAGACCGACGAGCGCTGGGAAGACGAGTGACTACGCGCCGTCGGCCGCGGTGCGCAGGCCGAGCTCGCGGGCGATCGGCTGCATCGCCGCGACGACGTTCGCGATGTGCTCGTCCAGCTCGAGCCCGAGCAGCTCGGCGCCCGCGTAGACCTCGTCGCGGTGAACGCCCGCTGCGAAGGACGGCTGCTTGAGCTTCTTGCGCACCGACTTCGGCTCGAGGCCGTCGAGGCCGGTGGGTCGCACGAGCCCGCACGCATGGACGAAGCCCGAGAGCTCGTCGCAGGCGAAGAGCGTCTTCTTGAGCGGCGTGTCCCGCGGCATCGCGAGGTGCTCGGCGTGCGAGAGCACGCCCTCGATCACCACCTCGGGATAGCCCTCCTCGCGGAGGATCGGCGCACCGTCTTGCGGATGCTTGTCGAGCGTCGGGTGGATCTCGTAGTCGAAGTCGTGCAGCAGCGCCGTCACGCGCCAGAGCTCCTCGTCCTCGCCGAAGTGCCGCGCGTACCAGGCGGTCGACGCCTCGACCGCGAGCGCGTGACGAAGGAGCGCCTCGCTCTTCGTGTAGCGCGTCAGGGTGTCCCAGGCTTGCTCGCGGGTGGGGTCCAAGGCGGCGGCTAGGATACCCGCCGCCGTGTCGACCACCGCCCTCCGACAAGTGGCCGCCGAGTCGTTCGTGATCGAGGGGGGCCGTCCGCTCGGCGGGCGCGTCCGTGCCGCCGGCAACAAGAACGGCGCGCTCCCGATCCTCGCCGCCTGCTTGCTCACCGACGAACCGGTGACTCTCGAGAACGTGCCACGGATCCGCGACATCGAGACGATGCTGGAGCTCCTGCACGCCGTCGGCGCCGACGTCGACTGGACGGGGGCCAACGAGGTTCGCGTGCACGCGGCGGAGATCGCGACGCACGAGATCGACGAGCTGCTCGCGGATCGGATCCGGGCGTCGTTCCTCCTCGCCGGGCCGCTGCTCGCCCGCGTCGGCCGGGCGAGCGTGCCGCCGCCGGGCGGCGACGTGATCGGACGACGGCGGCTCGATCCCCACATCCATGCCTTCGAGCGCCTCGGCGCCGAGATCGTGATCGGCGAGCGCTTCGAGATGCAGGCCGACGGGCTCCGGGGCACGGACATCTACCTCGACGAGGCGTCGGTCATGGGCACCGAGAACACGCTGATGGCGGCGGCGCTCGCGCCGGGCCCGACGAAGATCACGAACGCCGCATCGGAGCCGCACGTCCAGGACCTGTGCCGCTTCCTCGTCTCGCTCGGTGCCCGGATCGAGGGCATCGGCTCGAACGTCGTCCACGTGACGGGGGTCGATCGTCTCACGGGCGGGCACCACCGAATCGGGCCCGAGCACATCGAGGTCGCGAGCTTCATCGGCCTCGCCGCAGTCACGGGAGCCGACGTCACGATCGACGAGGCGAGGCCCGAGGACCTCGTCTCGATCCTGCCGGCGTTCGAGCGGCTCGGTGTCCGCGTCGAGCTCGAGGGCTCGTCCGTCCGCGTGCCGGGAAGCCAGGAGCTCGTGATCCAGGACGACCTCGGCGGCCAGATCCCGAAGATCGAGGACGGGCCGTGGCCGGCCTTCCCGGCCGACCTCACGTCGATCGCGGTCGCGATCGCCACGCAGGCGCGAGGAACGATCCTCGTCCACGAGAAGATGTTCGAGAACCGGCTGTTCTTCGTCGACAAGCTCGTGTCGATGGGCGCGCGGATCGTGATCTGCGACCCACACCGGGCGATCATCACCGGCCCTGCGCGCCTCTACGGGCAGCGCATGACGAGCCCGGACATCCGAGCCGGCATGGCGCTCCTGATCGCGAGCCTGTGCGCGCAGGGGACCTCGACGATCGGGAACGCGAGCGAGATCGACCGCGGCTACGAGCGGATCGACGAGCGCCTGCGCGCCCTCGGCGCGTCGATCGAGCGAGTTACGTAGTAGTAGAGGCTTGATGTGAAATTCCGCCCGGCGGCCGAGTTTCACATCAAGCCTCCAGTCCGAAGGTCGTAGGTACCCTCCGACGATGTCGGGTACGCAGACCGGGGTGCGCGTCGAGCTCGCTGCGGAAGGCTCCGCCAGCGTCGCGACCGGGCTGCCCGTGCTCGACCATCTCGTCGGCGAGCTCGCCCGCACCGCGGGTCTTCGCATCACGCTCGAGGTCGCTCCCGGGAGCGTCGAGCAGGAGGTCGCCGCGGCGGGTCGCGCGCTCGGGGAGGCGCTCGCGGGGCCCCTTCGCGACGACGGAGCCTCGGGACGCGGCTGGGCGCTCCTGCCGGCCGACGAGGCGTTCGCGGGCGCCGGGCTCGAGGTCGCGCCGCACCCGCTCGTCGTCTCGAACGTGGACTTCTCGGGACAGCCGCTGGGCGGGCTCGGAAGCGACGTCGTCGCGCGCTTCCTGAACGAGCTCGCCGCGGGCGCGGGCATGAACGTCCACATTCGCCTCTTCGAAGGCAAGGATCCCGAGCACGTCCTGGGAGCGATCTTCAAGGCCCTCGGCGCCGCGCTCGGACAGGCGTGCAGGCCTGCACACGGAGGGAACCCATGACCAAGGAAGTCGTACGCACCGAAGCGGCCCCGGCGCCGTTCCAGGGGGCGCCGTACTCGCAGGCGATCAGAGCCGGCGGGTTCGTGTTCGTATCCGGGCAGGTCGCGTTGCGAGCCGGCGAGAAGGAGCTCGTGCCGGGTGGGATCGCCGAGCAGACCGAGCAGGTGTTCGCCAACCTCCGGGCGATTCTCGAGGCAGCGGGCACGTCTCTCGACCGCGTCGTCAAGACCACCGTCTTCCTCCAGGACTTCGGCGACTTCGCGGCGATGAACGAGGTGTATGCCCGGCACGTGGGCGAGACGCCGCCGGCGCGCTCGACCTTCGAGGTGGCGGAGCTTCCCTCGGGCGCGCTGATCGAGATCGAGGCGATCGCGCTCGCCTGAAGACCGACTCGCGGTCGCGCCGTGCCCGCGGCGAGAATGAGACCGTGAAAGCGATCGAGGACTACGTCGCCTCGCTCGGCCTCGACGCCTACCTCGTCGGTGGCGCAGTGCGAGACGAGCTGCTCGGCCACGAGTCCAAGGACGCCGACTTCCTCGTTCCCGGAGTCGACGTCGAGGGGCTCCGGGCGGCGCTCGCGCCGCACGGCCGGGTGGCCGACCTGGTCGTGGCCGGGCGCACGGTCGGCCTGCGCCTGTTCCCGGGGGCGCAGGAGGTGCGCAGGCTCGTCCCCGCGGGGATCGAGCTCGCGCCCCCGCGCCGCGAGCGGTCGACCGGGCCCGGGCGGCACGACTTCGAGATCGCCGTCGACCCGGAAGCGCGTGTGGAGGACGATCTCGCCCGCCGCGACTTCACCGTCAACGCGATGGCACGCCATCTCGCCGACCGGGCGCTCGTCGACCCGTTCGGCGGTCGCGGCGACCTCGAGCGCGGGGTGCTCCGCACGGTCTCGGCGCGGAGCTTCGCCGAGGATCCGCTGCGGCTCGTCCGCGGCCTGCGGTTCGTCTCGCAGCTCGGCCTCGAGCCCGACGAGGAGACGCTGCGCGAGATGCACGAGGAGGCCGAGGCGGTGAAGCTCGTGTCGGGCGAGCGCATCGGCGGCGGGCTTGCCGCGGACGGCATGGGTGAGCTCTCGAGGACGCTCCTCGGCGCCCGGCCGGAGAACGCCCTCCGCCTTGCCCGGGACACGGGCATCCTCGCCGCGCTCTTGCCCGAGTTCGAGCCGGCGATCGGGTTCGACCAGGAGAGCCGTCACCACGATCTCCCGGTCGACGAGCACACGTTCCGGGTCGTCCAGGCCGCGGCGGACGGCGATGCTCCGCTGCGCGTGCGCCTTGCAGCGCTCTTCCACGACCTCGGCAAGCCGCACACTGCCTGGCGCGACCGCAACGGCCGCCTCCACTTCTACGCGCGTCCCGGCATGCGCGACCACGCCGACGTCGGCGCGGAGCTTGCCGATGGGGCCCTGCGGCGCCTTCGCTATCCGACCGAGCTCAGGGAGCGAGTCGTCAGGATCGTGCGCTTCCACATGCTCGACATCGGCAAGGGCGACGAGCTGCGCGCCCGGCGCATGCTGGCCCGGTACGGGGAGGGGCTGGCGCTCGACCTGCTCGGGCACAAGGAGGCCGACCTGATCGGCAAGGGCCCGACCGGGCGCAACGTCCAGGAGCTGGAGCGCGTGCGCGCGTTCCGGCAGCTCGTGGAGCAGGAACGGGTCAGTCCTCACCACCTGTCCGATCTCGCTGTCGACGGCGCCGACCTGATCGAGGTCGGGTACCGCCCCGGCCCGACGCTCGGCAAGACGCTCGACGAGCTGCTTCGCATGGTCGTCGAGGATCCAACGCTGAACCGGCGCGAGGCGCTCCTCGAGCGGGCGAAGGAGCTTCTGCCGCGGTGATCCGTTGGGACGCCCCCGGCCCCTACGTCGTCGGCTTCACGACCCGGGCCGGCGGGGTCAGCGAGGGTCCCTACGCGTCACTCAACCTCGGCGGCCGGGCGGACGACACGGCACGTGTCGCCGAGAACCGCCGTCGCGCTTGCTCGGCGCTGGGCCTCGATCCCTCGCGGCTGGCCGTGAATCGCCAGCGCCATTCACCGAGCGTCCACCGGGCCGAGGCCGGCCGCGTCGACGAGCCGGGAGACGGCCTCTGGACGGACGAGCCGGGCCTACCGCTGCTGGCCCTTGGCGCCGACTGCCTGCCGATCGCGATCGCGACGGTCGGTCGCCGCCCGCCCACGCTCGTCGTCCTGCACGCCGGCTGGCGCGGCCTGGCCGAGGGTGTCGTCGAGGCCGGCGTCGAAGCGCTCGGGGGCGGTCCTGCCGAGGCGATCGTCGGTCCGGCGATCGGGCCCTGCTGCTACGAGGTCGGTGCCGAGGTCTCGGAGCGCTTCGACGCGGACCTGACGCGCGACGGGATCCTCGACCTCTGGTCCGCTGCGGAGCGGGCGCTCAGGCGCGCCGACGTTCGGCGCGTCGAGCGGGTCGACCTCTGCACGCGGTGCAACCCGGAGCTCTTCTTCTCGCATCGCCGGAGCGGACCGGTGCGCGGCTTGCAGGGCGTGATCGGTGCTGTCGCCGACTGAGATCCGCGAGCGCTACGAGCGCGTGCGGGCCCAGGTCGGGCCCGGCGTGACGGTCGTCGCAGCCACGAAGTACGTCTCGCTGTCAGACCTCGCGCTGCTGGTCGAGGCCGGCATCGAGGTCGTCGGCGAGAACCGGGCCCAGGACCTCGAGGCGAAGCACGCCGAGTACGGCAACAGCTTCCGGTGGCACTTCATCGGGCGCCTCCAGTCGAACAAGGTCAAGGTCGTGAACCGGATCTGCGAGCTCGTGCACTCCCTCGACTCGCATTCGGCGGCGCGGCGACTCGAGGTGCCGGCGCTCGTGCAGGTCAACCTGGCCGGCGAGGAGTCGAAAGCGGGCATCCCGCCGGGCGAGATCGGCGACTACCTCGCTTACGGGATCCGCGGACTCTCGACGATGCCGCCGGCCTCGGCCGCGCCGGAGGACTCGCGGGAATGGTTTGCCCGCCTGCGCGGGCTGGCCGCCGAGCACGGCCTCCGCGAGCTCTCGATGGGCACGACGCAAGACTACGCAGTCGCGGCCCAGGAGGGCGCGACGTACGTGCGCATCGGGAGCGTGCTTTTCCACAGCTAGAGCTGCCCCGTTCGGTCCCGTCCGAAGGAGCCGTTTCGCACGACTCGTCCACAGGCATTTCCGCTCATCGACTGGACGGCAGTCTCGGCCATGGTTGGTCCGGCCGTGTCCTGGTGTCTGTCCTGGTGTCGGACACCAAAAGGAAAACCATCCACAGACCGCCTCGGCTCATGCGGACAGGTGGTTGAGGGCGAGTTACCATCCACGGCCATGAGCCTTGCGGACCTCTGGAGCCGAACCCTGGTCTACTTCGGGATCGCCGAGGAGAACGACGAGTACTACGACGACGAGGACGGGTTCGTCGCGGAGGAGAGCCTCGAGGAGAGCTACCGCGACCGCCCGAACGTCCGCCGGCTCACGCCCCGCCGCCGCTCGTACGACTTCGACGACTGGACCGAGTCGCAGGGCGACGCGGCAGGCGCGAGCGTCCCCGCCGCAGCGGCGCGCCCCGTGCGTTCGGCGCGCCCTCATATCGAGGCGGTGCCGAGCCCGAACGCGGTTCGCGTCCACCTCGTGCTTCCGCGCAGCTTCAACGACGCGCAGCAGATCGCCGACCGCTTCAAGCAGTCGATCCCCGTGATCCTGAACCTGCAGAACGCCGACGCGGAGCTCTCGAAGCGGCTGATCGACTTCGCGAGCGGCCTCACGTACGCGCTGAACGGAGGCATGCAGCGTGTCGCCGACAAGGTGTTTCTGCTCACACCGCGAAACGTCGAGGTGAGTGCCGAGCAGCGTGCACAGCTGCTCGAGCGCGGCGGGTTCTTCAACCAGGCCTGAGCAGCCGACGCACCGCACAACCGACGGTTCTCCGAGGCACCGGCTCGGCCGGCTCGGCTTCCGGTAGGAAACGATCGTGGCAGCCCGAACGAGGCCGGAGTGGTCCTCGACGCGATCGATCAGGTCGAGCTGTTCCTGAACGTCTTCGTGAGCGTCTACCTGCTCGCGATCTTCCTCTACGTCCTCCTGTCGTGGTTCCGGCTGCCGTACTCGCTGAGCGGAGTGCACCGTTTCCTGTACGACGTCTGCGACCCCTACCTCCGGTTCTGGAGGCGGGTGCTGCCGCTCTCGGCCGGACCGCTCGATCTGTCACCCATGATCGGCATTGTTGCTCTGATCGTCGGGTGGCAGATCGTGGCCGCGATCCTCGGACAACTCCATTGACGAAAGTGAGGAACACATGGGTTACACGCCTGTCGAACTCAGACATGTGAGCGTCCGACGCCGGCTCTTCGGCTACGACCGGCGCTCGGTCCAGCAGATCTTCGACGAGGTCGCCGAGAGCTTCGAGACTGTGTGGCGTGACCGCGGCGAGCTCGCTGACAAGGTCGAGGCGCTCGAGCTCGAGGCCGAGGAGCTGAGGAAGCGTGAGCAGGCGCTTGCGAACACGCTCGTCTCCGCCGAGCGCGTCGCCGACGAGGTGCGGCAGCAGGCCAAACGCGAGGCGGCGCTGATCATGACCGAGGCGCGTTGCGAAGCTCGCGACGTCGTCCGGCGAGCCGAGGACGACCGGGAGCGGCTCCGCTCGGAGGTGCTCCGGATCGAGGCTCTGCTGCGCTCGGCGCTGGGGATCGTCGGCGACGTCGCCGTGATCGCGGAGGCGGGGGTCTCGGGGGCCACGGCGGCGCCGCTCGCGTCCGCGCACGAGACCGAGTCCGATACCTCCACCGCGCAGGAGCCGAGCGCGCCTGATGCCGCGGCCTCGCAGCCGGCCGATGCGCCGCAGGCTCCGGGCGCCACCGAGGCAGAGGCAGAGGCCGAGGACGCACCAGGCTGGCCGCCGCTGCGGCAGGTTGCCCAGGGCAGCAGCCGCTTCGACTGGGGGGACTGACCCCAGGCCGCGCACTAGACTGCGGGAATGGCGGAGTCGGTCAGGCTGCAGCTCCGCGTCTCGCCGGGCGCGTCACGAGCCGGCCTCGTCGGCAGGTACGGCGACGCCTGGAAGGTGCGCGTCGACGCCCCGCCCGAGGCAGGCCGCGCGAACGACGCGGTCGTCCGCCTCGTCGCCGAGCTGCTCGAGCTGCCGCGCCGGGACGTCGAGATCGTCGCCGGCCACCGCGGCAAGGACAAGATCGTCTCCGTCGCAGGCATCGCACCTGACGAGGCGGAGCGCCGGCTGGCTTCGGCGTCCCGTGCCGCGGGAACGGAGAGACCGTGAGCACGCTCGACACGTATGCGTTGCGGGCGGAGCTCGAGCGTGAGCGCGAGCGGCTCGTGGGCGCGATCGCCCGGCTCCACGAGGGCGTCCCGAGGAACATGGAGGACGAGGTCGGCGAGCTCGCCGGGCGTGTGCCCGACAACCATCTCGGGGACATGGCGACGGTGACCTTCGATCGCGAGCTCGACGAGAGCCTCGAGGAGGGGGTACAGGAGCGCCTCGCGCAGGTCGAGCGCGCGCTCGAGAAGATCGAGGATGGCACGTACGGGATCTGCGAGCGTTGCGGCCGCGAGATCGGCGAGGAACGACTGCGCGCCCGCCCGTGGGCCCTGCTCTGCATCGACGACCAGCGGCTCGCCGACCGCGGGTAGCGAGTCAACCTTGAGCGAACCTCGGGCCGATCGCGTGCCGGACATCCGCGTCGGCTCGTCGACGAACGCGCTCGCGCCGGTCTCGGTCGCCGAGCGTTCGCTCGCCGCGGGCAGCCGGCAGTGGGCGGGGCTCGCGCTGGTCGCCGGGGCGGCGCTCGTCGGCGATCAGCTGACGAAGTACGTCGTCACGAGCGAGCTCGGTCTGCACGAGTCGGTGTCGGTCCTCGGCCCGTTCGAGATCCACCGCGTGCAGAACCCCGGCATCGCGTTCGGGCTCTTCGCCTCCGCGACAGGCGTCGTGATCGTGCTGACGACCGTCGCCGTCGCGTGGATGCTCGTCTTCTTCGCCCGCTCCGGCGCGCGGCACCCGGTGATCCCTGCCGCGCTCGGGCTCCTGATCGGCGGGAGCATCTCGAACCTCGTCGACCGCATCCGCCTCGGGCACGTCACGGATTTCCTCGACGTCGGCTGGTGGCCGGCGTTCAACCTCGCCGACAGCTTCATCGTCCTCGGCGTGTGCATCCTCCTCGGGGCGCTCGTCGCCGCCGACTCGCAGCGGCGCCCGACGAAGAGGCGGCTCGACGTCGCCCGCTGACGCCGGCGCCTGCGTGCGCCTGCGAACGGCGCCGCCTAGCGCCCGCCGAAACGTCCACCGCCAGGACCCCACCCAGGGTGGGGAGCCAACCCGCCGCCCTCTGCGGCCTACGCTAGCGGCGATGTGGGCGCGGAGTCGTCACGCGGCGGTGTCAATTGAGTGACTCTTCGTCCCCAGCAGCCAATCCCGATACGCCTGCGCGGTCGCTGGTCGTGCCGCCCGCTGCCGCGGGTGAGCGCCTCGACCGCTTCCTGGCTCCCCACGTTGGATCGCGGGCCGCCGCCGAGCGCGCGGTCGAGGCGGGCGTCCTCGTCGACGGGTCGGCGCGACCCAAGAGCTACCGGCTCGAGGGCGGCGAGCGCATCGAGCTGCCGCGTCCCGCCGAGGTGCCCACGGTTCCTCCCCCCGAGCCGCCGCGGATCGTCTGGCAGGACGAGCACCTCGCAATCGTCGACAAGCCGTCGGGCGTCGTCGTGCATCCCGGCGCCGGTCACGCGGGCGGGACGCTCGTGGACGCCCTCGCCGGCATCGTGAGCGGCGGAGAGCCAGGCCGGACGGGCATCGTGCACCGGCTCGACCGCGACACGTCCGGCCTGATCGTCGTCGCGCGGTCGGAGGAGGCGCACCGACGCCTCTCTCGCGCCGTCCGGCGCCGAGCGCTCGAGCGAACCTATCTCGCTCTCGTGCGCGGACGGCCGGGGTCGAGGCGCGGCCGGATCGAGGCGCCGATCGGCAGGGACCGCGACGACCCGACGCGGATCTCGCTCGATACGGACTCGCCGCGCCCGGCGGTCACGCACTTCGAGGTCGAGCGGTTCCTGCCCGAGGACACGCTGCTGCGCGTCGAGCTCGAGACGGGGCGGATGCACCAGATCCGCGTGCACCTCGCGGCGATCGGGCTGCCCGTTGTGGGAGATGCGGTCTACGGAGTGCCCGAGCCGGCGCTCGGTCGGCAGTTCCTCCACGCGACGCGGCTCGCGTTTGGCCATCCGTTCACCGGCGAGCGCGTCGACGTGGCCTCGCCGTTGCCGCCCGAGCTCGCCGACTACCTCGCGAGGCTCAGCTAGTGCCCCTTCAGGCAATACACGCCATCACCTCCGGCGGTCTGAAGCCGCGCCATTGCTGCGTCCTCGGTCGCGCCAATAGCTCGACTATTGGCGCTCCCTGCGTCCTTGCCTGGCACGACTTCCGACTCGCCCGAATCGGGGGCGCATTACCTGAAGGGGCACTAGCGCACCTGCACCCAGCGGCGAGCCGTGCGGCTGAGGCCAGTGACGCCGTCGGTGAGGGTCAAGGTCAGCTGCCACCGACCGGGTGGGAGCGCCGCGCTCGTCCCGGTGGCGAGGCCGCCCGCCACCCGCAGTCTGATCGTCTTCGACCGCACGCGCAGCACCGCGCGGCAGTCCGTGCAGCCGGAATGGCGCACCTTGATCGCAAGCCGGCCCGAGCGCACCGACACGACGAGCAGGCGAACCGTCGGCGCGCTCGTCGGCTCCGCGGCGGGCTTCTCGACGGAGGGCTTGTCGAGCGCGTAGCGGATGCCGCCGAGGAGGTGCGCCAGGAAGAGCGGCTCGCCGTACGACTCCTCGGTGTGTCCGCCCGCCGTGTACCAGGCACGGCCGCCGTCGAACTCGTGCGACCAGGCGATCGGATGGTCGGTGCCCATCGTCCATTCCCGCGCGAAGTACGTCGACTCGTCGATCGAGACGAGGACGCGGACGCCCGCGGCGCGCGGGTTCGTGAGGAAGCCGTACCACTCGTCCGTCCGCGTCCACCGCGCTGGCAGCGGCGCGGTCGAGACGTCCCGCGGTGAGGCGACGTCGAGCACCGCCTCCTGGATCTCCGGGTGCCCCGACGACCACGCTCCGACGAGACGCCCGTACCAGGGCCAGTCGCGCTCGGTGTCGGCCGCCGAGTGCACGCCCACGTAGCTTCCGCCCGCCCGGATGTACGACTCGAACGCGGTCTGCTCTGCGTTGTCGAGCACGTCGCCGGTGGTCAGCACGAAGAGCACGGCGGCGTAGCGAGCCAGGCTCGCGGTCGTGAACGCGGCGTCGTCCTCGGTCGCGTCGACGTCGAAGCCGTTCTGCGCGCCGAGGGTGCGAATCGCCTGGATCGCGGCCGGGATCGACGCGTGCCGGTAGCCGGCCGTCTTCGTGAAGACGAGAACCCTCGGGTTGGCCGCGGCGGCGTAACTCGCAGCAAGTGCCGTCACGACGAGAGCGATCGCGAGGGGGGCGAGCCTGTGCGTGACAGGAAGCCTAGGAGTCCCTTTCAGGACGAAGCCTTGAGTCGCCCGCCTGCGCGTGGGCAGCGCGATGCTGCGTCCTCGAGAACCCCCATATCTCGTCGATATGGTCGTTCGCCTGCGTCCTTGCCGCGCACTGCCTATCGCACCCGGCCGACGAAGCGTCATTCTGAAAGGGACTCTAGCGGGCTACGATACGGCGACTTTCGTTCCCGACCCGGCGGAAGGGTCGACGCGGACGGTGGCTGGCGCTCGTGCCGGTCCCCGCCGAGATCCCGCCGGCGATCAGCACTTCCAAACCGAGAAAGGGGCACGAATGCCCGTCGTCACCATGAAGGCTCTCCTGGAGGCCGGTGTCCACTTCGGCCACCAGACCCGCCGCTGGAACCCGAAGATGAAGCGCTTCATCTTCACGGAGCGCGGCGGCATCTACATCATCGACCTGCAGCAGACGCAGCATCTCCTCGACGACGCGTACGGGTTTGCGCGGGCGATCGCGGAGCGCGGCGGCACGATCCTGTTCGTCGGCACCAAGAAGCAGGCGCAGGACGCCGTCTCCACCGAGGCGGTCCGCGTCGGTATGCCGTACGTGAACCAGCGCTGGCTCGGCGGTCTCCTCACCAACTGGCGCACGATCTCAGACCGCATCCAGCGCCTGCACGAGCTGCGGTCGCTGAAGCAGGAGGAGCAGCTCGACCTGCTGCCGGCGAAGGAACGGATCGCGATGATGTCGGAGCTCGAGAAGCTCGAGGCGAACCTCGGCGGCGTCGCCGACATGCGGCGCCAGCCGGACGCCGTGTTCATCATCGACCTTCGCAAGGAACAGCTCGCCGTGCGCGAGGCCCGCCGGCTCGGTCTGCCCGTGATCGCACTCGTGGACACGAACTGCGATCCGGACGAGGCCGACTACGTGATTCCCGGAAATGACGACGCGATCCGGTCCTGCTCGCTGATCGTTCGCGCGATCGCCGACGGGATCGAGGACGGCAGGCAGAAGGTGTCGGCGGCCGAGATGGCCGCGTCGCAGGCCGCTGCGACGCGCCCTCCGAGGGAGAGGGCACGCGCGGCCGACAGGGCAGCGGAGCCGCCGGGCGTCGCGGCCGAGGCAGAAGCCGCTCCGACCGCTCCGGCTGAGGGAGCTCCCGAACCGGTCGAGAAGGCTGCGGCGGCCGAGGCCCCGGCTTCCGAGCCCGAGGCCGTGCCGGCCGAGACCGCGCCGGCCGAGACCGCGCCGTCCGAGGCCGAGCCTTCCGCTCCCGTCGAGGAGGCGGACGCCCCCGCCGAAGGGAAGGAGGCGACGTCGTGACCGAGATCTCGGCGGCGATGGTGAAGCAGCTTCGCGACGCGACGAGCGCCGGGATGATGGACTGCAAGCGGGCGCTCCAGGAGACCGGCGGCGACTTCGACGCCGCCGTCAGGCTCCTGCGCGAGAAAGGCATGGCCTCGGCGGCCAAGCGGGCCGGACGCGAGACGACGGAGGGCATCGTCCTCACGCAGTCCGACGGAAGCCACGGCACGATCGTCGCCGTCGGGTGCGAGACCGAGCCCGTCTCGAAGAACGAGGACTTCCTGGCTTTTGCCCAGGACGTGCTGCGTGAGGTGCACGAGCGAGGGGAGGACGCGGCCTCGCTGCTCGAGGAGCGGCGCGCGGAGCTCACGGCGCGTCTTGGCGAGAACGTGCAGGTCGCGGGCGCCAAGCGCATCGCGGCCGGCCACGGCGAGCTGCTTGTCTCGTACGTCCACCCGCCGGCGAAGAAGATCGGCGTCCTCGTCGACGTCAGGGGCGGCTCGCCCGAGCTGCCGCGGGAACTCGCGATGCATATCGCCTTCGCGCGGCCGACCTTCCGCACGCGCGACCAGGTACCACTCGAGCTCGTGCAGGCCGAGCGCGAGATCCTCGAGAAGCTGCCCGACGTCGAGTCGAAGCCGCCCGACGTTCGCGCGAAGATCGTCGACGGGATGCTGAACAAGCGCTTCTACGCCGAGTCGGTGCTCGACGAGCAGACCTGGATCCACGACACGGGCCTGACCGTCGCCAAGGCGCTCGAGCAGGGCGGCATGGAGCTTCTCGACTACGCCTGGCTGTCGGTCGGGTGATGACGGCCGCCGCGCAGCCTCGAGACGACGCGGCGCGCGACGAGCTCGCACCGGGCTTCCGGCGCATCCTGCTGAAGCTCTCCGGCGAGGCCCTGATGGGCCCGTCGGAGTACGGGCTCGACGCGGGCACGGTCGACGCGCTCGCGCGCGAGCTGGTCGACGTGCACTCGACAGGGCTCGAGGTCGCGCTTGTGATCGGCGGCGGGAACATCTACCGGGGGATGAAGGCGACGGCGGCCGGGATGGACCGGGCCACGGGCGACTACATGGGCATGCTCGCGACTGTCTTCAACTCGCTCGCCGTCCAGGAGTCGCTGGAGCGCAACGGCGCCGACACGCGGGTTCTCTCGGCGCTCGACGTGCGGGAGGTAGCCGAGCCGTACATCCGGCGGCGTGCGATCCGCCACCTCGAGAAGGGTCGCGTCGTGATCTTCGCGGCTGGAACCGGTAATCCGTACTTCACGACCGACACGGCGGCGGCGCTGCGAGCGCTCGAGATCGACGCCGACGCGATCCTGATGGCGAAGAACGGCGTTCGCGGAGTGTTCGACGGCGACCCGCGGACCGAGCCCGACGCCGCGTTCATCCCGCGCCTCACGCACTTGCAGGCGATCGAGCGAGGCTTGAAAGTGATGGATACGACGGCACTCTCGCTCTGCATGGACAACAACCTGCGCATCCACGTCTTCGAGCTGGCGCCCGGCAACATCGGGCGCGTCGTGGTCGGCGAGGACGTCGGCACGATCATCGCGACCCCGAAGGAGTGACCCCAAAGGAGTGACCCTGTGACGACGATCGCCGAATTCCTCACGGACGCGACGCAGCGGATGGACAAGTCGGTCGACGCGACGCACGACCACTTCAACTCGGTGCGCACGGGACGGGCCTCGACCGCCCTCCTCGACCGCATCCAGATCGACTACTACGGCACGCCGACGCCGCTCAAGAACATCGCGACGATCAACGTGCCGGAGCCCCGGATGCTGACGATTCAGCCGTTCGACCCGTCGGCGATGAAGCAGATCGAGCGCGCCGTGATGGAGTCCGACCTCGGCCTCACCCCCTCGAACGACGGCAAGGTGATCCGGCTCCCGATTCCCCAGCTGACCGAGGAGCGGCGCAAGGAGCTCGTCAAGCTCGTGCGGAACATGGCCGAGGAGGGACGGGTCGCGATCCGCAACGTCCGCCGCGACGTGATGAAACACCTCGAGGAGCTCGTCCGCAACGGCGAGGTCGGCGACGACGAGGAGCGGGCCGCCGAGGGCCAGGTGCAGAAGCTGACGGACGAGCACGTGCACAAGATCGACGACCTCTTGAAGAACAAAGAGGCCGAGATCATGGAGGTTTAGGGGCCTGTCCAGAGGACGTTCGCGTTGAGGCTCCTGTCGCGCATTCGCACGCTCGCACGCGTCCGGCCGCTCCCCGAGGGCGACCTGCCCGAGGTCGCGCAGACGGTCGCGATCATCATGGACGGCAACGGCCGCTGGGCACGGCGCCGCGGCCTGCCGGTCGCGCTCGGGCACCGGGCGGGAACGAGGGCGCTGCGCCGCACGGTCGAGGCCGCGATCGACCTCGGCGTCCAGAACCTCGCCGTCTATGCGTTCTCGACCGAGAACTGGTCGCGTCCGCAGGACGAGGTCGACGCCCTGATGGAGATCTTCGGCGAGACGATCGAGCGCGAGCTTCCGGACCTCGCCGAGCAGGGCGTGCGCGTTCGCTTCATCGGCCGTCGCGACCGCGCGCCGGCCGACCTCCGCAGGCGCATGCAGGCGATGGAGGACCGAACCGAGCTCAACGCGCGGCTCCACCTGTGGATCGCGTTCGACTACGGCGGCCGCGGTGAGATCGTCGAGGCGGCCCGGCGGATTGCGGACAGCGGGATGGACCCGCGGGAGATCGACGAGAACGTGGTCGCGGCCAACCTGTATGCGCCCGAGCTGCCCGATCCCGACCTGCTGATCCGCACGAGCGGAGAGCTCCGCCTGTCGAACTTCCTCCTCTGGCAGCTCGCCTACGCCGAGCTCGTCTTCGTCGATCGCCTCTGGCCCGATTTCGACGCTCGCGACCTGCGCGGGGCCCTGGCGGAGTACGCCCGCCGCCGGCGGCGCTTCGGCGGTCGGTAGTGCCAGCCGGTCACCGGCCGGTCGTCAGCTCCCTGACGAACGCTCCGAAGGACGCGGGCTGAGCTCGCTCGTCTCGCGGCTCCTCGTTGCGGCGGCGGCGCTGCCCGTGGTGCTCGGCGTCGTCTACCTCGGCGGCTGGTGGATGTTTGCGCTCCTCGCAGTCGCCGCCGCCGTCGCCCTGCACGAGTTCTGGCTGCTCGCGCGCCCGCTGAGCCCGCTCGCGCCCGCGGGCTACGCCGGCGGGATGCTGGCGCTCGTCGGCGCACAGCTCGGGGACATCCGCTGGATGATCGGGGCGGTCCTGACGACGCTGCCGCTCGCCTTTCTCCTGAAAGGGATCTCGGCGAGCAGGCAGGCGGCGACCGCGTCGATCTCGGCGACCGTGCTCGGGGCCGTCTGGATCGGGCTGGGCCTCTCCTTCATGCTGCTCGTGCGCGACGTGCCCGAGGACGGTCGGCTGGCCGCGTTCACGGTGCTCCTTGCCGTCTGGGCAGGAGACACGTTCGCCTACTTCGGCGGTCGGCTCCTCGGTCGCCACCGGATGGCGCCCACCACGTCACCCGGGAAGACCTGGGAGGGCTTCGTCTTCGGGACGGCGGCGACGATCTTCGTCGCGTTCGTCGCGCTCTACAAGCAGGACTTCCTCTCGATCCCAGAGTCGATCGTCCTTGGTGCCGTGCTTGCGGTGGCGGCGCCGCTCGGCGATCTGTTCGAGTCGATGCTGAAGCGCGACATGCAGGTGAAGGACACCGGTCGACTGCTCGGTGGTCACGGCGGCATGCTCGACCGGATCGACGCCCTCCTGTTCGCCGCCCCGGCCGCCTACTTCTGCATCCTCGCGTTCGGGCAGCTCTGATCCGACGCGCGGAGAGAGCGGGCGCGCCGCCCGCCCTCTCTGCGTCTCCGGCTACAGGCCCGCGCACTCGCCGGTCTTCCAGCCGTTCACCTGGTTCGGGCTGCCCTCGGAATCGCCGACCTGCGCCTTCGGGCTGTTCCCGGAGCAGTTGAGGCTGCCGTTGATCCCGTTGGTCACGTACTCGTTGCCGTCGTCGTCCACGAGGACGTTGTTGTTGAGGTTGACGCTGCCGTTGACGTGGTTGCGGATGAAGCCCATCCAGAACCCGTTGAAGCCGTCGATCGTGACGCCGCCGTTGATCAAGCTGTCCTCGATCGTGATCCACGTGACCCCGAAAGGCCCGCCGAACGGGCCCGATCCGCCGTGGCTCTCGATCCGGCCGTTGATCGTGGTGAAGTGGATCTGGAGGTTGAGGGGATTCGAGGCCTGAACAGACCCGTTGATGGTGCTCGTCAGGTCGGGTGTGTCCTCGGCGCCGAGCACGAACGTCGCGCCGTTGCCGACCGACACGTTGCCGTTCACCGTGACGTGGCCGACGCCGATGCATGTCGCGCCGGCTGGCACGTCGAGGCTCCAGTAGGTGCCCGGGTCGAGCACGCCGTCGCAGGTCGTCGGCGCCGCCGCCGACGTCGAGGCGGCCACGAGCGCCGTGGCCGCGACCGCCGTGACGAGAAGTCCGCGAATCGCTGCTGTCATTGAGTCCCTCCCTTTGAGTGTCTCCCCGCGCCGACAGAAGGCGCTCCCGCACCCTACTCCTAGCAACCCACGACCGGAGAGCGGACCTCCGGCGATGCCGAGATTCGCCTGAATGCTCCGCCAGCGGGGGCGCGGGTACCCTGGCGTCGATGAGACGAATCGCCCTGCTCGGCGCAACGGGGTCGATCGGCCGGCAGGCGATCGAGGTGATCGACGCGCATCCCGAGCTCGAGCTCGTTGCCGCCGCGTCGGGCTCACAGCCGATCGACGGGCTGGCGCCGCTGACACAGACCGGCGGCGACCTCACGGAGCTGCTCGAGCGCGCGCAGCCCGACCTCGTGCTCAACGCCGTCGTCGGCTTCGCAGGTCTGGCGCCGACGATGTGGGCGCTCGAGCACGGCGTCACGCTGGCGCTCGCCAACAAGGAGAGCCTCGTCGCGGCCGGCGAGCTCGCGCTCGCGGCGCAGAGGCGAGGCGGGGGAGAGTTGATTCCCGTCGACAGCGAGCACTCTGCGCTCTTCCAGTGCGCGCGGCTCGGCGAGCCGGAGAGCCTCGTTCTTACCGCGAGCGGCGGCCCGTTCCGCGGGCGCACGCGCGACGACCTCGCGAGCGTGAGTCCCGAGGAGGCGCTCGCGCATCCGACCTGGTCGATGGGCCCGAAGATCACGATCGACTCGGCCACGCTCGCGAACAAGGGCCTCGAGGTGATCGAGGCGCACTTCCTCTTCGGTGTGACGTACGACCGGATCGAGGTCGTCATTCACCCGCCGTCGATCGTGCACGGCCTCGTGCGCTTCCGCGACGGCGCCTCGATCGCGCACCTCGGCTACCCGGACATGCGCGTGCCGATCTCCTACGCGCTCACGTATCCGCAGCGCGCGGCGACGCCCGTGCCGCCGCTCGAGCTCCGGACGCTCGAGTTCCACGAGCCCGACCTCGAGACGTTCCCGATGCTGAAGCTCGGGCGGGAGGCAGGAGCACGAGGAGGCACGTACCCCTGCGCGTACAACGCCGCGAACGAGGTCGCCGTGCAGGCGTTCCTCGAGCGGCGGATCGGCTTCCTCGAGATCCCCGCTCTGGTCGAGGACGTCCTCGCCCGCGTGGACGGCTCGCGACCCCGCGACCTGGACGAGCTCGTCGAGGCCGACCGTCGCGCCCGCGACCTGGTACCGGTGGGCCGAGCATGAGGCATCGCGTGTCATCAACCGACGCCGGCGAGGTGCGCGCGTGGGTGTAACCGCGGCGATTCTCGGTTTGGCGGTGCTGATCCTCGTACACGAGGCGGGGCACTTCTTCGTCGCGCGCGCCGTGGGCATGCGGCCGCGGAAGTTCTACCTCGGGTTCGGGCCGGCGCTCGTGAAGACGACACGCGGCGGCGTCGAATACGGAATCGCGGCGTTCCCGCTGGGCGGGTACGTGAAGATCCCAGGCATGCATCGCCCGGCGGCGGGCGACCTGCGGAAGACGCTGAGACCCGAGGAGCTCGAGCCGATCGACGAGCCGCTCGCAGCCCTCGATGCCGCGATCGAGCGCGGCGACGAGACTGCCGCACGGGAGCACCTGCGCGAGCTCGAGCCGCACCTCGCGAAGAACAGGCTCTACCAGGAGCTCGACGGAGCGCTCGCACCCGACGCCTACTGGCGCCAGTCGACGTCGAAGCGGATCGCGGTGATCGCCGCCGGGCCGGGCGTCAACATCCTGCTCGCGATCGTGCTGTTCGCCGTTCTCTTCATGCTCGGCTCGATCGAAGCGACGAGCACGGTCGACCGGGTGCTGCCCGGCCGTCCTGCCGCAGCCGCCGGGCTCGAGGCAGGCGACAAGATCGTCGCGATCGCCGGGAAGCGAGTCGAGCCCGACGGGATTCCGCGCGCGATCAACGCGACAGAGGGCCGGCCGTTCACGATCGTCGTCCGCCGCGGAGGGGAGCAGGTCACGCTCGGGCCGGTGCGCGCGCGGCTCGACAACGGCGCTTACCGGGTCGGGTTCGCGATCCGCGGCGCGCCGGGCCCGGGCCAGTCGCTCCCGGAGGCGACGTGGAGCGCCGTGCGCGTCACCTGGAACGTGACGGCCGACACCGGGCGTGCGCTCGCCTCGCTCGCAACCGGTCAGGGGACACGGCAGGTCTCGAGCGCCGTCGGCATCGTCCGCGTCACCTCGGACGCCTACCGGCAGTCGGTGCAGGACTTCCTCGGTGTGATCGGACTCGTCAGCCTCGCACTCGCGCTGCTCAACCTCCTGCCGGTGCTGCCGCTCGACGGCGGCCACATCGTGATGTCGATCCTGGAGCGGATCCGCGGTCGCGCGTTCTCGCAGCTGGCGTACATGCGCTACAGCGCGGTCGGGCTGTCGCTGTTCGCGCTGCTCCTCTACCTCGGGCTGCGGAACGACCTCTTCTCCGGCGGAAGCTGAGTACGATCAAGCCCGTGGGGAGCGAGCTCTCGGTCAGGGTGGACGGTGTCGAGATCGGCGGCGGCGCGCCCGTGGTCGTGCAGTCGATGACGCTCACGAAGACGTACGACGTGCCGGCGACGACGGCGCAGATCGCCGCGCTCGCGAGCGCCGGCTGCGAGGTGGTTCGCGTGGCGGTGCCGAAGCTCGAGGATGCCGAGGCGCTGCCGACGATTGTTCGCCTCTCGCCGATCCCGGTGATCGCGGACATCCACTTCAACGCGAGCCTCGCGCTCAAGGCGATCGAGGCCGGCGTCCACGCGGTGCGTATCAACCCCGGGAACATCGGCGGCGAGGACAAGGTGATCCAGGTCGTGGAGGCGGCCAAGGCGGCGGGCATCCCGATGCGCATCGGCGCAAACTCCGGCTCGCTCCCGAAGCATCTCGAGGAGCTCGCGCAGGAAGACCAGGCCGAGGCGCTCGTCGAGGCGGCACTCGAGGAGGTGCGGCTGCTCGAGCGGCTCGACTACCGCGACTTCAAGATCTCGGTCAAGTCGAGCCACGTGCCGACGATGATCCGCGCGTACCGGATGCTGGCCGCGCGCGTCCCGTATCCCCTTCACCTCGGCGTGACGGAGGCAGGGCCGCCGTCGACCGGAGCGATCAAAAGCGCGATCGGCCTCGGCGCGCTGCTTGCCGACGGGATCGGCGACACGATTCGCGTCAGCCTCACGGCCGACCCGGTCGAGGAGGTGCGCGTCGCGTGGGAGATCCTCAAAGCGCTCGGCCTGCGCGAACGGGGCCCGATCCTGATCGCCTGCCCGAGCTGCGGACGCGACAACGTCGGCGTCCAGACCCTGGCGGAGGAGGTCGAGGAACGGCTGCGCGACTACGGCGAGCACTTCGAGGTCGCCGTGCTGGGCTGTGCCGTCAACGGGCCGGGGGAGTCGGGCGACGCCGACTTCGGCATCGCCGGCGGTCGCGACGTCGGCTTCATCTACGCGCATGGCAAGGTGCTCCGGAAGGTCGAGTCCGAGGTGCTCGTCGACCAGCTCTTCCGCGAGATCGACACCTGGATCGCCGACGGCATGAAGCGCCCGGAGCGGCGGAAGCACGCGAAGCCGGCGGCGCTCGCGATGGCCGAGGCCTCGGCCATTCCGCTCGAGTAGTAGCCTCGGGCACCGATGATGATCGCCCGGGCATCTCAGCTCCATTTGCCGACCCTGCGCGAGGCTCCCGCCGATGCGGAGGCCGTGAGCCACAAGCTGCTCGTCCGCGGCGGCTTCATCCGTCAGCTCTCGGCCGGGCTCTGGACGTTCACGCCGCTCGGCTGGCGGGTGCAACGCAAGGTCGAGCAGATCATCCGGGAGGAGATGGACGCGATCGGCGCGCAGGAGTGGTTCGCGCCAGTGCTTACCCCTGTCGAGCTGTGGGAGGCGACGGGCCGCGACAAGATCCCAGAGATCTTCCACACGCAGGATCGCGCGGGTCGCCGGTTCATCCTGCCGATGACGCACGAGGAGACGTTCACGTTTCACGCCCGCGAGCTCCAGAGCTACAGGCAGCTGCCGCAGTCCTGGTACCACTTCCAGACCAAGGACCGCGACGAGCCGCGGCCGCGGGCAGGCCTGATCCGCGTCCGCGAGTTCGTGATGAAGGACTCCTACTCGTTCGACCGCGACGAGGCGGGGCTCGACCGCAGCTTCCGCCTCCACGAGCAGGCCTACCACCGGATCTTCCAGCGCTGCGGGCTCGAGTACCACGAGGTCGAGGCCGAGTCGGGGATGATGGGCGGCAGCGAGTCGTTCGACTTCCTCGCGCCGTCCGGCTCCGGCGAGAACACGCTCGTCACCTGCGTGAACGGCGACTTCGCAGCCGATCTCGAGGTCGCGCGGGCCGTGCCGAGGGCGCCCGAGTTCCCCGCCCGGCTCGACGCGCCCGAGGAGGTCGAGACGCCCGGCGTGACGACGATCGAGGCGCTCGCGGACCTCCTCGGCGTCGATGCCGCTGCCACATCGAAGGCGATGCCGATGGTGGCCAAGGACGGCACCGTCATGCTGGCCCTCGTCCGCGGCGACGACCGGCTCGAGCCCGCGAAGCTCGTCGCGGCGCTGCGGAAGGACGTGCGTCCAGCGAGCGAGGAGGAGATCCGGCAGGCATTCGGCGCCGATCCGGGCTCGATCGGGCCGGCGGGCTACGCAGGTGAGATCGTCGCCGACGAGACGCTTCGCGAAGGTCAGTTCGTCACGGGCGCGAACCGCACCGGTCGGCATCTGCGCGGGGTCGAGCACGGGCGCGACTTCGAGGCGCGGTTCGCCGACATCCGCGTCCCGACCGAGGGCGATCGCTGCGTCGAGTGCGGCGGCGAGCTGCGTTTCCAGACGGCGATCGAGGTCGGCCACATCTTCAAGCTCGGCACCCGTTACTCCGTGCCGCTCGAAGCGACGTTCCTCGACGAGGAGGGGCACGAGCGCCCGCTCGTGATGGGCAGCTACGGCATCGGCCCCGGCCGGATCATGGCCGCCGCGGTCGAGCAGCGACACGACGAGAGCGGGATCTTCTGGCCGGCCGAGATCGCGCCCTACGACGTGCACGTCGTCGCGCTCCCCGGGGTCGAGGAGCAGGCCGAGGAGGCTGCGCGGGTGCTTGCCGACGCGGGCGCGGATGTCCTCCTCGACGACCGCGACCTTCGCGCGGGCGAGAAGTTCGCCGACGCCGACCTGATCGGCTTGCCGAGACGCGTCACGGTCGGCCGGAAGACGCTCGAGGACGGCATGGTCGACGTGCGCGACCGCGAATCAGGGGACGAGGCACGTGTGACGCTTGCCGATCTGGGCAAGAACGTCTGAGATGGCAAAGCGGCGAAGGTTCAGCACGGAACCGTTCGGGCCGGCGGTCGAGCGCCTGATGAACGACTCGGGCACGACGTATCGCGGGCTCGCGGCGAAGACCGATCTCTCGGCCGGGTACCTGAACCACCTCGTGCACGGCAACCGTCCGGTGCCGTCGAACCAGGTGGTCGAGCGGCTCGCCGATGCTCTGGACGTCGAGCCCGAGCACTTTCGCGAGTACCGGCTTCGCGTGATCACCGAACGGCTCGAGGCGATGCCCGACCTGGTCGACCGCCTCTACCGCCGCCTGAGCGACTGATTCGATCGGCGGGCTGCGGTAAGGTGTCGCCCGAGACGGGGCGTGGCGCAGCCTGGTTAGCGCGCTAGTCTGGGGGACTAGAGGTCCGCGGTTCGAATCCGCGCGCCCCGACTAAAAGAATTGCCTGCAAATCAGGGCTTTCTCGGCATGTCGTGGTCAGACAGCGCTGGCCCATTAGTGGCCGAAACGATTTCAGTGAACGTCAACGCCTACATCGACTTTGGAGCGTCCGAGGAAGAAGTCGAGACACTGCGGAGTGCATTTGCTCGGCACGGCATGGAAGCGAACGTCGTGGCCAGCAACATGCGCTTCCACCAAGGCGACCTCCCGTGGGTCCTGATCATCGAGGCTTATGTCGCCCTTAGGCTCTTCGACGGATTCTTGACGGCCGCGGGCGCCGAGGTCTGCGCACGCTGAAGGACTTCTTCGACGAACTGATTGAGGCACGCCGAGTGTCGGGGCAGCCCGATGGTCACGTCGAGATTCGCGACGACGCAGGCACGCGACTTCAGTTCGACCCCGACCTCCCTGACGCCGCCTACGAGAGCTTCATCTCGCTTGAGAAGACAAGCGGCCGGTGGTACGCAGGGGATTGGAAGGAAGGCCACTGGCGCGAGATCGATCCGAAAGCGTGAGTCACATTGCTTCGCTGTCGCCCGCTTGAGACGCACTATCGAACGAGTCGAGGAGACCGCGCAAGTAGTTCCTCCGAGTCGGGCAAACGGTGACCGTACGTCTTGTCGATCTGCTCCACGCTCGTCCCCATGAGTCGGGCGAGGTAGAACAGGCTGGCGCCCGCCGCGATCGCGAATGACGCGAACGTGTGCCTGAGCGCGTATCCCACGCCCGCTGTAACCGGCGGACGCTGATGCCCGCGTCGAAGCCGAGGACGTCGCGCGAGTGGTGAGCGGGCTCGCTTCAGATGCTTCGCGCGGCAACGCGTGCGAGCTGCACGACCTGCGCCATCGACGGGAGCTTGCCAGGCCCGGGTGTCGTGGTCGGCCTCAGCATCCGGCCATTGCGATAGACGAAGACGGCTCGCATGATCACCGACCCCCCCGGCGCCGCTTCGTAGAACGACTTGGTTTCGAGGGAGAACGCCGGGCCACCGAACCCCTGCAGCGCGCGCTGGGTGTGCAGCACACGGACGCCCTCCTCGGTGCTGGTGCCACTCCGCGTTTTGCGCCTGAGGTTGTCGAAGAACGATCGCTTGACCACGTAGCCGGTGACGATGATGTGGCCGAAGCCGCGGGCGTCGATGCCGCAGTCGTCCTCGCCGCCGCCTCCCGCGACGACCTGCGCCGGCACGCCGAGGATCGAGGTCGCCTGCGAGTTGCTGATCGCGCTCATGCAGACGAACGATCCTGCCGGCGCCGCCTGGACGCCGACGACAAGCCCTGCGGCCGCCGCGACGAGCAAGAACCGAAGTTGCCGCATCGGTCTTTCCTCCTCCGATCGATTCGACGAGACGCGCCGATCGTATCGTGCGCGACGCACGCCTCCCTCTGCGCGCGGGCGGTGCGCGGCCCGCCGGTGGCGAGGGCGCGGTATGGGTGCCGCATCAGCAGCTTCGGGCGCAGCTCGCTTGGGCTGTGCGCGTCCCGCGGGATGCCGGAAGACAGCGACGACATAGAGATCTACTAACCAGCACGAGAGGAGCGATCAGAAATGAGAGTGAGGCTGCCGAAAGAGGAGCAGAAGACCCCGTACAGGAGCACGATCGGGCACCTGAAGCTCGACCCCGCCAGGGGCGAGGGCTCGGCCGACGAGGTTCGTCGGGCTAGGCAGGCGCTGGTCGACGAGCTGACGGTCGCTGCGTGCCGCGCACATGGCGACTGGCGCGAACTCGACCCGGCGAACATCGAGCACCGAACCAGGTTCGTGGTCGACAGGGAGGAGGGCCTCCTCTACAGGCGTACCCCGGGCGCCGTGTTGAGCTCGGTCGGCGAGGGGGACGGTGTCCGTATCGCCGAGATCAATACCGCCGGGGTCGCTGCGTGGTTCGTTGGCTCGGACGGCGCGGCGGTCTTCCTCGTGAGGCCCGCCACCGCGCCTCAGTCCGTGGTGGAGCTCGACGCGCTCGAGCTCCGGCGTGCTGCGAGGCTGGCCGAGCAGGAGCAGCGCGACCGCTTGACTGCCAAGCGGGTCGCCGAGGAGCGCGCCAAGTTCGTGAAGACCAGCCGCTCGTCGAGGTGACGCTCGCCGAGGTCGAAGGCGTGGAAGAACTGCCGACGGTGCGCAGCGCCGCCGAGCGGATCTTCGCCGCCGGCGGCCAGCTTCAGGCGCGCGACGGCCGCCTGGTCGTTCTGCCCCCGGCACGCGTCTCGCCGGACGAGCCCGCGGAGGCGTCCGAGCGGGAACGGCTGCGCGAGGCGGTGCGGGTGCTCGTGGCCGCGCGAGACGTGATTGCTCGCCGCGAAGGCCGACGCCTCGAAGCTGCCTGACCGCCCGGTCGCCGCTGACGGCGGGCCGGTGGCGTCATGAGCGTGCGCCGCTGCGCAGCGTGGTACCTGCGCCACGACCCCGGCGGCTTCGTACGCGGCATCGAAGGTGAACTCGACCCGATCGACGTCGAGATCGCCGCCGTCCGGCGTCTTCAGTGGGAGGAGACGCGCGACCGGCTCGCACAGCTCGGCTACGACACGTCGAGGTTCGGGCCGCCCGTGCCGATCCACCCGTGCGAGGAGCGGAGCTTCGCGCACCCGACCAGCGAGGAGATCTACGAGGACGAGCTGCGCGCCCGTGCGACCGGGCGCCCGAAGCCGGGTCAGCAGCTTGGTCCGCGCAACCCTGGCCTGGTCGTTCGGGTGGGGTGCGGCCAGGTGCTCCGGGTGTACTGAGATAACGAGCGTCCAGCGCCGCGAGCGAGAGTGATTACTCGATCTCGTCGTTGGGTAGACCCGCGCCGTGAACCCCGTGACGAAAGCCGCGATCAAGCACCTGATCGACGCCAGAGTGAGGGTGCTCGAAGGGGTCCGGCCGAGCACGAGCGACACACATACGCGGCGACGGCGCGAGCGCTACGCGCAGAAGGTCGTGAAGACCCATGGAGCGGGCGGCTACTCGAACGGATGTCGCTGCTCGACCTGCGTCGAAGCAGGGCGCGAGTACCGCAGGCGTCGCTGGCAGCGCACGCGTCGCTGACCCCGCTACGTGATGGTCGCGATCCTCGCCCGGTTCGAGAAGCACAACCGATCGAAGGTGATGTGGTGTTTCGTCCCGGTTACGCTCCCGGAGCCGTGACCGCACTTCCAACTCGTCCCGGTCGACGCCGAGATCCTCGGCCCGGTCGAGCTCAGCCGGCCCGACTGGCCCGACGGCTCGATCATCCACCGCGACGACAAGCCGAACCTGCGCGTGGTCGGGAGGCTCGAGGCCGACGACGACGACCCGGAGCTGTTCGACGTGCTCGTCGTCGAGGAGGTGCCGCCGCCCAGCCCGGGGGCGCGTTAGGACTTTCTCGCAATCACGAAATAGAGGATGCCGAGGACGCAAACCACGACCAGGATCGTGCCAAGTATGTACGTGACGATGCCCCAATCCATCTCGTGCGCTCCTCCCTCGGGACGGATGGCCTGCCGATCCTACTCGGGCGGCTTAGAGGCCGACGACGACGACCCGGAGCTGTTCGACGTGCTCCTCGTCGAGCCCGTAGCTGACTGACGCCCCTTCCGGCGTGGCCCACTTTTGGCCCAAACGTCTCGGAAACCGCTCACGCAGCGATGCGGCCTCGCGAGCTCCGATGGCCAGCAAACCCACTTGGCTGCTCGCGTTCGTCGTCGCTTGTCGTCGCGTGCCGCGGCTGGGGGATTACGCTGGGGGACTAGGGTCCGCGGTTTGAATCCGCGCGCCCCGATGGCTCTACAAAGCGAAAACGCCCCGGACTCAGCCGAGGCGCCTCGCCCTCCATCTACCAACCATCTACGAATCAGTCGCCCGAAGCCTTCCTTGAGCGGGTCGTACTCGGCCGCAACCGCCGCGACGCGCTCCCGCCGAACGTGCGTGTAGATCGAGTTCGTAATCTCCTCGTTCGCGTGCCCGACGATCTCGGTCCGCAGCTTCCCGGCCATCCCCTGCTCATCGAGCGCAGTCGCCGCGAAGTGCCGCAGCGCTTGAACGTGGAACTTCTTCTCGAGCCCGGCCTTCTTGAGTGCTGGCAGCCACTCACGCCGCGCCCAGTTGCCGGGATCCGTTTACTGACGTGTTCGCCTGGGTGGGGCACCCGCGGTTTCAGGTGTGGAGGTCTGAGCCTCTCCTGGGTACGGCACTCATGTCGGGGTCATCCTGCCGCATTGTCGCCCAGGAGGCGCCACTGGTTCTCAGATTCACGCGATCCGAGAGGGCCGGGTTCCGGCCGGCCCTCCCGGCGGATGCGGCTGCCTGCTTACATCATCCCGCTCATGCCACCCATTCCGCCGGACATGCCGCTGCCATTGGCGGCTTCATCTGGTTCGGCGACGATCGCCTCGGTCATGAGGATGGTCTTGCCGATCGACGCGGCGTTCTGGAGCGCCGAGCGGGTGACCATGGTCGGGTCGATGATGCCTGCCTTGACGAGATCCTCGATCTCGTTCGTGTCGACGTTCAGGCCGTGGCCCTTGGGGGCTTTGCGCACGTGGTTCACGACGATCGAGCCCTCGAGGCCCGCGTTGTAGGCCAACTGGCGGAGCGGTTCCTCGAGCGCACGGACGATGATCGCCGCGCCAGTCCTCTCGTCGCCTTCGAGGCCGTCGAGCTTGATCGCCTTGGCCGCGTTCAGGAGCGCGACGCCGCCGCCGGGGACGATGCCCTCTTCGAGGGCGGCGCGGGTCGCCTGGAGCGCGTCCTCGACGCGGTGCTTCTTCTCCTTCATCTCGGTCTCGGTGGCAGCGCCGACCTTGACGACCGCGACGCCGCCGGACAGCTTCGCCAGCCGCTCCTGCAGCTTCTCGCGGTCGAAGTCGGAGTCGGTCGTCTCGATCTCGGACTTGATCTGCTTGATCCGCGCCTTGATCGCCTCACTGTCGCCGGCACCGTCGATGATCGTGGTCGTGTCCTTGTCGACGACGACCTTGCGGGCCCGGCCGAGCTGCGAGAGCTTCGTGTTCTCGAGCTTGAGGCCCATCTCCTCGGTGATCACCTCGCCGCCGGCGAGGATCGCGATGTCCTCGAGCATCCGCTTGCGGCGGTCGCCGAAGCCGGGCGCCTTGACAGCGACGGCCGAGAAGGTGCCGCGCAGCTTGTTGACGACGATCGTCGCGAGCGACTCGCCCTCGACGTCCTCGGCGACGAGCAGCAGCGGCTTGCCGGCCTGGATCACCTGCTCGAGCACCGGCAGCAGGTCCTTGATCCCGCCGATCTTCTGGTTCGCGATCAGGATGTACGGGTCGTCGAGGATGGCCTCCATCCGCTCCGAGTCGGTGATCATGTACGGCGACAGGTAGCCCTTGTCGAACTGCATGCCCTCGGTGAACTCGAGCTCGAGGCCGAACGTCTGCCCCTCCTCGACGTTCACGACGCCGTCCTTGCCGACCTTCTCGATCGCGTCCGCGATCACATCGCCGATCTCGCGCTCGCGCGAGGAGATCGTCGCGACGCGCGCGATGTCCTCCTTGCCCGAGACCGTCTTCGACTGCTTGTTCAGGTCAGCGACCGCCGTCTCGACAGCCTGCTCTATCCCGCGCTTGAGGCCGGTCGGGCTCGCGCCCGCCGCGACGTTCTTCAGCCCTTCGCGCACGATCGCCTGAGCGAGCACCGTCGCGGTCGTCGTGCCGTCACCCGCGACATCGTTCGTCGCCGTCGCGACCTCCTTGACCAGCTGCACGCCCTGGTTCTCGAAGACGTCCTCGACATCCATCTCGCGGGCGATCGTTACCCCGTCGTTCGTGATCGTCGGCGCGCCGTACTTCTTGTCGAGCACGACATAGCGCCCCTTCGGGCCAAGGGTGACCTTGACCGCATCCGCAAGCACGTTCACGCCCCGCTCGAGCGACCGCCGCGCCTCCTCGCTGAACTTGAGCTCCTTGTAAGCCATGTCTGCATTCCTCCCTCGTGGTGCTAGTGGGCGGTGGCGCCGGCGAGCTTGCGCTTGTTCCTCGTGCTCGTTGGCGGTGCGACCTTCGCGAGCACGTCGGACTCGCGCAGGATCAGAACCTCGTCGCTGCCAAGCGCGATTTCAGTGCCGCCGTACTTCGAGAAGACGACCTCGTCCCCCTCGACGACGTCGATGACGATGCGCTTGCCGTGCTCGTCCCGTGCGCCAGGGCCGACTGCCAACACACGGCCGCGCTGCGGCTTCTCCCTCGCGCTGTCAGGCAGCACGATCCCGCTCACCGTCGAGCCTTCCTCCTCGAGCACCTCGACGATCAGGCGGTCATTGAGCGGCTGCAGATCCATAGAACCTCCCTGAGAACTTGGTCGATCGGGTCTCTGACTTGTGATCGTCGCGGCGAGGAGGAGGAGCCCATGAGGGCTCCTCCTCCTCGCCATTCGAGCGCTAGACGAGCGCTGGGACGCCGTTCGCGACGGCCGCCTGGTGCACGGCGACAGGTCCGGCCGTGATCTTGGGCGTGTTCGGAAGCGCGGACTCGAGCTTCTGCTCGCGCACCCACCTGGCGGCGATGCGCGTCGACTCATGCGCCTCCTTGGCGTTCTCGAACAGACTGACCGACGCGAAAACGCCTTCGCCGGCGTCGATCAGGTAGTAGCCGCCGAAGCCCGGCAACTCACTCAAGCTCGGCAAGAGGTCCTGTTCGACCTTCCTCGTGATCTCCTCGGAGCGCACCTTGTCGATGCCCTCATAGCGGCGCACGGTTGCATACATGTGATGCTCCTCACTCGACTTGCAGGCGGCGAACCCGATGCGGGTTCACTCGAAAGACTCTTGGTTCTAGGCGGCCGCGTTGGCGCCGGGATCGTCCTGCGCGAACACGATGGTGAGCAGGGATCCGATGTCGATGTCGCGCTGAATCGGCAACCCGAGCGGGAGGTGGGTTCGGAGGCTGTAGACGTTGCGTCGTCCCTCACGCCTGCGCTCGACGTACCCGGCACGGTCGAGGTCACCGACGATCCGGTGGGTTGCCCGTTCGGTGATGTCCAGCAGGCCGGCGATGTCGCGCATGCGGATCCTCGGATCGTGCGCGATCAGGAGCAGCGCCTTGCCGTGGTTCGTGAGAAATGAGAACTCAGGCACGGCAGGCAAGGCAACGGTGTTCTGTTCTGCTGAAATCTGTGACATTAATATCTAGAAAGATAGCACATGAAATCAGATTCATGTGTATGGTGACACCCGAGACACGAATCCTGGGAGAAGCACCGGCCCGATCGTCTCGAAGCTTTCACACAGGAGGACACCGATGAAGGGTTCGCAGAAGCCGAAGAAGCTCCAAAAGAAGCAGGCACAGAAGACGCTCAAAGAGCGTCGCGCCCAGAAGCGCGCCACCGTCCAGCAGAATCGTTCTGCTCTGTGACCGCAGACGAGCTCGGGATCGAGATCGTCGCGGATTCGACCACCCGCAGTCGAGCCACACAGGAGGAAGAACGCGAGGTCGCGGTCGATTCATTGCAGCTCTTCCTGAGCAGCATCGGCCGCATCCCGCTCCTGACGGCCGTGCGCGAGATCGAACTCGCCAAGCGCGTCGAGCGGGGCGACCAGCTGGCGAAGCAGGAGATGGTCGAGGCGAACCTGCGCCTCGTCGTCTCAATAGCGAAGCGGTACCGCAACCAGGGGCTGCCGTTCCTCGACCTGATCCAGGAGGGCACGATCGGCCTCGTCCGCGCTGTTGAGAAATTCGACCATCGCAGGGAGTTCAAGTTCTCGACCTACGCGACCTGGTGGATCCGGCAAGCGGTGTGCCGCGGGCTGGCTCACAAGGCGAGGACAATCCGGATGCCTGTTCACATCGTCGAGAGACTGAACAGGATCTTGCGGAGTCAGCGCATTCTCGGCGCCCGGCTCGGCCGTGGGCCGACTCCGGTCGAGATCGGGCACGACGTCGATCTGCCGGCCGGCGAGGTCGAGCAGATCCTGCGCTGGTCACAGAGGCCGCTCTCGCTCGAGATGCCGGTCGGCGAGGGGGACGAGCTGCACCTTGCGCAATTGATCCCCAACTCGAGCGAGCCACTCCCCCACGAGGCGGTAGAGACGACTCTCCGGAACGCGGCGCTCCAGAGGATCCTCGGCCTGTTGACCTATCGGGAGCGGCGCGTGCTCGAGCTTCGCTTCGGTCTCGGCGGCGAACCACAGCAGACGCTCGAGGAGATCGGGCGGACGTTCAACGTGACGCGAGAGCGGATCCGCCAGATCGAGAAGCGGAGCCTGAGCAAGCTTCGTGCCCTACCCGAGATCCGCGAAGTTGCCCAGTAGCTGTCCTTCGCAGCGACGTCGTCGGCGGGTTAGTGAGACGGTCGAGGCGAAGGTCAAACACCGCAAACCCTGCTGCCGCTGGCACCTGTAGAGTGAGGATTCATCCGGGGAGGCCGAGTTTTTTCAGCCGGTCGGGGCCGGGTTTAGAGTGAGAGGTGGCGGTCTAATGGCTCAGACTGAGACCGAGATCGTCGAGGGGATCGGCTCCGATTATGGGATCAAGTACGGCTTTCATGTTCCCGAGGATTACTTTTTCAAGTCGGGTCGGGGCCTTTCGCATGAGCTTGTCGAGGCGATCTCGTCGCACAAGAGCGAGCCGGATTGGATGCGCAAGTTCCGTCATCGGTCGCTGGATTACTTCCTTGCTCGGCCGTTGCCGACCTGGGGTGGGGATGTTTCCGGGATCGACTTCGACAACATCTACTACTACATCAAGCCGACCGAGAAGCAGGCTGAGTCGTGGGAGGACCTGCCGCCGGATATCAAGGACACTTGGGACAAGCTTGGCATTCCCGAGGCGGAGAAGAAGTATCTCGCTGGGGTCGGTGCGCAGTACGAGTCTGAGGTCGTCTATCACAAGCTGCAGCAGCAGCTGACCGAGCAGGGTGTGCTCTTCCTCGACATGGACTCGGGGCTGCGTGAGCAGGAGGAGCTGGTGAAGCAGTACTTGGGGACGATCATCCCGCAGAACGACAACAAGTTTGCTGCGTTGAACAGCGCGGTGTGGTCGGGTGGGTCGTTCATCTACGTGCCGCCGGGCGTCTCGATCGAGATGCCGCTCCAGGCCTACTTCCGGATCAACGCCGAGAACATGGGCCAGTTCGAGCGTACGCTGATCATCGTTGACGAGGGCGCGTATGTGCACTACGTGGAGGGCTGTACGGCGCCGATCTACTCGAGCGACTCGCTGCATTCGGCCGTTGTCGAGATCGTGGTCAAGAAGGGTGGCCGTTGCCGGTACACGACGATCCAGAACTGGTCGTCGAACGTCTACAACCTGGTCACGAAGCGGGCTGTCGCCTATGAGGACGCGACGATGGAGTGGGTCGACGGCAACCTCGGGTCGAAGCTGACGATGAAGTATCCGGCGATCTGGCTGATGGGTGAGCGCGCGCACGGCGAGGTGCTTTCGATTGCTTTCGCGGGTGCTGGCCAGCATCAGGACGCGGGCGGCAAGTGTCACCACATCGCGCCGAACACGACTTCGGTGATCACCTCGAAGTCGATCTCGAAGAACGGCGGCCGTGCCGGCTACCGCGGTCAGCTCGATGTTGCGAAGGGCGCGAAGAACGCCAAGTCGAAGGTGGTCTGCGACGCGCTGATCCTCGACGAGGACTCGCGCTCGGACACCTATCCGTACATGCGGATCGACGAGGACGAGGTCGACATCGGTCACGAGGCGACGGTCTCGAAGATCGGCGAGGAGCAGCTCTTCTACCTGATGTCGCGCGGCCTCTCCGAGTCGGAGGCCTCGGCGATGGTCGTGTCGGGCTTCGTGGAGCCGATCACGAAGGAGCTGCCGCTCGAGTACGCGGTCGAGATGAACCGCCTGATCCAGCTCCAGATGGAAGGCTCGGTTGGCTAACGCAGCGGCGGCTCGCGACGCATCGAGGAGAGGAGCTGTGGGCGCGACGTCTGTGGGACGCGCGACCAGGGTCAGCCTACTCCGCTGGCTGCGCCGTCAGCTACGGCAGCCGGAACCGCTGCGCGAGCGGCTCGAGGCCGCAATCGAGCACGGCGATCCAGCGGAGGCGCGGCGAATCGTGGCGCGGTTCGCGTTCTCGGATGCGCAACGCCGTCACGTCTACTGCCTCATCGACGACTGGGAGCGCGACGCAAACCTGAGGGGTTTCAAGACCTAGCTTCCGAGTCCAGGTGCCGCTCGTGGCTGGCTGTCTTTGGGAGTATCGGCGGGCGGGCGGCCGAGGCATGAGGGGCCAGACGCTATCCCGCCCCCCACTACAGCACCCGCGGCCCTATGCTTGGCGGCGTGACCGCTAACTACGTCGTCTTCGGTGTGGGCGCGATCGGCGCGGCCGCGACTCTTGCGGTGTGGACCTACAAGCGGCTCGCGGTGCGACGCGCCAGGGGCGGCCGACGCTGGTAGGGCGCTCGCCCGGCCCCGCTGCGGGAGAACGCACTTGCCGCGTTGGGCGCGGCTTGGGGTTGACCGGATCCCGTGCGTCCGCCGACGAGGCCCGCGCGAGACTCTAGACACGGCTCTTGATCGCGACGAGACGGCCGCCGCGCGGCAGGTCGCACGCCTCGAGCTCGGCTCCGTCGATCCACGCTTGCAGCTCGTCCTCGAGGAAGAGGCAGCGCGCTGCCCTGGAACGCGGCGATGCGGGATTCGGCTCGTCCGCGTCAGCTCGCGCATCGTTCTTCGTCTTCGTCGGCGCCGATGCATGTGGTGACGCCGATTGCGGCGAGCTCTTCGAGCGCGAGCGGCTCCTCGATGTCGCGTGGCCGGTGACGTGCGGCGGTCGATCTCGCAGGGCGGGGTGTACGAGCGGATGCAGTCGCGGCCAGCCGCGGCGCCCGCAGGAAGCCAGGCACGTCCTAGTCGGCTCTCAGTATCTCCTGAATACGCCGCAGCAGGGCATCGTCTCGGTCTTCCTGTGCGAGCTTTGCAGCGTCCTGCCGGCCTCGCTCGTCGAGGACGTTCCGGTACGAGCTGTTTGCCGCGACAATGAGGTCCTTCACGGCGGCGACGAAGCGGTCGAGGTCGTCCTCGGGCACGCCAGCACAATGAAGTTCGCGTCCGGCGGCCTTCGGTCGCGGCCAGGCTTCGGGCCACGGTAAGGAAGCGTTGTTGAACATCCGCTCCCACTGATCGTCGGGTGGTGGGGAGAGCTCTAGCTTGGCAGCAACCCCACGCGAGCCGGCGCTTGCTTCACGCGCGTCAACAGCCTTGATGGGCTGCCAATCGACATCGCTCATCGTGGCGCGATAGTACCGAGAGATCGCCTCGGCAACCCACGGGCGGCGTTCGATCTCGCGGCGCGGGACTAGTAGAGGTCCGCGGTTCGAGTCCGTCCGCCCCGATGGCTCTGCAAAGCGACAACGCCCCGGACTGAGCCGGAGCGCCTCGCCTTCCATCTACGGAGACGACGTGATCGTCCATGTGAAACGTGTGACGCTGCCGGGGGGCGAGATGCCGCCGGGCCGGAGCCCGCCGCGAACGAGGAGGACAGGGCGCTCGGCGTCGCGCATCAGTCGCGCGCGGGTGGCACCGATGCCCCGTTCGCGCCAATCGACGGGCAGGCCGAGGAGCAGCACGTGCGCCTGCCGCGCAAGCTCTACGATCGCGTCGGCGCCCGGCGGGACGAGCGTCGGCACGGCTTCGACGTCGGCGACCTGCTGGACGAGGAGTGCGACGCTCGCGAGCAGCCGGCTCGCATCGCGCTTCCCTCCATCACTCGGCGCGGCGGCGCCGGCCAGCTGGAGCGGCCGGTTGTCGGCCTGCGCGATCCAGGCGCCGATCTCGGCGGCGACCCAGTCGTGCTCGTCGCCGCCGAACGGCACGAGCACCGGGGCCCGCGGGTCGGGCTGCGCGGTTCCTCCACGTGCCAGGACTGCGAGGTCGCAAGGCCCGGGGGCGAGGAGCGAGGCGAGGGCGTCGTCCACGTGCCCCCCGTTGGGTAGTGAACCGGGTGTGTCGACGAGCACGAGGGTGGCGTATGCGTCCGTGGCAAGCCGCGTCATGTCGCCACCGGGGTCGGTCGACGTGAACGCCGCAGCGCGGGCCGTGACGCCTCGCTCGGCCAGCTCCGACCGCCGCCGGTTGACCAGCTCCGATGCCCGCCTGAGGCCGGGCGCGTCAGCGACGATTCGGACGAGGACGAGCTCGTGCTGCGGACGCCGCGCGAGCGGCTCCGCAATCGCCAGCAGGTCGTCGAATTCCCTTTCGCCGAGGCAGGCGACGACGACGGACCGCCGAGGGCTGGCCTGGCCGGGCGCCGCTGTGGAACCGAGCACCGGGTCCTGGCGGAGGATCGCCGCCTCCAGCTCGCGGAGGTGCGCGCTCGGCTCGATACCGAGCTCGTCGGCAAGCTGCGCTCGCGTGTCGCGGTACACAGCGAGCGCCTCCGGCTGACGCCCGCAGCGGTACAGCGCGACCATGAGCTGTGCTCGCAAGCGCTCGCGCAGCGGCTCTTCCGCGACGAGCAGCTCGAGCTCGGGGATGAGCTGCGCGTGCCGGCCCAGCCCGAGATCGGCCTGGATTCTCTCCTCGAGGGCGGCCAGGCGCAGCTCCTCCAGCCGATGGGCCTCGGCGATCACGAGGCCTGTCTCGCGGACGTCGCCGAGGGCGGATCCGCGCCAGAGCCCGAGCGCGCGCTGCAACCGCTCGGACGCCCGCGCTGGATCGCCGTCGACCAGCGACCGCCGCCCCTCCTCGACGATGTCCTCGAAGCGGTGGAGATCGACCTCGCCGCGCGCCAACCCAAGCTCGTAGCCGGGCCCGCGCGTCCGGAGCCGATCGGGCGGGAGCACGCGGCGGAGGCGGGAAACGTACGTCTGCAGGATGTTGACCGCGCTCTCGGGCGGATCGCCGGGCCAGAGCTCGTCGATGAGACGGTCGCGCGCCACCACCGTGTTCGCGCGCAATGCGAGGAGCGCAAGTAGCGCTCGCTCGCGCGGGCCGCCGACGGCCGTCGGTGCTCCGTCACACAGCAGCTCGAGCGGCCCAAGGACTCGGACCTCAAGCGTCAAGCCGGCGTCAAGCCTCCATCAAGCGGGTGGACCCATTGTCACCCGTGAGGCAATCACACCAAGGAGGTAGTCCGATGAATCGTTCGATGAGGGTCAGGCTCGCAGCGCTCGCGACCGTGTCGCTGGTCGCGCTCGCGGCCGGGGGCGCGGCTTCTGCGGAGAGGTTCGAGCCGTTCGTGACCGACTTCCCGCGGGTCACGACGCCGGTCGAGCCGTTCCGGCCGTTCGCCACCGACTTTGGCATCGCCCCTCGCCCTGCGGGAGAGGGTCTCACTCTCCCAGCCGGGCCGTCGCAGCCCTCGACGGGCCGCGCCTGGGGTGACGTCGCCCTCGGGAGCGGGCTTGGGATCGCCTTCGCCGCGCTCGTATCGGTCGCAGCTCTCGCCTTTCGCGCTGGGCGGCTGCGGGGTGCCCGCCGTCACGGCGTCTTCGAGCCGCAGGCAGCGCCACCGCGATGAATTGTGGCGGCGGCGCGCAGGGCAGGCGAGACTACGCGAGCGTCTCGCCTGCCCGGCGCAGCGCGTCGACCGGTTGCGGACGGACGCGGTCCGGGCGATAGTGGGCGGACGGCTGATGGTGGTGGGGGCGGATCTGGCACCCGGGGCGACGCTCGCGAGCTACACGATCGAGTCGGTTCTCGGCCGCGGTGGCATGGGCGTCGTCTACGCAGCGTTCGACGCGCGTCTCGGACGGCGGGTGGCGTTGAAGCTGCTCGGCGCCTCGGACGGCTCGGATCCCGCGCTGCGCGAGCGCTTCCTGCGCGAGTCGCGGCTGGCAGCCTCACTCGACCATCCGAACGTGATTCCGATCTACGAGGCCGGGGAGGCAGACGGATCCCTGTTCATCGCCATGCGGCTGGTTCGCGGCACCGATCTGCGTGGCTTGCTCGCGCGCGAAGGGCCGCTCGAACCGGCGCGGGCGCTGGCGATCATCTCCCAAACGGCCGGCGCGCTGGACGCCGCGCACGCGCTCGGACTTCTCCACCGCGACATCAAGCCCGGCAACATCCTGCTCGCGCGAGACGAGCGGGGCGGCGAGCACGTGTACCTCTCCGACTTCGGACTCGCGATCCCGCGCAGCGTCGAAGGGGCGCTCGAGCAGAGCCGGTTCCAGGGGACGGCCGAATACGCCGCGCCCGAGCAGATCCAGGGGCAGCCCGAGGCGCGAAGCGACATCTACTCGCTCGCCTGCGTCCTCTTCGAGTGCCTCGCGGGCGAGCCGCCATTTGGGCGCAAGCGCATGCTCGCGACCCTGTGGTCGCATGTGAACGAGGCGGCACCGCGCCTGACGGAACGGCGCCCGGAGTTGCCGTCGGCTGTTGACGACGTCCTGAGCCGGGCGCTCGCCAAGGAACCGCAGGTGCGGTACGGGACGGGTGTCGAGTTCGTCTCGGCCGCGCGTTCGGCCCTCGGTCTCGAGCGTCCGCGCGCAGGCGGCCGACGTGCGCTCGGCTTCGCACTCACTGCCGTCGCGGCTGCGGTCGCCGCCGCCGTTGCGCTGGTGCTGACCACCGTCGACGGCGAGCGGCCCGCGGCAGTCAAAGGCGGCGTCATCTCGACGTTCGCCGGGACAGGGGAACCTGGCGTTTCCGGCGACGGAGGCCCCGCCACCGAGGCCCAACTCGACGAGCCATGGGACATCGCCGTTAGCACCGGTGGAACGGTTCACATCGCTCAGGCCGGGTCAGCCAGCGTCCGCCGCGTCACTCGCGACGGGACGATCACCACGGTGGCCGGCACCGGCGAACCGGGTTATTCGGGCGACGGCGGCCCCGCGACCGAGGCACAAATCACGGCCGCGGTCAATCTTGGCGTCGATCGCGACGGACAGCTCAACATTCTCCAGTTCGAACGGCCGGCCCTACGCCGCATCGACGACCGTGGCGTCATCGAGACGATCGCCGGCACCGGGATGCCCGGCTACCTCGCCGACAGCACGCGCACGCGGTCGCGCGACCTCTGCGTCGCGCCGGTGGCGCCGGCCTTCGACCCCGCCGGACGGATCTTCATCGCCTGTTACAGCGCGCATCGCGTGATCCGGGTCGAGCCTGACGGGTCCTACCGAACGATCGCGGGAACCGGAAAGGCCGGGTACTCGGGCGACGGCGGCCCGGCGACCGCGGCTCAGCTGAACCGGCCGATCGGGATCGCATTCGATCGCGACGGCAACCTCTACATCGCCGACTCCCTCAACAACCGCGTCCGCAAGGTCGACCCGAACGGCATCATCAGCACGGTCGCCGGCACCGGGCACCCCGGTCACTCCGGCGACGGCTGGCGCGCCGACACGGTCGACATCTGGAGCCCGGTCGACGTCGCAATCGACGCGCGCGGCAATCTCTACATCGTCGAACACGCGACTCACCGCGTGCGCAAGGTCGATCGAGACGGAATCATGACGACTATCGCCGGAACCGGCGTCCCCGGTTTCCAGGGTGACGGCGGTCCGGCAGTCGAAGCGGCGCTGAACAGCCCCGAGTCCGTCGGCGTCGACGCCGCCGGCAACGTGTACATCGCTGACCGCGGCAACCAGCGCATCCGAGTCGTGCGCCCGTGACCGGCCGCGCTCAACGGGGCGTCGAATGCATGCGCCTGCTTGTCGGGCAGCGCGCCTCGCGTCTGGTGCGCCGTTTCGTGACTGGTACCACTGGGGCCCGTACGTCAGATGCGCGAATGGCGAGCCCAAGGTGCGTGAACATGCGCGGCGCCCATGCCGCATGATCGACGGACGTGGCTCGAACGAGGGACGGACGGCGAACTGCGGTGCACGGGCGGTCGGTGAGCGGTCGGGCTAGAGACGCAACTCGAGTTCGAGCTCGTGGGCGATCGGGATGCCTTGTGCGTCAAGCTCCGCTCGCTGAGCGGTTGGATCTCGACCATCGTCTTTAACGGTTCCCTCTTGGCCTCTACTTCACTGATCGCCCGCTTGAGGATGAGACGTAGGTGACCGTCGAAGTCGACGGACCGCCGCCCAGCGCGTGGAGAGCGCCGCTGCGTCGAGCCGCTCGGCTGCATCGAGCGCCTTCGCCGCCCGCTTCGAGGTGTTCCGGCTGAAGGCGCCGCTCAGCACCCACTTGCGACTGAGCCGGACGAGGGGCAGCCTGCTGTCGGCAAGCTCGGGAGTGCGCTTCGGGTTGAGGTAGAGGTCGATTGCAAGCTTCTTGACGAGTGCCGGTTCGGCGGGTGTGCCCGTCTCCTGCTCGAGCCGGTGGGCCACGAGCGAGGCGAGCACCTGCAGCTCACGCACACCCGTGCGGAGGGCGACACCGATTGAGATCGCGCTCGAGGCCACGATCACCCACGGCACCCGGGTGAAGCGCGCGCCTCGAGCCAGGACACGGACGATGGGAACGGCGAGCACGACGATGCGCTGGATCCTGTCCGCACGCGCCTCGACGTCGGCTTCGTCGGCGAGCAACCGCTTGGCCTCGGTGGCCGAGGTGACGCGCAGGTCGGTGAGCAGGACGCGGTCGATCGCGTGGTCGGCGAGCGCACCGACGGCTTCGGCGAGGGCTTCGCTCGCCTTGCGGGCGGTGTCGCCGGCTCCCTTCCCCGCTGACTTGGCGCGAAGCGCGGCGCGTCGCCGGAGGAGCGGAGCCTGTACGCCGGCCGAGGACGGAGAGGGCGCGCGACTCATCGCAGCGGATTTCGACGCCGCCTCGGGCGGCTGGTCTCGTGTCTCCACCGGGGGGATTCAACCGCACCGACCCGGCAGGCGCTCGGCCCCGCCAACTCGACGAGTCCGACTCGTTACCCGGCCACGGATTCCCTGAGCCAGTCCTCGAAGCGGGTCGGGGCGATGTGCGCATCACTGCCGGGGGTGAGGGAGTGCTCTTCGAGCTCCGTGCCGAAATTCTGTGAGGCGGTCATGTCACGAATCTACGCCCTGGGAAACAACGGCAGCGCTCGGGACGGGCGCACTATTCGGCGAGGCATGGGCAGGCGGCCGGAGCAGCTCGGAAGGCCGCCGAACGCAAGCGGACTGCGAGGCGGGCGAGGCTGCTCGCCGCCTCGCCCGCCAACCGACGCGCTCTCTCGTCGTCCAATCTCCGGGAGCGCGCCGACTTCCCCCCTTCGGATGCGCTCCCGTCCCCCTTCGGATGCGCTCCCGTCCTCTGTGCCCCACCAGGTCGAAGGGAAAACCCGCGCGCCCACGCTCCGTCGGTGCGGAGCCCGCTCTTGCCCGTCCGACGGCGGGCTACCGAAGCTTTCTGAGGGCGGCGGCTCGTCGTGACGCGCTCCCCGTTGTCGACGAACCGGACGAGGACCGTGTTCATGCGACCGGCGGCTTCAACGACACACGCGCGACCTCGAAGTGCCGCACGGCGGTCGTTGTTGCCCCAGACGTACTGGTAGACGATCGCGCGTCTAGTGCCCCTTCAGGCAATACACGCCATCACCTCCGGCGGTCTGAAGCCGCGCCATTGCTGCGTCCTCGGTCGCGCCAATAGCTCGACTATTGGCGCTCCCTGCGTCCTTGCCTGGCACGTCTTCCGACTCGCCGGAATCGGGGGCGCATTACCTGAAGGGGCACTAGCTCTTCGTGACGACGAAGAAGGAGAAGATGCCCTGCTCGTTCGCGGCCGAGAAGAGCTTCCACTGACCCGGGGTGAGTTCGATGCTCACGGTCTTTGTCCCCGTGAAGCCCTTGCCGGTCAGGAGGTCGTTGGTGCCGCCGATCCGGCGCACGCTCACGTCCCGCTTCGCCGACTTGTCGGAGATGACGAGCTTGTACGTGCCCCGGGCGAGCTTCGTCACGGGCTTCCCGGACTTGGTGACGATCAGCTTGTTGTTCGACCCGAGCGTCACGTTCACCGTGCCTGCCGCCGAGCTCGCTCCGGTCTTGCTCGTTGCCACGGCGGGGACGGCGACCGGCGGTGCGGCCACCGGCGGTACCACGACGGGTGGGACCGGGATCGGCGTGGCCGGGGCCGGCGCGGGGACAGGGGCAGGAGCGGGGAGAGCCGGAGCGTTGCCGACGGCGAACGTCGCGCTCAGGTTCGTGTGCATGTCGCAGTGGTAGGTGTAGTAGCCGTCGACGAAGTCCACCGTCCAGTCGACCACCTGGATGTCCGAGATGCCGGTGGCCATGCTCACGCCCTGGCCCTCGAGGTGGAAGTTGTGGTTCGTCGCGTTGTCGTTCACGTGGATCCCATAGGTGCCTGTGCCGAGCGAGCTGACCACCGTGCCGTCGCCGAGCTTGAGCTGGATCTCGAATCCGGGCCCGACGCTCGCGCCGAGGTTGCCGATGAACTCCGCTTGCGAGTTCGACGTGCCGAAACGCGAGACGATGCTCGCCGCGAGAAGCGCGAGCGCGAGGATGACGATGAGGCGGGTGAGCTTCGACACGCGTTGAGCCTACGGGAGACCGGAAGGGACTAGGTTAGCGAGTTCGGCGGCGGCCTCCAAGGTGACGAAGGCCTCCGAGGCGGGCACCGTGAAGGGCTGGGCCAGCGCCGTACGCTACGTGTGTGCGCAGAATCGAGTTCTTCTTCTGGCGCGGTTGTCCGTCGCATCCCGAGGCCCTCGAGCTCCTGGAGAAGGTGCTCGCCGAACGCGGGCTCGACATCGAGGTCGAGCTTCGCGAGGTGACCACGCACGACGAGGCCGAGGAGCTCCGGTTTCCCGGCTCGCCGACGATCAGGGTGGACGGTCGCGACGTCGATCCGGAGGGTGCGAAGACCCCGGCGATGCTCGCCTGCCGCATCTATCGTCTCCCCGACGGCCGCGTCTCGCCCGTCCCAAGCCGCGAACAACTCGAGGAGGCACTCACATGAGCCTTGCTCTCGCCGAACGAGCACCGTCCTTCACCCTTTCCGGCGTCGACGGGCAGGAGCACTCGCTCGACGACTACGCAGGGAGCGACATCCTCGTCCTCATCCAGTCGTGCAATCACTGTCCCTACGTCCAGGCATGGGAGGGGCGGATGATCGCGATCCAGGCCGACTACGCCGACCGCGGCGTGCGTCTCGTCGCCGTCAACTCGAACGACTCCTCGCGGTATCCGGGCGACTCCTTCGAGGAGATGCGCGCCCGGGCTGAGCGCAACGCGTTCAACTTCGACTATCTCCACGACGCGGAGCAGTCGCTCGTCCACGCTCTCGGGGCGGAGCGCACGCCTGAGGTCTTCGTGTTCGACCGCGAGCGCAAGCTCGTCTACCACGGCGCGATCGACGACAACCGCGACGAGGACGACGTCACGCGCGAGTACCTGCGCGACGCGCTCGATGCCGTGCTCGAGGATCGCGAGCCGCCGGTGCAGGAATCGGCTCCGGTCGGCTGCACGGTCAAGTGGCGCGAGTAGCGCTTTCCTGCGCAGAACGCATACGAGCCAGCATTGAAAAAGTGGGCCGACCGGCCTATTTTCCGACGGGTAGGTGACTGAGATGATCGCCGCCCCCGACCGATGCGGCACCTCGTTCTCTGCTTCTGCGTGCTGGCTCTGTGCACTGCGGCTCCCGCGGCTGCAGGCACGGACGTCTCGGCGTTCTACTACCCGTGGTTCGGCACGGGTGTCCACGACGGCGGGCTCACGCACTGGGCGCAGGGCGGACACGATCCGCCCGACGACATCGCGTCGAGCTTCTACCCGGCGTTCGGCATCTACTCATCGAGCAGCGCGGCAGTTCTGAACCTCCAGATGACGGACGTCGTCCGGGCGGGCGTCGACGAGATCGCGGTCTCGTGGTGGGGGAAGGGCTCGGCCGAGGACGAGCGCCTGCCTGCGATCGTCGCTGCGGCCGCGGTGCACGGGATCAGCGTCGCTGCTCACCTCGAGCCGTACGCCGGCCGCACGGTCGCGAGCACGGTCGCCGACGTCGAGTACCTCCAGGGCCTCGGCGTGCGCAGCTTCTACGTCTACCGGCCGTTCGACCTGCCGGCGGCAGAATGGGCGGAGGCAAACGACCAGTGGCACGCCCAGGGGCTGACCGTGTTCGCACAGACGGCACTCGTCGGCGCCGCCGCGACGGGCCACTTCACGGGCATCTACACCTACGACATCGTCAGCTACGGCGGCAACCTCTTCGCGCGCCTGTGTGCGCAGGCGCGCGCGAAGAAGCTGCTCTGCGCGCCGTCGGTCGGGCCCGGCTACGACGCACAGCGCGCGACGGGCGACAAACGGGTGAAGCCGAGACGCCGCGGGCAGACGTACGACTCGATGTGGGAGGCGGCGATCGCGGCCGGCGCCGACCGGATCACGATCACGTCCTTCAACGAGTGGGCCGAGGGAACGCAGATCGAGCCGGCCGCGCTCCCGGGCTTCCGGGGGACGTACCGCTACGGGTCGTACGAAGGCGCCTGGGGTCTGCGCGGCGCCGCTGCGCAGACGGCATATCTCGATCGAACAGCGAGCTGGGCACGGCTCTTCCGCGCGCAGCTCGTCCGCCTCCGCGTGAGCGAGTAACGCCACCCCTCGCACGCGAGTTGAGGAATGCACGCGAGGTGAGCCCGTATCCTTGCGGCATGGCCGCCCGCACCGTCTCCGCGCCGCTCGCGCAGCTGCCGAACGCGCTCACGCTCGCTCGGCTCGCCGTGATCCCGATCTTCGCGGCACTCATCGTCTCGGCCGAAGGCGGGCACAGCGTGCCCGCGGCGTTGCTCTTCGGCGCCGCGGCGATCACCGACCAGATCGACGGCTTCCTCGCCCGCCGCTGGCACGTCGAGTCGACGTTCGGCAAGATCGCCGACCCGCTCGCCGACCGGCTCCTGATCGACGTCGCGGTCGTCCTGCTCTGGAATGCCGGCCGGCTGCCCTGGGTCGCGCTCCTCATCCCGGCGCGTGACATCGCGCTGATCTTCGCCACACCGCTCGTGGTCGGGCGCGGTTACCGCTTCGAGGTGAACTTCCTCGGCAAGCTCGCGACCTGGCTTCTCTACGCCAGCCTCGCGCTCGTGATGGTCACGCCGGAGGGCACGAACTGGCCGCTCGTCATCTTCTGGACCGGCTTCGTGGTCGCGATCGTCGCGCTCGTGCTCTACGCGCGCAAGGCGCAGCGGGAGGTGGCGACGTGAAGGCCGTGGTGATGGCGGGTGGGGAGGGGACGCGGCTCCGGCCGTTGACGTCGAACCAGCCGAAGCCGATGGTGCCGATCGTCGGGAAGCCCTGCATGGAGCACATCCTCGAGCTGCTCCGCGACCACGGCTTCCACGACATCCTCGTCACGGTCGCCTTCCTGCCGCAGACGATCCGCAGCTACTTCGCCGACGGCTCGAACCTCGGGCTGAACATCGAGTACTCCGTCGAGGAGACGCCTCTTGGCACCGCCGGGTCGGTGCGGCTCGCGAGCGGCCGGCTTGACGACACGACGCTCGTCATTTCCGGCGACGCGCTCTGCGACATCGACCTCGGCGCCTTGATCCACTCCCACCGGGAAAGGGGCGCGGCGGTCACGATCGGCCTCAAGTCGGTCGAGAACCCGCTCGAGTTCGGGATCGTCGTCACCGACGATGACGGCCGCGTCGAGCGCTTCCTCGAGAAGCCGTCCTGGGGGCAGGTGTTCAGCGACACGATCAACACGGGCATCTACGTGCTCGAGCCGGAGGTGCTGAGACACGTGCCGAAGGACGTGCCGTACGACTTCTCGAAGGAGCTGTTCCCGCTCCTGTTGGAGATGGGCCGTCCGATCTACGGCCACATCTGCGAGGGCTACTGGCAGGACATCGGCAACCTCGACCAGTACCGCCAGGCGAACTTCGACGCGCTCGACGAGAAGGTGCGGCTGTCGATCCCCGGGATCAGGCTCTTCGGCAACGTCTGGGTGGGCGAGAGCGTCGAGATCGACGTCGCCGAGGGCGTCCAGGGGCCGGCCTTCATCGGCGACGACTGCCGGATCGAGCCCGCCGCGTCGGTCGGGCCCTACACGGTCTTCGCATCCGGCGTCACCCTCCGCGACCACGCGCGGGTCTCGCGCTCGGTCGTCGACGCGGGCACGCACATCGGCCGTGCGGCGATCGTCGAGGGCGCAGTCATCGGGCGTGAGTGCGACGTCCGGTTGCACGCCCACCTCCACGAGGGCGTGGCGCTCGGCGACCAGGTCACGATCGGCGACCAGGCGGTGATCTACCCGGACGTCCGGATCTACCCGTACAAGGAGGTCGAGTACGGCGCCCAGCTGCACGAGAGCCTGATCTGGGAGTCGCGCGCCTCGACCAGGCTCTTCACGCGCGACACGATCACCGGGCTCGTCAACGTCGACGCAACGCCCGAGATCTCGGTGCGGCTCGGTGCGGCGCTCGGCACCGCGCTCAAGCGCGGCTCGACGGTCGCTGCGACTCGCGAGGCCGCGCCTGCATACCGGCTGATCAAGAGGTCGATCATGATCGGGCTCAACTCGGCCGGCGTGCGCGCGGTCGACCTGCGGACGCTTCCCGCCTCCGTCGGCAAGCACTGGCTGAACGCCGAGAACTACGACGCCGCGTTCCATGTCGGCGAGGCGCCGAACGATCCGGAGGCGATCCAGATCAGCCTCTTCGAGCGCCCAGGGATCGCCCTCTCCGGGGCGATGCAGCGCGAGGTCGACAAGCACTTCGTCCGTCAGGAGTTCCGGCGCGTGCCGTTCGACGAGGTAGGCGCGATCCTCTACCCGGTGCGGGCGGTCGAGAGCTACGCGGACGCGCTGCTCGCCTCCGTCGACGCGGATGCCATCCGCAATCGCAACTACCGCATCGTCGTCGACTACGGGCGCTCGTCCGCTTCGTACGTCCTGCCGCTCGTGCTCGGCCCGCTCGGCGTCGAGGCGATCACCGCGCACCCGTTCGAGTACGTGAACAAGGCGCGCCTCTCGGTGGACGAGACGATCGCCGAGGCGCGGCGGCTCGTGAGCGCCGTCGGTGCCGATCTCGGCGCGGTCTTCGACCGGGCCGGCGAGCGCCTCTTCGTGATCGACGAGCGCGGTCTCGAGGTGCCCCTCGAGAAGGCTCTCCTGCTCTTCCTGCGCCTGCTCGGCTGGAGCGGTCGGCACGGCCGCATCGCTGTGCCGGTGACGGTGACGAGCCAGGTCGAGGGCATCGTGGGCGAGAATCTCTCCGTCGTGCGGACCGTCGCGTCGCTTCCCGCCTTGACCCAGGCGGCAGCACAGGAGGACATGGTCTTCGCCGGCGCCACGACCGGCGGCTACGTCTTCCCGCACTTCCTGCCTGCGTACGACTCGATGGCGGCGCTCTGCAACCTCCTTCAGCTGCTCGCGCCCGTCGGCCGGCCGCTGTCCGAGCTCGTCGAGGAGCTCCCAGCGCCGACTCTCGTGCATCGCGAGCTGCCGTGTCCGTGGGCGATGAAGGGCACGGTGATGCGGGTGCTCAACGAGCGCTTCGCCGGCGGCAACGTCGATCTCCTCGACGGGATCAAGGTCTTCGACGACCGCGGCTGGATGCAGGTGCTTCCCGATCCCGACGAGCCGCTCATCCACATCTTCGCCGAGGGCGGAACGGCGGAGCTCTCGGCGGAGCTCGAGGACGAGATCGGCGCGTTCGTCGCCAGCGTCATCGACGGGCAGGAGATCGGCGCGCTGGAGGGAACCCGAGTCTGAATACTCAAGTTGAGGTTGACGGTTTGGTGACCGGTCCGCTCTAATCACGGGACAGGTCAATCTCACGGAAAGGCGACACGTTGGAACCCCTCCCGGATCTCCGCTCGCTCGACGACGAGGAGCTCAAGAAGCTGATCGACGACCTCGGTGCGCAGGAGCGCGAGGTGAGCTACCAGCGGCGCCTCCTGCACGGCAAGATCGACATCCTGCGCGCGGAGCTCGTATCGCGCCTCCAGCGCTCCGGCGGCCGCAGCGTCCTCGATCAGGTGGACGTCGAGCGCCTCACCGACATCCTCACGGGCAAGGCGACGCCGGACTCGTGAGCCGGGGAGCCGCGGGTGAGCCACGTCTACTGCAGTGAGTGCGGCTTCCAGAACCCGGAGTCGGCCAATTACTGCTCTCGCTGCGGAGCGCTGCTCGAGAAGACCGACGACACGGGCGAGCCGACGCTCTCGATCGGCCCTGAGGACGTCGGTGAGTCGTCGAGTGAGCCGGTCGAAGGCCTCGAAGGCCCCGCCCTCGTCGTGCGCTCGGGCGGTGGGCGAGCGGGGGAGAGCTTCCGGCCGAAGGCGGCGCGAACACGCATCGGACGCTCGCCCGAGTGCGAGATCTTCCTCGACGACGTGACGGTCTCTCGCAACCACGCGGTGCTCGTCGAGCAGGACGGTGTCTTCTCGGTCGAGGACCTGGGCTCGCTCAACGGCACGTTCGTCAATCGACGACGGATCGACAGCGTGACCCTGGAGAACGGCGACGAGCTGCAGATCGGCAAGTACCGGCTCACCTTCATCGAGCGATGAGCGCGACCGCCGACAGACCGCAGCGCGAGCGCCTCCTCCGGATCGGCGAGGTCGTCCGTCGTCTCCAGGACGAGTTCGCCGACATCTCGATCTCGAAGATCCGGTTCCTCGAGGACGAAGGATTGATCAGCCCGCAGCGGACGCGTGGTGGATATCGACTGTTCAGCGAGCAGGACCTCGAGCGCCTCGAGACGATCCTGCGGCTGCAGCGCGACGAGTTCCTACCGCTGCGAGTCATCCGCGACGAGCTAGCCGCGCCCGGGGCGACCGAGCGGAGGCGGCGACGGCCGTCCAACCTCGGCGATCCGGTCGAGGAGATCGATCTCGACGAGCTTTGCCGGCGGGCCGGGATCACGCCGGAGCTCGCCCGTGAGCTGGACGAGTACGGCTTGCTCGTCGGCATCGGCACCGGTTCCGAGAAGCGCTATGCCGAGACGGATGCGGACATCGCGAGCGTCTGCGCACAGCTCTCGAGCTACGGCGTCGACGCGCGTCACCTGCGCACGTTCCGCACCGCGGCCGACCGCGAGACGGCGCTGCTCGAGCAGCTCGTCGCTCCGATGCTGCGCTCGCGCACAGCCGAGCGCCGGGCGGCCGGACTCCGCGACCTTCAGTCCTTGACCGAGCTCGCCCAGGAACTGGGCTCGCTCCTTCTCTGGCGTGAAATGAGAGAGGTCGGCAGCCGTTGAGCGTCGACCTGCGGTCGAAGATCCGCGAGGTGCCCGATTTCCCCACGCCCGGAGTGGGCTTCAAGGACATCACCCCGCTGCTCGCCGACCCCGCCGCCCTCAAGCAGACGATCGACGAGCTCGCCGACTGGGTGAGGTCGAAGCAGCCGGATCTCGTCCTCGGTGCCGAGGCGCGCGGGTTCATCCTCGGGCCGGCGGTCGCCGCCGAGAGCGGATGTGGGTTCGTGCCGGCGCGCCGGCCCGGCAAGCTTCCCCCGGAGACGGTGAGCGCCAGCTACGTCCTCGAGTATGGCGAGAACGCCCTCGAGCTCCATCCAGGGCTGATCCCTGCGGGTGCGCGGGTCGTGATCCACGACGACGTCCTCGCGACCGGAGGCACCGTCGAGGCGATTCACGGCCTCGTCGAGCGCCTCGGCGGCGAGGTGATCGGAGCCTGCTTCATCCTCGAGCTCACGTTCCTGGGTGGGCGCGAGCGCCTCCGCGGCCTCGACCTCCACACGCTGATCAGCTACTGAACACCCCGAAAGTGGGGCTCGCCCGTCCGTGAGATCGAGTATGACGTGGGTACGTACGACGCGCTGCTCACGAGCTACCGGCTCTCGTGCCCACGGCACGGTCAGACGTCCGTGCGCCTGTCGCGGTTCCGCCGGGTCGAGGAGCTGCCGGGGCCGAATCACCCGTCGATCTTCAGGATCGAGTTCGCCTGCGGCTGCGGAGACGAGCATCCGGGCCTCGTCTCGCATGCCGAGCTCGACTGGGAGCCGCTCGGCCTCGACGAGCGCACCGCGTTCGTCAACCTGATGACCTCGAAGCGCGAGCCGGTGGGGAGCGAGCTCTCCGAGCTTGCCGCAGCGCGGATCGGAGCGGGGGAGTGGCCTTGGAGCTTCTACTGCTGGCCCGAGGACCGGCCAAGGCCTGCCTTTCCCTCTGCGTTCCGGCTGCTCGCACAGGGTGGCCGCGAAGGCCGCGTCGGCGTCGCGGTGCGGTGCCCGGCGTGCGGTCGGCTCTCGCTCAACCTCGTCACGCGGGAGCACCTCGACGTGCCGTTCCACAACGACCGCACGATCGGGGTGGTGGGGCACATGCTCGACGACGACATCGACGCCACCGTCGAGGCGTTCCGTGCCGAGCTGTCGGCGTCGACGTTCGACACACGGCGCCTCGACCTGCACTAGCTCTGCCTTGCCTTGAACAAGGGATCTTTCGCGGCCCGACGACGGTCGATACCGGAGGCATGAGCGTGATGGACGAGCCCGCCCGGGTGCTGGACGAATCGCAGGTGGAGCTCGATACGACGCCACGCGCGCGCCTGGAGGAGCTCCTGGGCCGCGATTTCGCGAAGCTCTTGCTGCTCGCGCTCGCGCCCCTTCAGGGACGCCGCGGCTCGTCCTCGCCGTAGATCCGCACGTACGCGAAGATCGCGAACCCCGCGACGACCGCGAGCACGAACGACACCGCGTGCGACCAGCCGATGGCGACGCCGCCGAGCCAGATGTAGACGCCGAACGCGAACGCCCACCAGAACGACGATGCGTTGTTCGACCTGGCCGGCACCCGAAGCACGGCCCGATTCTAGAGCAGCTCCGCCGGAAGGCCGGGGGCGGGCTCGTCGGCCCGATCGAGAGTGTGACCCGGACCAAAAAATTCACCGAGCCGGTGGCGCTTTCGTCCCCCGAACCCGTTGGCTTTCCGCTTCCGCGTACGGCCCTCGGGCTCGGCTTCGACCTACTCGCGCTCCGTGCTCGGTGCAAGCAGGACACTACAGGGTTCGCGGACGGTTTCAAGACGGTCGCACACGACGTGCCCGCAATTTGCGGACACTTCTGCACGCCACTGCCGTCTAGCAGTTCGTGCTCCTTACTCCAAAGGGTTGGACCAAAGATTCGCCGAGCCGGTGGCGCTTCCGTCCACCGAACCGACTGACCTTCCGCTTCCGCGTACAGCCTCCCGGCTCGGCTTCGACCTACTCGCGCTCCGTGCTCGGCGCAGGGGGGAATCTACCCCGGACCGGCATGGCCCATCAAGACCTGCCGTCGTGAAAAACGCCGCTCTTTGCGAGCGGCAGCGAAGGTCGTCCTCGGACTTGACATAACACCGCTTCTCGTGCATTCGATTTGCGGCAGCATCTGGTTTGAGTCGGAGCGGTCGCGGCAAGGAAGGAAGTCCAAGGTGGCGACAGAGTCGGACGTCCTGCTCTTCAGCGACGACCTCCAGCGGCTGATCGAGGTCGCGGAGGAGCGTGGCGCGGTCCGGCAGTCGGAGCTGAACGAGGTGCTCGAGCCGCTGCGGCTCGATCCGCTCGAGACCGAGTCGGTCTATCGCGAGCTCGAGACGCGATCGATCGACGTGGTCGCGGACGTGCTCGAGAACGGCGACGCGCAGCAGGATCCCGCTCCTGCGCCCGAGACACCGGTCCCGATCGCCTGGGAGACGACGACGGACGCGCTTCAGCTCTTCCTGCGCGAGGCCGGCCGCCATCCGCTCCTGACGGCGGCGAACGAGGTCGAGCTTGCGAAGCGGATCGAGCGCGGCGATCTGAGCGCCAAGCAGCGGATGATCCAGTCCAATCTGCGGCTCGTCGTGTCGATCGCGAAGCACTACCGGAATCAGGGCCTGCCGTTCCTGGATCTGATCCAGGAGGGGACGCTCGGCCTGATCCGCGCGGTCGAGAAGTTCGACTGGCGGCGCGGCTACAAGTTCTCGACCTACGCGACCTGGTGGATCCGGCAGGCGGTCGCCCGGGCGCTCGCCGACAAGGCCCGGATGATCCGCATGCCCGTGCACATCGTCGAACGCCAGCAGAAGATGAACCGTGTCGAGCGGCACCTGTGGACCCAGCTCGGCCGCGAGCCGACGCTCGAGGAGATCGCCGCCGAGGCGGACATCCCGCTCGACCAGGCGCGAGAGGTGCGTGCGGTGCCCCGCGCGACCTCGCTCGACGCGCCGCTCGGCGACGAGGACGACGCGGTCCTGGGCGATCTCGTCGCCGGTGAGGGGCCGCTGCCGGAGGAGATCGTCGAGGACAGCCTGCGGTCGGAGTCTCTCGCCGCTGCGCTGGAGGCCCTGCCCGAGCGGCACCGCGACGTGATCGTGCTCCGCTACGGCCTCCGGGGTGACCCGCGCACGCTGGAGGAGATCGGCCGTGAGCTCGGGATCACCCGGGAGCGCGTGCGCCAGATCGAGGTCGAGGCGCTCAACCGGCTCGCGCGGCTGCACGAGCTGACCGTCGCCGCCCCATAGGCGCCGGGCGACTCAGAGGTAGTGCCGCAGTCCGGGCGCTGCGAGGCGAAGCTGGCGCAGTGCGCGCGTCTCGATCTGCCGGACCCGCTCGCGTGTGATCCCGAGCTCGGCACCCAGCTCCTCGAGGGTCTGCGGCGGGTGGCCGTCGAGCCCGAACCGGCGCTCGACGACCTTTCGGAGCCTCGGCTCGAGCGCACGAACGGCCGTGGCGAGCTCGTTCGCCCGCGCCGCGGTCGCCGTCGCGGCGTCGGGTGTCTCCGAGAGCTCGTCCTCGATCAGGTCGCCGTAGAGGCTCTCGCCGTCGCCGATCGGCGTCTCGAGCGAGACCGGGTCGCTGATCAGCTCGAACAGCTCGACGACACGCTGCGGTGTCACGCCGGCTTCGCGGGCGATCTCCTCGGTCGTCGGGTCGCGGTTCAGCTTCTGCGCGAGGTTCCGGCGCGCGCGCTGTACCTTGCGCACCTGGTCGGCGACGTGCATCGGCAGGCGGATCGTCCGGCCCTGGTCGGCGAGGGCGCGGTTGATCGCCTGCCGGATCCACCAGGTCGCGTAGGTGGAGAGCTTGAAGCCGAGGCGGTAATCGAACTTCTCCACCGCGCGAATGAGCCCGAGGTTGCCCTCCTGGATGAGATCGAGTAGCGGAACGCCGGCCTTCGAGTACCGTCGCGTCATCGACATCACGAGGCGAAGGTTCGACTCGATCAGCTTGCGCTTGGCCGCCTCGTCGCCGAGGTCCTTGCGGCGGGCGAGCTCTCGCTCCTCCGCGGGCGTCAGCAGCCGGCCGTCCCCGAGCTGGCGAACGTACAGCTTCAGAGGGTCGGCCGTCTGAAGCCGCTCGAGCTCCGAGAGCTGTGCGTTCTCGGGCTCCTCTTCCTCGTCGTCGGGCTCAGTCGGAACTTCGTCGAGCTCGTCGACGGCGGCAACGAGACGCTCGACCGCGGGGTCGGGATCTTCCCCGGGGTGAGGGTTTGATGCGGCCACAGTCCCTTTCCCTATCGGCGCTGCAATCGGCTACCTTGAGGGCAACGCGGCGGCGGAAAGAACCAGACTGCGGTTTTCGTCCGTCTCACTCTCTAAGGTCGAATTCCATGTGCGGCATCGCGGGTTACAGCCTTTCTCCACGCAGCTCCGTCCAGCGCACGCTGGCGGCGCAGGCGCTGCTCGCCGCGATCGCGGATCGCGGCGCCGACGCCGTCGGCTACGCCCACCGGGTTCCGGGAGCGGCTAAGCCGATCGTCCTCAAGCAGCGGACGCCGGTCTCTCGCCTACTCGAGCGCGTGTCGGTGCCAGACGCGGCCACACAGCTCCTCCTCCATGTCCGCGACTACACGAAAGGCCATCCGTCGATCCCGGCCAACAACCATCCCGTCAGGCACGGGCCGGTCGTCGGCATCCACAACGGGACGATCGTCAACGACGACGACCTGCTCGGCGAGCATTCGTGCGCGCGGGCGGAGCCGCGGATGACCGTCGACTCGGAGGCGATCTTCGTCCTCGCCGCCCATTCCCAGAGTGACCCGCGGGCATTCGAGGATCTCCGCGGAACGATGGCCGCAGCCTGGCTCGACGAGCGCGAGCCCGAGCTCGTCTATGCCGCGCGCGGTGTCGGCCGGCCGCTGTGGCTCGGCGAGAGCCGCGAGGGAACCTTCTTCGCCTCGACCGAGGCCGCGCTCGAGATTCTCGAGCGCTACTGCGGGCTGAAGCTCAGGAAGCGCGAGGTGCGTGAGGGGACGATGCTCGGCCTGCATGCCGGGAAGGTCGAGAGTCGCAGGCGCTTCCGTGTCACGGAGTACATGGAGGACGATCCGCTGCCGGCTGTGCGTGCACCCGGCGAGCGCGAGTTCTGCCTCGCCAAGCTGGCGACGATCACGGCGATCGCGTAGGGCGGTCTCAGCCGAGCGAGCCGTCGGAGCGGACCTCCACCCCGTCGGTGACGAGCCGCTCACGGATCAGGAACTGGAACGTCGCCCAGGCCCCTCGGCGCGAGTCGAACATCCGATAGACCTGCCATTCGGTGAGCATCTCCGGCGTCGCCCGCCGTGCGTCCGCCCAGTCAGCGAAGCGCGGCAGCCGTCCGAGGCTGCGCGCGAGCGCAGCTCCCTGCGCGATCGCACGCTCGAGCCGCTCGTCGCCCAGCGCGACGTCGAAGCCCGCCTCCCGCAAGGCGTTCGAGAGCGAGCCGAACGTGTGCCAGTAGAGCGACTTCGACGGCATGCGCCCGCGGCGGGCGTCGATGTCGCGCGCGGTGGGCGTGCGGCCGAGGTCGTCGCCGAGGGAGCGAAGCAGCGCGAGCAGCTCCTCGCGCGTGGCAAAGCGTCGGGGGATGAGCCCGGCCGCCCGCTGCGCTGCGTTCCACGAGCCGAAGTGCTCGATCACCGTCTGCGGGTGGACGCGCGTCTCCGCGTCGGCGGCGAACTCCTTCATCGTCGGTGAGCGGCCGCTGCGCTCGGCGCACGCCCTCAGCTCGGCGAGGATCTGCTCGTCCGAGTACCGCTTGCGAATGCCGGCCTGGAACGACGCCAGGGCTTCCGGGTCGATCGCTTCGACCGCGCGGTAGCTCCGCCTTCGAGCCATCGCCAAGAATTGTAGAGCAAGCTGAGCAAAACGCAATCGAAGGTGTGCGTTCTTCTCGCCCACCTCGGACGTTAGGCTCGTGCAAGTGCGCGTGCGAGTTCCCCTGAGTGTGGAGATCCTCGGCGCGCGCGCCGCGGGAGCCGTGTCGCGGCTAACGGGCCGCGGCGGGGGGACGACGCTTCCCGGGAAGCTCCTGTGGAAGGTCGACCCCGAGGCGGTCGACCGGCTGGCAGCTCGGCTGCCTCGGGGCTCGGTCGTCTATTCGGCGACGAACGGGAAGACGACGACTGCAGCGATGGCGGCGGAGATCCTGCGACCGCGGGCCCGCGTCGCCCACAACAGCGCCGGTGCGAACCTCGTCTCGGGGGTCGCCTCCGCCCTCCTCGAAGAGCGCCGTGCCGAGCTCGGCCTGTTCGAGGTCGACGAGGGCGCGCTGCCCGAGGTGGCGCGTCGGCTGCGGCCGAGGGTGATCGGGCTCGGCAACCTCTTCCGCGACCAGCTCGACCGCTACGGCGAGCTCGAGCTCGTGGCGGAGCGCTGGCGGAACGTGCTCGCAGCCGCGCCGGACACGCTCGTCGCGGTCAACGCAGACGACCCGCTTCTCGGTGAGATCGCGCGCACGCGCCCGCGCGAGAAGCTGCTCACGTTCGGCATCGACGACCCGCGTCATGCACGGCCGTCGCTCCAGCACGCCGCCGACTCGAAGTACTGCTTCGAGTGCGGCGCGCCGCTCCTGTACGCGGCCGCGTACGTGGGCCACCTCGGCGACTATCGCTGCCCGGACGGCCACCGAGCCCGGCTTCCGCTGGACGTCCGCGCCCGCGAGATCGAGCTCAACGGCGTCGACGGCAGCGCGTTCGAGCTCGAGACGCGGGCCGGCGCCGTCCGGGTCGAGCTCGCGCTGCCTGGGCTCTACAACGTCTACAACGCGACCGCAGCCGCGGCGCTCGCGACCGCGCTGGACGTCACCCTGGCCGAGATCGCGGCCGGGCTCGAGCGGTCGGTGGCCGCATTCGGACGCTTCGAGCGCATCCCGGTCGGCGAGCGCCGCCTGCTGATGCTCCTGATCAAGAACCCGGCCGGGGCGAACGAGTCGGTGCGCACGCTGCTCGACGGCGATCCCCCCCGCCTCGCGGTGATGGCGCTGAACGACGCGATCGCCGACGGCCGCGACGTCTCGTGGATCTGGGACGTCGACTTCGAGCCGCTCGCCGCCGGGCTCGACCGGCTCATCGCGTCCGGCGACCGAGCCGCCGAGCTCGCGCTGAGGTTCGCCTACGGCGGGCTCGAGCGCGACCGGATCGAGGTCGTGCCCGACCTCGAGCAGGCGCTCGACCGCGGGCTCGAGCTGACGCCGCCGGGCGGCGAGCTGGTGGTGCTTCCGACGTACACGGCGATGCTCGGTCTTCGCCGGATCGTCGCGCAGCGCGGCCACGTGCCGCAGTACTGGGAGCGAGCGGCGTGAAGGTCCGAGTCGGCCACCTGTACCCCGACCACCTGAACATCTACGCCGACCGGGGGAACCTCGCCGTGCTCGCCGCGCGCGCGGGCGCGCGAGGGCACGAGCTCGAGGTGAGGGGCATCGGCCTCGCGGACACCGTGCCGGTCGGGGAGATCGACCTCTTCTACGTCGGCGGCGGACAGGACCGCGAGCAGGAGGCTGTCGCGCCGGACCTCGCTGCGAAGGCGCAGGCTCTGCACGAGGCGGTCGAGGGCGGTGTCGCGTTCCTGGCCGTCTGCGGCGGCTACCAGCTCCTCGGCCGCTTCTACCGCGACCGCACGGGTGTCGAGCTGCCGGGGATCGGCCTCCTGCCGCTGCACACGGTTGCCGGCGAGCGGAGGATGATCGGCGACGTGCTGCTCGAGTGCGAGTGGGCCGGCCGCACGCTGGCCGGCTTCGAGAACCACGCGGGGCGGACGCACCTCGACGCGGGTGCAGAGCCGCTCGGCCGGGTGATCTCCGGCTTCGGCAACGACGGCGAGTCCGGCGACGAGGGCTGTCGGCTCGGGCGCTTGTACGGCACGTATCTGCACGGCCCTCTCCTCCCCCGCAACCCGTGGTTCGCCGACCATCTGCTCGGCCTCGCGCTCGCCCATGCGACGGGCGACGACGTCCGGCTCGAGCCACTCGCAGACGAGCTCGAGGCCGACGCGCACGCGGTGTCGGCCCGTCGCGCCCGCGACCGGGGTGGCCGCTTCTAGGGCCTCCCTACCGAGCCCAGAGCGAGCCGAGGTAGACCGCGGGGTCGCCCGGGCGCCACCGCTCGACGAAACGTTTGATCGGCGGGTGGACGACGATCTCCTCGAGCTCCTCCAGTGAGAAGAGGCGGGTGCCGCGTACGACGGGGTCGTTGCTCTCGACGTCTTCCAGCGAGCGGTGCGAGAGATCGGCGCCGAAGATCACGTGGACGACGTGCCGGTCGCCGGGCGTCCAGTCCGGCGCGATCGACTCGGCGACCGCGATCGGGCCCTCGAGCTGGATCGACTCCCAGACGCCGAGCTCCTCGCCGAGCTCGCGCTGGAGCGCCTCGGTCAGCGTCTCGCCGCCCTGGACGCCTCCCCCCGGCAAGAGCCAGTACTCCTTGCCCGGCTTCTCCTGGCGGCAGAGGAGCACACGGTCCTGCCAGCGCAGGAGCGCCGAGACACGCACGCGCGGATCGCCGTCGGCCATCAATGTCTCGTCGAGCCGAAGCCGCGCACGCCGCGCTCAGAGTCCGGAAGCTCGTCCATCTCGACCGGCTCGACCTCCGGCACCGGAACGACGACGAGCTGGGCGATGCGCATCCCGGGCTCGACCACGAAGGTCTCCCGCGGGTCGGTGTTCAGGAGGGCGACGCGAAGCTCGCCGCGGTAGCCGGAGTCGACGAGGCCCGGTGTGTTGACGATCGAGATTCCGTGCCGGGTCGCGAGCCCCGAGCGCGGCTGCACGAAACCCGCGTAGCCCTCCGGGATCGCGACCGCAATGCCCGTTCCGACGAGGGCCCGCTCACCGGGGGCGAGCTCGACGCGCTCGCAGGCGGCGAGGTCGAGACCCGCGTCGCCTGCGTACGCGCGCGCCGGCAGGACGGCGTCGTCGCGCAGCCTCCGTACCGGCAGCTCGATCAGGCCGTCTCCCGATGCGCCTCGGCGACGAGGAAGCGGGCGTACCGCCGGAGGTCCCGCCGGGGCAGCCGTGCGACGACGAGCACGCCGTCGGCGGTGTCCTCGCGCTCCTCGATCGGCGCGCCGAGCGCGTACAGCTCGGAGAGGCTCGCTCCGTCTGCGTACGGGAGCAGCAGGCGGACGCGCTCCCAGCGGCTCGCGAAGTGCTCGGCGAGGCGCTCCTTGAGCCGTTCGAGCCCCTCCCCGCTCCGGCCCGACACCTGCGGCGTCCCGGGAAAGCGGTTCGCGAGCCGCCTGCGGCCGATCTCGTCGAGGAGGTCGATCTTGTTCAGGACGAGCTGCACCGGCAGCTCCTTCGCCCCGATCTCCGCCAGCACGTCCTCGACGGCCTTCACCATCGCGTCGAGCTCTCGCTCGTCGGCCGAGGCGTCGGCGACGTGCAGCACGACGTCGGCGACGAGCGTCTCCTCCAGCGTCGCCGCGAAGCCCTCGACGAGTTGGTGCGGCAGGCGGCGGATGAAGCCGACCGTGTCGGTGACGAGGTAGCGCCGCCCCTCGTGTTCGAAGCCGCGTGTCGTCGGATCGAGCGTCTCGAAGAGACGGTCGTCGACGGAGACTCCGGCGCCCGTGAGCGCGTTCAGGAGCGTCGACTTGCCCACGTTCGTGTAGCCCGCGAGCGCGATCGTCGGCGTCTGCGTCTGCCGCCGCTCCTTGCGGCGCGTTGCGCGCTGCCGCTCGAGTCCGCTCAGGCGCCGCTTGAGCACCGAGATGCGGCGGCGTGCGAGCCGGCGGTCGGTCTCCAGCTGAGACTCGCCCGGCCCGCGCGTGCCGACGCCGCCGCCGAGCCGCTCGAGGTGCTGCCACATGCCCCGCATGCGCGGCAGGTTGTACTCGAGCTGCGCGAGCTCGACCTGGAGCTTCCCCTCGGCGCTGACGGCGTGCTGCGCGAAGATGTCGAGGATCAGCTGCGTGCGATCGACGACGCGCGCGTCGAGCGCGTTCTCGAGGAACCGCTGCTGGGCCGGGTCGAGCTCGTCGTCGACGAGCAGGCTCTCCGCCTCGGCGGCTGCGAACTGCCCCTTCAGCTCGTCGACCTTGCCCTTGCCGACGTACGTGCCCCGGGCGGGACGGCTCCGGTGCTGGTACGCGCGCCCGATCGGCTCCACGCCCGCCGTTCGCGCCAGCTCCTCGACCTCGGCGAGCTGCTCGTCCGGATCCGCCCCTTGAGCCAGAACCGCGAGCACGAACCCGCGCTCAGGCTCGGAGGAACGTGGAATCATCGGGTCGCATTATGCCCCCTTCCGCAACGGAATCCTCGCTCGCCGAGCGCACGCTCGCCCTGGTCGACATTCCGTCCCCGTCGCGCGAGGAGGCGGCGGTCTACGCGTACCTGACGGCCGCGGTGCCGCTCGAGCGTGCCTACGATGACGGCGAGTCGGTGCTCTACGCCAAGCGCGCCGGCAAGCCGTTCGTCCTCCTCGCCGGCCACACCGACACCGTGCCCGCGCAGGGGAATCTGCCCGGCCGGATCGAGAACGGCGCCGTGCACGGGCTCGGGGCGAGTGACATGAAGGGCGGCCTCGCGGTGATGATCGAGCTTGCCCGCTGGGCGGCCGATGCGGACCTCGCCTACGACCTCGGGCTGCTCTTCTTCCCGCGCGAGGAGCTGGGGCCCGAATGGAACCCGCTGCCGGGCGTCTTCTCGGCCGCGCCGCTCGTCGACGAGGCCGCGCTCGTGATCTGCCTGGAGCCGACGGACAACACGCTCCAGCTCGGCTGTCTCGGCAACCTCAACGCGCGGCTCGTATTCGAGGGCGTCTCTGCCCACTCGGCGCGGCCGTGGCAGGGCGTGAACGCGATCAAGCTCGCGGTGGAGGGCCTGCGCGAGGTGCTCGAGCTGGAGCCGCGCGACGCCGTGATCGACGGTCTGCTCTTCCGGGAGGTGCTGAGCGTGACGCAGATCCACGGCGGTGTCGCGACGAACGTGATCCCGGCGCATGTCGAGTGCACGCTCAACTTCCGCTACGCGCCCGACCGCACGCCCGCCGAGGCCGAGGCGCGCGTTCGGGAGCTGCTCGCCCACGAGGTCGAGATCAGCCAGAACTCCCCGGCCGCGCACGTCGCGCGGCGCGACGGCCTGGTCGAGGAGCTGCGCCGCGTCGGCGACTTCGACGTGCAGCCGAAGCAGGCGTGGACGAACGTCGCCGACTTCGCCGCCCGCGGACTCGACGCGGTCAACTTCGGGCCGGGCGCGACGCGGTATGCCCACGCGGTGGACGAGGCGGTCGAGATCGCCGCGCTCGCGCGGTCGTTCGAGGCGCTGCAGCGTTTCCTGCTCGGCGCCTGACGTGCAGCTCTCTCCCATCCTCGCCGGCCTTGAGCAGTACCCCTTCACCCGGCTCGACGAATGGCGCGCCGAGGCGCGGTCACGCGGTCTCGACCTGATCGACTTCGGCGTCGGCGAGCCGCGGGAGCCCACACCCGCTTTCATCCGCGCCGCCCTCGGGGACGCGCTAGGCGAGCTGTCGCCGTATCCACGCGCCGCCGGCCTGCCGGAACTCCGCGAGGCGATCTCCGCCTGGATCGCGCGTCGCTACGGCGTGACCGTCGACGCGCAGACGGAGATCGTGCCGACCCTCGGTTCGAAGGAGGCGATCTTCTCGTTCGCGCAGGTCGTGGTCGGCGAGCGCCGTCTCGTCGCAGTCCCGGAGCCCGGCTATCCGGTCTACGAGCGAGGGGCGCTGTTTGCAGGCGGGAGCGTCGTGGCGGTGCCGCTCCGCGAGGAGACGGGCTGGCTGCCCGACCTCGACGCGTTCGACGCCTGGGACGAGCTCGCGCTCTTCTGGACGTGCTACCCGTCGAACCCGACGGGAGCGACGGCGCCGCTCTCGTTCTACGAGGAGCTTGCCGGCCGTGCACGCGAGCACGGCTTCCTCCTCTGCTCCGACGAGGCCTACTCGGAGCTCTGGTTCGGCGACGAGCCGCCGGTCTCCGCGCTCCAGGTCGCTGACCGCGAGCACGTCGTCGTCTTCAACACGCTCTCGAAGCGCTCGTCGATGGCGGGCTACCGCTCAGGCTTCGTCTGCGCGTCGCCGGACGTCGCGGCCGCGCTGCGCGCCTTCCGGCCGACGACCGGCACGGCGCCGCAGGAGTTCGTCCAGCGCGCGTCGGTCGCCGCATGGTCAGATGAGTCCCACGTCGAAGCGGTGCGCGAGATCTACCGCCGCAAACGCGAGGCGCTTCTTCCGGCGCTCGAGACGGCAGGGATGCGGCCGGCGGGCGGCGACGCGACGTTCTTCCTCTGGCTCGCAGTCGAGGGTTCGTCGGAGGCGTTCGCCCGGCGTCTGCTCGAGCGCGGGATCCTCGTCGCGCCGGGGTCGTTCTTCGGCCCGGCGGGCGAGGGGTACGTCCGGCTCGCGCTCGTGCCGACGCTCGAGGATTGCGCGCGCGCTGCGAGGATCCTCGGTCAGGTCCGCTAACAGCGGCGTCCGCTGGCGCGCGTGGCACAAGCCAGGCGTGACGACACTGGCGCAGGCCAGTGCGATGGGTCCTGGATGACCCACTAGCATCCGGCTCGTGGAGCGGTTCACCGCGATCCTCGGCGGGACGGACGGTGAGCGCCCCACGGTGGAGCTTCCGTTCGACGCGAGAGAGCGGTTCGGCCGCGCCAGGGCGCCGGTCCGCGGGACCGTGAACGGGACGTCGTTTCGGACGACGGTCGCCGTCTACGGCGGGCGCCAGCTCATCGGGTTCCGCAAGGAGTTGCGGGACGCTGCCGGGATCGCGATCGGTGACAAGGTGAGGGTCGAGGTGGAGCTCGACGACACGCCGCGAACGGTCGCTGTGCCTCCGGAGCTCGAATCGGCATTCGCAGCGGCGCCCGACGCCCGGGCCGCCTTCGACGGGCTCTCGTACACCCACCGCCGGGAGTACGCCGTCTGGGTCGGCGAGGCGAAGCGCGGGGAGACACGCCTCCGCCGCACGGCGAAGGCGGTCGCCATGCTGCAGGCTGGCGAGCGCACACCCGTGAGCCTCACCCAGTACTACACGGCGACCACGCTCGACGGGTTCATCGCCGACCCCGACCACTCGCTCGACTGGCTCTTCACGCGGAAGCACGACGACGACGGCCCGCTGAACTACGGCGACTTCTTCGCCCAGGTCGGTGCGATGGCGATGGGTCGGACGACGTACGAGTGGATCCTCGACCACGAGTTCGCGGGCAAGGATCCGGCCGACCGGCGCTGGCCCTACGAGATCCCCTGCTGGGTGTTCACGCACCGCGAGCTGCCGGTCGTCACCCGATGCGCACGTCGAGTTCACGAGCGCGAACGTCGCCACCGTGCACGCGCAGATGGCGGCCGCGGCCGGTGATCGGAACATCTGGGTGGTCGGCGGGGGCGACCTGGCGGGTCAGTTCGCCGACGCCGGGCTGCTCGACGAGGTGATCGTGACGATCGCGCCGGTCACGCTCGGTGGAGGCGCGCCGCTCCTGCCGCGCCGGCTCGAGCTGCGACTCGACGAGCTCGACCGAAACGGCGACTTCGCCTGCGCCAGGTTTGCGGTCGTCCGCCCCGGCTGATCGGAGTGAGCGCGGCGCCTCCGGTCGCGCCCGCGAGGGCGTTCGCTGCGGGCGCTCCGAGGCACGTCTCGATCGAGCCCTAGGCGGGGTCCGGGACGATGCGGATGTACGGCTTCGGCGCGTCCCACTCGCCGAAGAGCTCCTTGGCCTCGTCGTCCGAGACCGAGCCGGCGATGATCACGTCCTCGCCGTCCTTCCAGTTCACCGGTGTGGACACCTTGTGCTTCGCGGTCAGCTGCAGCGAGTCGATCACGCGCAGCACCTCGTCGAAGTTGCGACCGGTCGTCATCGGATAGACGAGGACCAGCTTGACCTTCTTGTCCGGGCCGACCACGAAGACGTTACGCACCGTCTGGTTGTCGGCGGCAGTCCGGTCGGCCGGATCGCCGGAGACGTCGGTGCCGAGCATCCCGTACAGCTTCGAGACGTTGAAGTCGGCGTCGCCGATCATCGGGTAGTTCGGCGCGTGCCCCTGTGTCTCGGCGATGTCCGCCGACCACTTCTCGTGCTTGTCGATCGGATCGACGCTCAGTCCGATGATCTTCACGTTGCGCCTGTCGAACTCCGGCTTGATCTTCGCCATGTAGCCGAGCTCGGTCGTGCACACGGGCGTGAAGTCCTTCGGGTGCGAGAACAGGACGGCCCACGAGTCCCCCATCCACTCGTGGAAGCTGATCCGTCCTTCGGTCGTGTCGGCCTCGAAATTCGGTGCCTCTTCCCCAATCTGCAGCGCCACAGCCCCCTCCCTTCCGTTCGGTTCTTGCCGATCTTCTCACGACCGTAGCAGGCGCTCAATTCCTCGAAGCGCGGCTCCGGACTTCTGGAGGGTTCTGTTGCCCGCTTCAGGCGGCGACGGGCTCGGCCGCCGCTTCCTCGACCGCGGCGATCTCGATCTTCTTCATCTGGAGCATCGCCGCCATCGCGCGCTCCGCACGCTCCTTGTCAGGATCGCCGAGCAGCTCGATCAGTCGCGTCGGGACGATCTGCCAGGAGAGGCCGAACCGATCCTTCAGCCAGCCGCACGGGCCCTCCTCCCCGCCCTCGGAGAGCGCGTCCCAGTAGTAGTCGACCTCCTCCTGGTCTGCGCAGCTCACCTGGAACGAGATCGCCTCGCTGAACGTGAACTGCGGCCCGCCGTTCAGGGCGACGAACTTCTGGCCGTCGAGCTCGAAGTTCACGGCCATCACCGTCCCCGCTTCGCGCGGCCCGGCCTCGTTGTAACGGGCCACTTCCACGATTCGCGAGTTCGGGAACACGGACGTGTAGAACTGCGCAGCCTCTTCGCCTTCCGTGTCGAACCAGAGGCATGGATTGAGCTTCTGCATTTCGCTCCCCCTTCTCTAGCAGTTGCCGAGCCGTCCTCCGTTAGACGACCCCGCTCCCTGGAACTCATCGCTTACCCGCACGCCGGTGAGTGAGAAACTTGGCGCCGGTGGCGACGATGGCGGACCTCGACGAGCTGGCGCTCGCGATGCCCGAGGCGACGAAGGACGTCTCGGAGGACGGCCGGCCGTCGTACCTCGTCCACGGCAAGATGTTCTGCTTCCACCGCAGCCGGCGCCCGGACGCGGTCGATCCGGAGACGGGCGAGCGGCTCGACGACGTGCTCATGTTCCGCGTCGAGGATCTGGACGTGAAGGAGCTCATCCTCTCGGACGACCGCGGCATCTTCTTCACGACGCCGCACTTCAGGGGTTACCCGGCGATCCTCGTCAGGATCCCCGAGCTGGCGCGCCTCGACCGCGACGAGCTCCAGGACCTCGTTGCCGAGGCCTGGCTCACGCGCGCCAAGAAGCGTGTCGCGAAGGCCTGGCTCGACGCGCAGGCGGCGGCCGGCGAACGCGGATGAGCGGACTCACGAGCTTCATCGAGGGGCTTCCCAAGGCCGAGCTCCACGTGCACGTCGAGGGGACGCTCGAGCCCGACCTGAAGTTCGAGCTCGCCGCTCGCAACGGGCTCGAGACGTCGACCAGGACGACTCGATCGGGCACATCTGGCAATGCCTGGACGAGATCGGCGTCGAGCGGATCGACCACGGGGTCAACGCGCTCGAGGACCCTGCGCTCGTCACGGAGATCAACCGGCGCGGCCTGGGCCTGACCATGTGCCCGATCTCGAACAGCTACGTCACGGACGGTCTGAAGGCGCCCGAGCTCAAGGCCATGCTCGACGAGGGCGTGCGGGCCACGGTCAACAGCGACGACCCGGCCTACTTCCCCGGCTACATGAACGAGAACCTCCTCTCCGTTCAGAGTGCCGTGAACCTGAATCGTGACGAGATCGTGCAGCTCGCGCGCAACGCGTTCACGATCAGCTGGCTCTCGATCGAGGACCGGGACGCCTATCTCGACGTGCTCGACGCTTACGCAGCGGAGCGCGCCTGAAGCCGACAAAACGGAGCCGCCGCCGGCGGGGTCGCCGCCTCAGTCGCTGCGGAAGCGCTTCAGGAGCGTCCACCCGCTCACGAGCAGGAGCCCGACGCCGAACGCGAAGGCCGCCATCTGCCCTGCCCCGTACGCACCGGAGCTCTCGAAGACGCCGTTCGCGATCCCCGCGACGACCATCGCGGCGCCCCAGACCGCACCGACGGCGGCGAGCAGCAGAGTGCGCATGCATGTGTCTCATCGACACACGCCCGCGCCTGCTTGATCCCGAGCGTCGGTCGCCTGGACGCTACGCCGTCGATGCCGCGCCCGCCTCCACCGCCTCCGGGCCCTGCTCGAGCGCCTTCGGGTCCATCCAGAACACCTCGAAGTGGTGGCCGTCGGGGTCGAGGAAGCTGCGGCTGTACATGAACCCCAGCTCCTGCGGATCTGCGGCCGCGCTGCCGCCGACTCGCAGGGCGGTGTCGGCGAGCTCGTCGACCTCCTCGCGGCTCTCCGCGCTGAGGGCGAAGATCGCCTGCGTGCCGGTCGCAGCGGCGGCGAGCGGCTTGCTGCGAAAGTCGCCGAAACGCTCCTGGGTCAGGATCATGACGTACGCGTCCTCGCCGACGAGCATGCAGGTTGCCGTCTCGTCGGTGAATCGAGGGTCGAACGAGAAGCCGAGCTTGCCGAAGAAGTCGACACTGCGGTCGAGGTCCTCGACGGCGATGTTCACGAACAGCTTGCGAGACATCTCCGCTCCTTTCCGGTGGTGGTCGCTCCTTGGACCCTCGCCGGGCCGGGAACTCATCGGCCGCGAGGGCGATTCTGCGACGATCCCCACGCTTCGAATGGAAGAAACCTGGTGACGACAGAGGAGACGATCGCGGCTCTCGACCGTGGCGAGGTGCGCGTCGCCGAGCCCGACGGCGACGACTGGGTCGTCAACTCGGGCGTCCAGGAAGCGATCCTCGACTTCTTCCGCTCGCGGCAGATGGAGCCGCGCGAGGTCGGTCCATTCTCCTACTACGACAAGATCCCGCTCAAGTCGGGCTACGAGGAGCTCGGGGTGCGGGTGGTGCCGCCGGCCGTCGCCCGCTACGGCGCGTTCCTCTCGCGCGGCGTCGTGCTGATGCCGTCGTACGTGAACATCGGCGCCTGGGTGGGGCCGAACACGATGGTCGACACGTGGGCGACCGTCGGCTCCGGCGCGCAGATCGGCGCCGACGTGCACCTTGCGGGCGGAGTGGGCATCGGCGGGGTGCTCGAGCCGCCCGGCGCGCGTCCGGTGATCGTGGAGGACGGCGCGTTCATCGGCTCGCGCTGCATCGTTGTCGAGGGTGTGCGGATCGGGCGCGAGGCCGTGCTCGCACCGAACGTGACGCTCACCGCCTCGGTGCCGATCATCGACGTCACGGGCCCGGCGCCGATCGAGCACCGCGGCTACGTCCCACCGCGGTCGGTCGTCGTCCCCGGCACACGGCCGAAGGAGTTTCCAGCCGGCACGTACCACCTGACCTGCGCGCTGATCATCGGCCGGCGAACGGAGTCGACCGACCTGAAGACGTCGCTGAACGACGCGCTCCGCGAGTCCGGAATCGGGGCCTGACGTGCGGCGGTGGACGTGAACGCCGCGGGGGTCGCACTCGCGACTCATGCACACGCTGGTCCTCCGCTGGGAGCACGCGACGCGGGTGGTCGACGACGAGGAGGTTGGCGTCTACAGCGAGCCGTTCGTGGTCGGCGCGGCATGAAGCGACGGCCGGGCTCAGGCGCGGCGCTGCCAGTCACCGCGGCGTGAGGCGCCGGCCCACCGCCATGTGGCGGAAGGCGCCGTTCGCGTTGCGGCACCACCCAACGGTGCTCGTCGCCGTCGCCGTCGCCGCGATGCTCGTCGCACTCGCGGCTGCTTCGTCGCCGCTCGTCCGGGCGGCGGCCGGGAGCTCGGCCCTCAAGAGCAAGCTCGACGAGTTCACGCCCTTCGTCACCGGGCTCCAGATCAGAGGCACTACCTACGTGCCCGCGGGCTTGCGAGTCGAGCGGATAGCGGGGCGTGAGGACGGGCGCGCCGCGGCCGTCGACGCCTTCGGGCGCTCGCTGGGCTTGGTCCGTCAGCCGGTCGCCGCGCTTTCGACGCCGCCGCGCGGCGGCGGGATCGCAGCCTCGACGCCGCGCGGCTCCGCGCAGCTGCGCCTGCTCGCCCGCACCGGCGCGCTCTCGCGCGTCACAGTCCTCGCGCGCACCGGCGGCCCCGGCGTCTGGATCTCCGACCTCGCCGCGCGCGGGCTGCACCTGCGGCCCGGCGGAAGCTTCGAGCTGATCGGGTTCGACCGCCGCGGCCGGAGCCGGAGCGTGCCCGTGCGCGTGAAGGGGATCTACCGCGCTCTCGCCTACCAAGAGCGGCGGCCGTACTGGGCCAACTTCTACGAGGACATCTACCCGCTCGACCTGGACTCGCCGCCGCCGCCCACATTCGTGCTCGTGAGCCGCACTCAGCTCCACCGGCTCGTCCGCTCGCTCGGCGGCGCCGACGTCGAGAGCGTCTACGAGCTGCCGGTCGACCCGCGTCACCTCACGCTGCCGGCCGCGCGACGGCTCGCCGAACGGTTCGCGCGCGTGCAGAGGACGCTGACGGCCGGGCACACGGCGGCGGCACAGAAGCTCTGCCCGCAGCCGCGACTCCACTTCGCCGGCGCCGGCCCTCCGTGCGAGGTGCTGAGCTCGCTGCCCGCGGCGATCACGATCGCGGATGCGAATGTCGACGCCGTCTCGCCCGCCGTGACGCTGCTCTCGAGCCTCGGCGCCGGGATCGCGCTCACGGTCGCCGCGACGGCTGGCGTCTTCGCCGTCCGGCGTCGGCGTGTCGAGGCGGCACTCGTCTTCGCGCGCGGCGAGCACGCGGCGTCGTTCTCGGCGCGGACTGCTGTCGAGGCGCTTCTGCCGGCGGTTGCCGGCGCCGTCGTCGGCTTCGCGCTCGCGACCGCCCTGACCGAGACGTTCGCTCCCGGCGGCACCGTCGATCGAGCGACGCTCCGTTCCGCCGCCTGGCACGCCGCGCTCGCGGCGGCAGTTGCCCTCGCGCTGCTCACGGTCGCTGCCGCGGTGTCATTCCTGCATCTGTACGACACGGGCGCGCGCAGTCGCCGGCTCGGCCGGCTGCCGTGGGAGCTGCCGCTGCTCGCGATCGCGATCTACCTGCTCGTCGACGTCGAGACCGGCGGCGGCCTCGCGCGCAGCGGCTCGTCAGGCGCCGAGCATCCGACGCTCGCGGTCTTCCTGTTCCCGCTCCTGCTCGTCGCCGGAGTGGCCGGCCTGGGCGTGCGCGTCGCGCGGCTCCCGCTGCGGCCGGGCCGCAGCGGTTTCGCGCGCAGGTTTCCGGTGCCGGTCTACCTGGCGCTGCGCCGGCTCGCCGCGGCGCGCGGACTGCTCGTCGTGCTCGCGGTGGTCTCGGCCGTGGCGCTCGGCGCGTTCTTCTACGCAGAAGCGCTCGCGGGGTCGCTTGGACACACGACGAACGAGAAGGCGTACATCGCGAACGGCGGCGACGTGGCCGGCATCGTGCAGCCGTCGCAGGCTCTGCCGCGCGGGTTCCCCTACCCGCTGACCAAGGTGGCGTTCGGGAGTGGCGCCGTCGCCGCGAACAGCGCGATCGGGCCGCAGCTCGACGTGCTCGTCGTCGATCCGGCGACGCTGCCCGCCGTCCTCCACTGGGAGGACGACTGGGGGCCGAGCCCGGAACGGCTGCTCGAACGGCTGGCGGACGCGCCGACCATGCCGCTGCCGCTGATCGTCACCGCGAACGCGCCGCCGCTGCGGTCGCTGTCGTTGCAGGGGAGCCGCCTTCCGGTGACGGTGCTCGGGCGCGTTCACGCATTCCCGGGCATGACGTCGAGCCCGCTCGCGATCACGTCTTTCCGCGCGCTCCAACTCGCAACAGCCCGCGCCCGGATCTTCGACCCGCTGGGCGTGACGCAGACCTTCGTCTGGGCGAAGGGGCCGCCGCGCGAGCTTCCGGACGCCTTGGTGAGGGCGGGCGTCGACGTCTACTTCACGACCAGCGTCGAGACGTTCCGCCGCGACCCCGACGTGCTGCTCGCGACGCGCACGTACGGATACCTGCGCACAACGGCACTCGCGTCGGCGGTGCTCGTGCTCGTCGGGCTACTGCTCTACCTGCAGGCGCGGCAGCGGTCGCAGTCGATCGCGTCGGCGCTCGCCGGGCGCATGGGGCTCACGCGCAGTGCGGAGATCCTGTCGCTGTGCCTCGAGGTGGCCGCAATCGGCCTCTTCGCGCTCGGAGTGGGAGCCACCGTCGCGCTGGCTGCAGCTGGGCCCGTCGTGCGGAAGATCGACCCGCTGCCGGGGTGGCAGCCGTCGCCCGTATTCGTCGCGCCGCTCGGCACGGTTGCCGTCGCCGCCGCGGTGCTCGCCGCGGTCGCGGTCGTCGCGGGCAGCGTCACGAGCCTGCTCGCCCGCCGCACCGATGTCAGCGAGGCGTTGCGTGTCGCCTGAGCCACTCGTCGAGTGCCGGTCGCTCTCGAAGTCGTACCTGACCGCGAGCGGAAGCATCGAGGCGCTGCACGAGGTGGCCGCGACGTTCGCGGCCGGCGACATCACGGCCGTCGTCGGACCGTCGGGCAGTGGCAAGTCGACGCTCCTGCGCGCGCTCGCGGGACTCGACCGGCCGAGCGGCGGCTCGTTGCTCGTCTGCGGCGAGGACCTCGGCGGCGCGTCGCCTGCGCGGCTGCGACGCCACCGCCGCGCCACGGCAACGTTCGTCAACCAGAAGCCGGCCGACAACTTCGTCCCGCACCTCACCGTCGCCGAGCACGCCGAGTCGGCGCCCGCGGCCGGGCGACTGCTCGACGAGTTCGGGCTCGTGCACCGGCTCGGCGCGCGGCCGATCGAGCTCTCGGGCGGCGAGCAGGCGCGCGCCGCCTTCGCGCTGGCCCTCGCCCGGGGCACGCCGCTGATCGTCTCCGACGAGCCGACCGCGGAGCTCGATCGCGAGTCCGCCGCGCGGCTGCTCGCGGCGGTGCGCCGCCACTCCGGCGAGGGCGCGGCGTTCGTGATCGCGACCCATGACCCGGACGTGATCGCCGCCGCCGACCGCGTGCTCCTGCTCGACCGCGGACGCGTCGTCGAGACGCTCGAACAAGGGCGCCCGCCGCGGCGGCGGGTCGGCACCGGCGGCGAGCCGGTCGTGACGGTGCGTGGACTCGAGAAGCGCTTCGCTCACGGCGGCGAGGACGTTCACGCGCTGCGTGGCGTGAGCCTCGACCTCCACCGCGGCGAGCTGGGCGCGCTGATCGGTCGTTCGGGATCCGGCAAGTCGACGCTGCTGATGCTGCTCGCCGGCTTCCTCGCACCGGACGCGGGCACGATCGACGTCAGTGCCGGCCCGAGACGGCCGTCCGAGCTCGGGTGGTCGTCGCTCGCGTTCCTCCCGCAGCGCTTCGGCCTGCTCCCGGAGCTCACCGTGCGCGAGAACGTCGAACTCCCATCGCGGCTCGCAGGCCGCCTCGACGAGTGCGTCACAGCGGTCGACGCCATCCTCGCCGGGCTTGGCCTCGTAGACCTCGCGGGGCGGCTGCCGCACGAGACCTCGATCGGCCAGCAGCAGCGGACGGCACTCGCGCGCGCGCTCGTCCTCTCGCCCGCGATCCTGCTCGCGGACGAGCCGACATCCCACCAGGACGCCGGCTGGCGCGACCGCGTGTGGGCGCTGCTGGAGGAGTCGGCTTCGGCCGGCACGAGCTGCCTCGTCGCCACCCACGAAGGCACCGTGCGCGAGCACGCGTCGCGCGTGTGGGAGATCGAGGGCGGCACGATCACCCCCGCGACGTCCGACGGCGAGACGACCGTGACCTGAGAGCCCATCGTCGCCCGGCGTGGCGGCGATGGACGTCGCGTCCCGGCCGTGCAGCCATGTCGCGTGACGCGTCCCGCGCAGACATGCTGGTGACTGTCACCGGCCGGTCGGCACGAGCGCGTCAGATGTGGGGCACAGGCGCCGCCGGGCCGGTGAGGACGGCGCGTCCTTTCTCGATCCGCACGCGGAGCTCGCCGCCGGGGAAGCGGATCGTGGCCGGACTTACGCCGAGCGCGGCGGCGACCGCAACGGCGCTCGTGCCCGACGAGCCCGTCTCCCCCACGCCGCGCTCCCACACGCGGGCCTCGATCTCGCCGCCGCCGAGACGGCGTGCTACCTGCACGTTCGTTCGCTCTGGGAAGCGTGGATGCGTCTCGAGCAGCGGGCCGATGCGTGGCAGGTCGGACGGGTCGCCTTCCACGACCGCGTGAGGGTTGCCGACATCGACGGGTGTGAAGCGGATGCCCTCGGCCTCCTCGGGCTCGCCCACCTCGACGGGACCGAGGTCTTGCTCGACGAGACCGCCGTCGAGCATGCGGGCCACGACCTCGCGCGGGCCGACACGCACCGACACGACCTCCGCCGCGGTCTCGTCGGCGAGCCAGCGCGCCGCGATCCGCGTGCCGTTGCCCGACATCTCGGCCTGCGAGCCGTCGGGGTTCCAGATCGCGATCTGGAGCCAGTCGTCGCCGCGCGCCGACGACCTCGAGGATGCCGTCCGTGTCGCCGACCTCCGCCCGCACCGTCTCGGCCGTGAGCGGCTCCTCAGCGACGAGGTAGACGTTCCCTTGCGCCTGCCAGCGCGAGAATCTCATCGGCCAGGTCCTCCGGAGGGCGGTCGGCGGCGAGCGTAGCCGCGCGCGGGAGGCGCCGCAGCCACTTCCGCTGGTAACGGGCAAGGCGTCTCGTCGCGGCGACGACCGCAGCCACGGCCTCGTCGAGCGGCAGCGTCGCGAACTCCTCGAGACCGAGGACCTTCCGCGCTGTCGCCGACAGCGGCAGCGCCCATGCCGCACTCGCCTCCTCGACGACCCCCTGCTCGACCATCCAGGCGACACGCTCCCGGATCCGGCGGTCGAGCACTCCCTCGGCGACCGTGAGCCCGACGAGCGTCGTGGGCAGGCGCACGTCCTCGCTCCAGAGCCGGTCCTCCGGCGGTGCGAGCGAAGAGCCGATCTCGGCGAGCTCGAGCGCGCGGACGACGCGGCGCCGGTCGTTCGGGTGCACGCGGCCTGCGGCAGCCGGGTCGCGCCCGGCGAGGAGCGCGTGGGCTGCCTCTGGCCCGTGCTCGTCGTAGAGCGCCGCCCACCGCTCGCGCGCGCCCGGCTCGGGCGGCGGCGGCAGCTCGATCGACGAGAGCGCCGCGCGCAGGTACAGGCCGGTCCCGCCGACGACGATCGGTGTCCTCCCGGCGGCGAGGATCTCGTCGACCGCGCCGTGCGCGAGTCTCTGGTACTCCCCGACCGAGACGTCCCGGTCGAGCGGCACGATCCCGACGAGCCGCGCCGGATAGTCGGGCGCCGCGGTCAGCAGAGGCAGGTCGGCGTACACGGCCGCCGAGTCGGCGGAGACGACCTCCGCGTCGAGCCGGTCGAGGAGCGCCCTGTGCGACGGCCGACTTGCCGCTCGCGGTCGGGCCGTAGATCGCGACGACGCCGGGAACGGCCGGCCCGCTACGCACCGGCCGGCGCCGGCTGCTTGAAGCCGTGCTCGATCTCCCCCGGCGTTCGGTCGGGCTCGATCGGGCGGTCTTCCTCCGGGTGCGCCGCCCGCCATTCACGGAACCACGCGACGGCCTTCGGAATCCCCTGGCCGAGCGGCATCTGCGGCTCCCAGCCGAGCAGCTCGCGCGCCTTGCGGATGTCGGCCACGTAGCGCGTCACCTCGCCGAGGAGGGCGGGCGCCTGCGTGATCTGCGGCTCGACTTCGAGCTCGGCGGCGATCAGCTCGGCAGCGCGTACGAGGGTGTTCCCCTGGCCGTAGGCGAGGTTGATCGTCTCGTTCGCGACGCGTCCGTCGGCGAGGAGCTCGATCCCGCGTGCGATGCCGTCGATGCAGTCGTCGATGTGGGTGAAGTCGAGCACCTTCTGGTCACCGCCGTACACCGTGACGGGCTCGCCGCGGCTCATCCGGTGCATGAACAGCGGCAGGACGCGCTCCATCCGCTGCAGATCGCAGTCGTAGCGGCCGTAGACGTTCGAGAAGCGGAAGACGAGGTAGCGAAGGCCGTAGCAGCGGGCGTAGGAGTAGATGAACGCCTCGGAGGTGATCTTCGACGCCGAGTACGGGCTCTCGGTGTAGGCGAAGTCGGCCGTCGCCTCGCCGTACTCGTCGAAGCGGTGGACGTCGCCGTACACCTCGCGCGTCGACGAGAACACGAGCGGCAGGTCGAGCTGCCGGCAGTACTCGAGCACGTTGAACGTCATCGTCGCGTTCTCGAGCGCGCGGTGCGGCTGGCGCACGAGCTGGTGCACCTTCGCGTGCGCCGCCAGGTGCACGACGAGGTCGACCTCGGGGTACTCGACCCCGGCGATGCCGCCGCGGAAGGCCGGGTAGTGGATCGCGAGGTCCTGGAGCAGCGTGTCGAACTCCTTCGTCCAGGTGTTCGTGCGCTTGTCGACGCCGAAGACCCAGTGGCCGTCCTGCTGGAGGCGGAGCGCGAGGTTCGTGCCGATCTGGCCGGAGGAGCCGGTCAGGAGGATCCGCATCGTCGGAAACCGTGCCAGAGCCGGCGGCTAGGCCGCGACGAGCGCCTCCTGCCGCCCGCGCAGGGTTGTCGAGGTCGCGGACTCGATCAGCACGGGCACGAGCTCGCCCGGGGCCGCCGAGCCGGCGAAGTTGACCGTCGTGTTGCGGCGCGTCCGGCCCCGAAGCAGCGCGTCGTCGCTCCGCGAAGCGCCCTCGACGAGCACCTCCTCGACGCGACCGACCCGCGCCTCGTTCCGCTCTCGCGCGATCCGCTGCGTGAGCTCGACGAGCCGCTCCATGCGCTCGATCTTCGTCTCGTGCGGGATCTGGTCGGCCATCGCCGCCGCGTCCGTCCCCTGCCGGGGCGAGTAGACGAACGTGAACGCGCTGTCGAAGCCGACCTCGGCGACGACCTCGAGCGTCTGCTCGAAGTCGGGCTCGGTCTCGCCGGGGAAGCCGACGATGATGTCGGTGCCGAACGCGACGTCCGGGATCGCCTCGCGCATGCGCGTGGCGAGCTCGAGGTAGCGCTCGCGCGTGTAGGTGCGGCGCATCGCCTTGAGGATCCGCGACGAGCCCGACTGGAGAGGCAGGTGGACGTGCTCGCAGACCGATTCGCACTCGGCGATCGCCGCGATCACGGGCTCGCGGAAGTCCTTCGGGTGTGGGCTCGTGAAGCGGATGCGCTCGATCCCCTCGACGGTGTCGCACGCACGCAAGAGCTCGCCAAACTCGGTGCGGATCTCGGGCGCGAGGTCGCGCCCCCACGAGTTGACGTTCTGGCCGAGCAGCGTGATCTCCCTCACGCCGGCGCCGGCGAGCTGCGTGACCTCGGCCAGGATGTCGCCGGGCCGGCGGCTCTGCTCGCGGCCCCGGACCGCCGGGACGATGCAGTACGAGCAGACCGAGTTGCAGCCCATCGAGACCTGCAGCCACGCCTGGAAGGGCCTTTCGCGATGCATCGGGAGCGTCGCGGCGAAGGCGCGGTCGTCGAGCCCGAAGCGTCCACGCGCCACCCCGATCCCACCCGCACCGAGCCAGTCGCCCAGGTGGCCGATCGAGCCGGGCCCGAAGGCGACGTCGACCTCGGGGTAGAGCTCGAAGATGCGCTCCCGCTGCGCCTCGGCGTAGCAGCCGCCGACTGCGATCACCCGGTCGGGATCCACTCGCTTGCGGGCGATCGCGTCGCCGAGGTGGGCCGCGAGCTTCGTGTCCGGCTTCTCGCGGATCGTGCACGTGTTGAAGACGACCACGTCCGCGTCGCCCGGAGTCGGCGCCTCGCCGAGCCCGAGCTCCTCGAGCAGGCCCTTGATCCGCTCCGAGTCGTGGGCGTTCATCTGGCAGCCGAACGTGGTGACGTGGTAGCGGCGCACGGCCTCGAAGGGTAGCGGCGGCGGCGACCGTTTCTGGGCGGCGGCGGTTTCTAGGCGGTGGATGGGGTCAGGAGCGCCGCAACGGCGATGAGCAACGTCACGAATGCAATCCAACCTTGCACCCGGACGGTCGTGCCTTCCATCACGAAGGCGCGTACTCGCGGCTCCGGTCGCGTGTCCGGACACTACGGTTAGCGCCCGTGCCGCGGTTTGAACGGCGTGCTGCGCTCTCCTGGGCCTTCTACGACTTCGCCTACTCGGCGTTCTCGTTCCTGCTCCTCGTTCGCTTCTTCCCGACGTGGATCATCAACGACCTCGATCGGCCCGACTGGTACGTCACAGTCACCCAGTTCACGGTTGTCGTGATCGTGCTCGTGGCGATGCCGCTGGTCGGCGCCTACGCGGATCAGATCGGACGCCGTAAGCCCCTCCTGATCGTGTTCACGGTCATCGCGGCCGGCGCAGCCGGGCTGCTCGGCATCGTCCCCGTCGACCGCGGTGTGCTCGGCGTCCTCCTCGTCGCGGGCGCGTCGGCGGTGGCTGCCCAGCTCGCGCTCGCCCAGTACGATCCGCTGCTCGCCGACGTTGCTCCGGAGGGTGCGCGCGGCCGCGTCTCGAGCTGGGCGGTCGGGCTCGGGTTCGTCGGCATCATCTTCGCGCTGGTCGTGGTCGCCGAGCTGATCGTCGGCGACGGCTCCAAGCAGCGCGCGTTCATCCCGGCCGCGGTCGTGTACGTCGTCTTCGCCCTGCCGGCCTTCGTGTGGGTCCGCGAGCCGGGGCGCGTTCATCCCGCGGCCGACCGCGCCGCGCTCCGGCGTGCCTGGTGGCAGTTCGCCCAGAGCTTCGAGCAGGTTCGCCGTTACCCGCACGTGTTCCGCTTTCTCGGCGGCCGCTTCCTCTACTCGGATGCGATCGTGACGCTGAACGCGTTCCTCGCCGTGTACATGACGAGGCTCGGCGGCTTCTCCGAGAGCGAGAAGAACCTCGCGCTCGGGATCGTCGTCGTCTCGGCTGGCGCCGGCGCGCTCGTCACCGGGCGGCTGATCGAGCGGCACGGGCCGAAGGCCCCGCTGATGGCGATGCTGCCGGCCCTGGCCGGGAGCGTGCTCCTGACGGCCGTGATCGGTGAGCCGTGGACGATCTGGGCGCTGAGCCCGGTGGGCGGCGCCGCGCTGGGCGTGATCTGGACCGCCGACCGCGTTTTCATGCTCGTCCTCACGCCGGCCGAGCTGCGGGGCCAGTTCTTCGGGTTCTTCAACCTCGCGAATCGCGTGGCGTCGGCGATCGCGCCGCTCGTGATCTGGAGCGGGACGATCTGGATCCTCCACGACCAGACGTCGTGGCTCGGCGAGCTGGGTGCGAGCCGCGTCGCGCTCGCCGGGCTCGCGCTCGCCGCCGTGGCGGGTTGGTTCGTGATCCGGCCGCTCGCGCCCGTGGAGGACAGCGCCACGCACCAGGAGCCGGCCTTGGCGGCGTGAGGGGCTGTCCGTCCCGCGTCAGAAATCGTCGTCGGCCACGGGCGGCGCCGCGTCGCCCAGCACTGCCTCGATGGACTCGGCCGAGAAGCCCCGGGCGGCGAGCCGTCGCACCGTCTTCACGCTTGGCTCCGTGCGGGCGACGAACGCCCGGGCGCGCTCGCCCTCCGCCAGGAGGCTCTCGAGCGCCATCGCGATGCTCTCGGGAGGGAGCCCTTGCCCTTCGAGGTCGAACCTGATCGCGGCGTCGCCGTAGCCCCGCGCCGCGAGGGCGGCTGCGCGCGAGCGGGCGAAGCGATGGTCGTCCAGGTAGCGGGCCTCCTCGAGCGCCGCCAACGCCTCGACCCGATCCACCGGAGCGACTCCCCGACGGGCGAGCAGTGCCGAGACGCTCGCCGTCGAGCGGTCGCGCCGGGCCAGGGCACGTGTGCCGATGTCGAGCGCCTCGACGCGCCTCAGCGCGCGGCCGAGCTCACGCGCTCGCGGCCGGTCGAGCTCCGTGCCGACGGCCAGTCGGGCACGCACGACGGCATCAACGGGGAAGGTGCGCCAAGCCGCCCCGTCGAGCTCGACGAGTATGCGCCCTCTGCCCGTCTCGACCAGCGCCGTGACGCAAGGGGCCATGGAGAGCGTCTACGCCGCGGTCGGTGTCTCCTCCTCGGCTTCGACCGGGCTTGCGTCGACGGGCTCCATGGGCGCGAGCAGCCTGGCCGAGACGATCTGACCTGTGCCCACCGTGGCCTGGATGCCGTGCAGGATCTGCTGCACCACGTCGGGATGCTCCTTGAGGAACGCGGTTGCGTTCTGCCGTCCCTGGCCGAGCCGCTCGTCGCCGAAGCTGAAGTACGAGCCGGCCTTCTGCACGACCTTCCGCTCGAGCGCCGCGTCGAGCACGGTGCCCTCCCACGAGACGCCCTCGCCGTACATGATGTCGAACTCGGCCTGCTTGAACGGCGGCGCGACCTTGTTCTTCGCGACCTTCACGCGCACCCGGTTGCCGATCGCCTCGACGCCGTCCTTGAGCGTCTCGATGCGGCGGATGTCGAGCCGCACCGACGAGTAGAACTTGAGCGCCCGGCCGCCCGGCGTCGTCTCGGGGTTGCCGAACATGACGCCGATCTTCTCGCGCAGCTGGTTCGTGAAGATGCAGATCGTGTCGGTGCGGTTGAGCGTGCCCGCGAGCTTGCGGAGCGCCTGCGACATCAGCCGCGCCTGGAGGCCGACGTGCGAGTCGCCCATCTCGCCCTCGATCTCGGCCTTCGGGGTCAGGGCGGCGACCGAGTCGATCGCCACCACGGCAAGCGCGCCGGAGCGGATCAGGAGCTCGGTGATCTCGAGCGCCTGCTCGCCGGTGTCGGGCTGCGAGACGAGCAGCTCGTCGATGTTGACGCCGATCCGCTTCGCGTACGTGGGGTCCATCGCGTGCTCGGCATCGATGAACGCGCAGATGCCGCCGCGCCGCTGGGCCTCGGCGATCACGTGGTAGACGAGCGTCGTCTTGCCGGAAGACTCCGGCCCGAAGATCTCGACGATTCGTCCTCGCGGCAGCCCGCCGATTCCGAGCGCGAGATCGAGCGGCAGCGAGCCCGTCGAGATCGCGCCGACCGAGACGTGCGCCTGGTCGCTCATCTTCATCACGGCACCCTTGCCGAAGTTCCGCTCGATCTGCCCGAGCGCGACGTCCAGAGCCTGCTCGCGATCCACCCTGATCAACCTCCTACTCTCAAGAGCTTCGTACTCTCAACAGCTTCCCACTCTCAACGACGACCTACCAATCTCGACCATCCCCGAGTGGAACCTCTTCGAGGATCTCGTACTGGGCCCCGGTGGACCGCAGCCGGGAGATGTAAACAGCGGCGTCGGACGGACTCACCTCGCCGAGGTCGGGCAGCGCCGGACCGAGCCGCGGCCGCTCGCGAAACCGCAGCACCGTGACGTGCGGAAGCCACGGCCGCGCCTCGCGGCGGTAGACGCCGGCCTCCTCGAGGAGCCCGTGCAATCGCGCTGCTAGAGCCACGGCACGCTGCGCCTCGTCGTCGAAGGTGAGCATCCCGACGCTTCTCGTCTCGCGATAGGCGCGAGCCTGCAACCGGATGGCGCCTGCCTCGCCGGCGGCGGCTCGAAGCGCGGCGGTGATCTGCGGCAGCTCGTCGGCCGGGCGCGGGCCGAGGAATGCCAGCGTGACGTGAAGATTCGACGGCGGCACGAGCCGTGCCCGGCCGACGCGAAGCTCGCGCTGCTGCCAGGAGACCAGGGCGTCGACCGTCTCCTCGGGGAGCTCGAGAGCGCAGAAGAGTCGAAGCCGATCACCGCCGTCCACGCTAGCGGGAGGTGTGTGCCGTGTCCGTCACGTCTTCGTGACAAGTGTGCGAAGAAGGTGCAACGCAGCCACGGTCGCCCGCGCTCGCACCGTCTGCCGGTCGCCGGGCGAGACGAAGTCGGCGGCCCGCTCGCCGTCCGGCCCTGCCGCGTGCAGGTAGACGAGGCCGACCGGCTTCTCGGGCGATCCTCCGCCGGGCCCGGCGATGCCGGTCACCGCCAGCGCGACGTCGGCGTGCAGCCGGCTGCGGGCACCCTGCGCCATCGCGGCGGCCGCCTCGCTCGAGACGGCTCCATGCTCGCGCAGCACCTCGGCCGGCACGCCGAGCTCCCCTGCCTTGACGTCGTTCGCGTACGAGACGATTCCGCCCACGAACACGTCGCTCGATCCCGGAACGGACGTGAGGCGTGCCGCGACGAGCCCGCCCGTGCACGACTCGGCCGTCGCGAGCGTGAGCCCTCGTTCGCGGCAGCGCGCGAGCACGAGCTCCTCGACGGTCGCCTCGCTGCGGGTGAAGACGTACGGCTCGAGCTGCTCGGCCAGGGCTGCCTCCAGCGCATCGGCGCGCTCCGCGGCGTCGGGCTCGACGAGGAGATCGACGTGGATCTCGAAGTCGCGCGCGCAGATCGTCGCCTCCACCCCGTCCCCGTCGCCGCCCGCAGCCGCAAGCGCCTCCGCAACGGTCGCCTCGGGAACGCCGTAGAGCCGGAGGGCACGGCGCCCTGGAGGCCGTGCCCGGCTGAGCAGCCGCCGGAACGGCTCCGTCTCGACCACGGCCGGCCAGAGAGCCTGAAGCTCGCGCGGCGGCCCGGGCAGCGTGACGGCGACCCGTCCGTCGACCTCCAGTACGAGGGCGGGCGCCGTGCCGGCGAGACCGGCGATCACGGCGCCCTCGGGAACGCAGGCCTGCTTCCGGATTCCCGCCTGGAACTCGTCCGGCCGCCGGCGAAGCTTGCTCGCGAGCTCCCGCGTCCAGGTCTCGATGCGGCCCTCGAGCTCGGAGTCGAGGACGAGCGCCCTGCCGGCGGCCCTGGCGAGCAGCTCGACGGTGCGGTCGTCGTGGGTCGGCCCGAGCCCACCCGAGACGACGAGCAGGTCGTGCTCGAGACCGGCGCGAAGCGCCCGCTCGAGCTCGGCCGGAGCGTCGCCGACGATCCTGAGCTCGACCGGCTCGATCCCGAGCGAGACCAGCGAGCGGAGGAGGAACGGGCCGTTGCGGTCGGTCCGGTCGCCGCGGGCGAGCTCCGAGCCGGTCACGAGGACGGCTCCGCGCACCGTCGGCGAGGCTACGACTGCGCCTGCCACCCGGCGGGCGAGACCGTGATCACGCGCGGCCGGTAGCCGCCCACGCGCACACGCTCCCCGCCCACCTTGATCACGAGGTTCTCGGGAGCGCTGACGTTGAGCCAGAAGTGCTTGCCGTTGAACGGCTCCGTCGTGCCCTTCGCGATCGTCCCCTGGAAGACAACCGGGCCGGATGCGCCGCCGCGGTGGACGGCGACGTACGCCGACCCTCGGACGGCCTTGATCGTCAGGTAGGGAGCGGCTTTCTTGGCGTTCTGCGCCGGGACAGGGGCCCGCGTCCGCGGAGCGCTATCGTCGGCGCCCGTCCAGCGCCAGGCGCTGATCACGACGAGCGTGACGATCGCGATCGCCGCGAGCGCGAACAGGACCACGTTCGTCTCGAGGCGCCGATTGCGGCTGTGCCGGCGGGTCGGGGGCCGGCGCGAGAAGAGCTCGTCGCCGGCGACGAACCGCGAGTTGAACTCGTCGACGTAGAGCTGCCCGTCGAGTCCCAGGTAGTTGGCATAGATGCGCAGGAACCCCTTCACGTAGGTCTCCGCCGGCAGCTGGTCGAAGCGCTCCTCCTCGAGCGCGCGCAGGTACTTGCCACGGATCTTCGTCGCCTGCTCCGCCTGGGCGAACTCGATCCCCCTCCGGACACGCGCCTCGCGCAGGCTATTGCCGATCTCGAACACGGTCGGCCTAGCGTAACCGCTTCTCGGCGTACTACGAAGATGCCCGCAGGAGCTCGTAGAACCCGAGCGCGAGCGCACCGGTGAGCCCGAGATAGACGCCGGTCCACGCGACGAGTCGCGCAGTTCGAACCAGCCTCGCCCCGGGCCTCCGGACGCTCCGCTCGACCCGGTAGCGCGCACGACGTCCTATCGAGACCCCAAGGAGGCCCAGCACGATCGCCGCGGCCACGGCGACGAGCTCGGCTTGCACGAGCCCGACGTCCTCGCGCCGGGCAGCCACGATCGCGGCGATCGGGATCGCTGCGATTGCGAGCAGGCCCAGCAGAAGCGAGGTGAGGGCCAGCGCTCTACTGGCGGACATACGGCTTGCCGTCGGCGGCGGGCGGCACGGTGCGACCGACCACGCCGGCGACGGCGATCAGCGTGAGCACGTACGGGAGCGTCTGGAAGAGGGTGGCCGCCTGGGCCGAGTAGATGTCGAGCCGGTACGCGAGCGCGGTCGAGAAGCCGAAGAGCAACGCGGCAGCAAAGGTGCCGAACGGCTTCCAGGCACCGAAGATCATCGCCGCGAGGGCGATGAATCCTCTCCCCGCGGTCATGTTTTCGCCGAAGGTCCCGCCGCCGAAGCCGATCGAGAGGTAGGCGCCCCCGAGCGCCGCGAGCACGCCCGAGAGGATCACCGCCCCATACCGGATCGCGTAGACGTTGATCCCCACCGTGTCGGCGGCGCGGGGGTGCTCGCCGCAGGCGCGGATGCGCAGGCCGATCGGCGTCTTGAAGAGGACGAACCACGACACGACCACGAGCACGAAGCTGAGCCAGACCATCAGGTTGAGGTGGCCGATCGCCGGCCCGAGGAACGTCAGGTCCTCGATCCAGGGGATGTTCACGCGCGGGATCGTCGAGATCCCGACCGGAACGTCCTGGCCGTGGTAGAGCTGGAAGAAGAAGTAGCCCGTGATCCCGAGCGCGAGGAAGTTGACCGCGACGCCGGAGACGATCTGGTCGGCTCGCAGATGGATCGAGAAGAAGGCGTGCACGAGCGCGAGCAGACCGCCTGCGAGCACGGCGGCAAGGATCCCGACGACCCAGCTCTGGCCCTTGTCGGCGCCGTAGACGGCGAAGAACGCCCCCATCAGCATCATCCCCTCGAGGCCGATGTTCACGACGCCGCTGCGCTCGGAGAACATGCCGCCGATGCCGGCGAAGACGAGCGGCGTCGAGAAGACGAGCGTCGAGGCGACGAGGTCAGCACGGAAGACGGTGTCGAGGTTCTCGACGCTCGACTGGACGGCGAGCGAGGCGAGGCCGATCCCGGCGATGCCCGCGGCGACAGCCCACCAACCGGCCCGCCGCTCGCCGCGCGTGATCACCCAGATGCCGCACGCGACGGCGAGAATGCCTACGAGCGTCGACCACACGATCGAGCGTGCCGTGATCGGCGGCAGCGCGAGCAGGCAGGCGAGCACGCCCAGCAGAACTCCCGCACTCGCAACCGAGCGATGCGTCGAGACTCGCCGCCAGAACGGCTGCCCGACCGTGCTCGCTCCGGCGGTCACGTCGTCGCCGCCTCACGGCGCCGCAGCCGCTTGCGGCTGTTCCAGACGGCCAGGATGAGCAGGTCGGCTCCGACGAACAGGACGATCAGGCCCTGGATCATGTAGGTCAGGTTGCTCGCGAGCTGGGGCTCGATCGACCCCGATTGCAGGCCGTGCGTCGTTCCGAAGAGGAGCGCCCCGAAGAGGAATGCCGCGAGCCCGACGCCGATCGCGGTGTTCCGGCCGAGCAGGGCGACCGCGATGCCGAGGAACCCGATCTGCGAGATGGGAATGTCGGAGACCCCGATCCGGTAGGCATAGCCGAGCATGTCGAGCCCGCCCGCGAGGCCGGCGAATGCGCCCGAGATCGCCATCGCACGGATCAGGTTCTTCCGGACGCTGATACCGCCGTAGTGGGCTGCCTCGGGGTTGAAACCGACTGCGCGCACCTCGTAACCCAGGGTCGTGCGGTTCAGGAGCAGCCAGAAGACGACGAGCGCCGCGATCGACACGAAGATGCCGATATGGAGCCCTTGCAGATCCTTTTCCCCCCAGATGACGGGTAGCTTCGCCCCCTCGACGACGTCGGCCGAGATCGGAACCGACTCGTTCGAGCCCTGGAGCGGGCCACCGGAACCGACGAGGTAGATCCCCACCCAGATCGCGATCCAGTTGAGCATGATCGTCGTGATCACCTCGTGGGCGCCGATCGTCGCCTTCAGGAACCCGGCGATCCCGGCCCAGATCGCGCCGGCGAGCGTCGCAGCCACGATCCCGATCAGGACGTGCGGCAGTGTCGACATCTCGACCCACGAGGAGCCGATCCAGACCGCGACGTAGAGCCCGACGAAGTACTGGCCCTGACCGCCGATGTTGAACATCCCGCAACGGAACGCGAACGCGACCGCGAGCCCGGTGAGGATGAGCGACGACGTCTGCAGCATGGTCTGCGAGAGGTTGTAGGCCGCCGTGTCGAACGTGTCGGTCGTCGGATGGAAGAACCAGTTCAGGCCTGCGCCTTCGAAGATGTCTCGGTACGTGACGAGCGGGTTGTGGCCGGTGGCGGCCACCACCGCCCCGCCGATCAGGAACGCGAGGAGCGCCGTCACGACCGGCACGACGATCCCGCCCGCGCGCTGGCCGAGCCACATCCTCGTCGCGAGCGATCCGCCCGGCCCGTCGTCCTCGGGCGCCGGCTGCGGTACGGGCGCGGCCGGCGGTGGCGTCGTCGTGCTCATGCTCTCCGGTCGCCTCCGTCGAGGCAGCGGATCATGCCGCCGCCTTCCTGCGCCCGCCGAGCATCTCGAGACCGAGCTCCTGCTCGGTGACGTCCGGCAAGTGCTCGCCCACGATCTCGCCCTCGTAGATCACGAGGATGCGGTCGGAGAGCGACATCACCTCTTCGAGCTCGAGCGAGATCAGCAGAATCGCACGTCCCTCGTCACGCTCCTCGATGAGGCGCCTGTGGAGGTACTCGATCGCGCCGACGTCGAGGCCGCGTGTCGGCTGGGCGGCGATGAGCACCCTGGGGTCGCGAGCGACTTCGCGTGCGACGACGACCTTCTGCTGGTTGCCACCCGAGAGCCCTCCAGCGGGCGTCAGCGCTCCTCCGCCGCGCACGTCGAACTCCTTGATCAGCCTTTTCGCGCGTTCGACGAGACGGCCCGGGAACAGCCACCCCCATTTCGCGTCCGGCGGCTCGGCGTAGTCGTGCAGAGCGATGTTCTCGGCGATCGTGAACTCGAGCACGAGGCCGCGTCGCTGGCGGTCCTCCGGAATGTGGCCGACGCCCGCGTCGAGCATTCCGCGCACGCTCGTGCCGCGCAGATCCCTGCCCGCGACCTTGATCGCGCCGGCCTGGGCTCGGCGAAGGCCCGTGATCGCGTCGATCAGCTCGCTCTGTCCGTTGCCGTCGACGCCTGCGATCCCGACGATCTCGCCGGCCCGGACGTTCAGCGAAACACCGCGTACCTTCTCGATCCCGCGGTCGTCGAGCACGTGCAGGTCTTCGACGGTCAGGAGCGATTCGCCCGGATTCGCGGGTGTCTTGTCGACGCGCAGCAGCACCTCCCGGCCGACCATCGCACGAGCGAGCGAGTCCTCGGTCGCGCCTGCGCACGGCACCGTCTCGATCTTCTTGCCGCGGCGCAGGACGGTCGTCCGGTCGCCGATCTCGAGCACCTCGTTGAGCTTGTGGCTGATGAAGATGATCGACTTGCCGTCGGCCTGAAGGCTCTTGACGATCGAGAAGAGCTCGCCTGCCTCCTGCGGCGTGAGCACGGCCGTCGGCTCGTCGAGGATGAGGATCTCCGCGCCTCGGTAGAGCGCCTTCAGGATCTCGACGCGCTGCTGCTGGCCGACGGTGATCTCCGAGATGAGTGCCGTCGGCTCGACCACGAGCCCGAACTGCTGCGACAGCTCTCGCACGCGTTCCTCCGCGCCGCGCTCGTCGAGCACGATGCCCTCGCGGCGCGGCTCGGTCCCGAGCACGATGTTCTCGGCGACGGTCATCACCGGGATCAACATGAAGTGCTGGTGCACCATCCCGATGCCAGCCTCGATCGCCTCCTTCGCCGACGCGAACGACACCGGCTTGCCGCGGAGGCGGATCTCACCGCTGTCGGGCTTGTAGAGCCCGTAGAGGATGTTCATGAGGGTCGACTTGCCCGCGCCGTTCTCACCGAGGAGCGCGTGCACCTCCCCCTTCAGGAGCTCGAAGTCGACGTGATCGTTGGCGACGATCCCCGGGAACGCCTTCGTGATCCCGCGCATCTCGAGGACGGGTACGGTCGCGACCGGGTCGCTCGCGGGCGCACTCATTGGGGAGCGATCCTAAACGCCCGAAACGGCGAGGGGCGGGCCACCGGCCCGCCCCTCTGGAACTACGCGTCCGCCCGCGACCTAGAGCGAGTCCTTGGGCTTCAGCTTGCCGCTGATGATGTCCGCCTTGTACTTGTTCATCAGGGCCCGATCCGCCGCCGGCACGGCGGGGTTGATCTTGCCGACCCCGATGCCACCGTTCTTCAGGTTGAAGAAGAGGTTCGTGCCGCCTTGGAACTTGCCCGCCTTCACCTGCGCGATCGCCGAGAACACGCCGACGTCGACGCGCTTGATCCCGCTCGTGAGGACGCGCTTCGCGAGGGCGTACTGGTCGACGTCGACACCGATCCCCCATTTGTTTGCCTCATCGGCTGCCTTGAGCGTTCCCTGGCCACACTGGCCGGCGACCTGGAAGAGCACCTGGGCGCCTTGCGCGAGCTGGTTCTCGGCGACCGTCTTGCACTTGTCGGCGGCGACGAAGTCCTGCGAGTAGCCGATCAGGACCTTCGTGCCGGGCACGGCCTTCTGCGCGCAGTGCCTGTAGCCCGCGATCCAGATGTCGACCGACGGGATCTTGACGCCGCCGACCGCACCGATCGTCTTCGTGCCCATCCTCTGGGCCATCTTCGCCGCGAGGACTCCGACGAGGCAGCCGCCCTCGTTCGCCGCGTAGGTCAGGCCCAGGACGTTCTGGTACAGGACCTTGCCCTTGTCGTCGGCGAACGGCGGCGCCTGGACCGGATAGTCGGTGATCGCGAAGTGCGTGTCCGGGAACCTTTTCGCGATCGTCGCGGTCGCGTCGGCGAGCAGGAAGCCGGCCGAAATGATGATGTCGGCGTCCTGCCGGACCGCGGAGGTCAGGTTCGGGATGTAGTCGCTGACCGAGTTCGACTGTAGGGGAATCGTGTTGACGCCGAGCTTCGCCTTCGCCGTCTGAAGGCCCAGGAGCTGGTTCTGGTTGAAGGCGCGATCGTTGAACTTGCCGATGTCGCTGACGAGCGCCGCCGTGATCGGCTCTTGCTTCGGCGACGCGACGGCGCCCGCGACGATCGCGAGTCCCAGCGCGAACGCAGCCGCGGCCGCAATGAATACAGGTCTCCTCAACTTGGTGCCCTCCTAGATGGCTGAGTAGTTGCGCGATGCTAACCCGCGAGGGCAGGCAACGCTAGACACCTGTTTTGACGCTGGATCGGGCCGCCTAGTTTGCGTCGAGTGTCGGTGAGGCGACGCGCTCGAGCTCGTGCTCGGCGAGCAGCACCCGCCGAGGCTTGGAGCCCTCGTAGGGCGAGATGATCCCGCGCCGCTCGAGCATGTCGATGAGCCGGCCGGCGCGCGTGTAGCCCACCCGGAGGCGCCGCTGCAGGAGCGAGACCGACGCGGTCTGCGCGGTGACCACGACCTCGATCGCGCGGTCGAGGAGCGGGTCCTCGTCGGGGTCGAAGTCGCCGTCGTCGGCCTCGACGTCGTCTGCGAAGACCTGCGGCGCCTCGAGGAAGGACTCGTCGACCTCCTGCTCGCGCTGGCTGCGCGTCGCTTCGACGACGAGCGCGATCTCCTCCTCGGTCACGAAGGCGCCCTGGACGCGCTGCAGGCGGTTCGTCCCGAGCGGCTTGAAGAGCATGTCGCCCTGACCGAGCAGGCTTTCGGCGCCGTTCTGGTCGAGGATCACCCGGGAGTCGGTCTGCGACGAGACGGCGAACGCGATCCGCGAGGGCACGTTCGCCTTGATCATCCCGGTGATCACGTCGACCGACGGCCGCTGGGTCGCGAGCACGAGGTGGATGCCTACCGCGCGTGACTTCTGCGCGAGCCTGATGATCGCGTCCTCGACGTCCTGGGGGCTGACCATCATCAGGTCGGCAAGCTCGTCGATCACGACGAGCAAGTAGGGCAGCTCCGGTTCGCCGCGCTTGCGCAGCGCTCGGTTCGCCTCGGGGAGGTTCCGCGCCCGGACGTGCGACAGGCGCTCGTACCGGCGCTCCATCTCTGTCACCACGTTGAGCAGAACGGCGCTCGCCTCCTTGGGGCTCGAGACCACCGGCGTCAGGAGGTGCGGGATCGACTCGTAGTAGCCGAGCTCGATTCGCTTCGGGTCGATCAGGATCAGCCGCACCTGGTCCGGCGTCGCGCGCAGCAGGATCGACGTCAGGATCGTGTTGATGCAGCCCGACTTGCCGGAGCCGGTCGTCCCGGCGATCAGGATGTGAGGCATGCGCGCGAGGTCGGTCCACACGGCGGCGCCGGAGATGTCCTTTCCGAGCCACACCGAGAGCGGGCTCGAGGCTGCCGGCAGGTCGTCGAAGATGTCGCCGAGCAGGACCATGTTGGGCGAGAGGTTGGGCACCTCGACGCCGACCGCCTGCTTGCCGGGGATCGGGGCGAGGATCCGGATCTCCGTCGTCGCGAGCGCGTACGAGAGGTCGTCCTTCAGCTGCGCGACCTTGCCGACCTTCGTCCCGGGCGCGAGCTGGAGCTCGTAGCGCGTGACGCGGGGCCCGGAGATCTCGCCGATCACCGTCGCCTCGACGCCGAAGTTGGCGAGGCACTGGACGAGCGCCTCCTCGATGCGGCGGTTGGCCTCGGCGTTCGGGCCGGTGCCGGGCTTCGACCTCCGGAGCAGCGACCGGTCGGGCAGGTGGTACTCGGGCGGCGCCTCGGCCGAGACGTCGAAGAGGGACTGCTGCGTGTCCTCGTGCGTCGGCTCGTCGTCTGCGAACAGCGCGACGAGCGGTGCCGGCTGGACCGACTCGGCGGACGTGCGGCCGACCAGGTCGGGGTAGTCCTGCGCCACATCGACGGGGGGCTCGGGCACAGGTTGGGCGAGGCTCGGCGGCGGAGCGACGAGCTCGGTCGGCCGCGAAGCGCGCCCCGGCTCGCGCCGGACGCGCGTCGAGGCGTGTCGCACAACGCGCCCCGAGCGGCGAACGAGCGCCCCGAGCGACGCTCCGGTCAGGAGAAGCGCCCCGACGACGACGAGCAGCACGCCGAGGATCGTCGTGCCCGCTGAGCCAAGCGCCAATGCGAAGAGCGACGCCAGCTTCTCGCCCAGGAACCCGCCGTGCTCGGAGCCGAGCGTGAGCAGGAGCCCGAGCACCGCGACGGCGAGCCCGAGCCGGAACGGCCTCACCGCGACGAGCTCGCTGCGGGTGACGATCAGGGCGCCGAGCGGACAGAGGATGAGCGGGAGCAGGTAGGCAGCCCACCCGACCGTGTCGGTGGCCGCGCCGGGCACGGGCCCGCCGCTCAGGCCGACCCACAGCACGCAGGCGAGGAAGACGCCTGTCGCGACGAGGACGAGTCCGACGAGCTCCGGATAGTGGTGGCTACGAGGACGAGCGCGCCGCCGCCGCTTCTTGACGCGGGCGGGCGTCTTCGGACGCGGTCTGGCCGTGCGCTTTCGCTGCGCCATGGGCGCCACTTCGGGATCGAGCGCACCCCTCCTTCAACGGCTCACCCGAGCGCGGCGACCCGCTGGAGCAGCAGTGCCCTGAACGCGTCGGCGTCCACTCCGAGCGCGACGTGTGCGTTCGGCTCGCGACCGTCGTGTCGGCCCCGCCAGTCCACGTTCGTGCGTCCGTAGCTCGGGCCGCCGCTGCAGTCGACCTCGATCTGGGCCGCGCGTGTCTCGACGATCCCCGGCCGGATCACGTGGGCGACGGCGAGCGGGTCGTGCATGGGCGAGCCGCCGAGCTCCGGGTAGAGCTGCCCGTGGAAGCGCGAGTAGAAGTCGACGAGCTCCGCGACGAGCGTGCCCGCACGCCCTGCGGCGCGCAGCTCCTCGGCGTCACCGGGTCGGATCAGCGCCTGGTGGGTCGCGTCGAGGCCGATCATCGTCACGTCGATCCCGCTCGAGAAGACGCGCCGGGCGGCCTCCGGATCGGCCCAGACGTTGAACTCCGCTGCCGGCGTTCGGTTGCCCTCACCGACCGCGCCGCCCATGAGGACGATGCGCTCGGGCCTCGCGTCGGGGTGGAGCGAGAGCAGCAACGCCACGTTCGTGAGCGGGCCTGTCGGGACGAGCGTCAGCCGACCCCCGCGAGTCCGAATCTCCTCGGCCAGGAACTCGACCGCGTGTCCGGCGACCGGCGTCCCGACTGCCGCCGGCAGCTCGGGGCCGTCGAGCCCGGTGGCGCCGTGGACGTGCGCGGCCACGTCGCGTTCCTTGACGAGCGGCCGGCCGGCGCCCTCCGCGACCGGCACATCGCCGCGGCCGACGTACTCGAGGACGCGCAGGGCGTTCGCGGTCGTCTGCTCGAGCGTCGCGTTGCCGGCAACCGTCGTGATGCCGACGAGCTCGACCTCCGGCGATGCGAGCGCGAGCAGGATCGCGATCGCATCGTCGTGGCCCGGGTCGCAGTCGAGGATGACTGGTGTCGGTGTCACGCGGCGAGTATGGCGTCCACCTCGTCGGCCGTCGGCAGGGAGGGTTGCGCGCCGAGCGCGCGAGGCCGCGATCGCGCCCGCCGCGCACGCTCGCCGCAGTGCCTCCTCGTGGCTCCGGCCTTCGAGCACCGAGACGGTCAGGCAGGCGGTGAACGCGTCGCCCGCGGCGGTCCCATCCACCGCCTCGACTCGAGGTGGCTCGGCGCGCGCGACCTCGCGGCCGCCTTCGAAGAGCGCTGCGCCCTTCGCGCCGTAGGTCACCGCGACGAGCCGGCCGGCCGAGACGACCTCGTGCTCGAGCTCGTTCACGACGAGCAGGTCGGGCTCGAGCTCGATCGGGCGCGCCGGCGCCGCGTTCAGCGCGAAGAACGACGCCTGTGCCGCGGCCGCGTGCACGACCTCGTTCGGGATCTCGAGCTGGCAGAGCACCGCGCCCTCGACCGGCGCGCGGCGTCACGAGCAGGTTCGCGCCCGGCGCGACCACGATCTCGGTCTCGCCCAGCGTCGTCGACGTAGATCAGCGCGACGCCCGTCTCCCCCACGCGCTCGAGTTCCAGCTCGACGCCCGACTTCCCGCAGGCCCGCGAGCGCCTCGTCGGCGAACGCGTCGTCCCCGACCGCACCGACCATGCGCACGCGTGCCCCCAGCCGGGCCGCCGCGACAGCCTGGTTCGCGCCCTTGCCGCCCGGGTAGCGCGCGAGCGTCGCACCGCCGACCGTCTCACCCGGCCGCGGCAGCCGCTCGACGCGCGCGACGAGGTCGAGGTTGATCGACCCGACCACGGTGAGCTCTACGGCCACGTCGTCAGCCTAGAGAGCATCAGGTGTCGTTTCGGCCGGCGAAGACTCAGTCCAGGGGCTTGATGCGGAGCACACGGCCGGTGTCGTCGCGGACCCAGACCGATCCGAAGCCAACGGCTAGCCGGACAGGGAACCCCCCGACCTGCAGGGGAGCGACGATGCGGCCCCCGCCCTCGTGACCCGAACGCCGACTCGAATCTGGCGCTTCATGTTCCTCTCGTCTCGCTAGGCGGCGAGCGCGCGCACGTCGTCGAGCGCCCGGCCGAGCAGGTTCTCGCGCAGGTCGAAGAGCCCGGCCCAGAGGGAGCCGCGGTCCGGCCTCGAGCCCCAGTGCACCGCAGCCGACAGTCCTTCGAGCGCCCGAACGAGCACGGCCAGCTCGAGATACGCGGCGACGACGCGGTGCGGCGCGGCGGCCACGCCGGCGCGCTCGAGCACCGGCGCCCAGTCGACGAGCTCCGCCTCGCCGGGCTCCGAGAACCACGACCGGCCCTCTGCCGTCGCCCCTTCGAGCTCGAGCAGGTAACGGCCGAGCGGCCGCTCGAGCCCGGCGAGCGCGGTCTCGACCCGGTCGGCGGCGCGCTGGAGCGCGGCCGTCCGCCGGCCCGGGGTCGACGGGTCCGCGTCGCCGCGGGCCCAGCGCTCGAGCAGCCGGCAGAACGCGAGCGAGGCGACCTGTACTGCCGAGAGCTGCGCGATCAGCCGCCGCGCGGTCTGCTCGTCGACGGCATGCTCCGCGATCGCATCGGCCCACTCCGGCCTGGTTTCCGTTGAGCTCAAACCTCGACCACCACCGGCAGGATCATCGGCCGGCGCCGCGTGCGGTCGTAGACGAGCTGCCCGATGCCGTCGTGGAGGTGCTCCTGGATCAGCTTGATCTCGCGGATGTCGTCGGCGAGGAGGCCGCGGACGATCTCGTGCGCTTCCTGCCGCATCTCGGAGAGCAGCTCGTCCGACTCCGCGAAGCCGCGCGAGATCAGCTCGGGCGCCGCGGCCGAGCCGTTCGAGAGCGTCGTGACGACGATCAGCACGCCGTCCTCGGACAGGTGGCGGCGGTCGCGCAAGGCGACGTCGGAGATGTCGCCGACGCCGAGGCCGTCGACGAAGGTCACGCCCGTCTCGATGCGGTCGGCGAGCCGCACGCCCTCGGACGTGAGCTCGACCACGTCGCCGTTCTCGGCGATCACGATCGACGAGGCCGGCACGCCGGCGTCGCGGGCCAGCCGCGCGTGGGCGGCGAGCATCCGGAACTCGCCGTGGATCGGCATCATCGCCTTCGGGCGCACGAGCCCGAGCAGCGTCCGCAGCTCCTCCGCCCGTGCGTGCCCGGAGACATGCACCGGGGCGTTCTCCTCGTGCAGCACCTCGGCGCCGTTTCTCGTCAACCGGTTGATGGCGTCGTGGACGCGAAGCTCGTTCCCGGGCACCGGGCGCGCGGAGATGATCACGGTGTCGCCGCGCTCGACGTGTACCGCCGGATGGTCGTTGTAGGCAATCCGGGTCAGGGCCGAGAGCGGCTCGCCCTGCGAGCCCGTGCAGAGCACGAGCTGCTCGCTGGGCGGCAGCTCGTCCAGGTCGGTGGGACGAACGAAGATGTCGTCCGGCGCGTCGATGTAGCCGAGGCTGCGCCCGATGTTGAGGTTCTTGCGCATCGAGCGCCCGACGACGCTCACCTTGCGGCCGACGATCGCGGCGACGTCGATCGCCTGCTGCATGCGGTGGATGTTCGACGCGAAGCTGGAGATCAGGACGCGGCCGGTCTGCTGGGGGATGATCTGGCGGAACGCCTCCCCGACGACGCGCTCCGAGAGTGTGAAGCCGGCACGCTCTGCGTTCGTCGAGTCGCCGAGCAGGAGGTCGATGCCGCGATTGCCGAGCTCGGCCAGCTTGCCGACGTCGGTGCGAAGCCCGTCGATCGGTGTGTGGTCGAGCTTCCAGTCGCCGGTGTGGAACACGCGACCCGCGGCCGTCTCGATCGCGAGCCCGACCGCGTCCGGGACCGAGTGCGCCATGCGCACGAACTCGAGCCGGAACGGCCCGAGGTCGATCGGCGGGCCCTCGGGGTCGATCTCCCGGAGCTCCGCCTGGCGCTGGAGACCGTGCTCGTCGAGCTTCGAGCCGATCAGCCCGAGCGTGAGCCGTGTCGCCCACACCTCGCGGACTTCGACCTCGCGGAGCAGGTACGGCAGCGCCCCGACGTGATCCTCGTGTGCATGCGTGAGCACGACCGCGCGAACCTCCCGATCGCCGAGGTAGCCGAAGTCCGGGAGGATCAGGTCGATCCCGAGGTGCTCGTCACGCGGGAATGCGAGCCCCGCGTCGACGACGAGCGTCTCCCCGGCGATCTCGTAGACCGTCATGTTCTTGCCGACCTCGCCGAGGCCGCCCAGCGGGATGACCCGTAGCGCGGCGCCGCTCATGACGGAGAAGGTGTGACTAGGTTAGTCAAGAAAACATCAGGATTCTGGAGAGAATCTCACCCTTTCGGAGGCTGGCGCAGGGTGTCTGTTGCAGGAAAACTTAGCCCATGCATTCGGCTCCTCACGGACTCCGCTGCGGCTGGACTTGGTAACGCGCGAGGCACGGCGACGCCTCGTCGGCGCGCCGGCCCGCACTCCCGATCGCTGACGCCTCCGTGGGGCATCGCGCCCGGCGGGACACCTGACCGCGCGCCCGAGGCGCCCGGCGGTCTGCTCGTCGCGCGCGGTTTCAGGCGGTGACCAGCAGCCCGAGGCGCGAGAGGCAGCTTCGCACCTGGTCGAGCTCCTCGTCGGTCGGCGGGACGAGCGGGAGGCGGTAGCCGCCGACGTCGTGGCCGAGCAGGTTGAGCGCCGCCTTGATCGGGATCGGGTTCGTGGTCACGCGGAGCAGCTCGTAGACGGGCTGGAGGTCGCGGTCGATCTCTCGCGCGCGCTCGAGGTCGCCGCTCCGCGCCGACCGGACCTGCTCTGCGACCTGCGGCCCCACGACGTGGGAGTGCACGCAGATACCCCCCACGCCGCCCAGCTCGAGGAACGGCTGGAGCAGGACGTCGTCTCCGGCCAGGAGATCGAGGCCGACGTCGACGATGTGACGAGCCTCGTCCAGGTCGTCGTGCGCCTGCTTCACGGCGCGAACCGTCTCGATCTCGGCCAGTCGGGTCATCGTCTCCGGCTCGATCTTCACGACCACGCGGCTCGGGATGTTGTAGGCCACGATCGGACGGTCGCTTGCCCGCGCCACCGCCTCGAAGTGGGCGACGATCCCGCGTTGCGGCGGCTTGTTGTAGTACGGCGTCACGACGAGGAACGCGTCCGCGCCCAGCTCGTGTGCCCGCTCGGTCAGGTGAACGGAGTGCGCCGTGGAGTACGTGCCCGTCCCGGCGATCACGGTTGCGCGCTCGCCGACCGCTTCGAGCGCGGCCCGGAGGAGGTCGGCCCGCTCTGCGTCGGTGAGCGTCGGGCCCTCGCCCGTCGTCCCGGCGACCACGATTCCGTCCGAGCCGTTGTCGACCAGGAAGGCCGCAAGGCGCTGGAAGGCGTCGAAGTCGACTGAGCCGTCCTCGCCGAAGGGGGTGACGATCGCCGTGAAGACCCCGTCGAGCATCGCCGGATCGTACCGAGCGAGCGATCGCTCCGTCAGCGCGACACGGGAGCTCTGAGCCGAAAGACCCGCTCGCCGGCGGGCTCGATCGCCCACGCGTCCCGCGCGCGGCGGAAGAACGCCTCCGCGTGCGGCCGGCCCGGCTCGGCGAGCAGCACCTCCGGCGCGAGGCGCGGCAACGCCTCGAGCAGCGCGTCGACGTTCCGTGGCTCGTACAGCACGTCGGCGGCGAGGGCGAGGTCGAAGTCGCCTTCGAAGGCTCCGCCAGTCTGCGACCTCGCTACGCAGCGCGACCCGGTTGCGCGCGGCGTTCCGCTCGAGGAGCGCGACGGCTTCGGGCGCCCAGTCGACGGCCGTGACCGCCGCTCCCCGGGCGGCGGCGACGAGCGACGGGACGCCGAGACCGCAGCCGAGGTCGACGACACGCACGCCGTCGAGTCGGTCGGGGAGCGCCCGTGCAAGCGCGAGCCCGGCCGGCCATAGCTCGGCCCAGTACGGCATGAACTCGTCGTCGGCGAACGCCTCCTCGTCGAGCAGCGCCTCGGGGTCGCGGGGCCGCAGCAGCGAGAGCGCGACGCCGCCGACCTCGACTTGCTCCTCGACGAGCTCGGTCAGAGCAGCGCGTCGAGCCCGACTGTGACGCCGGGTGGCAGGTCGTGAAGCTTCTCGAGCGCGAGGAGCACTCCCGGCACGAACGCCTCGCGCGACGAGGTGTCGTGGCGGATCGTGAGCGTCTGACCGCGGGCGCCCAGGATCACCTCCTGGTGGGCGACGAGCCCGGGCAGGCGCACCGAGTGGATCGGCACCTCGCCTTGCATCGCGGCGGCGGTGGCCTTGGCCGTGCCGGACGGGGCGTCGACCTTGGTCGCGTGGTGAAGCTCGACGATCTCCGCGGCGTCGAGATGCCTGGACGCCTCGGCCGCGAAGCGCATCATCAGCACCGCTCCGATCGCGAAGTTCGCCGCGTGGAAGACGGGCAGGCCGGCTTCGCGCGCGCCGTCGTCGACGTCGGATGTGTCCCAGCCCGTCGTGCCGACGACGCACGGCAGCCCTGCCCCGAGCGCTCGCAGGATGTTCTCCACGACCACCGCCGGCGCCGTGAAGTCGACCATCACCTCGGCCTCGCCCTCGCGGGCGACGAGCTCGTGCCCGGCGGCCTCGAGCGCGGGTCCGAGGACCGCGCCGACCTTCCCCATCTCCGGCGAGGGAGGGGAATAGCCGTTGAGCAGGATCTTCACGCGGCGCGCGCGAGCATCGGCGAGACGCCGTCGAGCGCGTCGAGGAAGCGTTCCTCGCTCGGGCCGATGCCGGCCGCCGAGAGCCGTTCCGGCGCGAGCAGGAGCGCGGCGAGCTGGCAGACCATCTCGGCCTCGACCGCCTCGATCTCCGCCACGACCCGGTCGACCGAGAGGATCTCCGAGTCGGTGACGAGCGCCTTGCCGAGCCGGTTCATGTGTGTCGAGGTCGACTCCATCGACAGCAGCACACGCCCTTTCAGGTTCTCCTTCGCTCGTTGCAGCTCGCTCGCGGGCAGGTTGCCGCCGGCGATGTCGGCGATCTGGTCGGCTGCGATCGCGAGCGTCTCGGCCAGGTTCTCCTCGCGCGTCCCGACGTAGATCCCGATCTGACCGGTGTCGGTGTACTGCGAGAAGAAGCTGTAGACCGCGTAGGCCATGCCGCGCTTCTCGCGGATCTCCTGGAAGAGGCGCGACGAGGCGGACCCGCCGAGGATGGCGTCGAGGATCGAGACGGCGAAGCGGCGGCGGTCGGACCGCGACACGCACGGAGCACCGAGGCAGACGTGGTACTGCTCGGTGTCCTTGCGCTGGAAGCGCAGGCCGGGCTTGGGCGTGCGGACGAGCGCCGGGCGCACCTTCGGCGGGCCGCCGATGGCGCCGTCGCGCCGCTCGATCCCCCGCTGGACGAGCTCGACGAGCCGGTCGTGCTCGATGCTTCCGGCCGCGGCGACGACGATGTTCGCCGGGACGTACGTCGCGCGGTGGTAGCCCTCGATCGAGCGGCGCGACACCGACCCGATCACCTTGGCTGTCCCGATCACGGGCCGCCCGAGCGCGTGCGAGCCGAAGATCGCCTCGGCGATCAGGTCGTGGACGAGCTCCTGCGGCGTGTCCTCGTACATCGCGATCTCCTCGAGCACGACCTGGCGCTCCGCGTCGAGGTCGTCGAAGAGCGGCGAGAACACCATGTCGCTCATCACGTCGAGCGCCGTCTCGACGTGGTTGTCGGCGACGCGCGCGTAGACGAGGGTGTGCTCGCGTGACGTGCCGGCGTTGAGCTCGCCCCCGAGGGCGTCGAAGATCTCGGCGATCTCGAGCGCGCTGTAGCTCGCCGTGCCCTTGAAGAGCAGGTGCTCGATGAAGTGGGAGATCCCGGCCTTGGCGGCGGGCTCGTCTCGCGAACCGGTCCCGATCCAGAAGCCGAAGGCGACCGAGCGCACGTGCTCGAGCCGCTCCGAGATGACCCGCTCGCCGGAATCGAGCTCGGTGAGCACCCAGTTCTGCACGAGGAGCAATCGTACGCCTCCGACCCGCCGACCGGCTCACGTCGGAGTGCCGACGGGCAGCGTTTCCCCTCGCATACGACCCGATGTCTCGCGCATATGATCGTGTCCGGGCGGGCCGATCCGAGAGGGCGCAGGATGCGGACGCAGGTTGGAATCGTCGGTGCAGGGCCCGCGGGGTTGTTCCTCTCCCATCTGCTGCAACGGGCCGGCGTCGACTGCGCGGTGCTCGAGGCACGGAGCCGCAGCTACGTCGAGGGCCGGGTCCGGGCGGGCGTGCTGGAGCACACGACCGTGGCGCTGATGCGCGAGCTCGGTCTCGACGAACGCCTCCGGCGGGAGTCGATGGTCGACACCGCGCTCGAGATCCGCTTCGACGGCCGCTCCATCCATCTCGACCTCCCCGAGCTGACGGGCGGACGCCACGTCACGATCTACGGCCAACAGGAGATCGTCAAGGACCTCGTCGCGGCGCGCGTCGGCGCCGGCGGGACGATCCTGTTCGAGGCCGAGGTGACCGCCCTCCGGGACATCGACGGCGAGCGCCCGTCGATTCGCTACCGCCACGACGGGGCCGACCACATCCTCGAGTGCGACTTCATCGCCGGGTGCGACGGCTTTCACGGCGTCTGTCGCGGGGCCGTGCCCGTCGGCACGCTCAGCGTCTTCGACCGGACCTACGACATCGCCTGGTTCGGCGTCCTCTCCCATTCCCCCCCGATCGAGGAGATGACGTACGCACGCCACGAGCACGGCTTCGCGCTGTGCAGCCGGCGTTCGCCCAGCGTGTCCCGGCACTACCTCCAGTGCGCGCCCGACGAAGACCCGGACGCCTGGTCGGACGCCCAGTTCTGGGACGAGCTGCACGTCCGTATGGCAGACGAGGACCACACAGAGATCGTGGAAGGCGAGATCTTCCAGCGCGACATCGCACGGCTGCGCGCGTTCGTTGCGGTGCCGATGCAGTACGGCCGGCTCTTCCTGGCGGGCGACGCCGCGCACATCGTGCCCCCGACCGGCGCGAAGGGGCTCAACCTCGCGGTCGCCGACGTGCGCGTGCTTGCGACCGCCCTGAGCGAGCACTATCGCATCGGCTCCCGCGAGCGGCTCGACCGCTTCTCGGAGACCTGCCTGCAGCGGGTCTGGAAGGTCGTTCGCTACTCCACCTACATGACCGGGCTGCTGCACCGCTTTCCGGCGCACACGGCATTCGAACGGCAGCTTCAGCTCGCCGAGCTCGACTTCCTCGCGGGCTCGCGCGCCGCGATGACCACCGTGGCCGAGAACTACGTCGGGCTGCCGTTCGCAGAGAGCTGACACCCGAGGCGACTCGGGAAGAGATGCCGGGGGGAGGCGTGAGCCTCCCCCAGACGGTCCTAGTCGCTGCGTGCGCCCTCGCGGTCGCGGCGCGGGCCGCGACCGCCGCGCCGGTCGCCGTCACGCCGCGGCCGATCCTCCCGCGGCTCGCGCGGAGGCGCGTTCTTCGCTCGCTCGACGAGCTCCTCCGGCGAGACCAGTGCGCCGTTCTCGTGCTTCTGGATCAGCTTCAGCCCGATCCGGCCGCGCGCCTTGTCGACCTCTTGCACGAGCACGTCGAGGATGTCGCCGCGCTGGATCACGTCCTCGATGTGGTTCACGCGGCCCGGGCCGACGTTCGACACGTGCAGCAGGCCGTCGGTGCCCTTCTTGAGCTCGACGAAGGCGCCGAAGTCGGTCGTCTTCACGACCTTGCCCGTGAACTGGTCGCCGACCTCCGGGTCCTTGGTGAGCGCGGTGATCGCGGCGATCGCCGCGTCGGCCTTGTCGCCCTCGGTGGCGTAGATGAGGATCGTGCCGTCCTCTTCGATGTCGATCTGGACCTCGAAGTCGGACTCGAGCGACCGGATCGTCTCGCCGCCCTTGCCGATCACCATGCCGATGTACTCGGGGTTGATGTTGACGGTCGAGATCCGCGGCGCATGCCCTGCGAGCTCGAGGCGAGGCTCGGGGATCGCCTGCAGCATGCGCTCGAGGATCGCCTCGCGCGCGAGACGGGCCTGCTCGAGCGCCCGCTGCATGATCTCCCGCGAGACGCCGGTGATCTTGATGTCCATCTGCAGGGCTGTGATGCCCGCCCGCGTGCCCGCGACCTTGAAGTCCATGTCACCGAGGTGGTCCTCGGCGCCCTGGATGTCGGTCAGGATCACGTAGTCGTCGCCCTCCTTGACGAGGCCCATCGCAATGCCCGAGACGGGTGCCGAGATCGGCACGCCGGCGTCCATCAGGGCGAGCGTCGAGCCGCACACCGAGCCCATCGAGGACGAGCCGTTCGACTCGAGCGTCTCCGAGACGAGCCGGATCGTGTACGGGAACTCCGACGCCTCCGGGATCACGGCCTCCAGGGCGCGCTGGGCGAGCGCACCGTGGCCGATGTCGCGGCGCTTCGGGCCGCGCATCATGCCGGTCTCGCCGACCGAGAACGGCGGGAAGTTGTAGTGATGCATGTAGCGGCGCTCCTGCTCGAGCGAGAGGTCGTCGATGCGCTGCCCCTCCTTCGCCGTGCCGAGCGTGGCGAGCGTCATGATCTGGGTCTGGCCGCGGGTGAAGAGGCCCGAGCCGTGCGTCCTCGGGCTCACCGAGACCTCACACGAGACCGGGCGAATCTGCTCCTCCGACCGGCCGTCCGGACGCCGCTTCTCGACCGCGATCTTCGTGCGGACGAGCTTCTTGTAGATCGACTCGACCGCCTTCTTGACGTAGCCCTTCGTCAGCGCGTCCTTGACGATCGGCTCGCCGTCCACCGTCGCGGGCCCCACCGGAAACGGCAGCGCGACGCTCTCGATGATGCGCTCGTAGAGGAGGTGCTGCTTGGCCGACTTGAGCTCCTTGGAGTCCTGCTCGGCTTCGGTGAGCGCCCGCAGATCCTGCTCGAACTGCTCGCGGACCGGCCCCTCGACGGCGCCTGTCCGGTGCGACTCGAGAATCATCCCGAGCGACATCCGCGTCTGCAGCTCGCGCATGACGTCGTCCTGCGTCGAGTCCATCGAGAGCTTGCCGCACTCGCGCTCGACGAGCTCCTCGAGGATCGCGCCGCTCTCGCGAATGCCCTGCTCGGCGATGCGGGCGTCGATCTCGCCGCCGTAGCGCTCGTCGAGCGAGCGAGTGAGCTCGGCGTCGAGCCACTTCTGCTTCCCCGCTTTCGCCTGCAACTCCTCCTGTGCCTGGCAGAGCTTGACGATCTCGCTCTGTGCCAGGTCGAGCGCTTCGAGCAGACGATCTTCGGGCACCTCGTTCGCACCCGCCTCGACCATCGTCAGCCCCTCCTTCGTGCCGACGACGATCAGGTCGAGCTCGGACTCCGCGCCCTCCTCAAGAGTCGGGTCGACGACGAGCTCACCCTCGACCAGTCCGACGCGGACCGCGCCGATCGGGCCGAGGAACGGCATCGGCGAGAGCATCAGCGCCGCCGAGATGCCGTTGATCGCCAGGATGTCGTGCGGCGTGACCATGTCCGCCGAGAGCACGGTCGCGATGCACTGCACCTCGTTGCGGTAGCCCTTCGGCCAGAGCGGCCGGATCGGGCGGTCGATCATGCGCGCGGTCAGGATCGCGCGCTCGGTCGGGCGCCCCTCTCGCTTGAAGAACCCGCCGGGAATCTTCCCAGCGGCATACATTCGCTCCTCGACGTCGACCGTGAGGGGGAAGAAGTCCGCTCCCTCACGACCCTCGGTACGACCCTGCGCGGTCGCCAGCACCATCGTGTCGCCGGACCGCGCGACGACCGCGCCGTCGGCCTGCTTGGCGAGCTTGCCGGTCTCGAAGGTGATCTCCTTGCCACCGACGGACACCGCAACCGACACGGGTGTCGCTTGCTGCTCGGCCTCCACAATGCTCATCTCTACTGCCTCCACTGTGCTCGTGAAGGGTGGAGGTTTGAGTCAGCCGCGACGCCCTTCGCACACCACGGCTCGCTCAAACTTCCACCCTCCTTGGTTGGAGAGCTAGGCGGTGACGGGTCTCTACCGCCTCAAGCCGAGCTCCTTGATGAGGGCGCGATAGCCCTCGAGATCCTTTTTCTGCAGGTAGTTCAGGAAGCGGCGGCGGCGGCCGACGAGCTTCAGCAGGCCGCGGCGCGAGTAGTGATCCTTCGCGTGCGTCCGCAGGTGCTCGGTGAGGCCGTTGATGCGCTCGGTCAGCATCGCGATCTGAACCTCGGGCGAGCCCGTGTCCACGTTGTGCTTGCCGAACCGCTTCGTCGCTTCCTGTTTTGCTTCCTTGGTGAGGGCCATTGGACCTCCTTATCGAGTGCATCGCCGGCATCCCAGCATCGCCGCGCAAGGAAGAACGCGCACGGCCGGGATGCGGTCGGCGTCTAGCGTAGCAACGCTCGACACAAGGGACGCTCGGGACCCGCCGGATTCGGCTGAGCGAGGGACGAGGATTCTCGCCTGCGCGAGGGTGATTACGCTTGATCGCGCGCCCATTGCGCGTGGCCCCGTCGCGTACGTGCTAGGGCACGGGGCGTACGGCTGCCCGGGTTGCCTGCACGTCCGCCTCGATCTGCGCCACAAGGGCGGCCTCGTCCTCGAAGACCGCCTCGTCCCGAAGCCGGTCCCAGAGCTCGACGACGAGCCGTCTGCCGTACAGGTCGCCCTCGAAGTCGAGCAGGAACGCCTCGATCCGGCGTTCGGCGCCGCCGTAGTGAGGGTTGACGCCGATCGAGATCGCGGCGCGATGGTCGAGAGTCGAGCCTGCGTAGATCCCGTACTCCGGGACGAGCAGCGCCGGGTCGGACCGGAGATTGGCCGTCGGGAACCCGAGCGTGCCGCCGCGCGCGTCGCCCGACACGACCGTCCCTTCCACCTCGAAGGGGCGGCCGAGCAGCGGCGCTGCGGCCCGAACGTCACCGGCCGCAACGAGCCGGCGGATGCTTGTGGACGAGACACCGTCGACGAACGGAACGACCTCGGTCCGGAACCCCAAGCGCCCGAGCGTCTCGAGGTCGCCGCTCCGGCCGCTGCCGAAGCGGAAGTCCTCGCCGGCCACGACGAGCTCGGTGCCGATCGCAGCGAGGTACGACCGTGCGAACTCCTCGGGCTCGAGTGCCGCCAACTCGGGCGTGAACTCGACGACGAGCGTCTCGGCGATGCCCGCCTCTGCGAGGAGCTCGAGGCGCCGCTCGAGCGTCGACAGGAGCGCGACGTGATAGCCGAGCACCTCGCGCGGGTGCGGGTCGAACGTGACCACGGTCGGCAGCACTCCGGCGCCGACTGCGGCCCGGACGACGGCCCGATGGCCGACGTGCACGCCGTCGAACGTCCCGATCGCGACGGCGCGGGGCTGCCGCTCGAGCCCGGCGGGCGTCCGCGCGAGCTTCACTGCTCGCTCCCCGTCTCGAGGGCGACGACGCGATCCCGCACCGCCTCGGGCACCCGCTCGACGGCCTCTCCCGGCAGCCGGCCGAGAACCTCCTTCACCGGCAGCAGCCGCTCCGGGTCTGCCTCCTCGACCCGGAACGGCCCCACGGCCGTGCGCCGCAGGGTGCGGCAGTGCCCGCCCAGTGCCTGGGCGAGCGAGCGCACGTAAGTGCCCGAGCTCACGTGGAGCTCCAGCAGGGCGCATTCGCCGTCGAAGGAGACGAGATCGAGGGTGTAGACGTCCGAGCGCCGTAAGGGCATCTCGACCGCGACGCCGCTGCGCGCCAGCCGGTAGGCGCGCTCGCCGGCGATCTTCACCGCCGAGGCGGCCGGAATCGGCAGCTCGACCTGTCCGCGAAGCGCAGCGAGCCCTTGCTCGAGCTCGGCCGCGGACGGGGCCTCGTGCTGCTCGACCACCCCGCCCTCCGGGTCTCCGGTGTCGGTGGTGGCGGTGAGGTCGATCTCCGTGATGTAGCGCTTGTCGAGGCCGACGAAGCACTGGGCGAGGCGGGTCGCGGCCCCCGAGAGGAGCACGAGCAGACCGCTTGCGAACGGGTCGAGCGTGCCGGTGTGGCCCGTCCGGGCTCCGGTGCGGCGACGGAGCTCCGCGACGAGCGCGAACGACGACGGCCCCGCGGGCTTGTCCAGCAGCGCGACGCCGACCGGCCTATTCGCCCGCGGCGGCATCGGCCACTGAAACGCCGCTTCGAGCGACGAACTCGCGCCGGATGAACTCCGTGATCCCCTCGAACGAGTCCTCGCTCGAGAACCCCGCGGCCTGTCGGTGCCCGCCGCCGCCGGCGGCCCGCGCGATCGCCGAGACGTCGACCTCGTCGTGGCTCGAGCGGAGCGAGACCCGCCGCGTCGGGCCGCCGTCGCTCGGCGGCTCACGGATCAGTGCGACGAGCTCGGCGCCTTCGGCCTGGCGCAGGTAGTCGATGATCCCCTCGGCATAGGGCTCCTCGGCGCCGACCTCGTCGAAGTCGGTGCGGAGGAGATGCGAGACGAGCAGCCGGCCTCCCTCGTAGAGCCGCGCCCGGTCGAGCGCCCGTGCGAGCAGCTTCAGCTTCGCGAACTGGACCGTCTCGTAGACGTGGCGGAAGATGCCGTGGACGTCGGCACCCGCCTCGACGAGCTCGGCGGCGAGACGAAACGCCTTCGGTGTCGTGTTCGAGTACTGGAAGCGCCCGGTGTCGGTGACGAGCCCGACGTAGAGGGCCTCGGCGATCGGGGGCGTCAGCTCGATGCCGAGCTCGAACACGAGGTCGCGCATGATCTCGGCCGTCGACGAGGCATCCGCGACGATGAGGTTGACGGCCCCGAAGCGGCTGTTGTCGTGGTGGTGGTCGACGTTCACGACGAGCCTCGCGCGCTCGAGCAGCGACGGGTCGCGCCCGAGCCGGCGCACGTTCGCGCAGTCGACCGCGAGCAGCACCCGCTCGGCAATGTCGTCGGGTGGCTCACGCCGGAGCTCCTCGAGCGGCATGAACCCGAACTCGGCCGGAAGCGGCGTCGTCCCCGCGAGGTACATGAGGACGTCCTTGCCGAGGTCGCGGAGCGCGAGCGTGATCCCGAGCAACGAGCCGAGGGCGTCGCCGTCCGGGTTCTCGTGCGTCGCGACGACGAAGCGCTCGCCCGCCCTCAGAGCGCCGACGACCGCGTCGACGTCATGCTCTGTCGTCGGCTGTTCCGTCCCCTGCTGGGTCATCCGTGGCGCTCTCCGGTACCAACTCGTCGATCAGCGTCGTCATCCGCACGCCGTACTCGACCAAGGGATCGTATTCAAAGGCGAGCTGCGGGGTCCGCTTCATTCGGAGCTCGCGGGCGATCCGCGCCTGGACGATCCCGTGGGCCGACGCGAGGCCCTCGAGCGTTGCGCGCCGCTTGCGCTCGTTCCCGAGCACCGAGACGTAGACGATGCCCTCGCGCAGATCGGGCGAGATCCGGACGCCCGTCACCGTCACGAGCCCGATCCGCGGATCCTGGAGCTCGCCCACGGCCTCCGCGACGACCGCGCGCACGGCCTCGTTCACCCGCCGCATGCGCGCGCTCACGACCCCCAGCCTTCGCGCTCGTCGTCGGGCGACACGAGCTCGATCCGCGACACGACGAGCTCCCACTCCTGGCCCGCGAGCCACTGCTCGGCCCGCGCGGCCAATGCGTCGGCCTCGCGGGCCTCGCGTGCGACGAACGCCGCGGTCAGCGCGGCCCGCTGCCAGAGCTCGTGGTGGCCGACCTCCGCCACCGAGGCGCCGAACCGGTTCTGGAGCTGCGCCTTTGCGGACTGCACGTACTTCCGTTTTCCCTTGAGCGAGCCGGCTGCCGGGAAGTGCAGCTCGGCGACCAGAATCGCCACGTAGCCGCTCATGCGGACGGAACCGGTCTAGGGCTCTTCGACGACGACGGTGCCCGGATTCGCAGTCGCCGTCGCTTCGGCGCGCCCCTCGTCGAGCGACGTCCGCTCGACCTCGCGCGTCTCGTAGACCTCGAAGATGTCGCCCTCGCGCAGGTCGTTGAAGCCCTCGAGCAGGATGCCGCACTCGAAGCCTTCGGCGACCTCGCGGACGTCGTCCTTGAAGCGCTTGAGCTGCGCGACAGTCGTCTCGTGGATCCGCGTGCCCTCGCGGAAGATGCGAACGCTCGCTCCCCGCCGGACGACACCGCTCGTGACCATCGAGCCCGCGATCGTGCCGAGCCGTGAGACGCGGAACAGCGCCCGCACCTCGACCTCGCCGATCACGGCCTCCGTCTCGACCGGCGAGAGCATGCCGACGAGGGCCTGCTCGATCTGCTGCGTGAGCTCGTAGATCACGCGGTACTGGCGGATCTCGATCCCCTGGCGCTCGGCCAGCTGCCGGGCCTCCGACGAGGGTCTCACATTGAAGCCGATCACCATCGCGCTCGAGGCGGCGGCGAGGTTGACGTCGTTCTCGGTGATGCCGCCGACGCCGGTGTGGATGACGTTGACGCGGACCTCAGGGTGCTGGATCTTCGCGAGCTCGCCCACGATGGCCTCGACCGAGCCCTGGACGTCGGCCTTGAGGACGATGTTCAGATCCTGGACGGCGCCGGTCTGCATCTGCTCGAAGAGCTTCTCGAGCGAGACGCCGCGGCTCGACTGCATCGCGAGCGCCTCGCGCCGGAGCCGCTCGCTGCGCTGGTGGGCCAGGTCGCGAGCACGACGGTCGTTCTCGACGACCCTGGCGACCTCGCCGGCCTGCGGCGGCTTGTCGAAGCCGAGGATCTCGACCGGCTCGCCGGGCCGCGCCTCCTTGAGCGGCTCGCCGCGGTAGTCGTAGAGCGCGCGGACGCGTCCCCAGGCATCGCCTGCGACGATCGCGTCGCCGACTTTGAGCGTGCCGCGGTGGATGAGCATCGTCGCCACCGGGCCGCGGCCGACGTCGAGACGCGACTCGATGATCGGGCCGGAGGCCTCCGCAGTCGGATTCGCCTTCAGCACGAGCTCGGCGTCGGCGACGAGGAGGATCCGCTCGAGGAGGTCGTCGAGCCCTTCGCGCTGCTTGGCCGAGACGCGCGAGACCTGCGTCGTCCCGCCCCACTCCTCGGGCTGGAGGTCCTCGTTCGCGAGCTCGGCGAGCACGCGGTCGGGATTCGCGTCGGGCAGGTCGATCTTGTTCACGGCGACGACGATCGGCACGTCGGCCGCGCGTGCGTGCGAGATGGACTCCTTCGTCTGCGGCATCACGCCGTCGTCAGCGGCCACAACGAGCACCGCGATGTCGGTCACCTTCGCGCCGCGGGCCCGCATCGCTGTGAACGCCTCGTGGCCCGGCGTGTCGAGGAACGTGATCTTGCGGCCGTCGACGTCGGTCTGGTACGCGCCGATGTGCTGGGTGATCCCGCCGGCCTCGGTCTCGACGACCGAGGTCTCGCGGATCGCGTCGAGCAGCGTCGTCTTGCCGTGGTCGACGTGCCCCATGATCGTGACCACCGGCGGCCGCTCCTCGAGCAGCTCGTCGGGATCGTCGTAGCTCTCCGGCTCGGTCTCCTCCTCCGCGGCGTGCTTGATCGTCACCTCGCGGTTGAGCTCGGCGGCGATCAGCTCGACCTCGTCGTCGGCCAGCGACTGCGTCGCAGTCTTCATCTGGCCGAGCGCCATCAGCATCTTGATGATCTGTGGCATCGAGACACCGAGGGCCTGTGAGAAATCACGGAGGGTGACCCCCGACTCGACGGTGACCGGCCCGGTCGGCGGCACGACCTCGCGAGGCTGCTTGGGCTGACGTTCGGCCGGGCGGTCGCCGGGTCGCTGACGCTGCCCCGCACCGGGGCGGCTGCCACCGCCCTCGATCACGACGCGGCGTTTGCGGCTCCCCGGCCCGCCGCCGCCTCTCGGTCTGATTGGTCTTCCGCCTGGCATCAGCAATCCCTCATCGGTGAATCCTCAAGTGTAGAGCCGCGCGAGTGCGGGGTCGACGCGGATGGTCCGGCGCAGCGTCCGGTTGAACGCTCTGCGGCTGCTCGCACGCTCGAAGCAGGCGAGTCTGCGGCACGTGTAGACCCCCCGTCCGGGGCCGAGCCCCGGCACGAGCTCGCCGTCCTCGGCGTGGAACCGCTGCAGCTCGTCCTGCGGCGCCTTCCGGCCGCACCCGGCGCAGGTTCGAACCGCGCTAATCGTCTCGCTCCGCCTCTGCGCTCGTCGGCAGGGACGACCTCGATCGGGATCCCGGCGTACGGATCGTCCTGGACGCGCTCGAGCGGGGCGCCGCCCGACTCCAGCGTCATGTCCTCACCCGCAACGGGAGCGTCTCCTGGCCCAGCTGCGACGACCTCTTCCGGCTCGGGCTCGCCGAGCGCGTCGGCCGACTCGGTGACCGCGTCCGGCTCGGTGAGCTCGGCAAGTGCCTCGAGCTCCGGCTCGGCCTCGGTGACGATCGGATTCGTTTCCTCGTCTCGCGCCTGCGTCGCAAGCGCCTGGTGGGCGGGGACGCCGCAGTACTTCGATCCCGGGAGCGAGGCGTTCGGACAACGCTTGCCGTTCGAGAGGATCGCGGAGCAGCGGCCGGAGAAGTCGCCGTCCTCGTCTCCGTCGCCGCCGTAGGCGGCTTCGGCCTCCTGCTGGGCGAACTCGGTGTCGCTCACGATGTCGATCTTCCAGCCGGTCAGCCGGTGTGCCAGGCGAGCGTTCATGCCCTCCTTGCCGATCGCAAGCGCGAGCTGGTCGTCAGGCACGACGACCGTCGCCTCCTTGGCCTCGTCGTCGAGGTACACCTCGCGCACCCGGGCGGGCGAGAGCGCCTTCGCGACGAAGCGCGCCGGCTCGGGGTTCCAGGGGATGATGTCGATCTTCTCGCCGCGCAGCTCCGAGACGACCATGCGGACGCGGGAGCCGCGCGGGCCCACGCAGGCGCCGACCGGGTCGACGCCCTGGGCGTGCGACTCGACGGCGATCTTGGAGCGGTAGCCCGGCTCGCGGGCGACGCCGCGGATCTCGACGAGGCCGTCGGCGATCTCGGGCACCTCGAGCTCGAACAGCGTCTTGATCAGCTCCGGGTCGCGGCGCGAGAGGATCACCTGGGGCCCCTTCGTCCCGGTGCGAACCTCGGTGATGACGGCCTTGATGCGGGAGCCCTGCTCGTACCGCTCGCCGTCGACCTGCTCCGAGCGCGGCAGGAGAGCCTCCACCTTGCCGAGGTCGACGAGCACGTTGTTGCGGTCGCCCGCCTGCTGGACGATGCCGGTCACGACCTCGCTCACGCGATCGATGTACTCCTCGTACATCATCTCGCGCTCGGCCTCGCGAATCCGCTGCAAGATGACCTGTTTTGCCGTCTGGGCCGCGATGCGGCCGAAGTTCTCGGGGGTCACGTCCTCGCGCGTGATCTGGTCCTCGGGCACCTGTGACCAGTCGAGGTCGAGGTCGTCGTCGGAGAGCAGCGTGTGGTTCTTCTCCCCCGTCTCCTCCTCGATCCGCTCGAGCTCGTCCAGCGCCCGCTCGCGGGCCTCCTCGACGAGCTGCTCCTCGAGCTCCTCCGGGAGCTCGATCGAGAAGACGCGGAAGTCGCCGGCGTCGTCGAGCTCGACGGTCGCATGGCGCGCCGCGCCCGGGGTCTTCTTGTAGGCGGCGAGCAGCGCGTCCTCGAGGGCGGACACGAGCGTGCCCGTCTCGATGCCCTTCTCGCGCTCGATCTCGCGAACGGCCTCAACGATCTCCTGACTCATGCTTCCCCCTCCTCGATCAGATTCGCGCGCACGATCTCGTCGTAACGGACGTCGAGCGGTTCCCCCGTCGCCGGCTGGAGGCGAACGGAGCGCTCGCCGACGGCGACGACCTCGCCGCGGAGGCGACGCTCGCCGGTCTTCAGCCGCACACGCCGGCCGAGCACGCGCTCGAAGTGGGCGCGGGTGCGCAGCGGCCGGTCGAAGCCGGGCGACGAGACCTCGACCGAGTACTCGTCGAGATACGGTCGCAGGAGCCCCGTGACGCGCTCGCAGAGGGCGTGGTCGACGCCCGCCGGATGGTCGACGTAGACGGTGAACCGCTCCCGGCCCGTCAGCTCGAGCGCCAGCACCTCGACGTCCGGTAGCCCGCTCTCGACCTTCAGTGCGACCTCTCGAAACAGCGCTCTCTCCTTGTCGTGAACACCTGTTGCCATCGCCTGGCTCGAACCTTGCCCTCCGACGAAATCCCTGCCCTTCAACAAAAATGGGCGCCGCGCGCCCATTTCGCCAAGCCGGTGAAATGTGGTCTCGGGAGGATAGCAGGGGACTCGACCGCTTGGCCCATGCATGCCGGGTTGTCCGTGCGCGCTGGACAGCCCCGCTCCGGTTCGGGTCACGCGTCGAGCACGACTGTCACGGGCCCGTCGTTCACGAGCTCGAGCTCCATCCTCGCCCCGAAGACGCCGGTCTCGACCGGGACGTCGAGCCCGCGCAGCGCCTCCACGAACCTGTCGACGAGCGGATTCGCGTGCTCCGGACGTGCGGCCTCCGTGAAGCTCGGCCGATTTCCCTTCCGCGTGTCCGCGATCAGCGTGAACTGGGACACGACGAGTGCGGCGCCGCCCGTGTCGAGCAGTGAGCGATCGAACCTGCCGTCGTCTCCCTCGAAGATTCGCAGGCGGGCGACCTTGCCGGCGAGGCGCTCGGCGACGGTCTCGTCGTCGCCCTCCGCGACGCCGAGGAGCACGCAGAGGCCTCGCCCGATCTCGCCGCCGGGGCTCACCTTCGCGCGAGAGACCCGCTGGACGACGGCTCGCAACGGCGGGCGACGCTAGTCGAGCTCGCGGATCCGCGCCGCGTACTGCTTGCTCGTCGGCTTCATCGAGCTTGCGAGCTTGTAGTGCCCGTTCGCCTCCGCTGCACGGCCCTGCTTCTCGAGCACCCGGCCGAGCGCGTAGTGCGCGTAGTGGTCGGTGGGCGAGAGCTCGAGGACGGCCCGGAACTCGGCCTCGGCCTCGTCCCAGCGACGGAGCCGGAAGTACGCGATCCCGAGCGCCTCGCGGATCGACGCCTTCGCCGGCTCGAGCCGCTTCGCCTTCTCGAGCGAGACCGTCGCCTGGGCCGCCATGCCGTTCTTCAGGCGGCGCTGTCCTTCCTGGAACTCCTCGTACGCGTCGGTCATCGCTCGCCCCGCGTCGCCTCAGCCGAGGATCGACTCGACCTCGTCCAGAATCGCGGCTGCGACCGAGTGCTTCGACGCCTTCGACACGCGCCGCTCGGCGTCGCGGCGCACGAGCACGACCTCGTTCTCGGAAGCGTCGAATCCGATGTCCGTGCGCGACACGTCGTTGAAGACGACGAGGTCGGCGTTCTTTGCGTCGAGCATGCCGCGCTTGCGCGCGAGCCCGTCGTCACCGATGTCGGCGCCGAAGAGGACGAGCAGCTGGCCGGGTTGCTTGCGCTCACCGAGACGCAGCGCGATGTCCGCCGTCGGCTCGAGCTCCAGCACCCAGGGCTCGGCGGTCTTCGAGCGCTTCGTCTCGAGCGCGGCCGCCGGCCGGTAGTCGGCGACAGCTGCCGCGAGCACGGCGATGTCGAACTCCGCTCCCGACGCGGCCTCGAGCATCGCCTCCGCCGTGGGCGTGTGCACCGTCTCGACGCCCGGCGGCGGCTCGACGGCGAGGTTCGCCGCCAGGAGGGTGACCTCGGCTCCGCGGCGTCGGGCCTCCTCCGCGAGGGCAACCCCCATGCGGCCCGACGACCGATTACCCATGAACCGCACCGCGTCGACGGCCTCGCGTGTCCCGCCGGCGGTGACGAGAACACGCTTCCCGGCGAGGCTCGCCGGGCCCAGAAGCTGGTCGATTCGCGCCGCGATCTCGGCCGGCTCGGTCATCCGCCCCACGCCCCATTCACCTTCGGCGGTCTCCCCCTCGTCGGGGCCGATCAGCTCGACGCCCCGGGATCGGAGCAGCTCGACGTTCGCGCGCGTGGCCGGATGCGACCACATGCGCGGATTCATCGCCGGCGCCACGAGCACCGGACCGCGATGCGCGAGCGCCGCCTCGGTCAGCAGGTTGTCGGCGAAGCCGTGCGCCAGCTTGGCCAGGGTGTTCGCGGTGCACGGCGCGACCACGAGGACGTCCCCGCGCGTGAGGTGCGCGTAGAGATCCTCCTTCGGAGAGCGGCGCGCGAGTGCGAAGAAGGTCTCTGCGCGCACGAACTGCTCCGCTCCCGTCGTGACGAGCGGAATCACGTCGTGCCCGCCCTTCACGAGCAGCCGCGTCAGCTCACACGCCTTGTAGGCCGCGATGCCGCCGCTGACTCCGAGCAGGATCCGGCTCATGGGGCAACTTTCGGTCGCCCTGTGAGACGGCGCTCCGGCGCCGGCAAAGCCGGCACCTCCGCTTTTGGATCGCCTGCGTCGAGCCTACGGCTCATGCCGAGATTGTGCCTCGCCCCGGAGGCTCCTTGAGAGCCTCTTTACCGGCGGTACTCGTACGTGATCTTGCCCTCGGAGATCTCTTCGAGGGCCATCGTCAGGTAGTTCTTCGAGCGCGACTGGATCAGGGGCGGCTGGAACTCGTCGAAGGTGCCCTCGCCAAGCTGATGGTGGTAGTTGTTGATCTGGCGCGCGCGCTTGGCGGCGACGATCACGAGCGCGTAGCGCGAGTCCACCTGCTCCATGAGCTGATCGATGCGGGGATGAATCATCGGCGCACCATGGTAGCGGCGCTGTCGAGCTCCCGTTCCACGATCGCCACGCACTCGTCGGCCGCCCGTTCGCGCTCGTCGTTCTGCACGACGTGGTCGAACCGGTCGGCGAGGCGCCGCTGCTCACCGGCCAGCGCGATCCGCTCCTCGATCTCGCCGGCGCTCTCCGTCGCTCGCTCGCGCAGCCGCCGCTCGAGCTCGTGGAGCGGCGCGTCGACGAAGATCGTGACCGCTCCGGGGATCTTCTCCTTGACGGCGAGCGAGCCGTGCAGCTCGAGCTCGAGCAGCGGGACACCGCCCTCTCGCGCGATCCGGTCGAGCTCCGAGCGCAGCGTCCCGGAGCGCTGTCCCCACGGAAACTCGTAGAACTCGAGGAAGTCGCCTGCGGCCAGCCGCCGGTCGAACTCGGCGTCGGTAAGGAACCAGTAGTGCACGCCGTCCTGCTCGCCCGGCCGCTGGACGCGGGTCGTGGCCGAGACCGCGAGGCGGAGGATCGGGACGCGCTCGAGCAACGCCTGCACCATCGTTCCCTTGCCGGCACCGGAAGGGCCGGTGACGACGATGACGGGCGGGCTACCGGTTGAAGAGGCCAATCAGCTCTTGGCGCTGACGGTCCGAGAGGCCGCCGACTGTCTTCGACTGGCTGATCCGGCACTGATTGAGCAGCCGGGCCGCCTTCACACGGCCGAACTTGGGGACCGCCATCAGCATGTCGAACACTTTCGCGGTCGACACGTACTCGGGCGGATCGTGCAGGATCGCTTCGATCGAGACGTTTCCGGACTTGAGGTCCTTCTTCAGCTGGGCCCGCTTCACCCTGATGTCGTTGGCCCTCTTGAGTGCCTCCATCCGCTGATCGAGAGATCTGACGGGGGCCTGGACCTGCGACTGGGGTGGCACCATGAGCGCCGCATCTTAACAACCTCTCAGCGGCGTGCAACCGGCATCGGTAAGTCAGTTTTCGAGCATGACAACAGCCTCGTGCGCCGCGCTGAAGGCATCCTCCAACCGGGCGAGTCCGGCCGCCGCAAGCGCCTCGGCGAGCTCGTCACGAATGCGGACCGGCGCCTCGGGATCGGCGAAGAGCACGGTCCCAAGCGCGACGTGGGTGGCTCCGCAGGCCACGAGCTCGAGCACGTCGCTCCCGTTCTCGACGCCGCCCATGCCGACGATCGGCAGCTGCGTCACGCGCCGACACGCGTAGACCGCGGCGAGCGCGATCGGCTTCAGCGCTGGGCCGGAATAGCCCCCGGTCGCACGTCGCAGCCGTGGCCGGAGCCGCTCGTCGAGCGCGAGGCCTCGAATCGTGTTGACGAGCGAGAGGCCGTCGGCGCCGGCTGCCTCGACGGCGCGCGCCACCTCCGCCACGTCCCAGGCGGCCGGTGAGAGCTTCGCGTAGAGCGGAAGCTCGGTGGCCGCGCGACAGGCAGCGACTATCTCGGCGGCTGTCTCGGAAGCCTCGTCGACATTCGGGCACGAAAGGTTGAGCTCGATCGTCACGTCCTCGAGCCGGCAGCAGGTCTCCGCGTAGTCGGACGCCGAGAAGCCGCCGACCGACACCCAGATCGGAACCTCGAGGTTGCGCAGCGCCGGCAGCGTCTCGGCGAGGAACCGCTCGCGGCCGGGGTTCGCGAGCCCGATCGAGTTCAGCATCCCGTGACCTGTCTCCGCGATCCGCACGGGTGGATTCCCCTCGCGTGGCTCCGGCGTGACGGTCTTCGTAACGAACGCATCGAGCTGCCGCGCCGTCGCCGGTGCAGTGAGCGCATCGAGGCAGCCGCTCGCGTTGAGCAGGAGGCTCATGCGAGCTCCGACGCCGCGACGAGGTCGACGGCCGGGCCTCGCCCGAGCACTGGCCCCTCGACGCAGAGGCGCTCGAGGTGTCCGTCGATCTCGACGATGCAGCCGTAACACGCGCCGTAGCCACAGGCCATCGGCGCCTCCCACGCGAGCTGTGCGGTCGGGACGAGCTCGCGCACCGCCTCGAGCATCGGCTCGGGGCCGCAGGCGAGCACGTCGCGGCCGACCGGCATCGCGTCGGTCACGAGAATCGGGTCGACCACCACCTCGGCACCCGGGAGAAGAGCCGCCGCCTCCGCATGGTGCTGGCTCCGGAAGCCGAGCACCGCCGGCGGTCGCTCGAGCGCCTCCGCGAGGTACGGAAGCGGCGCGATCCCGATGCCGCCGCCGACGAGCAGCGGCCGCGGCACGTCGAGCCGGAAGCCGTTGCCGAGCGGGCCGAAGACGGCGATCTGCTCGCCGGGCTCGAGCGCGACGAGCGCCCGTGTGCCGGGCCCGATCGGGTCGATCAGGAAGGCGAGCTCGCCGCGCGGGGCGAGGCAGAGCGACATCGGCCTCGGCAGGACGCGCCCGGGCGCCTCGAGCATGAAGAACTGGCCCGGACGGCCCGGATCGAGACCGCCGCGCTCGAGGCGAAGGAGCCCATAGGGCCCGACCCCCTCGACGGCGACGACGTTACGACGCTCGCGCCTCGGCATGCCTCTCCTGGAGGGACAGCGCCGCCTCGGCTCTGGCCTTCGCGATCGACTCGACGGCCGCCCGTGCGACCGCCAGCGTTGTGATGCACGGCACGCGGGCGATCACGGCCGCCTCCCGGATCGCGTAGCCATCGGTGCGCGCGTTCCGTCCCTCCGGGGTGTTGACGACGAGCTCGACGCCCCGGCGCCGTACGAGCTGCACCACCGCCCTGCCCTTCTCCACCTGCCCGACGCGGATTCCGGCCCGCTCGAGCGCCTTCGCGGTCCCCGCCGTGGCGACGAGCTCGAAGCCGAGGTCGAGGAGTGCGCCCGCGATCGGAACGACCGCGAACTTGTCGCGGTCGCGGACGCTGAGGAAGGCTCTGCCCCCGGTCGGCAGCGCCCGCCCGGCCGCGCGCTCGGCCTTGGCGAAGGCGGAGGCGAAGTCCGCGGCGCTTGCCATCACCTCGCCGGTCGACCGCATCTCCGGGCCGAGCACCGGATCCGCGCCCGGGAAGCGTGCGAACGGCAGCACCGCCGCCTTGACGTGGAAGCCGGCCGGGGTCGCCTCGGGCGGCAGGCCGAGCTCGGCGAGGCGCGCACCGGCGGCGAGCCGGCAGGCTGCGTCGACGAGGTCGAGGCCGGTCGCCTTCGAGGCGAAGGGCACGGTGCGCGACGCTCGCGGATTCACCTCGAGGACGTAGACCTCGCCGTCCGCGATCGCGAGCTGGACGTTGAGCAGGCCGACCACCCCGAGCGCGGGCCCGAGCCGGCGCACGAGCCGCCGCACGTGCTCGTCGTCGGACGGCGCCGGGATCACGCACGACGAGTCGCCCGAGTGGATGCCGGCCTCCTCGACGTGCTCCATCACGGCGGCGACGTAGGTCTCGCTGCCGTCGCAGAGCGCGTCGACGTCGAGCTCGATCGCGTTCTCGAGGAAGCGGTCGACGAGCACGGCGCCGTCGAGGCCGTCCATCGCCGCACGGATGTCAGTCTCCTCGTAGCAGACGCGCATCGAGCGGCCGCCGAGCACGTACGAGGGCCTCACGAGGACCGGAAAGCCGATCCGCCCGGCGACCTCGGCCGCCTCGTCGGGGCTCGCCGCGATCCCCCAGTCCGGGCAGCGGACGCCGACACTCGCCGCGAGGCGGGCGAACCGCTCGCGGTCCTCGGCCAGGTCGATCGCGTCGTACGGCGTGCCGAGGATGCGGAAGCCGGCGGCTTCGATCGCACGCGCCAGCTTGAGCGGCGTCTGGCCGCCGAACTGGATGCAGACGCCGACCGGCCGCTCGCGCTCGAGCACGGCCAGGACCGCATCGGCGTCGAGCGGCTCGAAGTAGAGCCGGTCGGACGTGTCGTAGTCGGTCGAGACCGTCTCCGGGTTGCAGTTCACCATCACGGCCTCGAAGCCCTGAGCGCGGAAGCTCCGCGCCGCGTGGACGCAGCAGTAGTCGAACTCGATCCCCTGGCCGATCCGGTTCGGGCCGCTGCCGAGGATGACGACCGACCGGCCGGGGGCGGGCGTCGCCTCGTCGGCCTCGCCGCGGGTCGAGTAGAAGTAGTTCGAGCCCGCCTCGACTTCGCCGGCACACGAGTCGACGCGGCGGAAGGCGACGGCTCCGTCGGGAGGTCGCCGACGAGCATCGAGCTCGGCGACGAACCACGGATGCAGGTTCTCCGGTTGCCATTCCTGCTCGCAGTCGAGGCCGCGGCGGGCCTTCTCGAACGCCTCGACGAACGTCCGGCCGATGCCCATCGACTCGCCCACCGACTTCATCTGCGTGCCGAGCGTCCGGTTCGCGCCGGGGAACTTCTCGAACGCGAAGCGCGGGAACTTGACGACGACGTAGTCGAGCGTCGGCTCGAAGCTCGCCGGCGTCGTGCCCGTGAGGTCGTTCGGGATCTCGTCGAGCGTGAAGCCGACCGCGAGCTTGGCGGCGACCTTCGCGATCGGATAGCCGGTCGCCTTCGAGGCGAGCGCGGACGAGCGCGAGACGCGCGGGTTCATCTCGATCACGCGCAGCTCGCCGGAGCCGCGCCGCCGCGCGAACTGGATGTTCGAGCCGCCCGTGTCGACGCCCACGGCCCGAATCACGGCGATCGCCGCGTCGCGCAGCTCCTGGTAGGCGTCGTCGGCGAGCGTCATCTGGGGCGCGACGGTCACCGAGTCGCCGGTGTGCACGCCCATCGGATCCAGGTTCTCGATCGAGCAGACGACAACGACGTTGTCGGCGCGGTCGCGCATCACCTCGAGCTCGAACTCGTCCCAGCCGCGCACGGACTCCTCGACGAGCACCTGGCCGATCGGGCTCTCGGCGAGGCCGATCTCGATCTGGCGCTCGAGCTCCTCGCGGCTGGAGGCGAAGCCGCCACCGTGCCCGCCGAGCGTGAAGGCAGGCCTGACGACGGCGGGCGCCTCCACGCCGTCGAGCTCGTCGAGCGAGGTGACGATCGTCGAGGCGGGAACGCGCAGCCCGCACGACTCGACGGCGTCCTTGAACAGGCGACGGTCCTCGGCGCGCGCGATCGCCTCGACGCTCGCGCCGATCAGCTCGACGCCGAGCTCCTCCAGGACGCCCGCCTGATCGAGCTCACGGGCGAGGTTGAGCGCGGTCTGGCCGCCCATCGTCGGCAGCACCGCGTCCGGTCGCTCGCGCCGCAGCACGTCGGCTACGCCTTCGAGGTCGAGCGGCTCGACGTAGGTGCGGTCGGCGAAGCCGGGGTCGGTCATGATCGTCGCCGGGTTCGAGTTGACGACGATCGTGCGGTAGCCGTCCGCGCGCAGGATCTTCAGCGCCTGGCAGCCCGCATAGTCGAACTCGCAGGCCTGCCCGATCACGATCGGCCCCGAGCCGATGAGGCAGATCGACTGGATGTCGTCACGCCGCGGCACGTTGCACCTCCTCGACCCAGTCGCCGAGGAGCGACCAGGCGTCGTGTGGCCCCGGGCCGGCCTCAGGATGGAACTGCACCGACCGGGCGCGGAGGTCCGGGTAGGCGAGCCCCTCGGTCGTGCCGTCGTAGAGCGACTCGTGCGTGACGGCGCGCTCGGCCGTCGCCTCGACCGCGAAGCCGTGGTTCTGGCTCGTCACGAGCACCCTCCGCGACTCCCGGTCGAGCACGGGATGGTTCGCGCCCCTGTGGCCGAAGGGCAGCTTGAACGTGCGCAGGCCGGTGGCGAGCGCGAGCAGCTGGTGGCCGAGGCAGATGCCGAGCACCGGCACACGGCCGAGCAGGTCGCGGACGACCGCGACCTCGGCGGCGAGCGGCTCGGGGTCGCCTGGCCCGTTCGAGAGCAGCACGCCGTCGAACTCGGCGAGCGTGTCGGCGTCGACGTCGTGCGGGAAGACGGTCACCGCCGCGCCGTGGGCGGCGAGCCGCCGCAGGATCGAGCGCTTCGCGCCGTAGTCGACGACCGCGACCCGGACGGCGCCGGTCTCGTTCCAGGTGTACGGCTCCCGCGTCGAGACCCGGCCGGCGAGCGCCGCGCCGCTCATCGACGGCTGCTCGCGAACCGCGCGGAGCGCCTCCTCGGCGTCCTCGGAGCAGCGGCGTGGGCTCGACGGAGCCGCGGAAGAACCGGTGACGACCGCGCCGCGCATCGCACCACGCTCGCGCAGGTGCAGGACGAGCGATCGCGTGTCGATGCCCGTGAGTGCAGGCACGCACTCGTCGTGGAGCCAGTCCGTCCACTCCGGCCCCCGCGCCTCGCGCATCACCACGGCCCGCGCGTGCGGACGGGACGACTCGCAGCGCTCGGCGGCGACGCCGTAGTTCCCGACCATCGACGCGGTGAAGCAGACGATCTGGCCGCAGTAGCTCGGATCGGTGACGATCTCCTGGTAGCCGGTCATCGCCGTCGTGAACACGGCCTCGCCGAACGCGAACCCCGGCGCGCCGACGCTCTCGCCGTTGAAGACCGTCTCGTCCTCGAGGACGAGGAACCCCGGTGTGCTCATGCCCCGAACGCGACCCGTCCGGCCGCGACGGTGAGGACGACCTTGCCCTGGAGCCGCTCGCCAATGAGCCACGAGTTCGCCGAGCGCGAGCGGAAGCGGTCCTCGCGGACACGCCAGCTCGCGGCGGTGTCGAGGAGGACGAAGTTCGCCGGCGCACCGACCGCGATCCGCGGCGGCTCGAGCCCGAAGCTGCGCGCGGGCCCGGCCGAGAGGCGCTCGAGCAGCGTCTCGAGTCGCACAAGACCGGGCTCGACCAGGTACGTGTAGAGCGCCGCGAACGCCGTCTCGAGCCCGGTGACGCCGAACGGCGCCGCCTCGAACGGCACGTCCTTCTCCTCGCGCGCATGCGGCGCGTGGTCGGTGCCGATCGCGGCGATCGTCCCGTCGTTCAGCGCTTCGAGCAGCGCTGAGCGGTCGTCGTCCGTGCGTAGCGGCGGGTTCATCTTCAGGTTCGGATCGAGGCTCCGCACGGTCTCGTCGGTCCGGCAAAGGTGGTGCGGCGTCACCTCGGCCGTGGCCTGAACGCCCGCCTCCTGCGCCTGCCGGAGCAGCTCCACCGACTCCCTCGCGGAGAGGTGCATCAGGTGCAGCGGCCGGCCCGTGTCGCCCGCGAGCGACAGCTCGCGCGCGACCCCCAGGCTCTCGCCGAGCGACGGCCAGCCCCCGAGACCGAGCTCGGCGGAGACCGTTCCCTGGTGCATGTGGCCGCCTCGGGTCAGGCTCGGCTCCTCGCAGTGCACCGCGAGCGTGCGGCGTGTGATCGCGTTGTACTCGAGCGCGCGGCGCATCAGGCCGGCGCTCGCGACCGGGCGGCCGTCGTCGGTGAACGCGGCGGCGCCCGCGTCGGCCAGCTCGCCCATCTCGGTCAGCCGGCTGCCTTCCTGGCCGACCGTGATCGCAGCGGTGAACCCGACCTGCACCTCGGCCTCGTCCTCGGCCCGCGCCCGCAGGCCGCGAAGCACCTCGGTCGAGTCGACGACGGGGTCGGTGTTCGGCATCGCGAGGATCGCGCAGTAGCCGCCGGCTGCGGCTGCGGCAGTGCCCGAGGCGATCGTCTCCTCGTCCTCCCGCCCGGGAGTGCGCAGGTGGACGTGCGGATCGACGAACGCCGGCGCGAGCACGAGGCCCGCGCCCTCGACGTCACGGTGCCCATTCGCGTCGACCTTCGTCCCGAGCTGCGCGATCACGCCTCCGTCGACGCGTACGTCCAGCAGGGCATCGACGCCGCCCGCGGGATCGAGCACGCGCGCGCCACGGACGACGATGTCCTCCACCCCACGCTTGCCGATGAGGATCGCGCCGTCCTGCCCGGAGGCGTTCATGCGACCTCCACGACGGTCTCGACGGGGACGGGTCCCGTGGTCAGCAGGTCGTACAGGACGCCCATCCGGACGACGAGCCCGGCGCGGACCTGGTCGACGACGAGCGAGCCGTCGGAGTCGGCGACGCGCGGGTCGATCTCGACGCCGCGGTTCATCGGGCCCGGGTGCATCACCTTCTGGCCGGAGCGGAGACGCTCCGGGGTGACGCACCAGCGGGCGCTGTACTCGCGCAGCGACGGCACGTAGTTCGCTCCTTCCTCCATCCGCTCGCGCTGCATGCGCAGCACGTAGACGACGTCGGCGTCGCGGATCGCATCGATCTCGTGCGTGACCTTGCCCAGCTCGGCCGGGACGAGCGGCGGCGGCCCGACGAGGATCACGTCGGCGCCGACCAGGCGGAGCGCCTGGACGAGCGAGCGCGCGACGCGCGAGTGGAGGACGTCGCCGACGATCGCGACCTGGACGCTCTCCAGACGGCCGAGCGCCTCGTGGATCGTGTAGAGGTCGAGCAGCGCCTGCGTGGGGTGCTGGTGCTTGCCGTCGCCTGCGTTCACGACGTGTGCCTCGGTCACCCGCGCGACCAGATGCGGCGCACCGATCTGCGGGTGCCGGATCACGATCACGTCCGGGTCGTAGGCCGAGAGCGTGAGCACCGTGTCCTTGAGGGACTCGCCCTTCTCGACCGAGGAGCCGCTGGCCTTGACAGAGAGGGTGTCGGCAGAGAGCCGCTTCGCCGCGAGCTCGAACGACGACGAGGTGCGCGTCGAGGACTCGAAGAAGACGTTCACGACCAGGCGGCCGCGCAGCGTCGGCAGCTTCTTCGACTCGCGCTCCTGGGAGCGCGCGAACGACCGGGCGGTCGCGAGCAGCCGCTCGACGTCTGATCGCGTGAGGTCGGCCACGGAGAGCAGGTGCCGCCGCTCGGAGCCTCGAGGCGGTCTCAAGTCACCGGAAACCACCTGCAAATCGGTCATCTGTCCCCCTCCTCCGCCTCGCCGATCAGAACGACCTGGTCGACCTCGTCGACCTCGAGGAGCTGCACCTGCACGCGCTCCTCGCGAGCGGTCGGCAGGTTCTTGCCGACGTAGTCGGGACGGATCGGAAGCTCGCGATGGCCGCGGTCGGCGAGCACGGCGAGCTGCACGCGCGCCGGGCGGCCGAAGTCGAGGAGCGCGTCGATCGCGGCCCGCACGGTGCGGCCCGTGTAGAGGACGTCGTCGACGAGGATCACGGTCCGGCCGGCGAGCTCGAAGTCGAGCTTCGTGTCGCGCACCACGGGCTGCGCGCGGCGCGGCGCCCGGCCGCCCCGCACGTGGACGTCGTCGCGATGGAACGTGATGTCGAGCTGCCCGAGGTCGAGCTCGAGCCCGGAGCGCTCGGCGATCAGGCGGCGCAGCCGCTGGGCGAGCGGGACGCCCCGCGTGTGGATCCCGACGAGCGCGACCGACTCGAGATCGTCGTTGCGTTCGATGATCTCGTGCGCGATCCGCGACAGGGTGCGGCCGATCGCCTCGCCGTCGAGCAACACTCGCCCGGCCGTCTCCGGCCGCTCGAGATCGGCATGCTGGTGCATCGAACTCCTTTCCGGCCTCGCTGGACCGAGTTAAAGGGGGACGCGTTCGGGGCAGCCTAGTCGACGGAGCAGACGGCGTGCCGGGCGGGTCGCAACGGCGCTAGGAGCGCCGTTGCGCCACGGCGAGGAGCCAGTGGTAGGTGTATGAGTGCACCTCGGGCTGCTCGGTCTCGGCGCGCGCGAGACCGTGCTCGTACTCCTCGGCCGGCAGCAGCTCGAAGGTCGAGTACCCCTTCGAGCGGATGACGTCGAGCGCGTGACCGCGCGTGATCGTGCGGGCCTGGGCGAGCCGCTCGAAGTGCACGTCGCCGAGGCTCGCGGCGGCGAGCTCCGCGCGGAGCGCCTCCTCGCCGGGGAACCGGGCCCGCTCGAGGTCGGGAACGGACGGGAAGAAGCGCGTGAACCACACGTCGTCGAAGCTCGTCGGATCCTCGGTCGCGACCACGAGCCTGCCGTTCGGGGCGAGGATCCTCTCCGCCTCGGCGAAGACGCGCGACCGGTCGACGAGGTGGGCGACCATCCGCAGCACGGCCCCGTCGAACCAGCCGCGCTTGAACGGCAGTGCCTCAGCGCGCGCCACCCGGGCGTTTACGCCGAGGGTCTTCGCGTGCGCGACCATCTCCGGCGAGACGTCGACTGCCCAGACCCGGGCGAGCTCCCGCTCCTCGAGCGCCTCGGCGAGACGCCCTGTGCCGCAGCCGATGTCCAGCACGCGTTGCCCGCGCAGCTCGCCGAGCCGGGCAATCGCCTCGAAGACCTCCCACCAGTTGGCATCGATCGGGCGCAGCTCGTCGTAGCGCGCCGCACAGCGACCGAAGTCGGGGCCGCTAGGGCTCGGCGATGAGGTCATCCGGCTCGGTCAGCGCCTCGAGCGCCTCCTGGGCCGCCACGAGCTCCCGTTCCGGCACGAGCACCGTGAGGGCGTCGGCGTCGTCCGGCCCGGCCTGCAGCTCGGCGTCGATGCCGGCGGCCTGGAGGATCGCCTGGATCTCCTCGGCTTCCGTGACGTCGCCTGCGACCGTGACGTGAACCATGCGGGGAGTCATGTCGCGGGAACCTTATCCTCGTCGCTCACCGGCAGCGCGCCGCCTTTGACGAGCACCGGCTCGCCGCGCTCCGGAAACGGCACCTCGATCACGTCGAAGTCGCGCGGCACCACCGTCTGCGGGAAGACCTCTCGCGCCTCGCGGACGAGCTCCGGCCCGAAGTACCGCGGCGAGACGTGCGTCAGGGCGAGCAGGCGAACGCCGGCATCGCGAGCGAGCGCCGCCGCCTGCCGTGCCGTCGAGTGCTGCGTCTCGACGGCTCGATCGGTCTCCTCGTCGGCGAAAGTCGCCTCGTGCACGAGCACGTCTGCCCCCTCCGCCAGGGCGCGAACGACCTCGGTCGGCGCCGTGTCGCCCGTGTACAGGAGCGTCCGCCCGCCCCGCTCCGGCCCGAGCACGGCCTCGGGGCCCACCGTGCTGCCGTCGAGAAGGGTCACCTGCTCGCCGCGCTGGAGCGCGCCGCGTTCCGGGCCGTTCGGGACGCCGAGGGCATCGGCGGCCGCGACGTCGAAGCGGCCGGGTCGAGGAGCCTCCACGAGCGCGTAGCCCACAGCCGAGACGCCGTGCGAGACCGGGAAGACGAGCAGGCGGTAGCCGTCGCGCTCGAGCGCGCTGCCCGCCTTCAGCTCGACGAGCTCGAGCGGGTACGTGAGCCGCCCGAAGACGATCCGCAGCGCCTCGAAGAGCTGCTGTAGGCCGGGCGGGCCGTAGACCGTGAGGGGCAGCTCGCGATCCCGGAGCGCGAACGTCTTCAGCATCCCGGGCAGGCCGAGGTAATGGTCGGCGTGGTAGTGCGTGAGGAAGATCTCGCGCAGGTCGACGAGGCCGACCGACGAGCGCAGGAGCTGGCGCTGCGTCCCCTCGCCGCAGTCGAAGAGCAGGCGCTCGCCGCCCCGGCGCACGAGGAGTGCGCTCGGCGCACGGTGCGCGGTGGGTGCGCTGGCGGAGGTGCCGAGGAAGACGATGTCGAGGTCCACTGCCGGCGATCGTACTAACGGCCCGGCGCGACCCTGCACGCCGACCAGCAATCGTTCGGCGCAACGAAAGCGTGAGCGCGGCACGGGGCCGTAACGGTCGCGGGCTCGGGCCGAAGCGGCTGCGTCGTCTCAGGCTCCGACCCGCGAGGCGCATGAGGCCGAGCCGAGCCACGTGTGCGGGTTCCCGGCCCAGCACCAGCCGAGCCTCGGCCGCTTCTTGCTCAGCCAGATCGCCGTTACGCGGCGATCGCCGCACCTCGAGCCAAGGAGCGAGAAGGAGTTCCCGGTCTCGAGGAGCTCCGGGTGGTGCGTGACGAGCGCAATCCCCTCGTCGATCGTGAGCGGCAAGCGACCCTCGGCCGCGATCAGCTCGAACGCCTCGTCGGGCGTGACGTTCAGGGTGCTGCGCCCGGTGTCGACGTCGGTGACGAGGTGCGCAAATCCGGGCGGACGCGCGATCTCGGGCACGGGTGTGAACCGTTCGAGGTCGTCGGCGTCCATCTGCGTGAAGCCCGGCCTGCCGTCGAGCTCGACGAGGCCGATCGCCTCGCGGCACGGAACGAGGTCACTGCGGACGACGACCGCGAACGCCGTGCGGCGACTTGCCTCGCCGAGACCGTCGACGGGAAGCACGGACGCAAGCGGCATCACGCGCCGGAGGAACTCGTCCTCCCGCAGGCCGGCGAGCGCCGGGTAGCCCTTCGCAAGCAGGTTCTCCACCTGACGCTCGAACTCACGCGACGCCGCAGAGTCGGCCTCTTGCACAGGCATCCGTCGTCTTTCTACCCGGCGGGCTGGTCCATAGCCTTCGCGAGAGCACGGCTTACGGGAGGACGATCGTCTCGCCCGGATGGATCGTCGCGTCGGGCAGGTGGTTCGCCCGCTGGATCTGCCAGATCGCCTCACGGATGTCGCCGCCGTAGTGGGACGAGGCGATGGTCCAGAGCGTGTCGTACGGCTGGACGCGGTAGACCGTCTTCTCGCCGTGGGCGCCGAGCGGACGCGCCGAGACGCTCCACACGACCAGCGCGACCCCTGCGAGCATGACGAGTTTGGCGAACATGCGTTCGCATGCTACCGAACAAACGTTCGCTCGTCAAGAATTCAGCACCGGGCGTCAGGCCCGCCTACGAGCCGGTCTTCGTCTTCGGGCTGCTCGGCCTGATCGTCTGCGGCTTCCAGGAATGAATCGAACCCTGGCAGGTGCCGCCGGTCTTCGCGATCCAGTCGCGAACGACCAGCGCCGATCGCTTGGCCGTCTTGTCGGCGTAGTAGAGGCCGCTCTGCCAGCCGGCGAGATTCTCTTCGTCGATCAGGTGGAAGATGTTGACGACGGCGACGTTCGGGTCGCAGGCGACGAGGTCGAGCATCTGCTGGTACCAGGTCGCCTGGTAGTCCTCGCTCCCGTACTTGCCCAGGACGCCGCCGGCGGCCGTCGCGCTGACCTCGATCCCGCTGTAGCCGAACTTGCCGTTGGATGCGGTCTGGACGCCCGTCTCGTTGAGGCTCACGGGCAGTCCGCCGCCGCGTTGCTGGCCGATCGTGCGCTGCGGGGTGCCCGTGAAGGCGTCGTAGAAGGCCTGGTAGATCCGGGGCAGGTTCGACACGCTCGCCGACTGCACGTCCGCATACCCCTGGTCGAACACCTGGGACTGCGGCACGGGATACGGATGGAAGTCGAAGCCGTCCATGAGCGGAGCCGTCCGGCCCGTCTTCTTGGCGAAGGCCCTGAACCAGTCGCCGAGCGCCTTCAGGAACGTCACCGGCTTGGTCGAGGAGTTGCTGACCGCCGCCGGGCGGTCGTTCCCGCGCGGCGAGAGACCGATCCCCCACACATGGATGCTGCTCGACTCCGCCTTCAGCGCGTCGTAGGCCGCAGCGAGCGCGCGGCCGCAGATCGCGGCGGACTGGTTCTTGCCGGCCGTGTTCCACTGGGGGTTGACGAACAGCGGCTGGTTGCACTCGTTCATCACCACGAACTCGTGCACGGTGGGGAACGCGCGGGCGACCGAGGCTGCCCACGCTGCAAACTGCTTGATCCGCGCGGTGTTCCCGCACGACTCGGGGTCGGTCGACGGCGCACACCTGGCTCCGTTCGTGAACGCCTGGGAGTGCAGCGGGTAGATGTCGAGCTCGACGGTGACGCCGCTCGCCTCCGCCCGAGCGATCGCCTCGGCGATGATCGCCTGGTCGGCGATGGCCGTCGGAGCGGTCTCGTCCCAGCGGAGGGTGATCGCGTTCACCGTCAGGCCGGTGGTCGCCATCATCGGGAAGAACCATGTCGGGTCGGGCTCGTACTTGCCCGCATCGTCGTTGACGCCGACTCGCAGGTCTGCCGAGGCCGTTCCCGAGAGAACGAGCGCCGTGACCAGCGGTGCGAGCGCGATGCGCAGCTTTGCCATCCTCCCCTCCCGTGATGCCCTACTCGTCCGCATCCCAGAGGGAATCGGCGGCAGTTGCAGGATCTTTCTACCCCGTTCGAGTCAATGCTTCAAGAGCTTCCGGGCAATGCTTGAAGAACACCGGCCGCGAGTCGCGCGGGTCCGAAGCGCACCGGATCGTCGACCGGCAGCCCGGTCTCCTCGCCGGCGGCGGCAATCGCGGCCGAGCCTCCTCCTCGTCGAGCAGGGTCGTGTTGAGCGCGATCGCCGCGACCTTGGCGGGTCGGGCGAGCAGGGAGATGCGCTCGTGCAGCTCGACCAGCTCTGGCAGCGACGGCATCGGGAACCGCTCGTCGTCGTCGACCACCTCCTGGCCGGCGAGGTGGCAGAGGACGTAGGCGTGCGGTGCGGAGCCGTGGATGAGGCCCAGCGTGACCCCCGAATAGCCGGGATGGAGCAGCGAGCCCTGACCCTCGACCCACAGGATCTCGCCGCCGCGCGCGACTCCCTCGAGCACGAGCCGCTCGGAGGCGCCGGCGACGAAGTCCGAGACGACCGCGTCGACCGAGAGCCCCCAGCCGGCGATCGCGATCCCCGTCTGGCCGGTGGGGACGAACTGGCTCGCGAGGCCGAGTCGTCTCGCCTCGCCGTCGAGCTCGAGCGCGACCGTCATCTTCCCGATCGCGCAGTCCGATCCCACCGTCAGCACGACCGTGGAGCCGTGGGTCAGGTTCGCTCCCGTCGGCACGTTGAGACCGTTCGGCGGCTTGCGCAGGTCGCGGAGCCCGACGTTGTGGCGCCGCGCGAGCTCGGAGAGCTCGGGGTCGTCCGAGATGAACTCGTGCAGACCGTTCTCGACGTCGAGGCCCTTCGCGATGCAGCTCCGCAGGAGCTCGCGCCACGCGGGCGGAAAGCGACCGCCCGCCGTCACGACACCGACGAGCGCCGTCGTCGGGTTGAAGCAGAGCGCGTCGTTGACGGTGCCGACGATCGGGAAGCCGTTCTGGGTCTCCCCCGCCCGCTGCGAGTCGAGGATCGCGACCACGTCCTGCGGCCGGTAGCGGAGGATCCCTCGCGCGGTCTTGCCGTAGTGCGGATCGGCCGAGAAGCCCTCGGCCAGGATCAGCAGCCTACGAGGCTTCGACGCCGAGGCCGGGTCGGTCTGAGGGGCGCTGGATGCCATCGACGAATTCAACACCGGGCCAGGGGTCGCGGGCGAGCAGCAGGTTGCCGTCGAGGTCGACGTGGTCGAAGAGGCTCGCGATCTGCGCTCCCGCGGCGATCCCTAGCCCGGTCTCGACCATGCAGCCGAGCATGACGTCGAGGCTGAGCGCCCGCGCGGCGTGCACCATCCGCACTGCCTCGCGGATCCCGCCCGACTTCGCCAGCTTGATCACGACCCCGTGGGCGCGCTCGGCGCAGACGGCGACGTCGGCGAGCGTGTGGCAGTCCTCGTCGACGAAGATCGGGACGGGCGAGCGGCGCCGGAGCTCCGGTCCGTCCGGGTCGCCAGCGGGCAGCGGCTGCTCGCAGTACTCGAGGTCCATCTGCGGCAGCAGCTCGAGCGCCTCGTCGAGCGACCAGTACTCGTTGACATCGATCTGGAGCGGGACGTCGGTCGCCGTGCGGACGGCGCGGAACCGCTCGAGGTCGAGCCCGTCGCGCCCGCCGAGCTTGAGCTTGAGTCGCCTGAACCCGCGGCCGGCGGCCTTCTCAGCCCGGCGAGCCATGTCGTCGGGATCGCCGAGCCACACGGTCCACGAGGTCGGCGGCCCGTTGCGCCCGAGGCCGAGCAGGCGGTGGACGGGCAGCCCGACCAGTTTCCCCTGCAAATCGTGCAGCCCGGCGTCGACGGCCGAGCGGGCCGCCTGCTCGCCCGGCGGCAACGCGGCGTGGATCTCGTCGAGCGCCCACGGGTCGTCGCCGAGCTCGATCTGCTCGAGCCACGCGAGCCCCGACGCCACCGACTCGGAGTAGCGGGCGATCGGGGCGCCCTCGCCGAAGCCCGACACGTCCTCGTGCCGGATCTCCACCTCGACGAGCTCGACGTCGTCCTGCGCCGATCGTGCGATGACGAACGTCTCGGCCATCGACAGGGTGACGGCCCGGGCGGTGAGCTGCACCGCGGTTACACTAGTGCCTCTCCCCGCGCCCGTAGCTCAGGGGATAGAGCGTTCGCCTCCGGAGCGAAAGGTCGCAGGTTCGATTCCTGCCGGGCGCACTAGTCGTAGAGCCAAATCAGGCCGCTGCACCCTCGCGGCAGGGCTCCGATGTCAACAGAAATGTCAACCCGACACCGCGCCGAGCGCGAGCCGGACGGCTTCGTCCGTCTTCTGGCGATCGACATGTGCGCGTAGACGCGCATCGTCGTGGTCGGATCCTCGTGCCCGAGCACGGTCGCGACCGTGACCGGCGACAGCCCCGCGGCGATCAATCGCGACGCCGCAGCGTGCCGCAAGTCGTGGAACGTCAGACCCCTCGGGAGCTTCGCCTCGTCACGGGGCGCCTCGAAGCCGCGGCGGCTCACGTTCCGATGGCTGAGCGGCGTTCCGATGGTCGACGCGAAGATCGGGTGCTCGGCGGTTGAGAATCCGCTCCTCAACCGCAGCGCGATCAGTGCGTCTCGGAGATCCGACGGGAGCGCGATCCGGCGCACTCCTGCGGCCGTCTTCGTCGGGCCGTACTCGTGCGTCGCGAGCCACTGGCGCCGGGCGTGCAGCACGCCCTCGTCCTTGTCGAAGTCGCCCCATTGCAGGCCGAGGGCCTCGCCGAGACGGAGCCCGAGCCGGGCGACGAGCTCGAGCAGCGGCGCGAACACTCGGCCATGATCAAGTTCGCTCCGCTCCTGACCGCCGAGGTGCCTCTTGACACGAACGGCTAAGGCGTCTTAGGCTCGCGGCGCTCTTGCGGTGAGCGGCTATTGGTCGGACGGGGAGTGTGCGGCGCTGGCAAGACGTGGCAAAGGGATGCTGAGGCTCGCAGCCATCGTCTGTATGGCCGTGGCCGTCGCCATCGAGGCGACGAACGCCGGTCGCGCGGCGACGGCGCCGAACGGGATGGTCGCCTTCACGCACCGCCTTCCGGGATCGGACGAAGGCTGGTCGGTCGAGACCGTGAACCCCGACGGGACCGGTCGCACCCGCCTCCTGAGCGGGCTCGCGCCGCTGTGGTCGCCCAACGGTAACGAGCTCCTGTTCTCGAACGCGACCTTCGACGCGCAGAGTGGGGCCGGCACGTCCTCGCTGCTGAAGGTGAGCGCAGACGGAACCGGCGAGCGATTGCTGAGCGACGGGATCGCGGCCATCCGGTCTGCCTCGTGGTCTCCGGACGGGTCGAAGATCGCCTACAAGTCCGCGAGCACCACGAACTCCGCGTCGGGCGAGATCTGGGTGATGAACGCGGACGGAACGGGTCGGACGCAGATCACGAACGACGGCCTCGCCAAGGGCAATCTCGACTGGGGCGGCACTCCGAGCAACCCGAGAATCGCGTTCATAGGCTATCTTCCGTGACGGCGGCTGGGGCCTCTACACGATCGCCCCCGACGGCACGGGTCGGACGCACGTGACCGCAGTGCCGGCCGCCGTCGCGTTCGCGGCGGGCTCATGGGCGGGACGCTCGACTGGTCGCCGGACGGGACGCGCATCGCGCTTGCCGCACACGAGTTCAAGTCGATCAGCGAGCATGGCTACTCCCAGTACCCGTGGGACATCTGGGTCGTCGACCTCGCCGCGAACACGCTCACGAACCTCACCCGAACGACGTCGTGGGGCGGGCCGCACGAGAAGGAGCCCGCCTGGTCTCCCGACGGCACGCGGCTCGCCTTCTCCGCCTTCACTTACACGTGGAACGGGACGAGCGCCGTCTGGGGGGCACCGGCGATTTACGTCATGAACGCGTCCGGGGGCGGCGTGGTCAGGATCAGCGATCCGCGAAGTGTGGAACGCAACGAGCTCGTCGTCAGACCTCGCGCCGAGCTGGCAGCCGTGCATCCAGGGCGTGACGCGAGTCTGCACGTCCCAGGCCAAGACGGCGGTCAACCCGCCGGCAGCGCCGAAGGTGCCGGCCACGCAGCCGAAGGCTTCCGCCGTTGCACGCAAGCCGCCCGACATCAAGCCCACCTTGATCAGCTGGGGTGGGGGAGCGCCGTGCACGGACGGTGATGAGAAGCCTGTGGTCGTGAACGGAACGATGAGATTCAGCGCGCCGCAAACGGGGTCCTTCCGGATTCGCCAGGGCCTCTACAGGTCGAGTAATGGCGCGCGAGTAGACCTTTCGCCGGTCACCGACAAGAAGGTAACGAAACTGCCAGATTCGATCAAAAACACGTGGTCGACCGAAGGCCCTCCAGGACAGATGTACATCACCGGCTATGCGTATCGCTGGAACGGCAGCAACTACGGGCTGGTCGCCCGCGAGTCTGTTCCGTGCGCCGCGTATTAGTCGACGCGCTCGACGACGAGCACCTCGAACAGCTCCGGGTATCGTCGTCCGCCTCCATCCGCCCGACGACGCGCAGGTCCGGCTCGTCGCCGCGGTAGATGATCGAACCCTCTGACGAGTCGGATTCGTCGAGCTCGACCGGGCCGAGTGCTTCGCCGTGCGCCGCCGGGAGCGAATCCTGATCGGCGCTGCTTGCCCGGTGCCTACCACAGCGGTCCGATCTGCTCGATGACCCCAGCGACGCAGACGCTCCTCGCCGACGAGGAAGGGAGCGACCGCCGGTCGCCCCCTTCGCTACTCCTGGCAGCGGCTACTTGGGCTGCGCGCCGATCTGCTTGAGGAGAGTCAGCGAGTCGAAGTAGTGGCGGCTTTCCTTGATCGTCTCGCCCTCGAAGGTGTAGAAAATCGCAGCGGGCACCTCCTGGCGCTTGCCCGAGGCCGGGATCGTCCCTTCCGCCGTCGTGAGCGGGCCGGTGTGCGTGCCCTTCCAGGTCACTTCCAGTGCCGCCGTGTCACCACTGGCGAACGCGCCTGTGACCGTGCCTGCGGCGTCCGGGAACGCCTGCTTCCAGCCCTTGTAGACCTCGATGATCTGCTCCGGACCGACGACCTTCCGCTCGGTTCCCAGCTCGTCGTAGCGGGAGTCGGAGGCGAGCCCTGCTCGCAAGCGCTCCCAGTCGCCGCTGTTGAAGGCATCCACCTGCTCGCGGGCGATCTTGACCATCTTGTTTGTCGTCTGGGCCTCAGTAAGAACTGCTGTCATGGCTAGAGCTCCTCTCGTCGATCATGGGGCGCGAGCGGCAGCCTCAGGAAGGCTTACCCCTGATCGGCTGTCTCCGCTCGGCTGAGACGTGGCTGCAACGAGGAAGAAGAGCTGGCGACTCGACGGACACAACTTGGACCGTCAGCGCAACTGGCTCGATGTTTCCGAAAAGCACTCTACCCCATCCGCTCGGTGGATGCTTCCAGCCGGGTAGTCGTGGACGCGGTGGGACTCGGAGTTTGCGGGGTCGGGGCCTCCCGCCAAGAAGACGCACGGGAGTCAGGCAGCGACGCCCCGATCGGAAGCTTCCGGCGACGGGAGCCTCGGATCGGCGAGCAGCCTTGCGCCGGAGGCTTCGTCGGCTGAGACGTCGTCCGCTCGACCTGTCGTGCCCGTTCGGCGAGGTCGTCGCTTATGAGCTGGGGGGTCGTCCACGCTTCACCTGAGCAGCCGCCTTGCTCAGCACCGCCAGAGCGTGCCTGTGACGCGCGAAGGCCCGTCGAGGGCATATCTCATCGCCTGCGCGAGTCTTACCGTCCGTTGAGGCCGTGTTCTGGATCGGCGCGAGGTACGCCGACGCCAGCTAGACGGGCCCGCTGGTGATCCTGCGCGTAGGGAGACCCGCCGGGCGGGCCTCCCTACGCGGTCTATTGGATCGCTGCCTGAACCCCTACGGGAGGAGGTGGAACTCGATGTTCGACTTGCCCTGATTGCCATCGCCGAGGTCGCGCACCCTGATGAAGCCGCGAGCGTTGGCGTAAATGCCCGTGCCGCCGGTCACAGGAAACGTGAATTTTGACGGGCCGTCCGGGTTGACCGTCCCGTACCCCTGCACCAGCAGGGTGCCACCCTTGAGATACGCCTGCGCCGAGAAGAACACGAGAGGACGCTCCGAGAAGTCGGGCCCGAACCCCGTAATGAATGTGCCCGTGCCGCGAACGCGACCGGCCCGCGCTCCCCTCTTGGTTCCGTCCCACTTGTAGAGGTCGTCCACGAACGCGAACTGGTCGCCAGCAACCGGCGGACGCTCATTGTCAAAGCTGAAGTCGCCCATCGGAAGTTCCTTGGCGGTGACATCGAGCAGGCTGAACACCTGCGGGCTGCTGATCGCGGACGAAGACGTCACCCATCCCGCCGACACGACGACGGCAGCCACGAGTGCAAGAAAACTGCGCCCCCTCATCTACCCCACCTCCCAATTTGGATTCACCAGATCCTGAGCACCGGCACCGAGCCTCAGGTCTCCAAGCAGCCCGTCCCCGCAGTCACACCGACACAGCCGCCTCACACGCGAACCTACGCGGCTTCGCCTGCCGTGTCAAAAAGGGGACCTGGATCGCAGACTGAGCGTGCCCGCCTCGAACAATTTCGCCGTCGAAGGGGAGTACGCACGCAAAATCCGAACTTTGACGCGCGCCGCTGGCGTTCCGAAACGGTCGCGGCGGGAATACGTTGGAGAAGGACTCTGCGGCACCGGCGCGATGACGGACGACGACGCCAATGCCCGCTTCCAACACGAGCGTGAACGCCTGAGTCAGCTGCGTCAGCAGTGGGAAGCCGCGGGTCGGCCGTTCACGACGCTGGGCGCCCGCGGAACCGAGATCGAGCACCCGCTGCACAAGGTGCTGCGGTTCCAGGAGATCCTCGTCGACCGGCTCGCTGCGCGGGCTCGGCCTGGTCGTGTCTGCCGTCCGCCGACTGCGGTGCCTGGGGTGCCTGCACCGCCCGCCCGAGCCTCCACCGACGCATCCGCCCGCCGCGACGGCCGCCTCCAAATCAGCGTGACGGCCTCCGATGGCTCGCCAGGCCCGTCGCGCCGCTGCGCGCTGGCTACAGCGCGTACGTCGCGGAGAAGGCGGCCAGCATCGCACCGCGCTCGTGCTCTGTCGGACGAGCCGCGCGCTACTGGACGGTTCGGCCTCGACCTACGGCTGGCTCGATGGTGCGCGTTCGGGAGTCCGGCGAGCGCTCCCTATTCACGCCGTTGCACCCGCAACAGCACGAGGACGCCGAGCGTAATGAGCGCCATCCCGATCAAGTCGTGGGTGTGGATGCCGTGGCCCCGTGGAAGATTCGCAACGACCTTGTCCCAGCGGTTTGGGCTGAAGCCAACCACGACCGCCCCAAGGAAGATCGCAACGACGGCCGCAGTTCTGCGCCACACGAACTCAGCGTAGTGCGCAGTACGAGTCCGGCCAGGCGTCGCCGCCACAAGTCGGTGACGCCCGAGTGGAAGCGCCAGCAAGCGAGCGCGCAGGGATCTGAGCGCGGCCCGACGGTCGCCCTCGACCAACACGTCGCCGGTCTCCCCGGGCCAGGCGGGGCTTTCGATCTCTTTGGTAGGCCGCTGAGCATGTCGCCGAGACCGCCTCCCTCCCTGGCCGCCGAGCAGGCCCTCCGAGCAGGTCATCGAGCTGACTCATAGCGAGTCCCCCCTTCGCTTGTGAGTCGAGCATCATTTCACACTCGCCGCCGAACGCCAGCCGGCCGGCTCAGTAGCTGAACACCGTCGCCGACTCGTCGCCGATCCAGTCGAAGAGCGGGGTCGCGCCGCCGATACGAGCGTTCGGCACGAGATTCCCCTCGTCCAGGCCGCGGGTGTTGAAGCAGAACGGGCAGGCGAGTAGCGCGCCGCCCGCTGTCGCGTACTGCTCGAACAGGCGCTCGATCGGCGGGCAGTCCTCGCAGGCGGTGCCGAGGGCGACGCCCGCCGTGGCGAGGCGGACGGCCTCCTTGGTCAGGAACATCAGCACCTGCTTCCCGCGTTCGGCGGCGGCGCCGGCGATCAGGAAGGCGACCATTACCCGCTCGGGGTCCTCGAGACCCGTTGCCAGGTTCACGACGACCTTGTCCCCATTTGCCATCTTGGATCCTTTCGGTTCGTTGGAGGCCACCCCTATACCCATGGCAGGAGCCATCATCACCCCCGGTTCGTTTCCGGCGAGCCGAGCACAATGCATTCCGAGCGCCCCCGGGTGAGGTGCTCGCGCACAAGCCTGGTTGGCAGGTTCACCACCGAAGGGAGACGCGGAATGGCCATGGATCGCAGAAGAGGCGGCAGCTTCGCCGGCCGGCTCGGCGTCGGCGGCGTCCTCGTGATCGCCGGGATCGTCGTCGCGCTGTTCTGGAGCATCTGGCTCGGAATCGTCATCGCCCTGGTCGGCTTGGTGGCCTTCGGGGGCTTCGTCGCGGGGAAGTGGTACTGACGGCGCCGCGGGGGGCCCGCCGGCTTTCCACGCCGCCACCGGTGCCGTTACCGTCCCGGCGTGCTGAGCCGGGACGTCGTCGATTTCGTGCTCGCGAGCCTTCCGTCCGCACCCGCCCGCGTGCTCGAGGTGGGAGCCGGCGACGGTGAGCTCGCCCGGACGCTGGGAGCGCAGGGCTACGACGTCGTCGCCGTCGACCCGAACGCAGGCACGGCCGGCGTGCTCCCGATCCCGCTCGCCGAGATCGACGAGCCGGCGTCCTCGTTCGATGCCGCCGTCGCAGTCGTCTCGCTGCATCACGTCGATCCCCTCGAGCCCTCCTGCGCGCGGCTCGGCGAGCTGCTCCGGCCTGACGCGACCCTCGTCGTGGACGAGTTCGACCTCGAGCTCCTCGACGAGCACGCCGCCGGATGGTGGCTCGAGCAGCGGCGTACGCTCGGTGTCTTCCAGGAGCGCTCGGCACGTGAGCTCGTCGCGGAGATGCGAGCCGAGCTCCATCCCCTGGGCCGAATCCTCGGTGCGCTGGAGCCGTTCTTCGACCTGGAGCGGCCGCGGCACGGCAGCTACCTCTACCGCTGGGGCCTTGACGAATCGCTGCGCGCGCCCGAAGAGGAGCTGATCGCCAAGGGCGAGCTGCCGGCCGTCGGCGTCCGCGTGGTCGGGAAGCGGCGCACAGCCGAAGTGAAGGAGGGGGCCGGTGGGGATGGCCGCCGTTTGCGACCCCTCGAGTGAGCGCCCTTCCATCGGCCCCCTTGCCTTGCATGGTGGTCCGCCAGCAGCCAGGCTCGCCTCAGCCGTTTCGGTGGGCTCGTCCTAGCCGACCGGCTCGATGGTCTCGGCGGCGATGGACGCGCCACCGGCCCCGCCGTAGGATCGAGCGATGTCTCGCGCTGCGCTCATCCTGATCGTCGCGCTTGCGCTCACGGGCGGGGCGGCCGGAGCGCCGAGCTCGCCCCCCACGCCGGCCGAGCTCCAGGCGGCGCTGACGAGCTTCTCCGCGGCCCACCCCACCTATCCCGGCGTCGCGCTCGCCGTGCTAGCGCCCCGACTCGCCTGGTCCGGCGCCGCAGGCCACGACGCACTCGGCTCGAAGACGCCGCTCGACCGCCGGGCAGGCTTCCGGATCGCGAGCGTCACGAAGACCTTCACGGCGGCGGCGATCCTCCGCCTCGTCGAGCAGGGCCGGGTCGGGCTCGACGATCCGATCTCCAAGCACGTCGCGCCGGCTTCGCTCGCCGCCCTCCGCGCCGACGGCTACGACGTGGACGCGATCCGCGTTCGACATCTGCTCATGCACTCGAGCGGCCTGTACGACTACGCGTCCGACCCGACGTTCGTCGCCTACGTCCTGACGCACGGAGGGCACGACTGGACCCGTCTCGAGCAGGTGCGGTACGCGATGGCGCACGGGAAGCCGTACGCGCCGCCCGGCCAGGAGTTCCACTACTCGGACACCGGCTATGTCTTGCTCGGCGAGATCCTCGAGCGCCGGACCGGTCGCGGCCTCGCCGAGGTGTACCGGAACCTGCTCGGCTTCGAGCAGCTGGGCCTCGCGGCGACCTACCTCGAGAGCCGCGAGCTTCGGCCGCGGGGAGCCCGGGCTCGTGCCCACCAGTACTACGAGACGGTCGATTCGACGGCGTTCGATCCGAGCTTCGACCTCTACGGCGGCGGCGGGCTCGTGTCCACGGTCGACGACCTCGCGCGCTTCGAGCGCGCGTTGGTCGGAGGCAAGGTGTTCGACAGGCCGGCCACGCTGCGGACGATGCTCGGCAAGCCGAGCCCGAAGAGCGTCGCCGACGCCGGCATGGGCATCTTCTCGGTACCGCTCGAGGGCCAGACCTGCTGGGGGCACTCGGGGTTCTGGGGCGCGGCCGTCGTCCACTGCCCGAGCTCGGGCGTCACGCTCGCGATCTCGGTCAACCAGGGCAAGGACTTCGAGGGGCCCGCGACCCGGTTCCTCGGCGCGATCCTTCGCCGCTTCGGCTGAGCTCGTCTCGGCCTCTCACCCCTCCTGGTGATCGTCCGCGGGCCGTCCGGAGCCGACAGAACACAGGACGATGCGCAAACACCTTCTGCTCGCGTCGGCCCTCCTCGCGGCCGCCGCAATCGGCGCGGCCGCTCATGCGGCTGTCGGGTGGAACGTCGTCGCCACCGGCACCGACAGCGGCACGATCGCTGCGCTCACCTCGGCCGTGGCGAACATGACCGACCCGCAGCAGGTGGCGGTGCGCGCTGAGGGAACCGCGGGGAACATGAAGATCTCCTGGTACCTGTCCTGCAACGGCGGAGCGTTTGTCGCCCCCGGTACGACGATCAAGGTCAACGTCGCTGCCGCGACGGCCTGCTCGCTGAACGCGAGCGGCTACAGCGAGAGAGGCGGCACGATCCGCCTCCAGCTCCTGCGCCGGTAGCGGCCCTGGTCGGCGTCCCGAGCCGCTGACAAGATGTGCTGGATGATCGTGAGCGGACCCGCATGTCCGTGAACGACCCTCGCGCGTCGTCCGCGGTTGCCGCCGCGCCTCCGGTGCCGCGCGACCCGGCGGAGCTCGAGCTCGTCGACCTGCGCGAGCACCCGGACGAGCGGCTTCTGACCGCCATCCACGACGGTCTCTACACGCGGAGCTTTCCGCGGCCGGAGGAGCGCGAGGACCTCGCGAGCCTTCGCAATGCCCTTTGGGGGGAAGGAACCACCGCGTCACCCGTGTCGCACTTCGTCGTCGCGCGGGCGGGCGACGCGCCGGACGGCGTCGCGGGCTTCATCGCCTGCGAGTACTACCCGCGCAGCCGGTGCGGGCTCATCTCGTACGTCGCGGTCGAACCCGGTATGCGCGGACGTGGCCTCAGCCGTGCGCTCTTGGACCGTGCGATCGCGACCCTGCGCGCCGACGCGGAGCCTGGAGGAGGCCTGGAGGCCGTCCTCGCAGAGATCCACGATCCGGCGAAGATCGAGGCCGACGAAGACGTCATCTCTCCGCTCGACCGGGTCCGGATCATGTCGCGGCTCGGCGCGAAGCGGCTCCCGATCGCGTACGTCCAGCCCGAGCTCGAGCAGGGCGCGGGACGCGGTCGCGGCACGACGCTGATGCTGATCGCGTTCCCCGTCGGCGACGACAAGTTCGAGACTCTCCCCTCGGCGGTCGTCCGGGCGTTCCTCGAGGAGCTCTACAAGGTGCTCGACGTCCCCGACATCGACGAGGACGTCGACTTCATCCGCTCGCTCGTCGGTCTGCGTGAGGAGACCGTCGACCTCGTGCCGCTCGTGCCGGTCGAGGACCCGCTCCTCAGGAACATCGCCGAGTACGGAATCGGGATCCACTTCCCCGTCCACAACCCGCGTTCGCGTGCGAGCGACGAGGAGTCCTACAACACGATGCGGTCGTTCGAGGACGACATCCTCGCGTACGCCTACAGGGACGCACCGCCCTTCCGCACGCGGGCCGTCCCGGTGGACGAGACGCTGGCGCGGATCTCGGTCGAGTTCGCGGGCGAGATCACGTACCTGTCCGAGGGCAGACGCGTCACGTTCCTCGCGGAGGGACGCCACGTGCCGCTCCAGTGCGCCGACGGGCCCGAGGGGCGCACCCGGCGCTTCCTGCTCCGCGCCTCGCGCACCGACTTCGAGACGAGCGAGCTCTCGATCCTCCACCTCGTCTTCGGGCCCGATCCCGGCTCCGAGGACTCGATCCTCAACGAGTGGGACCTGATCAAGCTGATGAAGCTGTGGAACGGCGGCGAGGGGCTGACCGTCGACGGCCTCGACGCGGCGGACAAGGAGTTCGTGTGTTTCCGCGCAGGCGAGCAAAAGCTGTCGCTGCCCGCGCTGGCCGCTGCGGTGTTCAAGGAGAAGGTCGAGCGCGATGCGCCGCGCGTCGGGACGGTCCAGCTCCTCCACGAGGTGTGCCGCGAGGGGCTCTGCCGGGACATAGTCGCCGTGCGCGATCACCAGCGCCAGGAGTCGATGCGGCCGGAGGTCCGCGCCGTCGGCGGCCTCATCCAGGGCCTCCTCGACTTCGAGGCGATCGACGCCGACGAGCTCGCCGACGTGTTCAAGGACCTCTACCTCGAGGAGGAGCTCGCGAGCTCGATTCACAAGGGGACGCTGCTCGTCGTCTCGGCCTCCGACCGTGCCTTCAGCGCCGAGCACGTCGCCCTCGCGATCGGGCTCAGCCCGTACCTGCTCGTGCCGCACGCGGTGCTCCTCCACAACGAGTGGTGGCTCCGCGACGCGGTGCGGCGGCTCGACGGCGCGCAAGAGCGCGGCCGCCTCACCCACCGTCCCCGGCTGAAGAACCTCGAGGCTGCCCGAGCAGACGTCGCGCAGACGGTGTCGCGGCGGCTGATCCCGAACGTCTTCCACTACGCCGACGAGCGCCGGATCTACGAGGTAGGTCGTGACTCGCGCGCGCTCGACACGCGCCAGCAGGCCGTGGAGAACCGGCTCTCGGCCCTCTCGGAGCAGATCAACGCGCGGCACGAGAAGGCCCGTCGGGCGATCGCGCTCTCGCTGCCCGTGTTCGCGCTCATCTTCACGTGGAGCGACGCGCTCGCGAAGCACGACCCGCTGGTCGTGGCCGCCGTGCTCGTGCCGACGACGATCCTCACGCTCGCCGGGCTCGCCCTGATCTTCTGGCGCGACTAGACGCTCAGGCGGCTCGGCCGCACCGCTCGGGCTCGGGTCGATCAGGTAGAAGAACCGCTCTCAGTGCTTCTCGAGTTCGGCACACAACAGGAGCTGCAGCTGCTCGCCCTGCTGGTCTCGGCGGCGGCGCTCCTGATCCTGTCCGGGCCGCTGCGCATCCCCTATCCGATCCTGCTCGTCCTCGGCGGCCTGCTGCTCGGCTTCGCGCCGGGCGTGCCGACGGTGACGTTGCCGCCCGAGCTCGTGCTGATCGGCATCCTGCCGCCGCTCCTCTACGTGTCGGCGTACTTCACGGGACTGCGGGAGCTGCGGCGGAACCTACGGCCGATCTCGCTGCTCGCCGTCGGGCTCGTGGGGATGACGACGATCGCGGTCGGCGTCGTCGCCCACGAGATCACCGATCTCGGCTGGGCCGAGTCGTTCGTCCTCGGCGCCGTCGTCTCGCCGACCGACCCGATCGCGGCGACCGCGATCGGCAGGCGATTGGGAGTGCCGCGACGCCTGATCGACATCGTCGAGGGTGAGAGCCTCGTCAACGACGGGACGGCGCTCGTCCTGCTGCGGACGGCGATCGTCGCCGCCGTCGCCGGTGTCTTCTCGCCGTGGGAGGCCGGCGGCCGGCTCGTGCTCAACATCGTGGGCGGGATCGCGGTCGGCCTCGTCGTCGGCTACGTGATCCGGCGCGTGCGGCGGGCGCTCGACAACCCGCCGCTCGAGGTGACGATCGCCTTCCTGACCGGCTACTTCGCGTTCCTGCCGGCGGCTGCACTCGAGGTCTCCGGCGTCCTCGCGGTGGTCACGGCAGGCATCTACATGGGCTGGTACACGCCGGAGCTGACGACCGTGCAGACGCGGCTCCAGGGGCGCGGCTTCTGGGAGATCCTCACGTTCCTGCTCAACGTGCTCTTGTTCGGGATGATCGGCCTCCAGCTGCAGCCGATCCTCGACGGACTCACCGGCCTCAGAGGCTGGTCGCTCGTCGGTGACGCGGCGGTGATCGTGCTCGCGGTCGTCGTCGTTCGCGTCATCTGGGTCTTCCTCGCGACGTACGTGCCGCGTTGGATCGTGCCGGGCCTGCGCGAGCGCGATCCCTCGCCCCCGTGGGAGTACCCGGCGTTCATCGCCTGGACCGGGATGCGCGGCGCCGTGACGATTGCGGCAGCGCTGCTGATCCCGCTCGAGACGGACGCCGGCGTGCCGTTTCCGGGTCGCGACCTGATCATCTTCATCGCGTTCGCCGTCGTGCTCGCGACCCTCGTCGTGCAGGGCCTGTCGCTGCCGGCGGTGATCCGCGTGCTGCGGCTCGAGGCGGACTCGAGCGACGAGGAGGCGGAGGAGGCGCTGGCGCGCGTCCGAGCGGCGGAGGCCGCGCTCGAACGGCTGGACGAGCTGGTCGCCGAGGACTGGGTGCTCGACGACACGGCCGAACGGTTGCGCGGGGCGTACCGCTTCCGGATCGACCGCTTCTCGGCGCGCGTCGATCCCGACGGCGACGGCAAGATCGAGAAGCGCTCGCTCAAGTACCAGCGGGTGCGCCGCGACCTGCTCGAGACCGAGCGGCACGCGGTCGTCGAGCTGCGCAACACCGGCGAGATCAGCGACGAGGTGATGCGGCGCGTCGAGCGCGACCTCGATCTCGAGCTTTCGCGCCTGGACGCGTAGCCGCCTTCGGAGGCGGCGCGGCTGCGGGTCGCACGAACTCGAACCTCGTCGTGCCGAGCAGGCCGTTGGAGCTGATCCTCAGCTTGCAGCTCCTGACCTCGCCGTCGCCGCCGACGGGCACCTGGAGGTCCCACGTGTCCGACGTCTCGAAGGTCTCCGAGCGGGTCGGCCGCCCGTTCAGGAACACGCGCACCGTCTGCGGCTCCTTGACGAGCAACGTCGCGTAGAACGTCCCCCGATCGCAGTCGTAGGCCGTCAGCGCGGCGACGCGGTCGACATCGCCGTTCGGGAAGAGCCCCGAGGTGATCGTGTCGAGGCGCGGGCGCCCCTGGACCCTCCAGAGGGCGAGGCCCTGCCGGTCGGTGCCGAACTGCGGCGCCTGGGCGATCCGCTCGCCGCGGAGAGCGAAGTTCGAGGGAACGACGAGGTGGCGAGCCGGTGTGGGCCTCCCGTCCGGTCGCAGCTCGCCGTCGGGCGCGACGAGCAGGGTCGTCTGCGGCAGCGGCCCGGGTACGAGCGTGCCCGGCAGGTCGTACACCCACTCGATGCGACGGTTCCAGAACAGGTTCTCCCAGACCGCGTTCCAGTAGGCCTGCCCGTCGTAGACGTAGGCGACAGGGCCCTCGGCGGCGCGGTCGATCCAGCGCCGCTCCGGCCCGATCAGCCGCAGCTGCTGGGCGCGCGACTGCGCGCCAACCTCGCGGCTTGCGGAGACCGACGCGCCCGCGAGCGCGAGCAGCAGGATCGCCGGCAGGACGACGAGGGCGCGGCGCGGCATGACCGCGAGCAGGACGACGGCGAGGCCGACCGCGAGCGAGACGACGACCTCGAGGGTCGAGAGGGACGTCGCGTCGCGCAGGTCGGCGAGCGGGATCAGCGTGAAGGCGTGCGGCAGCGCGTCGGGGACGACGAGATCCCCGAGCGGAAGCGCGAGGATCGCCGCGGCGATGCCGAGGCCTGCGAGGGCGCGCGCGACGTAGCCGCCGGGGCCGTCGCGGTCGAGCCACAGCGCGAAGCCCAGGAACAGCACCGGCGCGCACGCGATCAGGTTCCGCTCCGCGAGCAGCCCGAGCTCACGCGACGCGAACACGCCGACCTCGAGCACCAGCCAGAACGCGATCCCAACGGCGCACGCCAGGTAGCCGCGAGCCCGCGCGTCCTCCTCCCCGCCCCGGAGCGCCTGCCAGAGCAAGAGGAGCAGAGCGCAGAGCGGAAAGAGGCCCGTGAGCAGGGCAAGGTCGCCGACGTGGTAGGCGACGAAGCGTGCCGCGTCGCCGGCGTCGTAGGAGCCGCCCGCGCCCCGATAGCCCGCGAGCACGCTCTGGTCGTCGGCCTGTCGCCACGCGATCCAGCCGCCCGCGAGCAGCGCGATCGCGAGGAGCGACGGCCAGAAGCGGACGAGCCGCGAGGCGGTGCGCGCGAGCAGCGCGTCGAGCGCGATTGCCGTCACGAACGCCGGCACGAGGACGACGGCCTGGATGCGCGTCGCGAGCGCCACGCAGAGCACGGCGACGAACAGCAGCTGGCGGGTCCATCGCGGCTCCGCGATCGAGGCGGCGAGCGCCCAGGCCGCCAGCACGAACACGGGGTAGAACACGACCTCGGTCATCACGAGCCCCGAGTAGGCGAGCCCGGGCAGCGCGAGCGTCAACGCGGCCGCGACGACGGCCCAGGCGCGGTCCATGAGCGTTCGGCCCCACAGGTAGACCGGCACCGCGGCGAGTGACATCACGACGGCTTGCCCGGCCTTGAGCAGCGTGTGGCCGAGAACGAGGTCGGCGATGCTCAGGGGCAGCCCGGCGAGTGCCGGAACGACCGCGCTGTAGTACGGCGTCGGACCGCCGAGGATCGCGAGCTGGCCGTCCCGGTAGAGCGACTGGCCGAGCAGTCCGTAGATCATCTCGTCCGGCGCGATCCACGGCGTCGGCACGCCCCTGCTCGCCCAGGTCCTGAGCACGGCCGACGCCACGACGAGCAGCGCGACGGCGAGCCCGGCATGACGGCGGAGCAGGGCTAGCATGGCCGTACGTCCACGGCAGCTCGGTCTCGGTGTGGCATCTCCATGCGGCAGGAGATCATCGGCTACCGGACGCCTCGCCGCGGCGGCTGCCCGCCAGTCCCTTCTGTAGGGTGGCGCGTTGTCGGCAACGAGCGGCCAACGCGCTCACGAGTGTCCGGAGCGGTCCCGGACTGACGCCGCGTCACGCGATCGGCAGCGGCTCCGTGCGGCTATCGAATACGGGCTCATCGCCGGGGGCTTCGCCGTGCTCTTCTTCCTGCTCCCGCACGAACTCGTCGGCGATGCGACGACCCGCTTCCCCGACATCGAGACGCTGCTGCACGAAGGCCGCCTGACCGACAGCCGCTTCTCGCTCGTGATGCCGATCTTCTCGGCTCCGTTCCTGCTCGTCGGGGAGGTCATCCGCTCGCCGGAATGGTGGGCGACCCGCTTCAACGTGATCGTCGTCGCGGCCGGCTCGGTCGTCGTCTTCAGGCTGCTCCGCGGCCGGATCGACGAAGGGGTGCTGCGGAAGTCCCTGCTCGTGCTGCTCTTCGCCTCGCTGCTCACGAACCGCCTGCGCGAATACGGGCCGGAGATCTTCACCGCGACGCTCGTCGTGATCGGGATCGCGATGCTCACGACCGGCCGCTCCGAGCTTCTCGGCTGGGGCGCGATCGTGGTCGGGGTCGTCTCAACGCCGGCGGCAATCGTCGCCCTCGCACTGCTCGCCGCTGCCGAGACGATCAGGACGAGGCGGCTTCGCCACCTGGCGCCGCTCGCAGTGGCGGCGATGCTGATTGCCGCCGAGAGCTGGATCCGTCGCGGCGGGCCGTTCGTGACTGGCTACGAGTCGGACCACGGCTACCCGACGGTCCTCCCCTACTCCGGCCGGAGCGAGTGGAGCTACCCGTTCCTCCTCGGCCTTGCGTCGATCCTCTTCTCGTTCGGGCGCGGGCTCCTGTTCTTCACGCCGGGGCTCGTCCTGTGGCTCTCGGCGCGAACACGAAGGCTGGCCCGCCCGTGGTCGCACGGAGTGCTCCTGATGTTGCTCTTCGTCGCCGGCCTCGTCCTCGTCTACTCGAAGTGGTGGGCGTGGTACGGCGGGATCGCCTGGGGGCCGCGCTTCTTCGTCTTCGCGGCGGTGCCGGCGTCGTTCGCGATCGCGCTTCGGCTGCGTCGCGGCGGCACGTCGCCCGCCGCAGACGCCTTGACCCTTGTCGTGCTCGCGCTGTCCGCCTGGGTCGGCCTCAGCGGGGCGATCTCGGATCTGAGCGCGCTCCAGCCGTGCCGAGAGGACCGGTACGCCCTCGAGTCGATGTGCTGGTACGTGCCCGAGTTCAGCTCCCTGTGGCGCCCGGTGCTCGACTTTCCGTCGCTCTCGACGGCGACCTCGATCGTCGTCGCCTACTGGGCCGTCGTCGTCGCCTGGCTCGCGGTTCCGCTCGTCGCCGGGCTCGTCCGCTCGCTCGGCGCCAGGCTGCACCCGGCGGCCTGGCTCGAGGGTTGGCGTCTCTGAGCCTCGGGAACCCGGAGTTCAATCCGCAAGGGGATGGGGCTAGAATGCGGAGCATGCTTGCGTCCGCCATGATCGAGGACCCTCTCAGTACCGATGCCGAGCTTGCCTCGCATCCGGCGCACGCGTGCAATCGAGCTCCCGGTCGCCCGGCCGGGAATCGCGCCGTCTGAGCTCAGCGCCGCAGGCCTGACCTGGATCCACCTCGACGCGCCGACGCTCAATCTCGCGCAGGAGCTCGCGGAGCGCTTCGGCTGGCATCCACTCGACGTCGAGGACGTGATGTCGAAGCGCCAGCGGCCGAAGGTCGACGACTACACCGACGACGGCTACCTGTTCGCCGTCCTGCACTTCCCCGTTTACGACCGCGCGGTCCAGCGGCTGAACGCGGCGGAGCTCGACGTCTTCGTCGGCCCCGACTACATCGTCACGCTGCCGACGAGGGAGCTGCGGCCGATCACGAACCTGTTCCACCGCTGCCAGGAGGACGTGGACTTCCGCGAGCAGCTCTTCTCGAAGGGGTCCGGCCGGCTGCTCTACGAGGTTCTCGACGACCTCTTCGACTACTGCTTCCCGATCCTCGACAAGATCGGGCACAAGCTCGACGCGATCGAGGACGACGTCTTCGACGGCCGTTCGGACGAGGTCGTACGTGACATCTCCAACGCCAAGCAGGAGATCATCAGCTTCCGGAAGATCGTCAAGCCGCAACGCGCGTCGCTGCGCCTGCTGGAGCGGCACATGGAGCGCTTCCTGCCCGAGGAGCTCGACCTCTACTTCGACGACATCGTCGACGCTTCCGAGCGCATCTGGGACATCCTCGACAACTACAAGGAGGTCGTCGAGGCGCTCGAGTCGACGAACGAGCAGGTGCTCACGCACCGGTTCAACGACGTGCTCCGGATCCTGACCGTGTTCAGCATCATCTTCCTGCCCGCGACGCTGATCGCGAGCATCTGGGGGATGAACATCGGGCTTCCGGGGGGCGGCGAGCCCGCCACCGCACCGACGACGGTCTTCTGGATCATCATCGGAGCCTCGGTGGCCGTGGTCGCGGGCATGCTGAGCTTCTTTCGTTACAAGCGCTGGCTCTAGCTCGGGGCTGCTGCAGACCCGTTGCTGCGACCGCTCTCGGTCCAGCGCCAGCCACAGACACAAGGCCTCGCCGGGCGCGTCGATCGGTTGACCCGAGGCCCACGTCGGTGGAGACTGCTCCGACTCTGCGTACCTCCCACACGGTCAGGCCCCAGCGCCGGATGAGGCGACTCTTGATCGTGGCCCTCGCGGTCGCGTGTCTCGAGGCGGCTCCGGCGATTGCCGGAACGGGATCGTTTGCCGCAAGCGACCCGTTGCTCGACCGGCTCTGGGCCGACTCGGCGAAGACCGCGGGGATGATGCTGTCGGCGCCGACGAACCTCGCGCCGGGGCTCTGCACCTACCCGACCGGCCACACGATCATCCTCGACGGCTACGTCCGCGATCGCTGTGCATGGATCGGCGACCTCGCCGTGACCGGTAAGACGCTGCTCCTGACCGGCCAGGGGGATCCTCGCGACATCCGGTTCGCGCTGGAGACGTTCGCTGCGACACAGCGCGAGGACGGGTCGATCTGTCCGGTGATCGGCGCGCTCTGCGAGCGAGGCGTGGCGGCGGACGGCCAGCCCTGCCGACCGACCGATCCGCCGTGTGCGCCGCTCACGCTCGTCGACTACCAGGCCTACTGGATCGAGGTCCTGCGCGACTACGTCCTCTACACGGGCGACCGCGACGCCGCACGAACGATGCTCGGCACCATGGATCGCATCCTCGACCGCTACTACGCATCGAGCACGGTCGACGGGCTGTTTCAGAGCCCGCACCCGCTTCGGAGCGACTACGCCTCCGTCGATCGCCGCTCCCGGATCGTCGCGTACGACAATGCCCACTACGTGCTCGCGCTGCACGAGGGGGCACAGCTTGCGCGGTGGGCGGGAAGCCCTGAGCGCGCGGCGAGCTGGGAGGCGCGAGCACGGACGGTGGCCTCGCGCGTGCGATCGGTGTTCTGGGATCCGGCAGCCGCGGCGTTCAAGGACACTCCGGACGCGGCGGTCGTTCATCCGCAGGACAGCAATGCCCTCGCCGTTCTCGCCGGCATCGGGACGGCGGCGGAGCACCGCTCAGCGCTTGCCCACCTGTCGAGGCACAACGCGCACCCACACGGGAACTCGATCGTCGATGACGGCCGGCTCTGGAGCGGTTACCCGTGGGGCCACGACGCCGAGCGACGCGTCTATCCGTTCATGGCCTTCTTCGAGGTCATGGCGCGCTTCAGGGCAGGCCTGGACGCCTCCGCCGTCGAGCTCGTGCGGCGGCTCTGGGGCCACATGGCGCGGAGCGGCCCCGGAACCACCTGGGAAGCGATCGGCCCCGACGGCTCGCCGGACCTCTTCCGCGACGTGTCGCTTGCCCACGGATGGTCGACCGGAGTCGTACCGGCCTTGACGACCTACGTCCTCGGCATCGAGCCCGACGGGCCGGGATTCGCGCGCTTCATCGCGCGGCCTCGACCCGGCGGTCTCGCCTGGGCCAGGGGAGACGTGCCGACGCCGCACGGGACGATTCACTTCGAGTGGCGACGCCAGCGGGGGTCGATGACTGCGACGGTGTCCTCTCCTGTCGCGGGCACCGTCGTCCTCCCCGCGACGGGTGCGGTCACGATGGACGGCAAGATTGTCCCGCTGCCGGCGAAGCGGAGGCAGACGCTGCTCGCGGTGGAGCCTGGGACGCACGTGGTCGCTGTCGCGACGCCGAGCGGGCCTTGAGCGTCTGGCGGCGGGAGCACGGCACGGCCACCCGCTAGGCTCGCCCAATGCCGAAGCCGCTCTGGGCCCCGTGGCGCCTCGAGTACATCGAGCACGCCGACGAGGGCGCGGGTTGCATCTTCTGCACGCCGGACGAGGAGTTCGTGCTGCACCACGGCACACTGGCCTTCGTGATCCTGAACCGCTTCCCATACACCTCCGGGCACCTCATGGTCGCGCCCCAGCGCCACGTGGGCGACTACCGCTCGCTGACGGACGAGGAAGCGCTCGACACGCACCGTCTCGCGACCGCAGCTCTGGAGGCGCTCGCGGCCGCCTACAGCCCGCAGGGCTTCAACCTCGGCTGGAATCTCGGCCGGGTCGCGGGCGCAGGCATCGTCGACCACGTCCACCTGCACGTCGTCCCGCGCTGGGCCGGTGACACGAACTTCATGCCGGTGCTTGCCGACATTCGCGTGCTGCCAGAGGCGCTCGGCGAGACCGCGCGCCGGCTCCGCGAGGCCTGGCCGGGCTGACCACTCGCCGTCGGGCGCGCCGCAAGCTCGTTGCCCGAAGGTCGCGTCGCGGCAGGGGGCGACTGCGAACAGGCTCGGCTATCTTTTCTTGGGGTGTCTTTCCGTCTACGTATTGCGGCCGCGCTTGCGCTCGTCCTCGCGCTGAGCGCTCCTGTCGTGCAGGCCGCAATGACTGCGACGGTGCCGGCGAAGTACGAGCCGGGCAAGAAGCTCTACCGGAAGTTCTGCGGCCAGTGCCACGCCCTGAAAGAGGCGCGCGCGGTCGGATTCGGCTCGGCGAACAAGGAGGGCGCGGGCGAGCTCGGCGGGCCGAGCTTCAATCCGCTCAAGATCTCGGCGCACCTGTCCGTCCTCGCCGTCCTCGGTACCTGGGACGGGCACCAGAAGGTCGTGACGCTGATGACCTGGAAGCAGATCAACGACGTCGCGGAGTTCATCCAGGTCGCGACACGCGACCATCCGCACATCGCGAAGCTCCCGTCCGACGAGTTCCTGACGCCGGCCAACTAGGGGGGAGTTACAGCGCGGCGGCGAGGCGCTCGACGCCGGCGTCCATCTGGTCGACGTCGGCGAAGCTGTACGCGAGCCGGATCATGTACGCGGGCGCGCTGAACTCGGTGCCGTCAACGGCCGTCACGCCCTGGGCGCGCTCGAGCACTGCCCTCGAGTCTGGCATTCCGGGCAGCTCGACCCATACGAAGTAGCCGCCTGCAGGACGCGTCCATTTCGCCTCGGGCATGTGCTTCTCGAGCGCCGCGAACATCGCATCGCGGCGGGCTTGCAGCAGCTCGTTGCTCCGTCGGAGGTTCGGCTCGAAGCTGCCCCGGCTGATGAACTCGAAGACGATCGCCTGACTGAGAAGCGACGGGGTGATGTACGTGTCGGCGGCCATGTCGGTGAGCTCCCCGGCGAGCTCTTCCGGCAGGATCATCCACCCGACCCGGAGCCCGGGGGCGATGATCTTCGAGAACGAGGACATGTAGATCGATTGCTTGTCGGAGAAGTCGAAGATCGCCGGTAGCTGCTCGCCTTCGAAGCGGATCAGCGCGTAGGGATCGTCCTCGACGATCAGGATGTCGCGGTTGACGAGGATCTCGACCACTCGCCTTCGCCGCTCGGGTGTGAGCGTGCGACCGGTCGGATTCTGGAAGGTCGGGATCGTGTAGACGAACGCCGGCTTTGCCGTCCCGACGAGCTGGATCTCGAGGTCGTCGGGCAGCAGGCCGTCGTCGTCGACGACCGCGGCGAGGAGCGAGCCGCCGGCCGCGAGGAGCAGCTTGAGCGCCCGATCGTAGGTCGGGTACTCGACGAGCACGTTCTGGCCCCGGGCGAAGCGCTGCGCGAGGAAGGAGAGCCCCTGCAGGCCGCCGTTCGTCAGCACCACGCGGTACGGATGGACGCCGAACCACTGCGCGATTAGCTCGCGGAGCGGCGTGTAACCGGCTCCCGAGCCGTACGAGAGGATCGACTTGCCCTCGCGCCCGATCACCGTCTCGGCGCAGTCGGCAAGCTCCTCCTCGGGGAGGCACTCAGGCGCCGGGACTCCGCGCGCGAAGGAGATCGTGTCCATGGCCGGCGAGTCTAATGAGGGACTGCGACCGCGAGCGCCACGAGCGCACGCGACGCTCAGAGCGTCAAGAGGGTGCTGGGGAACCCGGAGGTTCCCCAGCACCAACCTCCTACCGCTTCCTACTTGCCGGCCGCCTGAAGCACCGCCCGGACCCGGGCAGGCGTCAGCGGGGTCTCGCGGATGCGGACACCCGTCGCGTCGAAGAACGCGTTCGCGATCGCCGGCGGAATCGCGGCGTCCGGCGGCTCGCCCGCCCCACTCGAGGGCAGGTCGAGGCGCTGGGTCACCGTGTACGTGATGTTCGGGTGATCCTTGAACCTCAGGATCGGGTAGGTCACCCAGTCGAGGCCGGTGACGCGCTTCTTGTCGAACGCGACCGTCTCGAACAGCGTGCGGCTCGTGCCCATGATCATGCTGCCCATCATCTGGCTCTCGAGCCCCTCGAGGGAGACGCCGAGACCGGAGACCTGCGTCGTGTAGGCGTGCAGCACGACGATCTTGCCGGTCTTCTTGTTCACCTCGATGTCGGCGACGACGCCCGCTTGCGAGCCGGCGTAGCTGCCGAGGCCGATCCCGCGCCCCCGAACGATGTTGTCGTCCGAGAGGTTCGAGGCCGCGACCTTCGGCTTCCAGTTCGCGAGCTTCGCCACACCCACCAGCACGTCGCGCCAGCGGTTCTGGTCGGTCGTGCTGATGTTCTTGAGGCGGAACTCGTACGGGTCCATCTTCGCCGCGTAGGCGAGCTCGTCGATCAGCTGCTCCGAGCAGAACGCCGTCTGCGGGGCCTGCGGCGCCCGCAGCGTCGACGTCTTGAAGTAGTTGTTGAGCAGCGGGACCGTCTTGCCGATCACGCGGCGGTTCGGGATGTCGTATTGCGTCCCCGAGTTGACCGTGTCGAGGGCGCCCGCGCCGGGTGTCGGGATCGGCGTTCCCACGTGCTGCGTCGTCGGGTCGAGGCCGATCGAGGCCATCCCGAACCCGGTGAACTCGTAGGCGACGATCTTCCCGCTGGCGTCGGCGGCGGCGCGAATGTCGGCCATGATCGCCGGGCCGTAGTTGTCCCAGCCGTGCTCGTCCCACCGCATGAGCTGGAGCCTCACCGGCGCGCCGGCGAGCTGTGACAGGACGGCCGCCGCCTGGCCGGTGTCGTGCCGGGCCGGGCATTGCCGAACGAGCCGGCGCCCTCCCAGTACTGGATGCGGACCTTGTTGACCGGCAGGTCGAGCAGGGTCGCGATCCGGCCGCGCATCGTGTACGCGTCCTGGGTGTTGGCCATCACGAGCGCGCCGTCCTTGGTGACGTGCGCGACCGCGGAGGTCGGGCCGATCGGCATGTGGCCGTTGTACGCGTACTTGTACGTCCCCTCGACCTTGGTCGGGGCCGAGGCGAAGGCGCTGTTGAAGTTCCCGGTGTTCGCCGCGATCCGCGCCGGCGCCTGGCCCGCGGAGTCGAAGTCGCGCATCTGCTTCCACAGGTTGCCGCTGCCCGAGATCGGCGGCGGATCGCCGAAGTCCACCTTCAGCTGGGCCGCCGCCTGGATCGCGGCGTACTCCGTCGGCGCGACGACGCCGAGGAAGTCGTTGCGGCGGACGATGCGAGCGTCCGGGATGTGCTTGATCGAGCTCTCGTCGACCGAGACGATCTTCGTCGCCGTGCCGTCGCCGTACGCGCCCTGACCGCGCGGCCGCACGAGCCGGCCGTGGAGCATCCCGGGCACGCGGATGTTCTGGACGTAGACGTGCTTGCCCGTCACCTTGTCCGGGATGTCGACGCGCGGTACGTGCACCTTCGTCACGAGCTTGTACTGGTCGACCGGCTTCGACGGTGCCTGGCCCGGGTTGAGGCTCGCCGCGGCCATGCGGACGTTGAAGAGCTTGTCGCCGATCAGCTCGCCGTAGGAGACCGACCGGCCGCCACCCGAGACGACGCCGTCCGAGACCGTGAGGCTCGAGACCGGGACGCCGAGCCGCGTGGCGGCCAGGCCGAGCAACGCCTGCTTCGCGGTCGCGGCAGCGCTGCGTACGCGCGGCCCCGCGCTCGCGATCGAGCTCGAGCCGAAGGTGCCGCCGGTGTTCGGGGTGATGTTCGTGTCGTGCCGGACGAACCGCATCTGGCCGATGTCCATGTCGAGCTCCTCGGCCGCGACCATCATCAGGCCCACGTTCGAGCCCTGACCGAGCTCGACGCGACCGGTCTTGACGGACACGGTGTTGTCGGCGTGGATCGCGATGAAGCTGTCGACGTCCTGCAGGTCGGGCGGGCCGTTCGACGCGAACGGGCTGTCGGCCGCCTGCGCCTTGCCGGCGAGACCGGCGCCCACGGCGCTCAGGGCGACGATCATCGCGCCGCCGCCCTTGACGAACGACTTGCGCGAGAACTCACGGTGTGTGATGTCTCTGTTCAGCATCTCGGTCATCGCTACTTCCCACCCTTCGCCATCACAGCGGCGGCCTTCTGGATCGCGGTCAGGATCCGCGGATAGGTGCCGCAGCGGCAGCAGGTGGCCGTTCATCGCGGTGCGGATCTGGGCCTCGGTCGGCTTCTTGGTCGTCGCCAAGAGATCGGCGGCCTGGATCATCATGCCGTTCTGGCAGTAGCCGCAATGCGGCACCTGCACGTCGATCCACGCCTGCTGAAGCGGATGCAACGCCGCCGGTGTCGTGGCAGTCGTGCCGCGCGCCGACGACCACATCGCCGGCAATCCCTCGAGCGTGGTGATCGCCTTGCCGCTGACGGCGGCAACCGGCGTCACGCAGGAGCGGATCTCCTTCCCGTCCAAGAGCACCGAGCAGGCACCACACTGGGCCAACCCGCAACCAAACCGGGGCCCGTGCAGGTGCAGCTCGTTGTGCAGGACGTAGAGGAGCGGTGTGTCAAGGCTCGCGGTCACGTTGTGCACGAGACCGTTCACCTTGATCTTGAGCTTGCTCGCCAAGATTTCCTCCTAGTCCGAGAACCGTGCGACACACGCCGCACGAAAGCGCGGAGAGAACAGCCAGCGCCTCCGCGGTCCCCCGAGGGTATAGAGCGCTCCAGTCGCTCGCAATAGTCGCCGGGTCAATTAGCGACATCGCGCAACAAGGCCGATCGGCAAGAGTCAACGGGAGTCCCAAGCGCATGGTCCGCGGCTAGACTGGCGGCCGCCCAAGGTCGGCCAAACCGAACGAGCGGCGAGCCCGTATGAACGAGGGAACGTCGGGTGAGGCGGCCGAGCGGAGGAGGACGCACCATCCTGTTGTCACAAGTCTCGTCGATACAGCGCGCCAGAACGGTCCCGGTCTTTCTCAGCCTGATCGTCCTCGGCACGACGGTTGCGCTCAAGCTGGGCGTCGGGTCCTCGAGTGCTGCGGTCTCGCCGACGATGCATGCCGCGGTCCGCCAGAACGACACGATCTCGCTGACGTTCGACGACGGGTCGTCGGTCGGCAATCAGGAGCGCATCGGGCCGACGATCCCGGCGGGGACGTACACGATCCGCGTCGACGACGACGCGCAGGAGCACAACTTCCATCTGATCGGGCCGGGTGTCGACCTGACCACGAACGTCTTCGACACCGCGACTGCCACGTGGACCGTGACGTTCCAGGCAGGTGGCACGTACCGGTTCCAGTGCGACCCGCACCTCGACACGCTGTACGGCGGGTTCCAGGTCGGCGGGGCCGGCTCGGGCTCCGGGTCCGGCGGGTCCTCGGGCGGCTCGTCGGGAGGCGGCAGTGGTTCGTCGGGCGGTCGGCGGTGGATCGTCGGGCGGCTCGGCCGGCGGATCCTCGGGCGGCTCGGCATCGTCGGGCGGCAACGCCTCCGCTCCGTCCAAGTCGGGCGTGGCTCTCAGCGGAACACTCTCCGGGACGGTCGGCGCCGACGGGACGCTGAAGCTCGTCTTCAAGGGCAAGAGCGTCAAGAGCCTGAAGGCGGGGCGCTACAAGATCACTGTCGTCGACCGCTCGCCGAACGGAAGCTTCGTCGTCCGGCAGGTCAAGCACTCGCCGATCACGGTCAGCGGCGGCGCGTTCGTCGGCACGCACTCGGTGACCGTCGACCTCGAGCCCGGCAAGTGGACCTTCTCCACGTCGGGCGGCAAGAAGTCGACGGGCTCCTTCAGCGTCGTCGCCTGACGAACAGCACCCCCAGCGGCTCGCCGTGAGCTCCGAGCGCGAGGCTCAGGAGACCTTCGTCCAGCTCTCGCCGCCGTCGTCGCTGCGCCAGAGCGACGGGTCGAAGCCGACGGCATAAGCGATCGTCGGTGTCGCTCGGCGCCCAGGCAACGGGCCCGAACATCACGTCCGTCTTCGTCTTCAGGACGTTGCGCCAGGTCCTGCCGCCGTCGGATGAGATGACGATCCCGAACTCGGACATGAGAACTCGCGTCGCGTCGCCCGGGCGAACCGCGTACTCCATCACCATGCGCCCGCCCTTCGCATCCTTGAAGGGCGCACGCTGCCATCTCTTGCCGTTCGGGCTCAGGTACTGGCCGCTGTCCATGTCGCCCGCCACGAACCTGCTGTCCTCGGTCAGCACGAGCGCCCACGGCGGGACGCCGAGCTTCGAGGACACGAGCTCGAACGAGCGGGCGCCGTCCATCGACCGGTAGAGGGCACCGGTGTTGAGCAAGGCGTAGAGAGCGTCATCGTCGTCCGGGTCGACGGCGAGCGCCTGGATCGAGACCTTCGGCAGGCCGCGAGGGTGCAGCACGCGCCACGTCTCGCCCCCGTCGACGCTCTGCGCGAGCACTGCGGGGCCGTCCGGCGCCACGCGGTCGGGACCCTTCCGGATCACGGGACTCGGGCTCGACGAGGCGACGCCGCCCATGTACACCGAGTCGCCGGACTGGACGAGACTCGTCGCGTGCACCTTCTTGGGGCCGGTCGGCTTCCACGTCCTCCCGCCGTCGTCGGATCGGTAGACACCCTGGCTGGTACCGAGCAGGAGCACATCCGAGTCCGAAGGCGAAACGGCCATCGTCCAGTACCACGGCGCCGACGGCACCGGCTGGGCGGGGGTCGCCTCGGTCGCGGTCGGCGAGGATCGCGACACGGCGCCCAGCCCTGCGAACGCAGCCAGGAACGCGACGACGAACCCGGCGCCCATGAGCCTCCCGCGCGTGAACACCTTCATTCCGTCAGCGGATCCGCCAGCTCCGCCGCCGGGACGGTCCCCGGGGCGTCACCGTCGTCATCGAGCTCGTAGCGGTGAATCGCCTCGAAGCGGATCTTGGAGTCACGCAGGGCCTGCGCGACCTCCGGCTCGTCCTCCCACACGAACGCGACCGCCACGCCGCAGTTCGGACTCACCTCGCGAGGCCCCGGGACGAGCCGCGCCGGCAGACCCATCCGCTCGAGCACGCGCTCCGACCTCATGGCGTGCTCCGAGGCGAAGAAGGACACGACTCCACCCCACTTCAAGCGACGGTCCTTGCCGGCTCCGCGCTGCGCGCTCGCTCGCAGATGGCGCGCAGGGCCTCGACCGCGACGTCGATGTCGCTCTCGCTCGTGTCGAAGCCCCAGGAGATGCGGATCGTCCCCTCGGGTGCCGTGCCGAGCGAGCGATGCGCGGCCGGCGAGCAGTGGAGTCCGGCGCGGGTCATCACACCCCACTCGTCGTCGAGCAGTCGTGCGGCGGTCGCACACGGCACGCCCTGGACGTTCACGGAGACGATCCCCACGCCGTCGCCCGGGTCGGCAGGGCCGTGCATCGTGACGCCCTCGACGCCGGCAAGAGCATCCCTGAGACGCCGCCCGAGCACGGTCGCGTGCGCGTGGACACGGTCGAGGCCGGCCTCGCGAAGATGCTCGGCGGCCGCACCGAGGCCGACGATTCCCATCGCGTTGAGCGTGCCGCTCTCGTAGCGGTCGGGCGCGAAGTCGGGCTGGTATTCGAGCTCCGACTGGCTGCCCGTGCCTCCCCGGATGAGCGGCTCGACCTCCGTTCCCGGGGCGAGGTAGAGGAGACCGGTGCCCGACGGGCCGAGCAGGCCCTTGTGGCCGGGCATCGCGACGGCGGCGGCGCCCATCGCCGAGAGCGATAGCGGGATGTGCCCGGCGCTCTGCGACGCGTCCACGACGAGCGGTACCTCGGCTTCGGCTGCGATCGCGGCCATCGCGGCCAGGGGCAGCAGCACGCCGGTGACGTTCGACGCGTGCGTGGCAACCGCGAGGCACGGTCGTCCGGCGCGAAGCCGCTCGCCCCATTCGTCGAGGTCGATCTCGCCGGAGTTGCCGTCCGTGTGGACGACCTCGACCGAGCACCGCCCGCGCAGCTCCAGCTCTCGCAGCGGTCGCATCACGGAGTTGTGCTCGAGCGAGGTGGTCACGATCCGGCCACCGTCGACGGCCAGCCCGCAGATCGCGACGTTCAGTCCTTCGGTCGCGTTCTTCGTGAAGATCACCTCGTCCGGCGACCCGGCGCCGAGCAGGTCCGCCAGCCGCTCACGCGCGAGACTCACCGCTCTGGACGACGCGATCGAGCGCCGGTGACCCGAGCGGCCCGTGTTGCCGCCGGCGTTCTCGAAGAAGTCCTGGATCGCCTCGAGCACTACCGGCGGCTTGGGCCACGACGTGGCCGCGTGGTCGAGGTAGACCTCCCTCACAGCACCCACGACCCGATCGACGGAGAGATCCAGCTCGTGTAGACGACCGCCGCCAGGTAGAAGCCGGCGAGGAAGGCCCAGGCGCCCGAGCGGCCCTGACCGGCGAGGACGTGCTGCCGCAGCGGGCACGCGCCGGAGAGGGTCGCGACGAAGCCGAGTACGAGGGCACCAGCGAGAATCGCCAGGACCGCGGTCAGGCCCGAGGGTGTCGTGCCGGCGGCGATCAGATCGCGACCAAGGTCGCTGCCCGCAATCGGGCGCAGCGCACCGAAGACGATCCAGGACGCGAGGAGCATCGCAGCCACTCCCTTGAGGAGACCGGTGTCGCGAACGAGCACGTAGTCGCGAAGCCCGCCGATCGTGCACATGCGCGATCGCTGGGCCAGGTACCCGACGATCAGGCCGACGACGAGCGACGAGACGGAGACGATCATCGGCGAGCCACCCACCGCAGCGAGAGCGTGGCCAGCACGACGCCGATCGCAACTCCGCCGAGCGCCACTGCGGCGGCGACGTCGCCGTAGCCGGTGCGGATGATGATCCGCGTCGGGCAGCCGCCGACGAACAGCGCCGCGCCCATGACGACCGCGCCGTAGCCGAACTGCCGCACGTTGCCGCCGAGGTTGAGCGAGAGGAACTCACCGTTTCGTCTGGCGGCGACGAACGAGCCGATCACAAGACCGACGACGGTCATGAGCGGCCAGCCGGCTCCCGCCGCGGTCACGAAGAGGCTCGCGCCCTCGGCGTGATTGAGCACCCAGTTGGCGAGGTCGCGGCCGTGACACGCGGAGCAGATCCCGTAGGCGGCCGGCGGCGAGACTCCGCCCCACTGACCGGCGACGCCCGCGAGGACGGCGACCACGATCCCGTAGAAGATCGGCGAACGGGGCCACCGGCTGATCCGTAGACGCAGGTCCGCCTGAAGGCTCTCGCGCTCGCCGGTCGCGGTGCCGGCCGTCATTGCGCGGCGCAGGCGGTCGAGGCGGCGCCCTCCTGGCTGGACGAGCTCGATCCGGCCGGGGACGCGGCGCTCGTCGAGACGAGGCGCAGGCCGCCGCCGATCAAGACACCCACGACGATCACCGTGAGAAATGCGTGCTTTCTAAGAGCCCTGGGCACGAGGGTCCCCCTGTGTTGCTCACCAAGCTGTGTTGCTCGTCACGTGCTCCCTTTCCTTCAATCGAACCTGACGTGGAGCGACCCGTCAAGTCAGCCCGACGTGCTCGTTTCTGCTGTGCCTCCCGGCTGCGAAACACGCTTGGCGACAGGCCAGAAGACGCTGCCGGAGGCCCCGCGACGGAACAAACCTGCGACGCGGAGGGTATCGTTACGCCAATGGCAAGCGTCGTGTCGACCCGGGGACGGAGGGGGTCCGGCCTGTCGGCAGCGGAACCGCAGCCGCCGACGTCGAGACGGTTCAGGCGGCTCCGTTCGAGCACGGTGTGGCTTGTTGCGTCGACCGCGCTCGTCGCAACGCTGCTGGCACTGCCCCCGGCTGCTCAGGGGCGCCAGACCGTCAATCTCTCGCTCCAGGTGGTCTTCTTCGTCAACGGCACGATCACGGTCACGACGGGGGACGGGACACCCGTCGGCACGACGACCGGTGCACCCACCGTCATCCCAGCGGGGATCTACACGCTCGAGCTCTCCGGTCCGGGCGGGTGCGCGTACTTGCCGTTCTTCGAGCTTCGAGGGCCCGGCCAGGAGATCAGCGAGGACCTGAACGGCGGTGAGTACGACTACACGAGCCGCGTCATCAACCTCCTCCCCAACTCGACGTACGCCTGGTACAACTCCTCGACCCCGAGGGTGGTGCACACGTTCAGGACGTCCGGAGACGTGATCGGCACGGCGCCCACGAATATCCCCTCGTCGGGGAAGGGCAAGCTGGTCTCGAATCAGGACATCGTGGGCTCGGCGACCGGTCCCCTCCGCGGCACTCTGACCGGCGCCGTCGGCGCAGACGGGAAGCTCACCCTCGCGTTCAAGGGCAAGAGCGTCAAGAACCTGAAGGCGGGGCGCTACAAGTTCGCCGTCACCGACAAGAGCTCGACCGAGGGCTTCGTGCTGCAGAAGGGCAAGCAGGTGCCGGTGAGCGTCTCCGGTTCGGCATTCGTCGGCACACGCTCGAAATCGGTTCGCCTGACGCCCGGCCGGTGGTCCGTCTCCCCGGACGGAGCGACGGCGACGTACACGATCGTCGTCAGCTGAGACCGTCGAGCCAAAGCGGTCGCCTGCGGCGCTACCCGGGCCAGCCTCCCCGGTACGTGGACGGGACGGAGCCGAAACCATCCGGGCGGGCGTACACGACGGCGATCTCCTGGTGGTTTGAGAGCGCGACGTTGCGCGGGTCGCCGACCCTTCGGCCGTTCACGAAGACGCGGAGCTCGCGACCGCTGCCCGTGCAGTAGCCGCCGACGCAACTCGCGTCGAGGCGGACGCCCCACTGGTCGAAGAACTGGCCGAGCGTGAACCTGCCCAGCCGGTCGGACTCGACGTGGATGATTCCGCTCGCGGTGTGGGTGTGCAACGGCGACATCGCGACCTCGGCGAAGAAACCGGTGCCCGTGGCGCAGTCTCCCGAGGTCGCAGGTCCCGCCGGGCACGGGCCGCGGTCGACGGGCTCCGCCAGGCCGATGCCGGCCGGGACCGTGATCCTGCGCCCGTCGACGATCACGTCGAGGTGCGCGTGGTCGTGCCGGATTACGCTGCCGAGCACCGGAGTCAATCCTGCGTAGCGGATCTGGCTCAACGTGTACGTCGGCAACGGCCACGGCGCCGTCGTCGTCACCGGCTGAGTCGACGGAGGCGCTGAGGAGACCAGCGCGCACGGGTCGATCACTCGGGCGCGCGAGTTGCCCGGGGCGAGCAGCGAGCCGGGAGCGAGGAAGCGTCCCTTGCCGACCGTCGACATGAACGGCACGTGCCTTCCGATCGACCACAGCCAGACCTGCCGTCCCCAGAACGAGACGTTGCCGGTCCTCGTGTCGACGGAGTACGGGCCGGGTGCGTCGAGCGTCGCGGTGCGACCCGTGGCTCCGTTTCGGAGCGTGATCGTGCTCGGGCCGACGAACCTGAACCGAAGGACCCTCGCGCTCGACTCGTCGATCTGGTCCCGGCTTTTCACGGTCACGTGCAGCGGGAACGGGCACAGGCGCGTGTCGACCGTACGAGTCACGGAAACCGAGGGAGAGCTGGCCGCCGCGACCGCGCTGAGCGCCGCCGCGACGGCGACGAGCGTCAGCGTCACCGCCCCTGTTGCTCTGGTCCCTGGTACGGGGAGCAATCGCGTCACAGAGCCGACGTTCCTCGGGCCTCGGGAGGCGCAGGTCTCACCGGCCGGCTCATGTCTCCCGATCACTCTACCGCCGTGGCTCTCGAGGGAACTTCCGGCGCCGGTAGCGAGCCTCGCCGAACGAGGCGAAAATGTGCGTCGTTCTCGACTATCGTTCTCCGGGGTGTCTTCTCTCCGCGGCAGGATCCTCGTGCTCTTCGTGCTCGTCCTCGGACTGAGCGCGCCCGCCGTTCATGCCGCGATCACGGCCCAGGTGCCGGCGAAGTTCGCGGAGGGCAAGATCGTCTACCGGAAGTTCTGCGGCCACTGTCATGCGCTGAAGGAGGCCAAAGCCGTCGGCTTCGGTGCGGCGCGGAAGCTTGGGCCGGGTGAGGACGGCGGCCCGAGCTTCAATCCGCTGAAGGTTCCCTACGACATGTCCCTCCTCGCCATCACAGGGACGTGGGACGGCCACGACAGGATCTCGAAGCAGATGACCTGGAAGCAAATGCATGACGTCGCGCTGTTCGTCCAGGCCGCCACGAAGGACCATCCGCACATGGCGGAGCTTCCGTCCGACGCGTTTCTGACGCCGGCCCGCTAGCGGACGACGATGAAGAAGCTCTTCTTCTCGGGAGACGAGAAGTAGAGCCACTGCCCCGGGACGAGCTGGAGCGTCTTCGACTGCCTGCCCACGTACGGCTGACTGGTCAGGGTGACCGGCTGTCGATTGCTCTTCTGAAGCTTGAAGGCGCCCTTCGACGTCTCGTCGAGCACCTCGATCGTGTAGCGACCCGACTTCAGCGAGGCAACCGCCTTGCCCTTGAACCTGAGTGTGAGCTTCCCGCTCGTGCTCACGTTCGCGGTCAGGGTCCCTCGACCCTGGGCGACCCCGGATCCGACCACGTCGGCGTTCTCGGTCGTATTGCTTGATGTTCCGCCCGAGGATCCTCCCGTGGCCCCGCCCACCGGCGTCGCCGTCGCCGCGACGCCCGACGTGCGGAAGGTGCCGCGCAGGGTGTTCGGGCGATACTCGTCGACCCAGTTATACGTGGAGTTCGGCATCAGCGTGTAGCGCCAGGATGCGTGCTCGATCTCGCCCTGGCTCATGTCGGTCTGGAAGTCGACACCCGGGCCCGTGAGCCTCAGCTGGTGCGTGAAACCGTCGTCGTCGCGGTAGTCGTTGTAGACGACGATCTGGTATTCCCCGTACGGGATCGGCGTCGCTCCCACCGGCGTGCCGTCCGGGAGCGCGACCCTGATGCCGCCGTTCTGGGTGAAGAAGAAGTAGAGCTCGGCCTCGGCCGCGTGAGCCCGCTGAACGCCGGGCCCGAGCGCGAGCAAGAAGGCGACGAGGAGCAGTGCGAAGAGAGGCGAGAGGAATCGGGCGCGATTTGACACAGGCTGATCTCCGAGCCGCAACTGCGGCTCGACCAGGTTACGCAAAGTGACCGCTCAGCTGCAATAGTCAGGCCCGAACGAGAGCGGGCCCGTCGCCGGGCCCGCTCGTTGTAGTGGAACTACTACGTGTATCTCGCCGCTACTTGCCGGCGGCCGCCAGCACCGCGCGCACGCGGGCCGGCGTCATCGGCGCCTCGCGGATCCGGACACCCGTGGCATCGAAGAACGCGTTCGCGACGGCCCCGGTGAGCGTGCTCGTCGACGGCTCGCCGACGCCGATCGGCACCTTGTCGAGCCGCTGCACGAGGGCGTTCGTGACCTTCGGTGCCTCGGTGAAGCGGAGGATCGGGTATGTCACCCAGTCCAGTGCGGTCTGGTTCGTCTTCGAGAACCCGACCGCCTCGTGGAGGGCGCGTGAGAGCCCCTGGATCGAGGCGCCCGTCATCTGGTTCTCGACCAGCTCCGGGTTCACGGCCAGCCCGGCGTCGATCCCGTTGTAGAGGTGCTTTACGAGGATCTTGCCGGTCTTCTTGTCCACCTCGATGTCGACCACGGCGGTCGCGTAGGCCGCCGTGCCGTGACGGGCGAAGGCGAACCCGCGGCCCGTGACGACGTTGCCGGTCTGCTTGACCGAGTTCGCCACCCGAGGTTGCCAGTTCGCCGCCTGAACAGCCGCGTTCATCGCCGTCAGCCAGCGGTCGCCCTCGTTCACGTTCGGGTCGATGTTCTTCCGCCGGAACTCGATCGGGTCCATCTTGGCCAGGTAGGCCAGCTCGTCGATCAGTTGCTCGGAGGCGAACGTCGTCTGCGGGGCGGCCGGATCGCGGAGAGCACCGGTGTGGAAGTAGCCCTCGTAGAGAGGCACAGCCTTCCCAATCAGCCGTCTGTTGGGGATGTTGTACATCGGTCCGGCGTTCGGGGTGCTCACACCGACCGTCCCCGCTGCCGGGTAGGTCGCTCCGAGCAGCTCATCGGTCAGGTTCTGACCGCCGCCCGGCTGGGCGATCGTGGTGAAGTCGTACGCGACGATCTTGCCGCTCGCGTCGATCCCCCCCTGGACGTCCATGAGCTGCGCCGGGCCGTGTGCGTTCCAGCCGTGCTCGTCCCAGCGCATGAGCTGCAGGCGCACAGGCTTCTTCACCGCGTCGGACAGGAGTGCCGCCGCCATCGCCGTGTCGACGTAGCGGTTCCCCGGCCCGAACGAGCTTGCGCCCTCGTAGAAGTACGCCTGCACCTGGTCGGTGGGCCTGCTCAGCAGGCTCGCGACCGTGGTCACGATGCCCTCGATCGACTGGCTCGAGCTGTACATCGTCACCTTGGTCGGTGTGACGTCGGCAACGGCACAGCACGGGCCGATTGGCATGTGACCCTGGTAGTGGATCGCATAGGACTGCTTCACGGTTTGAGCCGCCGACTTGAGCGCTGCGTCGACATTCCCGGTGTTCGCGGTGTACGCGGCGCGGACCTTGCCGGCCGTGTCCTGCTGGCGCATCGCGTTCCACAGGTTGCCCGAGCCGGAAAGCAGCGGCTTCTGCTCCCACGTCACCTTCAACTGCGAGGCGGCCTGGATCGCCGCGTACTCGGTGTCGGCGACCACGCCCAGGAAGTTCTGCTTCTGGACGACCTGCACGCCCGGAAGGTGCTTGATCGAGCTCGCATCGATCGAGACGATCTTCGCATTCGTCCCGTACGCCGTCTGCCCCCGCGGGCGAATCACGCGGCCGTGGAGCATTCCGGGCAGCCTGATGTGGTGGACGTACGTGTGGTTGCCGGTCACCTTGTCGGGCAGCTCCACACGCGGCACCCGCGTCGTCACGATCTTGTAGTTCGCGATCGCCTTCGCCGGCGCCTGGCCGGGGTTCAGCGTCGCCGGATCGAGCGTCGCGTTGAGCAGCTTCCCGGCCACGAGCTCGCCGTACGTCTTCGTCCGGCCGCCGCCCGTCACGGTTCCGTCCTTCACGGACAGGCTCGAGACGGGTACCCCGAAGTCCTTCGAGGCCAGGTTCAACAGCGCATTCCGCGCCGAGACCGCCGCCGCGCGAACCCTGGGGCCGGTGTTCTGCATCGCGTTGCTACCGCCCGTACCGCCCGAGTTGACGAGGCGGTTCGTATCCCAGCCGCCGTGGCGGACCTGGTCCATCCGCATGTCGAGCTCTTCGGCTGCCACCATCAGGAAGCCGGTCTGGATTCCCTGCCCGAGCTCGATCTGGCTGAACCACAGGTTGGCGACGTTGTCGGACGTGATCGAGATCCACGAGTCGGCGAGCGCCGCGTCGGGCTGGTAGACCGCGTGCGCCGACTTGGCGCCCACGCTCGCACCCGCAATCGAGAAGCCCACGACGAGGGCGCCTCCGCCCTTGACGAACGACTTGCGTGAGAACTCCTTGTTCAGCATCTCAGTCATGGCTAGGAGCCTCCCTTCGCCATCACAGCAGCAGCCTTCTGGATCGCAGTCAGGATCCTTGGATAGGTGCCGCACCGACAGAGGTGGCCGTTCATCGCGGTGCGGATCTGCGCCTCGGTCGGCTTCTTCGTCGTCGCAAGCAGATCAGCAGCCTGGATCATCATGCCGTTCTGGCAGTAGCCGCAGTGCGGCACCTGCACATCGATCCACGCCTGCTGAAGCGGATGCAACGCCGCCGGTGATCCAGCAGTCGTCCCGCGCGAGGACGACCACATCGCCGGCAACCCCTCGAGCGTGGTGATCGCCTTGCCGCTGACTGCGGCGACAGGCGTCACGCACGAGCGGATCTCCTTGCCGTCCAGCAACACCGAGCAGGCACCACACTGCGCAAGCCCGCAGCCGAAGCGCGGACCGTGCAGGTGGAGCTCGTTGTGCAGGACGTACAGGAGAGGTGTATCGAGGCTCGCGGTCACGTTGTGCACGAGACCGTTCACCTTGATCTTCAACTTGCTCGCCATTCGGTCCCTCCTATAGATCGAATGTCGCGATTGCAATCGCAAAAGCGCCGCGGGCCTAGGTGCCAGCCAACCGCAGCGCACCGCGACTGTACAAGCGCAGCCGGAGGGTGGCAATAGCCACAAAGAGACTACCCCGTGCGTTGCTCCGCGCTTTCTGCGCGGCGAACGAGACGTCGTGCAGGCTCAGGAGACGACCGAGGTCGTCGTGCTGAGGGTCGCCTGCGGCACTCCGTCCGCGATCGCCTGAACGAGCGCCGCCAGGGTGAAGCCCGCGTCGGAGGCCGTCACGTCGTACGTGCTTGCTGTCGCGCCCGCGATCGCGCTGCAGACCCGTCGGTTCGCGTTGCAGCGCTGCCACTGGTACGAGAACGAGGTCGGCGTCCGGTTCCAGGCGCCGTTCGAGACCTGGAGCCGTTCGCCTTGCCTGGCCGCGGCCGCGATCGACGGCTGCGCCGTCGTCACGAAGGTCGCGCCGGCTCCAGGGACGAGGCCGATGAGGCTCGCAAAGGCGGTCGTCGTGCCCGTGACGTCGGTGGCGCGGACGGCAAGGCCAAGCGTCTGGCCGACGTCCTTCGCAACCTGCGTGTACGTGGCGGCCGTGGCACCGTGGATCGACTTGCAATGGGCGCCCGCTGCGTCGCAGCGATACCACTGGTAGGCGTAGGCGATCGTGCCCGAGCCGGACCAGACGCCGGGCGTCCCTGTCAGCTGCTTGCCCTGCTGGATCGTGCCCGCCACTCCCGGCGGTGTCGTGTTCGCAGGTCCCGGGGCCGTGGCGATCGCGCGCGTCGCGACGCTGAAGGCGTCCTGCGTCGCCGAGCCGGCCGTGGCGCGGACGACGGCGAGCAGGGCGTGGCCCAGGTCGGCGGCGGTCGCGGCGTAGGTTGCTCCCGTCGCGCCGGGGATCGCGACGCAGGCGCGGCCGTTCGCGTTGCAGCGCTGCCACTGATAGCCGAACGACGTGGCGGGCACCGTCCACCCGCCCGTCGAGACCTGGAGCGTCTGCCCCTGCGTCGGGAGGCCGCTGATCGTCGGCTGCCCGGCGGAGACGAGCGTGCCGTCGGCCGCGGCAACCGGTCCGACGAGGCTTGCGTAGGCGCTCGTCGCCCCGACCGCATCCGTTGCCCGAACGCCGAAGCCGATCGTCTGGCCGACGTCCTTCGCGACCTGGGTGTACGTCGCGCCGGTCGCCCCGCGGATCGATCTGCAATGGGAGCCGGTGGCGTCGCAGCGATACCACTGGAAGGCGTACCTGATCGCCCCCGAGCCCGACCATGACCCCGTCACGCCCGTCAGTTGCTTCCCCTGCTGGATCACGTCCGCCACGAGCGGCGGCGCGGAGCTCGACGGACCGACGGCGCCCCTGCTCGCGACGGCCGTCGACGTGCCGACGCTGAAGACCGCGCGCGAGGCGCTGCCGGACCGGGCCTGCACGATCGCGACCAGCGCGTGCCCGAGGTCGCCGTCGTCGACCTCGTGCGTGTCGGCGGTCGCGCCGTGGATGGGCTCGCACAGGCGCCCCTCGATGTTGCACCGCGCCCACTGGTAGCTGAACGCCGACGGGCTCGGCTTCCACCTGCCCGCGTCCACGCGAATCGTCTGCCCGAGCACGGCGTCGCCCGAGACGATCGGCTGCGCCGTCGGCGCGAGCGCCGCCGGCGTGCCGCCGACGGGACCCACAAGGCTCGCGTACGCGACCGCCGAGCCGCTCGAGTCGGTCGCCCGGACTGCAAGGCTGAGCGTGTGGCCGACGTCGTTCGGCCCGAGCAGCCGGCCCCTCGTCGTGACGCCGCGAAGGACACCGCAGTGCGACCCCATCGAGTCGCAGCGCGACCACTCGTACGTCAGCGTGAGCTTCCCCGTCCCCGACCACGCCCCGGGCGACGCGATCACGCGGCTGCCCTGCGTGGGCGGCCCGGTGACGGTCGGCCTTGCGCTGGCGGTCGGGGCCGAGACGCTGTTCCCCCCGGAAGCGGCGGCCGGCAGGAGAGGCAGGAGGCAGACAGCGCAGGCGAGTGTGACGAGCGGGCAGCGCGGCAACAGGCGTGGCAGGAGACCTGTTCTTGCCTCAGAACCTGCCACGAAGCCTGTCGACTCGGGAAAGGAGGGGCGTGGAGAACGTTCGTCGGTCATCGGCTCGGAGGCTCGCCGGCTCGGCGGCCCTGATCGGAGCGGTGCTGCTCCTCGCGCTGCCTACTTCGGCCTCCGGCTCGAAACGCCTCGTTCTCGGCCTCTTCGACGATGCAGCCACGCTCGACCAGTCGAAGCAGGCTTTCCCGATCCTTCAGACGCTGAACGTCCAGGTCGTGCGCATGACGCTCACGTGGGGCGGTCGCGGGGGCGTCGCCAACAAGCGCCCGGCGAGTGCGACCGACCCGGCCGATCCTGCGTACGACTGGGCCCGCTACGACGAGGCGATCCAGCGCGCGACCAATGCGGGCATGCAGGTGCTGCTGACGATCGTCGGCACGCCGTTCTGGGCGAACGGCGGCCAGCCGCCGCAGCATCCTCCGAGCTCTGCGACGACTCTTCGGCAGTTTGCGTACGCGGCCGCCCTGCGCTACAGCGGGACGTTCCTCGACACCTCGAGCGGGCGGGTGCTCCCGAGGGTCGGCCTCTGGCTCGCGTGGAACGAGCCGAACAGCCCCGTCTTCCTCCAACCCCAGTTCGCGCGGGTGAACGGCGTGTGGCGGATGGCCGCGGCCTCGGCGTACGCGCGCATCTGCAACGCGGTCTACGACGGCGTCCACGCCGTCGGCGGCCCCGAGCAGGTCGGGTGCGGAGCGACCGCGCCGCGCGGCTCGAACGTGCCCTCGGGCTCACGGCCGTCGATCGCGCCGCTCGCGTTCATGCGGGCTGCGAAGAAGAGCGGCCTGCGCACCTTCGACGCCTGGGCCCATCACCCCTACTACGGCTCTCCTAGCTCGAGGCCGGCGTCCCGGAACATCCGGCCGGGGGCGATCGAGCTCGGCAACATCGACGTTCTGATCGCCCAGCTCACCCGGCTCTACGGCGAAAAGCGCGTCTGGATCACCGAGTACGGCTACCAGACGAAGCCTCCCGATCCGTTCTTCGGCGTCAGCTGGCCGCAGCAGGCCGACTACCTCCGCCAGGCCTACGAGATCGCGCGGGCGAACCCGCGGATCGACCTCTTCACGTGGTTCCTGCTCGAGGACAGCCCGTCCCTCGAGAGCTGGCAGTCCGGCCTGATCACCGCGGACGGCCGCCGGAAGCCGGCCTTCAGCGTTTTTGCCCGCCTCCGCTCCGACTCGGTCTGAGCAGGCCGTTCGGGCAGGACGAGCACCCCCCTCCCGAACGCTCGTCCCGACCCCTGTGTCGGGAGCACCCCTGCTCCCCTGCCGCAAGCCGGACTGGCAAGCCTGACTGGATTGTGCGCCTTTCGGACGCGGCTTACAAGGGCCGGCCATGGACGAGCGCTGCCTGCGTTCCGACGGCGTTTCATGCGAGACTTCGGCAGGTCCGGTAGGCCCGAGAGGAGGCGCTCATGTCCCCGAAGAACCTGCAGGAGATCCTCGACTCGAACGACCCGGTCGAGCTCCTTCGCAACTCGCAGCTCGGCGCCTACGTCTACCCGGTCGTCGCGGCCGAGTTCACGAACTGGCGCCGCGAGCAGCGCGCCTGGCGGGAGACGGCTGCGCTCTACGACCAGTCGCATCACATGGTCAATCTCTTCCTCCGGGGACCCGACGCTGGGAAGCTGATCTCGGACACCGCCGTCAACAGCCTGGCGAACTTCCCGGTGGACATGGCGAAGCAGTACGTCCCGACGACGCCGGCCGGGCATGTGATCGGCGACGGGATCCTCTTCCACCTCGAGGACGAGGAGTTCGTCTTCGTCGGCCGTGCCCCGGCTGCGAACTGGCTGCGATTCCACGCCGAGACCGGCGGATACGGCGTGGATGCCGAGCTCGACGACCGCTCTCCGATGCGCCCGAACGGCAAGCAGGTGACCCGCAAGCTCTGGCGCTTCCAGGTTCAGGGGCCGAAGGCATGGCCGGTGCTCGAGAAGGTCAACGGCGGCCCGCTCGAGGATGTCAAGTTCTTCCGGATGAGCCACATGAACGTCGCGGGGCAGCGCGTACGGACGTTGCGCCACGGCATGGCCGGCGCTCCGGGCCTCGAGCTGTGGGGCCCGTACGACACCTACGACGAGGTTCGCGAGACGATCATCGAGGCGGGGAAGGAGTTCGGTCTCGAGCCGGTCGGCTCCCGGGCCTACTCCTCGAACACGCTCGAATCGGGCTGGATTCCCTCACCGCTGCCGGCGATCTACTCGGGCGACGAGCTGCGCGCGTACCGGGAATGGCTCCCGGCGAACGGCTACGAGGCCGTGAACGCCCTGGCGGGAAGCTTCGTCTCGGAGGACATCGAGGACTACTACCTGAACCCCTGGGAGCTCGGCTACGGCCACATCGTGAAGTTCGACCACGACTTCGTCGGCCGTGACGCGCTCGAGCAGGTCGACCCGGAGAGGCAGCGGAAGAAGGTGACGCTCGAGTGGAACCCGGACGACGTCACCGAGATCATGGCGTCGGTCTTCGCTCCCGAGGGCGAGGGATACCAGCCCTTCGATCTTCCGAATGCGAACTACGCCTCGTCGAACTTCGACTCGGTCGTCGATGCGGACGGGCGGTTGGTCGGGCTGTCGCTCTTCACGGGCTACAGCGCCAACGAGAAGAAGGCGCTCTCGCTCGCGACCGTGGATCACGAGCTCGAGCTCGGCACCGAGGTCGTCGTCGTCTGGGGTGAGCCGGACGGCGGGACCCGGAAGCCGACCGTGCAGCCGCACCGGCAGATGCACGTCCGCGCGATCGTCAGCCCCGTTCCGTACGCCGAGGTCGCCCGCAGGGACTACGCCAGCGGCTGGCGGAGCACAGGGGCCGCTCCCTAGCTTCGAGTATGCGAGCTCACGAGACGCCGAGGAGGGCCCGGGCGGTGGCGTGGTCGCCGCGAAACTCCTGCGTCGTGGCGCGATAGGAGATCTCCCCCTTCGTCATGATCGCGACGCGATCTGCGAGGGCGAGGGCGACGTGCAGGTTCTGCTCGACGACGATCGCCGACAGCCCGCGCTCGCGCAGGCCGACGATCGTCTCGGTGACGAGGTCGACGAGGCGCGGCGCGAGGCCCTCGGACGGCTCGTCGAAGAGCAGCACCCGTGGGTTGGCGAGCAGGGCGCGGCCGATCGCGAGCATCTGCTGCTCGCCGCCGGAGAGCTCGTTGCCGCGATGCCGGCGACGCTCCTGCAGGCGCGGCAGCAGCTCGTAGACGTCGTCGAGCGCCCAGTCGACCTGCCGCTCGCCCGTCGCGCGGCGGGCGAGCTTCAGGTTCTCCTCGACCGTCAAGCGAGCGAAGATCCGCCGGCCCTGGGGAACCATCGCCATCCCGGCGCGGGCGATCACGTGCGGGCTCCAGCCCGTGATCTCGCGCCCCTCGAGCGTGATCGACCCGGCTTGCAGGCGCACGAGGCCCATGAGCGTGTTCAGGAGCGTCGTCTTCCCCACGCCGTTGCGCCCGAGCAACGCCACGACCTCGCCGTCGTTCAGGTCGAGGTCGATTCCCTGGAGGACGTCGCCGGTCTCGGCGTACCCGGCGCGGACGCCGCGAATCTGGAGCAGCGTCGTCATGTCGTGAACAGCCGCTCCATCCGGTCGCCCGGGCCGAGGTAGGCCTCCTGGACGACGGCCGACGCGCGGATCTCCGCCGGCGGGCCGCTCGCGATCAGATTGCCGGCGTCGAGCACCGAGATCACCGATGCGAGCTCGAAGACGACGTCCATGTCGTGCTCGACGATCATCAGCGTGAGCTCCTCCGACAGCCCGCCGATGAGGGCCATGAACAGCTCGGCCTCACTGCGTGACATCCCCGCCGTCGGCTCGTCGAGGAGCAGCAGGCGCGGCTCGGTCGCGAGCGCGAGGGCGACCTCGAGCTGGCGCCGATGGCCGTAGGACAGCGATCCGGCCTGGGACTTGCCGAGGTCGGCCAGGCCGACGAGCTCGAGGAGCTCCTCCGAGCGCACGTCGACGTCGCGAAGGCGGGTGGCCGGGAGCACCGGGTTGGTTGCGTGCCCGAGCTTCCGCTGCACCGCCACTGCGATGTTCTCACGCGCGGTGAGCTCGTCGAAGAGGCTCGAGTGCTGGAACGTGCGACCCATGCCGAGCTGCGTCCGACGGTGCGGTCCGCGCCGCGTGACGTCGATCCCGAGGAACCGGATGCGCCCGGAGGACGGCCGCACCGTCCCAGAGATCAGGTGGAACAGCGTCGTCTTCCCGGCGCCGTTCGGGCCGATCAGCGCGTGGCGCGAGCCCGCCTCGACCTCGAGCGAGACCGAGTCGACCGCGCGCAGCTCCCCGTAGCGGCGGCCGACGTCCGTGATCTCGAGCACGGCCGTCATCGTGCAAGCCTCTTGCGAAGCCAGCGGCCGCCGCCCACGATCCCGCCGGGCAGCAGGTACACGACGAGCACGAACACGATGCCGAGGACGAGCTGCCAGTGCGACGCGAGCGCGTCCGAAAGCTGGTCGCGCATGATGTAGTAGAAGGCCGCGCCGAGCACCGCGCCGAGGAGCGTTCGCTGGCCGCCGATCACGATCACGACGAGCGCCACCGCGGAGACCTCGAACGACATTCCGTCCGGCGAGAAGTACTTCGCCTGCTGGCACGTCAAGGCGCCAGCGTACCCCGCGACCGCGCCGGCGAACGTGAACACCGCCAGCTTGTAGAGCGCCACGTTGTACCCGAGCGAGCTCATCCGCTCCTCGTTGCCCCGGATCCCCGCGAGCGCTCGCCCGAACGGCGAGGCGACGACGACCTTGAGCGCGGCATACCCGACCAGGAAGGCGCCTAGCGTGTACCAGTAGAAGTGGTTCGTCGGGGCGAGCCAGCTCGAGTTGCCGGCGAGCGTCGCCGTCGGGATCCCGTAGATCCCGTTCGAGCCGCCGGTGAGCGACGTCCAGTTGAGCGCGAGCACCCAGAGCAGCTGTCCGAAGGCGAGCGTGAGCATCAGGAAGTAGACGCCGCGCGAGCGCACGGCGAAGATCCCAGTGAGGAGCGCGACACCCGCTGCCGCTCCGAACGCGATCGCGAGCTGCGCGAACGCGTTCGGCGTCACGTGCAGCGCGAACAGCCCCGCGGCGTAGGCGCCGACGCCGAGATAGCCGCCGTGGCCGAGCGACGGAAGCCCGGTGTATCCGAGCAGCAGGTCCAGGCTGGCGGCGAAGAGCCCGAAGATCAGGATCTCCGTCAGGAGGAACGTGCGGTAGTTGTCGAGCACCGCCGGTGCTGCGACGAGGAGAGCGAGCACCGCGAGCCTGACCGCGAGCCCGAGCCGGGTCACTTGCCGAACAGCCCTTGCGGTCGCACGATGAGGATCAGCGCCATCGTCCCGAAGAGGGCGAAGGGCGCGGCCTGCGGCAGGCCGTGCTGCTGGCCCAACGCGACTCCGAGCGACTGCGCCTGCCCGATGATCAGCGAGGCGACGAACGCGCCCGGGATCGACCCGAGCCCGCCGACGACCACGACGATCAGCGCGAGCAGCAGCACGTCGTTCCCGACCCCGGGCGTGACCTGCTGGATCGGCCCGCCGATGACGCCGGCGAAGGTCGCGAGCGCCGACCCTGCGAGCAGGACCGACAGCGTCACGAGCCCGACGTTGTGGCCGAGCGCGGCGACCATCGCGCGGTCCTCGACGGCGGCGCGCAGGATCGCCCCGAGCTGCGTCCGCTCGAAGATGAGGTACGTCACGAGCGCGATCACGAGGCCGACGACGATGACCGCGAGCCGGTACCAGGGGTAGTAGTGCCCGAAGATCACGGTGCTCGAGATCAGGAAGCCCGGCGGAGTGATCGTGTGGAAGTCGCGGCCCCAGATGATCGTGACCATGTCCGCCGCGATGAAGAACAGGCCGAGCGTCAGCAGCACCTGATCGAGGTGGCCGCGGCCTCGGATCGGTCTCAGCGCCGCGGCGAGAACGAGGCCGAGGGCGACTCCGAAGACGAGCGCGACCCCCGCGGCGAGGATGAACGGCAGCCCCTGGTGCTCGACGAGCTGGTACCCGAGGTAGGTCCCGAGCAGGTAGAGGCTCCCGTGCGCGAGGTTGATCACGTCGAGCATGCCGAAGATCAGCGAGAGCCCGATCGCCAGCACGAAGATCAGCATCCCGAGCGCGATTCCGTTGAGGATCGCCGAGAAGTTCTGGTCGAAGAAGTTCGCGGCTAGGAGGGAGCCCACGGCGCCAGATCCTGATCGCTCGTCATCGTCAGTGGAGTTGCCTATCAGGCGCGCCAGACGCTGGCCACCGGCTCGAGCCGGTGGCCAGCGGTCAGCTCAGTGGTCCGGCTAGGCGCCGGGTTCCTTGAAGATGCCGATCGTCGAGATCAGCGGCTGGGTGTAGCCCGACGCGTTCTTGACGACCGTCCGGAGGTACACCGGCTCGATCACGTTCTGCGTTGCCGGGTCCATCGTCAGCTTCCCGCCGGGAGACTCCCACGTGCCGACGGTCTTCATCGCATTGAGGAAGCGCGCCTTGTTGCTCGTGTCGCCGCGCACCTTCCGCACGGCGAGATCGAGGAACTGCGCGGCGACCCAGCCGAGCTCGGCGAACGCCGACGGGGTGCCGACACCGAACTCGTCGTACTGCTTGAGGAAGAGCACGTTCTCCTTGTTCTTCAGGGTCGGCGCCCAGTTCGCGGTCGTGCGGATGCCGAGTGCCGCGTCGCCTTCCGAGTCCAGCACGCTCTGCGGATCGGTCATGTTGTTCGAGCCGAAGAGCGCGAACTGCTTGTCGAAGCCGAACTGCCTGTAGGTCTTCACGAACTTAATCGCCTCGCCGCCGCCGGCCGTGAACGCCCACACACCCCTGGCGCCGTTGTTCGCCGCCTGCTGGAAGTAGGGCTGATAGTCAGGCGTCGTCGGGAACGGCGTGAAGATCGTCGTCGCGAGCGTGCCGCCCGCCTTCTCGTAAGCGTCCTTGAACGCTGCCGCTCCCTCCTGTCCGGCAGCGTAGTTGGCCGCGATCACGGCGACCCCGTTCGGTCCGATCGTCTTTGCTGCCCAGGGCCCGAGGGGTACCCCGAGCTGGTAGTTCGAGTACGAGGTCCGGAAGATGTAGGCCGACTTGCGGTCGCGTGAGAGGGCGTTCGCCGCGGCATTCGCGACCACCGTCGGCACCTGGAGCTGGTCGATGGTGTCGCGGACGCCGAGCAGGACGTTCGAGTAGAAGATCCCTTCGATCACGTCGACCTGATCCTCGCCGACGAGCTTCTGGACCTGGCGAATGGCCGTCGCGGGATCGCCCGCGTCGTCTGCCTCGATGAACTGGATCCTCCGACCGCCGATCCGGTGGCCGTGCGCCAGGACGTACGCCACGAAGCCGCGCCGGACGTCGATCGGCGGCGCCGAGTTCGGCCCGCTCAGCGTGAGCAGGTTGCCGATCCGCAGCGGCTTCATCGCCGACTTCTTCGCGATGCCGGCCCATGCACGCGATGGGGTCGCGAGCGGAATGCTCGCGAGCGCGACGCCGGCCCCCGCGCGCTTGAGGAACTCTCGGCGATCCAACGTTCTATTCGTACTCTCGTCGCTCACCTTGCCTCCCTTCCGTTGCCCCCCATCAGGACAGCCGCGACGGTAGCGCGTTTCGCCTAGTGACGTCAAAAACTTGCAACGAAATTCGTGTGGGCACCGGTTTCGTCGACGTGAAGCCCGCGCTCGGGCGGACGCACCCGAGAAAGGGGCCCGTTGCCGGGCCCAATCTCGGGTCATGTCTGCCGTTCCCTACGACACGCCTGCCGCTTTCAGCGCCGCTCGGACCCGTGCGGGAGTGAACGGTGTCTGGCGCATCCGGACGCCCGTGGCATCGAAGATCGCATTGCCGACCGCCGCGGGCACGATCACGCTCGACGGCTCCCCGATACCTCCGTCGGGGATCCCGGGATTGGGACGGGTCAGCAGCGTGACGTCGAGCTTCGGCGGAACTTCCTTGAAGCGCAGGATCGGGTAGGTCACCCAGTCGCGGCTCTTGACGCTGTCTCGACCGAGAAGGGCCTGTTCCTTGAGCGCGCGGCTCAGCCCCATGATCGTTCCACCGTGGATCTGGTTGATCGTCCCGTCCGGGCTGACGACGGTGCCGAGCTCCGCAACCGACCAGAACGCCCTCACGCTAACGGCGCCGGTCTTACGATTGACCTCGACGTCGGCAACGTTGGCGATGCAGCACGAGGCGGTGATCGAGAGCGCGACCCCCCGACCAAGGAGGAGATCGCCGGCGGCGCGCTTGGTCGGCGCGGTGTGCGTAGTCCACCCGGATCGGCTCTGAACTTCCCGCAGGACTGCCAGTCCACGTGCCGTCAGCGCGTTCGTCGTGTCGGTGAGATGGCGGGCCCGGAACTCGATCGGGTCGACGCCCGCCGCGGCCGCCAGCTCGTCCATGAACGACTCATGGGTGAACGCGTTCTGGATGCCCGCGACCGTCCGGAAGTACATCGGCCGGGTCGGCGGGTCGACGGTGTGGCCGATCGAGCGCTGGTTCGGGATCGCGTACGACGTCGCGCTGAGCCCGCTGCCGCCGAGCCGCGTTCCCGGGTTCGCCTTGCCGATCAAGATCGCCGGCAGTGAGTTGCCGACGTCCCAGGCCGCCGATGCCGTCCAGCCCTCGTGCTGCCAGGCGGTGATCTTCCCGGTCGCATCCAGCGCGGCTTTGACGTCCTGTGTGTTGCCGGGCTGCTGCGGTCCCCAGACGTGCTCGTCGGCGCGCATCCACTGGACGCGCACCGGCTTGCCGAGCTGGTAGCTGAGGATCGCGGCAGCAGGCGCGACATCGTCGACGCCGCCGCGTCCGAACATCGAAGCCTGCTCGGACCAGATCACGCGGATGTTGTCGAGCGGGATGTCGAGCATCTGCGCCACATCGGCACGCGTCTGAATCAGGTTCTGCGAGCCGGCCCAGATCAGCATCGCGCCGGTCGACCTGTCATACGACGCAACGGCGACGCTGGGCCCGATCAGTCCGTGGATCGTCTGTGGGAAGTCGTAGCGCGCCGACAGCGTCTTCGCCGCCGCCGCGAACGCGGCATCGACATCTCCGCGCGCAGTCGTGTTGTCTGTCGGCGTGAACGAATTCCGCGGCGAGCGCCGCATGAGGTCGTACACGTTGCCGAGATTCGGCGCCTGAGGATCGCGCGCCCACTCCACCTCCAGCATGGTCGAGGCCTGAATCGCCTTCCATTCGCTGTCGGCGACGACGGCGACGAGGTTTCCCCTCGTGACGACCTGAGCGTCCTTCGGCGCACCCGGCTTGAAGCCCTTCACCTTCACCAGATCCGGCGCGAACCGCGGATAGCCGGCGACCGTCGGCGGCAGCACCACGCGCGCGTGGAGCATCCCCGGCACCGAGATGTTCTGCGTGTAGGAGTACGTGCCGCTCACCTTCGCCGGTATGTCCACCCGCGGCGGCGACGTCCCGACGACCTTGTACTTGCTCGGATCCTTCGGCGTCCCCTTCGGGATCACATCCACGCTCGTCGAGCCACCCGTGTACGCCGTCGGCCCGGTCACGGTCATCGTCACGTTGAACCGCTTGCCACCGATCAACTCGCCGTACGTGACCGACCTACCGCCGCCGGAAACGACGCCGTCGCTCACGGTGAGCTGCGAAGCCGGAACACCGAGCTGCGTCGCCGCCAGCGTCAGCAGCGTCTGCCGCGCAGTCGCCGCGGCATTCCGCACCGGTCGCGCACCGATCCTGATCCCGTCGGTCGCCGTCGACTTGCCCTGGTTGGGCGTGATCCCCGTGTCACCAAGGACCACGTGCACGCGCTCGAACGGCACGTCGAGCTCCTCGGCGGCGATCTGCGCGTAGCTCGTCTCCTTGCCCTGACCCTGATCGACGCGGCCGCTGCGGACCGTCACCTTCCCATCAGTGTCGATCGAAAGCCACGAGTCGAGCTGCCCGGGATCGACGATCGGGAAGGCCCCCGCAGCCTGCGCCCGGCCGGCCAACGAAGCGCCGAGGGCACTGAAGCCGACGATCAGTGCGCCACCGCCCTTCAGGAACGTCGTGCGCGAGAACTCCTTGTTCAGCATCTCAGTCATCGTCACGACCCACCTTTCGCCATCACAGCAGCAGCCTTCTGGATCGCCGTCGTCAACTTGCTCGCCATCCTTCCCTCCGATCGGACAGCGCGAGGGGCGTGCCGCGAACGGGAGACACACCAGGTGTCCCTGAGCCCCCAGCGCGAACGCCAAGGACGATACGACGCCGACCGCTCTCAAAGCAAGACGGACCACGAACGCATCGGGCCAGGAACACCCGGATGAGCCAATGTGCTCAGGAGCACATCTAGACCGGCAACGTCAGGCTTTCGAGGTCGCTGGGGTAGTCAGTGAGCTTCTCCATGCCGTCCTCGGTCACGACGACCGTGTCCGAGTGGCGGAAGCCGCCGAGCGCCGAGTCGTAGAGGCCGGGCTCGATCGTGAAGACCATCCCCGGCTCGAGGACGGTGTGGTCGCCGACGTCGAGGAACGGCGCCTCGTGGTTTCGGAGGCCGATGCCGTGACCGGTGTGCTGGCGCCAGTAGGGGAGAAGGTCGTGCTGCTCGAAATAGCGCATGACGGCGCCGTCGACCTCGGCGCAGGTTGCGCCGGGACGGATCGCGGCGAAGGCAACCTCCTGCGCGGCGACCGTGTGCTCGAAGAGACGGCGCTGCTCGTCGGTCGCCGGGCCGATGACCATCCCGCGCTCGAGCTCCGCGTTGTAGCCCCAGATCGGCGCGCTCGTCTCGGTGACGAGCATGTCGCCGGCGCGGAACTCGATGTCGTGCGCGACGGCGTGGGCCCACGAGCTCCGCACGCCGATCTGGCCGCGGTAGCCGGCAGACACGCCGGCGGAGGAGGACATCCCGCCCACCTCGCCGAGCTCCGCCAGCATCGCGAGCGTCGTCTCGTAGCCGGCGCGCAGGCTGGCCTCGGCCTCGGTCGCGCCCGGCCGCGTGTACTTCTGAAGCAGTCGGTGGGCGTGCGCGCACCAGAGTCCGCTCTCCCGGATGAGAGCCAGCTCGTTCTCGCTCTTCCGGCGCATCATCTCCTCGATCGCGTCGCCGAGCGGGGCGACCGAGGCTCCCGACACCTCGCTCAGAGCGGGCCCGGTGTAGCCGAGGATGCCCGGATAGCCGTCCTCGTCGGCGCCGATCGCGCCGTCGATCCCGAGCTCGGTGAGCACGCGGGCCAGATGCTGCATCGGGTGCTCGATGCCGGGGTACTCCGGATAGGCCTCGATCCGCTCGAACGCGGTCTCGGCGCGCGTGCGCTCGACCTCGAACTCCGGCACGAAGACGGCCGACTCGCCGCCGAGGCTCTCGGCGTAGACCACCGGCCGCTCGTTCGAGAGGAACCAGAAGCCGGTGAAGTACTGGATGTAGTCCGCGCCGAAGAGGACGAAGCCGTTCAGCCCGGCATCACGGACGCGCTCGAGCAGCCGGCCACGCCGCTCCTGGAGCTCGGCTGCGGAAATGCCGGTGCGTGGCTCGGTGCGCGCTTCCACGGCGTGACCCTAACTGGGACGGCCACGCGCAGCGGCATCGTCAGCGCGCCGGATGTCCTTCGAGCCAGCGCTCCACCGCCCCGCTGGCCTGCTCGACAGCCGCCTCCGGCGTGGCGCCCTGGTCGCGCAGAGTCCGCCACACCTCGAGGTCGGTAAGGGCGCGAACGGACGCTACCGAGGAGGTGTCCGGTCGCCGCGGGCGTAGCGCCTCGGTGACCAGCGCCTCCAGCGACGAGTCGAGCTGGCCCATCGCCTCGCCGAGGGCCGGAATGTCCGCCCGCTCGCGCCGTCCGACCGCGATGCCGTCGGCGCCGCGCTCGTAGACGCCGAAGGACGTCTCCACCAGGCGCCGGATCCGCTCCTGCTTCGGACGAGGCACCGGCGAAGATGTCGGGCGCCCGCTCCGGCGGAGGCAGGCGGAGGCTCTCCAGGAAGTGCGCACCGCAGCCACGGACCAGGTCGTCGAGCGTGGGGAACATGGCCTCCACGGTCTCGACCGGCACACCCGCGCTCGCGGCGATCTCCTGCCAGGTCGTGGCCTGGATGCCCTGGGAGTTGTGCAGCGCGAGGGTGCACGTGATGATCCGCTCGCGGGTGGGATCGACATCGCGGCGCGCATGACCGGGCTCGTCGCCGGCCGCTCCCTCGAAGCCGCGGCGGATCGCCGCGAGCCAGAAGGAGGCGCTGTCGGGCGGCGTGGGCTCGGGCACCTGCTCGAGCGCGCGCCGCCCGCGCGGGCTCAGCTGCCAGAAGACGTGGCGGCCCACTTTGCGCCGAGTCACGAGCCCGCTGTCCAGCAGCCGCCGACCGGTGCGGCTGACCTGGGTCTCGTCGGTCTCGAGCAGCCGGCGCAGCTCCTCGCTGCCGAGTTGGGGCGAGCCGTCGAGCACGGTCAGAAACTCGTGGGCCTGCGTGCCCCGGGCCACGCCCGAAGGAGACGGCACGCGTTCGAGCCCCCAGTGAGCGAAGGCGATCGCGGCGTCGAGCCAGCCGAGCATCTGCGCTCGCTCGCCGGCGCGGGCCCGCGCGTCGCGCAGGGCATCGAGCGCCGCGCCGAGCGTCTCGGCGTCGGCCTCGAGCACGGCGTCCACCAGCCCCAGAGCAACGGCGTCGAGGCGGCCAGGTTCGGGCTCCAGCCGCGCGATGCGGCGGACGAGCGCACTCGAGCGGGGATTCCCGCCCTGCTCTAGTGTGGTTGCAGCCATGAGCCCATGGTAGCCGAGCGTGTCAACTGTATGTCAAGTGAACCAGGATTACGCGGATCTCTTCTGCGAGCTGTTCGATGGGATCGACGCCGCCGATTTCCGCGCCAACGGCGAGAGCTGGCTCGTGAACCGGGACCTGGCGGCAGCTGGGACGGAGGCGGAAGCGGCAGTGCTCGCGGGCGAGCCGGTACAGGTGCGGCACCCTTTCGCCGCCCTTCTCGGCCTCGACGCGGCGCTGGCCCGGGCTAACCCGCTGCTCGGTGGCCCGGCGCCGCGTGCCCTCAGCGAGTACGCCCTCCGCTATGCGGAGAACGGCCGCTTCGACTCCGGCGCCGGACCGGGCGCCCTGCTCCCACGCTTCGCCTGCCCCGGTCGGCGGGGCCAGCTGCCCGCGGACCTGGCCGACGCCTTCGGCGCGGTGGTGCGCGTGCAGGGAGCCGATTGGGACGCTTGCGATCACGCCGTCCTGCCCGGCCACACCCGCCTGACCCGCCAGGACCGGGAGGCCGGCCTGCGGGTCGGCACAGCGCCCATGATTCGCGAGCCTGGCGAGCTCGAGTGGGAGGTGGAGGAGCGCAGCGGGCTGCGCTTCTACCGGATCCGTCCGGCCGACCACGAGGCCACCAGGCGGAGGGTGGACCGAGTGATCGCCTGCTGGGACGAGCACGAGGTGGCGATCGGCGTCGCTCCCGAGCTCTGCCTTTCTCCGACGCTGCTCGGGAGCTGGCAGGCCGCATTGCGCGAGCGGAAGGACGCCGCCACCAGCCGCCTACGGCTGGTGGTGCCGGGGAGCGGGAACGTCGAGGAGGCCACGCCGCCGGTCAACTCGGCGGTGCTGCTCGACGCACGGACCGGCGAGACGCTCGTGAACCAGCGCAAGGTCCATCCGTTCAACTTCTCGCAGGCCGACCTGGAGCTGTGGGGCCTCGACGGCCGGCTGAGCGCTCCGATCGATGAGGATCTGACGCGCGGCGAGCGTGTGTGCGTGGTGGAGGCGGGCGGGGCGCGGCTGGCGATCCTCGTCTGCGAGGACTTGGCGCGCCTGCACGCCTTTGCAGCGGCGCTCCACGGGCACGGGGTTTCGCTGATTCTGGTGCCGGTGTTCGCCCGCCCCACCAAGGACCGGCGCTGGGAGCGCGCGCGGGCCGAGGTCTACAGCGACGCCATCGGCTCGACGGTCGTCGTGGCCAACAGCCTGGTGATCGCCTCGATTCTCCGCAGCCCCGCGCCGGTCGGCACAGCGATCGCGGTGGCTCCCGGCGAGGCGGCCGTGGGGCATGCTTCGGAACCCGACGACGTGGTGGTGTTCGCTCTCAATGGCGGAGCACCGCGGGTTGCATACGAGCAACCGGTCTGAACCGCCATGGTCCCCGCCTCGGGCGACGCATCGTTTCCGGGGCCAAGTAGCCGCCCCGAACGTGAGGTCGGGGGGCACCATGCGCGCGCGACAGCCCGATCGTCCGTTTCCAGCATCACCGCGCCCCCTCGCTCAGCCTGCGCCGCCACCGCTTCTTGATCCGGTCCGTCATTCCGGTGGCGGTGAGCACCTGTCTCGCGAGAAGGTCAGTGGCGAGGATCGACGTCCGGGCGGCGTTGATACGCGCCGCTCGAAAGGTGGGTGCGAAGATGAGGATGTCCTGTTCGTCCCAGCTGTGGCTGCCGAACTGCCGCTTGTACGAGGAGTCGCCCGGGCCGAAGTCGAGGATGGAGATCGCCCTGTCGGCGCAGAGATCCTCGATCACGCGGATGAGCACGTAGATGCCGACCCGCTGTTGCCGATAGGCGGGGTCGTAGCCCGTCCCCTCTGCTACGAAGACATCGTGGCTGGCGAGGCCGTACCAAAACGCGATCGGAGTCCCGCTTCGGTACATGATCCACGCCCGAAACCATCCCTTTTCGAGGTAGGTCTGGATTCGCGCTCGCCATTCGGGTGTGTCGGCGAATCCGGTTCTCAAAGCACGCTGGTAGGTCTTCACAGCCACGTGCTCGACGTCGTGAAAGATCTGCTCGAGGTCGTTCGGGGTGGCGAGCATCTCGATCGACAGCTCACTGCCCAGAGCGGCAACGATCCGTTTCCGTCGGAGCGGATCGCCTCGCCTCGACCTGCTGGCTCGTGCCGCGAGGAAGTCGTCGAAAGTCTCCGGGAGCACAAGTTGCCAGTGCTTCGTCGGGGTCGAGAGGCGCCGACGACGGAACATCCCCGTCAGGTCGAGCGCAGATCCATGAAGCTCGGAGCCGACGCGGAGAGCGCGAAGGCTCAGCATGTCGACCTCCCGACTCTTGAGCGGCGCCTCGAGTGCTCTGAGCAGTGGTTGAGCCGTTCCTTCTGCTTTGCAGACGACGCCGCCGTAGATCGTCGCCAGTGAGCGAACTGACGGCTCGTACACCGTGCGGTAGCCGATCTTCGTAGTGAGCGGAGTCGTCTCGACGCGGCCCACGGCTATCGCGGCGGGCTCGCCCTCGCGCTCGAGCACGACGACATACGGATGCACGACTCCGGGGCGTCTGGTGACGAACGTCAGGAAGACGTCGAGCTCAGCGTCCGGGTGATCCCAGTGCACACGTTCCCACATCGGCCGAAGCTCGTCGAGCTCGGAAACGGTGCGCGCGATCCGAACCTGGTCCACCGCCTGCGAAAGGCTACTCGAACGTCAGTGCGCACCCCACTCCTCCAGGTCTCCTTCGAAGGGCGGAGTTTCCGGTCTGTAGATAGCTTGCCCGGGCGCGTCCGGTCGAAGTCGAGGCAGGCCGACTCAGGCGAGCTTTTCCGTCTCGTAACGCGGTCGGCGCGTTAGACGTGCGCTGTTCAAGTCCGATCAGCAGCTCCTGCTCGAAGTCAAGTCCCAGGACGTGGTGTAACTCGTCGGTGCAATCTTGGGCCGCTCAGGCCGCGGTGAGCTCGCGTGTCTCCTCTCTGTCTTTGTCTTCTTCCCTTTCTCGATCGAGCACTGCTTCCAGCGAGTGGGCCGAGAGGTAGCGCCGGCCGACGAGCCACTCGTCGTTTTGCTCGATCACGACGGAGGCGGCGAGACGGATCAGCGAGCGGTCGTTGGGGAAGATGCTGACGACGTCGGTGCGGCGGCCGATCTCGCGGTTGACCCGCTCGAGCGGATTGGTGGAGCGCAGCTTCGGCCAGTGGTCGGCGGGGAAGGCGTAGAAGGCGAGCAGGTCCTCCTCGGCCTCCTCGAGCAGCGCCGCCACCTTCGGCAGCGGTTTTCGCAGCCGCTCGAGCGCGTCGCCGGCGAGCTCACAGGCGGCCCCGCCCTTCTCGGCGTTGAAGATCGGCCGCAGCAGCGCGGCGAGCATCCCCTGCTGGTCCTTGCGCGCGTGCCCGAGCGCCTCCCGCATGAAGTGGACGGAGCAGCGCTGCCAGGGGCAGCCGAGCACCTGCGCGATCGCCTTCTTCAGCCCGGCGTGGGCGTCGGAGACGACGAGTTCCACGCCGGAGAGGCCGCGCTCGACCAGGCCGCGGAGGAAGCTGCGCCAGAAGGCCTCGGTCTCCGCCTCGCCGACGTCGAGGGCGATCACCTCCCGGTAGCCGGACTCGTGCACCCCGTAGGCGAGCACCAGGCACTTGCGGACGACACGGCCTCCGTCGCGGACCTTCTCCACCTTGGCGTCGAGCCAGAGATACGGATAGCGGCCCTCGAGCGGCCGGTTGCGGAACGCGTCGACCTGCTCATCGAGGCCGGCGCAGATCCGCGACACCTCGCTCTTGGAGATCCGCAGCCCGAGCGACTCGACCACCTGGTCGACCTTGCGCGTGGAGACGCCGGCGACGTATGCCTCCTGGACGACCGAGACGAGCGCCTGCTCGGAACGGCGGCGCGGCTCGAGGAAGCTAGGGAAGTAGCTGCCACGGCGCAGCTTCGGGATCGCCAGCTCGATCTCGCCCGCCCGCGTCGCCCACGGCCTCGTCCGATACCCGTTGCGATGGGTGAGACGCTCGTCCGGTGCGCGCTCGCCGCGGGCGGCGCCGACCATCTCCGACACCTCCGCCTCCATCAACTGCTGGACGACCCAGCTCAGCGACTCGCGCAGGAAGTCGAGCCCCTCGCCCTCGAGCAGGTAGCCGACGACCTGCTCAGCCGTCATCCTCTTCGTCTCGGCCATCGTGGTGCTCCTTTCGTCGATCCTTGGCAGGAACCGACGAGTTTGAGCGCCGCGGTGGCCGGACCCATCACCCGGCTCCGTCCGACGCGCTCCTACACCACGCTATGGGACGTGACCCTGCTCGAGCGGAAAGCTCGGCGGCGGTACACCGGGGACGATGACTTCGTGTTCGGCAAAGAATCATCAGGACACACATGGACCCGACAACGTTCGTCCAGCGCGAGCTCAAGACAGCGCTCAAGAGCGCGAACAAGATCCCGGCGAGAACGCACTCTCCCCTGCCCCACGTTCCGCTGGCAGGACTTCCTACGCGGTCTCGAAGCAGCCGACCTGTACGAGCCGATCACCGAGGCTTCGAGCGGCTGAACAGGTAGACCAGTGGTAGATGGGATGCGTCGTGCCGCTCCCGCCACTCGAGCCGATGCGCCGCCAAGCCCCATGATTCTTCAAGCGGGCGATGGGGCTCGAACCCACGACCCTCAGCTTGGGAAACCAGGCCAGCCCGCATGGTTGAGCCAAGAACGCGTAGCTAAGCGAAAACGCTGCCGCTCAGGGCCGCTCCAGACCGGTCGAGCCGGGTAGTCACTGGCGCGCAACTGGCGCGCACGATGCGGGGTCTCGCACCAAGTAGGGGAGCGGCTCTCCCGAGCCGCAACTACAGCAGAGCGTCCGCACCCGTGATCGCCAAACAGCGCCCCAGGAACAGCTCAGCCCTGACGCCTGCGATTTCGTACTCTCATTCGTGACCCGGTCGAGCCTTGTGACCCGCTGCCTAATGCGGGCGAGCCGGCTGGGCGCGTGTCGCTCTTTGACGCCTGTGGGTCGAAACGCTAGAAAGGCTTCCTATCGAACTGCAAGGGCAGCCGTGAGACGCTTCGACCGCTCCTCGTTCGACCACGTCGGGCTGGTCACCGACGAACGCAAGCCGGGTGAGAGCTGGGTCGAGGCGACGCGCGTCTGGGTGACGAACCCACGGGCGGATCCCTTCAACGTCGAGTGGCTTCGCTTCGAGCCCGACAGTCCGGTCACCGGCCCCTTGCGAACCGAGCCTCACGTCGCCTACCGCGTGCCCGACGTCGCCGCCGCGATCGCCGGTCAAGAGGTGCTCGCCGAGCCGTTCGACGTGGGCAACGGGTTCCTCACTGTCGCCTTCGTCCTGGCCGGCGGCGCGGTTGTCGAGTTCATGCAGTACACGAACCCCGACGAGGAGGGGTGGTTCTGAGCTCCGCAAACGGGGTCAAACTCACTGTCGAGGGCGCCACGAAGGTGTACGAGACGAAGACCGGCCCGGTGCACGCGCTCGAGAACGTCTCGGTCAGCGTGCGCGACGGCGAGCTCGTCTGCGTGCTCGGACCGAGCGGCTGCGGCAAGACGACGCTGTTGTGGGCGATGTCGGGGCTCCACGCCCTCACTCGCGGACGTGTGCTGCTCGACGGCTCGGCGGTCACAGGGCCGCGCCCGCGCGAGATCGGGATGATCTTCCAGGAGGCGAACCTACTTCCGTGGCGCAACCTACGGCAGAACCTCGAGTTCCCGTTCGAGATCAAGCGGCGAAAGCCGGACGAGGCCCGGATCGCGAAGCTGCTCGACGAGACCGGCCTCGTCGGGTTCGAGACGGCCTATCCCCGGGAGCTCTCGGGCGGCATGCAGCAGCGGGCGTCGATCGTGCGCGCACTCGCGCAGGACCCCGCCGTGCTCCTGATGGACGAGCCCTTCGGGGCGCTTGACGCGTTCACGCGCGATGAGATGAACCTGCTGCTTCTGCGGCTCTGGGCAGAGACGGGAAAGACGGTCGTCTTCGTCACGCACAACATCAGCGAGGCGATCTTTCTCGCCGACCGCGTCGTGGTCATGACCTCGCGGCCGGGCCGCGTCGCCCAGATCTACGAGATCGACTTACCCCGGCCGCGAACCATCGAGATGACCTTCGAGCGCAGTTTCATCGCTCAGATCCAACAGATCAAACACGCGGTCGAGTCCGGCGGCCGACAGGCGGTGGAGGTCGAGTGAGCGACGTTCCGCAGGAGCTCCGTGACGAGATCCCGAGCTTCGAGAAGCACGAGGCGCGCGCGAAGGGACCGATCGACTGGAGCGGGCTCACCTCCGTCCCGGGCGCGCGCTCGGCGCTCGAGATCGCGGCGCTCGTCGGGCTCTTCGCGGTCGTCTTCTTCGTCGTCCAGGGCATCGTCGTCTGGACCGACACGCCGGCCTACGTCTTCCCGAAGCCGACCGACGTCGCCCAGACGTTCGTCCAAGACTTCACGAGCACCGAAATCCACTCGCTGAAGGTGACCGCCATCGAGTTCGTCTCCGGGCTCGCGATCGGCTCCATCGTCGGGCTGGTGCTCGCGGCGCTGTTGACCCAGAAGCCGTTCGCGGAGAAGATCATCGCCCCGTACATCCTGATCATGGTCACGACCCCGATGCTGGCGTTTGTCCCCTTCCTGCGGCTGAAGATGGGCTTCGGCCTCTGGCCACTGATCATCGCGGTGGCGCTCGCGTCGGGCCCCATGGTGATGATCAACTCGGCGACAGGGTTCAGGCGCACCGACCTCGCGAAGATCGCGCTCGCCCGGTCGTACGGAGCCTCGACATTCCAGATCTTCACCAAGATCCGCTTCCCGCTCGCCCTGCCGATGATCATCGTCGGCTTCATGGTCGGATCGATCTTCGGCCTGCTCACCGCGATCGGCGGCGAGATGGTCGCCGCCAGCGAGCAGGGGGGCCTCGGGAAGGACCTCGTCTACTACTCGTCGCTTGCCCGGATGTCGGAGTTCGGCGCGACGATCCTCATCATCATGATCCTCGGCGTCACGATCTACGTCGTCTTCTACCTCATCGGCAAGCGGTGGGCGAGCTGGGAGGCGTGAGCGCAGCGGCAGCTCGAGGACTCGGACGAATCGAACTCGACAAGGGAGGAGTGGGCATGGAGGACAGGATCGAAGCCGCACTGGCGAGTGAGCTCACTCGCAGCGACTTCCTCAAGCGTGCGGCCGTGGCAGGGCTCGGCCTCTCGGTGCTGTCGGGGACACGGGTCGCCGGCATTCGTGGAGCAGGCACCGCCACCGAGACCGTCCGGTGGATCTCGCCGCGCGGCACGCTCGACGTGATGGACGACTTCAACCTCTGGGTGCCGATCAAGATGGGCTACTACAAGAAGCTCGGCATCGACGCCAAGCTGATCGCAGGCCCGATCGGCGACGCGCTCGCCTGCACGAAGTTCGTCGCGCAGAACCAGGCGGACATGGGCTACCCCTCGCCGGGCGTGCTGACGGCGTCGATCGACAGCAGCATCGAGGTCAAGTCGATCTGGGACATGATCTCCGGCCAGGTCTTCGACTTCGCGCTGCCGACGAGCAGCACGATCAAGAGCCCCAAACAGCTGGCGGGCAAGAAGATCGCGCTCGGCAGCGCCGGCTGGAGCACGATCGTCGACCCGATCCTCGTCGAGGCCGGCGTCGACCCGAAGTCGGTGAACTACGTGAACGCGGGGAACCAGTGGGCGCAGTCGGTCGAGAGCGGCCAGGCTGACGCCGGGCTCGCCTGGGAAGGCCTTCGCGCGCAGTGGGCAGGCCAGGGCCTGAAGCTCAAGTACTTGATCGGCACCGACTTCTCGAAGCAGCCGTCGAACGTGTACTCCGTCCGTGCCGACGACCTCGGCGACGCGGCCAAGGTTGACCTCTACACGCGCTTCCTCCAGGGGATGGTCATGGGGCTTGAGTTCGCGAGGGCGAACCCGCGGGCCGCGGCGCAGATCACCTACGACTCGCGGCCGGCGCTGAAGAAGTCGCTGAAGCCGCAGGCGGCCTACGACTCGTTCGTCGAGCTCGCGACGGCCTACGGCACGTCGAACCGCCAGGGCAACGGCTGGGGCTGGCACTTCCCGGCGGGCTGGTCGAGCTACCTGGGCATCGTCCACCAGCTCGGGCAGACGAAGAATCGCCTCACGCCCGCGGCGGTCTACACGAACAACCTCGTCGCGGTGGCGAACAAGAAGGCCGACAAGGCGACGGCGATCAAGGACGCCAAGGCGTTCAAGCTGAACTCGACCTTCCAGAAGGTCGACCCGGGCAACCCGAAGATCTAACGGCGACCGTCGAAGCGGCGCAGCCGACTCGGCCGCGCCGCTTCGACCAGACGGAGGACAAAGATGCCGAACCCCCTTGCGGGTCACACGAACACGTACCACACCTATGGCTTCGACGAAGCGCTCGCCGGCATCGCCGGGGCCGGCTTCAAGTACGTCGAGCTGAGCGCCGTGCCGGGCTGGACGGAGCACGTGAACCTCGACGACGACGCGGCCGGAGTCCGCAACCACGTCGAGGGCTACGGCCTCGAGGCGGTCAGCCTCAGCGGCCACTCCGACCTGACGACCCGCGGAGGCCTCGAGCACGGCATCAAGGCGGCGCGCTGGGCGGCGAGCTACGGGCTCCCGGTCATGAACACCGCGGTCGGAGGCCATGAGAGCGCCGACGAGAACGAGGCCGCGTTCCTCGCCAACGTGGGCGAGCTCGCCGACGCCGCGGACGACGCGGGCGTCGTCGTTGCCCTCGAGATCCACGGCGACATCATGGCCTCGAGCGACGTCACCATTCCGCTCATGGAGAAGATCGGCCGCGACTCGATCAGGGTCAACTACGACACCGCGAACGTCGAGTACTACTCGGGCGACCGGGCCGAGGAGGACCTTCCGAAGGTCACCGACTACCTCGCCCACGTGCACCTGAAGGACACGACGGGCGGCAAGGGCAACTGGGACTTCGGGACGCTCGGCACGGGGCACGTCGACTTCCGCCGGGTGCGCGAGATCCTCGACGGTGCAGGTTACGCGGGCCCGTACTCGGTCGAGCTCGAGTTCCAGGGCGAGCCCTGGCCTTCGCTCGACGACGTGAACGAGGCGATGCGCCGCTCGTACGAGCACCTCACCTCCCTCGGCTACTGATGGCACCCTCGCTCTTCATGCCGGAGATGACGAACCTGCAGGTGCGCGAGTACCTGGAGGACGGCGGCCGGACGGTGATCGTGCCGGTCGGCTCGACCGAGGACCACGGCGACCACGGGCCGCTCTGGACGGACGTCTACATCCCGCTCGAGATCGCGAAGCGCGCCGCGCCGGAACTCGGGGCGCTCGTCGGCCCGCCGATCCCGTTCGGGCTCGCTGCCGACCATCGCGGCGCCCACGGGCTCGTGCACGTGCGCATGGACACGTTCCTCGAGCTCGTTCGGGACGTCTGCGTCTCGCTTGCTGACAACGGCTTCCGCCGGATCGTGCTGCTGAACGGGCACTACTGCAACTCGCACGCGCTTCAGTTCGCTGCCTCGCGGATCCTCGACGAGCTCCCCGAGGGGACGCGCATCTACCCGTTCCCGTACTGGCAGGGCCTGCGGCCCGAGGAGGCCGAGCAGTACCTCTCCGGCAGTGTCGGGATCCACGCCAACGTCGGCGAGACCTCGATCGTGCTCGCGATCGACGAGAGCCTGTGCGACATGGAGCGCGTCCGCGACTTCGTGCCCGAGCTGCCCGAGTTGCGCACGAGCGCACTCGCGATCATCGATCCGGTGTTTCTGACGACCCCGGGCTCGTTCTGGTCGATTCTCGAGGAGGGCGGAGGCGTGTGGGGCGCGCCGAGCGAGTCGACCGCCGAGAAGGGCGAGGAATTCCTCGGCTGGTGCACCCGCGCCGTCGTCGACCTCGTCCGTGATCTCGAGGACGTGCACGACCGGATCGAGCCCGGCTATACGCGGACGCGCCCGCGCCGCTGACGTGGTCACCGTCGCGATCGTCGGCGCCGGATTCATGGGCTCGGCACACGCCGGCAACTACGCCGCGCTCGGGGACCGCGTGCGCGTGAAGGCGGTGTGCGGGCGGCGCGCCGAACGCGCCGCCCGCGTGGCAGCGACCGTCGGTGCCGATCCGACCACCGACCTCGACGCGGTCCTCTCCGATCCGGAGGTCGAGGCGGTCGACGTTTGCGTCCCCACGCCGCTCCATCGCGACGTCGCCGAGCGCGCCTTCGCCGCGGGGAAGCACGTCTTCGTCGAGAAGCCGCTCGCGCTCACGGTCGACGACGCCGACGCGATCCTTGGGGCAGCCGAGCGCAGTGGCCGCATGCTGATGGTCGGGCTCGTACTGCGGTTCTGGCCGGAGTACGTCGAGCTCGGCCGCCTCGTCGAGGGGGGCGAGCTCGGCCGCCCGCTCGCGGTCTCCGCGCTGCGGCTCTCTCCCCCGGCCGACTGGGCCGACTGGCTCTCCGACCGGGAGCAGTCGGGCGGCACGCCGGTCGATCTGATGATCCACGACTTCGACCAGATGAACCGGCTGCTCGGCGCCCCGCGCAGGGTCTTCGCGAGCGAGCCCGAGCCGGGTCACGTCCACGCGGTCGTGGAGTACGACGGCGCCGCGGGGATCGCCGAAGGCAGCATGCGCATGCCGCGCTCGTACCCGTTCTCCAGCAACATCCGCGTGCTCGCCGAGCGCGGCGTGGCGGAGTACGGGTTCACGGCGACTCCCGTCGAGGGCGAGGGCAACATCGGCGCCTCCTCGTCCGCCCGCGGACTCCGCGTGTACCCCGCCGATGGCGAGATGCGCACCGAGCAGGTCGAGCCCGCCGATCCGTGGGGTCCGGAGATCGCCTACTTCGTCTCGTGCCTCGAGCAAGACCACCCGCCGGAGCAGGGCACGGGTGCCCAGGCGCGCGAAGCGCTGCTCGTGTCGCTGGCCGCAAGTCGCTCGCTCGCGAGCGGCCGGCCCGAGCCGGTCTGACCGGCCAGCGCTTGGCGCTGCGTGCCCGACGGGGGGAAGCGGCCTGTGCTCGTGCTCACTAGCTCGCGAGGCCATCCCGGGTCTTTTCTTGAAGCGGGCGATGGGGCTCGAACCCACGACCCTCAGCTCGGGAAGCGCGAGCAGCACCGCATGGTTGATGTCATGACGAGGCGGGCCTCGTGAGTCCGTCTTGCCTTGGCGGTATGCCGAGGTGGTCAAGCTCAGGATCGGAAAGGAGACCGTCGTGATCTACGTCGGCATTGACCTGCATCGGAGGAGCTCGCACGTTGCCGCCTTCGACGAGGAGGGGCTGGAGTTGCTCTCGCGCCGGGTGACGGCCGGAGCCGGCTCGGTGCCGGGCACGTGGTTCCACAACGGTTCCACCCTAAGCGTGTGCAGGCGTGTCGTCCGCGAAGGTCGCGACACCCGCGCACGTCCCTCTCGAGTTATGGATCAGTCGCCGCGGGGATACCCTCGATCGAGATCAGCTCTGCTCTTAGGACCGCACGATCGTCAGGGTGGTGCACCGCATAGGCCCTTGAGATTCCAGGGGCGACTGCCAGGAAGAACTTGGGGGCGAAGCGCAAGCAGGCCACGGTACTTCTTCGCCGCGTTGGAAAGTCGCGCGGCGTTGCACCTGAGCTCCCACGTCTGCGTCTGAAGAGGCTTGTCTGACGCTTTGAGTTGAAGCGGATCTGCTGGTGTGGTCCCGGTGTGGTCTCGGATACGGCGCCTACAGTGACAACGACCGCAGTTCCCGCCCGCCGTCATGCGGAAATCCGCATGGCTGCGGTGCGTCAGGTCTGTCAGGGCTGCCGGGTTTGCTCGCGTGGTGCACATTCCGGTGCACACGCGTTGGCCTGGAGAGGGGGCGGCGACGCTCACCCTCTCCAGGCACGTGAGGTCTGATCGTTACTGGATGGTGCTCGGCCCGGTGATGGTGTTGTCCGTGACGTGCACCGTGCCCGTGTTGCCGCTGATCGTCAGCGCGCCGGTCACGCGGTTGGCGTTGAACTCGACGCCGCCCGTGTTCCCCGTGAGCGTCGTCGGGCCGGTGAGCTGGTTGCCGGCGCAGGGGCCGGTGTCCGCGTCGCCGCCGATCAGCACGAGCCCGGTCGTGCCCGTGACGGTGAGCGGGCCGGTCACGCTCGAGCCGCAGAGCCGGAACGCTGTTGCCCCGGTCGAGGTAATCGGCCCTGTGACGGTCGCGCCGCCTTCGATCTCGAGGGAGCCGCCGGACTGAACCGTGATCGGCCCGGCGACAATCGCGCCGCCTTCGATCTCGAGGGAGCCGCCGGACTGAACCGTGATCGGCCCGGCGATAATCGCGCCCGCACCGAGGCAGACCGACTGGCCCGCGGTGACAGTCAGCGGCCCGCTCCGCGGTGCGGTCAGGCACGACCTCTCGACAACCTTCTCGAAGGCGCCGATGTCGCAGCGCATCCCTTGGGGGCGCGCGACACCACGTTGATCGGTGGAGGGACAGCCCGCGTTGTCGCCGGCGTCGATCGCCGGGCTGCTCGGCAGCAGCGCGTGCGTGAGCGTCGGGCCGCCGTTGTCTGCGAGCGGTCCGAGCAGCGGCTCGACGTTCGACAGATCGCCCGCGCCCGACAAGGCGCAGGTGGCGGCATCCTCGAGGTTGTAGCCCAACGACGTCGGCCTACTCGATCCGGTGCAGTTCGCCGCAACGGCAGCGCCGGGGGTTCCGGAGGCGGAGACGTTGTCGGCAAGCAGCGTGCCCTGAAGGCTGCCGCTCGCCGTGGCGTCGAGGCGAACGCCGCCACCAGCAGGGAAAAAGCCGGGGGTGACTTCGACGACGCCGTTGCCGACGATCGTGCTGAAGACAAGCGCGACGCTTCCGCCCGTCGCCCAGATTCCGCCACCCGTACCGTATGTGCGGTTGCCGCTGAGCGTGCTGTTTACGAGCGTCAGTGGCCCGGCGGTGTGATAGATCGCGCCACCTCCACCTCCAGTAGACGGGCCGCCCTGTCCGGCGACGTTGCCCGCAAACGTCGTCCCCACGATCGACCCGGCAGCGCGAGAGACAAGCCCTCCGCCCTCGGACGGCGAGGAGTTATTGATCACGGAGCTGTCCAGGATTTCAAGCGTTCCCGCGCCGTGGTAGATGCCGCCACCGTTGACAGTGCTGATCGAGTTCGACTCGATCGTGCTCAGGCGAATGCGAAGGCTGCCGCCGTTGTAGATGCCGCCGCCTATATGACGCGCGCCGTTGCCGCGAACCGTGCTCGCCGTCACCTCCGCCGACCCCAGGTTCGCAAGACCGCCGCCGATGTCGTTCGCGGAGTTGGAGGCGATCTCAGAGTCGTCAATCACGAGCACCCCCGTGGCAGCGTTGTAGACGCCGCCGCCCGCCCCCGAAAGGTCCGGCGCACGGTTGCTAACGACCGCCGAGTCAACGATCGTCAGGGCCGCACTGTTCAGAATCCCACCCCCGACATGGCCCGGGAACGGTGGCGATGCGGAACTGCCACGACGCACCGTGACCCCCTCGACACGAACCGACCCCGAACCTGGATGAACGTCGAGAACCCGGTCGATCTCGTTCGCGTCGATCACCGTCACCCCGGCACCGGCGCCGACGAGCGCGAGCGGCGAACGGACGTCGAGGTCCCCTGTCGCCGCGAGATCCTCGCCCCGGCCCGCCAGCGACAGAACATAGACGCCGGCGCTCAACTCGATCCGGTCGACGCCCGCCAGCGCATTCGCCTCCTGAATCGCGGCCCGCAAGCTACACGCCCCCAGCGCATCCGCACAGACACCGTTGCCCGGCGCAACATCGACCGCGTCAGAAGTCGTCGAAACAACAAACGTCGCCGCCTGCGCCAGAGGCCCAACCGCCAGCGAAAGCACAACAAGCAGCGCGAGGACAAAGACGCGCAACCTTGCACGACGCGCAATCAGACCGTTCACCTTGATCTGCAGCTCGCTCGCCATCTCACCCCTCCGATCGGATTCCACGAATCAGCACGCAGAACAACCGCAGTGAATGGCCGAGCCACTTAGCGCAACAAATGACAACCCTACGGCCGCGCCGGCGCGTTTGCAACAAAACGGACGCACAGCGAGGAGGGCACCCCTCGCACGCAAGCGCGAACCCCCGCGGTTACCCCACGCCTAGCTAAGGCTCAGTGTCAACCGGCGACGGCTTCGGCCGAGTGCGGCCAGATGCGGGAAGCATCAAGCGTTGTGAGTGGCAACGCCGGTCCAAGGGGTTCGGCGGGGCCCTCGATGCTCCTTCTGGCGACGCGTTCGGCCCATCTGCGTTCTAATCCGGCTTGCAGGGGCGCTTCGCGCCCCGGCGAAAACACGGAGAGATCATTCGCCTGCCGATGGAGGGACTTAGGAAATGGCGATGACTGCCGACACGACCAGTGTGTGCGATCGCCGCGACACGAGGGTCTCGTGAGCACTCCGAGCCGGACGCCGTTCGGGGGTCACGCCCGGCAGCCGGCTGCCCCGTCGACGCTGCGCCGCTGGCTCGGGCTGGTCGCCCTCGTCCTCACGCTCGTGGTCGCGCTCACCCCGCTGAGCGCGCAGACCGCCGGTGCCGCGGTCGGCGACTGCACCCCCTCTCCGTCGTGGGGAACGGTCGACACGTCGCTGGCGGCCCAGGTCGTGCAGCTCGTGAACCAGCATCGAGCGGGCATGGGGCTCGTCACGCTCAGCAACGCCGCGACGCTGACCGCGTCGGCCGAATGGAAGAGCCTCCACATGGCCGGGACGAACTACTTCGACCACAACGACCGGGCACCGCCCGTCGCCCGGACCGTCTCCGAGCGGCTCGAAGCCTGCGGTTACCCGTCGCGGAGCGCCGGTTGGGGGGAGAACATCGCCTACGGCTACACGACCGCGGCCGCCGTGATGAACGCCTGGCTGAACAGCTCCGGCCATCGCGCCAACATCGAGAACCCGAGCTTCCGGACGATCGGCGTCGGCGTTGCTCGAAACGGCTCCGGCCCTCGCTACTGGACACAGAACTTCGGCACGACCGGCGCGACCTCGCAGCCGCCGCCACCGCCAGGGCCTCCTCTGCCACCGCCGCCGCCACCGGCTGGGCCCCCGCCGCCGCCGGCGCCTCCGGGTGCTCCGACGGGGTTGTCGACGTCGAGTACGCAGACTGCGATCACGTTGAGCTGGCAGGCGCCGGCGGGGATGGCCGTGAACACGTACTCGCTGTGGCAGAACGATGTCTGGAAGGGCACCAACAAGACGACGAGCTACACGTTCAGCGGTCTTGCCTGCGGGACGACCTACAAGCTGACCGTGGCTGCGTACGACGCGAATTGGGCGATGACGGCGCAGAGTTCGGTCAGCGTGAGCACGGCCGCTTGTCAGGCTCCGCCACCGCCACCGCCACCGCCACCGGCTGGGCCGCCGCCGCCGCCGGCTGCGCCGCCGGCGCCTCCGGGTGCTCCGACGGGGTTGTCGACGTCGAGTACGCAGACTGCGATCACGTTGAGCTGGCAGGCGCCGGCGGGGATGGCCGTGAACACGTACTCGCTGTGGCAGAACGATGTCTGGAAGGGCACCAACAAGACGACGAGCTACACGTTCAGCGGTCTTGCCTGCGGGACGACCTACAAGCTGACCGTGGCTGCGTACGACGCGGTTTGGGCGATGTCGCCGCAGAGTTCGGTGTCGGCATCGACGAGCGCGTGCAGCTCGGGCGGGTAAGTGCCCGCGCCCACTGTCTCACGCTTGTGACACGAGTATCGAACTAGGGCGACGTGTTCAACAGCGTCATCACGCATGTCGGCGACCCACGGCCTCCCTGGCATGACGCGAACGGCCCGGGGGCCGAGCTGCCGTTGACAGCGCTCAGCCTCCAAGCAGGCCCGGATGAGCCAGCGTCAGGAACTACATCTAGGCGATGCCCGCCCATGTTGCCAGGAGGACGTGGATCTCGCCCGGATTCGGAACATCCCCACATGCGACGCTTTGGTTTGTCCCCTCAGCCGCGCCAAAAACTCCAGCTCTATCGAGCGGATCGAGGGGATCCCAGGCGCCATTGGTATGGCGGATCGTGTGGTACAGCGCGCCCGAGACGTCCACAAATGTTGTTGCTGATCCGATCACGTACAGTTCCGCGCCGATCCGTGCGCAGCCAATGGTCGAGAAATAGTCGCGATCGCCGGCCAGGCCTTCAATGTCGCCGAACGGCGTCCACGTTCCATTTCCTCGCCGGATCGAGTGCCAAAGCCGGCCGGGGTCAGTTACGCCCGTGACATGTAGATCGGCGAGGATGCCAGCGCATGCGACTGCCACAAACTGGCCGCGCTCGCCGGTCTGACCCTCCACGTCACCGAAGTGCGTCCAGGTGCCGTCTGGATGCCGGATCGCGTGCCACAGGCCGCCGGTATGGCTCGCAGCGACGAGGTGCATCTGGCCACCAACGTTCGTGCACGCGACGTCGATGTAGGAACCCCGCTCACCAACCTGGCCCTCGACGTCTCCGAAAGGTGTCCAGCTGCCGTCGGCTCGACGGATTGAGCCGCCGACAAGGTCGAGTTCGCACGCAACTCGTCGGCGGCCGCCCAGAGTCGGCGCTCGAGCTCGGCGAGATCGTTCACAGCGTCACGATCGTGAACATCTCCATGTTCGAGCCATTCTCTCCCACACGGATCTCCCGATCAGGTCGCCACTGCGCTCGTCGGCCCGGCCCGTGACTCAACGAGTGCGGGCCATTTGCGGGCCAGTCGCCACCCGAAACAGGCGGACCAGAGCGGACGACAGCGGAAACAAAAAGGGCGGCTCCGAGGATCGAAACGCCTGGAAAACTGCCCTTTTTGGCTCTGCCACTCGAGAGCGGGCGATGGGGCTCGAACCCACGACCCTCAGCTTGGGAAGCTGATGCTCTACCAACTGAGCTACGCCCGCGAAGCGCGCATCGTAGCCGTTTCTCCGACAGCGCTCATCGGACTTGGTGGTCCGTAGCGGCGCGTCAGCCGATGGCTCTATTCTTGTAAGGTTCACCTTACGGATTTTGTCTTGGTTCCCTGATTGGAGGTTCGTGCGGTGCTGCCGACGTTCGTGATCGGGCTGCGCGAGGGCCTGGAGGCGGCGTTGATCGTGGGTATCGTCGCCGCCTTCCTTCGGCAGCAGGGCCGTGGCGACGCGCTGCGCTGGGTGTGGGCCGGAGTGGCTCTGGCAGTCGGCATCTGCATCGCAGTGGGAGTCGGGCTGAAGGTCCTGAGCGAGCAACTTCCGTACCGCCAGCAGGAAGGGCTCGAGACGGTCGTCGCGCTCGTTGCGGTGGCGGCTGTCACGTTCATGGTCTTCTGGATGAGAAAGCACGCCCGCGGGCTCAAGCGCGAGCTCGAGACCAGCGCTGGCGCGGCGCTCGCGGCAGGGTCGGTGCTGGCGCTCGTCGGGATGGCGTTCTTCGCCGTGATCAGGGAGGGCTTCGAGACCGCGGTGTTCCTGTTGGCTGCGTTCGACGCCTCCACGCGGCCCGCCGCAGCCGGCGGCGGCGCGGTGTTCGGGCTCCTCGTCGCAGTGGGGCTCGGCTGGGGGATCTACCGCGGGGGTGTGAGGATCAACCTCGCGCGCTTCTTCCGCGCCACCAGCGTGGTGCTCGTCCTCGTCGCGGCCGGGCTCGTCGCCAGCGCGATCCACACGGCGCACGAGGCGGCGTGGCTCGAGAGCTGGCAGTCGCAGGCGCTCGATCTCGAGTGGCTGGTCGCGCCCGGCAGCGTCCGCTCGGCGCTCCTCACGGGCATGCTCGGCCTGCAGCCCCGGCCGGTCACGGCCGAAGTCACCGGCTACGTGCTCTACGCGGTCCCGATGCTGCTGCTCGTCCTCTGGCCGCGCGGCGTTCGGGACCGGCTTCGGCGAGAACCGGCGCCGTCCGCCCTCGGACAGGCTCAGGTCCGGTGAGACGGATCGCGGCGCGGACATCCACGACGCCGGTGGGCCTGTCCGTTCTGGGAGCGCTCGCGTTGCCGTTCGCCCTCGTGGCCTGCGGTGGCTCGACCAACGACAGCGGCGGCTCCTCGAGCGCCTCGTCGGAGCACAGGACGGTCGACGTGATGATCACCGAGGCCGGGTGCGAGCCCGCGGTGCTCGAGCTGAACGCGGGGCCGACGACGTTCAAGGTGCGAAACGACGGCGCGACGAGGGTCACGGAGTTCGAGGTGCTCGACGGCGACCACATCCTCGGCGAGGCCGAGAACATCGCAGCGGGGCTGAGCGGACAGTTCTCGGTCACGCTCCAGCCGGGCTCGTATACGACCTACTGCCCGGGTGGTACGACGACCGAACGGGGCACGCTGAAGGTGACCGGGAGCGGGACGGCGACGCCCACCGCAGCCGCAGCCCAGGCGGTGACCGACTACCGCGCGTACGTCGAGAGCCAGACCGCACAGCTGGTCGAGGCTACGAAGGCGTTCGTCGACGCCGTCAACGCCGGAGACGTCGAGAGAGCGAAGGCGCTCTACGCGCCCGGCGCGTGTTCCCTACGAACGGATCGAGCCGGTGGCCGAGAGCTTCGGCGACCTCGACCCCCGCATCGACGCGCGCGAGGGAGACGTGCCGCAGGCGACGTGGAGAGGGTTCCATCCGCTCGAGAAGGCGCTCTGGGTGCGTGGCAGTCTGGCCGGCACGAAGGGACTCGCCGACGGGCTGTTGAGCGACGTGAAGAGGCTGCAGACGCTCGCGCAGTCGGTCGAGCTCGAAGCCGCCCAGATCGCGAACGGCTCGGTCGAGCTGCTCGGCGAGGTCTCGAAGTCGAAGATCACCGGCGAGGAGGAGCGTTACTCGCGCATCGACCTGGTGGACTTCGCCGCCAACGTCGACGGCGCCAGGGCCGCCTTCAACGCCGTGCGGCCGATCGTGCAGGCGAGCGATCCCGACCTCGAAACGACGATCGACGGGCGCTTCGATGACGTCTATGCCGCGCTCGAGGAGTATCGCGAGGGGGACGGCTATGTCTCCTACCCGAAGCTCACACGCGCGGACACGCGCAAGCTCTCGCAGGCAATCGACGCACTTGCCGAGCCGCTCTCCGGTGTGGGAGCGATCGTCGTCGCTGCCTCGACGACGAAATGACAGACGGACCCAGACTCAGCCGCCGCAAGCTCCTCCTCGGTGCCGCCGCCGGCGGTGCCGCGCTCGCGCTCGGCGGACTCGGGCTCGAACAGCTCCGGGCTGGCGAGGCCGGGGCGGCCGAGACCATTCCGTTCTACGGTCCGCGCCAGGCGGGGATCGCGACCCCGGCGCAGGACCGGCTCCACTTTGCCGCGTTCGACGTCGTGACCGAATCGGTCGACGACGTCCGCGACCTGCTGCGCACCTGGACCGATGCCGCAGCGGAGATGACGGCCGGCAACCCCGTCGGCGGCGCGAGCGACGACCCCAACGCGCCTCCCGGCGACACCGGCGAGGCGGTCGGGCTCGGGCCGGCACGGCTGACGATCACGTTCGGTCTCGGCCCGTCTCTCTTCCTCCGTGAGGGGAAGGATCGCTTCGGGCTCGCGGCGAGGCGCCCTTCCGCGCTGCGTGAGCTGCCCGCGTTCGCCGGCGACTCGCTCGACGCCGCGAGGAGCGGCGGCGACCTGTGTGTCCAGGCGTGTGCCGACGACCCGCAGGTCGCCTTCCACGCAGTCCGCAACCTCACACGTCTCGGCCGCGGCGGAGTCGTGATGCGCTGGTCGCAGCTCGGTTTCGGACGCACCTCCTCGACGAGCCGGGCGCAGGACACACCGCGCAACCTGATGGGGTTCAAAGACGGCACGAACAACATCAAGCTCGAGGACATCGATGCGCTCAACACGCACGTCTGGCTCCCCACGGGGTCGCAGCCGCAGTGGATGGCCGGCGGAACGTACCTCGTCGCCCGGCGGATCCGCATGCTGATCGAGGTCTGGGACCGGGCCACGCTTGCCGATCAGGAGCAGACGATCGGTCGCACCAAGCTCAGCGGAGCACCGCTCGGCGGAACACACGAATTCGACGCGGTCGACCTGAACGCGGGCCGCAACGGGGAGCCCGTGGTGCCGATCGACGCGCACATCCGGCTCGCGGCTCCATCCGAGAACGACGACGTCCGCATCCTGCGCCGCGGGTACTCGTTCACCGACGGCATGGACGAGCGGCTCGGGCAGCTCGACGCGGGCCTCTTCTTCATCAGCTTCCAACGCGACCCCCAGGCGTTCATTGCCCTCCAGCGCCGCCTGGGGCAGAACGACGCGCTCAACGAGTACATCTCGCACACGGGTAGCGCGCTCTTCGCCGTCCCGCCGGGCGTCGCTCGGGGCGGCTTCGTCGCCGACCGGCTCTTTACCTGAGCAGCCCGCAGCCCTTGGGTCCGGCCTAGCCGAAGAAGGTCTTCGCCGTCGCGTACCACTCGTCGGGGACGAGCTTGAGCTCGGCAGTCGCCTCGGTGAGCGGCACCGAGAGCACGTCGTCTCCGTGGAGAGCGGCCATCCGGCCCCAGCTCCCCTCCTGCACGAGGTCGGCAGCGCGAAGCCCGAAGCGCAGGCCGAGTATCCGGTCGCGCGGGGTCGGCGTGCCGCCGCGCTGGATATAGCCGAGCACCGTCGCCCTCGCCTGCATGCCGGTCCGCTTCTCGACCTCCTGGGCGACGGTGTCCCCTACCGCGCGGTTCTCGACGCGGACGTGGCCGAATTCGTCCACCTCGCCCTCGTCGGCGACGCCGGGTAGCTCCGCTCCCTCGCTCGCGACGATCACCGAGAAGCTCTTGCCGCGCGCACGGCGGCGCTCGACCGCGGCGGCGACATCGTCGAAGTCGACCGGCTGCTCCGGGATCAGGATGTAGTCCGCTCCGCCGGCGATCCCGCTGAAGAGCGCGATCCAGCCGGCGTGCCGGCCCATCGTCTCGACGACGATGATCCGGCTGTGCGACTCGGCCGTCGAGTGGCAGCGGTCGATCGCCTCGGTCGCGACGTAGACGGCGGTGTCGAAGCCGAACGTGTAGTCGGTGCCGTTGAGGTCGTTGTCGATCGTCTTCGGCACGCCGACCACAGGAAGGTCGAACTCGGAGTGGAGCCGCGAGGCCACGCCGAGCGTGTCCTCGCCGCCGATCGCCACGAGCGCGTCGAGCTGCTCGAACGTCGAACGCACGCCCTCGACCCCGCCCTCGCTGTTCCACGGATTCGTCCGCGAGGTGCCGATGATCGTGCCGCCGAGGTGCAGGATTCCCGAGATCTCGTCGTACCCGAGCGGCCTCAGGTTGCCGTCGATCATCCCGCGCCAGCCGTTCAGCACGCCGACCGTCTCGTGGCCGTGCTCCCAGAGACGGCGGCAGACGGCGCGGATGACGGCATTGAGACCCGGGCAGTCGCCGCCGCCTGTCAGCATGCCCACCCGCATCGCCGGCCGAGTCTAGTCGGAGGCCGCTCGCGGCCCCGGCGGGAACCGGCCTACATGCGGTCGGGCGCCTCGACGCCGACCAGGTCGAGGCAGCGCGCGATTACCCGCTGCGCAGCGCGGCAGAGGCCGAGCCTGAATGCCTCTGCCTCCGAGCCGAGGACGCGCACCTCGTGGTAGAAGCGGTGGAAGTCGTCGGCGACCCGGATCGCGTAGGCCGGAAGCGCCTGCGGTCCGCGCCGCTCCGTCGCCTCGCGCACGACGGTCGGGAGCTCCGCCAGCCGCTTGATCAGCTCGCGCTCGTTCGGATCGAGCGCGACCCCGGACGGCCCGCCCACCTCCGCGTCGCCGGCGTTGCGCAGGATCCCGGCGATCCGAGCGTGCGCGTACTGGACGTAGTAGACCGGGTTCTTCTGCGTCTTCTCGGCGGCGAGGTCGATGTCGATCTCGATCGTCTGGTCGGGCCCGCGGTTGACGAGGTACCAGCGCGCCGCGTCGACTCCGACCTCGTCCATGAACTCGTCCAGGAAGACGACGTCGCCCCTGCGCTTCGACATCTTCGTCTGCGCCCCGCCGCGCGTGAGATGGACGAGCTGGTAGAGGAGCACCTCGACCCGCCCGGGGTCGTAGCCGAGCATGCGGGCGACGACCGCATACCAGCCGGCGACGCCGTGGTGGTCGGCGCCGAGGACGTAGAGCGCACGGTCGAAGCCGCGCTCGAGCTTGTCGCGGAGGTAGGCGACGTCGGCCGCCTCGTAGGTCGGCAGCCCGCCTTTCTCGGGTGAGCGGATCAGCACGCGGTCCTTCTCGTCGCCGAACTCGGTCGAGCGCACGAAGAGCGCGCCGTCGGCCTCGTAGGTCGGCAGCTCGGCGAGGACCTCGGGCAGCGCTTCCTCGAGCACGCTCTGCTTCGCCCACGAGTCGAAGTGGATGCGGAAGCGCTCCAGCGTCTGCTCGATGCGCTCGAGCATCCCCGGCACCGGGTCGCCCTCCTCGCGGGCGAGCTCGGCGATGTAGTCGCCGTGATAGCCGTCCTCCGGCGGCTCCTCCCCACGCCTCACCGCCTCGACCGAGCGACGAAAGCGCTCCATCTGCGCGCCGGCGTCGTTGTAGTAGTACTCGCGCTCGACCGAGTGCCCGGCGAACTCGAGCAGCCGCGCGACCGAGTCGCCGTACGCACCGTTCCGCGCGGAGGCGACGGTGATCGGGCCCGTCGGGTTCGCGGAGACCATCTCGACCTGCACCCGCTCCGGTGTCGCGGCCCAGCCCGCCCCGTAGTCCTCGCCGATCTCGTCCACCGTCTCGACGAGCACCGCGTCCGTGAGCCAGAGATTGACGAAGCCCGGCCCCGCGACCTCGGCGCGCTCGACCTCGGGCAGTTCGGCGGCCTTGCCGGCGAGCTCCTCGGCGAGCTCCCGCGGCGGCCGGCCTGCTTTCGGCCCTGCCTGGAGCGCGACGTTGGTGGCGTAGTCGCCGTGCGCCGGGTCCTTCGGCCGTTCGAGGACGACGTCGTGGCCCGCGAGCTCCCCGATCGCCTCGGCGAGGCGATCGAGACGCCTAGGTGCCAACGCCTTCTCTCGGCGCGAACATCTCCTCGACGGCGCGCAGCTCCGGCTCGGTGCCGATCGTGATCAGCACGTCACCGACTTCGAGCCGCACGTCGGGGTCGGGCGTCGTGTCGAAGCTTCCGTCCCGCTTGCGAAGGGCGACGATCACCGCGCCCGTCGCGCTTGCGCACCCGGAGCTCGCGGATCGACCGCCCCGCGTGCGGGCAATCGGCCGTGACCTCGATCTCCTCGAAGCGAAGGTCGGGACCGGCGAAGGACGACACGATCTCGAGGAACGCCGCGACCTGCGGCTTGAGGGCGAGCTTCGCCATCTCGGTGCCCGCCTTCGCGTACGGCTGGACGACGCGGTCTGCGCCGGCGAGCTCGAGCTTGCGCTCGGCCTCGCTGTCGGAGGCGCGGGCGACGATCGTCAGGTCGGGCCGGAGCGAGCGGGCCGAGAGCGTGATGTAGAGGTTCTCGGCGTCCGAGTCGGCCGACGCGATCAGGCCGCGGGCGCGCTCGATTCCTGCCCGCCGCAGGTCCTCGTCGTTCGTCCCGTTGCCGTGGAGGTACAGCACGTCGCGATCGCGCGCTGCCTCGAGCGCCTCGTTCGTGATGTCGAGGACGACGAAGGTCTGGCCCGACGCCGCGAACTCCGCGGCGGCGCGACGTCCGACGCGGCCGTACCCGCAGATGATGAAGTGGTCGCTGAGCTGCTCGATCATGCGGAGCCGGCGCTTGTCCCTCCGTGCGTTGGCAGTCACCTCGCGGGCGATCGCTTCGATTGCCTGGGCGACGAGGTAGCCAAAGATAGCCACGCCTGAAAGCGCGATCGCGATCGTCAGGAACTCGGCGGCGGTCCCGCGCGGCTGGGAGTCGAGCCCGGTCAGCGTCGCCGTGATCGCGGTGCGGTAGAACGCCGAGTGCCACGACTCGTCGAGCAGCTCGTGGAAACCGATCGTGCCGGCCGTGAACATGACGACGACTGCGCATGCGGTGAAGGCGACCCGGCGTCTGACCGTGCTCACGGCTCTAGTATTGGGCCTTCGGATGAGCGAGGAGCGGAAGCTCAACCTGCAAGTCGACGCGGAACACCTCGCAGGTACGTACGCGAACTTCGCGAACGTGAGCTTCTCGGACTACGAGTTCACGATCACGTTCGCCCGCATCGACCACGGCGCGGAGGAGGCCGCCGAGATGCCCGGGGTGGTCGTCGCGCGCGTGAACATGGCGCAGAAGTTCACGAAGGAGCTGATCGACGCTCTCAACGACGCCTGGTCGAAGTACACGACCGTCAAGGGGATCAAGGAGCTGCCCGAAGCGCCCGAGCGGGACTAGCCGTTCTTCGAGGCGGGCTCGCGCTCGCGGAAGCGCTCGGCCATCGCGAGCCGCTGCATCAGCGTCGGGTGGTTCTCGAGCCAGAGGTAGGCGAGTAGGGGCGGATTCGGCTCCTGGAGACTCGTGCGCTGGAACTGCCGGAAGAGCCCGATCGCTGCATCGGGATCCCTGGTCGTCTCGAGCGCGCGCCAGTCGGCCTCGGCCTCGTAGCGGCGGCCGACGGCGTTCACGAGCGGTGTCGTCGCGAGCGCGAGCAGCGTCAGTACGAGCAGCGCAAGCGGCAGGTTCGCCGGGTTCCGCATGCCGCCGCGTTGTCCCGTCACCCACGCGACCGCGAACGCGGCCGGAAACGCGAACAGCGCGAACCAGGCGAGGCCCTTCAGAATGTGCCGGCTCTTCACATGGCCGAGCTCGTGCGCGAGCACGAAGCTCACCTCGCCGCGCGAGAACCGCCCGTCGAGCAGCGTGTCCCAGAGCACGACCGTGGTCGATGGGCCGAACCCCGTCGCGAACGCGTTCGCCTGGTTCGTCCAGCCGCTCACCTTCTGCACCCGCACCGGGGCGCTCACCCCCTCGACCCGCTCGATGCGGGCGACCTCGGCGCGCACGGCCGGACGGTCGAGAGGATCTGACGCCAGAGCGACGAGCCAGCCGGAAAAGAACGTCAGGAGGCTCACGAGCAGGACGAAGACCGCCCCGCCCGGGATCCACCAGCCGCGCGGGAAGCGGGCGGCGAGCGAAACGACGATCGCGATCAGCGCAACGGCGACGATCGCGTTTGCCCCGAGCTGATAGCGGCTCGCGACGATCCAGCTGAGCACGTCGAACGGGCCGAGCCCCCAGTGGTGCTGCCACCAGAGCTCGGCGATCCCGAACGGCAGGGACACGAGCCACAGCGTCGTCAGCACGACCATGCCGACCACGATCGCCGTGCTGATCCGCCCGAGGCCGATGCCGGGGACCGAGCGAGGCAAGACGCGGACGAGCACGACGAGCGCGGCGATCTCGGCAACGGTCGCGAGCAGCCACAGGATCTGGACTCCGCGCTCGTAGTCGCGCGAGCGCTCGAGCGCCCGGGGCGTGAAGTAGTCGCGCGGGTCGAAGCCGCCGAGGTCGAGCGAGGGAACAGACGTCCGCCAGAGGAGGACGGCGGCGAGAAACCAGGCCGCAACGCCCGCGAGGACGAGCACCCACCTCCAGGTCCCCGTTCGAGTGGCGCCGAGCTCCCGCATCGACACCAACTATCGCCGAGGCCGGACTACGGTCTCGTGTTGGCCCGCCGAGCGGGCACCAGGGAGGCGTGCTCTACGAGGCGGTGTTCGGAGCGCAGCCGTCGTACGAGCCGCTGCGCCCGCTGCTCTTTCCCTAGCGGGTGGCGCCTCAGGTATGCCGTCGCCGGCGAGCCGATTCCGAGCCCGTCCGCGAAGGTGATCCCGCTGCGGGCGAGTGCGAGCTGGACTTCCTCGCGTGCTTTGAAGATCCGCCACTTGACCGTGGCGAGGGTGATCTCGAGCGAGTCGGCGATCTCGTTGTACGGCAGGCCGACGACGTCTCGGAGCAGGAGGGCCATCTTGAGGTCGGGGTTGAGCTCGTGGACGGCGCGCCAGACGGCGTCGATCGTCTCGCCCTCCTCGACCGGCCGGTCGAGCACCTCGAGCGTCGGCATGTCCTCGAGAGTCACCTGGATACGCGGCCGCCGTTCCCGGGCGCGGAGCTCGTCGAGGACGCGGTTCTTCGTCACCTGGAAGAGCCACGTCGTGAACTTGCACCGGAGCGAGAATCGGGGCAGCCCCTGGAACACCCGCATGAAGACCTCCTGCGTCAGGTCCTCTGCGATGTTTCGATCGCCCGTCAGACGCAGGACGTAGTTGAAGACCGGCGTCTGGTACTGCTCGACGATGAGTGAGAACGCCCGCTCGTCCCCCCGCTGGGCTCTGCGAAGGACGTCCGGATCCGGTTGGGCGAGCGACACGCGGCGCACAGCGTACTCCCAAAAGAGTTCGTCAAACATGCATCTAACCCTGCGCACACTGAATCCTTACGCACTCGTCAAAAAGGCTTAGGCGCCTGTAAGGAACAGGCTCCGACCGGTCATCGCGGCGGGTTTTTCGAGGCCGAGGAGCTCGAGGCAGGTGGGGGCCAGATCCGCGAGCTCACCTCCCTCTCGGAGCTGCCTCGTCTCGCCGACGACGACGAGCGGCACGGGGTTCGTCGTGTGGGCCGTGTGCGGCGAGACGCCGTCGGGCTCGAGCAGCTGCTCGGCGTTTCCGTGGTCGGCGGTGACGAGCGAGACTCCGCCGAGCTCCTGCACTCGGTCGGTGACCGACCCGAGGCAGCGGTCGGTCGTCTCGACGGCGCGCACCACCGCCGGGATGACGCCCGTGTGGCCGACCATGTCCGGGTTCGCGAAGTTGACGATCACGAAGCGGTAGCCGTTCCCGACCTCGGCGCACAGGCGCGCCGTGACCTCCTCGGCGGCCATCTCGGGCTTCAGGTCGTAGCTCGGCACGTCGCGCGGGCTCGGGACGAGGATCCGCGTCTCCCCCTCCCATTCCGCCTCGACGCCTCCGTTGAGGAAGTACGTCACGTGCGCGTACTTCTCCGTCTCCGCGACGTGGAGCTGCCGTGCCCCCCGCGCCGAGAGCGTCTCGGCCAGCGTCTCGGCGACCTCCTGCTCGCCGAAGACGACCGGACAGTCGAAGTCGTCGCGGTAGCGCGTCATCGTCACGAGGTCGAAGCCGGCCTCGAGCAGCCGCTGCGTGAGCTGCCGGGCTCGGTCGGGGCGGAAGTTGAAGAAGACGACGCTGTCCCCGGCCTCGAGCCGCGGCGTGCCGTCGACGACGATCGGCTCGAGGAACTCGTCGGTGATCGCCGGCGTCGTAGCTCGCCTGCACCGCTTCGAGCACGTTCGCGGTCCGCGCTCCCGTGCCGACCGTCAGCGCGTCGAAGGCCCGCTGCGTCCGCTCCCAGCGCCGGTCGCGGTCCATCGCGTAGTACCGGCCGACGACGGTCGCGATCCGATCCTGCGGCAGGGTCGCGAGGTCGCGGATCGCCGCGTGCGGCGAGACGTCGCGTCCGTCGGTGAAGGCGTGGATCCACGTCTTCTCCGGCGCGAAGCGGAGCAGCGCGCGCAGGTGGTCGACGTGCGAATGGACTCCGCCCTCCGAGACGAGCCCGAGCAGGTGCACGCGACGCCCGCGCTCGAAGGCCGACGCGAAGCACCGGGCTCTCGAAGAACGACCCGTCCGCAATCGCCGCGTTCACACGTTGCAAGTCCTGGTACAGCCGCCTGCCCGCCCCGATCGTGAGATGGCCGACCTCGGAGTTGCCCATCTGCCCGGGCGGCAGCCCGGCCGCCTCGCCCGACGCATCGAGCGTCGTGTGCGACCACGTCTCCCACAGGCGGTCGAAGACCGGAGTCTCGGCAAGCGACACGGCGTTCCCCGGGCCCGGCGGTGCACAGCCCCACCCGTCGAGGATGATCAGCGCGACGAGCGGCGCTCCGCCGGCGCTCACCGTGACGCTTCGCGGCAGATCGCGGCGAACGAGTCCAGCTCGAGGGAGGCGCCGCCGACGAGCGCCCCGTCGACCGCCGGCTGCGCCGCCAGCTCAGCCGCGTTGTCGGGCCTGACCGAGCCCCCGTAGAGCACCGGCACGTCGAGGATCGTCTTGATGAACGCGTGCGCCTCCTGGGCGATCTCGGGCGTCGCCGTCTTGCCGGTGCCGATCGCCCAGACCGGCTCGTAGGCGAGGACGAGATCGCCGTCGGTGTCGTCGAGGACCCCGGCGATCGCCTCGACCTGCCGCCGCAGCACCGACTCGGTCTCGCCCGCCTCGCGCTCGGCCTCGAGCTCGCCCACGCAGGCGATCACGTGCAGCCCGTACTCGAGCGACGCTCCGACCCGAAGGGCGACGGTCTCGTCGGTCTCGCCGAAGAACTGCCGTCGCTCGGAGTGGCCGACGATCGTGCCGTAGACGCCGAGCTCGCGCAGGAGCGGCGCCGACACCTCCCCCGTGAACGCACCGTGCGTCTCCCAGTGGACGTTCTGGGCGGCGACCGCGATGTCGGTGCCCGCGAGCGCCTGCACGGCGGCGGCGAGCGAGACGTACGGCGGGCAGACGACCACGTCCACGTCGCCCAGGTCTGCCTCGCGAAGCGCGCTGCAGAACGCCGCCGTCTCGGCGGGCCCCTTGTGCATCTTCCAGTTGCCGGCGATCAGCATCGGTGCCTACCCGGCCGCCGGGATCGCGGCGACGCCCGGCAGCTCCTTGCCCTCGAGCAGCTCGAGCGACGCGCCGCCGCCGGTCGAGATCCACGAGATGCGGTCGGCGACGCCGGCCTCGTGCACCGCCCGCACGGAGTCCCCGCCGCCGACGACCGTGAATCCGTCGCAGGCGGCAACCGCACGTGCGACGGCGTACGTGCCCTCCGCGAACCGCGGCCACTCGAAGACGCCCATCGGGCCGTTCCAGAACACCGTCCTCGCATCGGTGAGCGCGTCGGCGAACTCCGCCCGCGCCTCGGGGCCGATGTCGAGGCCGAGCCAGCCCTCGGGCGGCTCGTCGTAGGGCGCGATCGTCGACTCCGCGTCGGCGTCGAACGACGCCGCGGCGACGATGTCGCGCGGGAGCAGGACATCGAACGGGAACGGGTTCTCGGCGCGCACGTCCTCGGCCATCTTCCCCCCGATCAACACGCGGTCGGCACGCGAGCCGAGGTTGCCGAGCACGCCCACCTTGTCGGCCACCTTCGCGCCGCCGGCCACGATCACGAACGGTCGCTCGACCTCGCCGAGCAGCCGGCCGAGGTGCTCGAGCTCGGCGAGGAGCAGCAGGCCGGCGTACGCAGGGAGGAGCCGCGCCACGCCCTCGGTCGACGCGTGCGCTCGGTGCGCCGAGCCGAAGGCGTCGTTCACGTAGAGGTCGCAGCCCTCCGCCAGCTCGCGCGCGAACGCCTCGTCGTTCGTCGTCTCGCCCGGATCGAAGCGCGTGTTCTCGAGCACCCGGACGCGGTCGTCCGGCATGAGCTCCGCGAGCCGCCGCCGCACGGGCTCGATCGAGTAGCGCGCACGATCCTCGTCGGTCTTCGGGCGGCCGAGGTGCGAGCAGACCCGCACCTCGCGCGCACCCTCGTCGAGCAGCAGCTCGAGCGTCGGCAGCGACGCCCGGATGCGCGCGTCGTCGGCGACGCGCCCGTCGTCGAGCGGCACGTTCAGGTCGGCGCGGACGAGCACGACCTTCCCGGTGACGTCGGCCTCGCGAACCGACCTCGGCAGCTTCACCGCTCAGAGAGACCTGGCGACGATGTTCACGAGGTCGACGAGCCGGCACGAGTAACCCCACTCGTTGTCGTACCAGCCGAAGATCTTCGCCATCCGCCCGGTCGCCATCGTCAGCTCGCTGTCGAAGATGCACGAGTACGGCGACTCGTTGATGTCCGTCGAGACGAGCGGCGCGGTCGAGTACTGGAGGTACGGCGCGAGCGGGCCGCTGCTCGCCGCCGCCTCGAAGGCCCCGTTGACGTCGGCTGCGGTCACGTCGGCTCCGAGCCACACCGTCAGGTCCGTGAGCGAGCCCGTCGCGATGGGGGCGCGGACCGCCGACCCGTCCAGCTTGCCCTTGAGCTCGGGGAGCACGAGGCCGATCGCCCGTGCCGCCCCCGTCGAGGTCGGGATCAGGTTGATCGCCGCAGCGCGTGCGCGACGGAGGTCCTTGTGCGGGAGGTCGAGGATGCTCTGGTCGTTCGTGTAGGCGTGGATCGTCGTCATGAAGCCCTGCTCGATCGTGAACGCGTCGTTCAGCACCTTGGCCATCGGCGCGACGCAGTTCGTGGTGCAGGAGGCGTTCGAGACGATGTTGTGCTCGGCCGGGTCGTACAGGTCGTCGTTCACGCCGAGGACGACGGTGAGGTCGGGGTCGGTCGCCGGCGCGGAGATCAGCACCTTCTTCGCACCCGCGTCGAGGTGCTTCTGCGCGCCTTCGCGGTCGGTGAAGAACCCCGTCGACTCGATCACGATCTCGACGCCCAGGTCGGCCCACGGGAGCGCGCCGGGGTCGCGCTCGGCAAGCACCTTCAGCTCGCGTCCGGCCGCCTTCACCACCCCGTCGCCGACCGAGACGCCCTCGAGCGGCCCGAGCAGCGAGTCGTACGCGAGCAGGTGCGCCATCGTCTCGGCGTTGCCGAGATCGTTGAAGGCGACGAGCTCGAAATCCGTGTCGCGTCCGAGCGACGCGCGGAAGAAATTGCGGCCGATGCGGCCGAAACCGTTGATGCCCACCCGTGTCTTCGCCATGCGAGGACTCTAACGAGACGCTCGAAGAGCAACCCCGGGGAACCGCCGAGCGCAGCACGCGCCGTTCCGACCTTCTGGGCTACGCGATGCTGAAGCACTCGACGTGCACTTGCATTGCTGGTTGGTACCCGCGGAGCGGGCCGAGGTCCGCTCCGCGGCGACCAATCACTCAGCCAGCTGCGAGCGGCTGCCCCGTCTCGAGCAAGGTCTTCAACCCGCTGAGCACCATCATCCAGCCGACGCCAGAGACGCTCTCGGCCGTCTTCGGCGCGCCCTCGAGCTCGTCGTGCGTGACGGTCAGCAGGCAGTAGCCGCCATCCTGGGGCTCGATCTCCCAGGTCACCCGGCTCGGCTCCTCCTCGGCCAGCTCCGGGTCGTAGAGCGAGCGCCAGCCGTGGACGAGTCGCCGGGGCGGGTCGTACTCGAAGGTCGGCGAGTCGCCCCAGTTGCTCCCGTCGGGCCCCCGTGCCTGGTGCCTCTCCGGCGTGTTCTCGATTCGTGCCCCGTAGAAGTACTTCGCGGTGAACTCCGGCTTGGTGATCGCGTCCCAGATCGCCTCCGGCGTCGCCTTGATGAACACGGAATAGGTCTGAGTCGTCTGTGCAGTCATGGTCGTCATGCAGTCCCCTCCAGCTCACTCTTGAGGTCAGCGAGCGCCGAGACCCGACGCTCGGTGTACTTGTCGATCCATCGGTCGTGGATAAGCCGGATCGGCACCGGGTTCAAGAAGTGCAGCTTCTCCCGGCCGGACCGGCGCGAGACAACGAGCCCCGCCTCAGCGAGGACGCGCAGGTGCTTCATCACACCGAAGCGCGTCATCTCAAGCTCCGACTCGAGCTCGGTGAGCGTGAGGCCGTCGCGCTCGAAGAGCCGGTCGAGCAGGTGACGTCGTGTTCGGTCGGCGAGTGCTTTGAAGACGAGCTCGTCGTCATGTGGCATCCCCGTGAGAATATGTGACCAAAAGGTCACCTGTCAAGCGAGATCTTGGCGGGATGCTCACACCCGAGCCCAGCCTCGCACCGGCTTGCGGCCGGCTCGGCTCGAGTGGGCTGCCGTGCTACTGAACGGCGGCCGGGAGGCCGTAGATCTCGCCGACCTTGGTGCGCAGGTAGCGAACGTACGGTTCCGGGTCGATCGTGCCGGTGCCGATCGCGTGCTCGAGCGTCTCCGTGGGCGTGAACGTGCGCCCGTGGCGGTGCAGGTGCTCGCGCAGCCACTCGCGCAGCGCGCCGAACTCGCCGCGCTCGAAGTCGTCGTAGAGCCCGGGGATGTCCGCGAGCACGCGCTCCCAGAGCTGCGCCGAGATCAGGTTCCCGAGCGCGTAGGTCGGGAAGTAGCCGATCGAACCCGTTGCCCAGTGCTTGTCCTGGAGCACGCCGTGCGTGTCGTCGGGCGCCTCGATCCCGAGGTACTCCCACATTCGCCGGTTCCACTGCTCGGGGAGCTCCGTGAGCGGGAACGACTCCGCCAGCATCTCCTGCTCGAGCTCGAAGCGGAGGATGATGTGGAGGTTGTACGTGGCCTCGTCCGCCTCGACTCGGATCAGCGACGGCTTCACGGCGTTCACCTCGCGGTACCAGCGCTCGGCGTCGTAGCCCGCGAGCGCGGACGGATAGAGCTCCGCAAGGCGCGGGAAGAAGAAGCGCCAGAACGGCAGGGAGCGGCCGACGAGGTTCTCCCACATGCGGCTCTGCGACTCGTGCACGCCGAGTGACGTCCCGCGCGCGAGCGGCGTCCGCTCGAACGAGTCGTCCACCTGGTGCTCGTACAGCCCGTGCCCGAACTCGTGCATCGTCGCGAACAGGCCGTCGAGGTTCGAGTCGAAGTACCTCGTCGTGAGGCGGATGTCGTGGATGCCGGCACCGCTCGCGAACGGGTGCACGGTCGGATCGAGACGCCAGGCCGAGTCGTCGTAGCCGAACCGGCGGATCACCTCGAGCTCGAACGCCTTCTGGTCCGCCAGAGGGAAGTCGCGGGCGGGAGGCTCGGGCAGGGCTTCGGCCTGCGCGACCTCGCGCACGATCGGTGCCTGATGCTCCTTCAGGTAGTCGAAGATCGTCCGCACCTCGGCGGCCTTCATCCCCTGCTCGTAGTCGTCGAGCACCGCGTCGTACGGCTCGGCGAAGTCGCCGTCGAAGCACTCGATGTACCGGCGGCGAAGCTCCAGGTTCCTGCGCAGCGCCGGCAGGAACGAGGCGAAGTCGTTCGCCGCGCGCGCCTCGACCCAGACAGGAAGCCCGAGCGAGGCCGCGCGCGCGATCTCGGCGCGGAGGTCGGTGGGCACCTTGCGGGCCTTCTCCCAGTCGTGCCGGACGACCCGCACGAGGCTCGCCTCGAACGAGTCATACGGCTGCTCCTGCTCGAATCCGGCGAGCTCGTCGAGCAGGCGCCCGATCTCGGGCGAGGTGAACTTCTCGTGCGTGACCCGCCCGATCGTCGCGAGCTGCTCCGCCCGGACGGCGGCCCCACGCGGCGGCATCATCGTCTCCTGGTCCCAGGCCAGGATCGCGCCGATCCGGGCCAGGTCGTTGATCTCGGCAATCCGGGCGCGGAGCTCATCGAACACCTTGGACACGGCTGCCAACGCTAGCGCACCTGCCAGAGCCCCTACTGGCCGACCAAAGAGGCGTATGTCTTGAAAATCACGTGGAACAAGAGGCGCAGAGTTAGAGATACTCAGCTGGGCGGGTCCATGCTCGTCCGGCGTCGGATTCAGACCCCGTCCGTCGCCAACGGTCCGGAGCGTGGTTCAAACCGGAGGGGGAGGTCGTCCTCGGAGCTTCCCCTCCGGCCCGCCTGTGCCCCGCGACGTCGCCGCGAGCTCCCTCAGGACGGCCATCCGGTGATGGGCCGCGGCCTTCGTGATCGGGGGGCGGCATTTCGCTGCCAGCTCTGCGAGCGAGAGCGAAGGATGCCTCGTGCGCAGGCTCGCGATCTCCTGGAGCCTGCGCGGGAGCTCGTCGACGTCGAGCTGCTCGATCGCCGCGAGCTGCTTCCGCGCCGCGTCGACGGTGCGTCTCACGTTCGCCTCGTCGGCGTTCGCGAGCCGGTTCGCCTCCGCGCTCGTCCCCGCCACGACGGCGTGCTCGTCGAGACGGAGGGCGCTTTCGCTCGCGCCGGCGACGGCGAGGAGGTCGGCGATCGTCTCGCCGCTCTTCGCGTACGCGATCGCATGCGCCGCGCGCTCGAGCTTCCGGAGCTCGATCCCCTCGCGGGCGGCGATGTCGACGAGCAGCGCGGCGCCGTCTGCTCCCGAGGCGCGGAGCTCGAGGTGCGGGGCGCGCGGGCCGGAGAGCGAGCCGCCGCCCAGGAACGCGCCGCGGAGGTACGCGCCGCGGCAGCACGAGCGGCCGACGACCCGCTTCGGCGGTCGTTCGAGCGGCGCGCCGCTCGGGGACAGCACCCCGGCCTCTCGCAGCACCTCGGCGGCGCGACTGCCGACGGCCACGTGGAGCTGGAAGCTCGTCGCCCGGTCGAACGCCCGCCGGCGGTAGGTCCGGATCTCGGACTCGACGCCGAGGCCGCGCAGGAGCGCGAATGCCCGGCGCGCCGCCGGAGCGCTGCCGAGATCGAGCTGGACGGCGAGGTCACCGTGCCCGCGCAGATGCCACGAACCGGCGGAGTGAAACAGAGCCGAGAGCTCCGCCACCTGGCAGCAGCGACGCGCCGGCGCGATCGCGGCGAGCTCGTCCCGGAGGTCGTCAGCGAGCGACATTCACAGCGCGACGTGCTCGAGCGCGAGCAGGCGGCGCTTGTACTCGACCCCGAGCGAGCCGAACGAGCCGATCCCGCCCGCCGCGACGACGCGGTGGCACGGTACGAACGGCGCGAGCCTGTTCCGGGCGCAGAACGTCCCGGCCGCCCGGGCGGCACCGGGACGGCCGGCGAGCGCGGCCAGCTCGCCGTAGGTGACGACCTCGCCGCGCGGTACGGCGCGCAGGGCGCGCGCGCAGTCGCCGTAGAACCCGTCGTCGACGTCGAGCTCGACGTCGACGAAGTCGTCCGGCTCCCCGGCGAAGAATGCCGCCAGTCGCTCTGCCAGGACGCGTCCGAGATCGGTGCCGGTCCGCGGGCCGGGCTCTGACGGCCGGGCAGCCGGGCTCGGCAGCTCCGACCACACGACCCGTGCGTCCTCGAGCCATACCTCGCCGATCGCCCCACCCGGGCGCGTCGTAGCGGACGAGCTTCGGAGTCACCGACCGATGTTGTACCGTCGCCGCCCATGCAGCGCCGCGGCCTGATGCGAACCTACGCGCCGCTCCTCGGCTTCGTCTACGTCCCGCTGCGGGGTGCTCGCGCTCGCCCTCGGCAGCAACCACCAGCAGGCCGCCGCTGCCGTCTTCGTCGGCGCCGCGTTCTCGCTCCTGTGGTTCCTCGGCAGCCTGCACGCGCGGATCATCCGCTACGACCCGGACGGCTTCTTCGCGAGCATCGTCGTCCTCGGCGGCGCGTCGCTGCTCGCGCTCCAGGCCGCCGCGCTGGCCTCGCGCTCGCCCGAGGTCGCGGCCCCGAGCGCCGCCTGCGCCTCGACCGTGATCATCGGCTCGTCGCTCGCCGCTTTGAGCGCGCGCAAGGTGCCGCGGTGGTTCGGCCGCCTCGGCATCGCCGGCGGCGTCGCCGTGCTACTGCTCGGCGTCTGCGAGGCGGCCGCGGAGTGGACGTTCGTCGGCTCGACGTTCTGGGCCTCGTCGCTCGGCTTCATGATCTGGGTGCTCGTCGCGGCGACCTACCTCGTCAGGAGCTGACGCGCGACATATCCTCCGGCGCATGAGCACGCACGCCCTGTTCCGGCCGCCGCCGGCCCGCAACGAGCCGGTCCTGGAGTACGAGCCCGGAAGCCTGGAGCGTGCCTCACTCCAACGCCGCCTCGACGAGATGCGCGGCGAGCGGGTCGAGATCCCGCTCGTGATCGGCGGCCGGGACGTTGCGACCGGCGACACGCGCCCCGCCGTGATGCCGCACGACCGCGGACACGTCCTCGCCGACGTCCACCAGGCCGGGACCGAGCACGTCCAGCAGGCGATCGACGCGGCGGCGACGGCGTGGGAGGACTGGTCGCGCTGGCCGTGGGAGGAGCGCGCCGCCGTCTTTCTCCGTGCGGCAGAGCTGCTCGCCGGTCCGTGGCGCGACACGCTGAACGCGGCCACGATGCTCGGCCAGTCGAAGACCGCGCACCAGGCCGAGATCGACGCGGCGTGCGAGCTGACCGACTTCCTGCGCTTCAACGTCGAGTTCATGACCCGGCTCTACGCCGAGCAGCCGGTCTCGTCGCCCGGCGTCTGGAACCGGATCGAGTACCGCCCGCTCGAGGGCTTCGTGCTCGCCGTCTCGCCGTTCAACTTCACCGCGATCGGCGGCAACCTGACGAGCTCGCCGGCGCTGATGGGGAACGTCGTCCTCTGGAAGCCGGCCTCGACCGCGATGCTCTCGGCGTACTACGTGCTGCGCCTCTTCCATGAGGCGGGCCTGCCGGCCGGCGTGATCAACCTGCTGCCCGGCTCCGGCGCGGCGATCGGCGAGGCCGCGCTCGCGAGCCGCGACCTCGCCGGCATCCACTTCACGGGCTCGACCCGCGTCTTCAACGGCATGTGGCAGACGGTCGGCACGGATGTCGGCCGCTATCGCAACTACCCACGGATCGTCGGCGAGACCGGCGGCAAGGACTTCATCGTCGCGCACCCCTCCGCCGACCTCGACGCGCTCACGGCGGCGATCGTCCGCGGCTCGTTCGAGTACCAGGGCCAGAAGTGCTCGGCGGCCTCACGCGTCTACGCGCCGTCGAACGTCTGGCCGAGGCTGCGCGAGCGGCTGGCCGAGGAGGTGTCGTCGATCCGGATGGGCGACGTCGCCGACTTCTCGAACTTCATGGGCGCGGTGATCGACGACGCGGCCTTCGCGACGCAGCGCGACGCGATCGCCGAGGCGCGCGGCCACGCCGACACGGAGGTCGTCGTCGGCGGCGGCACCGACGACGCGCAGGGCTTCTTCGTCGAGCCGACCGTGATCGAGACGCGCGATCCCGACTTCCGTCTCCTCCGCGACGAGCTCTTCGGGCCGGTCGTGACGACGTACGTCTACGACGAGGGAGACTGGGACGGCACGCTCGACCTGATCGACCGCACGGCCCCGTACGGACTGACGGGCGCCGTCTTCTCGGAGGACCGGGCCGCGATCCAGGAGGCGAAGGACCGCCTCCGGTACGCCGCCGGCAACTTCTACGTCAACGACAAGCCGACGGGCGCGGTCGTCGGCCAGCAGCCGTTCGGCGGCTCGCGCGCGTCGGGCACGAACGACAAGGCGGGCTCGATGTGGAACCTGATCCGGTGGGTGACGCCGCGCACGGTCAAGGAGACCTTCATCCCGGCCCGCGACTACCGCTATCCCTTCCTCGACTCCTGAGCCGTCGGAGCGAAGCGGACGACGCGCGGATCGCGGCCCGCGACCGGGAGCCGCACCGTGAACACGGTGCCGCGGCGAGGCTCGCTCGAGACCTCGACCGTGCCGTTCATCGCCCGGGTCAGCTCCTTGACGATCGCAAGGCCGAGGCCGGTGCCGACGCGGCGCTCGCGGCCGTAGCGCGACCAGAGGTAGAAGCGGTCGAAGGCGTGCGGCAGCTCCTCCTGCTCGAGGCCAGGGCCGGTGTCCCGGATGGCGATCTCGCCCTCGGCGACCGCGATCCGCACCGTTCCGTGCGGCGGCGTCACCCGTAGCGCGTTCTCGACGAGGTTCGAGACGATCTGGAGCACGCGGTCGGCGTCGGCGAACGCCGCCGCCGGGCGGGCTCCCTCCAGCCCGAGGCCGACGCCGAACCCGGCCGCCTGGGCCTCGAAGCGCTGCACCGTCTCGGCGGCGACCTCCCACAGGTCGATCTCGGACGGATGCACGGCGAACTCGCTGCGGTTCATGCGACCCAGGTCGAGCAGGTCGCCGACGAGCCGCTCGAGCCGCAGCGCGTCCCGCTCGATCGCCTCGCCCGCCTCCGCCGGTAGCGCGGCTCCTTCGCGGAGGGCCTCGGCGTATCCCGCGAATCACCGTCAGCGGCGTCTTCAGCTCGTGGCTGACGGAGAGCAGGAACGAGCGCTCGGACTCCTTCGCCCGGGAGAGCTGGCTCGCCAGGGCGTTGAACGAGGCCGAGAGCGTCGCGAGCTCGTCGACCCCCTCGAGCGGCAGCGGGTCGGGCGACGAGCCGGCCGCGAGCCGCTCGCTCGCCTCGGCGGCGCGCCGCACCGGACGGGCGATCACGCGTGCAAGCAGCAACGAGGCGACGGCCGCCAGCGTCGCACCGGCGAGCCCTGCGATGAGCAGCCCTTCGAGGTACGGCCGCCAGTCGCTCGCGGCCGCTCGGTGCGGGCGCAGGAGGACGAGCCCCCGCTGTCCCACGACCCGCTCCGCCGCGAAGTACCACGCCTTGCCGTCGACGTCGACCGATCCCCGCACGCCGTCCTCGCCCGCGAGCAGCTCCTTGCGCGCCTCTTCCGGCAGGTACGGCGAGGGAGCGGTGAGCATGACCGTCTCGACGCGCCCGTTCTGCTCGGCGAGGAACGCCCGCACGTCGGCGAGATGCGCGAGCGGTGCGATCGCGGTGCGCTCGCGCCGGGCGATCAGGTCGGCCTGGTGCGCCACGTCGTCGAGCGTCGCCTGGTCGACCGTGCGGCGGGTGAGCACGAGCCCGATCGCGAGCGTCAGCCCGACCGAGAGCACGACGATCAGCCCGATCGCCTGGAAGAGGCGCGACCTGAGGGAGTTCGAGGCCAGCCTCACGCGGCAACCAGCTTGTAGCCCGCGCCGCGGACGGTCTGGATCGCGCCGGGCAGCTCGAGCTTGCGGCGCAGCTGGGCGACGTGGACGTCGACGGTGCGCGTTCCGCCCGGGTAGGAGAGGCCCCAGACGAGGTCGAGCAGCCGCTCGCGCGACAGGACGAGCCCCTCGTTCTCGAGCAGGCAGGCGAGTAATTCGAACTCCTTGGTTGTCAGGTCGACCGGCCGGCCGTCGACGGCGACGGCGCGCGCTCCACGCCGCAGCACGATCGTGCCCGCCGTGAGCGTCTCGTCCGCGCCACGTTGCTCGGAGCGCCGGAGGATCGCCTTGATCCGGGCCGCGAGCTCCCGGGGCGAGAACGGCTTCGGCACGTAGTCGTCGGCGCCGAGCTCGAGGCCGACGATGCGGTCGGGCTCCTCGTCGCGCGCCGTCAGGATCACGATCGGGACCTGCGACCGCTCACGGATCGAGCGGCAGACCTCGAAGCCGTCGATCCCCGGCAGACCGATGTCGAGCACCACGATGCGAACCGGATGGCGCGCGAGCTCGACGAGCGCCTCCTCCCCGGTCCTCGTCCAGACGACCTGCCAGCTCTGCTGCTCGAAGTAGCTCTTGACGAGGCGGCCGATACCGTCCTCGTCCTCGACGAGCAGCAGCGTCCCACCGGAGCGAGGCACGGTGCCTTGGACGGAATCGATCGACGTCGCCCCCGCCATCGCGCGCATCAGCGCCGTTGCGCCGCCACGATCGTCGCCGGGGCCTCTCCCGGACGCACCGTCGTCACCAGCATGCCGCGGCGGAGACGCGACAGCGGCACGCTGCGGACGCCGAGCGTGATCTCCGCCGAGGGCGACACCGGGACGACGACGACACGCCCGTCGGCCTCGCGGATCGTCACCGAGTCCGCCGCCGCGTTCGTCGTCAGCCGACCGCGGTCGACGAGGTAGTCGGAGCCGTCCTCGAGCACGACCTCGGCCCGCATCAGCTGCGAGCCGAAGAGGAAGCCGGGGAGCCCTCGCAGCGAGCCGCCGAGCCCGAACCCCGCCGAGGCAAGCCAGAGCGAGAGGTTCAGCGCCACGAGGACCGACGCGAGCAGGAGGAAGCGGCGGCTCATGTTCCCACCATGGTGTCAATCGCCCGCGACGTCCGCCGTCCCGCATCGGCCGACGATCGACGCAAGACGTCCCGCCCGGAGCGGCGCGTGCTCCGGGCGGGACGCCGACCGTCGACGGTCCGGGCGATCACTCCTCGCTCTTCGACGGCGGCTCGCGCTCGGCGAGGCGCTTGGCCGGAGTCGCTCCTACCTCGGCGAGCGTCGATCCGCGGTCGGCGCGGACGCGGACGACGATCCGGTCCCCGACCTGGAGCTCGGCGGGGGTGATCACCTTCGGCACCTTGCCCTGCCACACCAGCGTGATCGTGTCGCCGTTGAAGGAGAAGGTCTGATCCGCGCCCTGCCCCAGCATGAGATGCAGCGCGCGGCGGTTGCCGCCGGTGACGTTCACCATCACCGAGCTCGAGCCGACGGAGCTCAGCTTGCCGCGGAACAGGAAGAGCGGATTCTCGGGACGCTCCGGCTCCGTGACGTGGTCGCCGACGATTCCCGGCGCCTTCGCCTCGATGTCGGCCAGCGACGCATCCCGCGGTGCGCGGATGTTCACGCGCACCCAGTCGCCGGCGTGGAGGGACGAGGCGTCGACGACCTTCGGGATACCGCTCGACCAGAGCAGGAACTCCGTACTCGAGTCGTAGGAGAAGGTCTGCTGGGCGCTCTGGCCGAGCAGCGACCTGAGCGCCGGGCGGTTGCCGCCCTCGACGTTCACCGTCAGCGAGCTCGAGCCGGGGGCGGCGGCGAGCGGGCCGACGTAGGTGTAGAGGATCCCGCGATGCCTGCGGTCGCCCTGGTCGGGCTTTGCCGCCAGTGCAGCCGCCGGGAGCAGGCATGCCAGCAACGCGGCGATCACGAGCTTGATCTTCATTTCGTGCCTCCCGTGTTCTGGAATCCCGACTGGCGGGATCCGCGAGGGTTGAGAAGTGTTCGGTTACGCCCGCTCAGGTTCCTGCCGAACCGTCAGGCGACGATTCGGCGAACGTAAAGCGCACGTAAAACGCCGACCGGGCGATGTCAGGCGCGACCGGCTCTGTGCAGCTGCGCGTAGATGTGCCGGGCCGTCTTGGCCGGCACGCCCGGCACGCCCTCCAGCTCCTCGGCGCTCGCGGCCAGCACGCGCTCGGCGGAGCCGAAGTGGCGCAGGAGCGCCCGCCGCCGTACCGGGCCGACGCCCTCGAGCTGGTCGAACATCGACTCGCGCGACGCGGCGTCGCGGCGCTGGCGGTGGAACGTGATCGCGAAGCGGTGCGCCTCGTCGCGCACGCGCTGCAGGAGCTGGAGCCCTGCCGAGTGCTCCGGCAGCACGATCGGGTCGGACCGCCCGGGCACGAACACCTCCTCGACCCGCTTCGCAAGCGCGATCACCGCGACGCGTGGCAGGTCGTAGCGCTGCATCGCTGCGAGCGCCGCCGAGAGCTGGCCCTTGCCGCCGTCGATCACGACCAGGTTCGGCGTCGCGCCGAACGACTCGTCCCACTCCTCCGTCGCCGCGCCCGCCGCGAGGCGTCCGAATCGCCGCGACACGACCTCGGCCATCGCGGCGAAGTCGTCCTGGCCCGCCTGCCCTCGCACGCCGAACTTGCGGTAGTGGGCCTTCTTCGCGAGGCCGTCCTCGAACACGACCATCGAGCCGACGATCTCCTGGCCCTGGATGTTCGAGATGTCGAAGCACTCGATCCGGATCGGCAGCGATTCGAGGTTGAGCGCCTCGCGGAGCTCCTCGAGCGCCTCGACGCGGCGCAGGCGCTTCGTCTCCGCGACGAAGGTCTGCAGAGGTGAGCGCCAGCTCGGCGTTCTGCTGCGCGAGCTCCTGGAGCCGGCGCTTCTCGCCGCGCTCCGGCGCGCGCACCTCGACTCGCGAGCCGCGGAGCTCGGAGAGGTAGGCCGCGAGCGCAGAGGTGTCGCCGAGCCCGCGCGGCACGAGGATCTGGGGGGGAACCGACGGCGCCGAGCCGTAGTACTCGAGGCAGAACTGCTCCAGCACCTCGCCGACGTCCTCGCCGGTGGCGTTCTCGAGGTGGAACGAGTAGCGGTCGACCATCCGCCCGTCACGCAGCGGGAAGACCTGCACGGCCGCGCGATCCCGGCCGACGGCGACGCCGACCACGTCGATCGTGCCGATCGACCGGCGCTCGACGGCCTGCCGCTCGGCGAGCCGCTCGACCGCGCGCAGGCGATTGCGGTACCGCGCCGCGTCCTCGAAGCGCTCCGCGGCGGCCGCCTCGCGCATCCGCTGCTCGAGCTCTGCCTTGATCGGCCGGTCGTCGCCCGAGAGGAACTCGATCACGCCGTCGATGATCCCGCGGTAGTCCTCCTTCGAGATGTCGCCCACGCACGGCGCGAAGCAGCGCTCGATGTGGAAGTCGAGGCACGGGATGCCGCTGTGGCGGCCCGGCTTCGGCCCCTCGCACGGCCGGTAGCGGAAGACGCGGTTCAGCACGTCGAGCGTCTCGCGCACCTTCTTCGCGTTCGCGTACGGGCCGAAGTAGACGACGCCGCGGCGGTGGCGCTCACGCGTGAACATCACGCGCGGGAAGTCGTCCTCGACGGTGACGGCGATGTACGGGAACGACTTGTCGTCGCGCAGGCGCACGTTGAACGGCGGCCGGTGGCGCTTGACGAGGTTCTGCTCGAGATGGAGCGCCTCGACCTCGGTGCCGGTGACGATCGTCTCGACGTCGGCGACGCGATCCACGAGCTGGTCGATCCCGAGGCGGTTGTCGCTGCTCCCCGCCTGGAAGTACTGGCGGACGCGCAGGCGCAGCGACTTCGCCTTGCCGACGTAGAGCACGTCGCCGCGGTCGCTCCGGAACAGGTAGACGCCCGGGCTCGGCGGGGAGCCGCTTCAGCTGCTCGGCGACATGATCGGCCGGCCTGGCCCCTTCGGACACCACGGGGCCAGGGTATCCTCGAGCCCGTGAGCGATCAGCCGACCGGCCAGTACCTCGCCTACAGCTTCTTCCGCGCGCAACCGGAATGGAAGCGCCTGCCGATCGAGGAGCGTGAGGCGGGCAAGGACGCGTTCGCCGAGGTGATCGAGGAGTTCGCGCCGCGGTTCGAGACGCTGAACGCCTACTCGACGACGGGTGTCAGGCCCGAGACCGACTTCTTCTTCTGGAAGATCACGCAGCGCTACGAGGACCTCGGCGAGCTCGGCGCCGCGCTGAACGCGACTCCGCTCGCGGGCTACCTCGAGACGCCGTACTCGTACCTCGCGACCACGAAGGCGTCGCAGTACACGAGCGCCCGGCGTGCGCGGAGGATCATCCCCAAGGGCTCGCCCTACCTCGTCGTCTACCCGTTCGTGAAGGTGCGCCCGTGGTACGCGCTGCCCGAGGAGGACCGCCAGCGCGCGATGGACGAGCACATGCGCATCGGCCACGAGTACGAGTCGATCCACAACCACACGACGTACTCGTTCGGGATCGACGACCAGGAGTTCATGACGGTGTTCGAGTGCGACGAGCCGGCCGACTTCATGCACCTGATGCTCCGCCTGCGCGAGAGCGAGGCCTCGCGCTACACCGAGCGCGACACGCCGATCTTCGTCGGCCAGATGATGCACGATCCGCGAGGCGCTCGACCGCCTCGACGGCGTCGGCGCCCGCGTCGAGGCGTAGCGGACTCGCGACTCAGCCGTAGCGGTGCTGGTCGCGCCAGGTGCGGATCCCGGCGTACACGCACGCGGCGGCGACGAGGATGAACGCGAGCGCGTCGCGGCCGCTCGAGCGAGCCGAGGAAGAACCAGCCGAGGTCGACGACGAGCAGGCCCACCGCGCCGTAGAAGACCCACTGCGCACGCTTCGGCCAGAGCTCGATCTCGCGCCGTCCGAAGTCGCGCCAGAGCATGTACGCGACGAACGCGATCGCGATGAAGAACGCGACCTGGAGCAGCATCGACGCGGTCACGAGCGACGACTCGAGGTTGAGCACGACGATCACGAGCGCGATCAGCGCCAGGATCCCGAGGTTCCGCAGGAAGGGCGAGATCCTCATGAGGCAGTCATGTAGGCGCGGACGGCGAGCGCGGCCGCGACGAGCGCCGCGACGCCGAACCAGAGCAGGCGCGCGCGCGGGTCGGACGGCGCGTAGAGGAACGGCGCGAGCAGCGCGAGCAGTGCGAACACGCCGTAGGCGTAGTGGAGGCGCTCCGGCGCACGCTTGTCGTCCGCGAGAAGCAGCAGGCCGATCCCGATCTGCGCTGCGACGAGCGTCTGGCTGAGCGCGATCAGGTTCGCAACGAGGTTGCCGCGCACCCGCCACCGCCTCGCCGCGAGGGCCGCCACGCCGGCAGCGGCACAGGCCGCGATCACGAGGACGGCGTTCCACTCGTGGAGGGTTAGCATCGGCGTTTCACCCTACAGAGAGGAACAACGTGGTCGAAGAAGGTCAACCGGCTCCCGATTTCGAGCTCGAGAGCGACGCAGGCGAGACGGTCAAGCTGTCCTCGTTCCGGGGCCGCCCGGTCGTCCTCTACTTCTATCCCAAGGACGACACGTCCGGATGTACCACCCAGGCGTGCGGCATCCGCGACGCCTACGGGGAGTTCGAGCGCGCCGGCGCGGTGGTGCTCGGCGTCTCGCCCGACAGGCCCGACTCGCACGTCAAGTTCAAGGCCAAGTTCGGCCTGCCCTTCACCCTTCTCGCCGACCCCGACCACGTGGTCGCCGAGCTCTACGGCGCCTGGGGCGAGAAGACGCGCTACGGACGGACGTACATGGGGATCATCCGCTCGACGTTCGTGATCGACGCCGAGGGCACCGTCGTGCGCGCGATGCCGAACGTCAAGCCCGCGACGCACGCCGACGACGTGCTCGCGATCCTCGCAGCCGCCTGACCGGCGCGCTCTGGCTCTAGCCGACGAGCGCGATCGTGCGCTCGCCGCGGCGGTCCCAGTACTGCTCGCCGAGCTTGGAGACAAGCGTCTCCTCGAGCTCGCCCGAGCGCTCCATCTCCTCGACGATGTCGGCGCCGCCGACGAGCTCGCCCTTGACGAACACCTGGGGGATCGTCGGCCAGCCTGAGAGCGCCGACAGATCCTCGCGAATCTGCAGGTCGACCAGCACGTCGACCGCGGTGATGGGCGCGCCTGCCCGACGGAGCGCTCCCAGCGCCCGCTCAGAGTTGCCGCACATGATCGCTTCGGGTGTGCCCTTCATGAACAGGGCGACCTCCGAGTCGTCGATGATCTCCTGGATCTTGTCGCTGTAGCTCACTCCGGGGTTCCTCTCGTCTTGATTCTGAGTTCGTGGATCGAGCCGTCGGCCAGGGGCTCCTCGAGCGCGTCGTAGACGCGGCGGTGCTGGTCGATTCGCGTGAGCCCGTCGAGCGACGGCGCCGTCACCTGCACCTCGAAGTGGTCGCCGCCGCCGCGGTCGATCACGCGTAGCTCGAGCGGCGTCGGGAAACGCGGCTTCCAGCAGGGTCCGCAGGGGCTCGGTGCTCACGCGTTCATCGTATCCACGACCAGCTGGTCCCCCGGCTCGACCCCCGACGCGGCCCCGGCGGCGAGCTCGACGACGACCTTCGCGCCGCGGCGCCGCGCGGTCTTCCACGGCGCCGAGGTCGCGCTCCACTCCCAGCACCAGCAGATCGGCGTCGCAGAACACCGCGTCGATCGGAAAGCGCATGAAGAACATGTGGATCGACCCCGTCGGCCGGATCAGCATCCCCTCGTCGGCGGCGAGCGACGACCGCCCGAGCAGTCCCCGCATGCGGCGAAACGCGGCTGTCCGCGAGCTCACAGCGAGCACAGACGAGCGTCCCGTCGGTCTTGCGTAGCGTGACGATTGTCACGTTGTCGTTTTCACGGTCGCCAGTCCCTGATTCGCGTTCCCTCGTTCTAGTGAATTTCCGGAAGGTTCGCGCAGGAGCACCGATAAAGCTAGCCACAACCTGCGAACACGCAAGGTTGCGAGTCCAGCCCTCGGCGAACGGTGTGCCGACTGACCTGGGAGGACAGTTCGACACGTGCCACACATCCGAGCCGCAACCACGTTCCGCCACGAGTCTTCTGTCGAAGGGAGGTGTGACCATATGAACCTCAGCGACTGGTTCGCCATGATTCGCGCGTACGCACAGCGTGAGGACGGACAGACGATGGCCGAGTACGGCGTCGTCCTCGCCGTCATCACGATCGGTGTCGTCGTCGCGCTCGGCACTCTCGCTCTTGCCATCTCGGGCAAGCTCGGCGAAGTCACGGGCCATCTCAGCCCCGGTTCTTGAGCACGTCTTTCTGAGGCAACCGCGGGTCCTCCTGCTTCGTGGAGGGCCCGCGACCATCGACATTCATTGGAGATCCGCTCCCATGACCGATCGCAAGCACAACCCCGACATAGCTCCTCTCTGTGGCGACGAAGCGGGACAGACCATGGCCGAGTACGGCGTGGTTCTTGGCGTCATCGTGCTCGGCGTCGTCGTCGCGATCGGCCTCCTCAACGTCGCGATCGCAGGCAAGTTCACCGATGTCGGCACGATGATCGCCCAACTCGTCCCCGGATAAAGACGACCTCCACGGCCTCCATCCGCATCGTGAACCTCCACCACGACGAGACGAGCAAGATCGACGCACGCTGGCCGAGCCCACTCGGCCCCGCGTCGATCTCGTGGTCCGACCGATCACCCTCGTCGACTGACCTCCGACCCGAAGGAACTCGATGACTTACCGCGTCAAAAACATCGCCATCGCCATCGGACTCGCGCTCGTGGCGATGCTGCTGACCATTTTCTACGTCACGAACTACAAGCGCTCGGTCGAGAGCAGCGTCGCGACCGTCAAGGTCTTCGTCGCGGCCAACGACGTCCAGGCAGGGATCGCCGGCTCCGACCTGATCGCGTCGCACGATCTCAAGCTCGCCGACATGCCGCGGAAGAGCGTCGTCCCCGGCGCGATCACCAAGCCCGACCAGATTCGCAACCTCGTGCTCTCCGCCCCGCTCTTCGCCGGCGAGCAGGTGACGTTGCGCCGCTTCACCGAGGTCTCCGCCGACGGCGTCCGCGCCCACCTGAAGGGCAACATGCGCGCGGTCCAGGTCGCCGGCGACCAGAACCAGGTTCTCTCCGGGACGCTCCAGATCGGAGATCGCGTCGACGTCGTCGGGAACATCAAGCTCGGCCAGGACAGCTCGGAGCATGTCGTTCGCATCGTCCTGCGCGACCTCGAGGTGCTCGGCATTCCGTCCGAGTCCGTGACGACGAACGTCGCGAGCGGCGATAAGGCCGTCATCCTCGCCGTCTCGGACGTCCAGGTGCAGCGACTGTTCTTCCTGATGAAGAACGCCGACTGGACGCTGCAGCTCCGCCCGGTCCTCGAGCCCACCGACAGCAAGGAGCGGCTCGAGACGACGGACTCCATTCTGAAAAGGGGCATCAAGAAATGAGCGACGCAATCCGCATCTACTTCACGGGTGACTGCGACGGGTTCGACGCCCTCCGCAAGGCGCTTGCCGAGCAGGAGGAGCTCGAGGTCGTCGGCGAGAGCGACCAGGTCGCTCAGGCGACGAACGCACTCGCAGGCGGCCACCTCGACTGCGTCGTGCACGCCACGCGCGAAGCCGCGTTCCCGGCGACCGAGATCGCAGCCATCCGCGAGCACACGCGTGCTCCCCTCGTCCTGATCGCATCGGCGGGACAGGCGGCCGGCATGCTCGAGCAGGCGCTCGACAACGACGTCGCCGACGTCCTCCTCCTGCCCCAGCTCACGCAGAACGTCGTCTTCGCCATCCGCAAGGCGGCGCATGTAAAGCGCCAGGTGCAGACGGCGACCGGCCATTCGGGACGGATCGCGACCGTGTTCTCGCCCAAGGGCGGCACGGGCAAGACAGTCGTCTCGACCAACCTCGCGGCGCACCTCGCGAAGCGCGAGGGCAAGCGGACCCTCCTCCTCGATCTCGACCTGCAGTTCGGCGACGCGGCGATCGCGCTCGGGATCGAGCCGGAGAAGACGATCTACGACCTCGTCGTGGCTCCGGGCGAGCTCGACCCGGAGAAGGTCGCCGGCTACGTGACGAAGCACCCGTGCGGGCTCGACCTGCTGCCGGCTCCGCTTCGCCCCGAGGATGCCGAGCTCGTCGTCGAGGGGAAGGTCACGAGCCTGCTCGAGGTCGTGCGCGCCTCGTACGACGTGATCGTCGTCGACACCTCGCCGTTCTTCCACGGCGCGATGCTCGCGACGCTCGACCGCACCGACGAGCTCCTCTTCCTGTGCGGCCTCGACGTGCCCACGCTGAAGAACATCCGGCTCGCGCTCCAGACCCTCGAGCTGCTCTCCTTCCCGGTCAGCCGCATTCGCTACGTCATGAACCGGGCGAACTCGAACGTCGGCTTGAAGACGCGCGAGGTCGAGGAGGCGCTGAAGGTCAAGGTCAGCTGGGAGCTGCCGTCCGAGCGGCTCGTGCCGCTCTGCGTGAACCGCGGCAACCCGGTCGTGCTGGCCGAGCCGAAGTCGGAGTTCTCGAAGGCACTCGCGAGCCTCGCGAAGGAGATCGCATCCCACGCACCCTCCTCGGTGGAGAAGACGAAGCCATCGCGGCGGAAGCTCCTGACGAGGACCTGAGATGGGCCTCCACGATCGCATCTCCCGTAACGGCGACGGCGGCGTGGCGGTCGCCGACGGCCAGGTCGACCAGGTCGTCGTCGATCCGTACGCCGAGCTGAAGGCGAAGGTCCACCACGCGTGCATCGCGAAGCTCGGGCCGGAGCTCTTCAATCAGGACCCGGCGGATCTCTCCGAGCGGGTCTACAAGGCGGCGAGCGAGGAGCTCGCCCTCTCGGGCACCCCGCTCACGCGCGACGAGCGGCGCGAGCTCGTCCGCCAGCTCACCGACGACATCCTGGGCTACGGCCCGCTCGAGCGCCTGCTCGCCGACGACTCGATCACCGAGGTCATGGCGAACGGCCCGGACAAGGTGTACGTCGAGCGCGCCGGGAAGATCGAGAAGACCGACGCGCGCTTCGTCGACGACGCGCACCTGATGAGGATCATCGACAAGATCGTCTCCCAGGTGGGCCGCCGGATCGACGAGGCGGCGCCGATGGTCGACGCCCGGCTTCCCGACGGCAGCCGCGTGAATGCGATCGTGCCCCCGCTCTCGCTCACCGGGCCGACGCTGACGATCCGGAAGTTCTCGCGCGACCCGTACACGATCAACGACCTGATCTCGTTCGGGACGCTCTCCGCACGCGGGGCGCAGTTCCTCGGCGCCTGCGTACGAGGCAAGCTGAACATGCTGATCTCCGGCGGAACGGGCACCGGTAAGACGACGACGCTCAACGCCATCTCCGCGAGCATCCCGTCCGACGAGCGGATCGTGACGATCGAGGACGCGGCCGAGCTCCAGCTCCAGCAGGAGCACGTGATCACGCTCGAGTCACGCCCCGCCAACATCGAGGGCAAGGGCGAGATCAAGATCCGCGAGCTCGTGCGGAACGCCCTGCGCATGCGCCCCGACCGGATCATCGTCGGTGAGGTCCGCGGGGCGGAGACGCTCGACATGCTCCAGGCGATGAACACGGGTCACGAAGGTTCGCTGACGACGATCCACTCGAACTCGCCCAGAGACGCGCTCGCGCGCCTCGAGACGCTGGTGATGACAGCCGGCGTCGAGCTGCCTCACCGGGCGATCCGCGAGCAGATCGCGAGCGCGTTCGACGTCCTCGTCCAGATCCAGCGCCTCGTGGACGGCACCCGCCGGATCACCCACATCTGCGAGGTGCTCGGCATGGAGTCCGACATCATCACCCTCCAGGACATCTTCGTCGCCACGCCTCCGAGCGAGGAGACCGCGGCACAGGCACGGCGGCTGCTCTCGCCGCTGAACGCGACCGGCCTCAAGCCGCACTTCCTCGAGAAGCTCGCGGCGAACAACGTGGCGCTTCCGCCGGCGTTCTTCGGCGCAGAGACGGCCGACGTCCGGGCCGCCTTCTCGGTGGCCGGCTACGGGGGCCCCGAGTGAGGCGGATCCGCAAGCCCTGGCTGCGCCTGCCACCGCTCGCGCTCGCCTCCTTCGCGCTCACGCTCGCGCTCGCGGCCTCCGCCGGAGCGGAGGTACGCATCGGCGGCGTCGACACGAGCGGCTTCCCGGAGCTTCGCGTCACGGTCGTCGCACCCCAGGGCGCCAAGCGTCCGAACCTGATCGAGAACGGCCAGCCCGCCGCCGGCGTGGAGGCTGCGAATCTCGGCCGTGCGAAGAGCGTCGTGCTCGCGATCGACCGCTCGCGCTCGATGGGCGGCCGGTCGTTCCCGGACGCGATCGCGGCCGCCAGAGCCTTCGTCGCCGGCAAGAAGGACGCGGATCGCGTCCAGGTGGTCGCGTTCGGAAGCCGAGCGATCGGCTTCGGGAACCTCTCGACCTCCGGGGCCGACGCGGACGCCGCGCTCGGAAGCCTCCGTCGCGACGGCCGCACTGGCACGGCGTTGTGGGACGCGGTCGTGCTCAGCGCGAAGCAGCTTCAGAATCAGGAAGGCCACGGCCACGTGATCATCGTCCTGACCGACGGCGACGACGTCTCGAGCAAGGCGACGTTCGAGCAGGCCGTCGAGGCGGCGCATCGTGCACACGCCTCGGTCTACGCGATCGGGATCGGCGGGCGGTACTTCACCCCCGGGCCCCTCCGCGATCTCGCCACGAAGACCGGCGGTGCATACCTGCAGGCCAAGACCACAGCGCAGCTCGCCGCTCTCTATGCACAGCTGAGCGCCGTGCTCGCCCGCACGTGGGAGCTGCGCTATCCGACTTCCGCCCGGCCGGGTGATGAGCTGCGGCTGACCGCGGTCATTCCGGGAGCAGGACGGGGAAACCAGACGCTGACGCTGGCGTCGGAGGCCGCCGTGCGTACGTCAAGTGGGCCCTCGGGCCTGCTCCCGGCGTCAGCCTGGCGCTCGCCCGCAGGGACGCTCCTGCTGGCGGCCGTCGTCGGCGGCCTGATCCTGCTCGCAAGTTGCTTCTGGTTCTCGGGTCGCGCCGGCCTCTGGCTCCGGTCGCGACTCGAGCCGCATCTCGGTCCCACGCAGAGCGGGACGAGAAAGCGTCAGCGGCACACCACGCGCACCTTCATGCGGTCGATCTTCTCCGCGACCGAGCGCGCTTTCGAGAACATGAAGCACTTTCGCTCCCTCGAGCGGCTGCTCGTGCGCGCAGACCTCCCCCTGCGCGCCGCCGAGCTCTTCTACATCTGCATCGGCGTCAGCGTCGTCCTGGGAGGCATCGCAGCGCTCGCGGGCGCCCCGACGCTCATCACGCTCGGCGTGCTCGTGCTCGGTGCCGCGCTGCCGGTGATGTTCGTGAGGTTCAAGGCCGGCTCGCGGGTGAAGGCGTTCGACAACCAGCTGCCCGACCTCCTGATCACGATCGCCGCCTCGCTCAAGGCCGGCCATTCCTTTCGGCAGGCCATCCAGTCGGTGGTCGAGGAGGGAGCCGAGCCAGCGTCCACCGAGTTCAAGCGCGTCATCACCGAGACTCGCCTCGGTCGGCCGATGGACGCGGCCCTCTCGGACATGTCGAATCGAGTCGGCTCGAAGAACCTCTCGTTCGTGATCACGGCCGTCACGATCCAGCGCCAGATCGGCGGTTCGCTGGCCGGCCTCTTCGACATGGTCGCCGAGACCGTCCGCCAGCGGCAGCAGTTCGCGCGCAAGATCCGCGGCCTGACGGCGATGGGCCGGATGTCGGCCTACGTGCTCGCCGGCCTTCCGTTCTTCCTCGCGCTCGCGATCACCGCGATGAACCCCGGTTACATGGCGCCGCTCTACAGCACCCCGACGGGCCAGAAGCTGATCGCGCTCGGCCTGATCATGATCGGGGTCGGGTCTCTCATCCTCAAGCGAATCGTCGCGTTCAAGGGGTAGCCGATGCCACTTCTGATCCTCGCCATGCTCGCGCTCGGCGTCGCCGTCTACCTGGCCGGCCAGGTCGCGACGTACACCGGACGCCAGCAGCAGATCGCCGTCAAGCGGGCAACGGGGTACGGCCGCACCCGGGTGAGTCGCGTCAAGCTGGAGCGCGTGAACTTCCGCGAGCGGGTCGTCGGGCCCGCGGTCGCGAACCTCGCGGCGATCACGCTGAGACTGAGCCCGAAGGCGACGGCCGACGGGATCTCGTCGCGCCTGCTCGCCGCCGGTCTCTCGTCGCGCATCTCCTCGACGCAGTACCTGGCGCTGAAGGCAGGGCTTGCGATCGGGGGAATGTTCCTGGCTCTCCTCGTCGGCATCAGCTGGGCGCCCGTCGCGACGATCCTGCTCGTCCCACTCTGCGCGATCTTCGGCTTCCTCGCCCCGAACGCGATCCTGACCGTCGCCACGCGCGGGCGCAGGGAGCGCATCCGCCAGGAGCTGCCGGACGCGCTCGACCTGCTCGCCGTCTCGGTCGAGGCCGGCCTCGGCTTCGACGGCGCGGTGACGAAGCTGACCGAGCACATGGACGGGGCGCTCGTCGACGAGTTCGGCCTCACGCTCGGTGAGATCCGCATCGGCGAGGCGCGCCAGGAAGCGCTCAAGAGGATGGCCGAGCGCGTGCCGGCACCCGAGGTCGCGTCGTTCGTCCGTTCGGTGATCCAGGCCGACCAGCTCGGCATCTCGCTCGGACGCATCCTCCGCGTGCAGGCGGCCGACTCCCGACTGCGGCGTCAGGCAGCTGCCGAGGAGACGGCCATGAAGGCGCCGATCAAGATGCTCTTCCCGACCGTGATCTTCATCTTCCCGGCGATGTTCATCGTCATCCTCGGGCCGGCGCTCATGAACCTGATGGAGCAGCTCAAGTGAGCGCGGAGACCGAGAAGGGGTTCGGGAGCGGGCTGCGGGCCCAGCTCCAGGCGAGACGGCCCGAAGAGGTCCCCGCGGCCCCGGCGACGCCGGGCGACGCGGAGCAGCCCGAGGAGCAGGCCCAGCCCGACAACCAGTCAACCGACGAGCAGTCCCAGGATCTCGAGCCGGCGGACTACCAGCCGACCGACTACGAGTCCGCAACCGACTTCGCCGCGGAGGAGTTTCCCCGTGCGCCAGACCCCGAGCTCGCCACGCTTCGTGCCGACCTCGAGGCGGCCCTCCAGCGCGAGTTCGAGCTCGGCGAGGCGCTCAAGCAGCAGATCGAGGCGTACGACCGCGAGCTCGCCGCCGGCCAGGACCTCTCGGTCCGCGAAGCGGAGGCGACACAGCTCGCGGCCAAGCTCGAGGCGGCCGAGGCGGAGCTCGAGGAGCGCACCGCGGCGCTCCGGGAGCGAGACGAGGCGCTGGAGAGCGAACGGGCGGAGCTTGCCGCGATGCGGGCCGAGTTCGCCGCCGAGGAGGCTCGTCTCACCGAGCTCGGGAAGCACGTCGACGCGCGGGCGGCCGAGGTCGAGGTCGCGCACGACGAGGGCGCCCAGGCAGCTGCGGAGCTCGCGAAGCAGCTTGCGAGCATCGCGGAGCGCGAGAAGGAGCTGAAGCGCGAGTACAACGCGATCGAGGTTCGGCGCCAGGAGGCCGAGGCACGCCTCCAGGCCCGCGAGCAAACAGTTCGGCAGCAGGACGAGGAGGCACGCGAGCGCGAGCTGACGGCGATCAAGCGCGAGCAGGACGCCGAGACCGCGATCGCCGACGCGAATCGCGAGCGGACGCGTCTCCAGGAGCGTGGCGAGGCACTCGTGGCGCGAGAAGCCGCGCATGAGCAGCGAATCGCCGAACGCGAGCGCGCGCTCGCCGAGGCCGAACGGAGTCTCACGTCACGCGAGCGTCGGCTTCGTGACGAGGGCGTCCGCATGGACCGCGAGCGCTCGAGTCATGGACACGCCTCCCAGGAGGCCTTCGCGCTCCTCTCCGAGCTCGAGCGGCGCGAGGAGAAGCTGAAGCAGCGCGAGGAAGAGCTCTCCGACCGCGAGCAGCGCGCCCACTCGGGCAAGGGCCGCGAGAAGGAGCTGACGGCCCGCGAGAAGCAGCTGGATTCGCGCGAGAAGGAGCTCGAGGCACGTGAGGCCGCGCTCAGGAAGCAGGACGAGATCGTGCGCGCGATCGACGACCGCACGCAGCGCCTGGAGGCGCTCGAGGCGGCGCTCGTCTCGAGAGAGGAAACCCTGCTGGAGCGCGAGCAGTCGGCCGGAGCGGACCGGGAGCACGAGCTCGAGCTGCGTGAGCAGGCGCTCGCCTCGCGGGAGTCGTCGCTCCTCCGCCGCCAGACCGTCTTCGAGCAGAGCGTCAAGCAGGCCGCGAGCATGGCCGAGGAACAGCGGGTCAACGAGGCCCGGGTCCAGGCCGAGCACGAGCTGCGCGAGGACAAGCTCGAGGAGCTCGCCAAGGACCTCGAGGAGCGCGAGGTACGGATCGCAGAGCGCGAGCGCGACCTCGCCGGCTACGTCGGGGAGATCCAGCAGAACCTGCAGAACGGCGAAGGCGCCTGGGCCGCCGAGCGGCGCGACGTCGCGTAGCGCGAGAGCGCTCGCTCGGTCTCACTGAGCCGAATCGGGCGGGGCTACACTGTCTCGCCTCGCGGATGTGGCGGAATTGGTAGACGCGCACGGTTCAGGTCCGTGTGTCCGTAAGGACGTGGAGGTTCAAGTCCTCTCATCCGCACTCTGAGACGCGCACTCCTCCTCTCTCTCGCCGCAGCGGCCGCCGTCACGCTCTCCGGAGCGGGCCACGCAGCCAAGGACCTGCCCATGACCGAGGTGGTCGTGACGCTCAAGGCGCCCCCGCTCTCGGCCTTCGGCACGAACCTCGAGGCGGCGCGTCGAAGCACCTACGCGAAGCAGCTCGCAGCGGCCCGGGCCCGGGCCGAGCGCAACGTCCTGGAGGCGATTCCCCAGGCGAGCATCCGCTGGCGCTACCGCCTGGTCGCGAACGGCTTCTCCGTCGTCCTCCCCGAGTCGCAGGTCGATCGCCTCGCACACGTGCCGGGGATCGCCAAGACGTGGTCGAACGTGACCTACTCGAGCGCCGCGACGCTGGGCCCGCAGATGATCGGCGCCGACAAGCTCTGGGGCCCGGCGCGGGCGACCGCTGGCAACGGGATGAAGATCGGGATCATCGACGACGGCCTCGACGCGAGCCACATGTACTTCGACCCGTCCGCGCTCGGCTACCCGGCGGGTTTCCCGAAGGGGCAGACGAAGTACGCGACGCCCAAGGTGATCGTCCAGCGGACCTTCCCGCCGCCCTCGCCGGACTGGAGATACGCCGACCTTCCGTTCGACCCGGACGAGTCGTTCCACGCCACGCACGTCGGCGGTATCGCCGCTGGCGAGTTCGGCACGCAGGCCGGGCCGCTCGTGATCTCGGGGGTGGCGCCGAACGCGTATCTCGGCAACTACAAGGCGCTCACCGTCCCCACGCCCGACTTCGGCCTCGACGGCAACGCCGCGGAGATCTCGGCCGCGATCGAGGCGGCGGTCGCCGACGGCATGGACGTGATCAACCTCTCGCTCGGCGAGCCGGAGGTCGAGCCGGAGCGCGACATCGTCGTTCGAGCAATCGAGGGTGCGGCGAAGGCCGGCGTCGTGCCCGTCGTCGCGGCGGGGAACGACTTCTCCGACTTCGGTTACGGCTCGATCAGCTCGCCGGGGAACTGCCCCGTCGGCGATCACCGTCGCTGCGGTGACGACCTCCGACGTGATCGCGAGCTTCTCGTCCGCCGGGCCGACGCCCGTCTCGCTGCAGCTGAAGCCCGACGTGAGCGCACCGGGCGTCGGCGATCACGTCGTCGCTGCCGGCCGCCCAGGGCGGCCCCTTCGGGCCGCTCCAGGGCACGAGCATGGCGAGCCCGCACGTCGCGGGCGGCGTGGCGCTCCTGAAGGAGCAGCATCCCGACTGGACGGTGGAGCAGGTCAAGTCGGCCCTCGTGCAGACGGCCGACCCGGTCCACACGGCGAACGGACGCGAGGTCTCGGTCCTGCGCGAGGGCGGCGGTCTCGTGAACCTGCCGCGGGCGCTCGACCCGCGGCTCTTCGCCTCGCCCACCGGAATCACGTTCCCCGTGAACGGCGGCACCCGCTCGGTCGAGCTCACCGACGCCGGCGGCGGCGCAGACACGTGGGCGGTCAGCGTCGTCGTCCAGGGGACCGGCGCAGGGGCGAAGATCGAGGCGCCGGCATCGGTCACCGTCCCGGGCGACCTCTCCGTCACTGCGACCGTCCTCCCGTCGGCGCGCACGGGCGCCGTGACCGGCTTCGTCGTGCTCACGCAGGGCCCCGACGTGCGCCGTATCCCGTTCCTCGTCGTGATCAACAAGCCGCTGCTCGGGAGCGTTCCACACAAGCGTCTCAACGGGCCCGGAATCTTCGACGGCACGACAGCAGGGCGGCTCGACCACGATCGAGAGCTATCGCTTTCCGACCGGCGGCGACTCGACCTATCCCGGGCCGGAGGTCGTGTACCGGCTCACGATCGCGCGGCCCGTCGCGAACTTCGGCGTCGTCGTCCTGTCCGGAAAGGCCGTGCCGCACGTGGTCTTCGCCGGTGACGAGAACCATCTCGTGGGGTACGCCGGCCTGCCGGTGACGCTGAACCCGTACTTCGAGACCTACGGCGACAAACGATCGGTCGCCGGCGCAGTCCTTCCCCTGCCCGGCACGTACGACATCGTCTTCGACACCCGGACCGCCTCGCGCGCCGGGCCGTTCCAGTTCCGCTACTGGGTGAACGACACGAAGCCGCCGCAGCTACGGCTCGCCCGATCCGAGCCCGGCACGATCGCCGTCGCGATCACCGACGGCGGCTCGGGCGTCGACCCGCGCTCGATCACGGCGACGATCGACGGCCGCTCGGCGCACGTCACCTTCGCGGACGGGACGGCGGTCCTCAAGGCCCTGCCCGGATCCCACAACGTCGTCGTCCAGGCGTCCGACTACCAGGAGACGAAGAACATGGAGGACGTCGTGAAGATCAAGGGGAACACGGCGACGCTCTCCCGCACCGTCGTCGTGCGCTGACCGGGCTAGCTGCGCTTCGCGTCGTGCTCGTCGATCGTCGGCAGGGACGCCAGGTCGCGCTCGACGGCGCGGGCGAACTCCTCCGACTCCGAGGGGACGACGTGCAGCTTCGCCCGCCGACGCGCGTGCCGCCGCTCTCGACGCGACTCGACGCCGAAGAGTCCCGACAGTCGGTTCCACTCCGTGGCCACGAGCAGCGCCGCTGCAGCGATCAGGAGGACGACGGCGAACGCACTCACGCCGCGAAGGATAGCCGCCGTGCGTCAAGGGTTCACCAGCCGGTTCTGCTGGCAGACTCGGCGCGATGAGGGTCTGGCCGATCCTGGTCGCGGTCGCCATGCTCGCGGGCTGCGGCGGGAGCGAGCAGGCGGCCACGACCACGACCACGACGAACACGACGCCGACAACGAGCACGACCGGGGCCGAGACCGCGGTCTCGGCGTTCTTCTACCGCAACGGAGCGCTCGAGGCCGTCACGGTCGAGGTGCCCGAGACCGTGGCGGTCGCCCGCGCGGCTCTCGAGCAGCTGCTCGCCGGCCCGCCGAGCGGCTTCGAGACAGCCTTGCCGGACGGCGTGAAGCTCGAGGACGTGACGATCGCCGACGGGATCGCGCGCGGCCACCTTCTCGAGCGAGCTCGGCGAGCCTCCGAGAACTGCCCAGGCCCAGATCGTCAGGACGCTGACGCAGTTCCCGACCGTACACGCGGCCACGATCGAGGTCGACGGCAAGGGCGCGGCGGCGCTCGAGAACGGCGCCGGAGACGTGCTCGAGCGGCCGGCGACGAGCGACGACTTCGCCGATCTCACCGCGGAGGCACCGATCTTCGTCGAGAGCCCGGCCCGCGACTCCATCGTCTCGAGCCCCGTCCGTGCGGCCGGCACTGCGAACGTGTTCGAGGCGACCTTCCAGGTCGAGGTCTGGAGCGGCGACCGCAAGCTTCGCACGCAGACGATCACCGCGAGCGCCGGCACGGGAACGCGCGGCACGTGGTCGGCGACGATCGACGTCCCGCCGGGCCCCGCGAGGCTCGTCTTCTACGAGCCCTCGGCCGAAGACGGCCGACCGCTGCACGCGACTGTCGTCTACCTAAAGGTCAGGTAGGACCGATACCGAACGGCCAGGGGGACGGGCGCCGGCCGCGGCTACAATGCCCCGCCGAGCGATCCCCGGTAGCTCAATTGGCAGAGCATCCGGCTGTTAACCGGAGGGTTGTTGGTTCGAGTCCAACCCGGGGAGCTACCTGTCACGAAGTAAGCCGTTTCCGCACGACCATGCTCGCTGTGGCGACGTTCGCGGCCTGGAAGCGCGAGTCGGCTACGCCTCCTCGACGATCAGCACCGAGAACAACTCCGGGATCGCCCTCGAGCACTTGTTTGGTGGGCGCGAGAGGCGTAGAACTACGCCGGTGAGCACAGGCTGGCGATCCGGGGTCGCGATCAAGAGAAGAAGGGAGAAGGCATGATTGGAGTCATCGTCACCATCGGTCCAGGCGAGAGCCTCGATCGCGAACGAGCCTCAGCGGTCGCTGAACAGGAGGCGCCGATGTTTGAGGGGATGGACGGCCTGCGAAGCAAGGTGTTCATGTGGGACGAGGAGACCGGGACGGTCACCAGTACCTACGTGTGGGAGTCGGAGGCAGCAGCCCGCGCATTCTTCACGCCGGAGCTGAAGGCGAAGGTCATCGAGCTCTACGGCGTTGAGCCGCAGGTGCGGTTTGCCGAGGTGTCGGCGCTGATCGACAACAGGGTCGGCGTCGCATAGGCCGGACAGCAAGCCGGCCACCGGCGGTGAGCTGTCGATCAGGGGGGAAGCGTCGAGTGAGACTTCGGCAGACCCCGATCAGGATCCGGGCGGCCGGTAATCGACCGAGAGCTTGGCTGCCGCGTCGATGTCCTCGGGCGTGAGCAACACAACGACTTCCGAGGTCGCTCCCCCAGCGGCGTTGACTGCGATCGAGGCCGCCGCCGCAGTCCGGTTGTCGGGGAGGTCCAACACAACGTAGGCATCGGTCTCGCCGAACGCGAAATAGAAGCTTTCGAGGCTCCCCCCGAGACCCTCGGCCATCTTGGCTACAGCGTCTCGCCTGCTCGTTCCACCGGCGCTCTGAACGCCCTTCGCGCCCTCAGCTCTATACGACGCCCGTACCAGGAACTTCGCCATCGCTCGCCCTCCTCGCCGGAAATGTCGAGGCCGACACTGTCACACGGATGGGTTGGAGATCAAGCGCACGGTCCTACGGCGTGAAGGCGCGCGGGTGGAGCCCCGCAAACAGTGGATCGCCGACGGACGCCTCCTCAGGCATCCCGGGCGCCGAGGGATCGCTCCTAGCCGGATTGGCGAGTCGGCCGGCCCAACGGGCCAGTAGCCGACGGCAACTCGCCGGCTCATCATGGATCGGGTGAGTGATGTGAGGGGAAACGCGAGCAGCCGGGACTACCGGCTGGGCGAGCCGATCGAGTGCGTCGAGTGCGGTCACCTGGCCGACCTCTACGCGGAGGGCTGGCGAGGGTACCGCGTCGACGTGCCGTACACCGACGAGCTTCCGGCGCTCGCGTTCTACTGCCCGGACTGCGCCGAGCGCGAGTTCGACTAGGGACAGGCCCTAGACCTCGAGCCCGCGATCTCGCGGAGCGCCGGACGGTCAGGTCTCTCGCGCGGCGTCGAGCCTCGCGTGACAGTCCTCGACCGCCGCTGCTTCGGCCTTCTGCTCGGCGCGCAGACGTCCTAGCTCCTCTTCGGCGTGGGCCAGGCGCTCGCGCAACGTCTTGGCGGCGCGCTCGGCGTCGCGCAGACGCCGGGCGGCCGCGGCCTCCCGTTCGGTCGCTTGCTTCAGGGCTGCACGAGCCCTGGCGATCTCGTCGCGGCGAAGCCTGGAGCGCCGGCTCGCCTCGTCGGGCTTCGTCGACTTCGCCCGGCGGGGGCGTGACTTCTCAGGTGTCGCGGCGACGGCAGGCGCGCCGGCGAGGAGCTCGAACCCGCCGGGTGCGACATCGCTTGTCAGCCTCCCTCGGGCGAGCAACGGTCTCGTCTCGTCGGATCCCGCCGCGGCACGCAACGTGGCTGTCACCCGCTCGAGCATCGCGGGCGTCGCTCTGCCGGCGAGGATCGTCTCGGCCGCGTCGCGAAGTCGCGCGACCGCCGTCCGCTCGCGTCGGCGAGCGGTCTCGAACGCTCGCTGGTCGCCTCCGACTAGGAGTGCGCGCTGAGCCGTCGCGAGACGATGACTCGCGTCGAGCAGGAGATCGACGTCCTTGCGCCGACGCCGCGCGAGCTGGTTCACGGTCCACGCAGGGAGCGAGGGCTTCCGTAGCTCCTGCACGCCGCCGGCCTCGGCCCGCCGGCCTTCCTCCCGGAGCGCCCGCACGAGGCGGGTGCGCTGCTGGACGAACTCGTCGAAGTCGACGCCGTAGAGCCGATCCAGCTCGGCTTCCAGATCGAGCGGCACGGCCGCATTCTCCGCGAACAGCGTGGCCGAGCCTAGGCAAGTGCTCGTTCGAGCCGTGCGAGCGTCTCGGTCCATCCCACCCGATGGAGCTCGTGCCGGGCCTCGGTCCTGAACGGGCCCTGGTCGAGCACGAGACGGGTGCCATCGCCTGCCGCGTCGAGCGTCAACGTGACCAGCGTCTCCTGGTCGTCGGGGTCCGGCTCTTCCCAGACGAACGTGTAGACGAGGCGCCGAGGTGCCTCGATCTCGCGAAACTCGCCTCGGAGGTGGAAGGGCTGCCCTTCCGGCGGCTGCATCGTGATCCGGTACTGACCTCCCTCGCGCACATCGAGCTGCACGCGCGGGGACGTGAAACCGTCGGGGCCCCACCACTCCGCGAGCTTCTCGGCTTCGACGCAGGCCGCGAATACACGCTCGGGAGGCGCGGGGAGCACCTTCTCGAGATGCAACATCCTCTCCCCTGGCTGCTCGCTCACCCCACGCCGACGATTATTGCGCGCCACCCGTTGCCCGACTCCGCGAACGCCTCGCTGCGATGATCGCCGGCGGTGAGTCACTCCGCCGCCGTCGCCTGCACCACCGAGCAGACCCTGCTCGGTGAAGGGGTCCGCTGGGACGCACGCCGCGACGAGCTGCTCGGGGTGGACATCGTCGCCGGTCGCGTCTACCGCGACCGGATCGCCGACGACGGCGATCTGATCCGCGTTCGCCGATACGACATCCCCGGGACGGTCGGCGCAATTGCGCCGGTCGAGGACGACGAGGGCTGGCTCCTCGCCGCTGGCCTGGGCTTCAGCTACCTGGCGCTCGACGGTTCGCTGCGCGCGGTCGCGGACGTGACGCCGGAAGGGACGCGCATGAACGACGCCGCGTGCGATCCGCAGGGCCGCTTCTGGGCAGGCACGGTGGCCGACGACCATCGTCCAGGCGGCGGAGCGCTGTACCGGCTCGATTGCGACGGACGGACCCAGCTGCTGCTCGGCGAGCTCACGATCTCGAACGGGCTCGGCTGGAGCATCGACGGCACGACGATGTACCTGGCCGACAGCGGACCGGGTCTCGTGCACGCGTTCTCGTTCGACGGCGAACAGGGCGCGATCTCGGACGGCCGGGTCCTGATCGCGGTTCCCGAGGAGGTCGGGGCTCCGGACGGTCTCACCGTGGACGCCGAGGGAGATCTCTGGGTGGCGATCTACGGGGCCGGACGGGTCCATCGCTACTCCCCGGAGGGCGAGCTGCGTGAGGCACTCCTCGTTCCGGCCGCCCAGACGACGTGCTGCGCGTTCGGCGGGCCCGGGCTCAACCGGCTCTACGTCACGACGGCGACCGAGGACTGGAGCGACGAGCAGCGCCGAGCCGAGCCGACCGCCGGGCTCGTGTACCGGCTCGACACGGACGCGACCGGCCGTCCGGCCGCCCCGTTCCGCCCGGATCCCGCCTGGTGGGCGACCGTTCGCTCGTGACGCATCGACGCTGACTCCCCGAGGATCCAGGCGCATCGCACGCGGGTCGCGCGGACTGGACGACCTGTAAAGGTTGCGAGCGTCCTGTGGCCTCGTCGAAGCAGGCACGGCCCTCGACAAGCGATCGGGCCCGTTGCCGGGCCCGATCTCTTGATGCTTCAGCCTCGACGAGGCTGCCGCTCGCGCCTATCCCTTGTACAGGCGACCCGCCGCCTCGAGCGCGTTGCGCACCTTGGCAGGCGTGAGCGGGATCTGGCGCATCCGCACGCCGGTCGCGTCGAAGAGGGCGTTCCCGATCGCAGCCGGGGTGGCTGCAACGGTCGGCTCGCCCGCGCCGCGATAGCGTGGCCCGGCGACGCCGGCCGGCGACAGGGCCGCGGTCACGATCTCACCGGGACGGGCGATCACCATCGTGGTCACCTTCGGGGCGTCCTTGAAGCGCAAGGTCGGGTAGGCGACCCAGTCGAGGCCGGTAACGCGCCGCTTCGTGAACGTCATCTCCTCGACGAGGGCTCGGCTCACGCCCTGGGTGAGCATCCCGGAGATCTGGTTCTCGACGGAAGCCGGGTTGACGAGGAAGCCGTCGTCCTGGGCGCCGTAGAGATGATCCACCGTGATCTGGCCGGTCTTGCGGTCGACCGTGATCTCGGCCACGACACCGGCGTACTCGTCGCTGTTCGTGTGCGTCTCGCCGCCGATCGAGACGCCCCGACCGCGAACGATCCGCTCGTCCGACAGGTTGGACGCCGCCGGGCGCGGCTGCCAGTTCGAGGCCTTCGCGACCGCCTCGAGCACGGCACCCCAGGAGTCGCTCGTGATGTGCTTTCGCCGGAACGAGACCGGGTCTTCGCCGGCCGCGTACGCCAGCTCGTCGATCATCGTCTCGCCGGCCCAGTTGGCCTGGATGCAGGCCGGTGCCCGCAACGGCGAGGTGCGGAAGATGTTCGTGAGCGTCTTGCCCGAGACACGGCGATTGGGGATGTTCGGGAAGTACTGGTCGCCGCACTGGAACGTCTCGATCCTCGCTCCTCCGCCCGATGCGTTCTGAGTTGTCGCGCCGTACGAGAACGGCTGACTCCGTGTCGACCCGCCGCCCGAGGTGGCGTCGGGCGGGACCGGGTATCCGAGCTGCTGGTTCCCCGGCACGTTCGTCCCGTCGGAGACGTTGGTCGTGTTCGGGGACATCCAGGACACGTGCTCGAGAAACAGGATCTTGCCGTTCGCGTCCAGCCCGCCGCGCATGTCGGCGAGGTTGTGCTGGCCGTAGGCCTCCCAGCCCATCGAGTCCCACCTCATGTGCTGAACGCGGACCGGCGCGCCGACCAGCCGCGACATGATCACCGCGTCGACAGCAGGGTGCGTGTTCGGCTCGCGGTTGAACGTGCTGGCCCCCTCGTAGTGGACGATGCGCACGTTGTTCACGGGGATGTCGCCCGCTGCGAGGGCAAGCCCGGGCCGGTAGCCCCACGTGTCCTGACCCTGCATGAAGACGGTCGCGCTGTTCCCGTGCACGTCCGCGATCGCGCAGACGGGGCCGATCGGCCCATGGATCTGAACCGGGAACTGGTAGGTGGCTGCGACCACCTTCGCCGCCGATCCCCTCACGGCGTCGACGTTGCCGTAGTTCAGCACGGTGCCGTCCGTCGTCTTGCTGGCGCGCATGAACCCCGCCATGTTCCCGTGGCCCGGCAGCGTGTCGGATTCCGACCACTTCACCTTCAGCTGCGCGGCAGCCTGGATCGCCGCGTACTCGGTCGGTGCGACGACGCCGACGAAGTTCTTTTCTCGCACGACCTGGACGCCCGGGATCCTCTTCACCGAGCTCTCGTCGATGCTGAGCAGCGTGAAGCTCGCCGGGCCACCCTCGGAAGACTTGCCGAACACGTTCGCCTGGCCGCGCGGACGCACCGGCCGGCCGTGGAGCATGCCGGGGATGCGCACGTCCTGGATGAAGACGTGCTTGCCGGTGACCTTGTCCGGGATGTCGAAGCGAGGTATCCGCGTCCCGACGACCTTGTACTGACTCACCGGCTTCAGCGTCGCCTCACCCGCCGCGGTCGTGTTGATCGTGACGTTGAACAGCTTGCCGCCGACCAGCTCGCCGTATGTGGTCGACTTGCCGCCGCCGGTGACGACCCCATCGGAGACGCTCAGGCTCGCAACCGGCACGGCAAGCCGCGCGGACGCCAGGGCAAGCAGTGTGCGCCGCGCCTCTGCTGCAGCCCGACGCACGAGCGGACCGCCGTTCGCGGTCCCGTTGCTCCCGACCGTCGGCCCGAGATCCGGGAACGGATGCGCCGAGCCCGAGTCCCAGAGCGGGATGTTGATCTTCGAGACGTCGACGTCGAGCTCCTCGGCCGTGATCATCCGGAAGCCGGTCCACGTCCCCTGACCGTGCTCGAGCTTCGGCGGGAACATCGTGACCGTGTTGTCGGCGTTGATCGCGAGCCACGTGTCGAGCTGCGACTGGTCCGGAGGCACGTTCGGCACGTTCGCCGCCCCGACCCTGCCCGGTGCGATCAGCGGAGCCGCCACACCGAAGCTGACGAGCAACGCGCCTCCACCCTTCAGGAACGTCTTGCGCGAGAACTCACGGTGTGTGATGTCTCTGTTCAGCATCTCAGTCATCGTCACGACCCGCCTTTCGCCATCACGGCAGCAGCCTTCTGGATCGCCGTCAGGATTCTGGGATAGGTGCCGCAGCGACACAGGTGGCCGTTCATCGCCGTCCGGATCTGCGCTTCCGTCGGCTTCTTGGTCGTCGCCAAGCAGGTCGGCCGCCTGGATCATCATCCCGTTCTGGCAGTAGCCGCAGTGCGGCACCTGCACGTCGATCCACGCCTGCTGCAACGGATGCAACGCCGCCGGAGCAGCCGCCGTCCCACGCTCGGACGACCACATCGCCGGCAACCCCTCGAGCGTCGTGATCGCCTTGCCGGAAACAGCGGCAACCGGCGTCACGCACGAGCGAATCTCCTTCCCGTCCAACAAGACGGAGCACGCACCACACTGCGCGAGCCCACAGCCGAACCGCGGACCGTGCAGGTGCAGCTCGTTGTGCAACACATACAGCAACGGCGTATCGAGACTCGCCGTCACCGAATGAACAAGGCCGTTGACCTTGATCTTCAACTTGCTCGCCATTCGTCCCTCCGATCGGAATCGCTGCGCCAACCTCGCCACAGAAGACCCCGAGCCAGCCGCCGATCCTGCCCGCGACCCACCCGCCAAGGACAATACGGCGCGCCAACCAGAAGCACAAGCCGGGAGCGGCGGCGGAGCCCGGGTACCGCGCTGGCTCAGCCGACCGTCAGGACGAGCTTGCCCTGCGTGCGGCCGGCCTCGCTCAGCTCGTGGGCGCGCGCGGCCTCCTCGAGCGGGAAGGTCCGTGCCACGTGGACGCGCAGGGCGCCTTTCGCGACGAGCTCGGCGAGCGCCTCGAGGCCGGCCCGGTCCGGCTCGACGAGGATGCCGGTCACACGCACCCGGCCCGCGGCGGCGTCGCGCAGCTCGTCGAAGCCCGACGACGACGGAACGGCGATGAAGAGACCGCCCCCGCGCAGAGCAGGCATCGCACCGAGGCCCGGGTCGCCGCCGACCAGATCGAGCACCACGTCGACGTCGTGGACCCGCTCCGGAACTGGCCCGGCCGTGTAGTCGATCGCCTCGTCGGCGCCGAGGTCGGCCAGGAACGCGTGCTTCTCGGACCGGGCCGTGCCGATCACGTGCGCGCCGCGCGCCTTCGCGATCTGCACCGCGAGGTGTCCGACACCGCCGGCGGCGGCGAGGATCAGGACGCGCTGACCCGGCCCCACGTGGGCCGTCTCGACGAGCGCCTGCCACGCCGTCAACCCCGCGAGCGGGAGCCCCGCAGCCTCGACGTCGCCGAGGCCCGACGGGACGCGGGCGAGCTGGCGCGAGGGTGAGGTCACGAACTCGGCGTAGGCGGCTGCCTCGCGAGGGAAGCGCGGCATCCCGAAGACGGGGTCACCCTGCTCGAACCGCGTCACCCCCCTCCCCACCTCCTCGACGACGCCGGCCACGTCCCAGCCGACGGTGAACGGCGGCTCGCCGAGGAAGCCTCCGCGCCCGCGCGTCTTCCAGTCGACCGGGTTGACCCCTGCCGCGGCCACCCGCACGAGCACCTCCGTCGGCCCCGGCTCGGGCCGCGGGACCTCCTCGAGCTGGAGCACCTCGGGCCCTCCGAGGGCGTGCTGACGGATGGCGCGCATCGTCGGCCCTGCGTCGGTCATGGGCGGGGTCCTACCAGGGGAGCGACGGTGGTGTATACAGCGCTGGAGCCCAGCCCAGACGAGGAGAGGACATGGCCGCCCCGGCGACAACGAGCGCATTCCCGAGTCCGTACGAGATCGCCACGCCGCGAGGCTGCGAGGGCTGGGAGGAGCTCTACCCGTACTACGCGCTCTTCGACGAGTCGCGTCGGGAGACCGACGAGGGTCGCTTCTGGTTCTGGAACTCGATGCACTTCCCGCTGCCGATGCCGGCGTTCGACGTCTGCTGCATCGATGCCCCGTACCAGGCGGTGGGCGAGTGGCAGAACCGGTTCTTCGCCGTCCCGCCCGCGATGGGCATCGACTACCGCGTTGTCAACGGCTACGTCTACATCTCGGGAAACCCGGTCACTGACCCGGCCAAGATCGGCGAGCGGGTCGAGTACTTCCAGCGCCGCGCGAGCTACTACTTCGAGCACTGGGACGAGATCTACGCGAAGTGGAAGGAGAAGATGCAGGCGCTGATCGCCGAGATCACCGACCTGCCCGTCCCCGACCTCCCCGAGTACGAGCCCGACGAGCTGATGCTCGAGGACGAGCGGAACACGGCGTTCTACGAGCTCCTCGACGCCTACGGCCGGACGCTCCGCTGCGGCGACCTGATGTGGCAGCACCACTTCGAGCTTCTGCTTCTCGGCTACGGCGCGTACGTCACGTTCTCCGACTTCTGCAAGAGCGTCCTCCCCGACATCCCCGATCAGCACATCGCGCAGATGGTCGCCGGGATCGACGTGCTCCTCTTCCAGCCGAGCGCGGAGCTCCGGAAGCTCGCGAAGCTCGCGATCGACAGCGGCGTCGACTCGGCGTTCGTCGAGGGGCGCTCGGTCGAGGAGATCGACGCCGAGCTCGCCACGAGCGAGGCTGGGCGCAGCTGGCTCGAGGAGCTCGAGCGCGTCAAGGACCCCTGGTTCAACATGGCGACAGGCGACGGCCTCTACCACTACTACCGCAGCTGGTACGACGACCCCTCGATCGCCTACGCCTCGGTGGTCGCCCACGTCCGCGCTCTGAAGGAGGGCGAGCAGGTCGAGCGCCCGAGCGAGGAGCTCGCGCGCGAGCGCGACCGCCTCGCGCAGGAGTACGGAGCGCTCCTCGACATCGAGACGCGCGCGACGTTCGACGAGCTGCTCGGGCTCTCGAGGATGGTCTTCCCGTACGTCGAGGAGCACAAGTTCTACTGCGACTACTGGTTCCTGACGCGCTGGTGGAACAAGGTGCGCGAGTTCGGCGCGCTGCTCGCGAAGCACGGCTTCCTCGAGGACGGCGAGGACGTCTTCCAGCTCGGGCGCCACGAGGTCTCGACGGCGCTCGACGAGCTGATCCTGACGTGGGCGACCGGCGGCCAGCCGCTCGGCCCGACCCACTGGCCGCCGATCGTCGCGCGACGCAAGGAGCTGCTCGCGAAGCTGGCCGACTGGACGCCTCCGCCGGCTCTCGGCGCGACCCCCGAGGCGATCACCGATCCGATGTCGATCATGCTCTGGGGCGTCACGACGCAGCGGGTACAGGAGTGGGCGCAGGCCGAGCAGGGCGGCGGGCGGCTCACGGGCGCCGCGGCTTCGCCGGGCGTCGTCGAGGGCCCGGCACGCGTCGTGATCAGCGTCGAGGAGATCGCTGCGGTGCGCGACGGCGACGTCCTCGTCTGCCCGATCACCTCCCCCGCCTGGGCGCCGATCTTCTCGAACGTGAAGGCCGTGGTCACCGACATCGGAGGCGTCATGTCGCATGCCGCGATCGTCTGCCGTGAGTACGGGTTGCCGGCGGTCGTCGGCACGGGGCGGGCGACCGCGGAGATCCGAGACCGGGCAGACGATCCGCGTCGACGGCTCGAACGGCGTCGTGACGATCCTCGACGCGTGAGGTGACGAGCGCCTACACCCGCCCGCTCGCGGAGCTGCGTCGATCCGACACCGGCGAGTTCGGCGGCAAGAGCGCGAACCTCGGAGAGCTTCTCTCGGCCGGGATCGCCGTTCCGAGCGGGATTCGCGATCGGCGCCCCTGCCTACCGGCAGTTCGTCGAGGAGACCGGCCTCGTGGGAACGATCGCCGCCGCGATGTCGCGGGCCTCGAGCGGAGACCTGGACGCGGTCGGCGCCGCCTCGAAGGCGATCGGCGAGGCGATGCGCTTCGCGCCCCTCCCGGATGCCGTGCGCACCGAGCTCGGCGCCGGCTACGACGGGCTCGTAGGCGCGACCGGCGACGAGCAACCGCCGGTCGCCGTTCGCTCGAGCGCGCTCGGAGAGGACGGCGAGGAAGCGAGTCACGCCGGTCAGCAGGAGAGCTTCCTCTGGGTTCGCGGGATCGAGCAGGTCTGCGACGCAGTGCGTGAGTGCTGGGTGAGCCTCTACACGCCCCACGCGATCGGCTACCGGGCGGCGCTCGGCCACGCCGACGCCTCTCCTGCGATGGGCGTCACGGTCCAGCTGATGGTCGACGCAGAGATCTCCGGCGTGATGTTCACCTGCAACCCGGTGAGCGGCGACCCGAGCATGGTGGCCGTCAACGCGAGCTGGGGGCTCGGGATCGCGGTCGTCGGCGGCGAGCTGACGCCCGACGACTACCTGGTGAGCAAGGTCACCGGCGAGATCGTCCGGCAGACGGTGAGCACGAAGCACGTCGAGTACGTGCCGGACGTCGCGGGTCGAGGCGCGGTGCGGGTGGACGTGCCGGCCGGGCGGCGGGACGAGCCCTGCCTCGACGAGGACGGCCTGGCCGCGCTGGTCGAGGCCGGACGGCGGATCGAGCGCCATTTCGGCTCGCACCAGGACATCGAGTGGGCGATTGCCCGTGACGAGGCCCTGCCCGACGCGCTGCTCGTGCTCCAGGCCCGCCCCGTCACCGGCCTCGCGAAACAGGCGCCGAAGCTCTCGCCCTCCGCGCTGTCGCTCGTGATGAGCACGTTCGGAGCCTCGGGCGAGAAGCCGGCCTGATCCGACCATGCCGCTGAGCGACGACGACATCCGCGAGATCCTGCGGCTGATCGACGAGTCGGACGTCGAGGAGCTCCGGATCGAGACCGAGTCGCTCTCGCTCTACGTCCTGCGCGGAGAGCCGTCCGAGCCGCCGGCTCCCCCACCCGCACCGGCAGCACCCGTCGAACGGGCCGACGGCGCGGCCCCAGGCGGCGAGCTCGTGACCATCTCCGCGCCGATGATCGGCACCTTCTATCGCGCAGAGGCACCCGGTTCGCCGCCGTTCGTCGCCGTCGGAGCTCGCGTCGAGCCGACGACCGTCGTGTGCCTGATCGAGGTGATGAAGATGATGAACTCGATTCCCGCCCGCGTCGCCGGGACGATCGTCGAGGTGTGCGTCGAGAACGCACAGCTCGTCGAGTACGGGGCGCCCCTCTTCCACGTGGCGCCGGACCCACGATGAGCCGGCTCGTCGACATCGTCGACACGACGACCCGCGACGGCAACCAGAGCCTCTGGAGCGCCACCGGCCTGACGACCCCCGACGTGCTCGCGATCGCGCCCACGCTCGACCGGGTGGGATTCCACGCCGCCGATTTCAGCTCGAGCACTCACATGGCCGTGTCGGTTCGCTTCCACCGCGAGGACCCCTGGGAGCGGATCCGGCTCGTCAGCGCGGCCATGCCGTCGACGCCGCTCAGCTTCATCACGACGGGCATGCGCTTCATCTCCTGGGTCCCGGCCGACGAGGAGGTGATGCGGCTCTCGTTCCGCTGCGTCGTCCGCAACGGGATCCGCCGCTTCCAGATCGCGGACCCGTCGAACAACCCGCCGCGGCTGCGGCGACTCGCCGCGATGGCCAGGCAGGAGGGCGTCGAGGAGGTCGTGATCGGCCTCACCTACTCGATCAGCGAGGTGCACACGCACGAGTACTACGCAGGTCGCGCCGCAGCCCTCGCCGACTGCGCAGAGATGGACCGGCTGTACCTGAAGGATCCCGGCGGCCTGCTCACTCCGGCGGCGGTACGCGAGCTGGCGCCGCATTTCGTACGGGCCGCCGGCGGGCGCGCGATCGAGCTGCACAGCCACTGCACGATCGGGCTCGCGCCGTTCGTCTACCTCGAGGGACTGCGCGCCGGATTCGAGGTCCTGCACACTGCCGTCGACCCGCTCGCCCGCGGCACGTCGAACCCGGCGGCCGAGACGACGATCCGGGACCTGGAGGCCGAGGGCTTCAGGCACCGGCTCGACCTCGACGCGCTCGCCGCGGTGTCCGAGCACTTCGGCCAGCTGGGCAGGGAGAAGGGGCTGCCCGTCGGCCGGCCGCAGGAGTTCGACGCCACCTACTACCACCACCAGCTCGCGGGCGGCATGGTCTCGACGACTCGGCGGATGCTCGACGAGCTGCGGCGGCCAGAGCTCTTCGACGCGGTGCTCGAGGAGGTCGGTCGCGTCCGCGCCGAGATGGGCTACCCGATCATCGTCACGCCGGTCTCGCAGCTGGTGGCCACCCAGGCGGTCCGGAACGTGATCGACGGCGAGCGCTGGTCGAACGTCTCCGACGAGACGATCCGCTACTTCCTCGGCCACTACGGAGACCCCGCGGCACCCGTGGCCCCGGAGGTGGCGGAGCGCGTGCTCTCGCGACCGCGGGCCACCGAGCTGCGCCAGCTCGAGCCCCTGCACCTGGAAGGTGCGCGCGAGCGCTTCGGGCGGCGGATCTCGGACGAGGAGCTCCTGCTGCGGCTGACGATGCCCGGGGAGCAGGTGGACGCGATGCTGGCCTCGACGCCGACGCTCGACAGACCGCGTTCGGTCGGCCGGCCGGGACGCGACCCCGTCGTCACGCTCCTCCAGGAGGTGGCGCGGCGGAGATCGATCACGCACCTGCGGGTCAAGAAGGGCGACGACCTCGTCGTGTGGCGCCGTGCAACTTGACGGCGTCAAGGGCTTCGTGCTCGACATCGACGGGACGCTCGTGCACCGCGCGGGCGCGGAGGTGCACGTCCAGCCGGGGGCCCGCGAGGTGCTGGCGCGGATTCGCGCGTCGGGCCGGCCGCTCGCGCTCTTTACGAACGGCACCCACGAGACGCCCGAGGTGTTCGCGGCCGGCCTGCGCGCGGTCGGCCTCGACATCGCCGACGACGAGGTGCTGACGCCGCTGCGCAGCGTCCTGTCGTACCTGGGGGCACACGGACGCGACGACCCGCTGATGCTGTTCGGCACCGACGCGGCGCGCGAGTACCTGGCGCGGGCGGGTGTGCGGATCCTCATGGGCAACGATGCCGAGCGCGCCGACGCGGTCTTCGTCGCCACGCCCGAGACGCTCGAGTTCGAAGAGCTCGAGCGGGCCGCCCGCGCAGTGCTATCCGGGGCGCGGCTGCTGACCGGAAGCTACGCGCCCGCCTACGCGGGAGCGAACGGGCCCATCTTCAGCCGCGGCGCGATGCTGACCGCGGCGCTCGCAAAGGCAACCGGCGTGCGGCCGATCATCGTCGGCAAGCCGTCGCGGGCCGCGCTCCGGACGATCAGCCACCAACTCGGGACGCCGCCGAAGGATCTGGCCGTGATCGGCGACGACCTCGGGATGGACATCGCCCTCGGCCGCCTCGGCGGCTCGCGCACGATCCTCGTCCGCAGCGGCATCAGCGGCGGCGTCGCCCTCGAACGAGTGTCCGAGAAGCACCGGCCGGACGCCGTCGTCTCGGGTGTGGCGGAGCTGCTCGACTGGCTCTGAGCTACGCCTCAGGGCGCAGCCCTAGTGGCGACTCCCCGCAGTCGTCACAATGCCTGCGGGCGGCATGGCACAGGCGGTCATCGGACGGGACGAGGAGCTCGGCTCGATCGAGGCATTCCTGGCCGACGCCGCTCTCGGCCCACGGGCGCTCGTTCTCTCCGGCGAGCCGGGGATCGGCAAGACGATCCTGTGGGAGCGTGGCGTCGAGAAGGCCCAAGAGCGTGTCAGCCGTGTCCTGACGTGCCGAGGAGTCGAAGCGGAGGCTTCGCTTTCGTTCGCCGGGCTCTCGGATCTGCTCGGCCCGGTGTTCGAGGAGGCGGCAACTTCGCTTGCGCCGCCGCGGCGAAGGGCGCTGGAAGTTGCACTCCTGCTGGTCGAGCCGGGCGAGGTGACTCCCGACCTCCACGCGATTGGACTCGCTGCGCTCGATGTGCTGCGCGTTCTCGCGGAGCGAGGGCCGGTGGTGGTCGCGCTCGACGATGCGCAGTGGCTCGATCCGGCCTCGGCTGGGGTGTTGCAGGTCGCGTTCCGGCGGCTGCGCGATGAGCCGCTCAGCGTGCTCGCGACGTTGCGGGTCGGGCAGGAGGCAGCGACTACGTTCCAGTTCGACCACTCCTTTCGGGAAGGACGGCTGCTCCGGCTCTCGCTTGGCCCGCTCAGCCTGGGTGCCCTCCACACTCTGCTCAAGGAGCGGCTGGGGCTCGATCTGACGCGGCCGGAGCTCGCCCAGGTGCAGGAGGCAACGGCGGGCAACCCGTTCTTCGCGCTCGAGCTCGGGCGCGAGCTTGTCCGCACGGGCGCCCGGCCGACACCGGGCCAGGCGCTGCGGGTTCCCGATAGCCTCCGAAAGCTGCTCGGTGGTCGCCTGGCGCGGCTGCCTGCAGAGACCGTCGATGTCCTGCTCCAAGTCGCGCTCCTCGCAAGGCCAACGGTCGAGCTGGTCGCCGCCGCACACGGAGACCACGATCGGGTACTCGAGGCGCTCGAAGCAGCTGCCCGAGAAGGGGTGATCGAGCTCGACGAGTCGCGCCTTCGCTTCACGCACCCATTGGTGGCCTCGATCTGCGGCGAGCAGGCGCCGGTCTGGAAGCGCCGCGCGGTGCACCGAGCGCTCGCGGGTGTGGTGGCGGACATCGAGGAGCGAGCTCGCCACCTTGCACTCGCGGCTGACGGCCCTGACGCGGCCGTGGCCGCCGAGCTGGACACCGCCGCCGAGCACGCGGCCGGACGCGGGGCGACGGCGGCAGCAGCCGAGCTCTGCGAGCTCGCAGCCGAGCTGACGCCGGCCGATCCTGCCCTCGCGCGGCACCGGTGTCTGCGGGCGGCGAGGTTCCATCGTCTCGCCGGCGACGGAGAGCGGGCTGCGGCGGTGCTCGAGCAACTGCGCGCCCAGGCTCCTCCGGGTGTCGAGCGGGCCGACGTTCTCTTCGAGCTAGCGCTGACACAGAAAGGCAGCGCTCGCATGCTGATCGAACGGGGGAGCGAGGCGCTGGCCGAGGCGGAGGGCGACGACGTCCGCGCCGCCCGAATTCTGGCAGTGCGCGCCGGACACCACCTCATCGATGCCGACGCCCACGCTGCGCTCGCCGACACCCGGGCGGCGCTGGAGAAGGCCGAGCGCGTCGGCGACCCCGTCCTGCTCGCCCAGGCAATCGCATACGCAGGACAGGCCGAGAACTACCAGGCCGAGATCACCCCGGGCCTGCTCGAGCGCGGTCTCGAGCTCGAGAAACGGCTTGGGCTCCAGCTCGAGTGGAACCTCAGCCCACGGTATGCACTCGCGCGTCGCTTGATACGCCTGGGCGAGACCGACCGAACCCGCGCCATCCTCGAGGAGATGGAAACGCAGGCACTGGAACGAGGCGACGAGAGCAGTCGGGCGATGATCCTCTGGCCGCTGAGCATGCTCGAGTGGCTTGCCGGCCGCTGGCAGCGCGCTCTCGAGCATTCCGCCGCAGCGTACGAGCTCACCGAGCAGACGCAACATCCGCATGCTCGCTTCTCGGTCGGTCGGGTGAAGGCGCTCATCGAGGCGGACCTCGGTCTCGTCGAGGAGGCCCGCAACTCAGCCGACGAAGCTCTTAGCTTCGCGCGGGCGCGCTCGATCGTGCTCTACGCCATCGTCACTGAAGGCGTGCTCGGCCGCCTCGAACTCGCGCTCGGTCGTCACGACGAGGCTGCGAACCACCTGCGAGAGCTGCCCGCACGGTTGCTCGCGGGCGGGATCAACGACCCCACCCTCACGATCTGGGCGGACGCGATCGAGACACTCGTCGCCCTCGGCGAGCTCGAGCAGGCACGCGCACACCTCGAGCCCTACGAGCTCCATGCGCGGCGGCTCGGCAGCCCTCTGGCGGTGGAAGGCGTGCTTCGCTGCCGCGGCCTTCTCGCCGCGGCAGAGGGCGACCTCGGGGCTGCACTCGAGGCCTTCCAGAGCGCCCTCTCCGAGCAGCCCGAGCCGCCGTGGCCGTTCGAGCGCGGCCGCACCTTGCTCTGCCTCGGCACAGTGCTCAGGCAAGCGCAGCAGAAGCGAGCTGCCCGCGAGGCGCTCGAGCGGGCGCTGGCGATCTTCGAGCAACTGGGTGCCCGTCTATGGGCCGACAAGGCCCGGGCGGAGCTCAAGCGCATCAGCGGCCGGAGGGCGCCTTCGGTCGAGCTGACCGAGACCGAACGACGAGTCGCCGAGCTCGCAGCGCAAGGCCGCACGAACAAGGAGATCGCCGCCGAGCTCTACATGGGCGTGAGCACCGTCGAGGCGCATCTCTCGCACGTCTACCGCAAGCTCGGTGTTCGCCGAGCCGAGCTCGCTACGCGGCTCGCCATAGCTGCGGACGAAGCCGTCAAGGCGATGGGCGAGGCTGCCGAAGTCTAGGGTTTCCCGGGTTTCGAGCCTACGACCCTAAGCCGTACTTTCGACGACATGGTCTACGTCGTCGAGCGCTACCTCCCCGGACTCTCCCGCTCGGATCTCCTGCGCGGACTTTCCAGGCTCGAGCGGTTCGGGGAACCCGCAGATGAGGAGTCGGCGGTGCGCTATCTCGGCTCGACCATCGTGTTAGGGGACGAGGCCTGCTTCTGCCAGTTCGAAGGGCCCACCGCGGCGGCTGTCGCCGAGGCAAACGAGAGGGTGGGCCTGCCGTTCGACCGGATCGTCCCCGCGGTCACCGTCATGCCCGAAAGGAGAAGTTCGATGAGCGCTTCCACCCCCATTCCCGCGACCGTCCACATCAGGCGGAGTCGACTGCTCGGCCTGATCGGGCTCGTCGCCGCGCTGGCAGCGGCCACGACCTGGGTCGTGCTCGCGTTCGCGTTCGACAACGGCACTTCAGGGGCCGCCCCGAGCCTCCAGACCAACTGGGCCAGCTCGCTGCCGTCCGCTGCGCAGGACGCGCGCAGGGTCCCGTCGATCATGTCGCTGACACCCGCGCAACTCGCGGCGGGCGCGCTCGGGACCGGGTACCAGCTCCCGAGCGCCAAGAACGGCCCGACGCTCGAGTCCGTGCTCTCCTCGATGAGCCCGCAGACGAGGCGCTACACCGAGGCGATCATGGCGCTGACGTTCGCGCAGCTTGCGGCGGGAGCCGGCGGCCAGCCGTAGCCCGAGGCACGGGGGAAGAGGATCGTCCTCTTCCCCCGCACGCTGACAGGAGGATCGCATCGCTCTGAACACTGCCGTGACGAGAGCTCGTGTTGCAAGGAGACGCGGCGAATCCCACAATTGCTGCCCGTCCCGAGGAGGCGAGAAGCGATGACGGTGGCCGGCCAGCTGGAACCGGAGCACACGGGCTTCCAAAGCCCGTTCGAGGTGACGATCCCTGCGGGCTGCGAGGGGTGGGAGGAGATGTACGCCTACCACGTCCTCTTCAGCGAGGATCGCCGCGTCTTCGAGGAGGGCCGGTTCTGGTTCCAGGAAGGGCTGCACGCAGCGGAGCCTCTCTACCCGTTCGATGCCATGGTGCTCGACTGCGCCGTTGCGGCTCTGAGCCAGGCGAGTGCCCGCCTGTTCGTCGTCCCGCCCTCGCGTGGGATCGAGTACCGGATCCTCAACGGCTACCAGTACGTCAGCGCCAACTCGGTCACCGACGAGGCGGAGATCGACCGGCGCGCGGGGCTGTTCGCCCGGCGCGGCAGCTACTACTACGAGCACTGGGACGAGCTCTACGCGCAGTGGCGCGGCAAGGTCGAGGAAGCGACCTCGGAGCTCGAGGCGCTCGAGGTGCCGGAGCTGCCCGAGGTCGAGGATGAGTCGGTCGTGACCGAGGGTCGCGGGTGGGGCTCGAGCCACGCGCTCCTCCTCGCCTACGACCGGCTGATCGGAGGGATCGATCGCATCTGGCAGTACCACTTCGAGTTCCTCAACCTCGGCTACGGCGCCTACCTCGTCTTCTACGAGCTCTGCCGGCAGGCCTTTCCCGGATATCTCCGACCAGACGATCGCGAAGATGATCTCGGGAATCGACAGCGTCCTCTGGCGGCCGGACGAAGAGCTCAAGCGTCTCGCCGGACTCGCGCTCGAGCTCGGGGTGGCGGAGCGCGTGAAGGCGGCGGAAAGCGAGGAGGAGCTTCGGGCCGCCCTCGCCGGGAGCGAGGCCGGCGAGCGCTGGCTGGCCGACTTCGAGGAGACGAAGGACCCGTGGTTCTACTTCTCGTACGGAGCCGGTGCCTTCTACCACCACCACCGCTCCTGGATCGACGACACGACGCTGCCGATCCAGACCATCGCCTCGTACATCGCGCGACTCGAGGCCGGCGATGACATCTCGCGCCCCCGTGAGGCGGTGATTGCCGAGCGCGAGCGGGTCACCGAGGAGCATCGCTCGCTCGTCCCGCCGGAGATGGGTCAGATCTTCGCGGAGAGTCTCGCTCTTGCCCGGACGGTCTTCCCCTACATCGAGGACCACAACTTCTACATCGACCACCGCTACCTCACGATCTTCTGGAACAAGGTGCGCGAGTTCGGCGCGCTCCTCGCCCGGCACGGATTCCTGGCCGAGCAGGAGGACGTCTTCTACCTGCGCCACGACGAGGTGCGCTCGGCGCTCGAGGAGCTCCGACTCGACTGGAGTTCGGGCGGCGCCGGAGTCGCGCGCGGACCCGCCCATTGGCCGCCGATCGTCGAGCGGCGCAAGTCGATCTACGAGGCGATGCGCGCGTGGGCTCCGCCCCCGGCTCTCGGCCAGGTGCCCGACGAGATCACCGAACCGCTCACGGTCATCCTCTGGGGCATCACGAGCGAGCGTGTCCAGGAGTGGCTCCCGTCCGGACGGTGTCGACGGGGAGGTGTTGACGGGATGCGCCGGCTCCCCGGGGATGGCTGAAGGGCGCGCGCGGGTGATCCTGCGCTCCGACCAGCTCGGCGAGCTCGAGGAGGGCGAGATCCTGGTCGCACCTGCGACCGTCGACGAGCTGGACGCCGGTCTTCCACACGATCGCCGCGGCCGTCCTCGATACTCGGCGGGATCATGTGCCACGCGGCAATCGTCGCGCGCGAGTACGGGCTGCCGGCCGTCGTCGGCACCGGTGTGGCGACGAAGCGGATCAAGACCGGCGACCGGCTCCGCGTCGATGCTCGAGCCGGCGTCGTCACGATCCTCGACGGCACGGAAATCGCATCCTGAGCGACGTCTCGCCCTGGCTGCTCAGGCGGGAAGCACGAGAAACGAGAAGGGTCGGGACGATCACGATCGCGAGCGCGACGATGACGACCGCGAGCCACGCCGAGCTGCGCGCGGCGAGCCGGCTGAACGCAAAGGCTGCCGCGATGGCGAGGACAGGAGCGGCGTTGAGGACGTAGAGGGCCTTCATGTTGTCACCGTCGAGCTTCGGGTACTGGACGAGAAAGCCGATGAAGGAGACGGCGAGGAGCCCGAGCGAGAGCAGCACTGTCCCGAGCGCGAGGTCGCGGCGCCCGACGGCGACGACTGTCAGGGCGATCACACCGACGAGCGCGGCGAGCCCGACGATCCAGCCGACTGCGGCCTGACGCTCCAGTGGTCGTGCGTACTCGGCCGGGAGTCTGGTCGGCTGGTTGTGAAGAGCCTCGGGGATGCGGTACGTCCGCCAGTAGTCGCCCCACCAGTCCGCGTAGACGACCGGCAGCAGGCGGTTCTTGAAGTGCGGGCTGTACGGCGTGCGCACGAGCGCGGCGGGAGACGGCGGCACCCAGAATTCGGCGGGGCGCCCTCGTTGCAGCCACTGGGAAGGGACCGGACGGCTGTACGCGAGTGGATTGCCGTGGAGGATCGCCTTCGCCACGAGCCAGGGCGTGACGAGCACGACGGCCGCGGCCGCCGCGGCGAGGAACGCCCCGAGCGACTCCCGGTCGCGCCACCGGTTCGCGGCCAGCCCGAGACCGACGAGAACTGCCACGAGCGCAGCCGCCGCCCACGTGCGCGTGACGTTCGCGAGACCGAGCAGCACCCCCGCCGCGAGGCCCACCTGCCACGAGAGCCCTCCGCGCGCGATTGCGCGGACGGCCACGTAGAGACCGGCCGTGACGAGGGCGGTTGCGAGCGGCTCGGGGTGATAGAGCACGCCTGCCCGGGCGAGCACCGGCGTCGTCGCAGCGAGCACGAGCGCGAGCACCGGCAGCCAGCGCGCCCGCGGGAAGAGCTCCCGCGCGAGCAGCATCGTCAGCACGAGAATCGCGAGCACCGAGAGCGCGCTCACGACCTGGACGACCGCACGCGGGTTGCTGAGCCCGAGGTGGTCGCCCGCCACGGAGAGCGTCCCGGCGACGAGGTAGAAGAGCGGCGGGTTGTGCCAGACCTCGGTCTCGCTCTCCCGGGGCAACCGGTGCTCGTAGACGAGCACCTTCGCGTAGGCCTCGCTCGAGGCTGCGTCGTAGCTGCGGACCCAGTCGAACTGCGCGACGTTCCACGCGAGCATCGCGGCCGTGAAGGCGAGCACGACGGCGGCCACAGCGCGTGGGGTCACCACGCTCGCCACGGCCGACTCGGAGCCTCTCAGTCCGGCACCGACGAGTGCTCGCCGAGCCCGGCGTACGCCTCCTGGATCCGGCGCAGGGCCTGCTGGAGCTCCTTCGTTCGCGCGAAATCGGCGTGCTGGAGCTCCGCGCGCAACTCGCGCTCGCGCAGGCGCAGCAGGAGCTCCTTCGCCGTCTCCTCGTCGATCCCCTCGGCCTCGGCGCGTGCGTCGAGCTCTGCCAGCAGCGCCACCGACTCGGCGTCGAGTGTCGCGCCGTCGACGAGATGCGCCCGCAGGGCACGGTGCGTGGCGTCATGGAAGTGGGCCTCTGGAAGCTCGGCGAGCACCGGCCTGAGGCTCGGGTGCGCGACCACCCCGGCGAGCGCGCTTCGCTCCAGCCGGTCGCCGGCCAGCGCGACACGCGGCGAGGCGGCCGCGGCCCGCGCTGCCGGCACGGCGGCACGAAGCACCATCGTCCCGAAGTAGTCGCTCGCCCAGCGCCACGCCGCCTGCCGGTCGGGCGACTCGGGGACGCTGTCGAGGAACTCCTTGACCGCCCGGTGACCGGCCGCCCGATCGTCGGCCCGCATCGCGTCGACCTGCGTCCTGTAGAGGACGTACGGCTTTGCGCGCTGCGAGCTTCGCCTCGAACCCGCCGGGGTCGTCTGCCGGATCGGCTCCCGGGGGAAGGGCGACCACCTTCACGTCGAAGCCCTGCGTGATCGCGAGCTCCATCCCGCGCAGCGCGGCCGACTCGCCGGCGAGCGTCGCCGTCGAACGCGAGCCAGAGCCGCTTCGTCAGTCGTCCGAGCTCGCGCAGCTGCTGCTCGGTGAGCGCCGTGCCCATCGACGCGACAACCGGCTCGAACCCCGCCTGCCGGAGCGCGATCACATCGGTGTTGCCCTCGACGACGCAGGCCCGGTCCTGCTTCGCGATCGCCGTGCGGGCCTTGTCGAGGCCGTAGACGATCGAGCCCTTGTGGAAGAGCTCCGACTCGGGCGTGTTCACGTACTTCGCTTTCAGCGGGTCGTCCTCGTGCAGGCGCCGCGCCTGGAAGCCGACGACACGCCCGCGCGCGTCGGCGAGCGGGAAGACGAGCCTGCGCTGGAAGTAGTCGTCGCCGCGCTGCCGCGTCAGCCCCGCCGCGCGCAGCTCGTCGGCGGTGAAGCCCTTCTCCAGCGGCCTTGCGCGCCGAGCGTCGTGCCGCCGAGCGCGAGCCCGAGCCGGAACTCGCGGCAGATCTCCTCGCGGAGACCGCGCCCTGCGAGGTAGTCGCGGGCGAGCGAGCCGGCCTGCGAGTCCCAGAGGTAGCGCTCGTAGAACGTCGCGGTCTGGTCGAGCAGCGCAGTGGAGCCGGTCGCGGCGCCGGCGGCGTTCGTCCTCGCCGGGCCGTGCCTCCTCGTACTCGAGCGGGATCCGGAACCGCTCGGCAAGCCACTCGATCGCACCCGTGAAGTCCAGGCCCTGCGTCTCGCGCACGAACGTGATCAGGTCGCCGCCCTTGCCGCAGCCGAAGCAGTAGAAGAGCCCCTTCGCCGGGTTGACCGAGAAGCTCGGCGTGCGCTCCTCGTGGAACGGGCAGCGGCCCGTGAGATGCGCCCCCGCCTTGCGGAGCGCCGTACGTTCTTCGACGACCGCGACGATGTCGGCTCCCTGCCTGACCGCCTCGACGCTCGTGTCCTTGATCCGCGCCACGGTCAGCCGAGCCGTTCGGCGTACGCGAGCGCGAAGCGATCGGTCATGCCGGCGATGAACTCGGTGATCTCGTCGGGGTCGTCGCCGCGGTCGGCGAGCGCGTCGAAGATCCGTCGCACCGTTTCGCGCGCTCGCTCGTGCTCGGGCCGGGTCTCGGGCCCGAGGTAGACGCGCTCGAACATGAACGCGCGCAGCGAGAGCATCGCAGCTGCCGACCTCGTCGCTCTGCGCGATGTCGCCTGCAGCGCGCCGAGGTCTCGACGAGATCGTGGACGAGCGTGTCGATGCGCTCCGAGCCGGTCGAGCCCGAGCACCTCGAGCTCGTCGCGCGGCAGGTCGCCCTCCTCGAGGATCCCGTAGCGGATCGCGTCGTCGATGTCGTGGTTGATGTAGGCGACACGGTCGACGATGCGCACGATCTTGCCCTCGAGCGTCTCGGGCTCCTGCTCGCCCGTGTGCGTGAGGATGCCGTCGCGCACCTCGTGGGTGAGGTTGAGCCGCTCGGCGATCCGCAGCGACTGCTCGTTGTGCCGGAACCGTCCGCCGACGCGCGCACGCAGCGCCTCGTCGAGCGCCTCCTCGCCGGCGTGGCCGAACGGCGGATGGCCGGTGTCGTGGCCGAGGCCGATCGCCTCGACGAGATCCTCGTTCAGCCGCAGCGCCCGGGCGACGACGCGTGCGATCCCGGTCGTCTCGAGCGTGTGCGTCATCCGGGTCCGGTAGTGGTCGCCGGCCGGGTCGATGAAGACCTGCGTCTTGCCCTTCAGGCGACGGAACGGCTTCGAGTGGACGATCCGGTCGCGGTCGCGCTGGAACGGCGTGCGGACGGCGCACTCGTCCTCCGGCCGCAGCCTCCCGCGCGTCTCGTAGGAGCGCACGGCGAGCGGCGACAGAGCGTGCTCCTCGAGCTCGCGGATGCGAGCGACGAAGGCGTCCGCGACTCTCCCAGCGACCTCGGGCACGGAGCCAGGCTAGACGATGCCCAGGTCAGAGAATGATCGGGACGGTGCCGCCGTCGGCGCTCCACGCGGCGCCGGTGACGTAGCTCGCGCGCTCCGAGCAGAGGAAGACGATCACGGCGGCGATCTCCTCCGGCAGGCGCGAGCCGGCCCGATCGGCCGCCCGCCTGCGATCTTGGCGAGCACCTCGTCGCGGTCGCCCTGCTGGTCGGCGAGCCCGCCCTCGCCGAGCCAGGCGTCGGTCGCGGTCGGGCCCGGCGTGACAGCGTTGCAGCGAACTGCCGTCCTTCGCGTAGAGATCGGCGACGAGCCGCGAGAGCGAGAGCATCGCGGCCTTCGTGACCGAGTAGTCGGGCATACTCGTCGACGGCCGCTTCGCGGCGGTCGAGGAGACGTTGACGATCTCGCCGGCTCCACGTTCGCGCATCCCGGGCAGGACGGCGCGGATCGCGCGGACCGCGCTCATGACGTTGATCTGCCACGACTGCTCCCAGTCGTCCTCGGTGAGCTCGTCGAAGCGGCGGATCTCGGCATAGCCGACGTTGTTCACGAGGCAGTCGACCCGGCCGAAGCGCTCGAGGGCGAGCGCGACGACGCGCTCGGGCTCACCCGGACGCGCGAGGTCGGCGGCGACGTGCAGGTCGCCGATCCCGTCCTCGCTCCCGCCCGGAGGTGACGACAACGGCGCCCTCCTCCTGGAGCTGCTGCGCGGCGTCGAGGCCGATGCCCGCTGTCGAGCCGGTGACGACGCAGACTTTGTCTCGGAGGCCGAGGTCCATGGCGGCGGCTACCTTAGCCGTCCGTGGCAACGACGCTCCTCCTCGCGCGGCACGGCGAGACGGACTGGAACCTCGAGCGCCGCTGGCAGGGGCATGCCGATCCGCGGCCTCAACGACCGCGGCCGCGGGCAGGCCCGCGCGCTCGCCGAGACCGTTTCCGAGCGGGCGACTCGACGCGATCTACAGCTCCGATCTCGCGCGGGCGCGCGAGACCGCGGAGATCGTCGGCGAGCACCTCGGGCTGCCGGTAGCTCTCGATCCGCGCCTGCGCGAGGTCGACGTCGGCGAGTGGTCGGGCCTCACCTCGACCGAGGTCGAGCGTCGCTATCCCGACGGCTATCGACGGCGCCTCGACGGCGAGCACGGGATGGGAGCTCGGCGAGACATACGAGGCGATGAGCCGGCGGGTCCTCGCCGCGCTGCTCTGCGATCGCCGTCCGGTCGTGACGGCGGCCGAATCCTCGTCGTCACCCATGGTGGGCCGATGCGCGCCGCATGGCTCGCGGCCGGCGGCGAGCCAGCACCCTGGCAGGCGCACGTCCAACTGCGACGTGGACGAGATCGCCGTCGAGGGCGGCCAGATGCGGCGGCTAGACTCATTCCGCGGTGGAGGACTACACGAACAAGTACAAGGGTGAGCAGGTCGAGGTCGCACTCTTCGGCGGGCGAGTACCAGGACGGCGTGCTGACGGCGTACTGCTACGTCGAGGACGTCGCCCACATCGAGCTCAACGGCCACATCCTCATCCCGTTGCAGAACATCGCCTCCCTGCACTGCTCGAGCCGCTGCGACGCGCCGGAGCCCGACTGGCCGCCGCACGGCCTTGCCGAAGACGACGCAGACGAGCGCGACGACGAGGCGTGAGGAGGGCCGCGTGCGCCGTCGCGTCGCGGTCGCGCGGAACCTCGCTCAAGGCCTGGCTGCTGCTTCGTCGATCCCGGCCGCCGCGCATGGCGTTCGCCGGCTGGGCAGCTCGGCGGCTACCGCCTGACGCTCCTCTTCGGCGGCGTCGGTCGTCCTTCTTGCGGCGGCGCTCTACTGGTACGCCGACCGGATCGCGATGGGAATGGTCGGCGCCCGCGAGCTTCTCCCGGGCGAGGCGCCGGCGCTGCACAGCGCCGTCGAGCGTCTCGTCCGCGCAGGCGAACGTCACGCGCCCGCGGCTGTATCTCCTTCCGCGACGGCTACCCGCGGGCGCTCTCGGCCGGGCGCGGGGCGCAGGGCGGCGCAGCGCTCGCCGTCTCGACCGGCCTCCTCGGGCGTCGCGACGCCGGCCGAGCTCGAGGGCATCGTCGCGCACGAGCTCGCCCATCTCCGGTACCGCGACGTGCTCGTGCAGACGGTCGCAGCGATCATCGCGGCCGCGGTGGTCGAGGCCTCGCGGCTCGGCGGCTGGCTCGAGCGCGGCGCTCCTGTTCGTGCTCGGACCGCTCGCGGCCTCGTTCGTCCACCTCCTGCTCTCGCCGAAGCGCGAGTTCGACGCCGACCGCTTCGCCGCGGAGCTCTGCGATTCGCCTCACGGCCTGGCCGACGCGCTTGCTCCGGCTCGAGAGCGCGATGGAGCTCGTCTCGTTCCAGGCGAGCCCGGCAACCGAGCCGCTGTACACCACGAACCCGTTCGCGGATGAAGGGCTCGCAGCGCTGCTTCGTCACCCATCCAGCCGCTCGGCGAGCGGGTGCAACGTCTGCGCGAGCTCGATCCCGAGTGGCGCGAGAAGCTGCGCGCCGCCTGACGACGCGCGCCTAGAACGGCGCTGGCGCTCCGTTTCCGAAGCGCCAGCACAAGAAAATGGGCGGCGTCCTACTCTCCCGGGAGATTGCTCTCCGAGTACCATCGGCGCTAGCGGGCTTAACTTCTCTGTTCGGAATGGGAAGAGGTGTTTCCCCGCCGCTATGACCGCCCAAGTTGTGCGGGACGCTGCGTCCATTCGCGCGCGCTCACCCTCAAAACTCCATAGCAGCTCCAAGCGTGTTCTAAATCAAGACCTCGAGCAATTAGTACGGGTCCGCTGAACACATTGCTGTGCTTGCACGTCCCGCCTATCAACGTGGTGGTCTTCCACGGCTCTTACTCTCTCTAGGAGATGGGAGGCCTCATCTCGAGGTGGGCTTCCCGCTTAGATGCTTTCAGCGGTTATCCCATCCAGACGTGGCTAATCAGCAGCGCCGTTGGCACGACGACTGATACACCAGAGGTCTGTTCGTCTCGGTCCTCTCGTACTAGAGACGACTCCTCTCAAGCCTCCAACGCCCATGGTGGATAGGGACCGAACTGTCTCACGACGTTCTGAACCCAGCTCGCGTACCGCTTTAATGGGCGAACAGCCCAACCCTTGGGAGCGACTCCAGCCCCAGGATGCGACGAGCCGACATCGAGGTGCCAAACCCTTCCGTCGATGTGGACTCTTGGGAAGGATAAGCCTGTTATCCCCGGAGTACCTTTTATCCGTTGAGCGACGGCACGTCCACTAGTTACCGCCGGATCACTAAGGCCGACTTTCGTCCCTGCTCGAGATGTCTCTCTCGCAGTCAAGCTCCCTTATGCCTTTGCGCTCTACGCACGATTTCCAACCGTGCTGAGGGAACCTTTGCGCGCCTCCGTTACATTTTGGGAGGCGACCGCCCCAGTCAAACTACCCACCAGATGCTGTTCCCGCCCCGGATCACGGCAGCGGGTTAGAAGCCCAGAACACGAAGGGTGGTATCCCAAGGTTGGCTCCACGAGAGCTGACGCCCCCGCTTCAAAGCCTCCCACCTATCCTGGACAACGTGCCCCGAACTCCAACATCTAGCTGTAGTAAAGGTTCACGGGGTCTTTCCGTCCAACCACGGGTACTCGGCATCTTCACCGAGACTACAGTTTCACCGGATCCCTCGAAGAGACAGCGCCCAAGTCGTTACGCCATTCGTGCAGGTCGGAACTTACCCGACAAGGAATTTCGCTACCTTAGGACGGTTATAGTTACCGCCGCCGTTTACCGGGGCTTGGATTCAAAGCTTCGCCCGAAGGCTAACCTCTCCTCGTGACCTTCCGGCACCGGGCAGGCGTCAGCCCCTATACGTCGTCTTTCGACTTCGCAGAGACCTGTGTTTTTGGTAAACAGTCGCTTGGGCCGTTTCACTGCGGCCACCTCGGGCTCAAATCCGCGAAGGATTTTCACCCTACCGTGGCGCCCCTTCTCCCGAAGTTACGGGGCCATTTTGCCGAGTTCCTTTTCGAGGGTTCTTCCGATCGCCTTGGTATTCTCTACCTGCCCACCTGTGTCGGTTTTGGTACGGGCACGTCCAACCTCCCTAGACGCTTTTCTAGGAGGCATGGCTTCGAGGACTTCGGCCTGTACGGCCTCGGCGTCCCGTCTCAGGCTTGATGGGAGACGGATTTCCCTATCTCCCGCCCTACGCGGTTACCCCAGGTCGACCATCGCCTGGGTTCCCCTAGCCTACCCCGTCCCGCCATTGGTGATAGCGGTTGGGACGTGGTACAGGAATATCAACCTGTTGTCCATCGCCTACGCCTTTCGGCCTCGGCTTAGGTCCCGACTAACCCTGAGCAGATTAGCTTTACTCAGGAACCCTTAGGCATTCGGCGGGCGAGTTTCTCACTCGCCTTTCGTTACTCGTGCCAGCATTCTCACTTCCCATGCCTCCACGGCTGGCTTACGCCGCCGCTTCGCCGGCATGGGAACGCTCCCCTACCACTCCATCCGAAGATGAAGTCCGTGGCTTCGGCTCCATGCTTGAGCCCCGTTACATTGTCCGCGCCCGACCACTTGACCAGTGAGCTGTTACGCACTCTTTTAATGGTGGCTGCTTCTAAGCCAACATCCTGGTTGTCTCTGCAATCGGACATCGTTTCCCACTTAGCATGGAATTAGGGGCCTTAGCCGACGGTCTGGGCTGTTTCCCTTTTGAGCACGAAGCTTATCCCCCGCACTCTGACTCCCAGACTCTGGAATAACGGCATTCGGAGTTTGCCTGACTTCGGTAAGCTGGTAGGCCCCCT
>CAVQTB010000002.1:1295000-1298296 GCA_963716305.1 uncultured Actinomycetes bacterium
TACTTCGGGAACGGCGCCTACGGCGTCGAGCAGGCCTCCCGCATCTACTTCGACCACAGCGCCGACACCGAGCACGTGACCCCCGCCGAGGCGGCGCTGCTCGCGGGGATCCCCGGCGACCCGAGCCTCTACGACCCGGTCGCCCACCCGACGGGCGGCGCGCGCGCGGCCGCAACCTCGTCCTGCGGCTGATGCTGCAGCAGCACTACCTCGAGCCGCGCGCAGTTCCGGGCAGGCGATCAAGACGCCGCTGCCCGAGCCGCAGGCGGTGCGCCTGCCGGCGACTCAGAGCGACGCCGGCGCCGTACTTCGCCAACTACGTCACCGACCAGCTCGTGCGCCAGTTCCACACGAGGGGCGTCTACGGCGGCGGCCTGCGCGTGCGGACGACGATCGACCTCAAGCTGCAGAAGTTCGCGCGCGACGCGATCGCGAACGGTGCTCCCGCCCGAGATCGGCCCGACCGCGGCGCTCGTCAGCATCGATGCGAACACCGGTGCCGTGCTCGCGATGGTCGGCGGCCGCAACTACCACCGCAGCCAGTTCAACCTCGCGACGCAGGGCGAGCGCCAGCCCGGCTCCGCGTTCAAGCCGTTCGTGCTCGCCGCGGCGCTCAAGGACGGGATCTCGCCGTCGACGACGCTCGACTCGCACCCGGTGACGATCGACATCGGCGGGCGCGCTCTGGACGTCGACCAACTACGAGGGCGAGCTACAGCGGCACGATCGACCTGCGGCAGGCGATCGCGTACTCGGACAACTCGGTGTTCGCGCAGCTGACGAACATCGTCGGGCCGGCGAACGTCGCCGCGGACCGCGAAGACGCTCGGCATCGGGACGCCGCCTGAATCCGTACTTCTCGATCGGCCTCGGCGCCGAGCCGGCGACACCGCTCGATATGGCGCGCGCGTACGCGGCGTTCGCGAACGGCGGCTACCGGATCGACGGCTCGATCTTCGGGAACGAGCCGCGGGCAATCGAGTGCCTCGAGGACGCCGACGGCAACTGCCGTCCCGACAGGACGAACGCGGATGCTCGCTCAACCGGTCCTCGCGGAGTGGCAGGCAGCCATCGTCGACGAGCTGCTCCAGGGCGTCGTCAGCTACGGCACCGGTACGAAGGCACAGCTCACCGGGTACACGGTCGCAGGCAAGACCGGCACGACCGAGAACTACGGCGACGCCTGGTTCGTCGGCTACACGCCAGACATCGTGACCGCCGTGTGGGTCGGCTACCCGGACGAGCTGCGCCCGATGCTGACCGAGTACCACGGCGATCCGGTCGCCGGCGGCACCTACCCGGCGCTGATCTGGAAGGCGTACATGGAGAAGGCTCTCCCCTACCGGAATCCGGCGACGCACGCGTTTCCGGCTCCCGCGTACCCCTACTCGTCGCCCGCGCTCGTCGTCAACCGCGACCGGCAGCTGCGACGCGACAACGGCAACTGCCGCAGCACGGTCGCAGTCGAGCTGTTCGTCACGGCCGAGCTTGACGTCGCCGACTGCAAGCCGAACGAGGTCGACGTGCCGGACGTTACGGGCATCACGCTCGCCGAGGCGAAGGAGCGTCTCGACGGCCAGCCGCTCCTCGCAACCGTCCGCGCCCGGCCGGCGAAGCCGGGCCAGCGGGTCGGGGTCGTGATCGCCAGGTACCCACCAAGGGCACGCTCTCGGCGTACGACCACGTGACGTTGATCGTGCGACGGGCGCGGCAAGGCGTCGTTCCGAAGCTCGTCGGGCTCCCGTCGCCCGCGCGGAGAGCAAGCTCGCCCGGCTCAAGCTGAACGTCCGAGTCCGCGGCGGGAGCAAGGGGCGCGTCGTCGCCCAGGTGCCCAGGTGGGGTGTCGCGGCCGCTCCCGGAATGCGTGTCGTCCTCACCGTGCGACAGCGCGAAACGGCCGGCTGAGAAAGCGCGACCCGGCCAGCCCGTAGCGCCACGGGCGATCGGCCGCTCGACTGATCCCGATCCTGGGGCCCACGAGCAGGTCGGCCGTGGCCGTGCGCGCTCGCAGCTCGAACGGCGGCTCGTCGAGCGGACGCCCGTCGTGGTCGCCCGTGACCGCGAGCGCCTGGCAGAGCCGGCCCGGCCCGGAGCACAGAAGACGCACGTCGTCGACGCCGCGCCGCTCGCGCATCGTCTTCGAGCCCGGCGAGCGGCTCGAGCGCTCGAATCAGCACCGCGCTCGGCGACGCCTTCCGCCTCGCACACGAGGTTCAGGCACCAGTGGATTCCGTACGAGCGATACACGTACGCGTGACCGGGCGGCCCGAACATCGACGCGTTGCGCTCGCGTGCGGCCCACGAAAGCCGTGGGCCGCCGGATCGTCGTGGTCGTACGCCTCGACCTCGACGATCTGCCCGCCGACACCGTCGACGTAGAGCTCGGCGCCGACGAGCTCGGGCGCGACCTCGTGCACGCTCCGCGCGAAGTTCAATCGGAGGGTGCGCTGGAACAGGATGTGGTCGCGCCACTCTCCGGCGATCAGCAGGTACCGCGGTGCGAGCCCGAACCGCTCGAATCGGTTCTTCTCGAGCACGCGCTGCGAGGCGACGTTGTCGACGAGCGTCCCGGCCTCGAGGCGGTGCAGCTCGAGCTCGCCGAACGCGAGATCCACCACCTCCGCCACCGCCTGCGAAGCCAGGCCGTGTCCTGTGTGCCCCTCGTCGACCCAGTACGACACGATCGCGCTCTGGAGCGGGCCGCGCACGACATTGCTGAGGCCGACCCAACCGCAGCCTCGCCGTCGTCGAGGATCAGCCAGCCGAAACGGTTCGGATCGACGATGCGCGCGAGCTGGCCTTCGACCGTGAAGAAGTCGTCGGGCCAGACCGGGTCGTACGGGGCCAGGAAATCGCGGTTCGCCAGGCGCAGCTCGAGCAGGGCACGGCATCGTCCTCGGCAGCGGGCCGGATGCTCAGAAGAAGCCCCTCGGACTCCGGCTGGGCGGTCGAGGCGAGCAGGCGGCGCGCCCGCCGGCCGAGGTCGACGACGTCGACCTTGCCTTGCTCGGCCGCGTCCGCGACGCGCTGTGCGAGGTCGAGAGCCTCGTCCATGATCCGCGTGTTCTCGGCGGCGGTGCTGCCGCCCATCGCGGTGATGATCGCGCGCTCCGTGCGCGAGGCGACAATCGGGCCCGCGACCCCCTCGACCCACACCCGCGTGCGTCGGGCGCCGTTCCCGCGCTGGCCCTCGGCGAGCGGCTCGAGCGCGTAGATCTTGTCGGCGCGAACGTACTTCCCGAAGCCGAGGAAGATCATCCGTGGAGCGCCGTCGGTCACGACCGGATTATCGCTCC
>CAVQTB010000003.1:0-129595 GCA_963716305.1 uncultured Actinomycetes bacterium
CAAAACCCTGAAGGAAGTCCTGGAATCTGAACTGCCACGAAGTGGAGGTTGGGGAATGAATCTGACACCGCTTGGCGATCGCCTGATCGTCCAGCCGCTCGAGGAGGAGCAGACGACAGCCGCGGGCATCGTCCTGCCGGACACGGCGCTCGAGCGCCCGCAGCGCGGGCAACGTCGTCGCTGCCGGTCCGGGTGAGCGGAGCCGGGAGACCGGCGAGCACATCCCGATGGACGTCGTCGCCGGCGACGTCGTCGTCTTCTCGAAGTACGGCGGAACCGAAATCAAGATCGACGGTGAGGACTACCTGATCCTGCGCGAGACCGACGTGCTCGCGAAGGTTGCTCAGGACCGCGTGCCCGCCGGCGCCAAGGCCTAAAGGACGAAAGGGAGGAACCGAGCAAATGGCTCACAAGGAAGTGAAGTTCAACGAGGACGCACGGCGCGTCGCTCGAGCGGGGCGTGAACGTCCTCGCAGACGCGGTCAAGGTCACGCTTGGCCCGAAGGGCCGCTACGTCGTGCTCGACAAGAAGTACGGCGCCCCGACGATCACGAACGACGGCGTCACGATCGCACGCGAGATCGAGGTCGAGGACGTGTTCGAGAACCAGGGCGCGCAGCTCGTGCGCGAGGTCGCGACGGCGACGAACGACGTCGCCGGCGACGGTACGACGACCGCGACGGTTCTCGCTCAGGCGATCGTCCGCGAGGGCCTGAAGAACGTCGCTGCGGGGGCGAACCCGATCGCGCTCAAGCGCGGCATCGAGCGCTCCGTCGAATCGATCGTCGAGAACCTGAAGACGCAGTCGGTGGAGATCTCGGGCAAGGAGGACATCGCGCGCGTCGCGACGATCTCCTCGCGCGAGCGTGAGATCGGTGATGTGATCGCGGATGCGATCGAGAAGGTCGGCAAGGACGGCGTCGTGAACGTCGAGGAGGGGCAGACGTTCGGCCTCGAGCTCGAGTTCACCGAGGGCATGCAGTTCGACAAGGGCTACCTGTCGCCGTACATGATCACGGACTCGGAGCGGATGGAGGCGATCCTCGACGACCCGTACATCCTGATCGCGAACCAGAAGATCGGCGGGATCAAGGACCTGCTGCCGGTGCTCGAGCAGGTGATCCAGGCCGGCAAGCCGCTGCTGCTCGTCGCCGAGGACGTCGAGGGCGAGTCGCTCGCGACGATCGTGGTCAACAAGCTGCGCGGCACCTTCTCGGCCGTCGCTGTCAAGGCGCCCGGCTTCGGCGACCGCCGCAAGCGGATGCTCGAGGACATCGCGATCCTCGCCGGCGGCGAGGTGATCACCGAGGAGATGGGTCTCAAGCTCGAGAACACGAAGCTCTCGCAGCTCGGCCGGGCCCGCAAGGTCGTCGTCGACAAGGACACGACCACGATCATCGACGGTGCCGGCGACGGTGAGGCGATCAAGGCGCGGATCAAGCAGATCAAGTCGGAGATCGAGACGACCGACTCCGACTTCGACCGCGAGAAGCTGCAGGAGCGGCTGGCGAAGCTGTCCGGCGGCGTCGCGGTCGTCAAGGTCGGCGCTGCGACCGAGACCGAGATGAAGGAGAAGAAGCACCGCGTCGAGGACGCGCTCCAGGCGACCCGCGCCGCGCTCGAGGAGGGCATCGTCCCGGGCGGCGGAGTCGCGCTCCTCAACGCGGCCGACAAGGTCAAGGAGAGCTTGCTCGGCGGTCTCGAGGGGGACGAGAGGACGGGTGCGCAGATCGTCCTGCGTGCGCTCGAGGAGCCCCTCCGCCAGCTCGCGCACAACGCGGGCCTCGAGGGCTCGATCGTGGTGCAGCAGGTGCGTACGGCGAAGGTCGGCTACGGGTTGAACGTCGAGACGAACGAGGTCGAGGACCTCGTCAAGAGCGGCATCATCGACCCGACCATGGTCACCCGCTCGGCGCTCCAGAACGCCGCCTCGATCGGGAAGAACATCCTCACCACCGAGGCGATCGTCGCCGAGGTGCCTGAGAAGGAGAAGGCCGGCGCGGCGATGCCGGACATGTCCGGGATGATGTAAGGAGGCCGGCGGGGAACGGTCCCCTCGCTTCCTGGTTCGCGAAGAGGTGCGGGCTTCGACCCGCACCTCTTTTCTTTGCGCAGAGTCCCTCCGGGGCAAACGAAAGGCCGGCGTTTCCGCCGGCCTTTCGCATCAGGGTGAGGTGAGGGAGTTGGGGAGTTCCTCGCGGTGATTATCGGCACCGGGGCGGACGGCTCGGTACCTGAAATGGGGGATTTGCCGGCCGGTGTCCCGCGCACGCGGCAATCCGCAGCGCCGCCCGCGGCCGTAGGACCATGCATGAAGCAACGGCTTGTCACCCCGGCGGTCGCAACGGTCGTCGCGGCGGCCGTGCTCGCAGCCGCAGGGAGCGCCGGCTCGCGCGTCCAGAACCTGACCGCGGCGTTGACCTCGGCCCAGGAAGTCGGGGCGGCGGTCAAGGCGCCGGGAGCAAGCGGCACGTTCAAGGCGAAGCTCGACGGCGACAAGCTCACCTGGTCGCTGACCTTCAAGGGGCTGACCGGTCAGGCGGTCGCTGCGCACATCCATCTCGGGAAGAAGGGCGTCTCCGGACCGGTTGCCGTGCCGCTCTGCGGGCCCTGCAAGACCGGAGCGCACGGCACTGCCACCGTGGCCGCCGCCGTTGCGGCGGCGCTCGCCAAGGGTCGCGCGTACGCCAACGTTCACACGGCCAAGAATCCGAACGGCGAGATTCGTGGGCAGGTCGAGGGCGGCACGCCGACCGCCTCGTCCCCCACGCCGAGTACCTCGACCGGGAGCGGGACCGATGACGGCAGCAGCAGCGGCGGCGGCTACGACTACGGGTACTGAGCGGGCCGGCGCGCCCTAGAACGCGTAGCGCTCCTCCTGCCAGGGATCGGCGCTGTTCGAGTAGCCGTACCGCTCCCAGAACCCGAGCTGGTCGACCGGCGAGAGCTCGACTGCGCGGAGCCACTTTGCGCTCTTCCAGAAGTACTTGCCCGGCACGACGAGCCGAAGCGGCCATCCGTGCTCCGGCGTGAGCGGCTCGCCGTCCGCGTGCGTCGCGAGCAGCGCGTCCTCGGCCTGGAGGAACGAGAGGGGGACGTTCGAGGTGAAGCCGTGCTCGGCGTGCGCGATCGCGAAGCGGGCGCTCGGCCGCGGGCGGCAGAGCTTCTCGACCTCGCGCCAGTGGACGCCCTCGAACCGGGTGTCGAAGCGGCTCCAGCGGGTCACGCAGTGGATGTCCTGGACGTTGCTCGACCGTGGGAGCTCGTTGAAGTGCTCCCAGCTGAGCTCGACCTCCTTCTCGACCTCGCCGAAGACCCTGAAGGTCCACGTCGTGAGGTCGACGTCGGGCACCGAGCCGGCGTGGAGCACGGGCCACTTTTCGGTGAGGTACTGACCGGGCGGAAGACGCGCCGGGTCGTAGCCTGCGTCCAGCACCTTCTTCTCGGCTCTCGACCGAAACACCGGCACCTACACTAGTTCGGTGGGCGCCACCGCCGCGACGCGCGCGTACGTGAGACCGCGGGCTTACGTCCGCGTTCAGGGCGAGGACGCGGCCGACCTCCTCCAGCGCGTCGTCTCGAACGACGTGCTCGCGGGTCCGACCTGCGAGGCGCTGCTGCTGACGCCCAAGGGGCGCGTGATCGCGCCGCTCGTCGTCTGGCGGCGGGGGGAGGACGACTTCCTGCTTCTCACCGAGCCCGAGCTCGGCGCACCCGTCCGCGACCACCTGGTGCGCGTGCGAATCGCTTCTCGCTGCGAGATCGAACTCGAGGAGCATGCGTCGGCGATCGTCTTCGGCGAGGTTGCCGACGGGATCCCGACCAACGACTACGGCGTGCCCGCATTCGAAGTGCTCGACGGCGATCTCGACGCGCAGCCGCCGGACGACGAGCTCGAACGTCTTCGGATCCTGGCGAGGACGCCTCGCTGGGGCCGCGAGATCGACGACGGGATCCTTCCGGCCGAGGCCGGGTTGGACGAGCGCGCGGTCTCGTTCACGAAGGGCTGCTACCCGGGGCAGGAGCCTCTCGCGCGCCTCAAGAACCGCGGCCACGTCAACCGGACACTGCGCGTGCTCGAGGTCGAGGGCGAGCCCCCGAGGCAGGCGGCCGAGGTACGCACCCCCGACGGGCCGGTCGGCCGTGTCACGAGCGCGGTGCCGGGCCTCGCCCTCGCCTATGTCCGCGTCGAGGTGCCCGACGACGCGGAGCTCGAGGTCGAGGGCCGCCGGGCGCGGCTACACTGACCGCCTCTCCGGCGCCCGTAGCTCAGGGGATAGAGCGCTGCCCTGCGGAGGCAGAGGTCGCATGTTCGAATCATGCCGGGCGCATCTCGTACACCGGTTTCGCCCGGGCACCGGCACGCAGGCCTCGCACCGCGACGACGCTTCGCGTGACGTCCTCGTCCAGGGTCGGCCGCCACGGGTTCGCGCCTGACTGCATCCTTCGGACGTGCCGCTCTATCTGACCGAGCAGGACGTCGCGGAGCTTCTGACTCCGGCTGCGGCCGTCGAGGCTGTCGAGGAGTCCTTCCGACGGATCGCGCGCGGTGGAGTGGACTCGAGGCCGCGGGAGCGGCTGCCGCTCGACGACGGCCAGTTCGCGTTCATGCCCTGCGTCGATCGCGAGCTCGGCTACGCGGGCTTCAAGAGCTACGCCTGGCTTCGCGACGGCACGCCGTTCCTCGTCGGGCTCTTCTCGATCGCCCAGGCTCGGCTGGAGGCACTGATCGAGGCCGATCGGCTGGGGCAGCTGCGAACCGGGGCCGCGTCGGCGGTCGCGGCCCGACACCTCGCGCGCGAAGGGGCGGCGAGTCTGGGCGTCATCGGCTGCGGCTGGCAGGCGGCGTCGCAGGTCGCCTGCATCCGCGCCGTGCTGCCCGGGCTCGAGCGCGTCGTCGTCTACTGCCGCAACGAGGAGCGGCTCGCCGGGTTCTGCCGCGAGCACGGCTGCGAACCTGCCGAGTCGCACCGCGAGGCGGCGGATCAGGACGTCGTCGTCACCGTCACGACGTCGAAGGACCCCGTTCTGCGCGGCGAGTGGCTTCGCGAGGGCGCGCTCGTCTGCGCAGTCGGCGCCAACGATCCGGCCCGCCGGGAGCTCGACAACGTCGTCCTCGAGCGGGCTGCGTTCGTCGCCTGCGACTCCCGCGAGCAGTCGAGGCTCGAGTCGGGCGATCTCATCGAGCCGGTCGAGGGAGGCGTCCTCGACTGGCTCGAGGTCCACGAGCTGCACGAGGTCGTCGCCGGCGAGGTGCAGGGGCGCTCGTCGCCGGACGACATCGTCCTCTTCAAGTCCAACGGGATCGCGGCCTGGGACCTCGCGGTCGGCGCGCTCGTGGTCGAGCTAGCTCGTGGGGGTGGAGTCGGACGGGAGCTCTGATCGGTGCTCGGCGGCGATGTCCTCGCCGATCGCGTGGATGATGTCGGGGCGTTCCAGCAGCCGGTTCGTCTGCTCGGGCGTCAGCCGGTTCGCCACGTAGCGGTCGTCGAGGATGTCCTGAAGCGAACGGCCGCGCCGGTACTCCCGGATCACGTAGCTCGCGACCAGCTCTTCCTTCTGCGAGCGGGTGAAGAGGAAGGCGAACGGCGACTTGAGCGTGTCGAGGATCTTCGCCACGCCGCCGATTCTACAAATGGCCGTCCAGGCATCCGGTTCGTATACTCGCTCTCGTGAAGGCCACGCCCTCGGCCGACCGGTTTGCCGAGCGGGTCCTCGAGGGCCTCGACGACGCCGGTCGCGAGGAGCGGATCGTCGTCTGGATCGAGCGCCGTCCCGGTGCCGTCTGGGCGGTCGGGAGGTCGGTGAACCAGCACCTGCGGGCCTCGCCCGAGCCGCGCGCGGACGACTACGTCTTCGAGGGCTACGAGCTGGAGGACGCCCTGGAGGCCGCGAACTCGACGCTCGAGGACGACCTGGCCGTCTCCGAGGAGGACGGCTGGGAGGGGAAGGTCAAGCCCTTCCGGCGCGAGGAGCTCCTCGAACCGCTCGAGCGGCTCTTCTTCGGCCGCTAGGCCGACGCCGAGGCGCCCGTTGGTAGCGTGGCGCTCCGTGCGCATCCGTGTCGGACACAGCGCAGACCCGGACGACGCGTTCATGTTCTGGGCGCTCGAGGCGGGCCGGGTCGACGCGCGCGGTCTCGAGTTCGAGCAGGTCGTCTCCGACATCCAGACGCTGAACGACTGGGCGACCGAAGGCCGCCTCGAGGTGAGCGCGATCTCGGCGGCCGCGTATTCGGAGGTTGCCGATCGCTACGTCCTGCTTCCGCACGGTGCGTCGATGGGGAGCGGCTACGGGCCGATCGTCGTCGCCCGCGAGCCGCTCGGCCTCGCCGATCTTCGCCGGGTGGAGATCGCGGTTCCGGGGCGGCTGACGACGGCGCTGCTGGTGCTTCGGCTCGCGCTCGGCGACGACCTGCAACTGCGGGTGCAGTCGTTCGACGGCATCCTCGATGCCGTCGCCTCAGGCGAGGTCGACGCCGGCCTCGTCATCCACGAGGGGCAGCTGACCTACAGCGCGTTCGGCGTCCACAAGGTGCTCGATCTCGGCGTCTGGTGGCGCGACGAGACGGGCCTGCCACTGCCGCTCGGGGTGAACGTAGCCCGGCGCGATCTGGGCGACCGGCTCGAGGACGTCTCAGCCGTGCTCGGCGAGGCGATCAGCGTCGGCCTCGAGCATCGCGAGGAGGCGCTCGCCTACGCCGCTCGGTTCGGTCGCGGGATCGATCGCGAGACGACCGACCGCTTCGTCGGCATGTACGTCAACGAGCTGACCCGTGACTACGGCGAGGTCGGCCGCCGGGCGGTCGCGGAGCTCCTGCGGAGGGCAGGCGCCGGCGTCGAGGCCGAGTTCATTGCCTGAGGCAATGATCCTGAGCGCGGTGCGCACGCCGGTGGGGCGGCGAGGCGGTGCGCTCGCGGGCGACCGGCCGGACGACCTCGCGGCCGAGATCGTTCGTGCGGCGGTCGAACGTGCAGGCGTCTCGCCGGACGAGATCGAGGAGGTCTGGCTCGGTTGCGCGAACCAGGCCGGCGAGGACAACCGCAACGTCGCTCGCATGGCCGCGCTGCTCGCGGGACTGCCGCAGTCGGTCGCCGGCGTCACGGTCAACCGTCTCTGCGCCTCGGGTCTCTCCGCCGTCGTCGGCGCGTGCCACGCGGTGATCGCGGGCGACGGCGACCTCTTCGTCGCCGGCGGCGTCGAGTCGATGTCGCGGGCGCCGTTCGTCTCCGGGCGCCCCGAGTTCGGCGACGTAACCGAGTACGACACGACGCTCGGCTGGCGGTTCCCGAACCCGAGAATGGAGGCGATGTTCCCGCTCGAGTCGATGGGCGAGACCGGCGAGAACGTCGCCGAGCGCTGGGGAGTCTCGAGGGAGGAGCAGGACGCTTTCGCGCTGCGATCGCAGCGGCGCTGGGCCGCGGCGGCCGAGGAAGGCCGCTTCGACGACGAGCTCGTGCCGATCGGTGGTGTGGAGCGCGACGAGCACCCCCGTCCGGACACCTCGGCCGAGAAGCTCGCGGCGCTCCAGCCGGTCTTCCGCGAGGGCGGCACGGTCACGGCGGGGAACGCGTCGGGCTTGAACGACGGCGCAGCGGCGCTCGTGATCGCCTCGGATGAGCGGGCACGGGAGCTCGGCGTCGAGCCGCTCGGGCGCTTCGTCGGCTCGGCGGCGGTGGGAGTCGACCCGCGGGTGATGGGCGTCGGGCCGATTCCCGCAGTCCGTCGCCTGCTCGAGCGCACGGGCGTCTCGATCGACGAGGTCGACCTCGTCGAGCTCAACGAGGCGTTCGCGTCGCAGTCGCTCGTCGTGATGCGGGAGCTCGGGCTCGACGAGGAGAAGGTCAACGTCAACGGCGGCGCGATCGCGATCGGGCACCCACTCGGGATGAGCGGCGCGCGCCTCGTCGTCACGCTCCTCCACGAGCTGCGCCGCCGGAGCGGCCGCCTCGGCCTCGCCACGCTCTGCGTCGGCGTCGGCCAGGGCCAGGCGGCGCTCTTTGCCCGCGGGTGAGCAGGGTCCTCGACCGCCTCGACGCGCTCTACGCCATCGGCGCGTCGAGGATCGGCGACTCGACGGAGGAAGACGCCGCGCACGAGCTCCTCGCCTCCTGGCTCGAGGAAGCCGGTCTCGACGTGGAGGTCGATGCCGTCGGGAACACCTTCGGTCGGCGGGGAGAAGGGCGAGTCTGGACCGGATCGCATCTCGACACGGTTCCCGAGGGCGGTCGCTTCGACGGTGCGCTCGGCGTGGTGGCGGCGATAGAAGTCGCCGAGCGGGTCGACGTCCCGCTCGCGGTTGCGGCCTTCCGGGACGAGGAGCGCGGCTGCGTCGGGAGTCGCGCCTGCGTCGCCGCGGGCCGGCTTCCCGCAGCCTTCCTCGAGCTGCACGTCGAGCAGGGGCCGAGGCTCGAGCGGGCGAACGCGCCGCTCGGGATCGTGACGGCCGTTGCCGGCCTCGCCCGCGGCGAGGTCGTGTTCGAGGGTCGTGCCGCCCACGCCGGCACGACGCCGATGGACGCACGCGACGACGCTCTCGTCAAGGCAGCCGAGTTCATCCTGCACGCGGCGCGCTGCGCGTCGGCACGGCCTGGGACGTTCGCCACCGTGGGTCGCGTCGACGTCGAGCCGGGAGGCGTGAATGTGGTCCCGAGCCGTGTCAGGGTCTCGGTCGACGTGCGGGCGGGCGACGCCGAGGCGCTCGACGAGCTGATCGAGGCAATCGGGTTCTCTCCTGCTCACAGGGCCGACCCCGTCGCGATGAGCGACCTGCCGCTCGCCTTGCTTCGCGACCTGCTGCCCGGGGCGCCGGAGCTCCTCTCCGGGGCGGGGCACGACGCCGCGGTCTTCGCTGCCGCAGGCGTCCCCGCCGGCATGCTGTTCGTCCGCAGCCTGAACGGCGGGGCGAGCCACTCGGCGGACGAGCTCTCGGGCGAGGAGGACATCGCGCTCGGCATCGACATCCTTGCCGAGGCACTCGTTAGGATCGCCCGGTGACGGAGGAGCCGACGCTGGACGAGCGCGAGGTGATGACGTGGGCCGACCTCGGTGAGGGCTCTCGTGAGCTCGCCGAGCAGGTTCATCGCGACGGCTACCGGCCCGACATCGTGCTCGCGATCGCCCGCGGCGGGCTGCTCGTCGCCGGCGGGCTCTCCTACTCGCTCGGCGTGAAGAACACGTTCACGATGAACGTCGAGTTCTACACGGGCATCGACGAGCGACTGCCGGTGCCGATGATCCTGCCGCCCGTCCCGGACCTCGTCGACTTCGGCGAGACGCGCGTGCTGATCGCCGACGACGTCGCGGACACCGGTGCCACGCTCGCGCTCGTGAAGGACTTCTGTGAGGGCAAGGTCGGCGAGGTCCGTTCGGCCGTGCTCTACGAGAAGCCGCGCTCGACCGTCCGCTGCGAGTACGTCTGGCGGCGCACCGACCTCTGGATCGAGTTCCCCTGGAGCATCGAGGCGCCGGTCGCCGAGGGCCTCGTCGAGATCGTCTAGCGCCCAGCACCATCGAGGCGCCTGCGATCGCCGCCACGCCGACGGCCTCGGCAAGCACGAGCGGTCCCGCCCGAGTTCTTCCAGGCCCTTCCGTACGTGATGACGATCGTCGTGCTCGTGGCGGTCTCGTTCGCCGGTGCGAAGCGCCGTCTCGGCGCCCCGGGAGCGCTCGGCGTGCCGTACGTGCGCGAGGAGCGCTGAGGTCTCGTCCCGTCAGCGGCGCTCGCCCGCGAGGCGGAGCCCGAGTGCGACGAGCACAGCGCCCGTGACCGCGTCGAGCGTGCGCCGCACGCGCGGCCGGAGCAGGAGCCCGGCGAACTGCGCGACGACGAGGGAGTAGCGGCGAGGCCCGCGGCCGTCGCGACCGTCCACACGACCTGCGCGCTCGCGACGCCGGCTGCCGTCAGGATGCCGCTGCGCCGGCCGCCGACGGCTGCGTTCCGGACGGTGAGCGCCGTGTCCTGGCCTGGGACGACGATGACCGCGATCGCGACGACGAGGTAGGCGAGCACGCCCCCGAAGCTAGCGAGAGGCGACCCAGCGCGCGAGCGTCTCGCGCTCGGCGTCGGTCATCCCGGTCGCGTTCCCGAGCGGCATCGCCCGCGTGACGACGGTCACCGTCCTGATCTGCGAGGCGCGCGCCTCGATCTGCTCGCGCGTCTCGAGCACGATCCCGGCGCCGGGCGCGGGAACCAATGTCGGCTTCGTCGCGTGGCAGGGGACGCAGCGCTCCTCGATGATCGACTGCACCTCGGGGAAGGTTGGCGCGGCCCCCATCGCATGATCGGAGGGCGCCGACGAGGAGGGACGGATCAGTACCGCGAGCACGGCGACGCCCGCTGCGGCGCTCGCGAGGATCCACCAGGCGTTCCGGCCCTGATGGCGGAGGTTGAAGTAGTGGCGGGTCCAGGCTCCGAGTGCCGCCAGCGCGACGAGGATGAGCCACGCGTGATCGTGGCCGTACAGGAACGCGAAGTGGGGCGAGATCATCGTGAGCACGACGGGCAGCGTCAGATAGTTGTTGTGCACGGAGCGCTGCTTGGCGATCGTGTTCCAGCGCGGGTCGGGCTCGCGGCCGGCTTTCTTCGCGCGCACGAGCTCCCAGTGCGCCGGGATGATCACGAAGAAGACGTTCCCGGCCATGAGCGTGCCGAGCATCGCGCCGACTTCGACGTACGCGGCCCGTGGCGCCAGCAGCTCGCCGGTGACCCAGGCGGCGAGCGCGACGAAGCCGACGAGCGCCACCGCGAGCGCCCACTCGTTCCGGCCGAGCACGCGGCAGAGCCCGTCGTAGACGACCCACGCGACGAGAAGCCCGGCGACCGCGATCGCGATCGCCTCCCAGCTCGCGAGGTCGGCCACCGCCGGGTCGACGAGGAACGTCTGCGGGTGGACGAAGTAGACGACGACGAGCAGCGCGAATCCCGAGAGCCACGTCGTGTAGGCCTCCCACTTGAACCAGTAGAGGGGCTCGGGCAGCGTCGCCGGTGCGACCTTGAACTTCTCGATCCGGTAGAAGCCGCCGCCGTGGATCTCCCAGACCTCGCCGCCGACACCTCGTTCGGCATCGCGTTCCTCCGCCGGCGGCGTCAGGTGATGGTCGAGCGCGATGAAGTAGAAGGACGAGCCGATCCACGCCATGCCGGCGATCACATGCAGCCAGCGGAAGAGCAGGTTGCCCCAGTCCCACCAGTAGTCGTCGAAGGCTAGGAGCGCTGCCATCGGTCGATCGCGATCGAGATCAGCTCGTCGAGCCCCGCGTCGAGCTCCTGCTCGCGGGTGCGCTCGAGGCGCTCGCGCATGACGGGTACGAGCTCGCTCTTCGGCCGGCGGTTCACGAACACGATGCAGCGGAAGCCGAAGCGCTCCTCGTAGCGCCGGTTGAGCTCCAGGAGCTCCGCGATCACGGCGGGGTCGTGGTCGGCACCCTGCTCCGCGGCCGAGTGCTTCGAGAGCTTCTTGCGCTCGCCGATCGCGGGATGCGCGTCGAGCACCTCCTTCCTCTGCTCGTCCGTGAGCGTGGCGGCGACCGCCCGTGCGTTCTCGAGCGGGTGCTCCACTTCCGCGAGCCGCTCGACGAACGCGGTGCGCCCCTCGAACAGCTCGGCGAGCTCCTCGACGCTCAGGTGCCGCGGTAGGTCGCGCACGAGTACGACGATACGAGCAGCGGAACGTGGTGGTGGCCTGGGCCGAGGTCGACCTCGAGCTCGACCCGCCGGAAGAAGGGCGAGCTCGGATGGAAGACGATCCGGTAGGTGCCGGGCTCCGCGTCGGCGAGCTGCCGAATGCGGCCGTCGGCATCGGTCTCGCCGGCGCCGACGAGCTCCTCGCCGCGCCAGAGCTCGACGCGGACGCCGGCGGCCGGCAGGCCGCGCTCGGTGTCGAGAACGTGGGTGGAGACGGTCACGCCCAGAGCCTCGCCGCCTGGATGCGGTGCTCGCGGGCGATCTCCTGCTCGTCGGCGTGGACGAGTGCGCCGTCGCGGACGACCTCGCGGCCGCCGACGAGCAGCGCGTCGACGCGGTGCGGCGCCGAGAAGACGAGCCCGGCCGGCAGGTCATCGGCGCCGCCGAGCTCGAGGCCGTCGGCGCGCCAGACTGCGATGTCGGCGCGCTTGCCGGGCTCGAGCGAGCCGATGTCGTCGCGGCGGAGGACGGCAGCGCTGCCGCGGGTGCCGAGCCGGAGCGCGTCGCGGGCGGTCATCGCGGTGCCGCCGTCGCGGCCGCGTGCGACGAGGAGGGCCTGCTTCACCTCGTAGCTCATGTCGCTGCGCTCGTTCGACGCCGAGCCGTCGACGCCGAGACCGACGCGCACGCCTGCATCGAGCATCGGGCGGACGGGCGCGACCCCGGCGCCGATGCGCAGGTTCGACGTCGGGCAATGCGCGACGCCGACGCCCGCCCGAGCGAGCCGCTCGACCTCGGTGTCGGTGACGTGCACGCAGTGCGCGCACCAGACGTCGCCGTCGAGCCAGCCGAGGCGGTCGAGGTACTCGACCGGCGTGCAGCCGTAGAGCTCCCGGCAATACGCCTCCTCCTCGATCGTCTCGGCGAGGTGCGTATGGAGCTGGAGCCCGAGCCGGCGTGCGAGCGCGGCCGACTCCTCCATCAGGCGGGTCGTGACCGAGAAGGGCGAGCAGGGCGCGACCGCGATCTGGACGAGGTCGCCGTCGGCGAGTGCGGCAAGCCGCTCGGTATCGGTGAGGATTGCGTCGAGGTCCTCCGCCAGCTCGTCGGGCGGGAGGCCCCCGTCCGAGACGCCGAGATCCATCGAGCCGCGCGAGGCGACCATGCGGAGGCCGAGCTCGCGGGCGGCCTGGAGCTCGGCCTCGACGAGCCCGGTGACGCCTCGGGGGAAGACGTAGTGGTGGTCGAAGACGGTCGAGCAGCCCGACAGCGCGAGCTCGGCGAGCCCGGTGCGGGCCGCCGCGAACTCCATCTCGGCGTCGATTCGTGCCCAGACGGGGTAGAGCGTCTGGAGCCAGGTGAAGAGATCGGCTTCCTGCGCCCGCGCGCGCGTGAGCGTCTGGTACAGGTGGTGGTGAGTGTTGACGAGCCCGGGCGTGACGAGCGCGCCGCCGAGGTCGCGGACGGCCGGCGCTGTGGAGGAATCGTCACTGTCTTTTCCCGAAGGACGGCTTGCGCCCGAACCCTCGGGCGGGCGACGATCCTGGTGGGTGGCGGGTGGCTCACTCCCCACCCTGGGCGGGGTGTTGGCAGGTGGGCTATTGGCAGGTGGGGTGTTGGCAGGTGGGGTGTTGGTAGCTGGGGTGGTGGCGGGTGGCGGGTCGCCGGAACCGACCTCTGCGATCAGGCCGTCCTCGATCCGCAGCCAGCCGCGCTCGTACTCGGTGCCCGCGTCGTCCATCGTCACGACCCACGCGTTCGCCAGGATCACGCAGCCTCCAGCGGCACGACCTCGAAGCGATCCACGTCGACGAGCCCGCGGTCGGTGATCTTCAGGCTCGGAATGACAGACAGCGCGAGGAACGACAGCAGCTGGAACGGCGCCTCGACCTTGCACCCGAGCTCACGTGCGGCGTCGACCAGCGCCCGGCTGCGCGCGACGACGTCCTCGAGCGGCGCGTCCGACAGCAGGCCCGCAACCGGCAGTGGAAGCTCGGCCACGACGTGGGCGCCGTCGACCGCGATGATGCCGCCGCCGATGTTCGCGAGCCGGCGCACGGCGTACGCCATCGCCGCGTCGCTCATCCCGACGACGATGACGTTGTGCGCGTCGTGGGCCACGGTCGACGCGAGGGCACCGCGCTGCAGCCCGAAGCCGCGGACCAAGCCGAGCCCGATACGGCCGGTAGCGAGATGGCGCTCGACGACGGCGATCTTGGCGAGATCTCGCGCGGGATCGGCGGTTGCCTCCCCCGCACGGTGTGTCGGCTCGTCGAGGAGCAACTCCGTGACGATTTGTCCGGGGACGAGCCCGATCACGCGCGCGCGACCGCCGCTCCATGGGATGCGGAACATCTCGGGCCCGAGCGCCCCGACGCGAACCGTCTGGCGCACCCAGTCGGGCACCTCGACCGACGGGAAGTGGCCAACCGGTTGGCCCGCCTTCAGGACCGTCTCGGGCACGAACCGCTCGAGGTCGGGTAGCAGCAGGAGGTCGGCCTGGTAGCCGGGCGCGACCGCCCCGAGGTGCGACAGCCCGTGCCAGGTGGCCGGGTTGATGGTGGCGCAGACGAGCGCGTCCTCGGCCGGGATGCCGGCGGCAACCGCGTCGCGGACCAGCGAATTGACGTGCCCGTCCTCGGCGATGTGCTCAGGCTCCCGGTCGTCGGTGCAGAAGGCGATCCGGCTTGGCCCGTACTCCGCGAGCAGCGGCACGAGCGCCTCGAGGTTACGGGCGGCCGACGCCTCGCGGATCAGGAGCCACATGCCCGCGCGCAGGCGCTCGCGTCCCTCCTCCGCCGTGTACGCCTCGTGGTCGGAGCGAATGCCGGCGGCGGCGTAGGCATTGAGGTCGCGACCGAGGACGCCCGGGGCGTGGCCGTCGACGTGACCCGCGAGCGCGAGCTTCGCGAGCTCGTGTTCGTCGCCGCCGATGACGCCGGGGAAGTTCATCATCTCGGCGAGCCCGAGCACGCGACGGCGGCGCAGCAGCGCCTCGAGGTCGCCGGTCGAGAGCGCGCGGCGCGGCGACTCGAACGTCGAGGCGGGGACGCACGACGAGGCCATGAACCACACGTCGAGCGGGATCCCGTCGCAGGCGTCGAGCAGCCAGTGGACGCCGTCCGTGCCCAGCACGTTCGCGATCTCGTGCGGGTCGGCGACGACCGCGGTCGTTCCGAACGGAAGCACGAGCCGGGCGAACTGGTCGGGGAGCAGCTTCGGGCTCTCGAGGTGCATGTGGGCGTCGACGAATCCCGGGACGACGTAGCGGCCGCGGGCGTCGATCGTCTCGCGAGCCGAGTAGTCGCCGAGCCCCGCGACGAACCCGTCCACGATCGCGACGCCCGTCTCGAGCCACTCCCGCGTGAAGACCGAGAACACGCGTCCGCCCCGCACGACGACGTCGGCAGGCTCGTCCCCGCGCGCGACCGCGAGGCGCCGCGAAAGGGGTGAGGCCATTGGACGGGAACCGTACAGTTCTCGCCGTGGAGGTCCTGACACCGCGCAGCCTCGACGAGGCTCTTCGCATGAAGGCGGAGCTGCCCGACGCGCTTCCCATCCAGGGCGGGACGGACGTGATGGTGGCGGTCAACTTCGACCGCGCCCGACCACCGGCGTTCCTGAACCTCAACGAGGTCCCTGACCTGCGGGGCTGGCACCGGGAGAACGGCGACGTGCGCCTCGGCGCCGGTCTCACCTACACCGAGGCGATGTCGCCGGAGCTCGCCGGGCTCCTCCCCGCGCTCGCGGAGGCGTCGCGGACGGTCGGCTCGCCGCAGATCCGGAACCGCGGCACGATCGGCGGCAACCTCGCGACCGCGTCCCCCGCCGGGGATGCGCTGCCGCCGCTCCTGATCGAAGGCGCCGAGGTGGAGTGCGCGTCCGTGCGCGGCGTGCGGCGCGTTCCGCTCGCCGACTTCGTCACGGGCGTCAAGCGAAACGCGCTCGAGCCGGACGAGCTGATCACGGGGGTCCGGCTCGCTCCGTCCGGGTCGGCGCAGACCTTCATGAAGATCGGGCCGCGGAACGCGATGGTGATCGCGGTCGTCGCGCTTGCCGTGAGCGCCGGGGACGAGTTGCGCGCCGCGTTCGGCTCCGCGTCGCCGCGCCCGGTGCTCGTCACGGCGCCACGTTCCGAGATCGACTCGTTTCCGGAGCGGGTTGCGGAGGCGGCCGCCCCGATCGACGACGTGCGCGGGAGCGCGGGCTATCGCCGGCATGCCCTGCGGGTGATGACGAAGCGTGCGCTCGAGAGGACGCTCGCAGCATGAGGATCTCGATGCGCGTGAACGGCGCCGAGTACGAGGCCGACTGCTGGGAGGGCGAGTCGCTGCTCTTCGCACTGCGGGAGAAGCTTGGCTTCGCGGGGTCAAAAAACGCCTGCGAGCAGGGAGAATGCGGCTCGTGCTCGGTTCTGCTGGACGGCGTCTTGGTGTGCGGGTGCCTCGTGCTCGCGGCCCAGGCCGACGGACACGACGTCGCGACGGTCGAGGGACTCTCGAGCGGCGAGAAGCTGCACCGCGTTCAGCGGGCGTTCGTCGATGCGGGCGCCGTGCAGTGCGGCTTCTGCACGCCGGGCCTCGTCGTCGCTGCGGCAGACCTGCTCGAGCAGAGCCCCGATCCGTCCGAGGACGAGGTGCGCGAGGCGCTCTCCGGGAACCTGTGCCGCTGCACCGGGTACACGAAGATCTTCGACGCGGTCCGCCTGGCCGTCTCGACCGGCTCGGGATGAAGAGTCACGGACTTTTCACGAAGGACGTCTTGCCGAACCGCGCCGCCGCGAGCGACGATCATGGCGGGTGGCGGGTGGCTCACTCCCCACCCAGGGTGGGGAGTGAGCGGGGGAGCAGGCGGGGGAGCAGGCGCGGGAGTCGCGTGAACCCGCCTCCCTCGGCTGCGCTGCTGCAGACGACGACGGCGGTGCCGCGGAAGCTCGAGGTCGGGCGCATCGGAGACGTTGTCCCTCGCGCCGACGGGATCCCGAAGGTCAAGGGCGAGTTCGCCTTCTCGAGCGACCTCGTTGCCCCGGGGATGCTCTGGGGGCACACGGTGCGCAGCCCGCGCGCGCACGCCCTGATCGCCTCGATCGACGTCTCCGAGGCGCTGACCATGCCGGGGGTCCACGCCGTGCTCACCCACGAGGACGTCCCCGGCGACAAGCTCTACGGCCTCGAGTTCGCCGACCAGCCGGTGCTCGCGATCGACCGCGTCCGCTACTTCGGCGAGCCGGTCGCCGTCGTCGCGGCCGAGCACCCGGAGCAGGCACGGCGTGCCGCCGAGAAGGTCAGGGTCGACTACCGGCCGCTCGAGCCGGTCACCGACATGGAGCTCGCACTCGACGCAGTCGAGCTGCACCCCGAGCGCCCGACGCAGGGCCACGGCTACCGCGACGACTCACGCTCGAATGTCGTCCGCCACATCGTGATCCGGCACGGCGATCCCGATGCGGCTGGGGACGTCGCCGTGTCTGGCTTCTACGAGCTCGGCAGCCAGGATCAGGCGTTCCTCGGCCCGGAGTCGGGGCTTGCGGTTCCCGACGGCGAGGGCGGGGTCGACATCTACGTCGCCACGCAGTGGCTGCACGTCGACCGCCGGCAGGTCGCGCCCTGCCTCGGCCTCCCGGTCGAGCAGGTGCGGGTCCACCTGGCCGGGGTGGGAGGCGCGTTCGGGGGTCGCGAGGACCTCTCGATGCAGATCCACGGCGCGCTGCTGGCGCTGCACACGAGCCGGCCCGTGAAGATCGTCTACACCCGCGAGGAGTCCTTCACCGGCCACGTGCACCGGCATCCGGCGCGGATCTGGGCCGAGCATCGCGCCACGCGCGAGGGCAAGCTCGTCAACGTCCGGATGCGCATCCTGCTCGACGGCGGCGCCTACACATCGAGCTCGACCGCGGTCTGCTCCAACGCCGCGTCGTTCGCGTGCGGCCCGTACGCCGTCCCGAACGCCCTGCTCGAGTCGACAGCCGTCTACACGAACAACCCTCCGTGCGGCGCGATGCGCGGGTTCGGCGCCGTCCAGACGTGCTTTGCGGCCGAGGCGCAGATGGACAAGCTGGCCGCCGAGCTCGGGCTCGACCCGATCGAGCTGCGGCTGCTCAACGCACTGGGGCCGGGAGACACGCTCCCCACCGGCCAGCGGATCACCGGCTCGCTCCCGGTCGTGGAGGTGATCCGCGCGGCGGCCGCGCTCGAGCCGCCGGCGGCGGAGGAGCTTCCCCGCGACGCGCTGCGGCTTCCGGGCGGGGCGGGCAACACGACGCGCGGCGAGGGAGTCCGCAGAGGCGTCGGCTTCGCAGTCGGATACAAGAACATCGGCTTCTCGGAGGGCTTCGACGACTACTGCGCGGCGCGCGTCCGGCTCTTCGAGGACGGCTCGGCCGAGGTTCACTGCGCGTCGGCCGAGGTCGGCCAGGGTGTGGCTGGCATCATCCTCCAGGTGGCCCGGACGGAGCTCGGGATCGACGACGTCCGGCTCGCGCCGCACTCGACCGCGACCGTCGACTCCGGCGGCTCGACCTCGGCCTCGCGTCAGACGTGGATGGCCTCCGGCGCGGTCCGCGAGGCGTGCCGGGCCGCGCTCGCCGAGCGGGAGGGGCGCGGCGGGGGTGAGGTCGACGTGGAGCGGATCTACCGCCACGCTCCGACGGCGCTGCTCGATCCCGAGACGGGCCAGGTGACGAGCGAGCCCGCCCATGTCGCCTTCTCGGCCTGCGCGATGCGTGTCGTAGCCGAGGTCGACGTCGAGCTCGGGCTGACGCGCCTCGTCTGGATCGGCGCCGCGCAGGACGTCGGCAAGGCGATCAACCCACAGGCTGTCGAGGGCCAGGTCGAGGGCGGTGCCGCGCAGGGGCTCGGCCTCGCGCTGATGGAGGAGATCCAGACCCACGACGGGAGGATCACGAACGCGAGCTTCACCGACTACCTGATCCCGACCGCGCTCGACATGCCGGTGGTTGAGACCGTGCTTGTCGAGGATCCCGATCCCGACGCGCCGTACGGCGCCAAAGGGATGGGCGAGCCGCCGACGGTCGTCGCGACCGCTGCGGTCGCCTCGGCGCTGCGCGCAGCGACGGGCAGAGAGCTCGGGCGCGTCCCGGTCCGGCCCGACGACATCGTCGGTCTCTAGATCGCCCGCCCCCACCGGCGAGCGATCGGTTTTCGTGTCCGACCCAGGAGACGATCCGAACGGCTTCGCAACTGAGTAGGTCCCGACGTCCACTCGCGCAGCTCTGGCGCTGCGCGCTCCGTCAGCGCACGCCTTCCTCGGGCTGCGTCGCGGCGGGCGGCTCCTGGCGCACGACGACCGCGACCGACGCGACGACGATCGCGGCGCCGACGAGGATCTGCAGCGTCACGGTCTCGTCGCGGAACAGGACGCCGAGGATGATCGCCACCACCGGGTTCACGTACGCGTAGGTCGAGACCGTGCTGAGCGGGGCGTGGTGCAGGAGCCAGGTGTACGCGCTGTAGCCGATCACCGACCCGATCGCGACGAGGTAGATCCAGGCGACGACCGACCCGGTCGAGGGCGAGAACGAGTCCGTCGTCGCGAGGGCGAACGGGAGCATGATGAGGCCGCCGGCGAGCATCTCGTACGTCGTCGCGGTGAAGGGGTCGTCCGGCATCGTCACGCGCGCGGCGGCAAACGAGCCGACCGACCACATCACCGCCGAGAGCAGGCAGAGGCCGGCCCCGAGCCAGGTCGCCGCGCCCGACGGCCGCAGGAGGATCGAGACGCCGATGAAGCCGACGCCGACGCCGGCGAGGGTCGCTCCGCGCAGCCTCTCACCCGAGACGACCCGAAGCAGGACGACGAGCAGCGGCACCGAGGCGATGATGAGGGAGGCGATTCCGGTCGGGATCTCCTGCTCCGCGAAGAAGAGCACCGCGTTGGCGCCTGGCAGCAGGCAGCCGATCACGACGCACCAGCCGAGCTCGCGCCGGCCGATGCGCAGCGAGCCGCCGCGCCAGAGCACGATCGCGGCCATGATCGAGCCGGCAGCGACGAACCGGGTCGAGACGGCGAGGAGCGGCGCGATCGTGTCGCCGGCGACCGCGATCGCGAGGTACGTCGACCCCCAGATGATGTAGACGGCCCAGAGGGCTGTCCACACCTTGGCGCGGAAGCTCACGTCGCGCCGTGGCTCACTTCGAGAGCGACAGCGCGGCGCCTGCGCCCAGCAGGCCGATCCCGACGACGCGCGGCCAGGTGATCGCGATCTGCTCGACGCCGAAGAGCCCGAAGCGGTCGATCACCGCCCCCATCACGAGCTGGCCGGCGATCAGGATCCCGATCGTCGCGGTGGTGCCGATCCGCGGCTGGGCGAACGTGATCGTGAGCACGACGAGCAGGCCCATCGCGCCGCCCGCCCACATCCACTTCGGAGTGTGGAAGGCGTCGGTGAGGCCGCCGATCCCCTGCCGTGCGACGAGCAGGATCGAGAACGAGAGCACGAGCTGCACGAGCGTCGCAAAGGTGAGCGCCTCGAGCACGCCGATCCGCGAGCCGAACCGGCCCATCACCGCCACCTGGACCGAGCCCGCGAGCCCCGCCAGGACGGCGAGCCCGACGGCGAGCGCGCTCACGAGCCCGCTCCCGGCGGGAGGCTCACTCCGGGACCGACTCGTCGCTCTGGAACACGCTGAAGTCGTTGCCCTCGGTGTCGGTGCAGCGTGCGAACCAGCCGATGTGCGGGATCGGCTGCTTCTCGTCGGCGCGGCCACCCTGCGCGCGGACGCGGTCGATCGTCGCGTCGATGTCGTCCGTGTCGAAGTAGACGATCGGGCCGCGCTCGTCCGCCTGCTGCTGATAGACGGCGCCGCCCTGCTCGTCCGACGTTCGGGTCATCCAGTACCGGATCCCGGCCATGCCGGGATCGGTGAAGGACCAGCCGAAGACGCCGGTCCAGAACGCGCGGGCGCGAGCCGGGTCCTGGGCCGGCAACTCGAAGTGCACGAGCTTCCCTGGCATCGCGTGACCTCCTCCGGTCCGTCGAAGCGAGCGAGGGGACGAGTGTAAGGGTCAGAGCTCGAGCTCGACCGGGACGAGATGCAGGCCGACTCGGCGGCCTCCCCGGAGCACGTCGAGCTCGATCGTCTTGCCGATGCGATCGCCGACGAGGAGTCGCAGCACGTCGTCGACCTGAGCCACCGGACGCTCGTCCACCGCCACGATCAGGTCCTCGGGGCGTAGGCCTGCGGCTTCGGCCGGCGAGCCCGGCACAACCTCGACCACCTCGACGCCGGCCTCTCGGCCGAGCTCCCGCGCGAGGCGAGGCGGCAACGGGCGAGAGCCGCCGGCGAACCCGAGGTACGCGCGGCGAAAACGGCCCTCGCTCATCAGCGCGGCGATGATCGAGCGCGTGGTGTCGTTCACCGGCACCGCGAGCCCGAGCCCGACTCCCGCGACTGCCGTGTTGATGCCGACGACCCTGGCCGTGCCATCGGCGAGCGCGCCGCCCGAGTTGCCCGGATTGAGCGCGGCGTCGGTCTGGATCACGCTGTCGACGACACGTCCTGCGCGGGTCGGCAGCGAGCGGCCGAGGTGCGACACGACGCCCGCCGTGACCGAGCCGTCGAAGCCGTGCGGGTTGCCGACGGCGACCACGAGCTGGCCGACGCGCAGCGTGCCGGCGTCTCCGAGCTCGGCCGGGACGAGCCGCTCGGCGCCTGCACGCAGCACCGCCAGGTCCGAGAGAGGGTCGGAGCCGACGACGTCCGCGGAGTACTCGGAGCCGTCGACGAACGAGACCCGCAGGCGCCGGACCTGGTCGACGACGTGCGCCGAGGTGACCAGGAACCCGTCGCTCGAGATGACGACGCCGCTGCCGCTGCCGCGCCCGCTGCGAAGGTGCGCGACCGAGGGCAGGAGGCGCTCGCTCGCCGCCACCACGACGCGCGAGTAGGCGTCGAGTGCCGCCGCTTCGTCGGGAGCGACCTCCGGGGCGTCCATGGAGCGAGGGTAGCCACCCGTTTAAGGTCTGCGTCGTGGGCGAGGTCGAGACGAGCCGCGACGGTGCCGTCCTCTCGATCACGCTCAACCGACCCGACGTCCTGAACGCGCTCGACGTCCCGATGTGCGCCGGTCTCCGGGAAGCTCTCGGCGAGGCGCGCGACCCGTCGATCCGCGCGGTGGTGCTGACCGGAGCCGGCCGCGGCTTCTGTGCCGGTCAGGATCTGGAGGCGTTTCGCGAGGGTGCCCACGGGATCGCCGACCACCTGCGCGAGCATCTGCACCCGCTGGTGCTCGCGATCCGGGCGCTCGAGAAGCCGGTGCTCGCCGCGGTGAACGGCCCTGCCGCCGGCGCCGGCCTCTCGCTCGCGCTCGCCTGCGACGCGCGGATCGCCTCGGACACGGCGACGTTCGTGCCCGCGTTCGTCGGCATCGGCCTCGCCCCGGACTCGGGCGGCACGTGGCTTGCCCGTCGCATCCTCGGCACTGCCCGCGCGTTCGAGTGGCTGACCACGGGCCGGCGCCTCACGGCCGACGAGGCGCTCCAGTGGGGGCTCGTGTCGGAGGTCGTTCCGGCGGACGAGCTTGCCGACCGCGCGCAGGAGGTTGCGCAGCTCTTCGCGGCCATGCCGACCCGGGCCGTCTGGGAGACGAAGCGGCTGCTCGAGGCGGCGGAGAGCTCGACGCTCTCCCAGCAGCTCGAGCGCGAGGCGCGCGCGCAGGCCGAGCTGGCGAAGACGCCCGACTTCACCGAGGGCGTCGCCGCGTTCCACGAGCGGCGCGAGGCGGCGTTCACCGGCGAGCGTGAGGAGGCGATCCACCCCGTTCGGCTCGTCGTGCACGACGACCTGCGTCGCTGGCGGCTGACCGTGCTGCTGCGCCAGCTGCTTGCGATCCCGCACCTGATCGTCGCGACGGCCTGGTTGCTGCTTGCGGCCTGCGTCGCGCTCGTGAACGGCGTCTTCGTGTTCGTCCGCGGCCGGTCGCCGGCGTCGGTGCACGACTGGATGGCGCGCTTCCTGCGCTACTACACGCACGTCCAGGCGTACACGTGGCTCGTCGCCGACCCGTTCCCGAGCTTCCGCGGCTGGTACGGGACGTATCCGGTCGATCTCGACATCTCTGGGCCCGATCCGCAGTCGCGGTGGACGACGGCACTGCGGATCGTGCTCGTGATTCCCGCCTACCTCTTGATGTACGTCCTGACCGTCGTCCTCCAGGTCGTCTCTGTCATCGGCTGGTTTGCCGCGCTCGCGCTCGGGCGGATGCCGAGAGGAATGCGCGACCTGATGGCGTACTGCCTGCGATACCAGGCCCAGACCTACGCGTACCTGCTTCTACTCACCGGCCGCTACCCGAGCCTCGCCAGCGGGAGCGGCTTCCAGTTCGAGGAGGCACCCGATGTCCGAAGCACTTCCCCTTAGCGGCGGCCACGCTCATCCAGTCGGGCTCATCGTCTCCGACGATCTGGAGCGCAACCGCCTGACCGTCTTCTTCCGCCTGCTGCTCGTGATCCCACACCTCGTCTGGTTGATGCTGTGGGGGATCGCTGCGAGCGTCGTCGTGCTGATCGCGTGGTTCGCGGCCCTCTTCACGGGGATCGTGCCCGAATGGCTGCACGGCTTCCTCGCCGGGTTCGTGCGCTACTCGACGCGCGTGACGGCGTACCTGTACCTGCTTGCGGACCCGTTCCCGCCCTTTTCCACCGAGCGGCCCTACGCGATCGACGCGCGCGTCGACCCGGCTGAGCCGCAGAGCCGGCTGACCGTGTTCTTCCGGCTCATCCTCGCGATTCCGGCGCTGATCCTGCTCTACGTCTTCCAGGCGGTGATCCAGATCATCGCGTTCCTCGGCTGGTTCTACTGCCTCGCGACGGGACGGATGAACGAGGGCATGCGCAACCTCGGCGCGTGGCTGCTGCGCTACCAGGCGCAGACGTATGCCTACGTGCTGCTCGTCACCGGCCGCTACCCCAGCCTCTCGGGAGGACCGACCGTCTAGTGCCCTCGTTTCCGCGGCTCGTACGATTGGGCCGTGGCCCGTGTGCTCCTGATCGTCAACCCGTTCGCGTCGGCCGTTACGCCCGGGCGGGTCGAGCAGGTGGAAGACGCGCTCCGGCGCGCCGGTGAGATCGAGACGCGCTTCACCGACGCCCGGGGGCACGCGGGCGAGCTCGCCGGCGCAGCCACGGAGGGCGCCGATGCGGTGGTCGTCTTCGCGGGCGACGGCACCTACAACGAGGCGATCAACGGAGCGGGCGCGGACATTGCGCTCGGCTTCGTGCCGGGCGGCGGGGCGAGCGTGTTCGCGCGTGCGCTCGGGCTTCCCCGCGACCCCGGCGCGGCGGCGGCGAGGATCGCGGATGCGCTCGTGCGCGGACGCTCCCGCGTCGTCGATCTCGGCCGCGTCAACGGCCGTCGCTTCTGCTTCTCGGCCGGGATCGGCCTCGACGCCGAGGTCGTGCGCTCCGTTGATGCACGTGGCCGCAAGGCCGACGGCCGGAGGCCCGGCAACCTCGCGTTCGTGGCGACGCCGCTGGCCATGGCCGTGCGCCGCCGCGGGAGGCTCGATCCGGTGCTCGAGATCTCAGGCCGCGGTCGTGCCGCGCTCGTGCTCGTCTCCTGCGGCCGGCCGTACACGTACGCGGGACCGCTCGCGATCTCGCTCGCCCGTGACGGCGCGGGCCTCGACTTCGTCGCTCCGGAGCAGATCACGCCCATGACGCTGCCGGGCTTCGTCCTGCGACTCCTGAGCGGCAGGCTCGCGGAGACCCCCGGCGTGCTCGCGGGCAGCGGTCTCGACGCGTTCGAGGTGCGGTGCGACCGGCCGCTGCCCCTCCAGGTGGACGGCGAGGACCTGGGAGACGTCGGCGAGGCCGTGTTCGAGGCCGAGCGCGGCGCGCTCCGCGTTCTCGTCTAGTGCCCCTTCAGGCAATCCACTCCATCACCCCCGGCGGCCTCAAGCCGCACCAGGCTGTGTCCTCAGTCGCGCCAATAGCACCACTATTGGCGCTCCCTGCGTCCTTGCCTGGCGCGCCTTGCGACTCGCCGGAGGCGGGGGTGCATTACCTGAAGGGGCACTAGGCCCCTAGAACGTCGCCCCCGCGTGTTCCGGCCGGCGACCGGCACCCCGGCGTGCAGAACTAGACTGGCCGGACGATGGGCGACTGGTACACGGTGGGCCTTGCCGCAGGTCTCGGGGTTTCGCTCGGGATCCTCGCGGCGGGGATCGTTCCCCGCCGGTTCGTCGCTCCGGTCGTGGCAGCCGCGGCCGGGTTGGCGGTCGGCCTGCTGATCGAGAACTGGAACGAGGCGATCGGCGGTCTGCTCGGCGGGTTCGCCGGGGGACTCGGCGCAACGCCCGTCGTGAACGGCGCGCTTCGCCGGGGCGGGACGCGGGGAGGTCTCGCGGCGATCGTCGGCGCCGGGGCGTTGGTCGTCGCGGCGCTTGCGTTCATCCCGTTCGTCGGGTACCTCCTGGCGATCGGAGTGCCCGTGCTGGGGCTGCGCCTGCGCTCTCGTGAGCCGGAGCGGCACGCTGGTCTGCGCACCCTCGCTCGTGACTAGATGAGCTCGGCTCGGAACGAAGCCTTGTGCCGACCGGTCGGCGAAGCGTCAGTCTGAACCGAGTTCCGAGAGCTCATTCCGAGCGTGAGCTCCGACCAGAAGCCGGTCGTGCTGATCGTGATCGACGGCCTGACGCCGTCGATGCTGGAGGCCGCCGACACGCCCGCGCTCCGTTTCCTGCTCGACCACGGCTCCTACCGGCGCGCCGTCTCGACCTTCCCCTCGCTCACGCCCGTCTGCCTCGCGTCGATCGCGACCGGGGCGCATCCGGACGTGCACGGGATCCCGCACCTCGTGTGGTGGCATCGCGGAGAGGAACGGCTCGTCGAGTACGGCTCGTCGTTCGCCGCCCTGCGTGCATCGGGGCTCGCACGGGGGCTGCGCGACAGCGTGGTGAACTTGAACGAGCGCCACCTCTCGCGCGGTGCGGAGACGGTCTACGAGGCGCTCGAGGACATCGGGCTGACGACGGCCGTGATCAACTTCACGACCTACCGCGGCCGGCACCGTCACCTCTCGCTCGTGCCGGGCTTTCCGCCGGTGCACGGGCCGAAACGCTTCTTCTTCTACAGCCTCTACGAGTCCGACAAGACGGGCGCGCCGATCGCCTGGTGGAGCCGCTCGCTCGGCTCGATCGACGCGTACGCGGCAGCGATCGGACGCTGGCTCGTCACCCGTGACGGGTTCGACCTGCTCGTCTACTACCTGCCCGACTACGACTACGCGTCGCATGCCCTCGGGCCGGACGCGGCGCACGAGGCGCTCGCACGCACCGACGCGGCGATCGCGACGCTCTTCGAGGCAGCGGGTGGTCCCGACACGTTTCTCGAGCGGTACGCGGTGCTCGTCTGCTCCGATCACGGCCAGACGCAGGTCGAGCGCTCGGCACGCCTCGCGGTCGACGGAGCACTCGTGACCGCCTCGAACCGGGCGGCGATGATCTACGGCGATGCCGAGCCGCGGGCGCTCGCCGCCGCGCTCGACGACGAGCCCTCGGTCGGCGTCGCGCTGTTCCTCGACGACGACGGCGAGCCGGTCGCCCGGCGGCACGGAGACGAGGACGCGGCGCTCCTCGACGAGTATCCGGACGGCCACGCGCGTGCCGCCGCCGCGCTCCGGAACCCGAACGCGGGCGAGGTGATCGTCTCGGCAGCGCCTGGATGGGAGTTCGCCGACCTCGCGGGGCGCCACCACGAGGGCGGCGGCAGCCACGGCTCCCTCGCCTCGAGCGACTCAGACGTGCCGATGCTGACGATCGGGCTCGGCGAGCCACCTGCCTCGATCACGGAGATCAAGGCGCTCGTGCTCGATCACTTCGGGGTCGGAGTGACCCGCGCCGCCTGATGTCGGTGGCCCCGCCTTCCTGGATCGACCGGCAGCTCCGCAGGCGCGGCATCCACGACGAACGCGTCCTGGAGGCCATGGCGCGCGTCCCGCGCGAGCTGTTCGTGCCGGCGGATCTCCGCGACTACGCCTACGAGGATGCCGCGCTGCCCCTCTCGCACGGTCAGACGGTCTCGCAGCCGTACATCGTCGCCGTCACCTGCCAGGCGCTCGAGCTCCAGGGCGACGAGCGCGTGCTCGACGTCGGCACGGGATCCGGCTACGCGGCGGCTGTCCTGGCCGAGCTCGCGCGCGAGGTGCACTCGATCGAGCGGATCCCCGAGCTCGCGGAGGCGGCCAGGGAGTCGCTTGCAGCGGCCGGCTACGAGCGGGTGGCCGTCCACGTCGGCGACGGGTGGCTCGGGCTGCCGGAGTACGCGCCGTACGACGGGATCGCCGTGGCTGCGGCGGCGCCGAAGATCCCCGAGGCGCTGTGGGCCCAGCTGCGCGAGGGCGCGCGGATCGTGCTGCCGCTCGGGCCCCGCCGCTGGCAGGAGCTCTGCGCGATCGAGCGCACGGCGGACGGGCCGAAGCTCGTCGCGGCCGTGCCCGCACGTTTCGTCCCGCTCGTCCAGGAAGGCGGCCGTCGCCGGTAGTGGTCACGAGGGAGAGGGTGCGTGTCAGCGGGCGCGTCCAGGGTGTCGGCTTCCGCTACGCCGTGCAGGAACGCGCACGCTCGCTCGGCGTGTCGGGCTGGGTGCGCAACGAGCGCGACGGCTCGGTCGTCGCCGTCTTCGAGGGGCCGGAGGAGCTGGTCGACTCGCTCGTCCGCTGGTGCCGTGCCGGCCCGCGGTTCGCCGAGGTGGAGGCCGTCGCCCGCGCGCCTGAAGAGCCCGAGGGCCTGACCGGCTTCGCCGTCCGGTAAGTGCCTGTTGGCGACGGGTGTCACTGCTAGCCTCGGACCAGTAGATGGCTGTCCTCGAGAATCGCGCCACGCGGGCGCTCCGGCGCCCTGCCAACTGGGTCCAGCTCCTCAAGTTCGGAACCGTCGGCGCCACCGGCTACGTCATCAACCTCGTCGTCTACACGCTCTGCCTCGGGATCGGGCCCCACCGGGCCGCCGTCGTCTCCTTCGTCGTCTCGGCCGCGAACAACTACTGGTGGAACCGGCACTGGACGTTCCGCGACTCGCGAGGCCACTTCGCCTACCAGGGCATGCGCTTCTTCGTCGTCTCGGGGATGTCGCTGCTCGTGAACCAGTTCTGGCTCTTCGTGTTCCTCGACCTCGTCGGCCTCGGGAAGGTCGTCTCGCAGGCGATCGCGATCATCCTCGTGATGCCGCTGAACTTCGTCGGGAACAAGCTCTGGTCGTTTCGCCGCTGAGAGCGCACGGCTGAGGCTTACCGTGGGCCGGGTGCTGCGAGCGATTGCCGTCCTCGCCGTCCTCGCAGCCCTGCTGCCCGGGGCGGCGGCCGGCGCGCCGCTGCCCTCGACGCAGCCCCAGCTGACGTCGAAGACCGCGACGCACATCTTCCTCGCGTACGGGAAGGTCGCTTCCTGGCTCGAGCGCTACCCGCCGAACCCGATCACCGACGCGACGTACGCGAACGGAACGTGGACGGTGAACGTGTGGTCGGGTGACGCCGGGGAGATCGCGACCGGCAAGGTCGACGACCTCGAGGCGACCGTCTTCGAGGCATGGACGGGCCCGCAGGTGGCCTGGAAGATGGCGCGCGGCTCGCCGGGCGCGTTCGGGGGCAAGCAGATCACGAGCTACCCCGTCTGGCTCGGGCTCTGCGCTGCCTTCCTGCTCGGCCTCGTCGATTGGCGGCGACCTCTCTCGCTGCGGAACCTCGACCTGCTCGTCCTGCTCTCGTTTTCGGTCTCCCTCTGGTTCTTCAACCGGGGCGACGTCTTCACGGCGATGCCCCTCGTCTACCCCGGCCTCGTCTGGCTGCTCGCGCGCTGTCTCTGGATCGGCCGCCGGGATCGGGCGCCGGCCGGCACGACGGTCTGGCCCGTTGCCCTGCTCCTCGCCGGCACGGTGTTCCTCGCCGGCTTCCGGATCGGCCTCAACCTGCGCAGCTCGAACGTGATCGACGTCGGCTATGCCGGCGTGATCGGCGCCGACCGGATCTGGCACGGCGAGAGCCCGTACGGGCACTTCCCCGTCGAGGGCGACCGCCCGGAGTGCGGTCCGGCCGACGCCGCGGGCGAGGTGCGCGAGCGCGTGCAGACGAACGGCCGCTGCGAGAGCGCCAACGAGCGCGGCGACACCTACGGTCCGGTCTCCTACCTCGCCTACCTCCCCGGCTACTGGGTGTTCGGCTGGAGCGGCAGGTGGGACTCGCTGCGAGCCGTGCACGCGACCACGATCGCCTCGGACCTCCTCTGCCTGATCGGGCTCGGCCTCGTGGGCCGCCGTCTCGGCGGGCCCAGACAGGGGCCGCGACTGGGCGCGACGCTCGCGTTTGCCTGGGCCGCCTGGCCGTTCTCGCAGTACGCGTCGAGCTCGAACACGAACGACCTGCTCCAGCCCGCGCTTCTCATCTGGGGCTTCTACTTCGCGAGCTCGCCGGCCGCCCGGGGCGCGCTCGCGGCGCTCGCGTCGTGGACGAAATTCGGGGCGATCCTGCTCGTTCCGCTCTGGAGCGGCTACCCCGACACGCGGAGGCATCGACCGCGCGTGACCTTCCTGCTCACGTTTGCCGCTGCGACGGCGCTCGCGTTCTTCGTGCTCTTCCTCGAGCCGTCGCCGTGGCACGCGGCTCGCGTTGCCTGGGACCGGACGATCGGCTGGCAGATCGGCAGGGACTCGCCGTTCTCGATCTGGGACTGGGGCCCGTACGACGCCCGCGGCCTGCCCGACCTGCATCACCTCCAGACTGTCCTCCAGGTCGCGCTCGTTGCCGGGGCGCTCGCCCTCTGGCGCTGGCCGCGGCGGCGGTCGCCCCTTCAGCTCGCCGCGTTCACCGGCGCGGTGCTGGTCGGATTCGAGCTCGTGCTGACGCACTGGTTCTACCTCTACCTGCCGTGGTTCTTCCCGTTCGTCGCGGTGGCGCTGCTCGCGCCGAGGCCGGCCGGCGAGCCCGTCACCGCAAGCGCCGAAGAGCCCGCGCCCCGTGACCTGGTCGCGGTCTAGTGACCACTAGCGTGCGGCTCGCCGGCCTTGTCGCGGCGGCGGGCGTGTTCCTCGCCTGTTGGGGGCTCGTGCACACCGGCTTCTACGTCGACGCGCAACTCGTCGACACGCCGACCTACCGGCTCTACGGAGACGCCGTCCGGGCCGGGGAGATTCCGTATCGCGACTTCGACGTCGAGTATCCGCCGGGTGCGCTGCCCGTCTTCGTCGCGCCGACGTACCTCGGTGGCTACACGGAGACATTCGGCTGGCTGATGGCGGCGTTCGGCGTCGCGTGCGTGGTGCTCGTCGCGATCGCGGGCGCACCCGCCTGGGGAGTCGCGTTCGTCGCGATCTCGCCGCTCCTCGTCGGCGCGCACGTGTTCAGTCGCTACGACCTCTGGCCGGCCGCTCTCGTGGCTGCTGCCCTCGCGGCACTGCTTCGCGACCGGCACCGGCTGGGCTGGGCGGCACTCGGTGCGGCGGTCGCTGCGAAGCTCTTCCCGCTCGTACTCGTGCCGCTCGCGGCGGTCTGGACGCGACGCCGGCGCGGCGACCGCGAGCTCGCGCGGGCCGCCGGATCCGGAGCGGTCGTGCTCGCGGCGTTCGTCGTTCCGTTCCTCGTCGTCGCCCCGCGCGGCCTCTGGTCGAGTGCGTGGGGCCAGCTCTCGCGGCCGCTCCAGATCGAGAGCCTCGCCGCCTCGGCGCTCACCACCTTGGGCTCGCCCGTCGTCGAGAGCAGCCATGGCTCGCAGAACCTTGTCGACCAGGGCGCGCTCGCGTCGCTCTCGTCGCTCATCGCCGCCGCGACGATCGTCGCGCTCTGGGTCGTCTTCGCCCGCGGGCCCGCGGAGCCCGAGCGGCTCGTCCGCTTCGCCGCCGCCTGCGTCTGCGCGTTCGTCGCCTTCGGCAAGGTGCTCTCGCCGCAGTACCTGATCTGGCTCGTGCCGCTCGTGGCGCTCGTGCACGGCCGCCGCGGCGTGGCGGCGATGATCCTCCTGGGGGCCGCCCTCGTCGCGACCCAGCTCTGGTTTCCGGACGACTACTGGAGCTACGTCGGCGCGTTCGACCTCGCCTGGGTCGTGCTACTGCGGAACCTCCTGCTGGTCGGGCTCCTGCTCGTGCTGGCCGTCGACCGCCCGGGGCGCCCCGTGTCGCCGGTTCCCGCCTGACCGTTCAGTCGACGGGCACGCGGACGGCCTCGCAGCGTGTCGCGCGACCGTCGTCGCCGCAGTCGACGAGCAGGCCCTCGATGCGGACGTCGCCGGTCGCCGGCTCCAGGCGGACCGGCAGGCCGGTGACGAAGCGCCGGATCGCGCCCTCCGGGACGCTGCCGATCACCGAGTCGTGCGGACCGGTCATCCCCGCGTCGGTGATCGCTGCCGTGCCGCCGGCGAGCACGCGTGCGTCGCTCGTCTGAACGTGCGTGTGGGTGCCGATCACCGCCGTCGCGCGGCCGTCGAGGTAGCGGGCGAGCGCCACCTTCTCGCTCGTCGCCTCGGCGTGGAAGTCGAGGACGATCACCGGCGTCTCGCGATGAGCCTCCTCGACGAGGCGTTCCGCGGTCACGAACGGGTTCTCGAACGGCGTCAGGGTCATCTGGCCGAGCAGGTTGATCACGGCGACGCCGTCGTGCACGGCGAGACCGCGACCCGGCGAGGAGGGTGACATGTTGGCGGGGCGGAGGACGCGGTCGGTTCCCGAGAGGTACGGCGCGAACCCGGGCTGGCCCCAGGCCCAGTTGCCGAGCGTGATCACGTCGGCGCCTGCGGCGAGCAGCCGTTCGGCGATCTTGGCCGTGATGCCGCGTCCGTCGGCTGCGTTCTCGCCGTTGACGATGCAGAAGTCGACCCCGAGCTCCTCGCGAAGGCCCCCCAGGCGCGACTCGACCGCCCGGCGTCCGGGCGCGCCGAAGACGTCTGCGACGAACAGGATCCTCAGGGGACCTGCAACGTTGCTGCCGGGCGCACCTCGATCAGCACGTGGTTACCGGCGTCGTTCGTGTATCGCGCGAGCACCTGGCGCTCGACCTGCGACAGGTCGATCACCTGGCCGAGCCGCGTGCCGGCGGCGTTCACCGTCGCGCCGACCGTGAGCGACGGGTCGAGGCGGAGGCGCGACACGGACACGACGAGCGACGGCGTCTGCGTCGGCTCGATGTCGATCCGGCGGCCGTAGACACGGCCGTTCATGACGATCTTGCTGATGCCCACGACCGTGCCGTCGACCGGCGAGTAGACATCGGTTCCCGACGCGGCGCCGACGTCGAGGGCGGAGGTGGCAGGGCCGTATCCGCCAGGAAGCTGATACCAGCGCAGGGAGCCCGAGCCGCCCCCGACGAGCTTGTGCACGAGCCGCCTGAGCAGGCCCTCGTTCGCCTGGGTGCCCACCGGCTGGAGCTGGAGTGTCCCCTCGCCGCCGCCGAAGTAGCCGATCGCCGTCATCCGGCTCTGGTTGATCGGAAGGTGGATCGGAAGCGCGTCGAGGCGTGCGATCACCTGGAGCGCGGGCGGCCCTGGCGGCAGCAGCCGCGACGCGCTCGCGGGCTTGCTGATCAGCGCCTGCGACCGGTCACGGCCGCCGCCGAAGGCGGTCACGAGCAAGGTCAGCAGCGCGACGACGGTGAAGGCGACGAGAACGGCGAGCCAGCGACGCCTGGCGTCGTGTCGCTGATGGCGGGAACGGTGACGCGCGGCCCGCCGCATGGACCGGGGCGGCGACATCGGGGTGACCGTAGCGGACCCCCGTTGGGCCTTCAACCGGGTTCCGGCCGCCGCCTCGAACGGCGGTTCGGCCCGCGGATCGTCCCAGAGCTCCGGGCGATCGAGGGCAAGGGCGCCGTCCTCGGCGAGCGACCAGTGCCACGCCGTCGCGCGGAGGCGGCGCCGAGGGGATCCGCCGGTACGATCGACACCGTGAACGCGCCCGCCGGCCGGCCGCCGCGGATCGAGATTCCGCGCTGGATCCAGCTTGTCGGCCTGCCGCTCCTCGTGGTGTTTGCCTGGATGCTGGCGACGACCGCGGGTCACGCGGTCGTCCTCTTCGTCGTCGCCGCGCTGATTGCGCTCTTGCTCGACCCGCTCGTGCGGCTGTTCGACCGCATCAGGATTCGCCGCGGCATCTCCGTCGCCATCGTCTATCTCTCGTTTGCGGCAGTGCTGTTCCTTGGCATCGTCGCGATCGCGACCGCCGTTGCCGATCAGACGAAGACTGCGGCGGAGCGGTTCAACGACTATTTCACCGTCACCGACGGACAGACCCGCGAGACAGCCGCCGATCGCGACGTCGACCGGCTCCAGCACTGGCTCGACGCGCACCGGCTCGAGAGCATCGACATCCAGGAGCGCGGGCACCGGCTGGTGGAGAGCATCCGCGAGCGCGACGTCGGCAAGTACACGGGCGAGGTGGTGAGCTTCGTCGAGGGCGCGGCGATCTCGATCGGCAAGGGGCTCTTCAGCGCCGTCCTGGTCCTCGTGATCTCGATCTACATGCTGCTCGACATGCCGAGGCTGCACCGTGTGGTGAATCGGCGCTTCCCACCACACGGCGGCGAGCCGCTGGTCCTGCGCGTCGAGCACGCGCTCGCGTCGTACGTGCGCGGCCAGGCGCTCCTGAGCCTGATCATCGGCGCCAGCGCGGGACTCGGCGTCTACATACTCGGGGTCACGGGGCTGCTGCCGGGGGGCGAGCAGTACGCGATCGTCTTCGGCGCCTGGGTTGCTCTCACCGAGGTGCTGCCGTACATCGGGCCGTGGCTCGGCGCAATCCCGGTCGGGATCTACGCGCTCGTGGTCGACCCGGTCTCGGTGATCTGGGTGACGCTCCTCTTCCTCGGGATCCATCAGATCGAGGGGCACATCGTGGTGCCGAACGTGATGGGGAGCGCGCTTCGGCTCCACCCGCTGCTCGTCATCTTCGGCCTGCTCGTGGGCTTCGAGGTCTACGGTCTCCTGGGCGCGCTCGTCTCGCTGCCGCTGCTCGCCGCCGTGCGCGCGACGTGGGAGTTCTTCTCCGAGCGGCTCGTGTTCGAGAGCTGGACCGGCGGCGGAGCGATCCCCGTGGAGGTCGAGCCCGTCGGGATCGAGCCGACGGCTGTCGAGGCGCCGCCCGTCGAGCCCGTCGAGCCGATCCGGCCGGCCGCGGGCGACCGCTGATCAGAACTCGATTCAAGATGAAGCCTTGTGCCGTCCGGCCGCGCTGGGCGGCTCGATGCTGCGTCCTCGGGAACGCCGATATCTCGCCCGATATCGGCGTTCCGCTGCGTCCTTGCCTCGCGCCCCCCAGCGCGCCCAACCGGCGAAGCGTCATTCTGAACCGAGTTCCAAACCGCGTACGCTTCCGGCCATGAGCGCCTTCCCCGTCACGCGCCTCCGCCGCCTGCGTCGAACGGGCGCGCTCCGTGACCTCGTCCGCGAGACGACGCTCTCGCTCGACGACCTCGTGCAGCCGCTGTTCATCGCGCCCGAGGGGCTCCCGAACGACCGGCTGCCGGCGCTTGCCCGGCACACCGTCGAGGGCGTCGTGCGCGAGTGCGAGGACCTGCTCCGCGCCGGCGTGAAGTCGGTGATCCTCTTCGGGATCCCGGAGTCGAAAGACGACGAGGGCTCGGGCGCCTGGATCGCCGACGGGATCGTGCAGCAGGCGCTGCGTGCGCTCCGCCCCAGGTTCCCGGAGCTCCTGCTGCTCACCGACGTGTGCCTCTGCGAGTACACCGCGCACGGGCACTGCGGCGTCCTTCACCGCACTTCCGGTGGTATGGACGAGGTCGACAACGACGCTTCGCTGGAGCTGATCGCACGCACGGCCGTCTCGCACGTCGAGGCCGGCGCCGATGCGGTCTGCCCGAGCGACATGATGGACGGGCGCGTCGGGGCGATCCGCGCGGAGCTACCCGAGACCCCGATCATCGCCTACTCGGCGAAGTACGCCTCGTCGTTCTACGGGCCGTTCCGCGACGCGGCCGGCTCCGCGCCGGCGTTCGGCGACCGCCGCGGCTACCAGATGGATCCGGGGAATCTCCGTGAGGCTCTTCGCGAGTGTGAGCTCGACGTCGCCGAGGGCGCGGACATGCTCATGGTCAAGCCGGCCCTTCCCTATCTCGACGTGATTCGGGCCGTGCGAGACCGATTCGAGCTCCCCCTCGCGGCCTACAACGTCTCGGGCGAGTACGCGATGGTGAAGGCGGCCGCAGCCGCCGGCGACCTCGACGAGCGCGCAGCCGCGCTCGAGTCCCTCACGGCGATCCGGCGCGCCGGTGCGGACGTCGTCGTCACGTACTGGGCGAAGGAGCTCGCGGCCTGGCTCTAGGACCCCGCGGACCCCGCCGTGCCTGACGGAGCGCTGCTCCGCTCGGAGCTCTGGCACCGGGCGCAGAAGCTGATCCCGGGCGGGGTCAACTCGCCCGTGCGCGCGATGCGTTCGGTCGGCGTCGACGAGCCGTTCTTCGTCGCTCGCGGCGAGGGCGCGTACGTCGAGACGACGGACGGGCGCCGTTTGCTCGACTGGGTGCAGTCGTGGGGGCCGCTCGTCTTCGGCCACGCCGACCCGGAGACGGTGGAGGCCGTGCGCGAGGCGGCACTCGGCGGGACGAGCTTCGGCGCTCCGACCGAGCGGGAGGTCGAGCTCGCCGAGGAGATCGCCGACGCCGTGCCGTCGGTCGAGCAGGTGCGCCTCGTCTCGTCCGGCACCGAGGCTGCGATGTCGGCGCTGCGGCTCGCGCGCGGGTTCACGCACCGGGATCGGGTGATCAAGTTCGCCGGTTGCTACCACGGGCATGCGGACGCGTTCCTCGCCGAGGCGGGATCCGGCCTCGCGACGCTGGGGATTCCGGCGTCGCCCGGCGTTCCGGAGCAGGTGACGGCCGCCACGATCGTCGTGCCGTACAACGACGCCGACGCGACGGCCGCTGCGGTCGAACGCCACGGCGAGGGGCTTGCGGCGATCTTCGTCGAGCCGGTCGCGGGGAACATGGGCTGTGTCCCGCCGGCGCCCGGGTTCCTGGAGGCTTTGCGGATGCTCTGCGATGCGTCGGGCGCGTTGCTCGTCTTCGACGAGGTGATCACCGGCTTCCGTGTCGCGCGCGGCGGTGCTCAGGAGCGCTTCGGCGTCAGGCCCGATCTGACGGTGCTCGGCAAGATCGTCGGCGGAGGGATGCCGCTTGCCGCCTTCGGCGGCCGCGCCGAGCTGATGTCGCGACTCGCTCCGGCCGGCGACGTCTACCAGGCAGGCACGTTGTCGGGCAACCCGCTCGCGACTGCCGCGGGCCTCTCCGTGCTGCGGCGCCTGCGGAACCCCTCGGTGTACCAGGAGCTCGAGCGGCGGTCGGCGCGACTCGAGGCCGGCCTCGCGCCGTTCGGCCTCGTGCAGCGCGTCGGCGCGATGCTCACGTTCTTCTGCGACGGAGACGAGGCCGTGACCGACTTCCGCCCGCTCGACACGGAGGCCTACGGCGAGCTCTTCCGGCATCTGCTCGGGCAGGGCATCTACGTCGCGCCGAGCCAGTACGAGTGCCTGTTCCCGTCGCTCGCGCACGGCGACGACGAGATCGACGCGACGATCGAGGCGGTCGGTGAGCTCCTCGGCCGCTGACACGATCGCCCGCGAGGCCGGACGCGAGAGCCCGCTCTGGGCGGCCGCGCTGCGGACGACGCCCGACTGGGAGGCCGTCTTCTCGCCGCTTGCTCCCGCCAGGTTCGGGCTCGGCCTGGAGACGATCTACGAGGCCTACCTCGTCCACTACGGACGGCCGCGCCTGTTCGATCCGGCGGGGGAGGGCGAGCGCGTGCTGCTCGGCGACTACCTCTACGCGCACGGTCTCGTGAGGATCGCCGAGGCCGGCGGGGTCGACGCGGTGGCAGCGATGGCCGAGCTCATCTCCCGCTGCGCGGCGCTGCGCGCGGGCGCAGGAGGACGGCGACGGCGAGGCGTGGATCGCTGCGACCGAGGCCCTCGGCGGCAATCCCTCGGAGGTCGACGTCGCCGAGGCGCTCGACCGCCACCACGCCAGGATCGGCGCGTAGGGCGGCGCTAGGATCCTCGCCATGCTCGTCTTCGACCCGGTCACCGACGGCAAGCACGTCGTGATCGCGATGCTGATCACGGGGCTCGTCTTCCTCAGCGTGGTGGCGATCGGCGAGCTCTCTCGCCTGGCGGGCGAGCGGCGCCGCGAGCGCGAGCGGCGCAGCCGGGCGTACTAGAGCAGCCCCGGCGCTCTAGACTCGGCCGCGATGGCGCCGCCGGGCGATCTGCGCGAGTGGATCGCGCTCCTCGAGCGCGAGGGCGAGCTCGTCCGCGTGGCGGTCGAGGTCGACCCTCACCTCGAGGTGACCGAGATCGTCGATCGGACGGTGAAGGCCGGCGGTCCGGCGCTCCTCTTCGAACGGCCGAAGGGGAGCGACCATCCGTTGCTCATCAACCAGTTCGGGACGGAGCGCCGGATGTGCCTCGCACTCGGCGTCGACCGGCTCGACGACGCGGCCGCGAAGCTCGCCGACGTGCTCGAGATGCAGCCGCCGGCCGGGCTCGTCGAGAAGGTGCGCGGCCTCCAGAAGCTGAAGTCGATCGCCGACTCGGTGCCGCGCAGCGTTCGTCGCGGCGTCTGCCAGGAGATCGTGCTTCGCGACGACGACGTCGACCTGGGCGCGCTGCCGATCCAGACCTGCTGGCCCGGCGATGCCGCTCCGTTCATCACCCTGCCGGCGGTGATCACGCGCGATCCGCGAACGGGGCAGCGCAACGTCGGCATGTACCGGCTGCAGGTGCTCGGCCCGCGTGCGACCGCGATGCACTGGCAGATCCACAAGGACGGCCGCGCCGACTACGTCGGCAGCGACGGTCGGATGGAGGTCGCCGTCGCGCTCGGGCTCGACCCGGTGACGGCGTACAGCGCGAGCGCGCCGCTCCCCAAGCACATCGACGAGCTGATGTTCGCGGGATTTCTGCGCGGCGAGCCGGTCGAGCTCGTGAAGGGCGTGACGGTCGACCTGGAGGTGCCCGCGAGCGCGGAGATCGTGCTCGAGGGCTACGTCGAGCCGGGAGAGCTGACCGACGAGGGCCCGTTCGGCGACCACACGGGCTACTACACGCCGGCCGAGCCCTTCCCGGTCTTTCACGTCACGGCGATGACGATGCGCCGCGACGCGATCTACCCCTCGATCGTCGTCGGCAAGCCGCCGCAGGAGGACGCCTGGCTCGGGAAGGCGACCGAGCGGATCTTCCTGCCGGCGATCCGTGCCTCGGTGCCGGAGATCGTCGACTACGACCTGCCGGTGGCGGGCGCGTTCCACAACTGCGCGATCGTGTCGATTCGAAAGGCGTTTCCCGGGCACCCGCGCAAGGTGATGCACGCCATCTGGGGGCTCGGGATGCTTTCGCTCACGAAGGCGGTGGTTGTCGTCGACGCGCACGTCGACGTGCACGACTACGAGCAGGTCTTCTTCTACGTGGGCGCGAACGTCGACCCGGCCCGCGACGTCGTGCTGGCCGACGGCCCGGCCGACCACCTGGATCACGCGACCGTGCGCCAGTTCGTGGGCGGGAAGCTCGGGATCGACGCGACCGCGAAGACGGCCCAGGAGGATGCGCGCGAATGGCCGCTCGAGATCGAGATGAGCACCGAGATCCGCGAGCTCGTCACGCGACGCTGGGAGGAGTACGGCATCCCGACCGATGCCGGCGCGCGCAACGGCTCGTTCGGTCATAGTTCGCCCCGGGTACTGCCGGGCTGACCGGTCGACTAGCCTGTTCAGAGCGTTCGTCCACCTGTACTCCCGCCCCATGTGAGCGACTTGGATCCGAGCCGTGAACATCCGCACGTGCCGGGGCCGAGCCTGTGGCCGGCTGGGCTTGCGCTGGGCGTGGTCGTCCTGCTCGTCGGGTTCGTCATCTCGGGCTGGGTGGTCGCGCTCGGGGCTGTCGTCGCGGTCGGGTTCGGCCTCCTCTGGGTGCGCGATCTCGCGAAGGAGAAGGGGCTCGCCGCTGCACCCGAGGTCGAGCCGGAGCGGCCCGGGGCGCCCGAGCCGGAGCTCGAGCCCGAGCGAGCGACGCTGCCGGTCGTGCCCGAGCCCGAAAGCTACGGGCGCGAGAAGTTCCTCCAGGCCTCGACGCTCGGCCTCGGCGCTGTGATCGGCGGGCTCGTGACGCTGCCCGTCCTCGGGTTCACCGTCGTGCCGGCGTTCCTCAACCAGGGCGTCGACGAGCACGACCTCGGCCCGATCAAGGACTTCCCCGAAGGCCAGTGGGTGATCGCAACGTACATGGCGAACCCGGCGCAGGGCGAGGTCTCGAGGCGGACGGCGTTCATCCGCTACAACGGCCTGCTCCAGGGTCAGCCGAGCTTCACGATGCTCTCGAACCACTGCGTCCATCTCGGCTGCCCCGTGCAGCCGAACGGGCCGACAAAGGCCGAGCAGACCAAGGAGTACAAGGACGTGACGTTGATCCCGACGCAGCCGTCGGGCTTCGGCTGTCCCTGCCACGGCGGCCAGTACGACACCGAGGGCAACCGCCAGGCTGGGCCGCCGGTGCGGGCTCTCGACCGCTTCGCGTTCTCGATCAGGGACGAGCACCTCTACGTCGGCGAGCCGTTCTCGGTCGCGAACGTCGAGGGAACGGACGCGACCGCGAAGATCTTCAAGCACTCCCTGGCCTTCCCGGGCGTCCACGTCGACGGCATCGAGTCGTGGCTCTACCCGATCCAGCCGTCGCAGATCCAGCCCTCGCAGTAATGGCATCGGGCTCCACGAGTCGCCGCGAGGCGATCACGTACCCGATCGACTGGCTCGAGGAGCGCTCGGGCCTCGTCGGCGGGGTCCGCTTCTTTCTCTTCCGCAACGTCCCGGCCGACACGAACTGGTTCCAGACGCTCGGCTCGGCGACGTTGACGGCGTTCATCGTGCAGGCCGTGACAGGCGTCGTCCTCGCGATGTACTACAAGCCGGACCCGGCGAACGCCTACTCGTCGATCGAGTACATCACGAACGACCTGTGGGCCGGGTGGCTCGTGCGCGGCATGCACCGCTGGGGCGCCTCGGTCTTCATCATCCTGATGTTCCTGCACATGGGGCGCGTCTTCCTCTTCGGCGCGTACAAGTACCCGCGCGAGCTCAACTGGATCATCGGGGTCGGCCTGCTGATGACCGGCCTCCTCGAGGGGTTCACGGGCTACCTGCTGCCGTGGGACCAGACCTCGTACTGGGCGACCACGGTCGGGATCAACATCAACGCCACGGCGCCGTTTCTCGGGCCGTTCATCGCGCAGCTGCTCCAGGGCGGAGCCGCGATCAACGACGACACGATCAGCCGCTTCTACTCGATCCACATGCTGGTCCTGCCGGGCGCGATCGCCGGCCTCATCGCCCTCCACCTCTACCTCGTCGTCCGGCTCGGCGTGACCTCGCCGCCCTGGTCGAAGACGGCGGCTGGGGTCGGCACCGAGCCCGAGCCGGTCGAGTTTCCGCAGCGCTCCGGCCTCACCCGTCCGGGGCCTCGCGGCGACGGCCGCGGTCCGAACAACGGAGCCAACCGTGACTAGGCGGGGAGCGGGCTAGTGGCGACCGACCGGATCGAGGAACGCCGGCGCGTCTTCCAGCAGTACAAGGACGATGTCAAAGCGCGTGGGAAGTCGTTCTTCCCCCACGCCATGCTCCACGACACGATCATGTCGCTCGTCGTCGTGACCGTGATCATCGTCCTCGCGGTGATCTGGAAGTTCACGGTCCCGGAGCACCAGAGCACCCCGGGAGGGATCGAGGAGCCGTGCGGCGAGCCCGGGCTCGCCTCGTGCTCGGGCTGGCTCGGGAAGCTGTACGACGATCCCGCCGATCCGGGGACGGTCAGCTTCATCCCGCGGCCGGACTGGTACTTCTACTTCCTCTTCTACCTGCTCCGGATCTTCAAATGGCCGGAGTCGGTGATCCTCGGCACGGTCGGCGTGCCGACGCTCGCAGTCCTGCTCCTGCTCGCGCTGCCGTTCATGGATCTACGAGCCGAGCGGCGTCCTCTCTACCGTCCGGTCGCGATGATCGCGGGCGTGCTCGTGATCATCTCGATGGGCATCCTCACCTGGAAGGGCGCGACGGCGAAGGAGTCGCTCGGCTCCGAGGTCGTCGCGCTCGTCCCGGACTGGGCCGAGGCGCAGGCCTTCGCCGACAACGAGGCAGCCGTCGCGGGCGCGACGCTCTTCGCCGAGAGCGGGTGCCTGAACTGCCACACCTACCTCGGCTCCGGCACGGGCAACCTCGGCGCGCCGGACCTGTCCGAGATCGGCAAGTCCAACCGCGGCGCCGACTACTTCGCCCGGTACGTCGCGAACCCCTCGGAGTTCGGAAACGACGTCATGCAGCCGTACAGCAAGGAGTTCGGCGGCGCGTTCAGTGAGGAGCAGCTGCAGCTGCTGGGCGAGTTCCTGAACGCCTCGCAGGGCGGCGGATAGAGCGCAGCCACGTCGCCGCGCGTAGGCTTCGGCGGCGATGCGCGTCTTTCTCGGGATCACGGGCGCGTCCGGAGCGCCGTACGCTCGGCGGCTCGTGGAGGCTCTGGCCGCCGCGGACTGCGAGGTCGGCCTGTGTGCCTCGCAGGCGGCGATCGAGGTGCTCGCGACCGAGCTCTACGCCGACGCCCGGCTCTCGCGCGACGAGGTGCTCGCGCGGCTCGTCGAGCAGACCGCTCCGGGCGCCGTCACGATCCACGACCCCAACGACTGGCACGCCCCTTACGCCTCCGGCTCGGCGAAGGTCGACGGCTACGTGATCTGCCCGTGCTCGACCGGGACGCTCGGCACGCTCGCCTCCGGGCGCGAGCCACAACCTGATCCACCGCGCAGCGTCGGTCGCGCTCAAAGAGGAGCGCAAGCTCGTTCTCTGCCCACGCGAGACGCCGCTCTCGCTGATCACGCTCGAGTCGATGGTCACCCTGCGGCGCGCGGGCGCCACGATCCTCCCGCTCGCGCCGGGCTTCTACCACGGCGCCACGAGCGTCGAGGCGCTCGTCGACTTCGTCGTCGGACGTGTGCTCGACCAGCTGGGGCTCGAGAACGCTCTCGTTGCCAGGTGGGGCCAGTGAGGGGCACCGCGTGACGCTCGCGCCCGACGCCGTGCGGACGATGTTCGACCGGATCGCGCCGGTCTACGACGCGATGAACCGCGTGATGACGGCCGGGCTCGACGTCCGCTGGCGGCGCCTGACGGCGCTCGCAGCGGTGAGGCCCGGAGACGTCGTGCTCGACGCCGCCTGCGGCACGGGAGACCTCGCGCTTGCCGACCTGCGCGCGGGCGCTGCGGAGGTGACGGGGATCGACTTCTCGGAGCGAATGCTCGAGCGCGCGCGGCGCAAGTCGACAGCGGTCGAGTGGGTACGCGGGGACCTGCTCGCGCTTCCGTTTCCCGACGGGTCGTTCGACGCCGCGACCGTCGGCTTCGGCGTCCGCAACCTCGCCGATCTCGAGCTCGGCCTACGGGAGCTGCGCCGTGTCCTGCGGCCGAGAGGGCGGCTTGCGATCCTCGAGATCACCCGTCCGCGCGGCGTGCTGCGGCTCTTCTTCTCACTGTGGTTCGACCGGCTCGTGCCGCTCGTGGGGAGGTTGCTCCCGGGCGGGGCGGCGTACAGGTACCTGCCGGCGTCGGTGAAGCGGTTCCCGGCGGCCGAGGAGCTGGCCGAGCAGTTGCGCGCAGCCGGATTCGACGATGTCGGCTTTCGCCTGCTCGCCGGCTCGATCGTCGCCGTTCACACGGGAACGGCGCGTTGACGCAGCTCGCCGCCGTCGACGCGACTCCGGGCCTCGCCGCCTACATGGCCGAGCTCGAGGCGCGCCTCGTCCTCGCTGCGGCGCGGCGCGAGGGCAGTGTGTCCTCGGTCGCCCGCGAGGCGCTCGCCGCCGGGGGGAAACGGCTGCGGCCGCTCCTCTGCTTCCTGGCCTCGCCGCAGGGAGCCGAGCCGCCGATTGCCGCCGGCGTCGCGGTCGAGCTCGTGCACATGGCGACGCTCGTCCACGACGACCTCGTCGACGGTGCCCGCATGCGCCGGGGAGCGCCGGCCGCCTGGTCGGTCTTCGGTGCCGATGCAGCGCTGGCCGCCGGCGACTACCTCTTCGCGTGCGCGTTTGCCGAGCTCACCGCGACCGGCGATCGGGTCGCCGTCGCCACCCTCGCCGACGCGTGTCTCGCGCTTGCGCGTGGCGAGGCGATGCAGCGGAGCCAGACCGGCGACCCGGACACGACGATCGAGGCGTACCTCGAGCGCTGCGCTCTCAAGACCGGGAAGCTCTTCGAGGCTGCATGCGTCCTCGGCTCGGGTGGCGACCCCGGCCTCGGGGCGTACGGCCTCGCGCTCGGGATCGCCTTCCAGATCGCCGACGACATCCTCGACTGCGCTGGCCAGACACAGGAGACGGGGAAGATTCCCGGCACCGACCTCCGGGAGGGCACGCCCACGATGCCGCTGCTTGTCGCCGCGCAGGAGGATGAGGTCGTTCGCCGCGCGCTCGCCGGCGGGCCGCTCGACGGCGCGCTCGCCCGCGTCGCCGCCACCCGCGCGCTCGCGGTGTCGCGGGAGGCGGCGCTCGACTACGCGTCGCGCGCGCGCTCGTTCCTCGTCTCGGACACGCACCGCGACAAGCTCGAGGCCCTCACCCACGCCGTCGTGGATCGAGCGAGCTAGGGTCGTTACGTGGTCCTCCCGATGCCGTCCTCCATGCCTCTCGCCCGCGATCACGCGGCGCGTTGCGGCGTCCTCAGTCGCCCCGATAGGTCGACTATCGGGGCTCCCTGCGTCCTTGCTCCGCTGGGTGCTCGCTGGCGAAAGGCGTGGCAACGACATCAGGAGAACCACTGATGGCCATCGCTCTCGACAGGTCGCTCGAGCTCGTCCGCAGCAAGGTCGAGGCGGGCGAGCGGCTCGATCTCGAGGACGGCCTCGCGCTGATGGAGTCCGACGACCTGCTCGAGCTCGGCGAGCTCGCCGACCTCGCGCGGCGCCTGCGCGGAGGCGACGACCGCGCCTACTTCGTCCAGAACCTCTACTTGAACCAGACGAACGTCTGTCGCGTGAAATGCAAGTTCTGCGCCTTCGCGGCGACCCAGAAGCAGGAGCACGCCTACACGCTGACGCCGGACGAGCTCGTGGCCGACGCGGTGACCCAGCATGCACAGCTCGGCTTCACCGAGATCCACATGGTGAACGGCGAGAGCCCGCACGTGGACTTCGACTTCTATGTCGAGACGATCGGGAAGCTGCACGACGCGCTCCCGGACGTGCACCTCAAGTGCTACACGGCCTCCGAGATCCACCACATGACGACGCTCTCCGGCCTGACGCACGAGCAGGTCCTGCGCGAGCTCAAGGACGCAGGACTCGGCTCGCTCTCGGGCGGCGGCGCCGAGATCTTCGCCGACCGCGTGCGCCGGCTGGTCGCACCGGGCAAGGAGCACCCCGACATCTGGCTGCACGTGCATGCGACGGCGCACGGCATGGGCATGCCGACGCACTGCACGATGCTGTACGGCCACGTCGAGACCTACGAGGAGCGCGTCGAGCACCTGCTCCGGCTGCGCGACCAGCAGGATGCGACCGGCGGCTTCCTCGCGTTCATCCCGCTCGCGTTCCACCCGCAAAACACCGTCTTCGAGCGTCGCGGCTTCAAGTTCCAGACGGGCGCCGAAGACCTGAAGGTGCTCGCGGTGTCGCGGCTCCTGCTCGACAACATCTCGCACGTCAAGGCGTACTGGATCTCGCTCACGATGCCCGTCGCGCAGGTTGCGCTGCACTTCGGCGCGAACGATGTGCAGGGCACGGTCGTGCGCGAGGAGATCTTCCGCGCGGCCGGGTCGACGACGGGCACCGAGCAGAAGATCGAGGAGCTCGTGCGGGTCGTTCGGGCCGCCGGGCGCATCCCAGTGCAGCGGGACACGCTCTACAACGAGCTGCGGCGATGGTGAGCTCGGTTGCCGCCACGACGGTGCGTTGTCCCGCGACCGAGCGCCTGCGGGCCGAGCTTTCACACCTTCGGCACACGTCGGGTGAGACACGTCACACCTTCCCCGGTAGCCTCGTCGGCATCGGGGAGGGAGGTGGGGTCCCGAGCAGTAGTCCCACCCAACTGTGCGGAGGCCGCCCGTGATCCGGCTCGGGCGCATCGCCTACGCGAACATGGCGCCGGTCTTCTTCCGCGTCGATGCCGAGTTCGAGGAGGTCGTCGGCGTTCCCACCGACCTCAACCGGCAGCTCATCGCGGGCGAGATCGACACCGCGCCCATCTCGTCGATCGAGTACGCGCGCCATGCCGACTCGTTGCGGCTCCTGCCGCGTCTCTGCGTGTCCTCGGAGGGCGCGGTCGACTCGATCCAACTTGTCTCCTCGGTGCCGCTCGAGCGCATCCGCACCGTCGCCGTGACGCCGGAGTCGGCCACCTCCGTCGTGCTCACGAAGGTGCTGCTCCCGGACGCCGAGCACGTCCCGCTCGGAGAAGACGCCGACGCGAAGCTCCTGATCGGCGACGCGGCGCTCAAGTCGGCCTTTGAGGATCCGACGCCGCACCACGACCTCGGCCGCCTCTGGCTCGAGCGAACGGGCCTGCCGATGGTGTTCGCCGTCTGGGCGGCTGGCGACCCGCCGCATCCCGGCCTCGTCGAGCTCGAGGACGCGCTCGTCGCCTCGGTCCGGCAGGCGCGGGCCGAGCCTGCGGCGCTCGCGTACGAGTCCTCCGAGCGCTACGGCTACCCGCCCGGCTTCCTCGCCCGCTACTTCGAGAAGCTGCGCTACCGCTTCGGGCCGCGCGAGCGCGCCGGCCTCTACACCTTCCTCGAGCTCGCGCACGAGGCGGGTGAGCTGGCGGAGGTGCCCGAGCTTCGCTTCGTCAGCGCCGGAGCGGCGGTCTAGTGGTTGGCCCGGTGAGTCCTGTGCCCGACGGCCGCGCGAAAACCGAGCAGGCCAAGGACGCAGGCAGCGCCCATACCCGTAGGTATGGGCGCGACCGAGGACGCAGGCATGCGACGGTTTGCAGCCGGCCGAAGGGTGCAGCTACTTGCCGGAGTGACCACTAATGGCGACCGTCGCCCCGACCGCGACGGCTGCGATCCTCGAGCAGGCGCTCGAGGGCGAGCGCATCAGCGACGAGGACGCGCTCGCCCTGCTCGAGTCGCACGACCTCGTCGCGATCGGCCGCACCGCGAACGAGCTGCGCGGACGTCGGACCGACCCCGACCGCGTCACGTTCATCGTCGACCGCAACGTGAACTACACGAACATCTGCGTCACCGACTGCGACTTCTGCGCCTTCTACCGCCGGCCCGGCGACACGCGCGAGGGCTACCTGCTCCCGAAGCCGGTGATCTTCAAGAAGATCGAGGAGACGCTTGCGCTCGGCGGCACCGGCGTGCTGATGCAGGGCGGGCACCATCCCGACCTCGGCATCGACTACTACGAGGACCTCTTCCGCTCGATCAAGGCGCGCTACCCGATCCACCTGCACGCGCTCTCGCCGCCCGAGGTCCAGCACATCTCGCGCCGCTCGAAGCTTTCGATCCCCGACACGCTGACGCGACTGCGCGACGCGGGCCTTGACTCGATCCCGGGCGGCGGCGGCGAGATCCTCGTCGACCGCGTGCGCCATGAGATCGCGCCCAAGAAGACGACGACCGCCGCGTGGCTGAACGTGATGCGCCACGCCCACCGGCTCGGGATGTCGACGACCGCGACGATGATGTACGGCCACGTCGAGACGCTCGCCGACCGCGTCGAGCACATGCGGCGGATCCGCGACCTGCAGGACGAGACGCACGGCTTCCGGGCCTTCATCTCGTGGACCTTCCAGGACGACGGCAACCGTCTCGGAGAGCGCGTCGCGCGCGAGTCGATGCCGACGTCGTTCGAGTATCTCGTCACGCAGGCCGTCTCGAGGATCTACCTCGACAACGTCGACCACATCCAGTCGAGCTGGGTCACGCAGGGCCTGCGGATCGGCCAGGTCGCGCTCGAGTTCGGGGCCGACGACCTCGGCTCGATCATGATCGAGGAAAACGTCGTCTCGGCCGCGGGGACGACCTACCGCGCGTCGACCGACGACTTCGTGCGCACGATCAGGGCGCTCGGGAAGATCCCCGTGCAGCGCGACACGCTCTACCGCGACGTCAGGATCTGGAACTGAACGACGCTCGTTGAGTGGCCGCGGACGGAGCAAGCTGAAACCCGTTGCTCGTTCGAGGTGCGCCGCGAAGAGTGAAGTCGCTGGCCGCGGTATTCGTCTGCGTCGAGACTCAACGCTCGCGTCGAAGATCGATAGCAGTCGGCGAACTCAGCGAATCGCATGGACCTCGACGTCGAAGTCGAGGTCGAGCCAGGCGCGGTCGGCCGTCAACGCGGGTCGACCCAGCCGGACGGCAAGCGCAAGGCACGCGCGATCCGCAAGCGACAAGCCGAGATGGCGGCTCGAGTTCCGGAACGTCGCCGCCAGCTCCGCGTCCTCGACCACGAACGGCGCGATCTCGATCCCACGCGTTTGCATGTCCGCGCGCAGCCCCGTCACGTCGACGCCGCCGGCTTCGGCTCGCTCGTGCACCTCACACCAGTTGACGGCCGAGATCACGCTTCCATCGATAATCGCCTCGACGACCTCCGCCCCCGCTTCAAGGTGGATCATCGCCAGGAAGGCGGACGCATCGAGCACGTAGGCCGGACCGGCGCTCACCGTCCGGGTTCGCGCTCGGCTTCCTTGCGCCGCTCCGCGATGAGCTCGTCGACGAGCGAGATGTCCGCGGGAATCACTGAGAAACGCTTGCGCCACTTCTCCAGGATCGCGTCCCGCGGCTCGAGGACGAGCCGGTCGTCCTCGACTCTCGCGACGAGGACGTCCCCCGGCTGCAGCCCGAGCTCACGTCGGAGCGGGGCAGGCACGACCAGCCGTCCCTGCGGTCCAACGGTCACCTCGAGCGCCTTCCGATCGGACATCATCCCAACTGTGCCACACCTCGCCCCGACGTGCCACCTCCTGTCCAAATGTGCCACTCCCGATTTCGAGGCGCTCATCCTGACAGCCGGTCGATCGCCAGGAGCGCCGGCAGCGCCGTCAGCTAGCCTCAGGTGGGGTCATGGTTCGCCTTCTCTGCCGACTCGCGGCGGCTCTGCCGCTCGCAGTGCTGATCGCCGCGCCCGCGCTTGCGGAGCCGGTCGAGCTGATGCCGGGAGTGACCTACGAGAAGCAGGTGCAGTTCACCCCGCGTGGGGCGGTCGTGATCACAGTGATCACCGCTCCGAAGCCGGGCACCGGCGGGGGCCTGTACTCCGTCGGCCCCGTCGTCGCGAGCGGCACGTTGACCGGGCCGCGCCTGAAGGTGACGCAGATCCAGCGCAGCCTCGGGCCGACCGCGACGAGCGCCGGGATCTCGGGCGATTTCACGAACGGCGCCGGGATCCCGAACGGGATCGTCGTCCAGGGCGGCGTCTACCAGCACGGGCCGACCGCCGGGCGCTCGTCGATCGGCTTCGACGCAAACGGAATGCTGCGGGTGAACAGGTTTCAGTTCGCCGGCACGTGGAAGGGAACCGGCCAGCGGCGGCCGCTCGTCGGCATCAACCAGAAGCCCAAGGGCAACCAGACGGTGCTCTTCACGCCCGCGTGGGGAGCGACGACGCCCGACCAGCCGAACGCCACGTCGGTCGTCCTCCAGCTCTTCCCGGCGGCAGCTCCCAACACCGACCTCGTCGCAACCGTCGCTTCGAACGGATCGGGGTCGGTCACGATCCCCGCCGACGGCGCCGTGCTCGTCGCGACCGGCGCCGAGGCCGCGAAGCTCGCGAATGAGGCTCCGGTCGGCACTCAGGTCACGTCGCGGCTGATCCTGCCGACGGCCTGGGCCGACGTCACCGCCGCGATCGGGGGCGGGCCGCTGCTCGTGCGCAATCACAGGCCGGTGTTCCGCACGACCGAGAACTTCACCGCGTCCGAGCTCATGTCGCGCGATGCGCGCGCCGGGATCGGCCAGCTCGACGACGGGCGCCTCATCCTCGTGGCGGTCGACGGCGGCCAGCCGGGCTACAGCGTCGGGATGACGACCTATGAGCTCGCGCAGACGATGGCGCGTCTCGGTGCGGCCACGGCGGCGGCGCTCGAGCCGGGCAAGGTCGTGACCGCTGCCTTCCAGGGTCAGCTGCTGAGCCGGCCGATCAGCCCGGCTGGTGAGCGGCCGGTCAAGGAGGCTGTGCTCGTCCAGTACCTCGGCGCCTATGCCGCGCCGCTCTCGACGCCGCAGATCGACAGGACGACGCAGGCGCGCGGGCAGCAGCTCGCCTACACGGTCACACGGCCCTCGCAGGTCACGGCCGAGCTGGTCGCGCCGGACGGATCGACGCGCCCGGTGGACGCCGGCGCGCGCGAGCCGGGCAGCTACCGCTTCGGCTACACGGCGTTCGACGCCGAGGGCACGTGGCGCTGGCGCGTGTCGGCGACCGATGACCAGAACCGGCAGTCGAGCGCCGAGCGGCCCTTCCAGGTCGATTTCACGCTCGCGGGGCTGAGCGTGCCGAGGCTCGCGCACACGCTGAAGGTCGGCTTCACGCTCTCGCGGGCGGCGAGCGTCACGCTCCGGATCGAGACGAAGCGCGGCTCCGTCGTCGCGACGCTCCCTCCCGCAGAGCTCGAACCCGGCGTGCAGTCACTCACCTGGGACGACCTGACGTCGACCGGCGTCAAGGCGCCGTCCGGGCAGTACGTCGCCCGCGTCGTCGCGACGAGCTCGGTCGGGACGATGAACCTCTCGGCGCCGTTCACGCTTCGCAGCTAACGTCGCGGGTGTGCCCCTTCAGGCAATGAACACCGGGTGCATTACCTGAAGAGGCACTCGTGACCGAGTCGCTGACCTCGTTCCTCGCCGATCACGGCCTGTGGGCGATCTTCGTGCTGATGGCGATCGACGCCGTGCTGCCGGCTGCCAGCGAGCTCGTCATGCTGTACGCCGGCGCCCTCGCCTCCGGAGCGCTCGCCCACCAGCTGAACGTGTTCGGCTCCGAGGAGAGCGGCCTCGTCGCCTACGTCGCGATCTCGCTCGCGGGGACGCTCGGCTACCTGTTCGGCTCGATCGGCGGCTGGGCGATCGGGCTCTACGGCGGCCGGCCGTTCCTGGAGAAACACGGACGCTGGTTCCACCTGAGCCACGCACGCCTCGAGCGCGCCGAGCGCTGGTTCGAGCGCTGGGAGGACAAGGCCGTCTTCCTCGGCCGGGTTACGCCCGTGGCGCGTTCGTTCGTCTCGATCCCGGCCGGTGTCTTCGAGACGCCATTTCGTCGCTACACGGTGCTCACGGCGATCGGCAGCGCGATCTGGTGCTTCGCGTTCGCCGGCGTGGGCTGGGCGCTCGGCTCGCAGTGGGAGTCCTTCCACCACGCGTTCCGCTACGCCGACTACGCAGTGGCGGCGGGAATCGCCTTCCTCGTCGGGTACATCGTCTACCGGCGCCGCCGCTCGATTACCATGGCTCGCCGTGCCTCGGATTCCGCTCGTTGACGTCAAGGCGCAGTACGCGCCGTTCGTCCCGGAGCTGCAGGACGCGTTCGCGCGCATCCTCGAGAGCGGACGCTTCATCTTCGGGCCCGAAGTCGAGGCGTTCGAGCGCGAAGCGGCCGAGTACCTCGGCGTCGAGCAGGCGATCGGCGTCGCGAACGGCACGGACGCGCTCGTGATCGCGCTCGACGCGCTCGAGGTCGGTCCCGGAGACGAGGTCATCTGCCCCGCCTTCACGTTCTTCGCCACGGCCGAGTCGATCGCCCAGCGCGGTGCGACCCCCGTCTTCGCGGACATCGACCCGCTGACCTTGAACATCGACCCGGCCGAGGTCGAGCGGCTGATCACCGAGCGGACGAAGGCGATCTTGCCGGTGCACCTGTTCGGACGCCCGGCTCCGATCGACGAGCTACGGGCCTTCGGCCTGCCGATCGTCGAGGACGCGGCGCAGGCCTTCGGGTCGCACGGCATCGCCACCAGCATCGCCTCGACGTTCAGCTTCTTTCCCTCGAAGAACCTGTTCGCGCTCGGCGACGGCGGGCTCATCGGCGCGAACGACGCCGAGCTCGCCGAGCGGATCCGGATGCTGCGCTTCCACGGCTCGCGCGCGAAGAAGGACTTCGACTACGTCGGCTACAACTCGCGCCTCGACGCGATCCAAGCGGCCGCGCTGCGCATCTTCCTGCCGCATCTCGACGGGTGGACGCGCCTGCGGCGCGAGGCGGCTGCCCGGTACGCCGAGCTCGGGCTCGGCGAGCTCGCCCAGCTACCCCACGACGACCCCGGTCACGTCTACCACGTGTACGCGATCCGCTCGCCGGAGCGCGACCGGCTCGCGGCGGCGCTCGAGGAGGCAGACATCGCCTGCGCGCGCCACTACACGACGCCGCTCCACCTGCAGCCCGCATTGCGCCACCTCGGGTACTCCGAGGGCGACCTGCCCGAGACCGAGCGCGCCGGCCGCGAGAACCTCTGCCTGCCGATCTGGAGCGGGATCACCGAGGAGCAGCAGGCCGAGGTCGTCGCCGTGCTGCGACGGGCCGCGAGCCTCGTCGAAGCATGAGCCGGCTCCAACCCCCGCCCAACCCCCCGCGCGAGGGACGCGCGTGATCGCGCTCCCCGTCACCAGGCATCGAATCTGGCAGCTCGTCGCCGACGCGATCCTGATCGCGCTCGCCTGGCGGCTCACATTCTTCTTCCGCTTCGACCAGGAGGTTCCGCGGTACTACCGGGAGTTCCTCTCGTGGAAGGTGTTCGCGGTCGTGATCGGGATCAACCTCGGGGCGTTCATCGTCTTCGGCTTCTACAACCGCTGGTGGCGCTACGTCTCGACGCGCGACATGTGGGGCGCTGCGCGAGGCGTCGTCGTCGGGTGCCTGCTCACTTACCTCGTCCTCTACGCGTTCCCGCCCGACAACACCGCGCGTCTGCCGCGCTCGATCGCGGCGTACGACCTGCTGCTCTTGCTGGCGCTCGTCTGCGGCTCGCGCCTCCTCGCGCGAACGCTGCTCGAGCGTCCGACGTCCGGCCTCGTCGCGCACGGCCGTGAGGTGCTGATCGCGGGCGCGGGCAACGCCGGGCAGCTGCTCGTTCGCGAGGCCCAGCGCAACCGCTCGCTCGGCTACACGCCCGTCGGCTTCGTCGACGACGATCCGCGCAAGAAGAATGCGCGGATCCTCGGCGTGCGCGTCCTGGGCTCGACCGACGAGCTGCCGCGAATCCTCCGCGACAACCGACCCGACGAGGTGCTGATCGCGATGCCGTCGGCACCGGGCGACGTCCGGCGCAAGATCGTCGACATGGCGCGCGCCGAGCGGGTTGCGGTGAAGACGCTGCCAGGGCTGCACGAGCTGATCGCCGGCGACGTGAACCTCGCGCCGCAGATCCGGCCGGTCCAGGTCGAGGACGTGCTCGGGCGCGAGCAGGTGGAGGTCGATCTCGAGGAGGTCGCCTCCTACGTCCGCGACCGCACGGTGCTCGTGACGGGTGCCGGCGGCTCGATCGGTTCCGAGCTCTGCCGCCAGCTGGCGCGGCTCGGCGCCGCGCGGCTCGTGCTCGTCGAGCAGGGCGAGTCGGCGCTGTACGAGATGGAGCGCGAGCTCGTGGACGAGCGCGCGTTCCCGGCGGCGCTGCCCGTGCTCGCCGACTGCGGCGACCAGGCGAAGATGCGGTTCGCGTTCGAGCGCTTCAAGCCGGACGTCGTCTTCCACGCGGCTGCGTACAAGCACGTGCCGATGCTCGAGGCGAACCCGCTTCAGGCGGTGACGAACAACGTGCTCGCGACGCGCGTGATGGCCGAGGTGGCATGCGAGTTCGCCGTCGAGCGCTTCGTGCTGATCTCGACCGACAAGGCGGCGAACCCGAAGAACCTGCTGGGTCAGTCGAAGGCGGTGTGCGAGTGGATCGTCGAGTCGTTCGCGATGCGCGGCGACGTCGACACGCGGTTCGTGGCGGTGCGCTTCGGCAACGTGCTCGGCTCGTCGGGGTCGGTGATCCCGATCTTCCGCCGCCAGATCGAGCACGGCGGTCCTGTGACGGTGACCCACCCGGAGATGACCCGGTTCTTCATGACGATCCCGGAGGCGGCGTCGCTTGTCGTCCAGGCGGGTGCGATCGGCGGCCGCGGCCAGGTGTACGTGCTCGACATGGGCGAGCCGGTGCGGATCGACGACCTCGCGCGGCAGATGATCGAGCTCTCGGGGCGGACCGTCGAGCAGGTCGGGATCACGTACGTCGGCGCGCGCGCGGGCGAGAAGCTCCACGAGGAGCTCTGGAACGAGGGCGAGGAGGTCGGCCCGACCCGCCACCCGAAGATCATGCGCGCCGCGCGCTCGCCGATCGACCGCGCCTGGCTCGAGGACGAGCTCGCCGAGCTCGAGCGCCTCGTCGCCGAGGGCGACACGCTCGGCGTCGTCGCCAAGCTCGGCGCGATGACCCGCGAGCAGCGGCGTACGGGCGCGGCCGTCCTCGAGGACACGCTGCACTAGCTAACTGGGCGCGTCTGGATCAGTCGCGACCGATCCAGCATCGTCGCGGTCGGGCCGTCAGGCCGCGCGGTGGACTTGACCCGGGGAACTGAAGAGCAGCTCCTCCTTCGCAAAGCGGTAGACGAGCAGAGGGATGAAGTCGGGAATGCTTGCGTTCAGGCTGAGCCGCTCGAAGTGGTCGCGGCCGACCTCCGTGACGCGCCCCGCCGGGACCGTGTCTGCGAGCTCGCGCCGGAGGGTGTCGAGACCTCTGGCTGTCTGGTCTTCGAGTTCCTGTGGCGTCATCGGTGGGTCTCCTCTCTGTCACCAGGAGTGCAGGGCGCGAAGGCGCGAGGTCTTCTTGGCTTGATGGGCTTCCATGCGGCCGAGCACGTCGTCGAGGACGCGGACGGCGTCGACGACGTAGAGGCCCTTGTTCAGCATCACGCACTCGGCCCGCTCGGCCATCGCCGCGTCCGTCATCTCGGCCCGCGAGTGGCTGCCCTTGCGGACAAAGGAATCGAGCACGTGCGTGGCCCAGATCACGGGGATGTGGGCGGCCTCGCAGAGCCAAAGGATCTCCTCCTGGATCTCGGCGAGTCGCCCGAAGCCGATCTCGACCGCGAGGTCTCCGCGCGCGATCATCACCGCGAACGGTTGCGCTCCGGCGCCCTGGACGATGATCTCGGGGAGGTTGCGGACTGCGAGGGCGGTCTCGACCTTGGCGGCGATCGCAAGGTGACGGTCGGGGGCGAGTCGGTTCAGCTCCTGTTGGAGGCTGGCGACATCGGCGGCGCTCTGGACGAACGAGTAGCCGACGATGTCGGCGAGCAGCGCAACGGTCTCGAGATCGGCGACGTCCTTGTTCGTCAATGCGTCGAGCTCGAGGTCGGTGCCGGGGAAATTGAGGCCCTTGTCGCTGCGGAGCACGCCCTTCTTCGACTCGACGCGCCTGACCCGCAGAAGCGCCGACTCCTCCTCTGTCTGCTCGCAGACAAGGCGGATCCGACCTTCGTCGATGCACACCTCGTCGCCGACGCCCAACCGCTCGATCGCGTGGGGGAGAGAGCACTCGACCTGCGGCGGGCCGGCAGCGCGCCTGGAAGCCTGTGTGACGAGGCGCACGGGGTCGCCAACGCGAACGCGGACCTGGTCTCCGACTCCGACGATGCGCCCGGTGCGTGCCCGCGGGCCCGCGAGGTCCATCAGAACCCGGCACGGCCGCCCTGTCTCGCGCGCGGCCCGGCGGGCATTGCTCGCCATCTCCGTCCATGCCTCGGGGGTGTCGTGTGCGCAGTTGATCCGGACGACGTCGGCGCCACGCTGCACGAGCCGGCGCACGAAGTCGTACTCGCGGGCTTTCGCCGCAGCGAGCGTGACCATGATCCGCACGTCACGTCGCTCTGGCGTTGGCCCGAAGACGGCCTCGGTGTGACGGCGCAGGAGCCGATTGCCGCGGTAGAACGTAGCCGCGCGCGGATGCCTGATCGGCCCGCAGTCCTCGTCGAGGATCCAGGCGAGCGACGCGATCACTGCGTCGAGGTTCGCGAGCACACGCCCCTCACAGCGCCCGAGCGAGGAGAGTCCGAGCGGCATCAGCGCCTCCTGCAGGGGACGCACGTCCCTCCTGCGCAGGGCGATGTAGTTCGCGAGGTTGACGGCGCTCGGCAGGAAGGCACGCCGGTGCAACGCGGGGCGCCACGACTCGAGCAGTTGCGCCCCCTCGCTCACGACCTCGTCGCGCAGCTCGACGAGGCCATGCAGGAGCTTGCGCGCATCGTGAACGCTCTCAATCTCGGCGGTCGTCTGCATCACTCGGCATGTTCGAGCCTCGGCAGCCGCACATCATCGGGGCGGCCGCGGAACCTGCGTGTGACGAAGTACGGAGAAGGGCGGTCCGCCGTTAACAGGAACGTCACCAGAGCGACACAGGCTGCGCCGACTCGGGGTCAAGAGCAGCCTCGCCCCGGCCGATCTTGTCTTCTGGTGATCTTGTTGGAGCAGAGTGGTCACCCGGCCCGCTCACCGCGATGCGGGCCGCAAGACTGAGACCATGGACGACCACGTCAAGCCGCGTAACTTGCAGGAGTGGGTCACGTTCGCCCGCGAAGTACTCGAGCTGCGCGAAGGCGAGGCGGAGGTCTACGGGACGACGCGCCTGCTCGAGGACGAGAACCGCGAGGTCCTGAGAGGCGCGAACACGGCGGCGCGCGGGCCCGACGCGGCGACCGCCGACGACACGCTCGACCGGTAGCTGAGCAGTGGTCGAGATCGAGCGGACGAGAGCCGAACGCGTCTACTAGGCGGCCCTGAGCGCGAGTAACTATCTAGTCAGTAACCACACCCGGTAACGCAGCGTTCTAGTCGTTCGGTGTCTGCTCACTCACGGGTTCGAGACGGGTAGTGACCGAGGGACTCTCCAGCACGTCCGCGCGCGAGTAGTGCCCGACTGCGTCGAACCAGCGCTTGGCGTGGAGGCCGCGCTTCAGGTCGCAGTCAGCGACGACCATCCCCTCCGCGTCGTAGAGCGGCCCGGCGATGACGTTTCCCGAGCCGGGCTCGCAGATCGCTGCGCCGCCGCGACCGAAGATTTCCTTGCCGGCGGGCAACGGGACTGGGAAGTCGACCGGGAACGCGCTCGCGGGGATGTACTGCGGCACCGACACGACGAATGCGCCTGATTCGATCGCGATGTGGCGCATGGTCGCAAGCCAGCCGTCGGAGTCGTCTGCGGTGGGCGCGACCCAAATCTGCGGTCCGCCTTGGTAGAGGGCCCAACGCGCAAGCGGCATCCGATTCTCCCAGCAGATCAAACCGCCTACACGTCCCACGGGCGTCGCCACGACGGCGAGATCGTCACCGGCGCCGACACCGTGAAAGAGCCGCTCGTGCTGCGTTGGCATGAGTTTACGGTGACGACCTAGCAGTCCACCAGGGCCGATCGTCAGCATCGTGTTGTACAGCGAGCCGGGCCGGTCGACCTCGCGCTCGTTGACCCCGATCACGCAGTGCAGATTGCATTCAAGACAGCTCTCGACGAGTCGGTCGACCAGCGGACCGGGCACATCGACGCTGTTCGCCCAGAGCCTCTCCCAGAACACGTCCCAGCCGTCGAACCCCGCGGCAGTCTTCGCCCAAGCGTTCGACGGGTAAAGAGGCACGAATGTCTCTGGCAGCACTGCGAGCTCGACACCCCGTTCGGCCGCCTCCTGGAGCAGCGCTACCGCCTTCTCGATACAGCCCTCCGCATCCAAGATGACGGGCGTAGCCTGAAGAGCCGCCACGCGGACGACCGGGAACTCGATCACTCTCGTCCTCCGCGATTGCGGCGCCTCATGTTTTCCAGTATGGAGGGGAACGCGCCGGCAGTGCCGTGCTCGACGCTTTGCCGTGTCAGAGCGGGGCGAGCTGCCAGTCGATGTTGAGCGAGTCGCAGACGCGGGCAAGCTCGTCCCGGAGCTCCTGGATCGGCGTGTCGCTCGAGACGGCGATGATCAGATCCATCGCGAACACCGGTGCGCCCGTAACAGGTGCGGCCTCGAGCGTCGTGTCCATGCTCTCGATGTTCACGTTGAAGCCGCGGAGCAGGTTCGCGACCTGGTGAACTAGCCCCGGCTGGTCGAGCGCTCGGCCGGTGAGCCGATAGGGCAACCTCGGTGCCGCCCCGGCTCCGGCGGGCCGAGCGGCGGTCAACCGAGCGTGGATCCCGGTCTGCTCGCTCAGCGCCTCGAGGTCGTTCGTGATCCGATCGATCGCCTCCTGGCTTCCGGCGATCAGCATCACGATCGCGAACTGGCCGTGCATGTTCGCCATCCGGCTGTCCTCGATGCTCCCCCTGCGAGCGAACACGAACTCGGAGACCTCCTCGACGAGGCCGGGCCGGTCCTCTCCGATCGCAGTCAGCACGGTGCGCTCGCTCACGGCGCAACGCTAGCTCGTTCGCTTAGTCCGACTCGAGCGGTGGCAGCCCGAGGCAGGAGCGGAACGCGTTCTCGACACGCGTTCCGGCCGAGCCGTCACCCATGGTCCCGGTGACGAACCCGAAGGCATAGCCGCTTCTGGTGGACGCCCAGGCGAAGCTGCCGCCCGTACCGCCCATCCCGAAGCCCTCGTCGTCGACGGCGAAGCCGAGCCCCCAGGCGTTCTCGTGGCCGAAGACCTCGTCGCGCCCGGAGCACTGCGCGCTCGACGCCTCGGCGAGCAGGCCGGGCGACAGCAGCTCGCCCCGTAGCAGTGCGGCATAGAGCCCGGCGGTGCCGCGGGCGCTGCCGTGCCCGTTGATCGCCGGGATCTCGGCCGCCCGCCACGCCGGACTGTTGACGACCTTCGCATCGCGCGCTCCGGGCGGGTTGTCGATCGCGCGCCGGTAGAGCTCCGGCTTTCCGGCGGCGGTGGCACGCCGGAACGCATCGTCGAGGCCGGTCAGCTCGACCGCCCGGGCTCGGTTGTCGGCGTCGAGCCCGACGGCGAAGTCCAGGCCCAGAGGCCCGCAGACCTCCTCGTGCAGGAAGCGTCCGGGCGAACGGCCGTCCACGCGCCGCACGAGCTCGCCGACCAGGTGGCCGTAGAAGAGCGCCGCCTCGCCGTGCGCCGTCCCGGGCTCCCAGGCAGGCTCCTGCCGGGCGAGCAGCGAGCAGAGGCCATCCCAGTCGTAGAAGGCCTCGGTCGGCGCCGGGTCGTCGAGCGCGACGACTCCGGCCTGATGCGAGAGCACATGGCGGACGGTCGCCGGCGCCCGGAACTCGGGCCAGTAGCGCTGCACGGGCGCGTCGAGGTCGAGCCGGCCGCGGTCGACGAGGAGCAGGGCGCAGAGCGCGGTGAACGGCTTGCTCACCGAGTACGGCTGCACGATGCTGTCCTCCGCCCATGACCGGGACCGCGCGGCATTTGCCCAGCCGCCCCAGAGGTCGACGGCCCAGGCTCCGTCGTACCAGGCCGCGACGGCGGCGCCGGTCCCGGCCTGCTCGTCCAGCACCTCCGCGAGTGCCTCACGAACCGGGGCGAACCCCGGATTGACCGTGCCGCTGACCACGGCGCCAGTCGAGCGTGGCCTCGCTCGTGTTCCACCACTCGCGGAACTCGCGGCCGCGCCCCGATCGTGCGGCTCGCGGGCGCCCCTGTTCGCATCGAGCCGGTCGCGGAAGGCGTCGTCGTCGATGCGGCTCATTATCGGCCCCGCTCGTCGGCGGGTCTCGCTTGACGGGTTCGCTCGTGTTGGAGACACTCGCGCCGCTCTGTCAGACGAGGAAGGGAGTCGGCCGTGGCCGGAGAGCTGGAGGGTGTCGTGCGCGAGTTCATGATGGCGCTCGATTCGTTGGACGCGGATCGCCTGGCGTCGTTCGTGGGCGACGATCCACAGGGCATCGACGAGCTTTCGCGGCAGTGGATGAGAGGCGCCGACGAGATCGAGCGCTACCTGCGGGGGATGATTGCCGCGGTCAGCGAAGTGCGGACGGACCTGAAGGATCTGGAGGAGCGTGTGTGGGGGGACGTCGGCCTCGTCACGTGCTGGCTCGACCAGGACTACACGCTCGAGGGTGCGAGGCAGCACGTCTCGGCTCCCACGTCGATCGTGCTTCGGCGCGAGGACGGCGTGTGGAAGATCGCGCTCGTTCACTCGATTCCGCTGTCCGAGCAGTCGTAGACCGCCGTGGCTCCGCCTGCGGGCAGAGCCGGCGCTGTAGATCCCGTCTCCGGAGCAGGACGATCGTTGCCGGCGGACTCGCTCGTGGTCGCCCGGTCTGGCTGACTGGCCCGCTCCCTACGACTCGACGGGGGGATCCTCGGCAGGCTCGATCAGCTCGCGGGCGCGCACGAGGTCCTCCTCGGCCACGATGACCTCGTGCTGCCCGCCGAAGCCGCCGCCGAGGCCGGTCATCGAGCCGACGTCGGTCGGTCGCGCGAAGCACGCGATCTGCTCGGAGCGGAGCAGCATGCAGATCTCCTCCGCCTCGAACTCGCCGGAGACGATCGTGAGGCGGACCTGGTCACCTGCCATGAGCCGGATCCTACGCGGTCGTTTGCGAGTGGAGCCCTCAGCCTTCGGTGGCAAGCGGTGAGAGCAGCAGCTCGAGCAGGTCGCGCGGGTCGCGCCGGACGCGGTCGGCGAGCGAGCGACGGTCGCGGAGCTCGAGGTCGATCGCACGCGGGTCGGTCAGCGGCCGCAGGCGGCCCTGGCGGATCAGCTCCTCGTCGACTCCGCCGAGCCGTCCGCCGTAGGTCGTGTAGACCGGCACGCCGAGCGCAGCCGCCTCGCGGTTCATCGTCCCGCCGGCGGAGATCACGAGGTCGGCGTACGCGATCAGGGTCTGGGCGTCGACGGCGCCGTCCGGGACGATCACCGACGGCAGCTCGAGCGAGCGCACGTAGTCGCGCTGCTCCTCGGTGCGCGGGATCACGATCGCGTGCACGGACTCGAGGCGGCCGAGGTACTCGAGGGTCATCGGGAAGAGCGGGTTCGAGTGCCGGTGGTAGAGCGAGACGTCGGGCGGCGGGCGTAGGACGACGAGCGTGCGGGCGGTGTCGATCGGCCATGCCGCGAGCGCCTTCGGGTCGGGCTCGAAGTCGGCAAGGTAGTACTCCTCCTTCAGGCCCGGGTACTGGAGGAGCTTCGGCGGCACCGCGCCGTAACGGGCGAGCCGTTCCGGCGGGATCGAGGCCGGGACGACGACCTTCGTCGCCGCCCGGCACCCGAGTTGGTGCTGGAGCGACGCCCACTCGTAGTCGAACGTGGTCGTGCTCGGGATCTTCAGGCGGCGCGCGGTGATCGTCAGCTCGTGGGAGCCGTGCGCGAGCGCGATGTCGAAGTCGCGGTCGCGCGCCCAGCGGTGCAGCCCGCGCATGCGGGTCTCCATCTGGCGGGCCTTCCCGAGCCGCGAGCGTCCGCCGTGGTGACCGATCGGCGTGGCGGTCATGCCGTGGCTCTCGATCAGCTGCAGCGTCTGCGCGTACCGGCGCGTGGTGATCTCGACCTCGTCGCCGCGTCCGCGCAGGATCTCGACGAGCGGACGGAAGACAAGCGGATGCGCGCTCGCCGTCATGTCGATCCACACCTTCATCCTGCGAGCGCCGAGGTCAGGGCCACGTCGCGCGTCACGCCCTCGACGTGGCGCTCGTGCCAGAGCGTGAAGGAGAGGAGGCACCACAGCTGCCGCGACAGGTCCTCGCGACCCGCGACGTGGTCGTCGATCAGGCGAGCGACGGCGTCCGGCTCGAAGAAGCCCTGGCGACGCAGCGCCTCGGCCGACAGCGTCTCGCGGGCGAACGGCTCGAGCTCGCCGCGCAGCCACGCCGCGGCCGGGATCGAGAAGCCGCGCTTGCGTCCGTGCACGACCTCGCGGGGAAGCAGCGGCTCGACCGCCTTGCGGAGCAGCCTCTTCTTCGACAAGCCGCGCACCTTGTGCCGGACCGGCAGCGAGAACGCGAAGTTCGCGACGACCGTGTCCATGAACGGCACGCGGGCCTCGAGCGACCACGCCATCGAGGCGCGGTCGGTCTTCACGAGCAGGTCGTCGGCGAGGTAGACGCCGAGATCGACGTCCTGCAGCCGTGTGAGGAGCTCGTGGCCTTCCGTCTCGTCGAACCGCTCGCGCAGCAGCGACACCGGGTCGAACGGGTGCCGGCGCCCGGTGAGCTCGGCCCGAGCGTCGGCCGTGAAGATCTCCTTCCAGCCGTGGTGGCGCTCGAGCGGCGGCAGGTCGGCGCTGCGGACGAACCGCTTCGCCTTGTAGTCGAAGCTCGCCTTGCGCGTCGAGCTCGGCAGGCGCTCGACGAGCGGCCGCACACGCGTCGCGAGCCCGCCGAGACGCTCGGCCGCAAGATCGGCGACGTAGGTGTAGTAGCCGCCGAAGAGCTCGTCGCCGCCCTCGCCCGACAGCGCAACCTTCACGTCCTCGGCTGCGAGCTGCGCGACGAGGTAGGTCGGCAGCGCCGACGAGTCCGCGAACGGCTCGTCGAACGCCTCCGCGAGCGCCGGCAGGAGCAGCGCCGCGTCCGGTCGCAGGACGAGTTCGCGGTGCCGGGTGCCGTAGCGTGCCGCGACAGCCCGGGCGCCGGCGAGCTCGTCGAACGACTCCTCCTCGAAGCCGATCGAGAACGTCCGCACGGGCTCCGAGCTCTCCTGGGCGGCCAGCGCAGCGAGGGCGCCGGAGTCGACGCCGCCCGAGAGCAGCACGCCGACCGGCACGTCCGCGACGAGGTGCGCCCGCACCGAGTCGCGAAGGCGTGCCCGGCACTCCTCGACGAGCTCGGCCTCGTCCTCGCCGTGTCGGGCGGGGAGCGGCCCGGGCCGGGCGAAGCGCTCGAGCTCCGTGTGCCCTTCCTCCCAGGTCAGCAGGTGTCCGGCCGGGAGCTTGCGGATCTCGCGGAAGATCGACAGCGGCGCGGGAATCGAGTTGAAGGCGAGGAACGCCTCGAGCGCGTCGAGGTCGAGCTCGCCCTTCGGCAGGGCGTCGAGCTCGGAGGCGAACGAGAGGCGACCGTCCTGGATGCGGTAGTAGAGCGGCTTGATCCCGAACCGGTCGCGTGCGAGCACGAGCCGCTTGTGCGCCGCGTCCCAGATCGCGAGCGCGAACATGCCGCGCAGCCGCTCGGCGAAGCCGAGCCCCCACTCCTCGTAGGCGTGGACGATCGTCTCCGTGTCGGAACGCGTGCGGAAACGGTGCCCCGCGCGCTCCAGCTCCACCGTCAGCTCGCGGTAGTTGTAGATCTCGCCGTTCTGGACGACCGTGCACGTGCCGTCCTCGCTCGCGATCGGCTGGTCGCCGCCGGCGAGGTCGATGATCGCGAGCCGCCGCGCCGCGAGACCCACGGGCCCCTTGACGAACGTCCCCTCGGAGTCCGGTCCGCGGTGGGTGAGCGAGGCCGACATCGCAGCCAGGCGGTCGCGGTCGACGCGGCCCCGAGCCGAGACGACTCCGCAGATCCCGCACACGCGCGCGAGTCTATCGCTGGTCGGAAGCCGGTCCGGAGCGGCCGAACGTCTGGCGCAGCACCCGCACACCGGTTGCAGCGAGCGTCCGCAGGTAGAGCGCGACTGAGCGGTCTGCGACCCACTCGAGGTCGTGTGCGAGCTTCTCCGCCATCGAGGTCTCGTAGCCGCGGCGCACCTGCGCGAAGCCGGTCAGACCCGGCCGGACGACGAGGCGCTGCCAGTACGCGGGCAGCTCCTGCGCGAGCTCGGCGAAGAAGCGCGGGCGGATCGGCCGCGGGCCGACGAACGACATGTCCCCGTGCAGCACGTTCCAGAGCTGGGGGATCTCGTCGAGCTGCGAGGCCTTCAGCCAGCGGCCGAGCCGGGTGTACTCGGCCTCGGTGCGGCGCACGAGCTCCTCGCCGAGGTAGGGCCCGAGGCGGGTCTCGGCGTCGGCGGCAAGTGTGCGGAACTTCAGCATCGTGAAGAAGTGACCGTGCCGCCCGACACGGTCGGCCCGGTAGAGCACCGGCCGGCCGCTCGTCGCGAGCACCACGAGGGCGATCACCGCCGCGACCGGGAGGAGCAGCAGCCCGAAGAGGCCTGCGAAGACGACGTCGAGGATCCGCAGCTCGATGTCGGTCTGCCGTCGCGGCGTCTCGGCCGCAAGGCGCGAGTAGCCTGAAACGAGCGTGTCCTCGAGCTGCACCGCCACGGAGCGATGGTAGACCTTCGGCCGTGGCCGTCCTCGGCTTCGATCACGTCCAGCTGGCGGCGCCGCGCGGCTGCGAGCAAGCGGCGCGGGCGTTCTACGGGGAGCTCCTCGGCATGGAGGAGCTGCCGAAGCCTGTGGCGATCCGGGGCCGAGGCGGTGTCTGGTTCCGGGCAGGCGAGCAGGAGCTGCACATCGGCGTCGAGGAGCCGTTCGCGCCCGCGCGCAAGGCGCACCCGGGTCTCGTCGTGAGCGACCTCGCGGCGATCCGAGCGCGCCTGCTCGAGGACGGGCACGACCCGGAGGACAACGCCGCGATCGAGGGCGTGCGGCGCCTCTTCGTGCACGACCCGTTCGGCAATCGCCTCGAGATCCGCCAGGCGGGAAGCGGGGCTCGCCTCGCGGGTGACGAATCTCGTTGAAGCCGATTCCGCTGAGGTTCGCGGCGTTCGCAGTCGTCGCGGCGCTCGTCCTTCGCTGGCCGCATCATCGCGGGCCGCGGTGACGTCAATCTCGTCGTGGCACCGGGTAGCAGCTATAACAGCGGCTTATGGATACGCGCCAGCTGGCGGCATTCTGCGCCGTCGTCGAGCGCCGCTCGTTCTCGCAGGCGGCGGAGCGGCTCGGCGTGACGCAGCCGGCTGTGAGCCTGCAGGTGCGAGCGCTCGAGAAGCGGCTCGGGGCCCAGCTCCTGGACCGCTCGGGCAGGCGGGTCGAGCCGACCGAGGCCGGCATGCGGCTCTACCGCGGGGCCCAACGGCTGCTCGCGCTCGAGGAGCAGATGATCGCCGAGGTGGCGCTCGAGAGCGGCGACGACCTCACCGGCAGGTTCGACATCGGCGCCTCGACCGGCCCAGGCGGGATCGTCCTCTCCCACCTGCTCTGCGAGTTCCAGGCCCGGAACCCGGAGCTTCGGGTGGGGCTCTGGGTCTTCGACACGCAGACGATCGTCGATCGCGTCGCCGCCCGCGAGCTCGAGCTCGGCGTCGTCGGCGCCGCACCCCGCCACCGCGGCGTCACGTTCGAGCCGTTTCTCCACGACGAGGTGGTGCTCGTGTGCCCGCCCGGGCATCCGTTCGGCGGCGGCACCGTCACCCTCGACGACCTGCGGGCCGAGACGCTGATCGTGATGCAGGAGGGCGCCGGCGTCCGGCAGATGATCGAGGACGAGCTGCGACGCGTGGGGGTGCGGCTGCGCGACCTCGACGTGCGCCTCGAGCTCGGGCTGCAGGAGTCCGTAACGAGCGCCGTCAAGGCCGGGTACGGCGTCACCTTCATCTCGCGCAACTCCGTCGAGTCCGACCTCGCCGCCGGCGCGCTGACCGAGGCACGCGTCGACGGGCTCGAGCTCGAGCGCGACATGGTCCTCGTGCGGGCGAGCGGCCGGGCCGAGACCCGCGCGGCGCGGGCTTTCGTCGAGTTCGCCCGCGAGCGGCTCGCGTGACCGGCGCTGGCTCGGGAGGGCCGCAGAAGTGATCGTGCGCTGGGGGATCGACGAGCTGCCGCCGGTGCTGGCCGAGCTCGGGCTCGAGCGGCCGCAGCTCGTCGCCAGTGAGCGCTGGAGCGGTCTCGACCTTCCGCCGCACGTCGGCTGCTGGACGGAGGTGCCGTCCCACCGGATGGAGGTGGTGGACGGAGCCGACTCGCTCCTCGCGGTCGGAGGCGGCTCGGCGATCGACACCGCCAAGGGCGCGTCGGCGACGACCGGCCTGCCGGTCGTCTCGGTGCCGACGACGTACTCGGGAGCGGAGTGGACGCCGAGCTTCGGGGTGCGCTCGCCGGACCGGCGCATGGTCGCGGGCGGGAGCGGGGCGCACCTGGCCGGGATCGTCTACGACGTCAGCCTGACGCTCGACCTGCCGCGGGCCGAGACCGTCGGCACGGCGCTGAACGCGCTTGCGCACTGCGCCGAGGCGCTGTATGCAACGGGACGAAACGATGCCGCGGACGCCCACGCCCTCGAAGGGGCGGCGCTGATCGCCGACTCCCTGCCGCGGGTTGTCGACGAGCCGCGCGACGTGGCGGCGCGAACGGAGCTGCTCACGGGCGCGAGCCACGCGGGCGAGGCGCTTGCGGGCGCCGGGCTCGCGCTCGGCCACGCGATCGCGCAGGCGCTGGGCGGGCGCTTCGGCCTGCCGCACGGAGCGATGAACGCGCTGGCGCTCCCGGCGGCGCTGCGCTTCAACGCCGCGCTCGTTCCCGACGCGGTCTCGCGCTTCGGAGCTGCGATCGGCGCGCCCGACGATGCTGCCGCGAGGGTGCAGGAGCTCGCGCGGCTCGGCGGCTTCGAGCGCCTGCGCGACTTCGGCGTGCCGGAGGACGAGCTGCTGGCGGTGGCCGAGGCGGCCGCGGTGCGGCCCGGGAATCTCGCCAACCCGCGTCCGGCCACCGCGGCCGAGATCGAGGCGCTCCTGCGCGAGCTCTACGAATAAGTGGCTGTTATTACGCGAATTAGAGATATCGGCTAAGGTGCCCGGGTGACCGCCGGGGTTTCCTTCGACGTGCTCGTGATCGGCAGCGGCGCCTCCGGGCTCGCGGCCGCCGTCTCGGCGGACCGCGCGGGCGCACGGGTTGCGGTCGCGGCCAAGGGGTCGCTCCAGTCGTGCAACTCGGCCAAGGCGCAGGGCGGAATCCAGGCGGCGTTCGGCCAGGACGACTCCGCCGAGCAGCACGCGCGCGACGTCTGGGCCTCGAGCCACGAGACGGCGGACATGCGGCTCGTGGAGGTGCTGACCGGCGACGCGCGGTCGGCGATCAGGTGGCTCGAGGAGCTCGGCGTCGAGTTCACGCGCGAGAGCTCCGACAATGGAAACGGGGGCTACCGGCTCGCGCGGTGCGGCGGCGCGTCCCAGAAGCGCCTCCTCCAAGTGGGCGACCGCACCGGCCACGCGATCACGAAGGCGCTGCGCGAGGCGTGGGCCGCGGGATCGGGGACGTCGTTCGAGCATGCGCAGCTGCGCGAGCTGACCTCGACGGAGAACGGCTGGCATGCCCGCTGCGGCGAGCACGAGATCGACGCAACGACCGTCGTCCTCTCGGCGGGCGGGCGCTGCTATCGCGTCGCGCAGGAGCGCGGCGAGCTCTCGACCAACCACCCTGGTGCGACCGGCGAGGTGACCGAGATCGCCCGCGGGCTCGGAGCCGAGGTGCGCGACCTCGACGCGCTCCAGTACCACCCGAACGGCGGCGCGTGGCCGACGACGATGCAGGGCTACTCGATCCCCGAGACGACGCGCGCCTACGGCGCAGTGCTCCTGAACGCCGAGGGCGAGGAGTTCACCGACTCGCTGGGGCCGCGCGACGTCGTCTCGCAGGCGATCTTCGACGAGGTCGAGAAGGGCCTGGGAGTCTCGACGCCCGACGGCCGGCCGGCCGTGCACCTCGACACGACACGCATTCCCGAAGCCGACGCGGATGTCTCGTTGCCCTACATGCTGCGCCGCTACCGTGCAGCGGGCATCGACCCGCTCAGCGAGAAGATCCTGACCTACCCCGTCCTCCACTACCAGAACGGCGGCCTCGTGATCTCGACCGAGGCCGAGACGACGCTCGAGGGCGTCTACGCGTGCGGCGAGATCGCCGGGGGCACCCACGGGCGGAACCGCATGATGGGCAACTCGCTGCTCGAGTGCGTCGTCTTCGGCCGTCGCGCCGGCCGCGCCGCGGCCGAGAAGGCACGGGTATGAGCACGGTCGCCATCGATCTCCAGCGGACCGTCGAGGATGCGGCGGCGCATCTCTATGTCTGGGCGCTGAAGGACATCCCGCAGGACCTGCGCGACGCGCTCGACGCGGCGCGGTCGCGTGAGACGTCGGTGCCCGGCAAGCGCGTCCTCGAGACGATCCATCGCAACGTCAACGTGGCCGACAGCGAGCGCAACCTCGTCTGCCAGGACACGGGCATCGCCGTCTACCACTGCCGCGTCGGCGAGGGCTTCCCGCTCCATCCGGCGCGGATCTACGAGGCGCTGCGCGGCGGCACCGCGCGCGCGACGCTCGAGCACCCGCTGCGCTCGAATGCCGTCCACACGCTGACGCGAGAGAACACCGGGCCGAACATCGGCCACCGGCTGCCGATCGTGCACTGGGAGTTCGTTCCGGACTGGGACGGGTTGGACGTCAAGTGTGTGCCGAAGGGCTCGGGCTCCGAGAACATGAGCTTCCTCAAGATGTGCGTGCCGGCCGACGGCGTGAAGGGGATCAAGCAGTTCGTGCTCGAGTCGATCGTCGGCGCAGGGGGCAAGCCGTGCCCGCCGGGGATCGTCGGCGTCGGCATCGGCGGCTCGGCGGACTACGCGATGTACCTCGCGAAGGAGGCGATCATGCGCCCGATCGGGACGCGGAACCCGGACCCGCACGTGGCGCAGCTCGAGGACGAGCTCTACGGCCTGCTGAACGAGACCGGCATCGGGCCGATGGGCCTCGGCGGCGACGTCACGGTGCTCCAGTGCCACATCGAACACGCCGACACGCACATGACCCTGAACCCCGTCGCGGTCAACTACCAGTGCTGGGCGGCGCGCCGGGCAAGCGCGCACATCGGCCCCGACGGCGAGATCGACTTCGACCGGGAGTTCTGATCGTGGACTGTCTCAGGTGGCCAGCTGTGGACGAGGTGTTCCGGAATCGGCGCGGTTCCACGGCCCCGGGCGCCGTAGAATCGGCAGTGAGGGCGGCGGGTCGGCTCCCCACCCAGGGTGGGGGAGCGCTCGCTGGCGGAGTGCGGGGCGGGTTCGTCCGCGCCGGACACGGGAGGTGCGGATGTGGCCGTTCATGAGGTGACCTTCCCCGTCACCGACCCGCAGGAGATCCTGAAGCTGCGGGCCGGCGACGAGGTGATCGTCCAGGGCCACATCATCGGCATCCGCGACCGGACGCAGATCCGCATCTTCGACGAGGGCACCGAGCCGCCGATGGACCTCCGCGGCGCGTTCCTGCTGCACACGGCTCCCGGCGTGCGCAAGCTCGGCCCCGGCCGCTACGAGAAGGTCTGCATCGGCACGACGACGAGCGCGCGGATGGTCCGCTTCACCGAGCCGCTCGGCGAGCAGTACGGCGTGCGCGCGATCTGCGGCAAGGGCGGCTTTCCGGACGACGCGATTGAGCCCATGCAGCGACTGGGGATGGTCTACTTCGCGATCGTCGGCGGGGCAGCGGCGCTCGAGACGACTCAGATCGAGGAGATCGAGGAGGTGGCCTGGGAGGAGCTGATGCCCGAGTGCCTCTGGAAGTTCCGCGTCCGCGACTTCGGCCCGCTGACGGTCGGCATCGACGCGCACGGCCAGTCGCTCTACCACGACGTCCAGGCCGCCGCGCAGGAGAAGCTGAAGGAGCTCTATGCCCGCCTCTAGAGGTCGCGCCCGGGCCGGGCATGCCCTCGCTCCTCTTGGCGGCTGCAAAGCTTGCTTTTCGCGTGCCCTGAGGAGCGCCACATGACCGGCCCGGGCCCGAGCGGTTTCGACGACGGCTTCCTCGACCTGCCGTCGCGTCCCGGCAAGCCGCGCACCGAAGGGCTCACGCACGTGATCGACAAGGGTCTCAACCTCCGCGACATCGAGGGCCTCTTCGACACCGCCGGCGCGTTCGTCGACATCGTCAAGCTCGGCTGGGGCACGAGCTACGTCACGAACAATCTCGAGAAGAAGATCGCGCTCTACCGCCACTTCGAGACGCCGGTCGTCTGCGGCGGCACCCTGTTCGAGGCCGTGTACGCGCGCGGCCGGCTCGACGAGTTCAAGAGCTGGCTCCGGGAGCATCGCTTCGCGCACGTCGAGATCTCGGACGGCACGCTCGAGATCGAGCGCGCGGTGAAGCTCGAGTTGATCGCCGACTTCGCGCGCGACTTCGTCGTCCTCTCCGAGGTCGGCTCCAAGGACGAGGAGGTCGTCTTCGCGCCCTACCAGTGGGTGGAGTGGATCAAGGAGGAGCTCGAGGCGGGCGCCTGGAAGGTGATCACCGAGGGGCGCGAGGGAGGGACCGCGGGTATCTACCGGCCGACCGGCGAGATGCGCACGGGGCTCGTCGACGAGATCGTCCACGAGATCGCCGTCTCCGATCTGATCTTCGAGGCGCCGACGAAGGCCAGCCAGGCCTGGTTCGTGAAGCACTTCGGACCGAACGTGAACCTCGGCAACATCCCGCCCGACGAGGTGATCCCGCTCGAGACGCTGCGTCTCGGCCTTCGTGGCGACACGCTGAAGGAGGTGCTGCTTGGCGACGAGCAGCCGGCCTGAGGAACGCGGGGGAACCCATGGTTCCTCCGCGACCCCCCTCCTTCTTGGAGGTGGGTCGTGAAGCTCGCTCAGCTTCCAAGGCTCGACTTCGAGGCGATGACCGCCGAGGATGTCCTGCTCTGGGCCTACGGCGAGTTCGGCGACCGCATGTGCCTCACGTGCTCGTGGCAGCGGCAGTCGTCGGTGCTCGTGCACATGATCTCGGAGCTCGGGCTCGATATCCCGGTGGTCGAGCTCGACACGGAGCTCTTCTTCCGCGAGACGTACGAGACGCGCGAACGGCTGATCGAGCGCTACGGCCTGAAGCTCGTGCGGCCGGAGCTGATCAGCGTCGCGGAGCAGCACCTGCGTGAGGGGCAGAACCTGTGGGAGCGCGACCCCGACCGGTGCTGCTCGATCCGCAAGGTGCAGCCGCTCGAGCGCGCGCTCGAGCCGTACGACGCTTGGGTGAGCGGCATCCGCCGCGAGCAGGCGTTGACACGGGCCGACGCCAAGAAGGTGGAGTGGTCGAAACGATTCGAGGTCTGGAAGATCAACCCGATCGTCGACTGGGATGCCAAGCGGGCGCAGGCCTATGTCGTCGTGAACGAGATCCCGTACAACCCGCTGCACGACATCGGCTACCCGTCGATCGGCTGCATTCCCTGCACGCGCCCGGTGCGGCGGGGAGAGGACGAGCGGGCCGGGCGGTGGTCCGGCGCGGACAAGATCGAATGCGGCATCCACGACCGTGTCGAGGATCCGGCCGACGGGCGGCTCGAGGCCGTCGACGTCGGCTCCAACAACGAGAAAGGAACGAATTGACCGACCACATCTACGCTCACGAGCACCCCGAGTCCGAGGCGAAGCGCGGCGGCGGCTTCACGCTCTGGTTCACCGGCCTCTCCGGGTCCGGCAAGACGACGATCGCGCACCTCGTCGGGCCCGAGCTCGACCGCCGCGGCTGCATCGTCGAGTACCTCGACGGCGACACGGTCCGCACGCACCTCTCCAAGGGCCTCGGCTTCTCGAAGGAGGACCGCGACACGAACATCGAGCGCATCGGCTGGGTCGCCTCGCGGCTCACGCGCCAGGGCGCCGCGGTGATCGCGGCCGCGATCTCGCCGTACGCGGAGACCCGCGCGAAGGCCCGCGCGCTGGTCGAGGAGTGGGGGCCGTTCGTCGAGGTGCACGTCGCAACCTCGGTCGAGGAGTGCGCGCGCCGCGACGTCAACGGGCTCTACGCGAAGGCGTTCGCCGGCGAGATCAAGGGCTTCACGGGCGTCGACGATCCGTACGAGGAGCCCGAGAGCCCCGAGGTGCGGATCGACACCGAGGACCACGAGCCCGAGGAGAGCGCCACGATCATCGTCGCGAAGCTCGAGGAGCTCGGCCTGGTCGCGGCCGCGGGAGCGCTGGCGTGAGCACCGCGACGGAGGCGCGGCTCATCGACCCGCACGGCGGCACCCTCGTCGACCGCACGGGCGACCGTCCCGAGGGCGTCGAGTCGCTCGAGACCGTGACCCTGACGCCCCGCGAGGTGTCCGACCTGGACATGATCGCCGTCGGGGCCTTGTCTCCCCTCGAGGGCTTCATGGGCCAGGCCGAGTACGAGTCGGTCGTCGAGACGATGCACCTGCCGAGCGGCCTGCCGTGGGCGATGCCGGTGTGCCTGGCCGTCGACACGGCACCGAAGCACGATCGTGTCGCGCTCGCCGACGAGAGCGGGTCGCTCTTCGCGGCTCTCGAGGTCGGCGAGGTCTACTCCTACGACAGGGAGTGCGAGGCCGAGCTCTGCTTCCGGACGACCGAGGACGCCCATCCCGGCGTCGCGCGGCTCTACGCGCAGAAGCCCCTGTACCTGTCGGGGAAGGTGACGGTGTTCGACCGACCGGAGCCGGCGTTCCCCGAGCTCGCTCTCGACCCGCGCGACACGCGCGCCGCGTTCTCCGAGCGCGGTTGGAAGCGCGTCGTCGGCTTCCAGACGCGCAACCCGATCCACCGCGCGCACGAGTACCTGACGAAGGTCGCGCTCGAGACGGTCGACGGGCTGCTCATCCATCCGCTCGTCGGCGAGACGAAGTCGGACGACGTACCGGTCGCGACGCGCGTCGACTGCTACCGCGTGCTGGTCGAGGGCTACTACCCCGCCGACAGGGTGCTCGTGTCCGCGTTCCCCGCCGCGATGCGCTACGCCGGCCCGAGAGAGGCGATCTGGCATGCGATCTGCCGCAAGAACTACGGCTGTTCCCACTTCATCGTCGGTCGCGACCACGCGGGAGTCGGCTCGTATTACGGCAGCTACGACGCCCAGCTGATCTTCGACGAGTTCGTATCGCACGAGCTCGACATCGAGCCGATGTTCTTCGAGCACACCTTCTGGTGCAACGTGTGCGGCGCGATGGCGTCCACCAAGTCGTGCCCGCACGGCGACGAGGATCGCGTCGTCCTCTCGGGGACGATGGTGCGCGAGCTGCTCACCGCCGGCGAGATCCCGCCGATCGAGTTCACGAGGCCCGAGGTGGCCGAGGTGCTGATCGCCGCGTACCGGGGGGAATGACCGCGAGTATCGACCGCGAATGACCTGGCAGCTCTCCCTTGCCGGCCTGCTCGTCGGCGTGCTCGTCGGCATGACCGGGATGGGAGGGGGGAGCCTCATGACGCCGATCCTGATCCTGCTCTTCAACTTCGACCCGAGGGTCGCGGTCGGGACCGACATCCTCCACGGAGCGATCTTCAAGACATTCGGGGCTGGGCGGCACCGGATGCTCGGGACGGTGCACGCGCGGCTCGCGTTCTGGATGCTCGTCGGGTCGGGCCCCGCCTCGCTGGTCGGTGTGCAGGTGGCGAGCGCGATCGGGAACGTCGAGACGTTCCAGAAGGTCGTCGGCGTCGCGCTGATCATCGGCGGGGTGGGATTCCTCGTCAAGACGTTCATTCACGGCCACCCGAGCGACGCGCCGTTCCTGCTCCAGCGGCGCGACAAGGTGATCGCGATCACGATCGGCGCCTTCGGTGGGTTCATCGTCGGCCTCACCTCGGTCGGATCGGGCACGTTCTTCGCGCTCTCGATGCTCTTCGTCTTCCCCCTGACGGCGGCCAAGATCGTCGGCACCGACGTCGCGCACGCCGCGGCGCTCCTCTGGATCGCCGGCACCGCGAGCCTGATCCACGGCAACGTCGACGTGCCCGCGATGGCCTGGCTGCTCGTCGGCTCGATCCCGGGCGTGCTGATCGGCTCGCACGTCTCGATTCACGTTCCCGAACGCATGCTGCGAGTCTCGTTCGGGATCGTGCTCATCCTCGCCGGCAGCCGGATCCTCGACGTCCCGGGAGCGTCGTACGCGATCGTCGCGGTGCTCGGGGCCGGCGCGATCGCGCTCGTCGTCTGGGGCGTGCGGCGGCTGCTCGTGCGGCGGGTTGCCGCCCAGGACTCGGCGTAGAATCGGCCGCGCTTGCCCCGGCTCCTCTCGACCGCGTTCCTCGTGGCGCTGCTCGCCGGCACAGCGGGAGCATTCGCCGTCACCGAGGGCGCGAAGCTCGAGCGGAGCCCGATCTTCGCGACGAGGGTCCCGCAGACGGTCTTCTCGCCGGACTGCGACTGCGACACCGCGGTCGCCACGATCGACTTCAAACTCAGGAAGCGCGATCGCGTGTCGGTCTGGGTGGAGCGTGACGGCAAGCGGGTCGCGACGCTCGTACCCGGCCGCAGCTTCGAGCCCGCCGCGCTCGTCTCGGTCGTCTTCGACGGCATCACCGACGTCGGCCTGACGCTGCCGGACGGCGTCTACCGGCCGGTCGTCCACCTCGCCGGCCAGCACCGCACGATCAGGCTGCCGAACGAGATCCGGCTCGACACGCAAGCGCCGCGCGTCGTGCGCGTGCCGCACCGCGTCTACACCCACATCTCGCCTGACGGAGACGGGCGCAAGGACGTCTTCCGGGTGCGCTACCGGCTGAGCGAGCCGGGCCGCGGGATCCTGCTCGTCGACGGCCGGCAACTCGTGCGGGCGCGCCGGCTCGGAACCGAGGGCACGCTCGTCTGGAACGGCCGGTTCGACGGGCGTGCCGCGCGACCCGGGCCGCACGTGCTGAGGATCACGGCCGAGGACGTGGCCGGGAACCGCGCGAAGTCGTTCCCCTTCGCGGTCGTGACCGTCCGCTACGTCGCGCTCGGGCGCTCGCGCGTGCTCGCGAAGCCCGGCACGCACTTTGCGATCCTCGTCCTCGCGGACGCCCCGCGCGTGAACTGGCTCTTCAACCGTGCCCGCGGCGTGACGAGCCCCGGAACGGTGAAGTTCCGGGCTCCGAAGAAGCGGGGCGTCTACCGCCTGTACGTCTCGTCGGGCGGGCACTCGGCGAAAGCGCTCATCGTCGTGGGATGAGCGAGGTCGCGCGCCTCGCGGGCACGGCGGGGGCGATCGGGCTTGCGGCGGCGATGGTCGCGCCGCGGGCCTCACTGCGCGTGGCCGGGCTCATGGTCACCGTGGTCGGCTGCGCGGCGCTCGCCCTCGAGCTGGCGCCCGAGGGCCACGCGGGCCTCTACGCGATCGTGGGCGGAGCGGGGCTCGCGGTCGCGGTGGCCCTTGCCGCTCTGTTCGTGAGGATTCCCTGGGCGCTCGCGCTCGTTGCGCTCGCGTGCGTCCCGGTCGGCGTGGACGTCGACCTCGGCGAGGCCCACGGACGTCTGCTCGTGCCGCTCTACGCCACGGTCGCCGGCGCGGCGTTCGCGCTCATGTGGCGCCCGCGCCACGGGCGCGACCTCGGCCTCGTCGCGTGGCCGCTCGCGCTCCTCGTCGCGCTGCTCGGGGTGTCGCTCCTCTGGAGCGACGAGGCGCGCGCGGGAGCGACGGTGCTCGCGCTCTTCGTGCTCCCGCTGGGGGTGCTCGCGCTCGCGCTCGCCCGGCTCCGCTGGCGAACAGGCTGGAGCGGGATCCTCGCGCTGGAGCTCGTGGCGCTCGGCGTCGGGCTCGCGATCGCGGGCGGCGTGCAGTACCTCACCCGCGACGTCGCCGTCGGGATTGGCGCTTCCGTGACGAGCGGCTGGTACTTCCCGGTCTCGCCTGCCTTCGACGACCCCGGTGCGTACGCCAGGTTCCTCGTCGTGGCGATCGTCTCGGCGCTCGCGATCGCCTTGCGCGTGCGGGACGTTCGCGTGTGGGCTCCGGCCGCCGGAGCCGCGATCGTCGCGTGGCTCGGGCTCGTCGTGTCGTTCTCGCAGGCGGCGTTCGTGGCGCTCGGAGCGGCGGCGGTCGTCCTGCTCGTGGCGGCCTGGTGGGCGCGCGGCACGTTCCCCGCCGCCCTTGTCATCACGTTCGGCGCCGCGGTTGCAGGCTCGTTCGCGGCGGTGCGGGCAGACGTCCTGCACGTCCCGGGCAGACGCACCGGCGCGAGCGTCTACGACGCGATCCAGGTCGCGCTCGACCACCCCGTGATCGGGCTGGGCATCGGTGCCCGGACGGTTCGGAACGCCGCCGTGACGATCGCCGCCGAGGTCGGCGCCGGAGGCCTCGTCCTGCTTGCCGCAGCGATCGTCGCGGCGTACGTCGGCCTGCGCGCCGCGCGGACTGCGGGCGAGCTCGCGCTGATCGTCGCGGTGCTCGCGATCGCCGTCGACAGCGTCTTCCGCGGCGAGCTCCTGCGCGACCCGCTCTTCTGGGGCGCCCTCGGCCTGAGCGCCGCCGCGGCGCGACCGGCGCCGGTCGAGACCGGTGCCAGACGCCCATCGCGAGCGCCGTAGAATCCCGCGCCTGTCTCGCTACCTCCCCGCCGCGCTCGTCCTCGCTCTGCTCGCCGCGACCGGGCTGGCGTTCCTCTACACGGAGCTGCTCAAGCTCGAGCCGAGCCCGATCCGCACGACGCGGGTCGACCACGAGCTGATCTCGCCTGTCTGCAACTGCCCGACCGGTCGCGCGGCGATCTCGTTCCGGCTTCGCAAGGACGACCTGCTGACGGTCTCGATCGTGGACGCAGGGGGCAGCGAGGTGCGCCGCCTCGCGACCGAACGGCCCGCGGCGCGGATGCGGCCCCTCGTGTTCACCTGGAACGGCCGCGTGTTCGGCGGGAAGCCCGCGCCCGAAGGCGTCTACCGCCCGCAGGTCCGGCTCGAGCTCCTGGAGAAGACGATCACGCTGCCGAACGAGATCCGGGTCGATACGACGCGGCCGAAGGTGACGATCTCGTCGGTCAGGCCGAGGACGATCTCGCCCGACGGCGACGGCCGCGCCGACCGTGTCTCGGTCGGCTACGGGATCTCCGAGCCGGCGCAGGCGGAGCTGCGCGTGAACGGCATCCGGCGGGTGCTCGGGAAGGGCTATCGCCGCCACGGCCGGCTGGACTGGTTCGGGCGCATCGGTGGCCGGCCGGTGCGGCCGGGCTTCTACGAGCTGGCCGTGGTCGCCGTCGACCGGGCCGGCAACCGTTCGCGTCCTGCGCCGGCCGGCCTGGTGCGTGTTCGTTACGTCGAGCTCGCCCGGGACTCGGTCGTCGTCGCCCCGCGCGGGCCTGTCCGTGCGCTCGTCTCGACCGACGCCGCGAGCTACCGCTGGCGCCTCGCCGGCCGGACCGGCACGGCGCGGGCCCCGCTGCTCGTCGTGCGTGCGCCCGCACGGCCCGGCCGCTACGTCCTCTTCGTCGAAGCGCGCGACCATGCCGACCGCATGCTCGTCCGTGTGCGCCGACAGGGACGCTAGGAGCTCCCGAATGAAGGTTGTGTCGCGGCCGCGTCGTCGGCGCGCTGCTGTGTCCCGGTCGCGCCCATATGCCTGCATGGGCATCGCCCGACGATCGCACCCGGATCGACGAGCGTCATTCGGAGCTAAGCCCGCGGGACCGGCTGTTACCCTCCGGAGCGCAGGGGATAGTCCTCGAGCGATGAGCGCTCACCGTCTCTGCGCCGGGTCTCGAACTTGAAGCGTGTCCTGATCGTGGTCGTCGTGCTCGCCCTGCTGGCAGCGGGCGCGCTCTTCGCGTGGTTCCGGCTCACCGCCCGGCCGGCCGAGGTTCGCGGCTCCTCGACCGTCGAGTTCGTGCCCACGCAGGCGCCCGGGAAGAAGCGGCCGAAGAAGGCCGTGCTCGCGAGGCCGTGGCCGACGTACGGCTACGACACCGCCCGGACACGCGATGCCGCGCAGTTCCAGGTGAGGCCGCCGTTCCGGCGCCTCTGGCGGGTGCGCAGCGGCAACCTGCTCGAGTTCCCGCCGGTCGTCGCCAACGGGCGCGTGTTCGTGAGCCATCAGCGCGGACGCGTGTTCGCGATCAACGCCAAGACCGGGGATGTGATCTGGAGCAAGAGGTTCAAGCACTGCTCGGCCTCCTCGCCCACCGTCGCCGACACCGTGGTGTACGTGACGCTGATGCAGCCGTGGCCGTGCGCACGCGAGCCGCGCGACCAGCGTGGCGCGGTGATCGCCCTGCGCGCGCGCGACGGGAAGGTGCTGTGGCAGTTCAGGAACACCGCTGCCGTCGAGTCCTCGCCGCTCCTCGTCGGCAACCTCCTCTACTTCGGGTCGTGGGACCGCCACCTGTACGCGCTCGACGTGCGGACGCACAAGCTGCGCTGGGCGTTCGAGGCCGACGACGAGCTGAACAGCTCGCCGGCGTACGCGGGCGGGCATATCTTCATCGGCTCGGACGGCGGCTCGGTCTACGCGGTCGACGCGCTCACCGGCAAGCTCCGCTGGCGCGCGCAGTCCTTCTCGAACTTCCGAAGCGGGCGCGAGTATTTCTACGCGACGCCCGCCGTCGCCTACGGCCGCGTGTACATCGGCAACACGGACGGCACCCTCTACGCGTTCGGCGCCACTTCCGGCCGCCTGCTCTGGGCGAAGCACGCAGGGACGTACGTCTACACCGGCGCCGCCGTCTGGCGGAGGACCGTCTACGTCGGCTCCTACGACGGGAACGTCTACGCCTTCGACGCCGGAACCGGCGACCTGCGCTGGAAGCACGAGGCGCCGGCGTCCATTCACGGCGCGCCGAGCATCGTCGACGGGCTCCTCTACTTCGCCACGTGTGGCACGTGCGGCCACAATGGCAGCCGCTACGCGAAGCAGGGGCCGCGGCTGACGTTCGCGCTCGACGCGCGCACCGGCAAGCGCGTGTGGTCGTTCCCGGACGGCCAGTACTCGCCGGTCGTCGCGGACTCGAACCGGCTCTACCTCAGCGGCCGCGCTTCCGTTTACGGGTTGGAGCCGCGCCGCGCGGCGCGGCGCGAGGCCGCTCCGCCTCCCCGGCCGCCAGCAAGCCGGCCATCGCGATCCCGGTGAGCGGCCACGCGAGGTACGAGGTCTGGAAGACGCGCGCGACGAAGAGGAGGACGAACATCGACACGGTGAACCCGGCCGCCGCCTCCCAGGCGCGCCCCGAGCGCCTGGCGAGCACGACGAGCCACGCCGTCACCGGCACCCAAACGAGCGCAACGAGGATCCCGAACGGGTACGAGCCGTAGCGGTCGTCGAGGATGCCGGCGTTGAGCAGGAGCGCCGACAGCCCGTAGCCGAGGATGCGGTACGTCCCGGCGCCGTAGCTCACGGTGTCGTGCCAGAGCGCGGCCGGGTCGGCGATCAGGAAGGGGAGGAAGCCGGCGAGCAGGAGCGCGGCGAAGATCGCGACGGCGCGCCGGAGAGTGCGCCGCCCCGGCCGGCGGGCAAGCAGCAGCACGGCGAAGAACGGGATCGCCACGAGCGCGAACTGCTTCAGGAGCACCGCGGCGGCGAGACACCCCGCAGCCGCAACGAGGCGTGACCGCGTGAGCAGCGCGAACGCGAGCACGAGCGCGAGCAGGCTCGGCGCGTCGGCCGTCCCGAACCAGGCGCCCCGCACGAGCAGCGGGCTCGCGGCGAGAGCCGTGCCGATCGCGAGCCGTACCGCGATCGGAGCGTCGAAGGCGAGCACCGCGAGGAAGCAGCAGATCGTCGCGAGCAGGACGAGCAGGCGGTAGTCGTCGAGGGGGCTCGGCAGGACGCCCCAGACGGCCGCGGTGAGCGCAGCTCCGGGGAAGTACGCGAAGTGCGTGAGCGCCACCTGCTGCCGCTCGGTCGGGGGCGGCGCGGTGCCGTCGCGCGAGTAGAAGCGCTCGAGCCCCGACCCGGTGTAGTCGTGGCCGTACGGGTTGTGCCCGTGGCGCACGAGGTCTCCCGCCAGCTCGATCTGGTAGGTCGAGTCGTTCACGTGGAACCACGGCGCGGTTGCGTCGCGGAGGCCGATCTGGAGCAGCGTCGCGGGTCCGGCGATGAGCGCGATCACGGCGAGGCAGAGCACGATCAGCACGCTCCGGCGCCAGGTCTGGAATCGCCAGCCGGCAACCGCGACGAGCGCGACGAGCACGCCGGCGAGCACGGCCGGCGTGCGGACGACGCCGAGATCCCATGTGCCGTCCGCGGCGCGGACGAGCGGGCCGAGCAGGCCGTGGGCGTGCACCGACGGGGGGCGGAACGGCCACGGGTCGGAGCCGAGCGTCGGGACGTTGACGGCGACGAGCGCCCCGAGGACGCCGAAGACGGCGAAGGCGGAGCGCCGGCTCACACGGCCGTCGCTCATGCGCGCCGGGCGCGGGCCGCGACGAGCGCGCTCGACGTGAGGCCGAGGGCGAGCCACGTGAGCGGGTCCTCGAAGAAGCCGCTGTAGGCGAGCGAGTGCACGACCAGGGCGAGGAACACGGCGGCGAGCGCGACCCCGAACGGCTCGTCGAGCCGGACCAGGCGGGCGAGCGCGCGCCCCGTGCCGGCGAGCAGCGCGACGTAGAGCGCGAGCCCGACGAGGCCGAGCTCGGCGGCGACCGTCAGCGGCGTCGTGTGGGAGACGTACAGCGTCGGCGGCCTGCCGTCGTCGGAGAGGCGCTGGCTCGCGCGCGGCTGCGAGCCGATGCCGACGCCCAAGACTGGGTGGTGCGCGAACACGCGGCTCGTGGACTCGATGCGGCGCGAACGGTCGCTGGTGACGCGCTCTGCCGAGTGCGTCGTCGCCTTGTCGCCGACGTAGACGGCGACCGCCGCCACGACGATCGCCGCCGTCCCGGCCGCGAGGATCCGGACGGTCCGGTCGCCGGCGACCGCGCCGACGAACAGCGTGACGACGAACAGCGCGACGAGGCTCGACTGCGAGTACGAGTAGAAGAGGCCGGCGAAGAGCACGGCCGTCGCCGCGAGCCCGACCGGCCACGAGACCCGCTGGTAGAGGAGCGCGACCAGGAGCACGGTCATCCCGAGGACGAGGTGCCGGCCGTAGAGGCTCGGATCGCGGAAGAGCGAGGTGACCCGGAAGAAGCTCGAGTAGGCGTTTCCGACCTCGACAGACGGCGTGTAGAAGATCAGGCGGTGCGTCGCCTCCTCGACGAGGCCGACGACGGCGAACAGCCCTGCGAGCGCGACCGCGATCGTGCCCAGGACGCGCGGCATCCACGCCGGGAACGGCGCCCGGCCCGCGACCGCGACGAGGACGACGAACGGGAGCAGGAAGTAGACGAGCAGGTTCTTCGCCGGGGCGGTCGCGTCCGACCAGAGGTACGAGAGGCATGCAAACGAGGTCAGTGCGGCAAGCGGGATCGAGATCTCCCGCGGCAAGGCTCTTGTGTCGGAGGTCGTGAGCAGCCGGTAGGCGAGCGCGAGCGCGGCGGCGGCGAGCACGAAGTAGAGCGGCAGCAGGCGGCCGGCCTGCCCGCCGCGCGCGAGCGTGACGTAGAGCGGGTGCTCGGCGCCGAAGTCGAGCGGCAGCCGGAACGGCGCGGCCAGGAGGAGGGCCGGCAGCACGAGCACCGGTCGCAGGATGAGGAGCACGGCCGCAACCGCGATTACCCCGACTCCCACCAGGCCGAGCGCGGCCTGCGACGGCGTGAAGTCGCGCCCGGCCGAGAAGAGGGCCTCGGCGGCGACGATCAGCGCGAAGCCGGCGAGGGTGAGAAGACGGCTCCGCGGGACGAGCACGAGCGGCACGCCGAACGCGCCGAGGACGGCCGCTGCCTGAGCCATGAGCGGGCAAACACTAACCCTCCGTGTGCCGTCGCCCCCTGATAGGAATGCTCGCCATGGTCCTTCCGACTGAGCGCGTGCTCGTGCTCGCGCCGCACACCGACGACGGCGAGTTCGGCTGCGGCGGGACGATGGCGAGGCTCGTCGAGCAGGGCTCCGAGGTTCGCTACATGGCGTTCTCGATCGCCACGCGCTCGCTGCCCGAGGGCTTCCCGCCGGACACGCTGGCACGCGAGGTGAAAGAAGCGACGAGCGAGCTCGGGATCCCGGACGAGAGCCTCACCGTGCACGACTTCGACGTGCGCACGTTCCCGGAGCACCGCCAGGAGATCCTCGAGCTCCTGATCGGGGTCTGGAACGACTGGCGTCCCGACATCGTCTTCCAGCCTTCGCTGCACGACATCCACCAGGACCACCAGACGATCGCCGCCGAGGGCCTGCGCGCGTTCAAGCGGACGACGATCCTCGGCTACGAGATCCCCTGGAACAACTTCGACTTCGCGTACCAGGCCTACTTCGCGCTCGAGTCCCGCCACCTCGAGCGCAAGGTCGCCGCGCTCGCGAAGTACGCGTCGCAGCAGCACCGGCGCTACGCGAACGCCGAGTACGTCTGGAACGTCGCGCGGACGCACGGGATCAACGTGAACCGCGAGTACGCCGAGGTGTTCCAGGTCTACCGCGTGATCGTGTAGCGCACCACGCACGCGCGCACTCCGCTACCGGGGCCGCGGCTAGCGGACGCGGGAGTCGGGTCGTACGCTTGCTTCGTGGAGTTCAGGCTGCTCGGCCCGCTCGAGCTCGTTGACGACGACGGGCAGGTTGTCGAGCTTTCTGCCCCGAAGCCTCGGGCCCTGTTGGCCCTGTTGCTGTTGGAGTCGGGCAGGGTGGTTTCGGTCGATCGAATCGTCGATGCCGTGTGGGGCGAGCAGCCACCGGCGACGGTGGTGAAGGCGGTGCAGGTGAGCGTATCCCGGTTGCGCAAGCTGCTTCCCCAGGGTGTGCTCGAGACGCGCTCGCCGGGGTATCTCTTGCGCGTCGACGACGTAAAGGTCGACCTCAGGCGGTTCGAGCGGTTGCGGCAGGAGGCGACAGCCGCGAGCGCCGACGGCCGCTACGAGGTTGCCGCCGAGCGGCTGGGCGAGGCGCTGGCGCTGTGGCGCGGGCCGGCGCTTGCCGATCTGGCGCCTGATCTGCATCTGCCAGGCGAGCTCGCGCGGCTGGACGAGTTGCGGCTCGTCGCGACGGAAGAGCGCGTCGATGCGGACCTGGAGCTCGGGCGGCATGCGGAGGTCGTCCCCGAGCTCGAGGCGCTGGTTGCGGCCCATCCGCTGCGGGAGCGCCTGCGGGTGCTGCTGATGCTGGCGCTCTACCGCTCCGGGCGGCAGGCGGACGCTCTCGATGTGTACCGGGAGACTCGCCGACTTCTGGTTGAGGAGCTCGGCATCGAGCCGGGCGCCGAGCTGCAGGACCTCGAGCGGCGGATCCTCGCCCACGACGAGTCGTTGGCCGTGGCAGCGCGACCGGTCGTGCGGCCGGCCCTGCCGTCGCCGGCGACGCCACTCGTCGGTCGTCGTCGCGAAGTGGCGGAGCTGAGAGAGCTGTTGCGTCGACCGAGCGTCCGGCTCGTGACGCTCGTTGGTCCCGGTGGGGTCGGGAAGACGCGGTTGGCGTTGGCGGTGCCGGAGCCTCGGCAGGAGGCGGCGTTCGTGTCGCTGGCACCCGTAGTCGAGCCGGTTGTCGTGCGGTCAGTCATCGCGCACGCCGTTGGCGTACAGGATGAGAGCGTGCTCCTGGACCGGCTGCGGTCGCGCGAGTTGCTGCTCGTCCTCGACAACTTCGAGCATCTGCTGGAGGCGGCGCCGCTGGTCTCGGAGTTGCTTTCGGCAGCCCCTGGACTGAGGGTGCTGGCGACCAGCCGCTCGCCGCTCAACATCTCAGGCGAGCACCAATATGAGGTCTCGCCGCTGCCGCTTCGCAAGGCGACCGACCTCTTTGTCGAGCGCGCCACTGCGGTTGGGGCGGACCTCGACGCCTCCCCGGTGGTCGAGGACATCTGCCGTCGGCTCGACTGCTTGCCGCTTGCAATCGAGCTCGCCGCTTCGCGGACGCGGACGCTCTCGGCCGATGCTCTGCTGGCGCGGCTCGAGCAGCGGTTGCCCCTCCTCGTCCGCGGTCCTCGTGACGTGCCCGAGCGGCAGCGCACACTGCGGGCGGCGATCGGATGGAGCTACGCGCTGCTCGAGCCGGACGAGCAGACCCTGTTCGCCCGCCTGTCGGTGTTCGCCGGCGGCTGCACGCTCGAGACGGCCGAGCAGGTCGGCGACGCGGCATTGGAGACGCTGGCGTCGCTGGTCGACAAGAGCCTTCTCGTCTATCGCGACGGCCGGTACTGGATGCTGGAGACGATCCGCGAGTACGCGCGGGAGAAGCTCGACGAGAGCGGCGAAGCCGAGGTGCTCGTGCGCCGCCACGGGGAGCGACTGCTCGAAACGGCGGAACTCGGCTTGGCGCAAACCGCCCGCGGCCAGCGGCCGCCGCTGGCAGCTTTCGAGGCCGAGCTGGACGACGTCCGCGCAGCGATCCGCTCCGCGCTTGACCGGAACGACGTCGCATTCGCGCTTCGTTTGACCGCGGCGTTCGCGTGGGTCTGGGTGTTCAGCGGTCGCAGCGCTGAGGGGCTCCGTTGGCTGGTCGAGGCGCTCGAGCACGGGTTGAACGTGCCGCGCGCAATTCGAGCGGAGGCCCTTCAGGCCGCCGGTTGGCTCGGTGTCCTCGCGTCGGACGCGGCGCAGGCGAGGACGCTCCTGGAGGAGGCACTCGACCTCTGGCGTGATGCCGGCGACGACGATCGAGTGGCCGAGGTTCTCCGCTGGCTCGGCTTTTCGTACGTCCTGACTGGAGAACTCGAGAACGCGCGAGCGCTGCTGGGTGAGAGTGTCGAGCTTCGCAAGGGGCGCGGTGATCCGGTCCCCTTGGCGCGCTCGCTCAGGTCACTCGGCGAGGTCGAGCTGGACAGAGGCGACCTCGGCCACGCTGCCGAGGTTATCGAGCAAGCACTCGCGCTGTTTCGCGCTGCGGCTGCTGACACCGACCTGCTCATGACGATGCACAGCCTTGGCGATGTCGTCCTTGCGCGCGGAGACGCCTCGTCGGCGATGGATCTCTATGCCGATGCCCTGCGAGCGCAGGCGCCAAGCGCGAGCATGGCGCTCCATTGTCTCGGCGGGCTGGCCGCGGTCGCCGCACTCGAGCGAGACGGAGAACGGGCGGGTCGCCTCTGGGGCGCTGTCGAATCGAACGAATACCGGCTTGGCACCCAGCTCCCTCAGCATTCTCGGCAACGCTACGAAACCGTGTTGAGCCGGGTCGACGGCCCAGAGTTCGCTGCCGCAGTGGCGGCCGGGCGCGCACTCACCCTCGAGCAAGCGACGCGGGAGGCGCTCGAGGGCCGGTCGGCGGCAACTGCGCCTGAGATCGAGGCCGCAACGCCATCGGGGCAGGGAGGTCGTCGTTGAAGCCTTCCTCTGCCCCACCCCTCGGTCAGACGAGCCCGCCGCGGTAGCGCCACGGCTCCGGCTCGAAGCGGAGCCCGCGCTTGCGCAGAAACTCGCGCGCGGAGTCGAGGACGACGCCGCCGGAGCTGTGGACGCGCCGTGCGACCAGGTCGATCACGGCGCAGCCGGCAGGGGGCTCGCCCGTGAGGCCGAGCGTGAGCACGACCGTCTCGCCGTCGACCTCGGGCGGCTCGAAGGCTCCGCGGAGTTGCTCGGCGTAGAGCACCTGTGATCTCCGGCCCTCGACCTCGATCGTGAATCCCGTCGCGCCGTCCGCGACGACGTCACCGACCTCGTGGCCGCGCTGCTCGAGGAGCTCGCGCAGCTCGTCCACCATCCGCTCGGCTGCCTGCCGGCGCCGCTCCGGCGAGGGCGCGTGAAAGGCCTCTGCCGTCACGCGAGCCGGCACGCCGAGCGCGAGCTTGCCGGCCGGGATGTCGGTGACGACGTACGAGTTGGAGCCGACGATCGCCTCTCTGCCGACCCTGCACCCCGCGTACACGACCGTGCCGATCCCGATCTGCGCCCGGTCCTCGAGCACGATCGGCGCGAAGCGGTTCTCGAAGCCCTCGAGCACGGAGTGCCCGATGTTGTGGGTCACGATCACCGAGCGCATCGTGATGAAGACCTCGCGGCCGACGACCACCGGCCGGCACGGGTTGATGTAGGCCTCGTCGCCCACAAAGACCTGGTCGCCGAGGACGACGGCCGCCTGCGGGTCGCGGGCGCCGCCGCCGCCGATCCGCGCCCGCCGGCCGACGTACGCGCCGCGGCCGATGAACGCTCGCCGGGCGCTCAGCTCGAAGCCCTCGCGGAAGAGGGCGAGCGCACCGATGCAGACGGCCTCGTCGGACTCGAGCCGACCGCCGGCGCCGATCTCGACCCCGTCCTCGAGGACGATGCGCGGCGCGACGATCAGGGTGCCGGCGCCCAGCTCGACGTCCTTGCCGATCGCGGCGCCGGCCTCGGCGTACGCCGCGCGCTTCTCCTCGGAGGAGAGCGCTCGGATGCTTTCCGGATCGGTGCGAAGCCGGTCGAGGAAGGCCACGTCGAGGACGCCGGTCGCCGGGTCGAGGTCCCAGACCGAAGGCAGGGTCACGCCCTCGAGCGAGATCCCCGCGAGCGGGCCCTCTGCGGCGCCTGAGCGGTCCGCATCGCGCCCCGCAATCAGCGCCTCGACGTCCTCGACCGTGACGAAGCCCGACTTCGAGACGGCCGTCAGGTCGATGCCGTGCGCGGCCGCGAGCTCCGCGGCCTTGCGCGTCACGTTCGCGGGCCTGCTCGGAGCGGGCTCGGCGGCGATCGCCGCGCTCGCACGTTCGGCCCGGAGCTCGGCGAGCTCGCCCGCGTCGGCTGCGATTGCCGCGATCCGGCCGCCGAGCTCGACTTCCTCGCCAGCCGCCGCGAGGTGCAGCAGCGTTCCTTCGCCCGGCGACTCGATCTCGATCGCCGACTTCGACGTCTCGACCACGCACACCGCCTGGCCCTTGCGCACCTGCTCCCCGTCCCCTGCGAGCCACTCGACGAGGACGGCGGACTCGCTGTTTGCGTCCTCGCGGGTCAGGACGATGTCGAGCGGCATCCGTTCTAGACCCGGACCCGGGTCGTTGCCAGCACCGCCTCGATGACGTCGCCCGGGCTCGGGAGGGTCGCCTGCTCGAGGGTCGGTGCCGCGGGGATGATCCCGTCCGCGGTCGCCACACGCCTGATCGGCGCGCGCAGGCGGTCGAACGCCGCGCTCTGTGCGCGGGCGGCGATCTCCGCGCCGAGCCCGGCCGTCAGCGTCCCTTCCTCGACCGTGACGAGGGCTCCGGTTCGCTCGAGGGAGTCGAGCACCGGCTCCAGGTCGAGCGGGAGCAGCTGCCCGAGCGCAACGACCTCGGTGAACACCTCCTCCTCGAGAATCAGCTCGACGGCGGCATCGAGGGCGACGGGCACCATCCCGCCGTAGGTGACGATCGTCGCCGAGGCGTCCGAGAAGCCGTTGCCCGAGAAGCGAAGCGCCGGGTAGCGCCCCGTCGTCTCCCGGCACTCGAGCTCACCGACGAAGCCGTCGACCGGCCGGCGGTTCGGCCGACCGTACATCGTCTTGTTCTCGATCAGGAACACGGGCGCGTCGTCGTCGACCGTCTCGTTGACGAGCCTCCTCAGGTCCTGGACCTCGTTGGCAGCGACGACCGTGATGCCCGGCACGCCCAGCAGCAGCTTCTCGAGCGACTGGCTGTGCGTCGGCCCGTAGCCGCGGCCGCCGCCCATCGGCGTGCGGACGACGAGCGGCACCTGCACCTGGTCGTCGAACATCGCGCGGAACTTGCTGATGCCGTTCACGATCTGGTCGAAGCCGAGCGCGATGAAGTCACCGAACATCACCTCGAGGATCGGCCGGTAGCCCTTGAGTGCCATCCCGGCCGCGACCCCGAAGAGCGACGCCTCGCTGACCGGGGTCGTGATCACGCGGTCGGGCCAGCGGCTCGAGAGCCCCTTCGTGATCTTGAAGGCGCCGCCGTACGGGTCGAGGATGTCCTCACCCAGGAGGTACACGTCGTCGCGCCGCTCGAAGACCTCGAGGAGGCCGGCATTGAGGGCGCTGGCGCAACGCTCTTCCATCCGCATGCTCACGAGAGAGGGCGCGCGGGAGGCGCTGCCTCGGCGGCAGCGATCGCCTGCTCGAGCCGCGACTCGCACGCGCTCTCGATCGCGCCGCGCTCGTCGTCCTCGAGGTAGGCGGCCGCGATCGGCAGCGGGTCGCGCGTGCGCGCCTCCTCGATCTCGGCGGGGTCGCGGTTGTCGTCGCCCTTGCTGTGCGGGCTGAAGCGATAGGTGTCGATGACGAGGAAGAACGGCCGGCGCGACGTGCGGATGGCGGCGATCACCTCGCCGGCCACGCTCTCGATCTCGAGCACGTCGGTGGTCGCGAGCTGCCTCGTCTCGACCCCGAAGGCCGCGGCCCGCGCCGTGATCTCGCCGGCAAGCGTGAGGTGGCTCGGGGTCGACTGCGCGTAGAAGTTGTTCTCGACGACGACGAGCAATGGAAGCTCCCACTTCGAGGCGATGTTCAGGCTCTCGTAGACGACGCCCTGACCGAGCGTCCCGTCGCCGGCGAACACCGACACGACCCCGTCCGTGCCGCGCTCCCGCTCGGCGAGCGCCATCCCGGTGGCGAGCGGGACGGTGCTTCCGAGGACGCCGTTCGAGTAGAAGTTGCCGTTGCAGAGGTGCTGGCTGCCACCCTTGCCGCCGCAGACGCCGTCCGCTTTGCCCATCACCTCGCACAGCAGTCCCTGGACGTCGTCCGTGAACGCGATGTAGTGGCCGTGGCAGCGGTGGTTCGAGACGATCGTGTCGCGGCCCTGCTCGAGGTGCGAGATCACGCCGACCCCGTTCGCCTCCTGGCCGATGCAGGTGTGCGTCGTACCGGAGAGCTTGCCCGCCGAGAACAGGTCGAGCAGCGACTCCTCGACCCGTCGGATCGTGTACATGCGCTCGTAGAGCGGCCCGACGCTCGTCGTGCTGGACGCCGAAACCGTCCGGCGTTCGCCTGTGAGGAAGCGGTTCATCGAAAGCTCTGCCCTGAGACGCCGGTCTGGAGCGGGGCGCCGCGCCACAGTTAACCATGCGGCTCCGAGCGCGCTGTTCTTACAGGTAGCCGAGGTCGGCGAGGCGACGCTCGACGAGCGCCTCGTCCTCGGCAGAGAGCCGCTCGCGCGAGACGTCGGCGAGCTCGGTCTCGAGTCGGGCACGCAGCTCGGCTGGAGCATCCTTCGGGCGGCTCTCGGTCTCGCGGGGGTCGAGGTCGAGTCGGTGAGCCTCCTCGTCACCCGACTCGAGGTGACGGACGAGCTTCCACGGCGGCAGGCGGACGGCGAGCTGCGACACGGCGCCGTTGTGTGTGCCGACGATCACGGCGGGACGATCTCCCTCCTCCGTGCCGTCGGCGAGCGGCACGAGCGAGCGGCCGTCGAGCCCGTCGATCGGCGCACCGGCGAGCTCGAGCAGCGTCGGCATCAGGTCGACGAGGCTCACCTGGGAGCTGACGACGCGTCCCACGGGAAGGTCGGGCCCGGCGAGCACGAGCGGTACCTCGACCACCTCGTCGTAGAGCGTGGCTCCGTGCAGGTGGTAGGTGCCTTTGACGTCCTCCTTGTTCGCGAAGCGCTCTCCCCACGACTCGCCGTGGTCCGAGACGAGGGCGACCACGGTTCGCTCGCGGAGGCCGAGGTCGTCGAGCGCCTCGAGGAACGACGCGAAGAGCACCTCCGACGAGCGCTCGACCGCGCGGCGGTAGCTCTCGCGCAGCGCCTCGAGCGCCGACGCGCTGTCCGACTGGATCCCGGCGATGATGTCTGCCTTCGCCCGTTGCCAGTCTTTGCGGTCGGCGTGGAGGATGTCGTAGGGCATGTGCGTCGCCCAGCTGTGGAACCAGAGGCACAACGGGCTCGAGCGGTGCTCGCGCAGCCACCGGACGGCGCCGTCGAGCTGCTCGCTCGTGCCGACGACGTTGGCGTCCGGGAAGCCCTTGAAGAGGTAGTTCTCGTCGAAGACGAAGCTCGCCGTCTCGTAGCCGAGCGCCGCCGCGACGGTGAAGAGGGTCGGGAAGGCGGGGTCGAGCTCGGCGTCCCAGTGGAGATAGGCGTGGTGGTGGGGGTAGAGGCCCGTGATCATCGACGTGGTCGAGGGGCAGGTCCACGGCGCGGCGGCGATCGCCTGCGCGAACCGGACGCCCCCGGCAGCGAACGCGTCGATCGTCGGGGTTCGCACCCAGCGCGCCCCGTAGCAGCCGACGTGGTCGGTCCTGAGCGCGTCGGCGACGTAGACGACGAGGTTGGGGGGCGGTGAGGTCAACGTCCGCTTCCCACGCTCCGTGCGGTCCCCTCGCCCCACACGGACCCCACCCTAGGGTGGGGAGTGAGCCACCCTCCACCCTGCGACCACGATAGCCACGAACGAGTCACGGGTCTGTCACGGGACAGCGCCGGTCGTGTGACTTTCGACGAGCGGCGAGCCACACACGGTCGGCGAGGTCGGGTACGGTCGACCGAGCCTCACCGCGCGACACGAGCCTGCTCGCCGAGCAGCGCGGCGGCGGCCCGGCCACGCATGGTCGACGGAACCTCGAGCCCGAGCAGCTCGAGCACGGTCGGTGCGATGTCGAGCAGGTGGAGGTCGGCCTCCCCGCGGCCCGCGATCCCGGCGCCGGCGGCGATGAAGACGCCGTCCTGGGCATGGTTCGCGTCGTCGGGCCCGGTGTCGTTCTCGAGCGTGTACACGCCCTCGTCGCCCCCGATCGTCCCCACCGACCGCCAGAGCAGGTCGCCGAAGATCGCGATCAGGTCGGGCGCGACGCCGTTCACCTGGTCGTAGACCTCCTCCGGTCTGTAGACGCGCGTCGCGAGCGGCTCGCCCCGGTCGTCGGGAAGCGCCTCGAGCCGCGCGATCAGGTCGTCGCGGACGGCCTCGTAATCGCCGGGCGCCACGGTCCCTTCGGGCTCGCGCCCCTCGACGTTCAGGAAGACCCGCGCGTAGTAGCCGCCGTCACCCCAGGCGACCGTCTTCGACCAGTCGACGCCGACGTCCGAGAGCTTGCAGACGCCGTCCGGCTCGGCGAGCGTCGTGAGCAGGCCCTCGCGCCGCAGCCACTCGTTGATCCGGATCCCGCCCTCGAGCCGTTTCGCCCCGTGGTCGGAGAGGACGAACACCGCCGTCTCGTCGTCAGCGTGCTCGAGCAGCCGCCCGATCAGGCCGTCGACGTGGCGGTAGTAGTCGCGGATCGCATGCTCGTAGGGGTTCCCCGGCTCGTGCTTTCGATGCTCGGCGTCCATGAACTTCCAGAAGCCGTGGTGCATCCGGTCGTGCCCCATCTCGACCATTGCGAAGAGCTGCCAGGGCTTCGTCTCGAGGAGATGCTCGGCGAGCGCGAAGCGCCGGTCGGTCATCTCGTAGACCTGCCGCAGCAGGTCGTCCTTGTCCTCGGTGCGGAACTCCGTGCAGTCGAAGAGGTACTCGCCGACCGTCGCCGCGACCTCGTCGCGCAGGCCGGGCGGGAACGTGTACCGGCTCTCGATCGAGGGCGTGAGGAAGCAGCTCACCATCACGCCGCGGAGGGGCTTCGGCGGGTAGGTGCCGGGCACGCCGAGCACGATCGACGAGCCCCCCGCGCGGCCGACGAGATCCCACAGGCGCGGCTCTGTGATCGCCGTCGAGTCTGCGATGAACGCGCCGGTGTAGGTGTGGTCGGCGCGGTTCCTGAACCCGTAGACGCCGAGGTCGCCCGGCGTGCGGCTCGCCATCATGCACGACCACGCCGGAACCGTGATCGGCGGGATCACCGAGGTCAGCCGTCCGTGAACTCCCCGCCGCATCAGCCCGTCGATGGTCGGCAACTCGTCGCGCCACTCGTCGACGAGGGACGGCTCGGCGCAGTCGAGCCCGATCAGCATCACCCTCTTCGCCCGCGCCACGCTCACGTCCTTCGCCGCATCCTATGGACTCGCTTCCGCATGCCGCGTTGCCAACCGGGGTGGGTGCGGTTATGGTTCGGCGCGATGGTTGCGAAGCGCACGGAGCTCATCTCGGCCCCCGACGGCCTGCTGGCGCTTGCCCTCCTCCTTCCCCGCTAGGGGAAGCGTTCGCACGACATATCCGTTCCGCGCTCCCGCACTCCGGGAGTAGTCCGTCCCTTTTCGCCCGAGGAGGCATCTGCCGAATGTCCATGCCGTACTGGAAATACCGCCCGTATGACACCGTCGACCTGCCCGACCGGACCTGGCCCGATCGGGTCATCGAGCGTGCGCCCGTGTGGTGCTCCACCGACCTGCGCGACGGAAACCAGGCGCTCGTCAAGCCGATGGACCCCGTCCGCAAACAGCGGATGTTCGATCTACTGGTCACGCTCGGAGTGAAGGAGATCGAGGTCGGCTTCCCGTCGGCGTCGAAGAGCGACTTCGACTTCGTCAGGCGGCTCGTCGAGGACGACCTGATCCCCGAGGACACGACGATCGCCGTGCTCACGCAGGCACGGCCGGAGCTGATCGAGCGAACCTACGAGGCGATCGAGGGTGCGCGGCGGGCGATCGTGCACCTCTACAACTCCACATCCGAGACGCAACGGCGCGTGGTCTTCCGGCTCGACAGGGACGGCATCCGCGACCTCGCGGTGCGCGGGACGACGCTGTCCAAGGAGCTCGCGGCGCAGGCGGTCGGCACGGAGATCGTCTTCGAGTACTCGCCCGAGAGCTTCCACGGCACCGAGCTCGAGTACGCCCTGGAGGTCTGCGAGGCGGTCGTCGCGGAGTGGGGGCCGACGAGCGAGGAGAAGATGATCGTCAACCTGCCGACGACGGTCGAGGCGTTCCCACCGAACGTGTACGCCGACCGTCTCGAGTGGTTCCAGCGCCACTTCTCGGCACGCGAGCACATCATCCTGTCCGTTCACCCGCACAACGATCGCGGTACCGCCGTCGCGACCGCCGAGCTCGGCCTGATGGCCGGCGCCGACCGCGTCGAGGGGACGCTGTTCGGCAACGGCGAGCGCACCGGCAACGTCGACCTCGTCACGCTCGCGCTGAACCTGCTGACGCAGGGCGTCGACCCCGGGCTCGACCTGTCGCAGATCGACGAGGCCAAGCGGATCGTCGAGGAGTGCAACGAGCTGCCGGTGCATCCGCGCCACCCGTACGCGGGCGAGCTGGTGTACACGGCGTTTTCGGGCTCGCACCAGGACGCGATCAAGAAGGGCATGTACGCGCAGCAGCGCTCGACCTCGGAGCTCTGGGACGTGCCGTACCTGGCGGTCGACCCGATGGACCTCGGCCGCACGTACGAGGCGATCATCCGCGTCAACTCGCAGTCGGGGAAGGGCGGCGTCGCGTACCTGATGGAGACCGAGCACCATCTCGAGCTCCCGCGCGGGCTCCAGGTCGACTTCGCGCAGAAGGTGCAGGCGATCACCGACGCCCGGGGCGACGAGCTGACCGCGGCCGAGCTCCTCGAAGCCTTCGAGGACCACTACCTCTCGTTCTCGCAGCCGTACGAGATCGTCTCGTACACCCACTGGAGCGCCGAGGAGGACCGGATCGTTGCGAGGATCGACGTCGACGGCGAGCCGCACGAGGTGACCGGCGTCGGCAACGGCCCGATCGCGGCGCTCGTGCACGGCTTCGAGAAGCACTTCGGGATCCGGGTCAGCATCCGCGAGTACCACGAGCACGCGATGTCGGCGAGCGCGGACGCGACCGCCGCCGCCTACGTCGAGGCCGACGTGGACGACGACGCGGTCTGGGGCGTCGGCGTCCATTCGAGCATCGTCACCGCGTCGCTGCGGGCGATCGTGAACGCGGTCAACCGCGCGCTCGCGGCGCGGGTGGAGGTCGAGACGGCGAGCGCGCTCTTCGACGCGCAGATAGCCGTCAGCGCGATTCGGCTGCGAGCGCCGGCTCCGCCTCGGGCACCGGAACCTCGACGCGACGGATCATCACGAGCGTCGCGACGAACCCGACGATACAGAACGCGAGGTTCACCCAGAACGCCCACTGGAAGCCGCCGGTCAGGGCAACCCCCTCGGAGTTTCCGAGGTCCAGCAGGTCGTGGTAATGCGCGACCGCGACGCTCGTCACGATCGCCGTCCCGAGCGCGCCGCCGATCTGCTGCGAGACGTTGATCAGGCCCGACGCGAGCCCGGCGTCCTGGTTCGACACGCCCGAGAGCGCGGCGATCGTCACGGGCACGAACGAGAACCCGAGCCCGACCGCGGCGATCACGAAGCCGGGCAGGAGGTCGTTCACGTACGTGCCGTTCGCCGAGACGTAGGTGAAGAAGAAGAGGCCCGCGGCCGAGATCAGGAGGCCGCTCGCGAGCATCCTGCGGACGCCGAAGATCGTCACGAGCTTGCCGGCGGCGCCCGCGGCGACCACGACCGTCAGCGCGCAGGCGAGGTACGCGACGCCGGCCTTGAGCGCCGAGTAGCCGAGCACCTGCTGCATGTACAGCGAAAGGATGAAGAACATCGCGAAGATCGAGCCGCCGATCATGAAGCCGACGACGTTCGCGCCAGCGAGCGTCCGGTTCCGCCAGATGCGCAGCGGCATCAGCGGCGCCTGCGAGCGTGCCTCGATCAGGACGAAGACGAGGAGCCCGAGGATCGAGCCCACCAACACGCCGATCGTCTGGGCCGAGCCCCAGCCGTAGTCGGATGCCTTGACGATCGCGTACGTGAGCGCCGTGAGGCTCGCGGTGACGACGATCGCGCCGGCGAAGTCGAAGCGCCGGTGGCCGAGCTCGGCGTGGCTCTCCGGGATCACGAAGAACGTGAGGATCATCGTCGTCAGGCCGACCGGCACGTTGACGAAGAAGATCCACTCCCACGAGAACTGGCTCGTCAGGACACCGCCGAGTAGCACCCCGAACGCCGCGCCGGAGCCGCTGACCGCCCCCATCACGCCGAGCGCCTTGTTGCGGTCGGGGCCCTCCTCGAAGAGCGCCGTGATCAGCGAGAGCGCGGCCGGAGCGACGAACGCCGCGCCGAGGCCCTGGAGCGCGCGGAACGCGACGAGCGCGGTGTCCGACCACGCGAGTCCGCAAAGAAGCGACCCGGTCGTGAACAGGATCAGGCCGAAGACGAACACCCGCCGCCGGCCGACGATGTCGGCGACGCGGCCGCCGAGGAGCAGGAATCCGCCAGCGAGCAGCGCGTACGCGCTGATCACCCACTGCAGGTCGGACTCGGAGAAGTCGAGCGCCTCCTTGATCGACGGCAGCGCGACGTTCACGATCGAGACGTCGAGCACGACCATGAACTGCGCGACGCAGATCAGCGCGAGTGCGAACCAGCGGTGGTGCGGGTGTGATGCCATCTTCGTATCCCCCTCGGAGCTCGACTTCAGGCGAAATTACCAACCGGGTGCGAGCCGCCGCAGACGTCGCAGCTCCGCCGGCTGGTAGAAGCCGAGCGGCAGCAAAGCGAACGGGTAGGCGAGCACGAGCACGATCGCGACCGGCAGCGAGCCGATCTGCCAGCCGACGAGTGTCAGGCCCGCCGCGAGCGCCGACAGCGTCACGACTCGCCGCCACTGGTAGGGCACCGGGTAGACGCGACGGCTCCGCAACCACATGCCGACGAACAGCACGACGAAGGCGACGAGGGTCGCGATCGCCGCGCCGATCATCCCGTAGCGCGGGATCAGGATCACGTTGAGCGCGATGTCGAGGAGCGCCGCCGCTCCGGTCACGACCCAGTTGAGCTGCGTCTGCCGCGCGCGGCCGACACCGATCGCGAGCACGCTGTAGCCCGCGTAGGCCGCGGTCCCGAAGCAGAGCAGCGGCACCGCCTCGGCCGAGCGGGTGAACTGGTCCTTGGGGTCGAGCACGTCGACGATCCAGGGCGCGAGCACGCCGAGCGCGAGCGACAGCCAGCAGGTGATGAGGAGCAGGTAGGTGAGGACGTAGGAGTAGGTCCGGCGTGCCTCGTTCTCGTCGCGGATCGAGTAGGCGAAGGCGGGCCACGCGAGCTGGAACGCCGCCATCAGGAAGATGATCACCGACGCGATGCGCGCGGCAAGCGAGTAGATGCCGACCTCCGCCTGGCCCTTGTAGTGGGCGATGAAGAGGCGGCCGATGAAGTTGATCGCCCACAGTGCAAGGGCCGCAGGCACGAGCGGCATCCCGAAGCGGTTCATCGCGCGCAGGAGCGGTCGGTCGAAATCGAGGCCGAGCTGGTAGCGCCGGTAGGCGAGCAGGAAGACGTAGACGGTGAGCGTGCCGACGAAGTTCCCGATCACGGCGCCGATTGCGCCCTTGTGCGCCCCGACGACGAGTGCGACCGTCGCGCCGATCGTGATCACGACGTTCGAGACGCTCGCGATCGCGAAGCTGACCGGCCGCTCCTCGACGCGGAAGAGCGCCGTCATCTGCGCGTAGTTCATCTGCGCCCAGAGCCCGACGAAGCCGGCGCGCACGAGCCACGGGTCGCCGATGTTGAGCCGGTCCGAGATCTGATCGGCGAGCAGCATCCCGACGACGAGCCCGAGCGTCGCCATCCCCATCGTGAACCAGAACGACGTGCGCACCACCCGCAGCCGCCCGGGCTCGTCGTCGGCATCGAAGTAGAAGCGGAAGAAGGCGCTCGTGATCCCGAGCCGGAGGATGATCACGAGCACCGCCGTGAGGGCGACGATCGTCTCGATCTGGCCGAACCCGACGCGGCCGAGGTAGACGGTGTAGACGGGGATCAGGAAGACGGCGACGAGCCGCGAGACGATCCCGCCGAGGCCGTAGATCGCAGACTGCTTGCCGAGCCGTTTGAGCTCTCGCGAGAGCACTAGAGATGAGCGTAGATATCGATCAGGCGGTCGGCGATCCGGTCGATGTCGTGCACCTGCTCCATGTAGGCGCGGCTACGGGCGCCGAGCTCGCGGCGGTAGGCGACGTCCTCGACGAGTGGGCGGAGGGTGTCGACGAGGGTCTCCTTGGTCGCGGGGACGATCGGGACGCGGACGCCGTAGCCCTCGGCGCTGCGCTCGACCACGTCCGGCTTCAGGTACGCCACGACCGGCTTGCCGAGCGCCATGGACTCCATCGCGAACACGCCGTGCCAGCCCGCGTTCAGCTGATCGACGACGATGTCGGCGCGGGCGTACCGCTCGCGGGCCTGATGGTTCGGGAGGTTCTCGACGATCTCGAGCTCGACGGGAAGCTGCGCGCAGGCGTCGATCACGTACTGCGTGCCCTTGCGCTCCCGGTTCGCCGCCGAGTGGACGACCAGGGGGCGGCCCGCGTCCGACGGCGGGCGCGGGGTGAACTGCCGGAGGTCGAGGCCGGGGGGGACGACGTGCGCCTCGGGAACCCACCGGATCGCGTCGTAGGAGCCGACGATCTCGGCGTCCGCACGCTTGCCGTAGGCGAGCTCGGCCGGGGTCTTGCCACGGATGTCCGAGCCGAGGTAGTGGAAGACGCTCTTGCGCCCGGTCGCGCGCAGAATCGGAAACTGGAGCGACTTCGGCACGAGGGTGAGGCCGAAGTAGAAGTGGAAGACGTCGGTGGTCGGCAGCAGGCGTGCGAGGGCCGCGAACTGGGTGGCGAGCCGACGGGGAAGTCGGCCCTTGCGGTCGAGCGACCAGTCGGCGTCGGGGTGAAGGGGCGAGCGGTTGAAGACGACGAGCCGTGCGTCGACGCCCTTCCGGCGGAGGCCCTCGACGTTGGCCCATGGGACGCCGGCCATGTTGACCGGGCAGTGCGTGACCCGCAGTGTCACGGAATCGGCACGAAGTCGGCACGAAGCCGTGACGAAGGACACCTTGCGCCGCGGCTAGCATCGCCCCTCGTTCCCCTGGGTGGGTGGGGGTTTGGAATGGGACCGCCGGCTGGATCGACGCCCGAACCGAGTTCTCGTTGCGGGCTCACGGGTCCCACTCGAGCTGGTCGAAGTAGCGCAGCGCCGTTCGGCCCGGGCGCACGCGCCCGGCGAGCGCCCGCAGCTCCTCGTCGGAGATCTCGCCGAGCGCCCGCTTGATCCCGAGGTACGCCAGGTTGAGATCCTCCTGGTAGACGATCGTCGAGATCCGCGGATTGATCTCGATCACGTGCTCGCCGACGAGCTGGATGTTGAAGAAGTGCTCGATCCCGAGCTCGGCGACGATCGCAGCGGCGAGCTCCATCAGCCCGGCGTCCTCGAGCGTCACGAAGTACATTGCGAGGCCGGCCCTCACCGCCTCGCGCGTCTTCGGATGCCCGAGCACGACCTCGCGTCCGTTTGCGATGCCGTCGATCGTTCGCTCGGGGCCGGTTGCGAGCTCCATCACGAGCAGCTCCGTTCCACCGTCCGCAGGCAGGAGGTCGAGCGCCTCCTCGAGCCGCATCGCGACCGAGCCGGGGCGCTCGTGGAGGAGTTGATGGGCGCGGTCGACGGTCGCATCGAGGATCCGGAACCCACGCGAGCCCGACGAGAAGACGGGCTTGAAGCACACGGCTCGCTCCGGGTAGCCGAGCTCCCGTGCGGCGGCGTCGACTTCCGTCCCGCCCCGGACGCGCCGGAACTCGGGCGCCGGCAGGCCGAGCCGGCGAAGGAAGGCGTAGCTCTCGGCCTTGTCGTTGCAGCGCCGGACCGGGTCGGCCGGCGAGACGAGGACGGCGATCCCCTCGAAGGAGCCGGTCGCCACGGACTCGGCGAGCGCCTCGAGCTCGGCCGAGGACTGGGGCAGGATCGCGTCCGCGCCCTCCCTCACGGCGACCTCGCTCAGGGTCTCCGCGAACCCGGCGTCCTCGCCGCCCGGCACGAGGTGGAAGGCATCGCAGAGGTGCCGACCGACCGACCGCTCGCTGACATCGGTGCCGACGAGCCGCACCTCGCGCTCCCCGTTCTGCCGCAGCGCACGCACGAGGGCGGCCGTCCCCGGGGCGCCCGAGGCGGTGACGACGACCGTGATCGGCCGCAGGCTCACGAGAGGTCGATGCGGTCGGCCCGCAGCTGCTCGACACGCAGAGACCGCTCGGCGTCCAGGAACGACTCCATCGTCTCGCGCATCGTCGCGCCCTCGAAGACCCAGATCTCCGGGTGCACGAGCACCTGCAGCCACTCGAGCTCGCCGCGTGCGAGGCGCTCGTGCGGGCAGCCGGTGCGCCACCGGTGGTTCGAGTCCGAGCTGTAGTGCTCAGGGTGAAACCACGGGGCAGCCATCACGTTGGTTGCGCCCTCGATCGGCTCCGTCATGTACTCCGGATCGGGGTTGTGCCAGGCGACCGTCGCCTCGAAGCGCTCGTCGAGGTCGACGTGTGGCCAAACGGCGTGGTGGGCGATCCGGCCGCCGAGCTCGCGGAGCCGGGCGACCGACTGCCCGGCCGCGTCGGAGCCGAGGTTGTAGAAGACCGAGCGCGTCATCAGGAACCAGGTCGACCACCCGCCCTCCTCCGACTCGACCTCGGCCATCCGGACGGCCGCTTCGAGCGACAGGTCGACGTCGTGGCGGACGATCAGGTCGCCGGGCTTCGGCTCACCGTCGAATCCGGCGAATCGGTAGCCGCCGGCGCGCGCGGCGACGAGCAGCTCGCGATAGTGCTCGAGGTCGAAGCTGCAGCTCACAGCGGCGTTGCGAGCTCGACGAGGTTCCCGTCCGGGTCGCGGACGTAGATCGACCTGATCCCGCCCGTCGCCCCGGTGCGGTCGACCGGGCCCTCGACCACGTCGAGCCCGGCCGGGTCGAGCTCGTCGACGAGGAAGCAGAGGTCAGCCGCTCCCGGCGTCGGACGGAAGGCCTTCGGTTCGAACTCGTGCCCGGCGAGGTGGAGATTCAGCTTCTGCGAGCCGAACTGGAGCGCGTGCCGGTCTCCGTCGAAGACGACGTGGCGCATGCCGAGGCGCTCGTAGAACTCGATCGTCGCGTCGAGGTCGCGAACGGTGAGCACGAGGTGGTCGAGCGACAGGATCCTCATCGCACGGCCTCCACCGCCTCGACCTCGACGTCGACGAGGCGCGACGCGGCCTCCGCCCGCTCGAGCGCCTCGAAGTTCGAGTCGGCGACCGCGATCACGTAGCCGCGACGGTCGCCGTCGCGCCGCACCGGGCGGATCACCTCGCCCTCCTCGAGGTACGTCTCGGCCTGCACGACGCCGGGGAAGGCCAGGACCTTCTCGAGCGAGCCGATGCTGAGCACGCGTCCGGGCTGGAGCGGGCCGGGCTCGGCCGTGAGGAACCTGATCGCGAGCGGCTGGCGGAAGCGCGGCTGCACGAGCTCGTCGGGCAGGTCGTCCCCGAGGGCCATGCGCAGCTGCACCTCGACGAGGTCGACTCCGACGGCATGTCGGACGAGGTCGGCCATCTGCCCGCCGGGGATGCGGGCCGCGCACTCGACCACGATCACGCGTCCGTCCTCGGCGGCGATCAGCTGCGGGAACGCGATCCCCGTCTCGAGGCCGAGGGCTCGAACAGCATGGGCGGCGACGCGCTCGGACTCCTCCAGCTGGGCGGCCGGGATCGTCGGCGGGTAGACGTGGATCCAGCCGACACCGAAGCCGATGCCGGGCGGCCGCAGGCGGTCGGAGAGCGTCAGCACGACGGCCTCGCCATCGCGGGCGACCACGATCCCGTTCAGCTCCGTTCCCTCGACGAACTCCTCGAGGATCGCCTCGCCGGTCGGCGAGCCCGAGATCGCCTCGTGGAGGTGCGCCTCGACCTCGTCGACCGACTCGACGCGGAAGACGCCGCGCTGGCCGCCCGAGTCGGCCGGCTTCAGCACGGCCGGAAATCCGACCGCGTCTGCGGCACGCCGCCGCTCGGACAGCGTTCGCAGCGCGGCGAACCGCGGCTGAGGCACGCCGGCCTCGGCGAACCGGCGTCGCATTGCGACCTTGTGCGTCATCAGGTGCGCTGTCTCGATCCCGATCCCCGGCAGTCCGCGCTGGTGGGCGACGGCGGCGACGACGGGCACGGCGCTGTCGGCGGCGACCGTGAGGACGCCGTCGAGCTCGAGGCCCTGGACGGCCGCGAGCACGCGGTCCGGGTTCGAGAAGTCGACGACTCGCCCTTCGTCCGCCGCCTTGAGGCCGAGCGCGTCCGGATTGCGGTCGACGGCGGCGACGCGGAGGCCGAGCTCCCGCGCACGCTCGATCGCGCGTCGCTGATGGCGCCCCGCCCCGATGAAGAGAACGGTCCTCAAGGCGGTGCGATGCTACTTCCCGCACCCGTATCGTTGGCACGTGCTGTCGGTCTGCTGCCTGAGCGGCGTGCCGCGGCGGCTCGTCGCCGTGCTGGCCCTGCTGCGGCCGGTGGCGGACGAGATCGTCGTCGCGGTCGACGACCGGGTCGACCCCGGGCTCCTCGGTCCGGCCGCGGCCCTCACCGACCGTCTGGTGCGCGTTCCGTACGTCGAGCCGGTCGAGCGCTCGCTCGAATGGCTGCACGAGCAGACGACAGGCGACTGGGTCTTCCGCATCGACGACGACGAGGTCCCGTCGCGGGCGCTGCTCGACGTGCTCGCAGCGCCGCCTGCGGACGTGACGCACTGCTTCGTGCCGCGCCGCTGGCTCTGGCACGACGGCTATCTCGACGTGTTTCCGTGGCGGCCCGACTGGCAGCTCCGCCTCACCCGGCGCGATGCCGTCCAGTTCCCCGGCATCGTCCACATCCCGGTGCGCGCCCACGGGCCGGCGCGCTACGTCGAGGCCCCGATCTACCATCTCGACCTGCTCGAGAACGGTCGTGAGGCGCGCGAGGCGAAGGCGAGGCGCTACGACGCGCTGCGGCCGGGGCTGCGCGTCGCAGGCCGGCCCATGAACGAGGCCTACTACGTGCCCGAGTCGCGCGATGCGCCGATCGCGTCCGTGCCGTCCGAGGACGCAGAGCTCGTGCGTGCCGTGCGCGAGGCGCCCGAGCCCGCGCGCGTCGAGCCGCCCGCGCTCGCCGCGGCCGGCCGGGACGAGATCGACGCTCACTGGTCGGCGAGGCCGCTTCCCGACGAGGCGTACGGGGCGCAGCTCGAGGCCGTCCCTCCCGACCCGTTCGCGGCAGGCGAGGTGCGCGCAGTCGACGTGCGCGTGACGAACCGCGGCAGCGAGACCTGGCGCCACGGCCGCGACGGGCTACCCGAGATCAGGCTCTCCTCCGAGAACCTCCCGGACGCGCTGCGCACGCCGCTCCCTCACGATCTCGCACCGGGTGAGACCGCGCTCGTCCCGGTCTCCGTGCGAGCCCCGGACGAGCCCGGCCGGCACGCGATCACGCTCGACCTCGTCCACGAGGGCCACCGCTGGTTCCGCTGCGGCGCGGAGGTCGTGCTCGATGTGCTCCCGCGGCGGCGTGCCGTCGTCCTCGTCGGCCAGCCGCCCGGCGACGAGGCATTCGACGCGCAGGTCGACGAGCTGCTCGAGGGCCTCGACCCGGAGCTCGAGCCGCTGCTCGTCGGGCCGAAACCGGACTGGCTCCGTCACCGCTTCGGCGTCGAGGCGCAGACGGAGCCGCCGGAGGAGCCGGCCGCCGAGGTTCACGTGCTCCCGGCCGGCCCGCGCCGTGAACGTCTCCGGCTCGAGCTCGCGGCGCGTAGGCTTCGGCAGCGTGCTCGAGGGTAAGCGCATCTTCATCACCGGCGGCGCCGGGTTCATCGGCACGACGCTCGCCGGAAGGCTCGTCGACCGGAACCAGGTGATCGCGGTCGACAACCTGCACCGCGACGCGCTCACCGACTCGCCGCTCGTCGAGCATCCGAACTTCGAGTTCCACCGAGTCGACGTCCTCGACCCAGAGCCGATCGTGGAGCTTGCGAGCGGCGCAACGCACCTCGTCCACTGCGCCGCGATCGCCGGCGTCGACACCGTGATCGAGAGCCCCGTGCGGACGATGCGCGTGAACGTGATCGGCACCTACAACGTGCTCGAGGCTGCGCTCGCGACCCTCGGCACGGTCGAGCGCTTCGTCGACTTCTCGACGAGCGAGGTCTTCGGCCGCCATGCCTTCCGGGTCACCGAGGGCGACGTGTCGACGATCGGGTCGGTCGGGGAGGCGCGCTGGACGTACGCGGTCTCGAAGCTCGCCGGCGAGCACATGACCCGCGCCTACCACGATGAGCTCGGCCTGCCCGCGACCACGGTGCATCCGTTCAACGTCTTCGGCCCGGGGCAGATCGGCGGCGGCGCGATCCGCGCCTTCATCGAGGCGGCGCTTGCCGGCCACGACCTGGTCGTCCACGGCGACGGCTCGCAGATCCGCGCATGGTGCTACGTGAGCGACATGGTCGAAGGCGTGCTCGCCTGCCTCGAGCGCGACGAGGCCGTCGGCCATGCGTTCAACATCGGTAATCCGCGCTCGGCGGTGACGATCTTCGATCTCGCCCACCGGATCAAGCGGCTGACCGGCGCGACCGGCGACGTTGTCTTCACTCCGATCGACTGGGCCGATGTCGAACTGCGCATCCCCAACGTCGACAAGGCCGGCGAGCTGCTCGGCTGGGGGCCGCGCGTGGAGCTCGACGACGGCCTCCAGAAGACGATCGCGTGGTACCGGGAGAAGCTGCCCGCATCCGTCTAGCGCGTCCCGACGTCGGGGAGGCCGAGCTCGACGCCGTGCGCGGTGTGCTCGAGAGCGGCATGCTCACGATGGGGCCGCTCGTCGCGGCGTTCGAGGAGGAGCTCGCGCGCGTGTGCGAGGTTCCGCATGCGATCGCGGTCTCGTCGGGGACGGCTGCTCTGCACCTGGCGGTGCTCGCGCTCGGCCTCGCGCCGGGCGACGAGGTGCTCGTGCCGGCGTACACCTTCCCGGCGACGGCGAACGTCGTCGCGCTCGCCGGCCTCAAGCCCGTGCTCGTCGACGTCGACCCGGCGACGATGAACGTCGATCCGGCGAGGGTCGTCGTCGGGCCGCGGACGAAGGCGATCGTCGCCGTGCACCTCTTCGGCCGTCCGGCGCGCCTCGAGGAGCTACCCGAGCTGCCGCTCGTCGAGGACGCCGCGGGGGCGCTCGGCGCCCGGCACCGAGGCCGGGCGTGCGGCTCGTTCGGCGTCGCGGGCTGCCTCAGCTTCCACCCGCGCAAGATCGTCACCACGGGCGAGGGCGGCGCGGTCACGACCGCCGACGAGCACGTCGCGACTGCGATCAGGCGCGCCCGCAACCACGGCTGGCGCTCGATGCCCGACGGTGACATGCCGGAGGCGGGGCTGAACTACCGGCTCTCGGACGTCCTCTGCGCCGTCGGCCTGACCCAGCTGCAGCGGCTCGACGAGCTGCTCGCGGCGCGGGCGCGGATCGCGGCCGGCTACGAGGAGCGCCTGCGCGATGGACCCGTCGTGCTGCCGCGGGCAGACGAGGGCGACATCCACGGCTGGCAGGCCTACGTCGTGCAGGTCGACCGCCGCGACGAGGTCCTGGCGGCGCTTCGCGCCGAGGAGGTCGAGGCGCAGATCGGCACCTACGCCCTCCACCTGCTCCATCCGTACCGCGACCAGGGCTTCTTCCCGGGCGCCGAGCATGCGTTCGAGCACGCGCTCGCGCTGCCGTTCCACACGTCGCTCGCCGACGACGACCTCGACCGGGTGGCCGAGGTCGTCACACGCGTGCTCCAGCGGTAGGGGTTCTACGCCGTCACTCCGCCGAGCAACGAGCGTGCCCGCTCGGCCTCCTGCACCGAGCCGAGGGCGTCGAAGACGGGCAGTGCGGCTGCGAGCTCGCGCTCGGCGTGCTCCCGATCGGTCTCGCAGAGCACCTCGGCGAGCAGGAGACGTGACCACGCCTCCTCCCAGCGGGCCCCGAGCGCCGCGAACCCGTCGACCGAGCGGCCGAGGAGCGCCGCTGCCTGCGCGGCGTCCCCCGCCGCAGCGGCGGCCCGCCCCTCGAGCCTGTCGGCGTACAGGGGCAGGGAGAGCTGCTCTCCGACCTCGGCTTCCTCCCGCGCGGCTGCCGCGAGCCCGGGCGCCTCGTCCCACCTCCCACGGATTGCCGTGATCTCGCACAAGGCCTCGAGCGTCACTCCGGCGCTCAGGCTGCGAGGCACGAGCGGGATCACGGCCAGCGCCTCGTCGAACCGCCCGCGTCGCGCGAGCGCGAGCGCGAGTGGGCCTGCGTGGATCGAGGCACCTTCGCGCAGGTCGAGCCGGTGGTCGAAGTACCGCCGTGTCAGCTCGATGTACGGGTCGGCGGCGTCGCTCTCTCCGCGCAGCTCGTGGCAGAGCGCCGCGCACGTATACCCGCGCATCGTGTAGCCCACGGGCAGCTCTCGGGGATCCTGGGCCGCGACCCGCTCGACCTCCGCCTGGTCGGCGAGCGCGCCGGCCCAGTCGCCCAGCGTGTAACGGGCCATCACCCGCCATGCGAGCCCGTGCAGGTACGAGCCGGGATCGATTCCGTGGGAGCGCTCGATACACGCGGTCGCGTGCGCCTCGGCCTCGCGGTAGCGACCGAGGTGCTGGGCCGTGTGCGCCGCTACCGCGTACACGTCGCCGATCTCCTTGACGTCGGTCAGTCGAGGACTGAGCTCGATCCGCCGGAGCGCCGTGCGGTAGGCATCGCCGTAGCGGCCGCGCTCCTTCTCCCACGTGCCTGCGAGGTCGAGCGCCGCAGAGAGCAGGTCGGCGTCGCCGAGCTGCTCCGCCGCGGCGACGGCCTCCTGCACGGCGGTCTCAGCTGCGGCGTCGCGCCGGGACTCACGCTGCACGAGCAGGAAACCTCGATTGACGAGCAGGAGCGTGCGCTCGGGGCCCGCGCCGGGAGCCCCCCGAAGCCCGGTCTCGATCACCCGGCGGACCTCGTCGAGCTCGGGGAGCTCGTGCATCGATCCGAGGAAACGAGCGCCGAAGAGCGCCGCCTTGCCGGCAAGGCGTGCGTACGCGGGGTCGTGTTCGTCGAGCTCTGCCAGCGCGCCGCGGTAGGCCCGCCAGGCTTCGTCGCCGAGGAAGGCGAGGTAGTGCAGGTCGCCGAGCGCCTCGAGTGCCTCGACTCGCTCGGCGCCGGTGTCGGAGAGCTCGACGGCGCGGCGCGCGAAGCGCTCCCCCTGCCGGGTTGCGAATCGACGGTGCGCATTCGCGGCTGCCGCCAGGAGGTGCGAGCGCGCCTTCTGCCGCAGGTCCTCTGCCTGCAGATACGAGAACGCAGCCTCGTAGTGGTGAGCGAGCAGCTCTGCGAGCTCACCAGTGCGCTCGCCGCTTCGCTGCTCGATCCACGCCGCCACCTCGGCGTGAGCCCGGCCTCGCTCCTTGCGCGGCAGGCTCTCGTACGCGACGTCGCGGATGAGGACGTGCTTGAAGGCGAACTCGGCCTGGCCGGCGATCGACGACGAGAGCGCCTCGAGCACGAACTCGCGCCGGCGGAGCGTCCGCAGCACGGCCTCGAGATCGTCCACCCCCGACAGCGCCCGGACGGCGCCGTCCCAGAACACGCGCCCGACGACCGCGGCACGTTGCGCCACCCGCTTCTCCTCAGGAGACAGCAGGTCGAGCCGGGCGAGGATCACGGCCTGGACGCTGTCCGGGATCTTGACCTCTTCGATCGCGCCCCGAGCCCGCCAGCGGCCGTCATCGCGCACGAGCGACCCCTCGTCGATCAGCTGGTGGACGATCTCCTCGAGGAAGAACGGATTCCCCTCCGCGCTCGCGAGGATGCGCTGGCGCACGGCGTCCGCGAGCGCGTCGGTCTCCAGCAGGTGCGAGACGAGGCGGGCGCCCTCCTCGCCCGTGAGCGGATCGAGCGGCAGTGAGGTGAAGCCCCGGCTGCCGCCGCCCCAGTCAGGTCGCGAGCGAAGCAGGTCCGAGCGGGCCGTGCACAGGAACAGAATCGGCCCGTCGAGCCGCTCGGCGAGCTCGTCGAGAACGTCGAGCATCGTCGGGTCGGCCCAGTGGAGATCCTCGACCACGACCACGACCGGGCCGCGCCGACCAATCGAGGCAAGCAGCGCCCGCCACGACGCGACGAGCTCACGGTAGAGGTCGCGCGGGTCGAGCGCGCCGAGCGGGTCGTCCGCGGACCGGAGCCCGATCGTCGAGGCGAGCGCCGCCGCCGTCCGCGACGGCTCGACGACGAGGTCGGCGTCGACGCTCGTCACGACCAGCTGCTCGATCTTCGCCGACGCCTCGGCCGACCGATCGCTGTCGAGCACGACCGCCTCCGCCTTCAGCATCTCCGCCAGCGGCCACAACGTGACGCCCGACCCGTACGGGAGGCAACGTCCGATCAGCACCCGCGCCTCGGGGCCGAGCAACGAGACGAACTCGCTCACGAGCCGGCTCTTGCCGATGCCGGCGTCGCCGACCACCGTCACGAGCTCCGGATGACGCTCCCGACCAACGCGGTCGAAGGTCGCTCGCAGCGATGCGAGCTGGTGGTCGCGACCGACGAGCGGCGCCGTGAGGCCGGGCACCCCTCGCGGCGCCGCGGTCGCGCCGTCGCCCTGGACGAGCCACGCTGTCACCGGCTGGGAGCGACCCCTGAGCTCGAGTGGCCTCTCCAGCGCGCGCAGCTCGAAATGCGACCGGGCTGCGGCGGCGGTGCGATCGCCGATCACGATCGTTCCGGGCTCCGCGGCCTGCTGGAGGCGGCGCGGCGACGTTGACGACGTCGCCGGTGACGAGCAGGTCGCGTCGAGGGGTGCCGGTGGCGAGGGCTTCTCCCGTGCTCACGCCGATCCTGATCTCGATCCGCTGCGAGGGGTCACGGCCCTCGTTCCAGGTGTCGAGGCGCTCGAGCAGCCTTCGCGCGGCGCGCACGGCGCGCACGGCGTCGTCCTCGTGCGCGGTCGGGACGCCGAAGACGGCCATGACCGCGTCGCCGACGTACTTCTCGATCGTGCCGCCCTCGGCCTCGATCTCCTCCGCCATCGCCGCGAAGTAGTCGGTCATCAGCGCGCGGAGGTCCTCGGGGTGGAGCGTCTCGGCGCGTCCCGTCGATCCGACCGCGTCTGCGAAGAGCACCGTCACGAGCTTGAGCATCTCCTCCGGCGCTGCCGCATCCCCGAGCGGCCCGCCGCAGGAGGGACAGAAGCGCGAGTCGGCCGGAGCGTCGGCTCCGCACGAAGGACACGTCGTCGTTACGCCCTCCGGCGGCCGCTCGAGGCGGGTGGCAGCGCGCCTGCCAGCGGCGACCGGCTCGTCGGCAACGTCATCCGTCCGCGGTTCTCGCACGTTGTCGAGCGACGGGTCCTGCTGCAGCATCCTCCGCTCGAGCTCCTTCAGGCGCGCCGGTGGATCGATGCCGAGCTCGTCGTGGAGCATGCGACGGAACGCCTGGTAGGCGTCGAGCGCCTCGGCGTGCCTGCCGCAGCGGTACAGGGCGAGCATCAGCTGCCCGCGCAGTCGCTCCCGAAGCGGGTGGCGGCGTACGAGCCCGTCGAGCTCGGCGACGAGCTGCGCGTGGCGTCCGAGTGCCAGCTCGGCCTCGACGCGCTCCTCGAGGCACGTGAGGCGCTGCTCCTCCAGCCGTGAGGACTCGGCCGAGGCGAACGGCTCGTCGAACTCTCCGAGCGCCGGTCCGCGCCACAGGGCGAGCGCCTGCCGCAGGTCTGCCGCCGCGTCCTCGGCGCGACCCTGGCCGAGCGCCTCGCGGCCTGCCTCCGCGAGCTCCTCGAAGCGTCGAAGGTCGAGCGAGTGGCCGTCGAGATCGATGAGGTAGCCCGGCGCCCGCGTGCGGAGCAGGTCGGCGGGTAGCCGCTTGCGCAGCTGCGAGACCAGGATCTGCACCATCTTCGGAGCGCTCTCCGGCACGTCGTCGCCCCAGAGGTCGTCGACCAGCCGATCCGTCGAGACGACCTGGTCGGCGTGAACGAGCAGCAACGCCAGCAACGCCTGCTGCTTTCCGCCCATCAGCTTGACGGGCCCGGTGTCGTCGATCGCCTCGAGGGGCCCGAGAATCCGAAAGTCCACCAGCTGCCCTCCGGGACGCATTATTCAGCGTCGCGGCACCGTCGAGGTGCCCGCCGTCGTCCCTGACACAATCGCGCTCGCGATGGTGCGGCGGATCTCAGAGTTCCTCGGGCGGCTCCTGTTCGGCACACGCGCGCGAATCGCGGGCACTGTCTACGGCACCGTCGTGGTCATGGGAACCGTGGCGGCCGGCGGCTCGCAGAAGAACGTCGATCCCTGGCGGCTCGCCGTCTTCGTCTTGATCACCGTCCTCGTGCTCTGGATAGCGCACGTCTACGCGCACGGACTCGGGTCGAGCATCGAGGTCGGACATCGGCTCACCGGCGCGGAGTTCGGCCATGTCGCGCACCGCGAGCTCGGGATCCCGCTGGCGGCGATCGCGCCCGTTGCTGCCCTCCTGCTCGGAGCGACCGGCGTCGTGCGGGAGTCGAGAGCGATCTGGCTCGCGCTTCTCCTAGGACTCCTCACGCTCGTCGTCCAGGGCATTCGCTACGCGCGCGTCGAGCGGCTCGGGCCGCTTGCGACCGTCGTGTCGGTCTCGCTGAACGCGGCGCTCGGGCTCGTGATCGTCGGCTTGAAGGCGCTGCTCGCACACTGAGTGAGCGCGGTCCGGGCGCCGCTCTCGCGTCACGGGGTGTGCGGCGTCGTGAATGATTGCGCGCGTGAGCACATCGGAAACCGCTCAATCCGAGTTCGGGAAGCCTGCACACGGGCGCGACGTCAAGCCGAAGGTCCACCCGCTGCGTCTGCTCGTCTCGCTCGTCTTCGGGGCGATCGGGGTGCTCGTCTCGGCGTGGATCCTGCCCGGCCTGGAGGTGCACGGGTTCGGCTCGGCTCTCGTCGTCGCGATCGTCCTCGGGGCGTTCAACGCCGTCTTTCCGCCGCTCCTCGCGGCGCTGCGCCTGCCGTACACGGTCGCCCTGACGTTCCTGCTCGTGCTCGCCGCGGATGCGGCCGCCCTGCTGATCGCCGACGCCGTCACCGAGGGCGACTTCGTCGTCGACGGGTTCTTCTCGGCGCTCGTCGCGGCCGTTGTGATCTCGGGAGTCACGACGGTGCTCGCGATCGTGTTCGGCGTGAACGACGACGACGCCTACTCGCTGAGCGTCGTGAACAGAATCGCCCACCGCTCGGGCGAGCGGGTCGAGACGGACGTGCCCGGCATTCTGTACCTCGAGATCGACGGGCTCGCGATGCCGATCCTCCAGCGTGCGATGCGGGACGGCAACGCGCCGAACATGGCGCGCTGGCTTGCCGAGGACACGCACAGGCTCGTCGAGTGGGAGACCGACCTCTCCTCGCAGACCGGCGCGAGCCAGGCCGGGATCCTGCTCGGATCGAACGAGAACATCCCCGCGTTCCGCTGGGTCGAGAAGGACCGGGGCGTGCTAATGGTCTGCTCGAACCCGGACAACTGCGCCGAGATCGAGCGACGCCATGCGGGCGACGGCCTGCTCCGCGAGGGCGGTGCGAGCAGGGGCAACCTCCTCTCCGGTGAGGCCGACTACGCGCTCCTGACGGCGAGCCGTGTCAGCGCCGAGAAGAAGGCGAACCCGGGCTACCGGGCGTTCTTCGCAAACGGGTTCAACGTCACGCGGACGCTCGTGCTCGTCTTCTGGGAGATCGTGCTCGAGCTCGTCGCCTCTGAGCGCCAGCGCCGTCGCGACGTGCAGCCCCGCGGCCACCGCGGTGGCGTCTACCCCCTCATCCGGGCCGGTATGTGCATCTTCATCCGCGACCTCACCGTCTACGCGGTGCTCTCGGACATGTTCAAGGGCCGGCCGGCGGTGTACGCGACGTTTGCGAGCTACGACGAGGTCGCGCACCATTCGGGGCTCGAGCGGCCGGACACGCTCGAGGCGCTGCGCAAGCTCGACCAGCAGTTCGGGAGGCTCGACCGTGCCCGGCGGTATGCGCCTCGGCCCTACCACGTCGTCGTCCTCTCCGATCACGGCCAGACCCAGGGAGCGACGTTCAAGCAGCGGAACGGCTATGCGCTCGAGGAGCTCGTTCGCCGGTCGGTCGAGGCGGGCGACGTTCGAGCCGTTGCCTCCGAGGACGAGGGCCGCGTCGTGGTCGGGACGGCCTTCGACGAGGCGACTGGGCAGGGAGAGGAGTCGGGGAAGAAGCGCGGGCCGAAGAGCGACGTGAGCGGCGAGGAGGTCGTCGTTCTCGGGTCCGGGAACCTTGGTCTCGTCTACCTGATGGACGAGCCGCGCCGGCTCACGTTGGAGGAGATCGAGAAGCTGCACCCGCGACTGATTCCGGCGCTACGCGAGCATCCGCACGTCGGCTTTCTCGTCGTCGCGCTCGACTGCCGACGGCCCGCTGGCGCTCGGGGCACGCGGCGCCCGCCACCTCGCCGACGGTCGGATCGAGGGCGAGGACCCGCTCGCCACCTTCTCTCCCACCGCCGCGCAGCACCTCCTCAGGTCGGCCGGGTTCTCGAACGCGCCCGACATCTACGTGAACAGCTTCTTCGACCCGGAGCTCGAGGAGGGCTGCGCGTTCGAGGAGCTGATCTCCTTCCACGGCGGCATGGGCGGACCGCAGACGCGACCCTTCCTGCTCGTGCCGGTCGAGCTCCCGTTGCCCGAGGCGCCGATCGTGGGCGCCGCCGCCGTCCACGGTCTGCTCAAGGGCTGGCGCGAGCAGCTCCAGCCGTCGGAGCCGAGCACGTCGGCGGTCGCCGAGCCCGTCGGCACGTGACCCGCATCACGTACGTCGGCCACGCGACCGTGCTCGTCGCGATGGACGATGTTCGCCTGCTCACGGACCCTCTCCTCCGCACGCGGGTCGCTCACCTTCGGCGCCGCGGCAAGGTCGACGTCGATGCTCTCCGCGGCGTCGACTCCGTCCTCGTCTCGCACGGCCACTACGACCACCTCGACCTGCCCTCGCTCGAGCGCCTCGGTCGCTCGACGCCCGTTGTGGTGCCGCGAGGGCTCGGCAGGCTCCTCCGGCGCAGGGGCTTCGAGCACGTGGTCGAGACGGACGCGGGCGAGCGCCTGACGATCGGCAAGGTCACGGTCGAGGCGACCCTCGCGCTGCACGAAGGGAGCCGGATGCCGTTCGGCGCGCGCGGGCCCGCGCTCGGGTACCTGATCTCCGGGTCGCATCGGCTCTACTTCGCGGGCGACACCGACCTCTTCGACGAGATGAGCGAGCTCGCGGAAGGCCTCGACGTCGCCCTGGTGCCGATCTGGGGCTGGGGGCCGTCGCTCGGCAGGGGCGGGCATCTCGATCCCGAAGGCGCCGCGAAGGCGCTCGCCCTGCTCCAGCCCCGGATCGCGATACCGATCCACTGGGGCACCTACCACCCGCTCCACATCGGCCTCGTCGACGCGACCGACTTCCTGCACGAGCCGCCGCTGCGCTTCGTCGAGGCCGCCGCGGAGGCAGCGCCCGACGTGGAGGTGCGCGTCCTCGAGCTCGGCGAGAGCCTCGAGCTCTAGCCCGTCGGTCCCGATGCCGCTTCGGCCGGAGCCTCCAGCGCCGCCTGTGCGGCGGCGACGCTCGCGCGGCGCGCCTTCGTGACCTCCTGCACGACGATCTGCAGCGAGGCCGTGATCGGCACCGCGACGAGGGCGCCGAGGACTCCGAGCAACGCGCCGAAGAGCGTCACTCCGAGGATGACGAAGAACGCGGAGATGTTCACCGCCTTGCCGTAGATCGTCGGGCCGAGGATGTTGTTCTCGATCTGCTGGTAGACGAGGACCACCACGAGCATGATCAGCGCGGCGGTGAGACCTTCCTCGGCCCAGATTGTGGGAACGAGGATGAAGCCGGCGATCGTCGCGCCGAGGTTCGGAATCAGGTCGAGTACTCCGGCGATCACGCCGAGGGCGAGCGCATAGCTTGAGCCGAGGAGCCACGCCGTTCCACCCTGCACCGTGCCTGCGATCACGGCGATCGTGAGCGCGCCGATCGCCCATCGGGACACCGTGTGCGTGATCCGCTCCCAGACGTCCAGCCAGCGCTCCCGGTCTCCCGGCATCAGGACGCTGCCGGCCGCTCCTTTCAGGCGCTCCATGTCGACGATGAGGAAGAGGGCGAGGAACGTGACCGTGAACACGGTGAGCGCGACCGTGAACGCATCACCCGCCACACCCAGGAGGGCGTCGATCGAGGTCGGGATCGTCGACGCGAGATCGTCCGCTCCCTGCTGGACGTTCTTCGCGGCGCCCGAGTCGCCGAGCCACGAGAGCCCGTCCGACTCGCGCAGCTGCTCGACGATCGTCGGGGTGTCCTTGAGCAGGTCGCGGACAGCGCCGACAAGCGAGACGAGCAGCAGCAGCCCGAAGACCGTCGCGACCAGAATCGCCCCGAGAACCACGATCGTCGCCGAGAGGCCCCGGCCGCGCTTCGTCCAGCGCATGAACGCTCGCACCGGGATCTCGAAGACGAGCGCAAGGAAGATCCCGATGAAGACGACGACGAGCGTCTCCTTGATCGAGATGAACGCGGCCGCAACCGCGAGCACGACCACCGCGAGGAGCAACGCTCGCACCGGGATCGTGATCGACACGACGCGGCTTCGATCTGTCACCGGCCGGCTCCCTCCCGGCGGGCCGCAGTTGGCGCGTTTACGACGCCAGCGCCTTTTGCTTCATCGCCTCGAACTCCGCCTGCGTGATCGCGCCGGAGTCGAGGAGCGCCTTCGCCTTCTCGATCTCCGCGGTCGGGCCGCCGGCGACCGACCGGATGTAGTCGTCCATCCCCGCCTGCGCGGTCTGTGCCTCCCTGCGCGACCGCTCGACCATGCCGTCGTTGTTGACGATCAGGTAGATCAGCACGCCGAGGAAGGGGGCGATGATCAGGAAGATGATCCAGAGGGTCTTCTTCACGCCCGATGCGTCGTGCCGGCGGAAGATGTCCACGAAGACCGTGATCAGGATGTAGATCCAGACGATGAACAGGAAGAAGATCAGCATCGACCACAGGATGTCCAGGAACGGATATGAGGTTGCGACCACGCCGACTCTCCTTCGCTCGGGTACTGGCAGGGCGGACGTAGGATCGTAAGGCAGACTCTGCGACGATCTCAAGCGACAAGGGGGGAGGAGCGGTGCGTGGTTCATCCGCAGCGTTGAGTGTTTCGACCCGCAAGGAGGGTGACTGTGTCCAAGGAACGTGAGCGCCTCCGCGACTCCGAGCCGTGGCGGCGGTGGGGGCCGTACCTGTCCGAACGCCAGTGGGGGACCGTTCGGGAGGACACGAGCGAGAACGGCGACGCGTGGGAGAGCCTCTCCCACGACGAGGCGCGGTCGCGCGCCTACCACTGGGGCGAGGACGGTCTCGCCGGGCTATCGGACGAGGGGCAGCGCCTCTGTTTCGCGCTCGCGCTCTGGAACGAGCGGGACCCGATTCTCAAGGAGCGCGCGTTCGGCCTCACGAACGGCCAGGGAAACCACGGCGAGGACGTCAAGGAGTACTACTACTTCCTCGATTCGACGCCGACGCACTCGTGGATGCGATGGCTCTACAAGTATCCGCAGGCCGAGTATCCCTACGGCGACCTGATCGCCGAGAACGGCCACCGCGGGCCGCGTGACCTCGAGTACGAGCTCCTCGACACGGGCGTCTTCGCGGAGAGCCGCTACTTCGACGTCGAGGTCGACTTCGCGAAGGTGGGCCCGGACGACATCCTGATCACGATCGCGGCCTCGAACCGAGGGCCGGACGCGGCGCCGCTCCATCTGCTGCCGACCCTGTGGTTCCGCAACACCTGGTACCGCTCCGACGGCGGCTCTCGGCCGCGGATGTCACGCGCCGAGGGCAAGGCGACGGGGATTTCCGCCGAGCACCCGGACCTGGGGACGTACTACCTCTACGTCGACGGAGGCCCGCAGCTGCTCTTCACCGAGAACGAGACGAACAGCGAGCGCTTCGGCGAGGGGCAGAACGCGACGCCGTACGTGAAGGACGCGTTCCACGAGGCGGTCGTCGGCGGCCGGTCGGAGGCGACGAACCCGGCCGAGGTCGGGACGAAGGCGGCGGCGCACCTGAACGCGGTCGTCGGCCCGGGCGAGACGTGGACGGTGCGCCTGCGTCTGACGGCCAAGGCAACCGGCTCGCCGTTCTCCCGCTTCGACCAGACGATCGCGAAGCGTCGTGACGAGGCGGACGAGTTCTACGGCGAGGTGATCCCCGCCGGGCTCCCCGACGACGCGAAGCTCGTGATGCGCCAGGCCTTCGCCGGGATGCTCTGGAGCAAGCAGTACTACGGCTACGACGTGGGAGCGTGGCTACGCGACCGAGGAGCGTCGGCGTTCACGACCGAGGGCATTCGCAACGAGGGCTGGTACCACATGGAGAACGCCGACGTCATCTCGATGCCGGACACGTGGGAGTACCCCTGGTACGCCGCCTGGGACCTCGCGTTCCACTGCATCGCGTTCGCGCTCGTCGATCCCGAGTTCGCGAAGGACCAGCTCGAGCTGATGCTCGACGCGCGCTACCTGCACCCGAACGGACAGATCCCCGCCTACGAATGGAACTTCTCCGACGTCAACCCGCCCGTGCACGCCTGGGCGGCGATCTATCTCTATCGCATCGAGGCAGCCGCGACCGGTGCCGGGGACAGAGCCTTCCTCCGGCGGATCTTCCAGAAACTGCAGCTCTACTTCACGTGGTGGGTGAACCGCAAGGACCCGGGCGGGAAGAACCTGTTCCAGGGCGGTTTCCTCGGGCTCGACAACATCGGCGTCTTCGACCGCTCGAGCGCGCTGCCGACCGGCGGAACGCTCGAGCAGGCGGACGGGACGGCGTGGATGGCGTTCTTCAGCCAGTGCATGCTGTCGATCGCGCTCGAGATCGCGCACGACGATCCGTCGTTCGAGGACATCGCGTTCAAGTACGCCGAGCACACACTCTGGATCCGGGCTGCGATGGACCGGGTCGGCCCGGACGGGATGTGGGACGCCGAGGACGGCTTCTTCTACGACGTCCTCCAGCTCCCGGACGGGAGCGCGACGCGGCTCAAGGTGCGGTCGATGGTCGGGTTGCTCCCGCTTGCGGCCGCGACCGTCTACACCGGCGACCTCGTCGAGCGGTTCCCGCAGCTTATGCAGCGGCTCGCGCGGCTACGCGAGCGGCATCCCGAGCTCCAGTCCTCGACACCCCCGGTCATCGGGCGCGGCGGCGACCGCCTCGCGGCGATGGTCGACGAGGAACAGCTTCGCCGCGTGCTCGCCTACGTGCTCGACGAGGGCGAGTTCCTGTCGCCGTACGGGCTCCGGTCGCTCTCGCGCTACCACCTCGACCATCCGTACTCGTTCTGGGTGGGCAGCCACGAGTACCGGGTCGACTACGAACCGGCCGAATCGACGACGCGCATGTTCGGCGGCAACTCGAATTGGCGGGGGCCGATCTGGTTCCCGGTCAACGTGCTCATCCTGCGCTCCCTCCTCCATCTGCACGAGTTCTACGAGGACGACTTCAAGATCGAGTACCCGACGGGATCGGGGAACGAGCTGACCCTGCGCGAGGTCGCCTTCGACATCGGTCGCAGGCTGACGACGATCTTCCTGCGAGACGAGCAGGGCCGGCGTCCGGTGTTCGGCGGCAACGAGGTGCTCCAGAACGATCCGCACTGGCGCGACCTGCTGATGTTCTACGAGTACTTTCACGGCGACAACGGCGCCGGGCTCGGAGCGTCGCATCAGACCGGATGGACGGGGCTCGTCGCGGTCGTGCTGCATCACATGGCCGCATTGGGAGAAGGCGAAGTCGGGTTCGCCGGCTTCCTTCGCTCGCCGGAACGGACGGCGGTCGCTGTGTAAGCGAGGCGCTGCGGGCCGGGGCGTCAGGGAGCGGCGGGCTCCTCCCGCCGCTGGTAGCGCCAGGTCGCCCCGGCCAGCGTTCCGAGCACGAGCGTCGGCACGATCGTCAGGAACCGGTAGAGCAGGACCGCTGCGACCACGTCGGCGTTACTGCCACCGAAGCTGATCAGGGCGCCGGTCAGCCCGAGCTCGACGATCCCGATCCCGCCCGGCGTGATCGGGATCGAGCCGAGCAGGCGGACGAGGGTCCAGGCGGCGAACGCCTCGACGAGGTTCACCTCCGCGGCGGACACGTTGAGGGTGCGCATGCAGCCGAGCAGGACGACGAACACGGTCAGCTGGCCGGCGATCGTGGCCAGCGTGAGCGCCCACCACCGCCTGCGCAGGAGGCCGACCGCGGCATGCCGGAAACGGACGAGCGAGTGGCCGTCCCAGGTCACCGGCTTGCGGTGCAGCTTGCCCTTCGCCCAGGTCGCGAGCCGGGCCGCGAGATCGCCGATCGAGCGCGCGATCTCGGGCCCGGAGAGGGCGGCCGCGAAGCCGGCGACCGCGATCGCGAAGATGCAGAGGCCGACCAGGGCGACGGTCTGGAGCAGCGGGTCGTGGCCGCCCGACACGGTCAGCATCGTCAGCGCCAGGGCCGGGGCGCCGAGCATGAAGAGCTGGTTCCACAGGCCCGTGAGCGTGACCGCGAGCGCGATCGGCTGCGCCTTGAATCTCCACGCACGCAGCATCGCGACCGAGAACGCCGTTCCGACCGCGGCGCCGCCCGGAGCGACGTACGTGGAGGCGGTCGACGCCTGCGTCACGGTCAGGGCGCGCAGGAACCCGAGGCCTGGCAGCGCGACCATGAACGGCGGTGCGTACGTCAGCAGGTTGAGGATGGTGAGCAGCACGAGCAGCGAGACCTGCGGCCAGGTGAGGCCGCTTCATCGCCGCCCAGACCGCGCGGTAGTCGGCGATCCGCGGGAGGACGAAGACGAAGACGGCGGCCACGAGCACGATCGAGACGCCGCCGAAGGCGACGCGCTTCTTCACGACGCGGGCAACCTACTAGGAGGACGAGGCCGGCTTCAGCGCTGTGGCTCGAACTCGGAGAGGCGCCGGTCGATGCTGTCGAGGCGCTCCATGATGCGCGCGATGTTCGCCGCCTCCTGCTCGTTCGCCTCCTTCGTCGCCTGGGAGATGAGGACCGAGACGACGGCGCTCGTGATCAGCGGAACGAGGGAGATGCCCATGAGCATCAGGATGCTCGCCACGATGCGGCCCGGCGTGTTCGTCGGCACGACGTCGCCGTAGCCGACGGTCGTCACCGTCACGATCGCCCACCAGAACGCGAGCCCAGAGGTATGGAATGCGGGGTCGACGAGCCACTCGAAGATCGCGGCGGCGACGGAGAGCGCGATCGCGATGGCGACGATGACGACGATCGCGCGGCGCACGGTCAGGCCCAGCATCGCGTGCTGGAACCACGCGTCGAATCTCTCGTTCATCGCCGTCCACTGTTCGCGTCGGGCCGAATCAGCCCTGCACGGCTGGAGGGGTCAGGCCGACATGGCCTGGTAACGGCCCTGCGCGGTGCGCGAGGCGTACGTCGCGATGTCGAGGAAGACTCCGAGCGCTACGAAGAGCCACTCCCAGCCGTCGACACCCAGCACCGGCGTCCAAGCGATGGTGTAGAAGAGGAACGTCCAGGGCAGGAAGATGACCCCGAGCAAGGGCCAGATCCAGGTGTCGAACGCGGCGTCGACCTTGTCGCCGAAGATCCACCAGAGGAGGAATGCAACTCGTGGGCCGAGGCCCCACGCCGTCAGTACGAGACAACACATGCGTCTCTACCCTCCCCCGAAGTCGGTGGTCGCGTCAAGTGGGATCCGTCGGCGCCGGCGGTGCGGCCCCCGAGGACTGGGCCCCCGACGGCTGAGCACCGCCGAGCAGTGCCCCCTTCGCTGCGGCGAACTCCTCGTCGGAGAGCGCGCCCTTGTCCTTCAGCGCCACGAGCCGCTCGAGCTCGTCGGCCTGGCTCGGCGTCGCCGGGGCGCGCCCGAAGCTCACGCGCTGGGTGCCCTCGCGCACGGCCACGACCGAGTCGCCGCGCGCGGCGTCCGGGAAGTCGTGGCGCGCCTTCCGGCGCAGGGCCTCGACGCCGAGGAACGCGAGGACGGCGAGCACGAGCACGGTCGACGGCTTCCGGACGTACGAGATGGGTCCCCAGAGGAGCACCAGCACGATCAGGAGGGCCGCGCCGCCGAACGCGAGTCCCGGCTCCTTCAGGTAGGGGGCGAGCCACTTCCGCACCTCGGTGCCGCGGCGGGCAGGCCCGAAGATCCACACGCCGATGAGCGCGACGATTCCGAGGGCGATCGCCGCCCACGCCGCGTCGGCAAGGAGCCGCGTGAGGATGTCCCACGCCTGTTTCACCGCGTCCTGGTCGGAGGCGGCGCTCGCCAGCTGGTCGACGATGTAGCGGCCGCCGATCCGTCGGATCAGAAGCAGGAGCAGGCCGACGACCACGAAGCCGATCGCAACCGCGCGCACCTCTTTCCGCCGGTCGCGCGCGAGCCAGACGGCCCCGATCCACGCGGCGAGCGCGAGCACCCAGATCCAGTCGGCGACGATCCGCAGGATTCGGGTGATCGTCTGCGCGGTGTCGAGCTGCTCCGCCTCGAAGAGCTTGATCACGCCCGCGTCGGCCGGGATCTGGCCGGAAAGGTCCGGCACGACGGGGAGCTCCCGTGCCAGCTCGACGAGGAGCGGGCGAAGGTCGAGGACGACGACGCCGTTCGAGGTGTCGATGAACTTCGCCTTGTCGTCGAGGACGCGCACGACCTGTTCCTGGGTCACGCCGGCCGCCTTGACCCAGACCTCCTGGAACCTCGGCCGGTCGAGGATCTCGCCGATGATGCGCTCGGCCACCGGGCGAAGCGCTCCCGTGATCGCCCCCGCGAGCCCCTTCTGGTCGGCGGGAAGCTGCTGCTCGAGCTGGCCTCTGATGTCGACGCGGGTAAAGAGCTCGTTCGTGAGGTTCGACGCCAGCTCGTCCTGGATCTTCGGGTCGGCGATCAGCTGCTGTGCCGTCTCCTCGAACTCGCTCCGGTCGAGCACCTGTCGCTCGATCCAGTTGGCGGCGATCGAGATCACGATCAGCAGGACGCCGATGACCGTGAGGGTCCGGGCGACCCACGGCCGCCAGCCGCCGGTGCGCTCCCCCGCCATCAGCCTTCGTGCGCTGCGGTTGCGATCGTCTGCTCCGGCACGCCACCCTCCATCCCCGTTGCCAGCCCGCGGATCCTAGTGGTTCGCGCAACGAGCGTCAGCGACTACCGGCGGAGCAGCCCGACCCAGGCTGAATCGAAACCGGAATCGACTCTTGACAAGATAGTGAGTCACCACTAACCTACCGCCCATGATCGCGGCCGGACGGAAGACGGGCGAGGAGCGGCGCGAGGAGATCCTCGACGCGGCGCTCGAGGAGTTCGCAGCTCGCGGCCTCCACGGAGCGTCGACCGAGGACATCGCCCGGCGTGCCGGCATCTCGCAGCCGTACGTCTTCCGCCTGTTCGGCACCAAGAAGGCGCTCTTCATCGCCGTCGTCAACCGGTGCTTCCGTCAGACCTACGAGCTCTTTGCCCGCGCGGCCGAGGGCAAGCGGGGCGAGGAGGCGCTCGACGCGATGGGAAAGGCATACGTCCAGCGGTTGCGCGAGGACCGGACGCAGCTGCTCGCGCAGATGCAGGCGTACGCCGCCTGCGACGACCCGGAGATCTGCGAGGTCGTCCGGAACGGCTACGGCGACCTCGTCGCCTACGTCGAGCGGGTCTCCGGGCGCGCCGGCGGAGCAGGTCTCGGGCTTCTTCGCGAAGGGCATGCTCCTGAACGTGATCGCGTCGATGGGCCTCGGGGACGGAAGCGAGCCGTGGGTCGAGCGGCTGATCGGCGAGGCCAAGCACGCATGAACCTCATCTCTTTTTTCGCCAGGAGGTAAGTGATGAATCACAAAACACTCTGGACGTTCGCGATCACCTCGGTCGCGCTCTTCATGGTCACGCTCGACAACCTCGTCGTGACGACGGCGCTGCCCGTGATCCGAACGGACCTCGACGCGAGCATCAGCGGCCTCGAGTGGACGGTGAACGCGTACACGCTCACGTTCGCGGTGCTGCTCCTGACCGGTGCTGCTCTCGGCGATCGCTTCGGCAGGCGTCGCATGTTCGCGATCGGGCTCGGCGTCTTCACCCTCGCGTCGGCGGCGGCCGCGCTCGCGCCCTCGATCGAGGCGCTCAACGTGGCGCGGGCGGTACAGGGGCTCGGCGGCGCGCTCGTGCTGCCGCTGACGCTGACGATCCTCTCGGCGGCCGTGCCTGCCGAGAAGCGCGGGGTTGCGCTCGGCGCCTGGGGCGGAATCAACGGCCTCGCCATCGCCTTCGGGCCGCTCGTCGGCGGCGCCGTCGTCGACGGCATCTCCTGGCACTGGATCTTCTGGCTGAACGTGCCGATCGGGCTCGTGCTCGTGCCGCTCGCGCTGCTGCGCCTCGACGAGACGCACGGCGCCGCGAGCCGGATCGATCTGCCCGGTCTCGCTCTCGTGAGCGCCGGTCTCGTTCGGGATCGTGTGGGGGCTCGTCCGCGGCAACTCGCTCGGCTGGGCCTCGCCCGAGATCGTCGGCGCGCTGGCCGTCGGCGCGGTCCTGACCGTGCTGTTCGTCGCTCTGGGAGCTGCGCACGTCGACGCCGATGCTGCCGATGCGGTTCTTCCGCAACCGCACGTTCTCGCTCGCGAACACGGCGTCGCTCTTCATGTCGTTCGGGATGTTCGGCTCGATCTTCCTGCTCGCCCAGTTCTTCCAGACGGTGCAGGGCTACTCGCCGCTCGACTCGGGGCTGCGGATCCTGCCGTGGACGGCGATGCCGATGATCGTCGCGCCGATCGCCGGAGCGCTCTCCGACCGGATCGGCGGGCACAGGCTGATGGGCGACCGGCCTGGCGCTGCAGGCGGGCGGCCTCGCGTGGATCGCCGCCGTCTCGACGCCGACCACTCCGTACGCCGAGCTCGTGATCCCGTTCACGCTCTCGGGCATCGGCATGGGGCTCTTCTTCGCGCCGGTCGCGAACGTCGTCCTCTCGTCGGTGCGACCGCAGGAGGAGGGCCAGGCATCGGGCGCGAACAGCGCGATCCGCGAGCTCGGCGGCGTCTTCGGCGTCGCGGTCCTCGCCTCGGTCTTCGCGCACTACGGCGGGTACGAGACCGGCCAGACGTTCACCGACGGCATGGTGCCGGCGACCTTCGTCGGCGCTGCCGTGGTCGCGCTCGGCTCGGTCGCGGCGTTCGCGATCAAGCGCAGCCGCCGGGTCGAGCAGGTCGAGAGCCCGGTCTCGCTCGAGCTCGCGGCGTAGAGCACTCTCGAGTGTCTATCCCCCGCTGCCGCGACAATGGGTCGCGGTGGCGGGGGATCTTCGCGAGCGAAGCGCTCGCCTGCTCGTGCTCGGAGCGGGCCCCGCGCAGCTCGGCCTGATCGAGGCGGCGCGCGAGCGCGGCATCTGGACGGCCGTCTGCGACCGCGACCCGTCGGCGCCCGGCTTTCGCCTCGCCGACCGGCGCTGCATCTTCTCGATCGAGGACGAGCCTGCGATCGAGCGGCTCGCGGGCGCGCTCGACGTCGACGGCGTGATCGCGCCCGGCTCCGACTGGTCTGTCGCCGTCGCGGCACGCGTGGCGGCCAAGCTCGGCCTGCCGCACCCGGTCGACCCGGCGACGGCGATGCTCGCGACGAGCAAGGCCCGCCAGCGCGAGCGGTTGGTCGAGGCGGGTGTGCCCCAGCCGCGCTTCGAGCTCGTCTCCGACGGTACGTCGGAGCTGGGCCCTCCGTGTGTCGTCAAGCCCGCCGACCGCATGGATCGACGCGGGATGTCGCTCGTCCTCTCGCGCGCACAGCTCGCGCCCGCGATCGAGCAGGCGCGGGAGGTGTCGCGTAACGGCGTCGTGCTCGTGGAGGAGCTCGTCGACGGCCCCGAGGTGACGGTGAGCGGCTTCTCCGTCGACGGCGAGCTGGTCACGCTGGCGGTCACGGACCGGCTGACTGCCGACCCACCGGCGCTTCGGCGTCGGCCTCGGCCACGTGTGGCCCTCGCCGCACGCGGCCGCTGCAGCCGAGGTCACGCGACGCGCCGTCGAGGCGATCGGGATCGAGAACGGGCCCTCGTACACGCATCTCTGCGTGAGCCGCGGCGGCCCGGAGGTGATCGAGGTCGCCGCCCGGCTCGGCGGCGGCCACGACGCCGAGCTCGTGCTCGCCGCGACCGGCGTCGACCTGAACGGGCTCGCGCTCGCCGCGGCCCTCGGCGAGCCGGTCTCCCACGAGGACGTGACGCGCGGACTACCCGGAGCGGGTCGGCGGGGCTGCGACGCGATTTCTCGTCGCTCCGGCCGGGAGTCCTGGAGTCGGTCGAGGTCCCGCAGGGGCAGAGCGGCGTCGTGCAGGTCCGGATCTACCGCGAGCCGGGGTACGAGCTACGGGCCGCTTCGCCGTGCCTCCGACCGCGCCGGCGCGGTGCTCGCCGTCGGAGCGACGGCGAGCGAGGCCCTCGTCGCGCGCCGACGTCGCAGTCGAGCGCATACGCTTCGCGACGGCCGATGCGGGCGCTCTCGTCTAGCCGCTGGCTCCGTGTCGGTGCGACCGTCGTCGTCACCGGCCTCGCGGTCGCCTACATCGTCTCGAAGATCGACCTCAGCGGCGACCGTCGACATCCTGCGCGACGCCGACCTCGTACTGGCTCGTGCTCTCGGCTTTGCTCACCGTCGTCACGGTGCCGCCGCAGGCGTGGCGCTGGCAGCTGCTCCTCAAGGTGCGCGGAATCGTCGAGTCGCTCGCCTGGCTCACGCGTGCGTACTTCGTTTCCTACGCGGTCGGCCAGGTCCTGCCGACCTCCGTCGGCGGCGACGCGTCGCGCATCTACGAGACGACGCGGCGCCATCCCGGGTTCGGCTCGCCGATCGCCGGCTCGGTGCTGCTCGAGCGCGCGATCGGCGGCGCAGTCACGTTGCTCCTCGCCGCGATCGGCCTCGTGCTCGCGATCGGGCGACTACGACATCGGGGCGTACCTCTGGATCGAGGGGCTCTTCGTCGTGCTCACGATCGTCGCCGGCGTCGTCGTTCTTCTCACGGCGCGCCCGCCGCGTCTTCTCCGTTTCTCCGTGCCGCTCCTCCGGCGGCTGCGCGTCGAGCGGTTCGTCCGGCTCGTCTACGAGGGCATCCACGGCTACCGCGACCATCCGTGGCACGCTGCTCGTGGTCGCGCTCGTGACGCTGCTCCAGCAGCTGTCGCGGATCGTCGCGATCTGGGCGTCCGGCACGGCGGTCGGCATCGACCTGCTCGATCCGGCCCGTACATCGTGCTCGGGCCGCTGCTCTTCCTCGTCATGCTGATTCCGTTCACGCTCAACGGCTCGCCGTGCGCGAGGCGTTCTTCGTCAGCTTCCTCGGCAAGCTCGACGTCGACGCCGACCGCGCGTTCGCGTGCGGCTTCCTCTTCTTCGTGATGACGCTCCTCCTGGCGCTGCCGGGCTTCGCCGTGATCCTGCTGGGAGGGCATGCGGCGGGCGCCCGTCCCGGATGCCTGACGACGACGTCTCCGTCGTCGTCGTGACCTGGAACGCGCTGCCGTGGGTCGAGCGGTGCCTCGAGTCGGTCCGCGGCCACGAGACGATCGTCGTCGACCACGGCTCGACCGACGGCACGGTCGAGCTCGTGCGCGAGCGCTTTCCCGAGGTCCGGGTGATCGAGCAGGAGAATCGCGGCATGGGCGGCGGCAACAACGCCGGCATGCGGGCGGCCGGCGGCCGCTACTGGTTCCTGCTCAACTCCGACGCCTGGGTGCGTCGACGACGGCCTCGAGCGGCTCGTCGCGTTCGCCGACGCGCACCCGCGCGCGGCGGTCGTCGGGCCGCGGCTGCTCAATCCGGACGGCTCGCTCCAGCGCTCGGTCCGCGGCGAGCCGACGCTGTGGCGGCTCGCGACCGAGTACCTCGGCCTCCGCAAGCTCGGCGCCGCGCACGCGGCTCTTCAACGCGTTCTACGGCGGCGGCTTCGCACACGACGAGACGCGCGAGGTCGAGTCGCTCTACGGCGCGGCGCTGCTCGTGCGGCGCGAGGCGACCGACGGCGGTCGGGCCTCTTCGACGAGGACGTTCTTCATGTTCAGCGAGGAGACCGACTGGCTGCACCGCTTCCGCGCAGGCCGGCTGGAAGGTGCTCTTCTACCCGGGCGCCGAGGTCGTCCACGTCGGCGGCGCCTCGCACGGCGGCCGCCTCTACGTCGAGAACCTGCGCGGAATCCTGCGCTATCCTCGCCAAGCACCGCGGGCCGCGCGAGGCCGAGCGTGCGCGCCTGCTGCTCCTCTGGTCGCTGCGGCTTCGCGGCGCTCGTCTTCCGCGGCGAGCGGCGGCAGCGGTACCGGGACGGCGTGCGCTTCCTCGCCTCCGGGGACGTCCAGGCTCTGCTTTCGCGTGACCGCGAGTACCTCCGGCTCGGCTTCGCCACCGGCGCTCGTGCTCCTGCCCGGATGGCTGGTCGCGCGGGCGCTCGGCCAGCGCGGCGCCGCGCCGACGCTCGCCTGGGCGTTCGCGGCGGTCTTCGTCGGCCTGGGCGGTCACGTTCGCCGTGCACGGCTCGATCCGGCTCGCGACCTGGCGTGCTGCGCGGCGATCGGAGCGGCGGCGCGTCGTTCCCCGGCCTGGCGGCGCCGGTCGCGGCTGCGGCCGGCGTGGGGCACGGCCGTGCTCGCCGGCGGGATCGTGCTCGGCATGCTCCTCTGGCACGTCGCCGGCGTGGTCGGCGGCGACGGCCTCTTCCACCTCGCGCGGGTGCGCAAGCTCGTCGAGCTCGGCGACCTGCACCTGACGACGGTCGACGAGTTCGCCGACGGCGGCCTTCACCCCGGCTACGCGTTCCCGCTCTGGCACGGCTTCCTCGCCCTCGTCGCGAAGGTGTCGGGCCTCGACCCGCGGCGTGGTCGTCCAGCCACGAGGCGTCGCTGCTCGTGCCGATCGCGTGCCTCGTCGCGTGGGAGGCCGGCGTCGCCGTCTTCGGCTCCGCCGCGGGCGGGCTCTCGGTGCTCGCGGCGTCGCTCGCGCTCTACTGCTTCGCGGCGGGACACGGCGGCTCGTTACGCGACGCTCGCGCTGCCCGCGACCGGCGTCGCGGCAGCTGCTCGTGCCGGCGGCGTTCGCGCTCTTCTTCGTCTACGCCGAGTCGCGGCGCCGTGCCGACCTGGCCGCGCTCGCGGCGGTCTTCGGCGCGCTCGCGCTCGTGCACCCGACCTACGCTCTCTTCGCGCTGCTCCCGCTCGGCGGCTACGCGCTCGTGCGCTTCCAGGAGCTGGCGGACGTCCGCGCTCGCGCTCGCCGCCGCCGTCGCGCCCACGCTGCTCGTCTTCCTCTGGCTGCTGCCGGTCGTGCGCGAGACGGCCTCGCACAACCCGGATGCGGCCGAGAAGCGCGCGCGCTCGCCCACTACGCGCGGACTGCTCGTCGTCGACTCGCCGGACCGCTACCGGCTCGTCGGCCGAGGTCGTCGGCGCGCACCGGCGCCGTCGCGGTCGCCGCGCTCGCGCTCGTGCCGCTCGCGGGTCTCGCCGTTCGGCGGCGGCGCTGGGGCGCGTTCGTCCTCGGCGGGACGATCGTCGTGCTCGCGCTGATGCTCGTGCCGGAGCTCTTCACCCGCTTCTCGGACGCCGTCTCGCTCTCGCAGTCGCGGCGCGCCGCCGGCTTCGTCCCGTTCGCGTTCGCCTTCGCGGGCGGCCTCGCGCTGCTCGTGCGCTCGGTGTTCCTCGCTGCCGCTTGCGCTCGTGGCCGGGATCCTGCTCCAGCACTGGTGGCCCGGCGACTTCGACTACGGCCTGCGCGACGGCGGGCCCGGCGATCGTCACCTGGTGGGCGTTCGCTCGGCGGAGCCGCGGCGCTCGTCCTCGGGCTCGTGCTGCAGGATGCCGGCCGATCAGCGAGCGGCACTGGCTCGCCGCCGCCGCGGCGGCCCTGTTCGTGCTCCCGGTGGCCGTGCACGGCTTCCGCCACTGGACGCCGCGCTGTCGAGACCGATCCGCGGCGCGCTCTCGCCCGAGCTCCTCGCGCGAGCTGCGACAGCGTACCGCCGCGCGCGGTGATCATCGCCGACCCCGAGACGAGCTACCGCATCCTCGCCGCCGCGCCCGTGTACGTCGTCGCCGCCCCGCCGGTGCACGTCGCCGACACGACGGCGAACCGTCCGTACGGCCGCGCGAAGGACGTCGGCGCTGGCTCGCGACCGGCGACCCGGCGATCCCTCGCCGCTACGGCGCAACCTGGGCGGTCGAGGACGGACAGCTGCGGCGGCTCTTGCCCGGCTAGTCCAGCAGCTGCGACGCCTCGCCCGCGAGGTGCTCGGCGATCGCGAGCGACGCGGTCGCGGCCGGCGATGGCGCGTTGAGGACGTGCAGGACGCGCCCGCTCCGCTCGAGCACGAAGTCGTCGACGAGCTTGCCGTCGCGGCCGAGGGCCTGCGCGCGAATGCCCGACGGGCCGAACTCGACGTCCTCTGCCTGCACCACGGGCACGTAGCGCTGCATGTCGCGGACGAACGCCGACTTGACGACGTCGCGCCACTGCTCTCCGAGCCCGAAGCGGAAGTGCGAGCGGGCGAAGCGCCAGAAACCGGGGAAGGTCAGCGTCGCCGCGGCGTCGCGAGGGCTGAGCGCGAGGCGGCGGTAGCCCTCGCGGGCGAGCGAGAGCACGGCGTTCGGGCCCGCGATCACCTTGCCGCCGATCGTCTTCGTGAAGTGGACGCCGAGGAACGGCAGCTCGGGGTCGGGCACCGGGTAGACGAGCCCGTTCACGAGCCCGGAGGCGTGCGGCCGCAGCGTGTAGTAGTCGCCGCGGAACGGGACGATCCGCGGTCGGTCGGGGCTCGCGCCGCTGAGGGCTGCGAGCCGGTCCGACTGCAACCCGGCACACGCGACGACGGCGCGGGCCTCGAGCCCGCCCCCGCTCGTCATCACCTCGACGCGGCCGCCGTGCTCGGCGATCCCGACGACCTGCCGGCCGAGCAGGACCTCGCCGCCGCCTGCGCGCACGTCGTCGGCCAGCGCGCCGGCCACCTCGCGGAAGTCGACGATGCCCGTCTGCGTCGCATGGAGCGCCCGGATCCCGACCGCGTTCGGCTCGACCTCGCGCAGCTCGTCGGCTCCGATCCCCCGCAGTCCCTGAACGCCGTTTGCCTGCGCGCGCCGCTCGAGCTCGTCGAGGCGCGGCAGCTCCTGCGCGTCGAGCGCGACGATCACCTTGCCGCAGCGCTCGTGAGCGAGCCCGCGCTCGTCGACGAGGCGCTCGAGCGCCGCCTTGCCCTGGGTGCAGAGCCGCGCCTTCAGGGACCCGGGGAGGTAGTAGATCCCCGAGTGGACGACACCGGAGTTGTGGCCCGTCTGGTGAGTCGCGATCGCGTCCTCCTTCTCGACGACGGCGAGCTTGAGGCCGGGCGACGTCTGGAGGAGTCTGCGCGCCGTCGCGAGGCCGAGGATCCCCGCTCCGACGACCACGACATCGAACGTGTGCTCCGCGCTCACCGTCTCAGTCTCTACGATCGATTGCCGCGTGAAGGTGCTGCTCGTGACGCTCTACTTCCCTCCCGCCGGTGGCGGCGGCGTGCAGCGCCCGCTCAAGTTCGCCACGCACCTGCCCGAGCTCGGGATCGAGACGCACGTGCTCGCGCCCGACGACCCGAAGTGGATCCACCGCGACGACGAGCTGCCGACGCCGACGCTCGCCTGGGTGCACCGCGTGCGCTTCCTCGGCCCTCGCGGCCGGCGGCCGGCCGAGGAGCTGCACGGCACGGCCGGGATCGAGCGCTACTCGCGGCAGCTCCAGCTCTTCGGGCGGCGGCTGCTCTTCCCGGACGAGAACGTGAGCTGGAACCTGACCGCGATCCCGGCGGCTCGCCGGATCGTGCCGCGAGGAGGGGATCGACGTCGTGATCACGACCTCGCCTCCGGGCTCGATCCACTTCGTCGGCGCGGCCGTCAAGCGCACGGCAGGCGTCAGCTGGGTGGCCGACCTGCGCGACTCGCTCGTCGCGCACCCGCACCGCGACGCCCAGCGCCTCGTCGTGCGCGCGAAGGAGCAGGGCCATCAGCTCGTCGCGCGCCTTGCCGCCTCGTCGGCCGACGCGGTCGTGACGGTCTCGGACGCGATCGCCGAGGAGATGCGCGCGCTCGGCCCGAAGGGGCCGGTGGTGACGATCGCGAACGGCTCCGACTTCGACGACTTCGCCGGTCTCGAGTACCACGGCGGCACGGACCGGTTCCGGATCACGCACGCCGGCTCGTTCTTCGGCAAGCGCGACCCGAAGCCGTTCCTGACCGCGCTCGCCCGCGTGGACGGCGTCGTCGCACGCTTCGTCGGCGACTTCCGCGCTGCGCGACCGGAGTGGGCGAAGGGCATCGCCGACCGGATCGAGCTCGTCCCGTACGCGCCGCACCGCCGCTCGCTCGAGCTCCAGCGCGACTCCGAGGCGCTGCTCCTCCTGATCCCCGAGGCGGAGGGCCGTGGGCGCGGCGTGCTCTCGGGCAAGGTGTTCGAGTACCTCGCGGCCGAGCGGCCGATCCTCGCCCTCGTCCCGCCCGACGGCGCCGCCGCGCGGCTCCTGCGCGAGACCGGCGCCGGCGTCGTCGTCGCGCCCGACGACATCGACGGCATCGCCCGCGAGCTCGCGGCGCTGCGCGACCGCTGGCGCGCCGGGGAGCTCGACGGCACGGGCCTCTCCGACGAGTGGCGCAGCAAGCTCTCGCGGCGGGCCCGCGTGCAGGAGCTCGCCGACCTGCTCGAGCGCCTGACATGAGACGCTCTCGGTCAACCGCATCCACACGCGCGTTCCTCGTGTCAGGCGGCGCCGGAGGCCGGCTCCGCCGGCCGGGAGGCGACGTCGGCGAGGAGCGCGCGTGAGAGCGGTCACGAGCTTCTTCTTCCTGGCGACGCTCTTTGCCTGCACGTTCGAGAAGGTGCACTGGGAGCTCGGCGTCTCGGTCTCCCTCGCGGACCTGCTCGCGAGCCTCTTCCTGGTCGCCTACGCGATTCTCAGCCGCCCGCGCGTCCCGCAGACCTCCGCGATCGTGCTCGGCTTCTTCGCCGCCTTCCTGCTCGTCTACCTGAGCGGCTTCTACAACCTCGAGACCGCGCAGGCGCTCGCGCAGTTCACGAAGGGGATGGTGAAGTTCGTGATCCACTTCCTCTTCCTCGCCGTCGGCGTCGCCTGGCTCTACCGGCGGGGCACGAGCTACTACTGGCGTGCGCTCGCCTGGTTCTGCGGCGGGATCGCTGCCAACGCCGCCTACGGAGTCGTGCAGCTCCTCGTCGCGCAGGTCGGCGGGAACCTCGACTCGTGGACCGTCTCGCCGATCACCGGCGGCGCCAGCCAGATCAACATCTACGGCGCGGTCGAGGGCGCCTCGGTGTACCGGCCGAATGCGCTGACCGGCGACCCGAACCACCTCGCGATCATGCTGATCGTACCGCTGCTCGTGCTCACGCCGATCTACCTGCGGCTCGAGCGCGGGCCACCGGCTGCGAACCAAGCTCGGCGCTGCTGATCGCCTTCCTGCTCGTGGTCGAGGTCTCGACGCTCTCGCGCAGCGGCCTGCTCGGCCTCGGCGTCGGCGCGATCGTGCTCCTCGTTCCGTACCGCCACTACCTCCGCTCGTGGCTCCTCCTCGGCCCGCTCCTCGGTGCGCTTGCCGTTCTCGCCGCCGTCGTCGTCAGCCGGCTCCACTACTTCGAGGTCGTGATCCGGTCACGCCTGCAGACCGGCGGCGGCTCGTCGTCGGTCGCACCTCCAGGTCTACGACTTCGTGCCGCAGATCCTCCACACCCACCCTCTGTTCGGCCTCGGGCTCAACAACTTCTCGGTCTACTACGAGCTCGTGACCGGCAAGACGAACTGGGGGCCGCACTCGTTCTACGTCGCGCTGGTCGTCGAGACCGGCCTCGTCGGGACGGCGCTCTTCGCGCTCTTCCTCGTCTGGGTCTTCCTGCGCCTGCGGGCGGCGCGCGCGCTCGGCCGCTGGCTCGCGTACGTGCGGGCACCCGCTCGGCGGCGCGCGTGCGCCCGCTCGCCTGGGGGCTGACCGCGGCGCTCGCCGGCACGATCGCCGCGAACGCCTTCTACCTGACGATGCAGTTCTATTACTTCTACGCGTTCCTGGCCTTCGCGCTCGCGGCGCCGCTCGTCTTCCGCCCGGCACCGTCGCGGTGAAGGTGCTCGTGCTGACGACGTCGTATCCGCGCTCGGCGGACGACGTCGCGGGCGTCTTCGTCGCCGACGCGGTGCGGCACCTGCGGGCGGCGGGAGTCGAGGTGCAGGTCGTGTCTCCGGCCGACTTCCGCGATTTCGGGATCGCGTTCGGCGCCGGCATCGTGCAGAACCTGCGCGCGAAGCCGTGGCTCGTCCTGGCCGTGCCGCTCTTCCTCGCCGCGTACGCGCGCGCCGCACGGCGGGCGGCGCGCGACGCCGACGTCGTGCACGCCCACTGGATCCCGTCGGGGCTCGCGGCGCTCACGACCGGCAAGCCGTTCGTGCTGCAGGTGTGGGGGACGGACGTCGAGCTCGCGCGGCGCGTGCCGTGGCTCGCGCGGCCGATCGTGCGGCGGGCGCGCGTCGTGATCGCGGCGTCGTCGTTCCTCGCCGAGGCGGCGCGCGAGCTCGGCGCGCGCGAGGTGCGCGTGATCCCGAACGGGGTCGAGATCCCGGACGAGGTCGGCGAGCCGGACGACCCGCCGCACGTCCTCTTCGTCGGCCGGCTCTAGCGAGGAGAAGGGGATCCTCGAGTTCCTCGAGGCGACGGAGGGGCTGCCGCGGGTGATCGTCGGCGACGGCCCGCTCCGCGACCGCGTTCCGGAGGCGGTCGGCTTCGTCCCGCCGGCCGAGCTCGGCGCGTACTACGAGCGCGCGGCGGTGGTGTGCGTCCCGTCGCGGCGCGAGGGCTACGGGATGGTGGCGCGCGAGGCGATGGCCTACGGGCGGCCGGTCGTGGCGACGCGCGTCGGCGGCCTCGTCGACGCGGTCGAGGACGGCGT
>CAVQTB010000004.1:0-267048 GCA_963716305.1 uncultured Actinomycetes bacterium
GAGAGGAACCTCAGGTACTGCTTCAGGAGCCTCGTGTCGCCGCACGACTCTCGTGAAGTGATCCTCGGCGGCGAGCGCCGCGTCTTCGCCGTGCGATCGCGTGACGATGAAGCGTGCCAGCGCGAGCTTCGCCTCCATCGGCTCGACGTCCGCGGGAAGGTCTCGCTCCCACAGCAGTCGGTACCAGTCCGGAAGCATCGTGTCGGGGATCCGCATGGTTTTCCCGAACTGCTCCTCCGGCTTCTCGGTCAGCCCGATGTAGTTGCCCTTCGAGGCGCTCATCTTCTCGCCGTCCCATGCGAGGAGTAGCGGCAGGGTCAGGACGACCTGCGGCTCGAGCCCGTATGCCAGCATGACCTCCCGGCCGGCCAGGAGGTTGTACAGCTGATCCGTGCCGCCCACCTCGACGTCGGCCTCGATCGCAACCGAGTCGTACGCCTGCATCAGCGGGTAGAGGAGCTCGGAAACCGAGATCGGCTGCTGGGTCGCATAGCGCTTGGCGAAATCGTCGCGCTCGAGCAGTCGCGCGATGGTCATGGTGCGGGTCAAGCGGACAACGTCGGCGAAGGTGAGGCGGCCGAGCCACTCGCCGTTGAACCGGATCTCGAGTCGCTCGGGACTCGTGTCGAGAACGACAGACGCCTGCTCGAAGAACCGCTTCGCGTTCGCGTCGATCTCGGCGTCGGACAGGATCGGCCGCTCGGTGGAGCGGCCCGAAGGGTCTCCGATCCGCGTGGTGTAGTCGCCGATGATCAGCACGGCGACGTGACCGGCGTCCTGGAACGCGCGCAGCTTCTGCAGCGGGATGCCGTTGCCGATCGTGACGTGCTTGGCGGTCACGTCGATGCCGAGCTTCACCCGCAGCGGCCTCCCGAGCTTCAGCTTGGCCTCGAGCGCGCCCGCCGGCAGCAGATCGACGGCGTTCCGTGTCAGCGCTTCGAGCATCAGGGCTACACTAGCGGGCGTTTTGGCGCTGCTCAGGAGGACAAAACGCGCGCCGAAACGTCGGCGCATTCGCAAGCTCAGGCTGCTGGCACTTCTGTTCGTCCTCTCGCTGCTCGGGCTCGCCGCGTTCACCTTCGGGCTTCTGACGGCGATCGCGGCCGAGCTGCCGTCGCTCGACCCGAGCAAGCAGCGCCAGCAGGCGAACACCTACGTCTACGCAAGCGACGGCCGGACGATCCTCGCAGTGCTGCGCGGATCTCAGGCGCGCATCCTCGTCGACTCGGAGGACATCTCGCCCTGGCTGAAGCACGCGATCGTCGCGGTCGAGGACCGGCGCTTCTACGAGCACCGGGGAGTCGACCTGCGCGGAATCCTCCGCGCCGTCTGGGCGGACGTCACGCACCGCGGCGTCGTCCAGGGCGGCTCGACGATCACGCAGCAGTTCGTCAAGAACGCGATCGACCAGGACGAGCAGACGATCTCACGCAAGCTTCGAGAGGCAGCGCTCGCCTGGCAGCTCGAGCGTCGCCGGTCGAAGGACTGGATCCTGACCGCGTACCTGAACACGGTCTACTTCGGGAACGGCGCCTACGGCGTCGAGCAGGCTTCCCGCATCTACTTCGGCCACAGCGCCGACACCGAGCACATGAGCCCCGCGAAGGCCGCCCTGCTCGCCGGTATCCCCGCCGACCCGAGCCGCTACGACCCGGTCGCCCACCCACGGGCGGCGCGCGCGCGGCGGCACCTCGTCCTGCGGATGATGCTGCGCCAGGGGTACCTCGAGCCGGCGCAGTTCCGGGAGGCGGTCGAGACGCCGCTGCCCGAGCCGCAGGAGGTTCGCCTGCCGGCGGTTCAGAGCGATGCCGCACCGTACTTCGCCAACTACGTCACCGACCAGCTCGTGCGCCAGTTCCACACGAGGGGCGTCTACGGCGGAGGCCTCAGGGTCCGCACGACGATCGACCTCAAGCTGCAGCAGTTCGCACGCGAGGCGATCGCGACCCAGCTCCCACCCGAGATCGGCCCGACCGCGGCGCTCGTCAGCATCGATGCCAACACCGGGGCCGTGCTCGCGATGGTCGGAGGACGGAATTACCACCGCAGCCAGTTCAACCTCGCGACGCAGGGAGAGCGGCAGCCGGGCTCCTCGTTCAAGCCGTTCGTGCTCGCCGCCGCGCTCAAGGACGGGATCTCACCCTCGACCACGCTCGTCTCGCGCCCGGTGACGATCGACATCGGCGGGCGCGTGTGGACGCCGACCAACTACGAGGGGAGCTACCGCGGCGCGATCGACCTGCGGCAGGCGATCGCGTACTCGGACAACTCGGTCTTCGCGCAGCTGACGAACCTCGTCGGGCCGGCGAGCGTCGCCCGGACCGCGAAGACGCTCGGAATCGGGACCCGCCTGAATCCGTACTTCGCGATCGGCCTCGGCGCCGAGCCTGCGACCCCGCTCGATATGGCGCGCGCGTACGCGGCCTTCGCGAACGGCGGCTACCGGATCGACGGCTCGCTCTTCGGGAACGAGCCGCGGGCAATCGAGTGCCTCGAGGACGCCGACGGCGATTGCCGTCCCGACAGGACGAACGGGATGCTCGCTCGACCGGTCCTCGCGGAGTGGCAGGCAGCCATCGTCGACGAGCTGCTCCAAGGCGTCGTCAGCTACGGCACCGGTACGAAGGCACGGCTCACCGGATACACGGTGGCAGGCAAGACGGGGACGACCGAGAACTACGGCGACGCCTGGTTCGTGGGCTACACGCCAGACATCGTGACCGCCGTGTGGGTCGGCTACCCGGACGAGCTGCGCCCGATGCTGACCGAGTACCACGGCGATCCGGTCGCCGGCGGCACCTACCCGGCGCTCATCTGGAAGGCGTACATGGAGCAGGCTCTCCCCTACCGCAATCCGGCGACGCACGCGTTTCCGGCTCCCGCGTACCCCTCCTCGTCGCCCGCGCTCGTCGTCAACCGCGACCGGCAGCTGCGACGCGACAACGGCAACTGCCGCAGCACGGTCGCAGTCGAGCTGTTCGTCACGGCCGAGCTTGACGTCGCCGACTGCAAGCCGAACGAGGTCGACGTGCCGGACGTTACGGGCATCACGCTCGCCGAGGCGAAGGAGCGTCTCGACGGCCAGCCGCTCCTCGCAACCGTCCGCGCCCGGCCGGCGAAGCCGGGCCAGCGGGTCGGGGTCGTGATCGCACAGGTACCCACCAAGGGCACGCTCTCGGCGTACGACCACGTGACGTTGATCGTGCGACGGGCGCGGCAAGGCGTCGTTCCGAAGCTCGTCGGGCTCCCCGTCGCCCGCGCGGAGAGCAAGCTCGCCCGGCTCAAGCTGAACGTCCGAGTCCGCGGCGGGAGCAAGGGGCGCGTCGTCGCCCAGGTGCCCAGGTGGGGTGTCGCGGCCGCTCCCGGAATGCGTGTCGTCCTCACCGTGCGACAGCGCGAAACGGCCGGCTGAGAAAGCGTGACCCGGCCAGCCCGTAGCGCCACGGGCGATCGGCCGCTCGACTGATCCCGACCCTGGGGCCCACGAGCAGGTCGGCCGTGGCCGTGCGCGCTCGCAGCTCGAACGGCTGCTCGTCGAGCTGACGCCCATCGTGGCCGCCCGTGACCGCGAGCGCCTGGCAGAGCCGGCCCGGCCCGGAGCACAGAAGACGCACGTCGTCCACGCCGCGCCGCTCGCGCATCGTCTTCAGTCCGGCGAGCGGCTCGAGGGCTCGAACGAGGACCGCGCTGGCGACGCCTTCCGCCTCGCACACGAGGTTCAGACACCAGTGGACTCCGTACGACCGATACACGTACGCGTGACCGGGGGGCCCGAACATCGACCCGTTGCGCCGCGTGGGCCCACGAAAGCCGTGGGCCGCCGGATCGTCGGGGTCGTAGGACTCGACCTCGACGATCTGCCCGCCGACACCGTCGACGTAGAGCTCGGCGCCGATCAGCTCGGGCGCGACCTCGTGCACGCTCCGCGCGAAGAACTCGCGGCGCAAGCGCGCCGAAGCCCCGCGCTTGCTCAGAAGAGGCTCTCTCCCTCCGGCCGGGCGGTCGACTCGAGCAGTCGCCTCGCTCGGCGTCCGAGGTCGACGACGTCGAAGCGGCCCTGCTCGGCGGCGTCGGCCACGCGCTGAGCGAGGTCGAGCGCGTCATCGACGATCCTCGACGACTCGGCCACAGCATTGCTCCCCATCGCGGCGAGGATCGCTCGCTCGGTCCGCGAGGCGACAATCGGCTCCGGGATTCCCTCGACCCACACGCGCGTGCGGGCACCATGCCCGCGCTCGCCGGGGCCGAGCGGCTCGAGCGCGTAGATCCTGTCCGAGCGCGCGTACTTGCCGAAGCCGAGAAAGATCATCCGCGCGTCGTCCGCCACACGCGGATTATCCGCACGAGCGCCCGGTCCGGGGGCCGGACCTGTTCAAGCGCGACGAATCGTGGTATGCACCGCGGATGCGCTTGCAGCTCGCCACCCTGGCGGTTGCCCTCGTCGTCGTCCCGCTCGCGGCGGCGGCACCGGGGGTGCCTCCGAGCGGCAAGGTCCTCCTCGGCGTCATCGGCCCGGATCCGGAGGCGTTCGACCGACTGACGGGCCGACACCATCCACTGCACGTGATGTTCGGCGAGTGGACGCGGCAGCTGCCGGAGCTGCTCGCGACCGAGAAGGCAGCCGGCCGGCTACCCGTGCTGACGCTCAGGACGAGCAACGCGCCCCTCGACGTCGCGCGCGGCGCCGAGGACGCACGCTGGGTCACGCTCTCGCAGACGCTGAACGAGGCGCAGCATCCGATCTGGGTGCGGATCTTCCCGGAGATGACCGGCTCCTGGAACCCGTACTCCGCCTTCGACGAGTCCGGACGGTCGCGCGGGCCGAGATACGCCACCTCCGCGTTCATCGCGGCGTTCCGTCGCGTCGCGATCATCCTCGACGGCGGGCCGCGCGCCCAGATCAACGCGAAGCTCCGCGCGGCCGGGCTCGCGGCGCTCCGCGGCGGCACGAACCTCCCGGCGTCGGGCAAGATCGCGATCGTCTGGAACCCGCAGGGCCACGGCGTACCGGACATCGCCGCGAACGGGCCACAGGCGTACTGGCCGGGCCCCGGGTACGTCGACATCGTTGGGAACGACCTCTACTCGGACAGCGGCGAGCCGTCCTGGCGAGGGATGGACACGCTGTACGCGTACGGCAAGCCGTTCCTCGTCGCCGAGTGGGCGCTCGAGGCGGAGGACGACCCGGCGTGGGCGCAGCGGATGTTCGACTGGGTCGCGAGCCATCCGCGGACGGTCGGGCTCGTCTACTTCAACAAGGGCTGGAGCGGCGGCGACACCATCTACGAGCTGCGCGGGAAGCCGAGGTCGCTCGCGCTCTACAAGGACGCGATCCGCAACCCGCGCTACCTGAGCACGATCCCGTAGCTCAGGCGTCGGCGAGCGCGGCCGCGAGCCGGTCCGCGACGTAGTCCTGGTCGTCGCGCGGAAGCCGCGCGTGGAACGGGATCGCCATCGTCCGCGCGCTCGCGTCCTCGCTCACGGGGCACATGCCCTCCGAGAACCCGAAGCGCTCGCGCATGTAGCTCTGGAGGTGGATCGACGGCAGGTAGGGCGCGCAGGCGATCCCGTCGGCGCCAAGGCGCGCGATCAGGCCGTCGCGGTCGATGCCCGCCGGCAGCTTGACGACGTAGACGAACCACGAGCGCTCGTGCTCGGCGTCGTCGGCAAGCGGTAGCTCCAGGTCGAGGCCCGCGAGCAGCTCGCCGTATCGCGCCGCGACGGAACGACGCGCCTCGAGGATCCGGTCGAGCTTCTCGAGCTGGCCGATCCCGAGCGCGGCGGAGACGTCGTCGAGCCGGTAGTTGAACCCGAGGCGGCCGTGCTGGAGCCAGCTCGAGGTCTCGAGCCGTCCCTGGTTGCGAAGTGAGACGAGAAGCTCGTGCTCTTCCGCAGAGCCGGTCGTGACTGCGCCCCCCTCGCCGGTGGTGATCTGCTTGTTCGGATAGAACGCGAAGACAGCCGGGTGGCCGTGCGACGCCAGCAGCTCGCCCTTGTAGCGCGCGCCGAGACCCTCGCAGGCGTCCTCCACGAGCGCGAGGCCGTGGCGGTCGCAGATCGCGCGCAGGTCGTCGAGCTCGCACGGGTAGCCGAAGATGTCCACCGCGACGACAGCGCGGGTCCTCTCGGTCACGGCAGCCTCGACAGCCGCAGGGTCGAGGTTGAGCGTCCGGGGGTCGATGTCGGCGAAGACCGGCGTCGCGCCCTCGTAGATCGCGCAGTTGGCCGACGCGACGAACGAGTACGGCGACGTGATCACCTCGTCTCCGGGCCCGACGCCGGCTAGCCGCATGCACAGGTGGAGTCCCGCCGTCCCGGACGACACCGCCGCGCAGAACGCCGCCCCGACGGCCTCCGCGAGCAGCTGCTCGAAGCGCGGTCCCGCCGGCCCGAGGGAGAGCCATCCCGAGCGAAGCACCTCGAGCACGAGCTCCTCGTCGCGCTCGTCGATCCAGGGCGCCGAGAGCGCGATCCTGCGCGTGGCGGTGTCGGTCACCCCGCGCGCGAGGCGCTCGGCACGAGCTCGCGCCATTGTGACCAGCGCTCGCTCAAGCCGCGAACGGTGTCGAGGTACGCCTTCTGGAGCTCCAGGGTCACCGGCCCGACGCCGATCTCGTGGTCGTCGACCGACCGCACGGGCGTGACCTCGGCGGCTGTGCCGCACATGAACACCTCGTCGGCGAGGTAGAGGTCGGAGCGGATCAGCGTGGTCTCGAGGATCTCGTGCCCGAGCTCGCGCGCGATCTGGATCACCGAGTCGCGGGTGATCCCGTGCAGGATCCCGGTCGCGAGGCTGGGGGTCGCGATCTTGCCGCCCTTGACGACGAAGATCGTCTCGCCCGGGCCGTCGGCGACCGTGCCGTCGGGAGTGAGCATGATCGCCTCGTCGTAGCCTGCCCGTTGCACTTCCGTGACCGCGAGCATCGAGTTCAGGTAGACGCCGGTCGCCTTCGACGCGTGCGGGATCACGTTTGCCGAGACGCGCTGCCAGGTGGAGATCTTCGCGCGGATCCCCTTCGACAGCGCCTCCTCGCCGAGGTAGGTGCCCCACGGCCACGACATGATCGCCGTGTCGACCGGGTTGTCCCTGGCCGCGACGCCGAGCTGGCCGAAGCCGAAGAAGGCAATCGGCCGGATGTAGCACGCGTCGAGCCCGTTGGCCGCAAGCAGCTCGTTGGTCGCGCTTCGCAGCTCGTCGACCGAGTACGGCAGCGTCATCCCGATCAGGGCCGCCGAGTCGTGGAGCCGCTGCATGTGGTCGGTGAGCCGGAACACCGCCGGCCCCTTCGGCGTGTCGTAGCAGCGGATGCCCTCGAAGACGCCGGTCCCATAGTGCAGCCCGTGGGCGCCGACGTGGACGCGGGCGTCGTCCCAGTCGACGAGCTCGCCGTTCATCCAGATCTTCTCGGTCGGCTGCAAGGCCCCGAACTCTAGCGACGGGCCACGAGATCGGCCGTGCGTGCCCGGGTCAGCTGCTGCAGGTCGGACGGCGCGAGCGAGGCCATGTGCGCGGGCGAGCCCGCACCGATCCAGACGACGTCGTGCTGGAGGAGCGTGCGCTCCATGAAGACGTCCGAGGCGTTCGTCGGGAACGGTGCAACCGCGCCCGGCTCGAAGCCGGTCGCCGCCAGGACCTCACCCGCTTTGGCGACGCGCGCCTCCTCGGCACGGGCGGCGACCGCGACCTTCGTCTCGTCGGCCCGCCGGTCGCCTGGCACGAGAGCGAGGACGAAGGCGCCGTCACAGACGAAGACGAGCGACTTGACGATCTGCTCCAGGCGACAGCCGGCCGCGAGTGCCGCTGCCTCCGCCGTCGGCGTCCCCTCCGGGAACTCCTGGATCGTGGCCTCGACCGCCGCCGCTGCGAGGTAGCTCGCGACCCGCTGCACGGGCTCGGGCCACATGCCTTCCGACATCAGGCCGGAACGCGCCCCTCGTAGGCCTCGAACGCGCGCGTGACCGCGACGCCGCGCTCGATCTCCGCTCCGAGCTCGGTCAGCGAGAGCTCGACGGCGGCGAGGGCCGCCGCGATGTCGAACACGTCGAACCAGCCGATGTGGCCGATGCGGAAGATCTTCCCCTTGAGCGCTCCCTGGCCGGGCGCGAGCGTGACGCCGTGGCGGTCGCGGAGCGTGCGCAGAAGGTCGCCGCCGTCGACTCCCTCGGGGACGCGGGCGACCGTGACGACGGCCGACGTATCGTCGTCGGGCGAGAAGAGCTCGAGCCCCATCGCCTTCAGCCCTGCGCGCGCGGCGCGCCCGAGCCGGACGTGCCGCTCGAAGCCGGCCTCGAGGCCTGCGTCGAGCAGCATCCCGAGCGCGACGTCGAGCCCGCGGATCAACGAGACGGCCGGCGTGAACGCAGCGTCGAATGCCTCCTGCGCCTTCTTCGTCGCGCGCCAGTCGAAGTAGAAGCTGCGCGAGCTTGCAGGCAACCGCTCCCACAGCGCGGGCGCGACGCTCGTCATCGCGAGGCCGGGCGGGCACATCAGCGCCTTCTGCGAGCCGCCGACGACGACGTCGATCCCCCAGGCATCCGTCTCGAGCGGCACGGCTCCGAGCGACGAGATCGCGTCGACGACGAGCGTCGCGTCGCCGACGGCCGCCTTGAGCGCCTGCACGTCGGAGACGACGCCGGTCGAGGTCTCGGACTGGGTGCAGAAGACGACGCGCGCGCCGCTTTCCGCGACGGCCGCGCCGACCTCGTCGGGCGACGGTACCTCGCCCCACTCGTAGTCGATGCGCTGCACCTCGACGCCGTAGTGGGCGCAGATCTTCGTCCAGCGCTCTCCGAACGCCCCGGCGACAACCACCGCGGCGCGATCGCCGGACTCGCAGAGGTTCGTAACAGCGGAGTCCATCGCTCCCGTTCCGGAGGCTGCGAACAGGAGCACGTCCCCACGGGAGCGGAAGACCTCCTGCAGCCGCGCCAGGCAGCGCTCGTAGACGACGCGGAAGTCGGGCCCGCGGTGGTGCACCATCGGCTCGGCCATCGCGGCCAGCACCTCGGGCGGGACGGGCGTCGGGCCCGGCGTAAAGAGGTAGTGCTTCTCCACGCCGCCAGGCTAGCCGAGAGGGGCAGGGCGACTCGCCGCACCGGGTGATCGGCTGCATGGCGCCGGCGAGTGCCCCTTCAGGTAATGCACCCCCGCCTCCGGCGAGTCGCAAGGCGTGCCAGGCAAGGACGCAGGGAGCGCCAATAGTGGTGCTATTGGCGCGACTGAGGACACAGCCTGGCGCCGCTTGAGACCGCCGGGGGTGATGGCGTAGATTGCTTGAAGGGGCACGAGGAGGATCAGCGGCGCGTCGACAGCGCGCGGGAGCTCGCCTCGCGCGCTCGAGCGAACGCCGCCGCGACGCGTTCGACGTCCTCGTCGCTCGTCCGCCAGCTCGACACCGAGAGCCGGACGGCGCGCCGGCCGTCCCAGATCGTCCCCCCGAGCCACGCCTCGCCGTCGGCCTGCACCGCAGCGACGAACGCGTCGGTCGCCTCGTCGTCCTCGAAGCGGAAGAGCACCTGATTCAGCACGACCTCGTTGAGGAGCTCGCAGCCGGGAAGCTCCCCGAGCGCCGCGGCCAGTGTGTGCGCGCGCGCGCACGAGTTCTCGACCAGGTCGGCGACACCGCTGCGGCCGAGGGCGCGGAGAGCCGCGTACACCGTGAAGCCGCGCGCCCGACGGGAATGCTCGGGGTTCCAGTCCATCGGGTCGCGCGCGGCGTCGGCGTACACGAGGTACGAAGAGCGTACGCCGAGCGCTTCGCGGTGCGCATCGGGGTGGGCGCAGAAGGCGATGCCGACGTGTAGGGCACGTTGAGCCACTTGTGCGCGTCGGTCGCCCACGAGTCGGCGCGCTCGGAGCCCGCGGTCAGGTGGCGCAGCTCCGGCGAGGCGGCGGCCCAGAGCCCGAACGCCCCGTCGACGTGCAGCCAGGCGCCGGCTGCCTCGCTCACGTCCGCGATCGCCTCGAGGTCGTCGCACGCCCCGGTGTTCACCTCGCCCAGCTGCGCGCAGACGATCGTCGGTCCGCTCTCGGCGCCGAGCGCAGCTTGGAGGCCGTCGACGAGCATGCGTCCTTGGTCGTCGGCCGTGATCTCCTGCACGCAGGCGGTGCCGAGTCCGAGGAAGCGCAGCGCGCGCTCGAGCGTGCCGTGACGCTTGGCACCGGCCAGCACGCGAATCGGAGGCGCGCCGACGAGGCCGTCGCGCTCGACGTCGTGGCCGACCTGCCGGAGCACGTGGTTGCGCGCGGCGGCGAGCGCCGTCTCGTGGGCCAGCTGACAGCCGGTGACGAACCCGAAGGACGCGTGCGCGGGAATGCCGAGGATCTCCTTCAGCCAGCGGCCGGCGACCTCCTCGACAAGGGCCGCGGACGGCGTCGGCAACGCGAGGCCAGCGTTCTGATCCCACGCCGAGGTGAGCCAGTCGGCAGCGACGGCGACCGGGAGCGCACCGCCGATCACGAAGCCGAAGAAGCGCCCGCCGCTCATCTGCATGAGCCCGGGGTCCACGTTCCGCGCCAGCTGCTCGATCACCTCGAGCGCATCGGTCGGCCCGTCTGGGAGCGGCACGTCGAGCGTCCGGCGGAGCTCCTCCAAGCTCGCCTGCGGCCGGACGGGGCGGTCCTCGAGCGACTCGACGTACCCGATCCCCAGCTCCGCCGCGCGCTCGAGAAGACGGCGATCGTCCATGCGCGGAGCGTAGCCGTCGAGGCCGCGGCTGCCGGGCGTCAGCCTGCCAGCCTTCCGCGCAGGCGCTCGCTGACCACGCGGGGGTCGGCGGCGCCGCCCGTCTCCTTCATCACCTGCCCGACGAAGAAGCCGAGCAGGCCTTCCTTGCCCCCGCGGTACTGCTCGACCTGGCCGGGGTTGGCGGCGAGGACGCGGTCGATCACCGGATCGAGCTCGCCGACGTCACTGACCGCCTTCTGCGCCAGGTACGGCTCGGCGCTGAAGCCCTCGTCGCCCGAGCGCGCGAGCGCTTCGTCGAACGCCGCGCGCGGGATCTCGGCCCGCACGTCGACGAGTTTCGCAAGCTCCGCCGGGTCGACGTCGGCCGGGTCCACGCCCGTCGCGACGAACGCGTTCGCGAGCACGTTCGAGGCCTCCTTGGGATCGGCGCCTGCCTCCACCACCTGCGACCACAGCCGGTCGAGGCCGCCGGTCACGAGCACGTCGGCGTCGTAGAACGAGAGCGTCGCGGCGATCCGGCCGATCCGCGCCGTCGGCAGCTCCCCGATCCCGGCCCGCAGCTCCTCGACGAGCTCCTCGGGCGGATGGACCGGCACGAGGTCGGGCTCGGGGAAGTAGCGGTAGTCCTGCGCCTCCTCCTTCGAACGCAGCGGCGGCGAGTCCTCATGCGTCGGATCGAAGTGCAGCGTCTCCTGCTCGACGGTGCCGCCGCTCTCGTAGACCGTGATCTGCCGCTCGATCTCCTTGTTGATGCCCTGCGCGGCGAAGTTGAACGAGTTCATGTTCTTCAGCTCGGTGCGCGTGCGCAGCTCGTCCGAGCCGGCCGGACGAACCGAGACGTTGACGTCGAACCGCATCGAGCCCTTCTCGAGCTCGGCGTCCGACAGGCCGAGCTCGACGACCGTCTGGCGGAGGAGCTGGAGGAATCGCTTGGCGACGTCCGCCGAGTGGATGTCGGGCGCGGTCACGATCTCGAGGAGCGGCGAGCCGCCGCGGTTGAAGTCGACGAGCGTCGCCGTGGCGCCGTGGATGCGACCCGACGCGGCAACGTGGACGTTCTTCGCCGCGTCCTCCTCGAGGTGCGCGCGGATGATGCCGACCTCGACCGCGCCGTCCGGCGTCGGGACGACCAGGCGCCCGTTCGCGCAGAGCGGCTCGTCGTACTGGGAGATCTGGTACGCCTTCGGCAGGTCGGGATAGAAGTAGTTCTTGCGATGGAAGACGGCCTTCTCGGCGATCTCGCAGTCGAGGGCGAGGCCCAGCTTGATCGTCTCCTCGATCGCCCGCCGGTTCGGCACCGGCAGCGCTCCCGGGAACGCCAGGCAGACGGGGCAGGTCTGCGTGTTCGGCTCGCCGCCGAAGCCGTTCAGGCAGCGGCAGAACATCTTCGTCCTCGTCTTGAGCTGGACGTGGATCTCGAGCCCGATCACCGGCTCCCACGTCGTGGCGGCGGCGTTCATCGCAGGCGCTCCGGGACCGGGTCGAAGCCGATCGCGCCCTCGAGGGCGTGCGCGACGCGGAAGAGCAGGTTCTCCGAGAACTGCGGGCCGATCAGCTGGAGGCCGACCGGAAGGCCGTCCGAGAGCCCGCATGGAATCGAGAGCCCCGGCAACCCCGCCATGTTCGAGGGGATCGTCAGCACGTCGGTGAGGTACATCGCAAGCGGGTCCTGCGCCTTCGCGCCGAGCGGAAACGCAGTCGTCGCGCAGGTCGGAGAGACGAGGACGTCGAAGCGCTCGAAGAGGGCCTCGTGCTCGCGCTTGATCAGCGTGCGCACCTTCTGGGCCGAGGCGTAGTACGCGTCGTAGTAGCCCGACGAGAGCGCGTACGTGCCGAGCATGATCCGGCGTTTGGGCTCGTCGCCGAAGCCGTCATGGCGCGTGCGCATGATCATCTCGCGGAAGTCGGCGCCGTCGGAACGCGGCCCGTAGCGGACTCCGTCGTAGCGGCCGAGGTTGGACGAGGCCTCGGCGGGCGCGATCAGGTAGTAGCAGGCAAGGCCGTAGTCGACCGAGAGCGGGAGCTCGCAGCTCTCGAGGCTGGCTCCTAGCGCCTCGGCGTGCGTGAGCGCCGCGTCGACGGCGGCCTTGACGCCGGGCTCGATGCCGTCGACGTCGTTCAGCTGCCGCGGGCGGCCGATCCGCAGGCCGGAGAGGTCCTCGTCCAGCGGCAGCTCGACCGGCGGGACGTCGACCGTCGTCGAGTCGTGCTCGTCGCGGCCGCTGATGATGCGGTAGAGGAGCGCGTTGTCCCGCACCGTGCGCGACACGGGACCGACCTGGTCGAGGCTCGAGGCGAACGCGACGATCCCGTAGCGCGAGACCGTGCCGTACGTCGGTCGCAGGCCCACGTTCCCGCAGAACGCCGAGGGAAGCTTGACGGAGCCGCCCGTATCCGAGCCGAGCGCCCACGGCGCGAGGCCCGCGGAGACCGCGGCCGCCGAGCCGCCGCCGGAGCCGCCCGGCACACGGGTCGGATCCCACGGGTTCCGGGTCGGCCCGTACGCCGAGTTCTCCGTCGACGAGCCCATCGCGAACTCGTCCGTGTTCGTCTTGCCGAGGACTGGCATCGACGCCGCCTTGCAGCGCGCGGCCACGGTCGAGTCGAAGACCGGGACGTAGTTGTCGAGGATCTTCGAGCCGGCGGTCGTGCGGATCCCCAGCGTCGAGATCACGTCCTTGAGCGCAATCGGCACGCCCTCGCCTTCCGGTTCCTCGACGAGCGTGAGGAATGCGTGCAGCTCGGGATCGCGCTCGTCGATCGCGGCGCGGTAGGCATCCCAGAGCTCTCGCGAGGAGACCTCGCCGCGGTCGATCAGGTCGAGAGCGGCCTCGGCGGTGAGACGCAGCGTGTCGATGCCGCCGGCGCTCATCCCGCCCTCCTCCTGCGTGCCCTCCCACGTGCCCCCAGGGGGGCGGCCGGCCCCCTGCCACAAGCGTCGCACACCGGCTGTGACACCCGTGTGCCCGATGTGTGACGAATGCGTGCCGGCTCTTGGCGGCCGGTCACCTCGGGCCAGCGCCCGGACTCCTTCCTTCTCGTTCCGCCTGTCACGCGCAAGCTCAGGCGGGCGGTGAGCGGAAGTAGTCACCCTCGCGATCAGGAGCGTTTGCAAACGCCTCGTCGAGGGTCAACGAGACGTGCGGCTCGTCCTCTGCCCAGGCGTTCGCGATCTCGAGCGGATGCGCGGTCGGCGGCACGTCCGAGAGGTCGAGCTCGGACACCTTCGAGACCGCCTCCAGAATTGCCGAGAGCTGCTCCTGGAAGCGCGTCACCTCATCCTCGTCGAGCTCGAGTCGCGCGAGCCGCGCGACGTGCAGGACTTCCTCCCGTGTGATCGCCATGTCCTGATCCTCGCAGAATCGATTTCCCGCCTCGCTCTCCTTCGGCCCCAAAACGAAGGGCTCCTTTCGGAGCCCCTCGCGTTCACGGTTCCGAAAAGAAAGCTAGGCCGCCGAAACGTTCGCCGCCTGCAGGCCCTTGTCGCCCTGCACAACTTCGAACGAGACACGCTGACCCTCGGTCAACGTCTTGTAGCCGTCCATCGTGATTGCGGAGAAGTGGACGAAGACGTCATCGCCCCCCTCCCGCTCGATGAAGCCGTAACCCTTTTCGTTCGAGAACCACTTGACGGTGCCTTCAGCCAAATCGACGTACTCCTTACTGGATGACTACGTCCGTCGACCGACGGGCGTGCAGCCGGCGCACCATACCACCCTCCGAGGCCGGTGGAAACCGCCCATTAGGGGCATCCGAGCCTGGCGCAGCGGACGGCGTTCTCGAGCAGGCAGGCGATGGTCATCGGGCCGACACCGCCGGGCACGGGCGTCATGTGCGACGCGATCTCGGCCACCTCCGGAGCGACGTCGCCGACGAGGCCCGACTCGGTGCGGTTCGTGCCCACGTCGACCACCGCGGCGCCCGGCTTGACCATCTCCGGAGTCACGAGCCCGCCACGGCCGATCGCGACGACCAGGACATCCGCGGCGGCCGTCTCGCGCCCGAGGTCGCGCGTCCGCGAATGGCAGGTGGTGACTGTCGCGTTCCGCTGCAGCAGGAGGTGGATCAGCGGCTTGCCGACCCGGTCGCTTCGGCCGACGATCACCGCCCGCGCTCCCTCGAGCCGGATGTCGTACTCGTCGAGGAGCGCAATCACGCCGACGGCGGTCGCCGGGACGATTGCAGGTCGGCCACGGTAGAGCTGACCGGCGTTCAGCGGATGGAAGCCGTCGACGTCCTTGATCGGGTCGACTGCATCCGTGACCCGGACCTCGTCGATGCCGGCCGGGAGCGGCGTCTGGACGAGGACGGCGTGGATGGTGTCGTCGGCGTTGAGCTCGGCGATCAGCGCCAGCAGCTCGTCCTCGGTCGTCTTTGCGGGGAGCCTCCTGTCGACGGGGCGGATGCCCGCCTCGACCGCGGCCTCGTGCTTGAGCCGGATGTAGACCTCGGAGGCAGGGTCGTCGCCGACGAGAACGGTCGCGAGCCCGATCTCGCCGAACGCTCGCACCTCCTCGGCAACCCGCGCGCGGATGCGGCTCGCAAGCGCCTTGCCGTCCATCAACATCGCCGCCATCAGGGGAGCGAACCTATACGTTCCGCACGATGCGCTGGCCCAGGAAGAACGACCCGGACTCGATCCGCGCGCGTCAGGAGATCGTCGGCGTCAACGGTCTCGTGACGTCGGTCGACCTCGAGCCGTTCACCGGCGCCGCCGAGGCGTTGACGGGCGTCGCGGTGATCCCGGTCTCGGTCTGTCCGATCACGATCGAGCTCGGGGAGTACGAGCTCACCGATGCGGGCGACGTCGTCGAGACCGGCCGCGCCGAGGAGACGGTGCACGTCCCGCTCGCGCACACCGAGGGCAGCCTGACGCTCTCGATGACCCGGGGCTCGACGGCTGCGGGGCGCGTCCGCACCTTCGTGCTCGCCGACCGCATCACGCGTGCCTCCTGCTTCGTCTGCCGCGACGCCGCCGAGGCGATCGCGCTCGCCGGCTGGGTCGAGGCCGAGCTGCCCGCGATGCGACACTGGCTCACGTCCTCGGACGATCCGACGCTGTCGCGCCGCGCACGGCTGCGCGAGGTGAAGACGCACGTCGTCGGCCCGATGTGTCACGTCCTCTGGGCCTGGACGACCGGCGACGCCGTCGGACCGAACATGATGACCCGCAACGCCTACGCGCTCAATATGGGCTACGTGATGGAACGGGCGCCGGTGAGGCCCGAGCGGGCGATCCTCGAGGCGAACATGGGCGGCGACAAGAAGCCGTCGTACGAGTACTTTCACTCGGGGCACGGCAAGACGGTGCTCGCCGAGGCCTTCCTCGCCGACGAGCGGATCGAGCGTGTGCTGCGGACGACGGCGGCCGATCTCGAGGCGCTCTCGTGGGCGGGCACCCACGGCTCGATCGCCTCCGGGATGCAGTCGGTCGCCTTCACGCCGGCCTCCGCGATCGCCGCCGTCTTCGCCGCGACGGGCCAGGACCTCGGCATGGTCGGCACGTCGTCGATGGCGCACGGCACGGGACGGCGCGTCGACGGGGGGCTCCAGGCGACGATCCGCTTCGCCGGCCTCGAGGTCGGCACGGTCGGAGGCGGCACGACGCTTCCGTCGGCCAGCGACTGGCTCGCCTCGATCGGCTGCGCCGGCGCCGGCAAGGTCTACCGCCTCGCGCAGATCGTGGCGGCGGCCGCGCTGTGCCTCGAGATCAGCGCGTCCGCCGCGATGGCCACGGCCGGAAGCGCCGAGTTCTTCAAGGCCCACCACGAGCGCGGCGGCCTTCGGTAGAGACGGTCCTCGGGCCTTCGCCCGGGTTACCAGCCGCGCGTCTCGAGCAGCTCGTTCGGGTCGAGCGTCGCGGTCGAGATCCCGACCATCGGCTCGCCGAGCCCGGCCGACACGCGCGCGAGCACGTCGGCATCGAGGTAGTGCGTGGTCGCCTCGACGATCGCGCGTGCGCGCTGCTCGGGATCGCCAGACTTGAAGATCCCCGAGCCGACGAAGACGCCGTCGGCGCCGAGCTGCATGCAGAGCGCCGCGTCGGCCGGCGTCGCGATCCCGCCGGCCGTGAACGTGACCACGGGGAGCTTCCCGTTGGCCGCGACCCAGCGGACGAGCTCGACCGGCGCGCGCAGCTCCTTCGCCTCGGAATAGAGCTCCTCGTCACGCATCGACTGGAGCCGGCGGATGGCACCGAAGACGGCACGCATGTGCGTGACGGCGTTGACGATGTCGCCCGTGCCGGCCTCGCCCTTCGTGCGGATCATCGCCGCGCCTTCGGCGATCCGCCGTAGCGCCTCGCCGAGGTTCGTCGCGCCGCAGACGAACGGCACTGTGAAGTCCCACTTGTTCACATGGTGGGAGAGGTCGGCCGGCGTCAGCACCTCCGACTCGTCGATGTAGTCGATCTCGAGCGCCTGCAGGATCTGCGCCTCGGCGAAGTGACCGATCCGGCACTTCGCCATCACCGGGATCGTCACCGCTTCCTGGATCTCCTTGATCTTCTCGGGATCCGACATGCGCGCGACGCCGCCCTGCACCCGGATGTCGGCGGGGACCCGCTCGAGCGCCATCACCGCGACGGCTCCGGCCTCCTCGGCGATCTTCGCCTGACCGGCGTCGACGACGTCCATGATCACGCCGCCCTTCAGCATCTCGGCGAGCCCGCTCTTGACCCGCATCGTGCCGACCTCGTGCATGGCGGCCATGCTAGCTCAGGGCCTCGGCAGGTCCGGATCGTCGGCGATCGTGAGGTCGACCTCCTCTTCCTCCCCGACGTCGCCCTCGTCCACGCCGCCGCTCTCCTCCTCGGCGTCGCCCTCGAGCTCGCCCGCCTCGCCTTCCTCCTCGTCCTCCTCGGGCTCGGCCGGGAGCACGTTCGGAGGCGTGGCCTTCAGGTACTTGCGCTCGCCGTCCTCGAACTCGAGCGTGACCATCGGCCGCCGGTCGTCGCCGATGATCAGCTCGTAGCTGTCGACGACCGTCGCCGGTTCGTGGTTGTCGCCTGTCTCGTCGCGCGATGCAAGCACCTTGTCGCCGACGCTGTAGAGCTGTGCCATGGCGCCAAGTATCGCAAAGCGCCTCCGTCCGTCCGGATGAGGAGGCGGCTAGTGCCCCTTCAGGCAATACACGCCATCACCTCCGGCGGCCTGAAGCCGCGCCATGCTGCGTCCTCGGTCGCGCCAATAGCTCGACTATTGGCGCTCCCTGCGTCCTTGCCTGGCACGTCTTCCGACTCGCCGGACTCGGGGGCGCATTACCTGAAGGGGCACTAGCCGACGAGGGCCGACAACTGGCGCCGGGGGGTGACCGCCGGCACGTCCTCGAGCAGGGCATCGACGACGACCGGATCGAACTGCCTGCCCGCGCACTGCAGGAGCTCGTCGCGGGCAGAGGCCGTGGAGTGGGCGCTCGAGAACGGACGGTCGTTCGTCATCGCGTCCCACGCGTCGGCGACGGCGATGATCCGGGAGCCGAGCGGGATGCGCTCGCCGGCGAGGCCCGACGGGTGGCCCGTGCCGTCCCAGTGCTCGTGCTGGTGGAGCACCCACAGCGGCACCGGCTCGATGTCGAGCGGGACGAGCATCCCCTGGCCGACCCGGGAATGGCCGTCGAGGATGCGCTGCTCGTCGGGCGAGAGCGATTCCGCTTTGCGCAGGATTTCCTCGGGCACGGCCAGCTTGCCGATGTCGTGGAGCCTGCCGGCGAGCCGGATCAGCTCGATCTCCTCCTCGCGCAGGCCGAGCCGGACGGCGATCTCCGCCGACAGGTCGCCGACCCGCGTCGAGTGGCTTCCCTCGTAGGCATCGCGGGCATCGACCGCTCCGGCGAGCGCCGCGGCGGCCTGTAGCCGCGCGGCCCGGTCCGGAGCGCGCGTCAGGCGACGGAGCTGCGTGACGGCAGGCATGTCGGGGCGGTAGATGCAGACGCGGTTCTTGCCCTCGCCCTTCGCCCAGTAGAGGGCGATGTCGGCCACGCGCACGAGCGCGCCCCTGTCGTCCGAGTGGAACGGGTAGGTGGCGATCCCGGCTGACAGCGTGAGCGGGCCGCCCTGCTCCCAGCTTTCCTCGGCGAGCGCCCGGATCACCTCGCCGGCGGCGACGGCCACGTCGTCCGGGCCCTGCTTCGGGATCACGACGGCGAACTCGTCGCCGCCGAGCCTGAACGCCTCGCCGAGCCCGCGGAGGCGCGCGGCGACGTGCGCGAGCACGCGGTCTCCGGCCGGGTGACCGTAGCGATCGTTGATCCGCTTGAAGTCGTCGAGGTCGAGCAGGCAGACCGTCAGCGGGGTTTTCTCGAGCGAGGCCTGCTCGAGGTGCACCTGCACCTGCTCCTGGAAGTACCGGTGATTGCCGAGGCCGGTGAGGGGGTCCGTGTGCGCGAGCCTCATCGCGCGCAGCGCGTTGTGGGTAGAGCGCTGGTGCAGCGCGACCGCGACGAGCGGGCCTGTGAGCGCGAGCGCGAACACCGGCGACTGCAGCCAGAGCACGACGAGCGCGAGGCTGACCGAGGCCATGATCGCGAACGTCGCAGCGGTGCCGATCGCGGCCGAGCGCAGGAGCGGCAGAAACGGCTCACGGGTCCAGCGCGCGAGGATCGCGGCCACGAGCGGGATGTCGACGGCGTAGAACGCCGTCGCCCCGGCTACCACCTCGAGCGCGAGCAGCACCGGGTCCTCGGGGTTCGCGAAGGGCGACATCGCGAGCCCGGCGGCTCCCGCAGCGAGCGCGAAGACCGCCCCGTTGTAGACGAGCTTGACCACGGGCCTACGCTCGATCACCTCGAGCGTCACCCGCGTCAGGACGGCCACCGCGACACCGGCCGGCCAGCCGTAGAGGATGCCTGCGCTGAGGATGAAGACCGCGGCGAGCGACAGGCGCCCGCCGGGCAGGTTCTCGACGGGAACAGGCGACGCCTCGAAGAAGAGCGCCGCCAGGAGCAGTGCCGTGACGCCCGCCGCCGCCTCGAGCGACGGGGGCGACACGACTGCCTGCCAACCCGCCGCGACGACGGTGGCAGCCCCCCCAAGCGCTACCGGAAGCAGCACCGGAAACAGATACCGAGTCTCCCGACTCACGCGAACCGCGTCGTCCCCCTCCTCCGTTCCGCGCTCAGCCGCCGGGGCTGGAGCGCGTCCTCGCTCATTTCCCTGCTACCAGTGAAGGCCGAGCGGCCGGAAAGCGGCTCCGAGTGCGGCGATGACGAAAGCCACCGTCACCGCAACCGGCGTGAGCCGCGCCTTCCAGCTCACGACCCGAACCTTCGCAGTCGGCCGTGCCTCGTGGATGTCCTTGGAGATCATGGCCCGGATTCAAGCGATTCCCGAGCGCGCCAGCGCCCCCCATTCGAGGGATCCTGGCCTCCAACTACCCGTTCGGGGGATCCGGCTCGGATGCCCCACGCAGCGACGCCGAAATCCCGCTTCGCCAGGGCGAATCGCGCTTCTCGCGGGCAAACCGTTACGCTGACGACGTGGCAGAGAAGGAGCCGCTGGCTCGGATCACGGGCCGGTACGTGCGGGCAGCGGGCGTCGCGATCCAGAAGGAGCGCGAGCGTCGCGCCGCCGAGTCGGAGCAGCGCGCTGCAGCAGAGGCCGAGGCGGCCAAGGCCGCGCAGGCTGCCGCACCACCCCCCGCCGCGCCCCCGCCACCGGCCGCCGCCCCTCCGGCCGGCCGCGCGGCACGGAGTCCCGCGACCGGCCTCGAGCCGAAGCCGATGCTCGATCGGGTGATCTGGTTCGGCTTCCTGATCTCGCTCGTGGCGGTCTGCCTCGTCGCGCTCCAGATCCAGATGGTGACCTCCGGGTCGGTTCGCCTCGGAATCCGGCTCGCACTCGGAGGCATCCTGATTGTGACGGCGCTCGCGCTGCTCACGAACTGGCAGGAGTCGAAGCAGCGGCTGATCGCGATCTTCTTCAGGAAGTTCTGGGGAGTCGAGGGTCACGAGACGAGCACCGGCCGCGTTGTCACCCACATCGCCAAGGACTGGATGCTGTCGCTCGTCGGCATCGTCTGGCTCGCGCTCGGCGTCTTCGAGCTCCTCCGCGGCTTCGTCAATCCCTGACCGACCGCCTCGGCACGAGCCGCAGTCGGTGCGAATCCGTACAAATCCGCAAGGCCGAATCCGCGACAAACCGTCATGAGTTTGTGCAATAGTCCCGTGCCATGATTTCCGGGCGGTCGAGGCTCGTGCTCACCCTGGCGATGGTTGCGCTGCTCGCGCCCGGAGCTCTGGTTGCGTACGGCAAGACGGCGAAAACGCACCACTCGGCAGCCGGCATACCGGGCCTGCCCGGGGCCGTCGGCCTCAAAGAAGGCGACCTGAGCGCCTTGCCGGGCGATCCCGTCGCAGGGCTCGCCGTCTTCCGCGCCTTCTGCGCGGGCTGCCACAACTTCAGGGCCGCCGGCCTGCAAGGGAACTACAAGAGCGGCTCCGACCTCGACCACCGCAAGCCGACGTTCGCGAAGATCGTGACGCTGATCGTGCAGGGCGGCGGAGGCGGTGCACCGTCAAAGCAGCTCCTGCAGGAGCTCACGTACCAGCAGATCTACGACGTGGCGAAGTTCGTCGCCCTGTACGCGGGCAAGCCCGGTCCGGTGAAGGGCGCGAGCCTGAAGCCGCCGATGCCGCTCGAGCTGGCGGCGCCGCTCAACCCCGCGGGCGGCGGTTCGAGCGCCGAGCCGGAGGGCCATTTCACCGCGACGCTGAGCGGGACGGCGCTTCGCTGGAAGATCGTCATCCGGGGCGGGATGGGCCCGAAGATGCCCCTGACCAAGATCGAGTTCGGCCCGGCCAACGGGACGCTCAAGGAGCTCACGCTCGACTGCGAGCGGTGCATTCAGCCGGGCGAAGGGTTCGTCCTGCTCACGAAGGCCCAGGCCAAAGCGCTCGGAACGGGCCGGGCGCTCCTCGTCGTCCACGAGCCGAATGGCTCGCTCAGCGGGCGCATCAAGGCCGAGGCGTCCTAGCGGCCCGCGCCGCGCCGGGACTCCCTCAGCCGAACCAGATCTCGGGCTCGGGCGGAGTGGCGTTCGAGCGCCACCCGATCACGCAGCCGGCGATCCAGGCAAGTCCAGCGAGGATCGTCACGTAGAGCCCGATCGCCGCGGCCGTGCTGACGTTCGCGATCCCGACGAGAGCGACGAACGCGGCGGCTGCGGAGTGAATCCCGAGCGTCAGCCGAGGCCCGAGCACGAGCGGCCCGACGCCGCGATGAGCCGTCAGGGCGGACAGGCCGATGATCGCGCAGAAGACGCTGATCTGTCCGTCTCCCTTGACCCCGGCGACACCCCCGCCGAGGACGGTCGTCCACGGGAGGAACGCCGCCACGAGCGTCGCGATCGCGGCGCCTCCGCACAGCTTCTCCCACGTCGTGAACGGCTCGCGTTTCACGCTCTCGTTATCGGCTCGAGGCAGGCCTGACGAAAGGGCCGCGTTCGCGGCGCAATCGCCCGATCGAGGCATCTCGCCTGCTGCCGGCCTGTTGGCGGTGGTGACGCCGCGGCTTGGAGGCGCGCGGCGGGCGGCTGTCGTCCGGCGCCCGCCCTACCGTCTTGCAAATGGGCGACGACCAGCTCCGGCGAGGGGTCGCGAAGAGGGGGATTCGAATCGCCTTCGGGGTGTGCGCGCTCGCGGCGGTCTGCGCTGCGTCGGCCATCCCGGCCACGGCGCCCGCGCCTGGATCACTCCGAGCCGGAAGCAGCGCCGCGGGCAAGTTCTACGTCGTCACGTCGGTGTCGGCAACGGTCACCGCGCCGCACGGCATCTGGGTCCGCCTCACCGGCGGTGTCAAGGGCGGCTCGGCCAACGTCTCGTGCCACCGAGCCTCGACGAAGAAGGCGAAGCGCTACGAGTTCCACCGCGCTGCGCTGTTCAGGGTGCCGATCATGCCGAGTGGAGCCGAAAGCTGCGGCGTGATCGCGAGCGTGAACGGCAGCGGCAAGATCCGGGTCGAGATCCGCGCGAGCTAGCGGCTCGCGGCCGGTCTCGGAGTCGGGGAGGTCGGCTCACGACCTGCCCAACGAAACCTCCGTGAACCCGGCGGGTAGCGGCACATGCCCAGCCCTGCGGGAAATCCCCGACCCGAATCCGTGGGGCCGCGGGTGACGAAGTGGCGAGCCGTGGCTAGGGTCGTGGTGAAGGGGAGTATCCAGTTCGACGCTTCGTCAACCCGGCTTCTGCCCGGAGCGTCGGGTCCTCGTGGCCGGAGAGACCTTCGCCAGGTTCTTTCCCTCACCGACCTCGTTCCCGAGGTCACCCGGGAGGTGACTCCAGTGTTCGCCCAGTTCCACACGATCGTCGTCGGCGTCGACGGCTCCGCAGCGGGCTTCGCCGCCCTCGAGCAGGCCCGCTCGCTTCTCGCTCCGGACGGCCGTCTCGTGGCAGTTGTCGTTTGCGAGGAGCGACTCGCAATCCATGCCGGATTCGAGGCTTCGCGCCTCACCGCCGAGATCCACGAGGCAGCCGCAGCGGCGCGAGAGAAGGCCGCTGTGCTCCTCGCTGACCTGCCCGGGGCGACGACCCGTGTCGTCCACGGGCGCCCGAGCGACTGCCTGCTCGCAGTCGGCCACGAGGTTCGGGCCGAGCTCGTCGCAGTCGGCAGCCACGAGCGCAGCCGGGCGGCCGGCATCATCCTCGGCAGCGTCGCCAGCGAGGTCCTGCACAGGGCGCCGCAGTCGGTGCTCGTCGCCCGCCCCTCCAACGAGCGACACGGCACGATCGTCGTCGGCGTCGACGGCTCACGGGACTCGCTTGCTGCGTTGAGGGTTGCCAGGTCGCTGGCGCAAGCGCAGCAGACCGAGCTCCGTCCGATCGTCGCGGAAGGCGCCGATCCGCTCGCCCTCGACACTCTTGGCCTCTCCGCCGAACCCGGTTGGGAAGACGTGGATCCAGTCAAAGCCCTTGTCGACGCCAGCGGACAGGCAGATCTCGTCGTCGTCGGCTCGCGCGGCCTGCACGGCCTCACGTCGCTCGGCTCAGTGTCCGAGCGTGTCGCTCACCGGGCGCCTTGCTCGGTCCTCGTGGTCCGGGGCGCGGCGCCTCCAACAGCACTCAGCGACGGCGGACGCCCGCACGCAGTGAACGCGGTGTGACGCACCAACTGAATATCGTCGCCCACTCCCATTTGGGCCCGCCTGGACTCGAACCAGGGACCAACCGATTATGAGTCGGCTGCTCTGACCAGCTGAGCTACGGGCCCCGCCCGGGGAACGTACCGCACCCGCCGCACGTCGTCCTTCCGGGCATCGCGGCAGCGTTTAGACTCCCGCGGGGTGAAGGTCTACCAGCGCGAGCAACACTTCAGGACCCGGGGCGGCCTTCACGTCACGGACATCACCGAAGAGGTGGCGGACATCGTTCGCGAGTCCGGTGTGACCGACGGCATCTGCTGCGTGTACTCGCCGCACACGACCTGCTGCGTCCGCGTCAACGAGTTCGAGGCCGGGTTCTTCGAGGACTTCGCCGCGCTCCTCCGCCGCCTGATCCCGCACGACACCTACTACGCGCACGACGACTGGGACCGCCGTACCGAGAACATCTGCGAGGAGGACATGGAGTTCGGGAACGGCCACGCCCACTGCATGTCGATGCTGCTCGGGTCAGCGGGCGAGTCGATCCCCGTGGCCGACGGCGAGCTCTCGATGGGCCAGTGGCAGCGCGTCCTCTTCATCGAGCTCGACCGCGAGCGCGACCGCCGCTGGATCGTCAAGGTCGTCGGCTCCTGACGCAACCTTGAAGCGCCGCAGGCGGCCTGACAGGATCGCCGAGACACCAACCAGGAGGGGGCATCGTGGCCGGAATCGAGGTCAAGAACGAGCAGTCCGCCGACGAGATGCGGCGGATGGCCGACAAGGGGCAGGTCGCCGTCATGACGGTCGGCGGCCATCCGGTCCTTGCAGGCGAGTGGAAGCCTGGATGGAGGTGGTCGGAGCACGTGAAGCCGATCGCCGGTACATCGAGCTGCGAGGCGACGCACCTCATCTACTGCATCAGCGGCCGGATGCACGTCGTCATGGACGACGGCACCGAGGCCGAGGTCGGACCCGGCGACGTCGTCTCGATCGAGCCGGGCCACGATGCGTGGGTGGTCGGGGACGAGTCGTTCGTGGGCGTCGACTTCGGCGGCCACGCCCAGTACGCGAAGGCGGCGTCCGGCTCGACCTGAGCCCTGACAGCGCCTCAGGCGCATCTCAGGCCGTCGGTGCGAGCCCTGCCAGCTCCCGCCGCTCCGCGAGCTGACGCAACGCCGCGGCTTCGAGCTGCCTCACCCGCTCGCGCGTGAGGCCGAGGATCTGGCCGATCTCGTCGAGCGACTTCGGCTCGGGATCGCCGTCCAGTCCGTAGCGCAGCTTCACGACCAGCTGCTCCCTCTGCGGCAGCTCGTCGACGGCTCGGCGAAGGGCATCGGCCGTGAGCTGCACCTCGACCTCCTCGTCCAGGCTGCGTCCCTCGTCGGCGAAGAGCTCCACCAGCGCGGCCGAATCGCGCTCACCGACGGGCTTGTCGAGCGAGGCGACGGCGCGCGCGGCGCGGTGCACCTCGCGTACCTGCTTCAGCGGGAGCTTCGACCGCTGCGCGACCTCCTCGTCGGTCGGGGCCCGTCCGTGCTGCGCGATCAGCTCGCGCTCGGCCCGCACCACCTTCTGCTCGCGCTCGACGACGTGCACGGGGATCCTGATCGTGCGCGCCTTGTTCGCCACGCCACGCTGCACCGCCTGCTTGATCCACCACGTGGCGTAGGTGGAGAACTTGAAGCCCTTGCGCCAGTCGAACTTCTCCGCCGCGCGGATGAGGCCGATGATCCCCTCCTGGATCAGGTCGAGCAGCGACAGGCCGTGGCCCTGGTAGCGCTTCGCGATCGAGACGACGAGGCGGAGGTTGGAGTTGATCATCCTGGCCTTGGCCGCCTCGTCGCCGCGCTCGATGCGCTTCGCGAGCTCGACCTCCTCGGCCGCGGTCAGGAGCGGATAGCGGCCGATCTCGTTGAGGAACAGCTGCAGCGCGTCGGCAGTCGCGCCGGCGAGCAGGTCGTTCGTGTACTCGGCAACCTCCGTCGCCTTCAAGGCTCTCGAGCAGTCGTCGGTGACGTCGACACCCCGCTCGTCGAGCTGCTCGAGGAGCGCCTCGATCTCCTCCTCGGCGAGCTCGAGCCGCTGCACGACCTCGTAGAGCTCGGTCATGTGGACGCAGCCGTGCTCGTCGGCGTGATCGAGGAGCGCGCTGATCGGATCGGAGTCCACGTGCAGCGCATTCCCCGCTCGTTGCCGGCCCTAACCCTGCGAGAGGTCGCTACGATCGAGCGACCGTGTGGACCTACCTGCTCGTCGTCGCCCTCATCATGCTCGTGCTGCTCGTGCTGCTCGGGCTGCTCGCGTTCCTTGGACGGTTCCGCGGCGGGCGCTACCTCCGGCCGATCATCGCGGCCCTCTCGAAGATCCCGTTCATGCGGCGGTGGTTCGAGAAGATGAGCGCGACCGCGCTCGAGAAGCAGAATCCCGAGCTCGCAAGCGCGATCAGGAAAATGCAGCGCTACGGGACGAACATCGACCCGCAGCGCGCCCAGCAGGCGCTCTCGTCGCTCTCGGCAACGGAGCGGCGCGCCTACCTCGACGCGGTCCAGGACCAGGGAGCGATGCCGGAGGCGGCGAACCGCCAGATGCGGCGTCAGCAGCAGCGACTCCAGCAAACCGGCCGCGCCGGGGGCACGACCAAGCGCGCCGGCAAGCGCAAGCGCTAGCCGGCTACCCGTCAGACGTTCGAGTAGCCCTTCTCCAGGGCCGCGACGAGCGACTCCGCGATCTCGTCGATGGCCGTGTTCGAGCGGTCGACGACGCCGGTCATCCGCAGGAAGCCGTGCACCATGCCGTCGTAGCGGTAGCCCTCCGTCTCGACCGTCGAGATGAACAGCCGCTGGGCGTAGGCCTCGGCCTCGTCGCGCAGCGGGTCCGCTTCCGCGGTGATCACGATCGCGCGCGGCAGCCGCCGCAGGTCGCGCTCGGCGGCCGGCGACGCGTCCCGGTCGTCGGAGGCGTCCCGCTCGCCGACGTACTGCCGCCAGTACCACTCCATCGCGTTGCGGGTCAGCAGGTAGCCCGCCGAGAAGAGCGAGTACGACGGCGTGTTGAAGTCGTGGTTCATCACCGGGTAGAGCAGGAGCTGCGCCGCGAGCGGCACCGCGTGGTCGCGGCCTCTGCGAGCGACGATCGCCGCGAGCGTCCCGCCCGCGCTGTCGCCGCCGACGCCGATCTTGAGCTCGTCGAGGCCGAGCTCCTCGGCGTTTTCCGAGACCCACTTCGTCGCCGTCCAGGCATCGTCGAGCGCAGCGGGATAGGGGTGCTCCGGCGCGAGCCGGTAGTCGACCGAGACGACGACGATGCCCGCGCGCTTCGCGAGCGCGCGCGTGAGCGGGTCGTACACCTCGACACTGCCCGCGACGAAGCCGCCGCCGTGGAAGTAGACGAGCCCCATGCTCGGCTCGTCGGTCTCGACCGGCCGGTAGATCCGCACCGGCACGCCGTTCGCGTCGCGATCCTCGACCGAGTGCACCTCGTCGACCTCCCCGAACGTGTTCGTCCACGACGCGGCCAGATTGGCCCGCACCTGCTCGGGCGTCTGCTCCTCGATCGGCGGCGCGCCCGCGGCCTCGGCCGCCTCCACCACCTTCCGGATCTGAGGGTCCAATTCGGGGATGCTCACGTCTCGCCCTCCCAGTAGTCGAGGTCGGGGCTGTCGCGGACGATCTTCCGGTAGCCCACATCCTGCGACCAGAGGCCGACCTTGCCGCTGTCCGGGTAGTGGATGATCGCGATCGGCGACTTCGACGAGAGCAGCAGGATCCGGCACGTCTCGTCGGTGCGGTTGATCACCTGGTGCGCGCCGTCCGGCCCCTCGGGGAAGACGGCCACGTCGCCGGGCTCGAGCTGGCGCTCGCCGTCGGCGGCGCGGAGCGTCGGTCGTCCGGAGACGACGATCGCCCACTCCTCGCAGCCGTCCTCGTAGTGGTACGGCCACGTCCGCTCGCCGGGGGGCAGCTCGTACAGGCTGCCGCCGAGGAGCCGTCCGCCGAGCCTGTTGCCGATCGCCGTGCGCCGGTGCCGAAAGCCCTCGCGGTCGTTCTCGGCATCCCAGTCCTGCTCGTCGTTCAGGTTGAAGACCTCCACCGCTGCGCATCCTACGGCGTTCCCACAGAGCCGAAATGGAGGAGGATTAGGCCGGACCGGATGCACCACGCCAAGGAGGGGGCCGCGATGGCCGTGCTGATGACGCTCGACATCCCGGGCGGCACCGTCGCCGCGTACGACCGCGCGCGCGAGGTCCTCGACCTCGAGGGCGAGGACGGCACTCCTCCGGGCCTGATCACGCACGTCTGTGCGGTCACCGACGAAGGCATCGTGATCGTCGAGGCCTGGGACTCGGTGGCCTCGCTCGACCACTTCGCGCACGACCGCCTCGCCGCGGCGTTCGCCGAGGCCGGGATGCCCGAGGCGACGCCGCAAGTCTCGCCCGTCCACGCCCTGTTCTTCGGCGCCGGCAAGGAGTCGAACGTCCTGGTCCTGCTCGATCCCCCCGGATTCACGCCCGACGAGTACGAGGCTGTCACCGCGAGGATGCCCGCGCACGCCGGCGGCGGCGTCAACCACCCCAGCGTGCTGCACGTCGCGGCGCTCGAGCCCGACGGGCACCTGCGCTTCGTCAACCTCTGGGACTCCGAGGCGGCGTACAGGGAGTTCATCGAGGGCCAGCTCGCACCGGCCGTCGGCGACCCGCGGTACTTCGTCGTGCGCCTCTGGCCGGTGCACGACTGCCTGCACGTCCGGCCGAGCGCCACCGCCTGACCGCGGCGATCGTCAGGCGCGGACGCCGGCGGCGCCGAGCGCGAAGCGTGCGAACGAGCGCGGGACGTGGCTCGCGCGGGCGATCGTCGCCTCGAGGGCATCCGCGAGCCACGCGAGGTCGTCGTCGTCGACGGTCAGCGGCGGCAGGCCCTTGATCACCGCGAGCCCGTGTCCTGCGACCTGGCTGAGGATGCGGTGCTCGCGAGAAGAGCGGAACGACGACGAGCTGCGCGAAGAGGCCGGGCTCGCATGCGGTCGACGAGGCGGTAGGCGCGGCTGCCCGACGGCGGCTCGCCGAACTCGATCGCCCACATAAGCCCGAGGCCGCGCACGTCGCGCACGACGTCGTGGCGCTCGACCAGCGGCAGCGTGAGCTCGAGCAGCTTCGAGCCGAGCCGCTCGGAGCGCTCGACCAGTCGCTGCTCGTCGAGCTCGTGCAGCGTCGCGAGGCCGGCAGCCATCGCGAGCTCGTTCGGCGCGAAGGTCGAGCCGTGGCTGAACGCGTTCTCCATCGAGTCGAAGACCTGCTCGTGGACAGCCTTCGACATGAGCAGCGCGCCCACCGGCACGTAGCCACCGGAGAGCGACTTCGCGACCGTGACGAGGTCGGGCTCGAGGCCCCAGTGCTCGAACGCGAACAGCCTGCCGGTGCGGCCGAGGCCCGTCTGCACCTCGTCGACGCCGAAGAGCGTCCCGTAGCGGCGGCAGAGCACCTGCGCGCCCTCGAGGTAGCCCTCCGGCGGCAGGTTCACTCCCTTGCCTTGCACGGGCTCGACGAGGAAGAGAGCGACATCCTCGCGCGCGCAGCTCGCTGCTCGAGCGCCTCGAGGTCGCCGAACGGCACCTGCCCGAAGCCGGGCAGGAGCGGCCCGAAGCGTTCCGTGAACTCCGGATTGCCGTTCGCCGAGAGGGAGCCGAGCGTGAGGCCGTGGAAGCCGTGCTCGGCCGAGAGCACGCGGGCGCGCCTGGTCGCGGCGCGGCCGAGCTTCAGCGCGGCCTCGACGGCCTCGGTGCCGGTGCTCGTGAAGAGGACTCGCTCGAGGCGCGGCGGCGTGCGCCGCAGAAGCTCCTCGGCGAGGAGCGGCGGGAGCGGCGACGCACCGAGCTGCACCGAGCCGGGCAGGTCGAGCTCGAGCGCCTCGACGAGCGCGGAGCGCACGCGCGGATTGTTGCGCCCGACGTTGAACATCCCGAAGCCGCCGAGCAGGTCGAGGAAGCGGTTGCCGTCGGCATCCCACAGGTGGGCGCCCTCTGCGCGGGCCCACGTGCGGTCGAAGCCGATCGTCTTGAGGACACGCGCGAACTGCGGGTTGATCGTCTTCGCCCAGAGCTCGAGGCTCTCGTCCTGCCTCGCCTCGACGAGGTCGCGGATGCTGAGCGCGCTCATGCCCGTGACTGTAACGCCGCCGTCGCGGCCGGCCGGCGCTGTCGAGCGCGCCGGCCAGGCCTGTCCGCTCTCCCTGCGATCATCGCCCGGATGAGGGTGCCGCGCGTGGCCGAGCTCGCCGCCGAGGCTCCCGGGCGGCGCTACGACGCGCCGCACATCCTGTGGTACTTCGGCGCGATCACGGCGGCGCTCGCGATCAACGCCCTCGTCGCCACGGTGCACCCGTCCGGGCGCGGGGTCTGGCAGCTGCTCGTCGGGCTCCTCCTTCTCGCCGTGCTGGCAGGCTCCGCGGCCGTGTCGCTCCGGGCCGGCTGGTGGGTGCCGGCGGGCGTCCTCACCGCAGCGGCGGTGACGGTCGTCCCGGCGGTCGGTCAGGCCTTCGAGCGCCTGATCGGCGTCTGGCCGAGCGTGGCCGAGCAGGGCCCGAGTGCGTTCGAGGACTTCCAGGGCGCGATCTTCGCGCTCGGCCTGGCGACGATCCTCGTCGGGCTCGTCGCGTTCTGGCTCGTCCGCTTCCCGTTCGTCCTCGTGCCGGTGGCCGTGGCGACTCTGCTCACGGCGCAGCTCCTCGTGCCGCTCCTCGTCGACCATCCGAGCACCGACCACTTCGCGAAGACGGCTCTCGTGTCCGGCGGCGTGCTCCTGCTCGCCGCGCTCCTCCTGGACGGCCGGTCGCGGCGCGCGGACGCGTTCTGGTGGCACGTCTTCGGTCTGCTCGCGATCGCGATCGGGCTCGGGTGGTACACGGGCGTGCGAGGCGCCGGTTGGGCGTGGCTCGCGATCCTCGTCCTCGGCGCGATCCTCCTCCTTGCCTCGGCCCCGCTCGCCCGCGCGACGTGGGCCACCTACGGAGTGCTCGGCGTCTACGCCGCCCTCCTCCACTACGTCGACTCGTGGGCCGGCTCGTGGAAGGTGCCGACGCTGATGATCCTCGTCAGCCTCGGCCTGATCGCGCTCGGGATCGCGCTCCAGGTCTCCGGCCGCTTCCGGGGGCAGCTCGACGGCCCGCCTGCGTCGACGCCGGAACCTGCCGCCGGACCGCCGACGACAGAGTCTGTGCCCGAGCCGCCCGCACCCGAGCCCGGGCCTCCGCAGCAGCCCTCCTGAGCAGCGGCCGGCGGCCGTCCGGCAATCCGTCATTGCTCGAACGGCCGTAACAACTCGTGGAGAGATGTCGAGAAGCGTGCGCCTCGGGTTCGTGCTGGGCAGTCTCGTGCTCTTCGTCGCAACCCTCGCCCTCCGCCTCGCGAGCGACGAGTCGTCCGCGGCGGTGTCCTCGACGCTGCACGGGACCGTCGGCCCCGGCTACACGATCTCGCTCACCTACGACGACGGCACCAACGTCGCCGATCCGCCGCCCGGGACGTACCGCGTGCTCGTCAACGATCTGTCGGAGGAGCACAACTTCCATCTCTTCGGCCCGGGGGTCGACCAGCTGACCTCGATCGAGACGATCGGGTCTTCCACCTGGACCGTCACCTTCCGGAACAACGCCACGTTCTACTTCCAGTGCGACCCGCACGCCGACTCGATGGTTGGCACGTTCGACGTCGGCACGCCGGTCGACACCGGCCCCTCGGGAGGCGGTGGCGGTGGCGGTGCAAGCGGCGGCGGAGGGAGTGGCGGGAGCGGCGGCAAGGCCGGCGGCGGCAGCGCTTCCTCGCCGAAGACGGCGGGACAGGTGCTCGGGACGATCCTCGGTCGCGTCGATGCCCGCGGCAACCTCGTCCTCACACTCAAGGGCAAGCCGGTGCAGACGCTCCGCGCGGGGATCTACAAGATCGTCGTCTCCGACTCGGCGAAGCGGGACGACTTCACCCTCCGGCGTGTCGGGAGCGCGGCCACGACGCTGACCGGCGTGGCGTACGTCGGCAGCCGCACGATCTCGACCAGCCTCAAGCCGGGACGCTGGATGGTCTACTCCTCGCCGCGCGAGGACACGACCGCCGTCTTCTTCCGAGTCACGTAGTCGTCGCGACCGCGGAGAGGCTCACGAGACAGCTCGCCCGCGCAGCGAGCCCGGCGGCAGCCCTAGCGTCTCCTCGATCGGGAAGGTGGACGTCTCCGGATGGAGGTCGAGTGAGCCGCCGTCCCGGCAGGAGGCCGACTGGTACTCGGTCGGGAGCCCGGGCTGGAGCGCGAGGACGAACCTCGCCACGGCGGCGCCCTCTGCCGGCGTGCCACCGAGCCGAACGACCGTCCAGGCGTCGAGCTGGATCGCGTAGCACTGCGTCTGGCCCTCGTCCATGAAGCCGCGCAGGTGCATCGCCTCGTGCGTGAGGGTGTTGATCGCCTCGGCCGTTCCACGCGCGCCCTTCGCGCACGGGCCGTAGAAGTCGGTCTCGATCGTCCAGCGATCCCAGTCGACCGAGAGGAGGCACTGGAGCTCTGGGTGCGAGGACGACGTGCGGAACCGCTTGAGCGCCCGGCAGATCTTGCGGGTCAGGTACGTGTGGTCGGGCGCGCGCCCGTTCGGGAACGGCACGTCCCCGGCGCGTGCCCGGATGTCGACGAGCTCCGAGAAGAACCCCTGGCACTCGACGCCGACGCTCCGGCCGGCGAGCTCGCTCGCGACGGCGGCGAGCGCGCGCTCGTTCGAGATGCGGTCGTAGCGCGACCAGCCCCAGCCGGTAAGCAGCAGGACGAGTGCGACGACGACGAGCTTCAGCACGCCTCAATGATTCGCCCCCGGCCGGTCGCAGCCTGCGCCAGACTGCGGCAGTGGAGATCGGCACGATCGACTACCACACGGCGGGCGAGCCGTTCCGGATCGTCACTGAGGGCACCCTCGAGATCGCCGGCGGTTCGGTGCGCGAGCGGCGCGAGCACGCGGCGGCGACCGAGGCTGTCGACAGCGTCCGGCGCCTCCTGTGCCACGAGCCGCGAGGCCACGCCGACATGTACGGCTGCTTCCTCGTGCCGCCGGACGATGGAGGCGCCGATCTCGGTGTCCTCTTCTGGCACAAGGACGGCTACTCGACCGCGTGCGGCCACGGAACGATCGCGCTCGGCGTGTGGGCCGTCGAGACGGGCCTCGTCGCGGCCCCGACCGACGGCGAGGTGGACGTGACGATGGACGTCCCGTCGGGGCGCGTCGTCGCCCGTGTGCGCCGGCGCGCCGGCGAGATCACGTCGGTCGCGTTCCGCAACGTGCCGTCGTTTGCGATCGCGCGCGGCGTTCCGGCAGGCGACGTGACGGTGGACGTCGCGTACGGCGGTGCGATCTACGCCTCGGTGCCGGCCGAGGCCTTCGGCCTCCGGGTCGTGCCCGACGACCTGCCGGAGTTGATCGCGGCCGGCCGCGTGGTGAAGCACGCGCTCGACGGCTCGGACGTCGCGCGGCATCCGGACGACGACCGCCTCTCGGGGATCTACGGCACGATCCTCTACGAGGAGCTCGCGCCGCTCCACCAGCGGAACGTGACGATCTTCGCCGACGGCGAGGTCGACCGGTCGCCCTGCGGCTCGGGGACGTCCGCCCGCTGTGCCCTCCTCGCCGCCGACGGACGTCTCGCCGAGGGAGAGGAGCTGCGGCACGACAGCATCGTCGGCACGACGTTCCTCGCGCGCATCGTCGGCCGGGCGCCGGAGGGCGTGCTGACCGAGATCGAGGGCACCGCCTTCCGGACCGGCGAGCACCGCTTCGTCCTCGACCCGCGCGATCCCCTCGGGACCGGCTTCGTGCTGCGCTGACGTTTGCACCCGGTGCGACCGGGTGCGAATACGATCTGCCGGCAGCCATGTTCTTCTTCCTCGCGCTCTTCCTCTTCCTGCTCCTGCCTTCCCCCTGGGACGTGATCGGGGGCGTGACCGCGCTCGTGCTCTTCGCCGGCGAGGTCGTCTTCTGGAACCAGAGAGTCCGCCATCGGAAGCCCGCGACGGGCGCCCAGACGATGATCGGCACGAGCGGGGTCGTCGTCTCGGACTGCCGACCGCGCGGTCAGATCCGTCTCGACGGCGAGATCTGGGAGGCGCGCTGCAAGGAAGGAGCCGACGCCGGCGACACCGTCGTGGTCGTCGGGCTCGAGGGCCTCACGCTGACGGTCGAGCGTACGGCTCCGGGCTGACCTCCGTTCGAGCGCGATCGGCGAGCACCTCGTCGACGAAGGCGAGCACGGCGGGGTGAGCCGGGTTGATGAGGTGGCCGCCGTCGACCCACACGACTCTCGCCGAGGGCAGTGCCGCGGACATGCGATCGGTGACGTCGGCAAATGCCGGAGGAGAGTCCCGGCCGGCCACGATCAGCGTCGGCGGGGCCAGAGTTGCGAGCTCCGCCGCGCTGACGTCGAGCGAGCCGCCCCTGTGCTCGGCGACGATCGCCGGGCCGTTGGCGGTGAAGATCTCCTTCGCCGCCGCCGGCAGGCCCTCCCAGCCGGCGTCGCCGAGGACCTCCCGGAACATCGTCTCGGCAACGGTGCTCACATCGACGTCCGCAGCAGCGAGCACCTGCCGCGTGAGCTCGGCGTCCCAGCGCAGGAACGCCTCGCTCAGCGAGAAGCCGCCGCCCTCGAGCAGCGCCAGCGCGTGCACATGATCCGGGTAGCGCAGCGCGAGATCGACCGCGATCTCTCCTCCCTGGCTGCGCCCGATCACGATCGCCGGCGCGGCGTCGAGAGCCTCGAGCAATGCGGCGGCATCGTCTGCGTGCTGGTGCACGCTCGTGACGAACGGCTCCGGGCGCTCGCTGCGCGAGAACCCGCGGCGGTCGTAGAGGATCGTGCGGCCGTGCGCCCGGAGCTCGAGGGCTGCGTCGGCCCACATGAGCGCCGAGCTTCCGGTTCCGTGGATGCAGAGGATCGGCTCGCCGGCCCCGTGCTCGTCGTCGGCAACGTGCTCCTCGTAGTAGAGCGACACTCCGTTCATCGGGATCCTGGGCATGCGGCGAGTGTGCAAGGAGCGGGCCGTGCCCCGCATCGGGTGAACACCCCATCTTCGAGAGATCGCGGGCAGTCAGCCGAGCAGCTCGTGCTCGGCTGCGAACAGCGCCGCGCCGGCGCGAGTGGAGAGCCCTGTCTTCCCGTAGATGTTCTCGACGTGGCGGCCGACCGTCTTCTCGGAGATCACCAGCTCGGCCGCGATCAGACGGTTGGTCTTCCCTCGAGCGAGGAGGCGCAGCACCTCGACCTCCCGAACGGACAGCCCGGCCGGCCGCGCATCGGGCACGTGGACCGGACGGTCGCCGGCCGCCTCGAGCACCGCGTTGACCATGCGCTGGTCGAGCCGCTTCGCTCCGACCTCGGTGCGAAGCTCGGCCCGCGCGTGCGAGGCGTTGAGCGCCGCGCGGTACGGCCGCTCGTGCGTCATCGCGTCATGGACGTCGGCGACCGCCAGCAGCCGTGCCTCCCCGGGCAGCGAGGAAGACCCGACGCCACGGTGGTAGCCGGAGCCGTCGAGCCGCTCGTGGTGCGAGGCCGCGCTGAGCGCCAGGGGGGCGAGCATCGACGTGTGCGCGAGGATCCGCTCCGTGTAGTACGGGTGCAGCCGCACTCGCTCGAGCTCGGCTGACGTCAGCGGTCCGGGCTTCTCCCAGATTCCGTTCGGCACCCCGAGGCGGCCGATGTCGTGGACGAGCGCGGCGAGCCGAACGGACGCCGCGTCGACCCGGCCGAGGGCTTCCGCTGCCCGAGCGCCGAGCCGAGCCACGTTCTGCGAATGGCCGAGGAGGAACGGCGCCTTCAGGTCGGCGAAGTCCGCGAGCGCCCGTGCGACGGCTGCGAGCTCCTGCGGGCCGAGGACGCGATGGGGCTGCGGCTCCGCCTCGAGCACCCGCGCCCAGGCATCGCCGTCCTCGTCGTGGAGCAACGGGCGCGCGTCCGAGAGCAACGCGTCGCAGATCTCGGGGTCGTACGCAGCGCCGCGTCGCTTCCTGATCACCTCGAGCGCCGCGGGCGGCCCTTCGAGGCGGGCGTTGACGACCGCGTCGTGCGCCACGATGACGACACGTTGGGCGCGCGAGAGCCGGTCTGCCGCGAGGCCCCCCGGGGCGCCCTTCCCGTCCCAGCGCTCGTAGACGTGACCGAGGCCCTCGCGCACGCCCTCGCCAAGGCCGAGCCGGTCGGCCAGGCACGCAGCGCTCTCGCACTGGTACGCAACGAGCCGCTCGAACCGTCGCCCGCCGGCGGCGAGCCCGGCGGCGACAAGCCGAATCCTCTGCGCGCGGGGAAGGCCCTCGCCCGCGTGCCGGGCGAACCAGCGCGCGTACTCCGCAGTGGAGGCATGGGTCATCGCGATCGCGCCGCTCCGGAACGCGAGCTCGTCGCCGCCGTTCCAGGCCGCCATGTCGGACGCGGTCGCCGTGCACCCGATGTGCTCGAGCAAGGCGAGGTAGTACACGTCGGAGAGCGTCGTCTCGTCGCAGCCGGTCCGCCGCCCCAGCTCGAGCGCGAGCAAGCAGTAGCGCAGCGCCTGCTCCAGCGGCTGACCCATCCCCAGGTCGGTCGCCAGGGCGAGGGCAGTGATCAACTCGGCCAGCCGCACCTCCTGCGGCGGTGCGCTCACAGGACGACGATAACCGGTCGCCGGATTCGCTTCCCCGGCCGAAGGCAACCGCGGGTCGCCGGAAACCTTTTCCTCTTACGTAACAGCCTCTTTACGTGTGACGGGTATCGAAGCGAGTGGAAATGACTGTTCGCTGGCGCACACGAGGCCGGATCGGCGCCGCCGCGCTTCTCGCGTCGCTTGCGTCCCTGTCCGTCCTTGCCGGAAGCGCGCTCGCCGCGGCGCCGTCCGCGATCACCGGGCCGGTCACCTCGTTCGGGCCGACCACCGCCACCGTCGGCGGAACGGTCAACCCGAACAGCGAGTCGACGATGTGGTTCGTCGAGTACGGCAAGACGACGAGCTACGGGACGAACACGTCGTCGGTCAGCGCGGGCTCGGGCAACGCCAACACGAACGTCACCGCAACGCTCTCGAACCTCGATCCCGGCACGACCTACCACTACCGCCTCGTAGCGACGAACAACTCCGGCACGACGAGGGGCGCCGACGGAATCGTGACGACGTCGCCGACGCCGTCCGTCGTCACCGGCGACGCGACGAGCATCACCACCTCGTCCGCGACCCTGACGGGATCGGTGAACCCGAACGGGCGGCCGACCACGTGGTACTTCGAGTACGGGCGGAACACGAACTACGGCTCGAAGACGGCGACCCAGAACGCCGGCAACGGCACGAGCACCGCGAGCATCTCCGCGCAGATCTCCGGCCTCCAGCCCGGCGCGACCTACCACTTCCGCCTGGTCGCCACGAGCGACGCGGGCACGAGCCGCGGCTCGGATCGCAGCTTCGTGGCCGTGGGCGCCCCGACCGTCACGACGAACGCCGCGAGCTCGGTCCAGGCCTCGTCGGCTCGGCTGAACGGCCGCCTGACCCCGAACGGCCAGAGCACGACCTGGTACTTCGAGTACGGCACGAGCACGAGCTACGGCACGAAGACGCCGACCCGGAACGGCGGCTCGGGCACGAACTCGGCCGCCGTCTCGGAGACGATCACGAACCTTCAGGCTGGGACGACCTACCACTTCCGCCTCGTCGCGAGCAACAGCTCGGGGACGAGCGTCGGCAACGACCAGGCCTTCTCGACGCCCGGCCCGCCGGCCGTCCAGACCGGCGGCGCCCAGAGCGTCGGCTCGAGCACGGCGACCTTCACCGGCTCGCTCGACCCGCGGGGCTTCTCGACGAGCTGGTTCTTCGAGTACGGCCCGACGACGTCCTACGGGTCGAGAACCGCCACCGTGAACGCGGGCTCGAGCGGCGGGAGCCGCGCGGTCTCGAGCAACGTGGCGGGGCTCGCGCCCGGCACGACCTACCACTACCGCCTCGTCGCCTCGAGCAACGTGGGCACGAGCCGGGGCGCGGACGTCGCGTTCACGACGGTGCAGTCCGTGACGCTGGCCCAGTCGACGATGCAGTCGACCTACGGCCGCTTCGTGACGCTCTCCGGAACCGTCTCCTCCAAGCAGGCGGGCGTCAGGGTCACGATCCTCGCCCAACCGTTCGGCGAGGGCTCCCTCGCCAGCGTCGGCACGGCCTTGACCGGCAACGGCGGCGCCTGGACGTTCGCGGCCCGTCCCGCGATCCGCACCGTGTACCAGGCGAGCGCCGACGGCGGTACGAGCGGCCAGGCGATCGTCGGCGTCCGCCCGGCGATCTCGCTGCGCCTGATCTCGAAGGGCCGCCTCACCACGAGGGTCGTCGCCGGCACCTCGTTCGCCACGAAGATGGTCCAGCTCCAGCGGCTCCAGAACGGCCGCTGGGTGACCGTGAAGAAGGCGCGGCTGAACGCCAAGTCGTCGGCGATCTTCAAGGGCACTGCGCTCCCGCGCGGACGCTCGACGATCCGGATCGCGATGAGCGTCAACCAGGCCGGGCCTGGCTACCTCGGCGGCTTCAGCCGGACGACCACCTACACCCGCAAGTAGAAGCTCTCACGCGGCCGGGCCCTCGGCGATCTCGACGAGGATCTCGGCGCCGCGCTCGCAGGCGTCGCGGTCGACGTCGAGGTGGGTGACGGCGCGGACGGTCCGCGGGTCGAACGCGAACACGAGCACGCCGCGCTCGGCGGCGCGTGAGACGACTGTCGCCGAATCCGGCGCGCCGTCGGCCAGCCTGAAGACGAGGATGTTCGTCTCGACCCGATCGGGGTCGATCAGGATCCGCTCCGATCCGGCCAGACGCTCGGCGATCAGCCGCGCGTTCGAGTGATCCTCGGCGAGCCGCGCCACGTTGTGCTCGAGCGCGTAGATCCCGGCCGCTGCAAGGATGCCGACCTGCCGCATCGCACCGCCGAGCATTCGCCGGTAGCGGACGAGCGCGCCGACGTCCGCGGCGCGTCCGGCCAGCACCGATCCGGCCGGCGCGCCGAGCCCCTTCGAAAGGCTGATCGCCACGAGGTCGAACGGCGCCGCGAGCGCGGCCGGGTCGTCACCGCGGGCGACCGCCGCGTTGAGCAGCCGGGCTCCGTCGAGGTAGGAGGCGATCCCGTGCTCGCGCGCCGCCGCCGCGATCCGCTCGAGCTCGGCCGGCGACACGACGACCCCGCCGGCGCGGTTGTGCGTGTCCTCGACCTCGACGAGCGTCGTCGGCGGATAGAGCAGGTGCCCGCGCGGCTTCAGCGCCGCGAGGAGCTCCTCGGCCGTGAAGACGCCGCCCTCCCCCACGTCGGTGAACTGCACGCCCGAGTTCGCCGCACCCGCGCCCGTCTCGTGCCAGACGGCGTGGCTCTCGCGGCTGACGACGACGTCGTCGCCCGGCCGCGTGTACAGCTTCAGCGCGAGCTGGTTCGCCATCGTCCCCGACGGGACGAAGAGCGCCGCCTCCTTGCCGAGCAGCCCGGCGACGAGCTCCTGGAGGCGGTTGACGCTCGGGTCCTCGCCGAACTGGTCGTCGCCGACCGGGGCGTCGGCCATGGCCCGACGCATGTCGGCGGAAGGCCGGGTGACGGTGTCCGAGCGGAGGTCGATCGCGTCCGTCGCGCGAGCCTACTCCCATCGCCGCCAACCCGATGCTGACGGCAGAATGGCTCAGCACATGATTCCCTGGACGCACGCACACGAGCAGCGACGAGGAGGCCTTGCGCTCGCGATGCTCGCGGTCTGCGTGACCACCCTGACTCACCCCTTCGGCGCGGGTGCTGGCGGAGGCCCGGCGCCGACGGGCACCTGGCAGTTGACGAAGCTCCGCGGGGCCACGCCGAACGTTGCCGGGATCACGGCGACGTTCACCGCGGCCGGCAAGATCTCCGGCTTCTCCGGCTGTAACTCGTACGGCGGCACCTACACGACCTCCGGCAGCAAGATCACGATCTCCGACCGGCTCGCGATGACGCAGATGGCCTGTCCCGAGCCGACCATGCGCACCGAAGGCGCCTACATCGACGCGCTCACCTCGGCGAGGAGGTACTCGGTCGAGTCCGGCACGCTGACCCTGAAGGGTCGGCTCGGGCGAACGCTCGCGAGCTTCGCCGCGCAGTCCAGCTCCCTTGCGGGAACGAGCTGGACCGTCACGGGATACAACAACGGCAAGCAGGCCGTCGTGAGCGTGCTCGCTGGCACGAAGCTGACCGCCGTGTTCGCGAAGGACGGACACGTGAGCGGATCCGCTGGCTGCAACGACTACAGCGGCACCGTCAAGACGACGGCACCGAAGATCACGATCGGGCCGGTCACCTCGACGAAGAAGTTCTGCAGCACGCCCGAGGGCGTGATGAGCCAGGAGTCCGCGTACCTCGTCGCGCTCGAGAGCGCGTCCGCCTACCAGCTCCAGGGCACGAAGCTCGAGCTCCGGACGGCAAGCGGCGCGCTCGCCGTCACGCTCCAGCGCGCCTGAGGTCTCAGCCCGGGCCGTTCAGTCCACGGCGCCGCGGGGCGATCTCGCGATCAGCGTCGGCTGACGCTCGAGCTCAGGCTCCGGCGGGTGCCCGAGCGGCGGTTCGCCCGTCGGTGTCCCGGAAAAGCTGGTGCACGAAGGCGATCGCCATGCTTCCGTCGCCGACCGCGGCGGCGACGCGCTTCACCGGGCTGAAGCGGACGTCGCCGACCGCGAAGATGCCCGGCACGCTCGTCTCGAGCAGGTAGGGGTCGCGCTCCTCGACCGTCCACCGGCCGGCGGCGGTGACCTCGATGCCGGTGAGCACGTACCCGCGGCTGTCGAGCGCGATCTCGGCCGGCAGCCAGGCCGTCTCGGCGTCGGCGCCGATGAAGATGAAGAGCCCGCCCGACTCGAGCCGCGTCGTCTCGGCGGTCGCGGCGTTGCGAACCTCGATCGCCTCGAGCGCGTCGTCGCCGTGGGCGGCCGAGACCTCGGTTCGCGTCATCACCTCGATGTTCGAGCGCGTCGCGAGATGGTCGATCAGGTACCGCGACATGCTCTTCTCGAGCCCGTCGCCGCGGCAGAGGATCGTCACGCTTCGCGCGTGCTCCGCGAAGTTCACGGCTGCCTGCCCCGCCGAGTTCCCCGCACCCACGATGTGGACGTCGAGGCCGTGCGCGTTCCTCGCCTCACTCCTACCCGCGCCGTACGCGACCCCCTTGCCGGCGAGCCGGTCGAAGCCCTCGATCGCGAGGCGCCGCCACGAGACGCCCGTTGCGAGGATGATCGAGCGCGCGCGCAGCACGTCGCCGCCGTCGAGCTGCACCTGACAGTTCGCGGGGTCGATCCGCTCGATCGAGCGGGTCACGAGGATTTCGGCGCCGAGCCGACGCGCCTGCTTCAGCGCCCGCATCGCCAGGTCGTCTCCCGACACGCCCTCGTGGAAGCCGAGGTAGTTCTCGATCCGGATGACGCGCCCGCCTGGCCGCCGGGCGCCTCGCGCTCGACGACGATCGTGTGCAGGCCTTCCGAGGCGCTGTAGACCGCCGCGGCGAGGCCGGCAGGACCCGCGCCGACGATCACGGCGTCGTAGTTCGCGTCTCTGGGCTCCGTTCCCAGGTCGACCAGCTCGGCCACGCGGCGAAGTTGCGGCCGGACCACCGTCTTGCCGTCCTCGGCAATCCGGATCACGGGCCAGTCCTCCTCTCCGGGCAACGGCCCGCCCCACCGCTCCACCGCGTCAGGGGACTCGGGCGTGAGCCACCGGAAGATGATCTGGTTGCGGTCGAGGAAGCGCTGCAAGAGCGGCACAAGCCGCATCCCGGGGATGCCCGACCACGATCGCCTTGGGCTCCGGCGGCTTCGCCGCCAGGCCAGAGAGACCGGCCGCCCCTTCGATCCGGTGCTGCGCGAGCCTGCCGACCTCCACGGCGACCTGCGGCGCCGCGGCCGCGAGCGCGTGGTAGTCGGCCGGGTCGATGCGCATGACCCGCGACGGCTCGGACGCGCGGAACCCGACTGGGAACACCGTGCCCAGCGTGATCGGCACCTCCCCGAAGAGGTCGCCGGGGTTGCGCACGCCGACGGGCCGCTCGACCCCGTCGGTCACCGAGATCGCCTGGATCCGACCCTCGAGCACCGCGAAGAGCGCCCGCTCGCTATGCGGGGGCGCCGCGTACTCGCCCGGCATGAGGCTGAGGTCGGCAGCGACCTGGGAGAGCTTCTCGAGCTCGGCCGGATCGAGCGCCGCGAAGAGCGGGATCTTCGCGATCTCCTCCGCCGTCACCATCGCAGCAACGCTCCCCCGTGCACACGCGGAACGCTAGCCGTCTGACGCGGTGGACGCAGGTTGTCGCTGTCGGGCGCTGCCGCTCGTGTCAGGCTACGGGCCCCGACGTGCCGAGAGTGGAGCCGACTCGGCGCGGACGCCCGGGGAGCTCTCCCGAACCGTTTTCGACCCAGTTGCGAACAAGTCGCGATAACGCCGCAGGTGCCCACCGAGCTGACCGGGACGGGCACGCCAAGACCAAGGGAGGGACCCCGATGTCGCAGATGCAGGCCGCAGCCCCGACGAGGCACTCCGCACCGCCGACCCGAGCACGGACGTGGAGACAGGCGCTCACCCGACGCGAGTGGGCGCGGCTCGGAGGGTTCGCCGGCGGCGTGCTCTTCCTGACCGTGCTCGGCTGGGGGCTCTTCCTCTACTACGTGCGGGACAACCCGGCGCTCGCGGGTCTGGGCACGCTCGCCTACACGTTCGGCCTGCGCCACGCGTTCGACGCCGATCACATCGCGGCGATCGACAACACCACGCGCAAGCTCCTCCAGGACGGCAAGCGCCCTCTCGGCGTCGGCTTCTTCTTCTCGCTCGGCCACTCGACGATCGTCTTCTCGCTCGCAGCCGGCCTCGCGATCGCCGCGACGACGGTCAATTCGAGGATCCCCGTCTTCCAGGACTACGGCGGCTACATCGGCGCGTCGGTGTCCGGGACGTTCCTCGTCCTGATCGGAATCCTGAACCTGGTTGTGCTCCTCGACATCCTCGGGGTCTTCCGGCGCATGAAGCGTGGTCACTACGACGAGCAGAAGCTCGAGCAGGCGCTCCAGAACCAGGGCCTCATGAGCCGCTTCTTCCTGCGGCGTGTCGGCGACAAGATCGACACGAGCTGGAAGATGTATCCGCTCGGCATCCTCTTCGGGCTCGGCTTCGACACCGCGACCGAGATCGGCCTCCTGGCGATCGCGGCGGGCGTGGCGACGCACAACGTTCCCTTCCTCGCGATCATCTCGCTGCCGATCATCTTCGCCGCGGGAATGAGCCTGATGGATACGGCCGACGGCGCGTTCATGAGCCAGGCGTACGGCTGGGCCTTCTCGAACCCGATCCGCAAGGTCTACTACAACATCACGGTCACGAGCCTGTCGGTGGCCGTCGCGCTCGTCATCGGCACGATCGAGTTGCTCCAGGTGATGGCGGCGAAGCTCTCGCTCGAAGGCGCGTTCTGGGCGTTCCTCGACGAGCTCGACTTCGGAAGGATCGGCTACGTCGTCGTCGGTCTCTTCGTCGCCACGTGGGCCTTCTCGGTGCTGCTCTGGAAGGCGAGACGGATCGAGGATCGCTGGGGCCGGATGGTCCGGCCGTGACGAGCGCGCTCGGCGAGCCGGCGGCGACCCGCGATCGTGGACGCCGCCGCACGCGCCAGCGCCTGCTGATCTGGGACGCGGTGGTCGGGACTCGGGGTGCGCACTTCAGCGCCGCCGACCTCGCCCGGATGGTCTCGAGGTACGACCCGGCCGTACACCGGGCGACGGTCTACCGGACGCTCGACCTGCTGGTCGACGACGGCCTGCTGCTCCGCACCGACCTCGGTGCCGAGCGCGTCTACTACGAGCTCGCGACCGACCACCGCCACCACCATGTCGTCTGCACGAGCTGCGGACGGGTCGTCCACGTTCACGACGACGTGATCGCCGCGACGATCGCGGTGATCGAGGCAGCGACCGGATTCTCGGTCGGCAAGGACGAGCTCACCTTCCCGGGCCGCTGTCACGGGTGCTCCGGTAGCTGACCCGCCGGGTGGAGCGACCAGTTGGGCGGTAGACTCGCGCGCAACGACGGAGCGAGCTGATGGAAGCTGACCGCGCGAGTCAGGTCGAGACGGTTGACCCGGTTGTCGCCGCCCCGGCAGAGGGGGAGAGCCAGGAGTCGGTCATCGACCTGCTCGAGCAGCTCGGGCGTGACCTGACCGCTCTCGTCTACTGCGAGGCCAGGCTCGCCGCGACCCGGCACGAGCCGCAGCTCCGGCGGGCAGCGCGCGACGTCGTCGCGGCACTGGCGGCCGCGCTGGCGCTCCTGACCGCGTTCGCCCTCGCCAACGCGGCGGCCGTGCGTGCGCTGTCGCCCACGCTCTCCGACTGGGCGGCACCGCTCGTGCTCGCCGCCGGGTGGGCCGTCGTGGGCGTGCTGCTGGCGCTCTTCGTACGGGCGCGGACGAGGCGGCTGAGGGCGCTGGAGCGGAAGGACGCGGCACAGGCAAGCCGGGAAGCCGAGGAGGCCGTGCGGAGGACGCTCGAGCGGCTCTCGCCGGCGATCTCGAGGGAGATCGCCGCGGCGGCCATGCCGATGGCCGGCGACGTCGCGAGCGGCATGGCGGGCAGCATGGTCGACGCCGGAGAGGACCTGATCGAGGACGTCGACGAGATCGTCGACAGGTTCACGGACGACATCCCCGGCGGCAGCGTCGTCGATCAGGTGTGGGACGTCGTCCTCATGCCGGGGCGCTTCGGCGTCAAGGTGGCGACGACGGTCCTCAAGCGCGGCGACTCCGCCAGCTGACCCACCCTCGAGGAGATCTATCCGCCGGGCGGCGGGAAGCGGACGTGCATGTGGTACTCGTGGTTCGAGTACGGGATGACGACTCCCGCACGGCCCGTGGAGACCGGTCGAGTAGCCGACGAAGATCATCTGCGCTCCGGCGGCGACGAAGCGGTCGACGAGATCCTGCGCCAGCCGGCTGATCGATCTGGTCGGGCGCGACCGGCGCACGCAGTAGCCCGTCGACCCGCGGGAAGTAGACGTCGACGTCGAGCCCGTTCTGGTGCGAGACGTGCTCGTCGGTCATCGGCCCGCCGCCCTCGCGGCTGATGTCGCCGATGACCACGCGCGGCGCCTCCGGGTTCGCGGCGCGGTACGCGGCGGTCACCGAGACGATCGCGCGGATCGTGCGCTCGTTGCCGTACAGCCGCTTCGACGCGTTCGGGACGCTGTCGGTGACCGGGTTCCAGGTCACCCAGGCTGGCCCCTCGACGGGGAGCTGGGTGCCGTCGATCAGGCTGCCTCCGTATGGCAGGCCGACCGAGGTCGCGTGATGCCAGTCGATCGCCGGCGCGTTCGCGCGTGCGACCTTCCGATGCACCTGCTTCGGCCTGGAAGCAGCGGGCGCGACGTGCCCGAGGCGCACGCTGTCGCGCGCTGCTCCGAGGTCGCGAGGCAGTTCCGTGCTCGGCGCCGTCGGCGTGTCGATCCTGAACGTCACGCTCGGCGGATCGTCCACGACGACCGTGGTGCGGGGATCGGCGCTGCTCCGAAGGGCGGCGAACATGAGCACGACGGCGGGCGACAGCGCGACTGCCCTCGCCCTCATCTTCCGCCGGTTCCGACTTTGCTTCCACGCCGCGCGGCGCTCCCGGGAAGCGATGAGCCCCGGCGGTAGCCCGAAGCTGGGAATCGCAGGCGCGAAGCCGGCGACCGCCGGCGCGGCTGCACCCTCCGGGAACCAGAGCAGGTCCGTCTCGAGCCACAGCTCCCCGCGTCGCCAGGCCATTGGAGAGAGACTACTTTCGCCCACGGGTCATCGTGTCCTCCGGCGAATGACGCCGCCGCGTCCGCAACGGCCCCGCAGTAGTCAGGCCCCGACCGCGGCCAGTTTCACATCAACCCTCTAGTCGACCGAGACCGTGAATGACGCCTCGTTGGACTTCGGATCGCCCAACGCGCGCGCCCAGGCGATCGCCGTCTGGTCGATCGGTTGGGTGATCTCCACGCCGAACCACACGAATGCCGTGTTGCCGCTCTTGGGTCTGAGAGAGACGAGGTCGCACACGAGCGTGGTCGTGCCCCGGCATCCTGGGCCCAACGTCACCTTCGGTGGACCGACCAGTCGCATTCCAGGCGAGAGCTTGACCGTGAGCAGGAGGTCGGCCGCACCCATGACTCCCCGGTCGGTAACCGTGACCTCGAAGTTCACCTGGCCGCCGGGAACTGACTCCTGCGGCGATCCGGAAATTGCCGTGTGAAGCCTGACGAGCTGGAATTTCGGGTCCGCTCCGTAGGGGTAGTCCGTCAGCGCGAGAACGTTCGCTGCGAGGACGAGGTACGCGCAGACCCCGGCGACGACGACTGGGCCAAGCGATGATCTCCGCCGCTCGGGCGCCTCTCGGCGTGTCGCGCGGATCTTCGCCCACGGCATTCCGCGAACCGCGATTCCGAACGCGCCGGCAACACAGGCGACGACGAGCACGGCACCCCAAACCCGGCCCGGGACGAGGCCGATCACGGAGACGACGTTCGGCGCCAGTCTCTCGACGAACCGAGCAGAGCCGAGGTCGACCGGAACTCGTGCGAGCTCCCCCCACACGCCGTTCCGCGCGGGTCCGCCGGTCGACCAGGCGAGAGTCAACGCCGTCGTCGGGATCACCGAGAGGACGGCGAGGACCAGCGTCAGACGCGGGCGCCGGGCATACGCCGGTCCGAGCCCCAGCGCAAGAAACGGCAGCGCCGCGACGAGAAACCGGGGCCCTGGAGATCCACCCCCGTAGGGATCGAAGTAGCCGAGGTTGATGAACACGAAGATCGCGCTCACCGTCCCGGCGACCACCGCCTCGGCGCGGTGCGTCCGACCGAGCCAGACGAGGCCGAAGGCCGCCAGCACGAGCACGGGAGAGACGACGAGCAGCCCGCTTCTCCCGGCGAAGACGTGCACGACTCCGAAGCCGTGCGGCAGCCCGATTCCGAAGAACCCCGTCTTCTGCCAGTCGGCCCAGAAGTTCGCGACGTAGCTGTACGAGAGGTGCCAGGGGGCGCCGAAGGCCGCCCAGTTGTAGGCGCCGAGAAGCAGTGCACCCGGTGCAAGCCCCGCGAGAAATGCCAGCAGGGGGCGCCAGCCCTTGAGAGCGAGGTACGAGGCGATCACGACCAGGGTCAGTCCACTCTGGTACTCGACGAGGAGCGCAACTCCCCCGAGGAGACCGGCGAGACCAGGACGCCGACTCCAGGCCAGCAGGAAGGCTCCGAATCCGAGCGCTGCTGCCGGGACGGCCTCGAAGCTCACGCCTGCAAGAGGTGCCACGAGCGTCCCGAGCGCGAAGGTGACGAGCGCGATTCCCCCGAAGCCGGGCGCAAGCCCTTCGCTCACCCTTCCCACCATGAACGCGCAGACAAGGAACGCAAGCCCGACCGTGAGCACGCGTACACCCCACAGGCGCAGGTCGTCTCGCGAGTAGCCCTGAGGTGAGCCTGGTCGAAGCACTGCCACCGCAGGCATTGCGAGGACCGACAGCCCAGGGGCCTTGTCCGAGTAGAAGTGTCCCCCGTAGCTCGCCCGGTCCAAGGTCTGCAAAAAACAGGCGTCATTCGAGAGGCGGCCGGCGAAGAGAGCCTTGCTCAGACAGATGCGCGACCCATCCTGGTCCGACACACCGGCCATGGGTGACAAGACTGCAACGGCGACCAGCGCGAGCAGGAGCAGCTCATAGCGGGGCCGCGACCAAGGGAACCTGTTGTAGCCGCGCACAGGCCACCACTGCCTCCCGATCACACGACCAGTAGATCACGTCGTCCCGACAGGCTCCAGGCAGTCGCGAGAGCCTCGCTCGGCGCTCGCCTGCGGTCACCCCATCTTGGGGGGCGTCGCCCAAGCACCATCGCGGGCGCCTGAGTGCGGGGTTAGTCTCGCGTCGATGAACGTCGACGAGGTCGCGACCGAAGCGGTTGCCTGGCGGCGACACTTGCACGCTCACCCCGAGCTCTCTTTCCAGGAGCACGAGACCGCGCGCTTCGTTCGCGAGACGCTCGCGTCGCTCGGCGGCCTCGAGATCGATTGCCCCACGCCTACGAGCGTTGTCGCACGGCTGCGCAGCGGACGACCGGGGCGCACGCTGGCGCTGCGAGCCGACATCGACGCGCTTCCGATCCAGGAGGAGAGCGGTGTCGACTTCGCCTCGCAAACCGAGGGCGTGATGCATGCCTGCGGGCACGACGGACATACGGCGATGCTGCTCGCCGTCGCCCGCCTGCTCGTCGCGCGGCGCGCCGAGTTGACAGGCGAGATTCGGTTTCTCTTCCAGCACGCCGAGGAGGTGCCGCCCGGGGGCGCAAGCGAGCTTGTCAGCGCCGGCGCGCTCGACGGCGTCGATGCCGTGCTCGGCGGCCACCTGATCTCGACGTTCGAGGTCGGCAAGGTCGCAGTCCTGGACGGCGCCTGCACAGCCTCGGCGGACACGTTCTCGGCAAGGATCCATGGACGAGGGGGCCATGCGGGTTTTCCTCACACGACCGTCGATCCGATCGCCGTCTCCGCGCAGGCGATCTCCAACTTGCAGCACGTCGTGTCTCGCAATACCTCGCCGCTGGACAGAATCGTCGTCTCGGTGACACGCATCGCGGGAGGCACCGCGGACAACGTCATCCCGGAGACGACGGAGTTCGGCGGCACGGTGCGCACCTACCGGCACGACGTGCGCGAGCACACGCGCGAGCTGATCGAACGGGTTCTGGGTGGCGTGACGGCGGCCCATGGAGCGACCTACGAGCTCGACTACGTCGAGGGGTATGCCGCCGTCGTGAACGACCCCGGCCTCGCCGCGATCGTTCGCGACGCCGCCGGAGCCGATCGAGCAGCGGAATTGGAACCGCTGATGGCCGGCGAGGACTTCTCCGCGTACCTGCGGGTCGCCCCCGGCTGCTTCTTCTTCATCGGCGCCGGCAATGACCACGCGTTCCCGCACCATCACCCCCGTTTCACGATCGACGAGCGCGCCCTGCCCGTGGGAATCGAGACGTTCACCCGGGCGGCCCTACGCCTCCTGGGCACGGACGTGGATCCTTGGCCGGCGATCGACTGAGCAAGTGGAGGCGGCGGGAAAACGCTGGACGAGCTCTTCCAGGGACGAGAACACCGAAACGGTCATACTCGCCGCGTGGACGCGCCGCCGCTGATCCTGGTCACCGGCGCGACCGGCAAGGTCGGCCAGACGTTCATCCGGAGGGTGCTCTCCTCGCGCGACGAGCGGCTGGCCGGGATCAGGGTCCGAGCGCTGTGCCACAACCGGCCCCTGCAACCAGCGGCGCGGCTCGAGGTCGTCGCCGGCTCGATCGACCGCCGCGAGGTCGTCGACGCCGCTACCGAGGGCGTCACCCATGTGGTTCACCTGGCGACGAGCAAGGAGACGCCCGAGACGATCTTCGATGTCGCGATCAAAGGGCTGTTCTGGCTGCTCGAAGCCTGCCGCCTCAGTCCCACCTTCCGGCGGCTCGTCCTCGTCGGCGGAGACGCCGCGGTCGGGCACTTCGTCTACGCGCATCCGGTCCCCGTAACCGAGACGCAGCCCCACACGGCCTACGCCGGCTGCTACGCGCTCTCGAAGGTGCTCGAGGAAGTGATGCTCGAGCAGTACGGCGTGCAGTACGACCTCGACTTCTGCTGCCTGCGGGCGCCGTGGATCATGGAGAAGGACGACTTCCGGTACCAGCTCTCATTCGGGGAGGACGTGTTCGGCGGGCCACGCTGGCGCGACCTTGTCGGCGCCGAGCAGGCGGACGCGTACGTCGAGCGAGAAGCGGTGCCGGTGATGCTCGACGAGGACGGGCGGCCGGTGAAGCGAAACTTCGTTCACGTCGAGGATCTCGTGGACGCGATACTCGCCGCCCTGGACCACCCGGCGGCACGGCGTCAGACGTTCAACATCTGCATGGACGAGCCGGTCGACTACGGCGAGCTCGGCGCCTACCTGGCCGAGTCACGCGGGTTGCCGACGGTCGAGATCCGCACGCCCTACCACTCGACCTGGCTCGACAACGCGAAGGCGAGATTCCTGCTCGGCTGGCGCCCACGCTACGACCTCGAGCGGCTGGTGGACGAAGCATGGAGCTACGAGCGCGGTCCCGACGAGCCGCGTGTCGTCTGGTATCCGGGATAAGCACGCGGAAGGTCACCCGGACGGAGCCGACGCGGCCTGCAATCCCTGCAGTGGAGGGGGCGGGATCGCACCCGTGCAAGATTTCAATCGCCGCCGTCGGCGCGCCGTGAACGTACGCACGACCGCCTAGCTCGGTCCGCGTGCAAGCGGGGGCTGGTCAGCCTCCGACGCGGCGATACACATACGTCACCTCGGCGCTGTTGATGCCGACGATGATCACGATCTCCTTGAAGTCTCCGTATCCCGCCGACAGCGGGACCGTGAAGGTCTTCGAGTCCGACGGGGGATTCGGGTAGTTGGCGGAGGCTCGACCAACGAAATCCGGGGCGCGCGCCCCGAACTCGATCAGGAGCGGCTGAACCGGCACGACATTGGACACTACGAGCGCGAGTGTAAGCGTGTACGTCTTGCCGGCGACGAGCGTCTGGGGCACCTTGAACGTGTAGTCGACCTTCCATTCGCCCCCCTTACCGGCGCCGCCGTATTGACCGGTGTGGTTCCAGAGCGCCTTCCCGCCCGCAGCGTCGATCGTCAACTCAGGCGCGTTCGGGTTCGTGACCTTGTTCGAGGTCAGTACGAACGAACCCGCGGCAGGCTTTGGCGGCTGCTGTGACGTGCCGGACTTCGTGCATCGCGGCTGAGCTGCAGACGTCTTTCGTGTGCCTGCTCTGACCATCGTGGCGGATCCGGTCGGGGCACTCGATCCCAGATCCTTCCAGGAGAACCTGTCCGCGGAATGGATCGTGAAGACCATCTTTCCTTTCACGTGGGCGCCCGGTTCAGTCACCTCGAACGTACCCTCCACGACATCGTCACTCGTGAACGTCCCGGTAAAAGAGCCGCAGAGGTTTTCATGGCCCGGACCGCCAACCCAGTCGGCGGTCACCTTCCGGCCTACCTGTTCGACATTCCAAGGCGGTTGCGCAGAGCTCCCGCTGTACGACCACTGCCCCGTGAGGTCGATGCCGGTGCGCCGCCACACCTCGACCGTCGAGTGCAGGAACGGATACTGCCTCGGCGCGCCGAAGGCCAACCGTCCAAGCCGCTCGGTGTAGTAGTCCACCGTCCAGTCGTCGGCCGGAAACGCCCTCTCGTGTTCGGGCGGCTTTTCGCGGGACAACGCGAACATCTGTTTCAGCGACCAGTTCTTCCCCGGCCCGACGAAGTAGTTCGGCAACTTCGCCACCTCCGCCACCCTGTATGGCGTCCCGGTCTTGCCGGGGATCTGGAGGAAGTGATCGAAGCGGGCGTCCGCCGGCCGGCGGGTCGCATTCACGATCCCGGCGTGATCATCCGAGAAGATCACCACGTCGCCCTGCTTCAGCCTCTTGTCGATCTTCTCGCTCGGCGGCGCGAGCTGAGAGACGTCGAGCTTGATGTCGTACCAGCGCACGACGTCCCCAGCGGTGGGGGCCGTAGCCTTGATCTGGAGCACCGGCGTGTAGCCGAGCCTCCGCAGCAGATCGCGCAGCTGGTCGGCGGTGAGGCGGTTCGGGTTTGTGTCCTTCTTCGGGTTGATCTCGTACGCAACCCAGTCGAAGCACCACGTGATTGCGTAGGAGCTCTGGCTCACTGCGCCCGCGACGACTGCCGCGGCGACCACAAGGACGACGAACCGCAGCCTCAAATGTCGCATGAACGAGCCCCTCCTGACGCCAGGCCGTTAATGACAGAAACCCATGCCCGTGTCAAGCATTCGCCGGCCTCGGCCGGGTCGCAGCGACTGCGTACGCGTTGGGCCCTTCCCGGGGGGCTGAGACCTGGGCGATCCGCCGCCGTGATCCTCGGTGCGTGCCAGTTAGGGCCCGCAATGGAGGGCGTTCGGGGGAAGGGAACGAAAGGCCGCCCATACGGGCGCCCGAGTTTCGTCCCGGTGAAGATGGACGGGGCGGGAATCGAACCCGCAGAAGATTCCGACCGAGCCGATGAGCTGCCGCCGCCTACCGACGGCGCCGATTGACCGGGACCCTGGTCCCGCGCGAACAGGCGCGCGCTTACGGTGCGACGTTGTGGTTCATGTGGAAGAGATTGCCGGGATCGTAGGCCCGCTTGACCTGAACCAGGCGGTCGTAGTTCTGGCGGTAGTTGTCTCGAACCCGGTCGTAGTCGTCGTCCTGCATGAAGTTGATGTAGCCGCCGGGCTCCGAGTAGGGCGACAACGCCTCGTAGTAGTCGCGCAGCCATTTGATCCGCTCGGAGTCCTTGGCCGGGTCGGTCCAGCCCGCGAGGAACACCATGCCGTAGGTGGCGTCGCGGTAGGCGAAGGCCGTGTCGTTTGCTCCGACACGATGACAGGCGCCGTTGATCGGATACAGGTGCATCGTGCAGGTCACCTCGGGAACCTGGGACCCATGCTCGACGTGCGCCGCGATCGCGGCGTCCGGGAGGTCCTTGACGAAGGCGCCTTTCCAGTACGCACGCAGACCCTTCGGATAGAGCACGTCGAAGGCGCCGTTCAGCGCGGGATACGGCAGCGGCCCGCTCGCGTCCGCAACGATCGGCGCGACGTCCCGGAATGGTTTGAGGGCTTTCTCGGCCTGATCGAGCGGGCCGGCCCAGTGCACCACGACCAGGCACAGGGGGTCACCGTGCCGGTCCTCGGGGATGAACGGCAGGGGCGGGGCGATCTGAAATCCGGGAAAGCCGCCGAACTCCTCGGGAGCGTCGCGAATGAATTCGTCGAACATTCGAAGCACGGTCGCGGCGTCGTCCAGGTTGTAGAAGATCGGCCCCGCGAAGACCTGGTCGACCTCGGCGAGGCGGTACTCGAGGGAGGTCACGACGCCGAAGTTTCCACCCCCGCCTCGGAGCCCCCAGAAGAGATCCTCGTTCTCCCGTTCGCTCGCGGTCAGGAACTTCCCGTCCGCGGTAACCACGTCGGCTGAGATCAGATTGTCGATGCTCAGCCCGAGCCCGCGGGCCAGGTAGCCGATCCCGCCTCCGAGCGTGAGACCCGTGATGCCCGTGGTCGAGATGATCCCGCCGGTCGTTGCGAGACCGAAGGCGTGGGTTGCGTAGTTGAAATCCCCCAACGTCGCACCCGCATCGGCACGAGCTGTCTTGGTCCTCGGATCCACACGCACCGTGCGCATCTCCGACATGTCGAGGACGAGACCCGCGTCGTTCGTCCCGAATCCGGCCCCGCTATGTCCACCGCAGCGCACGGACAGATCGAGTCCGTGCTCGCGGGCGAAATTCACGGCAGCGATGACGTCCCCGACCTGCTCGGCCTTCAAGATCGCCGTCGGCCGCCTGTCGAACATGCCATTGTGGACCCTGCGCGCTTCGTCGTAGCCCTCGTCCGCGGCGGTGATCACCCGACCGCGCACCTGCTCGCGTAGGGATTGAACAGCCTCGCTCGTCAGCGGGCTCGCGACGACGGTATCTGCCATGGCTGCACTCCTTCCTGACTCGGATGCCTGCCAGAGGGTGCGATCCTACTCCGTCTTCTCCCGGCCTGGACAGCCCCGATCCTGCGCGGAGGCGGCGGGAATCGCACCCGGGCAAGACGCAGTCGCTAGGAGCGGCCTGGGGCATCTCGTTGACCGATTCACACGGAAAGATCGTCGCGGTGGCGAGCGCCGAGCTCGACCTTCAACGATGACAGCTGGCCGAGTCTATGCCCTCCGGATCGGACGTTACGGTGAGGCCGATGGTGCCTGGCCCGCGGCGTTTCGCTGATCCTTCCTAGAGTCGTGGAGACCTCCCGGCTCGAGCTCTTCGCCGACGGCGTCTTCGCGATCGCCGCAACGCTCCTGATCATCGACGTCTCCGTGCACGCCCCGGGCGGCGAGCTCGGGGCGGCGCTCAAGCACGCCTGGCCCCAGTACGCCGCGTATGCAGTCTCGTTCGTGACCATCGGGATCTGGTGGGTCAATCACCACGCGTTCTTCGCAATGCTCGGACGAGCCGACCGCGCCTTTCTCTTCGCCAACATCGCGCTCCTTGCGTGTATCGCTTTCCTCCCGTTTCCGACGGGGCTCGTGGCAGAACACTTCCGCGACGACGGCGTGCGCGCCGCGGCGATCACCTACGGGCTCACCCAGACCGCCGCGGCGCTCTGTTTCGTGTGCTGCTGGTTCTACGCTGCGAGCGGACGCCGCCTGATCGCCGACAGGGTGGACCAGCGCGTCGTCAACGGCATGACGCGCTCCGTCATCCCGGGAGTTCCGATCAACGCCGCTGCGACGCTCGTCGCGCTCTGGAGCCCGTACACGGGTCTCGTGCTCTTCGCGGCACTCGCGCTCTTCTACGTGGTCGGGAGCTCGCTGTTCGGACGCGACTGAAAGGAGTCGCTCGGCAGGGACCCGCCCTGCACGCACGGGTCACGCAAGCGTGCTCGACGGGTCGCTTCGAAGGAGGACGCCGGGCCTTCTCAGTCGCTGGCACCAGCTCCACTCCAGTGTGAATCGACGGGAGCTTTCGGCACATACTGCAGACGCTCACAACCGCGAAAACGAGTGGTCGGGAAGGGAGGCGAAGTGCAGAAGTTCGACACGCTGCTCGGAGAGCGCGAGGTCGTCGAGGACGCTGGGGGCTGGTGGCTGTTCTTCCTGACCGGAATCGCCTGGTTGGTCTTTGCGCTGCTCGTCTTCCAATGGGATTACACGACGGTGTACGCGGTCTCGTTCCTGTTCGGGGTCGTCGCCGTCATCGCCGGTGTGAACGAGTTCATTCAGATCCCCGTTTCGACGAGGGGCTGGAAGATCGCGCGCGGCATCCTGGGCGTGTTGTTCGTGATCGCCGGGCTCTGGGCGCTCCTGCATCCGGACAACGCGTTCAGGACGCTTGCGGCAGCTATGGGCCTCTTCCTTCTTTTCAAGGGGATCTTCGACCTGACAGTCGCTTTCCGAACGAGGAGGCAGTTCGACCTCTGGTGGCTCCAGCTCACCGCCGGCGTCGCTGAGATTCTTCTGGCCTTCTGGGTTGCGGGCGCCTTCCGAGAGAAGGCGATTCTGCTCGTCGTCTACGTGGGCGTGATCGCCCTCATGCGTGGGATCACCGAGCTGCTCCTTGCCTTCAAGCTGCTCGGCGGTACCGGTGGCGGCGGCACCCTGCGCCCTGCCTAGCTCGGACCCGGCCGCACCTCAACCTAGGCATCTGCGGCCGTAGCTCGGACGTCGTCGACCGTGTCGGAATCGTCGGGTTCGGCTGCCTCCGTCGGCGGCGCGGCCGTGGGGACCTTGAACCCGATGAACCCATACAGGACGTCGAGGATCGGGCTGAGGAGGTTGAAGTAGCAGTAGGGCAGATACGAGGCGGTCGACACGCCGAGCACGCCCGAGATGTACGCGCCGCACGTGTTCCAGGGCACGAGGACGGAGGTCACGGTGCCGGAGTCCTCGACGGCCCGCGACAGCACCTGCGGTGCGAGTCCGCGCCGCTCGAACTCGTCTCGGAACATGCGGGCCGGCAGAACGTCGGCGACGTACTGGTCGCCGGCGATCACGTTCAGCCCGACACCGCTCCCGTTGACGGCGAGGATCAGCCGGCCACGTGTCGGGGTCCGCTCCACGACGGGCCGGAGGAGCCGCTCGAGGAATCCCGCGTGCTCCATGATCGCCGCGAACGACAGCGCTGCCAGGACGAGCCAGACGGTCGTCAGCAGGCTCGCCATCCCGCCACGAGAGAAGAGCTGGTCGATCGCTGGAAAGCCGCTGACGCTCACGTAGCCGGTCGCCATGGAGCTGTAGATCGCTTTGATCCCTGTGGCGACCGGCCCGAGCCCCGGCTCATCGACGAAGGCCTTGACGTTGTCCCACTGTGTGAAGCAGGCGAGGATGCCCGCGAACAGCGCCGACCCCAGGATCGCCAGGAACGGCGGCACCTTCCTGAGCGTGAACACGACCAGCAGTGCAAGCGGCAGCAGGTTGAGGACCGTGATGTTGAACTCCGCTTCGAGCGTGTCGAGGGCCGCCTGCGCGCTCACCCCCCCTGCCGGCTCCGCGGTCAGACCGAGCACGAGGAAGATCACCAGGCTGATTCCGAGCGCCGGGCCCGCTGTCCAGAACATGTTCCGGATGTGCTGCTCAGTGGTGAGGCCGCGACCGACGAGCTTCGGCACGAGGATCGTCGTCTCCGAGAGCGGGGTCATCTTGTCGCCGAAGTACGCGCCGCAGATCACGGCGCCCGCGGCGGTCGCCTCGGAGAGGCCCATGACCTTGGACATTCCGACGAAGGCGACGCCGAGCGTGCCCGCGGTCGTCCAGGAGCTGCCGGTGACCATGCCGACGATGGCGCAGATCGCCGCGGTCGTCACGAAGAATATGGTCGGGTTGAGCAGGCGGACGCCGTAGTCGACGACGGTCGGGATCGTGCCGGCCATGTTCCACGTTCCGATCAGCGCCCCGACCGCGAGGAGGATGAAGATGGCGCTCATCGCGGTCGTCACACCCCCGATCGCGGCGTCCGCGATCGCGGCGGAGGTGTAGCCGTTCTTCAATGCCATCAACGCGGCGAACGCGGCGCTCAGCAGCAGCGCGACCTGCAACGGCCCGTCGGTCGCGCTCACGCCGAAGAGCCAGATCGTAAGCGCGATCAGCCCGATCAGCACCACCACGGGGAGCACCGCGTCGAGCAGGCTCGGTGGTCTCGGCGCCCGATGCCCGCTCTCCATCTCGGTCCTACATTTCGGCCGTGGCGGAGACCGGCTGCCGTTGCCCGGCGTGCCGGTCGTAGAGCTTGCCCAGCTCGGTGAGGGCGAGGAAGACGATCGGGCCGAGCAGGCAGATCCCCCACTGTCGGCTGGTCAGCGAGACGGTGTCGAAGATGCGCTGCAAGGGAGAGAGCTCGGTGACGAGGAACGTGAGCGCCAGCGCCGCGGCGACCAGCTGGACGAAGCGCCTGTTCTCGATCGTGTAGCGCTTGAAGATCGTTCCCGTCGGCTCGCGGCACTCGAGCGCCGCGACGATGTGCATCAAGGAGAGCGTCGTCAGGCCCATCGTCGTCGCGACGACGAGGTCGTAGCGGTCCTCGCCCCAGGCGACGATCGCGAGGGCGAGCGCAGCCATCAGCACAGAGGCCGTGCCGAGACGTATCGCGAGCCAGCGGTCGACGATCGGCGCCGCCGCATCTCTGGGTGCTCGCCGCATCAGCCCCGGGGCGGCTGAATCGAAGCCGAGGCCGATCGCGAGCAGCACGTCGACCGCGAAGTTGATCCAGAGGATCTGCAGCGGCGTCAGCGGGGCTCCGTTCGCGACGTCGAAGATCCCGGCGCCGACGAAAAGGAGGATGAACGCGCCGAGCATGATCAGCTGGACGCGTACGTACTTCATCAGGTTGTCGTAGATGCCGCGGCCGCCCTCCACCGCCGAGACGATCGTGGCGAAGTTGTCGTCGGTGAGGATCATGTCCGCCGCCTCCTTCGTCACCTCCGTGCCGGTGATCCCCATCGCGACGCCGATGTCGGAGCGCTTCAGCGCCGGCGCGTCGTTGACGCCGTCGCCGGTCATCGCGACGACGTTGCCCTTGCGCTTGAGCATGTCGACCAGCCGCACCTTGTCCTCAGGCGCGACGCGGGCGACGACGCCGATCCCCTCGACCTCACGGTCGAGCTCCTCGTCGCTGAACCCGGCGAACTCGGTGCCGGGCAAAGCGCGACCTTCGATGCCGAGCTGCGCCGCGATCGCGGCCGCCGTCGTGGCGTGGTCGCCGGTGATCATGCGCACGCGAATGCCGGCCTCTTTGCAGCGCGCGATCGCATCGCGGGCCTCCTTTCGCGGCGGGTCGACGATCGCGACGAGCGCGAGCAGGGTCAGACCCTGCACCTCGTCGAGCAGCGTCCCGCCCGGATCGAACGTGCCCGGATCGATGTCGCGCGACGCGACCGCCAGCACCCGGAGCCCATCACCGGCGAGCCGGTCGTTCTCGGCCAGCACCTGATCACGCCCGCCCTCCGCGGTCAGCGTCTCGCCCGCGGCGCCCCGAATCCACGACGAGCGAGCGAGCAGGACGTCCGGCGCGCCCTTGACGAAGCAGCGCACGACCTTCCGCCCTTCGTCCTCCATCTGGTGGAAGGTCGCCATCAACTTGTACTCGGAGTCGAACGGAACCTCGCCGACGCGTGGGTAGATCCGCCGCGTCTCGTCGACGTCGATCCCGCCCTTTGCCGCCAGCACGACCAGCGCCGCCTCGGTCGGATCACCCACGATCTCGCCCTCACGCACCGCGGCGTCGTTCGCGAGCGCCATCGGCAGCAGGAACGGCTCCAGCGCCGTGTCCGTCTCACCCGCGGTACGCAGGATCCTCCCGACCGTCGAGTAGCCCTCCCCTTCGACCGAGTAGCGGCGCCCGACGACGACGAGCTCCCGCGCCGTCATCTGGTTGAGCGTCAGCGTCCCGGTCTTGTCCGAGCAGATCGCCGAGGTCGCGCCGAGCGTCTCCACCGAGCGCAGCCGCTTGACGATCGCGCCCTTCGCGGCCAGCGCCTGCGTCCCCAGCGACAGCATCGTCGTCACGACGGCCGGAAGGCCGGTCGGGATCGCGGCGATCGCGAGGCTGATCCCGATCAGGAAGAGCTCGTCGAAGTCGTCGCCGTTGATGAGACCGAAGACGATGACGAGGCCCAGCGCAGCGCCCGCCATGATCGTGATCAGCACCGTGAGCTGATCGAGCTGCCGGGTCAGCGGCGTCTTCTCCTGCTGGACGCCGCTCAGCATCCCCGAGATCTGACCGACCTCGGTGCCCATGCCCGTTGCCGTGACGACCATCTCGCCCCGCCCGCGCGTCACGGTCGAGTTCATGTAGGCCATGTCGAGGCGGTCGCCGAGCGGCACGTCGTCGCCGGCAACCGGCTCGACCGACTTCAGCACCGGCGTGCTCTCGCCCGTCAGCGCCGCCTCCTCGATCTCGAGCGTCGCCGCCACGAGCAGGCGGCCGTCGGCCGGGATCTTGTCGCCCGCCTCGAAGACGACGACGTCGCCCGGGACGAGCTCCTCCGCCGGGATGTCGACGCGCACCCCGCCGCGGCGGGCGTGTGCCTTGATCAACAGCATCTTCTGCAGCGCCGCGACGCTCTCGGCCGCCTTGCCCTCCTGGTTCAAGCCGAGCACGGCGTTCAACACCGTCAGCCCGATGATCACGATGCCGGTGCTGAACTCCTGCAACGCCACGATGCTGACGATCGCGGCCCCGAGGAGAACGAGCTGCATCAGGTCGCGGTACTGACGCAGAAACGCCCGCCAGGCCGGCTCCTTCTCCGCCTCCGCGAGCTTGTTCGGCCCGAACTCCGCGCGACGCCGCTCGACCTCCGTGGCCTCGAGACCTGCCAGAGCGTCGGCCTCGAGCCGGCCGCACGCCTCGTCGGCAGTGAGGCCGTGCCACGCGATCACGTCACGTGGAGTCTCGACGGTCGCCGCCGTCATGCCGGCGCCTCGACCTGGACCTTCGTGCCGTGGGTGCCGACATCGTCACCATGGTGGTGCGCCGGTCCACGCGCATACGCGATGAGGCCGATCACGCTGAGCATCATCATGAGGAGGAGCCCCAGCGCGATCCAGCGAACAACGGCGTTGCTCATCGCAACCCTCCCTTCCCGGGTCTCACGTCACCACCGCCGACACCGCGAGCACGACAACGACCACACCGGTGAGCATGGCCAGCAGCGGCCAGACCCAGCGGAGGTACGTGCCGTACGGGACGCGCGCGATCGCGAGGCCGCCCATGACGACGGCCGACGTCGGAATGAACAGGTTCATCAGGCCGGAGGCGCTCTGGTACGCGGTCACGACGACCGACTCGGGCACGCCGACGAACCCCGCCAGCGGAGCTGTGATCGGCATCGCCAGGGTCGCGAGTCCCGACGACGACGGGATCAGGAACGACAGCGGCAGGAAGAGCGCGAACATCACGATTGCGAACGCGGCCTCGCCTGTGTCGCCCAAGGCACGCTCGACCCAGTGCAGGACCGTGTCGGTGATCTGGCCGTTGTTCATGATCACCGTGATGCCGCGGGCGATGCCGATGATGAGGGCGACCCCGAGGAGGTCGCGCGCACCGTCGACGAAGTTGGCGGTCAGCTCACCTTCACGCATCCGCGCAATCACCCCGATGATGATCGCGAACAGCAGGAAGGAGGCGGTCATCTCCGGGAACCACCACCACCAGGTCGGGAATGGAATCCCGAGGTCTTCCCACGGGATCACGCCGTAGATCATCACGACGAACGCCAGCGCGAACACGGCCAGGATCACCTTGTGCGTGCCCGTGAGCCTGACTTCGCCGGCGTCGGATTCGGCCCGGAAACGCGCTTCGTTCTCGGCCTTCATGTCGTAGACGACCGACTTCGACGGATCCTTCCTGACTCGTTCGGCGTAGCGGCTGACGAAGAAGATGCCGATCGCCACGCCGATGATCAGGATCACCAGCCGTCCGACGAGGCCGTCGCTGATCGAGACGCCCGCGATCCCCGATGCGATTCCCGTCGCGAACGGGTTGACCGTCGATCCGAGGACCCCGATCCCGCAGCCGAGCAGGACGACCGCCGCGCCCGTGAGAGCGTCGTACCCGGCCGCGATCAGCACCGTGATCACGAGTGCGTAGAAGGCCAGGCTCTCCTCCGCCATCCCGAACGTCGTGCCTCCGAGAGCGAACACGCACATGAGCACCGGAATCATCAAGCGCTCCTTCCCTGCCATCCGCTGGACGAGGCTGCCGATGCCCGCCTGGATCGCCCCGGTCTTCATCGTCACGCCGAGGAAGCCGCCGATCACGAGGATGAACAGCGCGATGTCGATCGCGCCGAAGAGCGTGCCGGAGTTGTAGTAGTTGATGTTCCCCGTCGCGTCCTCGATCCCGTACAGGCCGTTGATCGGGGCTGTAAGCGAGTCGACGAGGATCCGCGACGGCTTCGCGTCGACCTCGTGGTACGTCCCCGGAATCGGCTCACCGGCGGGGTTGAGGTCGTACGTCCCGGCCGGAATGACCCACGTCGCGATCGCAGCGAGCACGATCAGCGCGAACAGGATCGTGTACGCCGAGGGAAGCGTGAACCGGCTTTTCGGCGGTTCGGGCTGAGCGGGCGCGGCTTCGCTCATGCCCGCTCCCGGCGCCGGGCAAGCCGGCGCCTCCGCTCCTTGGAGCCTCCGTCTGTGTCGCCGGCTCCGGCCAGGCGGCTCATGCCACCTCGGCGAGCTCGAGCCCGTCCGCCTCGCTCGTGACGATCGTGCCGGTATCGCCGCGCAGGAGCGCCGGTGTGTCCGAGATCGAGCCGATCGCGGCCAGGCCGCCAGTCTGCTCGACGAACAGGCAGGCGGCACGGACCTTCGGTCCCATCGAGCCCGCTGCGAACTCCGTGTCGGCGAGCGCTTCCGGGGTCGCGCGACGGATCGCGCGCTGCTGCGGAGTGCCCCAGTCCGCGTAGACCGCGTCGACGTCCGTGACGATGACCAGCGCGTCCGCCCGCAGGTCCTTGGCGAGGAGCGCGCTCGCGAGGTCCTTGTCGATCACGGCCTCGACGCCGACGAGCTGGCGCCCGGCCGGCGCGGGCTCGTCGGTGTACATGACAGGGATGCCGCCGCCGCCCGCGCAGATGACGACACAGTCGCGGTCGAGCAGCCACTCCAGCGGCTCGATCCCGAATATCCGCTGTGGCAGAGGCGAGGGGACGACGCGGCGGAAGCTGTCGCCGTCCGGCTTGAACGTCCAGCCCTTCTCCTCAGCAAGCCGTGCGGAGTCGGCCTCGTTGTAGATCGGGCCGATCGGCTTCGTCGGGTCGCCGAAGGCGGGATCGTTTCGATCGACCTCGACCAGGGTCAGCAGCGACGCGAGGCGCTTCTCGAATGGCAGCTCGTTGCCGAGCTCCTGCTGGATGAGGTAGCCGATCATCCCCTCCGTCTGCGCGCCCAGCAGGTCGAGCGGGTACGGCTCGACCTCGGTGTACGCGGAGCCCTGCAGCGCGAGCAACCCGACCTGCGGCCCGTTCCCGTGCGAGATCACGAGCTCGTGGTCGAGCGCAAGCGGGGCCAGCGCCTTGCACGCCACTCGGGCGTTCGCGCGCTGGTTCTCGGCCGTGAGCGGCTGCCCGCGCCGGAGCAGCGCGTTCCCGCCCAGTGCGACGACGACCCGCATCCTCAGCTTCCCAGCGTCGCGACCATCACGGCTTTGATCGTGTGCAGCCGGTTCTCCGCCTCGTCGAAGACCAGCGACGCGGGCGACTCGAAGACCTCCTCTGTCACCTCGAGCGCATCCATCCCGAACTTCTCGAAGATCTCCTTGCCGACCTGAGTCTCCGTATTGTGGAACGCGGGGAGGCAGTGCATGAACTTCACGTCCGGGTTGCCCGTCGCGGCCATCGTCTCGGCGTTGATCTGGTACGGCTTGAGCAGCTCGATCCGCTCTGCCCAGACCTCGTCGGGCTCGCCCATCGAAACCCAGACGTCGGTGAGCAGCACGTCGCACGCGCGCACCGCCTCGGCGACGTCCTCGGTGATCGTGATCTGGGCGCCCGTCTCGGCCGCCGTCGAGCGGGCGAGCTCCACGATCTCCTCGCGCGGCCAGAGCGACTGCGGACTGGCGATGCGGACGTCCATGCCGAGCTTGGCGCCGGCGACCAGGTAGGAGTCCGCCATGTTGAAGCGGGCGTCGCCGAGGTAGCAGAAGACGACTTCGTTGAGCGGCTTCCCGAGATGCTCCCGGAAGGTGAGGAAGTCGGCCAGCATCTGGGTCGGGTGCCACTCGTCGGTGAGCCCGTTGTAGATCGGGACACCGGCCCAGCGGGCGAGCTCCTCGGCCGTCTCCTGAGCGAAGCCGCGGTACTCGATCGCGTCGTACATACGGCCGAGAACACGGGCCGTGTCCTTGACCGTCTCCTTGTGGCCCATGTGCGAGCCGGAGGGGCCGATGAAAGTCACGTGTGCGCCCTGGTCATAGGCGGCAACCTCGAACGCGCAGCGAGTGCGCGTCGAGTCCTTCTCGAAGATCAGCGCGATCTCCTTGCCGATCAACTTCTGCTCCTCGCGCCCTTCGCTCTTGGCAGCCTTGAGCTCCGCCGCCAAGTCGATCAGGTAGGTGATCTCGTCCGGTGTGAAGTCGGCCAGCTTCATGAGGTGCCGGCCGCGAAGATCGACCATCGTGCTCATCTCGTTCTCCCTTCTTTCAGGCGTCGCGGGCGACAGGACAGGTCATGCAGTGACCGCCGCCACGCCCGCGTCCAAGCTCCTGACCCGCGATGGCGAGCACCTCGATGCCGGCTTTCGCCAGCTTGGTGTTCGTCGCCTCGTTGCGCTCATAGGCGACCACGACGCCCGGCTCGAGTGCGACCACGTTGTTGCCGTCGTCCCACTGGTTCCGCTCGGCTTCGAACTCGTCGCCGCCGGTCGTCACCAGCTTCAGCTCGGCGATCCCGAGTGCGTCCCGGACCTCATCGAGGAACGAGCGCTCCGACACCTCGGCCTGCACGCCGGACGCGCCGCCCGGCTTGAACAGAATCGGCCGGATCTGCGACACGACCGGCTCGTACAGCGTCACGACGTCGCGGTCGCAGAAGGTGAAGACCGTGTCGAGGTGCATCGCGGCTCGCTCCCGCGGCATCTGCGCCCCGATGATCAGCCGCGCCGCCCCAGCCTCGAACAGGTTCTTCGCCAGGATGCTGACCGCGCGCGCGGTGCTGCGCTCGCCCATGCCGATCAGGACGACGCCGTCGCCGGCGGGCATCATGTCGCCGCCCTCCATCCGAGCGAGGCCCCAGTCATGGTCGGCGCCGCCGAACCAGATCGGGAAGCCGGCGTCGCGAAAGCGCGGGTGGAAGCGGTAGATCGCCTCGACGTTCAGCGTCTCGAGCTGGCGCGCCGGCCAGAACATCGGATTGAGCGAGACCCCGCCGTAGAGCCAGGCGCTCGTGTCGCGCGTGAAGAGCTGGTTCGGAAGCGGCGCCAGGACGAAATCCGTGGGACGTAGCGCCGGCCCGATCGCCGACCGCAGCTCGTCAGGCAGCTCGAGCACGGTGACACCGCCGGTCAACCTGGTCGCCAGCTCGTCCGCCGGCATCTCGGTCAGCCACTCTCTCAGCGGCTCCGCGAACATCACGGTCACATCCTCGGGCCGGACGCGGCGTGACAGCAGCCACTCGCGCCCCTCACGGTCCTCGAGGGTCTGGGCGAGCAACTCGTGCAGCAGCAGCACCTCGACACCGCGGGAGCGCATCAGGTCGACGAACGCGTCGAACTCCTGCCGCGCACGTCGCACCCAGATCACGTCGTCGAAGAGCAGCTCATGGCAGTTCGTGGGCGAGAGCCGCTCGTGCGCCAGGTCCGGTCGGTGGACCATCACCGTGCGGAGCTTCCCGACCTCCGAATTCGCTCCGAGAACCGTTTCGGTGACCGTGCTCATTCCCGTACTCCTTTCACCCCTCAACTGAGTCGCCCGAAGAGCGTATTACCACCAGCGATCCGCCGGGGACCGCGCAGCTGCCCGAAGAGTCGAGTCGGAAGTCATGACCCCCGTGCGGAGCACGGCGCAAAGTCAGCGGGCTGCCGGGAGGATGTATGTCTCGAGCAGCCAGCGCGTGACGGTGCTCGCGTCGACGCTCGCCGGGAGGTGCGCCGTGATCACGGCGACGAGGTCCTTCCCGGGGTCGACGACGGCGGTTTGCCCGTAGAGGCCGGCCATGTACGCGTAGCCGTCGGCGCGGTCGAGCCACCAGAGGTAGCCGTACTCGTACTGGGGGTCTGCGACGTGGTCTGTCGTCGACTGCTCGACCCAGGCGGCGGGGACGATCTGGTCGGCCGTCCCAGCGGCCGTGGTGGAGGTAGAGGAAGGCGAGCTTGGCGAGGTCGCGCGGCTGCAGCTGCAGGCCGAACCCTCCGGCGTTGACGCCCTCCGGGGCGGTAAGCCACTTGTACTGGCGGATGCCGAGGGGCGCGAAGAGCCGCTTTGCAGCGAGCGCTGCGGCGGGGCGACCCGTCAGAACCGTGGTCACCGCCGAGACTAGGTGGGACGTGCCGCTGTTGTAGGCGAAGGTCGTTCCGGGCTGCGTGGCCATCGGGCGGTCGATCACGTAGTTCGTCCAGCTCTTCGTCGTGAACATCGTCATGACGTCGTTGCCGCTGCCGGGCGTGTAGGCGTAGCCCGACTCTCTCCACGCGAGCCCGGACTGCATCGTCAGCAGGTCGTCGATCGTCATCGCCCGCTTGCGCGCGTCGGTGTGCTTCGGGACGTAATGGCGGGCGGCGGCGAGGCGCAGCACCGGCGTCTTCACGGTGATGCCGGTCGCGGCCTTCTCCTGCAGGGCGATCCCGAGCAGCATCGAGGTGACCGACTTCGTCGCCGACTGCAGCTCGTGCAGGCGCCCGGACGCATACGGCTCGCCGAGCTTGCCCGAGGCGAACGGCCCGAATGACGAGTCGAGCACGACGTAGCCGTGGCGGATGACGGTGACGCTGTCGATCGGCAGCTTCGCGCTGCGGATCTCGGCGAGCATCGCGTCGAGCCGTTGGCTGTCCATCCCCTGCGACGCCGGGGAGGCGGTGCGCCAGCCGGCCGTCGGCCAGTACGCCGGGACGGGGGGCGCGGTCGCGAGCACGCTGCTCGGCTGCTCGGGCGGCCCCGGTGCGAAGCTGTCGAGCGCGGGCAGCAGAGCGGTCTGTACGAGCCGTCCGAGCTCGGCACGGCGCGCGACGAGCGCTGCGACCTCGGCGTTCGCGCCGTCCTTCGCCACCGCGAGCGCGACCGCGAGCTTCGGCTGCCCTGCTTCGTGGCCACGGTAGCGCTGCCAGTGCAGCTGTTCACCCACGCGCTCGCCGTCCCGTGCTGTCGTGGTGATCCCCTCGCCGGTCGAGAGCTGGCGCAGCGCGGCGGCCGGAGTACGGTTGCGGTACGTCCGAAGGAGCAGTCGCGTCGGGTCGGCCAGCGGTTCGCTGCGCACGAACTCGGATCCGGTCACGACCGATGTCCAGCCGGCCGGCACGTTCGCCGTCCAACCCTGGCTCGGCTCGTGGTAGCGCACGTACCCCGAGCCGGTTCCCGGCGCCGAACCGCCGACCGCGGCTGCAGCCATCGCGACGGCAACAAGACTGAACGTGACAACACGCATGATCGCGCCTCTCTGGATGATCCGACGCAACATCCGCTCCGGCATCAGTGCCGTCCCGGATCCCCTTGCCAGAAACCCGAGGTCGGCAATCCGAGCCGATCGTTCGTCCTGTCCCGCGTCGCCTCGGATGCCACCAGCCTGCGGGAAACCCACGTCGCGCATCTGGCCGGAAGATGATGGAGGCGGCGGGTTCGATGGGAGCGAAGATCCCCGCAGCAACGCGCCGTAGGTCGACACGTGCGACCCGATTGCGACCGCGACGGCCGATGCGACGTGCGGCCTAGGGTCGTCCATGCCACCTCCCGTAGATCGGTCGGCTGCCTCGCACGGGAGCCGCGGTCCGTGTCGTATGCCACACCCGAAGTAGAGTGCCGTGATCGCATCAATCCCTACACGCGGAAAGGAACCGTCATGCCAAGAGTCGTGATCACCCACGCTGTCGTCGACGTGGAGCGCTGGCTGAAAGGCAAGGCCGCTCGCGCCGAGGCGATCCAGTCGGGGTCCGGAAGCGACGTGACCGACTACGTGGCACGCGACGGTAGCAACAACATCGCCGTCACAGCCGACGTCAGCGACCTCTCCGCCCTGCAGGCGATGCTGGCCTCCCCGCCTCCCGAGGTCTTGGCGAAGATGGAGGAGCACTGCGTGATCCCTCCCATCACGGCCTACGTCGAAGCGTAGTCTCGCGCTCGTCTCCCGAGCGACAGACGGGCCCGAACGGCGACGGCCCGCGAGAGCCTGGGCTTCGGCGAGCTGCAGTGGAGGCGGCGGGAATCGAACCCGCCGAACGTTGCTATCGACGCCGCAGAGGCATAGATGGCGCCGCGGTCATTTGTGGTGCTAGGTGTAGGAGAGGATCCGGCAACGATCCGGCTCGTGCCCGAGCAAACTGGTAGGCGGTCGCTCGAGCCGTTGCGGAGAGGCGGCGGCGCTAGTCCGGCATCTCGTTGATGCCGGCATAGATGTGGATCTCCATGCCCTCGGCGCCGATCGTTCCCTCGCCGATGCAGACGATGTCGTTCAGCCAGCGGTAGCTCTCGTGATCCGACTCGAACCAGCCGACCAGGTTTTGCTGTCCCGGGTTCGTTCCTTCGAAGATCGTCCGCCCACGGAACTCGAAGAGGATGGACGCGCCGTCGTGGGTCGTGATCAGCCCGCGCGCGTTCGGCAGCATGCGGCCGTCGGTGCGCCGCCGCGGGTAGTTCGACCACACGACAGTGCCGTCGATCCGCCCGGTCGCGGTTCCACGGCCTTCGCCGTAGCCGATGCCTTCACCGCTGTCGTACGCGCTCACGATCGCGTATCCAGGCGCCCCGACGCGGACGCCCTCGTCGTAGCTCCAGTGAAAGATCGACAGCGGCTCGAGACGCATATCGGGATTGTTACCCCGCGAGCGGCCAACGACGAACTATCAGGGCAGCGTGGTTTGCGGTTACACCCGCCGTCACGACTCGTTCAAGGCGAACCGTTCCGGACGGAAATCGCCATGAGCGGCTGGAAATGGAGGCGGCGGGAATCGAACCCGCGGAAGGTTTCAATCGCCGCCGTCGGCGCGCCGTGAACGTACGCACGACCGCGTAGCTTCCGTCCGCGTGTAAGCGGGGCTGGTCAGCCTCCGACGCGGCGATACACGTAGGTCACCTCGGCGCTACCGATGCCGACGATGATCACGATCTCCTTGAAGTCTGCGTAGCCCGCCGACAGCGGCACCTTGAACGTCTTTGAGTCCGACGGCGGATTCGGATAGTTGGCGGAGGCTCGACCAACGAAATCCGGGGCACGCGCCCCGAACTCGATCAGAAGCGGCTGAACCGGCACGACATCGGAGACTACGAGCGCAAGTGTGAGCGTGTACGACTTCCCGGCGACGAGCGTCTGGGGCACCTTGAACGTGTAGTCGACCTTCCATTCGCCCCCCTTGCCCGCGCCGCCGTATTGACCCGTGTGGTCCCAGAGCGCCTTCCCGCCCGCAGCATCGACCGTCACCTCAGGCGCGTCCGGGTTCGTGACTTTGTTCGAGGTCAGCACGAACGAGCCCGCGGCCGGCTTCGGCTGCTGCGACGTGCCGGAATTCTCGCATCGCGGCTGAGCTGCAGACGTCTTTCGTGTGCCTGCTCGTACCATCGTGGCGGATCCGGTCGGGGCACTCGATCCGAGATGCTTCCAGGAGAACTTGTTCGCGGAATGGACCGTGAGGTCGACGGAGGTGCGCCGCCACACCACCGCCGTCAAGCCCAGGAACGGGTACTGCCTCGGCGCTCCGAAGACCAACCGTCCGAGCCACTCGGTGTAGTAGCTCGTCGTCCAATCGTCGGCCGGAAACGCTCTCGTGTGCACAGGTGGCTTTTCGCGGGACACCGCGAACATTTGCCTCAGCGACCAGTTCTTCCCGGGCCCGACGAAGTAGTTCGGCAAGGTCGTCGCCTGCAGTGTGCTGTAGCACGTCCCGGTCCGGTCCGGGACCTGCAGGAAGTGGTCGATGCGGGCGTCCGCGGCCCTCCGGTTCGCGGTCACGATGCCGGTGTGGTCGTTCCCGAAGATCAGCACGTCGTCCTTCTTCAGGATCTTGTCGATCTTCTCGCCGGACGCGAGTTGAGTCACGTCGAGCTTGATGTCGTACCAGCGCACGACGTCCCCAGCGGTAGGGGCCGTCGCCTTGATCTGGAGCACCGGCTCGTAGCCGAGCTTCCGCAGCTTGGCGCGCAGCTGGTCGACGCTGAGGCGGTTCTGGTCCGCGTTCTTCTCGTCGATCTGAAACGCGACCCAGTCGAAGCACCACGTGATCGCGTGCGCGCTCTGGCTCCCGGCCCCCGCGACGACTGCCGCGGCGATCACAAGGACAACGAACCGCAGCCTCAAATGTCGCATGAAAGACCCCTCCTGACGCCAGGCCCTTCATGACAGAAGCCCGTGCCCGTGTCAAGCATTCGCCGGCTGCGTTCCGGTCGCGGCGCCTGCGAGCGTCCGTCCGCGTGTAAGCGGGGCTGGTCAGCCTCCGACGCGGCGATACACGTAGGTCACCTCGGCGCTACCGATGCCGACGATGATCACGATCTCCTTGAAGTCTGCGTAGCCCGCCGACAGCGGCACCTTGAACGTCTTTGAGTCCGACGGCGGATTCGGATAGTTGGCGGAGGCTCGACCAACGAAATCCGGGGCACGCGCCCCGAACTCGATCAGAAGCGGCTGAACCGGCACGACATCGGAGACTACGAGCGCAAGTGTGAGCGTGTACGACTTCCCGGCGACGAGCGTCTGGGGCACCTTGAACGTGTAGTCGACCTTCCATTCGCCCCCCTTGCCCGCGCCGCCGTATTGACCCGTGTGGTCCCAGAGCGCCTTCCCGCCCGCAGCATCGACCGTCACCTCAGGCGCGTCCGGGTTCGTGACTTTGTTCGAGGTCAGCACGAACGAGCCCGCGGCCGGCTTCGGCTGCTGCGACGTGCCGGAATTCTCGCAGCGCGGCTTCGCTATCGAGAGCACCAGGCCTTGTGTCGACCTCGCTTGGCGCACCATCGTGCCGCCCTGACCTGAACCATTGAAGTCGAACCTGTCTTCGGAGGTGACCTTGATGGTCATATCGCCTCCCCCCACCTTGTTCCCGCCCTCGGTGATCGTGAAGGTTCCCACGACGACGTCGTCGCCTTCCTTGTCGCCGGTGATCAATGCTCCCTTGAACTCGCCGCGGTACCCCGCTGTCCCGTGGATCCACTCTGCCACGACCTCTCTCCCGCCAGCAGGTTCGAACCTGGCGTTGTGCTTGATGTCACCCTGTGTCATCGTCATCGGGTGGGCAGCCCCGATGTCGCAGAGCGGGAATCCGAGCGCGGTGTTCTTCCACTTCCCCCCGAGGTTGATTCTCTCCCTCGGATTCACGCCGGACAGGAGTACGGCTCTGTGCCAACTCAGGGCGCCCCAGATCTTGCCCGGGATGAGGGTCGAGTTGAGCTCGTCCGAACCTAAGCAGGTTTCAAATGCCGTCTTCCAACGTGCACCAACTGCATCCTGCACGGGCGGGAAGTTCCTGAAGCACATCCTTTGCAGGTCGAGCCTGAACTTGTCGTTGATGCGGTCCTTGGTCCAGTAGGGGTCGCTGAAGTCGATGAACTGCCCGTTGATGCGATCCCACACGAGTGCCCCGGAGTACGCGGCGTCGTGGAGGTCGCAGGCGTCCGTGAAATCCACCTTGAGCGTCTTTCCGTCGGTGCTCCTGTACGTCTGGTCATTCGCCCTGAACGCCGAGTCCGCCTGGCCACAGCCGTCGGTGACCTTGTCGATCGGGATCCAGCCCGGTGGCCGTTTGTCCGGCAGCGGCTGGGGACCGAACTCCTTCAGGACCTTCGAGACCTCGCTGGTCCCGACAGAGGCGGTTGCGGCTGCGGCGCCCAAAACGGTCACGACGCATGCCGCGACAAGCAGTGCCGCGCGTCCCCATCGGCCCCTGACATTCCCGCCTCGACGCGCACAGGAGGTCGCCACGAAGCGAACGATAGTCGCTCGGGGTTCGGGTCTGTCACTCCAGGACGGGAGGGCCACCCAAAGGGGGCCCTAGTTTCGTGGCGGTTATGGAGGCGGCGGGAATCGAACCCGCGTCCGCGGACGCACCGGACAGAGCGTCTACAAGCGTAGGCCGCGATTTCGGTTTCGCCCGGACGGCCGGTTCGCGACCGACCTACCGCCGGGCTAGTCACCCTTTGGTCTCGCGCCGCCGGCGGTTGACTCTCCTTTGGCGCCAGCCCGTTTTCTGATGCCGCTTCCCGGGCCACGGGCCGAGCTCGGGGCGACACGTCAGCTAGTCAGTGACTAGACGACGAGTGCGAGATCGTTCTCATTCGCACTTGCGTTTGGTTCCGGTTGTTTTACGAGGCCGACCGGAGACCTCGGCTTGCAGCTCTGCCGGAGAACCGACCACGTCGAAACCATGGCGCCCCCGTATGTCGTAGCTCAGTGTAACCCTCATCCGCGCGGCGCCTAGTACTCGGTGGCGCTCTCGGGCTCGAGCGTCGTGATAGGCCGCGCGGCCGGCCGAGGCGCGATCGCCGTGGCGAGAAACGGCAGCACGAGCACGGAGATCATCCCGGCGCCGATGAGCGACGCGCCGACCTCGGCGGTTATGGCGCCGCGGTCGGTTCCAATATCCACGATCGCCACGATCAGCGGCAGCCCGGTGGCCCCGAAGAGGGCGAGGCCGAGCGTCTCGCGCGGCGGGAGCTCGCGCGACCACAGGATCGCGGACGAGCCGCGGACGACCACGAGCAGGCCGAGGAAGAGCGCGGCGAGAGCGAGACCGGTCGCACTCAGGAGGCTGTCGATGTCGAAGTTCATCCCGGTGACGACGAAGTAGATCGGGATCATCAGCCCGAAACCGATCCCCTCGAGCCGGATCCGGACGGGCTCGCCGCTCGGCGAGTCCAGCGCCAGCCCGACGACGAGGCCCGCGGCGAACGCACCGAGCACGAAGTCGAAGCCGACGTCGTGCGCGAGCAGCACGAGTGCGGCGAGCAGCAACACGGACAGGCGCACGGCGGCCTGGCCGGTGGTGTGGATCGTGTCACGGAGGATGCGAAGCATGCGCGGCGGCCTCGCACGCATGGCGATACCGGCGCCGACTGCGACGAGCGCACCGAAGGCGATCAGGAGCACGACCTCTGCCGCGGCTCCGTACACGCCGGTCAGGAAGACCGAGATGACGACGATCGGCCAGAACTCGCCGGCCACGCCGGTGCCGAGCACCGCCGAGCCTAGGCGCGTCGGGAGCAGACCCGCGTCGCTCAGGATCGGAACGAGCGTGCCGAGGGCTGTCGTCGACAGCGCGACCGCGACGAGCCACGCCTCGGCGTCGAGGCCCGCCTCGTGCAGCACGACTCCCGCGACGCCGCCGATCGCGATCGACATCGCCCAGCCCATCGAGCCACGCACGACCGATCGACGCGGCACGTGCTTCTCGACCACCTCGAGCCCGGCGAAGAAGAAGAGGAACACGAGCCCGAAGTTCGCGAGGAACTCCAGGTAGCTGTCCGTCTCGGCCCAGCCCAGCACCTCCGGCCCGATGAGGATCCCGAGCACGATCTCGGCGACGACCGTCGGTAGCACGACGCGGTGGTGGAACCGCGACAGGACGACGCCGAGAGCGGACGCAGCGAGGACGAGGACGAGCGAGCGGAGGTCCGGCGGCGAAACCGCCGCCGCGATTGGCACCTCGGGCTGCACGCTCAGCGGCGCGACTTGAGCGCGCGCTCGATCTGGCGCTGCGCGTCGCGGTCGGCGATCGTGCGGCGCTTGTCGCGCACGTCCTTGCCGCGCGCGAGCGCGAGCTCCACCTTCACGCGGCTGTCCTTGAAGTAGAGCTTGGTCGGGACGAGCGTGAGTCCCTTCTCGCGCAGCTGGCCGTAGAGGCGGTCGATCTCGCGCCGGTGCAGCAGCAGCTTCCGTGGCCGAGCCGGCTCGTGGTTTGCGCGGTTTCCCTGCTCGTAGACGGCGATCTCGACGCCCTGCAGCCACGCCTCGCCGTCGCGCACGTCGGCCCAGGCCTGCGCGAGCGTGGCGCGCCCGGCGCGCAGCGACTTGACCTCGGTGCCCGTCAGGACGAGCCCCGCCTCGATCCGGTCGAGGAGCTGGTAGTCGTGCCGCGCGCGGCGGTTCTCTGCGATCAGTTTCGTTCCCGCCTGCTTGGCCATGACGCCTGATTGTAGGGTCGCGCCGCCGGAGCTCCCGGGCCGCGCGCCGAACATCAGGGCCGTTGTAGGGTCGGACCAGGGGATCTCCGGATCGACCGACGGAGGCGCACACGGCACGCTGGAGCCATGACTGATCTAGCGACGTACAAGGAGCTGCGCCGGAGCCGCTCCGACCGGATGCTTGCCGGTGTGTGCGGCGGCCTCGGCCGCTACTTCGACGTGAATCCGGTCTTCTATCGCGTCGGCTTCGTCATCCTCACGCTCTTCGGCGGCGCCGGGATCCTCGTCTACGGCGCCGCGGTGCTCGTGATCCCCGACGAGGGCGAGCAGGAGTCGATCGCAACCGACGTGCTCCGCAACCGCAGGCGCCGACCCTTCGCTCTCGTCGGACTCGTGCTCGTCGGCGTGGCCGGGATCGCCCTCTTCTCCCACATCTCGTTCCGGTTCCCCAGCGACTGGTTCTGGGCCGTCGTCCTCGTCGGCGGCGCCGTCGTCCTCTGGTCGCAGCGGCGACCGGCACCCCCGGACACGCCCGCGCCTCCGCCAACACCGCCGGCGGCCGCGGAGCCGGCGGCCGCGGCGGAGCCGGCAGTGTCGGAGCCGGCCGCCGGGGAGCCGGTCCAGCCGCTCGCCGGCGAGCCTCCCCAGCCGGCGGCGCCCGCTCCCCCGCGCCGCCGCAGCGTCTTCCTGACCGTCCTCGGCGCCGTCGCCGTGTTCCTCGCGCTCGTCGTCGTCGCCGTCGTCGCCTTCACCAGCACCTACATGCACCTGGGCGACGGCGTCGGAGACCGCTCCTACCAGCCGGCGAGCGTCGGCGCGCTGCGCGACGACTACCGGCTCGGCATCGGCGAGCTCGAGCTCGACCTCTCGAAGCTCGCCCTCCCGGCCGGCACGACCACGATCCAGGCGAGCGTCGGCATCGGCCGGCTCCACATCCTCGTCCCGAGCGGCGTCACCGTGCGGACGAAGGCGCACGTGAGCTGGGGTGAGGCGAGGTTGCTCGGGCACGAAGAAGACGGCCACAACATCCGTGCCGACGTCGGGCCCACTGACGCGCAGCTCGTGCTCGACACCGACGTCGGGATCGGCCAGATCGAGGTCGAGCGCGCCGTACGATGACCGCGATGCCGTTCGTCGAGCTCCGCCGCAGCGACGACGACCGCGTCGTCGCCGGCGTCTGCGCGGGGATCGCCGACACGATCGGCGTCGATCCCACGCTCGTCCGGCTCTTCTTCACCCTGCTCGCGCTCGCCGCCGGCGCCGGGGTTGTGCTCTACGTCGCGGTCTGGCTCTACATGAGCGGTCGCGGCTGGCTGGCGCTGATCGGGCTGCTCGCCGCGTCGGGCCTCGCACTCGGCGCCATCGGCCTCTCCGCGCACGCCTCGATCGCGCTCGTCCTGATCGCCTGCGGCCTCGTCGCGATCTGGCGGCAGCGGCGGCTCGCTGCGGACGAACGAGCCGGTCTCGCTCGTCGGTCTCGGGGCTGTCACGTTCGGCGCAGCGCTCCTGCTCGCCCAGGGCTCGGGCGCGTCGTTCCTCGCCCCGGGCGCGATCGCCGGCGCGCTCCTGCTGATCGCCGGCCCCTGGCTGTGGCAGCTCGCGGTCGAGCGCGACGCCGAGCGTACGGCGCGCATCCGCAGCGAGGAGCGGGCCGAGGTCGCCGCGCGCGTGCACGACTCCGTGCTCCAGACGCTGGCGCTCATCCAGCGGCATGCCGACGAGCCGCGGCGCGTCGCCTCGCTCGCGCGCCGCCAGGAGCGCGAGCTCCGGAGCTGGCTCTACGGCCACGGCGCCGCGTCGAGCGACACGCTCGTGGGCGCCCTCGCCGACGCAGCGACGGAGATCGAGGAGGTGCACGGCGATCCGCGTCGAGCTCGCATCGAGCGGCGACTGCCCGCTGGACGACGACGTGCGCGCCGTCGTGCTCGCGGCGCGCGAGGCGATGCAGAACGCCGCCAAGTTCTCCGGCGTCGAGGAGGTCGCCGTCTACGCCGAGTGCGACGCGGAGCGCGTGAGCGTCTTCGTCCGCGACCGCGGCGCGGGCTTCGACCGGGCGGCGGTGCCTCGCCGACCGGCGCGGCCTCACCGAGTCGATCGAGAGCCGGATGACGCGCGCCGGCGGCACGGCCACGATCGTCACCTCGCCCGGCGAGGGCACCGAGGTCGAGCTCGTCCTGCCGAGGAGCGCAGTCGTGAAGGTGCGCGTCGTCCTCGTCGACGACCACGCGCTCTTCCGCGCCGGCGTGCGCGGCGAGCTCGGCGACAAGGTCGAGATCGTCGGCGAGGCCGAGAGCGTCGCCGACGCCGTGCCGGTGATCCGCGAGACCGACCCCGACGTCGTCCTGCTCGACGTCCACCTGCCGGACGGCGGCGGCGAGGCGGTGATCGCGGCCAGGTCGCACCTGAGCGCCCGGCCGTGAAGTTCCTCGCGCTGTCCGTCTCGGACGCGGCCGAGGACGTGATCGGCGTCATCCGCGCCGGCGCGCGCGGCTACGTGACCAAGACGATCTCGGGCGACGAGCTCGCCGACGCGGTGATCGCGCGTGGCCGAGGGCGACGCCGTGTTCTCGCCGCGCCTCGCCGGCTTCGTCCTCGACGCGTTCAGCGCGGGCGAGCGCGTGCACTCGGACACGGAGCTCGACGAGCTCACGGCCCGCGAGCGCGAGGTGCTGCAGCTGATCGCGCGCGGCTATCGCTACAAGGAGATCGCGGCGCGCCTGCACCTCTCGGTCAAGACGGTCGAGAGCCACGTCTCGAACGTCCTGCGCAAGCTCCAGCTCTCGTCCCGCCACGAGCTGACGCGCTGGGCGGCCGAGCGCCGGCTGATCTGAGGGGTTGGCGACGCAGTCGGCCACCGACTGCGCGTTCGCCCGAGGGCGTCCCAGTCGCGCGAGCTCGGCACGGGCGCTCCCTGCGTCCTGCCTCGGGGCGACCATCGCACCCAGATGACGGCGACGTTCCGCCGGCCCTCGAGCGTCGGAGCGCTCGAGCCGGGGCCAGCTCGACCTTGCCCTCGTTGCGCGCGATCGACTCGACGCGCACCTCGATCGGGTCGCCGAGCCGATAGGAGCGGCCCGAGCGGCGACCGGCGAGGGCCGTCCCCGTCCGGTTCAGCTCGAAGAACTCGCCCGGGAAGTCGTCGCGCCGGCAGGAAGCCCTCGAAGACGCCGCCGAAGCGCGCGAACAGGCCCGAGCCGATCAGGCCGATGATCTCGCCCTCCCACGGCTCGTCCCAGCCGCGCTCGAGGAGGCGATCCTCGAGCAGCCAGGCGAGGCAGATCTCGTCGGCGAGGTACTCGAGCGCGCCGCCTCGCGCTCGCGCGTCCGAGGTGTGCTCGGCGAGCTCGGGCAGGTCGTCGGGCGGCGGATCGTCGCCGAGGCCGAGCTCGCGCAGCAGCGCGCGGTGGACGACGAGGTCCGGGTAGCGGCGGATCGGCGAGGTGAAGTGGCAGTACGCCGGGCTCGCGAGCCCCGAGTGACCGAGGTTCCGCTGGTCGTAGCGCGCCTGCTTGAGCGCCCGCAGGACGAGCGTCGGAGAACGCCTCGCGCCCGCGGCCCGACTGCTCGACGTACGCGGTGACGCGGCGCGAGATCTCGCCCGCCAGCTCGGCCGCCGCCTGCGGCGAGAGCACGTCCGGCGCCGGCGGCGTCGGCACGCCGAGGTCGGTCAGCTTCGCGAGCAGAAGCGCGATCGACTGCGGCTCGGGCCGCTCGTGCACGCGGTAGAGCGCCGCGCGGTTGCGACCGGCGAGGAACGCCGCGACGTGCTCGTTCGCGAGCAGCATCAGCTCCTCGACGAGCATGTGCGCGTACGGCTCGCTCTCCTGCCACGCGTCGGCGACGCGGCCGTCCTGCGAAGCGGAAGACGATCTCGGGCGTCGTCACCTCGAGCGCGCCGCGCGCGAAGCGCCGCGCCCGCAGCGCCGTCGCGAGCTCGCCGGCGAGCGTCGAGCTGCTCGAGGATCTCGCGGCGCCGCCTCGCGGCGCTGCGGCCTCGCCGTAGGTGAGCCGCGCGTTCGAGCGGATCACGGAGCGGTAGAAGAGCGGCTCGCCGCTCGGCGGGATCTCGACCGTGACGCAGAGCCGGTCCTGGTGCGGCCGCAGCGAGCAGGCGTCGTCGGCGAGCTCGGGCGGCAGCATCGGCGCGACGAGCCCGGGCACGTACGTCGAGAACGCACGCCGCGCTGCGCCGCGGTCGAGCGGGCTGCCCGGCCGGGACGAAGTACGAGACGTCGGCGATGTGCACCCAGGCGCGGATCCCGTCCGGCTCGCGGCGGAACGAGAGCGCGTCGTCGAAGTCCTTCGCGGTCTCCGGGTCGATCGTGAACGAGGTCAGCTCGCGCAGGTCGACGCGTCCGTCGAGGCTCGGCTCGGGGACGTCGTGCGGCTCGAACTCGACGCGCGCGCCCTGCTCGACGAGCAGCGCCTCGAGCACGTTCTCGATCCGCTGCGCGGAGCCGAGCCCGCGCTCGACGCGGGCGCGCCGCCCGCGGCCCGTGCGGACGACGGCGAGGTCGCCCGGTCGCAGGTCGCCGAGCCCTTTCGAGTCGAGCACGATCGGCACGCCGGGGGTGAAGTACGGCTCGCCGGCGACGAGCTTGCCGCGGCGCCCGACCTCGACGACGACGCGGCTCGATGTCTCGCGGGCACCCACGGCCCCGGCAGCCTACGCGGGGCGGCGCCGGGGAGCCCGGCCCTGTGGAGCAATCGGCACGCTCTTTCCACCGAGACGCCACGCCCGCGTGACGATTGCGCCGGCACGATTGCCTCCCCGGGGTGGGTGGGGGTTTGGGATGGGACCGCGTTCGAACGAACCGGCGCGACCCGCCTCGGCTCGTCGAGGCGCTCGCTAGACCTGGAGGAAGCGGCGGAGCGTCAGCCCGGACCCGAGCGCGCCGAGGACGAGGCCCACGCCGAGCAGGATCAGCGCGGTGAGCGGGAACGCGAGCGCGTGCACGTCGGGCGTCGCTCGAGAGCGTGTCGAGGTGGACGCAGGCAGCGCGATCTCCTTGCCGAGGATCAGGAAGAACGACCGCGAGCACGGCCCCGCCCACACCGCACAGCAGGCCCTCGATCATGAACGGACCGCGGATGAACCAGTTCGTGGCGCCGACGAGCTTCATCACCTCGATCTCGCGCCGCCGCGAGAAGATCGAGAGCCGGATCGTGTTCGCGATCAGCAGCGTCGCGGCCACGAGCAGCATCGGCGGTCGCGATCGTGAAGATCAGCTCGATCACGTGCGCGACCTGGAGCACTCGGCTCGAGAGCTTCTTGCCCGTCTGCGACCGCCGCCGACGCCCGGCGGCAAGCGGCTGCAGGCTCGCCGCGACGTCGTCGATGTACTCGGCCTTCGTCGGCGTGATCTCGAGCGAGTCGGGCAGCGGGTTGTACGGCAGGTTCTGCGTCAGCTCGGGATAGCGCTTCTTCATCCGCTCGAGCGCCTGCTCCTTCGAGACGAACTACGACCTTGCTTGACCTGCGGATTGCGCCTTGAGCTTGTTGCACGACCGCCGTCTCCTGCTTGCGCGTCGCCTGCGGCTTCGTCTTGAAGTCGACCTTGACGATCAGCTCGCGCTTGACGTGGTTCGACCAGGAGAGCGTCCACGTCCCGAGGGCGATGAAGAGCCCGAGCAGGAACATGCCGACGAGGACGGTGATCGTCGCCGCGAAGGTCGTCGAGATGTTCGCGCCGAGGCTCCGCCAGGCCTCGGCACGACGAGCCGCAGCCTCATCCGCCCGCGATGCCTCATTCGCCCGTGTACCCCCCGCGCCGCTCGTCGCGGGCCAGGCGGCCCTCCTCGAGCTGGATCACGCGCTTGCGCATCTTGTCGACCATCTCGCGGTCGTGGGTGACCATCAGGACGGTCGTGCCGCTGCGGTTGATCCGGTAGAGGAGCTGCATGATCCCGACGGACGTGTCCGGGTCGAGGTTTCCCGGTCGGCTCGTCGCAGACGAGGAGCGGCGGGTGGTTGACGAACGCGCGCGCGATCGAGACGCGCTGCTGCTCGCCGCCCGACAGCTCGTCGGGGAGCGAGTTCATCTTGTGCGAGAGGCCGACCATCGACAGCACCTCGGGCACCTTGCGGCGGATCGACGGCGCGGTTCTCGCCCTGAACCTTGAGCGCGTAGGCGACGTTCTCGGACGCGGTGCGGTTCGGGAGCAGCTTGAAGTCCTGGAAGACGCAGCCGATGTTGCGGCGCAGCATCGGCACCTTCGAGCGCTTGAGCCGCGCGAGGTCGCGGCCGCCGACGACGATCTTGCCGCGTCGTCGCCTCGAGCTCCTGCAGCAGCAGGCGCACGAGGGTCGACTTGCCGGAACCCGACGCGCCGACGACGAACACGAACTCGCCCTTGTCGATGTGGAACGTCACGTCGCGGAGCGCGACCACGTCCGGCTCGTAGACCTTCGTCACCGACTCGAACACGATCATCGAGCCGGCGCTCGTCGTCAGCTGCGGCGCGGCCTCTGACGGCGGCTCGGCGAGAGCCGTCGCGGTGGGTGTGATGACGTCTGGTCTCCTGCACGGTGGCTTTCTGGCGACGCGCGGCTACTCGGCGCGCCTGGTGCGAAGGTCGCGAAAGTCTAACGCACGCGCTAGACGATTTTTCCAGCAGCCTTCGCCAGCAGGTACTCGTGGATGAACGGATCGAGGTTGCCGTCCAGGACGCTCTGGGCGTTTCCGATCTCGTAGCCGGTACGGCTGTCCTTGACGAGTTGGTACGGATGGAGCACATAGCTGCGGATCGACTCGCCGCCGAACCCGGTGTCTGCGACACCCCCTCTTTCCTTCGCCATCGTCGCCTCGCGCTCCTCCTCGGCGCGCTCGACGAGCCGCGCCTTGAGGACGCGCATCGCCGTCTGCTTGTTCGCCGACTGCGAACGCTCGTTCTGGCACTGGACGACGATTCCGGACGGCAGGTGCGTGATGCGCACGGCGCTGTCGGTCTTGTTCACGTGCTGGCCTCCGGCGCCCTGGGCCCGGTAGGTGTCGATCTTGAGGTCGCCTCGTCGATCTCGACCTCGGTGTCGTCCGGGAGCAGCGGCGCGACGATCACGGTCGCGAACGCCGTATGGCGGCGGTGGGCGCTGTCGAACGGGACTGAGCCGGACGAGCCGGTGCTTGCCGCGCTCGGCCTTGAGGATCCCGTAGGCGTTCTCGCCGCGCGATCGTGAAGGTCGCGCTCTTGAGGCCGGCCTCCTCGCCGGGGCTCGCCTCGAGCAGGTCGACCTTGAAGCCGCGCTCGGCCGCCCAGCGCTCGTACATGCGCAGCATCATCTCCGTCCAGTCCTGGGCGTCGGTGCCGCCGGTGCCTGACTGGAGCGTGACCACCGCGTCGCCCTGCGTCGTACTCCCCGTCGAACAGCGCCGCCTCCTGGAGCCGGCCGAGCTCCCGGCGGAGCGGGACGATCGACGCCTCGATCTCGGGTGCCATCTCCGAGTCGAGCTCGAGCAGGCTCGACGGCGTCCTCGTACTCGTCGATGAGCCGCTCGTACATCCCGAGGCGCTTCGAGACGCGCGAGTGCTCGGTCGAGATCTTCTGCGCCCGCTCCTGGTCGGACCAGAAGCCGGGCTCGCTCATCCCCTCCTCGAGCTCGGCCAGCCGCCGCTCTAGACCCGGCGGGTCAAAGGTAATCACGGACCCAGTCGAGCTGGACCCCGATGTCGTCGAGCTGCTCCTTGAGGCTGCGGTCGGTCTCGGCCATCGTCTTCGATCCTAGCGTCACGGTGCGACGCCCCACTAGAGTCGCCTCCCGACCAGCGAGCGGAGGTGGGAGAGATGGAGGAATCGGAAGGAGCTCGAGACGGGTATCTGCGTTTCTGTGCGGGCGTGTCGTCCGGCGACGTCGCCGCCTTCGACGACATCGTCTCGGCGGAGGCGAAGCTCATCGTCGGCACGGCTCCCGGGGAGCACATCGAGACCCGCGACCGTATGCGCTTCGGGTTCGAGACCGAGGGGATCACCCTCGAGCCGGCAGACCCGCGAGCGTACGAGGAGGGCTCGCTCGGCTGGGTCTTCGACACGCCGAGATTCTCGTTCCCCGATGGTTCCGGGATCGACGTTCGCGTCACGTTCGTCCTGCGCGACGAGGGCTCGGCTTGGCGTGTCGTCCACGCGCACTTCTCCGTCGGCGTGCCCGACGAGGAGGTGGTAGGCCTGCAACGGCGCTGGGCCGGCGAGTGAGAGCGGGCTCCGGCGACGGACTGCTGGACATCGCCGCGCCGCTCGACGGCGTGACGTGGGTTGAAGGCTGCGGCTCGGCCGGGCCACATGACTCGCGTTGTCGAGCTTTGCGCGCGCCGCCGCGCCATTCGCGAGCGCCGCTCGTCGAAAGTTGCAAACTCGGCACGGATCCGTCACACCCGCGACCCACACCTCCGGGTAGCGTCAGCCGCCGAGGGCGGCGGGACGGACACCCCACCCTTGGGTGGGGGTGCGCAAGCCGCACCGCCGCGTCACGCCTACGAGGTCGTTCGAGTCGGCGTCAGGCGCCGTGGCAGCGCTTGAACTTCTTGCCGGAGCCGCACCAGCACGGGTCGTTGCGACCGAGGTTCTCGTGCTCCGACTTGACGACCGGGCGAGGCGCGACCGGCGTCGAGACCGACCCACCTCCCGCAACCGCCGCCGTCGCGACGGCCCCCGCGCCGCCACTCGCGGCCGCGATCGCATCGGCGCCGGCCAGCGGCTGATGCTCGTACGTCAGGTTGCCGTTCGGACCGCCCCCGTTTCCGCCTGAGGGCGGCAGGGCTCCTCCGCCTCCGCCGCCTTCGCCGCCCTCCGCAGCCTCGATCCGGGCGTGGAAGAGGTGCGCGATCACCTCCTCGCGGATCGCGAGGTTCAGATCCTGGAACATCACGTGACCCTCGTTGCGGTACTCGACGAGCGGATCCTTCTGCGCCATCCCGCGCAGGTGGATGCCCTCGCGCATGTAGTCCATGTTCTCGAGGTGCTCGCGCCAGCGCGTGTCGACGACCTGCAGGACGATGAACCGCTCGAGGTCGCGCATGAGCCCCTCCTGTATCGGCCTCGATCTCGCGCCTCGCGCTCCGTGTACGCGTCGACGCGCGTCGTCGAGGAACTCGTCGACGATCGCCGTCGCGGTCGAGCCCGGCCAGCTCCTCGACCGCAACGCCGGTGCCGTACAGCGCCTCCATGGCGGTCACGAGCCCACCGAGATCCCAGTCCTCCTGCACCTCGGCGGCGGTGTAGTCGCCGACAGTCGCTCGAGATCACCTCCGGCAGCCACTCCTCCTTGATCTCCTCCGAGAGGTCGGCGCCCTCGAGCACGCGGCGGCGCTGCTCGTAGATCACCTGCCGCTGGACGTTCATCACGTCGTCGTACTTGAGGACGTTCTTGCGCGCGACGAAGTTCTGCTCCTCGACCTTCTTCTGCGCGTTCTCGATCTGGTTCGAGAGGATCTTCGCCTCCATCGGCTGGTCGTCCGGGAGCTTGAAGCGATCCATGATGTTGTAGATCCGGTCGCCTGCGAACAGGCGCACGAGATCGTCCTGGCCCGAGAGGTAGAAGCGGCGTCTCGCCCGGGTCGCCCTGGCGGCCCGAGCGACCGCGGAGCTGGTTGTCGATGCGGCGCGCCTCGTGGCGCTCGGTGCCGAGCACGTAGAGGCCGCCGAGCTCGCGCACGTGGTCGTCGATCTTGATGTCGACGCCGCGGCCGGCCATGTTCGTCGCGATCGTGACGGCGCCGACCGAGCCCGGCGTCCTTGATGATCTCGGCCTCGCGCGCGTGCTCCTTCGCGTTGAGCACGTTGTGCGGTACGCCCTGCCGCTTGAGCAGCTCGCTCAGGTACTCGGACGTCTCGACCGCGATCGTGCCGACGAGCACCGGCTGGCCCTTCTCGTGGCGCTCCTTGATGTCCGCCGTGACGGCCGCGAACTTCGCCTCCTTGGTCTTGAAGATCAGGTCGTTGCTGGTCCGCGCGCTGCGACGGCCGACGTTGGTCGGGATCGGTACCACCTCGAGGCCGTAGATCTCGACGAACTCCTTCTCCTCGGTCTTCGCGGTGCCGGTCATGCCGGCGAGCTTCTCGTAGAGGCGGAAGTAGTTCTGGAGGGTGATCGTGGCGAGCGTCTGGTGCTCCTCCTGGATCTGCACGCCCTCCTTCGCCTCGACCGCCTGGTGCAGGCCCTCCGACCAGCGGCGACCCTCCATGATCCGACCGGTGAACTCGTCGACGATCTTCACGTCGCCGTCCTGGACGACGTAGTCGACGTCGCGCTTGTAGAGCGCCTCGGCCTTGAGCGCCTGGCTGGAGATGGTTGACGAGCTGCACGTTGCGCGGGTCGTAGAGGTGCTCGATCTTGAGCGCGCGCTCGACCTTGTCGATTCCGGACTCCGTCGGCGAGACCGTCTTGTGCTTCTCGTCGTAGAGGATAGTCGTACTCGCGCGGCGAGCTCCTGGTCCTCGAGCTTCCTGTTCTTCGTCTGCGCGCCGCTGAGGCGTGCGGGCGACACGTGCGAAGTCGTAGTAGGTCTTGGCCGCGGTCGTCGGCTCGCCGGAGATGATCAGCGGCGTGCGCGCCTCGTCGATCAGGATCGAGTCGACCTCGTCCACGATCGCGTAGGGATGCCCGCGCTGGACGAGCCTTCGAGCGAGATCGCCATGTTGTCGCGCAGGTAGTCGAAGCCGAACTCGGAGTTCGTCCCGTAGGTGATGTCGGCCTCGTAGGCGACCTTGCGCGCCTCGAACGGCATCATCGTCTCGATGAACGCGACGGTCATTCCGAGCCGCTCGTAGACGCCGCGGTTCCACTCGGCGTCGCGCGGGCGAGGTAGTCGTTGACGGTGACCAGGTGGACGCCCGGCCGAGCTCGCGGCCGTCATGGGTCGTCGACGGTCGGCAGCGCGTTCAGGTAGAGCGCGAGGCTCGCGACGAACGTCTTGCCCTCGCCGGTCTTCATCTCGGCGACGTCGCCCTCGTGGAGCACGATCCCGCCCATCAGCTGCACGTCGAACATGCGCTGGTCGGACTCGCGCAGGCGGGCCTCGCGAACGGCCGCGTAGGCCTCGAAGAGGACGCTCGTCGAGCTCTTCGCCGTTTGCGAGCCGCTCCCGGAACTCGGTGGTCTTCGCCCGCAGCTCGGCGTCCGAGAGTGCCTGGAACTCGCGGCTCGAGCGACGTGATGTACGCGGCCTGATCCTGGAGACGCTTCATGCGCCGGCCTTCGCCGAAGCGGAGGACCTTCTCGAGAACGCCTACCTGCGGCACCGACACAGGGTTAGCGGCCGGCGGCTCGGGCACGAGCTCGATCGAAACCGGCCGTCCGCTCACAGCGGATCGACCTCGACCTCCCAGAGCTCGCCGTCGATCCTCCGGGCGCGCACGACGTGGTCCGGGACGCTCGAGCGCGGCGATCGTGCCGAACGAGCGCTCGCCGTCGACGACGAGAGTCCGCTCCGCGCCGCGGCGACGACGAGCTCGATCTCCTCGCCGGCGACGCCCGGCAGCTCGACGATCTCGATCGACGTTCGCAGCGACGGCCCACAGGTCCGCGTCCCGCCGCACCGCCTCGGCACGGTACGGGCGGTGCAAGCTCGGTCGTCGACCGCGCGGGCGAGCGGCTCGACGTCGTCCGGCCCGTCCTCGACCACGAGCACACCGTCCGGAGAGCGCCACGAACCTCGCCTCGCTCGCCCTCGAGCTCGGGCGCTGCGGACGGTCGACGACGGCGTCCCACTGCCGCGCCCGGTGGAGCCCGTGGATGCCGGTGGTGTCCCACGGTGCACGCGCGGAGCGGTCGTCACCGAAGCGACATGCCGGCTTCGCGCGCGAGCTGGACGTGCAGCGGCTGCCGGCGCCGGAAGAGGGACACGCCCGAGCTCACGCGCCGTGGTGCTGGGTGCGCCGCCGCGGCTCCTGCGTCCGCTTCTCGCGGTAGCGCTTCACCTGGCGCTCGAGGTTCTCGACGAGCTGGTCGATCGACGCCCGGATGTCAGGCGACGCCTCGCGCGCACGCAGCGTCGGTCCCTTGGTGAAGATCGTCGCCTCGGCGACGTGATTCGCCTGGATCGACGGGTTCTTCTCCTCCGAGAGCTCGAGCTCCACCTGGGTCAGCTCGGCGAGCTGCTTGTCGAGCTTCGCGAGCTTCGACTCCGCGTAGCGGCGCAACGACGGAGCTGACCTCGACGTTCTTGCCCTTCACCTGAAGGCGCATCCAGCCTCCTTGGGTCGTCGGACTCGATCGTCGTCGAGCTTCCAGCTGAGACTAGCGAACGGCGCGGGCGAAGGTCACGACGTGCACGCTCGCGCGCGCCCGGCCGCTACGGAGAGCCGCGGCGAGCAGCCGTCGACGGTCGCGCCGGTCGTGTAGACGTCGTCGACGAGCACGACGCGGCCCGGCGGCCGCGCGCTTGCGACGAACGCGTCGCGGACGTTCCGTCGCCGCTCGCGCAGGGGCAGCCCCGTCTGCCGCGCGACCGGGTCGCGTCCGGGCGAGCAGCGGTGTCGACCTCGAGGTCCCAGCGACCTGCGAGCTCCCGCGCGAGGTCGTGCAGCCGGCTGATGGCCGCGCCTCAGGCTGCGGTCGCCGTCGGGCGGGATATAGGTGATGACGTCTGCCGCCGGCCGGGGCACGACCTCCGCAACGAGCCCGGCGGCGATCTCGCGCGAAGCGGGCGGAGGCCGCGCTCCTTCCACGCCCGTACGAGCGACCGGGACCGCACCCGTGTACGAGACCGCGCGCGGGCGGAGGCGAACGACGAGCCGGCGTCCGGAGCACTCGACGCAGCGCTGAGACCGGCCAGGCGGTCGGCGCCCCACACCGCGCGCAGAGCGGCGGCCCGAGCAGCGACGAGCGAGCCGCGACAGGACTGCGCACAGAACGAGACCAGCCCGCCCACACGCGGCGCAGCGAGGCGGCAGGAGGAGGTCGACGAGCCACTCCAGGCACGGTACGGCCGAACCTGTGCCGTGTCTGTGTCGGGCTCGAGTCAGATCTGCGCCAACTCGTCCTCAGAAGCTCGAGGCGAGAGGCAGCAACAAGCGGCGGACTCGACACCGGACCGGACAACCGGTGGTCCGCGAGCGCGTCGTGAAAACCACGTGCCGGAGGCATACGTGCTGATCCCGCGCCGAGTCCGGTGCGTCAGCCTGCCCGGCGGCTCACGTCGAGCCTGCGACCGGCGAGCCGATTCGAGCGCGTACTCGTCCCGAAGCGGCAATCCGGCTCGCGCGCGGTAGCGATTGTCGGCCTCGAGCAGCTGGCGCGGGTCGCCGATGTCGAGCCAGTCCTCGGAGAAGCGGTAGCCGTAGACCGGCTCGCGCTCGTGGAGCCAGACGAGGAAGCGACCGGGCGGGTCCGGCGGATGCCCGTCCGCGAGGTAGCGCTCGAGCAGCGCGACGTGGTCGCGCGAGAAGAGGTAGGTCGCGGTCGAGACGAGGTCGCTGCGCGGCTGCTCGGGCTTCTCCTCGATCCCGCACGACGCGGTCGTCGTCGTCGAGCTCGACGACGCCGTAGAGCCGGGCGAGCGACGGGTCGGCGAGCCGGTGGACCGCGACGCGCTGCCCTCGCCCTTGCCGCGCCAGAAGTCGACGTACGCCGCGAGCGAGAACTCGAACAGGTTGTCGGCGGCGATCACGAGCAGGTCGTCGCCGCGCGAGCCGTCCGCGCTCGATCGCGAACTGCGATGTCGCCGAGCGCGCCGAGCCGGTCGTCGTTCGAGCGTCGTGCCGTCGTCGTGCACGACGACGGTCGAGCGACCCGGCAGCCCAGCGCTCGAAGTCGGCCGCGTAGCGGGCATTCGTGACCAGTGCGACGCCGTTGCGAGCTCGCTCGAGCTCGGCGAGCCGGTCGACGATCCAGTCGATCATCGGACGGCCGCCGACCGGCAGCAGCGGCTTGGCGACGGCGTCCGTGAGCGGGCGCAGACGCGTCGCGTAGCCGCCGGCGAGCAGGAGCGCCTTCACGCGCCCGACCACCGCGCCCGCGAGCGATACCGCGAACGGCGCGGAGTGGACGCCGTGCTCGGTGACGATCGCCGTGATCAGCTCCGCCGGCGTCACGTCGAAGGCGGGTTGCGCGCGTCGAACCGCTCCGTGACCTCGGCCGGATCGCGCTCCTCGATCGGGATCTCAGCGCCGCTCGGCGTTGCCGACGGTCGACGGTCGAGCTCGGCGCGACGACGTAGAACGGGATGCCGTGGTGCACGGCGAGCACGGCGAGCCCGTAGGTGCCGATCTTGTTGGCCGTGTCGCCGTTCGCAGCGATCCGGTCGGCGCCCGTGATCACGGCGTCGACCTCGCCGGCCGCCATCAGCGATGCAGCCGCCGAGTCGGCGATCACCGTGTGCGGGATCCCGGCGCGTCTCCAGCTCCCAGGCCGTCAGGCGCGCGCCCTGGAGCAGCGGCCGCGTCTCGTCGACCCACACGTGCGCGAGCAGCCCGCGCTCCCAGGCGGCGAGCAGCGCGCCGACCGCGCTCCCGTAGCCGCCGGTCGCAAGGCCGCCGGCGTTGCAGTGCGTGAGCGCGCGCGGCTCCCGGGCTGCAGGAGCTCGGCTGCGTGCGCCGCCATCGCGGCGGCAGCGCTCGACCTCGTCCCGGTGGATCGCGCGGGCCCGCTCCGCCGACGGATCGTCCCGCATCTCGTCGAGCGCCCAGCGCGAGGTTGACCGCGGTCGGTCGCGACGACGCGCAGCACGCGCTCGGCCTCGGCCAGGTCCTCGCCGCGCGCGGCCGCAAGCGCGTAGCCGTAGGCGGCCGCGATCCCGATCGCGGGCGCGCCGCGGACGACCATCGTCCGGATCGCGTCCGCGACCTCGGCGGCCGAGCGGCACTCGACCTCGACCTCCTCGAGCGGGCAGCTGCCGCTGGTCGAGGAAGACGACGCGGTCGTCCTCGAGGCGGAGGATCCGCTCAGGCTCGAGCAAGCCGCACCTCGGCGACGGTCGGCAACGGCAGGCCGAGATCGGCTTTCGGAACCGCGAGCAGCCGGTAGGTCGGGTAGATCGCCTGGCACTCCATCGTCCCGGGTGCGAGCGGGCGCTCGACGAGCGACACGACGAGCGTCGACGCACGCTTCACGATCCGGGCGACGGCCACGCGGTGATCGCGGCACCCGAACTCCCCGAAGATCGCAAGGGCGGCGTTGCGCTTGAAGTCGAGCTTCGCGAGCGCGGCCTTGCCCGCGGGCGGAAGCCGCCCCGAGAAACGAGCCGTCCCCGCGCGATCGAGCGCGACGAACGCGGTCGGTTGCATCGATCCGGCGTTGCTCGCCAGACCTCGCGCGAGCTCCTGCCAGGGCACCGACGCGGCCGAAGCCGGCCCCGCGAGGACGGTCAGGGCGGCGATCGCGGCCGCGAGCGCTCTTCCTAGGTGCCTTCGTCCCACGAGGCCAGGTACTTCGCCTGCTCCTCGGTCAGCTCGTCGATCGCGACGCCCATCGTCGCGAGCTTGAGCCGTGCGATCTCCTCGTCGATCTCGCGCGGCACCGGATAGACCTTCTTCTCGAGCGAGGCAGCGTGCTGCACCGCGTACTCGGTCGAGAGCGCCTGGTTCGCGAAGGACATGTCCATCACGATCGCCGGATGGCCCTCGGCGGCCGAGATGTTGACGAGCCGGCCCTCGGCGAGCAGGTAGAGGCGCCGGCCGTCGGCGAGCGTGAACTCCTCGACGAACTGCCGCGCCTCGCGCGTCTCGACCGCGAGCGAGCGGAGCGCCGGGATGTCGATCTCGACGTTGAAGTGGCCGGTGTTGCAGAGGATCGCGCCGTCCTTCATCAGCTCGATGTGCTCGCGCGCGATCACGTGCTTGTCGCCGGTGGCGGTGCAGAAGATGTCGCCGATCGCGGCAGCCTCGGCCATCGGCATCACCTCGTAGCCCTCCATCAGCGCCTCGAGCGCGCGCATCGGGTCGACCTCGTACACGATCACGTGCGCGCCCATCCCGCGGGCCCGCATCGCGACGCCGCGACCCACCCAGCCGTAGCCGGCGACGACGAAGCGCTTGCCGGCGAGGAGGACGTTCGTCGCGCGGATGATCCCGTCGATCGTCGACTGCCCGGTGCCGTAGCGGTTGTCGAAGAGGTGCTTGGTGCGCGCGTCGTTCACCGCGATCACCGGGAACGCCAGCGCACCGTCGGCCTCCATCGCCTTCAGGCGGATGACGCCGGTCGTCGTCTCCTCCATGCCGGCGATGATGTCGCCGAGCTGCTCGCGCCGGGCGCTGTGGAGGACGCCGATCACGTCGGCGCCGTCGTCCATCGTCAGCTGCGGCTTGTGGTCGACCGCGGCCTCGATGTGCTGGTAGTAGGTGTCGTTGTCCTCGCCCTTGATCGCGAAGACGGAGATGTCGAACTCCTCGACCAGCGCGGCGGCGACGTCGTCCTGGGTCGAGAGCGGGTTCGAGGCGCACAGCACGACGTCGGCGCCGCCGGCCTTGAGCGTGCGCATCAGGTTCGCGGTCTCGGTCGTCACGTGCAGGCAGGCGGAGATGCGGTAGCCCGCCAGCGGCTGCTCGGTCGCGAAGCGCTCGCGAATCGCGGCCAGCACCGGCATCTGCCGGTCGGCCCACATGATGCGCCGCACGCCCTCGGGCGCGAGCGACAGGTCCTTCACGTCGTGTCGTCTTGGTCGTCGCCATGAATCCTCTCTCTCGGTCGGGGCAGTGTAGTCGGGGGTGTCAGGCGGCCAGGAGCCGCTCGTGCTTGCGCTGCTCCCACTCGATCCAGGAGCGACTGTCGTCGGCGGTGGCGAGCCAGCCGTCGACGGCGGAGCGGAGCTCGGGCTCGCGGCGAAGCCGCGCGGCGAAGGCCATCTCGTCGAGGTCGATGCCGAATCGCCGGCGGAGCTCCTGGAGCGACGCGGAGCTGGTTCAGCTCGCCAAGCGCGTAGAGCGCGGTAGCCGGCCGGCGTGCGCCGCGGCACGACGAGCCCGAGCTCTTCGAGGTAGCGGAGCATGCGCGGCGACCAGCTCGGTCGGCGGCGGCGGCTGCTCCGACGGTCAGCTCGTCCACGGAGCCGAACCTTACCACAGATGTGTGAAGGTTAGCTACGCGGCGAGCAACCCGGTGACGTACATCACCGCGAGCCCGGCGAGGAAGCCGCCGACTGCGTGCCCCGACGTGAGACCGCCCGGCGCCCGGCGCTTGACGAAGCGGCCCACCTCGACCACGACCTGGAGCGCCGCCCCGGCGGCGATCGCGAAGAAGAGCACGGCGAGCACGTCGTTCGCCGCGTAGCCGCCGATCCACGCGCCGAGGATCGCCGGCGCGCCCGCGATCAGCGCGAGCCCGAGGAGCGTCGGCCAGGCGACGCGGGCCTCGCGGCCCTCTTCTGCGAGCGGCGCCGCGATCCCGAGCCCTTCGGTCAGGTTGTGGATCATGAAGCCGACGATCAGGAACGTCCCGAGCGCGAGCTCACCGACCCCGAACGACGTGCCGATCGCGAGCCCCTCGCCCAGGTTGTGCAGGCCGATGCCGACCGCGACGAGCGTCGCGAGCGCGAGGCCGCCGATCGTCCCACGCCGCCGCGAGGTGCGCGCGGAGATGAAGGTGATCGCCAGGTAGGAGAGGGCGACGCCGAGCAGCACGAGCCCGGGTCCGCCGAGCGTCGAGGGCAGCGACCGCCTGGAGCTCGAACGCCTCGAACAGGGCCTCGATGCCGAGGAACGTCAGGAGGCCGGCGGTCATCGCCATGAACGCGGCGAGCCAGCGCGCGTCCGCCTGCCGCAGCGACGGCAGCCACAGGAGTCCGAGCGCGATCGGGAGGATGCCGACGAGGAAGCCGATGATCGCGTAGCCGAGGAAGCCGTCGGAGCGACGCGGTCGGCGTCTCGATCGCGGCCGCGATCTCCTTCGTCGTCTGGATGCCCGTGGAGCTCGTGACACCGACCGAGATCGGCTCGTCCTCGACCCAGCAGGTACGGGACGACGATCGTGCTCGACCGCAGCCGCCCGAGCTCGCTCGGGCCGTCGAGCGTAAACGGCACGATCGCGTCGTCGACGGTCACGGATGCGATCGTCGAGCTCGTCGCGCTGCGGGTTGCGCACCTTGATCCGGATCTCGCCCGGCGAGAACTCGACCCGGCGGATGTCGAACTCGTCCGCCGGGGGTGGGTTCGTGCCGATCAGGTCGACGAGCGAGGAGCCGGCCGTGGCGAAGGCACCGACGACGATCGCGAGCAGCAGGATCGGCCCGAGCGCCCAGAGCCGCCAGCGAGCGCGGCCTGCCTCGGCTGCTTCGGCGCCCGCTTCCATCACTCGATCACGTCGAAGAAGCCCATCCAGCCGAGCTCCGTGAACTCGGACTGGTGGGCGTGAAACATGAACTTGCCGGTGTTCGCGAACTCGAGCTCGATCACGCCGCGCTGGCCCTGGCACTGCATGACGGTGTCGGTGTACTCCCAGCTCTCGCCCGTGCCGTTCGGCTGGTAGCGGAAGAAGTCGCCGTGCAGGTGGAACGAGTTGATCAGGTCGAACTCCGTCAGGTTCGCGAGGTAGATCCGGACGAGCTGCCCGCGACGCACCCTGATCGGGTAGCGCGCGTAGTAGAACGTGCGGCCGTTCACGGTGTAGAAGTTGTTCTCGCCGTCCGCGTCGGTGTCGTAGCCGTTCATCACGAGCACGAGCTCCTGCGCATCGGGCCGCGGCGTCTTCGGATCGATGATCAGCGAGCCGTAGAGACCCTTGTGAATGTGCTTCTTGAGCGGCGTCGAATGACAGTGGTACGGATGGAAGCCGGCCGGCCTCGCCTCGAACTCGTACGTGAACTGCTCGCCCGGGTCGACGATCTCGAAGACGCCGTCCATGTTCGATGGGTGGATGCCGTGGAAGTGGATCGTGTGCGGGTGCTCGCCCGCGTTGACGAACCTGACCCGCAGCAGGTCGCCCTCGGTCGCGCGCAGAACCGGCCCGGGGATCGTCCCGTTGTAGGTCCACGCCGGGAAGAAGACACCCGGGCGCGATCTCGACCTCCAGGTCGACCGCGGTCAGCGTGTACTCGCGGACGCGACCGGGCGAGGCGGGCTCAGCGCGGCGGCGGGTAGAGGAGGTGGTCGAGATCGTTCGGGCCGCCGACGGCAGGAGCGCCGTCGCCGATCATCGCCGCGTGTCCGAGCAGCGCCGCGTGGGACGAGAGCGAACGATGCGCGGTGTGGTCGGGCACCGCCGTCGTCGCCCCACCGGTCTCGACTGCGAGCCTCCCCGCAAGAGGCACCGCCGCAAGTGGAGCTGCGGCGACGATGAGGCCACGACGGGTAAAGCGTTTAGTCATAACTAACTCTTGAGTGTAAAGTACCCTTAACCCTGTGGGCAAGCCACACACCGAGGTCTCGCGGGCAGTCGAGGACTACCTGAAGGCGATCCTCCAGCTCGCGGGCGACGAAGGCGCGGTCACGACGAGCGCCCTCGCCGAGCGGCTCGGCATCTCGCAGCCGTCGGTGACCGCGATGACGAAGAAGCTCGCGGCCGACGGTCTCGTCGAGCGTGTCCCCTATCGAGGCGTGACGCTCACCCGAGGCGGCCGACGGATCGCGCTCGAGGTCCTGCGCCATCACCGGCTGCTCGAGCTCTTCCTCGCGGACACGCTCGGCCTCCCGCTCGACGAGGTGCACGACGAGGCCGAACGCCTCGAGCACGTGCTCTCCGAGGAGCTCGAGGCGCGGATCGACGCCGCGCTCGGGTATCCGACACACGACCCCCACGGCGATCCGATCCCGGACCGCGAACTGCGGCTTGCCGCCTCGGATGCGGCGCGTGCTCACGGAGCTCGAAGCCGGCGAGACGACGACCGTCGCGCGCGTCCCGGACTGGGACCCCGAGCTCCTGCGCTACCTCACCGAGCTCGCGCTCGTCCCCGGCGCGTCGGTGGAGGTCGTGGCCCATGCGCCGTTTGGCGGCCCGGTCACCGTGCGGTCGGGCTCGGGCGAGCATGCGATCGCGCGCGAGCTCGCCGGCACGATCGCCGTCGCTCCTAGTGCCCCTTCAGGCAATACACGCCATCACCTCCGGCGGCCTGAAGCCGCACCATGCGGCGTCCTCGGTCTGCTCCGCGCACGTCTTCCGACGCGCCGGAATCGGGGGCGCATTACCTGAAGGGGCACTAGGCGCGGCCGTAGGCGTCCTCGAGGCGCACGACGTCGTCGAGGTGCGGCGTCGAGACCTCGAGGATGGTCGTGTCCTCGAGCGCGGTCACGCGGTGGACCGTGCCCGGCTCGAAGCGAAACGCCGTGCCCGGGCCGACCACTTCCTCGTTCAGCACCGACCGCCCCGCGTCGCCGAGCTCGACCTTCGCCCGCCCGCTCTGCAGGAGCCACGACTCGTCCTTCTTGCGGTGGAACTGGAGCGACAGCGAGTGGCCCGCCCTGACGAACAGCACCTTGCCGCAGTAGACGTCGCGTCAGCGCCCAGATCAGCTCGTAGCCCCAGGGCTTCTCGACATGCTGCGGCGCGAACTCCCACGGCTCGAGCGAGTTCGTGTTCGGCGAGTCAAGCCCGTCGTTCACAGGTGCCGATCCTCTCATGCCGCGAGCCATTCCGGATGCGCCGCGACGTGATCGGCAGCGGTCCGCAGCTCCTTCGGCGTGTTCACGGTCAGCCAGAGACCCTCGTGCCGGAACGCATGCAGTCCTCGCTCCTGCACGAGCTCGGGGAAGATCGTCGTCTCGTGGTCGCCGACGTCCGGGAAGCGATCGATCACCTCGTCCGAGAGCACGTAGATGCCGCAGTTGACCCAGTAGGGGACGCGGCCGGCCTCGTTGAAGCCCATCGACCACGTCGTCCTCGCCGAGCTCGACGACCCCGAACGGCGACTTCGGGCGCGCGACGCTGATCGTCGCGGCGGCGCCGGTGGCGCGATGCCGCGCGAGCAGGGCTGCGAAGTCGACGTCGACCAGCTCGTCGCCGTTCAGCGCGTACACGTCGCCGCTCTCGACGCGCTGCCTCGCGGCGAACTTGATCCCCCCGCCGCGGCCGAGCCGCTCCGGCTCCTCGGCGGCGACGATCTCGGGCCCGATGCGCGCGAGCTCCCGCTCGAACAGCTCGCCCTGGTCCGACGGCGCACGAGATGATCACGCGCCCGACGCCCGCACGCGCGAGCCGGCCGACCTGGTAGGCGGCAAGCGGCTTGCCGCCGACGTCGACGAGCGCCTTCGGGCGACCGCCGGCCAGCGTCGCCGAGCCGCTCGGCCTTGCCCCCGGCGAGGATGATCGCTTCCATCACCGGTGGGTGAGCCAGCCGTGCACGATAAGCGAGGAAGCCGCCTAGTGCACTAGCGGCCGCTCAGCTCCCGGTCGGGCCCCCGCGTCGTCGTCTCTCCGGTGTCGCCCGAGGGCGGGGCGGCACGTCCGATGCCCTCGTAGACGAAGCCGGCGGCGCGCACCGCGTCCGGGTCGAGCAGGTTCCGTCCGTCCACGATCAGCGGGTTCGCCATCGCGTCGCGAACCTCCTCGCGGGCGAGGCTCCGCAGCTCGTCCCACTCCGTCACGATCACCGCCGCGTCGGCGCCCTCGACCGCGTCGAGCACCGAGTGGACGAGCTCGACCGCCGTCCGGCAGCGTCGCGACCGTCGGCGACCGGATCCCAGCCGCGTACCTCGGCGCCCTCGGCGAGCAGCCGGCCGGCGAGCACGATCGACGGCGCCTCGCGCATGTCGTCGGTGTTCGGCTTGAACGCAAGACCGAGCAGAGCGACGCGTCCGCCCGCGAAGCGAGCCGAGGTGCCGCTTGAGCTTCGCGATCACGCGCCGCTTCTGGAGCTCGTTGACCTCGATCACGGCGGACAGCAGCTGGAAGTGGTAGCCCGAGTTCGAGGCGAGCTGCTTCAGCGCCAGGGAGTCCTTCGGGAAGCAGCTTCCGCCGTAGCCGATGCCGGCGCGCAGGAAGTGCGGCCCGAGCCGGTGGTCGAGGCCGATTCCCTCCGCGACCTTGACGACGTCGGCGCCGGTCGCCTCGCACACATTCGCGATCTCGTTGATGAACGAGATCCGCGTCATCAGGAACGCGTTCGCGGCGAGCTTGATCATCTCCGCCGAGTTGACGTCGCAGCGGACGATCGGGGCGTCGAGCGACGAGTACAGCGCGGCGACCCGCTCGGCGTCGTCGTTCGCGAACGCGCCGATCACGATCCGGTCCGGGTGCATGAACTCGCGGACCGCGTTGCCCTCGGCGAGGAACTCGGGATTCGAGACGTAGCCGACGTCCGCGAAACCGCGCGCGTCGAGTCCGTGCCGGATCTTCTCGCCGGTGCCCACGGGCACGGTCGACTTCATCACGAGCACCGGCTGCCCCTCGAGCGGCGGCAGCTCGTCGATCACGTTCCACACGCGGGACAGGTCGGCGTCGCCGGAGTGGGTCGGCGGCGTGTCGACGCAGACGAAGAGGAAATCGCAGGCCGCGACGTCCGCCGCGTCGAGGGTGAACGTCAGCCGCTCGCCGTTCCGCTCGAGCAGCGACTCGCACGTCCTCCTCGTGGAACGGCACCTCGCCGCGCCGGAGCGCCTCGATCTTCTCGGGGACGATGTCGCGGATCACGACCTCGTGCCCGAGCTCGGCGAAGCAGACGCCGGTGACGAGGCCGACCCACCCCGCCCCGAAGATGCCCACCTTCGCCATCGAATCGGACTCTACTTGCCGGCCTTGAGCGGCTTCAGGCCCTTGGCGATCGCGATCATCGTCTCGTTCGAGAGCGAGTCGAGGAGGGTGTTCACGACCCAGTAGCTCGAGTCGCCGACGCGCAGCGACGACCATGTGCAGGTGCTTGCCGTGGTAGTAGAGGTCGTACGCCCGGCCCTTGATCCGGCGCTGGAAGCTCTTGTCCGCGAGCACCGGCGCCTCCGTCCAGTCGGTCTGCTCGATCCCCCAGAACTCGTTTCCACCCGTCCGGAAGACGAGCCTGAGGGCCTTGCTGCCGTCGGTGATCCAGTAGAGGCGCGCGGGCTTGTCGCCGGGGAGCGTGTCCGGGTAGGACGAGCGCTCGAGCACGTTCGGCACCATCAGCCGGAACCGAATGCGGTTCTTGTAGGGCTCGACGAGGTCGCGGCCGGAGATCGGGTCGAAGCGGACGTTGGCAGGCTGGCGCTTGGGCACCTCGACGACGGGCACCGCGGCGACGGTGTTGTGGTACGTCTGGCCCACGACCACGAGGAGCATCGCCCCGGGATTGAGCGCGCGCAGCCCCGGATCGCGCGGCAGCGGCTGCACGTCGGCCGGCTCGATCAGCTCCTTCAGGGCGAGCGCCGCCTGCTTCGAGCCCTTCTGGGTCGCATCGAAGTAGATCTGCGAGTGGAAGTACGACTGGATGGGCGCGTTCGGCTCGGCGTTCCCGGGCGGCAGCAGCGTCAGGTAGCCGCGCTGGGCGAGCAGGTAGTTCGCGCTCGCCGCCGAGCCGGCGACGCCGTTGCCGTTCAGGACCGTGACGGTCGTCTGCTTCGGCGTCGGCGTCGCGGACTTGACCTTCCTGCCGAGCGCCACCTGCGTTCGCCACCTTCGACACGCGGACGTCGGGATTCGAGAACTCGTTGACCGCAGCCTCGATCGACGACTGCGGGGCGTGGAGCTCCGAGTAGCCGCTGACGTCGTCGATCTTCACCTGGAAGAAGTGCCCGCCGGGGAGCGTGGCCGCGAAGAGCGCGTAGCCGAGGACGGTCTTGTCGCTGAAGTCCGTCTTCGACCCGACCTCGACGTTGTGCGTGATCGCCGAGACGACTCCCGGCAGCTTGCGCAGGTCGAAGTGCTGGCTGACCTGCTCCTTGAACGCCTGCACGAACGCCTGCTGGCGGGCGAGCCGGAAGAAGTCCGAGTCCGTGTGCCGGAAGCGGACGAACGAGAGCGCCTGCGATCCGTTCAGACGCTGGTAGCCCGGCTGGAGGTCGATGTTGGAGAAGTTCGTCGCCGCCGTGCCGACGTTGCGGTTGTAGTAGCGGCGGTCGACGTCGATCCAGACCCCGCCCACCTCGTCCACGATCTGCCGGAAGCCGCGGAAGTTGACCGTGATCAGGTAGTTGATCGGGATGCCGGTCAGCTTGCGGACCGTCTCGAGCGTCCCCTTCGACCCGCAGCGCGCGTACGCGGAGTTGATCCGGTCGTAGACCGCCGACGATCCGGATCCCGGGCAGTACACCGGCACGATCAGGTCGCGCGGGAAGGAGAGCAGGGAGATCGTCTTCGAGTCGGGGTCGGCCCGGATCAGCATCAGCGTGTCCGAGCGCGAGCTCGTCGGGTCGTCACCGACCCGGAAGTCGTATCCGACGACGAGCGCGACCGCGGCCTGGCCGGGGATCGCCACGTCGAGCGCCTTCTGGGCGACCTTCACATCGACCGAGTGCGCGCGCACGGCCTCGACGGACTGGTGGAACCAGAGATACGTGCCTCCGGCGACGCCCAGGGCGACCGAGAGGATCGCGAGCAGCACCGCGAGCAGGATGCGGCCGAGCAGGCCGAGGCCCGCGCGGTCGGAATGCGGCGGCTGCTGGTAGCGCGCGATCGGGCTGATCGCGGCGGGCGGGTAGACGGGGCGGCCGTTCCCGTTGCCGCTCGCGGCGCGACCGACGCCCCTCTTCAGCGTCGTCCTCATCGCGCGGCCGGGAGGCGGAAGGGTCGGCCGTCCCGCGCGAGGAGGCTCGTGTCGGGCGGGGCCGGAGGGTTGCTAGCTTCGCTGTGCGGGGGCCTCATGTCATACAAAGTGGCGCCCGGAGGCGCCAACGCAGGGGGCCAGGATACCCGACCGGTCGGCGTTTCCTCAGTCGCGAATGCGCTTCATGAGCGCGCGCGAGATCCGTGTCTCGAAGGCCGTCAGCTGATCCTCGGCATTCGCCGGGGCGACGACGTTCACGTAGACCTCGGTGCGGCCCTTGCGCATCAGGATGAAGTCGGCGAGCACGCTGATCGTCTGGTTCCCGCTCTTCACGCCGAGCGGCGTGCGGTAATGCACCGTCGAGTCGCCGAGCTTCGGGAACGCCTGCCGCTCGGCGGCCAGGATCGTGACGTTCGTGCCGCCGACGGACTTCAGGAGGGCGTAGCGGATGCAGGACGCGAGCTTCGGCTGGAGCAACGCGTTCATGTGCTGCTCCGCTTGCGCGAGCGTCTTCCACACCTCGACGTCCGAGACGACCTGGATGCCGCCGTTCCCGTTGTTGAAGATCGACTCGGCATGCCCGGTGAGCGTCAGCTTCGAGTAGTCCGGGCGGAGCGCCGGGCACACCGGCTGCTTGAGGGCCGGGTTCCTCGTGGCACCCCCCACCCAGCCCGCGCCGAGATCGCTCTTTCTGAGCACAGCCGCGCTGGCATGCGCCTGGTCGGCGGAGACGATCTTCACCTTGGGATCGAGCGGATCGGCGAGCGCGGTCGCGGCGAGCACGAGCGCGGCGAGGACGACGAGCAGCGCTCTCCTCATTCCGGCCTCGCTCCCCGCTTGACGAGGATCCTCGCCATGTCGGCCTCGAACGGGACGAGCTGCGCGCGGTAGCCCGCGGGCGCAACCACGTTGATCGAGTACTCCATCCGGCCGTTGCCGACGAACACGAAGTCGCTCAGCACCTTGGCCGAACGGCCGGCGTTGCGGACGACGATCGTCGCGCGGTAGGCCGCGGTGGAGGTGCCGACGCGCGGAAAGTCGAGCGGCTCGACCGACACCGACGCGAAGTTCGACGGGCCCTGCTTGAACTGGTGCTCCAAGCAGTCGGCGAGCTGCGGTTGAATCGTCCGTGCGAAGTCGGTGCGAACGGCCTCGGGGCTCTCGAGCACCTGCGTGTCGAGCGAGACCTGCACGCCGGCCCGCGAGTTCTTGAAGCTCGCGTTCGCGTGGCCGGTGATGACGAGATCCGACACCTTCGGATCGAAGCCCGGACAGGAGGGCCCGTGGAGCTTCGTCGGCGTCGTCGGCCCCCCACCCCAACCGACCCCGAAGTCCGACGACCGCAGGAGCGAACGCGCCGCCAACGCCTGATCGGCTTCGTCGATTCTCACGGTTGGATCGTCAGCCAGCGCGGGAGTCGCGAGTACGAGAACGACGGCGACCAGCGTGGAGGCTACGAGAGATTTGGTCGCAACCAACGCTCGACTTGTAGCACGGATTCCTTTTTTCTTTCTGAATAGTCCTCGAGCTGGTCACGACCGATGCGCCCGACGGCGAAGTAGCGCGCCTCGGGATGCGCGAAGTACATGCCGGAGACCGCGGCCGCAGGCGTCATCGCGAAGCCGTCCGTCAGGTCGAGCCCCACCGCTCTGGCCCCGAGCAGCTCGAACAGCTTGGTTTTCTCGCTGTGGTCGGGGCAGGCCGGGTAGCCGAACGCCGGACGAATGCCGCGGAACCGCTCACGGAGCAGCTCCTCCGGGGGGATCCGCTCGTCCGGGGCGTACCACTCGCGGCGCGCCCGCTCGTGCATCCACTCGGCGAAGGCCTCGGCGAGCCGGTCGGCGAGCGCCTTGACGATGATCGCCTGGTAGTCGTCATGCTCGGCCGCAAATCGAGCCGCGAGCGCGTCCGCACCCTGGATCGAGACCGCGAACGCCCCGGCGTGGTCGCCGTCGGAGGCGACGTAGTCGGCGAGGCAGCGGTTCGGCCGCCCGTCGCCGTGGTCCGCCTGCTGGCGCAGGAAGCAGAAGCGTGTCCCGTCGACCACGACGTCGTCGCCGTCGCCGCGAGCGGGCCAGAAGCCGTAGACGCCGCGCCCCCGCAGCGAGCCGTCGCCCACGATCTGCTCGAGCAGAGGGCGCGCGTCGTCGTAGAGCTCGCGCGCCGCCGGTAGCTCGAGGATCCTCGGGAACTTCCCCTTCAGCTCCCAGGCGTGGAAGAAGAACTGCCAGTCGATGTACGGCACCAGCTCGCGAACGTCAGGCTCGACTGCACGGGAGCCGATGAACGGCGGCGCCGGCAGCTCGTCGAAGCCGACCTGCTGACGGTTTCGGCGCGCCTCCGCGAGCGGCAGCAGGGGCCGCTTCAGCTTCTCGGCGTGCTGCTCGCGTAGCCGGTCCTGGAGCTCGCGGTTCTCCTGCGCGAGCCGCACGCGCCGTGACGGGTCGAGGAGGGACGACACGACGTCGGTGACACGGCTCGCGTCCAGGACGTGCACCGTCTCGTGCGAGTAGGCGGGAGCGATCCTCACCGCCGTGTGCTGCCTCGACGTCGTCGCGCCACCGATCAGCAGCGGCAGGTCGAGCGAGCGCCGCTCCATCTCCTTCGCGACGTCGACCATCTGGTCGAGCGAGGGCGTGATCAGCCCGGAGAGGCCGACGACGTGCGCACCCTCGGCGACCGCGGTGTCGAGGATCGTGTCGGCGGGCACCATGACGCCGAGGTCGATGACCTCGTAGTTGTTGCAGCCGAGCACGACCCCGACGATGTTCTTGCCGATGTCGTGCACGTCGCCCTTGACCGTCGCGAGCACGACCTTCCCCTGGGCGCTCCCCCCGGCCCGCTCGTCCTCCATGAAGGGCTCGAGGTAGGCAACCGCGCGCTTCATCACCCGGGCGGACTTGACGACCTGCGGCAGGAACATCCGGCCAGAGCCGAAGAGGTCGCCGACGATCCTCATCCCGTCCATCAGCGGCCCCTCGATCACGTCGAGCGGCCGCGAGTGCTCGAGCCGGGCCTCCTCCGCGTCGGCCTCGATGAAGTCGACGATCCCGTGCACGAGGGCGTGTGCGAGCCGGTCGGAAACCGGCGCCTCGCGCCACGAGAGGTCGTGCTCGCGTCGCGTCGCCTCGCCCTTGACGCGCCCGGCCGCCTCGACGAGTCGCTCGGTCGCGTCGGGGCGGCGCACGAACAGCACGTCCTCGATCCGCTCCAGGAGCTCCGGCTCGATGTCCTCGTAGACGGCGAGCTGACCGGCGTTGACGATCCCCATGTCGAGGCCGGCCCGGATCGCGTGGAAGAGGAAGGCCGCGTGCATCGCCTCGCGCAGGTGGTCGTTGCCGCGAAACGAGAAGCTGAGGTTCGAGATGCCGCCGCTGCAGCGCACGCCGGGGCAGCGCTCCTTGATCAGTGGCAACGCCTCGAGGAACTCCCGCGCGTACGAATCGTGCTCCTCGATCCCGGTCGCGACCGCGAGCACGTTCGGGTCGAAGATCAGGTCCTCCGGGGGGAAGCCGACCTGCGTCGTGAGCAGGTTGTAGGCGCGCTCGCAGATCGCGACGCGGCGCTCGACGTCGGTCGCCTGACCCTCCTCGTCGAAGGCCATCACGATCACCCCGGCGCCGTAGTCGCGGATCCGGCGCGCCTGCTCGAGGAACACCTCCTCCCCTTCCTTGAGGCTGATCGAGTTGACGATCCCCTTGCCCTGGATGCACTGCAGGCCGGTCTCGAGCACCGACCAGCGCGAGCTGTCGACCATGATCGGGAGCCGGGCGATCTCCGGCTCGGTCGCGACCACGTTCAGGAACGTCCGCATCGCCTGCTCGCTCTCGAGCAGATCGGCGTCCATGTTGACGTCGAGGATGTTCGCTCCGCCGCGAACCTGCTCGAGCGCCACCTCGACCGCGCCCGTGAAGTCGTCCGCTTCGACGAGACGTCGGAACCGCGCCGAGCCGGTCACGTTCGTGCGCTCTCCGATCAGCACGAACCCGGTGTCGGGCCCGATCTCGAACGGCTCGAGCCCGCTCCAGCGCGTCCGTGTCGAGCGCGCGGGCACCGGCCGGGGCGCCAGGCCGCGCACCGCCTCGGCGATCGCACGGGTGTGCTCCGGCGTCGAGCCGCAGCAGCTGCCGGCGATGTTGAGCAGGCCGTTCTCCGCGAACTCGCGCAGCAGGGAGCTCGTGACCTCGGGAGTCTCGTCGTAGCCGCCGAAGGCGTTCGGCAGACCGGCGTTCGGATGCGCCGCGACGAGGCAAGGAGCGAGGCGCGCGAGCTCCGCCACGTAGGGCCGCATCTCCCTCGCTCCAAGCGCGCAGTTGACACCGACGACGAGTGGGCCCGCGTGCTCGATCGAGGCCCAGAACGCCTCGATCGTCTGACCGGAGAGCGTGCGTCCCGAGAGGTCGACGATCGTCGCCGAGATCCAGAGGGGGGTGTCCGGAGCCGTCTCCCGCGCGGCCACGATCGCCGCCTTCGCGTTCAGCGTGTCGAAGATCGTCTCCAGCAGGAGCAGGTCGACGCCGCCCTCGACGAGACCGGCGATCTGCTCGGTGTACGCGGCCTTTACCTGCTCGAACGTGTGCGGCCGGAACGACGGATCGTGGACGTTCGGACTCATCGAGAGCGTCGTGTTGAGTGGGCCGACCGAGCCCGCCACGAACCGGTCGCCGGCCGCCTCCCGCGCGAGCCGTGCACCGGCCACGTTCAGCTCGTAGACGGCGTCCTCGAGCCCGTAGTCGGCCTGGCCGATCGAGGTCGCCGTGAACGTGTTCGTCGTCGCGATGTCGGCTCCCGCCGCGAAGTAGCGCTCGTGGAGCTCGCGCACGAGGTCTGGGCGCGTGAGGTTGAGGACGTCCGGATCGCCGGTCACGTCGACGTCGTGCGAGCGGAAGCGCTCGCCGCGGTAGTCCTCGGGCGTGAGGCCTGCGCCGTGGAGCATCGTGCCCCAGGCGCCGTCGAGGACGAGGATCCGCTCCTGCGCCAGCCTCCTGATCTCCGCTGCGACGTCGCGTCTCGACAACTTCGAACCTCGATGCCTCGAGAGGATCGCCGAGCGGGGTGCTCGCACAGGCTCTTTAGGCGTTTGGTTACCCGGTCGCCAAGCTGCCTTTCAAAGCTCTCCGGGTGCGCTCAAGCCTACCAGCCGCTCGAGCGACCGACCCTGCACCGGGAAGCGAGCGACCACACGCCGGGTGGCAGCCGCTCCAGGGCTGCGAAGTCCTCGGCACGCTGGCGCGGCGCTGCCGTGGCGCACGTACAGCGTGCGCGCGTGGGACGAATCGGCACGCAAATCGGCACGGACTCGACGCGATTTCGTCACGAATCGCCTGGAGCCCGCGCGTAGGATCGCCCTCAGAGGGCGGAGGGGAGTCGGCCCCACCCTGGGTGGGGGTCGACCGCGCGAGCGCCGCGGCGCGACCGGCCACACAGGATCTTGACATCGATCATCTAGGCTCCTTGGCGAGTGAAGAGGGGCCTTCGAGCGCTGTGCATCACGCTGCTCACCGCATCGTCGGTCGTCGCGAGCGCGGGCGCCAGCGACCCCTCCGGGATCGCCGTTCCGGGCATCCAGCTGACACCCGGCTCGTTCATTGTCGTCTGCCGCTTCAGCCACCGTGCGCCCGACGACCCGATCGTCTATCCGGGGAAGCCCGGCGCCTCGCACGACCACAGCTTCGTCGGCAACGTCTCGACGAACGCGTTCTCGACGCTCGCGTCGCTCCGGCGCGCCGGCACGACGTGCGACCCGGCGTCGGACACCGCCTCGTACTGGGCGCCGACGCTGCTCGTCGACGGCACGCCGGTGCCTCCGACGCGGGCGATCGTCTACTACGACAGGCTGACGTCGGCACCGGTGAAGCCGTTTCCGCCCGGGCTCCGGATGGTCGCGGGCAACGTGCACGCCGGCGCGCGCCAGAGCACGGGGGTCACGTTCTGGCAGTGCGGGCTGATCAAGACCACCCTCTACGGACCGCTCCGCCGGACGCAGGCGGCCACGCCCTCGGTCGCCGGCAGCATCGTCCCGACGTGCCCGCCCGGAGCGAGGCTCCAGCTGCGGGTCAACTTCCCCGACTGCTGGAACGGGAAGACGCTCGACAGCCTGAGCCACGCGAGCCACATGGCCTACTCGACGAACGGGGTGTGCCCCCGCTCGCATCCTGTTCCCGTGCCGGCGATCGGGCTCGTCTACGAGTACCTGCCGCCGGCAGGCGTCGTCGCTCTCGCCTCCGGTCCGACCTACACGGGCCACGCCGACTTCGTCAACGCGTGGAACCAGAAGGCGCTCACGAAGCTCGTCGACGGCTGCCTCAACACGCGCCGCGTCTGCATCCCGGGGACCTGACGGGCTACTCCCCTCGTCCCACGAGACGCATGAGCGGAAGCAGCCTCATCCGGAGCCGCCACCAACCGCCGGCGTAGAGATGGTCGAGCTCGGCTCGCAGTCCCCGATTCTGGCTCTCGAGCTCGGCCGCGAGAGCACGGGCCTGCCGCTCGAGCTCGAGGCTGCGCTCGAGCTGGGCTGCGAGTTCGGCCCGGCTGGCCTCCCGCTGGGCGAACTCGCTTTCGAGGGTCCGGCACCGCTCCTCTAGCTCACGGATATGCGTCAGTTGGGCGGCGTCGTGCTCGGCACCCAGACGACGCAGGCTGCGTCGTAGCTCGCCGAGCCGGACCGGGTCGGAGATCCTCTCGAGCCAGGAAGTGTTCTGGCGAATCCGCAACTCCCACTCCTGCTCGCGGCCGGTCGCGCGGAAGTGCATGACGGTCGGCTCGCTCGTCATCGCCGCGCGCGAGCCCGCTGCGAGCACACGCTTCCACAGGTCCCAGTCGCCGGAGCGGGGCTGGCCCCCGTCCCAGCCGCCGACGGCGGCGGCAACCTCGACGCGCACGCTGACACTTGCCATCACGTTCGTGTTCAGGTGCAGCATCAGGTCGCGGTTCGACGCCACGCTCCAGTCGCGCCCGATCCACTCCATGGAGTCGTCGGGATGAACGATCGCGGCGGGCGTGGTCACGACGTCGGCCACATCCGCGTCCCAGTACTCGCCGATGCGCTCGAGATGATCCGGGAGCAGCAGGTCGTCGTCGGCGAGCCAGATGACGACCGTTCCCCGCGCCACCTCGAGGGCGCGATTCCGGTGGTCGTAGGCATAGCCCGGCCCCTTCGGGAGCTCGAGGGCGCGGACGCGCTCGTCCCCGAGCGCAAGCATCGCCTGGGCCGTGCCGTCGGTGCAGCCGTCGCAGAGGACGATCACCTCCTCCGGCGGCCTGCTCTGGCGCAGCGCACTCAATGCCGAGAGCACCGCCGTCTCCCGGCGGTCGTGGGTCGGGATGGCGATCGTGAACGTCGTCCGGGTCACACGAAATAGTTTCCCCGCCGAGATGCCGATCCGCCGGGACACCGCAACCGTGACGCCTCGTGGCGAGCGGCTCGAGCTGCTCCCGGAGGGCGTCGTCGTGCGGGACCTCGTCACACACACGGACGAGCGGGGGACCGTGTGCGAGCTGTTCGACCCACGCTGGCAGGCGCACGACGACCCGCTCGTGTTCGCCTACATGTTCACGATCCGGCCCGGGGCCGCCAAGGGGTGGGCGGTTCACCGACTGCACGACGACCGCTACGCGTTCCTGGAGGGCGAGCTCGAGGTCGTCCTCTACGACGAACGAGAGGACGCCGTGACCGCCGGGCTCGCCTCGCGCATCTTCCTCTCCGGACGCCACCGCCGGCTGCTCACGATCCCAGCGGGCGTCTGGCATGCCGAGCGCAACGTCGGCCAGAGCGACGTCGTCGTCGTCAACTTCCCGACGATCCCGTACGACCACGGAAACCCCGACAAGTACCGACTGCCGCTCGACACGACCGAGCTTCCCGTGACGCTCGGCCCGGAGTGGCTCGGCTGGTGAGCCGACCGCTCCAGGCGGGAGACTGCGCGAGACCGGCGCTCAGTCGCGACCGGCGACCGTCAGCTGGTTCTCGGCGTGGATGATCCGCTGCTCGATCTGCCAGCGATCTGCCGTCGACTCGCCGCGGTCGATCGCCTCGAGTTCGGCCTTCGCCGCCTCGAGCTGGTGCCGCGCCCGCTCGTCGTCGACGTCCGCCGCAAGGACGGCGTCGTCGACGAGGGCGATCGCCCGGTCGTGCAGCATCTGGAAGAACCCCGGGCCCGTGGCGAACTCGAGCACGTCGGCACCCTCCTGGGGTGGATCCGGGTCGATCCCGCCTTCAGCGTCGCGATCAGCGGCGCGTGGCGGGCGAGCACGCCGATCTCGCCGATCTGGCCCGGGACGATCATCATCTCCGCCTCGCCCTCGAAGACCGCACCGTCCGGCGTGACGAGCGAGACGTCGAACTTCTTGCCGGTGCCGGGCACTGCTCTCGACCCTAGGCGGCCGCGAGCTCGCGGCCGCGCTCGACCGCACCCTCGATCGGACCGACCATGTAGAAGGCCTGCTCGGGCAGCTCGTCGTGCTCTGCCGTCGATGATCTGCTGGAACCCGCGGATCGTGTCCTCGAGCTTCACGTACTGGCCCGGCGTGCCCGTGAACACCTCGGCGACGTGGAAGGGCTGCGACAGGAAGCGCTGCACCTTCCGGGCGCGCGCCACCGTCAGCCGGTCCTCGTCGGAGAGCTCCTCGATGCCGAGGATCGCGATGATGTCCTGCAGGTCCTTGTAGCGCTGGAGGATCTCCTGCACCCTGGTCGCCGTCTCGTAGTGGTCGTCGGAGACGATGCCGCGGCCGAGGGCGCGCGAGATCGAGTCGAGCGGGTCGACGGCCGGGTAGATGCCCTGCTCGACGAGGGCGCGAGAGAGCACGGTCGTCGAGTCGAGGTGCGCAAACGTGTTCGCCGGCGCGGGGTCGGTCAGGTCGTCGGCCGGGACGTAGATCGCCTGCACCGACGTCACCGAGCCCTTGCTCGTCGAAGTGATCCGCTCCTGTAGCTGGCCCATCTCGGTGGCGAGCGTCGGCTGGTAGCCGACGGCGCTCGGCATGCGGCCGAGGAGCGCCGACACCTCGGAGCCCGCCTGGACGAAGCGGAAGATGTTGTCGATGAAGAGGAGCACGTCCTGGCCTGCGTCGCGGAAGTACTCGGCCATCGTCAGGCCCGAGAGGCCGACCCGCAGCCGAGCCCCCGGCGGCTCGTTCATCTGTCCGTAGCAGAGGGCGACCTTGTCGATCACCCCCGACTCGGTCATCTCGAGCAGCAGGTCGTTCCCTTCGCGCGTCCGCTCGCCCACGCCCGAGAAGACGGAGACGCCGCCGTGCTGCCGGGCGATGTTGTGGATCAGCTCCTGGATCAGCACCGTCTTGCCGACCCCGGCACCGCCGAAGAGGCCGATCTTTCCGCCGCGCACGTACGGCGCGATCAGGTCGACGACCTTGATGCCCGTCTCGAAGATCTCGACCTTCGGCGAGAGATCCTTGAACTCGGGCGGATCGCGGTGGATCGGCCAGCGTTCGGTGATCTCCGGCGCCTCGCGCTCGTCGATCGGCTCCCCGAGCACGTTCCACAGGCGGCCGAGGGTTCCCGGGCCCGACCGGAACGGAGATCGGCGCCCCGGTATCGACCACGTCGGTGCCGCGAGCAAGCCCGTCGGTCGAGTCCATCGCCACGGCGCGGACGCGGTCGTCGCCGAGGTGCTGCTGGACCTCGGCAACGAGGTCGCCGCCCTCGGGACGGGTGATCCGGAGCGCCGAGTAGATCGCGGGCAGCCTGTTCGGGAAGACGGCGTCGATGACGACGCCCTTGATCTCGATCAGCTTGCCGACGTTCTCGTCCTTGCCGTTCGTGGCCATGAGTCTCCTGGGAAGCGTGGTTCTTCGCGAGCGACGTGCACGTACCCGCCCGCCGAGCGTGCGGGAGTCTATATGAGGCCGCGTCCGGCGAACTTCGGTGGCGGCGTGTCGACCACGAACTGCGCGTAGCGGCTCGAGCCGCACGAGCTCGGAGCGGGCGAACTGCTGCTGCTCTTCGAGATTGCGGAACGCGAGCGCGGAGGATGCGTGGGACGGGCCGGAGATGCCCGTTCCGGACAGGACAGCTGCGACGGACGCCACGATCAGGCCGCCCGCGAGCGCGAGGGCCGCAGCCGTTCGTCGCACCCGCCGTGCCCGCACCCAGCCGGGCGAGACGACCTCGATCCGCTGTCCGAGCTCGACGAGAGGCGCCCCGCGCAGAAGCTGCGTGAAGCCGGTCGTCTGCTCGGCGACCGCCCGACAGCAGGGGCACTGCGTCAGGTGACGGTCGAGCGCGACCTCCTCGAGCTCCGACAGCTCGCCGTCGAGCCGCAGGGAGATCGACCGGACGGCCTTCTCGCATGTCGTACGACGTAGATGAAAGCCCACGCTAAGCCTCCGACGAATTCTCGAGCCTTTGGTTAGCTCCCATAGTCGCAGCCGACTCGGAATGCGGCTTCCGCGCGAGCTCCTCGCCGGTCATCGGCCAGCGCTCGACGGGGTAGTGACAGGCGGCCTCGTGACCGCTCTCGAAACCCCGCAGCAGCGGCAGCTCGACGTCGCAGCGCCCCGGCTGCGCACGCGGGCAGCGCGGGTGGAAGACGCAGGCCGCCGGGGGTGCGACGGGCGACGGGACGTCACCGCCGAGCATGATCCGTTGGCGCCGGCCGTATCCGCTGCCGTTCGTCTCCGGCCTCGGCACGGCAGAGAGCAACGCGGCCGTGTAGGGATGGCGCGGATGCTCGTAGAGAGGCTCCGACTTCGAGAGCTCGACCACGCGGCCGACGTACATGACCGCGATCCGGTCGGAGATCTGCCGGATCACCGAGAGGTCGTGGGAGATGAAGACATAGGTGAGCTGGAACTCGGCCTGGAGGTTCTTCAGGAGATTCAGGATCTGCGCCTGGACGGACACGTCGAGCGCCGACACGGGCTCGTCGCACACGATCAGCTTCGGCTGCAGCGCGAGCGCGCGCGCGACCCCGATCCGCTGCCGCTGCCCGCCCGAGAACTCGTGCGGGTACCGGTTGTAGTGCTCGGGGCTGAGGCCGACGCGGCTGAGCAGCTCGCGCACGCGGGTCTTGACATCCTTCTCGGTGCCGTGGATCGCGAACGGCTCGCCCACGATCTGGCCGACGCTCTTGCGCGGGTTGAGCGACGAATAGGGGTCCTGGAAGATCATCTGCATCTCCCGCCGGACGGGCCGCAGCTGCCGTTGCGAGAGGCGGCTGATGTCCCGACCTTCGAAGCGGACGGTGCCAGAGCTCGGTTCGAGGAGGCGCATCATGAGCCGCGCGGTCGTCGACTTGCCGCAGCCCGACTCACCCACGATCCCGAGCGTCTCGCCGCGGTTGACGGTCAGCGTCACGTCCTCGACCGCGTGCACGAAGTCCTTCGTGCGGGCGAAAACGCCCTGGCGGACGGGAAAGTACTTCGTCAGGTGCTCCAGCTCGACCAGCGCGCCGTCGCCAGCCCGATGCTCGGGCGTCGCAGCCGTGCTCACGGGCGAACCTTCGATTGGACGGTCATCCCGCCACCCGGAGCCGCGCGCCGACCCGGCTCTCCCACACCTCGCGCTTTCGCTCGGCGGGGAGATGGCAGGCATCGAGGTGCCCGTCGGGGATCGGCACGAGCGGCGGCAGCTCGACGTCGCAGGGCGAGAACCGGTACTTGCAACGGGGGTGGAAGGCACAGCCGGGCGGCGGCGCGAGCAGGGAAGGCGGCGAGCCCTCGATCGGAACCAGGTTGTCGAGCCGCTTGTGAACGGTCGGCATCGATTCGAGCAGGCCCCAGGTGTACGGGTGCTGGGCCGCGTTGAAGATCTCGTCCGACTGGCCGTACTCCATCGCGCGGCCGGCGTACAGGACGAGCACGTGGGTCGCCGTCTCGGCCACGACCCCGAGATCGTGGGTGATCAGGATCACTCCGATGTCGAACTCCTTCTTGACCTGGTCGATCAGCTCGAGGATCTGCGCCTGCACCGTCACGTCGAGCGCCGTCGTGGGCTCGTCCGCGATCAGGACATCCGGGTTGTGGACGAGGGCCATCGCGATCATCGCGCGCTGGCGCATGCCGCCCGAGAACTGGTGCGGGTAGTCGCGCGCCCGCACCTTGGCGTTCGGGATCCCGACCGCGCCGAGCAGCTCGACGGCTCGGTTCGTGGCCTGGGAGCGAGACACGTCCGAGTGGGCGAGCACCGCCTCGGCGATCTGGTCGCCCACGCGGTACATCGGGTGGAGGCACGCGAAGGGGTCCTGGAAGATCATCGAGATGTCGCGGCCGCGGATCTTGCGCATGTCGTCCGGCTTGAGCTGAAGCAGGTCGACGCCCTCGAAGAACGCCTCGCCGGTGATGTCGGTCTGAGCCGGGTTGAGCAGGCCCATGAGCGCCAGGCTGCTGACGCTCTTCCCTGAGCCCGACTCGCCGACGACGCCGAGCGTCTCGCCGCGACGGAGCGTGTAGGAGAGATCCGAGACCGCCTGCACCACCCCGTCCCGGGTTCGGAAACGGACGGAGAGGTCGCGGACTTCGAGGAGCGGTGTCGAGCCGCCCCCGGAGCTCACGCGTACCTCACGCGCGGATCCAGGAAGGCGTAGACGATGTCGACCACGAGGTTCATGATCGCGACCAGCGTGGCGGTGACGAGCACGACTCCGAGCAGCATGGGGAGATCCTGATTCTTCTGACTCGTGTATGCGAGCCAGCCGAGCCCCTGGATGTTGAAGAGGGACTCGGTGATGATCGCCCCTCCGACGAGCAGAGCGACGTCGAGCCCGAACAGCGTCACGATCGGAGTCAAGCTCGCGCGCAGGCCGTGCTTGAGGATCACCGTCCGCTCCGGCAGGCCCTTGGCGCGCGCGGTACGGATGTAGTCCTCTCCCAGCGTCTCGAGCAGGTTGTTGCGCGTCATCCGGGCGTAGATCGCCATGAAGAGGAGCGAGAGGACGACCCACGGCAGGATCAGGTGCATGAGCCAGGTGTCCTGGCCGCAGCAGACGCCGTCGGATAACGGGACGTAGCCGGTGCCGCCGGTCCAGCCGAGCTTGCGCCAGAAGACGAACAGGGCGATCAGGCCGAGCCAGAAGACCGGTGCCGAGATCCCGAAGAGCACGAACCCCATCGCCCCTCGGTCGATCACCGATCGGCGTTTGACCGCCGAGAGCACACCGATCGTGACGCCGCCCACCAACCAGATGGTCGCCGCGCCAACGACCAGCCAGAGCGTCCTCGGGGCGCGTTCGGTGATCTCGTCCTTGACCGGGACGAAGTTACTGTAGGAGTAACCGAGCCCCGGCCAGCCGTTCTCGTCGCCGATGACGAAGTTCTTCACGTAGTAGCCGAACTCGACGTAGAACGGCTCGTCGAGGTGCATCCGGTGCCGGATCTCAGCGAGGCTCTCCTCCGTGGGTTGCTTGCCCGCGAACCGGAGCGCCGGGTCGCCGGCCGGCAGCTCGAAGAAGACGAAGAACGTGATCAGCAGCACGGCGCCGATGACGATGACCGTCCAGACAAGGCGTCGTGCGATGTAGATCAGCATCGGCTTGAACGTTCACCTCGGGGCGCCTCACGGCGCCCCGAGGCTTGGATCCTTCGTGTTCGTGTTTCTGTTACTTCACCGCGATGTGGGCATAGGCGGGTGTGGTCTCTTGCTGCGAGAACTCGTACTTCGTCACGTTCTTGCTCGTGATGCGGGTGACGAACGACCAGAGGTACGGCACCCACGGCACCACGTTCGACATCAGCTTCCGGTCGAGCGCGGCGTAGCAGGCGACGTGAGCCGTGCCGACGAGCGACGCGCACTTGTCGAGGTCTGCGTTCACGCTCGGCACGCCTGTGCAGTTGCCGGTGACCTTCAGCTCCTTGCACTGGCTGGGCGTGATCCCGAGCAGCGAGTAGTTGGTGTTACCGCTCGGGATGATCGTGCGCCCGTCGAAGAGCGGGCTGAAGAACGTGTAGGGGTCGGCGTAGTCCTTGCCCCACCCTGGCCGCTCGGCGATCGGGATGTTCTTCGAGGGTGTCTGGATCGTCGGGTAGGCACCCTCGATCGTCCGCACCTCGAACGTGATCCCGATCTTCTTTGCGCTGGCCTGAATGACCGGCAGCATCTTCACGTCGACCTGGCGGTTGTCGGCGAGGAGCAGGACGCTCTTGCACTCGTCGGCTGTGCACATGCCGTTCTTCTGCGTGTCGTACTTCGAGCCCTTGAGCGCGGCCTTGGCCTTTGCGACGCTGCCGTGATCGCCCGGGGTCTTGTACGGGGCGTATTCGGCGAGCATGTTGGAGAGGAGCGGGTCGGGGATGATGTGGTTCGCGACCTTGCCGATCGTCGGCCCGCCCCAGCCCTGCACGAGTGCGGCCTTGTCCATCACCCAGTTCATCGCGCGCCGCACTTTGACGTCGTCGAACGGCGGCTGGGTGGTGTTCATGGTCAGGTACCACGTGCGGTCGCCCGAGTTCTGGAAGAAGTACTTCTTCAGGTCGGGGGTCGTCACGTACTTGCGCAGGATCTGCGACGGGATGCTCGACACCGCCATGTCGTAGTCGCCGGCCTCGATCTTGGCGTAGATGTCGTCCGCATTCGCGTTGACGAGAAACTCGAACCGGTCGGGGAAGTTCTCCCGCGCGGCCTTCGAGTCGGTCTTCGCGTCGTAGTTCGGGTTGCGGACGAGCATCAGCTTGGTCTGGCCGTCGAAGCCGCTCCAGGGCTTGATGTTCGAACAGGACGAAAGATCGTCCGTCGCGTCCGAGCCCTCGATCATGTACGGGCCCGACGAGACGACGTTGCGGCCGTAGGCGAGCGCCTTGCCTGCGAAGCACTTGCCGACCTCGACCGGGATCGGCCCCGCGGCCGGCATCGAGAGGGCGTTGAGGAAGTCACCTCTCGGCTGCGACAGGTTGATCACGAGCGTCGAGGGGTTCGGCGTCTGGATGCCGGAGATGTTCTGCCCCTTGGCGCCGGCAGCCCACCCCTTGATCGACGCGTAGTAGAACGCGTACTGCCCGCCGTTCTTCGGGTTGGCGAGCCGCTGCAGCGCGTACTTGAAGTCCGCCGACGTCACGTTCCTATTCACCGGTGGACCGAACTTCACGCCGCTCTTCAGCTTGAACGTGTAGGTCTTGCCGCCGTTCGTCGGCTTCGGCACCGAGGTGGCGACGTCGGGGACGGGCTTGTTCCCGGCCGCGCCCGCGACGTGATTCGTGCCCACGAGGGTCCGCACCATCAGGTTCGTCATGATGCCGACCGCGTCGCCGAGGTACTCACCCGTGGGGTCGAAGCCCGAGGTGAAGCCGAAGGAGGCCTCCCAGCCGACCGTCAAGGTGCCACCGGTGCTGACCTGCTGCTTGGCAGGCCCCGACTTCGACGCGCTGCCGGCGGCGACGAGAATCGCGGCGCCGACGGCTGCGACCACCGCAACCGCGGCCAGCCTACGAATTGGATTGTTCACGTTTCGTGTCTCCCTCCTTCCCCCGTCATCCGGACGGGGGGATAGCAGTGACCTGAGGCTTTGACGTCGGACTCCGTCACGAGTTAGGCGCTCATCGATCGGCCCGGACGTCGAGCGCGTCGCGCAGGCCGTCGCCGAGCAGGTTGAACGAGAGCGTCGTGACCACCAGAAAGAGCCCCGGGAAGAGCATCAGCCACCAGGCGACGTCGTAGTACTGCGCCGCCTGGTTCAGCAGCGCGCCCCACGACGCGGTGTCGGGCGGGATGCCGACGCCGAGGAAGGACAACGCCGCCTCGAGCAGGATGACTTGCGGGATCAGCAGCGTGGTGTAGACGAGGAGCGGCCCGATCAGGTTGGGCATCACCTCGCGGAAGATGATGCGGAGGTTGCCGGCACCGAGCGACCGGCTCGCCTCGATGAACTCGCGCTCGCGGATCGAGAGCGTGTAGCTGCGCACGAGCCGCGCGATGTACGCCCACGAGAAGAGCACGATGATGGCGATGATCAGACCTAACCCGGGTTTCAGGCTGATCGGCCCGATCGGGCAACCCTCCTTGCTCGTGCTGCAGGCAGCGGCGATGCCGATCGCGATCAGGAGCGTCGGCAGCGCGAGCAGGACGTCACCCGCCCGCGAGAACGCGGAGTCCACCCAGCCGCCGAAGAAGCCGGCGCTGAGACCGACGACGAGGCCGATCAGAACCGCGATCCCGGCGCCGACGACGCCGACGATGAGCGACGTGCGGGCTCCGTACATGGTGCGAACGAAGAGGTCTCGGCCGGCCGAGTCGGCGCCGAACCAGAAGTCGTTGTTGGGCCCCAGCGGGACGCCGAAGGGGTCGAGCATCCGCTGGTTGTACCCCGTCGTGCTCGGGTGGCCCGTGGCCTTGGCAGCGAGCGGTCCGCCGAAGATCGCGATCAGGATCAGGAGGAGGATGACGATCCCACCTGCGAGCGCGGCCTTGTCCTCGCGGAACCGCTCCCAGAAGAGCCGCGATGCGCTCCTCCCCGCGATCGTCGAGCCGGCGGCGGGCAGCACTTCAGTGGCGGCGCTCGTCACCGCACGCTCCTTCGTACACGCAGGACCCGGCCGGGCACGGTTCGCAAGTATGACGTCTTTTCGGCAACGTGGTTAGCGCTTTTCTCCCGTTTTTGCGACCGAAGCCGAGTTACTGCGTGAGGGCGTCCGCGCCGGCGACCACCTCGAGGATCTCCTGGGTGATCTCGGCCTGGCGGGCACGGTTCATCGCGAGCGTGAGCGTGTCGATCAGCTCACCGGCCGCCTTGGACGCGTTGCGCATCGCGGTCATACGCGCACCCTGCTCCGAGGCCGCCGACTCGAGCAGGGCCCGGTAGACCTCGGTCTCGACGTAGACCGGCAACAGGCGAGCGAGGATCTGCCGCGGCTCAGGCTCGAAGTAGAAGTCGGGTGTGTAGTGGAGCTCCGCCTCCTCGGAGCTCTCGAGCACGGAGGTCGAGATCGGCAGCACCTCCGACACCGTGACGCGCTGCACGAGCGGCGAGACGAACGCGTTGTAGACCATGACGACGCGGTCGACCTCGCCGGTCACGTAGGCCTGGGCGACCGTGTGTGCGACCGTCTGCGCGTCGACGTACGTCGGCCGGTCGCTGAACCCCGTCCACGACTCGCCGACCGGAAGGCGGCGGAAGCGAAGCGTCGACTGCGCCTTCTTGCCCGAGCTGTAGAAGCGGACCTCGTGTCCCTGAGCTTGAGCCTCGCGCATGAGCGCGAATGCGCGCCGCAGCACCTGGGCGTTGAACGCGCCCGCGAGCCCGCGGTCGCCGGTGAGGGGCACGATCCCGACCGTGCTCACGTTCTCACGCTGCTCGAGCAGCGGCAGCCGGACCGCGCCCGCGGCGGTCGCGGTGCCGGCCATCAGCTCGAGCATCCGGTCGGCGTAGGGACGCATGGACTCGATCCGCTGCTGCGCACGGCGCAGGCGCGCCGATGCGACGAGCTCCATCGCGCGCGTCAGCTTGCGCGTGTTCGAGATCGAGCGGACGCGGCGCTTGAGGTCCTGGGTCGATGCCATCGACGGCCGCCGTTCGCCTAGGCGGCGGCCTCGGCGACGTTGAACATCGACCTGTAGCGCTCGATCGCCTCGCGCAGCTTCTTTTCGTCGTCGTCGTCGAGGTCGCCGGTCTCCCGGACCACCTTCAGGATCGTCCCCTCGGTGCGCAGCTGCTCTCGGAGCTCGTCCAGGAAGTGCGGCACGTCGGCGGTCGGGATGTCATCGAGGTAGCCGTTGACGCCCGCATAGAGCGCGGCCACCTGCTCCTCCATCGGCCACGGCTGGTACTGGGGCTGGTTCAGCACGGCGACCATCTTCTCGCCGCGGTTCAGCGCCCGCCGCGTCGCCTCGTCGAGCTCGGAGCCGAACTGGGCGAACGCCTCCAGCTCGCGGTACTGGGCGAGGTCGAGACGCAGGCGGCCGGCGACCTTCTTCATCGCCTTCGTCTGCGCCGACGAGCCGACGCGCGAGACGGAGATACCGACGTTGACGGCCGGCCGCACTCCCGAGAAAAAGAGGTCGGACTGGAGGAAGATCTGCCCGTCCGTGATCGAGATCACGTTCGTCGGGATGTAGGCGGAGACGTCGCCGGCCTGGGTCTCGATGATCGGCAGCGCCGTCAGCGAGCCCCCGCCGAGCTTGTCGTTGAGCTTGCAGGCACGCTCGAGCAGCCGCGAGTGCAGGTAGAAGACATCGCCCGGGAACGCCTCGCGGCCCGGCGGCCGGCGCAACAGGAGGGACAGCTGCCGGTAGGCGTCGGCCTGCTTCGTCAGGTCGTCGTAGATGACGAGCGCGTGCTCGCCCCTGTAGAGGAAGTACTCGCCCATGGCGGCGCCCGCGAACGGCGCCATCCACTTGATCGGCGCGGCCTCGTGCGCGGGGGCCGTGACGATCGTCGTGTAGGCCATCGCGCCCGCCTCGCGGAGGCGCTCGAAGACCTGCGCGACCGTCGAGGCCTTCTGGCCGACCGCGACGTAGACGCACTTCACGTCCTGGTCGTGCTGGTTCAGGATCGTGTCGATCGCGATCGCCGTCTTGCCCGTGGAGCGGTCGCCGATGATCAGCTCGCGCTGGCCCCGTCCGACGTTCGTCATCGAGTCGATCGCCTTGATCCCGGTCTGCAGCGGCTCGGACACCGGCTGGCGCTGCACGACGCCCGGCGCCTTGAACTCGAGTGGCCGGCGCTCGTCGCTCTCGATCGGACCCTGGCCGTCGAGCGGGTTGCCGAGGGGATCGACGACCCGGCCGAGGAGCGCCGGACCGACCGGAACCGACGCGACGCGTCCGGTTCGACGAACCGTGTCGCCCTCCTTGATCTTGTCCCAGTCGCCGAACAGCGCCACGCCGACGTTGTCCTCCTCGAGGTTGAACGCGAGGCCGACGACGCCGTGATCGAGGTCGAGCATCTCGAGCGCGACGCAGTTCTCGAGCCCGTGCACGCGGGCGATGCCGTCGCCGAGCTGGAGCACGGTGCCGATCTCGGCGAGGTTCGTCTCGACGTCGAACTCCTCGATCCGCTGGCGCAGGATCGAGGTGATCTCTTCTGGGCGAAGCTTCACTGGGTGGCTCCTTTTGGTTTCCTGGCGAGGCTGTGATCAATCATTCGGCTAGCTCCTTGCAGTCCCGAGCTCTTGGCGAAGGCGTTCGAGGCGGCCGCGCACGCTCGCGTCCAGCCTCATCGACCCCGCCTGGAGGACGAGACCTCCGATCAGGCTCGGGTCGACGTTCCGCGTCGCCTGCACCCGGCGGCGCGAGCCCTCCTCGATCCGGCCGACGATCGCGCCGAACTGGTCGTCGGAGAGCTCGTGCGCCGTCGTCAGCTCGACGTCGATCACGCCTTCGGCCGACGCCACGAGAGCCTCGAACTCCGCGGCGACCTCCGGAATCTCTCCGGCACGGCCCTTCTCCGCGAGCAGCCGAACGAGGTTGCGGACGAGCTCGTCGGCCCCGCCGAGCACCTGCTCGAGCACGTCGGCCTTCACGCGCGAGTCGGTCTCGGGGTTGGTCAGGAGGGCGTCGAGCTCGGGCACCTCCTCGAGCGAGCGAGCAAGGTCCTCGACCTCGGCACGGACCGTGGCGACCCTGCCCTTTTCCTGGGCGGCCTCGAAGAGGGCCCGGGCGTAGATGCGGTGCGCGGCTGCTATGTGCGGCTCTCCTCGAGCTGCGAGAAGTCGATCTCGGAGAGCGCCTCCTCGATCAGCCGTTGCTGGTCGGCCTCGGTCAGCGACTTGCGGGTGATCTTCTCGGCCGCGAGCAGCGAGAGGCTCGCCACCTCGCGACGGATCTCCGCGAGCGCCTGCTGCGTCGCCTGCTCGATCTGGCGATGCGTCTCCTCGAGCCGGCGCGCCCGGTCCTCCTCGCTCTCCTGGCGCACGCGCTCCCGCTGCGCGTCGGCCATCTTCCGCGCCTCCGCCAGGATCGCCTCCGCCTCGCCCTTCGCCTGGCCGACCAGCCTGCGGTGCTCCTCGAGCAGCTCGCGCGCCTCCTCGCGGGCGCGGTCGGCCTCCTCGATCGTCTGCCGGATGCGGTCGCGACGGTCGTCGATCACCTTCTGCACCGGCCCGAACGCGTAGCGCTTGAGCACCCAGAAGGTGATCCCGAACGCGACGAGCGTCCAGACCATGAGGCCCGGGATCACCTCGACGAGTGGGTTTGTGCCGACGAGCACTGTCTAGAAGAGCACGTAGGCGAGGAGGCCGCCCACGAAGCCGTAGAAGACGACGGCTTCGGTGAGCGCGAAGCCGAGCCACATCAGCCCCTGGAGCTCGCCGCGAAGCTCGGGCTGGCGGGCGACCGACTGGATCATCGAGCCGAAGATCACGCCGATGCCGGCGCCGGCGCCGGCGGCGCCGAGCCCGATGCCGAGCGCGAGCGCGATCGCCTTGCCCGCGTCGACGATGGCGGTGCTATCCGATGCTGCTTGCGCGAGCAGAGTGAGCATCCGGTGCTTCTCCTTAGTGTTCGGGCTCGATCGCCGAGCCGATGTAGATGGCCGAGAGGATGGCGAAGATGAACGCCTGGATCGAGACCACGATGACGACCTCGAAGATGTAGAAGACCGTCGAGATCCCGACGAGCGGGACCGCGAGCAACGACTGGAAGATGAAGATCAGGCCGATGAAGGTGAGGATCAGGATGTGCCCGGCCAGCATGTTGGCGTAGAGCCTGACCGAGAGGCTCACGAGGCGCATGAGCTGCGAGAGGATCTCGATCGGGATGATCATCGGCAGCAGCGCCTTCGGGACGTCGGGGATCCACGACCGGAAGTAACGACGCACGCCGTTCCAGCGGATCCCTTCGTAGTGGGTGAAGAGGAAGGTCATCAGGGCGAGCGCGAGCGTGACCGAGATCGACGAGGTGGCTGCGTAGATGCCCCAGACGGGAATGCCGTGCCACGTCTCCCCGGTCAGCGGCAGCGGGATGAAGCCGAGCAGGTTGAGCACCCAGATGAAGAGCATCAGGCTCGCCACGTACGGGAACCAGAGCCGGATCGCCTTGTGCGGCAGCCCCTGCTCGGCCACCTGCTCCTGGGCGATCTCGTAGAGCAGCTCGCCGAGCGCCTGGCGGCGCCCGGCGTACGGTACGACCTTCCAGCGCATGGTCAGGATCCCGAGCGCGCAGGTGAGGACCATCCCGAGCAGCAGGTACACGACCGCCTTGTTGATCGAGAGGTCGAGCGGGCCGAGGTGGATCGGGATCCACTCGTTCAGCTCGAACTCCTCCGAGGGGTCGAACTCGCCGCGCGCGAGCGCGGTCGACGGCAGCGCCAGCACGATCATGCTCAGGAAGACGACGAGCCGGTGCAGGGCCGGTCCAGGAGGTTGGCACGGCGACTGGCGAGCGAAAAGCGGCGCGACGGAAGGACGCAGGTAGAGTCGATATGCAGGCATATCGGCTCGACCGAGGACGCTGCGGCGCGCCGCTTTGCAGCCGTCGGGCGCCCTGCCCCACTTGCTGGACCGGCCCTGGAACCTCACGTGCCTGCCTCACCTCCGAAGTACGCCACGAGCGACATCCCGAACTCGACCGTGAACGCGAGCGCGTACACGACGGCGGCGGGCAGCCCGAGGTCGGAATCCGAGGCGGCGACGGCGATCAGGATCGTCATCAGAACTGCCGCCCGGGTCAGCCGGCCGAAGGCCACGACGCCAGCGGAGGCGAGATTATCCATCCCGAGCGACAGACGCTCCAGGAGCAAGCCGAAGAGCTGAAAGACCACCCAGAGCACCGCCGCGATCGCCCAGGCTCGGATCGGCCAGCCCGCGACGAGGAACACGGGCAGAGCGAGGGCGACGACCGCCGTGCCGGCGAGCGCCGGGACGCGACGCCCCGGTATCGGACGCGATGTGGCGAACGTCCCCTGAGGCATCAGGAGAACGCCCCGCGGTAGTGCCAGTAGACCCCGAGGATGCCGGCCGGGACGCCGAGGACGACGCCGACGAGCAGCCCGTTGCGGACCGAGCCGGCAAGCCACCCGAGCAGCGCGCCGGCGCCGATCACGAGCGCAGTCAGCACGATCAGCAAGGCCCCTGCCTGCGCAGGCGCGAATGCACGGGGCGCGGACGGCTCCATCCGCGCGGGAGCATAGCGCGCCGGGTCGCGGGTCGCGTCGAGTATGTGACAGCCAAAGCCGTCTGGCTGTGCCGAAATCCCCGGACTTTGTTTCAACTCGTGCGAGTCGCGGGTCAGGCGCTCTTGCGGTCGCTCACCGTCCGGGCGAGCTCCTCGCGGCGCCGCAGGAACGGGTTCGCGAGCTTCACGATCTCGAGCAGGTAGACGACGTAGAGGGAGGCCCCGAGGGCAAGCAGCGCGACGGCGACGTCGATTCCGAGCCCGACCAGGTTCCAGTCGCCGTGCGGGTGGACGCGGACGAACCGTGTCGCGAGCGCCGCGAGCGCCAGCGTGGCACACCAGCCGTACAGGTAGACGACCGCGCGGCGCTGCGAGAAGCCGACGTACTCGAAGCGGTGATGCAGGTGCTGGCGATCGGCAAGGTACACGGGCTGTCCGTGCTTGATCCTGCGGGCGACCACGAACGACGTGTCGAGGAGCGGCACCGCGAGCACGAGCAGCGGCAGGACGAGCGTCGCGAGAGCTGCGGTCTTGAGCAGGCCCTGGACCGAGACCGTCGCGAGGATGAAGCCGAGCAGAAGGGCGCCGGAGTCGCCCATGAAGATCCGGGCCGGATAGAAGTTGTGGCGCAGGAAGCCGAGGCAGGCGCCGAACACGATCGCGGTCAGGATCGCGGCGTCGGGACGACCGAGCGAGAGCTCGATCAGGCAGAAGGAGAACGCCGAGATCGCGCAGACGCCGGCCGCGAGCCCGTCGAGCCCGTCGAGGAAGTTGACCATGTTCATCACGGCGACGATGCCGACGATCGTGATCGGCACCCCGATCCAGGCAGGCACCTCGTGGACCCCGACGATCGGGAAGGTGAAGCTGTGCACCCACACGCCGAACCCGGTGGGGATGGCGGCGGCGCCGATCTGCCCACCCAGCTTCTCCCACCAGCGAAGGCCGCGGAAGTCGTCGATCGCGCCGACAGTGGTGGCGACGGCGGCGCCGAGCAGGACGCCGCGCATCTCGCCGCCGAGCGGCAGGAACGCGAGCGCCGGCACGAAGATGCCGAGGAAGAGCGCAAGCCCGCCGAGCCGCGGCACGTTGCCGGCGCTCGGGCGCCTGCCTCCCTCCGAGCGGTCGACGACGCCGAGCAGGCGCGCCATCCCGCCGACGGCCGGCGTCAGGAGGACGACGATCACGCACGCCGCGAGCGCGCCCCAGACGACTTCGAGGTTCTCGGTGAGCTCGCTCCAGACCATCGCCGCCTACTTCGTCCCGTAGAGCCGGTCTCCCGCATCGCCGAGGCCGGGGACGATGTAGCCCTTCTCGTTCAGGTGCGAGTCGATCGAGGCGACGACGATCCTCACGTCGGGATGAGCCCCCCCGACGCGCGTCACGCCCTCCGGCGCCGCGATCAGCGAGATCAGCGAGACGTGCTGCGCGCCGGCGTTCTTCAGCGTCGTGACGGCGGCGGCGGTCGAGTTTCCCGTCGCGAGCATCGGGTCGAGCAGCAGCACGTCGCGGTCGGCGATGTCGGCCGGGAGCTTCACGTAGTACTCGACCGGCTCGAGCGTCTCCTCGTTGCGGTAGAGCCCGATGAACCCGACGCGCGCCACCGGGATCAGCGAGAGGACGCCGTCGAGCATCCCCACCCCCGCGCGGAGAATCGGGCAGACGGCGACCTTCTTGCCGGGGATCCGCTGCGCCTTCGTCCACTCGAGCGGCGTCTCGACGTCGATCTCCTCGAGATCCATCTCCTTCGTCGCCTCGTACGTCAGGAGCAGCGTCAGCTCGTTGACGAGACGCCGGAACATCTCGGTGTCGGTGTGGACGTCGCGCAGGAGCCCGAGCTTGTGCCGGACGAGCGGGTGCGTGACCTCCGTGACGCTCACGTGGCGGGCGGGCGACTCACCCGACGTACGTCGTGTAGCCGCGGAAGCCCGGGTAGAGCGGCCGGCGGTCGCAGAGCGCGCTCGCGCGGCCGGCGAGCGCCTCGACGTCGGCGTCGGCCTGGAGCGCGTCGACGATGATCGCCGCCACCTCCCGGAAGTCGTCGGCCTCGAAGCCGCGCATCGTGGCGGCCGGCGTGCCGATGCGGATGCCCGAGGCCACCATCGGCGGGCGCTCGTCGAACGGCACCGTGTTCCGGTTCACGGTCAGCCGGCACTCCTCGAGCCGCTCCTGCGCCGCGAGCCCGGTCCACTCGGTCGCGCGCAGGTCGAGCTGCACCAGATGCGTGTCGGTGCCGCCGGTGAGGACGTCGAAGCCACCCCCGAGCAGGCCCGCCGCGAGCTCGTCCGCGTTCGTCCGGACCTGCTGCTGGTAGGCGCGGAAGGCATCGGTGGCCGCGATCCTGAAGCAGGTCGCCTTGGCCGCGATCGTGTGCTCGAGCGGCCCGCCCTGCATGCCGGGGAAGAGCGCGCGGTCGAGCGCCTGCGCGTGCTCCTCGGTGCAGAGGACGAAGCCGGCGCGCGGCCCGGCGAGCGTCTTGTGGGTCGTGGAGGTGACGAAGTGCGAGTGCGGGACCGGGTTCGGGTGCAGCCCGGCCGCGACGAGCCCGGCGAAGTGCGCCATGTCGGTCATCAGCAGCGCGCCGACCTCATCGGCGATCTCGCGGAAGCGGTCGGCCTCGACCGTGCGCGGATACGCCGACCCGCCGCAGACGATCAGCTTCGGCCGCACCTCCTTCGCGCGCGCGAGCACCTCGTCGTAGTCGACGGTCATCGTCTCGCGCGAGACGCCGTAGTGGTGGAACTCGTAGAGCTTCCCCGAGAAGTTGACCTTGAGCCCGTGCGTCAGGTGCCCCCCGTGGTCGAGCGAGAGGCCGAGAACGGAATCGCCCGGCTCGAGAGCCGCGAAGTAGACCGCCATGTTCGCCTGGGCTCCCGCGTGCGGCTGGACGTTCGCGTGCTCGGCGCCGAACAGGGTCTTTGCCCGCTCGCGCGCGAGCTCCTCGATCTCGTCGACGATCTCGCAGCCGCCGTAGTAGCGCTTGCCCGGGTAGCCCTCGGCGTACTTGTTCGTGGGCGTCGACCCGATCGCCTCGAGCACGGACGGCCAGGTGAAGTTCTCGGAGGCGATCAGCTCGATCTGCCCGCGCTGGCGCTCGAGCTCGCGGCCGAGAGCGTCCGCGATCTCGGGGTCGATGTCGGCGAGTCCCGCGGTGCGAATCTGCTCGAAGGTCTCCTGCGCGATTGCCATCTGACCTCGCCTCCTTGCCCGGGGCCGTGTTGCACCCGAATTGGCGTGCATCGTAGTGTGCGCGGCGGCACGTGAGCTTCTTCGAACCCTCGACCGCACCCCCTCCGCGCCAGGCCGCCCACCGCCTGCCGCCCTGGGCTGCACCGCCGGAGAACGAGGTCGGGGTCGCGGTGCCGCTCCGCGTTCTCCTCGGACGAACCGACGAGCTGGCGCTCGCGCTCGGCGACGTGGTCGCCTACTCGACCGGGTTCGCGCTGTGGCTCGGCGTCCGGCTCCATCCGGGTGCCGGCATCGACGCGCGGACCGCGTGGCTGCAGCTCCACGGCGGGTCGGCGGGCGACGAGGCCGAACAGCTTCGCTTCGGCGTCGAGTTCGCCGACGGCCGCAAGGCGACGAACGTCGGGCAGCGCCGGCCGCCCGGCGACGAGGAGCTGCCGATCAGCCTCGTGCCTCGCGGGGGGAGCGGCGCCGGTGGGCTCAGCTTCGACGCCGGCTACTGGGTCTTTCCGCTTCCGCCGCCGGGCAGGCTGACCGTCGCCGCCGAGTGGCCGGCACGCGGGCTCGCCGAGACACGGCACGAGCTCGACGCCGGCGCGATCCTGGAGGCGGCCGCGAAGTCCGAGGCCCTCTGGGCCGACGAGCGGCCGATCGGGCGCCGGCCCCCGCCCTCGACCGGCGAGGTTCGGATTACCTAGAGGCTTGAGGTGAGATCCGGCCGCCGTCGGGGACGCTCCAGACCAAGCCGGGCACCGCGGTCGCCTGCGGCGCCGTAGTGGAACTACGTGTTGCGGGCGGACGCGCTGATCCGGCGCCGTGTCTGGTGCGTCATCCGGCTCGGCGGAATTTCACATCAAGCCTCTACAAGAGGCCGACGCCGGGGGCCGAGAGCGTCTCCTGGGCGCGGGCAATCGCCTCGGCGGAGGAGGCGCTGCCCTCGCGGAGCACGATCGCCTCGGGGCCTGTGAAGTCGATCACCGTCGACGGCTCACCCGAGAGCTCGCCGCCGTCGAGCTCGGCGCCGCACCCGGCACGGATCGCCTCGGACACGTCGGCGAGCCTCGCCGGCGGAGGACCCCCCGGCTCGTTGGCGCTCGTCGCCGCGACCGCTCCGACCGCGTCGAGCACGCGCTGCGCTGCCGTCGGCAGCTCGGCGACCCGAACGCCGATCGCATCGAGCTGCAGCCCGTTCAACCACGCGTACCGGCGCGCCGGGTTCGGGAGCACGAGCGTGTACGGGCCGGGAAGGAGCGTGCGCGCGATCACCCCGGACCTGCCGCGGAGCTCGGGGACGCACTCGAAGAGCATGTCGACGCTCGCGGCGAGGATCGCCGTCGGGCGCCCCTCGTCCCTGCCCTTCAGCGCGTAGAGCGCGCGCGCCGGCGCCTCGCGGTAGGCGCTCGCGCAGAGGCCGTAAACACCGTCGGTGGGAAGCAGCACCGGCTTGCCGGCGCGAATCGCGTCTACCGTCCGCTGAACCTCGTCGCTCCCCATCGTCCCTCCACCACCCGTTCGTGCCCGGCGAGATCAGACGTGATCGTAACCTCGGCATAGCCCGCCTTGCGAAGTAGCGCTGCGACATCGCCCCCGTGCTGAGCGTGCGTCTCGAGCACGAGCCCGCCGCCGTCCCGCAGAACCGCCTTCGCAGCCTCCACGAGCCCGTCGGTCTGGCCGTCGGCGACGAGCGCCACGCGCGGCTCCCAGTCGCGCACCTCCGGCTCGAGCCCTGGAAGCTCGGCGACGTCGACGTAGGGCGGGTTCGAGACCACCAGGTCGAACGGTCCGGCAAGCCCCTCGAGCAGGGCCGTCTCGACCAGCCCGACCGCGAGCCCAAGGCGGTCTGCGTTCTCGCGCGCCAGCTCGAGCGCGTCGGAGGAGACGTCGGTCGCCGTCACCCTCGCGTCGGGTCTCGCGTGCGCGATCGCAAGCGCGATCGCACCGCTGCCCGTGCCGACGTCGACGACGCGTGGCGCAGCGACGTCCGCGAGCAGGGCGAGAGCGCGCTCGACGACGAGCTCGGTCTCGGGCCGCGGGACGAGCGCCCGCGCGTCAGTGCGGAGCGTGAGCTGCCGGAAGCCCCACTCGCCGAGCACGTAGGCGAGCGGCTCGCGACGGCTCCGCCGAGCGACGAGTGCCCGCACGCGCGCCCCCTCGTCCGCCGTCAGCGCACGCTCGTCGTGAGTGAACAGCTCGAGCCTCGAGAGGCCGAGCGCATGTGCGATGAGGAGCTCGGCGTCGAGTCGCGGCGAGTCGACGCCCTGCCGCTCGAGCTCGGCCGCGGCGCCGCGGAGCGCCTCGCCGAGCGTCACCCCTCGAGCGCGCGCCGCCGCTCCTCGGCGGTGAGCGCGTCGGTGAACTGCTCGAGGTCGCCCTGCAGCACCTGGTCGAGCCGGTGCACGGTCAGCTTCACCCGGTGGTCGGTGACCCGGTTCTCCGGGAAGTTGTACGTCCGGATCTTCTCGGCACGTGCGCCCGTGCCGACCTGCGCGAGCCGCGCCGCCGCCTGCGCCGCCTGCTGGCGCTCGCGCTCGGCCTCGTAGAGCCGGGCGCGGAGCACGCGCATCGCCTTGTCGAGGTTCTGGAGCCGCGAGCGCTCGTCCTGCATCGCGACCACGATCCCGGTCGGGAGATGCGTGATGCGGACCGCCGAGTCGGTCGTGTTCACCGACTGGCCGCCGGGGCCCGACGAGCGGAACACGTCGGTCTTCAGGTCCTTCTCCTCGATCGCAACGTCCACGTCCTCGGCCTCCGGCATCACCGCCACGGTCGCCGTCGACGTGTGGATGCGTCCCTGCGACTCGGTCTCGGGGACGCGCTGCACCCGATGCGTGCCCCCCTCGTACTTGTAGACCGAGTACGCGCCGTCGCCCTTGATGCCGAAGACGCCTTCCTTGATCCCGCCGCCGTCACTGCCGCTCACCTCGAGCTCCTCCCACTTGAAGCCGCGCCGCTCCGCGTAGCGCTGGAGCATTCGCGCGACGTCGGCGGCCCAGAGCGCGGCCTCGTCGCCGCCAACGCCCTGCCGGACCTCCACGATCACGTCCTTCTCGTCGGCCGGGTCGCGCTCGGCGAGCGACAGCTTCAGCTCGTCCTCGAGCCGCGCGACCTCGGCTTCGAAGTCGGCGACCATCTCGCGCAGCTCCGGATCGCCGCGGGCCGCGTCGAGATCGGCCCGCGCCTGCTTCCAGGCCTGGGCGACCCTGTACGGCCCTTCGAGCTCCTTCACACGCCGGCCGACGGCCGCCGCCTCGCGGTGGTCGCCGTACACGGAAGGATCCGACTGCCGTTCCTGGGCCTCGACGTACGAGCGCTCGAGCTCGTCGACCAGCGAGTCGAGAGGGGCCATGGCCCTAGGTTAGACAGGGGGCGCGACCGCCGGACTCGGAGCCCGGCGGTCGCGACGCCGCGTCATTCCTCGTCCGGATCGCCCACGGACGCGTACTCCTCCTCCGCGGGCTCTTCCTCTTCGGGGGGCGGCAGGTCGGGCAGGCTGAGCGTGATCTCTACGCCCGCGAGCGCCTTCGAGAGCGGGCACGTCGCCTTCGCGCGCTCGGCGACCTGGCGGAGCAGGTCGTCCGGGATGCCGTCGGTGGTCACGCTCGCGGTCAGCTCGATGCCGGTGATCCCGATGCCTTGCTCGAAGACCACGTTCGCCGAGACCTGCATCTCCTCGGGATCCCAGCCGGCGCCGACGAGGCCGTGCGCGAGCTGCATCCCGAAATCAGATGCGTGCGCCGCCGCGAGCAGCTCGTCCGGGCTCGTCTTGCCCTCCGACTCGTCGTTGCGCGCAGCCCACGTGACCTCGAGCTCCGGGATGAGCCCGCTCGTGGTCGACAGGACCCGACCCTCCCCGTCGATCAGGCCGCCGATCCACTCGACCTCGGCCTTGCGTTCCGTCGCCATTACGCCATCACCTCCACTCGCCGATCTGCGGGAGCCAACCGGCCCTCGCGGTCCAGTACCTCACGGAGCGCGCGAATCGAGACCTCCAGCTGGTCGAGGCTCGGCTCGCGCGTCGTCAATCTTTGCAGCCACAGACCCGGCGCGAGCAGCGCCATCAGCAGCCGATTGTCGGTGTGCTTGCCTGCGAAGCGGATCAGCTCGTACGCGATGCCGGCGATCACCGGCAGGAGCGCGATCCGAGAGACGATCAGCCAGTACCAGGGCAGCCGGCCGAACAGCGCGAACACGAAGACGCCGATCACCATCACCCAGAGCAGGAAGGCGGTCCCGCAGCGCACGTGGATGAGCGAGTGGCGCTGGGCGATCTCGGGCGTCAGCTCCTCCCCTGCCTCGTAGGCGTTGATCGCCTTGTGCTCGGCCGCGTGGTACTGGAAGACGCGCCGGAGCGAGGGGATGAAGCTCAGCAGCACGAGGTAGGCGATGAAGACCGAGACACGGATCAGCCCCTCGACGATCACGAACCAGCCGCCGCTCGAGATCGGCAGCAGGTCCGCGAGGAGCGCCGGGCTGACCTTGAAGAGCATCAGTGCGAAGCCGATCGCGATCGCGAACGAGAAGAAGAGCGCCCAGCGGCCGATCTCGGCCGGCTCCTTGTCGCCCTCGGCCTCCTCCTGTGCCGCGTAGTTCGCCGAGAGCGAGAGCGCGCGGAACCCGATCGCGAGCGACTCCCCGAGCGCGACGACCCCACGGATGATCGGCAGGCGCAGCGTCCAGTGGCGCGCCATCAGCGGGTCGATCGTGCGCGAGACCTCCGCGATCTGGCCGTCGGGCTTGCGAACCGCGACCGACCAGTGGCGCGGTCCACGCATCATCACGCCCTCGAGGACGGCCTGCCCGCCGATCGCCTGCGCCATCGTCTTTGGGAGGCCCGCCTAGGAGCGCGCCTTGCCGGCCTTCTCGAGCCGCCGCTGGAAGCGCTCGACGCGACCGCCCGTGTCGACCAGCTTCTGCTTGCCCGTGTAGAACGGGTGGCACTGGGCACAGATCTCGACGTGCAGCTCGGGCTTCGTCGAGCGGGTCACGAACTCGTTGCCACAGGAGCAGTGCACGGTCGAGAGGACGTACTCGGGATGGATGTCGGCCTTCATCGCCGGGCCAGGATAGCAGCGGGTTCTTCGCTTCTGATCGGCGCCACGGGACCAGCGTTCGTCAGCCGCGGCGCTTCTCCTCGCCGCGCTCCGCCCGCTGACGCACTGCCTCGAACAGGAGGATCGCGGCGGCCGTCGCCGCGTTGAGGCTGTCGGTCGTGCGGCCGCGAAGCGGGATCGAGACGCGCGCGGACGACGCTTTGCGCCACCGCTCGGGGAGGCCCTCGTCCTCGGCGCCGACGACGATCGCGAGCGGCGTCGTCAGGTCCGCCTCGGTGTAGGGCGTCGTCGCCCCGACCTCGGCAGCCACGAGCCGGATTCCGAGCCCCCGGATGTCGTCGAGCGACGCCTCGACGACCGGCAGCGTGAAGACCGCCCCCGTCGAGGCGCGGATCGTATTCGGGTTCCAGACGTCGCACTGGCCCTCGGCCACGATCACGGCGTCCGCCCCGGCGGCGTCCGCCGAGCGCGCCATCGCGCCGAGGTTCCCCGGCTTCTCGATCCCGACGGCGACGAGGTACAGGCTCCCGCCGCTCGGAAGCGGGCGCACGGGCGCCTCGACGACCGCGAGCACGCCCTCCGGCTCGGCGCGGTACGCCATCTTCGCGAGCACCTGCTCGCTCACCTCCTCGCCCTCCGGCCAGTCGAGGAGCGACGGGGCGTAGTAGGTGGCGACGATCTGCAGGCCCGCCGCGCGCGCCCGCTCGACCTCGCGCGGGCCCTCGGCCACGAAGAGCCCGCTCCGCCGCCGTTCGCGCGAGCGGCGCAGGCGGACGACCTCCTTGACCCGCGGGTTGTCGAGCGAGGTGATCAGGTGAGCGTGTACTCCGGGCCCGAGCCGCCCTCGGGCGGCGTCAGGCGACCGCCCCTGGCGGTGATCGCGCCGCACTGGACGCAGTTCGAGGCGGAGACGCGGACCTCGGCGAGGCCCCCGTCGAGCTGCACGACCTCGTAGACCTGCGCCGGGCACATCCGCTCCCAGAGCCGCGCGAGCTCGAGCGGCACGCGGTTCTGGACGCGCAGGTGACTCGGCTGGTCGTCTCTGGTCCGGTTGCCGGCGAGGAAGACCGAGGAGAGCTTGTCGAAGGTCAACGCGCCGTCCGGCGCCGGGTACGCTGCCGCGCGCGCTCGTCGTCAGGAGCTCGTGGTCGACGTCGCGCTCGGTCGGGCGGTCACCACGCGGCAGGCGTCCGCCGGAGACCGTCGCGAGCCCAGCCGAGAGCACGCCCGGCAGAACACCGCCCCCGAACGCCTGGCGCATGTTCCGCACCTTGCGCAGGTCGCGCCAGAGAAACGACGCACGGAGCGAGTCGTCGTACGAGGCGAGCTCGCCGCCTGTGAGCGACCGCCACGCCGCCTCGGCGGCGAGCCGGCCCGACTCGACCGCGTAGTGGATCCCCTTCAGTGCAGGGACGTTGACGAGCCCGACGCCGTCGCCGCAGAGGAGCAGCCCCGGGGCATGGAAGCGCTTCGGAAGCGCGACGAAGCCGCCCTCGGGGATCGTCTTCGCCCCCCAGCCGACCCGCTCGCCGCCCTCGAGGATCGAGCGGACGAACGGATGGGTCTTCAGCTCCTGAAGCAGGTCGTGGACCGAGAGCTCGGTGTCGCGGTGGTCGAGCCCGACGACCATCCCGATGCTCACGAGCTCCTCGCCCAGCGGGTAGATGAACGAGCCGCCGAACTCGCGGTACCTCGTGCCGAGCCGCAACGGCCAGCCGAGCGTGTGGATCACGCGACGCAGCGGGCGCGGGACCTTCCACACCTCCTTGACGCCGAGCGACCACACCTGCGGGCTCGTGCCGTGCAGCTCGAAGCGGTCGAGCGCGCCCCCCGTCAGGTGACCGGCGGTTCCCTCGGCGAGGATCGTCACCCGAGCACGGACGTCCGACCCCGGCTCGAAGCGGCCGAGCGGCTCGCCGTCGCGCCCGCGCCCCTTGTCGCCGGTGCGGACGCCGACGACCCGACCGTCCTCGACGAGCAACTGCTGCGCGGCCGTCTCCGGCAGCACCATCACGCCGAGCTCCTCTGCACGCTCGGCGAGCCACCGCCCGAGCTGCGCGAGCGACACGACGACGTTCCCGCGGTTCCACATCGTCGGCGGCGGCGGAACGCGCACCGCGCGATCGCCGGTGAGGAAGTAGACGGCCTCGCCCGGCACCTCTCCGTACGACGGGAACTCGTTGCCGCCGAGGAGCTGCCGGAGCGGACGCGGATCCATCACCGCGCCCGAGACGAGATGCGAGCCCGGCGCCTTCCCCTTCTCGAGCACGGCCGCCGGCACCTCGGGAAGCTGCGCAGCCGTCTCTGGGTCCTCGGCCGCGAGCTGCCCGAGGCGAATCGACGCCGCGAGCCCGGCCGGGCCTGCGCCGACGACGAGCACGCCGACCTCGATCGGCTCCGCGTCCGCCGGCTCGGCGATCGCCTCCGCGTCGGTCCAGGGAGGCGGGAAGTCGGCCGGCTTCACGTGCCTTTGCGCTCGCGCACGAGCTGCGTGAGCCGCGGGACGATCTCGTGCAGGTCGCCGATCACCGCGAGGTCCGCGTACTCGAAGATCGGCGCGTGCGGGTCCTTGTTGATCGCGACGATCGCGCCGGAGCCCTGCATGCCGACCTTGTGCTGGATCGCGCCCGAGATCCCGACCGCGACGTACAGCTTCGGCGCCACGGTCTTGCCCGTCTGACCGACCTGGGTCGGGTACGGGTACCAGCCCGCGTCGACGACCGCCCTCGTGGCCGCAACCGCCCCTCCGAGCGCCTCCGCGAGCTCCTCGACGAGCACGAACTGATCGGGGCTGCCGAGCCCGCGACCGCCGGCGACGATCACGTCTGCCTCCTCGATCGACGGGCCTCCTTCCTCGTCCTCGGCCGCTGCCTCGACCAGCTCCGCGAGGGTCGAGTGCGGTTCGAGCACCACCTCCACGTCGCGGACCTCCGCCTCCCCCTCGCCCGGAGCCGGATCGAACGTCCCGGAGCGGAAGACCGCGAGCCGCGGCTCACCGGCCCAGCCAACGTCGACCCAGACCGAGTCGGCCAGCGCGGGCCGCTTGCCGACCAGCGCACCGTCCTGCTCGACGAGGTCGACCAGGTCCCAGTTCAGCCCGGCTCCGAGGCGCGCGGCCAGCGCCGCGGCGATGTCGCTCGCGAGCACGGACTGCGCGAAGAGCACCGCGTCGAGGCCCTCGTCGCGGACGAGCCGGGCGAGCACGTCGACGCGCGGCTGCGGCAGCGGCGCGGCGAGCCGCTCGTCGTCGGCGACGAACACCGTCCCCGCGCCGAATCCTCCCGCCTCGCGCGCGAGCTCGCGCACGCCCGAGCCCATCACGACCCCCGCCACGTCGCCGCCCAGCCGTGAGGCCTTGCCGAGGACGCCGAGCGACGGCTTCAGCACGGCGCCTGCGTGGTGCTCGAGGAAGACGAGGCTCTTCACGGTCGCACCCTCACAGGAGCCGCTTCTCGGCGAGGAAGTCGACGATCGCAGACGCCGCGCCGTCGCCGCCGTCCTCGATCCGCCTCGTCTCCCCGCGCGGCGGCGGCGAGTTCAGGCCGAGCACCGTGACGCGCGGCTCGCCGGCACCGCCGATGTCGGCCGCCGACACCCGCATCTGCGGCTTCGACTTCGCGCCCATGATCCCCTTGAGCGAGGGATAGCGCGGCTCGTTGATCGCGTCCGAGACCGCGACGACCGCCGGCAGCGGCGCGCGCACGCTTTCGTAGCCGAACTCGGTCTGCCGCCTGCCGGTGACCGACCCGCCCTCGACCGTGAGCTGCGCGACCTGCGAGATCGTCGGTCGCCGCAGGAGCTCGGCGACTGCCGACCAGAGACACGCGCCGTCGCCGTCGGCGGACTGCTGGCCGAACAGGACGAGGTCGGGCGCCTCCCGCTCGAGGACAGCCGCGAGCGCCCGCGCCGTCACGAGCAGGTCGGCGCCCGCGAATGCCTCGTCCGTGATCAGCACCGACCGGTCGGCGCCCATCGCGAGCGTCTTTCGCACCGCATCGGCGGCGCGCTCGGGCCCGAGCGAGACGACGACGACCTCCCCGTCGCCCGCCGCCTCGCGCACCCGCAGCGCCTCCTCGACGGGGTGGGTGTCGAAGTCCGACAGAGCAAGCTCACCAGCACGATCGATGCGTCCGGTTCCGGGATCGAGATGCCGCCCGGTCGCGGCGTCCGGGACCGCCTTCACGCAGACGGCGATCCTCATGACGGAGACGGCGAGGCGAGATGCGCCTGGAGAAACTCGACGATCGCGCCCGTCGGCGCACCGGGCGTGAACACCTCCGCGACTCCGCGCTTCTTGAGCTCCTCGATGTCGTCCGTGGGAATCGTCCCGCCGACGACGACGAGTACGTCGTCCGCCTCGCGCTCGCGCAGTAGGTCGAGGATCCTCGGCACGAGCGTCATGTGTGCGCCCGAGAGGATCGAGATGCCGACCGCGTCGGCGTCCTCCTGGATCGCCGTCTCGACGATCTGCTCGGGAGTCTGGTGAAGACCCGTGTAGATGACCTCCATGCCGGCGTCGCGGAGCGCGCGGGCGATCACCTTGGCGCCTCGATCGTGCCCGTCGAGGCCGACCTTCGCGATCACGACCCGGATCGTGCTCATCGCTCGAACCCTAGAGCACGGGTGGGCTCGAGGGCCGCGGTCTCCCCGCAACCCCCACCCTTGGGTGGGGTGGTCCCGCCGCCCTCGTCAACCGACGTTACCGGTCGGAAGCGCACGCGACTGTGACGGCCTGCAAACGATTCCGTGACTTTCGGTGAGCGGACCCAGAACACACACGGCTCGTGCCGGAGCATGCGCCTGTCCGGAGCAACGGGTCGGCCTGGCCCCTGGAGATTCCCTCGACGGCCTAGAACACCGGCGTCTCGCGCCACACGCCCCAGACGCCGCGCAGCGCGTCGCACATCTCGCCCATCGTCGCGTAGGCGAGCGAGGCGTCGATGATCGCCGGCATCAGGTTCCGGGCATCGTCGGCGGCGTCGTCGGCCAGACGCCCGAGGGCCTGCTCGACCGCGCCCACCTCGCGCCGCGCGCGCAGCGCGCGCACGCGCTCGACCTGCTTGCGCTCGAAGGCCGGGTCGATCCTGAGGATCGGGGGCGCGGTGTCCTCGTCGGCGACGTACCGGTTCACGCCCACGACGACGCGCTGCCCGCTCTCGACCTCGCGCTGGTAGCGGAACGACGCCTCGGCGATCTCCCGCTGGAAGAAGTTCTGCTCGATCCCGGCGAGCACGCCGCCGACCGCGGCGATGCGGTCGAAGTACTCGTAGGCCTGGCGCTCGAGCTCGTTCGTCAGGTGCTCGACGTAGTAGGAGCCGCCGAGCGGGTCGATCGTGTTGACGACCCCGGTTTCGTGCGCGATCACCTGCTGGGTCCGCAGCGCCAGCCGCACGGCATCCTCGGTCGGCAGCGCGAGCGCCTCGTCGAACGAGTTCGTGTGCAGCGACTGCGTGCCGCCGAGCACCGCCGCGAGCGCCTCGAGCGCCGTGCGCACGATGTTCACCTCCGGCTGCTGCGCGGTCAGCGAGACACCCGCCGTCTGCGCGTGGAAGCGGAGCCGCAGCGACCGCTCGTCCTCGGCGCCGTACCGCGCACGCAGCTCGCGCGCCCAGATCCGCCGCGCGGCGCGGTACTTCGCGATCTCCTCGAAGAAGTCGAGGTGGGCGTTGAAGAAGAACGAGAGCCGCGGCGCGAACTCGTCGACTGCGAGCCCGCGCTCGAGCGCCCACTCGACGTACGTGAAGCCGTTCGCGAGCGTGAACGCGAGCTCCTGCGCCGCCGTCGACCCGGCCTCGCGGATGTGGTAGCCCGAGATCGAGACCGGGTGCATCTGCGGCAGCTCCCGCGTGGACCACTCGATCATGTCGGTCACCAGACGGAGGGACTCTGCCGGGGGAAAGATGAACTCCTTCTGCGCGATGTACTCCTTGAGGATGTCGGTCTGCACCGTGCCGCGAAGGCGATCGCGCGGCACGCCCTGCTTCTCGCCGACGCAGACGTAGAACGCGAGCAGGATCGCGGCCGGCGCGTTGATCGTCATCGAGGTCGAGACCTCAGCGAGCGGGATCCCGGCGAAGAGCGTCTCCATGTCCTCGAGCGAGTCGATCGCGACGCCTTCCCTGCCGACCTCGCCGAGCGAGCGCGCGTGGTCCGAGTCGTAGCCCATCAGCGTGGGCATGTCGAAGGCGGTCGAGAGGCCGGTCTGACCGTGCTCGAGCAGGTAGCGAAAGCGCGCGTTCGTCTCCTCAGCCGTCCCGAAGCCCGCGAACTGACGCATCGTCCACAGCCGACCGCGGTACATCGACGGATAGACGCCGCGCGTGAAGGGCAACTCGCCCGGTTGTCCGAGATCGCGGTCGTAGTCGACGGCGACGTTCTCGGGGCCGTAGAGCGGCTCGTTCTCGATCCCTGAGATCGTCGAGGTGAGCTCCGTGCGCTCCGGCTCCGTGGACGCCTCGCCGCTCCGCGGATCCCCGGCCGCCGCCATGCGCCTGATTGTAGGAGGGGAAGGATCGAAAGTCCTTCAATTCTCGGCCGCGCCTGCCGACAATGAACTCGTGAAGTCGATCGTCCTCCTCGCGGGTGCAGTCGTGACGGCGTCGCTCGCGTTCGTCGGCTGCGGCGGCCAGTCGATCTCGGGCGTCCGCGGTGCGTCGATCACACCGGCGAGCGCAGCCGCCTTCGTCGCGATCGACAGCGATCCCGACTCGGCGCAATGGCAGAACGTGCAAGAGCTCGCGAGCCGCTTCCCCGGGAGCGAGGACGCGCTCGGCGAGCTCCAGACGAGCCTTCGCTCGGACGCCGGCCTCGACTACGAGCAGGACGTGAAGCCCGCGCTGGGCCCCGAGCTCGACCTCGTCTGGCTCGACTTCGCAAACGACGGCCAGAACGTCGTCGGGCTGATGCAGCCGGACGACCCCGAGGTGTTCCGGAGCGCCGTCGCCAGGGCGAACGCGAAGGACCCGGCCCAGAAGCTCCTCTTCGAGGAGGTCGACGGCTGGATGGTGATGAGCGACAAGCAGGCGAGCATCGACGCCTTCAGGCGCGCCGTCGAGGCCGACGGCCCCGTCCTCGCCGACGACGAGTCGTTCAAGCAGGCGATGGACGACTACTCGTCCGGGTCGATCTTCAAGGCGTACGTGAGCGGCGCCAGGGTGATGGACGAGCTTCGCTCGTCGGTTCCGGCCGAGGACCGGAAGCTCCTCGACAAGCTCGGGACGCTCGAGTGGCTCTCCCTCGCCCTGCGCACGAGCGACGAGGGCGTGCGCTTCGACGCGACCGTCCGCGGCACGCCCGGCAGCCTGCTCCGCTCGTCGGGCGGCACCTCGGCGCCCGACTTCGAGCTGACCCTTCCATCCGAGCTGCCCGGGGATGTGCTCGCCTACATCGGGTTCCACGGGGTGGCCGGAGCGCTCACCGACCTCGAGGACAACCCGGCGCTGCGCGGCCCGGACCTGGCGCAGCTGCGCTCGATCCTGGGCCGGGTCGGCGTCCTGCTCGAGGGCGAGGGCGCCCTGTACGTTCGCCCGTCGGACGGCGACATCCCCGAGGTCACGCTCGTGACGACGCCGAGACAGGGAACAGACGGCGCCGCGACGCTCGATCGGATCCTCCAGGAGGCGGAGGTCGCCGACCAGGTCGAGTCGACGGAGATTGCCGGCACCGACGCGCGCACGATCGGGCTCGGCGAAGGGCTCGAGATCGACTACGCGAACGTCGGCCGCAAGCTCGTGATCACCACCGAGCCGCGCGGGATCGAGGACGTCGTCGACCCGCCGACGGCCCTCGACCAGGCCGACACGTTCCGGGACGCCGCCGACGCATCGGGCCTGCCGGAGAACGTCCAGAGCTTCGTCTTCGTCGACATCCGCGGCGGCCTCGATCTGGTGGAGAAGCTCTCCGACGCGCCGCTTCCCCGCTCCGTGGCCGAGAACGTGAGGCCGCTGCGCTCGGCCGTCGAGTACGCGGCGAGCAGGCCGAGCGAGGTGCAGGTGACGTTCTTCGTGCGGATCGACGAGCCCGAGGCCGCGACCGCGACCGGGTAGTCGTTCCTAGTCGGCGCGGCTCGCGCCGGGCTTCCAGAGCGGCTCCTCGCCCGGCGGGTTGGCGGCGCGGGCGAGCACGAACAGCAGATCGGAGAGGCGGTTCAGGTACACGGCCACCTCGGGGTTCACCGGCTCCTCTCGGGCGGCGGCCAGCACCTCGCGCTCGGCCCGCCGGCAGGCGGTGCGCGCGAGATGGAGCCGCGCGGCCGCCTCGGTCCCGCCGGGGAGGACGAAGCTGCGGAGCTCGGAGAGAGCTGCGTTCGCCTCGTCGCAGTCCCGTTCGAGCCGCTCCACGAGCTCGGGGGTCACGCGCAGCTTCCCGTCGCCCTCCTCGAAGGGCACCGACAGGTCGGCGCCGAGGTCGAAGAGCTCGTTCTGGATCCGCGCGAGGCGCTCGTCGGCGAGCTCGACCTGGGCGAAGCCGAGCGCCGCGTTCAGCTCGTCGACGGCACCGTAGGCGCGCACGAGCGGGTGGAGCTTCGAGACGCGGGAGCCGTCGCCGAGCGACGTCTCCCCCGCGTCGCCGCCGCGCGTGTAGATGCGCGTCAGGCGCACCGGCTCGTCGCGCTCACGCGGGCTCACGGGAGCAGAGCCTAACGCCGGCCTCGGCGCGTCCTGCCCTCGGCGCGGGTCAGACCTTGGGGTCGGCCTCGAGCTTGTAGCCGACGCCGAAGCGGGTCTGGATGAACGAGTGCCGCGGCGCGACGCTGTCGACCTTCTGACGCAGACGGCGGACGAAGACGTCGACGGTGCGATCGCGGTGTGTCTCTCGCCGGCCCCACACCTTCTGGAGCAGCTCGTCGCGGGTCACGACCCGGCCGCGATCGAGCGCCAGCGTGTACAGGAGCCTGAACTCGGTCGGCGTCAGCCCTGCGCTCTTGCCCTCGACGAACGCCTGCACCTGTCGCGGATCGATCACGAGCTCCTCGATCTCGATCGGCTCGCCCCGACGCTCCTCGGCCGGGCGAACGCCGCGGCGGGCCGCGGCGCCGACGCGCGCCACGAGCTCGCGCATCGAAAACGGCTTCACGAGGTAGTCGTCGGCTCCGATCTCGAGCGCGTGCACGCGGTCGTGCTCCGTGCCGCGTGCCGAGACGACGACGATCGGCGTCCCGATCCCCTCCGCGCGCACCGTCTCGATCAGCTTCCAGCCGTCGAGCTCGGGCAGCATCAGATCGAGCACGCACACGTCGGGATTCTCGAAGCGCAGGCGCGCGAGACCGAGCTCCCCGCGGCCGACGACGATCGGGTCGTACCCCGCGGCCGACAGGTGCCTGGCCATTCCGTCTGCGATCACGTTGTCGTCCTCGACGATGAGGATGCGTGCCATGCGGCCTACGATACTTCCGATGACCGGTTCTGGACCAGGTGACGGAATGGTGACGATCTGGTGAACGGAGCCGACGAAGGGAGAGAGCGGGAGGCGGTACGAGGTGTCGTACGACGAGCTCCGCACGAGCTTCACGGCTGCGGTCTCGCACGAGCTGCGCACCCCGCTCGCGCGCATCCTCGTGCTGCTCGACTCGGCCGAGTTGCCGGGAGCCGACGTCGACGACCTGCTCGACCAGGCACGGGCGGAGGTCGAGCACGCCGGCGCGCTGATCGACGAGATCCTCTTCCTCTCGGAGCTCGAGAGCGGCAAGGAGATCGTCGCCCTCGGGTCCACAAACGCCCTGCCCGTGCTCGAGCACGTCGTGACCGAGATGGATGATGCGGCCGCCCGCGCCGGAGTGACGCTGCACGCGGATGGCGATCCCGACATCGACCTCCCCCTGCGGCCGCGGATGCTCCGCATCGTGGCCGAGAACCTCGCCGAGAACGCGATCCGCTACGCGGGGCACGGGGCAACTTTCACCCTCTCGGTCGCCCGCGAGGACGGAGGCTCGGCCCTCGTCGCCCGCGACGACGGGATCGGCGTCTCGGAGCCCGACCTGCCGCGCCTTTTCGAGCGCTTCTGGCGGGCCGACGCCGCCCGGGCCTCGCGCGGCACAGGCCTCGGCCTCGCGATCGTCAAGCACGTCGTGACGGCCGCCGGTGGGACCGTCGAGGCGCGGGGCGACCGCGGGCAGGGCCTCGAGGTGCGCTGCGTCTTCCCGTGGAGCTGAGCGGTTACTCGTCGAGGACGCGCGGGGCGTGCGAGGTCGAGTACACGTCCTTGCGCGCGAGCTTGCCGTGGCGGATCGGGAAGACGTCCACGCCGTCCCACTCGATGCGGCTGCCGTCCGGGCGCGTCGCGGTCGCCGTCCACTCGCTGACCGCGAAGTCGTCGGCGACGTAGAGCCGCCGGCCTCGAAACCGAAGCGACGGCCAGCGCTCGAAGATCGCGCCGATGTGCGTGCGCACGGCCTCCGCGCCCTCCGCACGCTCGCCCGCGGTGTGGTTCGCGAAGACGATGTCGTCGGCGTGGAAGGCACACAGAGCGTCGAGGTCCTGCCGGTTCCACGCCTCGTTGTAGGCGTCGATGACCGTCGCGTGGCTCTCGGTCACGAGCTGCATCGTACGGCGGTACGGTGGGGCGCCGAAGAGGCGCCCCACCCAGGAAGGAACGTGCGGCTGACCTAGGTCGCGGCTTTCGCGGCAGCCTTGACGGCGAGGTCGAAGTTGACCCGCGCCTTCTTGAGTTGAACAGGCGTGAGCGGAATGTACTTCGCCCGCGTCGCTATTGCCTTCTCGTTGTCGAAGATGAAGCGCAGGAACCCCTGCACCTCGGGCCGCTTGAACGACGAGCCCTTGGCGTAGATGAAGAGCGGCCGCGCCAGCGGCTTGTAGGTGTTGTCGTAGACCGTCGCCTGTGAGGGGGCGACGCATTGTCCAGTCTTCGGGTTGCGCACCTGGACGGCCTTGAGTCGGCTCTGGTTCTCCTCGAAGTACGAGTAACCGAAGTACCCGAGTCCGCCGCGCTCGCCTGCCACGCCCTGCACGAGGACGTTGTCGTCCTCGGAGGCCGCGTAGTCGGACCTGCTGGCCCGTGCCCTCCCGTTGATCGCTTCGGTGAAGTAGTCGAAGGTGCCCGAGTCCGTTCCTGGACCGAAGAGCTTGATCGACTGATCCGGGAACCCCGCCCGAACGTCCTTCCAGTTGTTGATCTGAGAGCCGGGCTCCCAGATCTTCTTCAGCTCTTCGACGCTCAGGCAGGTCGCCCACGTGTTCTGCGGGTTCACAACCACAGTGAGCGCGTCGTTCGCGACCGTGAATGCCCGCCACGCCCCGACGTTGTGATCCTTGCATGCCTGCGCCTCGACGAGCCTCATCGGGCGCGAGGCGTCGGAGAGGTCGAGCTCGTTGTTGCAGAAGCGCTGGAAGCCGCCGCCCGTGCCGGAGATCGCGACGGTGACGCGGACGTTCTTCGCCCCGGCGCGGCCGAAGAGCTCTGCGCCCGCGGTGGTGTACGGCCCGACCGTCGAGGAGCCGTCGACGGTGATCGTGCCGCTGAGCTTGGTGAGCGGGGGCGGCGTCACAGCGGCTGCCGCGACCGAGGCCGAGACCCCGAGCGCCGCGATCACTCCCCCGAGAACGAGCTTCCGCCACCCGGTGTGAGACGTCATTGTGTGTCCGAACCCCCTCGATCGATGGTGTGGCGTAATCGTCTCCCGCGGCCGAGCGAGAGTGGGCTGAAATGGTGTGACCGATTGGTGTCGGTTCGGTAACAGCCGCCGTCAGCCGAAGCGGCCCGTGACGTAGTCCTCGGTCCGCTGGTCTGACGGCTTCGTGAAGATCGTCGTCGTCCAGTCGTACTCCACGAGGACACCGTGCCGACCGCTCCCGTCCTCACGCACCTCGACACTGAAGAACGCCGTCATGTCGGCCACCCGCGCGGCCTGCTGCATGTTGTGCGTGACGATCACGATCGCGTAGTCGCGCTTCAGTTCGTGGATCAGGTCCTCGATCCGCGCGGTCGAGATCGGGTCGAGTGCCGACGCCGGCTCGTCCATCAGGATCACGTCGGGCTCGACGGCGAGGGCGCGGGCAATGCACAGGCGCTGCTGCTGGCCGCCCGAAAGCCCGAAGGCGTTGTCCTTCAGCCGGTCCTTGACCTCGTCCCAGAGCGCCGCGCGCTGCAGCGCCTGCTCGACACGGATGTCGAGGTTGTCCTTCATCCCGAGCACGCGCGGCCCGAACGCAACGTTGTCGTAAATCGACTTCGGGAAAGGATTCGGTTTCTGGAACACCATCCCGACGCGCCGCCGCACCTCCACGGGATCGACCGACGGCGCGTAGAGGTCCTGGCCGTGGTAGAGGACCGTGCCCGCCACTTTCGCGCCGGGGATCAGGTCGTTCATGCGGTTGAAGCACCGGATGAAAGTGCTCTTGCCACACCCCGAGGGGCCGATGAAGGCGGTCACGAAGTTCTCGTAGACGGGAAGGGAGACGCCGCTCAGCGCGAGCTTCCCGGCGTAGCTGACGGCGAGGCCCTCGACCTCGAACACGCGGGCGCGGTCCCCGACGCTCTGCTCGTGCTGGGCGGCGGCCGCGACGTCGCCGACGCTCACGCGAGTCTCCTGTGGCTGGTCCACGGTGCTCATCGAATCTCTACCAGCTCTGCCTGAACCTGTTGCGGAGGTAGATCGCCAGGGCATTCATGCCGAGGACGATCACGAGCAGCACGATGATCGCAGCGGCCGCAAGCGACTGGAAGGCCGGATCCGGGAGCTTCACCCACGTGTAGATCTGAACCGGAAGCGCGGTGAAGGGCCCGAGGACCGTCGGATCGAAGGCAACGTAGGTGAGTGCGCCGATCAGGAGCAGCGGGGCGGTCTCGCCCACGGCGCGCGAGAGAGCAAGGATCGCGCCTGTTGCAATGCCGGGAATTGCTCCCGGAAGCACCTGGCGTGAGACCACCTGCCACTTCGTCGCACCGAGTGCGTAGCCGCCCTGCCGGATCGAGTCGGGGACGGCGCGGATCGCCTCGCGCGCGGCGATGATCACGGTCGGGAGCACGACGAGGGTGAGGATCAGGGCCCCCGCGAGGAGGACGCGGCCGATCCCGATCCCGCGGACGATGAACGCGAGCCCGAGAATCCCGTAGACGATTGCCGGCACGGCTGCGAGGTTCTGGATGTTCACCTCGAGCAGGCGGTTGTACCAGCGCTCCTTGTTGGCGTACTCCTCCAGATAGATCGCGGTGCCGACCCCGATCGGAACCGTGAACAAGAGCAGAAGGATCGCGAGGTAAATGGTTGCCAGGATCGCGGGCCGGGCGCCCGCCTCCTCGGGCAGCGAGGACGGCGGTTCCGTGAACAGCTTGCGATCGAGCGCGGGCAGCCCGTCGATGAACGTGCCGACGAGCAGCCAGACGAGCAGCGACATCGAGACGAGGATCGAGAAGAGCATCAGCCCCGCAAAGAGACGACCGCGAAGCCTGCGCGTCCTCGGGCTCATCAGTCGTACACCTCTCGGTACTTGCGTACGAGGCGGATCGAGATGACGTTCATCACGAGTGTGATCACGAAGAGGGTCAGCCCGACCGCGAAGATCGTCTTGTACTCGATCGAGCCGGTCGGCAGGTCGCCGTTGCCGGTCGCGCCGATGAACGCCGTCAGCGTCTCGATCGACTGCCGCGGGTCGAAGGTCAGCTTCGCCTGCTGCCCGACTGCAATCAGCACGATCATCGTCTCGCCGACGGCCCGCGAGATCGCGAGCACGAACGAGGCGATGATCCCGGAGATCGCGGCGGGCACGACGACGCGGGTCGAGACCTGGAGCTTGTCGGCACCGAGCCCATACGCCCCGTCGCGCAGCGCGCGCGGCACCGAGGACATCGCGTCCTCCGACAGCGAGGCGACGGTCGGGATCAGCATGACGCCCATCACGAGCCCACCCGCAAGGACGTTGAAGATCTCGACCTGGAGCCCGAGCTGGCGGAAGAGCGGCGTCACGGCCGTGAGCGCGAAGTAGCCGTAGACCACGGTCGGGATGCCCGCCAGCACCTCGAGCGCCGGCTTGAGAAAGGCCCGTTGCCGCTCGCCCGCGTACTCGCTCAGGTAGATCGCCGCGCCGAGGCCGAAGGGAACGGCCACGACCAGGGCCCAGAACGTCACTGAGAAAGTGCCGAGGAGCAGGGGGACGACGCCGAAGTGGGCCGGCTCGAAGAGCGGGGCCCAGTTCGTCCCGGTGAAGAAATCGACAGGGTTGATCTCGGCGAAGAACTCGAGTGCCGGGAGAAGCAGCGAGGCCACGATCCCGATCGTGGTCACGATCGAAACGAGCGCGCAGAGCGCGAGGAGAACCTGGATCAGCTTCTCGCCGTAGCGTCTGCGTCCCGAGCGCAGGACGAGCGGCACCTGCCCCCGGGGGAGATCGACTGTCGCCATCAGCCGCCTGACTCGGCGAGTGCCGACTCGTAGTCGCTCCGAGCCTGCGCGAGCTGCTCGTCGTTCAGCGAGACGAAGTCGGCCTTCTCGGCAATTGCCTGCTCGTTGTCGAGGATGTACCCGATGAAGTCGGCGACCTCGGCGCTCTCGAAGGAGCTCTTCTTCACGTAGATGAACAGCGGCCGCGCAAGCGGGGTGTAGGAACCGTCCTGTGCGGCTGCGGCGCTCGGGGCAACGCACCCCCCACCGCCGTCGACCTCGAGCGCCTTCAGAGTGTCCTGGTTCTCCTCGTAGTACGAGAAGCCGAGGTAGCCGAGCCCACCGCGCTCACCCGAGACGCCCTGGACGATCACGTTGTCGTCCTCGCTCGCGGAGTAGTCGCTCCGGCTGGCCCCTTCCTCGCCGTTGATCACGCCGGTGAAGTAGTCGAACGTTCCCGAGTCGGTACCCGGACCGTAGAGCCTCAGGGTGAGGTCCGGAAAGCCTTCCCGCACCTGGCTCCAGTTGCTCACCTCCGAACCAGGTCCCAGATCGCCTTCAGCTCGTCGACCGTCAGGCACGTCGCCCAGTCGTTCTCGCTGTTGGCGATCACCGTGAGGGCGTCGTTCGCGATGTGGAACTCGACGTACTCGACGCCGTTCTCCTCGCAGATCGCAGCCTCCTCGTCGTCGATCGGACGCGACGCGTTGTTGAGGTCCGTCTCGTCCCGGCAGAAGCGGTCGAAGCCGCCGCCCGTGCCGGAGATGCCGACGGTGATCTGGACGTCCTCGTTCTCGGCCTGGAAGTCCTCGGCAGCGGCCGTCGTGTACGGCCCGACCGTGGAGGAACCGTCGGCCGTGATCGTCGTCTTACTGCCACCGCCGCAACCGGCCAGCACCGCGAGTGCAGCGAGTGCCGCGGGCACGGCGATCGCGCGACCCGTCCTCACCCCAGCCGCGAACACGGCCCGCAGTGTCTCCGACGTACCGGGAAAGAGGAGGTGAACGAATGGTTACAGTCTGGAAACCGGACGCTTGGAGTTCGGGTGTGCGAGCGATCGTTCACCGGTTCGTCACGAAACGTTCACTTCGTGTGCACCCCGGCTCGGCCCGGCACCGCAGAAACTCAGCCGGCCAAAGTATCCTTGGCTCCTTCACGGTATGAGGACGACCTTCCACGAGGAGCTCGACCAGCTCGAAGCCGCGGTTCAGGAGGAGGGCGACCTCGTACTGCGTGTGCTCCGTTCGGCCTTGAACGCACTCGCTCGCGGGGATATCGAGCTCGCGGACGAGGTGATCTCCTTCGACGACGAAATCGACCGCCGCTATCTCCAGATCGAGGAGGGCGTGCAGTCCTTGCTCGCCCGGCAAACACCTGTCGCGAGCGATCTCCGGTTGGTGCTCGCGGTGCTGCGCGTGAACCTCCACCTCGAGCGGATGGCGGACTACTGCGTAACGGTCGCCAAGCTGACCAAGCTGCTCGGCGGGCTGGACGTGAGCGGCGAGGCGATCCTCAACTCGCTCGAGGACATGGGCCAGCGAGCCGAGCAGATGATCCACGTCGCGCTCGACGCGTTCGCCGACCGCAACGTCGACAAGGCGAAGTCGCTCCAGGACCTCGACGAGCTGATCGACCGCGCGAACCGCCGCGCCGTCGAGGACGTGCTCTCGCTAGGCGATTCCACGGAGGAACGCGAATATGGTCTGCGCATGCTCGTCATCTCGCGTTGCGTCGAGCGCATCGGCGATCACGCCGTTGACATCGGCGAGCAGGTCGCCTACCTCGTGACCGGCGAGTTCCAAGAGCTCACGGACGCGTCGCACCGCTCCTAAGCGTCCCGGCGGAGGTTGGCAATAAGCGAGGACGAGACGCGCGACGCGGCGAGGCGCACCCGACTCGCGAACGAGCGGACCTTCCTCGCCTGGTGGCGGACGGGCCTGACCGCTCTCGCCGTCTGCGTCGCGCTCGGCAGGATCGTCCCGGGCGTCTCGGACGTGAACAGCTGGCCCTACCAGGTCGTCGGCGCCGGGTTCGGGCTGCTGGGACTCGGCTTCATCCTCGTCGCGCACGTGCGCGCACGAACGGTCGAGCGCGCCGTGGACCGCGGCGAGTTCGCCCGCCTGGACGACCGCCTCTCACTCGGTCTGCTCATCGCGGGGCTCGTGCTCGGCGGCGCGGCGATCGGGCTCGTGCTCTTCGCCGGCTGAGCCTCTACCCGGCGACGAGCCGGTGTGCCGGCGGGGCACGGAAGAACCGCCGGGCCCACAGCGCGACGTACACGAGCGCGACGAGCACCGGCACTTCGATCAGCGGCCCGACGACGCCGGCAAGCGCTTCCCCGGACGTCGCGCCGAACACGCCCACGGCCACCGCGATCGCCAGCTCGAAGTCGTTCGAGGCGACGGTGAAGGCGAGGCTCGACGTCTGTGCGTAGGGCAGGCGGACGAGCTTGCCGATCGCGAAGCCCGCCGTCCACATCACGGCGAAGTAGATCAGCAGCGGCAGCGCGATCCGCGCGACGTCGAGAGGCTGCGCGGTGATCGTGTCGCCCTGGATCGCGAATAGCACCACGATCGTGAACAGGAGGCCGTAGAGCGTGATCGGACTGATCCGTGGGATCACACGCTGCTCGAACCAGTCGCGCCCGCGCCGCTTCAGGGCGATGCGGCGGGTGAGGAAGCCGGCTGCGAGAGGGATCCCGAGGAAGATCAGCACCGTGCGCGCGACCTCGGCGACGCTGACTTCGAAGCCCTCGGTCTCGAGCCCGAGCCAGCCCGGCAGCACCGTCAAGTAGAAGTAGCCGAGCAGCGAGTAGGCGACGACCTGGAAGATCGCGTTGAAGACAACGAGCACTGCCGCCCGGTCGCGGTCGCCGAGTGCGAGGTCGTTCCAGACAAGCACCATCGCGATGCAGCGGGCGAGCCCGACGATGATCACGCCGGTCCGATAGGCCGGCTGGTCGGCGAGGAACAGCCAGGCGAGGGCGAACATGAACAGCGGCCCGATCACCCACGAGAGAAAGAGCGAGATGCCGAGAAAGCGGCGGTCGGAGACGCCGTCGTCCTTCATCCGGCCGAGGTCCTCGTAGCGCACCTTGGCGAGCACCGGGTACATCATCAGCAGCAGACCCAGCGCGATCGGCAACGACACGGTCCCGACGCTTAGACGGTCAAGACCGTCGTTCAGGTTCGGAATCAACGCGCCCAGCACGAGCCCGGCGGCCATTGCAAGCGCGATCCACAAGGGCAGGAAGCGGTCGAGCGTCGAGAGCCTCGTCAGGACCGGCGCCTCCTCGGACGAGACCGGGCGCACCGGACGGGGAGCGGCGTCAGTTGCAGACACCGGTGTCTACTCCCGCGTCCTCGGCAACGAGGTCGCCGAGCAGCTCATGGAGATGCTCGAGCCGTTCGCGGCCGGCGCAGTAGCAGGTGCGGATCCCCTCGATCTCGCCGACGATCAGCCCCGCCTCCTTCAGCACCTTGAGGTGCTGGGAGACGGTCGCCTGGGCAAGCGGCAGCTCCTCGACGAGCTCGCCGCAGTAACAGGCGTCCCTCGCGAGCAGCAGGCGGAGGATGCGCACGCGCGCCGGATGCCCAAGCGCCTTCGCGAGCACCGCGAGCTCCTGCTCGCGCTGCTCCTCTCCGGTCGCGACCGAGGCGTTCGCGAGGATCATCGGGCTCCTGACGGGTGAGGGGGCGCTGCCGCAGCGATCCCGGCCGGGACACCGCGCAGCCGGGCGACGCGCGGCAGCGCGTGCGGACAGGCAAACGTGGTGCCGCCGACGCGGAACTCGTTCGCCTCGACGAGATGGTCGAGACAGAGCCCGACGCCGCAGTGACGGCACACCCCGACTGCGGAGACGGTGTGGTGTGCCTTGGAGCATTCGAAGCAGTCCATGGTGAGCCTTCCAGTCGAACGATCGTCAATCGCAGATCAACGATCACGCGCTGCTCGAGCTTGCGCATCGGGGTTCCACACGCCTCCCTTTTCGTATTTCTCCGCATCGACGCGCCGGCCGGTCGGGGCGGCCGCGACAATCCGCCGCAGCGGCGTGCGACCCTTGTGCGATGCTGGCGGTCGTGGCGGCGGATCTCGAGCGCGATGCCGTTGCCGACCCGAGCCGTTCGTCCCCCACTCACTCGCGCGGAGTTGTCTACGCCGTGGCGGCCGGTCTGCTCCTGGTGGCGGTCGTGCTTGCCGCCCTGCGTGTGGGCGAGGTGGCAGGCCGGCTCTCCGGTTGGCAGGCGCTCGTGCTCGGCGTCACCCAGGGCCTGACGGAGCTCCTGCCGATCTCCTCGTCGGGGCACCTGATCCTCGTGCCGTGGATCGCCGACTGGCACTACCTCGAGACGCACGACAGCTTCAACAAGACGTTCGACGTCTCGCTCCACCTGGGGACGCTCCTCGCCGTCGTCGTCTACTTCTGGGCCGACGTCGTGCGCTACACGGTCGCCTTCTTCCGCTCGGTCGGAGCGCGGGCGATTCGCGGCGCCGACGAGCGCGTGTCGTGGGCGATCGCGATCGCGACGGTGCCGGCCGCGATCGCGGGCGCCCTCGGCGAGGACGCGATCGACACCCACCTGGGCGAGCCGTGGCAGATCGCGCTCTTTCTCGCGGGCTTCGCGATCCTCCTGTGGATCGCGGACCGCGGCCCGCAGCGCCACACGGTGTCCGACCTCGGGTTCCGGAGTGCTGTCGTGATCGGCCTCTCGCAGGTGCTCGCCCTGATGCCGGGCGTCTCGCGCTCGGGGATCACGATCACGGCCGGCCGCTTCGGTCAGCTGAACCGCGACGCCGCTGCGCGCTTCTCGTTCCTGCTCCTGATTCCGATCGTGTTCGGGGCCGTGCTCTACAAGGGGATGAAGCACGTCCTCCTCGAGCCGCTGCCCGCCGGGTCGACCGGCCCGTTCCTCGTCGGCACGATCGCCTCGGCCGCGGTCGGGTTGATCGCGATCGACCTGCTCCTCGGCTACGTCCGCAAGCACGACTACCTGCCGTTCGTGATCTACCGGCTCGTCCTCGCCGCGCTCATCCTGCTCGTGATCGCGACCGGCTGGCGGGGCGCCTCCTTCTAGAAGGACCCGGTCTCCGGACCGTGAACGTCCGGAGACGACCTGGTAACGGGCCCTTACGGGGGCCCGACCTGCAGGAAAATGCCTGGAGATGGGCATGTTCGCAGTCGTCGCGAGTAGGGCGACGCCGACGAGCGCGCGACTCGGCATCGTGCTCACGCCGGCCGAGGCCGCGACTCGACTCGGGCCCGGCGACCACGCCCTCGGCCGGCTCGACGTTCGGCGAACGCTCGACGGGGTCGAGCCCGGGGCCTGGGTGCTCGACCTGCTCGAGCGACGCGGCGTCACGGTCTCGAACGACCGGGCAGCGCTCGCCGCGGCGCACGACAAGCTCGCGACCGCAGCGGCGCTCGCCCGCGCCGGCGTCCCGCACCCACGGACGGAGCACGTCGCGCCGTGGCTGCCTGAGCCGGCGCTCGAGCCTCCGTTCGTGCTCAAACCACGTTTCGGGAGCTGGGGGCGCGACGTCTTCTGCTTCGACTCACACGACGAGCTCGAGCACGCCCTCGGCGAGATGAGCCAACGTCGCTGGTGGGGCGCGACGGGCGGGATCCTCCAGGAGCTCGTCCCGCCGGCCGGATTCGACCTGCGCCTGGTCGTCGCGGGCGGCTACGTCGTCGGCGCCGTGAAGCGCGTCGCCGCCCCGGGCGAGTGGCGGACGAACGTCGCGCTCGGCGCCAGGCGCCAACCTGTCGTGCCGCCGCCCGCTGCTTGTGACCTCGCGCTCGCGGCGGCCGAGGCGGTGGGAGGCGATCTCGTCGGCGTCGACCTCCTGCCCGCCTCCGGCGGTTGGACGGTGCTCGAGGTGAACGGCGCGGTCGATTTCACTGCGGCGTACTCGCTCGGCGACGAGATCTTCTCGGCGGTGGTCGCGGCCCTGCTCAGCCGCCCCCGGCTACGGCTCGTCGCGGCACCCGGCCTAGCGGTAGTCGTAGAAGCCTCGCCCGGACTTGCGGCCGAGGCGGCCCGCCTGCACGTGCTCGACGAGGAGCGGGCACGGCGCGTAGCGCTCGTCGCCGAGACCGGCGCGCATGACCTCCATGATCGAGACGCAGGTGTCGAGGCCGATCAGGTCCGCGAGCGCGAGCGGGCCCATCGGATGCGCGAAGCCGAGCTTCGCGACGGTGTCGATTCCCTCGGCCGTCGCGACGCCGTCGTGGAGCGCCCAGACGGCCTCGTTGATGAACGGCATCAGGATCCTGTTCGCGGCGAAGCCGGCCACGTCGCGGGCCTCGACCGGCTCCTTGCCGAGGTCGCGGGCGAGCGCGACGATCGCCGCCGCGGTCTCGTCGGAGGTCTGCTCGGCGCGGATCACCTCGACGAGCGCCAGCACCGGCACCGGGTTGAAGAAGTGCATCCCGATCACGCGGTCGGGGCGCCCGGTGACCGCTGCCAGCGAGCCGATCGGGATCGAGCTCGTGTTCGACGCGAGGATCGTTTCGGGTGCGAGCATGCGCGTCGGCACGGCGGAAGACCTCCTCCTTGACGGCCGCGTCCTCGACAACCGCTTCGATCAGGAGGTCGGCGGGCTCGAGCTCGTCGACGACCGTGATCCGGGCGAGCACCTCGTCCGGATCGGGCCCGCCCTTCTCGGCCAGCTTGACGAGGCTTCGCCGCATCGTCTCGAGCGCCCGCTCGGTCGCGGCCGGAAACGGGTCGAGCAGGGCGACGCGGCGACCCGACGCGGCCACGACCTGGGCGATCCCGCCGCCCATCTGACCGGCGCCGACGACGAGCACGTGCGCGAGCTCCATGGCGGCGGGACCCTACCCTTCGTCCCGTGGTCGTTCGGGACGCGACGCTCCTTCGACCGGCTCGGGGTCGGGGCACCATCCGTCCGCTACCGCAGACGCTTCACGAGCTCCCGGTCGCGCTCGTAGCTGAGGAGCTCCTGTGCCTCTCCGAGCGGCACCCACCGCACCTCGTCCACCTCGTTCGCCCGCCTTCGCCTCGTCCGAGCTCGTCATGTGGAAGTAGCGCACCTCTTTGCTCCGCCCGCGGCGGTCGAAGTAGCGCGTCCGCCCGACCTCCTCGCCCGAGCTCGCAGTGAAGGCCCGTCTCCTCCTCGACCTCGCGCAGGGCGGCCTCCTCCCACGACTCGCCCGGGTCGAGCTTTCCCTTCGGCAGCGACCAGTCGTCGTACGGCAACGCCCTGTGGATGAGGAGCACGCGGCCGTCGCGGACCACGACGCCGCCGGCAGCGCGCACCTCGACCGATCGGCCGGCGGGCCGTCAGACCTCGATCAGCAGCGCGTCGCCCTGGCCTCCGCCGGAGCAGATCGCAGCGAGGCCGAGCCCGCCGCCCTCCCGGCGCAGCTCGTACACCATCGTTCCGAGGATCCGGCCGCCGCTCGCGCCGATCGGGTGGCCGAGCGCGACCGCGCCGCCGTTCACGTTCACGCGCTCCTCGTCTGCGCCGAGCAGCTCCGTCGAGTGGTGAGCGACCGAGGAGAACGCCTCGTTGATCTCGACGCGCTTCACCTCGTCGATCCTCTTGCCCGCACGCTCGAGCGCGATCGCCGACGCCTTCGCAGGCGTCTGCGCGAGGAAGGCCACCTCGCCCGCGTACCAACCGGAGGAGAGGATCGTCGCGAGCGGCTCGATCCCCCGCCGTCGCGCCCACTCCTCACTCGCGACCACCACGCACGATGCGCCGTCGTTCACGCCGGGCGCATTGCCGGCGGTCGTCGTCCCGTCCGGGTCGAACACGGGCTCGAGCGAGGCGAGCTTCTCGAGCGTCGTGTCGCGCCGCGGGCTCTCGTCGGTGTCGACCTCGCCGACCGGGACGATCTCCTCGTGCAGCTTGCCCGCGTCGATCGCGGCAACCGCCCGCCGGTGCGATCGGTACGCCCACTCGTCCTGCTCCTCGCGCGACACGCCGAGCTCGCGCGCGACGAACGACGCCTGCTCGACCATGTGCCGCCCGTCGAAGGTCGAGACGAGGCCGTCGTGCGTCATCAGGTCGATCAGGCTCCCGTCGCCGAGCCGGTAGCCGAAGCGTGCCTTCGCGAGGATGTACGGCGCGTTCGACATCGACTCCATGCCGCCGGTGACGACGAGCTCGACGTCGCCGGCGCGAATCATCGCGTCGGCGATCTCGACGGCACGGATGGAGGACGCGCAGACCTTGTTGATCGTGTCGCTCGGCGTCTCGAGCGGCAGGCCCGCGCCGACCGCCGCCTGGCGCGCCGGCGCCTGGCCGGCTCCACCCTGCAGCACCTGGCCCATGATCACGTAGTCCGGCTCGCGCGCCTCGATGCCGGCGCGGTCGAGCGCGCCGCGGATGGCGATCGACCCGAGCTCGGTCGCCGGCCGGTCCGCGAGCCCGCCGCCGAGCCGCCCGAACGGCGTCCGCGCCGCGCTGACGATGACGCTTCGAGTCACGGACCGAGGGTAGACGATTGACCCCAATCAGTCGCACTCACGGATGGGGGCCTGCACGCGGCGCATCGCGCCCGCCTCGCACGGCACCAAGGCGTCCAGCCTTGGCACCGCACGAGTCGACCGCGCCGCTTGGTGCATGCCCTCCCCGCAAGCACGCGAATTAGGAGTCAATCGTCTAGCGCAGGAAGCTCGTGTCGGGCTCGAGCCGCTCCGCGAACGCGGCGACGACCCGGATCACGGCCTCGAGGTCGTCGAGCGACACGAGCTCGACGGGCGAGTGCATGTAGCGAAGCGGGATCGAGACGAGGCCTGTCGGCACGCCGGCGCGGGTGATATGCAGCGCGTCGGCGTCGGTGTGCGTCCGGTTGACGAGGATCTCGAACGTGTGCGGGATCTCCTCCGCCTCGGCGATCTCGGCGAGCAGGTCGGAGACGCGCGCGTTCACGACCGGGCCTCGCGCGATCGCCGCGCCCGACCCGACGTCGATCTTCCCGGCGACCTTCGGGTCGGCGCCGGGAACGTCGGTTGCGTACGTGACGTCGACCGCGATCGCGAAGTCGGGATCGAGCGAGAAGGCGGCCGTGCGGGCCCCGTAGTAGCCGAGCTCCTCCTGGACGGCGGCCACCGCGACGACGTCCACGCGGGCGCTGCCGGCCTCGGCGACGCGGCGCGCAGCCTCGAGCACGACGTAGGCGCCGAGCCGGTTGTCGATCGACTTCGAGACGACGCGGCCGTTCGGAAGCTCGAGCGGCTCGCCGTCCCAGACGCCCGCGTCGCCGACACGCACGAGGGCAGCCGCGTCCTCGCGGTTCTTCGCGCCGATGTCGACGTGCAGGTCGGTGAGCTCGAGCCGAGGCCGGTCGCGGCGCTGCTCGGTGCGAGAGCTGCCGGCGCGCGACCAGGCCGGAAACGGGCCCGTCGCGCCCGTCGATCGTCACGCGCTGCCCGACGATCGTCTCCGGCTGGAAGCCGCCCAGAACGCTGAAGGAGAGCAGGCCGCTCTCCTCGATGTTCGTGATCGCGATCCCGATCTCGTCGATGTGGCCGACGAGCGCGAGCGTCGGCGCCCCCTCGCCGGCGCGCACGCGCGCAAACGACGTGCCGAGCGTGTCGCTCGTCCACCTCGGCGAACGCGGCGGCGGCGTCGCGCCACACGCGCGCCGCGGGCTCCTCGTGTCCGGACGGGCCGCGGGCGAGCAGGAGCTCGCGCAGGAGATCGGGAACCGCCATCGGCTTGCGGATTCAAGCAGGAGCGCCTATCGTGAGCGGCCGTGACCTCCTCCCCGCACTCGACCTGGCTGTGGCGCGCGAGCGGGGCGGGAGCCTGCGCCTGAGACCCAGGCCGCATCGACAGCCCGCACCGCTCGACCGAAGACCCTGGAGGGTCTTTTTCTTTGCCCGAAACGACCGTGACGACCGTGATCGACACCGACCTCCTCACCCCGCTCGGGGCGTACCTGCGCCTGCGCGGGGCCGGGAGCGCGAGCTTCCTGCTCGAGTCGGTCGAGCAAGGGCGTCTCGGTCGCTACTCGCTCGTCGGCTGCGGCTCGCGCCTCCTCTCGTACGAGGAGGCGGAGCGCTGCGGCGAGCCGGTCGTCGGCTACCTCGCCTACGACTTCGTGTCGAAGCTCGAGCCGACGGTGCCGATGCCGGATGCCGGCCGCGGCCTGCCCGAGAGCCGCTTCGTCGTCGCCGACGACGCTCGTCCGCTTCGACCATGCGCGCGGCATCGCCGAGGTGCTGCGCGGCGACCCTGACGAGACGGCGCGTCTGCTCGAAGGCGACGTCGAGCGGCCGGCACGTGAGTCGGGCCCGCGCGGCGAGACCCGCCGGCTTCCCTCGCAGGCCGAGTACGAGGCGGGCGTCGTCCGCTGCAAGGAGTACATCCGCGCCGGCGACGCGTTCCAGATCGTCCTCTCGCAGCGGGCCGAGCGGCCGACGACCGTCTCGGCGCTCGCGCTCTACCGCTCGCTCCGGCAGGTGAACCCGTCGCCCTACCTCTTCCTGCTCGAGCTCGACGGCCTCGCGCTCGTCGGCTCCTCGCCCGAGACGCTCGTCAAGTGCGAGGGGACGCGCGCGTCGGTGAACCCGATCGCGGGCTCGACGCAGCCCGGCGAGGGCGACGCCGAGCGCCTGCTCGCGTCCGAGAAGGACCGGGCCGAGCACGTGATGCTCGTCGACCTCGGCCGCAACGACCTCTCGCGCGTGTGCCGCGCCGGGACGGTCAAGGTCGAGCGCTTCCTCGAGGCCGAGCGCTTCTCGCACATCACGCACCTCGTCTCGGAGGTCGCGGGCGAGATCGCCGGCGGCAGGACCCACTTCGACGTGCTCCGCGCGACGCTTCCCGGCCGGGACGGTCTCCGGGGCCCCGAAGGTGCGCGCGATGCAGATCATCTCGGAGCTCGAGGGCTACCGGCGCGGGCCCGTACGCGGGCGCCGTGCTGTACGCGCTGCCGGGCGGGCCGCTCGACGCGTGCATCGCGATCCGGACGATCGTCCTGCACGAGCGGGTGGCGCTGCTCCAGGCGGGCGCCGGCATCGTCGCCGACTCCGATCCGCGCGCCGAGCACGAGGAGTGCCTGCGCAAGCTCGCCGCGCTCGAGGCCGCGATCGACCTGGCGGAGGCGCGGCTGATGGCCGCTGCTCCTGGTCGACAACTACGACTCGTTCACGTACAACCTGGCGCATCTGTTCGGCGAGCTCGGAGCGGAGGTGATCGTGCGGCGAAACGACGAGATCACGGTCGAGGAGGCCGAGCAGCTCGGCGCCGACGCACCTCGTCGTCTCGCCCGGGCCGGGGCGGCCCGAGGACGCCGGGCGTCTCGGAGGAGATCGTGCGCGCGTTCGCCGGACGAGTCCCGACGCTCGGCGTCTGCCTCGGCCACCAGGCGATCGTGACGGTCTTCGGCGGCGAGGTCGGCCCGGCGCAGGAGCTCGTCCACGGCAAGGCGACGATCGTCTCCCACGACGGGCGTGGCATCTTCGCCGGTCTGCCCGAGGACTTCCTCGCGGGCCGCTACCACTCGCTCGCCGCGACGTCGCTGCCCGAGAGCCTCGAGGTCTCGGCGACGACGGCCGACGGCGAGGTGATGGCGGTGCGCCATCGCGAGCTTCCGGTCGACGGCGTGCAGTTCCACCCCGAGTCGGTGCTGACGCCCGTCGGGCGCGAGCTCGCGCAGAACTTCCTCGAGGGCAGCTCGTGATCCAGGAGGCGCTCGCGCAGCTGCTCGACGGCCACGACCTCTCGCGCGAGGACGCGCGCGCGGTGATGGACACGATCATGTCCGGCGAGGCGACGCCCGCCCAGATCGGCGGCTTCCTCGTCGCGCTGCGGCTGAAGGGCGAGACGGCCGACGAGATTGCGGGCTGCGCCGAGGCGATGCGCGCGCACGTCCTGCCGGTGAAGCCGGCGCGCGACGACCTCGTCGACACCGCCGGCACCGGCGGCGACGGCGGCAAGACGTTCAACATCTCGACGGCGGCGGCGCTCGTCGCGGCGGCCGCCGGCGCAGGGGTCGCGAAGCACGGCAACCGGTCGATCTCGTCGCAGTCGGGCTCGGCCGACGTGCTCGAGTCGCTCGGCTTCCGGCTCGACCTCGCCGCCCGAGCGGATCGCGAGCTCGATCGACGAGCTCGGCTTCGGGTTCATGTTCGCGCCGACGCACCACCCGTCGATGCGGCATGCGGCGCCGGTGCGGCGCGAGCTCGCGGCGCGGACCGTCTTCAACGTGCTCGGGCCGCTGACGAACCCGGCCGGTGCGCGCGCGCAGATCGTCGGGCGTGTACTCGCCGACGCTCGTGCCCGTGATCGCGGACGTGCTCGCGGCGCTCGGCGCCCACCGCGCCTTCGTCGTGCACGGCGCGGGCGGGATCGACGAGCTGTCGCCCGCCGGCCCGAACCTCGTCTACGAGGTGGTCGCCGGCGAGGTGCGGCCGCGCGAGATCGATCCGGCCGAGCTCGGCATCGAGCGGTGCGCCCCCGAGGAGCTCCGCGGCGGAACCGCCGACGAGAACGCGGCGCGCGATCCGCGCCGTCTTCGCGGGCGGGAACGGCGGCCGGCGGGCGGCGATCGTGCTGAACGCGGCCGGCGCGATCGCCGCCGCCGGGCACGCCGAGGACCTGCGCGAGGGTGTCGAGATCGCGCGCGAAGCGCTCGACTCGGGCGCGGCCGCGGCCCGCCTCGACCAGCTCGTCGCCTTCTCTCAGGAGGATCCGGCCGGGTGAGGCTCGCGGACGCGCTGTCGGCCCCGGGATTCGGAGCGATCGCGGAGTTCAAGCGCCGCTCGCCCTCGGCCGGCGACCTGCGGCCGGGCGGCGACGTCGTCGAGGTCGCGCGCGCGTACGAGCGGGCCGGCGCCCGAGCGATGTCGGTGCTCGTCGACGAGCGCTTCGCCGGCTCGTGGGACGACCTCCGCGCCGCGCGCGCCGCCACCTCCCTCCCGCTCCTCGCCAAGGGCTTCTTCTCGACGCAGGAGCACCTGCGCACGGCGGCCGAGGCCGGCGCCGACGCGGCGCTGCTCATCCTGCGCGATCTCGACGACCCGACCTGCGCCGCCCTCATGCTCGATGCCGCCGCGCTCGGCCTCGACCCGCTCGTCGAGGCGCACGACGCGGACGAGCTCCAGCGCGCAACGAGGCTCGGCGCGCCGATCGTCGGCGTCAACGCGCGCGACCTCTCGACCTTCGCGATCGACCGCCGCGCGCAGCTCGAGCTCGTCGCGCGCGCACCCCGCGACCGGATCGTCGTCGCGGAGTCCGCGATCGCGACCCGCGCCCAGGGCGCCGCCGCCGAGCTCGCCGGCGCGGACGCGATGCTCGTCGGCTCGACGCTCATGCGCGCGCCGGACCCCGGCGCCAAGCTCGCCGAGCTGATCGCACGGCCGCTCGTCAAGGTCTGCGGCCTCACGCGGCAGGAGGACGTCGACGTCGCGGTCGAGGCGGGCGCCGACCTCGTCGGCTTCATCCTCGCCCAGGAGAGCCCCCGCCGCACCGACGAGCTGCTCGACGCGCCCGACACGGTGCTCCGCGTCGCCGTCCTCGTCGGCGAGGAGCGACGAGACCGACGCCGACCTCGTCCAGCTCTACGCGCGCGAGAACGGCCACCGCGCGCGCGACGCGGCGCTGCTCCGCGCGGGCGAGCAGGTCGCGACCGTCGTCGACCTGCCCTGGCAGGAAGCCGACCCGACGCCACCTCGACCGGGCCCGCGCGACCGAAGGCCGCGTCATGCTCGCGGGCGGCCTCGACGCGGCCAACGTCCGCGAGGCGATCGACGCCGTTCATCCGTGGGCCGTCGACTCGGCCCGCTCGACCGAGCGCGAGCCCGGGATCAAGGACCACGACGCCGTCCGCGCCTGGGTGGAGGCGGCGCGATGACCCGCACCTTCGGCGTCTACGGCGGGCGCTACGTCCCCGAGACGCTGATCCCGGCGCTCGACGAGCTCGAGGCGGGCTGGCGCGAGGCGCAGGCCGACGACGCCTTCCACGCCGAGCTGCACGCGCTGCTCACGACCTACGCGGGCCGGCCGACGCCGCTCACCCGCGCGGAGCGGTTCGCGCCCGGCAAGCGCCTCTACCTGAAGCGCGAGGACCTCCTGCACACCGGCGCGCACAAGCTGAACAACGCGCTCGGCCAGGCGGTGCTCGCGCGGCGCCTGGGCAAGCACCGGATCGTCGCCGAGACGGGCGCGGGCCAGCACGGCGTCGCGACCGCCACCGTCTGCGCCAGGTTCGGGCTCGACTGCGTCGTCTACATGGGCTCCGAGGACATGCGCCGCCAGAAGCCGAACGTCGAGCGGATGAACCTGCTCGGCGCCGAGGTGCGGCCGGTCGAGTTCGGCACGCGCACGCTGAAGGAGGCGACGAGCGAGGCGATCCGCGACTGGATCACGAACGTCGAGACGACGCACTACCTGATCGGCTCGTGCGTCGGCCCGGCGCCGTACCCGGAGATCGTCCGCGATCTCCAGCGCGTGATCGGCGACGAGGCGCGCGAGCAGCTGCTTGCCGTCGAGGGACGGCTGCCCGAGGCCGTCGTCGCCTGCGTCGGCGGCGGCTCGAACGCGATCGGCATCTTCTACGCCTTCCTCGACGACGCCGACGTGCGCCTCGTCGGCGTCGAGGCCGCGGGCGCCGCGAGCCTCGGCACCGGCCGCACCGGCGTCCTCCACGGCGCGCGCTCGTCGCTCCTCGCCGACGCCGACGGGCAGATCGCCGACGCGCACTCGATCTCGGCCGGGCTCGACTACCCCGGCGTCGGCCCGGAGCACGCCGCGCTGCGCGACTCGGGCCGCGCCGAGTACCTGCCGTGCACCGACGACGAGGCGCTCGCTGCCTTCCACCGGCTGGCCGAGACCGAGGGGATCATCCCGGCGCTCGAGAGCTCGCACGCGCTCGCCCGCGCCGTCGAGCTCGACGCCGAGCTCGTGCTCGTCTGCCTCTCGGGCCGCGGCGACAAGGACCTGGCCGAGGTGCTCGCGCGGTGAGCCTCGGCCTTGACGGCCGGAAAAGCCTGGTCATCTATCTCGTCTGCGAGCCCGAGACGCCCGAGCTCGCGGAGGCCGCCGTCGAGGGCGGTGCCGACCTCGTCGAGCTCGGCATCCCGTTCTCGGACCCGCTTGCCGAGGGCCCGACGATCCGGCTCGCGTCCGAGCGCGCGCTCGCCCGCGGCATGCGGACGGCACAGTGCCTCGAGTGCATCGCGTGAGGTACGACAGCGGGTCGACGTGCCGCTCGTGCCGATGACCTACGCGGCGATCCTCGAGGCCTACGGCTACGACCGCTTCGTCGCCGACGCCCGCGCGGCCGGCGCGACGAGCGCGATCGTCGTCGACCTGCCCGTCGAGGACCATCCCGAGGTGCAGCGCATCCAGCTCGTCGCGCCGACCTCGACCGACGAGCGGATCGCGGCCTGCGCGGCGGCGACCGACGGCTGGCTCTACCTCGTCAGCCTCACCGGCACGACCGGCGCGCGCGACACCGTCTCCCCCGCCCTTGCCGGCCTCGTCGAGCGCACGCGTGCGCTCACCGACAAGCCGCTCTACGCCGGCTTCGGCATCTCGACGCCCGAGCACGCAGCCGCGGTGGCGGCCCTCGCGGACGGCGTCGTCGTCGGCTCGCGCGCCGTCCAGGTCGCCGAGGAGGGACCGGCGGCGCTGCGCGACTACGTCCGCAGCCTGCGCGCGGCGATCGACGCGGCATCGGCATGAGCGTCCGACCGAAGGTCGGCTCGTGACGACCGCGACGGTCGTCGGCGCGGGCGTGTTCGGCGCCTCGACCGCGCGGGAGCTCGCCCGGCGCGGCTGGGACGTGACCCTCGTCGAGCAGTACGTCCCGGGCAACGTCCGCTCCGCGTCGGGGGGCGACACGCGCCTGATCCGCTTCTCGCACGCCGACCTCGAGTGGTACTCGCGGCTCGCCCGGCGCGCGCTCGGGCTCTGGCGCGAGCTCGAAGACGAGTCCGGCCGGCGCCTGTTCGAGCCGATCGGGATCGCGTGGTTCGACAGCGGACCCGGCGACTTCATCGCGCGCAGCGAGGTGACGCTCGAGCGGCTGGGCATCCCCTGCGAGCGGCTGACGCCCGAGGAGGCGCGGCGCCTCTACCCGTCGCTCGGCGGCGACGACCTGCGCTCTGTCCTCCTCGAGCCCGAGGCGGGCCTCCTCCACGCGAGGCAGGCGACGCAGGAGCTCGTCCGCGGCCTGCAGGTCGAGACTGGTCGCGCCGACCCGGCCACGCCACCGCGAAGCGACGTCGTCGTCTGGGCGTGCGGCGCCTGGCTTCCGAAGGTCTTCCCCGGCCTCGTCGAGCTGACGATCTCGCGCCGCGACGTCTTCTTCTTCGGGGTCGACGGCTCGTGGCAGGGAACGCCGGGCTTCTCCGACCAGGATGGCGCTTTCTATGGCCACGGCGAGATCGGCGGGCTCGGGATGAAGATCGCGCCGGACGGCCCGGGCGGCGACGTCGACCCGGACACGCTCGACCGCCTACCCTCGCCGGCGGCCGAGCAGCTCGTCCGCGAGTACGCGGCGCGCCGCTTTCCCGCGCTGGCCGGCGCGCCGATCATCGGCGGCCGCGTGTGCCAGTACAGCCTCACCTCCGACACGCACTTCCTCGTCTCGCGCCACCCAGACCGGGCGGACTGGTGGCTCGTCGGCGGCGGCTCGGGCCACGGCTTCAAGCACGGCCCCGCGCTCGGCGAGTACGTCGCCGACTGCGTCGAGGGCAAGCGCGACCCCGAGCCGTTTCACGCGCTCGGCCCGCGCTCGGGGCTCGCGAGCCTGCGCGGGGCGACCACCGAGCGCTGATGGCGCTCGTGCTCGTCGACGCCGAGAACGTCCGCCGCTCGCTCTGGCCCAACCTGACGCCCGAGGAGCTCGTCGCCCGTGCCCGCCGGTGGGCCGCCGAGGAAGGACACGAGCTGCTGGTCGTCTTCGATGGGCCACCAACAGAACATGCCGCCGACCTCGTCGGCGCGCGGCATGCAGACGACGAGATCGCCCAGCGTGCCCGAGCGAGTGCGGGCGAGGTCTGGGTCGTGACCTCTGACCGGGCGCTCCGCGATCGCGTCGCTCCCTACGCTGACCGAATACTCGGCGGGGGGTCGTTTGCCCGCGCTCTCGCGGGCTGACGACTCGGAGGCGAGCACACGCGGGGTCAGGTCTCGCGTGTGCAAGGGTCGAGCACACCCCGGGGTCAGGTCTCGCTTGGTGCATTGCAACGATTGTGAGACAAGTTGGCACGCCTGCCTGCAAGGGTCGGCGCTGCGGCTACGGTCGGTGCGTGGCGCGGCCACCACGGCTCGAGATCGCGGGCGGGATCTATCACGTGATCGCTCGCGGGAACGAGCGACGCGCGATCTTCCGCGACGACAACGACAGGCTCAGCTTCCTCGAGCTGGTCGCAACAGTCGTCAGCGAGCGCAGCTGCCAGCTGCTCGCGTACTGCCTGATGGACAACCACTATCACCTGCTCCTGCGCACCGAACACGCCGACCTCGCCGCCGGGATTCACTACCTGAACTGCGTCTACGCGCAACGGTTCAACCGTCGCCACCGCCGCGTCGGACACCTGTTCCAGGGCCGCTACAAAGCAATCCTCGTCCAGCAGGACGCACACCTGCTCGGCCTCGTCCGCTACATCGTCAGCAACCCGGTACGCGCACGCATCTGCCGCCACCCGGATCAGTGGCGCTGGAGCAGCCACAACGCCACACTCGGCCTGATACCAGCCGGACCGCTCAACAGCCAACTCGTGCTCGCTCTCTTCCATTCGGACCGCGCGCGTGCCCGCGAGCTCTACGAGGCCTTCACCGACGACGGCGAGGACGCGCCTCCCACAAGCCACCCTTTGATCGAAGGCGACGACACCTTTGTCCGCGACCACCTCGCCTTGATCGCCCCCTCCCCGGAACATCCACGATCGCTTGTGATCCCGACCCCGCCGCCGCTCCACACGCTCCTCACCGGTGCCCCGTCGGCAGCGGAGATCGCCGCCGCACGCGACCACGGCCACACGCTCGCCGCGATCGCCGCCCACCTCGGCCGCGACAAATCGACGATCAGCCGCCGCCTCAAACGCCACGCAACAACCGAGACCTGACCCCCGGTTGCTCGCGCTCGGCGCGCGAACCGGCATGGCGAGCGCTGATCGCGGCGGCTCGTTCGCCCGCGCCGGGGCTGGCCTACTCGGGCCAGAAGTCCTCGACGATGATCGCGTCGTCCGGGGGATCGAGCTTGGTCGACACGATCATCAGGTGCCCGTCCTCGGGCTCGTCGTTCCAGATCGAGCGGGCGACCTCGGCCGGCACGCGGACCGCCGTCCCGGGCCCCACCTCGACGACCTCGTCGTCGAGCTTGAACTGGAGCTTCCCCGAGAGGACGAAGTAGACCTCCTCCTGGCCGTGGTGCCGGTGGCCGTAACCGCCCTTGCCGCCCGTGTGCTGCGGCATCCGGCGGTAGGTCAGCGCCACCTGCTCGTTTCCGAGCGGCCCCGTGAGCATGTGCATCTCGCCCGGATAGTCGCCCAGCACGTCGGGCACCTCCGCGAGCGTCCTGATCGTGTAGCCGGCCATCGACACCTCCCGTTTGAACTCGTCTGCGAGTATCGAGCATCTGAACGAGCGGACGCGCATACGACCCACATGAGCCGCGCCGCGGAGATCGTTTTCGACCGCGCCACCAAGCGCTACCCCGGCCGTGACGCGGCCGCGCTGCACGAGCTCACGCTCGAGATCCCGGCCGGGACGTTCTGCGTCCTCGTCGGCCCGTCGGGCGGCGGCAAGACGACCGCGCTCAAGCTCGTGAACCGGCTGATCGCGCTCGACGAGGGCGACATCCGGATCGACGGGCGGAGCATCCGCGAGCTCGAGCCGGTCGAGCTGCGCCGCCAGATCGGGTACGTGATCCAGCAGGTGGGGCTCTTCCCGCACATGACCATCGGCGCCAACATCGAGACCGTCCCGCGCCTGCTCGGCTGGCCCCGGGCCCGCATCCGCGAGCGCGTGGCCGAGCTGATCGAGCTCGTCGGCCTCGAGCAGGACGACGCCCGGCGCTACCCCGCGCAGCTCTCCGGCGGCCAGCGGCAGCGCGTGGGACTCGCCCGCGCGCTTGCGGCCGACCCCGGCGTGCTGCTGATGGACGAGCCGTTCGGCGCGCTCGACCCGATCACGCGCGCCCGCCTGCAGCAGGAGCTGCGCCGCCTGCACCACGAGGTCGCGAAGACCATCGTCTTCGTCACGCACGACATCGACGAGGCGATCACGATGGGCGACCGGATCGCGATCCTGCGCGAGGGCGGCGTGCTCGCCCAGTACGACACGCCCGACGCGATCCTCGCGCGGCCGGCCGACGAGTTCGTCGCACAGTTCGTCGGCGAGGACCGCGCGCTGCGGCGGCTCGCCCTGCGGCGGGTCGGGCGACGTCGAGCTCGATCCGCCGCCGGCCGAGCCGGACCACGCGGTGCCGGTCGCCTCGGCCGGCACGACGGTCCGGAACGCCGTCTCGCTGATGCTGGAGGCGAACGCGGGGCGCGTGCTCGTCGTCTCGGACGACGGCGTCCCGCTCGGCGTGCTCCCGCTCGAGCGCGCGGCCGGAGCTCCTCGCGATGATCGGCGCCGACCCGGTCATCCCGGACTTCGGCAAGGGAAGCGACTGCGTGCTCGAGAACCGCACGTTCTGCTGGGACTGGGCCCAGTGACCACTGGGGCGACACGCTCTGGCCGGCGGTCGTCCAGCACCTCGAGCTGACCCTGATCGCGGTTGGGATCGGCTTTGCGATCTCGTTCGTGCTCGCGCTCGCCGCGCACCGGATGCGCCCGATCGAGCACCCGATCGGGATCGTCTCGGCTCTGCTCTACACGATTCCGAGCCTCGCCCTCTTCCAGCTCCTCGTGCCGTTCACCGGCATCACGACGACGACCGTCGAGATCGCGCTCGTCGCGTACACGCTCGTGATCCTCTTCCCGAACATCCTGGCCGGGCTCGATGCCGCCGGGCCCGAGGTGCGCGAGGCCGCGCTCGGGATGGGTCTGACCCGGCGCCAGCTGCTCACGCGAGTGGAGCTGCCACTGGCCGTGCCGTCGATCATCGGCGGCCTGCGGATCGCGGTCGTCTCGACGATCGCGATCGCGACGATCGCGGCGTTCCTGCTCCCCAAGGGCCTCGGCTATCCGATCTTCTACGCGATCAAGCTGCCCGAGCCGTTCAAGACGGAGATCTACGCCGCGGGCGCGCTCGCGGTCGGCCTGGCGCTCGCTCTGCGACGCGGCGCTCGTCCTGCTGCGCCGCCTGCTCGCCCCGTGGGCCCAGAGGGCAGCGGCATGATCGTCGCCGACGAGTTCAGCCCCGGCACGTTCGTCGACGCGTTGCACTTCATCGCCGACAACCCCGGCTTCCTGCTCACGAAGGCGATCGAGCAGCTCGAGCTCGCCGGGGCCGCGCTCGCGCTTGCGATCGTCGTCGCGCTCCCGCTCGGGATCGTCCTCGGCCACCTGCACAAGGGCGCAACGCTCGCGATCGGGTCCTCGATCGTCGGCCGGGCGCTCCCGAGCCTCGTCCTGATCGCCGTCTTCCTGACCGTGCTCGGGATCGGCTTCGTGAACAACATGGTCGCGCTCGCCGTGCTCGCGACCGGGCCGATCCTCACGAACGCCTACGACGGGATCGACAGTGTCGAGCGGGAGGTGGTCGAGTCGGCCCGAGGGATGGGCATGTCGAGCGCGCAGCTCCTGCGGCGGGTCGAGCTGCCGCTCGCCTCGCCCTACATCTTCACCGGCATCCGCGTCGCCGCCGTCACCGTCGTCGCGACAGCTCCGATCGCCGCGATCGCCGGCGGCGGCGGGCTCGGAGACGTGATCGTGAACCAGGCGAGCTACCGCCTCGAGGGCGTGCTGGGCGCGTCGCTCTGCGTGATGGGGCTCTCTGCGCTCGTCTGGATCGCCCTCGGCGCGCTCCAGGCCGCGCTCACTCCCGAGGGGGTGCGCATGGGTAGGGTCCGGCCCGTGGGCGACCAAAGGAGGGAGTTGCTGTGATCAGGAAGCACAACCGTCGTGCAGCCAAGGCGGCGTTCGCCGTCTCGCTCGGGATCGCGATTATCCTCGGCCTATTCGCCGGCTCGGCGCGGCCGTCTCCGAGCGCAGGCCCGACCATCGTCCTCGGCACGAAGAACTTCCCCGAGGAGTTCATCCTCGGCCAGCTCTACAAGCAGGCCCTCGAGGCGAAGGGCTTCACCGTCACCTACAAGGAGAACATCGGCTCGACCGAGATCATCGACACGGCCCTGACGAGCGGGAAGATCAACATGTACCCCGAGTACACCGGGGTGATCGTGCAGGTCGTGTTCCACAAGCCGCTCTCGGCCAAGACCGCGCGGGCGACGTACCTGCTCGCGAAGCAGCTGCAGGCCAAGCGCGGCTTCACGCTCCTCAACCCGACCCCGTTCTACGACACCGACGCGATCGCCGTGCTCAAGTCGACGGCGTCCAAGTACGGCCTGCGCTCGCTCGGCGACCTGAAGAAGGTCGACGGGCTCAAGCTCGCGGGCCTGCCGGAGTTCCGCACGCGCAACACCGGCCTCGTCGGCCTGCGCCGGAACTACGGCCTGACGAAGGTCGACTTCGTCCCGCTCGCGGGCATCTCGCCCTACGCAGGCGCTCGACTCCGGCGACGCGCAGGCCGCGGCCGTCTTCTCGACCGACCCCGTGCTCGGCAAGGACTCGAAGTACACGCTGCTCGCCGACCCCGTGCACCAGTTCGGCTTCCAGAACGTGGCGCCCGTCGTGAAGGCGAGCGTCGTCGAGGAGGCAGGGCCGAGCTTCGTGCAGACGGTCAACTCCGTCTCGGCCAAGTTGAGCCAGGACGCGATGGTCGCGATGAACAAGGCCGTGATCATCGACAAGCAGTCGGCCAAGGACGTCGCCGCGGCGTTCCTCAAGGCCAACGGGCTCGTCTAGTACTTCCGTTCCCGGCGGGGGGTTGTCCGGCGAGCGTTCGTCGGCGCCCTTCGCCGGGGACGCGACACTCAGTTGGTCAGGGCAGGCGCCCTTCCCACGCTCGCCCGAGCGCGAGGGCGGCGATCAGGAGCACGGCTGCGCCCGCGGCGAACCACGATGTGATCTCGCGCAGCTCGGTCCTGCGGCCGATGCTCGAGCCGAGCGAGTCGTAGACGCTCGAGAGCTTGCCCGAGCTCTGCGCGGTGAAGGTCTTGCCGCCTGTCGCGCGAGCGATCGCCCGCATCGTCGGCGGGTCGGGCGGTACGGGAATCGAGTTCACGAACAGGCCGAAGCCGAATGAGACGACGCCGTCCGGCGTACCGAGCGCGACGGTGTAGACGCGGATCCCGCCGTCGTGCGCGCGCTGCGCGCCCTGGAGCGGCTGGAGGCGGCCTCGGTTCTGCGCACCGTCCGAGAGCAGCACGATGGCCGCGGGCACATCCGCGTTGGGTTTTCGCACGTAGCCGTCGTTGCGCAGCGACGTGAGCGCGACCCGGACCGACGTTGCGAGCCCGTCTCCGATCGCGGTTCCGGCCTCGGGTTGGAGGTAGCTCAGCGAGTCGCGCACGAGCTGCCGATCGGGTGTCGGCTGGACGAGCACCTCGGACTCGGAGCTGAACGCGACGAGCCCGACCTTGAACCGCTTCGGCAGCTTGTCGAGGAAGGTGTGCATGGCCGAGAGCGCGGCGTCGAGACGTGTCGGCTCGACGTCGTTCGCGCGCATCGATCCCGAGACGTCGACGAGCAGCACGACGGTCGCGTTGTCCTCGGGCACGGTGAGGTGCGTGCGCGGGCGCGCCAGCGCTCCTGCGGCGAGCGTCAGTGCGAGCGCGAAGAGCACGAGCGGCACCCAGCGGCGGGGCGACCTGCGCTGCTCGACGAGGCTCGCGAGCAGGGTGAGGTTCGTGAACGCAACCGGATAGCGCGCGCGCCGGCGGTCGATGAGCACCGCCAGGAGCACGACGAGCGGGACGACGAGCAGCGCGAGCAAGAAGAGCGGCTGCTGGAAGTTCATCGGCCTTCCGTCCCACGGCGGTCGGGCTGCTGGGTGAGGAGGCTCGCGCTCATGTCGAGCACATCACCCCGAGCTGCACCTCGGCGCGGGCCTGTAGCGGCAGCGCCTCGCTCGTCGAGATCGTGACGGCGACCTGTCTCCCGGACGTCGTGCGGGTCACACGTACCGCATCGGCGAGCCCGGCGTCCGGTGCCTGCCGGGTCCGGAAGGCCACGGCGTGCCAGCTGTCGACGAGCTGCTGGCCGGGGATGCAGCCGATCGTCGCCGTGCGGACGGAGCCGGGACGCAGGCGCACCGTCGTGGCGGCCATCAAGAGCGGCGGGCCGGGCACCGCCCGAACCGCCGTCGTCGAGCGGGCGCTCGAGTCGGTCGGGATGCAGCCGATCCGGGGCTGGAAGGAGCCGGGCCGGTGCCTCGCCGAGATCGCGCTGAAGAACGCGTAGCGCGTCGTCGTCATCCCGGGGGCGACCGGAGACCCGAGCTGGCCCGAGAAGGAGATGCGCACGTCGGAGGAGCTCGCGACGGCGTCGAGCCCGCCCACGACGCCGCGCCGCCGCGGGCAGTCGAGGAGGTAGTTCGCGGTCTCGCGCGCGGGCACGATCACCCACGGGCCCTCGGCCCGCAGGCAGTTGCGGATGCCGTTGCACTCGCGCGTCGCGGTCTGCGACGAGGCCAGCACCGGTAGCGCCGCCGCCACGACAAGCGCGGAGACCGCAAGGGGGAGCAGCCGGCGGCCGTTCATACGAGCCTCCTGAACCAGTAGCCGGAGAAGGCGGCGCCCGCGAGCATGAACACGATCGCGGCACCGGTGGCGGCGACCGTCACCTCGCGCTTCTTGCGCTCCTTGACGAGGCGCGAGCCGAGGTCCTTGTAGACCTTTTGCAGCTGGTCGGCTGTGCGGGCCTGGAGGAACCTCCCGCCCGTGATCTGCGCGATCTGGCGGAGGGCCGCGGGCGACGGCGGAACCTGGATCTGCTCCGTGCCGCCCGGGATCTTCCGGATCAGCAGCCCCTTGTCCGTGCCGAGCGAGATCGTCGAGACGGGGATGTCGAGCTTCTTCGCCTCGGAGGCGGCATCCGCAGGATCGACCCGGCCGGCCGTCTGCGCACCGTCGGAGAGGAGCAGCACGGCGGACGGAGGACGGACCTCCCCGGGCTTGAGCTTGCCGACGGCCCGTTGCGCGACGATCACCGAGGCCGAGATCCCGGTGCCGAGCGCGGTCCCAGCCTCGCGCGCCTTTGTCGGCATTGCGCGCACCACCTGGTCGTGGTCGTAGGTGGGCGGCACCTTGACGGCCGCGTGGTCGGAGAACGTGACGAGTGCGACGCGGTACTTCGAGGGGAGGTCCTTGACGAACTGGATCGCCGCCTGCCGCGCAGCTATCAGCCGGGTCGGCTTGACGTCCTTCGCCGCCATCGAGCCCGAGATGTCGATCGCGAGCACGACCGTCGCTCCCTCTCGCGGCACGCTGATCTTCGCCTGCGGCCGGGCGAACCCGACGAGGAGCAGCGTCAGGCCGATCAGGAACAGCGCTAGCGGCAGGTAGCGTCGCCACCCCGGCCGCTTCCTGACCATGTTCGGCACGAGCGCGGGCGACGACCACGTTTCCGCGTCGCGTTCTCGCCGCCGCTCGAGCAGGAGATAGGCGCCGAGGACGAGCGGAACCGCGAGCAGGCAAACGAGGAGCCAGGGCGAGCCGAAGCTCATCGCCGCTCACCTGACCGCTTCAGGAAAGCCGCGAGCGGCCGCAGCCAGTCGCCCTGCGTCGAGAGTGCGACGTGGCGCACGCCTGCCGATGACAGCAGCCTGACGAGGCCGCGCCGTTCCTCGGCGGCCGCCTCGGCGAAACGCTCGCGCAGCCTGCGGTTGCTCGTGTCGACGCGTAGCTGGCGGCCGGTCTCCGGATCGACGAGCCGGAGCTCGCCGACGTCGGCCAGCTCCTGCTCGCGAGGGTCGCGGACCTCGATCGCCAGCGTCGGATGGCGGGAGGCCACGCGGAGGAGCGGCGAGTACCAGTCGTGTCCGTCGCGGAAGTCCGAGACGACGACGACGAGCGAGCGCTGCACCGCGAGCGCGTCGACGAGCCGCAGCGCATCGCCGAGCGATCCCTTTCCGAGCGGCTCCTCCCGCAATGCACCGAGCGCGAGCAGCAGACCGCGGCGCCCCTGCCTCGGCCGCCGCCAGCTGGGATCCTCCGGCCCGAAGGCAACGAGCCCGAGGCGGTTGCCGCGCCGTGTCGCCGCGTGGCCGATCGCGAGCGCGACGCCCTCGGCGACATCGGCTTTCCGCCGGTCGGCCGTCCCGAAGGCCATCGACGCGGACGAGTCGTAGACGAGCCAGGTCACGAGCACGCGCTCTGCGAGCTCCGAGCGGATGTGCGGCGTGCCCGTCCTCGCGGTCACGTTCCAGTCGATCCGGCGCACGTCGTCGCCCGGCTCATAGGGCCGGACTTGGAAGAGCTCGGTGCCGAGGCCGGCGAACGCCGACCGGTAGTCGCCGGCGAGCAGCCCGTCGACGCGACGCCCGATCGCCAGGTCGAGCGCGTGCAGGCTCTCGGCCGTGAGCGGTCCGGGGCCGGGACGAGCGGGTGTCCGCTCGCGCCCGATCGCGTCGATGAGCCCTTTCACGCCGCCGCGGGAGCGGTGCGACCGAGATCGATCTGCGGCGCAGGCACCGCCGTCAGCACCGCCTCGAGCACCTGGTCGGCTGACACTTCCTCGGCCAGTGCCTGGTACGAGAGCACGAGCCGGTGGCGGAACGCGTCGCGAACGAGCGCTTCGAGGTCGGTCGCGAGCACGTAGTCGCGACCGCGGATGAGCGCCAGCGCTCGCGCACCGCCGATCACGCTGATCGGCCCGCGCGGACTTGCCCCGTACGAGACGTACGGCCCCATCTCCGGCACGCCGTAGTCGGCCGGCCGACGCGTCGCGGAGGCGATGTCGACCGCCCAGCTGATGAGCGCCGGGTCGACGTAGATGCCGTTCACCTTCTCCTGAAGCGCCTTCAGGTCGTCGAGCGACAGGACGGAGCCGAGCTCGACCATAGGCTCCAGCGAGCGAGCGACGACCGTCAGCTCCTCGTCGTGGGCGGGGTAGTCGACGAGCACCTTGAGCATGAACCGGTCGACCTGCGCCTCGGGCAGCGGGTAGGTGCCCTCGGACTCGATCGGATTCTGGGTGGCGAGCACGAGGAAGGGGTCGGGCACCTTGAAGGTGTCGTGGCCGATCGTCACCTGGTGCTCCTGCATCACCTCGAGCAGGGCCGACTGCACCTTGGCGGGAGCGCGGTTGATCTCGTCGGCGAGCAGGAAGTTGCAGAACACCGGGCCGATGTCGACTTCGAAGTCCGACTTGTCGGGCCGGAACACGCGCGTGCCGACGAGGTCGCTCGGGACGAGATCCGGCGTGAACTGCACGCGCTTGAACGTCCCGCCGAGCACCGCGGCGGTCGACTTGATCGTCAGCGTCTTCGCCAGCCCCGGCACGCCCTCGATCAGGAGGTGACCGCCCGAGAGCAGGCAGACGAGCACCCGCTCCAGCATCTCCTCCTGCCCGGCGATGACGCGCCGGATCTCGAACAGCGCTTCTTCGAGCTTGCCCAAGAGATCGGCGTCGGGACGGACAGCTTGCTCGTCTGCCATGGAAGGCCTCCTGCTCGGTTTTCCTCAGCTCACCAGACGGGTCTGTGAGCCGAGTAAGAGTTTCCGCGACAACCCCGGCTTCTTGCGGAAAGGTAGCTGCCCGTGCGCGCAAACGTAAGGTCCGACCCGGCCCTGGCGGGCTCGGCATCGGCTCGCTTCAGCTCACGGAGGAGAGCCGTTGCTGCTCGGGTCCGGCCGCAGGATCAGCGTCTCGCTCGGAGCGTGCGTCAGCATCCAGGTCAGGTCCTTCGGCGTGAAGCCGGGCGTCGTCCCGGTGGGTGCCGGCACGACGATGCGATCGAAATGCTCGGCGTCCCAGAGTCGTCTCAGGGCATGGATCGGCGTCCGGCCGCTCTCGACGCGAGCATCGACGGGAACGCCGGCACGGAGCGCCGCGTGCTCGACCGCCTCGAGCAGCGGCATCGCAACCGACACCTCCCGCCGCATCGGCGCGTCCTCCGGCTCGTCCAGCGGGATCACGATCAGGTAGGCGGGGACGAGGGTCGCGTCCTCGGCGCGCGCGATCCGGATCGCCGCGGTCAGCACCCTCTGGTTGAGCGCGCCACCCGTGAACGGAACGAGGATCCGGCCCACCCGGGTGCGCCGATCGAGCCGGCGCCGCCGGCGCAACAGAATCACCACCGCGAGCGCGAACGCGACCCCCAGCGCGATTTCTCCGGCGAGTCTCACGTCGCGTCACGCTCGCGGAGGGCACGGTCGGCCACGACGCGGATGTCCAGGCCGGGAAGCTCGCGCACCATGCGCGAGAGGAGCGAGCCGCCGAAGATCTCGCGGCGCCGGGACTCGTCGGGCGTGCCGACGAAGATGTAGGTCGAACCCCGCTCGGCGGCGACGCGGCGCACGGTCTCGACGAAGTCGTCGCCCTCCTCCTCGAACAGGCGGACGCCGAGGATGCCTGCGAGCCGGCGCAGCGCGGCGAGCTGAGTCGCCTCCTCGGCGGTCGGCTCGCGCCCGGGCGGACGCACCCAGAGTGCGTCCATCCCCGCGCCGAGGCGCTCGGCCGAGCGCCACGCCCTGCGCAGGATGCGCTGCGACTTCGGCTGCGGCTCGACGAGCGCGAGTACGCGCTCGGCCACCGCCTGCTGGCTCAGCGGCTCGAGGATCGGACCGTGCCGGCGTGCCTCGACGTCCTCGGCGACCTCGCGGAGAACGAGCTCGCGCAGGGCGGCCAGGTTCTCGTGCCGGAAGAACTCCTCCAGGGCAACCTGGGCCCGCGGCCCTGGGTAGACCTTGCCCGCGCTGATCCGCTCGCGCAGCTCCTCCGGCGAGAGGTCGACCAGGACGACCTCGTCGGCCTCGTCGAGGATGCGATCCGGGAAGGTCTCGCGGACGCGGACCCCCGTGAGCTCGAAGATCGAGTCGTTGAGGCTCTCCAGATGCTGCACGTTGACGGTCGAGATGACCGCGACGCCGTGGTCGAGGACCTCGTCGATGTCCTGGAAGCGCTTCTCGTTGCGCATGCCGGATGCATTGGTGTGTGCGAGCTCGTCGATCAGCGCGAGCTCCGGCTCTCTGCGGATCACGGCGTCGACGTCCATCTCCTCGAGGTCGACCGAGCCGTGGAGCACGCGCTGCCTCGGCACGAACTCGAGCCCTTCGGCGAGCGCGGCCGTATCGGGGCGATCGTGCGGCTCGAGATAGCCGATCACCACGTCACGTCCCTGCGTCTTCGCCTGCCGCCCCTCCTCGAGCATCCGGTAGGTCTTTCCGACCCCCGCAGCCATACCCACCAGGATCCGGTAGTGGCCTCGGGCCACGCGGCTCAAGCCCCGAAGACGTTGTGGACGATCAGGTCGATCAGCTTGATGCCGACGAACGGCAGGATCATGCCGCCGAGCCCGTAGATCAAGAGGTTGCGCCGGAGGAGGGCCGTGGCGCCGATCGCCCGGTAGCGGACGCCCTTGAGCGCGAGCGGGACGAGCGCGGGGATGATCAACGCGTTGAAGATGATCGCGGAGATGATGGCACTCTGCGGCGTGCCGAGGTCCATGACGTTGAGCGAATCGAGCGGCCCGGGCTCACCTGGCGTCTGGGAGTAGGTGAACGCGAACATCGCCGGGAGGATCGCGAAGTACTTGGCGACGTCGTTCGCGATCGAGAAGGTCGTCAGCGCACCGCGGGTGATCAGGAGCTGCTTGCCGACCTCGACGATCTCGATCAGTTTCGTCGGGTTGTTGTCGAGGTCGACCATGTTGCCGGCCTCTTTGGCCGCAGAGGTGCCGGCGTTCATGGCGACACCGACGTCGGCCTGGGCGAGCGCCGGCGCGTCGTTCGTGCCGTCGCCGGTCATCGCGACCATGCGGCCGTTCGCCTGCTCGTCGCGGATCAGCGCCAGCTTGGCCTCGGGCGTCGCCTCCGCCAGGAAGTCGTCGACGCCTGCTTCCTCGGCGATCACGGCAGCGGTAACACGGTTGTCGCCGGTGATCATCACGGTGCGGATGCCCATCGCGCGCATCTCGTCGAAGCGCTCGGTCATGCCGCCCTTGACGATGTCCTTGAGGTGGATGACCCCGAGCACGAAGTTGTCCTGCGCGACCACGAGCGGCGTGCCGCCGGCACGCGCCACGCGGTCGACCTCCTCGTCGAGCAGGGCCGGAACACGGCCGCCCTGCTCGGTGACCCAGCTCTTGACGGCGTCGGCGGCACCCTTGCGGTAGCGCTTGCCGTCGTAGTCGACCCCGCTCATGCGCGTCGTCGCCGAGAACGCGTGGAAGGTGGCCTCGTGCGGCGCGAGCTCGCGACCGCGAAGGCCGTACTGCTCCTTGGCGAGCACGACGATCGAGCGGCCCTCGGGCGTCTCGTCGGCGAGCGAGGCGAGCTGGGCGACGTCCGCGAGCTCGCCGACCGGCACGCCGTCGACCGGAACGAACTCCGTCGCCTGGCGGTTGCCCAGCGTGATCGTGCCGGTCTTGTCGAGCAGCAGGACGTCCACGTCGCCGGAGGCCTCGACCGCGCGGCCCGACATCGCGAGCACGTTCCGCTGCACGAGGCGATCCATGCCCGCGATACCGATCGCCGAGAGCAGAGCACCGATCGTCGTCGGGATCAGGGCGACGAGCAGCGCGATCAGCACGGTCTGCGACTGCGGCGAGCCGGCGTAGACGGCGTACGGCTTCAGCGTCACGACAGCCGCCAGGAAGGTGATCGTCAGCCCGGCGAGGAGAATGTTGAGCGCGATCTCGTTCGGCGTCTTGCGGCGCTCGGCGCCCTCGACGAGCGCGATCATCCGATCGAGGAACGACTTGCCGGGCTCCTGGGTGACGCGCACGACGAGCCGGTCGGAGAGGAGCTTCGTGCCCCCGGTGACGGCCGAGCGGTCGCCGCCGGCCTCGCGAATCACCGGCGCCGACTCGCCCGTGATCGCCGACTCGTCGACCGAGCCGACACCTTCGATCACCTCGCCGTCGGCGGGGATCACCTCGCCGGCCAGGATGACCACGACGTCGCCGCGCGCGAGGTCGGGCGCGGGCACAGACTCGAGCGCGCCGCTCTCGAGCTGCCTGCGCGCGACCGTCGTCGTCCGGGTCGCGCGGAGCGCGTTCGCCTGCGCCTTGCCCCTGCCCTCGGCAATCGCCTCGGCGAAGTTCGCAAAGAGAACCGTCAGCCAGAGCCAGATCGAGATCACGGCGACGAACCAGAGGTCGTCGGTTTCCCCGCGGAAGAGGTCGATGAAGAAGATGGCGGTGGTGATCACGCTGCCGAGCTCGACGATGAACATCACCGGGTTGCGGAACTGGCTCCGCGGGTCGAGCTTCGGGAACGAGTCGCGGATCGCCGCGAGGACGAGCTCGCGCGAGAAGATGCTTGCCGACGCGCGGGCCACTAGCTGCTGGCTCCTTGTCGAGGGCGAGGTTGAGCTCCAGGACGTTCACGCCCGGCTCGCCGAGGAACCCGAGGCGTGCGGTCGTCGGTCGACTCGTCGATCAGCCGCTCGACGGTCTCGAGCGGCAGGCCGCGGACCTCGGCCACCCGCCGCGCCTGGAGGTCGGCGTAGGCGGGCGTGATGTGCGGGTCGATGCCCGAGGCCGAGGTCGTGACGGCATCCACGGGGATGTCGCCGATCCTGAGGCCGGGGTTGTACGGCCGCTCGAGCTTCAGGATCGCCAGCGCCGCTTGCCGGACGTTCTTCGCGAGGTCGGGGTTCGTCGGCCCGAGGTTCGCGAACGTCGTCGCACCGGCGTTGTAGGCGGGCGACGTGCCCGACGGCCGCGAGTGGAAGTAGCGCGGGCTCTTGAACTCCTGCCCGGCGAGCTGCGACCCGACGACCTTGCCGTCGCGCTCGATCAGGCTGCCGGTCGACTTGTCCTCGAACGCGAGCGCCGCGAAGCCGGTCATCAGCGCCGGGTAGGCGAAGCCGAGCACAGCGGTGAAGATCACGACGGCGACGACGGACGAGACGAGGTTGCGCATCACGGCATCAGCCCCTCGACGATCGGCCCGAGCGTGAGGGCCGGGAAGATCATCAGCCCGGCGGTGAGCACGATCACGCCGAGCAGCAGGACGGTGAAGGTCGGCCCGTCGGTGCGGAACGTGCCGGCCGAGAACGGCACCGTCTTCTTCGCCGCGAGCGAGCCGCCGAGCGCAAGGGCCGCGATCAGTGGCACGAACCGCCCGAGGTAGAGCGCGACCGTGCCGAGCTCGGCCGAGAAGTTGGTCGCCCCGTAGCCGGCGAAGGCGCTGCCGTTGTTGTTCGACTGAGAGTCGTAGGCGTACAGCGTCTCGGAGAAGCCGTGGACGCCGGCGTTGTAGATCGACGCGAGCCCGAGGTCGGTGGAGATCGCGATCGCCGTCAGCACGAGCACCATCGTCGGCACGAAGAGCGCCCCGATCGCGGCGATCTTGATCTCGCGGGCCTCGACCTTCTTGCCGAGCCATTCCGGGGTTCGCCCGACCATGAGCCCGGCGACGAAGACGGCGATGACGATGTAGAAGAACATCCCGTAGAGGCCGGAGCCGACCCCGCCGAAGATCACCTCGCCGGTGAACATGTTCACGATCGGGACGGCACCGCCGTACGCCGTCAAGGCGTCGTGGCCGCCGTTGACCGAGCCGTTCGAGGCGTTCGTCGTCACGCTCGCCCAGAGCGCCGTGTTGGCGATCCCGTACCGGACCTCCTTGTCGGACATGTTGCCGCCGCTCTGGCCGTCGCCCTGCGTGATGTTCACGCCCGAGTCGCGCAGCACCTGCGAGCCGTGCTGCTCGGCCGGCAGGGCGACACCGACGCCGATCGCGAACATCGCGAACATCGCCGCGAAGACCGCGATCGCGTGCCGGCGTGCGCCGACCATCCTCCCGAACATGAACACCTGGGCCGCCGGGATCAGCAGGATCGACAGCATCTCGAGGAAGTTCGTGAGGCCGTTCGGGTTCTCGAACGGGACGGCCGAGTTCGAGTTGTAGAAGCCGCCGCCGTTCGTCCCGAGCTGCTTGATCGCGATCTGCGACGCGGCCGGGCCGCGCGCGATCGTCTGCTCGGCGCCCTCGAGGGTCGTCGCCGTCGCGTGCCCGTCGAAGGTCTGGACGACGCCCTGCGAGATCAGGATCACGCCGAGCACGAGCGCGAGCGGCACGAGGACGTAGGCGATCGACCGGTAGAGGTCCTGCCAGAAGTTCCCGAGGCCGGACGCCGAGCGGCGCGAGAGACCGCGCACGACCGCAGCAAGCACCGCCATGCCGACGCCCGCGGAGACGAAGTTCTGCACCGCGAGGCCGGCCATCTGGGAGAGGTACGACATCGTGTACTCGCCGCCGTAGTACTGCCAGTTCGTGTTCGTGACGAAGCTCGCGGTCGTGTTCAGCGAGATGTGCGACGACACGCCGGGCAGGCCGTCCGGGTTGAGGAAGAGATGCCCCTGCAGGCGAAGCAGCGCGTAGAGGACGATCGAGAAGACGGCGCTGAAGATCAGCACGCTCGTCGCGTACGCGCTGCCAGTCCTGCTCACGGCCGCCGCCGACGAGGCGAAGGAAGCCGCGCTCGATCGCGGCGAGCGGCAGGCGCCCGGCCGTGTACACGCGCGCCATCCAGAGCCCGAGCGGGTACCCGAGCAGAACGAGAACGACCGCGTAGAAGACGATCTGGCCGATGCCCTGGCCGTTCATCTAGAGGCGCTCGCCGCGGAAGAGGGCGTACACCAGGTACGCGAACACGAGGATCGAGACGACGAGCCCGAAGACGTCGGCGGCCGACATCAGATGCGGGCGAGCACGTAGAGGAACGCAAACGCGAAGGCGAAGCACGCGACAGCGATCGCGATCGCAGCGACGTCGTACATCAGCTAGCGAGCCCTCGTGCGAGCACGATCGACAACAGGTGCGGCCACGAACCTCTGGCGACGATCGAGCGCGAGGCTGCTCCGCAGCATGCCTGCGAACGCGAGAAGGCCGGCGATCGCGAGTCCGGCCGGCAGAGGAACGACGCCGGCCAGGGTGGGCACGAGCGTGACGAGCGCCACCACGAGAAGCGGCCGCCCTGCAGGCAGCGGCCCGCGTGGATCAAGGTCGGGCTCGGCCGCGTCGCGCTGTGCGAGATCGTTCACCCTCGTCGAGCCTAGGCCGAGCCGACTGAAGCCGGTCTGAAGGATCGGCCCTCGAGCCTGAAGAAACCCTGAAGCCGAAGCCCCGACGAGGAGACTCACCCCGACAGCCCTTCGACGATCGGTCCGAGCGCGAGGGCGGGCAGGAGCATCAGACCGGCGGTCAGCACGATCACGCTGACGAGAAGCACGCCGAACGTCGCGCCGTCGGTCCTGAACGTCCCCGCCGATGGGAGCGCGGTCCGCTTCCCCGCGAGCGAGCCGGCCAGGGCGAGCGCCGCGACGAGAGGCGCGTAGCGGCCGAAGATCATGACGACTGCGCCGAGCGACGCGCTGAAGCTCGTGCCGCCGTAGCCCGCGAAAGCGCTCCCGTTCGTGTTCGCCATCGAGGTCCAGGCATAGAGCGCCTCGGTGAAGCCGTGCGCGCCGGGATTGAAGACGGACGCGAGCCCGGCGCTCGTGGCGATCGCGATCGCCGTGGCGGTCAGCGCGAGCGTCGGCGGGAACAGCGCTCCGAGCACGGCCAGCTTGATCTCGCGCTGCTCGATCCTCTTCCCGAGGTACTCCGGGGTCCGGCCGACCATCAGACCTGCGACGAACACGGCCAGCACGATCATGAAGAGCATCGAGTACAGGCCCGAGCCGACGCCGCCGAAGATCACCTCGCTGAGGAACATGTTCGTCAGCGCCACGCCCCCGCCGGCAGGCGTGAATGCGTCGAGACCGCCGTTCACCGCGCCGTCCGACGTCGCCGTCGTCGCAGTCGCGAACAGGCTCGTGTTCGCGATCCCGAAGCGAACCTCCTTGTCGGACATGTTGCCGCCGCTCTGATCGTCCGCCAGCGCGATATCCACCCCCGAGTCGCGCAGGACCTGCGACCCGTGCTGCTCGGCGGCGAGCATGACCACAAGCCCGGCAACGAGCATCGCCGCCATCGCAACGAACACGACCGCCGCGTGCCGGCGGGCGCCGACCATCCGCCCGAACATGAACACCTGGGCGGCCGGAATGAGCAGCAGGCTGAGCATCTCGACGAAGTTCGAGAGCCCGGTTGGGTTCTCGAACGGGACGGCCGAGTTCGAGTTGTAGAAGCCGCCGCCGTCCATCGAGAGGAGCTTGATTGCCTCCTGCGAAGCGACGGGCCCGCGAGCGATCGTCTGCTCGGCGCCCTCGAGGGTCGTCGCCGTCGCGTGGCCGTCGAACGTCTGGGGCACGCCCTGCCAGGCGAGAATCGCCGCGACCACGAGCGAGAGCGGGAGCAGCACGTACACGAGCGACCGGTAGAGGTCGACCCAGAAGTTGCCGAGCTCGGTGCGGGTGCGGCGCGAGAAGCCTCGGGCGACGGCCGCGAGGACGGCCATGCCCACCGCTGCCGACAGGAAGCTGTGCACCGCGATGCCGGCCATCTGGCTCAGGTACGAGAGCGTCGACTCGCCGCCGTAGAACTGCCAGCTCGTGTTGGTGACGAAGCTCGCAGCCGTGTTCAGCGCGAGATGCGGGGCCATCGCCCCCAGCCCGTCGGGATTGACGGAGAGGTCTCCCTGAAGACGGAGAGTCAGGTAGAGCGCGCCCGTGCAGACGGCGCTGAAGACGAGGGCTGCGAGCGCGTAGCCCTTCCAGTCCTGCTCCTCGTCCGGATCGGTGAGCAGAGCCCGGTAGACCGAGCGCTCGACAGTGCCGAGAAACCCCGGTGCCCTGAAGCGACCGTAGACGTGCGCGAGCCAGCGACCGAGGGGGTAGGCGAGTGCTGTGAGGACGACTGCGAAGACGAGGATCTGCGCGGCGCCCTGACCGCTCATGCGCTCTTCGGGGCGCGCCCGCTCATCGGGTCACCGTAGGACGCAGGCACTGAAGAACATCTGACGATTGCACTGCGGACCCTGAGGGTTCTCTGAAGACCGCCTTGTTGCTCCGCAGTGACGCGTCAAGATGTTCGGACATGATCGTCGGTTGCGGTGTCTACGAGAACGGCGAACGTGTGGAAGGCGTGGGCGACATCGTCGGGTCGCGCACCCAAGCCCGCGACAGGAACGGGTTCGTCTGGGTCGGCTTGCTCGACCCGACGGCGGAGGAGTTCGAGTCGGTGCGGGCCGAGTTCGGCCTGCACGAGCTCGCGGTCGAGGACGCGGTCAAGGCGCATCAGCGCCCGAAGCTGGAGCTCTACGGGGAGACCCTCTTCCTCGTGCTGAAGACGGCTGTCTCCCGAGCGCCGGACGAGATCGTCGACGTCGGCGAGGTGATGCTGTTCGTCGGAGCGGACTTCATCGTCTCGGTCCGTCACGGCGAGGACAGGACTCTCGACGATGTCCGACAGCGGCTCGAGCAGCGACCCGACCTGCTCCGTCTCGGCCCGGGAGCGGCCCTGCACGCTCTCGTCGACCACGTCGTCGACGGTTACCAGCCGGTCGTCGACCGCCTAGGCGACGCAGTTGAGCAGGTCGAAGCCGACGTCTTCTCGGACGAGCGAACGAATCCCGTGCAACGCATCTACTACTTGAGACGCGAGGTGCTCGAGTTCCATCGCGCGACGGCGCCGCTCATCCCGGACGTCGAACGGCTCGCGGCGGGCGACGTCGCGTATGTGGGCCGAGAGCTGTACGCGTACTTTCGGGACGTCTACGACCACCTCCTGCGTGTGGTCGGACAGCTCGACGGCTTCCGCGACCTGCTCGCGAGCATCCTCCAGGCCAACCTGACGCAGGTCAGCGTCCGCCAGAACGAGGACATGCGCCGCATCACGGCCTGGGTCGCGATCATCGCGGTGCCGACGGCGATCGCCGGCATCTATGGGATGAACTTCGAGTACATGCCCGAGCTCGAGTGGCGTTTCGGCTACCCGCTCGCGCTCGCAGTGATCGCCGTCGCCTGCGTGACGCTCTACTTCCGCTTCCGCCGCGCGGGCTGGCTCTAGTACAGGCGTGATCCGCTCTCCGTCGGGTCGACCAACCGGTAGCCGGCCGCCGGCTCGGTCAGCAGGTAGCGCGGCCGCGCGCGGTCGGGCTCGATCTTCCGCCGGAGCTGCGAGATGTTGACGTGCAGCAGGTTCGACTCGTTCGCGTAGCCCGGGCCCCAGACCTCCTGGAGGAGCGTGCGATGCGTGAGCAGCTTGCCGCGGTTGACTGCGAGAACGCGCAGGAGATCGAACTCGTGCGGGGTCAGCCGCACGCGCTCGCCGTCGACAGTAACGGCGCGTTTCTCGAGATCGACGACGAGCCCGCCCACCGCGATCACCGGCTCCCCTGACGGCACCGTCCGGCGCAGCACGGCCCGCAGGCGCGCGAGCAGCTCGTCGATCCCGACCGGCTTCGTCACGTAGTCGTCGGCGCCTGCGTCGAGTGCAGCGACCTTCTCGCGCTCCTCGCCGATCGCGGAGAGGACGATCACGGGCGCCGAGCTCCACCCGCGAAGCTCGCGGCACACGTCGGTACCGCTGCCGTCCGGGAGCGCGAGGTCGAGGATGACGGCGTCGGGCGGCCGCATCGCGGCAGCGGCGAGCGCGCCCTTGGCCGTCTCCGCAGTGTCGACCTCGTACCCTGCGCCGCGCAGGCTCGTCCGCAACGCGCGCAGGATCTGCTGCTCGTCGTCGACCACGAGCACACGCTGGCCGCTCATACGCGGACCTCGGCCCGGACGACCGGGAGCGAGAGGACGAAGGTCGCGCCCTGCCCGCGGCGGGACTCGACCGTGAGCGTCCCGCCGTTGGCCTCGGCGAAGCCACGGGCGATCGCAAGCCCGAGCCCGGCGCCGGGCGCGCCAGCGGCCCGCGCGCCGCGCTGGAAGGGCTCGAAGATGCGCTCGCGCTCCTCGGGCGAAATGCCGGGTCCGTGGTCGATCACGCGGACGACCGCCTCGGCAGACGTCGCCGAAATGTGGACGCGCACGTCCTCGCCCGGCGGCGAGTACTTGAGGGCGTTCTCGAGCAGGTTGACGAGGACACTTCGGAGCTGATGGGCATCCGCCCTGCACGAGCGGCGCCTCGTCCGGGAAGGAGACCGCGACTCGCTGTCCGTCCTTGCCCAGCTCGTCGACCGCGCCCGCGACGAGCTCCTCGACGTCCAGGAGCTCCGGCTCGGGCTGAGCCGCACCGGCCTGCAGGCGAGACAGGTCGAGCAGGTTGCCGACGAGATGATCGAGCCGGTCGGACGCTCCCAGGATCGTCGCGAGCAGCTCGGCCCGGTCGGCGTCGTCGAGCGCGAGATCGCGGCGCGCGAGCGCGCTCGCCGAGGTCGAGATCGCCATCAGCGGTGTGCGCAGGTCGTGGCTCACGGCGCGGAGGAGCGCGGTCTTCAGCGTGTCGGCACGACGCAGGGCTTCCGCCTCGAGCGCTTCCCGGGCGAGGCGGTCCCGGTCGATCGCGACGCCCAGCAGCGACGCGAGCGCAGGCAGCAGGCGCCGTCTGGCGCTCGCGCCACTCCTGCGAAGACCTGTGAGCCGAACTGTCCCTACCCTGCGGCCGCCAGCAGTCAGCGCCTGGCCCTCCGACGGCGAGTCGCCGAGCGTGATGTGCGCTTCCTCGGCCTGCAGGACACGCGCCGCCTCGGCCGAGATCCGCTCGAGGTCCGCCCCGACGGTCCCGTGCTCGAGGAGCGACGTCGCGATCTCGGCGAGCAGCGCCGCCTCGCGGGCGCGCCGACGTGACGTGGCGGCAAGCTCACTGACGACGATCGCCGTCACCAGGAACACGGCGAGCGCGAGCCAGTTGCGCGAGTCGGCGAGCGTGAACGTGTGCACCGGCTCGAGGAAGAACCAGTTGAACGCCAGCATGCTCGCGACGGAGACCGCAACGCCGTAGGCAAGCCCCCAGACGATGGCGATCGGCAACACCGCGAAGAGGTAGAGGATGCCCAGGCTGAGCACCGGGATGTAGGCATCCAGGGCAGCGATGAGGGCCGTCACGAGGGCGACGGCAGCCGCGCTGGCGAGCAGCCCCATCCAGGCGCTCGGCGCATCGACCATCCTGCGGAGCCGCGAGCGGTTCATGAAAGTCATGATCGCAACCCGCGCTGCGGTCGCGGATCTCGATCGTTCCGTGTGCCACCGGGTCGCGCCGACCCCGGGGACCGGCTCAGCCTACGATCGTGAGGATGCCCACGTCCATCGAAGCGGGAATCGTGCATCTCCGACTCGTCGTTCCTGCCGCGAAGGCCGGGCAGGTGCTCGACGCACTCGCGCACTCCCCGGCCGTGATCAACGTCGTGCACCTCCCGGGCTCGGCGATCAAGCCGGCGGGCGACCTCGTTCTCTGCGACGCCGCCCGCGAGGAGGTGAGCGTCGTCGTCGACGAGCTGCGGCGGCTCGGACTCGAAGAGGACGGCTCGATCGCGCTGGACGACGTCGGCTCAATGATCTCGGCCGCCGCGAGCGAGGCGACGGTCGCGGCGGCGGGCGCGCCGGCGGACGCCGTCATCTGGGAGCAGGTCGAGGCGCGAACCTCGGAGAGCGCCGAGCTCTCGTTCAGCTTCCTCGCCTTCATGGTGCTCGCGACGCTGATCGCGGCGATCGGCATCCTCACCGACTCGCAGATCCTGATCATCGGCGCGATGGTCGTCGGCCCCGAATTCGGACCCCTGGCAGGGCTCTGTGTCGCACTCGTCCAGCGACGGGCCGACCTCGCTCGGCGATCGGCAACGGCGCTCGCGGTCGGCTTCCCGCTTGCGATCGCGGTCACGTTCCTCGCCGTCGTCGTCCTGCGAGCGACGGGTGCGGCGCCGGAGGAGATCGCTGCCCAGGGACGGCCCGCGACGTACTTCATCTCGCACCCGAACACCTTCTCCGTACTGGTCGCGCTCCTGGCCGGCGTGGCGGGAGTCCTCTCGCTGACGACCGCGAAATCGGGCGCCCTGATCGGCGTGCTGATCTCCGTGACGACGATCCCTGCCGCCGCGAACGTCGCGGTCGCGGCGGCGTACGCCGACTGGTCCGAGCTTCGCGGCGCCCTGTCGCAGCTCGTGCTCAACCTCGGCTGCATCACACTCGCCGGGGTCGCGACCCTGTCGGCCCAGCGGCTGAGCTTCATACGACGGCGCCGGCGTGCCGGACGTTGATCGGGGTCGGCTACCCGATCGCGAGCATTCGGTCGATCGCTCCCCGCGCGCGTGCCGCGATCTTGGGATCGACCGTGACCTCGTGCTTCCCGTCTCGCAATGAGTCGCGGACCTTCCGCAGCGTGATCATCTTCATGAAGACGCAGACCGCGTTCTCCCGGACCGGCTCGAAGCGCTTGCCACGAACCTCCTTCTGGAGGCGGTGGATGATGCCGTTCTCGGTCGCGACGAGGAAGCGCTCCTTCGACGAGCTGCGGGCGAAGTCGACCATCTTCTCGGTCGAGAGGATGTGCGTGCGGCCGTTCGCGAACGCCATCGCCTGGCTCGCGCAGCCGCACTCGGGGTGGACGAGCAGCTCGGCGTCCGGCGCCTCGAGCGTCCAGCGTTCGATGTCGGCCGGGCGGATCCCGGCGTGCACGTGGCACTCACCCATCCAGATCCGCAGCTTGCGGCCCGTCACGCGCTCGAGCCAGAGGCCGAGGTAGACGTCCGGCAGGAAGAGGATCTCGCGGTCGGCTGGGATCGACTCGATCACGGCCATCGCGTTGCCCGACGTGCAGCAGTAGTCACTCTCGGCCTTCACCTCGGCGCTCGTGTTCACGTACGTCACGGTCACCGCATCCGGATGCTCGGCCTTCCAGGCGCGCAGCTGCTCGGCGGTGATCGACGCGGCGAGCGAGCAGCCCGCCCTCGGGTCGGGGATGAGCACCGTCTTCTCGGGGCTGAGGATCGCGGCCGTCTCGGCCATGAAGTGGACCCCGCAGAAGACGATCGTCTCGGCGTCGGTCGCGGCCGCCTCGCGCGAGAGCCCGAGCGAATCGCCGACGAAGTCGGCCACGTCCTGCACCTCGGGCACCTGATAGTTGTGGGCGAGGATCACCGCGTTGCGCGTCCGCGCAAGCTCGCGGATCTCCTCGTGCAGCGTCCCGACCTCGGTGACTGTCATTCGACCTCCAGTGAGACGTGGAGCGAGCGCGCCGAGTGCGTCAGCGCCCCGATCGAGATGAAGTCGACGCCCGTCTCGGCGTAGGCGCGCACGTTCGCGAGCGTGATCCCGCCCGAAGCCTCGAGCTGCGCGCAGCCGGCGACGAGCGCCACGGCCTCAGCGACCCCGGCCGGGCTCATGTTGTCGAGCAGGATCCGATCGACGCCGGCCCCGAGCGCTTCGGTGACGTCGGCGAGCGACTCTGCCTCCACTTCAATCTGGGCCTCGACCTCGATCGGCTGCCCGTTCCGGAGGGCGGCCACGGCGGGAGCGATCCCGCCGGCGATGCGCGCGTGGTTCTCCTTCAGCAGGATCGCGTCGAACAGGCCTGCGCGATGGTTGGAGCCGCCGCCGCAGCGAACGGCGTACCTCTCGAGCGCACGCAGGCCGGGCGTCGTCTTGCGCGTGTCGAGGATCGTCGCTCCCGTCCCCTCGACTGCGGCGACGTAGCGGGCGGTCAGCGTGGCGATCCCGCACAGGCGGCCGACGAGGTTCAACGCCGTCCGCTCGCCGGTGAGGATCGCCCGCGCGGGGCCCTCGAATGCGGCAAGGGGCGCCGGGACGTCGCCGAGACTCGCCCCCTCGGCAACGCGACGATCCATCCGCACGCCGGGATCGAGCGCCCGGAAGACCGCGTGCGCCGCCTCGAGGCCGCACGCGACCCCCGTCTCCTCGAGCAGCAGCTCTGCCTTGCAGCGCGCCTCGCTCGGGACGACGGCCTCGGTCGTCCGGTCGCCCGCGCCGACGTCCTCGTCGAGGGCGGCGCGCACGACCCGTTCCAGTGCCTCGACGGTCAGCTCCATCGCTCCAGGACGGGCTCGTGCCCGCGACGGAGAACGACGTGGCCTTCGAACGCCGCGTCCTCGGTCGGGTAGTCGGAGCGGAAATGCCCGCCTCGGCTCTCCCGGCGCGCGAGCGCGCTCTCGGCGACGAGGCGTACGAGCAGCGCGGGCGAGCCGAGTAGCTGCTCGAGCCCGGCGGCGCTCCGGATCACGCCTGCGTGCTGCCAGAGCGAGCGGCGCACCTCGGGCGTCACCTCCGTGCGCGCGACGGACCTCGGCGGAGGCCTCGACGGGGCTCCCCCGTTCTCGTGAAGCGCAGCCAGCGCCGCGCGTCGGCCGAAGACGAGGCACTCGAGCAGCGAGTTCGAGGCGAGCCGGTTAGCGCCGTGGACGCCGGTGCACGCGCACTCGCCGGCGGCGAAGAGACCCGGGAGCGTGCTTCGGCCGTCGAGGTCGGTCACGATCCCGCCGACTGTGTAGTGCGCGGCCGGCGCGACGGGGATCGGCTCGCGCGCGGGGTCGTAGCCCGCACGCTCGAGCGTCGCCATCAGGCCCGGGAAGCGCCGGCGCTCGATCGGCCGCAGGTCGAGCCCCGCCCGGCCGCGCTCGGCGATCGCGCGGGCGACGACGTCCCGCGGCGCGAGCTCGTCAGTGAAGCGGTCGCCGTCGTCGTCCACCAGGAGCGCTCCCTCACCGCGGAGCGCTTCCGAGAGCAGGAAGCCGTCGTCTGCAAGCGCGGTCGGATGGAACTGCACGAACTCGAGGTCGGCGAGCGCCGCCCCCGCCTCGTAGGCAAGCGCAAGTCCTTCTCCGAGCGCGCCGGGAGGGTTCGTCGTGCGCTCCCACAGCGCCCCGTAGCCACCGGTCGCGAGGAGCGTCGCGCGGGCCTCGACGGCTCGGCGGTCGGTCACGACGCCGGCGCACCACCCGTCGTCCCGCCAGAGCGCGACGACGCGCTCACCCGCCGTGACGGTGATCCTCGGGTGCCGGCGAACCCGTTCGGCCAGCACGGCCGAGATCGCCTTGCCGGTCTCCGCCCCGCCCGCGTGGACGACGCGACGGACCGAGTGTCCACCTTCACGGCCGAGCCCCTCGTCGAACTCGACGCCAAGCTCGAGCAGGTCGGCGATCCGATCCGGCGCCTCCCCGGTCAGCACCGAAACGGCGCTCTCGCGGCAGAGGCCCCGGCCGGCCCGGGACGTGTCCTCGGCATGCAGGCCAGGCTCGTCGTCCTCTCCGAGCGCCGCGGCGACGCCTCCCTGTGCATGCCAGCTGTTCGACGCTGCAACCGGCCCCTTGGCGAGCAGAAGCACGTCCGCCTCGTCGGCCGCGGAGAGCGCAGCGTAGAGTCCCGCAACCCCGCCCCCGACCACGATCAGATCCGTCTTCAGAGGTTTTCTCCTCAAAGTCGATAACCTGAGTCACGAGTGTACACGGTTTCCGACCCGAGAGCGAAAACAACCGGTCCGGCCCACACGGTGCTCGCCGTCGTGTTCCAGGTCCGCGACTCGGTGCTCCAGGTGCTCCTGTGGGAACGTGCCCTCGAGCCGTTTTCGGGCAGCTGGTCGCTCCCGGGCGGCGATCTCGCTCCGGGCGAGACCCTCGAGCAGTCGATCCGCCGTCACCTCGCGGCGAAGGTCGACGTGCGCGAGCTCTCGCACCTGGAGCAGCTCGAGACGCTGAGCGATCCGGGGCGCAACCCGCTTCGGCGGGAGCTCTCGACCGCCTACCTCGGCCTCGTCCCGAGCGACCTCGACCCCACCCTTCCACTCGACACGCGCTGGCACCCGGTCGACGAGCTCCCGGCGCTCGCATTCGACCACGGGCAGATCGTCCTGGCCGGGCGCGAGCGACTACGCGCGAAGCTCTCGTACACGAACGTCGGCTTCGCCCTCGCACCGGCGACGTTCACGATCTCCGAGCTCCGCGACCTCTACCGCGCTGCGCTCGGCCACGACGTCTCGGCCACGAACCTCCAGCGCGTGCTGCTTCGGCGTCACCTGCTCGTGCCGACGGGAACGCGCCGCGAGCCGGGCCCGGCCGGCGGCCGACCCGCCGAGCTCTTCGGCTTCCGGAGCCGGACGCTCGAGATCACGGATCAGTTCGCGGTCCTGCGACCGCCCGGGCAGACGCTCTAGTACCCCTTCAGGCAATACGCGCCATCACCTCCGGCGAGTCGGAATCGGGGCGCACTACCTAAAGGGGCACTAGCCGCTGCGCTTGACGCGCTCGACGAGCTTCCAGGCGCCCGGCAGGGCGAGTGCCGCGAGGTAGAGCTTGAAGATGTCACCCGGAACGAACGGGTAGAGCCCGAATTCGAGCGCCTTCGGCCAGTTCACGTCCAGGTAGTGATGCAGCCACAGGAGGCCGAAGACGTAGATGACGACGTTCCCGGTCAGCATCACCGAGACCGACGTCGAGAAGCGGCGGTCCCAGCCCCGCTCGGCGAGGTAGCCGGTCAGCGCCGCCGCGACGACGAAGCCGACGATGTAGCCGCCGGTCGCGCCGCTGAAGACCTCCCAGCCGTGCTTGTGCTCCGCGTAGACCGGCGCGCCGGCAATGCCGATGAGCATGTAGAGGAGCAGGCTCGCAGTGCCGCGGACCGTGCCGTAGGCGGCGGCCACGAGGAGCACCGCGAACGTCTGTCCCGTGATCGGTACCGGCGTGAAGCCGAGGTGGATCGAGACCTGCGCGGCGAGCGCGACGAACGCCGCTCCCGCGCAGACGAGCAGCACGTCCACGAGCAGGGTCGTGCGCGGCAGGACGGCTTGGCGGAGAGTGACGGCTTGTGTCTGCATGGCGCTTGGACCGGTCCGCGCTCGGCGCGGTTACAGCGGCAATGTCGGCCGGCGAACCCTCTTCAAACCTGGAGTCGGGAAGATGCCGCCGCTATTCTCTTCGAGAAGTATTCGGTCGGCGATGAGGGACATTATCTCCATTCTCGAGCGCTGGATGTCCGCAGGGACATCTGTCGCGGTCGGATCGGTGATCGAGCGCGTCGGCTCGGCGCCGCGCGATCCGGGGGCGACGCTGGCCGTCGCGAGCACGGGCGAGGTCGCCGGCTCGGTGACGGGAGGCTGCGTCGAGCCCGCGGTGATCCGCGAGGCGACCGAGGTGCTGAACGGCCTTCCGGGACGGATCTGCCGGTACGGGCTGACCGACGACGAGGGCTTCGACGTCGGCCTCTCGTGCGGCGGGTCGATCGCGGTCGCCGTGTACCTGCTCGATTCGGCGCTCGTGCCGCCGATCGCAACCGCGGTCGCCGAGGACACCTCGGTGGCGATGACCGTCCGCCTCGGCGAGGAGCATTTCGGCGAGCAGCGTCTCGTGCACGGCCACGCGAACGGGGCCGACGCGATCGAGCGAGCTGCGCTGTCGTTGCTCGAGATCGGCGAGAGCGGGATCGTCGAGGCGACGAGCGGCGAGCTCGTCTTCGTCGAGTCGTACGCACCGCGAGCCGACATGTACATCTTCGGTGCGAGCGACCACGTGTCGGCGCTGGTCACGATGGGGAAGTTCCTCGGCTACCGCGTCACGGTGTGCGACGCCCGAGCGACGTTCGTCACCGAGGAGCGGTTCCCCGATGCCGACGAGCTCGTGGTCGAGTGGCCGGACCGGTTCCTCGACAACGCCCCCGTCGATCCGCGCACCGTGATCTGCATGATGACCCACGACATGAAGTTCGACGTGCCGGCGCTCAGGAAGGCGCTCGGGACGAACGCCGGCTACATCGGCGCAATCGGGAGCGAGAAGACCCGGACGGAGCGCGAGCTGCGCCTGCGGGACGAAGGCGTCGGCGAGGCGGATCTCGCTCGGCTCCACGCCCCGATCGGGATCCAGATCGGTGCGCGCACGCCCGAGGAAGTCGCGGTCACGATCGCGGCCCAGGTGATCGAGTCGAACGTCGTCGCGCGCGCCACGCGCGTCGCCTCGGTCGCCCGCGCGAGCGTACTCTCCTAGCGGCCCGTCGACCTCGGCCGGGCCTGCACCCGGGTGGGCTGGCGAGATCCGCGGCCTTCATCTAGCTTGGGGAGGCTCCTCTTTCCCTCGCCCTCGAAAGCTCCGTCACATGCCGAAGACCATTGCGGCGATCGCCCGGCTTGCTGCGCTTGCCGCACTCGCGTGCGGACTCGTACTCGGCACTCGGCCGGACACGCCCCGCGCCGCGACGGCGACCACCGTGATCGTCGCCGCCGGGAAGCCGACCGAGTTCGAGTTCCGGCTCTCGAGAGTCACTGTCCCCATCGGCGCCGTCACGTTCAAGGTGACCAACCTGGGTGAGAAGTCGCACGACTTCAAGATCCTCGACACGAAGACGAAGAGGCTCGCTCCGGGCCAATCGCAGTCGATCACGGTGATCTTCACGAAGGCCGGGAAGCACCCCTTCTTCTGCACCGTCGCGGGTCATGCGGCGGCGGGGATGAAGGGGATGCTGACGGTCAAGTAGGGCGCGGCCGGCTCGCGGCCCGGGACGCCCGCTCGGGCGCGGCTACGCGGCGGCTGCCGGCGAGGCGACGACGACCGCGTCGCCGACCGCGATCGTCCCGGCCGTGAGGATGTCGGCGTTGAGGCCGCCGCGGTGGACGAGCTCGTCGATGATGCCCGGACGCGTGAGCGACTCGAGGTGCGCGCACGGCTCGCAGATCTCGACGCCGAGGCACTCGACCCCGCCGACGGTGAACCGCTTGCCGACGAGCTCGTTCAACCTGATGCCGCGAACGACCACCTGACGGCGCGACTCCGGCCCGGTCAGCCCGACGTCCTCGAGCACCTCTGCCTCGATCAGCGTCAGCGCGCCTCCCGGCCGGGCTCCATCCGCCCGGAAGTGGCGGTCACCCTCGAGCCCGCATCCCGGCACGGCGCGCACCGAGTCGACGGGCTCGAGCGCCTCGGAGGGCCCGATCGTGATCGCCTCGACTCGCATGGCCGCAGGCTACCGGCTCGGCAGGATCACTTCGACGCGATGCAGGGGCCTATTCCACCCAGGCAGGCAGCGGCAGCTCGTCGAGCGACCCCAGCACGACGTCTGCCTCGGCGACCGCGTCGCCCGGCGGGAAGTGCTGGTTCGGAATCGCGACGCACGTCATGCCCGCGGCCTTCGCGGCGCGGATCCCGTTGTGCGAGTCCTCGATCGCGGCGCAGGCTTCGGGTGCGACGCCGAGCCGCTTCGCCACCTCGAGGTACACGTGGGGAGCGGGCTTCCCGCGCGCGACCTCCTCGGAGGAGACGGTCGCCCGGAAGAGCTCCGTGAGCTCGCCCGCCTCGAGCACGCGGTCGATCAGCTCGCGATTCGAGGACGACGCCAGCCCGAGAACGCAGTCGGCGGCCGTCCGGCGCACGGCCTCGAGCGCGCCGGGCATCCACGGCGGCCCTGCCGCGTAGCGCTCGAGCATCCGCTCGACCACCAGGCGGTTGATCTCCTCGGGGCTCTCGGCGAGGCCGACCGAGTCGTGCATGTAGCGCGACCACTCCAGAGAGCTCATGCCCATCATGTCCCGCTGCGCGCGCTCGTTCCAGCGGCCGCCGCGCTCGTGTGCGAGCGCCTCGCGCACGTCGTCCCAGACCTGCTCGGAGTCGATCAGGACTCCGTCGAGGTCGAACACGACGGCGCCGATCACAGCGCCACGTAGCGCCGACCGAGGTAGACGAGGGCGCCCCGGCCGGTTCCCTGCTCGGTGGTGAGCACGTCGCCGACGAAGAGCGTGTGGTCGCCCGCCGGCACCTCCTGCACGGTCCGCACCTTCAGCCAGCCCACGGCGTCCCGGAGCAGGTGCGGGTCGTCGTCGCGCACCGGGATCCCGTTCCACTGCACGATCGGGGGCACACTGCGCGCGAAGTGCTGCGCGAGGTGCTCCTGGTCGCCAGCGAGGATCGACACCGACCACGCGCCCGCCTCCTGGAGCACCTCGTAGATCGAGGCCACGCGCGCGAGCGAGATCGAGACGAGCGGCGGCTCGAGCGAGACCGACACGAGCGAGTTGACGGTGAGGCCGGCTTTCCGCGTCCCGTTCTCGGCCACGACCACCGACACGCCCGTCGGCCAGCGCCGGAAGAGCTCTCGCTGGGGGTGGACGTGCTCGGTCACGCGCCCGAGGCTAGCGGAGCCTCGGGCGGGACCGGACAAGCGTCAGTTCGGCTTGCAGAGCTTGTCTTTGAGCGCGGCGATCGACTGGTTCGAGACCGCGTCGGCGGCCTTGTTGTACACACCGCGCGGAACGCCCTGCCACATCACGTCGGGGGTCACGCCGGGGCCCTCGATCGTCGCGCGGTACAGCACGCCGTTACCGGCCGGATGCCCACTGTGCGGGTTCACGCTGTAGCAGAAGACGCCCGTGCTCTTGTGGGTGAGGAAGCTGTTCTCGCGCTTCCAGCCCTTGCCGTAGGCCGAGTCCAGCGTGTCGACGTAGAGGTTCCGCCCGAAGCGGTCGAGCGGCTGCCCGGAGGGCGTCGACGCGAACCCGTACACCGGCTGTCCGCCGTAGCTGTAGGTGCCGTAGAGGTGATCCCACTTGTGCCATGACCAGTCCATCGCGATCTTCAGCACCGGCAGGGGCCCCTTCCAGTGCGAGAGCCGGAGCTCCCAGACGGACTGGGTCGCATTCGGCTTGACCCCGTAGTTCGGGAGCTGGCGCTGCCAGCTCTGGACGGCCCAGAGGCTGCCGTCGGGAGCGGTGCACGCGGTCACGAACCACGCGAGCTTCGGCCCGGTGTACTTCGGACAGGAGCCGTTGAAGGAGTTCTTCCAGTAGTTCTTCGCGAACGACGACTTCTTCGAGAGCTGCCTGACGACCGGCGCCCCGAGGTACGGGCCGGAGCTCTGCCTGAGCTGCGTGTACGCGCTCTGGAGCTGCTTCACGGACCTGTTGTCCACGAAGTGCTTCTTCCAGCCGCCCTGGTAGTCGACGACGAACTCCACCTGGTTCGCGTCGGCCGTGGGCGGGAGCGCGTTGATCGCGCCCCAGGCGAGCACATGCTTGGGCTTCCCGTCCTTGGTGTAGGTGAGCAGCGCCTCGCCCTTGTTGTTGACGAGGAGCTTGATGTTCTTGGCATTTCGATCGATCAGCTGCGACGCGCTGGCGACCGGCACCGCTACCGCAGCGGCCGCGACCAGTAGCGCGAAAGTGAACATGCGACGCAAGGCGGAAAACCCCCTGGGTTCGACAGTGAGCCTGACTCGGCACCCATCGACCGGCCGTCTTTCCGCCGCGATCCCTCGAACTGGCGAAGGACCGAGAATCCCTCGAACTGACTACTCGGCGCCGAGCTCCTCGGCGACGAGCGCGAGCGCGAACAGGCGCCACGCGAGGTCGACGTCCGCGGCGAGGAAGAGCACGGCGTCGCGGGTGCGCGGAAGGTCGCGGGCGAGCAGAGCCAGCTCGTCGATCGCGGCCGCGAGCTCGGCACGCCGAGCGTCGCTGAAGAGGTCGGCCGCAAGCCCTTTCACCGCGCGGTCGTCCACGCCGAGCTCACGGTTGGGGTCGCCCCCCGCCGCGAGCAGTAGGAGCGCGCGGCGCCGGGCCTCGTTGAGCTCCTCGTCCCGAAGCTCGACGCTCTGCCCGGCGACGTATGCCAGCACCGTCAGCGGTTCGCCGAGCTCGCCCGACTCGACGTGCTCGAGCACCGCCGCAACGTCGCTCACGGCCCCAGGCGAGCCCGCACCGCCGGCAGCGCTGCGTGTGCGGCGCACACGGCGAGCAGGCCGAGAATCAGCCCGCCGATCACGTCGGAGGGAACGTGCGCCGAGCCGAGGACGAGGAGCACGGGCATGAGCAGCGCCCAGGCCGCCGCGGGCCAGGCGAGGCGCCGCCAGACGAGGGCGATCGCCCCCGCGACGAGCACCGCTCGCATCGCGTGGCCGCTCGGGAACGAGTGGTCGAAGGGCACCAGGTGGTAGGTCGTGCCCTGCTCGTCGGCGTAGAGGGCAGGCTTCTCGAGAGCGAGCTTCAGCGTCACCTCGACGGCGTTCGCCGCGACCCAGAGTCCAGCCCACACGAGCGCCGTGACCCGTGAGCCCCGACGCACGAGCACGACGCCGACGACGACGACGACGAGGAACGAAAAGAGCGCGGACGCGGGATACATCGCGGCATCCATGGCCTGCTGCCAGAGCCTCGAGTCGACGTCGACTGGAGTCACCAGCCCCTCGAGGGAAGGCAGGCGGTGGGTCGCCGCCGACGGGTCGAGGTCGAGCATCCAGTGCTCGACGGCGTGCTGGTCGAGCGACGTCAGCCGGCCCCCGACCACCAGCGCCGCCAGTGCCGCGAGAGCGGCGGCGAGCACCACGGCCGCGCTCTGCCATCTGACCGTACGCACCCGCCCGGAAGCGATCATCGCCTCGTCCATCGAAGGCAGACAGTAGCTTCGCGCCCGGTTTCCCTACTCTTCGCACCATGCGCCTGTTTGCAGGAGAGGTGAGGTCGTTTGGAAGCGCCCTCCGGCCTGCACGCAGGCTCACCGACCGCCACGGCCACGACTGGGAGGTGTACGTCACGCGGGGTCTGGCCGACCTGCCGGGCGCGCTCCTGCGCCGCTCGCCCCGGGCGCTCCGCATCGAGGCCGTGACGTTCTTCCCGCGCCGCCAGGCATACGTGTGGACGACGACGACCGACCACGTCACCCGGGTGCTCGCTCAGATCGTGACCGGTCTCGAGGCAGGTGAGCTCGCCCGCCCGCTCGGCGCGGTGTACCGGGGCCGCGCTTAGGTCGTCCGCGGATGACAGGCGGCTCGCGCGTGCCCGACCTCGGCCCGCGCGGCGAGGGCTGGGTCGTAGGTCAGTCCCTCCTGATCGTGGCCGTCGTCGCGTGCGGCTTCGTTCAGGTGGAGTGGCCGGAGCGCCTGCAGCCGTTCCTCCGGGTCCTGGGCCTCGTCGTCATGGCACTCGGAGCGACGCTCCTCCTGCTCGGCTTCCGCGGGCTCGGTCGCTCGCTCACGCCCCTGCCGCGCCCGCGGCCGGACGGTCACCTTGTCCGGAGCGGGATCTACCGGCACGCCCGGCACCCGGTCTACGGCGGCGTGCTCATCCTCGCGCTCGGCGGGTCGCTCGCCGCCGCCCCGCTCGGCCTCGTCCCGACGATGCTCCTCGCAATCCTCTTCGACCTCAAGGCACGCCGCGAGGAGGCCTGGCTCGTCGAGCGGTATCCCGAGTACGAGCAGTACCGGGCCGACACGCCGCATCGATTCCTACCGTGGCTTCTCTGAGAGCGGCGGGTCCGGAATCAGGGCGACGTCCGCGCGACATGGACGGCAAGCCAGCTCGTACCGGGCTCGGCCTCGACGAGCCGATGCGGGAGCCCCGCCGGCAGGAACAGCCACTCCCCCGCCTCGAGCTCGACCTCACGTCCCTCGATCTCGAGCCGGCCGCGGCCCGCGAGCACGACGACCCATTCGTCGTCCTCCTGCACGAAGTCGACGGGCTGCTCGAGCCGCCCGCTCAGGATCTGGCGGATCTCCACCGACCCGAGCTCGAGCACGTCCTCGACGCGCTCGCCGACGGCGGGAGCCTGGGTGCCGTCGCGCAGACGGCCTCGCCGGAAGCGATCAACCACACCCGGACGCTAGTGGTCGCTGCCGGGTCGCGTTGCGGGGAGAGCCCGAGGTGTCGGGCCCGCCGCCGTCAACCTGACGGGCCCGACAGGCGTAGCTTGTCCGAGCCGACAACGCCGCGCAGCGTGATCGGCGATTCAGCGCCCCGGCAACGCGACGACCTCGTCGACCAGGTCGAGCCCCTCGGGCCGGTGCGTGACGAGCAGGACGGAGCGGCCGTCGGCCGCGCCGAGAATGTCGCCGACGAGCTCGCGGGCCGTCTCCGGATCGAGGTGCGCGGTCGGCTCGTCCAGGACGAGGACCGGGGCGTCCGCGAGGAGCGCTCGCGCCAGGACGAGCCGCTGCCGCTGACCTCCGGAGAGCTCCATCCCCTCCTCCCCGACGAGCGTGTCGAGCCCGTCGGCAAGCGAAGCCACCCAGTCGCCGGCCTGCGCCCGGCTGAGGGCCGCCACGATCTCGTCGTCCGAGGCCCCGGGCCTGGCGAGGCGGATGTTCTCGCGGATCGTCGAGTCGAACAGATGAGCCTCCTGGCCGGCGAGAGCGAACATCCGGCGCACGTCCTCCTGCCGGTACTCGCGGAGATCGCGCCCCGCGAGCGTCACCCGGCCGTCCTCCGGATCGAGGAAGCGCAGCAGCAGGTGGGTCACCGTCGTCTTCCCGGCACCGCTCGGCCCGACCAGCGCCACGCGCTTGCCCGGCTCGAGCGCGAGGTGGAAGTCCGAGAGGATGGGCGCCTCCTCGCCGTAGCCCGCGGTCACGCCCTCGAGCGCCACGCGCACCGGCCCGCTCGGAACCGCGGCGGGAGTCGCAGGGTCGCGGACACGCGCCTCGCGACCGGTCAGCTCGAGGACGCGTCGCCCGGCGCCGATCGTCGTCGCGAGCTCGCGGGCGGCAGCCGGCAGCGGTAGGGCGACCTCGAACGAGCCGAGCGCGAGCAGGGCGAGCGTGGCGACGAGCACGCGATCGAGCGCGCCGGTGTCGTGCGCCGACACCGCCACCGCGAGCACGCCCGCGGCGGTCAGGCCCGCGACCAGGATCGAGAGCGCGTCCGCGAGCCCGGCGACGAGGGCATCGCGGCGCGCAAGGCGGGCGAGCTCGGTATCGCCCGCGCGAACGCGCGCGAGCGCTTCCTCCTCGCGCCCGTAGACGACGAGCTCGGGGGCGCCCTGAAGGAGCTCGACGAGCTCTGCCGTCAGCTCGCCGCGGGCGATCGACTGATGCCGGCCGACGTATCGCCCGAGGCGAGCGGCGAGCATCGGGACGACGACGATGCCCACGAGGAGCCCGGCAGCGAGAATCACGCCCGCCGCCGGAAGGATCGCGGTCGCGACGAGAACGGCGGCAGCACCCACGAGCACGGCGACGAGCGGCGGCCCGAGCCCGCGCAGGTAGAGCCCCTGGAGCGCGTCGACGTCGCCCACCATCCGGCTCACGAGGTCGCCGCGACGAAACGCTCCGAGCTCGGCCGGCGCAAGCGGCTCGATCCGTTCGTAGAACCGCCCGCGAATGCGGCCGAGCGAGCGCAAGGCGAGCTCGTGCGAGGCGAGTCGCTCGAGGTACCGCGCGATCGGTCGGGCGAGGGCGAAGAAGCGGACGGCGACGATCGTGACGGTGAGGGCGAGGATCGGTGGGTGCTCGGCAGCGCGCGAGATCAGGTAGCCGGCGGTCGTCATCAGCGCGATGCCGAACGCCGCAGCGAGCGCCCCGAGCGCGACCGAGAGGGCGACGAGCCAGGTCGGAAGGCCGGCGAGGGCCCAGAGGCGACGAACCGTGGTCACGTCGCAACCACCGCAGCGGGGACGACCCGGCCCCACTCGAGCCGCACGATTCGATCGGCCCTGCTTGCGAGCTCGGGCCGGTGCGCGACGAGCAGCAGCGTGCGCTCCGCGCCGAGTCGCTCGACGGCGTCCGCGACGATCTCGGCGCTCGCCGGGTCGAGGTCCGCCGTGGGCTCGTCGAGCAGCACGAGCGGGGCATCGCGCAGGAACGCCCGGGCGAGCGCGAGCCTCCGGCGCTGCCCGGTGGACAGCACCCGGCCGCCGTCGCCGACCACCGTGTCGTAGCCGGCCGGCAGCTCGGAGACGAAATCGTGGGCACCGGCCGCGACGGCGGCGTCCCGAACGCGCCCGTCGCTCGCCGTCGCGTCGCCGAGGCGGATGTTGTCCGCCACCGACCCCCGGAAGAGCGTCGGATGCTGAGGCACCCACGCGACCTGCGAGCGCCACGCCGCCGGGTCGCAGTCGGCGAGGTCGAGGCCCCCAACGGTGATCCGCCCGAGGGTCGGCTCGAGCAGCCCGAGCAGAAGCGAGACGACGGTGCTCTTCCCGCCCCCGCTCTCGCCGACGAGCGCCACCGTCTCACCCGGAGCGAGCTCGAGGTCGACGCCGACGAGGACGGCGCCCTCGCGCGCCGGATACTCGAACTTCACGCCCTCGAGCCGGACGGTCGCCTCTGCCGGGCTCGGCGGAGCGATCGACCCTCGTCGCGTCGTGCGAGGCTCCTCGACGAGCTCGAGCAGACGCCCGGCCACAGCCGCCCCGTCGCGGCTCGCGTGGAACTGCGCGCCGAGGTTTCGCAGCGGCAGGTAGAGCTCGGGCGCGAGCACGAGAACCGTCAGCGCCGGCTCGAAGCCGATGCCGCCGTCGACGAGGCGGACGCCGACGGTCACGGCGACGAGCGCGATCCCGAGCGTCGCCGCTAGCTCCAGGATCGTCCCCGAGAGGAACGCCACGCGGAGCATCGACATGGTCGACCGGCGGTAGGCGTCGCTCACCTCGGCGATCCGCTCGGCCTGCGCCCTGCTGCGGTTGAACGCGCGCAGCGTGGGCAGGCCGCGGACGACGTCGAGGAAGTGCGTCGAGAGCAGCGAGAGCGCCTCCCAGCGCTCGCGCGTCTGCCGCTCGGTGTAGCGACCGACGAGCCACATGAACAGGGGCACGAGCGGCAGCGTGAGCAGCATCACGCCGGCGGCAACGAGATCGATCGTGGCGACGAGAGCGAGCACCGCCGGCGGCACGACCACCGCGAGCACGAGCTGCGGCAGGTAGCGCGCGAAGGTGACCTCGAGTGCGTCGGCACCGGCCACGGCGGCCGTCGCGACCTCTGCGCTGCGCGCGCCGTCGAGGGCGGCGGGGCGATCCCGCAGCCTCCGCTCTGCGAGCTCGAGCCGGAGCTGCGAGAGGACGCCGCTCGCTGCCCGGCGCCCGGCCACCTCGAAGCCCCACGCGGCCCCGGCGCGTGCGGCGACGACGGCAACGAGGAGCGCGAGCGGGGTCAGCACCTCCCGAAGCGAGGCTCCCTCGAACCCGCGCGCGGCGACCCGGGCGAGCAGCACCGCCTGCGCGAGCACGAGCAGCGCCGCCGCGACTCCGATCACGGCGTCCCCGACGAGGACGAGGCGCACCGCCCGTGCATGACGGCGCAAGCGCGGATCGAGGACGTGCACCGGCGGGAGCCTAACCCGGTGCACTCGGCCCGTTCGACGCGTTATTGTCGGGCGACGCAGGGGGAGAGCCGGGCGACCGTGGGGGGAAGATGGGGACGGCACTCGTTGTGTCGATGATCGAGCCGGGGCCGGGATGAGCCTGATCGCCTCGGATGTCGTGGATCTCGCGCGTGTGCAGTTCGCGACGACGTCGATCTACCACTTCTTCTTCGTGCCGCTCACGCTCGGGCTCGGGCCGCTCGTCGCGGTGATGCAGACGCATGTGGCACCGGACGCACGACGAGCGCTGGCTGCGGCTGACGCACTTCTTCGGGACGCTGTTTCTGATCAATTTCGCGATCGGTGTCGCGACCGGGCTGGTGCAGGAGTTCGAGTTCGGGATGAACTGGTCGGTGTACTCGAAGTTCGTCGGCAACGTGTTCGGCGCGCCTTTGGCGATCGAGGGCCTGGCGGCGTTCTTCCTCGAGGCGACGTTCCTCGGCATCTGGATCTTCGGCTGGAATCGGCTCCCGCCGCGCGTGCACCTCGCGACGCTCTGGGTCGCCGTGCTCGGCACGTGGATGTCGGGTTACTTCATCCTCGTCGCGAACTCGTGGATGCAGCACCCGGTCGGCTACAAGCTCGTCGACGGCGAGGCGCAGCTCACGAGCGTGTGGGCGCTCCTGTCCAACTCGTTCGCGCTGCGCGCGTACCTGCACACGATGCTCGCCGGTTTGATCTTCGGGTCGATCGTGATGCTGGGCGTCTGCTGCTGGCATTTCCTGCGTGGCCGCGACGTCGACCTCTTTCGGAAGGCGGCAAAGCTTGCGTTGATCGTCGCGGTGCCTGCAACGGCGCTCCAGCTCGTCGTCGGCAACCGCTTCGGGGAGGCGGTCACGAGCGCACAGGCGATGAAGATCGCCGCCTCCGAGGCGCAGTGGAACACCTGCCAGCCGTGCGGCTTCTCGCTCTTCCAGATCGGGGGCTTCACCACCGAGGACCAGACGCCGAGCTTCTCGATCACGATCCCGAAGCTCCTCTCATACATGGCCACCGGCTCGTTCGACGGCGAGGTGCAGGGCCTGAATCAGCTTCAGACGCAGGAGCAGCGCGACTACGGCCGTGACAACTACATGCCGAATATCAGGGTGATCTACTGGTCGATGCGAGTGATGGCCTACATGGGCGGGCTGATGTTCCTGGTGGCCGCCGTCGGCGCATGGCTCTACCGGAAGCAGAAGCTCGAGCGGGCGCGCTGGTTCCTGTGGACGGCGATCGCCGCGACCACGTTCCCGTACATTGCGGCGACCGCCGGCTGGATCCTGACCGAGATGGGACGCCAGCCCTGGATCGTCCAGGACCTGCTCAAGACCGCCGACGCGAATTCTCCGGCGGTCTCCTCGGCGATGCTGGTGTTCAGCCTGATCGTGTTCGTGTGCCTGTATGTGCTGCTGCTCGTGCTCGACATCTGGCTGATGCGCCGCTATGCGACCCTCGACCCGCCCGAGCTCGACCGCGACGAGACCGGAGCGACCCCGACGCCCGCGATCGGATACTGAGATGGATCTCCCGGAGCTCTGGTTCTGCCTCGTCGCCTTCTTCTTCGCGGGTTACTTCGTGCTCGAGGGGTTCGATTTCGGCGTGGGGATGCTGCTGCCGTTCCTGCCGAGAAACGAGCGCGAGCGCAGCGCGATGTTCCGCTCGATCGGCCCGGTCTGGGACGGCAACGAGGTCTGGCTCGTCGTCGCCGGCGGCGCGATGTTCGCCGCGTTCCCGGCCTGGTACGCGACGATGTTCTCCGGCTTCTACATCGCCCTGCTGCTGTTGCTCTGCTTCCTGATCGTCCGCGTGCTCTCGTTCGAATGGCGCGAGCGACACGAGCACTCGCGCTGGCTGGGCGTGTGGGCATGGGCGAACACGATCGGCAGCGTCGGCGCAGCGCTGATCTGGGGCGTCGCGTTCTCGAACCTGCTCTACGGCGTGCCGATCAACTCGAGCGGCGACTTCGCCGGCGACTTCTGGGATCTCTTCAGCCTCTACACGGTGCTCGGCGGGATCGCGGTCGTGCTGCTGTTCGCGTTCCACGGGGCCACCTACCTGACGCTGCGCACGACCGGAGAGCTTTGCCGCCGCGCGGCGGCCACGGCCGGCCGGCTCTCCGTCGCCGCCGCCCTCGTCGGCGCCGCGTACCTGATCTGGACCGTCGCGGTCGCGGTCGACCGCAACGACAAGGACGTCTTCCCGCCGCTCCTCCCAGCCCTGCTCGCGATCGCCGCGCTGCTCGGCGCCGTCGTCTGCGTGAGGCTCACCCGCAGCGGCTGGGCGTTCGTGCTTACCGCGGCAGGGGCGTTTCTCACCGTCGCGACGATCTTCACGAGCCTCTTCCCGCGCGTCATGGTCTCGAGCAGCGACTTCTCCAACAGCCTCACCGTCGACAACGCCTCCTCGGCGCACTACACGCTCCAGGTCATGACCGTCGTCGCCCTGATCGTCGCGCCGATCGTCCTGCTCTACCAAGGCTGGACGTACCGAATCTTCCGGGAGCGAATCGGCGGCGAGGAGCCGGCTGGGACTGCGGCAGCGCCGCCCCGCGGTGTGTGAGAGTACGGGTCGATGGCGGGGGGTGCCGAAAAGGGAGTGTCGCGCGTACTGATCCTCGGCGGCGGGTTCGCCGGCATCGGCGCCGCGCGGAAGCTGAAGGACGCCGACGTCGACGTCGTCCTGGTCGACAAGCACAACTACCACACCTTCCAGCCGCTGCTCTACCAGGTCGCGACCGACCTGCTCGAGCAGGCGGCAGTCGGACATCCGCTCCGCGATCTCTTTCACGACCAACCCAACGTGACCGTGCACCGCGACACGGCGACCGCCATCGATCTCGGAGCACGAACCGTCCAGTTCGAGGAGCTGGCGCCGATCACCTACGACTACCTCGTGCTCGGACTCGGCGCCGACGTCAACTTCTTCGGCACCGAGGGCGCCGCGGAGCACGCGTTCCCGATGTACACGCTCGCTGACGCCCTGCGGCTTCGCAGGCACGTGCTCGAGAAGTGGGAGGCGGCTGACAAGGACCCGTCGCTGATCGAGGACGGGGCGCTCAATGTGGTCGTCGTCGGCGGCGGCGCAACCGGAATCGAGAGCGTCGGTGCGCTCGCCGAGCTCTATCGGCACATCTTCTCGAAGGATTACCCGCGGATTCCGCAGGAGCAGGCGCGGCTGATTCTCGTCGAGGCCGGGCCCGAGCTGTTCACGATGTTCAAGACCGACATCCGCACGTACACGAAGAAGATCCTCGAGAAGTTCAGCGTCGAGGTGATGCTCGGAGAGCTGGTCTCGGGGATCACGCCGACCCGCGTGAGGCTCAAGTCGGGTACGGAGCTGAAGGCGCACACCCTCGTCTGGGGTGCCGGGCTCCAGGCGAACGAGATCGCGCACTCGCTGGGGATCGAGCTCGAGCGCGGGAATCGCGTGCCTGTCGGCGAGGACCTGAGCATCGAGGGCCACCCCGAGGTATTCGCGACGGGCGACATCGCATGGATCAACGACAAGAACACGAACGAGATCCTTCCCCAGCTCGGCTCGGTCGCGCTCCAGTCGGGCGAGTGCGCCGGGGAGAACATCGCGCGGCTCGTCGAGGGCAAGGAGACGGAGCCGTTCGACTTCACCGACAAGGGGACGATGGCCACGATTGGTCGCGGCGCGGCCGTCGTGCAGTTCAAGCGCGGCAGGACGATGAAGGGCAAGTCGGCCGCGCTCGCATGGGGGACCGTCCACCTCGCGCTGCTCTCGACCGGCGAGGACCGCGCGAAGGCGGTCGTGGACTGGACGTGGGCCGGCTTCGCACACGAGCGGCCCCACCGGATCAGCGTGGATCTGAACGAGCGGGTCGAGACCTAGAAGCCACAGACGAGGGGGGACGACGATGAGTGACCAGAAACCTGCAGACGTGCTGGTGATCTTCGGCATCACCGGCGATCTCGCCCGCGTGATGACCTTCCACTCGCTCTACCGGCTCGAGCAGCGCGGGCTACTCGACTGCCCCATCGTCGGCGTGGCATTCGACGACTGGACACTCGACCACCTCAAGCAGCGTGCACGGGACTCGATCGTCGCGACCGGCGAAGAGCTCGACGAGGCGGTCTTCGAGCGGTTCGCCGCACGGCTCTCCTACCTCCACGGAGACTTCTCGGAAGCGGGCACGTACGGCCGGGTCGCGGATGCGGTCAAGAGCTACGAGCTGCCGGTCTTCTACCTCGAGATCCCGCCGTTTCTCTTTGGAACGGTCGTCGCCGGGCTGCACGACGCAGGCCTCACTAAGAACGCCCGCGTCGTCGTCGAGAAGCCGTTCGGCCACGACCGCGATTCGGCGATCGCCCTCGCAGCCGAGCTCCACCAGTACCTCCGGGAAGACCAGATCTACCGCATCGACCACTTCCTCGGGAAGATGGGCGTCGAGGAGCTGCTCTTCCTCCGCTTCGCGAACACCATGCTCGAGCCGGTCTGGAACCGGAACTACGTCGACTGCGTCCAGATCACGATGTTCGAGGACTTCGGCGTCGAGGACCGCGGACACTTCTACGACCCCGTCGGCGCGCTCCGCGACGTCGTCGTGAACCACCTGATGCAGGTTGTCGGCACGTCCGCGATGGAGGCGCCGGCCGGCGGCGATCCCAGCACGCTCAAGGACGCCATGCTCGCGGTCTTCCGCGCCACGAGCACCGCCGACCCCGCCCACTACGTGCGCGGTCAGCACGACGGCTACCTGTCGGTCGACGGCGTGGCCGAGAGCTCGACCACCGAGACGTACGCGGCGCTGCGCCTGGAGATCGACAACTGGCGCTGGTCGGGCGTGCCGTTCTTCATCCGCACCGGGAAGCTGATGCCGGCGACGCAGACGGAGCTCCGGCTCGTCTTCAAGCGGCCGCCCAGGCTCGGCTTCTCACGCCTGGCGGGCAGAGGGATGGAGCCGAACCAGCTCGTCGTCAAGCTCGACCCGACCACCGGCGTACGGATCCTGCTCGACGCGTTCCGGGCCGACACCGAGAAGGCCGGTGCGGTCAAGTTCGACCTCGAGTTCGCCGAGATGGGCGGCGAGGGCGCGACGCCGTACGAGGTGCTGCTGCACGCAGCGCTGCTGGGCAACAGCGTGCGCTTCACACGCCAGGACGCCGTCGAGGAGACCTGGCGGATCATGCAGCCCCTGCTCGACTCCCCGCCCCCCGTGCACCCGTACGCGCCCGGCTCGTCGGGCCCCGCCGAGGCGGACAAGCTCGTCGCCGGATACGACCACTGGCACGGGCCGTGGATCGAAGGGAGGGACGAATGAGCGGCTCGACGCAGGCTGCGGGAAAGGGAGTTGTGCAGAGCGCTGCCGCACCCTCGCCGTTCCCCCCGATCGCCGACTACGCATTCCTCTCGAACTGTCATACAGGCGCGCTCATCGCTCCCGACGGGGCGATCGACTGGCTCTGCGTGCCCTCGTTCGACTCCCCCAGCGTGTTCGGGAGCCTGCTCGACCGCCAGGCCGGGTTCTTTAGGCTCGGGCCGTCACGGGATCAACCATCCGACCGCCCGCCACTACGACCCGGGGACGAACGTCCTCGTCACGACGTGGAAGACGCCAGCAGGGTGGATCGTCGTGCGCGACGCGTTGACGATGGGCCCTCGCGAGCACCCGGACGAGATCACACCGCACACCCGGCCCCCGGCCGACGACGACGCCGAGCACCTGCTGGTGCGAACGATCGAGTGCCTGGAAGGCTCCGTCGAGATCGAGCTCGTCTGTGAGCCCGTGTTCGACTACGGCAGGGAACCGGCGGAGTGGACGCTCGTCGACGGCGGCGGCCACGCGGCGGACGCACGCGGCGCAGAACAGACCATCCGCCTTCAATCCGACCTCGCGCTGGGAATCGAGGCAACACGAGTGCGGGCCCGACACGTCCTCACGCCGGGCGACCGAGCCTACTGCGCCCTCTCCTGGGCCGAGGGCCTCGCCGCTCCGCAGGATGTGGGCGACGCCGAGGCGCGGATCGCGGCCACCGTCCGCTTCTGGCGCGCGTGGCTGGGACGCGCGCGCATCCCTGATCACCTCTGGCGCGACCCCATCCAGCGTTCCGCTCTCGCGATCAAGGGCCTGACGTACATGCCGACCGGTGCGACGGTCGCGGCGCTCACGACGTCGCTGCCCGAGACGCCGGGAGGCGAGCGCAACTGGGACTACCGATACACCTGGATGCGGGACACGACCTTCACGCTGCAGGCGCTCCATTACCTGAACCTGGGGTGGGAGGCCGACGAGTTCATGCAGTTCGTCGCCGACATCGAGGCGAACGAAGACGGCTCGCTCCAGATCATGTACGGCATCGACGGTCGCCGCGACCTGACGGAGTGGACGCTCGACGAGCTCTCCGGCTACGCAGGCGCCCGGCCGGTGCGGGTCGGCAACGGGGCGTTCGACCAGCGCCAGAACGACGTCTACGGCGCCGTCCTCGACTCGTTCCTCCTCCACACCCGCCGAAGCGAGCGCCTCCCGCGGCGGCTCTGGCCGATCGTGCAGAAGCAGGCGGAGTGCGCGACGGGTGTCTGGCAGAACCCCGACCAGGGGATCTGGGAGGCGCGCGGCGCGCCGCAGCACTACGTGTCGTCGAAGCTGATGTGCTGGGTCGCGCTCGACCGGGCCGCGAAGCTCGCGGAGATCCGCGGGGATCCGGAGCTGCAGGCGACGTGGAGCGCGACCGCAGAGGAGATCCGTGCGGACATCCTCGAGCACGGCGTCAGCGACCGCGGCGTGCTGCGCCAGCACTACGCAACGGACGCGCTCGACGCCTCGACGCTCCTGGCAGCGATCTTCGGGTTCCTGCCGGCCGAGGACGAGCGCCTGCTGAATTCGGTGCTCGCGGTGGCGGAGGAGCTGACCCAGGATGGCTTCGTGCTTCGCTACCGAACCGAGGAGACCGACGACGGACTCTCGGGCGAGGAAGGGACGTTCCTCATCTGCTCGTTCTGGCTCGTGTCCGCGCTTGCGATCGTCGGCGAGAGGCAGCGCGCGCACGATCTGATGGAGCGGCTGCTGCGTATCGCCTCCCCGCTCGGGCTCTACGCCGAGGAGTTCGACGTCGCGACCGGACGGCACCTCGGCAACTTCCCGCAGGCGTTCTCCCATCTCGCACTGATCGAAGCCGCTGGGCGCATCATCGTCGCCGAGCGACTCGAAGAGATGTCGTAACCGATCACCTCGACCTCTGAATCTGCGACTGCCGTCACGTGAGGAGGACAAACATGGACAGCTATGACGTGATCATCATCGGGACCGGCGCGGGCGGCGGCACGCTCGCGCGCCACCTCGCCCCTTCGGGCAAGCGGATCCTCCTGCTCGAGCGCGGCGACTGGCTCACGCGCGAGCCCGAGAACTGGTCGACGGACGCCGTGTTCGTGGACAACCGCTATGTCTCGCCCGACACCTGGTACGACGAGAAGGGCAAGGCGTTCCAGCCGGGGGTCCACTACTTCGTCGGCGGTGCGACGAAGCTGTACGGAGCAGCGCTGTACAGGCTCCGAAAGGAGGACTTCGACGAGCTGCGCCACCACGACGGCATCTCGCCCGCATGGCCGATCTCCTACGACGAGATCGAGCCGTACTACACGCTCGCGGAGCAGCTCTACCAGGTGCATGGCGCCCGCGGCGAGGACCCGACCGAGCCGCCTGCCAGCGCGCCGTATCCGCACCCGGCGGTGTCACACGAGCCGCGGATCCAGCAGCTCTCGGACGACCTCGCCGCAGCGGGCTACCAGCCGTTCCACGCCCCCTGCGGGATCCTGCTCGACGAGGCGAACATGCCCTACAGCACGTGCATCCGCTGCGCGACCTGCGACGGCTTCCCGTGCCTCGTCCACGCCAAGTCCGACGCCGAGGTGCTCGGCGTGCGCCCGGCGCTCGAGCACGCGAACGTCACGCTGCTGACGAACGCGAAGGTCGTCAGGCTCGACACGAACGACGGAGGCACGGCCGTCACCGAGGTGGTCGTCGAGCGCGACGGCGGTGAGGAGCGGTTCGCCGGCGACATCGTCGTCGTGGCATGCGGTGCGGCCAACACGGCGAGGCTGCTGCTGCAGTCGGCGAGCGACACGCACCCGAACGGCCTCGGCAACGGCTCCGACCAGGTCGGCCGCAACTACATGTTCCACGACTCGACGGCGGTGCTCGCGCTCTCGCGTGAGGAGAACCCGACCTCCTACCAGAAGACCCTTGGGCTCAACGACTTCTACTTCGGCAGCGACGACTTCGAGTACCCGCTCGGGAACGTCCAGATGGTCGGCAAGTCTCAGGCGGGCATGTTCAGGGGCGAGCGCCCGGGCGCGACGAGGCTCGCGCCCGAATGGACGCTCGAGCGGGTGGCGCGGCACGCGATCGACTTCTGGCTCTCGACCGAGGACCTGCCACGGCCCGACAACCGCGTCAGCGTCGACGGCGACGGCAAGCTCACTCTCACCTATGCCGAGACCAACGCGGAAGCGAAGAAGCGCCTGTACGCGAAGGTCAAGTCCACGCTCGGGAAGCTCGACATGAACCCGGACCACCTCATCCACCGCTTCGCCTACATGAAGAACGACATCCCGATCGCCGGCTGTGCGCACCAGGCAGGCACCTGCCGCTTCGGCACCGACCCGGGGGCGTCCGTGCTCGACGTGAACTGCAAGGCGCACGAGCTCGACAACCTGTACGTCGTCGACACGAGCGTCTTCCCATCGATCGGCGCCGTCAACCCCGCCCTCACGGCGATGGCGAACTCGCTCCGCGTCGGCGACCACCTGCTCGAGCGGCTGACCTAACTGCGAGTGCGAGGGGGGGCGATCGCAAGGTGGGCCCCTCCGGAGAGCAGTTCGAGATCGCGCTCGGCGACCAGCGGGTGGTCGTCACCGAGGTCGGCGGCGGGCTTCGCGCCTACTCGGTCGGGGATCGTCAGGTTCTCGACGGCTATGACGCCGGCGAAATGTGCTCGTCGGGGCGCGGCCAGGTGCTCATCCCGTGGCCAAACCGGATCGTGGAAGGAAGCTACGAGTTCGGTGGACGCACGCATCAGCTGCCGATCAACGAGCACGTCACGCAGTCGGCGATCCACGGGCTCGTGAGATGGGCCGCTTGGAAGGTGGCGGAGCGGGAGAAGCATCGCGTCGTCGTCGTGCACGATCTGCACCCGCAGCCGGGCTACCCGTTCGCGCTCGCACTCCGCATCGAGTACGCGCTCTCCGACGAGGGGCTGCGCGTGTCGACGAGGGCGACGAACGTCGGTGTGGATGCGTGCCCGTATCGGCGCAGGAGCGCATCCGTACCTCCACCCGGGCTCTCCGACGGTCGATACGTCGATCCTGCACCTCCCCGCCCGAAGCGTGCTCGAGGCGGACGAGCGGAGCGCTCCGGTCCGATCGCGATCCGTGGAGGGCACAGAGTTCGACTTCCGGAGCCCGAGGCCCTTGGGTGAGACGAGGCTCGACCACTGTTTCACGGACCTGGAACGCGACGCCGAGGGTCTTGCGTGGGTGACGCTCACGAGTCCTGACCGGGATACGCGCGCCTCGCTCTGGGCCGACGAGACCTACCCGTACCTGATGCTGTACACCGGCGACGACCGGCCGGACGTCAACCGACGCAGCCTGGCGGTCGAGCCGATGACCTGCCCGCCGCAGGCCTTCCGCACTGGCGAGGCCGTCATCACCCTCCAACCGGGTGACTCGGTCGCGGCCAGCTGGGGGCTGTCCACGGCGTGATCGTGGCGGGACACGGCCGAGCCGAGAGTTAGGCTCGGGCCGGTGATCAATCTCGAGGTCTTCGGCGACTCGACCGAGATGTCGAGAGTTGCCGGGTTGCTCGACGACGTCGACGGCGTCAGCCGCGTCAGGGTCATCCCGGCAGCGCGGACGGGACACGCTCTCGTCTCGGCCGCTGTGCTGCCGGCGGCGGTCGACGCGCTGTTGGAGTCACTGAGACGGCTGGACGTGCCCACGCGTGAGATCACGCTGACGCGCGTCGAGGTGGTCGGCTCGCTGGCCGCAGGCCCGCAGGAAGCAGGGCTCATCTGGGCCGACATGCTCGGCGCGGCCTGGGTGAACGCGCGGCCGATCGCGCGCTACCTCGCGTTCATGTTCGTGGCGGGCGTGATCGCGTGCTACGGCGTGATCGACAGCAACGTGATCCTCATCGTCGGTGCGATGGCGGTGAGCCCCGACCTGTTACCGATCACGGCAATCGCCGTCGGCATCGTCGGACGCCGGCTAGCACTCGCGGCCCGGGCTTTCGTGACAGTTGCTCTCGGCCTGGCGATCGCGAGCCTCGCGGCGGCGATCTTCGCCTGGGGTCAGGACCGAGCTCGAACTCATCCCGAGCGACTTCGACCTGCACGAGGTCGGAGTGCTGGGCAGCCTCACGAGCGTCAACGACGAGACGATCGTGGTGGCGCTGGCCGCCGGCGTGGCCGGCATGCTCGCGCTCGAGACCCGCGCCAGCTCGGCCGTCGGCGTGGCGATCTCGGTGACGACGATTCCCGCAGCCGCCTACCTGGGCGTCGCCGCCGGGCTCGGCGAATTCGCGACCGCGCGAGGCGCGCTCGGCGTGCTTGGCACCAACGTGGCGATGATGATCGTCGGCGCCGTCGCCACACTTGCGCTTCAGAGCCTGCTCACCGGACATCCGCGCCGTAGCCCCTGGCACGGCGGAGGTCCCGAGAAGCCTGTGCAACGATCGCGTCCGTGATCTCGCACCGCGATGCCTCGACCGCTAGTGAGCTGAACGACCCGGAGGCCGAGTCCTGGATCGACGAGCCGCGTTGGCCACCTGTCGCCGCGCTGCTCGCCTTCATGGCCCTCAACATCGGCTTGCGTGTCTGGTTGCCGAACCAGGGGGCCGTCCGTGTGCCGTGGCTTATTCCGGCGATCGAGGCGGTTCTGCTCGTCGTGCTGCTCACAGGCAACCCGGGCAGCGTCGCCGCCCGCAGAAGGTGGTTGCACCCCCTCGCGGTCGGGCTCGTCCTTGTCCTCGTTGCAGCGGCGCTGTGGGCGACCTTGCTCCTTGTCTACGACCTGATCAAGGGGTTGGGAGTGACCAACTCGCCCGCGGAGCTCCTTGCGTCGGGCGCGTTGGTCTGGCTCGGCAACAACCTCTCGTTCGCGATGCTCTACTGGCTGATCGACGGCGGCGGGCCGATCGCCCGCTCCCGCCAATCTGTCCCGGTCGACTTCGCGTTCACCCAGCAGCTGAGCCCCGAGGTCGCCCCACCAGGATGGCGGCCCGTGTTCCTCGACTACTTGCACCTCGGCTTCACGAACGCGACTGCGTTCAGTCCGACGGACGTGATGCCGCTCTCGCACCGGGCGAAGTACACGATGCTCGTGCAGTCGACGGTCGCGCTCGCGCTCTTCGGCCTGATCGTGGCGCGGGCCGTGAATGCGTTCACCTAGCTCGCCCCGGCCGCTGATACGGTCGCTCGAGCGCCGCACTCCACGCTGCTCCTGCCTGACGTTCTGCGGCTTGGCCCGAACTGGGCGCTCCCGGTGATCGAGGGTCGGGGACCATCTGCTCGAGCAGCTGACGTAGCCGCGAGCACGCTATGCGGGGGCCGGCTCCGGCTCCGCTCGAGTCGGCTCCCTGAGGCCTTCGCGCGCAAGTGAGATCACGACGGCCCCGGCGAGCGCGATCCCGAGCCCGACGAATGCGAGAACGACATGCCAGGCCGGCCGGCTCAGGCGCTCGTCGAGCAGGAGGGTGCCGATCAGGATGCCGACGACCGGGTTCGCGACGGACACGGTCGCGACCGAGGGCGCGAGGCGCCCGGTACCGAGCGACACCTGCTGGAGGACGAAGCCCAGCACGCCGGCGACCGCGAGCGCGTAGCACTCCCAGTGCGAGAGCATCGTCCCGACGCTGTCGTGCAGGTAGTCGAGCGTCGGTTTCGTCAGCGAGGCGGAGAGGCCGAAGAGCATCCCTGCGACGGTGCCGTAGACGGCCGCCTTCATCGACAATCCCCCGCGGCCGCCGAACGAGAGCAGCACGACTGACGCGACGGCGATCAACGCGATCGCAATCGCCCATTCGCGACCGGGGGCGTTCTCGTTGCCGCCGGCCGGGTCGCCGAAGTACGTGAAGATGCCCAGCCCGACGATGATCACGGCGGCACCCACGATCTCGCGCTGACCGACATGCTGACGGGTGAGGAAGTAGCCGAGCGGCAAGGCGAACACGACGGTCGTCACGAGCAGGGGCTGGATGATCGCGAGTCGGCCCCGGTCGAGCGCAGCTGCCTGGAAGAGGTAGCCGGCGAGGAGCGCGACCGTTCCGACCAGCCACATGGTCTGCCCGACGAGCCGTATGAGCGACTTCGGCTCGGCGAGCGAGACGGTCGGCAGGTTGAGCGCACCCTTCTGCTGGAGCGCCGCCGCAAGCGCGAAGAGGAACGCAGCAACGAGTGCGAGGAACGCCGCCACGGGCGGAGCCTACGGCCTCGAGGCACTACACAAGCGGAGCGCTCGTTGTCTGTTGCCGAGACGAGCCGGTGGCGAGGTGGGGCAAGATGCGCGGATGTCCGGCCACGATCGTCCGCTCCCTGCCCTGTGAACCTGCTCTGGGCCGGACTGATCGTCGCAAGCGTCGCGGCCGTTGCGATCGCCGCGATGCTGCTCGTGCGGCGGGGCGCTCCGGAGGGCAGCTACTTCGAGGACGGCGACCGCGCAGCCGGAGTGTTCGGCGTGCTGGCGACGGGTTTCGCCGTGCTGATCGGGTTCGTCGTCTTCCTCGCGTTCGAGAGCTTCGACACGTCTCGCAGCGGCGCCGAGGACGAGGCCTGGATCGTCGCGCAGCAGTTCGAGACGGCCCAGTTCTTCCCCGAGGAGGTGCGTGGGAAGCTCGGAGGGCAGCTCGTCTGCTATGCGCGGACGGTCGTCCATCAGGAGTGGCCGAAGCTGGAGTCGGGCACGCTCGGCGACGCGGTCAACCCCTGGAGCGTCGTCGATGTTCCAGACGATCCGCACGGTCGAGCCGAAGACCGCATCCGAGCAGACCGCCTACGACAAGTGGTTCGACCAGCGCGCCGATCGCCAGCGCGCCCGCGCCGATCGCACCCACGGCGCGGAGGGCGTCATCCCCACCCCGCTCTGGATCGTGCTGTTCCTCAGCGCGGCGATCATCTTCGGGTTCATGCTGCTCTTCGCCGACAGCGGCGAGCGCGCCTTCGTGCAGGCGACGATGATCGGCGGGGTCGCGGTCGTGATCTCGTCGACCATGCTGCTCCTGTGGTTCCTCGACAACCCGTACCACGGCGGCCTCGGCGGTCTACGCCCCACCTCGATGGAGCGCACGCTCGGCCTCCTGGACGTGGAGGCGCGCATCGTGGGCAGGTGTGACTCCGCCCTGCGACGCGGCAGGCCTCGCGCGTGGCTGACGACGGCACACCGCGGCGGCATCGCGCGCGGGAGATCCTCACCGTCGTGCTGCTCGGCGCTCGCCGCGATCGCGACGGCGTGGGCGACCTACCAGGCCGCGCACTGGCGCAGCGAGCAGGCACTCGCCGGCAACCGCTCGACAGCGGCACGCGTGCAGGCGAACCGGGCCGCGAGCGTCGCCAACCGCCAGATCCAGGTCGACGTGGCGACGTTCATCCAGTGGGTCGACGCCTACGCGACCGGCAACACGAAGCTCGCCGACTTCTACTTCCGCCGCTTCCGGGACGAGTTCCGCCCGGCGGTCACCGCGTGGATCGCGACGAAGCCCCTGACGAACCCGAAGGCCCCACTGACGCCGTTCGTGCTGCCGCAGTACTCCTCGGCCGCGCAGGACGAGGCCGACGCGCTCGAGGCCAAGGGCGCGCGGAGTCGCTCGATCTCCCAGGCGAACGTCAAGCGTGCCGACCGCTACGCCCTCGCCGTGGTGCTCTTCGCCACCTCCCTGTTCTTCGCAGGCATCAGCGCGCGGCTGGCGAACGATGGCTCGCGCGAGGTCGTGCTCGGCATGGGCTGGGCGCTGTTCCTCGGAGCGGTCATCTGGATGGCGACCTTCCCGATCGACGTCTGAAGCTTCCGCAAGCTCAGACCGCGGCGGCGGGCTCCGGCGGCGGGCGCGGCGATGCTGCCGCCGCGTCCAGGCCTTCGCCCGGGCGAGCTCACGGCTGATGTGGATCGCCGCCGATGTCAGCGGCGCGGCGAGAATCATCCCGATCATCCCGAAGAGGCTCCCGAACCCGATCGTCACGATCAGGACGACGAGCGGGTTGAGGTCGAGCGTCGCCCCGAACGCGATCGGCTGGACGATGTTCTGGAGCAGCCCGTTTCCGAGGATCACCATCACGAGCATGATCGCCGCGCTCGTCGTGCCCTCCGTGGCGAGCGTGAGTATGACGGCGAACGCTCCCGAGACGAACGCGCCGATGAACGGGACGTACGCGGTGACGAACACGACGACGGCGATCGTCCCCGCCAGCGGAACGCCCAGGATCAGCGCAGTCAGCCCGATCACGACGGCGTTGAACGCAGCGACGATCGTCACACCGAGGAAGTAGCGGCGCAGCGACTTGATCACGTTGGTCGTGATGATCGTCGCCGCCTCCTGCGGGACTCCGAGGTTGCGGTCGATGAACGCTCGGACGGCCGGCCCGTCCTTCAATAAGAAGAAGGTGGAGAAGACCGTGAACGTCAGGAAGAAGATGAGCGAGGTCAGGCCCTCGATCCCGTTGACAAGCTCCCTGGATGAGCGTCCGGCCGCTCGACGCGATGCCGTTCTTCGCGCTGTCCTTGGTGTCACTCGTCCCGTTCGCACCGGCGTCGTTGGCCCAGCCCTCGATCTTGTCGGCCGCCTGAGAGGCCGAGGCCTTGATCTCGGACGACTGCTCGACGATGCCGCCGATCACGAGCAGGACGATGAGGACGCCGAGGGCGAGTCAGCCCGAGCAGGACGATCGCGGCTCCGGCCGCACGAGGCATTCGGTGTCCCTGGAGCTTCGTCACGAGCGGGCCGGCGACGGTCGCCAGGATCAAGCCCGACGGTAACCGGCACGTGATCGTCGCGGTCGCTCCGAGCAGCCACGTAAGGCCGACGAGCAGGATGCCGACCCCGACGAGGAACCAGGCGAGAAGGCCGAGGTCGCGGAGCCACATCGGCGCGGAGAAGACCCGCGAGAGCGCGGTGGCGTCGATCTGGACGACGGTCGGAGCCTCGGGGACCCCGGGCTCCTCGTGATGCCTGAAGCGATCGAAGAAGCCGGCGTTCACGGGATTCCCCTCGCCATCTGGAGATTGAGCCTACTCGGGCCGTCGGCCGGTGAAGCATGTCCGGCAGCGGTCGCACAAACCCGGTTGGTAACGTCGCCTACGGAGCCTGCAGAGCGTCATCCACCGGACGTCGACGAGGAGGGAACCATGTGCCGCTGGCTTGCATACTCGGGAACGCCGATCCTGCTCGAAGAGCTCCTCTACAGGCCTGCGCACTCCCTGATCGACCAGAGCCTCCACTCCCGTCTCGGCGTGGAGACGACGAACGGCGACGGGTTCGGCGTCGGCTGGTACGGCGAGAGCGAGGCCCCGGCGGTGTTCAAGAGCACCGAGCCCGCCTGGAACGACCGGAACCTGCACGAGCTCGCCGGGCACGTCCGCTCGGGGCTCGTCTTCGCCCACATCCGTGCGTCCACCGGAACGCCGGTGCAGCAGACGAACTGCCACCCGTTCCGCTACGGCCGCTGGCTGTGGATGCACAACGGCTCGATCGCGCGGTTCCACGACGTGAAGCGCGAGCTGATGCTGGCGGTCGACCCGGCCCTCTACGCCGACGTCGAAGGCTCGACCGACTCCGAGGCGTTCTTCTTCCTCGCACTCACGCTCGGGCTCGAGGACGATCCGCCCGAAGCGGTCGCGCGCGCCGTCGGGCTGATCGAGCACATCGGCCGCAACCGCGGCATCGAGCACCCGATCCAGATGACCGTCGCGACGACCGACGGCGACCGGGTGTGGGGGTTCCGCTACTCGAGCGAGGGCAAGTCGCGGTCGCTCTTCTACTCGACGCGGGTCGACACGCTGCGCGAGCAGTACCCGGACAACCCGATCCTCCAGGCGGTCTCGGACGAGACCCGGATCGTCGTCTCGGAGCCGCTCGGCGACCTCGCCGGCGCCTGGAACGAGGTGCCCGAGGCGAGCTACGGCGTCATCCAGGGCGGACAGGACGAGCTGAGGCCGTTCGTCCCCCGCCCGCCGAACGAGTAGTTCCCGCAGCTCGAATCGCTTACGATCGCGTTGGGGTCAGGGGGGCTCCACCCTTTCGGAGCGTGCGACGGGAGGAGGGAATCGCTGTGACAGCGATGGAGTACGAGGAGAGGCCGTCAGGCTGGGTGACGTTCGCCTCGATCATCTTGTTCTCGGTGGGGTTCGTCCGGATCATCTCGGCGATCCGGTTCTTCGACGACAGCTCGGACATCGCGAACCTCACCGGCGGTTTGTTCGGAGACTCGCTGTGGGCCTGGGGGCTCTGGGACCTCTGCATCGCGGGGCTCGCGCTCTTCGGCGGCTGGTCGCTGATGAGCAACGGTCCCTTTGGCAGACTCGTCGCCTACATCTGGGGAGTCGTCGTGATCGTCAACGGCCTCGTGATCATCGAGCACGCTCCGTGGTTCGCCGCCGTCACGATCGGGCTCGCGTCGCTCGTGATCTACGGGCTCGCGGTGTCACCGCGATCGGGGAGGTGAACGGATGAGCGGCAAGCAGTGGCTCATCCTGCTCGTCGTGATCGGCGTCGGGCTTGCGATCCTGATCGGCCTCCTAGGCAGCGACTCGAGCAACTCACAGGCCGAGGCGCAGAGCAATTTCTGCTCGAGCGTCACGAATCTCGAAAGCTCGGTCCAGAGCCTGGCGAGCCTCAGTCCGACGAGCGCGTCGAAATCGGACTACGACGACGTCGTGTCCGAGATCGAGAACGACTGGGATGCCGTGAAGGCCGACGCGTCCGATCTGGCAAGCGCCTCGATGAGCGAGCTCGAAAGCGCCTGGGACTCCTTCAAGTCCGCCGTCGATGACGTGCCGGACGACGCGTCGGTGAGCGAGGCCCTGAGCGACATCGGCTCGGCGGCGCAGACGCTCGCGACGGACGCGGCGTCGACCCTCAGCGGACCCGACTGCTAGGCGAGGGACAACGAGACCTCCCTCCTCAAAGGAGGGAGGTCCCGGTCTTCTGCCGAGTCGGCGCGATCAGGCGGGACGGCCGCGCCGGCGCCACTTTTGCTACTGGCGGGCCATGGCGATCCGGAACCGCTCCTCCGGCGAGATCAGGTGGTCTGCGTCCTCGGCGTCCTCGCCGAGGTCGATCTGCACCCAGTCGATCGTGCCGGTGAACCGGCTCGACTCGGCGTCGTAGTCCTCGCTCACGGTGGTGCCGGTCTCGTTGCCGACGTCCGCCGTCTCGTCCGCCGAGAAGATCATCGGTTGAGTGTGCTCGACGCGACCCTCGGCCACGCTTTTGCCGTCGACGAACAGCGTCACGGTGCCGCCCTTGGCGAGGCCTCCGCCGTCATAGGCGAACTCCATGCGCACCTGATGCGCCCCGGGGGGCACGGGCGTGTCGGCTTCGACCTTGAAGCGCATGACACCGAAGAAGCTGTAGCAGTACTTCGGCCGGCCGTCGTGCAGGTAGAGCGACCAGCCGCCGAAGGCACCTCCCTGGGCGACGATCACCCCACTCGCGCCGCCTTCGGGGACGACGATCTCCGCCGTGACCGCATGCGACTTGTTCTTGATGTTGAGCAGCGAGCTCTCGGTCAGCCGGCCCATGCCGGAGAAGAGCAGCTGCGAGTTGCCCCGGATCAGGCTCGGCCGGCCGGCGATCGTCGTGTCGAACCGCTCGACTCGTCGGTCGTCAAGGGGAAGCACGTTGTACTTGCGCGCCTCCTCGAGGAAGAGCTCCTGCAGCTCCGCGAGCTTCTCGGACATCTCCGCGGCGAGATCCCTCGCCTGTGTCCAGTCGGTATTCGTGTCGTAGAGCTCCCAGACGTCGTTCTCGATCGACGGCAAATCGGAGCCCATCGTCCACGGAATCGAATGTCTCGTCACGGCCGTCCAGCCCTCGTGGTAGATGCCGCGGTTGCAGAACATCTCGAAGTACTGGGTCGTGCGTCGCTCGGCGGCGGACGGGTCGTCGAAGGCATAGGCCATGCTGACCCCCTCGATCGGGCGCTGCTGGACGCCGTGGACGACCTTCGGCTCCGGCAGTCCGGCCGCCTCGAGCACCGTCGGGGCGACGTCGATCACGTGGTGGAACTGCGTTCTGATCTCACCCTTCGCCTGGAAGCCGCGCGGCCAGTGCACGACGGTGCCGTTGCGCGTGCCGCCCCAGTGCGAGGCGACCTGCTTCGTCCACTGGTACGGCGTGTCCATCGCGTGCGCCCAGCCGACGGCGTAGTGGTTGTACGCATGCGGCGTGCCGAAGGCCTCGACGTTCCCGGCCATCATCTCCACCGTCTCCATGGCCGAGGCACCGTTCAGCGAGAACATCTCGTTGAAGGTCCCGTTGATCGTCCCCTCGGCGCTCGCGCCGTTGTCGCCGATGATGTAGTAGACGAACGTGTCGTCGAGCACGCCCAGGTCGTCGAGCGCATCGACGAGCCGGCCGACGTGGTGGTCGGTGTGCTCCAGGAAGCCTGCGTACACCTCCATCTGCCGCGCCAGCACGGGCTTGAGCGCGTCGGGCATCTCGTCCCAGGCGGGAATCTCCTCGGGCCGCTCGGTCAGCTCCGCGTCGGCCGGGATCACGCCGAGCTCCTTCTGCCGCGCGAGCGTCTCCTCGCGGAGCGCGTCCCAGCCCTGGTCGAAGCGGCCCTTGTACTTCCCGGACCACGCCGTCGGGACGTGGTGCGGGGCATGCGTGGCGCCGGGGGCGAAGTAGACGAAGAAGGGCTTGTCGGGCATCAGCGCCTTCTGCTGACGAACCCACGTGATCGCCTTGTCGGTCATGTCGTCGGTGAGGTGGTACCCCTCCTCCGGCGTCCGCTCCGGCTCCACCGGGATCGTTCCCTCGTAGAGGGCGGGGTAGTACTGGTTCGACTCGCCGCCGATGAAACCGTAGAAGTACTCGAACCCGCCGCCCGGGCTCGGCCAGCGGTCGAAGGGACCCATCGGGCTCGTCTCCCAGACCGGCACCTCGTGGCACTTGCCGAACTGCGCCGTCGAATAGCCGTTCAGCCGCAGCGTCTCCGCGAGCGGGGCACAGGTGTTGGGACGCAGGGAGCTGTAGCCGGGCGCGGAGGTGGCGAGCTCGGTGATTCCTCCCATCCCGACCGTGTGGTGGTTGCGACCGGTGAGCAGCGCCTGCCTCGTCGGCGAGCAGAGCGCGGTCGTGTGGAAGCGGTTGAACTTCAGGCCGCCCGCAGCGAGACGTTCCGCTGTCGGTGTGTTGCATGGCCCTCCGAACGCGCTCGAGGCGGCGAAGCCGACGTCGTCGAGCAGGACGACGAGGACGTTCGGAGCTCCCGCCGGCGGCCGCAGCGGCTCGATCGGCGGGAAGCTCGCCTCGGGATCCTTCGCGTCGAGAATCGTCGGGCCGGGGGCATCGCGATCCGGGATCGGCAGGATCGAACGCTGGGCGTCATCGGTCATGCGGCTGTCTCCTCCTCGTGGTCTCTGTGCCTTTGCCGGTCTTCGATCACGAGCTCGCCTCGGCAGACGGCAAGGACGAGACGCGCGGGGTTTTCGCGGCGCCGGTGTCCTCGGCGTGGTACGAGGCCAGCAACTGCTCCTCCTCGTCGTGCTTCGGGAAGCAGAGGTAGACGAGCGCCGCGCCGAGCAGGATCGCCACCACCCCGGCGGTGTAGGCCCAGTCGTCGCCGTCGAGAAACGACTGCTTCGCCGCCGAGATGATCGCGTCGGCGTACTGCGGATGCTGCGCGGCTACCGCCTCGGCGCCGTCGAACGACTTCGTCAGCTCTGCCTGCGTGCTGTCGGTGATGTGCTGGTCGGAGGCGGCGATCGCCGCCGAGGCCGCCGATGCGTAGCCCGCGGTCAGGAGCGCGCCGAAGATCGACTGCATGATCGCGCCGCCGAGGTCGCGCTGGAGATCGGCCGTGCCGGAGGCCATGCCGGCGCGCGTGACCGGCACCGACCCCGTCAGCGAGTGCGACGCAGGCGTGCCGGCGAGCCCCACGCCTGCGCCTATGAAGACGTAGGCGACGGCGATCTGCCAGTAGGGCGCGCCCTCGTCCCAGACGACGAGCATCGTCAGGAACGCGAGCAGCAGGAAGACGTACCCGAAGAGCAGCGTGAACCTCGCGCCGCGCGCCTCGATGAGCTTGGCCGAGCGCGGGGCGACGACGACCATCACGAGCGCCGCGGGAAGGATCGCCGTCCCCGCCTCGAGGGTCGAGTACCCGAGCACGTTCTGCAGGTACTGCTGGCTCACGAACGCCGCCGCCATGAGCGAGCCGAACACGATGATTCCCGCGCAGCCGGCGACCCAGAAGATGCGGCGGCCGGCGACGTGGAGATCGTAGAGCGGGTTCTCGGCGCGCCGCTGACGGATGTAGAAGGCGACGAGGGCGGCGAGCGCGATCGCCGCGAGCCCGAGTACGAGCGCTGTCTCGTTCGGGACGGGCGCGAAGTTGATCGAGAGAATCAGCGCGCCGACGAGCACGACCGACAGGATCCCGCCGAGGTTGTCGACAGGGTCCGACGTCTCGTTGACGTGTGCCGGGACGAGGAGGAACGCCATCACGAGCGCTATCACCGCGAGCGGCAGCGTGACGAGGAAGACCGATCCCCAGTCGAACCATTCGAGGAGCGCCCCCGAGACGAGCGGCCCGAGCGCGGCGATCGCGCCCCCGATCGCCGACCAGAGCGCGATCGACCCCGTCCGCGCAGGGCCCGACCAGAGCGCGGTGATCAGGGCGAGCGTGGTCGGGTACGCCATTCCGGCGGCGAGGCCGCCGCCGACGCGCGCGACGAACAGCACCTCGTCTGAGGGCGCGAACGCAGCCAGGAGCGACATCGGGATCGCGAGCGCGGTGCCGAGGATGAGCATCAGCTTGCGCCCGTAGCGATCGCCGACCGCCCCGAGGTAGAGCACCGAGGCGGCGAGGCCGAGCGAGTAGCCGACCGCGATCAGGTTCAGCGACACCTGCCCGGCGTCGAACGCCTCGCCGATCGAAGGCAGCGCGACGTTCGCGACCGACAGATTCAGATTCGCGACGCCCGCGACCAGGATCAGGGTGAGGAGGACGATCCCCGACCGCTCCGGCGCAGTCGAGCTGCCGGCGCCTACGCTCGCCTCCACCGGGCCCCCGACGTGCTCGTGCTCGAACGGTCCCCCCTGCGACCCACGGCGCCATCATCTCGCATCGCCGCTGCGGGAGGTCGCGGACCGGACTGACGGTCGGTGGGCCTCGTGTCCGCTCGAGCAGGGCGTTACGCTCTCCCGGATGTCCGACGCCGCGGTCGAGCCGAGCCCCGTCGCGCCCGCGCATCCGTCCAAGCAGCGCCGGATCGTGAAGATCGTGGCCTGGGTCCTCGGGCTGGTCGCGCTGCTCGCGCTGCTCAACCTCGCCGGGGTGGACGTGTGGGGCTGGCTCACCGAGCTCTGGGACACCGTCACCGAGATCTCGATCGGCTACGTCATCCTCGGCTGCATCTTCCAGTGCCTGCAGACCGTGCTGACCGCGCTCGGGTGGTACGGGATCCTGCGCTACGCCTATCCCGGCGGAGTGACCTACATGCCGGTGCTCACGTCCTACGCAGTCGGGGTCGCGCTGAACAACTTCCTGCCCGCGAACCTCGGCACGTTCGTGATGCTGCTGATGTACGTCGCCATCGTTCGGGGCTCGACGTTCCCGGGCATCCTCGCGGGTTACGTCGTCCAGAAGATCTTCTACCTGGTCATCGGCACGCTGATCTACCTCTACCTGTTCCTCGCCATCGCCGGGTCGTTCGACTTCCAGTTCGGCAACGAGTGGGACGCGATCTCCAGCCACACCGGGCTCACGATCATCATCATCGGCGGCGGGATCTTCCTGATCGTCCTGCTGTTGCGAGTCTTCTGGGCCTGGGTCAAGAAGATGTGGGCCAAGGCCAAGCAGGGCGCCGCGATCCTCGGTGACGGGCGGGCATACGTGAAGATGGTGCTCCTGCCGCAGATGGGCGGGTACGTCGCCAAGGTGTGCGTGATCATCGTCTTCCTCGCCGCGTACAGCATCCCGGTGACGTTCGGCTCCGTGATGGCCGTGCTCGGCTCGAACCAGCTTGCGAACATCCTCTCGCTCACCCCCGGTGGCGTCGGCGTCAACCAGGCGTTCAACACCTTCGCGCTCGACAGCTACACGGATCCGACGACGGCAACCGCGTACTCCGTCGCGCAGCAGCTGATCACGACCGCCTTCAACGTCTGCTTCGCGGTCGTGCTCGTCTGCGTCGTCTTCGGCTGGAGCGGCGGCTCGAAACTCGTCAGGTCGTCGTACACGGACGCGAAGGTCAAGGCCACGGAGATGAAGGAGAGCCGCAAGAAGGGCGAGCTGCTGCCCGAGGACGCCGCGGATGAATGAGAGGTGAAGACACGGAGGGCGCTCGCCGGTGGCGGATCGCAGCTCCTCAGTCTCGCCACCGAGGTCGTGAACCGCGCAGTCGGGGCGCCGGCGCTCGTCGCGAACCTCATGGGCTTCGAGTCTCGGAAGCGGCTACGCGTCCACGCCGTCGTCCTGAGCGCGCCCGGCGCATACGAGGACGACCCGGCGCGTCCGCTCGCGACCGAGAGCCAGGTTCGCGAGGCCCTCCTCGTCGCCGACACGATCTTCAAGCGCGAGGCGAACACAGAGCTTGTGTGGGACGACTGGCCGAGGGTCTCGATCGTCCAGGAGCCGGCGCCCGACTACGTGCTCGACGTCGAGTGCGGGAGCGGCTCGTGGAAGCAGGACCTCGACGATGCCGGCGCCTACTTCCGCGCCAAGCTGTCGGCGGCGCGCGACGGCGCCGCCTCGACCGCGCGCGCCGTCGCCGGGTACGGCGAGCCGATCGCGGTCTTCGTCGTCCGCGACGTGGCGGGGAAGGCGGGGTGCTCGCTCGGCCCGCTGTCCGACTACGTCACCGTCGATCGCGTTCGCGGGCGGCTGATCGCGCACGAGCTGGGACACAGCTGCGGGCTCTGGCACTCCGATGACCCGGGCAACCTGATGCTCCCCGCAGCCGACAGCGAGACCATGACGCGCTCGCAGCAGGCGATCTTCCGCAACTCCCGTCACGTCACGTTCCGCTGACGGAAGGCGACCGAGCACCGGCTGCGCGGCCACGACCTACGCGGCGACGAGCACCTCGACGGGGTCGCGCTCGAGCGGGTAGCCGGCCCGACTCCCAGTCGGCGATCCCGCCCGCGGAAAGGGGTGACCCGCAGGGCAGCACCCTCTGACAGGCAATGCAACGCGACCAGCTCGCCGCGACGCGGGCCGCAGCTACCGGCCGTTTACCGAGCACGAGCTGACGACCAACCGCCCGCAGGTCGACTCCCGGCAGTCGATCAATCGCAGCGAAGGGAGCTCACACGATGAACGGCCACCTCGGCCACATGATCGTTCGAACCGAAGTCCTCACCCGGAATCACGCAGCACGCCGACGGGAGCACGAGCTGCTTCGCATCCGGGCCGAGCTCAGTGCGTTGCGGCAGCGGCGGCGACGAGAGACCGCGCGCGGCCCGGCGAGCAGGCTGACGCGGGCTCGCACGACCGATCCGGCGCCCTGCATCACGGTCGCGGAGTCCCACGAGGTGCTCCGATGAGCACGCGCTCACCGGCGAACCAGCTCTGGGAGGCGCACCTCGAGCGCCTGCGCCAGTTGAACGGTGGGCTCCCTCCCGCCGCTCTGCCGCCCCGGGCTCGGCGCGCCCCGATCGGGGACCACGAGGCGAACGACGCCGTGAGCGGCGAATGGAGCGCCGCACCGCCGGGCCGCCTCGGCCGGCGCCTCATCGCTGACGTCGAGGCGTATCTGGCGTTCTTCGCGATCGCCCGCGCGTAGGCCGACGGCGACTTACGATCCGAGGCTCGCTGAGGGTTGAAGCGCGGGATCCGCGTTCGTTCCGCGAGAGCTGGAGGGAATGCGCACGGCGGCAACGAGCCCGATCAGCCCGAAAACGATGAGCGACGCCATCGCCCAGGCGTACGCGCCGTTTCCCCTCGAGACGGCGGCGACGAGGATCGTGCCGGCGATCGCGGTGCCGAACGAGGAGCCGAGGTTGGAGATGCTGCGCGAGAGGCCCGAGATCTCGCCCTGGAGCTCCTCGGGGAAGCTCGACTGCACGACGTTGACCGAGGGAGTGAGCATCGCTCCGAGGCCGAGGCCGACGAGCGCCAGCCCGGGGACGAACGCGACGACGCTGTCCCAGGCGAGCACGAGCCCGAGCAGAAGCGCGATCCCGGCGATCGTCGTGACGAACCCGGCGACGATGAGCGTCCGCTGCGGGTAGCGCTTCGCGAGCTTCTCCGCGGCGAGCGAGGTGGCGAGGATGCCGAGCGTCGCAGCGGTGAAGATGACGCCCGTCTTGATCGCGCTGTAGCCGCGGACCTCCTGGAGGAAGACGGAGACGACGAACGAGACGCCCATCAGCATGAGCCACTGGATGTTCTGGGTGACGAGCGCGAGGTTGCAGGTGCGGTTCCTGAAGAGCCCGGTCGAGAGCAGCGCCTCCTTGCCGGCCCGCTCCCGGCGCCGGATGAAGAGGAAGAACGCGGCCAAGAAGAGCGCCCCGACCACGAGGAAGATCGTCATCAGCGTGTTGTCGGTGCCGGCCTGGAGGATCCCGAAGACGAGGCAGAACATGCCGACCCCCGACAGGATCGCCCCGACCGCGTCGAAGGGCCGCGTCGGGTCGGCGGGGAGCGGGTCGACCATGCGGCGGCTCAGCAGGATGATCGTCGCGACGACGACGGCCTGAAAGACGAACGCCGCGCGCCAGCTGATCGCCGTGGTGATGATCCCTCCGATCAACGGTCCTGCCGCGGCGCCGATCCCACCGAGGCCGCTGATCACGCCGAAGGCCCACGCCCGCGAGGTGAGGTCGCTGAACCACAGCGTCGCGAGGATGTAGACAGGCGGGATCAGCAGCGCCGTCCCGACGCCCTCGAACACGGAGTTCCCGAGGATCAGGAAGCCGAGGTTCGGCGAGAGCGCACTGATCAGCGCGCCGATGCCGTACAGCGTCAGGCCCCACGTGAAGCAGCGCTTCCGGCCCCAGCGGTCGGTGAGCTTGCTGCACGGGATCATGAGGATGGCCATGATCAGCAGGAACATGGTGATCGCGGTCTGCACGCCCTTGACGGTCGTGTCGAGGTCCTCGCTGATGTCGTTGATCATCACGTTCATGTTCGAGCCGGCGAAGCTGCAGATGAACTGCGCGAGCGCAAGCGGGAAGATCAGGCGGCGGGCCGACTTGAGCGACCGCCCGGCGCTCGGAGCCTCGGCTGCCCCGGCCGGGTTCTCAGCCAACGGTTCTCCGCGCGTGGCCCGGGGCGGGCGCGAGCCGGCCGGTCATCTGCGAGGCTCGGGGTCCAGCTCCCCCATCAGGTCGCGGAGGCTCGGAACGGGAACGCCGCGTGCGCGGAGGATCAGCTCGGCGACGAGGCCGGTCCAGCCGGTCTGGTGGCTTGCGCCGAGGCCGGCGCCGTTGTCGCCGTGGAAGTACTCGTTGAAGAGCAGGTTGTCCTTCCAGGCCGGATCGTGCTGCAACCGGTCGGCCCAGCCGAAGCAGGGTCGCCGGCCGTCGTCGCCGCGGCGAAAGAGCGAGATCAGCCGCTCGCGAAGGTCGGCCGCGATCTCGTCGAGCGTGTGCTCGCGCCCGGAGCCGGTCGGATACTCGAGCGTGAACTCGCCGGCGAAGAACTGCGCGTAGCGGTTGAGCGCCTCGACGACGAGGAAGTTGATCGGCATCCAGATCGGACCGCGCCAGTTCGAGTTGCCGCCGAACATGTTGGTTGTCGACTCGGCCGGCTCGTAGTCGATCGATGCTCGGAGCCCTGCGATGTCGAGCTCCAGCGGGTGGTCGGCATGCCAGCGTGAGACGGCCCGCAAGCCGTAGGGCGAGAGGAACTCGCCCTCGTCGAAGAGCCGCGGCAGAAGCCGCGTGAGCCGGTCGAGCGCGACGACGCCTAGGAGGAGCCGCCGCTCGCCCGGGGTGCCGCGAATCGGGTAGGCGGCGAGGAGGAGATCGGCGGCCTGCTTGTGAACGGCCTCCGCACGGGCGATGGCGGGTTCGTCGATCGCGGCGGCCCCGAGCATCGGCAGGACGGCGACGATCGAACGCACCTTCACGGACACGGTGCTGCCGTCCGGGAGGCGGAGCTGGTCGTAGAAGAGTCCGTCGGTCTCGTCCCAGAGCCCCCCGGACTCGAGGGCGCGCGAGATGAGCGCGAAATGCTCGACGAACTTCAGCACGAGGTCGGTTGCCTCCCGGCCGCGCCTGTCGAGGATCGACGCGATCGCGGCCATGTTCAGCGCGTAGAAGGCCATCCAGCCGGTGCTGTCCGACTGCTCGAGCCTCTGGCCCGGCGCAAGGTGCGAGCGGTCGATCGGGCCGATGTTGTCGAGGCCCAGGAAGCCGCCCTCGAACACGTTCGAGCCGTCGGCGTCCTGCCGATTCACCCACCAGGTGAAGTTGATCAGCATCTTGTCGAAGATCCGGTTCAGGAACGCGAGGTCTCGAGCGCCGTCGATCGCGAACACCTCGAGTGCGGCCCACGCCTGAACCGGCGGGTTCACGTCGTCGAAGTTCCACTCGTACGCGGCGAGCGCGCCGTTCGGGTGCTGGAACCACTCGCGGTGGAGCAGGATCAGCTGGTACTTCGCGAACGCCGGATCGACACGCGCGAGCGCGACGCAGTGGAAGGCAAGGTCCCACGCGGCGAACCACGGGTACTCCCACTTGTCGGGCATCGACATGATGTCGAAGGCGTCGAACGTCCTCCAGCGCTGGTTGCGGATCCCGAGCCGCGATGCCGGCGGAGCTGGCTGGTCGGGGTCGCCGTCGAGCCAGCGCGCGACCCTGTAGTAGTAGAGCTGCTTGCTCCAGAGCATCCCGGCGAGCGCCTGCCGGAGCACGAGCGCCTCGTCGCTCGAAGCGCTCGCCGGCGTCAGCTCGGCGTAGAACTCGTCGGCCTCAGCTCTTCGCGCGGCGACGACGGCGTCGAACTTCGTGAAAGGGCGGCCCTTCGAGCCTGTCGGCCGGAGGCGGACCCGCACGCTCGCGGTGGCGCCGGGCTCCAGGGTCAGCCGGTGCCAGAACGCGATCTTCGTGCCGGACTCGGTCGCGACGGTCGCTGCTCCGCCGACGACGTGGTCGTTGATCCCGTCCTTCGGAAACGGCGTGCTCGCCGGTGAGCCGAAGATGCGCGCGTCGTTCGTCTCGTTCTCGCAGCAGAGGACGGTGGGCTCGCCGTCCGAGACGAGCTCGAGCGCGCCGAGGAACGGATGGTCGGTGACGACGCGCGAGGCCCCGTCGGCACGCAGCGCGGGCTTCTCGGCGTCCTCGTCCCAGGCCCACGTGTTGCGGTACCAGGCGGTCGGGAGCACGTGCAGCGTCTCGGTCTCCGGGCCCTGGTTCGTGACCGAGATCGACATCAGGAGATCGTGCGGGTCGGCCTTCGCGTAGGAGACCTCGACGATCCAGTAGCGGTCCTCGTCGAACGCCCCGGTGTCGAGCAGCTCGTACTCCGGGTCGTGCTTGCCGCGGCGGCCGTTCTCGGCGATGAGGTCGTCGTACGGGAACGCGCGCTGCGGGTAGTGGTAGCGCCACACGTTCCACGCGTGGCTCGGCAGCGCGTCCAGGTACCACCAGTACTCCTTGGCGTCCTCGCCGTGGTTTCCCTGAGCGCCGGTGAGGCCGAAGATCCGCTCCTTCAGGATCGGGTCGCGCCCGTTCCAGAGCGCGAGCGCGAGGCAGAGCCGCTGCTCGACGTCGGAGAAGCCGGCGAGCCCGTCCTCGCCCCAACGGTAGGCGCGCGAGCGGGCGTGGTCGTGCGGCAGGTAGTCCCACGCGTCGCCGCCCGCGCTGTAGTCCTCGCGGACCGTGCCCCACTGCCGCTCGCTCAGGTACGGGCCCCAGTGATACCAGTCGCTCGCCCTCCGCAGGCCGTCCTCCAGCTGTCCGAACGTCTCGACCCGCTCGCGCTCGACGCTCATCGACCCCTCACCCTCTCCGCCATTACGTTCGGCGGCGTTGCGCGATCTGCGAGTCGGCCGGGCGGAGCATCGTGTAGACGAGCAGCCCGATGAACGGGAGGACGAGCATGCCGATCGCCCAACCGATCTTCCCTCCCGCCGAGAGGTCGGGTCGCCGGAGCACGTCGACGACAGCGCGCACCCACAGGAACACGAAGAGCACGACCGCCGCGATGATGAGGATCCGCCAGATCATCTGCTCGCGCTGACTCTACGCGCGCCACGCTGGTCGCGTGAGAGGCGCGGGCTGACGGGGACCGGAGGGGGCGGTTGTTCGGTATTACCGCAGCCGCCTTGGCGACAGTGATTGGCGTATGTGTAGGGCGGAATGATAGGGCCAACAAGCGCCGCCCGGCGATCGAGAGTAGGGTCGAACTCCAACCCAACGCAAGGAGGAGCTCGAATGAGCATCGTCGTCCGCTTCAGCCCCACCGCCCTGACGAGCGAGCAGTACGACGAGTCGCTCCGACGTCTCGAGGCGGCGGGCACGTGGCCTCCGGACGGACTCGACTACCACGTCTGCTTCGGGTCCGAAGGGAACCTGCTCGTGAGCGAGATCTGGGACTCCCGGGAGCAACTCGACGCGTTCGGCGAGCGGTTGATGCCGATCCTGGGCGACGTCGGAGTCGGGTTCGACAGGGACCCGGAGATCTTCGAGGTCCACGAGGTGATCAGGCGCTAGCGAGCCACCGCCCGGCCGGTTGCGCCTAGGCCGATCCCTTGTCCGCTCGCGGGTCGGTGCGTGCGGGGATGAGCGACGCTAGTTCCCCTCGTGACTATTGCGTCGCTCCGGGAGCGGGGGATAATGAACGGTCGCCGCGGGTTTTTGGCGGCAAGCAGTTCTCGTCCCTTCCGCGGCGTGCTCGGACACGCAGCATTTCGATCGGAGGGATGTATGGCGAGCAAGTTGAAGATCAAGGTCAACGGCCTTGTTCACTCGGTGACGGCGAGCCTCGACACGCCGTTGCTGTACGTGTTGCACAACGAGCTGCACCTACACGGCCCCCGGTTCGGTTGCGGGTTGGCGCAGTGCGGTGCCTGCTCGGTGTTGCTGGACGGCAAGGAGATCCGCTCCTGTGTGACGCCGGTTGCCGCCGTTAGCGGCAAGGCGATCACGACGCTGGAGGGGTTGCCGGCGATGTGGTCGTCGGCGCGCGGCACGACCGCTGCGCCGGCGGCGTTGCATCCGTTGCAGCAGGCGTGGATCGACGTGCAGGTGCCGCACTGCGGTTACTGCCAGAACGGAATGATGATCCAGGCGGCCGACCTCCTGGCGACGACGAAGAAGCCGACCGAGGCGCAGATCCGGACGGCGATGAACGGCCACCTTTGTCGCTGTGGCACCTATCCGCGGATCCTGACGGCGATCCAGAAGGCTGCCGCTGTGATGGCGAAAGGTGGGTCGTAGCGATGACCGAGATGCTGCAGATAAGGAGTTCTCGCGCAAGACGTTCGTCAAGGGCGGCGGCGCGCTCGATCGTCGGCTTCAGCGTCGCTCGGCGCCGGCCTCGCCGGCAAGGCGCAGGCCGCTGACAGCCCCTATGCGAGCAACGGCCCGTACGACCAGTTCCAGATCGACTCGTGGATCACGATCAACGCCGACAACACGGCGTCGATTATGTCCGGTTCCATCTCCCAGGGTACGGGGTCGACTACCGGCATCCTGATGATCGCCGCCGAGGAGCTGGACATGGATTTCAGCCAGGTCTGCACGTCCAGTCCGACACCAACGTGACACCGGACACCGGCCCGAAGCTGGCAAGCAACACGATCAAGAACGCGGGTCTCGGGGTTCGGGCGGCCGCGGCTTCGGCGCGTCAAGCGCTGCTCGGACTCGCTTCGACACAGCTTGGCGTCCCAGTTTCAAGCCTGAGCGTGAGTAAGGGCGTCGTCTCCGGCGGCGGCAAGTCGGTTACTTACGGCGAGTTGCTCGGCGGCAAGCTGTTCAACGTTCGGATGCCGGCGAGCTGGAACATGGGTCCTCCACCCACCGTCTTCTTCCTCGGAGGCCTCCAGCCCGGTCAGTCTCCCACGAAGCCGGTCAGCCAGTACAAGGTGGTCGGGACGTCGCCGCCGGAGATCGACATCCCGGGGATCGTGACCGGGACGGGTACCTACATCCAGAACGTCCGTGTACCCGGCATGTTGCACGGGCGGTGGGTGCGGCCGCGCGGGCAGGCGGTGTACGGCTTCGGGGCACCAGTGATCTCCGTCGACGAGAGCTCGATCCGGCAGATCCCCGGCGCGCGAGTCGTCCGTAAGAAGGACTTCATCGGCGTCGTCGCACCGACCGAGTACGCAGCGATCCAAGCCGCGGCGCAGTTGAAGGTCAAATGGGCCGCCCCGCCGAAGGTGCTCCCGGGCGGCAACGAGTTCGAGACGATGCGGGCGCTGGACAGCGCCGGCAAATCGGTTCAGACCGCCACTGTCGTCGGCAATCCCAATGGGGCCCTCGCCTCGGCGGCGCACGTGGTCACGCAGAGCTACGGCTGGCCGACGAACGTCCACACCCCGATCGGCGCGTGCTGCGCGGTCGCCGACGTGACCCCGCAGGGGGCGCGGATCTTCTCGGGCACCCAGGGTGAATATAAGACTCGGGAGACCGTCGCCTCGGTGATCGGCCTGCCCCTGAACAAGGTGCGCGTCACCGCCGTCCCGATGGGCGGGTGCTACGGCAACGGGATGCAGTACCGTGATGCCGCGGCGTCGGCGGCGCTGATGTCACAGCTCGCCGGAGCTCCCGTCCGGGTGCAGTTCATGCGCTGGGACGAGATTGGCTGGGACAACACTGCCCCGGGCACGCTGCTGGATGTCCGCGCCGGCATCGATGCCAAAGGCAACATCGTTGGCTTCGACTTCGCTCAGTTCTACCCGCAGTACGAAAGCGAAGTCGTAGAGCACGTCGCCATGCTGGTGGGGACACCAGTCGTTCCGACCATCGTCAGCGGGACTGCGGCAGCGTTCGCGATCTACAACGTCGCCAACAGCCGCTCCCTGTTGAAGTCGCTGCCGCTCAAGGACAACTGGATCTCGGCGGATTGGTTCCGACACGGGAATCGTATCCCTGTCACTTTCGCCACCGAGCAGGTAGTCGACGACCTTGCGCACGCCGCTGGCATGGACCCCGTTGCCTTCCGGGTGCAGAACGTCAGCCCGGCTGCGCGCGACTCGCTGCTGGCAGTGCTGGACTCCGTCACCAGGGCGGCCAACTGGCAGCCGAAGGTAGCGGCCTCGAAGCTGTCGGACGCCAACCTCGTCACCGGACGCGGGATTGCCTGGTACGGACTCAGCGCCACCGACGCCAGCACGAAGGTGGCTGCGATCGCCGACGTTGAGGTAAACAAGCAGACCGGCAAGGTCACGGTCAAGCACGTCTACCAGGCGTTCAGCTCCGGCCTGTTGGTGTATCCCGGCGGGGTCGCGAACCAGAGCGATGGCGGAATCGTGCAGGTCCTCAGCCGCTTGCTTTCCGAGCAGCTCCGCATCAGCCAGACGAACGTGACGAGCTCGGACTTCGTCAGCTACCCGGTCCTCCGTTTCAAGGACAGCCCGAAGGTGACGTCGATCCTGCTTCAGCGGAGCGACGTGCCACCGCAAGGCGTGGGCCAGGAGGTCACGGATGTAGCCGCAGCGGCGGTCGGGAACGCATTCTTCGACGCCACGGGCGTGCGGATGCGAACGGCACCGATGACGCCGGCTCGTGTGCGTGCGGTGCTCAAGGCCGGTGGCAGTGGAACCGCCGGCGTGAAGTAGATCCGGGCAACAGAGCAGCACTGAGATTGGGCCCGACAACGGGCCCTTTCTCTGTCCGTGGGGGAGCACACCACGTTTGACCGAGGTTCTCTCTGCCATCCCGGCGCGGCAGCCGGCCAGACGACAGCCAGCCAGCAGGAACCGCCCCGCCCAGCCGAGTGGCTGCAAGCTACGGCCTGCTGCCCGAGAAGGTCAAGCCAGGCGTCACTCGCGAACAGTCGCGCATGTGAGTGTGGTCTCAGCGGTCCGGCGTTCTCTTGAAGACCACCTCCCGCGCAGAAGGCGCGAACCTTCCGACGAGGCGGGACACGCGCTTGCTCGGACGGTCGGCGCAGCGTAGGTTGCGGCGAGTCGGGTAATGACGGGTGACTCATCCTCCCTCGAACCGCCCGCGTCCGAAACGCCCAACGAGTCCGGGGACGCCTATCAGGACAAGTCGGTGTGGACGGCGTTTTCCATCGGGACGCGGAGTCCGGCCCGCCGATTGGCCATGCTCGGACTGGCTTTGGAGGGCGGACTGCTTGTCGCCAACTATTGGATCTTCCATCTCTTCGGGGAGGAGTACTTCCGGTGGTACCTCGTCCACGGCGGCGCGTTCGCTCTCGTCTTCGCCTTGATCTCGAGTGCCGTCGACCTTGACCGGTACGACGGCCTGGTTGCCGTCGCTCCGGGTCGCTATCTGGCCGCGTGGATGGACGTCGTGGGGAGCATCTTCAGTTGGTGGTCGACGTCGTTGGGATCGACAAGGCGCCACACGTCAGCCGACATCCTCCCAGCGGCCGTCATTGCTGTCGTCGTGAGTTTGGCGCTGATCGGCTGGGTAATCGTGATCGCACCCGTGCAGTACCTCGTGACCCTGCTGTGCGGGGCACCGGCGAGGCTGGCGATCGCATCCGACAGGAAGTTTGTCGTCACTAGATCCAAAGAGATGACCGTATGGAGTGCGATGCCGGTCGATGATCCGACGCCAGAAGGGGCCACCGAGATCGGCTTCCGCACCAAGCCGGTCACCTTAACCAACGCCATCGCTGCCGGAGTGCTCTGGGGCGCCTCCTTCGCCCTGTGAGCGTTCGGCCTGGCGGGATCCTCGATGCTCATCCGCGTTTCGACGGTGTAAGCAGCTGTGCCTCGAAGTGGTGTCGAGTGACTGGAACTCGACGCGCGCGGACATGTTCGAGGTCTACTTCTTCGCACTTCGTCTGGCCGCATGGCGTAAGCGCCCGATCCGGTTGCACCGAACGCGTCGCCTGAACGAGGCGTGTTGGGCCTCTGGCCGTCAACCGATCTCGGTGCCGCTTTCGCTGATCCGGACGACGACGTCACCGGCGATCGCACCTGAGCCCGTTATCACGTTCGTGCCAATGATCGTGCTAGTACTGGTCAGCCGCACGCGAGTGGGGAACACGAATTGACCCGTTATCTCGCAGCAAGCGATTTCGGCCGCTGCTGATCGTCGACGCACACCTTCAAACAGGAGGTCGGCTATCTCGTATGCCCGCGCCTCAACGCCGGTTGCTGCTTGCCGTACTGACGCCGCAAAAAGCAGCTTGCCTTCCTGTTCGGCACGCCGTGCATCCTCTTCCAGGCTGCGCGCGCTAGCCTCTGCCGCCCCCAGAGCTGCCTTTAGCAAGCGGTCACGGAGCTCGTCCGGGCCAAGCGCCTCGAACTCAAGCGCAAGCGCGATTCTGCGCGGGCCGACGCGGAGAATCAACGAACGCCCCGACGGTCGGCACTCGACGTCGTCGAGGTCGTCGTGAATGACCCAGTCGTTCTCGCGCATCGAGAAGACGAGGGATCCGTCGGCCGCGAAGAGGTCGAGATTCAGCACCTCATTGCCGTGCTCGTCGGTCGAAAGCCAGATCGCGTCGGCATCACCAAACTGCAGGAGCACGCGGCACCCGACTCCTGTCATGCCGCCTGCGCGAACCACGAGTTGCTCCCGTCTCCAGTTGAAGGCGCCGAAAACGGGATCGCTCGTCGTCTGCCGTCCCCGCTGCTTCATGGCCCGGAGCTGATCGGGCGAGAAGGCTCCAGCGTCCGCCTGCTTGTGGTGTCCGAGACACAAGGCGACCATCCCGGCTGGCTCGTGATGCGGACGTTCGCGCCACGGCGGATCGAAGTGGTGCCAGCTCAGGTACGGCGAATCGCAGCCCTCGACCGGGCACACGAAGCCGACCTCCTGTCGGAGCTCACGTCTCACCGGACGAGGCACGTTCCCGCGTGAGATCTCAGCCACGCCAGCTCCGGACGTCGCCCCCCTCGGGCGAGTACGGCCGCGGACGAGTCGCGAGCGCCACCGAGACGTATCTCACCGAGCCCAGAGCGTTCACCACGCGAAGGATTACCTACCGCTCAGAAGTGCGCGCCAGTTGCGCGCCAGTTCGCGCCACCGTCAGGCGGTCAGGAGCGGATGAGAGCGCATACGGGAGGACACGTGCGCAGCGGCGGGCTGAACGTTGGCGCGCACGGCTCAACCGAGCCGTTTGCCGCTTGGGAGGAAGCGGCGGGGGTGGGATTCGAACCCACGGGACGCTTGCACGCCCAACGGTTTTCAAGACCGCCCCGTTCGACCGCTCCGGCACCCCGCCGTGGCGGCGATCGTAGCCCCGTGAGGGGTCTGTCCGGAAAGTGACTCAGAGCGGCTTGCAGGCGGCACGCGCCGCGATCCGGCGTCCTCAGTCGCGCCAATATGTCTGCATATTGGCGCTCCCTGCGTCCTTGCCTCGCGGCGCGTGCCGCGTGCCATCCACCGTGATCACTTTCCGGACAGACCCCTAGCGCTCGACTCGCGCCGGGGCGCCGTACTCCCGGAGCACGTCCGGCACGTCGCCTCGGAAGTTCTCGAGCAGCGCGAGCACCCACCGATCGGTAACCGCGGTCCCGTTCAGCGTGTGCGGCGTCTCGAGCCGCTTCTCGTCGATCCGGTACCGGATCCCGAGCCGCCGCGCCTGGAAGTCGGTCGTGTTCGAGGTCGACGTGATCTCGCGGTAGCGCTGCTGCGACGGGAACCACGCTTCGATGTCGTACTTCTTCGCCGCCGAGGCCCCGAGGTCGCCTGCCGCCACGTTGACGACGCGGTAGGGGAGATCGACCGCCCGCGCGAGCTCCTCCTCGATCGCGAGCAGCCGCTCGTGCTCCTCCCCCGACCGCTCGGGCTCGCAGTAGACGAAGAGCTCGACCTTGTTGAACTGGTGCACGCGGAACATGCCGCGCGTGTCCTTGCCGGCCGCGCCCGACTCACGGCGGAAGCACGTCGAAAGCGCCGCGTAGCGGAGCGGCAGCTCGTCGAGGATCTCGGACATGTGCAGCCCGGCCAGGGCGACCTCGGACGTGCCGGTGAGGTACAGCTCGTCCGCCTCCAGCGCGTAGATGTTCGAGCGGTCGGTGGGGAAGAAGCCGGTGCCGTACATCGCCTCGTCGCGTACGAGCACCGGCGGCAGCACGACCGTGTGGCCGTGGGCGGTCGCGCGGTCGGTCGCGAAGCGGTACAGCGCGAGCGCGAGCAGCGCCGTGTCGCCGACGAGAAAGCCGAACCGCGAGCCCGAGAGCCGCGCGGCGCGCTCGATCTCGAAGCGGCCGATCTCCGTGTGCTCCGGGCCCTCGGGCCCCGGTTCGCCCACCCTGCGCAGCTCGACCGCATCCTCTTCACTGTCGCCGTCGGGCGCCGTGGGGTCGGGCGGGTTCGGCACCTGCTCGAGCGCGGCATCCCGCTCCGCCTCGGCAGCGGCGAGCTCCTCCTCGAGCGCGCGCAGCTCATCCTTTACCCGGTTCAGCTCCTCGAGCTCGATAGCCGTCGGCTTGCCCTTCAGCTTCAGCCGACCCCTGAGCTCCTCGACGCGCGGCAGGAGCACACGCCAGCGCTCGTCGGCAGCGAGCAGCCCGTCGAACTGTGACGCCGCGCCCTTGCGAGCGAGCGCCGTGCGGAACAACTCGGGATCGGCACGCGCTGCGCGAAGGTCGATCATGACCTTGAATCTACAAGCGCCTCCAGAACGGACGCGACGCCTTCCTCGGTCGCCGGCGGGCAGATCCAGTCGGCCACCGCCTTCACCCGCTCGTGCGCGTTCTCGACCGCGACGCTGTAGCCGGCCCAGTCCATCAGCTCCACGTCGTTCTCGCCGTCGCCGAAGGCGATCGTCCGCTCGGGCGTGAATCCGAGCCGGCCGGCCAGGAAGTCGAGGCCGGAGCCCTTCGTGACGCCGATGGTCGCGAGCTCGAGGAAGTACGGGAGCGACTTGGTGATGTAGAGCCTGCCCTGGAAGCGCTCCCGCAGACGGACGCCGAGCTCGTCGAGGGCGTCGGGATCGCCGGCGCAGACGAGCTTCGTCGGACTGGCCTGGAGCCACGAGCGGAGGTCCCCGACCGGGTGGATCTCCAGATCCTGGAAGCTGGCGTAGCGCTCCGCGTGAGGCGTGACCCGCCGCACGTAGAGCTCGTCGTCGACGTAGACGTTCGGCTCGTAGCCCTCGGCCTCGACTGCGGCGATCGCCTCCTTCGCGAGCTCGAGCTCGATCGGCACGTGGCGCAGCCAGCGCCCGTCGCCGTCGGCGACGACGGCGCCCTGGTAGCAGACGATCGGCTCGCCAAGCCCGGCCGGCGCGAGCGCCCGCCGCAGCGACTGCACCATCCGTCCCGTGACCACGATCACCCGGATCCCCGCGTCGCGTGCGCGTCCGAGCGCCGCCAGGGTGCGCGGGCGCAGCACGCCGTCGTCCCAGGCGAGCGTGTGGTCGAAGTCGGTCGCCACGACGTCGGCGTGGCGAGGGAAGCCGTCCGGGAGCTCGATCGGTTCAGCCAGACGTTGCTTTGACGACGTATGCCGCGACGTCCGCGATCTCCTGCGCGGAGAGCTGCCCCTTGAACGACGGCATCACTCCCTGCCCGTTCACGACCCGGTCGAGCGCGAGCTCGAGCGAGGGCTTCGCCTCGTCGAGGTTCGGGCCGACCGTCCCGGTCGTGCCGGCGTCGGACAGCGTGTGACACACCCCGCACTTGGCCTCGAAGACCGCCTTGCCTGCGGCCGCGTCGCCGTTCTGGTACTCCGCCGGAATGGTCACGGTCGGCTCGGTCGGGACCGTTCCGACGACGGTCTCGGGGGTCGCCGTGGTCGTCGTTCCCCCCGGTACGCCGCCGCAGGCGGCACCGAGGAGCGCGAGCAGCGCGAGCGGGACGAGGCGGCGCACGGCCGCGAGTCTAGCCTCGTCCGCCCGGTACCATGTCCGCCATGAAACGTCGAGCTTACGGTCGCGACACGGGCCTGACCATCCGCATGCTGTTCACGGGCAGCCTGCTCGCGATCCTCTACATCGTCTTTGCGATCGTCCTGATCAACGTGCTGAACGTCGGCATCCTGCCGATGGTCGTCATCATCGCGGTGCTCGCCTTCGTGCAGTACTACACCTCGGACAAGCTCGCCCTGAGGGCGTCCGGGGCGAAGGTGGTGACGCGCGAGGAGGCGCCGGCCCTGCACGACATGGTCGACCGCCTGTGCGCGATGGCGGACCTGCCGAAGCCCAAGGTCGCAATCATGGACACGCCCGTTCCGAACGCCTTTGCGACCGGCCGCTCGCCCAAGCACGCGGCCGTCGCGGTCACCACCGGTCTCTGGGACCGCCTCGAGCCCGAGGAGGTCGAGGGAGTCATCGCTCACGAGCTGTCGCACATCGCGAACCGCGACGTCCTGATCATGACCGTCGCGAGCTTCTTCGCGATGCTGGCCGCGCTGCTGATGCGGTTCGGGATGTTTTCCGGCATGTTCGGCGGCGGTCGCGATCGAGACAGCGGGCCGCCGGTCTGGCTGATCATGTTCCTCGTCTCGCTCGTCACCTACGTGCTGAGCTACATCCTGATCCGGACGATCTCGCGCTACCGCGAGTACGCAGCGGATCGCGGCTCGGCACTGATCACGGGCGCCCCCGAGCACCTGATGAGCGCGCTGCAGAAGATCTCGTCGCAGATGACGCTGATCCCGCAGCAGGACCTGCGCCAGGTCGAGGGCATGAATGCGTTCTTCATCGTCCCGGCAAGCGCGAAGTCCCTCTTCTCCGAGCTCTTCGCATCCCACCCGCCGATGGAGAAGCGCCTCGCCGCTCTCGCCGAGATCTCGCGGCAGATGGGCCGCCCGGTCGCCTAGTAGTGGTCTCTCCGGCAAGTAGCTGCACCCTCGGGCCGGCTGCAAACCGTCGCATGCCTTCGTCCTCGGTCGCGCCCATACCCGCGGGTATGGGCGCTCCCTGCGTCCTTGGCCTGCTCGGTTTTCGCGCGGCCCGAGGGCACAGGACTCACCGGAGCGACCACCAGTAGTCCGGTCGGTGGGCCTTCGGGACGCGCTCTTCGGGCGCAAGAAGCTGGCCGAGCCTCGCGACGATCGCCTCTTCGCGCTCTCGACGGCTCGGGTCACGCTCCAGGGCGAGCTCGGCTTCAAGCCCGCCGGCGTCGCCGCCGTCGTCTTCAAGCCGCTCTCGTCCAGCGAGTTCGATCGCGTCGAGGACGACACCGAGCAGCTCCTCGCCGCCGCTGCTCGATCGGCGGGCTCCGAGCTCGAGCGAAAGACCGACACCTACGGCTACGAATGGGTCATCGTCCGCGACTGGGACTTCGAAGACCTCGTCACGGCGGTGCACCTCGTGGCCTCCGAGCTGAAGGCCCAGGGCTTCGGGGGGCAGCTACTAGCCGCGGCGTTCAAGTTCGAGGGCCGGCAGGAGAAGCCCGTGTACTGGATCTACGGCTTCAAGCGCGGCGCGTTCTGGCCGTTCGTCCCGACCGGCGAGGACCAGAAGCGCGACAATGCCGAGGAGCTCGAGCTGAAGGCGAAGCTCGAGAAGGAGCTTCCGATCGAGCAGGACCTCACCCGCTGGCTTGGCCTCTTTGACGCTCCGATCTGACCTCTCGCGCCCGGCGGCAGGCGTCTGCCCGGGCCGACTCCCTCCGTGAGCCGCACCGGGGAGGCGGTCGGCGGGACCGAAGCGGCTCCCTCCCGCCGGAAGACGATCCTCCTCCCCACCGGAGACGCGGAGCTCAGGCGCTTCCTCGAGTCCGAGAGCCCGGTGCCTGTCAGGGTCGTGGCAGATCCGGCCGCGCCGCTCGAGCCGTTCGATCTCGCCCTGCTCGTCGTCGAGGCACTCGGACCGGGCCTCCGCGCGGCCGTCACTCGCCTCGTCGGCGCCGACATCCCGTACGCGGTCCTCATCCGCCGCGATCTCTGGGGTGCAGCGGACGACGAGCTCCACGGCCTGCTCGACGAGCTCCAGCGCGACCCGCGGCGCAAGCTGATCCGCTTCTGGCGCAGCCGCGACGATCTCGAACAGACGCTGCGCAACGACGTCTTCACGCTCGACGACGTGCTCTACGCCGGACAGGCGCTGCGCGACGGCAGCTTCGTGAAGGTGGGCTCGAGCCTCGAGCAGGCGTGGGAGCTCGAGAACACCGGGTTCTGCACCTGGGAGGGGCGGGCGCTGAAGGAGCTCGCGGGCGAGGGCCTCGTGCCGAGTCAGACGATCGTGCCGATTGCGCAGACCGAGCCGGGCGTGCGGGTGAGCGTGACCGTGCGGTTCAACGCGCCGGACGAGCCGTCGACGTGCCTGTCCGTGTGGCAGATGGTGACGGCCGACGGACGGATTGCGTTCCCGTGGACGCCGGGCGTCCGCTGCCAGGTGCTCGCGGTGCTGTAGCCGCTCGGCGCAGTGCTAGGGCAGATCGGGGATCAGGCCCTCGCCCTCGAGCAGCTCGCGAGCCTCGTCGAGGCTGAGATCCGGGGGCGGGACGATCGCGTCCGACGGCGAGATGTCGTCGTCCGCGAGCCTCGTCCCCGAGCTTCGCACCTCGGCAGCGAGCCGCTGCAGCGCGTGGCTCATCGCGGCCTCGTCGCCGGCGTCGACCGCGCGTCCCACCTCGTCGTCGAGCTCGTTGAGGCGGCGGGCGACGTCGTCGTCGACGCGCCATTGCCCCTGCCCCATCACCCGGACGATCACGTGCCGAGCTCCTTCGTCTCACTGTCCTGGCCGAGCTCCGCCTTCATCTTCGCGAGCTCGTCGTCGACCTGCCCCGTCTGCGAGATCTGCGCGAGCTGACGATCGATGTCGTCCCCCGTCGCGGTGACGTCCTCGAGCGCACCCGACGCGGTCAGCTCGTCGATCGCGGAGGCCCGAGCCTGCATCTGCTCGGTCTTGTCCTTGGCCCGCTGGATCGCCAGGCCGACGTCGGCCATCTCCTCGCCGATCCCGGTCGCCGCCTCGCCGATGCGCACCTGCGCCTCGGCCGCCGAGTACTGGGCCTTGATCACTTCCTTCTGCGTCCGGAAGGACTCGACCTTCGTCTGCAGCGTCTTCTCGCCCTCGATCAGCTTCTGCTGCTGTACCTCGAGCTGCTGGCCCTGCTCCATGATCCCGGCGAGCTGGGCCTCGAGCGCGGCCTTGCGCGTCAGCGCCTCGCGGGCAAGGTCCTCGCGGCCCGCCTTGAGCGCGTCGCGCGCCTGCCCGTCGAGCTTGTCGGCGTTCTGCTGCATCGAGGTGTACTGCAGCTCGAGCCGCTTCTTCGCCGTCGTCACGTCGGCGATCCCGCGCTTGACGTTCTGAAGCTGCTTGAGCTGCTCCTCGTAGGAGTAGTCGAGGGTCTCGCCCGGATCCTCCGCGCGGTCGAGGAGCTTCGACCACTTCGCCTTCAGGATCGTCGTCGTCCGTCCCATGAGGCCTGGCATGTGTCCTCCTCGATGCGGGTTCGCGAGACGCTAGCCTACCGCCCGTGCTGATCCGCAGAAGCATGCATCCCCGCTACCTCTCGAACGCGTTCGTGATCGGCGACGAGCGCGGCGGAGCGGCCGTCTTCGTCGATTCGGGGGCGCCGCTGACGGAGCTTCTGACCTTCATCAGCCAGCAGGGGCTGACGCCGACGGCCGTCTGCCGGACGCACTCGCACACCGATCATGTCCTCTACGAGGACGACCTCGACCTGCCAGTGATGACGACGTCGTTTGCGACCGGCGGCCTGGAGATCGAGGCGATCCCGACCCCGGGACACTCCGACGACATGGTCGCCTTCGTGATTCGCGACCAGCTCGGCGAGGAGTACGTGGCCACGGGCGACACGCTCTTCAAGGGCTCGATCGGCGGCGGCAACTTCGAGCAGATCAAGCACGCGGTGATGGACGTGCTGCTCGAGATGCCGAAGACGCGCATCGTCCTCCCGGGCCACTCCGACCTGACCACGCTCCAGGGCGAGTGGCAGTCGAACCCGTTCGTCCGCGTCTGGCGCGGCGAGGATCCCGAGGGAACGGAGCGCGTGAAAGTCGGCGAAAAGGACGCGACGCTCGTCGTCTGGAGCCCCGACTACGACGGCAAGGGCAAGGGCTGGGTGCGCTACGACGACGGCGAGGACGCGATCGTCGGCGGCTCGAGCGTGCAGCGGGACGACGACGCGGCCGAGTAGCCGCGACGCTGCCTTCCGCCAGATTCGACACGTCCGAAAGAGACAGTAGGTTGCCGCCCGTGCGCCTGATCGTCGCCCGCTGCGAGGTCACCTACACCGGCCGCTTGACGGCTCACCTGCCGGAGTCGACGCGGCTGCTCATGATCAAGGCTGACGGCTCGGTGCTCGTGCACGCCGACGCGCGGCGGGTACAAGCCGCTCAACTGGATGACGCCGCCGACCGTCGTCGAGGACGCCGGCGACGTGCTCGTCGTGCGCAAGCGAGCCGGCCGCAGCGAGGATCGCCTCGAGATCCGCCTCCACGAGGTGCTCTCCGACGCCCGGCACGAGATGGGCGAGGCGGCGGCGCTCGAGAAGGACGGCGTCGAGGCCGACCTCCAGGAGGCGCTTGCCGCGCGGCCCGACGTGATCGAGGACGGCCTTCGCCTCGACCGGCGCGAGTGGCCGACCGACCTCGGCCCCGTCGACCTCATGTGCCGGGACGCGGACGGCGGCTGGGTCGCCGTCGAGGTCAAGCGCATCGCGACGATCGACGCGGTCGAGCAGCTGACGCGCTACCTGGAGCGGATCCGGGTCGATCCCGCGAAGGCGGCGTGCCGCGGAATCCTCGCAGCGCAGCAGCTCAAGCCGCAGGCGGTGACGCTCGCGGAGTCGCGGGCAATCCGCTGCGTCGAGATCGACCTCGCCGTGCTGCGCGGGGAGCGCGAGCCCGAGCTGACGCTGTTCGCCGCGTAGCGTCCCGATCTGTCAGCTCGTGCTCATGCTCGCGCCGTGGTCACGGTGCTGGGCTACGAGACGCTCGGCCACCGCCACGTCGCCGAGGCGCTCGCGCGGATGCTTCCCGCCTCACCCCGTGTCGCTCCCGACCGGGGTGACGGCTGACGGGAGCGCCCTCAGCGCGTGAGCGTCGCGAGACCCGCCTTGGCGTAGGCGATCGCCTGCTTGACGGCGGCGATCTCCGTCTTGAGCGCCGCCTTCGTCTTTCCCTGCGCGGGGACGACCCGACGCTGGAGCGACACGAGCTCCTTCGTGAGGCTCTTGACGAGCGTGCTGCAGGTGGCCTTCGTCGCCTTGCTCCCGAAGCAGGCGGCGGTCGCCGGCTTGCACCTGCTCCCGGTGCACGTCGGCCTGGGCGCGGGCGGTGTCGTCGTGGTGGTCGTCGGCAAGGGCTGCGGCACCGCCGCCATCCCCGGCGGCGTCCAGTTCACGACTGCACCCGGGCAGCGCCCGCCGGTCTGCGCGAGCCAGTCGCTGACCGTCTGCGCCGACAGCTTCGCGGTGCGGTCGAGGTAGTAGAGGCCGCTCTGCCAGCCGGGGAGGCTCGGCTCGTCGATCAGGTGGAAGATGTTGACCAGGCGGACGTTCGGATCGCAGACGAGCAGGTCGAGCATCTGCCGGTACCAGCTCGCCTGGTAGTCCTCGGTCGCGAACTGGCCGATCACCCCGCCGGCGCTCGTCGCGCTGACCTCGGTGCCCACGTAGCCGGCGCGCCCGCTCGAGTCGGTCTGGACGCCGGTCTCGTTCAGGCTCACCGGCAGCCAGCCGCCGGCCTGCTGGCCGATCGTCGGCTGGGGCGTGCCCGCGAAGCCGTCGTAGAAGGCCTGGTAGATCCGCGGCAGGTTCGACACGCTCGCCTCGTTCGGGTTCGTGTACCCCTGGGCGAACGGCTGCGACTGCGGGATCGGGTACGGGTGGTAGTCGAAGCCGTCCATCAGCGGCGCGGTCCGCTTCGTCTTCGCCACGTACGACCGGAACCACGCGCCGAGCGCCCTCAGGAAGGTGACCGGCCGCGTCGAGGAGTTGCTCGCGGCGTTCGGGTTGTCGTTCCCGCGCGGCGAGAGGCCGACGCCCCAGACGAAGTTCGACGTGCTCACGGCCTTGAGCGCGTCGTAGGCAGCCACGAGCGCGCGGCCGCAGACCTGCGCGGACGTGTTCGCTCCGGCCGTGTCCCACTGTGGGTTGACGAAGAGCGGCTGGTTGCACTCGTTCATCACGACGAACTGGCGCACGTTCGGGAACGAGCGGGCGACGCGGGCCGTCCACTGCGCGAACTGCTGGATTCGCTCCGCGTTGCCGCAGCTCTCCGGATCGGTCGAGGGCACGCACCTCGTGCCGCCGGTGAACGCCATCGACCGGAGTGGATAGAGAACGAGCTGGACGGCGATCCCGTTCTCGCGCGCCCGCTGCATCGCCCAGCCGAGCTCGGCCTTGTCGTCGATCGTCGTCGGCGCCGTCTCGTCCCAGCGCAGCGTGATCGCCACGTCCTTGAGCCCGTTCGAGGCCATGGTCGGGAAGAACCACGGCATGTCCGCCGGATCCTTGGCCGCGTCGTCGTTCGCCCCGACCGTGAGCGGGGTCGCCGCCGAGGCGGCGTGCGCCGCCAGCGCCGAGACGAGCAGGGCGACGAGGGCGAGCGCGCAGCGTGTCCGAGTCCTCACCAGCGCCGGCCAGTGTGCCAGCGCGAGACGCTCGCTCGCGCGGGGGCGCAAGACGGCCGCGCGTGTGCGCGCCGCGCGGCGCCGCTACACTAGGCCCCTCGCGGGGCTATAGCTCAGTTGGGAGAGCGCCTGGATCGCACCCAGGAGGTCGCCAGTTCGAATCTGGCTAGCTCCATGGCTTAACCAAGCCGTTTCTGCACTCAGCGCCGTCCTCGTGAGGGGCATGTGGCGAGTGATGTGGCGAGTACCGGAAGGGACTCCCGATTCCGCCTGCTCTCGACGGGATTGCATGGCCTCCACGTAAGAGTCCGACTCAGCGAGACTGACTGGGTAGCGATGGCGGACAAAGCGAACCCCCGGTACCTCAAGGCCCTCGTGTTTGCAGTCGAGCGCCACGGCAACCAGGCGCGAAAAGGGACGGACTTCCCCTACATCGTCCATCCGATCCGCGTGGCGGAGATTCTCGACCGGTTCGGCCTCGGCGAGGAGGTCGTGGTGGCGGGAATGCTGCACGACACGGTCGAGGATGCAGGCGTGGGCTATGACGAGCTCACGAAGACGTTCGGCGAGCGCGTCGCAGAGCTGGTCGAGAAGGCCTCCGAGCCCGACAAGTCGCTCGACTGGCAACCACGGAAGGAGCACACGATCGCGCGCGCCAGATCGGAGGACGACCTCGAGGCGCTCGCTCTCGTCGCCGCGGACAAGCTCGACAACGTCCGCTCGCTCCGAGACACGCTGCGGGCACATGACGACGCGGAAAAGGCGTGGAAGAACTTCAACGCCGGCGAGGACGCCCAGCGGTGGTACTACCGAACGCTTGCGCAGGCGATCCTCGATCGTGAGCCGACGAACGATCTCTTCCAGGCGCTCGACGCGGAAGCCCGCGCCCTCTTTCCCGGCGAGCAATGTGCTGGACGAGCCGGAGCGGCATCTCCACCCTGCGGCGCAGGCGATCGTTGCCGAGTGGATTGCGGAGCGACTGCGGGACGGGGCGCGAGCGGTGATCGCAACGCACGCGCTCCCGTTCCTCAATCTGCCCTACGAGGGCACCGAGTACTTCCGCATCTTCCGCGACGAAGCGGGTGAAACACGCGCGGCACGGTTGACGCGAGACGTGCTCGGTGAGTTGGACCGCTCGGCGCATGAGGCTGGCCTGAGCTCTGCGGCGCAGCTGGTCCAGTTGACGCGCGCCGTGCTCATCGTTGAGGGAAAACATGACGAGCTGGTCATCCGACGTCTCTACGGAGACCAGCTTGCATCCCAACGCGTACGGGTTCTCCCGCTGCGGGGGACGCGGAACACACTCGCTCTCGTACAAGCCGAGTTTCTGAAGCAAGCCGACGTCCCGCTCGTCATCCTCTTTGACAATGTCAGCGTCGCCGCGATCAGGCGGCGGGGGCGCGTTGACCCTCGTGCATCGCAGGAGGTTCAGGCCCTGCACGAGCTCCTCAAGACCTGGCCTAAGACGCGACGCCGTCCGTACATCGCGAAGTTCGATGCACCAGACGTCTTCTGCGCGATCCCCGATCGCGTCATGCAGGAGTTCATGGATACCCGTTACGGACGTGCTTTCGCCGGCTGGGATGCCTTGATCGCCGAGTATCGGGCTCTCAGGCGGCGGGTCGACTTCAAGGAGTTCTTCATGGAAAGGCTCGAGCTCGAGGAACATCCAACGCCGCTACTTCGCGAGCTGCTCAAGAAGATGACATCCGCTGCAGAACCGGAGTCTCGCCTGCATCGGCCGATGAGCGAGGTTCTCGGATACATCAGCACGCTCTGATTGCGCACAGATAGCGCGCGCGCCAGTCTCGGTGGCGGAGGGCCGCTTGGGCGGAGGTTCGAGCCCTCCTGCCCGGTGTCGCCGACGCGGGGTGGGTCACTGGTAGCAGTTTCCCGCCGCTCGGATCTACCGTCTCGGGGAAACACTCGGGCGAACTGGTCGACCCGGTCCGACGCACGTTGACGCACTTCGGGTCATCAGATAACGTCGCCGCGAGTGGTGCCTCCGCCTGTGGCCTTGGCCGGATCGATGGTTAGCCGCCAGCCACGCCCGAACGCGACCAGCTCAGCGGCAGCATCAATCGGCGCTGCGCTGCGCGTACCCGTCGATGGTGTGGCACACGGAGCGGATGTGCTCGTCGACTGCGCGCGCCAAGGCGTCCGAGTCGCGGGCCATGAGCGCATCAACGATCGCCTTGTGTTCACGACTCGATCGCTCGGGCTGTCCCGGCAGGTTCATCATGGCGTGGCGGGGCTCGTCCAGCCGGTCGTAGAGATCAGCCAGGAGGTTCGCGATCAGCCGACTTCCGCTTGCGTCGGCGATCGAACGATGAAAACGGACATCGAGTTCGGCTATCTCACTCGAATCAGTTCCTCGCTTGACTGCGTCGAGGAGCGATCCGTGCGCATCGGCGACGCCTTGTATGCCAACAGCATTGTTCAGTTGGATCGCCCGTTGTCCGGCAAGTGTCGTGAGCGCCCCGCGCACGCGGAGCATGTCGAGCAACTCGTCGAGGTTGATCGTGAGCCAGGTCGAGAAGGCGCTTCGATAACTGTCGCCGAGGCGTTCCGCGACGAAGTAGCCACGACCATGACGGGCCTCGACGAGCCCCATCCCGATCAATCCTTTGATGCCTTCGCGTACGCTCAGTCGGCTGACGCCGAAGAGGGCCACGAGCTCCCGTTCGGACGGAATGCGCTCACCAGCCTGATAGACACCGGAGGCGATCGCGCTTTCGAGTTGCCGGCGCACTTCGTCTGCACGCGAACCGCGTGGAACGGTCGAAAGGTCGCGGGCGAGGGTTGACGCCATGGCGGGAGAGTCTATGACAGCAAGCGAAGATCGCCTCCCGGGCTCTCCGGCCGTCGAGAGTCAAGCCGAGACAGAGGCGTCTGAAGACCTCCGCGGGTTGCCGCGCGTTCGCCCGCGCGCAACCTCACGTGGCTCGGCCGGCGCGGATTTCATACGCCGGTTCGGAGTCATCCTTCTCTGGCTGATTGTGATCGCGGTGTTCTCGATCCTGCGTCCAGACACCTTCTTCACATTCGCGACAGTGCAGACGCTTGCAGGCTCGCAAGCCGTGCTTCTGATCATCGCCCTCGGGCTGCTCGTGCCGCTCAGCGCAGGTGAATTCGATCTGTCCGTGTCCGGTGTGCTGGGGCTCTCACTTGTGCTGATCGGGTGGCTCAATGTGATTCACAGCTGGTCGATCGGCACGTCGATCGCAGTGGCTCTCGCAGCCGGGCTCCTGGTGGGCGCCGTGAACGCGTTCTTCGTCGTCGTGGCGAGGGTCGACTCCTTCATCGTCACCCTGGGCACTGGCACCGTCCTGACGGGCGTGGTGATCGGTATCAACACGCAGAGCACGGGCGGGATCTCCCTGCAGCTCGTCGATGCGGTCCACACCGAGCTGTTCGGACTCCCGCTCGGTTTCTTCTACGGGCTCGGACTCACGGTCGTCCTCTGGTACGTGATGTCGCACACACCCCTCGGCCGCTACCTGTTCTTCGTTGGGAGCGGCCGGGACGTGGCGCGGCTCTCTGGCTTGAAGGTGGATTGGCTTCGCGCCGGGTCGTTCCTCGCGAGCGCCCTCATCGCAGCACTTGCGGGCGTCGTGCTCGCAGGTTGGCTCGGAGCATCCGACGTCACTGTCGCGAACTCGTACATGCTCCCCGCGTTCGCGGCTGCGTTTCTCGGATCGAGCATCATTCACCCTGGTCGGTTCAACCCGTGGGGAACGTTGATCGCGGTGTACTTCCTTGTCACCGGGATCACTGGCCTCGAGCTGCTGGGCTTCGCGGGCTGGATCGAATACATCTTCTACGGATCGTCGCTTGTGCTGGCAGTCGCGCTCTCCCGGACGATCACTCTGCCGCGGAGCGCGCGTTGATCGGTTCTGCAACATCAATCGAACGAAGGAGCGTGAGGTGAGATGAGTTGGGTCGCGTCAGGCGCGTGGGGGCGATTTACGAAGGTTGCGGCCGGCTTGCTTGCAGGAGTCGCGGTCGCCACGAGTGCGGCGTTTGCGGGATCGTCGACCACGAGCCGGGTGGCGCCGTCCGTGGCCAACGCGAGCGGTATCACGGAGGCGAAGGCGATTGTTGCGAAGTCGGTGAAACCGATCACAAAGGGCCCACCCGGACCGGCATTCGACGCGTCGTCGGCCTCGGGCAAGAAGGTGTGGTTCGTCTCGTTTGCGCTCTCGATCGCCTATTCGCAGCAAGTCTGGAAGGGCGTGCAGATGGCTGCCGACGCGCTCGGGATGGAGGCAAAGTCCTTCGACGGCAAGTTCAGCGCAACGGAGACTGCCCGCGGGATCGAGCTCGCGATTCAAGACAAGGCGGACGCCATTGTCGTCCACTCGTTGCCACCGAGTGTCGTCGCGCCGGCACTAGCGAAGGCCGACGCTGCCGGCGTCAAGCTGATCTCGGCCGAGACGCAGAACCCCGGACCGCCTCTCCCTGACGTACCGAAGACGATCGATGCGATCGCAGGACACTCGTACTCGATCCCGACAACAATCATGGCGGCCAAGATCGTGGCCGACTCAGGAGGCAAGGCAAACGTCCTGTTCCTCTCGGTCAACGACATCGGCCCAGGGAGCAAGCAGGGCACTGCCACCTTCGTCGCCAAGATGAAGCAGCTGTGTCCGACCTGCAAGGTGAAAGTCATGGACACACCGGTCGCGCAGTGGTCCGGCCTGACCACGCGTATCCAGTCGCTTCTGCGATCGAACCCTGACGTCAACTACGTCGCGCCGATCTTCGACGGCATGGCCGTCTACATCGTCCCGGGGATCTCGGCGATGGGCGCCGGGGATAAGGTGAAGCTCGTCTCGGGTGACGCGACCCCGTCGGTGCTCGAGAACCTGAAGCGGGGCAACGTCGTGATCGGCGACGTCGGACAGCCCAATGTGTGGACCGGTATGGCAATCATCGACCAGACCGCCCGTGTTCTCGCCGGCGTGAAACCCCTTCAGAACGTTGGCATCCGGTATCGGCTGTTCGACTCTTCGAACGTCAAAGGCCTGAACCTGAAGACGAATGATCCAACGCCGTGGTACGGAAATGTCGATTTCCTCGCGGCCTACAAGACGCTCTGGGGAGTCCAGTAACGGAACCGTCAGAAGCAACGGACCCGCCGGCCGTGACGTCGGAGCGTCTGCTTTCTGTCCGCAACCTCTCGAAGTCCTTCTACGGGAGCTGCGTACTCGATGCGGTCGACTTGGACGTCATGGCCGGCGAGGTCCACGCCCTGCTGGGAGAGAACGGATCGGGCAAGTCGACCCTGATCAAGTGCCTCTCCGGCTACTACGCCCCCGACGCTGGCGCAGAGCTCGTCGTTGGGGGCAACCGGGTCGGGTTGCCGCTCAACCCTGCCCAGCCGCGCGTCCTCGGACTTGCGTTCGTGCACCAACAACTCGGTCTCGCTCCCGAGCTCACAGTGCTCGAGAACCTCCGCGTCGGTCGCTTCACCACTGGGTTCGGCTGGCGAATCCGCTGGCGCGCGGATAGGCGTCACGTGCGCCGAGCGCTCGCGCGAGTCGAGCTCGAGCACGTTCGACCGAACGCGCTCGTCGCCTCTCTAACTGAGGTCGAGCGCGCCCTTGTCGCCGTGGCACGCGCACTCGAGGAGATCAACGAAACCGGTTCCGGCGTGCTGGTACTCGACGAGCCGACGGCCTACCTTCCCCGCGACGGGGTCGAGCACCTGTTCTCCGCGATCAGGCAGGTGACGCGAGCCGGCTGTGGTGTGCTGTTCGTCACTCACCGTCTCGAGGAGGTGTACGAGATCGCAGATCGCGTGACGGTTCTCCGTGACGGTGTGCGCGTCGCGACCCGTGAGGTCGCGACGTTGTCCGAGCGCGAGCTTGTCGAGCTGATCGTGGGCCGGCCGATGTCCGAGCTCTACCCCGACGCCGGACAGGTGCGGGACGACATCGTACTCTCGATCGATAGCGCGGCGGGGAGCGCGGTCTCGCCTTTTTCGCTCCGGCTTCATCGTGGAGAGACGGTTGGGGTCACTGGACTCGTCGGGATGGGTCAGGAGACGATCCCTTATCTGCTATTCGGTGCGGACGCCCGGGCCTCCGGGGAAATCGGAATCGGCGGTCGACGGCTCAAGTTGCGGCGATTGCATCCCCACATCGCTATGCGGCACGGCATCGGACTTGTTCCCGGGGAGCGGCTTCGGAACGGCGGAGCAGCTCTAGCAACGGCGAGAGAGAACATCACACTCACCACTCTTCGCAACTACTTCCGCTGGGGATGGATCAGGCGTGCGCGCGAGCGTCGGGACGTGCTGAAACTCATGGAGCAGCTCGACGTGACTCCGCGCGATCCGGACCGCGCCTTCGTCGAGCTGAGCGGCGGCAACCAGCAGAAGGCGGTCCTAGCGAAGTGGTTCGCGACGCAGCCCGACGTGTTGTTGCTTCACGAGCCGACGCAAGGCGTCGACGTCGGCGCGCGTACCGAGGTCTTTCGCCACGTCCGCCGGTTCACGGAGGCCGGCGGTGCAGTGCTCATCGCGAGCAGCGAGTTCGATGACCTTGCGCACCTATGCGACCGTGTGGTCGTCTTTCGCGACGGACGGCCAGTCGCGGAACTGGCGGGCGAGAATCTCGTCTCGGAGTCGATCGCAGAGCAGGCGTTCATGTCGTCCGAAGTGCGACAGGAACGTACGACCCACGCTTCAGAAGAGGAGGAGTGATGACAATCAAAGCGGGCTTCCCGCCGATCTCGAAAGACAACACCGTGCTCGTAATCGTCGACATGCAGAAGGACTTCCTCGACGACGGGGCGCCGTGCTTCATCGCCGGAGGCAGAAGCGTCGTGCCGGCCACCGCACGACTCCTCAACTGGTTTCGCGGCGAAGGGATGCCCATCATCCACGTGATCACTGTTTGGCAGAAGGACGGCGTGGACATGTCGCGCTTCACAACCTCGGAAGAACTGATGAAGCGCGGGCTCCGCGAGGGAGAGCCCGGGATCCAGCCCGTCGACGAGCTCACCCCGCGCGAAAACGAATACGTGGTGCACAAGAAGCGCTACAGCGCCTTCTACGGCACGGAGCTCGAGATGCTGCTTCGCTCACTCGGAGCAGTCCACGTCGTCGTCGCAGGTGTGGCGACGAACTATTGCGTCCGCTCAACTGTGCACGACGCCGCATTTCGTGACTTCCTCCCGGTCGTCGCAAGCGATTGCGCTACGTCGTACACGGTCGAGGAGCACGAGCAGTCGCTGCGGGACATCGCCACCGGATTCGGGTGGGTCAAGACGAATGACGAGCTGATGACACTTCTCCAAGCGAAGGCGGCGTAAGAGAGAGGCCGCGTCTCGCCTCTAGCGTGCGGTTGCGCCGAGGACGTCCTCGGCAAAGCGCCTCATGCCGTTGGCGATCTCGTTGGGGTCGCCGAAGAGCACGCAGGCGATGGCTGAGATCCCCCGCCGCTCGAGCTCCATAACCCGGTCCCGAAGTTCCGCGGGGGTACCGACCAGCAGCAGCTTCAGCACGTCCTCCCTCGACACGCCCGCGCCGGATGGCTCGCCAACACCGCCCTGCGATGCGATCTCGTCCGCGACGCTGCGGATCGCCTCTTCGGAGACGCCGATCTGCGCGAGTACTTCGGGTCGAGTCGTGTGGATCAGCAGAGCGGCCCAGCGGCGCAGCTTCGGGTCATCTGCCAGCGCAGGATCGTCCAGCACGAAGAGGGCTTGCCAGGCGAAGGTCTCAACGTCTGCAAGCTTCCGGCCAGCTTCCGCGGCCCCAGACTCGACGCAGCTCAGAGCCCATTCGAGCGCCGTCGACGTGAAGAGTCCCTCGAGCATGACGCCGTCCGCGATCTCGCCTGCGAGGGACAGCACGCCGGGTGCTCGAGTTGCAAGCACGATCGGAACCTCGAACCCGGGATCGAAGTCGAGGTGCACCTCCCTAACTCTCAAGGTTGGGCTCTCGTGATCGACGGTCTCGCCAGCGAGCAGCCGACGGATCAGCTCGACCGATTCCCGTAGACGAGCGAGTGGTTGCGTCTGTTGCATCCCCATGCCCGCGAGCACGCGCGGACGGTTTCCGGCTCCGAGCCCGAGTACGAACCGGCCGTCACTAATCTCCGCAAGTGCTCCTGCTCCGCGTGCGATCTGCACGGGGTGCCGTGTATAAGGGTTCGTGACCGCGAGTCCGAGCCTGATCCGCTCCGTCGCCCGGGCACAGAGCGCCAGCAGCGCGAACGGATCACGATGGAACGTCTGGTCAGGGACGAAGAAGTCGTCGTAGCCAAGCGCCTCGGCCTCACGCGCGAGCTCGATCACCATGCCGAAGGGCATCGCCGGGATGAATGCGACGCCCGTCCGCATCAGGAGACTCGGTACTTCGCGACCTTCGCCTCGTCAAGCTCGATCCCGAGCCCAGGCCCCGCCGGGACGGTGAGCGCGCCATCCGCGAACAAGAACGGCTCCGTGATGATGTCGTCGGTGTAGAAGACACCCGCGACCGACGTCTGTTCCCTCCCCGCCAGCGTCGTGATCGGGATCACACACGTCTCGGTGATCCGAGCCGTCGAGGCCGCGAGGTGGAGGTTCGCCGCATTCCCGACTCCTGTCTCCGCCGAGCCGTTCACGTTGCACGGCAGCCCGAACGCCTCAGCAACTGCCGCAGCCTTCTTGGCCGGACCAAGGCCACCGGGCTTGGTCGTGTAGAGCGAAACGACATCCGCGGCGCCGAGCCGCGCGATCTCCACGATGTCGTGAGCGTTCCATGCGCTCTCGTCAGCCATGATCGGGATCTCGACTGCCTGCGCGACGCGCGCCATCGCCTCGAGCCCCTCGACTGGCTGCTCTGCGTAGCGGATCCGGTACTCCTCGATGCGGTGCAGCGTCCTGATCGCCAGCTTCGGCGTCGAGTAGCCCTGGTTGGCGTCGACCACGAGCTCGATGTCGTCGCCAACGACCTTGCGCATTTCGCGCACCACCTCGACGTCGCGCTCCGGGTCGAGCCCGATCTTCACCTTGATCGTCCGGGTGCCCTCTTCGACGGCCTTCGCCGCCTCGCTCCGCATCGTGTCGAGGTCGAGGATGCCGAGGCTGTGCGCGATCGAGACCTCACGTCGGGCGAGACCGCCGAGGAGCTCGTACACGGGCACACCGAGCGCCTTGCCCTTGATGTCGTGGAGCGCACAGTCGATCGCACTCTTTGCATAGGGATATCCCTTGACCGTCCGATCCATCGCCGCGTGGATCGACTCGATCGCAAATGGATCGGCGGCGACCAGGACTGGGGCCAGCACGTCTTCAACGATGTGCACCGTCGTCTGCGTCGACTCGCCGAAGTACCGGCCGTGATCGCCACCCCACTGGAGGAGAACCGTCGCCTCGCCGAGGCCTTCTATGCCCTCGTCCGTTTGGACGCGGACGATCACGTATCGCCCGAGATCGGCGCCACCAAAAGCCATCGGATGTTTCCGGCGCGGCGGGACTGCGACGACAACCGTCTCGATCCGCGTGATCTTCATGCCTCTCCTTCACGTTGGGGTCGGCTAGCCAACAACGACGAGGTCACGTCCGATCCGAGAGGTCATGTTCTCGACGCCGTTCGTCGTCACGATCAGGTTGTCCTCGAGGTGGAAGCCGGTGGAGCCCTCTCGGTAGATCGGCTCGATCGCAAGCACCATCCCCTCCTCGAGCATCGTCGTCGAATGTGCTGCGATGAACGGCTCTTCGTGGAGACTCAGGCCGAGGCCGTGACCCAGGAATCGGATCGCCGGCTGCATGCCACGCTGCCCGAACGCATCGACAAAGACCTTCCAGACCTCGTCGGCTCGGACTCCCGGCCGGATCGCCTCGTGCACGGTCTGTAGCGTCTCCTGCATCCGCCGCCAAATGTCAGTCTGCTCGGCGCTCGCGGGTGAGACAACGATCGCCCGTCCGGTGTCACAGAGATAGCTCTCGACGGCAACGAAGGTGTCGATCTTCACGACCTCTCCACGCCGAAGCGGGCGGTCGGACGGGGCCGGGTTCGAGAGAACGCTGCGCTCACCCGCGGCCACCTGCACGAGCAGCACCTCATCCGCGCCGTTCGCGAGCGCCCGGTCGACGATCAAGCGGTACAGATCCCGTTCTGTCATCCCCTCGTGAACTTGCGGATGCGCCTCGAGCTGCGCGACGTCCCCGATCCGCGCCGCCGCTCGCAACCGATCAAGCTCGGTCGGCGTCTTCACCATCCGCGCTCGCTGGAAGGCATGCCGTGCTGGCTCCCACGTAGCTCCAGGCCGGTGCCGCTTCAAGGCGTCCCAGCGATCCGCCGGTATCGCATCAAGCTCGACGCCCACACGCCCTTCAGCGACGCCGAGCTCTTCGAGCGCCTGAGCCAGCACCGCCATCGGATCGTCGGTGAACTCGTCGTAGGGCCGTAGCTCTGCCACGCGACTCCGGCTCCGCGCCTCTTCGGCCTCGTTCGCCGTCAAGACGAGGATCGCGCTGCCGTCTCGATTCACTGCTAATGCGAACTGCCGATCCCGGACGCCAAGCGCCTGGGACGGAATCGTGTAACCGATCCCGTAAGCGATGTTCTCCTTCGAGTACGCGACAAGCGCGTCCACGCCCTGTGCGTCCATCGCCGTTCGCAGGCGCTGGCTGATCGCCTCGTCCACCCCTACGCCGCCTCAACCATTCACGTGTGCGAGCAACTCCCCCGGGGAGAGGCCGGCGAGGCCCATCCGCTCAAGCGTCAGTCCCTCGTTCAGATAGTCGATGCCGTTCATCTCACTCGCGATGACCGTAAGAGCACGCATCGTCGGCACCGCGACGTCCACGGCCTCGGCCAGGTGGATCCAGGGCACAAGACCCCAGCCCACGTCCTCGTGGATGTATCGGTGATCGAGGCTCGGCGGGCCTTTGATGTACCGATTCGGCTCGCTGTCCTGCATCGCCTGATAGACGCTTCCAGAGCGGGCCGCACGCTCACTCGTGTAGCCCCAGGAATAGAAGCTCTCGACGAACGAGCGCGTTGAGACGCCGAGCACAGCCGCGAGTGCCAGCCGCTCACGATCGACAGCCTCGATGACACGCGCGACCGCTGGCGTGGTGCCTTCGAAGTAGAAGTAATAGTCGCCTTGGGTGTGCTCCAACCACCCAGCGTTACAGAGTGCTTGCGCAGGGTGCTCGACGGCGTTCAGATCCTGGAATCCCGTCTCAAGGACGTTCAAAGCGGCCGTTAGCCCCGGAAAGAGCCGCGCCATCTTCGCGTGCAACTCCGACGTCCGATCGGCAGGCAACGCGGCGAAGAGCAGGTTTGATGCAACGTTGAAGATGCCGACGGCAGCAGGGCCCTGCATTCGGCATGCGTACGTGAGACTCGCCGTCTCACACAGATTCCGGACTGTGACCCCAGTCGTGCGTCGTGCCTCGGCGGCAAAGAACAGTCCACCACCCATGTGTCCCGGATTGAGCATGACCGTCGGCTCTCCCTCGAGAAGCGGAGGCAACTCCCGCGCATAAAAGCCGAGCCCCGAGATCGGAACGGCAATCACGATCTCCTCTGCCCCACGGACGGCGGCGCCGAGGTCGTCGGTCACGAGCGGGAGCGGAACAAACCCCTCCCCAGCCACACCCGTCAGCTCCAGACCACCACGTTCTCGGATCGGATCGATCCTCGAGGCGGTCCGGTTGAAGAGGCGCACCTCGAAGCCGCGCCGGGTTAGATCAGCTGCCGCTGCACAGCCGCCATTACCGGCCCCGAGTACGGCAACGGCGTCACCCACTCGCGCCGCCTGGCAGCCCAGCCACGGCGGCGAACATATCAGACCACTTGCCCTTCTTTCGAGGCTGCAACTTGCGGCTCGTCCACGTCGATGGACGGAGTGAGCGGAGACTCCAAGCCATCGCATCGGACGCTCGAAGCGGCGATTTTCAACGTGGATTCCTCTCCGCGCGCCCGAGGGAGTCCCGCCCGGAGAGGCTCATCACGCCCGGGGGTGGGACCCGCTGGCACCTCGCCCGAACCCGCGTGCCCGGATGCTGGTGGGCTGGGTCCCTTTCCTGAGTGCTAGCCACACCCTCGCCACGGCCTGCGAAACCGCTCGGAATCAGCCGTTGGGCCTGACCCGTTTCCGTTGACACGTCTCGACTAACACGTGGTGGTAGCGATCCTGGGGTCGTTGCTCTTGTTGATGTTGATCATCTTCTCGTACTCGTCCGGCGACACGTAGCCGAGCGCTGAGTGGCGCCTCCTCGGGTTGTAGAAGGTCTCGATGTAGCGAAGATCGCGAGCCGCGCCTCGTCGCGGCGTCTTGCAGGACCGGCGCTTGATCAGCTCCTCCTTGAGCGTCGAGATGACGCTCTCGCACGGCGGCGTTGTCGAAGGCGTCGCCGCGCGAGCCCATGCTCGCGAGCAGGCCCGAGTCGCGCAGCGTGCGCGCCGAAGGCGAGCGAGGCGTACTGGCGAGCCGCGGTCGGAGTGGTGGCACGACGCCCGCTCGGGCGGCGTCGGGTGACCGCCATCCCGAGCGCGTCGACGACGAGCTCGGCCTGCAGGTCGCTCGCGCATCGACCAGCCGACGATCTTGCGGCGTGAACACGTCCATCACGACCGCCAGGAAGAGCCAGCCCTCCCAGGTGGGGACGTAGGTGATGTCGGCGAGCCAGAGCTCGTCCGGGCCGGTCGGCGACGAAGCGGCGGCGCGACGAGGTCGGGCGCCGGCGGCGCGCGGGTCCGCGCACCGCTGGCGCGCGGCCGCTTGCCGCGCCGCGACGACGCCCTGCAGGCCTGCGCTCGCGCATCAGCCGCGCGACCCGCTTCTTGCCGACGCGGACGCCGTGGTCGCGCGCAGCTCGGCGTGCGACGCGCGGCGCGCCGTAGGTCTCGAGCGACGCGGAGAAGGCAGCTCGCAGGATCGCCGATGCAGCTCGGGTCAGCGCCGCCGTCGCGCGCGAGCGTACGACGGCCTGCGCGCTGCCAGGCGTAGTAGCCCGGCGCGAGTGACCCCGAGCACGCTGCAGAGCCGGGAGACTGCGATGCTCTGCCTTCTCCGCCTCGATCAGCCGGAACTTCATGGCCGCTGATCGGTCTCCCGCGCGAAGAAAGTCGCTGCCTTCTTCAGGATCTCGCGCTCCTCCTCGAGGACGCGCTTCTTCTTTCGCAGCTCGACGCAGCTCCTCACGCTCCTCGCTGGTCAAGCCCTCACGCTCGCCGGCGTCGATCTCCGCCTGCTTGACCCATCCTCGGAGCGTCCAGGCAGACACGCCCAGGTCCCGGGCGATCTGCGCCAGCGACTGCTCCTTCGCTGTGACGAGCCGGACCGCCTCTTGCCGGAACTCCGGCGGATACGGCCGATCGCGTTCGTGGCACCTCAACACTCCTTTCCGGGCTTGCGCCCGTAAGCGTCAAGGTGTCAACAAGATCGGGTCAACCCCAACCCCAAGGCACGCAGCGTGAGCGCACCGCCCCTTGCCACCAGCCCTGATCGGTCCTACGATCAGGATCCATCGATAAATGCCCCGGCGCGGCAGACACCGCCCGGGGCCGGACACGGAGGTATCAGCTCCATGTCAGCAGCCAAGGCTAGCGCTGGACCGGATCGGTTCAAGCGCCACAAGACCCGGCACCGCGGCATCACCTACCGCCTGCGCTCAGACGGCTCCCGCGCCTACAGCGTCTACATCAAAGGCACCTACCGCCAGGTCGAGGGCGGCGAGCGCGAAGCGCTCGCTCTCCAGGGGGAGTTGCGACGGAAGGTGGCTCGCGGTGAGCGGGTCAAGCCGACGAATGCGACGTTCGCGGAGCTGGCCGAGCAGTGGTTCGAGTCGAAGCGAAAGCTTCGCCCCTGGACACGCAAGAATTACCGCGACGCACTCGACCGGATCCTCATCCCGAAGCTCGGGAACATGAGGATCACGGCAATCAACCCCGACCATGTCGCGGCGCTGATCCGCGAGCTCGAGGCAGACGGCCTCTCCGGGAAAGACGATCGAGAACTACCTGCTGCCGCTCAGCGGAACGCTCGCCTTCGCGGTAAGACGCGGCGTCCTCAGCCTCAACCCGTGTTCGCTTCTGACCGGGGACGAGCGGCCCCAGCGCCGTCCGCCGCGCGAGAAGCACGTCTGGTCAGACGAGGAGATCGACACGCTGATCAAGGCATCAGAGGAGCTCGCGCTTCAGCCGGAGGCGCGTTACGAGTACGCGCCGCTGATCCGCACCGCGCTCTACACCGGCCTGCGCCAGGGCGAGCTGCTCGGGCTGCAATGGGGCGACATCGACTTTCGCGAGGGTCTCTTGTACGTCCGCCGGCAGTGGACGCGCTCGAACGAGTACGGGCCGACGAAGACTGCCGCCGGCGTGCGCCGGATTCCGCTGCCGAAGGAGCTCGTCACGTTCTTCAGAGAGCTGAAGCTGCGCTCGGGGGCCTCCGCGGACGAGGACCCGGTATTCGCGTCCAACGAAGGAACGCCACTCGGGCACCGGAACCTCACCCGCCGCGGCTTCGAACCTGCTGTCGCTCGCGCCGGGATCGAGAACGTGACCTTCCACGACATGCGCCATGCGTTCGCGAGCCGGATGATCGCGCGCGGGATCGAGCCGGTCACGCTCGCCAAGCTGATGGGTCACGAAGACATCCGCGAGACACTCAACACCTACACCGATCTCTGGGATCGCGTCCGCACCGACGACGCTGTCCGCAAGGCGATGGCGCTCTAGCGTTCTGTGCTCGCTGGCGCGTGAAGCCCTGGCCCCGGTCCGTCATTACCACGCGTCGAGCCCGTACGGGCTGATCAAGGGCCTGTAGAGGTGACGGCTTCGGACACCGGTTCACGGTGGTCGCCGTGGAGGTCGACGGCTGGATCCTCACACGCCTGCTGCAACACCTGGCGTCGCGCGCGGTCCCCCCGACAGACAACTGCTCGCACCGCAGCCGCGTGACACTTGAGGAGTGACGTCGTAGTATCGCGGCCCGCTCGTTCAACGGGAGGAGAAGCAGGCTGGTGTGACGTCAGAAGATCTGGCGCATCAGCCGGCCCTGCCGTCACTCGTCCACTCGTCGACGGAACGTTCACCGTGCGGTTACCGGGACCGGGAGCGTCGACGCACGAGATACTGCGATGAGAGTGCTGGCGGTGGTCAATGACGGTTGGCCGGTTGAGTCCTCGCTACCGGCTGCTTCAGGCTTGGAGTTGCTTCGGCCGACGACGAACCGAGAGCTCTTCGCCCTCGCCCACGGGACTCGATGAAGGGTCGAGCGGGATGACCAACTCGGCGTGGCGGGCGAACATCGTCACAAGATTGCAGGTCTCGCAGAACACCAACCTGCAGCTCCTCATAGGGATCGCGCTGCTCTATGGCTTCTTTGCCGTCTTCTACGCGTCTACGTGGCTCACCCGCGGGACCACAGAGAACATTGCCCGTCAAGGGGCTGTTCTTCTCGTGGTCGCCATGGCGCAGATGTTCGCTCTGCTGATCGGTGGGTTTGACATCTCGGTTGGCGCCAACATGGGCTTCACCGGTGTCGTCGCAGCGCTGCTGATGACGGAGCACGGGCTGAGCATCACGCTCTCGTGCATCGCTGCTCTTGCAGTCGCTGCATCGATCGGATTCGTAAACGGGTTCTTGATCAGCGCGCTCGGTGTGAGCGCGTTCGCAACGACCCTCGGGATGCTGACCTTCTTGATCGGCTTCGGGAACGTTCTTGCGAACGGGCAATCGGTCGCAGGCCTACCTGACGGCTTCAAGTACGTCGGCGGGACCGATTGGGGCCCCGTGCCGTCGGGTGTGGCGATCGGAGGAATTTGCGTTGTTGTCTGTTGGGTCATCTTGCGACGCTTAAGGCTCGGCCTCTACGTCTACGGCGTCGGGGGGAGTCGCAAAACAAGTCGCTTGGCCGGCGTCCCGGCTGTTCGGTACGAGATCGTTGCCTACACGCTTTGTGGACTTCTGGCGGGCGTGGCCGGTGTGATCCTCGCGTCTCGGCTGTCCGTTGGTCAGACGGAGGCCGGTGCCGGCTACGAGCTTCTGTCGATAGCGACCGCAGTGATCGGCGGTGTGGCCATCGGGGGTGGCATTGGGACCATCTCCGGTGTCGTCCTGGGCACGGTGTTCATTCAGGTGCTCACTACGGGTCTCGACATCGCCGGAGTTGGCGCGTATCAGCAGGCGATGATCACCGGGGTTGTCATCGTCGCAGCCGGCCTGATCGCATTGATGCGGGCAAGAGACGTGCGACAAATCCTCCGCCGCGCGGCTGAGACCATCAGCAGAGCGCGACCGGCTGGACGCAGGAGCGTGCGTGTCCGCTCGTAACGCGCCCATGTCGACGACTGGTCGCTTCTCGAGGCTCGTCAGTCACTTGACAACGAAGTACGCGACCGAGCTACGTCTGATCGTTGCGCTGGCCGTGTTGTGTGTCTTCTTTTCGGTCAAGTACCCCTCGAGCTTTCCAACCGAGACGAACATCGAGAACATGGCTCAGATCGGCGGAATCCTGCTTGTCGTCGCTATCGGGCAGATGTTCGCGATTCTCATTGGTGGCTTCGACCTTTCGGTGGCAGCGACCATGGGCTTCGTCGGCGTCGTGGCGGGTCTTGTGATGACAGAGCACGGCGGCCTCGCGCCTGGAATCGTGATTGGCATCCTCGCAGGAGCCACGATTGGGCTCATCAACGGAGTCCTCATCGGGGGCTTTGGCCTCAGCCCTTTCATCGTCACGCTCGGGATGCTCACGTTTGTGAAGGGGTTCGGAAACGAGCTGGCCCACGGTGCGCCTATCTTCGGCTTCCCAGACGCGACCCAGTATCTCGGGCAGACCGGCTGGGGGCCGATCCCTTCAACCATCGGCATTGGCGCGATCGTTCTCGTCGCCATCGCATTCCTGTTTGCCCGCCTGCGTGCTGGTCTCTACATCTTCGCAATCGGTGGGCAACGTGACGCTTGCCGCTCCGCGGGAGTGCCAACTGTTCGATACGAAGTCCTCGCCTACATGCTCTGTGGGATGCTCGCTGGCATTGCAGGATTGATGGAGCTCTCGCGCGTCTCTATTGGCTACGTGACTAACGGGCAGGGGTACGACTTGCTTTCAATCGCGGCCGTGGTTGTCGGGGGAACCATGATCGGCGGCGGTAAGGGAGGCCTCGTTGGCGTCGTGCTCGGTGTCGCCGTGTTGACCGTGCTGTCGACCGGGCTGAATATTGCTGGCCTAAATGACTTCTACCAAAAGATGATCACGGGTGTTGTCGTCGTCGCATCCGTTCTCGTAAGCCAGATTCATTCAGAAACTCCTTTTCACGCTTTTCTCGGTCGCCGTCGAGTTCGAGTGGCAGGTGGTCTGATGCGAAGTTAACCCGTGTTTTCTAGCCGTCCACGCATACCATTTTCAGACAGGAGGGTAGGAGATGAAACGAGTAGTCACGATCAAGGCGCTCCTGATCCTAGGGCTGGGAATCGTCCTCGCTGTCGCGGCGTCAGCTGCTGCACGAACAGCGGCTGGCCCTTCTGAAGCACAATTCCACAAGCCGCTCAAGTGCACTCAGAGTCCGACCGCCGCGCAGCTTGTTAACTACAAGGCTCCGAAAGCGAAGCAGCGGTACGACATCACGGTGATGGAGGTCAGCCTTAACGGTTACTACTACCAGCTTCTCGCATACGGAGCCGAGCAAGCTGCCAAGGATGCGGGCGTTGATCTCCATCTGACCGCCGCTGCCGGATACACGACGCCGGCGATCCAACTCTCGCAGGCTGAGAACGCGATCCAGCGCGGCACAGACGGTGTCGTCTTCGCGCCTGTCGATATTCAGGCATCGATTCCGACCGTCAACCGCTTCAAGGCCAAGGGCATTCCCGTTGTCAACGTGTCGACAGAGGTAAATAGCCCTTACGTCAAGACGATCATGCAAGACGACTATCTGATGGGAAAGTACCTCGCAGACCAACTGCACAGGCTAGTGCCAGAAGGCGGTGAAGGGATCTTCATGGCAGGCCCATCCAACGCCACTTGGTCGCGTAAGCGCGTAGCCGGCTTCTCGGATCAACTCAAGCAGAAGTACCCGAATATGAAACTCGTCGCAGCGCCCGAATCTCTCGTTGACCCAGGCGAGGCACTGACGAAGTTGATGGCAGCCCTCGCGGCGCATCCCAATGTGAAATGGATTTCGTCGGTCGACTACAGCCTGCCCGTACCACAGTCGATTCCGAAGAAGTATCAGTCCTTGCCGTACATGACGATGGGCTTCGACCCGAATGTCCAGGAAGCCCTTCAGCAGGGACTCGTGAAGATGACGCTCCCCACCGACGCCTACTACATGGGTTACCTCGGCGTCGCCACCGTCGTCTCGATGCTCAACGGCCAAACCGCGACAAAGTTCAACTGCGCTCCATTCGCGCCGGCCATCACGAAGGCAAACGCGACAGGCGCATGGGCAAATAAGCAACTTTACCCGGACGGTTACAAGCCAACGAGCGGGTAGTCAGCGAGAGATTGCAACCGCTAGGGGGTGGGAACGCCACCCCCTAGCGCCGTCAATGCCAACTAAGAGTCGAAATACGACGCCGATCATTCCGGCGGCTCGCCTGTCATCGATTCACAAGACCTTCCCGGGTGTCGTCGCGCTGGACGACGTCACAATCGAGATCGGGCGCGGCGAGATCCATGCCCTGGTGGGCGAAAACGGTGCTGGCAAGTCAACGCTCGTCAAGATCCTCGTCGGTGCGATCCAGCCGGATCGCGGTTCGATCAGCCTTGACGGCCGTGAGATGGTTCTCCATGGCACTCGAGCAGCTCGTCGTTCCGGAGTGAGTTACGTGCCTCAGGACGTTCAGGTGGTCCCCGGGCTCTCGATCGGTCGTAACGTCATGCTCGGCAGCGAAGGCTTTTTCTCAAGCCGGAACCGCTTAAGTCGCAAGGAGTCCGAGAGTGTGGGCGCGGCACTCGAACGATCCGGGGCGCTCTTCGATGGGGCGGCGCGCACTCCGAGCCTGAGTGTCCCTGAACTACGACTCGCGCAGATCGCCCGCGCCCTGATCAACCCGGGTCATGTCATGGTGCTCGACGAGCCGACCGCGGTGCTCTCAGAATCGGACTCGGAGCATCTGCAGGCCCGTCTAGAGTCGCTCGTCAAGGACGGACTGGCGATCCTGTATGTGTCGCACCGCCTCACCGAGGTCCTTCAGATTGCAGACTGGATCACTGTCTTGCGTGACGGCCAACAGGTGGGAACGTTCGAACGCGGCGAGATCAACCGAGAACAGATCATCCAGCTGATGGCGAAGGCCGACCGCCGACCACCGCGAGAGGTCGTTGTACGGGAACGCTCACTGAGTAATGACTCCCCCGCCGTTCTAGAAGTCAGTGATCTGACAAGGGAGCCCGAACTCCGGCAAGTCAGTCTCACCGTCAGACGAGGTGAGATAGCTGGCATCGCCGGCGTTCAAGGGTCTGGACACGGGCACCTTCTTCACACCATCGCTGGTCTCGACACGTACGACCGCGGAACCATCCTCATCGACGATGTACCGCTCGTCCCTGGCTCGCTTCGCGACTCCTACGCGGCGGGCGTCATTCTCGTCCCAGCCGACCGACGTGGCTCGGCGATTGTCCCGGCGCAGAGCGTCCGTTCGAATGTCGTTCTTCCGACCCGCACAGGAGCGAAACGATGGGGGGTCCGCCGGCTCCGCGCCGAGTCGGCTGTTACGCGCCGATACATCGATCTCTTTGGGATTCGTCCGCCATCGATCCAGGCTCTGGCGGCCGGGCTTAGCGGCGGCAATCAGCAGAAGATGGCGCTCGCTCGCTCACTCGAGGCGATCCCGCGAGCCCTTCTCCTCGAAGAACCCCTTCAGGGCATAGATGTGAATTCGAAAGTGGAGATCAGCGAGTTGATCAAGCGATTCGCCTCCGAAGGGCTGGCGGTGATCGTGGCCACGTCGGACTTCGAGGATCTCATCGGCCTTGCCGACACCATTCACGTGATGTGCCTCGGACAAGTCTCGGCGACCCTTCCCGGAGAGGAGGCGACCTACAGCGATGTACTGCGGTACGCACTTCCCTGACGGCACTCACCACGCGAGAGGAGGAAGAGATGGCTGACGCACGCCACACCGTCTGTCTTACCTTCGACGTCGACGGCACCGCGTCGTGGATCACGACCTGGAAGTCGAACAACCCGAGCATGATCTCCCGCGGCGAGTTCGACACGATCGGACTCGAGCGAATCCTCAAGATGCTGGAGAAGCACGAGGCCCAAGCGACCTTCTTCGTTCCCGGTCACACCGCATGGGCCTGGCCTGACCTCATCAAGCAAATCGTCGACCAGGGGCATGAGGTCGGTCACCACGGATGGATACACGAGAATCCGGCCACACTCGAGATCGACGCTGAGCGGGAGATCATGGATCGCGGCTTCGAGGCGCTCGAGTTCGCCATCGGCCAGCGACCAATCGGCTATCGCTCTGCTGCCTGGGACTTCAGCCCAAACACGATCGACCTGTTGCTCGAGTACGAGTTCACGTACTCGTCAAGCTGCATGGCGAACGACTTCTACCCCTACTACTTGAGAAAGGGAGACAAGTGGCAGGACGCGGAGCCATACAGGTTTGGCGAGCTGTCCGAACTTGTCGAATTGCCTCCGAGCTGGCATCTGGATGACTTTCCGCCCTTCGAATACGTCTGGCAGGGCAACACAGGATTGATGGCGCCATCTGCCGTCCGCGAGATCTGGCAGGGCGACTTCGACTACATGACCGCGAACTGCCCGGACGGCGTCTACGTGCTGACCTGCCATCCGCAGTTCATCGGGCGCGGTCACCGCATCGCAATGCTCGACGACCTGATCGGCTACATGAAATCCGTTCCGTCCGCGCGATTCAGCTCGATGAAGGACGTAGCGGAGCGCTTCAAGCAGGAGAACCCACTGAGCGACTGGGCCGAAAAGAATCCCCACCGGACCGGCGCAACAGCCCGCAACGCCTCGGTCAAGACGGGCAGCTAGACGACCACACTCGGAAGGAAGGACAGTCCGTTGACACCCGAAGAGAAACTCAACGAGCTCGGACTCGAACTGCCCGAGCCGCCCAAGCCTGTCGCGACGTACGTAGGAGCCGTTCAGGTGGGGAACATCTTGTTCGTGTCAGGACACGGCCCCGTAAAGGACGGGGAGCACCTCTTCATCGGAAAGCTCGGTCGAGACCTGGATGTCGAGGAGGGTAGACAAGCTGCAGAACTCGTGGCACTCAACATGCTGGCCACCATCAAGGCTCACATCGGCGAGCTCGATCGTGTCAAGCGTGTCGTCAAGCTCCTCTGCCTCGTCAACTCCGCCCCCGACTTTGGTCGGCAGCCCGAGGTCGCAAACGGCGCATCGGACCTCCTCGTGAAGATCTTCGGAGATGAGCGCGGCCCTCACGCACGCTCGGCGATCGGCATGGGAGCGCTTCCGTTCGGGATCGCAGTGGAGATCGAGGGCATCTTTGAGCTGGCGTGAGCGAAACCACAGACGATGGGAGATGGAGGCTCGGGGCAAGTGGCAGGCTGAAAGCACGGGCACCGAAGCAAACGGGCCGCTTCCTGCCGACCGGAGATAGTCGAAAGGGAGCGCGGAGATAGTCGAAAGGGAGCGGCTGGCACGGCCGACCCCTCGGCATGAGAAGTGACTATCGATTCGCAGATGGCCGGCCAGCGGGCGCGCTACTGCTCCTGGCACCGCTCCGATTGAGATCGCCACCATGGAAACTGAGGTCGAGCCCCGGTGGCCGCTGAGGGAGATTGCGTCGATCTCGGGGTCTCTGCCGCGCCCTGGTAATCGCCGCCGGTCCGCCCGCCCGTTCCCACGACCGCGACTCCATCTGGACGAGTCGAGGCACCGCAACGATGGTGTAGCCCTACGAGCAGAGAAAGGGCCCGTTGCCGGGCCCAGTCTCTCAACTTCTTCCTTTTCTCGTTCGGGACTACTTAGCTGCTGCCGCCAGCACCCCGCGCACGCGCCCCGGGGTCATCGGAGCGTCACGGAGGCGAACCCCGGTCGCGTCGAAGAACGCGTTGGCGAGCGCGCCGATCACCGCCGTTTGTGACTCCTCGCCTGCGCCCCCCGGCGGCATATCCGGTCTCTGAATGACGATCGCCGTCACTCTCGGCGAATCCTTGATTCGGAGGATCGGGTAGGTGACCCAGTCGATGCCGGTGACCCGCTGTTTGTTGTAGGGAACCTGCTCGATCAGCGTCCAGCTCGTTGCTTGCACCGCAGCGCCGACCACCTGGCTCCTGACACCGGCCGGGTTGTTTGAGAGCCCGGCGTCGATCGCGATGTAGAGCTGTTTGGGCACGATCTTGCCGGTTTTCTTGTTCACTTCGATGTCCGCGATCGCCGCAATGAATGACGACGCCTGGGGGATGAGTGCCACGCCTCGGCCGCGCACAACCTGCGCGTCGGAGAGCCTCGAGGCGGCTACGCGCGGCTGCCAGTTCGCGGCTTGCTTGACAGCGTCGAGGACGGCCGCGAAGCGGTCGGTGTTGGTGGTGCTCAGGTTCTGGACTCGGAAGGCAATCGGGTCGACTCCTGCTGCGTGTGCGAGCTCGTCGATCATCTGCTCCGACGCAAACGCGTGTCCGGTGTAGTACGGCGACCGCAGGAAGTGCGTCTTCAGGAACCCCGAATTGACGATCGGCATCTGCTTGGTGAGCTGCCGCGCCGCCGGGAGCTGATACTGCGAGATGAACTGGGTGCCCGGGCCATACCCGCTCGGCGCAGGTTCCGATGGGATGGCCGTGCCGAGCGCCTGCATCACCGTATCGCCGGGGCCGTAGTGGTAGAAGGGGACGCCGAGGGTCGTGGAGTCGTATGCGACGAGCTTGCCCCGTGAGTCGACTCCTGCACGGACGTCCATCAGCTGTGGTGGCGCCGAGTTTTCGTAGCCGTGCTCGTCCCAGCGCATGAACTGCACGCGAACGGGCTTCCCGACGGCCTGCGACATCACAGCGGCCGCCTCGATCGCGTCGTTGTAGATCGGCCAGCCGAAGTCGCTCGCACCCTCGAAGAACCTGACCTCGACACTAGTCGGAGGAAGCTCGAGCAAAGCAGCCACCGTGTTGAGCGTGTCGTGAGGATTCTTCGAGTTCGAGAGGATGAGCGCACTGTCCCGCTTGACGTCCGCGATCGCACACGAGGGTCCGATCAGCCCGCGGTTGATGTACTGCCAGGAATACGTCTGCGTGATCACTTTGGCGGCGCTCGCGAGAGCAGCATCGACGTTGCCGATGTTCTGCGCGTATACGGCCCGAGTCGCTCCGGCGCTGTCGTGCGCCCGCATCTGCTTGAACAGATTGCCGGTGCTTGGTAGCGACGCCGGAGTGTCAGCCCATTTCACCTTCAGTTGCTCAGCGGCTCGAATCGCGTCGTACTCGCGCGCTGCAACCACACCGACGAAGTTATTGCGCTGCACCACCTGGACGTCAGGAAGCTGTGCAATCGAACGCTTGTCCACCGACAGCACAGGCACGTTCACGCCGTAGGCCGTCTGTCCGCGGGGCAGAACGACACGACCATGAAGCATCCCCGGGATCTTCAGGTTGTGGATGTAGGTGTACGTTCCGGCGACCTTCGCCGGGATGTCGACTCGCGGCACGCTCGTGCCAGCAAGCTTGTACTGCGACACCGGCTTCGCCGGTGCCTGCCCGGGTAGCAAGCCAACCTGTTGACGAGCGGCGACGGCCGCAGGAGTCATGCCATAGCTCGCGGGCATCAGGACGTTGAAGCGCTGGTCACCGATCAACTCGCCGTACGTCACCGAGCGGCCACCACCAGAGACAACGCCATCCGAGACCGTCAAACTCGTAGCCGGAACGCCAAGCTTGGCCGACGCCAGTCCGAGCAGGGTTTGGTAGGCAGTCGCCCCGGCAGCACGCACGTACCGGCCGACCGTGCGTGTCGTTGAGCTGCCACCGGTCGAGCCGGCGTTGACCTGCTTCGACGTCGCCGGCACCCACTTCACCTGGTTCATGCTCACGTTGAGCTCCTCAGCCAGGATCGCCGACAGCGACGTGATCTGCCCTCCGCCGTTCTCAGCCTTGGAGGTCATCAACGACACCGTGTTGTCGGGGTGGATCGCAATCCACGTATCAAGAGCACTTGGATCGGGAGCCCAAGCCGCCGGATTGTTCCCCCCGGAGATCACGAGCGGGCGCGTCAGCACCGGCACGTTGGCACCCCGTGCCTGGCCTGCCAGCACCGAGAACCCGACGATGAGCGCGCCGCTTGTCTTCAGAAACGCGGTGCGGGAGAACTCCTTCTCTTGGAGAAGATCTGTCATTTCACCCTCCTCCCCTTTGCCATCACCGAGGCCGCCTTCTGAATCGCCTCCACGACCATCGGATAGGTGCCGCAGCGGCAAAGGTGACCGTTCATCGCCGTCCGGATCTGCTCCTCGGTCGGCCGCTTGATCGTCGCCAGCAGATCGGCCGCCTGCACGATCATGCCGTTCTGACAGTAACCGCACTGCGGCACCTGCACATCGATCCACGCCTGCTGCACCGGATGCAACGCCGCCGGCGTCGCCGTCGTCCCACGCGATGACGACCACATCGCCGGCAACCCCTCCAACGTCGTAATCGCCTTCCCGCTCACAGCTGCCACCGGCGTCACACACGAGCGGATCTCCTTGCCGTCCAACAGCACCGAGCACGCACCACACTGAGCCAACCCGCAACCAAACCGCGGCCCGTGCAGATGCAACTCGTTGTGCAACACATACAGCAACGGCGTATCAAGACTCGCCGTCACCGAATGCACAAGGCCATTGACCTTGATCTTCAACTTGCTCGCCATACATCCCTCCAATCGGAAGCCTTGCGTGCCAACACGCCGCAGAGGGCTACGAGCTTGCCGCCGACCCGCGGCGAACCACGTGCCGGACGATACGACGGTCACCCGACAGATGCAACCGCAGGCAGAGCCCACATCAGCACCTGAGCCAGGCAGTCTCTCCGCGCAACCGCGCCGCACCTTAGACGCCCCAGCCCTACCACTGTGCGGGGGCGATGAGCGCTGCTGCAATGGTCGCTGGTTCCCGGGGCAGGGCCAGTTAGGCTGCCGAAAAAGATCGGGCCCGTTCACGGGCCCGATCTTCAAGCAAGAACGCCTCCACTCAGCCGACGCCGGCCTGATTTCTCTAGGCTTCGCGTGCCGTCCGGCCTCAGGAAAGGCAATCGACCACCCCGGCGCGAGAGCGGAGCTGAAGTGGGAGAGGGACGGTCTGCCGGATCAGACCTGAGGACGGAATGCTAGGAGCTCGGGTCCGTAATCACGCAGCCAATCGCGCTGCTGGCGCCAGTGCGGGCGATGTCGCTCGACGAGCGCCCAGAACCGTCGCGAGTGGTTCGGAACACGCAGGTGACAGAGCTCATGCACGACCACGTAGTCGAGCACCTCAAGCGGCGCGAGTACGAGCCGCCAGTTGAAGGAGAGCGTGCCGCGTGGAGAGCACGAGCCCCAGAGAGTGCGTTGCCCTCCGATACGGATTCGGCGGTACTCGACGCCGATGCGCTCGGCCTCCTCCTGGGCCAACGTTGAAACGAGTTCTCGCGCGGTCGTACGCGCCTCCGACTCACTGACCGCGGATGGGTCGAGGCCGAGTCGCGGCACCTGGCGACGCCGCTGATCCACGATCCACAGACTCTTCTCCTCGAGCAAGCGCCGGACGACGGCGTGACTCGTTCCCCGTGGCACGGTAAGCCGCGGCGCCTGTCCCCATGGCACCTCCAGTCGCCATCGCCGCGCCCGCGGCGACCACCGCACCTCGACGCCGTCCAAGGCGCACGAGGTTAGCGTTCGAGTCGGGCGTATCGGACTCGGCGGCGTCGAACCCTCGCAGATCGCGCTTTCGTCGTGGCGTCACGGTTCACGGTGCGACGTCTGCCGTGCGCGATCGCGCGCCAGCGTTCGCCGACGCAACGGTGAAGCCCGACCAGGAGTCGGATTGTCGTCGTCTTCCCCGCCCCGTTCGTGCCGAGGTAGCCGAAGACCTCGCCTTGCTGCACCTGAAGGTCGAGGTCGTCGAGAGCGCGAGTGTCACCGTAGATCTTCCTCAGGCCGACGGTCTCGATCGCCGGAGCGCTCACCTCGACAACCTAGCCCCTCACGCTATCCCGCCGCTCGTTCGCTGGCGGACGATCACAATCCACGGCGTGAGGAGGGAGCAGCTTGGCTGAGCAGCCTACTATCGCCCTTCGTGACGGCCGCGCGATTCCGCAGCTCGGGTTCGGCGTCTTCCAGATCCCGCCCGGCAGAGACACGCAGCGTGCCGTCGAGGCGGCACTCGCCGTCGGCTACCGACACGTCGACACCGCGGCCGTGTATCGCAACGAGGCGGACGTGGGGGCGGCGCTCCGGGCGAGCGGGCTCGACCGCGACTCGGTCTGGGTCACGACGAAGCTCGCGAACGGCGATCAGGGCGCCACAAGTGCGCGTCGGGCGTTCGAAGCGTCTCTGGAGCGGCTCGGCATGGACGCTGTCGACCTCTACCTCCTGCACTGGCCGCACGAGCTGCGACTCGAGAGCTGGCGCGTACTCGAGCAGCTGCACGACGAGGGGCTCGCCCGCTCGATCGGCGTCTCCAACTTCCTGTTACGCCACCTCGACGAGCTCCTCCCCGTCGCCTCCGTGCCCCCGGCTGTGAACCAGATCGAGCTGAGTCCTTTCCTCTTCCGCTCGCGGGAGGACACGATTCGCCGCTGCGAGGAAGACGGGATCGCGCTCGAGGCGTATAGCCCCCTCACGAAGGGCCGTAGGCTGGACGACTCCACCGTCGCGTCGATCGCGACCGAGGTGAGGCGGACATCAGCACAGGTGCTCATTCGCTGGTCACTGCAGAAGGGCTTCATCGTGCTTCCGCGCTCGTCGAACACGGATCGCATCGCCGAGAACGCCGACGTCTTCGATTTCAGGCTGGGCGCGGCGCAGATGGCGGAGCTGGACGCTCTCGACGAGGGCCTCACGACCGGCTGGGACCCCGCGAGGCAAGCCTGAGCTCCGCGAGCTGCCGTTCGAGGAAGCGGCGCTCCGTGTCAGAGTGAACGAGCTCGAGCGCGCGCTCATAGGCGGTTCGCGCCTCCTCGTGGAAACGAGTTGGAAACCGCAGACGCTCGCGGCGGATCGCCGCGGGCACCTGCGAACAGAAGAGTCATGCAGGTTTGCAGGGAAAAGCGGCCGTGAGCGACGAGCGGCGAGCCGCACCCGCTTAGATCGCACCCAGGAGGTCGCCAGTTCGAATCTGGCTAGCTCCATGGCTTAAGCAAGCCGTTTCTGCACTCAGCGCCGTCCTCGTGAGGGCCTTTGTCGTCGAAGTCGAGGAGACGCCCTCAGCGGCGTCCGCGGTGCACTCCAGCGGTGATCGCGAGCGCGGCACCGCCGGCGAGGAGTGCGCCGGCAGCAAGCAGCCCGACGCCGACCCAGATCACGGGATCGAGCTCGGCTCCGATGCTCATCTCGGACGAGACGCCTCGGCTTCCGTCTGAGTTCATCACCACCGCCCGCCAGTCGCGTCCTCGGCGTCCCACTCGAGCGTCTGCTCCCCCGACCCCGACGAGTTTGCGACCCAGAACTGCTGATCTCCTCGAGTTGCG
>CAVQTB010000005.1:0-523714 GCA_963716305.1 uncultured Actinomycetes bacterium
GACGGCCCTTCCCGCACCTAGGAGGCGCTTCGCATATTGACGGCGCCTTGACGCGAACGCAGATCGAAAAAATCTCAAGAGGTACGGTGGTGCTTCGCTCTCGAACCGAGGCTCAATGCTTGAAAGACTCGACCCACAGGCCGTACGCCTTCAACTTGTCGGTCGATTGCGCCGTCTCCGTGATCCGATACGCGACGAGCGGCACTGCCGAGTAGACAACGGGACCTAGCAGAGTCAGCGCCATGCAGAGGTACGCGTCGTCCACCCCGCTGATCTTGAACGGCTCCTTTCCGATGCGGGAAAGCGCCTCCTTCAGGACGCAAAAAAAGCTCGCGGAGCCAACGAGCCGCTGAGTGCGTCGTATCGCCTAAGAAAGTCGAGCGGCTCGAGCAGTTCGACCTGATAGTCATCGCTTGGCGATTCTGACCAGACATAATCCTTGTAACCATAGAAATCTACATGTCCCGCAAAACCCGCGAGCGCTCCCGGGCGGGCTACGAGGTTCCTCGCTTGAACCTCAAGGTAGGACGGATGCCAAACGTCATCGTGATCCAGGAACGCAATCACGTCGCCGCGCGCTAGGTCGCAGAGGGCGTTACGCGCGTTAGCCACGCCTCTATTCTCCTGCTGTAGGACCTTACTCGAGGCTCGTACGACCGGAGGATCGACACTGTATCGTCCGCACTCCCGTCATCCAAGGCGAGAATCTCATGAGGTGCCAGCGTCTGCTGCAATACGGAGTCGATTGTCATACGAATCGTCCGAGCGGCATTGTACGTCGAGATTACCACGCTGACATTCATCGTACGCGTTTGCACGTAGAGATAAGCATCACGTGATCTCCTTCCGAGATTCGTGTCCGAACAAGCTATCAGCGCGCAGTTACGCATCGAACATCTCAAGACTTGTGGACAGTCTTGTGTCCGCCCGCCTGAGCATGCGCTTTCGCACCGCGTCGCTGTTCGCGAGCTGTGAGTACAGCTCGGTGAGCGGCGAGTAATAGGTCCGTGCGGCGAAGGTCTTGCCGTTCCGCGTCAAAAGAAGCGTCGTCGTGCTCTTCCCACACCTCATTGGAGCGATACGCCAACCCGTTCGACGACACGCGCGCCACCGAGACGATCGAAAGGACAATGGCGGGTGTCAGACCGACGAGCACGAGCCACCAGAACCTCCGGAGCACGCGGCCGTAGAGAGCTGATCCATCGGTCGACGCTACTTCCGCGATCGCCCGAGCCCGTCCGGAGACTCGATGACCGGGCACGCAGAAAGGGCCATTGTCGAAAACGCCGCGCCGCATCGGCCTAGAGTAGTCGCATCCGCGCCAAAAAAGCCCGCCAAGAGGCCCGCCGAGGTGGAGTCGTTCGGCTACCCGACCTCGACTTCTGAGGGTGTCGACCAGCGCTCTTTCGCCGCATACTCAGCGGCACGAGGGCCGACGCGGACAGATCGTCGGTCGCCGACGCGCGGACGGTTCCGCCCGTCGTCCGTGACCCACCAGGATCGAATCGCATGTCGACAATCGCTCGAAACAACCCGTCCGGAGGACGACACTGCGCGACCACTCGCTCACGTGCGCGAGCATTCGCCGGATCGCTCTCACGGCGGTTGCTGCGGTACGTGCAGGAGACCTCAACTTACTACCGTGAGGCCGAGAGCCCCGGCGATTTCTTTCGGGTGATGCGTGTCCGGTTGAGCCAGAGCAAGCTCGGCTCACTCGTCTGCCCACGACCGATCGTGGTCGATGTCAGCCTGCGAAGCCTCGGTCGCGGCGTGCGGCTCCGCAGTCACACGACCGATATCTCCGTGCTCGGCGAGATCCTGGTCAGCGGAAGCTACGAGGTCGCGGCGGACGCCGCACACGGGGCAGAGACGATCGTGGACCTGGGTGCGAGACTCGGCCTTGCGTCCCGCCGCTTCCTCGAGCGCTTTCCGCGGGCGAGGATTGTGAGCGTGGAGCCCGAGACCGGCAACGTCGCGGTGCTCCGGCACAATCTCTCACCTTTCGCCGGCCGCGCGACGGTCATCGACGCGTGCGTCGGAGCGCATGCCCGCCGCGTCTCCCTCATCAGGACAACCGGCCGCGAGGACGGCTACTCCATGGTCGATGCGCCGACGGGGGGACACGGACGTCGTAACGATGGCAGACGTCTTGTCAGAGCTCGGGAACGACCGCATCGACCTGCTCAAGTGCGACATCGAAGGGGCGGAGGCGGAATTGTTCAAGTCCTCGGCCTCGTGGGTCGGAAAGGTCGGCGTCCTAGCGGTGGAGTGCCATGGCGAGTTCACGGCACAGCGTCTCATCCAGGAACTCGCGGAGAAGGGCGTCGCCACCCGGACCATCATGTTCGAAGCGACACCCCAGTTCGGCTGCGAACAGGTCGTCCTGGCGGTGAACGGAGACGCCTAGACCGCGGAGCCTGCGGACGGAACTCACAACGGTGCTCAACGTCACACCACGGCGATGACCAGAACCGACCTTCGCGTTCTCTACAGCTTCCCGCACAAGATCGGCGCCGAGCGGATCTGCACGACGGCGTGGCAGCAGGTTGCCGGCGCTGACCGTGACGGAGCCGACGTCAGCTGCCATCCGGGTGTCGTCCACAGGCCGCTTCCCGAAGGCGTGCACGTCAGGCCGACGCTCGCACGCGGACGCGCGCGGATCCCTCGGGTCATCGGGAACCGCCGCGGCCTCGAGCTCCACGACGCAATCGTCGCGCGACGCCTCCGCAGCCTCGCGGGCGAGATCGACGTCGTCCACACGTGGCCGCTCGGGGCACGCCGGACGCTCAAGGTCGCCAAGAACCTCGGGATCCCGACCGTCCTCGAGCGTCCGAACGCACACACCCGTTACGCCTACACCGTCGTCCGGGACGAGTGCGAGCGGCTGGGTATCGAGCTGCCTCCACGGCACGAGCATGCCTACAACGAGAGTGTCCTCCGTCACGAGGAGGAGGAGTATGAGCTCGCGGATTTCCTGCTCTGCCCGTCCGATTTCGTCGTCGAGGACTTCGTCGACGAGGGGTATCCACGTGAGAAGCTCCTCCGTCACATCTACGGCTTCGACGAGACGGTGTTCTTCCCGCTGCCGGCGGGTCGGGAGCAGAAGGCCGGCCTCACGATGCTCATCGTCGGCGTCGCTGCTGTACGGAAAGGGCAGCACATCGCGCTCGAGGCCTGGCTCCGCTCGTCGGCATCGGCGCAGGGCAAGCTGCTCATCGTCGGCGGATTCGTCCCCGCGTACCGCGAGAGGATCGCACCTCTGCTCGCACATCCGAGCGTCGAGGTGCTCGGGCATCGGAGCGACGTCGCCGACATCATGCGTCGGAGCGACGTGTTGCTGCTGCCTAGCCTGGAAGAGGGCTCCGCGCTCGTGTGTGGTGAGGCGATGGGCGCAGGGTGCGCGCTGCTCGTATCGGACGCGTCGTCGGGCATATGCCGGGACAACGAGAACGCGCTCATCCATACGGCCGGGGACGTCGAAACCCTCGCGGGGCACATCAGCCTCCTCAATGACGACCGGGACGAGCTGGCACGGCTTCGCCGGGGGGCGCTCGCCACGGCCCCCGAGGTCACATGGAGCAAGGCCGGCGGTGTGCTCGTCGCCGCTTACCGGCGCGCCGTCACCGACCACGCCGCGAGGCTCGGGTCCGAGCGAGTGGGCAATCTGCGGGCGGCGCTCTGAGGTGGCACCTCTCCGCGTCAGACCTGCTGGTTCGGCCGCAGCCGAGAACCTGGATCCGGGGCGGTCGCCCGAACGACTGGAGACCTCGGCGGCCGTGCGACACTGTTTGCTCGACGTGACGTCGGCAGTGGCCGAGGGCACGCGAGGCGGCAACAGGCGGAGAGCGAGACTAGCTATGGCGGAGCAGCTCAAGGAGCGTGGCAGCGGCTGCGTGATCGAAACCGGCACGGCCGGTCTGGATGTGGCATCCGTCCAGCTCGGGCGACGCTCTCGAGCCGGGCACCGACTCGCCCGGACGATGCGGCGAGTCCCGCACGATGACGGCGCCTTCGGCCACGCGCTCTCTGGTCTTCGACCCTTCGACTCCGTGGCCGAGCGATGACCGACATCGACGTCTCGATCCTCATCGTCAACTGGAACACGCGTGACCTCGTGCTTCGGTGTCTCGACGCGCTTCCGGTCGGTATCGACGACGACCTCGCCTGCGAGGTGATTGTCGTCGATAACGGCTCGGTGGACGGCTCGGCCGCCGCCCTCGACCGCGACGACATCGAGTTGATTCGAAACCCGGCCAACCTGGGCTTCGCGGCGGCCGTCAACCAGGCCTATGCGAAATCGAGCGGGGAGTTCGTCCTCCTGCTGAACTCCGACGTCGAGCTCATGACAGGCGCGCTGAGCACACTCGTGCGGTTCCTCCGCAGCAATCCGGGTGTCGCCGGAGCGGCACCGCTCTACGTCAACCCTGACGGCTCGCCGCAGCCTTTCCATTTTCGCCTTCCGACGTTCACGATGACACTCGTAAACGGGAGCGCTCTCGTCCGGTGCCTTCTCCCCGGAAGCAGGCGCCGACTCCGGCAGTACATGATGACCGACGAGGACTTCTCGAAGGCGCGCCCCGTGCCTCAGCCGTCCGCGAGTTGCCTGCTGCTCCGACGGTCGTTCCTCGAGGAGGGCCACATCTTCGACGAGAGCTACCCGATCTTCTTCAACGACGTCCAACTGGCACGCTCGTTCGCGAACCGAGGGCTGACCCTCTGGGTCACGCCCGACGCTGCTGTGGTTCACGAGGCGCATTCGTCCACGCGAATGCTCGGTGATACCGGGAATCGCCAGTACCTCGGCTCGGTCGTTCGGATGCTCCGCGACACGGAACCGGCGGCCAAGGTGTGGGTCTATCGGATCGTGGTCTTCCTCGGGCACATCCCGAAGTGGATGCTGGGCCACTCCACTGCGCTCGGTGTCAGGGAATTGTGGAAGGCGCTCGCGGGCGACGTCGGGCCGCTCCCGGCGGGCCCACCCTCTCGACATCGAGCAAGGGCGCTCCCTGGACGCCGGCCCCGCGAGGGTCAACGGACACGTCGACGATGAATCCCGAACGTACAAGAGGAGTGGCGAAGACCGGTCGCGCGTCCGCGGACTCACCTCCACACGATCACATGAGCGCAACGGACGTTCGCCAACGGGCGGTGACGAGCGCCGCGGTCGACCTGATGCGCGGGATCGGCGTGAAATGCCTCGGACTGGTCGGGTTGCTCGTCCTGGCGCGCATGCTGTCGCCGACCGCCTTCGGGCTCGTCGCATTCGGAACCACGATCGTGACATTCGCGAACTTCCTCGCAGACGGAGGACTCGGCAACGCCCTGATTCGGCGAGCCGAGCCACCCGAGCGAGCCGATCTCAAGGCTCTGCTCGGCTTCCAACTCGGGTTCAGCACCGTGCTGGCGATCGGGATCGGTCTGACGATGCTTCCGTGGGGGACGATGGGCGAGGTGACGGCTCTGATGGCGCTCAGCCTTCCTCTGACTGCGGTTCGCGTCCCGGGAGGGATCCTCTTAGAGCGACAACTGAGCTATCGACCGTTCGCATTCGTCGAGATCGTCGAAACGATCTGTTACTTCGTGTGGGCGATCGTCACGGTGAGCATGGGTTGGGGGGTCTGGGGCCTCGCGAGCGCAAGCCTCGTTCGCGCGTTCACGGGCAGCGCTGTTCTGCTGGCTCTGCTTCCGTCGGCTCGGCTGATTCCATCCCTGTCATGGGCGAGGGTGCGGCCACTTCTGGGGTTCGGATTTCGGTACCAAGCCGTGGGCGTCACCACGTTCCTGCGTGAGATGGGGACCAACGCCGCCATTGCCATCTTCGCCGGTGTCTCGGCGCTTGGAGTGTGGAGCGTCGCACTTCGGATTCTTCAGATCCCACTCCTGCTCATCACCTCGCTCTGGCGGATTCGTATCCCGGCATGGCACGACTGGTCGCGGCGAAGGAAGATATGGGTGAGACGGTCGAACGAGTCGTGGCACTGACTGCCGTCGCCGCCGGCCTCATCCTGGCTCCGCTTGTCGCCGCGACGCCTGCCTGGGTGCCGGCTCTGCTCGGCCGTCAATGGACTGGCGCGGTGCCGGTCATTCCGCCCGCAAGCCTTCACCTGATGATCGTCGGACCGCTCTCGGTTGCTCTGATCGGCTATCTCTGGGCCGTCGGCGACGCTTCGGCCGTGCTCCGCGCCACACTCGTGGGGCTCCCTCTGATGGCGATCGTCATGATCCCGCTGCTGATGACGATAGGGGTATCTGCGGTCGGTTTCGGCTGGTTGGCATTCGGCGCTGGAGAGGGAACAGTGCTCATCCGGAGCGCGCGAAGACACGCGGAGTTCAGGATCAAGCCTGGTCTCGTCCCGCCGGCGGTCGCCGCGGTCGTGGCAGCCTCGACAGGTTGGCTGGTCAGCTCCGCAGTCGGCGAGACGATCCTCGGAGGGACCGTCGGAGGGCTCTCCGCGGCAGCGCTGTATCTCCTCGCCCTCTGGATCTGGCGCCGGAGTTCACTGCTCGACGTTCTTCAACTGGGTCTCCCGGGGCCTGCGGCAGGCCTTCGGCACCTCGCTCAAGGGCGATGCAGGGAGCCGCGGGCACGCCGTGTCCCAGTCGTAATCGCCGTCGAGAGATCGACAACGATTTCTAGAGAGCGTTCAGCGATCGCTTGGCTCGCCTGACAAGCCGTATCGCGGGTAGCGGCAGGATGAACAGCCCCACCGGCCTCGCCCACAATCGGAGATTCGCGATGTTCGCACCGGACAACCGTCGTCGCCACGACCATGCGGCCGACGCGATCTCTCGTCGACTCGCGCCACACGCGCGCTCCATCCCCATGTGGCCGATGAAGTTCGCCGCGACATAACTCGGTACCAGGCTCCGGATCTCATCCAAGACCAGCGGGTCGCGTACGTTCTGTTCCGCCTCCTCGACGATCACGGAGGCGAGCCGGTCCAGGTCTTCAAGTCGCGTTCTGAGCGCAAAGTGGGCGGTCTGAGTCTCCGAGTGACTTCGGTAGGTGCCACATGATTCGTTGATCAGCCCAGCCTTCCCTTGAAGCAGCAATGGAACCCAACTCACCAGATCGCCGGCGTGTGGCCAACCTGCTGGGAATCCACCTCTGTCTCGCAATGCCTCCGTCTTGATGGCCAGCGTGCACATCTGCGGCGAAATGTTGCCGCGAAGAAACTCTTTGAGTATCTCTGTCCCTTGCCATACCCCAGATCGCAAGACCCGACTCGCGGTCGCCGGTCGCGTGAGGCCCGTGGGTCCGTCGAAGACGTCGCCCAGAGTGACGATAAGCCGAAGATCGACATCGTCGGTGATCAGTGTGTTGCAACGCTCCAAGAAGAACGAAGCAACGCTGTCGTCGTCACTGAGCATCGTGACGTATTTGCCATTCGCGGCCGAGAGGCAAGCATTCCAGTTTCCGATTGCACCGATATTTTGCGGTTGCCGAATGACACTCAACCGCTCGTCATCGAACTCACGAAGCACCTCGATTGTCTCGTCATCCGAAGCATTGTCCGACACGATGACTTCGAGAGAATCGACCGTCTGAGAAAGCGCCGAAGCGACACAACTTCTCAACCAGTGGGCCCGGTTGAAAGTCGGTATCGCTATGGTAAACCGCAAATCGTCTGAGTTCTCTGCGGGCGGTGGCACGCTCCAAGCCATAGCAGTCCGTCGACAGGCCTTGTGTCGCGGCAGCATAGCGAGTTCACAGCCAACCGTCTCCTCGAGATCCTCGCCGCAAGAGGCATGGGGACTCGTAAGCTCAGGTTCGAGTCGACGCCTCAGTTCGGTTGCGAGCAGATCGTGCTGGCCCGTGATCGATTCGGCCAGCTCAATGGGAAGACAAGTAGTAGCTGACGAGTGGTAAGCAGCTCATCGAACGCGCGTGTAGCCTCGCCTGCCCACTGATCCTGGTCAGTAAGGGGGCCGCCCGATCGCGAGTCTCGCTCAACACTCGCCGAATGGCTGCTCGTGCCTGCCAGTGGAAGCGAGCGTCCAAGTTGAACGGATCGGTCACGAGTGTCGCGATGATCGCCCCGGCACGCACGGGCACCGGATCGCCAAACTCAACGCCTCGCACGCCGTAGGCATCGCGAATCTCGAGTCGGAGCCGCACCGTCGACGGATCGACACCCGGGACTGCGAAGGTCGCGCTCGAGACACCTTCGGGAATCTCGATCCGTGCAATTCTCGAGTGCAGGACTAGCTCCATGGCGTCCTCGTTGCGATAGGTCGAAACGACGTCCTGACCAATCGTCCCCACGGACTGCCACGAGTCGACGCCCAGCGAGCGCACCTCGTCTGCGCGCCGAGCAAGCAGCTCGAGGCCGGCTCTCAGATCCGTGTGATGGGCGAACAGGACCAGGGGCTGACCGAGGAAGGCGCGAAAGGCGAGGTCGTCGAGGTCGCTCGCGATCAGGTGAAGTCGCGGGATCAGAGGTAACCCACCCAGGCGGTCGAGCGGTCGCCATCCCGACAGTGGCGAGACGGCGTTCGGCTCGGTGAGCCACCAGTACGGCCAGTCCGCACACATCGCGTCGAATCCGGCACGCAAGCAGCCTTCGAGCATCGCAACCGAGGTGACCCCGTGAGGCGGCACCATGACAGGCGCAATTTGGGCACCAGCGCGTTCGACCGCGCCGGCCCTACGGAGAGCTTGCGCTGCCAGCGTCAACGCCCGACCAGGCTCGTTGACTCGACGAAGCTCGTGTCGCGTGTGGTTGTTGCCGTGAATGACGAACGAGATGCGCGATTGCTGCCCGAGGAACTCGGCCGTCGGCCTGTGGATGTACCACTGATCCAGCGGGATCGTCGCGGCGGTGACGTGGTAGTCGTGAGCCTCGGCGTGAGTCGAGAGCTTCCGGTAGTCCAGGAATCCGTACGACCACCAATGGAGGTTCGGATCGTCGAAGAGGAAGCATGCCTTCGACTGGGGCTGCTCCCACGAGGCGCGTCGCGAGACCTGCTGCAGGAAGTGCGCGAGGGGCAACAGTCCCATGAACCGCCCCGGGCTGAGCTGCTGACGAAGTAGCTCGTTGGAAGCGAGCTCCGACGGCCACGACGCCGCGGCGAACTGCAGCCCTTCCCGGCCCGACCAGACGGGCCCTTCCGACGACGTCGCGAGCACGTCTCCCCACTCTGCGAGCACCTTCGGAAGCGGGCTTCCCGCGAGTCGAGGAGTCCGTCAGCGTGCGACCGCGAAACGGCCTCGGGACGAGTCCGGAGTCGCGAAACGCAATTGCGCCGAATCGCCGATCGCCTGCGGCGCGAGGTTCGTCAACCACCCAGAGCGTCGGCCCATCCGTCGTCTGTTCGGCAGGTGGCTCACTGATGAACGCGACCGTGGCGGCCGGATTGCCGTTGCCCCCGGCGCGGAACTGGACCGGGTACGCCGACTCGAGCGCCGTGAACAATCCGACCCGCTGCTCATACGCCTGGGTCGGCGTGACGTCGACATGGTATACGGTACGCGCGGGCATCGGCTCAGGTCGTGGGCGTGGCCGGATTTCCTCTCTTCACCGCCCCGCGCTCTTACGTTAGCGGCGGCGTCGCCGGGCCGCTCGATCGAGTGCGCGAGCATACGCAGCCAGGAGCACCTTCTCGGATGCGCTCCAACTGAGCGTCAGCTCCGCGCGCTCGCGCGCCATCGCTCCCATCCGTTCGCGCTCCGCAGCGTCGTCGAGCACAGGCGCGATCGCATCGGCGAATGCATCCGGATCGTCACGGGCTGCGTACACAGCGGCATCTCCGGCCGTTCTCCGCGTCTCCACGAGGTCGAAAGCCACGACGGGCCGACCCACAGCCATGTACTCGGCGACCTTGATCAGTGTGGAGCGTTCGTTGAGTGCGTTCCGAGGCTCGGGAGAGATGCAGACGTCGAACGCCGAGATCATTCGCACGAGCCGGTTACGGTCCTGAACGTATCCCTCGAACGACACGACATCGTCCAGGCCGAGACGAGTCGTGAGGGCCTTTGCTTCGGGCAGCGCGTCGCCGTCGCCGACGAAGACTGCGCGCCAATCACGTCGTCGCCTCCGCAACGCGTCCAGAGCCTCGAGCGCGACGTCGACTCCGTCCTGAGCGCCGATGATTCCCACATAGCCGATGACATGCACCGCGCCGGCTCGGACGTCAGGATCTGGCTCAGTTGGCCTAAAGACGTCCGTATCGGGCCCGTTCCGTACGACGAATACGTCGGAGGCAGCCTTGTGCCCGCGTTGGATGGCGACCTCCCGGAACGACTCGTTCGTCGCCAGCACGACGTCGGCGAGGGCGAAGCCAGCCCGCTCGGCAAGAGTCAGCGCCCGCCAGATCGCCCCCCTTCGCCCGAACTTCGCCACGGAGAGTTCCGGGCTGAGATCGTGGTGATCGAAGATCAGCGCCGCGCCCTGCCGCCGTAGCGTGATCGCCGCGAGCAGGAGGAAGTCGGGTGGGTTGCAGGCCTGGACGACGTCGAATCGTCTCGACCGTGCCAGCCGCCGCACGAGCATGCTCATTCGAAAGAGAGCGACCGCGTATTCGCGGACGTATCCGGCGGCGCTCGTGCTGGGCGCGAGGTCGAAACGATGAATCTGCACGCCCTCCACTTGCACGAATGCGTCGCGGTCGCGATCGCGGCCCATCGGACAGATCACCGTGACGTCCCAGCCGGCCCGCGTGAGTGAGGTGCACTCCGCCCAGACGCGAGGGTCCGCGGGTACGGAGTTGTTCTCGACGAGGAAGAGGGCGCTTCCCATCAGGGCGGCGCCGATCGTAGCGGCGAACCAGGCGCGGCCGTCTTGCGAGCTTTGGCGGTGGCCGCCGGCCGCACTACCATGCGACGGTGTCTGCTCTCGACACGAAGCCGAAGGTCCCGTTTCCTTGACCTGAGCGCCGTCAACGCTCGCGTCGCCCGAGGCGTGCTCGAGGACGTCGAAGAACTCCTTCGCTCGGGCGCGTTCACCAACGGGCCACAGGTCGCGGAGTTCGAGGCGGTATTCGCGCGAATACTGCGGCTCGACGCACTGCGTCGGCGTTGCGAGCGGGCTGGACGCGCTCCGCCTCGCTCTCGTCGGCGCTGGGCGTGGAACCGGGCGACGAGGTTCTCGTCCCCGCGATGACGTTCGTGGCGACGTTCGAGGCCGTGACCCAGGCGGGCGCGGTCCCCGTTCCGGTCGACGTCTCCGAGCACGACTACGGCATGGATCCCGCCGCCGCCGCCGCGGCACTGGGACCGCGAACGCGTGCCGTCATGCCCGTGCACCTCTACGGCCGCCTCGCCGACATGCCGGCGCTTGCTTCGCTCGCCGAGGCTCACGCCCTCGAGATCGTCGAGGACGCCTGTCAGGCGCACGGAGCGAGACGCGGCGATGCCCGCGCAGGAACCACCGGCCGCGCCGGGGCGTTCAGCTTCTATCCCGCGAAGAATCTCGGCGCGATGGGCGACGCAGGGGCGCTCGTCACGAACGACGCGCGAGCTCGCGGACGCCGTCACGGGCGCTCCGCGAGCACGGACAGCGACGGAAGTACGAGCACGACGTCGTCGGATGGACGTCGCGGCTCGACACGATCCACGCCGCCGTGCTCCTTCGCAAGCTGCCGCACCTCGACGAGTGGAACGTGCAGCGGCGCGCCGCCGCCGACCTCTATGCGCAGGGCCTCGCCGGAGTCGGCGACCTCACGCTTCCGGACGTGAACGACCGCGGCCAGGTCTGGCATCTCTTCGTCGTCCGCACCGCGGACCGCGACGGGCTCGCCGCGCACCTCGCCGATCGCGGCATCGGTACCGGCCGGCACTACCCGGAGCCGCCGCACCTCTCGGAGGCGTACCGGCATCTCGGCTACGCCGAAGGCTCGTTCCCGGTCGCCGAGCGGATCGCGAAGGAGGCTCTCTCGCTGCCGATCTTCCCCGGGATCACCGAGACGCAGGTCGAGCAGGTCGTCGAGGGCGTCCGCGTCCTGGTTCGCCGGTGCCTGACGGGCCGGTCAACGACGCTCCGTACCGGATCCTGAACGACGTCGAGTTCGGCGACCAGGTCGTCGTCCAGGCGTTCACGAACCTCTACGGGTGCCGGATCGGCGACAACACGCGGATCGGCCCGTTCGTCGAGGTTCAGCGCGGTGCGGTGATCGGCGCGAACTGCAAGATCCAGAGCCATTCGTTCATCTGCGACGGTGTGACGATCGAGGACGAGGTGTTCGTCGGGCACGGCGTGATGTTCGTCAACGACAAGTACCCGCGAGCGACGACCGCGGACGGCACGCTTCAGACGCGAGGCCGACTGGGAGCGCCTCGACACGGTCGTCGAGCGAGGCGCGTCGATCGGGTCAGGCGCCGTCGTGCTCGGGGGAGTTCGGGTCGGCGCGGGCGCGCTCGTCGGCGCCGGTGCGGTCGTGACGCGCGACGTTCCGCCCGGCGCGATCGTTCGAGGCGTGCCGGCGCGAGCGCCTCGGACCTGACGAGGTCTGACGAAACCGTCGGAAACGGCGGTACGTTTGACCACCGGTCGAGGAGCTCGATCTGCTCGGCTCGGAGCGCCCGGTCGTGCGACTGCTCGTCCGACAGGCTCGAAGCCACGCCTCCCGCCACCACGAGTAGATCGCACGCTGGCAGAACCATCTGCCGTCGCTCCGATCGCCCGAGCATACGACCCCGTCGAGGATGTAGCAGTCGCTCTTGAGCCGAACGAGCTTTCCGGTCTTCTCGTCGACGAACCGCTGGACGCTTCCCTTGACCGGGAACGTCTTGCCGCAGTACGGGAGCCATCTCGTTCGGATCGAAGCCAACCCCTTGTTCTTGGCGTGAGCGTCGAGAGTCGGCGCGATCTCGTCCTTCGCGATCGGATCTGAACCAGCGTCCCCGGCTCCAGGCCGCGCGGCGGGGGTGTCTCGACCGGGTGGCTCGACGGATCGTGGGGCATCCTGCGATACCGCTCGACCAGGTGCAGCCGGGCGGCGATCTCACCGAACACGACGCGGGTCATCTTCTTCGAGAGCTGCCCGAAGCTCACGTTGCCGCACGTCCACTCCCGCACGAACGAGCGGACGTTCCACCAGCCGACAGGCTGGCTCGCGTCGAACCAGTCCGTACCCTGACAGCGGAAGACCGGCTCGTCCGGGGTCGAGGCGGTTCGTCTCGACGTTTCGACTCGCGAGACGCTCGAGCTCCGAGTAGCGCGTCGTCGGGAGGGACGGCGTCGACGGCCCCGAAGCCGGGCGAAGCCAAGTTTCCTTCCAGTAGAGCCTGCAGCCCGCCTGGCACCCGCCGTGGGCCTGCCCGCTGCACCGCAGGTCGTCGAGCATGACCGTCGCGGGGAGTCGTCGGACTCCCCAGGTCCACGGGTAGGCGCAGTTCCGCTCAACGCGAGCCTGGACCCGAAAGGTCTTCCCGAAGTACGGCGAGCATCTCGGGCATGAAGGGCAATCCGTCGGTCGCGCCGCCCTCGTCGAGCGTGGCCAGGATCTCCGCCGGCGGGCGGAGCTCGACGAGATCTCCGGCTCTCAGCTCCCGTGATGCCATCTCACTCCCTGTCACAGTCGTTCATGAGCTGACAGGTGAACACTTCGTGATGAGTGACGCCTGCCTGTCTTCGGCCAAGGATCTCCGGAGCCTATTCACAGCCTGACTATTCGCACGGCTTTCCATGAGACAGGGCCAGCGTTAGCTCGCGAATAGCTCGGCTGGGTCGATCGAGAGAAGGCGCAGCGCAGGGTCCAGCCATTCGTCTATGAGCATCTCTGGGAAATGCAGGTATTCTGCGATGACATCTCCACCACACTTCGGTGGGGTCTGCGTGCGGGGAGAATGGAATGGGGACTTCGGGGAATGCGGCTTCGCCGTCCCTTGAAAAGCTAGGTGCGCTGGCGCCTGCGAGTGGCACACCCGTGCGCGGGCGTCGCGGCTGGTACACGCGCCGCGCCCTCGCGCTGGCAGACGTGACCGGCCTGTCGCTCGCGTTCATCGCCTCGACGGCGACATTCGCAGATCGCGCCCCGGTTGGAGACCACCTCAGCCTCAGAACCGAGGTCCTTCTCTTCTTCGTGACACTGCCGCTCTGGATTGTGTTCGCGAAGGTGCTCGGGCTTTACGAGCGGGACGATTCCCGGGCCGATCACTCGACCGCCGACGAGATCCTCGGGGTAATGAACCTCGTCACTTTCGGAACCTGGACGGTGTTCGTCGCCGGGTGGGCGACGGGGCTCGCCCGCCCGGAGCTCGATCGGCTGATCAGCTTCTGGGCGCTTGCGTTCCTCCTCGTGTCGGCCGGTCGGGTCGCTGCGCGCACAGTCGTGCGCAGGCTGCAGGTGTACGTCCAGACAGGGCTCGTCGTCGGCGCCGGGCACGTCGGCCAGCTCGTCGCGCGCAAGATCCAGCAGCACCCCGAGTACGGGATCGAGCTCGTCGGCTTCGTTGACGAAAACCCGCGAGCCCGGCGACCCGAGATCGCGGAGCTCCCGGTGCTCGGCGGGTTCGACGATCTCGAGAAAATCGTCACGAGCGGGGAAGTCGAGCGCGTGATCGTCGCGTTCTCGGGCGAGGCCGACGACAGGATCATGGCCCTTGTCCGGTCGCTCCGAGACCAGGAGGTCATCGTCGACCTCGTGCCGAGGCTCTTCGAGCTCGTCGGGCCACGGGCCGACATCCACATCGTGGAAGGTCTGCCGCTCCTGACGGTCCCGCCGGCGCGCCTCTCGCGGTCGTCGTTCGTCATCAAGCGCATGCTCGACCTCGTGGGAGCCGTGCGCTGCTCCTCGTCTTGACCTGCGCCAATCTTCGTCCTGGCGGCAATCCGCATCAAGCTGGATTCTCCCGGCCCGGTTTTCTTCCGCCAGACGAGGCTGGGCGCGAACAGGCAACCCTTCACCGCGCTGAAGTTCCGGACGATGAAGGTGGATACCGACGAGGCGGAGCATCGGGATTACATCCGCAGCACGATGACCGCCGACGCGACGATCAACCAGAACGGGACCTACAAGCTCTCTCGCGAGAGCGCGCGTCACCCCGTTCGGTCGGTTCCTTCGCAGGACGAGCCTCGACGAATTGCCGCAGCTGATCAACGTGCTGCGCGGCGAGATGTCGCTCGTCGGACCGCGACCCTGCATTCCGTACGAGACCGAGTTCTTCCAGCCGCATCATTTCGACCGCTTTCTCGTGCCGCAGGGACTCACCGGCCTCTGGCAGGTCACGGCCCGCGCGAACTCGACCTTCGGCGAGGCGCTCGAGATGGACGTCGCCTACGTGCGGGGATGGTCGGTCGGGCTGGACTTGAGGCTCCTCCTGCGAACGCCGTTCGCACTCCTTCGCCAGCGGAATTCGACCGCATGAGCGCCGTCCGCGTAGCAGTCGTCGGTCTCGGATACTGGGGCCCGAACCTCGTCCGGAACTTCCAGGAGCTCGCGGACGCAGAGGTCGTCGCCGTCTGCGACCCGGACACCGACCGGCTCGAGCTGGTCGGGCGCCGCTTCCCAGCTGCGCAGAGCGTACGAGCGCCTCGACGAGCGTCCTCGCCGACGAGACGATCGACGCAGTGGCACTCGCGACGCCGGTCTCGACCCACTTCCCGCTCGGCCGTGCGGTTCTCGAGGCCGGCAAGCACCTCTTCGTCGAGAAGCCGCTCGCTTCGTCCACGGCCGAGTGCCTCGAGCTGATCGAGCTCGCACAGCGGCGCGGGCTCGTGCTCATGCCCGGCCACACCTTCCTCTACAGCCCGCCCGTGGTTGCGATCCGCAACCTGATCGAATCGGGCGAGCTCGGCGACCTCTACTTCGTCTCGACGAGCCGCGTCAACCTCGGCCTCCACCAGAAGGACGTCAGCGTCACCTGGGACCTCGGGCCGCACGACTTCTCGATCCTGCGCTACTGGCTCGACGAGGCGCCGAGCGCCGTCAGCGCCGTCAGCCGGGGCTGCGTCATTCCGTCGATCCCCGACGTCGCCTTCATCGACCTCGAGTACTCGAACGGCACGATCGCCCACGTCGAGCTGTCGTGGCTCGCGCCGAGCAAGCTTCGCCGCACGACGATCGTCGGCTCGCAGAAGATGGTCGTCTACGACGACACGAGCACCGAGCCGGTTCGCGTCTTCGACTCTGGCGTCGATCCTGAAGGAGCCGGAGACCTTCGGCGAGTACCGGCTCACGTACCGGACAGGCGACATCGTCTCGCCGCGAGTCGACGCCGCCGAGCCGCTCTCGCTCGAGCTCCAGGACTTCTGCGACGCCGTGACGTCGGGAACGACCCCGCGCTCGTCGGCGACAGTCGGACTCGAGGTCGTCCAGACGATCGAGGCAGCCGACCGCTCGCGTGAGCGTGGAGGCGCGAGGGTCGCGGTCGAGGAATTGAATCCCTTGTCGCTCGCGCGGCCCCGTGCACCCTTCGCGGCCGCGGAGCCCGCCGCCTCCGCGTAGGCGCCGCTCGAGCACCGCCCCGGAGACCCACCGAGATGCTCTTGTAAGGCTGGCTCGCTTGGCACCGGAACCGAGCCGCGGTCGTCCGTCGGCGACACGAGTCGGCCACCTCTACGGTGTGAATCCGTCACCGCAGCGTGCGACCACCGTCGGTCTTCGCGTCGCGGTGTTGCTTGCGGTCGCCACAGCGGTCGCGCAGCTCGTCGACTACCAGTTCTTCGACCTGCGACTCAGAGCGCTCGACTCGAACACCCACCTGAGCGTCTTCGGAGCCGTCAGCCTGCTTGCAAATGCGGGGGCTGTCGCGCTCGCGATCTCGCTCGCGGTTCGAGTCAGAAACCGAGAGACAGTCATCCTCTCCTGCGCACTGACGGCGATGCTCGCCCTGCGGGTGGCCTACCCGTCCCACCTCGTCATCCTCTCGTTGCCCTTGGCCGGGATGGCGCTGGTCATTCTTTGGCGGCAGGGACAGCCGGCGGCCGGAGAGGGCCTCTGGACGATCCGCGTGGGGTGCTCGCTTCTCGTCGTCTCCTTCGCGATCCATGTGTTGGAGCTCGAAGCGCCCCACCTCCTCCCATCTGACGTCTTCGGCGGGGTTGTCGGCGGCCGACCCGGCGGAGGCGCCATCATCAGCGGCAGCCACGCCGAAGCCATCGGCAGCGCCGATCTCCCTACCAGCGCCTGGACACACCTCGCGCTGACCTACGACGGCTCCGACCTCCGCTTCTACGTCAACGCGAGACCTGTTTCGACCACGGCCAAGACCGGAAGCGTCACCACCTCCCCCAACCCGCTCACGATTGGCAGCGATCCTTTCTACGGCCAGTACTTCACCGGCCTGATCGACGAGATCCGCATCTACGACACCGCCCTCGACACCCGCCAGATCCAGGACGACATGACAACACCAATCGCGGCCGGGCCGGATGCGCAATCGCTGGTAACCGCTGGCTCATTCGCGGCCGCCTCCAGGCCGACCCCCGTCGCGGCGTTTGCGTTCAACAAGGGATCGGGGACGGGCCGTGCTGGATGCCTCGGGCAGCGGCAACAACGGGACGGCTGCGCATACGACCTGGACTGCCACAGGCAAGTACGGCGGGGCGCTCAGCTTCAACGGCACCAGTTCGCGGGTGACGATCCCCGACTCGGCTTCGCTCCACTTGACGCGTGCGATGACTCTCGAGGCCTGGGTCAACCCCACCACCGTCTCGAATGCCTGGCGCGACGTGATCGAAAAGGGAAACGACAACTACTACCTGTCGGCCACCTCCATCGTCCGTTCCTGGGCCTCCCAAGCGAGATCCTTGACCAAGCACGAAACAGAGCTCGTAGGCTGGATCATGATCGTCGCCGGACTCCTGAACCTACGAACCTCGACCGCGCGGCGCCGCCCTGAGGACACGTCGAACGCGCTCGGCTCGCACGGCTAGGCCACACCCCGGCACCGTAAGCCGTTGCTGCCGAACGTCGTGCGAACATCTGTTCGTGTCGGACGAGCCGACGATCCTGCACGCGGACCTCGACTCGTTCTACGCGTCGGTCGAGCAGCGTGACGACCCTCGCCTGCGCGGGCGGCCGGTGATCGTCGGCGGCGGGGTCGTGCTCGCGGCGAGCTACGAGGCGAAGGCCTTCGGCGTGCGCACGGCGATGGGCGGCCGGCTGGCGCGACGCCTCTGCCCGGGCGCGCTCGTCGTGCCGCCGCGCATGTCCGCCTACTCCGAGGCGAGCAAGGCCGTGTACCGGGTGTTCGAGGACACGTCGCCGTCGTCGAAGGGCTGTCGATCGACGAGGCGTTCCTCGACGTGCGCGGCCTCGAGCACATCCACGGCACGCCGTCCGAGATCGCCCGCCGGCTGCGACGCGACGTGCGCGACCAGGTCGGCCTGCCGATCACGGTCGGGATCGCGCGCACGAAGTTCCTCGCCAAGGTGGCCAGCGGCGTCGCCAAGCCCGACGGCCTCCTCCTCGTGCCGACCGACGACGAGGTCGCTTTCCTCCACCCGCTTCCGGTCGAACGGTTGTGGGGCGTCGGCGCGGTCACCGCCCGCAAGCTCCACGACCAGGGGATCACGACGGTCGGGGAGGTCGCCGCGCTCGGCGAGGAGGTGCTCGTGCACCTGCTCGGGAGGGCGTCGGGCCGGCACCTCCACGCGCTCGCGCACAACCGCGACCCGCGGCGGGTGCACCCGCGCCGGCGACGCCGCTCGATCGGGGCACAGCGGGCGCTCGGCCGCCGAGCAGCGCGGTCGCCGGACGAGCTCGACGCGACCCTGGTCGGGCTCGTCGACCGCGTGACGCGCCGGATGCGCGCGGCGGGTCGCGTCGGGCGCACCGTCGTCCTGCGCCTGCGCTTCGCCGACTTCTCGCGGGCGACCCGCTCGAGGACGCTACCCCACGCGACGGCCCACACCTGGACGATCCTGGCCACGGCGAGGGAGCTGCTCGCCGCGGCGACGCCGACGATCGAGCGCCAGGGCATCTCGCTCGTCGGGATCGCGATCGCGAACCTCGACGACGATTGCGCCGTTCAGCTGACGCTCCCGCTCGACGCGCACGACGGCGACGCGCTCGACGCCGCGATCGACGAAGTGCGGTCGCGGTTCGGACGCGACGCCGTCACGCGGGCCGTTCTCCTCGGTCGCGATCCGGGCCTGACGATGCCGCTGCTCCCCGACTGAGGCGGCGCCCTCGCGCGGCGGCCAGCTGGGCCGGCAGGAGCAACCAGAGTGGGAGCTCGCGGAGGAAGGCGCGCACCGAGCCCCCCGGCGGCGAGACCGAGCGCACGCGCACGCCGCTCGAGCGGAGCAGCCACCTGAACACGGCACGGGCCCGCGGCGCGTGCCACGAGGAGGTCACCACGACCACCTCGCGGGCACCGACACGGCGTACGTCGTCGACCGCGTTGACGGCGTTCTCCACGGTCGTGCGGGCGACGGGGTCGACGACGACCTCCGCCGCCGCGCCGGTCCACGACGCCGCCATCAGCTCTGCCTCGGCCTCCTGTCCGGGCCTGCGCGCCCAACCGGAGAGCACCACGACGTCGTCGTCGGTCGTGACCTCGGCGGCGCGGGCGAGTCGCGCCGCGCAAACGGGGTGGAGCGCGCCCTCGCGACCGTCCGAGTAGCCGAGCACGACGACGAGCCGCCTGCTCGGCGTCACGAGCGCGAACGAGCGCGGCGGACGACCCGGTAGAGCACGAGCGTCCCGATCACCGTGGCGACAAGCTTGACGGCCTTCGAGCCACGGAGCTTCGACTCGCCGCTCGCTCGCTCGCGCATGTTCACCGGCACCTCTGACACCCGCAGGCCCGCCTCGTGCAGGCGCAGGAGCGCTTCCACCTCGGGTGCGCCGCTCGTGTACCGCCCCGCGAGCACGGGCATGGCGGCGGCATTCGCGGCGACGAGCCCGCTCGTTGCATCGCCGAACGGCCGGCCGAGCGCCACCTTCATCGCGCGGCGGAGTGCCGCAGTGCCGAGGCGACGCGGGCCCGACGGCGCGTAACGGTACGCCGGGTACCCGTCGCCCGCCACGAAACGCGAGCCGACCGCGACGTCGCATTCACCGCCTCGCACGAGCTCGAGCAGGCGGCGCAGCTCCTCGACGGGATGCTGGCCGTCGGCGTCGACGCGGCCAACGTAGGCGTAGCCGCGCTCGAGCGCCTGCCGGTAGCCCTCGGCGATGCCGACCCGCAGCCCGCGGTTCTCGCCGAACGAGACGACGTCCGCGCCGTGTGTGCGGGCAACCTCGACCGTGCTGTCGGTCGAGCCGTCGTCGATCACGAGCACGTCTGTCTCGGGCAGACCGACGCGCAGCTCGTCGAGCACCGACGGGAGCGTCTGCTCCTCGTTCCAGGCCGGTACGAAGACGACCGTGTCGTGATCCAGCGCCATCACCCCGGAGGTTAGACGAGCGGCCGACGCCGGCTCAGAAGCCGCCGCGCCACGCGACGACGAGCAACACGACTGCGATCGCCCCCGCGACGAGCATCACGACGAGGTTCACGGCGAGCGCGATCGTCAGCGTGCGCGACTGCCGCGGGGACGTCGCGACCTCGCCCGCTTCACCCCCGACAGGCGGAGAACCGGCTTGGCTCGGGCCGTCAGCAGCTTCGGCTTCCTCCCCCGACAGCCCCACCGAGCGGGAAAGCCTCCCCACGATCAGCTGGTTGAGGCTCGTCCCCTCCCGTTCGGCCGCCTGGGCCAGCTCCGCATGCAGCGTGCTCGGCATCCGCAGGAGCAGCCGACCGCTGTACCGCTCGCTCGTCGCCACGATCTGCTCAGCCTAGCGCTGCCGCCAGCGGGACTCGGCCCCGCGGTCGCGCCGCGCGGGACGATCAGCGCTCGTCGAGCACGAGCCGGCGTCGCATCTTCGCGATCGCGTCGCGAAGGAGGCGCGAGACGTGGACCTGCGAGACGCCGACCTCGTTGCCGATCTCGGCCTGGCTCAGGTCTGCGAAGTACCGCAGGGCGAGCAGGCGACGCTCACGCGGGTCGAGCGTCCGAGCAGCGGAGGTGATGAGCGCGCGATCGATGCCGACCTCGTGCGGCTCGATCCCTGCCGGGACAAGGGCCGCCTCCCCGTCCAGCGGCAAGGGGGCCCGCGCGGTAGCGACCGCCGGCAGGTGCGAATCCGACAGGTGTCGCGGCACGCGCAGGACACCGGAGCGATCGCGCAGATGGCGACGGATCTCGCCCTCGACGCAGCGTGCGACGTAGGCCGGGAGGAGGAACTCGCGGTCGGGGTCACACCGATCGACCGCGCCGATCATCGCGACCGCGCCGACCTGGACGAGGTCGTCGAGTTGCTCGCCACGATGCTCGAAGCGCCGGGCGATCCGCCGCACGAGGGGCAGGTAGCTCTCGATCGCCGCCCGCCGCGCGTCGAGCTCTCGCTTCCGTGCGCGGCTCGTTTCGATCGCCGCTATCGCTCCGGAATGCACGAACGCGAGCCTACACGTTCAGCCGAACTTTTCCAAAGTGTTTTCGTCTCGTTACGTATGAGACGGCGATTGGATGGGTATTTCATCTACGAGCTCATTTTGGGGAAAGCAGTGAAACGTCTCGAGCCAAGGTCCCAGCTCATGCGACCCCGCGGTGTCGCATTGGCGGCGGCGATTGCCGCCGCATTGCTCGTGCCCGGGCAGGCGCGCGCCGACGACCCGTTCGCTCTCCCCAGCGATGTCCCGGCCCTGGCGGCCCTCCCCGAGCTCCCGCAACCTCCCGATCTCTCCGGCCTTCCCGTCCCGAGCCTCACACCCGACGTGTCGATCTCGAGCTCGCAGGCCGTTCCCGGGCTCCCGCCGGAGCCTGTCCCGGCGCCGGACCCGGCGCCGGTCGCCCCCGCCGACAGCCCGAGCGAGAGCACGGGAACCTCAGGTGACAAGCCGGAAACCGCAGTATCACCGGCGATATCGCCCGCTCCGGCGATATCGCCTGCCCCGTCGCCACCAGTCTCCGCTCGCCCAGTGGAGACCGCGCAGGCTCCTGCCTTCGAGCCGACCGCAGCTGCTGCGATCACGTCGATCCCGGCCTCTGCCGTCGCGCCGAAGGCAGAGCCCGCGCCGGTTCCTGCCAAGGCGACGGCTCCGCCCAGTGCTCCGGCCGCCGCCTCGCCGGCTCCCGCCGCATCCGTGGCAACGGCGGCACCGGCATCAGGGGAAGGTGCGAATTCCGGCAGTATCAATTCGGGAGTCACTGCAACAGGACTCGCGCCATCCGTGACCACTTCCGGAGTCAGCTCCGCACCAACGGCACAGCAGAAACCGGCAGCGATTGCGCCAGCGATCTCGCCTCCAATTGGACAAGCAAGCGCTCCCGACTCCTCGGCCGAAGCGCAGGCAGCGCTCCCGACCACGTGGATCTGGAACTGGACGTGGAACTGTGCGGATTCGCCTGAGGCGAGCGCCCCGCAAACCGCCGCACCGGTGTGGGTCTGGAACTGGCACTGGGATTGCGCGCCGGAGTCGAGCCCACCCGCGAGCCCGCTCGACGACGGGTGCGGGTCGTGCAACACCTCGATCTCGATCCGCATCCTCAGCCCGGGGGACGACGGCCCTGTCTCGCAGGAAAACAGCGTGACCTCCGCCTCCATCGTCGAGAGCCTGTTCTCGGCCGAGCAGAGCGCCGCCCAGGCGATCGTTCCGGCGCTCGCCAAGGTCATCTCGACGCCGGTCGTTTCAACACCGGTCGTCTCGAGCCCGATCCTCTCGAGCCCGGTGCTCCCGAGCCCGGTGCTCCCGAGCCCGGTCGTCCCGAGCCTGCTGGCCCCGGTGCCATCGGTCGGGCAGGCCGTACCTCTCGAGCTGTGGTCGCCGCCGGCCGCGATCGCCGCGACCGCCGCGACCACGCCGCCTACGACGCAGGCGAGCGACGATCCGGCCGAGCCGCAGGGCACGGCGCCGGCCGGCTACGACGAGCCCCACGCCGCTGTGCCGGCGCCGGATTCGAGCGCTTCGAAGCCGAAGCCGGCAGCTTCCTCCCGCGATATCAACGCGATATCAGCGACGAGCCAGATGTCGACGGCTCGGCCGGCCGACGTCAAGCCGAAGCGGGCGATCGCGACCTCGATCCACTTCCCGGTTCTCCACGGACTCCGGACCGTGAGCATGCCGCCGCTCGCGTTTGCCCCGCGGGCGGCGGTTGCTCCCTCGAGCCCGTCGATTCCATGGAGCCCGCCGGCGGTGCTTCCCTCGCCGGCCCCCACCACGAGCGCGACCGGCGCCGCGGCCGGCACGGCCTCGAAGCCGGCACCCGGCGCGCCGCTCCCGCTCGTCCCGCACGCCCCTCGCCTGCCGGCGGACTCGAGCTCGAACCTGTCTGCGACCTCGAGCGGCTCCGGATCAAGCTTGTCCACGAACGCGACCGCCGCGATCGTGGGCGCCCTCCTCTTCCTCGCGTCCGGCCTCACCCAATGGCTCTGGGCTGGGGCCGAGCGCCGCCCGCGTGGGCTGCGCGCGGGCCGTCCCGAACGCCCCGGGTAGCGCATCGCGTCAGTCGCCCCTGCGCCGGCAGTGGAGCCGGCGCACGAGACCAAAAGGAGATGCGATGAAGAAGCGACACATCGCGTCCGTCCTCGGGGCACTGGCGCTGGCGCTCGGATCGACCGCGACGGCGGTCGCCGGAGACCCAGCGATCCAGACCTCCGACCAGAGCGCAGGCAACGCGCAGGTGGCCGGAGCAGCGTCCGAGGCGACGCAAATCAAGCCGAGCAACACGAACATCTCCGTTCGCGTGCTCAGCCCGGGTAACGACGGCCCGGTCAGCCAGTCGAACTCGGTGAGTTCGGAGGCGAAAGCCTCGAACTCGAACGACACCGAGCAGAAGGCCGACCAGGATCAGTCGGGCAGCGGCGGCATCCAGACCAGCGACCAGGACGCCAAGAACGGCCAGCTGGCCGGCGCTCTCTCGAGCGCCAAGCAGGTGGGTGCCTCCAACACGAACATCCCCGTTCGCGTCGGGAGCAAAGGCGACTCGGGGCCGGTCTACCAGTCGAACGACGTCAGCTCCGAAGCGAAGGCGTCGAACGACAACGACACCGAGCAGAAGGCCGACCAGGAGCAGTCCGGCGGCGCGAGCTGCGGCTGCGACCACGACCCGTCCGGAGTCCAGAGCTCCGACCAGGACGCGGGGAGTGGCCAGGCCGGACTAGCTCTCTCTGCCGCAGAGCAGGAGAAGCCCGCCAACGCAAGCGCGCCGGCGAGCGTCGAGAGCCGCGGTGACGCCGGACGCACGAGCCAGTCGAACTCGGCCGACTCGGAAGCCAAGGCAGAGAACGACAACGACACCGATCAGAAGTCCGACCAGAGCCAGGACGGAAGCGGATCGGGTATCCAGACGTCAGACCAGTCGGCGAAGAACGAGCAGTTCGCCGCAGCCGCGTCGACCGCCGAGCAGGAGCATCCGAAGAACGTGAACATCTCGGTGCGCGTCCTCTCGCCGGGCGACAACGGCAGTGTCAGTCAGTCGAACTCCGTCTCGTCGGAGGCGAAGGCCTCGAACGACAACGACACGGAGCAGAAGGTCGACCAGGATCAGTCGGGCAGCTCGAGCAGCAGCCGCTGCGGGTGCAAGGACGATCCAGTCGGGATCCAGACCGCCGACCAGTCGGCAGGCTCGAAGCAGGGTGCCGTTGCCGCCTCCGGCGCGTTCCAGAAGGGAGCGGAGAACACGAACATCTCCGTTCGCGTCCTCAGCAAGGGCGACGACGGCTCGGTCTACCAGTCGAACGACGTCAGCTCCGAAGCGAAGGCGTCGAACGACAACGACACCGAGCAGAAGGTCGACCAGGATCAGTCGGGCTCGAGCAGCTGTGGCTGCAAGGGCGACACCGGGATCCAGACGTCCGACCAGTCGAGCTGGAGCCATCAGGGCGCCGGCGCGTTGTCGATCGCCAAGCAGAAAGACGCGACGAACGAGAACACGCCCGTCCGCGTCGGCAGCCGCGGCGACGACGGCCGTGTCTCGCAGTCGAACGACGTCAGCTCCGAAGCCAAGGCGTCGAACGACAACGACACCAAGCAGAAGGCCGACCAGGAGCAGTCCGGTGGTTCGGGCTCGCTGTCGGTGCAGGTCGCAGAGCAGAAGGCGAAGAACGACCAGCTCGCCGGTGCGCTCTCGTTCGCAGATCAGGAAGGCGCGAGCAACAGCAACTCGCCCGTCCGGGTCTGGAGCAAGGGTGACGGCGGCTCGGTCCACCAGTCGAACTCGGCGGACTCGGACGCGAGGGCGTCGAACGACAACGAGACGAAGCAGAAGGCCGACCAGGACGCCGGCGGCGGAGCCGTACCCATGAGCAAGGACCATGAGTGCGGCTGCGACGACGGAATCGGCATCCAGGTCGTCGGCCAGAAGTCCGAGAACGAGCAGGCCGCCTTCGCGGCGTCCGAGGCCGTTCAGGACTTCGGCAAGTCGAAATGCGGTTGCCACTCGTCGGGCAACTCCAACGACCCGCTTCGGGTCGGGAGTCGCGGTGACGACGGCTACGTCCATCAGTCGAACTCCGTCGACTCCGAGGCCAACGCCGACAACGACAACGAGACCCATCAGGACGCCGAGCAGGATCAGTCCGGCGGGTCCGGGATCGCGATCCAGGCGCTCGCTCAGGAGGCCGAGAACGGTCAGCTCGCGCTGGCGTTCTCGGGCGCGTTCCAGCTTCACCCGTCCAACTCGAATAGCCCGACCCGGGTCAAGAGCTCGGGCGGCAGCGGATCGGTGAAGCAGTCGAACGACGCGAGCTCGGAGGCGGACGCGAAGAACGACAACGAGACGAAGCAGAAGGCCGACCAGAGCCAGCGTGGCTCGGGCGATTGTGGCTGCAAGAAGCACGACGATCTGCAGATCCAGGCGCTCGGCCAGTCGGCGAAGAGCTGGCAGGCCGCGTTCGTCGTCTCGAAGGCGTTCCAGCTGAAGCCGCAGAACGAGAACAAGCCGACCGACGTCAAGAGCGGCGACGGACACGGCAAGTCGAAGCACGCCAAGGAGCGCAAGTCCAAGCGCTCCGACGGCGGCAGGACCAGCCAGTCAAACGACGATTACTCGGCCGGAAAGGCGAAGAACGACAGCGAGGCCGAGCAGCGCGCACGCCAATACCAGGCGTGAGCAGGGAGATCCCGGCCGGCCCCCTTTGGTGGGGTCGGCCGGGAACCTCCGACCCGGAGGAGTTGACAATGCGGTCGAGCGGTCTAGTGTTGGGTCTGAAGACCGGGGAGAACGGGTGCTAGACGGACGGCAAGTCGTCGCTGCGGCATCAGGGGGGAATCTCGATGGCCCTATGAAGTACCTCTGGACCGCAGCCGCATGCGTGGTCGCGAGCCTGGCTCTCGCCGGGCCGGCGTTGGCCGGCCTCCGGCCGGATCCGGGTCCCGCGACGGCCGCGGCGGGAGGCACAGGCCTCCGCCCCGATTCGTTCGCGTCCGCGACACGACCCGCGCCGGCGGCCACGCCGTCGACGCCGTCGACCGCTGCGACCATCCGGCCCGCCGACTACGCCACGCCCGAGGTCGTGCCGGAGATCCAGGCACCGCGGGTGGTCGTCGTGCCGACGAGGAAGACGGCCCCGTCGGTGAGCGACACCGCGCCCCCGGTCAGGCAGACGGCGCCCCCGGTCTCGATGCCGGTGGTGACTGAGACAACGCCGCCGAAGGCAGTCGAATCGGCGGCCACGGCGCCGGTCGATCAGCCGTCCGCATCTCCGCCGGACGCGGCGCCGGCACGTTCCGAGAGCTCGAGCGCTGAGATCGCGAAGACGGCGAAGTCCAACGCTGCTCGGACACGTGAGACGAACAAGCAGCGGGTAGCCATCCCGCCACTCCCCGTCGACCTCGTGGCACTGCCGTTCCTGAGCGGCAGCCTCAGGTTCCCGCCGGTGCCCACGGTCGACGAGGCCAACCGATTCTTGCTCCCGGCGGCGCTCGCGCTGCTGACACTCGTCGCCGCGAGCGGCGGATTCCTCTCCCTCGCCTACCGAATGGCGCGCGAGAGGGTGAGGCCGTCGTGAGCGTTCCGAAAGCTGCCGGAGCGATCCTGGTAATCGCCGCGGCTCTCGCGATCCTCGCCCCCACGGCAACGGCGGCTTCGATCTCCGAACCTACGGTCACGGGAACACAGGGGGCCAACGGCTGGTACACCAGCAACGTGACCGTGACCTTCACGATCACGGGCACGTCTTTCACATCGATCAACTGCGGTGTCTGGCAGCTCACAGGGCAGGGCGCCGTCGGAGTCGTCACGCTCACGAACGACGGAGGGCAGCAGGCTGCCTCCTGCTCGGTGAATGCACCCGACGGAAGTGACTCCAAGACACGGCTGTTCAACATCGATAAGACCCCTCCGTCGGTGACCAATGCCGCTCCCGACCGAGGCCCGAACGGCAACGGCTGGTACAGGGCGCCCGTGACCGTCACCTTCTCGGGCACCGACGCGACCTCGGGGATCGCGTCGTGCACTCAACCCGTCTACAGCGGGCCCGACGACGGCAATGCCAGCGTCGGCGGCACCTGCACCGACAAGGCCGGAAACACCGCGTCCGGATCGTTCGCGCTCAAGTACGACGCGACGGCCCCGACGGTGAGCCCGAGCCCCGCGCGCGGGCCCGATGCGAACGGCTGGTACAACCACTCGGTCGCCGTCGCCTTCGCGGGCTCCGATGGCGCGTCGGGCGTCGACACCTGCACGTCGGCCGAGTACACGGGGCCGGACGCCGAGAACGCCAGCCTCTCCGGCAGCTGCAGCGACAAGGCCGGCAACTCCGCGTCGGCCTCGTTCTCGCTCAAGTACGACGGCACGCCGCCGACTGTCACCGCCGCGCCGATGCGGCCCCCGGACGCGAACGGGTGGTACAACCGCCCGATCTCGCTGACCGTGAACGGCACCGACGCGACCTCGAAGGTCGACTCGTGCAGCGGCGGAAGCTACACCGGCCCGGACAAGGCCGACGGCACGATCGTCGCCGTCTGCCGCGACCTCGCCGGCAACGAGGCCTCGCAGCCCGTCGCGCTCAAGTTCGACAGCACGCCCCCGAAGCTCGGCAAGGTCACCGTGGCGCTCGGAAGCCGATCCGCGACGCTTCGCTGGACGGCCTCGCCGGACACCGCGTCGGTGATGGTTCTCAGGCGTGCCGGCAAGGCAAAGAAGCTCGCAACGGTCTACCGGGGCGACGGGAAGACCTTCGTCGACAAGAAGCTGAAGGACGGGGTGCGCTACCGCTACACGATCACCGGCAGGGACGCGGCCGGAAATGTCGCCACGGCGGCCGCCGTTGCGACGCCGCGGGCGCTCTGGCAGCCGCTCCCCGGGCAGAAGCTTCGTGGGGCGCCCGTTCTCGCGTGGGCGCCGGTCGCGAAGGCGGACTACTACAACGTCCAGATCTTCGTTAAGGGGCGCAAGGTGCTCAGCGAGTGGCCGCGCCGGACGAAGCTGAAGCTCGACCGCAAATGGACGTTCGACGGGCATCGGTACACGCTCGCGAAGGGCCGCTACCGCTGGTACGTCTGGCCCGGGTTCGGGCAGCGCTCGGCCTCGAAGTACGGGAAGCTGCTCGGCGGCAGTTTCTTCGTCGTGACGTAGGTCTCGTCGCTTCGGTAGTTCGCCGCACCCCAGATGCGGCGGTTTCCGATGACGTCGCTTCGCTGCCGCGGCATGCTCGCCGTGAATTCCACGAAGGGACTCGCATGACGGTGACGGCAAGCCGGCGTGAGCGATTCGAGCTCGAGATCGAGGCGCCCCTGATCGAGCTTGCAGGGGTCGAGAAGGTCTACCGGATGGGCAGGCTCGACTATCAGGCCCTCCGTGGAGTCGACCTGACCGTCCAGACGGGCGAGCTCGTGGCAGTGGTCGGCCCATCGGGGAGCGGCAAGACGACGATCCTGAACATGATCACCGGCATCGACCGGCCCACTGCGGGAACGGTGACCGTCGACGGCAGGCGTCTCGACACGATGAGCGAGGAGCAGCTCGCAGTCTGGCGCGGCCAGAACGTCGGCATCGTCTTCCAGTTCTTCCAGCTCCTGCCGACCCTCTCGGCGCTCGAGAACGCCGTCCTGCCGCTCGACTTCGCCGGGCGCGGATCGAAGCGCGAGCGGTTCGAGCGCGCGACGCACAACCTCGAGCTCGTCGGACTCGGGGACAAGCTCGACCACCTGCCTGCGGAGCTCTCCGGTGGGGAGCAGCAACGTGTGGCGATCGCGCGGGCGCTGGCGTCCGACCCAAAGCTGATCGTCGGCGACGAGCCGACGGGCAACCTCGACACGGTCACCGCGGCCGAGATGTTCGAGCTGCTCGACCGGCTGAGCGGCAAGGGAAAGACGATCCTCTACGTGACGCACGATCGTGAGCTCGCGAGCCGTGCCCACCGGGTCGTGACGATCCGCGACGGCGTCGTCGCGACGTGAGAGGAGCGCGCCCGTGTCAGCGCTGCTGCGCAAGTCGATCAGCGACCTGACGCGGCGGAAGGCGCGGACGTTCTTCACCGTTGCGACGCTCGCCCTGGCGGTGGCGAGCTTCGGCTTCTTCGCCATCCCGTCGCTGATCGACCGCTCGATGCAGGCCGAGGTGCGCGCCGGCCGACTCGCCGACGTTGCTGTGTCGATCCGACCGATGGCACTCACAACCGAGCAGCTCGCAGCGCTCGCCGCGCTTCCGAACGTGGCGGCGGTCGAGCCGCGCTCGAGCGTCGAGACGCGAGTGCTCGTGGGCGAGCGGCGCGCTCCGGCGCGCGTGATCGGCGTAAAGGACTTCGTACACCAGCGGGTCGACCTCGTGCGCGCCGAGTCCGGAGTGCTGCCCGGCCCGGGCGAGGCGGCCACCGAGGTGCAGAACTCGAACGTCGGCCTCCTGGACGCCGACGACGGTGACACGGTGACCCTCGTCGGCGCCGGCGACGGCGACCGCGACGGCAGGGTCGAGCTGCCGGTCACCGGCCGGGCCCGCAATACGACGGGAGGCGAGGACGTCCAGGACGATGACCTGATCGTCCTCTACACGACCGCGGACACCGTGGCGAAGCTCAACGGCGGGGCGGGCTACAACCGGCTTGCCCTGCTCCTCCAAGATCCGAGCCCCGCCGCGGCCGCACAGACGGTCGAGGCGGTGCGGAGCTACCTCCGCACCGCGCCCGGGTTCGCCGGCTTCTCGAGCCTGCCGGAGATTCGAGCGCCCGGCGACTGGCCGGGCAAGGCCGAGACCGAGCAGTTCGCCGAGCTCCTGAGCGTGATCACCGTGCTGGCGCTGCTCTCGTCGCTCGTCCTGATCTCGAACACGATGACCACGCTCGTCTCCGAGCAGACGGGCGAGATCGGCGTGATGAGGGCGGTCGGCGCCCGCCGCCGCCAGATCGCGCTCGTGTACACGAAGACGGCGCTCTTCCTCGGTGCGCTCGGCGCGATTGCGGGAGCGACGCTCGGGATCGTTCTCTCGAACTTGCTCGCCGGCTACTTCGGCCAGACGTTCTGGGCAGTCGACGTCGGCTTCGGCGTCGACGTGAGAGTGCTGCTCGTCAGCCTCGCCGTCGGCCTGGTCGTGCCGCCTCTTGCCGCGCTGCCGGCGGTTCGCCGCGGGACACGCGTCGACCTTCGCGAGGCTCTCGAGGCGACGGGCTCTGCGGTCGGAGGCCAGGACGCCGCCGACCGGGCGCTGCGCCGGTTCCGCTTCGCGCCACGGACGGTGCAGATCGGCCTGCGCGGGGTGGGCCGGCGCAAGCGGCGCAGCATCGCGACGGCCGTGATCGTCGCACTCGCGGTCGGCAATCTGCTCGCGACCCTCGGGCTGGCCGCATCCGTGACCCAGACGACGCGGGCGGAATGGGCCGACCACGTCGAGGATCTCCGCGTCTGGACGAGCGGCAGCAAGCTGTTCGACGAGCGCGCCGCGCAGACGATTCGCTCGACGCCGGGAGTCGCCGAGGCGCAGCCCGCCCTCGTCACCGACGTCGAGCTCGCCGGCGAGGAGGCGTTCGTCTGGGGCGTGCCCCGCGAGCCGCTCTTCCGATACCGCCTCTCCGACGGCCGCTGGTTCAGCGCCGCAGAGGAGCAGGGGCGAGAGCGCGTCGCCGTGATCGAGCGGAACCTCGCCCAGCTCACCGGCACGGAGGTCGGCGACCGGATCATGCTCTCGACGGCCGGCGGCGCTGCGCCGCTGCGCATCGTCGGGATCGCGAAGAACCAGCAGGAGAACGGGACCGTGCTGTTCGTCCCGCTCACGACCGTGCGGTCCGCGCTCGACGCGCCGACCGGCACGAGCACCTACTGGGTCAAGACGACGACACGGGACCACACCCTCGTCGATCGGACGATGACCGCGCTCGAGGACCGGCTCACGGCGCTGGGCTACGACGTCGGCGGCGAGATCACGTACGTCGAGGAGCGAGACAACGTCGCCGAGAACCGCACGATCACGACCTCGGTCGCCGTGCTCGGATTCATCATCGTCGCGATCAGCATGGTCGCGCTCGCGAACACGATCACGATGAGCGTGCTCGAGCGGACGCGCGAGATCGGCGTCCTCCGCTGCATCGGCGCGCGGGCCCGTGACGTCCGGCGCATCTTCCTGACGGAGGGCGTCGCAGTCGCGCTCGCGGGAGGCCTGCTCGGGATCCCGCTCGGCTATGTGCTCGACGTCGGCCTCGTCTGGCTCGTGCAGGAGATCGTGAACGTCCAGTTCCCGGTCGTGTTCCCGCCCTGGAACATCGTCGTCGCCCTCGTCGGGACGGTCGTGCTCGCAGCCCTGATCGCCCTGCTGCCCATCCGCCGCGCGACGCGCCTCCGCCCCGGAGACGCGCTTCGCTACGCCTAGGACCAGAACTCGTCGAGCGCGTACTGGTCGGACTGGAAGCCGCGGACCTCGGCGATCCGGCCGTCGCTCAGCGTGATCAGCTGGCACGCGAGGATGTCGAGCCGCTTCCTGTCCCGCTTGCCTGTGACGTGCTGGAGCGCGACGAACCTCTCGTCGCCCCCGAACACCTCGACGAGGTCGACCTCGAACGTGCCCCCGCTACCTGCCCTGATCACCGCGAAGAAGTCGTCGAAGATCGCGTCAACGCCCCGGTAGACGCCCGCGATCGGGCTCCGCCCCGGCAGGTGCCAGACCGCATCCTCGGCGATGCACGACCTGACGGTCTCGGCGTCACCCGCCGCGAAGGCGGCGTAGAGCCGCCGCACGACCTCGACGTTCGTCTCGGCGCTCATGCGGCGCGACCCGAAGCCTGCGTGACCGCCCGCAGCCGCTTCGCGAGCGCCTTGTCGAGTGCGCCCGGCCGAGCCGGAAGCGCCAGTTGCCGTCCTCGCGCCCCGGGCGTGTTCATGCGCGCCTCGCTGCCGAGACCGAGCAGGTCCTGCGCCGGGACGATCGAGACGACCGCGGGCGAGGCGAGCGCAAGGCCGATCAGGAGCCAGTTCGGCTCCTCGGCCTCGATCCCCGCCGCCTTGGCGACGCGCTGAACGCGCGCGCGGACACTCGGCGAGGCGGCCTCCCACCAGCCGACCGACGTGTCGTTGTCGTGCGTCCCCGTGTAGGCGACGCTGTCCTTCGCGATCGCGAGCGGGCCGCGGCCTCCGCCGAGCAAGAACTGGAGCACGGCCATCCCCGGCAGCCCGAGCTCCCGGCGCAGCCGCTCGACGGGCGGCGTGATCACGCCGAGGTCTTCGGCGATCAGCGGCAGGTGGCCGAGCTCGCCGGAGACGGCCTCGAAGAGCTCGTGGCCCGGCCCCCGCTGCCAGTGCCCCGCCAGCGCGGTGCGCCTCCGCTTGGGCACCGCCCAGTAGGCGACAAAGCCGCGGAAGTGGTCGATCCTGGCCGCGTCCACGAGCTCGAACGTGCGCCGGAAGCGTTCGATCCACCACCGGTAGCCCGTGTGGCGCATCGTGCGCCAGTCGTAGATCGGGTTCCCCCAGAGCTGGCCCGTCTTGCTCCAGTCGTCCGGGGGCACGCCCGCCACGACGTGCTCCTCGAAGAGCTCCGGGTGCGCCTCGTGGTCGGCGCTCGCAGGCGCGACGTAGATCGGGAGGTCGCCGATCAGCGAGACGCCCCGCTTAGCGGCATACCGGCGGAGCGCCGACCACTCGCGCTCGAAGCGCACCTGGTCGGCGAGCGCGCCGTCGCCGGCGAACGCGGCCCAGTCGCCGACCCAGAACGGATGGCGGACGACGAAGCTCTCGATCTCCGCCGCACTCACCGGCGCCCGCGGTTCGGCGAGGAGACCCGGCCAGGAGGCGAAGGCCGACCTCGCGCGGTACGGCGACCCGTGCTCGTCGGGCGGCCCGAGCGGCAGGATCTGCCACCACGACTGCCCCGCCGCGGCGAGCCAGTCGACGAACCGGTACGCCTCGTCGCCGAGCCGGCCGCCGGGAAGCGACGTCGGATGCAGGAGCACGCCACTCGAACGCCTGAACCTCACGCTGGTTATTGTCCGCGACGGGAACGGGCGAGGCGACCCCAGGCGCCGAGGCCCTCGCAGGACCTGACGAGATCGTTGTCTGAACGCATCCGCATCGAGCAGATCGAGCCGGTCGTGGACTGCGGCCGCTACCCGGTCAAGCGCACCGTCGGCGACCGCGTGGACGTCGCCGCGACCGTCTTCCGCGACGGCCACGACATCCTCGGCGCGGCCGTGGTCTACCGCGGGCCGGGCAAAGGTCGATTCCGGTCGGCGCCGCTCGAGCCGCAGGGGAACGACCGCTTCACCGGCAGCTTCGAGGTGACCGACTGCGGGATGTGGCAGTACGCGATCGAGGCCTGGACCGACCGGGCGGCGACGTGGCGCGACGAGCTCCGGCGCCGGGTCGAGGGTGGCCAGAAAGACCTCGCGAGCGAGCTCTCCGAGGGCGCGCTTCTGCTCGGCATCCCCGACCTCGACCTCGAGACGGCGCTCGCCTCGACGATCCCCGACCGGACCGACCCGGTCCGGTCGGAGCCGCTCGAGCTCGAGGTCGACCGCGAGCTCGGCCGCTTCGGGGCCTGGTACGAGCTCTTCCCGCGCTCGTACGGCGGCTTCGCGGGCGTCGAGCGGCTCCTGCCGAAGCTCGCCGCCCTCGGCTTCGACGTCGTCTACTTCCCGCCGATCCATCCGGTCGGCCAGACCAACCGCCGCGGTCGCAACAACACCCCCAACGCCAAGCCGGGCGATCCCGGCAGCCCGTGGGCCATTGGCTCGAAGGAAGGCGGGCACACGGCGGTCCATCCCGACCTCGGTACGCTCGACGACTTCGACCGGCTCGTGGCCCGCGCAAAGGAGCTCGGGATCGAGATCGCGCTCGACTTCGCGATCCAGTGCTCGCCCGACCACCCGTGGCTCACCGAGCACCCCGAATGGTTCAAGCGCCGGCCCGACGGCTCGATCAAGCACGCCGAGAACCCGCCCAAGGAGTACCGCGACATCGTCAACGTCGACTGGGACACGCCCGACCGGAAGGGGCTGTGGGAGGCGCTCCGGGACGTCGTCCTCCACTGGTCAGGTCACGGGATCCGCGTGTTCAGGGTCGACAACCCGCACACGAAGCCGCTGCCGTTCTGGGAGTGGCTGATCGCCGAGGTGCGCGGGCGCTGCCCCGACGTCGTCCTGCTCGCGGAGGCGTTCACGCGGCCGGCGATGATGCGCGAGCTCGCGAAGATCGGCTTCAACCAGTCGTACACCTACTTCACCTGGCGGAACGCCCGCTGGGAGCTCGAGCAGTACGTGACCGAGCTCGCCACCGAGACCGTCGACTACTTCCGGCCGAACTTCTTCGTCAACACGCCGGACATCCTCCACGAGTACCTGCAGACCGGCGGACGGGCGGCGTTCGAGGCGCGGCTCGTGCTCGCCGCGACGCTGTCGCCGAGCTACGGCATCTACTCGGGCTTCGAGCGGCTCGAAAACGTGCCGATCCGGGCAGGGAGCGAGGAGTACCGCCGCTCGGAGAAGTACGAGCTCAAGAAGCGTCCGCTGGCAGGACCGCTCCTGCCGCTCGTGAAGCGGCTGAACGAGATCCGGCGGGCGAACCGCTCGCTGCAACGGCTCGACAACGTCACGTTTCTCGACACCGCGAACGACCGGTTGATCGGGTACGCGAAGGAGAGCGAGTCGGACTCGCTGATCGTCTGCGTGAACCTGGATCCCTTCACAGCGAGCGAGGGGCTGCTCGCGGTTCCGCCGACACTCGACCTGCCGGACCCGTTCGTCGTGCAGGATCTGCTGACCGGCGCGACGTACGCTTGGCACCCCGGAGGGAACTACATCCTCCTGCCGCCCGGCGGCGCCCACGTGATGCAGGTTCGATGATCCAGATGCTTCGGCCGACAGACTCGACATCGCCCCAGGGCCCTCTCGCGAGGCCCGCCGTCACGACCCAGCCGGGACAGTGGTTCGAGGCCGACCCGCTGTGGTTCCAGCGCGCCGTCTTCTACGAGATCCACGTGCGCGGGTTCGCCGACGGCAACGACGACGGGAACGGCGACTTCCGCGGCCTGACCGACAAGCTCGACTACCTCCAGTGGCTCGGGATCGACTGCATCTGGCTCCTGCCGATGTACCCCTCGCCGCTCCGGGACGGTGGCTACGACATCGCCGACTTCTACTCGATCCACCCCGACTACGGGACGGTCGAGGACTTCCGCACGCTGATCGACGCGGCGCACGAGCGCGGCATCCGCGTGATCGCGGACCTCGTCATGAACCACACCTCCGCGGACCACCCCTGGTTCCAGGAGGCCCGCTCGGACCCGAGCTCCCCGAAGCGCAGCTGGTACGTCTGGTCGGACACGAACGACCGCTACCCGGACGTGCGGATCATCTTCGTCGACACCGAGGTCTCGAACTGGACGTTCGACCCGGTGGCGGGGCAGTACTACTGGCACCGCTTCTTCTCGCACCAACCCGACCTGAACTACGACAACCCCGACGTCCAGCGGGCGATGCTCGACGTCCTGCGCTTCTGGCTCGACCTCGGCCTGGACGGGTTCCGGCTCGACGCGGTGCCGTACCTCTTCGAGCGCGACGGGACGAACTGCGAGAACCTGCCCGAGACGCACGCCTACCTCAAGCGCGTGCGCGCCGAGGTCGACGCGCACTACCCCGACAAGGTGCTGCTGGCCGAGGCGAACCAGTGGCCCGCCGACGTCGTCCACTACTTCGGCGACGGCGACGAGTGCCACATGGCGTTCCAGTTCCCGGTCATGCCGCGCCTCTTCATGGCGATCCGCCGCGAGGACGCGACGCCGCTCGTCGAGATCATCGAGCAGACGCCGCCGATTCCCTCCAACGCACAGTGGGGATTGTTTCTCCGCAACCACGACGAGTTAACACTCGAGATGGTGAGCGACGAGGAGCGTGACTACATGTGGTCGGAGTACGCGCAGGACCCTCGGGCGAAGCTCAACCTCGGCATTCGCCGCCGGCTCGCACCGCTCCTCGACAACGGGCGGGACGAGATCGAGCTGATGACCGCGATCCTCTTCTCGCTCCCGGGCGCGCCGGTCCTCTACTACGGCGACGAGATCGGGATGGGCGACAACGTCTATCTCGGAGACCGCGACGGGGTAAGGACACCCATGCAATGGACCGGCGACCGCAACGGCGGCTTCTCGCGCGCCGACTTCGCGCAGCTCTACCTGCCGCCGCTGATGGACCCGGTGTACGGCTACCAGGCGGTCAACGTCGAGGCGCAACTGCGGACGCCGACCTCACTGCTGCGCTGGGTCCACCGCTTCATCGCGCTCCGCAAGCAGCACCCCGTGTTCGCGCTCGGCAGCTTCGAGGCGTTGCGCACGACGAACCCGCGCATCCTCGCGCACATCCGCCGCTACGAGGACGAGGCCGCGCTCTGCGTGCACAACCTGTCGCGCTCGGCACAGGCCGTCGAGCTCGATCTGTCCCGCTTCGAGGGCCTCGAGCCCGAGGAGGTGTTCGGCCGCACGCGCTTCCCGCGCATCGGCGAGCTGCCGTACCTGCTCACGCTCGGCGGCCGCGGCTTCTACTGGTTCCAGCTCGTGGAGGCGAATTGACCACGGAGCTCGCGTCACGCCTCGAAGCGCTCCCCGAGCACGAGCTGGTCTCGTTCGTCACGGCGCAGCGGTGGTTCGGGGCGAAGACCCGCGAGGTCGCAGGCGTGCGGATCCTCGACTGGGCGCCGCTCCGAGCCGAGTCGCCCACCCTCCTCGACGTCCTGCTCGAGATCCGCTACGGCTCGGGGACGCACGACCTCTACCAGCTCATCGTCGGCATCCAGGACGGCGAGCCGGGTGGACCGCACATCGCGTCGGTCGAGGGCTGGACGGCGTACGAGGCGATCACCGACCCGGCGTTCGCGCGCGAGCTGATGCACCTCGTCCGGAGCGGCACGATGCTCCCGACCACCGCGGCCACCATCGAGTTCTGCGGTCTCGGCACGGTCCCGGACGCCCTCGTGACGCCGAACGAGGTGGTCGCGCTCGGAGCCGAGCAGACGAACTCGTCGATCGTGCTCGACGGCGAGCTGATCGTGAAGGTGTACCGGCGACTCGAGGCCGGGGTGAACCCGGAGCTCGAGCTGCTCCACTTCTTCGCCACCCACGGCTTCGAGAACGTGCCGAAGCTCTGGGGCTGGTGGTCGTACTCGGGCTCCTTGATGAACGCGTCGCTCGGCATGGTGCAGCAGTTCGTCCCGGGCGCGGTGGACGGCTGGAGCCTCGCGCTCGAGGAGCTCCCCTCCGACCCGGACGCCTTTATCCGCAAGACCAATCGTCTCGGCCAGGTGATCGGGGAGATGCACGCGGTGCTCGCCTCGGAGACCGACGATCCCGCGTTCAGCTCCGAGGATGCGAGCCAGGAGTCGCTCGCCCTCCTCACGGCCACCGTCGACGACCAGATCGACCAGGTCTTCCTGAACCTGCCCGACAACGACGTCGTGGCGCCGATCGCGGGACGCGGCGACGCCGTCCGCGACCTGCTGCGCGACCTCTCGACTGTCGGCTCGGTCGGCCGGCGGATCCGCCACCACGGCGACCTGCACCTCGGCCAGGTGCTCTGGGCGAACTCGGGGCTGGAAGCGCCTTCGGCGCCCCGGGAGGACTGGCTCGTGATCGACTTCGAGGGCGAGCCGGCCCGGCCGCTGCCCGAGCGCCGCCTCAAGCACTCGCCGCTGCGCGACGTCGCCGGCATGCTGCGCTCCTTCACGTACGCGACGCGCGTGGCGGGGATCGAGGACGAGAGCGTCGAGGCACGCGCCCGCGAGAACTTCCTCGACGGCTACACCGAGGCCGTCCAGGACGCCGGCATCCTGCCGCCCCGGGAGACCACCGAGCGGCTGCTACGGATCTTCGAGCTCGAGAAGGCGGTCTACGAGCTGCGCTACGAGCTCGCTCACCGACCCGACTGGGTGTCGGTGCCGGTCAGCGGCATCGTCCGGCTGCTCGAGGAGGCGAATGCTTGACCGCCCGCCAACCTCCTGCGCTCGCGCGTTCCTCGGGCCCCGCTCGCGGCGTGGGGCCGGAGGGCACAGTACGAGAGGTACGGGCCCGAAAGGCACCGCGCCGCGAGCGGTGCCAGGCGGCGGCGAGGCCAGGCTCGGGCGAAGCCTCGATGCAGCCGGACTAGTCGCGGAGGTGACGGCTTCGCCGGCGCCGCAGCGACGCAGTCCGGCTGGCGCCGCCGCCGTCGAGGGACGCGCGTGACGATCTCGGACGAGGTCGAGCTCGTCGTCCGGCGGGACCATCCCGACCCGCACCACGTGCTCGGCGCGCACTCGGAGGGTCCGAACGTCGTCGTCCGCGCGTTCAGGCCAGACGCCGCGCGCGTTCGCGTCCGGCCCGGGAACGACGAGCCGGTCGAGCTCGAGCAACGGCACCCGGCCGGTCTCTTCGAGGGAGTGCTCGAGGACGAGTCGCTGCCGCTCCACTACCGCCTCGAGGTCGCCTACCCCGACGGCCTGACCGTCGAGCTCGACGACCCCTACGCGTTCCTTCCCACCCTCGGTGAGCTCGACCTCCATCTCGCCGTCGGCGGGCGACACGAGCATCTGTACGAGAAGCTCGGCGCGCACATCCAGGAGATCGACGGCGTCCTCGGGACGTCGTTCGCGGTCTGGGCTCCGAACGCGCGCTCGGTGAGCGTCGTCGGCGACTTCAACAGCTGGGACGGTCGCCTGCACCCGATGCGCTCGCTCGGCGCCTCGGGCATCTGGGAGCTCTTCCTGCCGGGCGTCGGAGAGGGTTCGAACTACAAGTTCGAGGTCCGGAACCAGGACGGCACCGTGCTCCTGCGAGCCGACCCCTTCGCGCAGGCGACGGAGCCGCCGCCGAAGACCGCATCGATCGTCACCCGAAGCCACCACACGTGGGGCGACGGCGAGTGGCTCGAAGAGCGGCGCTCGTCGGATCAGCTCCGCCGGCCGATCTCGATCTACGAGGTGCACCTCGGCTCGTGGCGGCCGGGCCTGTCCTACCTCGAGCTCGCGATCGAGCTGGGCGACTACGTGCGCGACCTCGGCTTCACGCACGTCGAGCTCCTGCCGGTGATGGAGCACCCGTTCGGCGGCTCGTGGGGTTATCAGGTGACGAGCTTCTTCGCGCCCACCGCGCGCTTCGGCACGCCGGACGACTTCCGGGCCTTCGTCGACACGCTGCACCAGCAAGGCGTCGGCGTGATCCTCGACTGGGTGCCGGCGCACTTCCCGAACGACGAGTGGGCGCTCGCCCGCTTCGACGGCACTGCGCTGTACGAGCACGTCGACCCGCGGCGCGGCGCGCACCCCGACTGGGGCACGCTCGTCTTCAACCTCGGCCGCAACGAGGTCCGGAACTTCCTGCTCGCGAGCGCCCTCTACTGGCTCGAGGAGTGCCACGCCGACGGCCTGCGCGTGGACGCCGTCGCCTCGATGCTCTACCTCGACTACTCGCGGCTTCCCGGCGAGTGGATCCCGAACGTGCACGGCGGACGCGAGGACCTGGACTCGATTCGCTTCCTCCAGGAGCTGAACGCGCTGCTCTACGCGCGCGAGCCCGGCGTGATCTCGGCCGCGGAGGAGTCGACCGCGTGGCCCGGCGTCTCGCGGCCGACGTACCTCGGCGGGCTCGGCTTCGGCTTCAAGTGGAACATGGGCTGGATGCACGACACGCTCGGCTACTTCGCCCACGACCCCGTCTACCGCCGCTACCACCACAACGAGCTGACCTTCAGCATGATCTACGCCTTCACCGAGAACTTCGTGCTCCCGCTCTCGCACGACGAGGTGGTGCACGGCAAAGGCTCGCTCCTGAACAAGATGCCGGGCGACCGCTGGCAGCAGCACGCGAACCTCCGCTCGCTCTACGCCTACATGTGGGCGCACCCCGGCAAGAAGCTCCTCTTCATGGGCGGCGAGCTCGCACAGGAGGGCGAGTGGAACCACGACAGCTCGCTCGAGTGGCACGTGCTCGACTGGCGCGAGCACGCGGGCGCGCAGGCGCTCGTCCGCGACCTGAACTGGATCTACCGCAGCGAGCCGGCGCTCTACGAGGTCGACTTCGAGCCGCACGGCTTCCGCTGGCTCGACGCGAACGACGTCGAGCGAAACGTCTTCGCCTTCGTGCGCTACTCGGGCGACGGCCAGCGCGCCGTCGTCTGCATCTGCAACCTCTCGCCCCTGGCGCGCCACCACTACCGCGCCGGCTTGCCCTACGGCGGGCGCTGGCGCGAAGCGGTGAACACCGACTCGGAGCACTACGGCGGCTCGAACGTCGGCAACTACGGCGGCATCGAGGCCGAGCCGAGCCCCTGGCAGGGCCAGCCCTTCTCGGCCGAGCTGACGCTGCCGCCGCTCGGCGTCCTCTGGCTCGTGCCCGAGTAGCGTGAGCGAGCACTCGGTCGGCCGGCTCGGCGCGGTTCCGGTCGAGGCCGGAGTGGTCGAGTTCCGCGTCTGGGCGCCGAAGGCGAAGCGCGTCGAGACCGAGGCCGGCGAGCTCGAGCCCGAGGGCGGCGGCCTTTTCGCGGCCCGCCTGCCGTCGGCACCCGGCGACGACTACCGGTTCACCCTCGACGGCGGCCGGCCGCTCGCCGACCCTTGCTCGCGCTGGCAGCCGCAGGGCCTGCGCGGCCCGTCGCGGATCCTCGATACCAGCGCCTTCGAGTGGACTGCCGAGCCGGCGACCGTCCCGCTCGAGGAGCTCGTCGTCTACGAGCTGCACGTCGGCACGTTCACCCGCGAGGGCACATTCGAGGCGGCGATCCCGCGCCTGCCGGAGCTCGCCGAGCTCGGCATCACGGCGGTCGAGCTGATGCCCGTTGCGACGTTCCCCGGTGAGCGCGGCTGGGGATATGACGGCGTGCTCACGTTTGCGCCGCACCGGGCCTACGGCGGGCCGCACGACCTCGCGCGCCTGGTGGACGCAGCGCACACCACCGGACTGGCCGTGATCCTCGACGTCGTCTACAACCACGTCGGCCCCGGCTCGGAGCTCCTTGCCGCGTACGGGCCGTACTTCTCGGCCAAGCACAAGACCTTCTGGGGAGACGCCATCGACTACTCCCAGCCGGCCGTGCGCGAGTGGGCGATCCAGAACGCCGAGCAGTGGGTGCGCGACTACCGGATCGATGGGTTACGGCTCGACGCGGTGCACGCGATCTTCGACGACGACGAGCCGCACGTCATGGCCGAGCTCGCGGAGCGCGTGCACGCGGCACGGCCCGGCGCGCTCGTGATCTCCGAGATGAGGATCGGCGACCGGCGCCCGATCGAGGCCTGGGGCCACGACGCGCAGTGGGCCGACGAGTTCCACCACGCGCTCCACGTCCTCTTGACCGGCGAGCGCGACGGGTACTACGAGCCCTACGGTAAGGTCGCCGACCTTGCCCGCGCCTTCGAGGACATCGACGCCGAGCGACTCGTGATCTGCGCGCAGGATCACGACCAGATCGGCAACCGTGCCTTCGGCGACCGTCTGCCGCCTCGGGCGCGGCGCATCGCGGCCGCGTGCGTCCTCTTCGCGCCGCACGTTCCCCTCCTCTTCATGGGCGAGGAGCACGGCGAGGCTGCGCCGTTCCAGTTCTTCACGGACCACGACGACCCGGCGATCGCGAAAGCGACGCGCGAGGGGCGGCGGAAGGAGTTCGCGCGTTTCGCGGCGTTCGCCGGCGACGACATCCCCGACCCGCAGGCGCCCGAGACCTTCGAGCGCTCGCGCCTTGCTCCCGAGTCGGGCGACCCCGAAGTTCGCACGTTCTACTCCGACCTGCTGCGTCTTCGGCGCTCGCTCCCGCGCAGCGTCGAGACCGATGTCGACGAGAGGAGGCGCGTCCTGCGCGTGCGCCGCGGCGACGTGGAGCTCGTCGCCGACTTCGTGAACCTCACCGCGGAGCTGCGACCGTAATGGAAGTCTGGCCGGGCGCCCCGTTCCCGCTCGGGCAGGTGTGGGACGGCAGCGGGACGAACTTCTCGCTGTTCTCCGAGAACGCCGAGCGGGTCGAGCTCTGCCTGTTCGACGACGCGAACCGCGAGACGCGGGTCGAGATGACCGAGCGCACCTCACTCAACTGGCACTGCTACCTGCCAGGCGTCGGACCCGGCCAGCGCTATGCCTACCGCGTCCACGGGCCGTACGCGCCCGAGCAGGGCCGGCGCTTCAACGCCACGAAGCTCCTGATCGACCCGTACGCGAAGGCGATCGAGGGGCCGATCGACTACGCCACCGCGAACGTGACGCCGTACGTCCCCGACGGCGAGGACGCAGACCTCTACGCCGACGACGAGGACGACGCCGACGCGATCCCGAAGTGTGTCGTCATCGACCCGGCCTTCGACTGGGAGGGCGACCGCCATCTCAACCGGCCGTGGAGCGAGACGATCATCTACGAGCTGCACGTCAAGGGCTTTACGAAGCTGAACGAGCACGTGCGGGAGGACCTCCGCGGCACGTACGGCGGCCTCGCGTCGGAGCCGGCGGTCGAGTACCTGACCTCGCTCGGCGTGACCGCGGTCGAGCTGCAGCCGATCCACCACATCGCCGACGAGGCCTCGCTGGCCGCCCGCGGGCTCACCAACTACTGGGGCTACAGCTCGATCGGCTACCTCGCCCCGCACGCGCTGTATGCGGCGACCGGCAGGCGCGGCGAGCAGGTGACGGAGTTCAAGGGGATGGTGAAGGCGCTTCACCGCGCAGGGATCGAGGTGATCCTCGACGTCGTCTACAACCACACAGCGGAGGGAAACCACCTCGGCCCGATGCTCGCCTTCCGCGGCATCGACAACGCCTCCTACTACCGGCTCGTCGGAGACAACCCGCGCTTCTACGTCGACTACACGGGAACCGGCAACAGCTTGAACCCCGTCCACCCGGCCGTCCTGCGGCTGATCATGGACTCGCTGCGGTACTTCGTGATCGACTGCCACGTCGACGGGTTCCGCTTCGACCTCGCTGCCGCGCTCGCACGCGAGCTCCACGAGGTCGACCGGCTCTCGGCCTTCTTCGACATCATCCACCAGGACCCGGTCCTCTCCCAGGTGAAGCTGATCGCCGAGCCGTGGGACGTCGGCGAGGGCGGCTACCACGTCGGCAACTTCCCCGTCCTCTGGACGGAGTGGAACGGCATCTACCGCGACGTGATGCGCGACTTCTGGCGCGGGCAGGCCCGGCTCGCCGACTTCTCGTACCGCTTCACCGGCTCGGCCGACCTGTACGAGCGAGACGGGCGCCGGCCCTCGGCCTCGATCAACTTCATCACGGCGCACGACGGGTTCACCCTCGCCGACCTTGTCTCGTACAACGAGAAGCACAACGAGGCGAACCTCGAAGGCAACCGTGACGGCACCGACGACAACCGCTCCTGGAACTGCGGCGTCGAGGGACCGGCCGACGATCCCGGAGTCAATGCGCTTCGAGAGCGGCAGCAGCGGAACTTCCTCGCGACGCTCTTCTTCTCCCAGGGTGTGCCGATGCTGCTCGCGGGCGACGAGCGGGGGCGGACGCAGCGCGGCAACAACAACGCCTACTGCCAGGACAACGAGATCTCCTGGCTCGACTGGTCGCTGGACGAGCGGCGGGAGCGGCTGCTCGCGTTCACGCGACGGCTGATCGCGCTGCGCCAGCGGCATCCCGTGTTCCGGCGGGCGACGTTCCTCGCCGGGGACGCGGGCGGCTCGACGCTCCCCGACGTCTGGTGGTTCCGCCCCGACGGCCGGCGGATGACGCGACGTAACTGGGACAACGGCGGCGAGCGGCAGATCGGCGTGTTCCTGAACGGCTCCGAGCTCACCGATCGGACACCACAGGGCGAGCCCGTCATCGACGACTCGTTCCTGCTCCTCTTCAACGCCGACCACGAGCCCGCCGAGTTCGTGCTGCCGCCGAGGCGCTTCGGCCTGCGCTGGCTGCTCGAGCTCTCGACCGCCGACCCCGACGCCCCCGAGACCCGCCACAGCTTCCGCGACACGATCAGGCTCGAGCCGCGCTCGCTCGTCGTCCTGCGCCGGGAGACGTGACGCAGGAGCTCCGCGCGACCTACCGGCTCCAGCTCGGCCCCGGGCTCACGTTCGCCGACGCACGCGGGCTCGTCCCGTACCTCCGCGAGCTCGGCGTCAGCCACCTCTACCTCTCGCCGATCCTCCAGGCGCGCCGCGGCTCCTCGCACGGCTACGACGTCGTCGAGCCGCGCCGCGTCTCGCGCGTGCTCGGCGGCGAGCGCGACCTGCGGGCACTCGGAGAGGCCGGCCTCGGGATCGTGCTCGACGTCGTCCCGAACCACATGTCGACGAGTGAAGACGAGAACCCGTTCTGGCGCGACCCCGAGCTGCGTGCGCGGTTCTTCGACGTCGACGAGGAGTCGGGCGCCCACCGGCGCTTCTTCGACATCGACGACCTCGGCGGCCTCCGCGTCGAGGACCCGGAGGTGTTCGAGACGACCCACCGGCTCGTGCTCGACCTCGTCCGCGAGGGGGTCGTGGACGGCCTCCGCGTCGACCACCCTGACGGGCTCGCCGATCCTCGCGGGTACCTCGAGCGGTTGAGGGCCGAAGGGGTCGAGCGGGTCTGGGTGGAGAAGATCCTCGAGCCGGGCGAGCTCCTGCGCGGCTGGCCGGTCGAGGGGACGACAGGCTACGACTTCCTGAACGAAGCCGAGAGCCTCTTCGTCGATCCCGCCGGTGAGGCGGTGCTCACCGAGCTGGCCGGCGAGCCGCGCCCGTTCGCCGAGGTCGCGTTCGAAGCCAAGCTCGAGCAGGCGCAGACGACCTTCCAGCGGGAGGTCGCTCGTCTCCGACGGCTGCTCGACCTGCCGGAGCTCGAGCGCGCGCTCGCCTCGCTGCCCGTGTACCGCACCTACGTCGAGCCCTGGAGCGGCCGCGTCGACCAGGCCGACCGCGACGCGGTCGCCGAGCTGCCGGAGGAGCTCCGCCGCGTGCTCCTACTCGAGGAGCGCGGCCACGACGAGTTCGTGACGCGCTTCCAGCAGACGACCGGGCCGGTGATGGCGAAGGGCGTCGAGGACACGGCCTTCTACCGCTACGTGCGCCTGCTCGCGCTCAACGAGGTCGGCGGCGACCCGGGGCGGTTCGCCCTCTCGGTCGAGGAGCTCCACCGGCGGAACGCGGAGCGCGCCGCGCACTTTCCGAACACGCTCCTGCCGGGAACGACGCACGACACCAAGCGGAGCGCCGACGTCCGCGCGCGGATCGGAGCCCTCGCGGGGATGGCCGAGCGCTGGCGCGAGCGCGTCCTGCGCTGGCGCGAGCTCGCCGCGCCGCTGCGCGAGGGCGACGCGCCCGACTGGCCCGAGGAGCTGCTCGTCTACCAGACGCTCCTCGGGGCGTGGCCGATCGGCGCGGACCGGTTGGAGCAGTACGTCGAGAAGGCGCTGCGCGAGGCGAAGCGCAACACGACCTGGGTCGAGCCGAACCTCCGCTGGGAGGAGGCCGTCAAACGGTTCTGCCGCTCGCTGCTCGAGCACGGGCGGTTCCTCGCCGACTTCGAGCCCTTCGCCGCCGAGGTCGCCGCGGCCGGTGCGTGGTCGGCGATCGGCCAGCTCGTGCTCCGGCTCACCTCGCCCGGCGTGCCGGACATCTACGGCGGCGACGAGCTCCCCTACCTCGCGCTCGTGGACCCCGACAACCGGCGGCCGATCGACTGGGACGCGAGGCGGCGGGCCCTGGCCACTCTGCGGACGCCCACCGCGGAGACGATGAAGCTCTACGTGATCCGCGAGGCGCTCGCGCTCCGCAGCCGTCGACCCGAGGCGTTCGGCGGCGCGTACGAGCCGCTGCCGGCGGCCGAGGGAACGTGCGCCTACCGCCGGGGCGACGACGTCGTCGTCGCGGTGCCGGTGCGGGGCGAGGCGCCCGAGTTCGAGCTCCCAGCCGGGCAGTGGCGCGAGGTCCTCCCCGATGTCGCGCAGGCGCTCGGCGGCTTCAGGGTGGCGCTGCTCGAGCGCGCAACGTGAGCGGCGACGACGGGATGAGCGACGGAATCGTCGCGCCGAGCGGACATCCGCTGGCCGGGGGTCTTGCATCGCCCCGGAGGCGGAGAGATCATGCGGCCGCGGCATGGGGATGATCAATGGGACGCCTCAGCGCAGGGCGACGACGAGCCCTCCACCCGAAGCGCTCGGGGTGTCCGGCCCCGCTGGTATGGTGACCGCCGTCAGGTCGATGAGGGCCGGTCGCGGTAAGGCATCGTTGCCTCGGGGGATCCCGGGGTTTTTTTTGGTCGAGTTCGAGCAAGGAGGGGGATAAAAGGGATGGCAGCGAAGTCAGAGAAGAGCACCAAGGCGGCGAGCACCCGTTCGGCGCCGAAGACGACCACCCGCCGCAGCACGACGAGCAGGCGCAAGACGGGGGAGATCAACGACGACATGATCGCTGAGCGCGCCTACATACTCCACCTGGACGACCCGGGTGCAAGCGAGGTCGACAACTGGCTGCGGGCCGAGTCGGAGCTTCGCGGCACGTAGTCGCGAGGCACGTTCGCCGAGGCTGACCGCGACCGGGCCCTAGTCTCGCTCGCGGTTTGCCCTGGGGCGGGCGCCGTGGGATCCTCGTTCGGTGCCCGATCAGTCTGACCGAGCATGACGTCCGGCCTGCTCGCGATCGCCGCGCCTGTCGATCAGGAGTACCTCTTCCAGGCGCGGCAGATGCAGGCGCTCTCGCTGGCGATCCACATCCCGATCGTCTGCTTCGGGATCGCCTTCCCCGCACTCGTCCTGTTCGTCGAGTCGCTCTGGCTCCGCACCGGCGACCCGGTCTACCTGACGCTCGCAAAGCGGTGGTCGAGGGTGATGATCACCATCTTCGCCGTCGGCGTCGTCACGGGCACGATCCTCAGCTTCGAGTTCGGCCTCCTGTGGCCCGGATTCATGTCGAGCTTCGGCAACGTCTTCGGGCTCGCCTTCGCCTTCGAGGGGTTCTCGTTCTTCCTCGAGGCGATCTTCATCGCGATCTACGTCTATGGCTGGGACCGGATCTCGACGCGGCTCCACCTCCTCTGCGGCGTGATCGTCGTGATCACAGGCCTCGCGGGCTCGCTGATGGTGCTGACCGTCAACGGCTGGATGAACAACCCGAGCGGCTTCAAGCTCGTGAACGGCCAGGCGGTGGACGTCCATCCGTGGTCGGCGCTCTTCGGCAACTCGTACTTCTGGCACGAGTTCGTGCACATGTACATCGCCGGCTACATCGTGGCGGGGTTCCTGATCGCGAGCGTTTACGCGTGGGGCTTCCTCCGGGGTCGCTGGGGCCGGTACGAGCGGACCGCGCTGACGATCGCGCTCTCTGCGGCCGCGATCGCCGCGCCCGTGCAGGTTGTCGTCGGCGACTGGGTCGCCCGCGAGGTGACGACGACGCAGCCGGTCAAGCTCGCGGCGATCGAGGGCCTCGGGCAGACGACCTCCGGCGCGCCGATCCACGTCCTCGGCTGGTTCGACGGCGAGGAGGTGCAGTACGGGATCAGGATCCCGCGCCTGCTCTCGCTGCTCGCCTACCACGACCCGAACGCCACGGTTGCGGGCCTCGACTCCGTCTCGCCCGCCGACCGGCCGCCGGACAGCGCGGTCAACGTCGTCCGCTACGCGTTCCAGGCGATGGTCGGGATCGGGACTGCCCTCGCCGCGCTCGGCGTCCTCTTCGCGTACGTCCGCCTGCGCAAGCGGCGCCTGCCGGAGTCGCGCTGGTTCTACCGGGCCGTCGTCCTCGCCGGCCCGGCCTCACTCGTCGCGCTGCTCGCCGGGTGGGTCACGACCGAGGTCGGCCGCCAGCCGTGGGTCGTCTACCGCGTCATGCGTACCTCGGAGGCGGTGACCGGCGGCGAGGGCGTGCCAGTCGGGTACGCAACCCTCGTCGTCGTCTACGCCGCCCTGGCCGTGGCCGTGTACTGGGTGCTGAGACGAATCGCCCGCAGACCGCTCGAGCCGGTCGACGCTCCTCCCGTCCTCGCAGCCGACCCCGGCGCCGATGTCGCTCGATGAGTTCCCGATCGCGCTGATCCTCGCGGGGCTGACCGCCTACGCGGTGCTCGGCGGCGCCGACTTCGGCGCCGGCTTCTGGTCGCTGCCGACGGGCGGGCGCCGGGCCACAGCGATCCGCGACCACGCACACCACGCGATGGGACCGGTCTGGGAGGCGAACCACGTCTGGCTGATCTTCGTGCTCGTGATCTGGTGGACCGCGTACCCGACTGCATTCGGATCGACGATGTCGACCCTCGCAGTGCCGTTCTTCATCGCGGCGGTCGGGATCATCCTGCGCGGCACCGCCTACGCGCTGCGCGTGGGCACCGGCAGGCCGTCCGAGCAACGGACGGTCGACCTCGTCTTCGCCCTCTCGTCGATCCTGACTCCGTTCGCACTCGGCGCCGCGCTCGGCGCGATCGCTTCGGGCCGCGTGCCGGTGGGCAACGCCGAAGGAGACCAGTTCTCGAGCTGGCTCAACCCGACCTCGTTCCTCGTCGGCGTGCTCGCGGTCTGCGTGTCGGCATATCTCGCGGCCGTCTACCTGGCAGCGGACGCCGTTCGTCTCGGCGAGCCGGAGCTCGCCGAGGCGTGCCGGGTGCGTGCCCTTGCAACCGGCGTCGTCGCGGGCGCGGTCGCGATGGGAGGGCTCCTCGTCGTCCGCGACGACGCGCCCGAGCTGTGGGACGGGCTGACGGCGGGCGCCGGGCTCGCCGCCGTGATCGTTTCGGCCGTCGCGGGCGCCGCGACGATATTGCTCGTCTGGCGGCGCCGCTACGACGCGGCCAGGCCGACAGCGGCCGCCGCAGTCGCCGCCGTCGTCCTCGGCTGGGCCTTCGCCCAGCGTCCCGAGGTACTGCCGGGCCTCGACGTGCACGAGGCCGCCGCGGGCCGCTCGACGCTGATCGCGCTCGTGATCGCGACCGCGATCGGCGTGGTCGTCCTCGCGCCCTCGCTCGTCCTCCTCTACGGCCTCCTGCTCGGAGGCCGGTTCGACGCAGCGCCGTCCAGCCCGGAGACGCCGACGCCGGGGGCGCCGGCGACCAAGCCGCGGCCGAGGCTCGCACCGGGCGCGGCCGCGCTCCTCGGCCTCGGAGCGCTGCTGACACTCGTCTTCGACTCGGGAGCCTTCCTCGCGATCGGTGTCTGCTGCCTGCTCGCGGGTTGCGTCCTCGGCTTCGCACTGCTCGCGTCGCCGCTCGACTCGGACGCCTGATCGCTTTCCTCTGACTCCGAAGCGCCCGACGATGCGCGACTTCGCGAGGCTTGCCTGCCGAACCGCCGCCGGATTAGAGTCGAGCGGCCCACCTCTCAGAGACGAGACACATGCGTCACGCGAGGTCAGTCGAAGTGTCGTTGGGACCCGGTGGATTCATCGCGCCCACACGCGAGGTGAGCAGCCCCGGCTCGATCTTCTGGGAGCGTCTCCGCTCCGACAAGATCGCACTGGTCGCAGCCTTGTTCCTCCTCGTCGTCGTGCTCGGGGCGGTGTTCGCAGGGCCGATCACACGCCTCGTCGCACACCCGCCGAATGCGCAGTACACCGATCGTCTCGACCCCGCTTTCGGGACGCCGACGGGCCCGTCGTGGGACTTCCTCTTCGGCGTGGACACCGTCGGGTCGGACGTCTTCGCGCGTGTTCTCTACGGCGCTCGCGTCTCGCTCATCGTTGCGCTCGTGGGGACGGGCCTGGCGCTGCTGATCGGAACAGCGCTGGGGATCCTCGCCGGCTACTACCGCGGCATCGTCGACACGCTGATCTCGCGCACGGTGGACGTGATGCTCGCCTTCCCGTTGCTCCTGCTCGCGCTCGGCATCGGTTCGGCCTGCTCAATCGGACAGGGCTGTGCTGGAGGACTCGTCCAGCCAGGAATGACGACAGTGATCGGGATCATCGTCCTCTTCAGCTGGACGTATTTCGCCCGCTTGGCTCGCGGTCAGGTGCTCTCGCTCCGCGAGAAGGAGTTCGTGGAGGCGGCGCGTGCGACAGGTGCGGGTGACATCTCGATTCTCGGGCGCGAGATCCTTCCGAACCTCGTGACACCGATCATCGTCTACGCGGCGCTCGTGATCCCCCAGAACATCCTGCTCGAGGCGGCGCTCTCTTTCCTCGGGGTCGGCATCAACCCTCCGCAGGCGAGCTGGGGCCAGATGATCGCCGCCGCCACGCCGATCTTCGACTCGGCGTGGTGGTACTTCGTGTTTCCCGGCGTCGCACTCGTTCTCACAGTCCTGGCCTTCAACCTACTCGGCGAGGCCGTCCGCGACGCTCTCGACCCCCATCTGTCCAGCACCCGCCGCTAGGCGAGCGCTCGGTGCCACACGAAGAAGGAGACGACAACATGGCGTTTGGCAGCAGGAGACACATCACGCTGGCCGTGATGGCAGTGGTGGTACTCGCCCTTCTCGCACCCGCGGGCGGAGGCGGCGCGGGCCAGCAGCACAAGCAAGGCGGAACGCTAAAGCTCATCTCATCCGGCGACGTCGACTCGATCGACCCCGGCCGGACCTACTACTCGTTCGGCTGGCAGGTCCTGAACTCGGTGCACCGGACGCTGTACGCAATCCCGGCGAACTCGACGAAGACCGTTCCCGATCTCGCCGCCGCACCGCCGCAGGTCTCGGGAGACGGCAAGACGGTGACGGTTCGCATCAAGCGCGGGGTGCGTTTCAGCCCGCCGGTGAACCGGGAGGTGACGGCCGCCGACGTGAAGTACGCGATCGAGCGGAGCTTCGCCTCGAACGTGCCCAACGGCTACGTCTACACGTATTTCGCCGACCTCGTCGGAGCGCCCACGAAGCCGCCGAAGACGCCGCAGGCGATCAGCGGCATCCAGACTCCGGACAAGTACACGCTGGTGCTCGAGCTCAAGGCCCCGAGCACCACGCTCGTCGGAGCGCTGGTGATGACGAACACCGCTCCGGTTCCGAAGGAGTACGCCGCCCGGTTCGACGCGAAGACGACGTCGGACTACGGCTTCCACCAGGTCGCGAGCGGTCCGTACATGTTCGAGGCGGACGGCTCGGGGAACGTCCAGGGGAAGGGCTACACGGCCGGGAAGCGGATCCGTCTCGTTCGCAACCCGAACTGGTCGGCGCAGACCGACTACCGGCCGGCCTACGTCGACGCGATCGAGGTGCAGGAAGGCTTCACCGACCCGAACGTCGGCGTGCGGCAGATCCTGCAGGGGAACGCCGACGGTGCCGGTGACTACGTCGTCCTCCCCGCGTCCGTGCTCAAGGAAGTGGTCACGAACGCGAAGAACAAGGACAACTTCTACTCCTGGCCGAACGGCACGAACTACGTCGCTTTCAACACGACGAAGAAGCCGTTCGACAACGTGAACGTCCGGCGGGCGGCGAGCTACGTGCTCGACAAGAACGCCATGCGCCTCGTCTCCGGTGGACCGCTGTTCGGCGCGATCGCGACGCACTTCGTCGGGCCCGAGTTCAAGGGCCGAGGATTCGAGGACGCCGGAGGCTTCGCCTACGACCCGTACCCGAGCGCGAACCACGCCGGCGACGTCGCCAAGGCCAAGGCCGAGATGCGCAAGGCCGGCTACATGGACGGCATGTACGACGGGCCTCCGGTGACGGCGATCGTCGCGAACCCTGCACCGTCCCCGGACCAGGCCAAGGTCCTCGCGGCGAGCTTCGCGAAGATCGGGATCAAGGTGAACCTGAAACTGGTCTCGCTCGACGCGATGTTCACGACGTTCTGCGTCGTGCCGAAGAACGAGCCCGAGCTCTGCCCATCGCTCGGATGGTTCCCGGACTTCAAGGACCCCGTCACCATGCTCGACCCGACCTTCAACGGGAAGAACATCGTGCCCGTCAACAACGTGAACATGTCGCAGTTCGACGACCCCAAGATCAACGCCGCGATGGAGCGCGCGAAGCGGATCGAAAGCGATTCGGCACGGTACGCCGCCTGGGGGAGGATCGACAAGATGATCATCGAGCAGGCTGCCGTCATCCCCTGGCTGTGGACGAACGTCCCGAACGTCGTCTCCGATCGGATCGTTCCCGGGAAGATGCTTTGGAACGGCGGCTTGCTCGATCTGGCGAGCACCTCGATCGAGTAAGGAGCGGAGAGACGTCCGCCGGGCCGACCCAGGGCACGCCTTCTCCCGCCGGCGTCAGCGGGCGTGCCGTGGGCGGCGGCCGCGGCCGGCTATTTCGTCTCGCGAGCATCCGCTCGCCCCTTCTGCGCTACGTCCTGCGACGCCTGGCCTGGGGAGTGCTCCTACTCGTGCTCGTCTCGTTCCTCACGTTTGTCGTGTTCTACGTGCTGCCGTCGGCGGACCCCGCGCTCATCCGGGCCGGTCGGCAGGCGACCCCGGAGCAGATCGCCGAAGTGCGGGCGAATCTCGGCCTCGACAGACCTCTCCCCGCGCAGTTCTGGCTCTACGCCAAGGCCGTCGTGACGAAGTTCGATCTCGGATACTCCTACTACTCCGAGGTGTCCGTGCGAACGGAGATCCTCTCGCGGCTCCCCGCCAGTATCTCCCTCGCAGTCGGGGCGTTCGTCCTCTGGATGCTGATCGCGCTCCCGGTCGGGATCCTGACCGCCGTGAGGCCGCGGTCGAAGTCGGACCGCGCCGTCACAGGCGTCACGCTCTTCTTCATCTCCACCCCGACCTACTGGCTCGGGCTCGTCGCCCTCTTCATCTTCGCGAGCGACATCGGCACGTTCCCCCTCGTCGGAGGGGCCGGCACCTACCGGCCACTCACCGAGGACCCGCAGGCGTGGCTCGAATCGCTCATCCTCCCCTGGATCGTGCTCGCGCTCGCCTTCGCCGGGTTGTACGCGCGCATGATCGGCGAGAACCTGCGCGAGACGCTCGCGCAGGACTACATCCGCACGGCACGTGCCGAGGGAGTCACCGAGCGGCGAGTCGTGCTCCAGCACGGACTCAGGGCGGCGCTCGCGCCGATCGTAACGCTGGCCGCGCTCGACCTCGGGCTGCTGCTCGGAGGCACGATCCTCGTCGAGACCGTGTTCAACATCCCGGGCGTCGGTCGCTATGCCGTCGACGCGATCCAGCACGGCGATCTGCCCGCGATTCAAGGCACCGTGCTCTTCGGCGCCTTCTTCATCGTCCTTGCCGTGCTCGTCGCCGACATCCTCTATGCGATCCTCGACCCCCGCGTTCGGTACTGACGTTGGGGCTCCTCGAGCTGCGCGATCTCCACGTCGCGTTCCGGACTCACGAGGGCACAGTGCGCGCAGTCAACGGCGTCTCGTTCACGGTCGAGCGCGAACAGACGGTCGGTCTCGTCGGTGAGTCCGGCTCCGGAAAGACCGTCCTTGCACTAACGACACTCGGGCTCACGCGGTCCGAGGACACAGAGATCTGCGGGGAGATCCTCCTCGACGGCACCGATCTGCTCACCCTCCCGACCTCGGAGCTGCGGAGCATTCGCGGCCGGCGGATCGCGATCGTCTTTCAGGATCCCTTCGCCTCTCTCCACCCCCTGTATCGAATCGGCTGGCAAATCGGACAGGCGCTCCGCGCTCACGAGCGCGTAAGTAGGAGAGCAGCGCACGCTCGCGCGATCGAGCTCCTTCGTAGCGTCGGGATCGCGAGCCCCGAAGCGCGGGTCGACGCGTATCCGCACGAGCTCTCGGGCGGCATGCGTCAACGCGTGATGATCGCACTCGCGCTCGCCCTAGGCCCTGACCTGATGATCGCCGACGAGCCCACCTCGGCTCTGGACGTGACCGTGCAGTCCCGCATCCTCGAGCTCCTGGCACAGCTCCGGGACGAAACGGGAATGGCGCTCGTGCTCATCAGCCACGATCTCGGCGTGATCGCCCAGCACTGCGACCACGTCCTCGTCATGTACGCCGGGCAGATCGTCGAGCGAGGACCGCGAGAGGTCGTCATCGACGCCCCGGTGCATCCGTACACGCGAGGACTGCTCGGGTCGGTTCCGCAGATCGGCCGGTCGCGAACCGCTGCTCTGAGGCCGATCCCCGGATCACCTCCCGACGCCGTCCGTCTGCCACCTGGCTGTCCCTTCCACCCTCGCTGTGCCCATGCAGAACGATCGTGCATCGAGCGCACTCCGACCCTGTCGACGATCGGGCCGGAGCATCTGGTCGCCTGTCCAGTCATGGCGCCACCAGGTGACGGGACGCGCAAGGACCCGTGATCAGCGGCGCGCCCGCGGAGCCGGGGGCCGGTGCCACCGTGCTCTCGGTACGCGACCTCGTCAAGCATTACCCCGCCCGCGGGCCGCAGCGCATTCACGGCCCGGTCGTGCACGCAGTGGACGGCGTTACCTTCGATCTCGCCGCCAACGAGACGCTCGGACTCGTCGGCGAGACCGGCTGCGGGAAGTCCACCCTCGCCCGCCTGGTCACAAGACTGATCGAGCCGACCGGAGGAACGATCACGTTCGACGGCCAGGACATCACCCACTGGTCGCGGAGTCGGCTCCGGACCGTTCGCCGAGAGATCCAGATCGTCTTCCAGGACCCCTACTCCTCGCTCAACCCTCGCCGCCGGGTCGGATCGATCATCGGTGATCCCCTTCGTGTCCACCGGATGGGATCACCATCCGAACGACGTCGCCGGGTCGAGGACGTGCTTCGACTCGTCGGCCTCGAGCCGGCACATTCCGAGCGCTACCCGCACCAGTTCTCCGGTGGACAACGTCAACGAATCGGCCTCGCCAGGGCGATCGTCACCAATCCGCGCTTGCTCGTCGCGGACGAGCCGGTCTCTGCACTCGACGTCTCGATCCAGGCACAGATCCTCAATCTGATCGCTAGCCTCCGGCGCGAGGTCGGGCTCGCCCTCCTCTTCATCTCGCATGACGTTGCCGTCGTCCGCCACGTGAGCGATCGAATCGCGGTCATGTATCTCGGCAAGATCGTCGAGATCGCCGGGACCGATCGGCTCTTCTCCGCGCCGGCCCACCCGTACACGGAGGCTCTGCTGGCTGCCGTCCCAGGAGCTCGGGCATCGACCACGCGCCCCGATGACCAAGCGACCCTGGACGACGAGCCGCCAAGCCCACTCGCACCGCCAAGCGGCTGCCGCTTCAGAACGCGCTGCCCCTACGCGCAGGAGCTTTGTCGCGATGTTGAGCCGCCGCTCAGCGAACGCAATGGCAATCTCGTCGCCTGCCACTTTCCGCTCAACTCGGGCTCGCGCCTTGAACCTCAGTTCAACGACGAGACCCGTGACACGCTCAGCTAAGCGCTGCGCGCGATCTCGACCACGAGGTGCTTCATCAGCGGCTGGTCGCTCTGCGCGCTGAAGTCGCCGACCGGGCAGATGACGTTCAGCTCGGGCATGTAGCCGGCGGCGTTCCCGCGCGGGATGTCGTAGGCGACGGCGCGGTAGCCGTGCACCGTCCGCCTGCTGCCGTCCTTCGCGATGCTCGTGATGTCGGCGAGGTCGAGCTCGCCGAGGCCGCGGTCCTGCATGTCGAGGCGGTTCATGAAGACGACAGTTCGCAGGTTGCGAACCCCGCGATAGCGATCGTTGTTCGAGTAGATCGTCGTGTTCCACTGGTCGTGCGAGCGCATCGTGCCGAGGATCAGGCGCCCATCGGCCGGGACGGCGTCCGGCAGCGGGGCCGTCGAGAACTCGGCCCGCCCCGACGACGTGAGAAACACCCGCTCGCGCGCCGGCTGACGGATCCGGAAGCCGAGCGGGTTGCGGACGCGCCGGTTGAAGTCCTCGAAGCCGTCGAGCACGTGGGCCATGACGTCGCGGATCCGGTCGTAGTCGTCGACGTAGTCCTCCCACGGCGTCGGACTGTCGGGCAGCGACGCCCGCGCGAGGCCGGCGATGATCGCGGGCTCCGACCGGAGGTGACGCGATGCCGGATGCTTCATGCCGGACGAGAGGTGGACCATGCTCATCGAGTCCTCGACGGTCGTCGCCTGGATCCCGCCCAGCTGCTCGTCGCGCTCCGTCCGCCCGAGGCAGGGGAGGATCAGCGCCTGCCGGCCGTGGACGACGTGGCTGCGATTGAGCTTCGTCGAGACCTGCACCGTCAGCTCACAGTTGCGCAGCGCGTCGAAGGTGTACGCGGTGTCGGGTGCCGCGAGGGCGAAGTTCCCGCCCATGCCGACGAACACCTTCACGTCGCCGCGTTTCATCGCCTCGACCGTGCCGACGGTGTCGAGGCCGTGTTGCCGCGGCGGGTCGATGCCGCACACCTCCTGCAGGCGCGCGAGGAACGCCTCGCTCGGCCGGTGGTTGATCCCGCACGTGCGGTTCCCCTGGACATTCGAGTGCCCGCGGATCGGGCACGGGCCGGCGCCCTCGCGGCCGATGTTGCCGCGCAGCAGGAGCAGGTTGACGATCTCGCGGATCGTGTCGACCCCGTGCTCCTGCTGGGTGAGCCCGAGGCACCAGCTGATGATGGTGCTCGTCGAGCGCAGGTAGATGTCCGCGACCCTGCGGATCAGCGCCTCGGCGACGCCCGACTGGCGCTCGAGCTCGGGCCACTCCGCCGCCAGGCACAGCTGCCGGTAGTCGTCGAAGCCGGCGACGAAGCGATCGAGGAAGTCCCGGTCGATCGCCTTCGGGTCGCCTTCGGCGGCCTCGAGCACCGCCTTTGCGACGCCGCGCAGAAGCGCCAGGTCGCCGCCGATTCTCGGCTGCACGTTCAGCGTGCCCGTTCTCGTCGTGCGGAACGTCGCCATCGCGAGGATGTCGTGCGGGACGATCGTGCGGTTGGATGCCGCCTCGACGAGCGGGTTCACGTGAACGATCTCGGCGCCGCGACGGAAGGCGTCGGCAAGCGCGGTGAGCATGCGCGGTGAGTTGGACGCCGCGTTTGCGCCGATCACGAAGATCGCGTCGGCGTGCTCCCAGTCCTCGAGGTCGACCGTCCCCTTGCCGGTGCCGATCGACGCCGTGAGCGCGCGGCCGCTCGCCTCGTGACACATGTTCGAGCAGTCCGGCAGGTTGTTCGTCCCGAGCTCTCGCACCCAGAGCTGGTACAGGAAGGAGGCCTCGTTGCCGAGCCGGCCGGAGGTGTAGAAGCACGCCTGGTTCGGGCTGTCGAGCCCCCGGATGACCGAGCCGGCCAGCTCGAACGCGTCGGGCCAGGAGATCGGGAGGTAGCGGTCCGACCCGGCGTCGTAGACCATCGGCTCGGTCAGCCGGCCGGCGTCCTCGAGCGCGAAGTCGGTCCAGGTCTCGAGCTCCGACACGGTGCGAGCGGCGAAGAACGCCGCGTCCACCCGCTTCCGCGTCATCTCCCAGGTGACGTGCTTGATCCCGTTCTCGCAGATGTCGAGGCGCAGGCCCTTGTCGTCGTCCGGCCAGGCGCAGCCGGGGCAGTCGAAGCCCTTGTCCTCGTGGTTCATGCGCAGGACGGAGCGTGTTCCGTTCACAGGCTCGCGCGACTTCGCGAGCACGCGGGCGACACTCCGGGCCGCGCCCCAGCCGGCCGCGGCATGGTGGTAGTCCTCCCGGACGGGCTGCCGGCCGTCGGCCGGCCCCCGACCTTGCGCCGGGACCCCGGGGGCACCGCCGAGCATGCGCTGCACCGTCGGGTTGGCGGCCGAGCTTCTCTCCGTGGCGGCCACGTCGCTCGCGGCGGGACGTTCATCATCAGCTTCGTGACCGGTCACACGCCTACTCTAAATGCACGAACCACAGAGGTTCGAGACGCGGCTGACTGGGGTCTCGGTCGTCTCTGCGGTATGACCGGCACCGATGTCCGCTCACAGGAGCGGCTGGTCCTCTAGGCTGGAGCTCGTTTGGAGTGAGGCCGCTGTCGATCATCCAGGTTGGCGGAGGTATCTGGGGGTACGGCTGGGCCGAGCTAGTACATCGCGCGGCCGGTTTTCGGCTTGCTGCTCTCGTCGACGGGTCGGCGACGGTCCGAGGACGAGTGTCCACCGAGCTGGCGGTCCCGGTGCTCCCGCGCCTCGAGCGGGCTTTGACGAGGGTTGAGGCTGACGCAGTGCTGCTCGTCTCACCACCGGAAACGCACAGGCGCCTTGCCGAGGCAGCGCTTGCAGACGGGCTGCATGTGCTCTGCGAGAAACCGCTGACGCTCGAACTCGAGGACGCCCAGGCACTCGTCCGAACCGCCGAGCGCACGGGCCTCAACGTGATGGTGGCGCAGAACTATCGCTTTCGCCGTCAGCCGCGGGCGCTCCGCACGCTCGTGTCGAGCGGATCGCTCGGCCCGCTCCTCGGGATCCGCATCGTCTGCCGTCGGGACCTCCGAAACGCATGGATCTCCCGTCGCGGCTGGCGCGCCGAGATGGCGCACCCGTACCTGCTCGAGATGGGGATTCACCACGTCGACCTGCTTCGCATGATCACCGGTCGAGAGGTCACGCGGCTCGATGCGCTCGCGTGGAAGGTCCCCGACTCTCCATTCCGGATGGAGCCGAACGTGCAGGCCCTCCTCGTCTTGGACGACGGGACGCCCGTCGCGTACGAGGGCGACTTCGCGGCATACGACGGCGAGACCTCGTGGAATGGAGAGTGGGAACTCGTCGGCGAGCGGGCGCGTGCGACCTGGACAGGCGGCCCATTGAGCCCGCTCCGTGGATCGGTCGTCCTCGAGCGCTACGGCAAGCCGCCCGAGCGCGTCGACCTGCCGACGCTCCCGGCACTCGACCGGCTCGGCGTGCTCCACGAGTTCCGACGCGGGATCGTTGAGGGGAGATCACCGGAGTGTTCGGCCGATGACAACCTCAACAGCCTCGCGGTGATCCTCGGAATCGCGAGCTCAGTCGAGCAGAGGGGCCCCGTCCACCTGTGAAGATCGGCCTCTTCCTGGCGCTGTTCCACGACCGGTCGCTCGAGGAGGCACTGTGCGCAGCGAAGGCCGCCGGCAGCGAGGCAGTCGAGATCGCGACGACAGGACGTCATGACGACCCCAACCTCGCCGAGCGGGCCGCCGGTCACGGTCTCGAGGTCTCCGCCCTGTCGTGTCACGGAAATCCGCTGCATCCCGACGGTGCGGTCGCCGCCCACGCGGACCGCGAGTTCCGCCGTACGGTGAGGCTGGCCGCAGAGATCGGTGTCGAGACGGTAATCACCTTCTCTGGCTGCCCGGGCGAATCCGAACACTCTCGTCGGCCGAGCTGGGTCGTCTGTTCCTGGCCGGACGACTACCCGGAAACACTCGAGTGGCAGTGGCGCGAGCGTGTGGTCCCGTACTGGCTCGAGGCAGCGGAGTTCGCACGCGACCACGGCGTCCGGGTCGCGATCGAGCCGCATCCGGGCTTCGTCGTCTTCAACACTCAGACGATGTTGCGGCTGCGCGCCGCAGCAGGATCGAGCGTCGGGGTCAACTTCGACCCGTCACACCTCTTCTGGCAGCAGATCGACCCCATCGCATCCGTCGGCGCGCTGACGGGTGCGATCTTCCACGTCCACGCCAAGGACACGGGCTTCGACGAGGCCCTTCTTGCTGTCGACGGCGTCCTCGAGACGAGGCGCGGCCCACGCGAGCGAGCCTGGAACTTCCGATCGATCGGTGACGGTCACCCAGTCGGGTTCTGGCGCGATCTCGTGGCCGCGCTGCGAGACGCCGGCTACGACGGCGCGCTCTCGATCGAACACGAGGATCCGTTCCGCTCGCCTGAAGACGGCCTCGCGCGAGCTGTCGCGACACTGCGCGAGGCGCTCGACTGAGCGTGTCACCGGCCGTGTGCAACCGCGGACGCTGCCTCGCGGCGTTCCACGGAGCTAGCTGCTCGCGTGGACGAGGGCGCCTTCCGCGCGGAGCGTCTCTCCCGTCTCGGGATCGAAGAAGTGGAACTGGGCGGGGTCGACGGCGAGCCTGATCGGGCGACCCGTCCCCGCGCGTGTCCGGGGATCGACGCGAGCGTTGAACAGGGCGCGCTGGTCGTCGGCGATCAGCCCCTCGATCGGCTCGTCGACCGCCGCCTCAAGATCCTCGGCGGTGACGCGGGCGGCATCGATCGGGAAGATGACGTGAGCGTCAGAACCGAGCTCTTCGAGCACCGACACCTCCACCTCGATCTGGGGAAGCGCCGAATCGGCGAACGCTGCGTCCTCAAAACTCTCGGGCCGGATGCCGAGAATGACGTTGCCCTCGCGAACGGGATGCCGTCCTCGAGCGAGAGCGATCCGGAAGCCCGCGAACTCAGCCGTCCCATCCTTGACGTGCGCTTCCACGAGGTTCATCGACGGCGAGCCGATGAAGGCGGCCACGAACAAGTTCGCAGGCTCGTTGTAGAGGTTCTGCGGGGCGTCCACCTGCTGGATACGCCCGTCACGCATCACCGCGACTCGCTGGCCGAGCGTTAGCGCCTCGACTTGGTCGTGGGTCACGTAGACCGTCGTCACGCCGAGCCGCTCGTGCAGGCGCGAGAGCTCGGCGCGCATGGCCACCCGGAGCTTCGCGTCGAGGTTCGACAGCGGCTCGTCCATCAGGAAGGCTGCCGGCTCGCGGACGATCGCACGCCCCATCGCCACTCGCTGTCGCTGGCCTCCCGAGAGGGCGGCCGGCCGGCGGTCGAGCAGCTCCTGCAGCCCGAGGAGCTTCGCGACATCGGCCACCCGACGCTCGATCTCGTGCCTCGGGGTCTTCCGGACCTTGAGCCCGTAGCCGAGGTTCTTGCCCACGCTCATGTGCGGGTACAGGGCGTAGTTCTGGAAGACCATCGCGACATCGCGGTGCCGCGGGGAGAGCTCGGTCACGTCGCGCTCGCCGATGAGGATCGTCCCTTCGGTGACGTCCTCGAGCCCGGCGATCATCCGCATCAGCGTCGACTTGCCGCACCCCGACGGCCCGACGAGCACCATGAACTCGCCGCTCTCGATTTCGAGCGTGACGTCGTCGGCACCAATGACGTCGCCCGGATAGATCTTGGTCACGTGGTCGAGAACGATCCTGCTCATGCCCTCTCCTTCGCGGGACCCGTGGAGCCCCGAACACGAAGCTTAGGACGGAACACGAAGTCTGGGAGCGGTCGTTCCGGTTCGTCGATCAGGCTCTTGAGCGCCCCGACCGCGGTTGCAGCGATGTCAGCGATCGGCTGCTCGATCGTGGTCAGGGCAGGCCGCGTCCAGGCCGCGGCCTCGATACCGTCGAAGCCGACGACAGAGAGGTCGTCCGGCACGACGAGACCTTGTTCGGAGGCTTCCATCAGGACGCCGATCGCCATCAGATCACTCGAGCAGACAACACCGGTCGGCGGGCCACCCGACGCCTCCAGCAGCACGCGAAGCGCGCGCCTTCCGCCCTCGACCGAGAACGACGTGTAGGCGACGAGTCCGTCTGGGTCGGCGCCCGCGGCGAGAAGTGCCTGAGATCGTCCCTCGGCCTTGTCCCGCGTGGGCAGGGAGTACTCGTCCCCGGCCACGAAGCCGATGCGCTGGTGCCCGAGCCCGAGTAGATGCTCGGTCGCGAGTTTGCCCGCAGCACGTTCGTCGACTCCGACGGACGTCACCTCGAGCGCCTCGGCCGAGCCGTTGACGAAGACCAGCCGGGCACCCTCCTGGCGAAGGCGGACATAGTGCGCGTGGTCCGATCGGAGATCGGTGACCTCGCTCGAGATGAAGATCATGCCGTCGACCCGTCTCTCGACGAGCATGTGGACGTACTCCGCTTCCCTGATCGCGGAGCCGGCGGTGTTGCAGAGGATCGTCGCGTAGCCGGCCTCGGCTGCGCGATGCTCCATTGCCTGGGCGAGCGCCGGGAAAATCGGGTTGTCGAGCTCGGGCACGAGGAGCCCGACGATGCCGCTCGAGGCGCCACCGCGGGCGACATAGAGCAGCTCACGCATCGCGAGCTCGACACGCTCGCGCGTTGCGGGCCGAACGCCAGGCGCGCCGGCGGCGACACGAGAGGCGGTGGCCACGCTAACTCGTGCGTGCCGGGCAACGTCTCTAAGGGTTGGTGCCATATGAGCTCGAAGGTCGAATCGTGCGGACGTCAAGATCGGACGGACGTCAGGATCGTGAAACCGTGATACGGAGCTTACACGGCTTGTTAGTCAGCGATTCCCCGCTTGACAAGCGCGCTATGTGCGCCGTAGTCTCGGGCATCGTTTCATGCTCTTGAAACATCTTTCAAGGCGTCTTGCGGTTGTCGTCCCAGGCCGCAAGCCCAGCAAGGAGGAAACCAGAATGCATCGCCTCGGCCTTCGGGCCTCTCTGCTCGCGCTCGGCGCGGCAGCCGCGATCGCCGCCGCGACGCTCGCGGCGACCGCGAACGCGAGATCGCAAGTGACCACCATCACCTTCTGGCAGACGATGAACGACCAGGAGACGGTGACCCTCAAGGACCTCGTCAGCAAGTTCGAGGCCTCGCACCCCGACATCAAGATCGACATGGTGACCGTGCCGTTCGATCAGCACGCGCAGAAGTTCATCACCGCCGCGCAGGCAGGCCAGGCGCCCGACGTGATGCGTGCTGACACCGCTCCCGACGTGCAGGGCTGGGCGGCACAGGGCCTGCTCACCGACCTGACCTCGATGATCTCGGCGGCGGACAAGGCCGACTTCGTCAAGGCGGCCTTCGCGGGCGCCCAGTACGAGGGCAAGGCGTACGCCGTGCCGCAGACCGTCGACGCGCTCGCCCTCTTCTACAACAAGTCGCTGTTCAAGGCGAAGGGGCTCACCACGCCGCCCAAGACGCTCGCCCAGCTCGTGACGTACTGCCAGAAGTTCGGCAACGGCAAGGGCATCGCGCTCCGAGGTGATTCGTACTGGATCCAGCCCTGGATCTGGGGCTACGGTGGCGGGCTCGTCAACATGTCGAAGAAGCAGATCCTGATCGCCTCCCAGAAGTCGATCGCCGGCTGGAGCGCCTACAACTCGCTCTTCCAGAACAAGTGCGCGTTCCCTGACAAGGACTACGCCAACGACTACGGCAACGTGCTGACGGCCTTCAAGAACGGCCAGGTCGCGATGATCGTGAACGGCCCGTGGTCGACCGCGGACGTCCTCTCGGGGCCGTCGTTCAAGAGCTCGCAGAACTTCCAGGTTGCGACGCTTCCGCCTGGGCCGAGCGGTCAGGGCTCGCCGATCGGCGGCGCCAGCTTCGTCATCAGCCGCAACTCGCAGCACGCGGCCGAGGCCTACACGTTCATCAGCTGGCTGACGGCGCCGGCGCAGCAGGCGGTCTTCGCGACGAAGAACAACCTCCTGCCGAGCCATCTCTCCGCCTACACGCTGCCGGACGTCAAGAAGAACCGGCTCATCGTCGCGTTCGGCAAGCAGATGCAGGTCGCGACCGACCGCACGGCCGGCACGCAGGGCTCCCAGCTCTACACCGACTGGACGCCAGCGATGCAGTCGATGCTGAGCGGGAAGTCCACTCCGGCGAAGGCCGCCGCGACCGTTGCGGCCGCCTGGAAGTCGAAGCTCTTCCCGAGCTTCACAATCGTGAAATAGGCACTAGAGTCCGCTCAGTTTGAGCGTCTCCGATCAGGCTCTCGAGCCCGCCGTCTCTCAGAGGACACGGCGGGCTCGTGGTCCGTTCGGGCGGCTGAGACGGGGCTTCCATCAGTGGTGGTTCGCCTACGCGATGCTCGCCCCCGTCGCGGTCGTGATGGGGGTGCTCGTCTTCTATCCGCTCGTGCGCGGGATCATGCTCTCGTTCACGGACGCCGACCGGTTCTCGATCGGGAACAAGTACGTCCCGTCGAGCTACGCGTACGTCGGCCTCAAGAACTACAAGGACATCCTCACGAGCGAGGACTTCCGGAGCGTCGCCGAGTTCTCGGTGATCTGGACGTTCGTGTGCGTGTTCTTCCACTTCACGATCGGCCTTGCACTCGCCGTGACGCTGAACCGCCCGATGCGGTTCCGCGGCATCTACCGGATGCTGCTGCTCGTGCCATGGGCGGTGCCGAGCTTCATCACCGCGTTCTCCTGGCGCTTCATCTACAACAACCCATACGGGTTCCTCGATCAGTTCCTCCAGAAGCTCGGTTGGAATGAGCCGCCCGCGTTCCTCGGCGACCCGACCTGGGCGAAGGTGGCCGTGATCACGACGAACGTCTGGCTCGGCGTGCCGTTCATGATGGTCGCCCTGCTCGGCGGGCTGCAGGCGATCGACGCCGATCTTCTCGACGCGGCGTCGGCGGACGGTGCCGGCGCGTTACGGCGCTTCTGGGACGTCACCCTTCCGGGCCTGCGCCCGGTTGCCGCAACCGTGATCCTGCTCGGTCTGATCTGGACCTTCAATCTCTTCAACATCATCTACCTGATCACGGGCGGGGGGCCGGCGAACGCCACCCAGATCTTTCCGACCTTCGCCTACCGGGCCGCGTTCACGGACTACCTCTACGGCCAGGCCGCAGCCTGGGGCGTGATCATCCTCTCGATGCTGCTCGTGTTCGGGACGGGCTACCGGTGGCTCATCGCGAGGAGCGGCGAGGAGACGTGGTCGTGAGCGCGCACGTCGAAGACACCTCCGGCCCGGTCAGCGGCGCGCTGGTCCGCGGCGTCGGCCTCGCCGAGCGCAAGCGCAGGCCGGGCCGCAGGCGCAAGTGGTACGTGTCGCTCCTCCTGCACGGGAGCCTGATCGTCGCGTGCGTGATCGCGGTCTTCCCCGTCTTCTGGATCCTGATCAGCTCGTTCAAGCCCCAGGCGGAGATCGAGGGGTCGATCTCGCTCTCGATCCTGCCCAAGCATTGGCAGTTCTCCAACTACTGGCACGTCCTCACCGACGACGACCACATCTTCCTCACGTGGTTCTGGAACTCGATCGCGGTCGCGTTCTTCACGACGGTGATCGGCGTCTTCCTCGCCGCGACCGCGGCATACGCCTTCTCCCGCTACCGCTTCCCCGGCTACCGGCCGGCCCTGACAGCGTTCCTGATCACCCAGATGTTCCCCGCGGCGATCCTGCTCGTACCGATCTACAACATCATCCTTCATCTCGGCCTCCTGAACCAGAAGACCGGGCTGGTCCTCGCCTACTGCACGGTTGCCGTGCCGTTCTGCGTCTGGATGCTCAAGGGGTACTTCGACACGATCCCGATCTCGATCGAGGAAGCCGGGCGAATCGACGGCCTGACGCCGTTCGGCACCTTCTGGCGCATCGTGATCCCGCTGTCGCTGCCGGGCCTCGCGGTGACGTTCTTCTACTCGTTCATCACGGCCTGGAACGAGGTCGCATTTGCAAACGTCCTGCTTGTCTCCGACAAGTCCTACACCCTTCCCGTGGGGATGCAGACCTACGTCTTCCAGTTCGCCCAGAACTGGGAGAAGATGACCGCCGCCGCGATCATCGTCACGATCCCTGCCGTCGTCGTCTTCCTGATCGCGCAGCGCTACCTCGTCTCCGGTCTCACGCGCGGCGGAGTCAAGGGATAACCGAGCGAGGGGCTACAACGCACGCCGCGTCCCAGGGCGCCGACGACCTCCTCTATCTGATGTGCGGTCTCGCCTTCTCGGGCAAGACAACCCTCGCACGTTCGATCGTTCGCTTCACCGGCGCGACCTACGTCGGCCTCGACGACATCAATCGGCAGCGAGGCCTCGCCTCTGGTGGCGACGGGCTCCCGGTCGAGGAATGGGAACGGACGCACCACGTCGCGATCGGCCGCGTAGAGCACCTCATGCGCGAGCGGGTCACGATCCTCGTCGACGACACGAGCAACCTCAGGTTCCTGCGCGAACGCTTCAGGAGCGTCGCCGAGGAGCACGGCTACAGGTTCGTGCTCGTCTACGTCGAGACGCCGCTCGACGAGATCAGCCGCCGGATGCAAGAAAACGCTCGGCGGAGACGCCGCTCCCCCGTTCGCCCGGAGGTGTTCGATGAGCACGTCCGGACATTCGAGCCTCCGGATGAAGACGAAGGTGCCGTTGTGTTCGCTGCCGACCAGCCGGTAGATGAATGGCTTCGAGCGACGCTCAGCACGCCTGGGCCGTCGTCTTCGTAGGGCGGACGCGTCTGCCGTCGCGTCGATGGCGGCTTCGGGCGAAGCCCGCTAGCGTCAGGAAGTGATGGCCGCCTTCGGAGGGCACAAGCGCACTGGCCTCACCGGGATCCTGCTGCTCGGCGGAGAGAGCCGCCGGTTCGGATCGGTGAAGGCTCTCGCCCGCCTGGGCCCAGAGACGCTTGCTGACCGCGGCTGGGCGTTGCTCGGCGCCGCCTGCGAGCATCGGCTCGCAGTCGGGAAGGCGGCGGACGCGCTGCCGCTCGAGTTCGACGTGCTCGACGACGGCTGCGGCGTCCGCGCGCCCCTGGCCGGGCTCGTCGCCGGCCTGCGCGCGGCTCCGACGGAGCTCTGCGTCGTCGTCCCGGTCGACTGCCCGCTGCTGACCGTGGAGGCGATCCAGGAGCTCGCCGCCGCGTGTCTCGACGCCGCCGTGCCCCAGACCGGCCCGCTGCCCGGTGCCTACCGACGGTCGGTGCTCCCGATCCTCGAGCGGCGCCTTGCAGCTGGCGAGCTCCGTCTGCGCGACGCGCTCTCGGAGCTCCGGGTGGCAGAGGTCGCCCTACCGGCCGAGCTGCTGCTGAACGTCAACTCGCAGGACGACCTCGAGCGGATCGGGGTCGGGCGGTGACGTCGGCGCCGGCCGGAGACGGCCATCCGGATCGCAGGCCGTACGCCACCGCCGAGGTGGTCGTCGAGCGGCAGCCCGGAGGCGAGCGCAAGGCCGATCTCGTCGCGGTCGAGGAGCCGCTCGAGATCCGCGTCGACGGCGAGCCGGTCGCGGTGACGATGCGCACGCCCGGAAACGACGAGGAGCTCGCGCTCGGGTTCGCGATCGGCGAGGGCCTCGAGCCGATCTCGGCGAAGCTGCCCGACGACCTCGCGGCGAACGCAGTCGAGCTCCGCGTCCGCACGTTCGATCCCGACCGGCTGCGTCGACACTTCTACACCTCGTCCTCGTGCGGGGTCTGCGGCAAGGGCGCACTCGAGGCGGTCGCCGTCCACGCGCCGCGGGTCGAGTCCGAGCTGCGCGTGAGCTGGACGCTCCTCGGTGCGCTGCCCGACCGGCTCCGGGCCGCGCAGCCGACCTTCGCGCTCACGGGCGGCCTGCACGCGACCGGCCTGTTCGACGCCGCCGGAACGCTCCTCTGCGTTCGCGAGGACGTCGGCCGCCACAACGCCTTCGACAAGGTCGTCGGCTGGGCCTTTGGCCAGGGCCTTCTGCCGCTGCGGAGCTCCGTGATCTGCGTGAGCGGTCGGCTCTCGTTCGAGCTCGTGCAGAAGGCGGCGCTCGCCGGCTGCCCGGTGCTCGCCGGCGTCGGCGCCCCGTCGAGCCTGGCGGTCGAGCTCGCCCAGACGCAGGGAATCACGCTCTGCGGCTTCGTCTCGAGCGACCGGGTCAACGTGTACTCGAACCCCGACCGCATCGAGAGCTGAGCCGGACGCAACGCAGGCGCCGGCTCCTTGGCCGCGCGGACCGACTCGTCGCGGAAGCCGATCTTGCGGTGCGTGCCGTCGCAGAGCGGCTTCTCGCTCGACTGCCCGCACCGGCACAGCGTCATCCGGTTGCGCGTCTCGAACGGCTGCCCGTCCGCCCGCGCGACGGGGATCTCGCCCGTGACCCACAGCGGCCCCGCGAGCTCGGTCTCCTCCTCCGTCACCGCGATCTGGACCGGGTAGTCCGGCTCGACGTCGAGGCCTTCGTACTCGAGCGCATAGAGGTACGAGCCCGAGGGGCAGCGCTCGATCATGGCGATGACCTGCGCGCGGACGTCGCTGTCGGCGACCCCCTCCATCAGCGCCGGAATCCTCTTCGTCCTCCCGACGCAGAACGCGGCGTGCATGCACAGGTAGCCGTCGCGCTTGACGACGATCCCGGAGCGCGGCGGCGCGTCCTTCGTCTCCGCGGTGAGCGACCCCGCGACGATCCGCCGCCGCTCGACCGACAGCCGCGTGTCGGCCGCCTCCGTGCCGTCCCAGTCGATCCGGGCGTGCGTGCCGTCGCAGAAGGGCTTCGAGCCCGAGTGCCCGCACCGACAGAGCGCGTACGTCTCCTCGGTCTCGAGCACGGCGGTCCTCTCCCACGCGAGCGAGTAGTCCTCCTCGGAGACGACCTTACGCTTGCGGACGAGCGGGATGTTCCCGTAGACGAGGTAGGGCCCGTTCGGGATGACCGCGATCCGCCTCGCCCGGTCGATGCCCCGATGCCGCTCGGACGGCGGGATGTACTCGAAGCTCGGCCCGGCGGTCGTCCGGCCGTCGCCCGACGGCAGCCGCATCAGCTCGATCGCCTGCTGCTTGAGCGCGTACATCTCGCCGGTCGCCACGGCGAGCAGCCTCGGGCTGCCGTTGAAGCACTCGTGCAGGAGGTGGAGGACGCCGGAGTACGAGCGGTTGAACTCCTCCATCAGCGCGCGCGCCTCGCTTCCCTCCGGGTAGTCGCTCGACCGCGGGTTCGGGCGCATGTCGTGGACGGCGTCCCAGTCGACGTCGACCGCCTCGCCTGTCGGGCCTGACTGCGGCGTGTCGCCCTGCCTGTACCGCCGCCCGACGGCGAGCTCGTTGAAACGGAAGTAGTGGGCGACCTCCTCCCGCTCGGGGTGGAACATGTCGCGGTCGCCGTCCCAGACCTCCTGATGCTGGAGGCCCTCACCCTGCTCGACGATCTCCTCGAGCGCCCGGCGTGCCGACGCGAGATCGCTCACCTCGACGATGCGGCCGCTGCCGCCGTAGTAGAGCTCGTCCGTCACCTGGCGCGCTGGATCGCCGCAGAAGACGACGTCCTCGCCGAGCTCGGCGCTCAGGCGCTCGAGGGCCTCCTCGATCGCCTCGTAGAACTGGCCGATCGTCTCGAAGTCGTCGTCCTCGGGCAGGCCCTCGTGCTCCGCCGGCCGCTCGATCTTGAGGAACACCTCGAGCGACTCCTTCGAGAACTTCTCGAGCGGGACCTGGAAGGCCTCGTTCGAGTGCGGCAGGAACGTGGGGTACGTGGGCATGAAGCCGGGCGCGTCGATCTGCGGCGACCCGCCGACCGCGTTCAGGATGTTCGCCGCGAGCGTCAGGTGCAGCATCTCCTCCATGAAGACGCTGTGGATCACCTCCGCGGCCTCGGCGTTCGACCCCTCCTCGATCGAGTAGAGCGCGCACAGGTAGGGCGGCAGCGTGGCGTGCTCGAGCTCGATCGACCACTGCAGGTGCCGACGAAGGTCGTCGAGCGTGCGAATCGCCATGGGCGCCGAGGATAGCCGAGCGGGTGAGACCGGCTAGCGCACCCGGCGCAGGCCGAGCGCGTGCAGAGCCGGGCTCGTGGCGACCGTCGTCACGATCGCCATGATCACGAGCACGGCGTAGAGGCTTGCGTCGAGCAGGCCCGCGGAGAGACCGATGCCGAGCGCCACGAGCTCGACCAGGCCGCGCGTGTTGAGCAGCACGCCGACCGAGAGCGCGTCGCGCTGCGAGAAGCCCGCCGCCCGTGCAGAGACGCCGCCGGCAACGATCTTCGAAACGGCCGCGACCGCGAGCACCACCAGCACCTCGCCACCGTCGCCGAGGTCGAGCTCGCGGAAGTTCGTCGTCGCGCCCGGCAGGACGAGGTAGAGCGGCAGGAGCAGCGCGCCGAGCCGCGTGGCGACGCGCACCGCCTCCGCCGCGAACGACGCCAGCGACGGCCTGCCGACGAGGACGCCGACCGCGAATGAGCCGAAGACGTAGTGGAGGCCCATCTCCGACGTCGCAACAGCCGCGGCCGCAAGGCCGGCACCGACGACGAGCACCGACGCCCAGGCCGGCGCCCGCGCCGGCCTGCGAACGCGCGCTCGCGAGTCGGCCAGTCGAGCGGCCGCCACGAGGACGAGCACGAAGACAACCGCGGCGACGGCGAGCGTCAGGACGTCGGTGGCGCCGGACGAGCCCTCGGCAGCGAGCGCGAGGGCAAGCGCGATCCAGCTCAGCACGTCGTTGACGGCGGCACAGCCGAGGGCGAGCGAGCCGACCGGTGTGCCGACGAGACCGTGCTCCTCGATGATCCGCGCGAGCACGGGAAACGCCGTGATCGAGATCGCCGCGGCGACGAAGAGCACGAACGGCAGCGCGTGGACGCGGGCACCCTCGACGAGATCGTGGTCGTCGTAGAGCCAGCCTGCCAGGGCGAGCCCGGCGACGAAGGGCACGCCGAACACCGCCGCCGCCATCGCGACGAACCGATGCGGCCGCGGCAGGTGCGCGCGCTCGAGCCGCGCCCCGATCGCGAAGGCGAACGCCACGAGGCCGACCGTGCCGAGGTCGCGGACGACGCGCACGGTGTCCTCGGAGAGGAGCCTCGCCGACAGGTCGTCGGGACCCGAGCCGAGCACCGTGGGCCCGATCACGACGCCGGCGAGCAACTGGCCGATCACGGCCGGCTGGCCGAGGCGGCGGGCGACGAGGCCGCCCGCGTGCGCGGCGGCGAGCACGATCACCGCCGAGAGCACCGTGCCGAGGACCTGCGCGGGGTCACGGCCGGAGCCTAGGAGGGTTTGGCGACACGCCGCCAGGAGGACGACCTGTCGTCGCCCTCCCGGCGGAACCGGCGGCTACTTGAGCGGCTTCAGCTTCTTGATGTCGCCGACGAAGACGAAGGACTGCTCTTCGGCGTCGACCGCCCGGCAGGCTTCCTCCACCGCGGGCTTCGCGCCCACGATGACCAGGTCGACGCCCTCGAACGGGAGCTTCTGGCGCAGGAAGAGCAGGGCGCGGGCTCCGGCGCTCGAGATCGACTCGAGCTGCTCGGCCCGCAGCACGACCCGCTGCGGATTGCTCGAGAGCGCGCGCTCCAGATCGCGCTCGAGCGTCGCCGTGACGGTCTCGTCGAGCTTGCCGACCAGGACGACAGAGGCGGTGCCGTCGGAGACCTGTACCTCGCTCTCGAACGTCTCGAGCGCCGAGACGACCCGCACCTTCACGCTGCAGTCCTTGCCCGGCGGCGGCAGCGTCACGGTCAGGTGCTCGGCGTCGAACTCCGACCACGGCTGCCCGTCGACCCAGACCTGGTCGATGCGGATCGAGCCCGGCGGGAGGATGTCGGGCGAGACGCGCAGGATGCGGTCCTTGAACGCGTCTCCGCGCGGCCTGAAGTGCAGGTCGAGCGGCTGCTTCGTGATCAGCAGGTTCGTGTAGACCGCCGCCAGGTAGCAGAGCTCGGTGTTGTGGTAGGCGGACATCGAGTGGCTGCCCTTGAGGCGCTCGGTGCCGAGCAGGTACGGCATCCCGCTCGCGAGCACGTTGAAGTAGACGGCGCCCGCGTCGTGGTCGAGGAAGAATGCGTTGTAGAACCCGGCCGCGTAGCGCGCCTCCTTGCGGTACTCCTCATCCCCGAGGATCCCCGTCAGGATCAGGTAGGCGAGGATCGCCTGCTCCTGCTGCCACCAGGCCTTCCGGTCGTGCCAGGTGAAGCGGTACCACTCCTGGCCCGGCGCCTTGTCGCGCTCCATCACGTCGTACCAGCCGCCCCGCTGGCGGTCGCTTCCGATCGGCGGCATCAGCTCGGCGATCTTCCGCGCCAGCTCGACGTACTTCGAGCTCGGCCGCACGCTGTTGATGCGCATCAGGTTCCAGGCGATCTTCAGGTTGTGGCCCACGACCGCGCGGTTGTGCTGCCACTTGTAGGAGTGATCGGGCGTCCAGTCCTCGTGGAAGCGCTCGTTCACGAACGGGCTCGAGTCGTAGTCCGTGAAGCGGTTGACGATCGTGTCCGCCGTGTGCTGGAGGAAGTCCGCGTAGCGCTCCTCGCCGGTCGCGAGGTACGCGTTGATCAGGTATGCCGGCGCATGGTCGCCGACGGAGTTCCAGTTCTTCCGCGCCTGGTTCACACCGAGGGACTCGCTCCTCGGATCGAACGTGATCGGGTCGACGTGCGAGAAGAAGCCTTCGCCCTCGCGGTCGAGGAAGAAGCGGTTGAAGAGCTCGTGCGTCAGCTCGATGTCGCTCTGAATCCGAGGATCTCCGGTGACGCGGAAGGTCTGCGTCGGGCCGGCGAGCGCGTAGATCTGCTCGTAGGCCGGAATGGCGTCGTAGTCGTCGCCGAACTCCGAGGCGAGGATCTTCTTCTCCTTGCCGCCCGCGGTGTCGACTCCGTGCACCCAGTAGGCGACGCCCTCGGCGGCGTCGACCGTCCGCATGTGGTCGCGCAAATACTCGGTGCCCTTCTCGGCGACCTCGAGGAAGCGGTCCTCGCCCGTGAGCAGGTACGCCGTCGCGAAGCCGTAGACGAGCCGCGAGATCGTGTCGGTCTCCTGCCGCGTGCCCGGCAGCTTGTCGCCCTCGAGGGTGATGTGAGTCCGGTAGAGGGAGAAGTCGATCTCGCCGTCCGGCCACTGGGCGTTCCGGTAGAAGTCCGCGATCTCGGCGACCTGCTGCACCCACCACTCCGGGCGCTCGAAGACAAAGTCGTGTGGCTTGCGACCGACGAAGACGATGCGCTTGGCCTCGAAGTTGGCGCTGCCCCCCTCCGGGTAGAAGATCCCGTACACGAAGAGGATGCGACCGCGGTCGAGCATCTCGCGCATCTGGCCGGTCGCGTCGATGTACGCCTCGCCGAGGTTCCGGGTCACCTCCGCGAAGGTCTGGTTCGTGAGCGCGACGTCGAACTCGCGCCCGTCGATCGTCTTGAGCGTGAACGTGTCCTCGTCCGCCTTGAAAGCCACGACCGACCCCGCAATCGTGTCGGAGAAGGTGAAGTGCATTCTCGAGTCCATCGGTTTTCGATTCCTCCCTCGGGGTCAGCTGTCTTGAGACTCCAGGATCACGATGCTCCGTCCCTCGACGGTATAGCGCTCGCCCTCGAACGGTTTCGCCTCGCCCGGCTCCGCGATGTCGTCGGGTGAGGCCTTCGCCGTGTCGGCGAAGACGGTCCAGCTGCGGCCGTCGTCTCTCGGCACGGCGAAGTCGTGAGCCGCGTCGTCCATGTTCATCATCACGTGCAGCTCGGCCTCGAGCGGCTCCTCGCCGGCCAGCGTGAACGCGAGCACGCGCGAGACCGGATTCCCCCATTCCGCCTGGTCGAGCTCGAGGCCGTGCCAGCGGATGTCGACGAGCCCCCGCCGGTTCGCATGCCCGGTCATGAACGAACGACGGCGCAGGCTCAGATGGCGGCGTCGGAGGCCGATCATGTGCTTGAAGAACCGGAAAAGGTCCGAGTTCCGCTCGGGGAGCTTCCAGTCGAACCAGCTGAGCTCGCTGTCCTGGCAGTAGGCGTTGTTGTTTCCGTGCTGGGTGCGGCCGACCTCGTCCCCGGCGACGAACATCGGGACTCCCTGTGAGACGAAGAGGATCGCCGCGAAGTTCTTGATCTGGCGGTCGCGGAGGGCGTTGACGGCAGGGTCGTCGGTCGGCCCCTCGACCCCGGAGTTCCAGCTCAGGTTCTCGTTGACGCCGTCGCGGTTGCCCTCGCCGTTCGCGTCGTTGTGCTTGTCGTTGTACGCGACGAGGTCGTACATCGTGAAGCCGTCGTGCGCAGTGATGAAGTTGACGCTGTTCGCCGGGCTACGGCCGCCGCCCTCGTACATGTCCATGCTCCCGGCGATCCGCGTCGCCATCGTCGAGACGAGCCCGAGGTCGCCGCGGACGAAGCGGCGCACGTCGTCTCGGAAGCGCCCGTTCCAGTCCGACCAGCGCGAGCCGGGGAACTGCCCCACGTCGTAGAGGCCGCCCGCGTCCCACGCCTCGGCGATCATCTTCGTGTCGGCGAGCCCCTCTGCCAGCTCGATGCCCCAGACGACGGGCGGGAACTCCATCGGCGCGCCGTCGCCGCCGCGGTGGAGGACCGAGCCCTCGTCGAAGCGGAAGCCGTCGACGTGCATCTCCTCGACCCAGTAGTGCAGGCAGTCGAGGATGAACTTCTGCACGATCGGATGGTTCGCGTTGACCGTGTTCCCGCAGCCCGAGTAGTCCATGTAGTACTGCGGCTCGGTCGGGTGCAGCAGGTAGTACGCGTCGTTCCCGAGCCCCTTGAAGCTGATCGTCGGGCCCATGTGGTTGCCCTCGGCCGTATGGTTGAAGACGACGTCGAGGATCACCTCGATCCCGGCCTTGTGCAGGGCTTTCACCATGTCGCGGAACTCGGTGATCTGCGAGCCCTCGTCCGGGTTCACGCAGTAGCTCGCCTGCGGCGAGAAGTGCAGGTAGGGGTCGTAGCCCCAGAAGTTGCGGAGCTCCGAGCCGTCGAGCGGGTTGATCCCGCGCACTTCTCGCTCGTCGAAGGCGAAGATCGGCAGGAGCTCGACCGCCGTCACCCCGAGCTCCTGGAGATAGGGGATCTTCTCGATCAGGCCCGAGAACGTGCCCGGGTGCTCCACTCCCGAGCCTGACGATTTGGTGAAGCCGCGGACGTTGAGCTCGTAGACGATCGTGTCGCTCATCGGCTGGCGGAGCGGCTCGTCGCCCTCCCAGTCGTAGCCCCGGCCGTCGACGATCACGGCGCGCATCGACGACTCCAGGTTGTCGCCCGGCTGACAGGCGTCGACCGGCTTCCAGAGCGTGTTTGTGTTGCCCTTCGCGTACGGGTCGAGGAGCACCTTCTCCGAGTCGAAGCGCTGCCCGCCCCCGCTCGGCCCGGTGACGCGGTAGGCGTAGTGGTAGCCGGCGGTGAGGCCGCGCACGTACATGTGCCAGAAATGGAAGCTCCGGTTGACGATCGGGTCGAAGACCTTCGTCATGATCGGGTGCAGGTCGTCGTGGCCGTCGAAGAGCAGGAGCTCGACACCCGTCGCCTCCTCCGAGAAGATCGCGAAGTTCACGCCGCCGTCGTCGACCGTCGCGCCGAGCGGCTGAGGCCGCCCGCGGTCGAACGTCGGCAGCAGGTCAACGATCGAGCGGCGGCGGGGTCTTCTCGTCCTCGTAGCCTTGGTTGAGCTCAACGATGTTTCCTTCGGGGTCGGAGATCCAGGCAACTCGCATCCCTTCGATGAAGCCGCCCATGTCCAGCGGGCCGAGCGTGATCACGGCGTCGTCGCCCATCTCGGCGAGCTTCGCGTCGAGGTCGTCGACGAGGAACGCGACGTGGCGGACACCGCGCTCGGTCGGCCCGTCCCTCTCGCCGCGCGGCGGCGGCTCGCCCTCGGCGGGGAAGAGCTCGAGCGCGACGCCGCCGTTCCCGATCACGACGACCTGATCGGGCCCGGGCAGATAGACGCGCAGGCGCTCGAAGCCGAAGTGCTTGGCGTACCAGCGCTCGATCGCGATCGGGTCCTGACAGTTGAGGCCGATGTGGTGCATAGGGCGACTGCTCATGTCGGCTCCGCGCGGGTCGCGAATGCACGAAGAGGTGCCGCGAGTGCGGGCTTTTCCCGTGCTCGCCCACCAACAGTTGCCAGGTGTGGGAAGGGGGGCAACGTGGGGGGAAACCGGAGGTTTCCCCCCACGCGAAAGCGCTCGATCGCGATCGGGTCCTGACAGTTGAGGCCGATGTGGTGCATTGCGCGAATCACTGGCCGTTCCACCCTTCGTCGAGCAGCTCGATGATGCGGCGCGCGAAGAGGTGACAGTGCCCCCCGGTGCGGCCGGTGACGAGGTCGCCGTCGACGACGACGTCCTCGTCCGTGTAGATCGCGCCCATGTTCTTCACGTCGCCAAGCAGGTTGTTGTGCGCGACGACCGGCCGGCCGCGGACGAGCTCGGGCAGCGGGGCGACGAGCCACATGCCGTGGCAGATGATCCCCTTGAGGATCCCCGGCTCGGCGAACGCGCGCTGGAGGAACGCGGTGGCCGGAGGGAGCTTCTCGATGTCTTCGGTGTACCGGAGCCGGTCGGCCACCATCCCGGACGGCACGATCACCGCGTCATAGCTGCGGAGCGTCGTGTCGTCCATCTCCTCGAAGCTCTCGTCGACCTCGAAGGGCACCTTCCACTCGTGGCCTGCGAACGTCAGCCGCTCCTGGCCCCAGAGCCGGGTCAGGAAGTGAATCTCGGCGCCCTCCTCGGGGAAGCGCCGCTGGTAGTACCAGATCTCCGGCTCGTAGTAGTCCGCCTCCATCAGGACCGCGACCTTCCTGCCTTCGAGCGTCATTTCCGCTCCAGCGCCGGCAAGGCCGGCACCTCCGCTACCTGGCCGGCTCCGTCGAGCCTACGCCGGCTGCTCATGCGGCCCCCGTCGCCACAGCCACGCGGTGGAGCCCGTGGGTCGTCTTCACGAAGTCGGCGCAGCGCTCGGCGATCATCACGATGCCGGCGTGGCAGTTGCCGGACTGCACGGCCGGCATCACGCTCGCGTCGGCGATCCGGAGGCTCTCGACGCCGTGCACGCGCAGCTCGGGATCGACGACCGCGAGCTCGTCGAGGCCCATCTTGCAGGAGCCCGCCTGGTGGTGGTACGAGTCGGCCTTGCGCGCGACGAACGCGTTGAGGTCGTCGTCCGAGTTGCCGACGTCGGGTCCCGGCAGGAGCTCCTCGCCGGCCCACTCCGAGAAGGCCCTCGTGGCGAAAAGCTCGCGCGCGAGCCGCACGCCCTGCACGAGGCGGTCGCGGTCGGACTTCGCGGCCAGGTAGTTCGGGTTGACGCGCGGCTTGACGAGCGGGTCGGAGCTCGAGAGCCGCACGTAGCCGCGCGAGAGCGGCCGCACGACGCCGGGGAGGATGCTGATCGCGTTCGGGTGCGTCTGCCCGACGATGATGTCGAAGGGCACGTGGACGAACGCGATCTGCAGGTCCGGCGCGGGCCAGCGCGGGTCGGACTTGCAGAAGAGCGCCACCTCGGAGAGGTTCTGCTTGCCGGTCGGCACTTGCTGCTTGCCCTCGCGGATCACGCCCGTGAGCACGTGGTTGTGGAAGTTTTCCCCCACGCCCGGCAGCTCGTGCTGGACCTGGATGCCGTAGGGCCGCAGGTGTTGGGTCGCGCCGATGCCGGACACCAGCAGCAGGTGGGGCGACTCGATCGCGCCCGCGCAGACGATCACCTCGCGCGTCGCGCGCGCCTCCTGCTTCTCGCCGTCCTTCACGTACTCGACGCCGACGCAGCGTCCGTCCTCGAGGATCAGGCGCGTCGCCTGCGAGTGCAGGCTGACGAGTGAGGTTCTCTCGGTAGGAGGCCGGGTCGAGGTAGCCCTCCTTGGTCGAGTACCGCTTGCCGTCCTTGACGTTGATGTGGTGCCAGCCCGCGCCCTCCATGTTCGGCCCGTTGAAGTCGTCGGTCGACGGGAAGCCGAGCTCGGCACAGGCGTCGAGGAACGCCTGCGAGGTCGGGTTCGGGTCGTGCAGCTTCGCGTTCGAGAGGTGGATCGGGCCGCCCTTGCCGCCGGTCGGGTTCGTGTCGTCTTCGGCGTCCTCCAGCTTCTGGAACCACTCGAGGCACTCCGCATAGCTCCACCCGGGGCAGCCGTTGTAGGCCCAGCTGTCGTAGTCCGAGGCGTGGCCGCGGATGTGCATCATGATGTAGAGGTTGCTCGAGCCGCCCGGCATCTTCCCCCGGGGCTCGTAGGTCGGCCGTCCGCCGAGCGCGCGCTGCGGGACGCTCAGGTAGCCCCAGTCGATCGGTGTGCCGAAGAGCGTGTACCAGAGCGACGGATTGGTCACGTTCTCCGGGTACGGCTCACCGCCCGCCTCGAGCGCGAGCACGGAGACGTCGGAGATCTCCGAGAGCCGGGCCGCGACGCACGAGCCCGCGGAGCCGGTTCCCACCACGATGAAGTCGTAGGTGCTCATTGGCCAACCTCCGGTTGGACGCACATCAGCCGAGATCCTGGTTGACAAAGGGATCGAACGGCCGCGTGTCGTGGAAGTTCGCCATGTAGGCGATCTTCCCGTCCCGGAGCTGGAAGTAGTTGGTCACCTCCGCCTCGATCGGCTCCCCGGCGGCGTTCGCGGCCGAGATGTGCGAGACGACGGCCGCCTCGTTCCCCTGGCAGACGAAGTGCTTGGGGACGTTCTGGAACCTCGAGTAGCCCTTCTCCATCACGTCGATCGCGCCGCGCAGGATGTCGAGCCCCTCGACGTGGCCGGCGAGCTGCTCGTCGATCACCACGTCCTCCTGGAAGAGTCCGAGCCACGTCTGCCAGTCGCCCGCGTTCGCCGAGCGGTAGTAGGCGAGCAGCACGTCGCGCGGATCGACGCCGAGGCCGCCGTCGGAGTCCGGCAGCTCGGTGAAGGAGTCGACGAGGTAGCGGTTGATCAGCGCCTTGCCAGTTGCGGGGTCGCGGACAACCTCCCACGTCTGGTATGCGTCCATGTGGAGGGTGATGCTCGTCGGCGCCGGCGGTTCCCAGACGCTCGCCTTCCAGTTCACGACGACCTTCACGTCGGCTCTGTCGCCGTCGATCGTCGGCTCGACGCTCTTGATCGTGTGCACCTCGTCGAAGAAGCGACGGGTGACCTTCTCGTACCAGACGGTGAACTCGGCGTGGCCGTGCGTCGGGAGCTCCGGCCACTCCATGTCGTTGCCCTCGTCGGTCATCATCGCGTGGAGCTCCTCGACCGGGGCGTGGACGTCGAGCGCCCTGTACCAGCGGTCGGCGAGGTCGACGATCTCTTCCTTCGTGAGCGCGTCGCTCACATCACCCTCCTTTCGAGCCCCGATTCGAGGCGTCATTCTGGACCGAGGATTCGATCTTCGTCACGAGTGCGCCCTCGTGCCCGCGACCGGACGGCGGCTCGCCGCCTCCTCCTCGTGCCCGGGCACCTCCTGGTGCAGCACGAGGTCGATCAGGTACGGCCCGTCCTCGGCGAGCGCCTCGGCGATCGCCGGCGCCACCTCGTCGGGGCTCTCGACCCGCGCGGCGGGCACGCCCATGCTCCTCGCGAGCTCGTCGAAGCGCAGCTCGGGCTGCCCGAGGTCGAACGAGCCCGGGAAGTCGCGCTCGGGGAAGTCGCGCTCACGCCAGTACTGCTGGACGTTGAGCTTGAGCAGCTGGTAGCTCCGGTTGTTGCAGACGACGAACTTGGCGCCGATCTCGTGGCGCGCGGCGGTCCACATCGACTGGATCGTGTACATCGCGCCGCCGTCGCCCGAGAAGCCGATCACCGTCTTCTCGGGCAGCGCGAGCTTGAGCCCCATCGCGCCGGGGAAGCCGACGCCCGAGCGACCCGCCGCGCGTCGCGAAGTAGTGCCCGGGCCTCCGCGGCGGCAGGTAGTGCGTCAGCGCGGGCGACGCGGTCAGCGCCTCGTCGAAGACGACGACGTCGTCGGGCGCCTGACGCGCGAGCTCGGCGACGAACGTCGCGGGATGCATCGGCGTGTCGCCTTCGAACTCGCGGTCGCGCGCCTCGTGCGCCTCGAGCTCGGCCCGCTTCTGCTCACCGAGCTCCGTCGTCCGCCGCTCGGCAGCGCTCCTCTGCTCGGCGCTCGACGTCCGCTCGAGCTCGTCGGCGAGCAGACCGAGCGTCAACTTGGGGTCGGCGACGAGCCCGAGGTCGACGGGGAAGTTCTTGGCGATCTCATACGCGTCGAGCTCGACGTGCACGACCTTCGCTCCGGGCGCGAACACCCCTTCAAGTGCCGGGAACACCTCGGGGAAGACGTACGTGCCGACGATCAGCACCGCGTCGGCCTCGGACGTGATCGCCTTCGAGTGCTCGCCGAACATGTGCCCGAGCTGACCGCGGAAGAGCGGGTGCTCCGCGTCGATGTTCACCTCCGACGAGTTCGCCCCCCAGACGGCGGCGCCGAGCAGCTCGGCGACGCGCGTCAGCTCGTCCTGCGCGCCCGAGAACGAGATCCCGTCGCCCATGACGACGATCGGCCTGGCTGCGCCGCGAAGGAGCGCGGCGGCGCGCGCGACCGCCTCGGTGCTCGGCGCCACGCGCGTGTCGGGGAAGCTCGTCGGCACAACGGCCTCCTCCGACGGCGCGTCGAGCACGTCCATCGGGAGGGCGACGAAGACCGGCCCGGTGGGCGGCGTCGCGGCCATCTTGATCGCACGCCGGAGGACGCGGAGCGTCGACGACGGGTCGATCACCCGCGTCGCCCACTTCGTCACCGGCTTCGCCATCGAGACGAGGTCGGCGGCCATCTGCGCGTCCATCGAGTCGTAGCGGACGCCGGACTCGCCGGCAACGACGACGAGCGGCGCCCCGCCGCGCTTCGCCTGGTACATCATCCCGATCCCGTTGCCGAGGCCGACGCCGCTGTGGAGCTGCACGAGCGCCGGCCGCTGCGTGGCGCGCGCGTAGCCGTCGGCCATCGCGACCGCGATCGTCTCCTGCAGCGTGGTGATGTACCGGAGGTCGGGATACTCGGCGAGCGCGTCCAGGAACCCCTGCTCGACGGTGCCGGGGTTGCCGAACATGTACGTGATCCCGTCAGCGAGAAGCTGCTCGAGGATCGCGAAGCGGCCCGTCTGTGGCATTGCGGTGGCGCTTAGCCCGCCGCGACGGCGCTCGGATGGAACCCCCATTGCCGCAGGCCGGTCTCCAGCACCTCGACCATCTTCTGTCCGGTGAGGTAGGAGTCCGGCGTCGAGCGGCCGGTCACGAACGGGTAGTCGACGATCACGGACGTCTCGTGCCCGTAGTTGCCGTGGTACGCCCCGCCCGGCGCCGTGGCGTCGCGCAGGATCCACTCGAGCGGGTACGGCGGCGGGCCCATCACGAAGTTCGTGCCCATGAAGCCCGTGCCGTACTTGTAGTCGTACTCGATGCAGTGCCCGGTGACGTGCTTGCCGGAGATGATGCTCTTGCGCTCCTCCCAGTTCCGCGCGAAGGCGAGACAGGTGACGCCGTAGCACTCGGCACCGATCAGCTTGTCGGCGTCGTAGAACCCGAGGATCAGGTCGTGGAGGCGCTGGTTGTTGACGAGGTCGACGATCGGGCCGGAGCCGCCCACGATCAGCAGCGCGTCGTAGGAGTCCACGAACCCCTTCGCCTTCTCGTCGCGCTCCTTGTAGTAGGCCTCCTCCTTGCGCAGGAAGTTGTCCTCGCTGTGGTAGGGCCGTTCGGGCATCAGCTCGGTCAGGTTCATCGGATCGTCGAGCAGGTGGCTGCGGTCACCCGAATCGATCGCCTTCACCTTCTCGCCCATCTCGGGTGAGGTGACGGAGCGCCCGAGCGGCGGATCGACGTAGTCCGGGTCCATGCTCACGCCGATCGCGACCGGCCGCTTCCCGTTCGGCGTCATGAAGTCGACGTCGTAGCCGGCTTCTTCGAACGCCTCGATCGGCCCGACGAGCTCTTCGCCCCAGTATCCCCACTCCGAGAGAACGACGAGGATGCGCTTGCTCATTGGATTACGACTCCCTTCGACGCGATGACCCGTACCGCCGCTTCGCCGCCGGGACGTCGACGGGACGGCTCGTTCAGCCCAACCGGGCGAGTCTATGGAAGAAGGGTCGACACCGTCCACCCCAACGTTCGCGCTTGCCTTCGGCACCCGTTCTCGCGCATGATCGGGCGAGAAACCGGCCAGTCGACGCGGGGAGGATGCGATGGACGACGCGAAGTTGCAGGAGCTCGCCGACGTGCGGGAGATCATCGACGTGATGAACCAGTACACGACCGCCCTCGACACGAGGAACTGGGCGATGCTCGAGGCGACGATGACGCCGGACGGCCAGGCCGACTTCGGCAACCTGGCCGGCGTTGGCGTGCTCGAGAGCCCGCAGGCGCTCGTCGAGCTCTGCCGCAAGTCGCTGCAGGACCTGCGCGCGACCCAGCACCTGCAGGGGAACTACGCCGTCGAGGTGAGCGGCGACACCGCCCAGGCGAGCTGCTACCTGCAGGCGAACCACTTCCAGGAGGGTCTGCCGGGAGGCGACACGTTCGTCGTCTGGGGCAAGTACCGCGACGACTTCGTGCGCACCGATCAGGGGTGGAAGATCAAGAAGCGCTACCTCGACACGGTCTCGGCCGGCGGCAACATGAACCTCTTCGCCGAGGCCGCCGAGGCGGCCGGCCGCACCGCGAACGCGTAGGTTCGAAGGCAACGCGGGCGCCGGGCAACCGGCGTCCGCCGCTCTTTCGACCCCGGCGCGGTTAGGCCTTGGGCCCGCGGCTGAGGACGACGTTGACCGCTGTCGCCGCCGGCTTCTTCGCTCCCGCCGCAGGTGCCTGCGAGAGCACGAGCCCCCGCTTGACGGTCGCCGAGTACGCCTGCGCGGTCTTCCCGAGCTTGCACTTGGTCCGCGTGAGCGCGACCCGCGCGTCGGCGAGCTTCTTCCCCTTCACGTTCGGGACGACGCACTGCGTCGCACCGGCGAGCGGAAGCACGGTGAAGGTCACGGTCGGCGACACGCCCTCTGCGCCTGGAAACTCCCCATACCCGCCGCATTTCCATTGAACTCGCCATTCGTACTGGATGGACGCAGCCTGGTCTACGTCGACATAGGCGGTGGCGGAGAACTTGCCGGGGCCGTAATGGGGGCCGCGCATCGGGGTCCACGTCCCTGTGCCCTTGCGGCGGATCTCAGGGTACGAGTCGTGAAGCACATTGTCCTCGCCCGGGCAGTCGGAGAATTCGGCGCTCCACTGAAGCGTCAGCGGGCCGTTGCCGAAGCCCGGCTTGGGTGAGACGTTCACCTGGGCTCCCGCGGCGGGCGAGAGCGGCGTGCCCGACGCAGCGTGGGCTGCCTCGACCACCGCTGCGAGCACGACGGCCGCCGCGAAGAAGACGCCTGCCAGCAGTCGGCCCGTACGTCTGACCATGCAGCCGAAGATACAAACGGCCCGCACTGAGCGCAAGGTGCGGGAATTCCACGGCGCGCGCGGCGAGTAGGGTCGGGCTGTGAAGCGGGTTGTGCTCCTGCATTCGGCGCTCGGCGACTCCCGGCTCTGGGCGCGGCAGGTCGAGGCGCTGCGGCAGGAGTTCGAGGTCGTCGCCCCGGATCTTCCCGGCTACGGCGAGGAGCCGCTCCCGGACGCTCCGTTCTCGTACGTCGACCGGGTCGCGGAGCTCCTGCCGGCGATCCTCGTCGGCAACTCGTTCGGCGGGGCGGTTGCGCTGCAGACGGCGCTCGCGTACCCGGACAGGGTCGAGAAGCTCGTTCTCGTCGGCTCGGGCCTACCCGGCTGGAGCTTCGGCGAGGAGATGCAGGCGAACTGGGACGACGAGCAGGCGGCGATCGACGCCGGCGATCTCGACGCGGCGACGGAGGTGAGCGTCCGCTTCTGGGTCGCGCCGGAGCATCGCGACTTCGTGCGTCCGATGCAGCGGCGCGCGCTCGAGCTGCAGACGGCGCACGCGGAGCCGGAGGTGCTCTGGCCCGAGCTGCCGCCGCTTTCGACGCTCCGGATGCCGACGCTCGTGGTGGTCGGCGAGCGCGACCAGCCCGACTTCCACGCGATCGCACGGCACCTTGCCGCCGAGATCCCCGTGGCGCGCTTCGCAGAGGTCGCCCGCGCCGGCCATCTCGTCGGCGTCGAGCGGCCCGACGAGCTCAACCGGCTGCTGCTCGCGTTCCTCGCCAAGTAGCCCTCGGCTGTCCTCGATGCTTCCGCCGCGGGCGAACACGAACTCGGAGACTTCCTCCACCAGCCCGGGTCGGTCCTCGCCGATCGCCGTCAGCACCGTCCGCTGGGTCATGCCGAAACGCTTTGCTCGTTCCGGAGCCCGCCTGTTCCCGGCGTCCGCGCACCTCGAATCGGCGAGGGCCGACGCGACAAGGTGGGAGTAGGCTTGCCGTCGCGAGCCAGTGATCGACCAGACTGCTTCGATCCGGCCCCGGCCGGACGCGGGGTCTCGGCACACGAGACCTCTGCGCGCGAGATCGTTGCGGACAGGATCTCTGCACAGCTTCAGGCTGCTCGTTCTCGCGCTCGTGCTCGCCGGGTCGTGCCTCGCCGGCGTGGGCTGCGGCGGGTCGGCGAATGAAGGCGCCGGCGGCGGCATCCGGACCTACACCGACGCCGGGATCAACCCGGGAGCGATCACCGCGGGCCCCGACGGCGCGCTGTGGTTCACGAGCGGCGCCGACTCGATCGGACGCATCGACACCGACGGCACGATCCGGGTGTTCACCGGTCCCGGCATCGACCATCCGGACGACATAGCGGCGGGGCCCGACGGTGCGCTCTGGTTCACCAACGCCCTCGGCGAGCCGATCGGGCGCATCACCGTCGACGGCAGCATCCGAACCTTCGCCGACGCGGACATCGGGGATCCCTCCGGGATCACCGCGGGGCCCGACGGCGCGCTCTGGTTCACCGACGAGAGCGGCGACTCGATCGGACGCATCACCGTCGACGGCAAGATCCGCACCTTCACCGCCCCGGGCGTCGACGCTCCGATGGAGATCACGGCGGGGCCGGACGGCGCGCTCTGGTTCACCAACGACTTCGGCGACTCGATCGGACGCATCACCGTCGACGGCAAGATCCGCACCTTCACCGACCCTGACTTCCTCACCGTGACGGGAATCGCGACGGGCCCGGACGGCGCAGTCTGGTTCACGAACCTGAGCGGCGGCTCGATCGGACGCATCGACTCCGACGGGTCGATCCGCACCTTCACGGCCCCCGGCGTCGACCGGCCGGGAGCGATCGTGGCTGGGCCCGACGGCGCGCTCTGGTTCGCCAACACGATGGGCGACTCGATCGGGCGCATCAGCACCGACGGCTCGATCCAGACCTTCACCGACTCGAATGTCAGCCGCCCCGCGGGGATCACGGCGGGGCCCGACGGAGCCGTCTGGTTCACGAACGACTTCGGCGACTCGATCGGACGCATCGGCACGTCGGCCGGCGATCAGGCGGGGATCATGCGGGCGCGGCCGCCTCGCGCGGCGCGAGCCGCTCGCCCAGGAACCTCGCGACGTGCTTGACGGCCGGATCGACGAGCTCGGGGCGGTCGTAGATGTCGATGTGGTTCGGGGTCTCGATCCACTCGATCTCCTTCGGCCCGCTCGCGCGATCGAAGATCGCCTGCGCCCCCTCGGGCGTGCAGTAGGAGTCGACCGTGCCGTGGACGACGAGGAACGGCGTGCGGTCGAGGAGCTCGGCCGCCGAGAGCGTGTCGAGCGTCAGCAGCTGATAGCGGGAATCAACAGTCATCCGGTTCTCCCAGACGGCGCTCTTCGAACGCTCGGTGCCGTAGTAGTCGAACGGCTCCTGCCCGGGCATGAGCGCCGGCCCGTCGGTGGCGACAGCGGGGACGTAGGCAATCTCGCCGCCGCTGCGCTCCCGCTCGAGGTTGTCGATCGCCCCGCCGAGCAGACCACGGTAGCCGTCGGCGCCCATCATCGCGGTCAGTCGATGCGGGCTGTTGTACGCGCCCCCGACGCCCGCGATCGCGCGCACGCGCGGGTCGAAGGCGCCCGCGCGCACCGCGTAGCCGCCGCCGAGGCAGACGCCGACGACGGCGATCCGGTCGGGGTCGACCTCGGGTCGCGAGGCGAGGTAGCCGACGGCATCGCGCAGGTCGGCGAGCTTCCCGGCCGAGTCCTCGTGCTGGCGCGGCTCGCCCTCGCTGTCGCCGAAGTTGCGGTGGTCGAATGCGAGTGTGACGAACCCCTCGGCGGAGAGGCGCTCTGCGTAGTTGCCGACGACCTGATCCTTGACGCCGGAGAGCGGCCCGGTCAGCGTCAGCGCCGGGAGCGTGCCGGCAGCCTCGAACGGGCTCCCGTCGGGGACGCGCAGGTCTCCCGCGAGCCGCAGGCCCTGACTCGTGAACGTGACGCGCTCGGCGCTCACGCTCACCCACCCACGCCGAGCTGCTGCATCAACCCCGCGATGTCGCTGTCGAACCAGGTGGCGAGGATCTTCCCGTCGCCGATGCGCAGGATCGCCATCTCGGTCCACTTGACCTCTTTGCCCGTCGGCGGGATCCCGAAGAACTCGCCGTCGTGCGTCCCGCCCTGCGTGATCCGTGCGCCGACCCTGTCGTTCTCGGCTGCGATCAGGTCGATCGAGACCCAGTAGTCGGGGAAGCCGCTGCGGACCATCTGCACGATCTGCTTCGTGCCCTCCGGCCCGACCGGGAGGGTGGGTGCGCTCGGGCAGATTGCCTCGGGATGGAAGAGCTCGTCGGCGAGGTCGACGTTGCCCTTGGCCCAGACCTCGTCGATCAGCTTGCGCATGATCTCCTTGCACTGCTCGCGCGTGCCCGGCGCACCGGTCGGCATGGCCGGCGGCGGATCGGGCGGCGGCGGGCCCGGCGGCGCCGGGGCGACGCCCATCTGCACGAGCATGCCGGCGATGTCGGCGTTGAACCAGCCGTGGACGACCTTGTTGTCCTTGACGCGGAAGAGGCGCGTGCCCGTCCACGAGATCCTCTTGCCCGTCGGCGGGATGCCGAAGAACTCGCCGTCGTTCGTGCCGCTGATCTCGCCGCGGCCGAAGACGAGGTCGCCCTCGGCGAAGAGGTCGACGAACACGAAGACCGCGTCGGAGAACGGTCCGGCGAAGATCTTGTAGGCCTCCTTCAGGCCCTCGCGGCCGGGCTTCTGCCCGGGGATCGGCTCCTCCTCGACGTAGTCCTCGGCGACGTAGCCGTCGAAGCTGTCGAGGTCCATGATGTTCGTCGCGTAGACGTACCGCGCGACGATCGCCTTGTTCGCGATCTCGGTCGAGTCGTCGGCGCTGACGATCCGGTCCCACTGGTTCGCCTTGTCGTCAACGGTGATGTCCTCTGGCTTGGCCATGGCCTCCTCGTCTCGTGTCGGATCTCTATCGTCAGGCTGGTACGGGTTCCTCGCCGACGCCGAGCTGGCTCATCAGGGTGAGCATGTCCGTCTGGAACCACGTGGCGACGATCTGCCCGCCCGCGAACTGACAGAGGGCCATCTCGCCGAACTCCACGGGTCTCCCGGTCGGCGCGATGCCGAAGAGCTCTCCCTCGTGCGTCCCCGTCTGCGAGAAGCGGCAGACGACGAGGTCGCCCTCGGCGACCGTGTCCTCCACGGTCATGTGGAAGTCGGGGAACGCGCCACGGAAGATCCGGGCCACCTCCTTGCAGCCCTCGGGGCCCCGCGGGAGCTGCGGCGCGTCGGGGGTGATCGCACCGGGATGGAAGAGCTCGTCGGCGAGTGCGTAGTCGCCGTCGTTCCAGATCGCGAGCTGGCTCGTCATCAGCGCGCGGTTCTCGTCCGGCGTCGTCGTGCGGGCTCCGTCGGCGACCGGGATCGGCGGCACAGGCGGCGGCTCCTCCCAGCCGGGGATCACGCCGAGCTGCTGGAGGAGGGCCATCGCGCCGAAGCGCTGCCAGCGCTCGGCGATCTGCCCGTCCTCGTTCAGCAGGCTGAGCACGATCGCCGACGTACGGATCCTGATGCCCTTCGGCTCGACGCCCATGAACGCGCCGAGGTGCGTTCCCGTCGAGACGATGTGGTCGACCGCCTTGTCGCCCTCGACGACGGTGTGCAGCACCTCCACCTCGAAGTCGGGAAACGCGGTGCGGAACAAACCCACGAGCTCCTTCACGCCGTCGCGTGTCGGTGGAACCCCGGGAAGCGGGTCGTGGTCGACGAAGTCGGGAGCGAGGAGCTCGTCGACGACGTCGGTCCGGCCCTGGCCGAAGATCTCACCGCTGACGCGGCGCAGGACGTTGCGCTTGTCCTCGGTCGTCAGCGGCAAGTAGTCAGCCGCCCTGCGACGGGAGCACGCCCACCTGCTGGAGCAGCGTCAGCATGTCGGTCGCCGCCCAGCGCTCGACGATCTTCCCGCCCGCGACCCGCACGAAGTCCGTGTGCGTCCAGACGATCTCCTTGCCCGACGGCTCGACGCCGAGGAACGCCTCGCCCGAGTGTGTCCCGCGCACGATCGAGTGCGCGGCAACCTGATCGCCCTCGGCGACCATGTTCGGCTCGTCGACGTCGAAGAAGGCCTCGGGCATCGCCTGCCAGAGCGCGCGGTGGGACTCGAGCATCGAGTCGAACGTGGTCGTGCCCCAGCCCGGGTTGTGGTCGGCGAATGCGTCGGCGTCGACGACCTCACGCGCAGCGACCTCGTCCGCGTTGCCGAGCGCCTCGAGCAGGCGGAGGAGGAGCTCCTTGTTCGCCTCCGGCGAGCCGGAGCCGCCGTCCGGCCTCGACCTGGTCGGCCCCCAGACGGGCTCGGCACCCTTCGCAACCGCGCCCGGGCCGACCATGGGCAGGGCGCCCATCTGCTGCATCATCCCGACCATGTCGAGCTCGCCCCAGCCCTCGGTGACGAGGCCCTCCTGCACACGGTCGATCCCGACCGAGGTGACGGCCACCGGCTTGCCGCTCGGCGGCACGCCGTAGAACTCGGCCGTCTGCGTCCCGTACCAGGTGTTCCGGATCGCGACCGTTTCGCCCTCGACGATCAGGTCGTCGATCTCCATGTGACCGTCGGGAAACGCCGTTCGCCAGGTCTTGATCAGGTCGATCAGCCCGTCCGGGCCCATGCCGACGGTCTGCCCGCCGGCGCCGTGGACGACCATGTTCGGCGAGATGATCTCGTGGGCCAACTCGTAGCGCCCGCCCGACCAGCCCTCCTCGTTCCAGCGACGGATGATCTCTTTCGCTTCGTCCGATGCGGACACTTACGAACCCTCGGCGCCCTTGGCCTCGTCCGCCGCCTGCGCCATCTGCTCGATCGCGTCGCGCATCACCTGGTTCGACTTCTCGATTACCTCGGCGTGCTCGGCGCCGATGAGGTACGGGAGGTCCGGCATCGGGACGCCGGCGATGCCCCACTGGCCGACCGGGGTCTCGTCGATGACGACGTAGGTGAACGGCCGCACGACGTCGCCGAGGACGCCCACGAAGGTGTCCGTCATCTTCTCGATCAGCTCTTTCTTCTGCTCTTCCGTCGCGACGACGTCCTTGATGAACTTGATGTTGATGATCGGCATTTCGCTCGCTTTCTGATCAGGGTTCGCGCGGCAGCGACTCCCGGAGCTTCACGAGGCTGCTCGCGACGGACCTGGATTCCTCGTGCCGTTGGTCGACCGGCCGGCTACGCGAGCCGGTCCGGCAGGGGCTTGAGCGCGTTCGCCTTCCAGAAGAAGTCGTCGACGCCGTGCTGGTCGGCCGTATACACCTGGACGTGCGCGATCTTGCCGTCGCGGATCGTGTACACGCTGCAGGTCGGGAAGAGATAGTCCTGGCCCTCGACGGTGCCGTGACCGCTGTGCGTCTCCACCACGCGATCGTCGCCGATGGTGCCGAACGAGACGTTGTCGACGTTGATGCCGACTGCCATCAGCGCGCCGAAGAACGCCAGCACCTCGTCGGCGCCCCGCTTGACCCCCGACAGCGGATGGTGGCCCGGGAGCGCCCACTCGATGTCCGGCGCGAAGACCTCGCTCTTGAGGGTCTCCATGTCGCCGGTGCCGAAGCACTGGTACATGCGGTCGACCACGGCCATCGGGCCGGTCGCTACCTCTTGAGTCGCCATTCCTGCTCCTTTCCTTCCTCGGGGAAGTCGCGGGGATCGAGCGCCGTCGTCACTCCGCGATGCGGTCCGGGATGGGCTTCAGCTTGGTCGCCTCCCAGAAGAAGTTGTCCGCGCCGTACTGGTCGCCCATGAAGACCTGTACCTCGGCGATCTTGCCGCCCACCACCTTGTAATGGGTGCAGTTGACGGCATCCAGCTTGGCGTCGCCGACCTGGCCGTGGCCCCTGTGGACCTCGACGACCGTGTCGTCGGTCCACTGCGCGATGTTGATCAGGTCGACCTGGACTCCCGACAGGTTGAGCTGATGGAAGAACGCGAGCACCTCGTCGGCGCCGTTCTTCGTGCCGCCGAGCGGATGCCGGCCGGGAAGCGTCCACTTGAGGTCGGGCGCGAAGACCTCGCTCTTGATCGTGTCGAGATCACCGCGGTTGAAGCACTCGTACATCTTCTCGACGACCTGCATCGCCGTCGTGTCGGTAGTCGCCATGGTCCCCCTTTGTCGATCGGTACTCAGCGGGCGTCCGGACGACGCCCGGTGCCGAGTCTACGACTCTCGCGACGGCCGAGTCCAGACCAGCGGGCCGGGACGGACAGGACGGCGGAGGGACGCGCCGCTCACGACGCCGGCTTGCCGTCGAGCTCGAACGCGACCTCGTCCGCGTAGCACCAGTACCAGTTCTCGCCAGGCTCGAGCGAGCGGACGATCGGGTGCCCGGTGTCGTGGTTGTGCTTGGTGGCGTGGCGGTTCGGTGAGTTGTCGCAGCAGCCGACTTCGCCGCAGGTCATGCACTCGCGCAGGTGCACCCACCAGCCGCCGGTGCGAAGGCACTCGGAGCAGCCTTCGCTGCTGGACGGGGTGACGTCGAAGTCGATCGTGTCGAGATGCGTGCAGTCGCTCATGTCTCTCCCGTGATCGAAGAACCGATGGCGAGCAGGTCCGCGAGACCGTACCGACCCGCGTCCGCCGCCGGCAGGGTTGGCTTCCAGCCCGGATCGGTGGAGCGAAACGACTCCGGGTCGGCGTCGAGGATCCCGATGAGCACCTCGCCCACGATCCGTCCGCCGACCGGCCCCAGACGGTCACCGCCCCCGATCGTGTCCGCCTCGCGGAGGATGTAGAACCAGAGCGGCGTCTCGCCGCGCCAGCCGTGGCGCACGAGCCCGATGTCGGCCGGGTCGATCGGCTCGGCACCGATCCGGCGTGCGATCTCCTCTCCGGACGGCAGCCCGATCGCCTGCCCGCGCTGGAGGTCGCGGGCGGCGAGCGAGTGGTACGCCTCGTCGTCGACGTCGCCCGTGATCTGCGCCGGCAGGTTGATCAGGCTCCCGGGCAGGCGACCGTCCATGCGCTTCGAGCGCTGGGCCGGCGGCCGACCGGGCAGGTCGAAGAGGAGCCACCACTCGACCGCGCGCTCGGGACGGACGTGACCGAAGCCCATCAGGTCGGGGAACATCGGCACCTCGTCGCTGCGCTCGTTGATCCGGTAGCGGTGGCGGATCTGGCCGTGCCCGTACCTGAACGCGGCGTCGGCGAACTCGAACGGGATGTACGGCTCGCCGTGGAGGGCGTAGTAGCGCGGTCCCTGCTCGGCGAGCTCGGCGGTCAGCTCGTCGCCGATCAGGCCGGGGAGGTAGTCGCGGAGCAGGATCCACTGGTAGTGCCACATCGTGGCCCGGCGGGCCTCGTCGAAGATCTCGGCCTCGGGCATGCCGTCCTCGCGCAACCGGTCGACGAGCAGGTTGTGCGCCTTGAGGAAGGCGACGTGCAGCTGGTTGACGAAGATGTGGACGTCGTTGCGCGGGTCGCCGATCAGGGCGAGCCCCTCGTGGTTGCGCGGGACGTCGTTCCCCCCTTCGCCCAGCAGGAGCTTCGCCGGATCGTCGCGCTGGAAGAGGTACGGGCTCCCGACGAGCCCGCCGCCGTACACGCATTCGAGGTTGAGCCGGGGGGTCCTGAAGTTCCGCAGCGCGCCCTCCTCGGTGTGCGAGCGAAGCGGCGAGCGGTCGGCGGTGATGTCGTGCGCGACGAACTGTCCGACGAAGGGCCAGCCCGCGGCGACGTTCGAGTCGTCCCCTCCCTCCTCCTCCAACACGGTCGCGTCGCAGAGGCCGCCGGCCGAGCCGATCATGTGCAGGAACGCCTCGTCGGCCGAGAACGGCGGCAGGTCGGGGAACATGCGGCCGTAGCGACCGCCGTAGATGGGTGCGTCGACAACTCGGTCTGGCGCCAGGCAATGGTCGCGCGCGATGACCGGCTTGGCACGAATCGTCGGCACGGCCGGCCAGGTTACTCGCCCTCGGCGAGTCGCGACGCGAGCGCGTCCGGCAGCCCGCGCTCGCGGATCTCCGCCTGCGTCTTCCCGATGTCGTACGGCACACGGCGAAAGTGGGCAGTGCCGGCCTCGGAGTCGACCAGCAGGTAGGCGGCCCGCGGATCGCCGTCGCGGGGCTGCCCGACCGACCCCGGGTTGAGGAGCCAGCGGCCGCCGGCCAGCTCGACCTCGCTGCCGCCCTTGGCGAGCCCGCCTGCGAGCACGCCGCCGTCCGAGAGCTTCAGGGCGATCGGGATGTGGCTGTGGCCGACGAGGACGAGCTCGGCGGTCGTGAGGCTGAGGGCGTCCCGCGCCGCGGCCTCGCTGAGGATGTACTCCCAGACGGGGTCGCGCGGGCTCGCGTGGAACAGCTCCGCCCCGTTCCGCTCGCCCTTGGGCTCGAGCCCCGCGAGATACTCGCGTGCGTCGTCCGCGAGCTCGTTCGCCGTCCAGGCCGCGCTGACGGCCGCGTCGGGCGAGAACTCGTTCGTGTCCACCCGACCGAGAGCTGCGAGATCGTGGTTTCCGATCAGCGCGATCGCCGACTGCTCACGGGTCTCGGCGACGCAGTGATTGGGCTGAGGGCCGTAGCCGACGATGTCCCCCAGGCACCAGATCTCGTCGACACGCTCCTGCTCGACGTCGGCGACGACTGCCTCGAGCGCGTGCCAGTTGCCATGGATGTCGGAGATGACTGCGATTCGCACCGAGGCCCCGGTGAGCGATCCTACGAGTCGGCCCGGGCGATTTCTAGCGTCACGTACGCTTGGGCGGAGATGAGCGAGCGACTGAGTCCCGCGCTTCGCGAGGTCAGCGACGCGGTGCTCGCCGTCGGCTCGAAGCTCGCGGTCGAGGAGGTGCTGCAGCGGCTCGTCGACGTCGCCGGGGGGCTCGTGCACGCCCGTTACGCGGCTCTCGGGATCCCGAACGAGGAGGGCGGCTTCGCCCAGTTCCTGACCTCCGGGATGAGCGAGGAGCTTGTGGCGCGACTCGGGCCGCTGCCCGAGACGCACGGGCTGCTCGGTGCGATGCTCGAGGCGCGCGAGTCCTATCGGACGGCCGACATCCAGCTCGACGCGCGCTTCCGCGGCTGGTGGCCGTCGGGACACCCCGACATGCACTCGTTCCTCGGCGTCCCGATCGTCGCGGCCGGAGAGGTGATCGGCGCCTTCTACCTGACGGACAAGGAGGGCGCTCCCGAGTTCAGCGCCGACGACCAGGAGCTGATCGAGCTGCTCGCCGCGCACGCGGCGATCGCCGTCACGAACGCGCGCCTCTACGAGCGCAGCCGCGAGCTCTCGATCCTCGACGAGCGCAATCGGCTCGCGCTCGAGCTGCACGACGTGATCAGCCAGAAGCTCTTCGCGCTCGCGCTCGCCGCCGAGTCGGCCGACGCGCTCTTCGACGTCGACCGCGACGCCGCTCGCGCTCAGATCGACCGGCTGCGCCGCCTTTCGCAGGAGGCGCTCGAGGAGCTCCGCTACCTGATCCTCGAGCTCCGGCCGCCCGAGCTGGAGCGCGACGGGCTCGCCACCACGCTTCGAAAGCACGTCGAGGTGCTGAGGCGCGTCCAGGGCAGCGCGCCGGAGCTCGACCTCGAGCTCGACGGCGAGCCGCCGGCCGACGTCGCCCGCGACCGAGAGCTCCTCCGGATCGCGCAGGAGGCGCTCCAGAACGCGATCCGCCACGCCGGTGCGACACGGATCGCCCTTCGCCTCGACGCCGGCAACGGCCTGATCGTGCTCGAGGTGGCAGACGACGGGAGCGGCTTCGACCCGACCGCTCCGGCCGTGCGGAGCCGCCGGCTCGGCCTCTCGTCGATGGAGGAGCGAGCGCGGCGGATCTCGGGCGAGCTCTCGATCAGCTCGGAGCCCGGTGCCGGCACGACCGTCCGGCTCGAGGCGCCGCTGTGAGCGACGCGATCCGCGTGCTCGTCGTCGACGACCACGCCGTCGTCCGCGAAGGGCTCCGGACGTTCCTCCGCCTGCAGGAGGGCATCGAGGTGGTCGGCGAGGCGGGCGACGGCCTCAGCGCCGTCGACGAGGCGCGCCGACTCGGGCCCGACGTCGTGCTGATGGACCTCGTGATGCCCGGGGTCGGAGGGGTCGAGGCGATGCAGCTGATTCGGGCCGAGCGCCCCAAGACCCGCGTCGTCGTGCTGACGAGCTTCGGCGACGAGGAGCAGCTCCTGCCCGCGGTGCGCGGCGGCGCGGCGGGCTACCTCTTGAAGAGCGCCGAGCCGCGCGAGGTCGTGCGGGCGATCCGCGCGGCGCACGCGGGCGAGGCCGTGATCGACCCGAAGGCGGCGGGGCGCCTCCTCGATGCGCTCGCGGAGTCGCCCGGACCGGCTCCGACCCTCACACCTCGCGAGCGCGAGGTGCTCGTCCTGATCGGACGCGGCCTTGCGAACAAGCGGATCGCGCTCGAGCTCGGCCTCTCGGAGAAGACGGTCAAGGCACACGTCGGCCGGATCCTCGGCAAGCTGGGCGTCGCCGACCGCACCCAGGCCGCGCTGTACGCCGTCCGAGAGGGCCTCGCCTAGAGGCTTGATGAGCGTCAGTCGGCGGTCCAGGAATCGATCCACCAGGCGGCGTGGGGCATGTCGCTCGCCTCGAACACGCTCAGCAGACCGGCGACGTCGTACGGAACGCGCCGCAGATCGACCGCCAGGTGCTCGTCGACCGACTCCACCACGCCGTACTCGGCCCAGTGCCCGACGCGGATCGGGAGCGGCCACCACTGGCTGAACGGCTGTCCGACGCTGCCCGGATTGACGATCAGCGAGGGCCCGAACCGGCGCAGCATCTGCAGGTGCGTGTGGCCGCCGACGAGCACCGACGCGTCGTGCCCGGCGAACATCGGCTCGAGCTCCTCGTCGGGGGTCGTCGCGAAGATCCAGTCCGAGAACGACTGCGGCGAGCCGTGGAAGCAGAGCATGCGCGAGCGATTGCCGAGCGGGAGCTCGAGGGTCGGCTGGAAGGTCCTGACGAACGCCCGGTCGTCGTCGGTCAGGAGCTCGGCCCACCAGCGGCCGATGTCGTAGAGCATGATCCCGACCGGATCGTCGGCCGGCGGGAAGCCCTCGATCGACCACGAGTCCCAGTTGCCGAGGATGATCGGGCAGCCGAGCTCGCGTACGCGCTCGAGACACTCGTGAGGCTGCGGGCCGAAGCAGATGTCGCCCAGGCAGACGACTCGGTCGACCTGCTGCTGCTCGAGGTCGGCGAGCACCGCCTCGAGCGCGAGCAGGTTGCCGTGAATGTCCGAGAGGAAGCCAACGCGCATGTGTGCACCCGGGACGGACCGGGAGCGTACTCCGCATGCGCGCACGCGCGCCAGCCCTCGTTTGCCTCGCCGAGCAGGCCGACATATCCTGCTCGTCCATGTCCTTCATGCAAGAGACCCCCGGTCGCGAGCTCCAGCCGGGCGACGTCCTCGGCGCGTATCGCCTCGAGGAGCTGCTCGGCGAGGGGGGGATGGGCCTCGTGTTCCGCGCCGTCCGCGAATCGGACGGCGTCGTCGTCGCCCTCAAGGTGATGCGGTTCGAGCTGATCGAGGACCCGGTGTTCGGCAGGCGCTTCGAGCAGGAGGCTCGGGCGGCGGCCGAGGTGAGCGAGCCGCACCTGGTGCCCGTGCTCGAGGCCGGTCAGGCCGAGGGCCGGCGCTACCTCGCGTCCAAGTACATCCCCGGAGGGACACTCGAGGACAAGCTCGACGAGGGACTGCTCGAAGTGCCGCTAACCGTCAAGTACGCACGGGACGTCGGCGCCGGCCTTACTGCGCTCCACGAGGCCGGGATCGTCCACCGCGACCTCAAGCCGTCGAACATCATCATCGACCCCGAGGGAACGGCGATGCTCACCGACTTCGGGCTCGCGAAGGGCCGCGCCTACACGGTGCTGACGAAGCCCGGCCAGGTGATGGGAACGCTCGACTACCTCGCGCCCGAGCTCATCAAGGGCGAGCCTGCAAGCCCGGCGACCGACATCTACGCCCTCGGCTGCACGATCTACGAGTGCGTCGCGGGCCAGCCGCCCTTCGCCGACAAGGAGGGCATCCAGGTCGGCCTCGCGCACGTCGCGGAGCCGCCGCCCGAGCTGTCGGACTTTCGTGACGACCTGCCCGAGGATTTCGCCGCTGCTGTTCTCAGCGCTCTCGCCAAGGACCCGCAGCAGCGTCCCGCCTCGGCGGCCGAGTACGCCGAGCGTCTCGCCGGCGCCGCGGGGTAGCCCGGCCCGCCCGGGAGCTGCGCCAGAACCACCCTGTTCGGCTCTGGACGTCCCGAGTACGATGAGCAGCCGGGCGTTGGGCGTGCGGCGGACCATTTGGAGATGCAAAACGCGTGAGGGTCTCTTGTAGGTGAGAAGCGCGCTGGACACCGGCTCCGAGGTCGCCGGCTACCGGATCACCGGGCTGCTGGGACGCGGCGGGATGGGCTTCGTCTACGAGGCGGAGCACGTGCTGCTCAAGCGCAAGGCGGCGCTCAAGACCCTGGCGCCCGAGCTCGGCGGCGGCGCCGACTTCCGGGAGCGGTTCATCCGCGAGTCCCAGACCGTCGCCTCGATCGACCACCCGAACATCATCCCGATCTATGACGCCGGGGACATCGACGGGCTCGTCTACATCTCGATGCGGTACGTGAACGGCCCTGACCTCGAGAAGCTGATCGACGGTACGGAGGCGCTGGAGCCGGTCGAGATGCTGGCGCTGCTCGAGCAGGTGGCCGGGGCGCTCGACGCCGCGCACGCCCACGAGATCATCCATCGCGACGTCAAGCCCGCGAACGTGATGATCGAGGACGACTCCGGGCGCATCTACCTGATGGACTTCGGCATCGCGAAGCAGGGCGGGGACCGCGAGATAACTCAGGCCGGCGTGTTCGTCGGCACGGTCGACTACGCCGCACCCGAGCAGATCGAGGCGAAGGAGATCACCGCCGCCGCCGACGTCTACGCGTTCGGCGGCGTCCTCTACCAGTCGCTGACGCAGCTCAAGCCGTACGTGCGGGAGACCGACATCGCGGTGATGTTCGCGCACATCACGGAGCCGCCGCCGAGCGTCTCGGCTGCACGCCCCGAGCTGCCCGAGGCTCTCGACGCCGTGATCGCCCGCGCGATGGCGAAGTCGCCGGACGAGCGCTTCCGCACCTGCCGCGAGATGATCGAGGCCGCCCGTGCCGCGCTCGGCGACTCTGCCGCGGCGATGAGCGCGAAGGGCGCGAGCGCCGCAGCCGGGACCAAGCGCGCACCGGAGCAGCCGCGATCGAACGTGCCCGAGCCCGCGACGGCGATCGTCGGTCGCGAGGAGGAGCTCGCCGCGGTGACCGCCCTGCTCGAGGAGCCGACGGCGCGCATCGTCACGCTGACCGGGCTCGGCGGCACCGGTAAGACGAGGCTCGCGCTCGAGGTTGCTTCGACCGTCCAGGCCAACTACGAGCAAGTCTTCTTCGTCGACTTCGCGCCGGTCAAGGATCCAGGCCTCGTCGGCTCGGCGATCGCCGAGGTGCTCGGCGTCCGCGAGACGCCCGACCGGCCGCTGGCTGCTGCGCTCGCCGAGAAGCTGGGAGACCGCCCGACGCTGCTTCTGCTCGAAGACTTCGGCTACGTGCTCCCGGCGGCGCCGTTCGTGTCCGAGCTGCTCGCCTCGGTCGAGACCCTCAAGGTGCTCGCCACGACCCGGACGGCGCTCCGGATTCGCGGCGAGCGCGAGTTCCCCGTACCGCCGCTCGGGATGCCGGCCGAGGGGGCCTCGGCGGCCGACTCGCCTGCGGTCCGCCTCTTCGTCGAGCGCGCGCAGGAGGTCAAGCCCAGCTTCGAGCTCACGGACGACAACCTCGAGGCGGTGGCCGAGATCTGCCGCCGGCTCGAGGGGATCCCGCTCGCGATCGAGCTGGCCGCGGCCCGCGTCAAGCTGCTGACGCCGGAGCAGATCCTCGCGCGGCTCGAGGAGAAGCGGCTTGCCTTCCTGTCCGGCGGCAGCGGCCAGCAGGAGACGCTTCGCGACGCGATCGACTGGAGCTACAACCTGCTCGACGAGCAGGGTCGCTCGCTCTTCGCCCGGCTCGCCGTCTTCATCGGCGGCACGTCGCTCGAGATCGCCGAGGCGGTCGCGGGACAGCCGATCGGGCTGGAGTTCGGAGAGGTGCTGGACGGCATCGCGACCCTCGTCGACAACGGCCTCGTCCGGCACGACGAGGCGAGCGACGGCGAGCCGCGGTTCCGGATGCTGGAGACGATCCGCGAGTACGCGCTCGAGCGGCTCACCGAGAGCGGCGACCTCGAGGACACGCGCAACCGCCACCTCACCCGCTACGTCACGCTCGCCGAGACGACCGAGCCGGAGCTCACCCGCTCGAGCCAGGCGGTCTGGCTCGAGCGGCTGAACGAGGAGAACGACAACATCCGCGCCGCGCTCGCCTGGTCGAACGAGTCGGGTCAGGTCGAGCTGGGGCTGCGGCTCGCCGGCGCGCTCGTCCGCTACTGGAGCGTCCGCGGCCTGATGACCGAGGGCCGGCGGTGGCTGTCCGGGGCGCTCGCCGCGTCGACGGACGTGTCGCCGGCAGTACTCGCCAAGGCGCACTTCGCTGCGGGCTTCGCGGCGCTCGGCCAGGGCGACTACCCGCAGGCGCGGCCCTCGTTCGAGCGGAGCCTCGAGCTCGCCCGCGAAGCGGGTGACGTGCGCCTCCAGGCGCAGGCGCTCCAGCAGATCGGCTGGCTCGTGATGTCGGCCGGCAAGTACGAGGAGGCTCACACCGAGCGCGCCCGCGAGTACGCCGGCAAGGCGCTGGAGCTCGCGCAGCAGATCGGCGACAAGCTCGTCCAGTCCGGGGCGCTCAACATCCTCGCCGAGGTCGCCGCCGAGGAGGGCGACAGCGCCAAGGCGAACGAGCTGTACGAGCAGAGCCTCGCTCTCCGCCGCGAGCTCGGGGACAAGCGGCTGATCGCGAACTCGGTGCTCACGCTCGGGCGGGCCGAGCTCACGCGGGGAGACCACCGGCGCGCGACGACGCTCCTGCTCGAAGGCTGCGCCCTCGCGCAGGAGCTCGGCGACACGTGGAGCGTGTCCGTCGCGCTGATTAACCTCGGACGCGTGGCGCTCCGGAACGGGGACGTCAGCGAGGCGACGCGGCTCTTCGAGGATGCCCTGCGGCTCGCGAAGGAGCGCGGCGACAAGCGCGTCGTCGCCGAGTGCCTCCAGGGGCTCGGCGCGGTCGCCGCCCTGCAGAGCGACGCGCCGCACGGCGCCCGCCTGTTCGCGGCCTGCGAGGCCCTCCTCGAGGCGATCGGCGCCACGCCGACAGCGGTCGAGGTCGGGATCAACGACCAGTTCGTGCCGCAGCTCCGGTCGTCGCTCGGCGAGGAGCGCTTCTCGAGCGAGTGGGCCGCGGGTCGCACCGGCCCGGCCGACGAGGCGATCGAGATCGCCCTCGCGATCCAGGCGTGACGAGATGACGCAACCGCCCCCCCACTAGACTCGACCGCCATGGCCGACCACGAGAAGCCGACCAAGCCGCACTGGTACGACAGCTTCCACAGCACGCGCCCGCTGCAGGCCCTGGTCGTCTCGCTCGTGGCCGCGGTCGTCCTGCCGATCGTCGGCGCGCACTACTACACCGGCGAGATCATGTGGCCGCTCGTCATCGGCGGCTATTCGGGCGCCGCGCTCGCGTTCACGACCGCGCTCTTCTGGGACCGCCACTCACGCCTCCAGGACGAGGTGCGCCAGAGCGAGGCCGAGCGGCGCCGGGCCGCGGAACGACTCCAGGCCGAGCAGGACCGGCGCGTCGTCGAGGCCAAGCGACGTTTCGGCGCCCTCGAGCTCGAGCTCGAGCGCCTCAAGGCGTCGATCGAACGGACGAAGCGTGAGCAGGCCGACTACAAGCACTTCTTCCCGGACCTGCCGACCGGGTCGTGGTCGGCGGCGAGCGGACCGCTCGGGCTGATCGTCTCCGACTACGAGCTGATGGCCGACCTCGCCACGTTCTACGGGCACGTCGAGGAGCTCCGGTGGCGCCTCCGCTTCAAGGCGGACGCCTCGATCGACGAGAAGGTCGTCAACCCGATCATCGCGACCTTCGTCAACCAGATGTCGGACGCGGTGGACGACCTGCTCGAGCAGGTGGCCGAGCAGATCCGGAACCCGACCGTCGAGCAGATCGTCGGCGCCCCGCAGCGTCCCACACGGGTCGTTCGCACGCGCCAGTTCACCGGCGCGATCCGCGCGCAATCGCCGGAGGAGATCGAGAAGGCGCTCGCCGCGCAGAGCCTGCCCGAGCTCGAGGGAACCCCCGCTGCGCCCGACGGCACGTCGTAGCCGGTGATTTCTCGTGGCGGGGCTTTCGTTCTAGAGTAGGTCGCAACCGACGAGGGGGAGGGTCAGGTGGCTCAGAACAAGCTGGCTTGGACGTTCGCAATCACGACGATCGCGCTCTTCATGACGGCGCTCGACAACCTGGTCGTGGTGACCGCGCTTCCGGCGATCCAGCAAGACCTCGGCGCCTCGCTCTCCGAGCTCGAGTGGACCGTCAACGCCTACACGCTCACCTTCGCCGTCCTCCTCCTGACCGGGGCTGCACTCGGCGACCGGTTCGGGCGCAAGCGGATGTTCATCGTCGGACTCGCGATCTTCACGGCCGCCTCGGCGCTGGCCGCGCTCTCGAGCGACATCAACGTCCTGATCGTCGCCCGGGCGCTGCAGGGGCTCGGGGCCGCGATCGTCACGCCGCTCACGCTCACGATCCTCTCCGGAGCGACGCCGCCCGAGAAGCGCGGCGCCATCCTCGGTGCCTGGGGAGGGATCGCCGGCCTCGCAGTCGCGATCGGCCCGGTCGTCGGCGGCGCGATCGTCGACGGAATCGACTGGCAGTGGATCTTCTGGCTGAACGTCCCGATCGGCCTCGTCGCGCTTCCCCTCGCCTGGCGGCAGCTCAACGAGAGCCGCGGCCCTTACGGCAAGCTCGACCTGCCCGGCCTCGTCCTCTCGGCGGTGGGTCTCTTCTGCGTCGTCCTCGGCGTCGTCCGTTCGAATACCGAGGGTTGGGGATCGGCACAGGTGCTCGGTCTGGTCGCGATCGGCATCGTGCTGGTCGGCATGTTCGTCTGGTGGGAGGGGCGTACCTCGACGCCGATGCTGCCGCTGCGCTTCTTCCAGAGCCGCGCCTTCTCCGCGGCGAACGGGGCTTCGGTCGCGATGTACTTCGGCATGTTCGGCTCGATCTTCCTGTTGACGCAGTTCTTGCAGACGGTGCAGGGCTACACACCGCTCGAGGCCGGCGTGCGGATGCTCGCGTGGACCGGGGTGACGATGATCGTCGCGCCGGTCGCAGGTGCCATGTCGGACCGCGTCGGGGGCGGCCTGCTGATGGCCCTCGGTCTCGGGCTCCAGGCGATAGCCCTCGGGTGGCTTGCGGCGATCGCGACGCCGACCGTTCCGTTCTCGCACCAGGTGGTCCCGTTCATCCTCGCCGGGATCGGCATGGGCCTCTTCTTCGCGCCGGTCGCCAACGTCGTGCTCTCGGCCGTCCGTCCGGAAGAGGAGGGGCAGGCCTCCGGCGCCAACAACGCGTTGCGGGAGATCGGTGGCGTGTTCGGGGTGGCCGTACTCGCGGCGATCTTCGCCAACCAGGGCGGCTATGGCGCGCCCCAGACGTTCGTGGACGGCCTGAAGCCGGCCATGTGGGTCGGCGCGGTGGTCGTCGGAATCGGAGCTTTCCTCTCGCTGCTGATCCCGAAACCCGAGCGTCAACGGGATGCGGCGGCGGAAGCCATCCCCTCGTTCGCGGGGATGGGAAGCTGCGTGCCGACGACGATCCAGCACATCGGAGCCGGCGGCGAGACCACAACGGTCCCCGCTCCCGAGCCGGGGTAGGCCGGCCGGGAAAGCCCGCGGCACACCGCCGCGCGGGCTGTGAGATAAAGGGCGGCGATGGAACGCGCGGCCCTCGACCCGAACCGCTGGAAGGCGCTCGCCGTCGTCGGGGCCGCCTTCCTGATGACGGTCCTCGACATCTCGATCGTCAACGTCGCCCTGCCGACGATCGAGGAGGACCTCGGCTTCTCGCGCGAGGACCTCCAGTGGGTCGTCACCGCCTACGCGATCACCTTCGGCGGCTTCCTGCTGCTCGGAGGCCGTGCAGCCGACCTGCTCGGCAGACGGATCGTCTTCGTCGCCGGCGTCGTGGTCTTCACGGCAGCCTCGCTCGGATGCGGCTTCGCCGAGTCCGACACCACCCTGATCGTGATGCGGGGAATCCAGGGCGTCGGCGGGGCGATCATCGCTCCCTCGGCGCTCTCGATCGTCAGCACCGCCTTTCCCGAGGGTGCGGAGCGAAACAAGGCGCTCGGCGTCTGGGGGGCGATCGGCGGGAGCGGCGCGGCCATCGGCGTCATCCTCGGGGGCGTCCTGACGAAGTACGTGGGCTGGGAATGGATCTTCTTCGTCAACGTGCCGATCGGCGCGCTCGCGCTCGATTCTCACCCCAAGGTTCGTTCGCGAGAGCCGGGTCGAGGTCGAGCGGCGGCGCTACGACCCGCTCGGCGCCGTCTCCGTCACCGCGTCGATCGTGGTCCTCGTCTACGGGATCTCGAAGGCCCCGGACGCCGGCTGGGGCTCGTTCCAGACCGTGGGCCTCATCATCCTCTCCGGGCTGCTGCTCCTCGCATTCCTCCTGATCGAGAGGCGGGTGGCGGATCCCCTGATGCCGCTGCAGATCTGGCGCCTGCGAACCGTGACGACCGCGAACGTCGTGGGCGTCGTGGTGGGCGCGGTCATGTTCAGCACCTTCTTCCTGCTGACCCTGTACACCCAGGAGGTGCTCGGCTACTCGCCGCTCCAGACCGGGATCGCGATGCTGGCGACCGCGCTCACCGCCGTCGTCTCGGCCGGGGCGGCCGAGGCGCTCGTGACGAGGATCGGTCCCAAGTGGGTGCTGTCCTCGGGGACGGCCTTCATGGGCCTCGGGCTCGTCTGGTTCGCACAGCTCCAGGTCGACGGCAGCTACGTGCCGAACCTCTTCGGACCGCTCGTCCTGATCGGCCTCGGCACCGGCTTCTCGTTCGTCCCGATCTCGATCCTCGCGCTGGCCGGCGTTCCCAACAAGTGGCAGGGACTTGCGTCGGGGCTGATGAACACGACGCAGCAGGTCGGCGGTGCCGTGGGCGTCGCCGCCGCCTCGAGCATCTTCGCGACACGGCTGACGAACGAGATCCCGAAGCTGATCGCCCAGGGGGTCCCGCCTCCGCTCGCGCAGGCGCAGGCGATGGTGAGCGGCTTCTCGCTCGCCTACTGGGTGCTCGCCGTGATCGCCTTCGTCGGCACGGTGCTGGCGATCGTCCTCCTGCGGGGCGTGCGCGTCGCGGCCGAGCCAGTGACGGAGCACATCGAGACGCACGTCGTCTCGCCGTTCTGCATCAACCGGGCAGCCACGAGCGCGATCTCGACGGCCGTCCTCGGTGAACCGTCCGCGGCGGGCAAGGCCGGCGCGAGTTGAGAGCGGAGCGGCGGCCGGGTCGACCGCCGCTCCGACTGCGTCCTACGGGCTCGGGATGACGCCGAGCTGACGCATCAGGCCGACGTCGTCACGGTTGATCCACCCCTCGGCGAGGCGTCCGTCCTCGACCCTGTACCAGACAGTCGCAGTCACCTTCACCTGGTTCCCGGTCGGCGGGATGCCGAAGAGGTCGCCCTCGTGCGTACCGGTCGACGTCCAGCGGCAGGCCACCTTGTCGTCGTCGGCGACGATCTGGTCGACGTCGACCCAGACGTCGGGGAAGGCCGAGCGGAACATCGCGTTCAGCGCCTTGAACCCCTCGCGACCGGGCGGAAGCCCGGGAACCGCCTGGTGGTCGACGAAGTCCTCGGTCACGAGCTCGTCGTAGACGTCGAGGTCGTTCGCGTTCCAGCCCTCGTCGTAGAAGCGCTGGATCAGTGCGCGGTTTGCCTCGGCGCTCACGCCTGGGCCTCCACGGTGCCTCTGGCGCTCTCGGCGTCCGGCGGCGGGATGATCCCGATCTGGATCAGGAGCCCGAGCAGGTCCGGGATCCCCCAGTGCTCGCGGATCAGTCCGTCCTCGACGCGGAAGAAGCCGACGGAGCGCCAGACCGCGTGCTTGCCGCTCGGCGGGAACGCGATGAACTGCCCTGTGTGCGTTCCTTCGCCGTGCACGAGGGTGGCGACGTAGTTCCCCTCGCCGACCATCTGGTCGATGTTGAACTTCACGTCCGGGAAGCCCGTCCGGAACATCACGAAGATCTCCTTGACGCCCTCGAGTCCGGGCGTCGTCCCGGGTGGAGCCACGTGGTCGACGTAGTCGGGGTGGAAGAGCTCGGGGATGACCTCGTACTTGCCCTGGTTCACGACCTCCTCGACCATCCGGCGATACACGGCCTTGTTCGCGTCGATGTCGGTGCCGCTCTCCCGCCCCGCGCGGCGGGGGTCGCCGTACCCGGGCGACTCCTCGGGCGCCTCGGGCGTGGGCGGCCCGGGCGCGAGACCGAGCTGCTGCATCATCGTCAGCACATCGAACTGGCCCCAACGCTCGATGATCTTGTCGTCCTCCATGCGGAAGAAGTTCACGCCCCAGACGCGCATCCGCCTTCCGCTTGGCGGGAAGCCGAACAGCTCACCCTCCTGCCGCCCGGCGATCTGCCCGAGGTAAGCGACCCGATCGCCTTCGACGAGGACGAGCTCGGGCGCGTCGTGAAACTCGGGGATTCCCGTCCGGAACTCGTGCGCAGCCTCGGTGAGCGCCGAGGGCCCCGTCCGGCCGACGTCGAAGAAGCGCGTCGGCGGATGGTCGTTGAAGTCCGCATGGACGGACACGTTCGCGAAGTCGTAGTTGCCCTTGTTCCAGACTTCCTCGTACTGCTCGAGCACGAGGTCTCTCAGACGGTCTTCGTACGCTCCCATCTAGTCCTCCCCCTCTGCGGCTGATTACCGGATCAACCCGGCGTCGGAATCACGCCGAGCTGTTGCAGGAGCCCCAGGTCGTCGCGGTTGACCCAGCCCTCGATCGCCATGCCGTCCCGCGTTTGCCAGGTGTTCATCCCCGTGATCTCGATCGGCTTGCCGGTTGCCGGCATGCCGAAGTAGTCCCCGGTGTTCGTCCCGCGTGCCGTCCAGCGCACGACGATCTGATCGCTGTCCGAGACCATGTCGTCGATCTCGAACATGAGGTCGGGGAACGCGCCCTTGAGCGAGAGCAGGTGGTCCTTCACGCCCTGCGGCCCGATCACGGGTCGTGGATCGGGATTCGCCGGATCGTGGTGCTGGTAGTCCGGCGCGAAGATCTCGTCCGCGAGCTCGAGCTTGTCCCCGTTCGCGACCTCGTCGAAGTACCACTGAAAGAGCTTGCGGTTGTCGGCTTCGGGCATGCAAACCTCCTCGGTCGGCGACCTGGCTCCGCCGGCGCAGCCTCGCACGCCTCGCGGTCGGTCGATCCTACTTCCGTGTCCGCAGCCGAACAACTGGTGGCCGGTTGACAACCACCCTCGCAGCGTTGTATCTCCCTCCGCTCAGGGGTCCACTCAGACCGGGGAGGTAACGAGGTGGCGTTTGGTGAGCAGATCGGTGAGGAGACCGGCTCGGTCACGGCATTCCGGGTCGTCAAGGACGGCTTCGGCGTCAAGGTCGAGAGCCAGTTCCAGGGACAGGGGACGATGCTGGGGACGCCGTTCGTGGACTACGCGACGTACGCGTCCGTCTACCGGCCGGACGGGAACTTCACCGGCACGGCCGACGGCGTGATCTTCACGCAGGAGGCCGAGGCCGCGTCCTACACCGGCACCGGTGTCGGGCACATGCTCGGCACGGGCGGATCGGCGTCGTGGCGGGGAGCCCTCTACTTCTTCAGCGCTTCGCCGAAGTTCGCGCAGTTGAACAGCATCGCCGTGCTGTTCGAGTTCGAGATCGACGAGACCGCGCGGAACATGCAGATCAAGTACTACGAGTGGAAGTAGGAGGCTCCGGCCCCGACGACCGTTTCAACGGCCAAAACGGGTCGTAGGCTGGCGGGTATCCGGACGGCAAGCGAAGGGAGAGGGTGGCTGAGCATCCGACGGCAAGATCAGCGACTTCTGGGGGATCGCCGAGGACGAGGACGTGCTCGCCGCGTTCTGGGCCGACTGAGGCTGCCGCAGTCGTGAGCGGGCCGACGACTCGTCGGCCCGTCCCGGCGAGAACGACTCTTACCCGATCAGCTGCTGGAGCTTCGCGGCGGCTCCCAGGTCGCCGCTGATCTTGAGCTTTCGGGTCATGACGGCGCGCACCGGGCTCTGCTCGCGCGTGACGAGCTTGCGGAAGGTCTCCTCCGACATCGAGAAGCGGGCGTCGGCCTCGCCCGCGCCCTCGGAGACGGTCAGCTTCCCATCCGCGACCGCGACGAGCCACGTGCCGGCCCCGTCGATCTCGAAGACGTAGGAGTTGGTCACCCCGTCGATGCGCTCCGGCGGCACGCGTGAGGGGAGCGTCTCGAAGTACTCCTGCACCGTCTTGTCCAAGGGTTCTCCTCTGCTGGCTGAGCTTCGAGCCTACTCAATCACCCTCGCTCAGTCGTCGACGCGGCCGACTCTCTCTTCAGTCGTCGACACGGCCGACGAAGTGATCGGTGGCGCCGGGACGCACGAGCTCGTAGACCGCGACCCGCTGGCCGTCGGGCAGATGGAAGCTCGCACACGGGCCTTGTGGGATCTCGAGCTCGTGGATGTCGCTCAGGCCGGCCGCCCTGACGCGCGCGACCGTCGGGACGTAGACGAAGTCGAGCGACTCGAACGTCGCGTGGATGTCCGTCGTCACGGCACCTCGTGCAGGACGTAGGCGACCACGGGCTCCGACTTCCCCTTGAGGTGCAGGTCATCGACCCGCTCGGCACGCGTGCCTTCGGGAAGGCGCTCGAACGTGGTCGCCCCGATCAGGACGCCGCCCGACGGAGCCTGCCCCTCGAGCCTCGCGCCGAGGTTGACCGCGTCGCCGAAGACGCCGTGGATCCTGTGACCGCGGTCGCCGACGACGCCCGTCAGCGCCTCGCCGGTGTTCACGCCGACGCGAAAGCGCGGCCACTCGGGGTGCTCGGCCGCAGTCTCGGCCGCGACACGCTGCAGGGCCAGCGCCGCCCGAGCCGCCTGGACCGCGTGGTCCGGCTGGTCGCCTTCCTTGTTGAAGACCGCGAAGATCTGGTCGCCGACGAACTCGTGGACGTCGCCTCCGAACTCGTCGCGAATGAGCGGAGCGAGCCGGCCGAAGTAGGCGAGCAGCATGTCGTACACGTCGTCGAGGCGATGGGACTCGGTGAAGGGCGTGAAGCCAACGAGATCGGCGAAGAGAACCGTGACCTCCTTCTCGCCGCGCAGCGTCTCTTCGAGGTAGAGCGCGCTGAAGCGCTCCTCGTGCCACTCCCGCCAGGCGGCTGCCGCGATCGCGACGAACCCGATCACCATCAGGCCGTGCCACTCCCACCACGAGAGCTGCCAGCTCGTCCGGAGGGAGACGACGACGACGACGAGGGCCTCGGCGAGGAGGGTGAAGGCGAGGGCGACCGCGAGCGCGAGCCCGCTCCTGCGGCGCAGGAAGACACGCAGGTACGAGACGGCGGCAATCGCGTAGCACACGGCGCCCACGGTCGCGACGGCCGCAAGCGGCGTCTCGAGATCCTGCGGGGTGACGGCGTCTCGAAGCGGCGGCACCTCCGCGAGCGAGACCACGGCCCAGCCCGCGATAAGGACGAGGACGAGCCCGAGCAGCAGGCGGCCGTGACGGACGATCCAGAGGGATTGCTCGAGGCGGTACTCGAACGACGACGTCGCGGCGAAGACGCCCGCGAGGACGAGGCCGATCGGCGTGGCGAGGACGAAGCCGGCGTTCCTTCCCTCGACGAGCACGCCCGGCGTCGCGAGCGCATGGAGGCCCAGGAACCCCGCGCTGACGACGAACGCGAGCCCGATCAGAAGGAGCCGCGCGTCCCGGCGGCGACGTCCGCCCTCCGTGATCGCGATCGCGAGGCCCAGGCAGACGAACGCCGTCACGATCACGAGCCAGAAGTGGGCGGGGTGGTTCTCCCAGCGCTCGTCGGCATCGGGCCAGCCGCGGAGCAGGCCGATCAGACCCAGTGGGAGGACGATCGTGACCGCCCAGAGGAGCCATACGGGGCCGGTCGATGTGCGAGATGAAGAGACCGTGGCTACGAGCAGGACGATGACGCGTGCTCGGCGGACGCGCAAGTGACGAGCAGTCGACCCGACTTCTCGCAACACGGTGTCGTGGAAACTCGCCGCTCATCGTGGTAAGAATCGCTGTGCGCACACGGGCGCAGGCTCGGTCGCAGACCGAGAGGGTGTCGAACCAGAGGAGGACGATGCGTCGGATCAAGATTGGCCGTGTTGGCATCGGGATCGTGGTCTTCGTCTGCGCGGTGGCGCTCGCTGCACCCGCTGCGCTCGCAGTCCGCTCGTCTCACTCGTCGGCCAAGCAAGTGCCGGCTGATGCGAACATCGCCAATGGCTACACGATCTTCAACACGTACTTCTGTTACGCGTGCCACTCGCTCAAGCAGGGCGGACCCACGGCCTACGGCCAGCTCGGCGTGAATCTGAACAAGAAGGCGGTTCCGTTCGCGACGGCGCAGGCGGTCGTCATCAACGGTCTCCCGGCCGCGCTGCCGCTCTACCCGACCCAGATGGTCGGCTACAAGAACGTCCTTTCAGCCGATCAGGTCAAGGACGTGGCAGCGTTCGTGTCGAAGTACGCCGGAGCACCGAAGAAATCCTGCGAGGAATGCCCGGCCCCAACGACTTAGGCAGGCCGGTACACGAGGGATCGACGAGGAGCCCCGCCGAGGCGGGGCTTCTTGTCGCTTCCATCCATCGCGTCTATCGGGCAGAATGACCCGCGTGAAGCGCCTCTCGCTCATCGGCCTCGTCGTGATCGTCGCCGCGGCCGTAGCTGCTCCCGGTCAGAGCACGAGCTCGGCCAACATCAACGTCACGCTCAAGATCACGCAGGGCGTGACGGAGCGGATCCCCCACCCGCCCGACGGCGATGCGGGCGACGTCTTCTCGGTCGTCCTGACTCTCTTCGCGATCAAGCCGGAGTTCGGGATGCCCGCCGACGCGAGGGTCGGACAGATGACCTTCTCCTACGTCCTGCACGGCAAGTGCAGCGCCAAGTTCGGCGAGGGCTGCAAGGGCACGGTCGACGTCCAGACTCGGTCGAAGCTTCCGGACGGGACGATCACGGCGGCGGCGAACGGCCTACCGATCCGGGCTCCGTTCATCGTCTCGATCCGCGACGGAACCGGGAAGTACTCCGGCGCGAAGGGCCAGATCGTGATCGCACCGGAGGGCCAGGCCCGGAACGTCTACGTGATCAAGGTCCCGTAGCGCCCCCGACTACTCGAGCTCGAAGACGACAGTCACGTCCGCCGTCACCTCGAGCGTGCCCGGCTCGATCGGAGTCCTCACGCTGATGGCCTTGGCCTCCGCCGCATAGGGAATCGGCGAAGCGGCGCTCGACTCGGAGACCGACTGGACCGGGCCGAGCGTGGCATCGCTCGCCGAGGCAATCGCCTCGGCGTGGGAGCGGGCGTCCGCCACGGCCGCCTCGAGGGCTCGTCCGTAGAGCGAGTCCTGCTCCGACGAAACGAGCGAGAGTCCGCCGATCTGGTTCGCACCGACGGCGACGGCCGCGGGGATGATCGTCGCAGCGCTGTCGAGGTCGCGGATCCGGACGGTGACCGAGTTCGACGCCGTGAAGCCGACGACCCTGCGTCCGTTCGGGCTGTAGCTCGGGGAGAGCGAGACGTCGGAGGTCTGGATGTCGGCGTCGTCGACCCCGTGCGTCTTGAGCGCGGCGATCACACGTGCCTGGAGCCGGTCGCTCTCGGATCGCGCCGCGGGCGCGGTGGGAGCGGTCGCCGAGACCCCGAAGCTCGTGACCGCCTCGTCGGGAACGACCTTCACCGACCCCGAGCCCGTGGCGGTCACGGTGCGGGAGGCCTCGTCCGAGCCGGAGCCCGAGCCCGAGCCCCAGTGTCCGAGCGCGAGCCCGAGGAGGAACGCGAGGACGACGGCGACGACACCGCCGAGCAGCAGCCTCCTGTCCATGCTGCTTCGATTCTCCATCCTCACTCCCTACGCCGCCACCGACGGAGAAATCACACCGAGTGCAGCTCGTGAACGACGGCATGCCCACGACCGCGCGCGATGAGCCATCTATTCACCGGGAACGCCGCCACCCAGGCCACGGCGAGCGCGAAGGCGAGCGAGCCCCAGAAGAGCGTGTCCCCAAGAGTGGCGTCCATGGCTCCGGGAACGACGAGCATCACGACGTTGTCGACGATCTCCATCACCGTGATCGACAGCGTGTCGGCCACGAAGGCCAGGCCCATCGCCTTTCGCGCTGGGACTCCGCTGCGCAGGAGCGGTACCAACGTGAACGAGTATCCGAAGAGGTAGGCGAGACCGATCGCCGTTGCCATCGTCGCGACGTCGTTCCAGCCCCGCCAGGTACCGATCACGAAACCGAGAACCTCGCCGATCGCGCAACCGGCCAGGCAGTGCGTGGTCGCGCTGGCGCGGCGTCCGCTTGGGCTCGAGGCCGTTGCCCATGATCGCGAGCGCGTGCTTGACCTTGCCCCTGTTGACGGCGACGAACGTCACCGTGCCGGCCGTGAGCTTGACCGGCGAGACAGTCAGCTTCCCGTCCATCACGACGACACTCACCTCGGACGCGCCGGCCGTCCGCGAGGAGCCCGTCGAGACGCCTGCGAGCGCAACTCCCGCGAGACCGAGCCCGAGCACGGCGGCTGCTAGAACGACTTCCTTCCTGCCCACCACGATCGTCCCGCCTTCTTCGACGATACCCCCGGACGGTACCAAACGTGAGCTTCGTGTCAAGCTCGTGGGAGCGTCAGTGGCCGACCTCGACGACCCGCATCATCCCTGCGGACTGGTGGTAGAGGTTGTGACAGTGGAACATCCAGTGACCCGGGTTGTCCGCGTTCAGGTCGAGGCTCACCGTCCGCTGGGGCGGGACGACGATCGTGTCCTTGAACGGGGCGTCCTCGTGCACGCTGACGTCGCGGAGGAAGTGGCCGTGGAGGTGCATCGGGTGGGCCATCATGGTCCTGTTGCGCATGATGAACCGCACGTACTCGCCTCGCATCACGGGGATCAGGTCCGCCTCCGGGAACGACTGGCCGCCCATCGTCCACCGGTACGGCTTGCTCATGTCCATCGCGAGGTCCATGCGGATCTCCTTCGCGGGCTCCGACGTCCCGCTCTGCGCGGGGTCGCGCAGATCCTCGTACGACAGCATCCTTTCAGGCTGCTTCGCCGGTGCGCCGGCCGCCGGCGCCGTCGAGCGCGGCGCATCAAGGTAACGAAGGGTCGCGACTGCCCGGCCCGCCTTGCCGAGCGGCGTCGCGAGCATCCGATAGGCGCCGGGACGGTCGGCCGCGAGCAACAGGTCCGCGCGCTCGCCCATCCCGAGCAGGACGGCGTCGGTCGCGACGTGCCTGACCGGTTGACCGTCGGTTGCGACGACCGTGAGCGAGTGGTCGTCGACCGAGAAGGCGAACAGCGTGTCGGCTGCGGCATTGATCACGCGAAGTCGCACGACCTGGCCCCCGCGAACCTCGACCCGGAACGGATCGGCGGGCGGGCGGCCGTTCACGAGGTACAGGGGGAAGCGGACGTCGCCCGCGTCGAGCTGGCCGCTTGCGAGCAGGTTCCCGAGCGCGGGGAGAGTCCCCGAGAGCGGATCCTTTCCGCCGAGCGTGACGTAGCGGCCGGGAATCGCGAGTGAGCCGTCGCCGAGCCCGCCGAGGTCCATCCCACCGATGCCCATGCCGAACCCCATGTCCATCCCGGACATGTCCTCCATCGAGTGACCGTGCCCCATGCCGCTCATCCCGGGCATGTACATCCCCTCCGCGAGCAAACGATCCAGCGTCTCGTCCGGCGTGCCGGAGATGCCGTCGAGCCAGTCGTCGAGTACGAGCGTCGCCTCGCGGTCGTAGACGAGATCCTCGTTGCGAGGCTCGACGACGAAGGCGCCGTACAGGCCGCGGTCGAGCTGCGTGCCGTCGCTTCCTGTCCACAGCGCGATTCTCCATCCTCGCCTCCCCTACGCCGCCGCGAGGCAAAAGGTCACGCTTTGCACTTCCGGGTCAGCGCGTCCTCGAGAACCGGTGGACCGCTTCGAGCAGCTCGGTCGTCTTCTGCGCCATCTCGGCCTCGTCCCCCGACGCGAGCGCGCCCGCGACACAGTGCTTCACGTGTTGATCGAGCAGCTGGTAGGCGAGCGACTCGAGGGCCGTGTTCACGGCCGCGATCTGCGTGAGGACGTCGATGCAGTAGCGATCCTCCTCGAGCATGCGCTCGATCCCGCGCACCTGGCCCTCGATCCGGTGGAGCCGGTTCACGAAGGCAGCCTTGTCGGCCGCGTAGCCAGGCTCGCTCACGCTGTTCCCTCGCGGATCGACCGGAAGCGCCGCAGGCGCAGGCTGTTGCCGACGACGAAGAGGCTCGAGGCGGCCATGGCAGCGGCGGCGATGATCGGGCTCAGCAGGCCTGCGATCGCGAGCGGGATGGCGGCCACGTTGTAGGCGAACGCCCAGAAGAGATTGCCCTTGATCGTGCGCAGCGTCCGGCGCGCAAGGCGGATCGCGTCCACGGCCGCCCGCAGGTCGCCGGAGACGAGGGTCAGGTCCGACGCCTCGATCGCGACGTCGGTGCCCGTGCCGATCGCGAGCCCGAGGTCGGCGCGGGCGAGCGCCGGCGCGTCGTTCACGCCGTCACCCACCATGGCCACGATCTCGCCCTCGGCCTGGAGGCGCTCGATCTCGGCAACCTTCTCCGCCGGACGGACCTCGGCCACGACGCGCTCGATGCCGACCTCATCGGCGACGCGCTCGGCGGCCTCGCGACCGTCGCCGGTCAGGAGCACCGGAGCGAGGCCAAGGCGCTTCAGCTCGGCAACCGCCTCGGCGCTCGTCGGCTTGACGGTGTCCCACACGGAGAGCCGCGCGCGTGGCTCGCCGTCCCAGCTCACCGTGATCGCGCCGTCGACGCGACGGACCTCGACCGCGTGTCCCTCGACGCGGCCCTGGACGCCGATACCGGGCAGGTTGCGGAACTCGGTGACGGGTGGGAGCGACCCGAGCTCGGCCCTGGCGGCCGCGGCGATCGCGTGCGCGACCGGATGCTCGGAGGCAGCCTCGACCGCTCCCGCGAGCCGCAGGACGTCGGCCCTGCCGGCGCCGTTCATCGGGACAACCTCCGCGAGCTCGAGCTTGCCCTCCGTGGTGGTGCCCGTCTTGTCGAGCACGATCGTGCTGATCTGCCGCGTCCGCTCGAGCACCTCCGGCCCGCGGATCAGGACGCCGAGCTGCGCGCCGCGGCCGGTTCCGACCATCAGCGCGGTGGGCGTGGCGAGCCCGAGCGCGCACGGGCAGGCGATGATCAGGACGGCGACGGCGGCGGTGAACGCGGTCGACGCGGAGGCGCCGGACGCGAGCCAGCCCGCGAGCGTCGCAAGCGAGAGCACGATCACGATCGGCACGAAGACGGCGGAGACGCGGTCGGCGAGGCGCTGCACGGGCGCCTTGCCCGATTGCGCGGCGTCGACCAGACGGGCGATCTGCGCGAGCGCCGTGTCGGCGCCGACCTTCGTCGCGCGCACGAGCAGTCGTCCGTAGCTGTTGATCGTCGCGCCGGCGACCTCGCTGCCGGGCCCGACCTCGACCGGCACGGACTCGCCGGTCAGCATCGACTGGTCGATCGCCGACGCGCCTTCGCGGACCACACCGTCCGTAGCGATCTTCTCACCCGGCCGCACGACGAACACGTCGCCGACCTGGAGCTCGGCGACCGGCAGGAGCAGCTCCGCGCCGTCGCGCAGGACCAGGGCCTCCTTCGTACCGAGCTCGAGCAGGCTGCGGATCGCCTCGCTCGAGCGGCGCTTGGCGCGGGCCTCGAGGTACCGGCCGAGCAGGATCAGGGTCGTGACCACGGCGGCCACCTCGAAGTACGTGTCGGCGTCGAGCCCGCCGATGAGGACGACGGCCGACCACAGCCACGCCGCGAGCGTCCCGATCGAGATCAGCGTGTCCATGCTCGTGCCGCCGTGCCGGGCGCTGCTCCACGCCGCTCGATGGAAGCCGGCGCCCGAATAGACGACCACGGGGGTCGCAAGGACGAGGGCAACCCACTCCCAACCGGAGAACTGGAGCGGCGGCACCATCGCGAGCAGGGCGACGGGAATCGTCAGCGCGACGGCAACGAGTAGCCGACGCCGGAGGACCGCCGCCGGCTCGTCGTGGTGATGGCCGTCCGCATGGGCGAGGTGCGCCTCCTCGGTCTCGCGGGCGCCGTATCCGGCCGACTCGACTGCTTCGACGAGCTCGTCGATCGTGACGGGTCGCGCCGTGTGCACCGTCGCCTGCTCGGTCGCGAGGTTGACCGTCGCCTCCACTCCCTCGAGCCTGTTCAGCGCGCGCTCGACGTGCGAGGCGCACGAGGCGCACGACATCCCCTCGACGTCGAGCCGAACCTCATTCGCGGTGTGTTGGGTGGTCGTCATCGCCGTCACCGCCGATTATACCCCTCTTGGGTATCGAGAGCCGGGAACGCGCCACGAACGCGGCCGATTGACCGACTGCGCGAGGCGAGGTACCTTGCCTGCCGGGTCCCGGGCACGTCAGCGAGCAGCGAGAGGACGGCGCATGCGCAAGTTCGTCGTGGTCACAGCGATCATCGGAAGCCTCACCTTCGCGGCGGCGGCACTCGCCGTGCTACCCGCTGCGAGCAAGAGCTTCGCCGGCGTCACCTCGGAGCGGCCGATCAACGGCTTCCGCGCGACGGTGACGTTCAAGACGTCCCCCGGCGGACGGACGGTGCGCAACTTCACCTTCCAGACGCTCGGCTGCTTCGGCCACGGTCAGTTCCCCGTCGGCACCGACCCGTACGCGGAGACGTTGTGGCGGATCAAGACGATGCCGGTCGGCCCGAAAGGCGACCTCTCCGCGAAGGTGCTGCCCACGACGACGGTGCCCGACTCCGGGACGATGAGCGCGACGGTCAGCGGGTCCTTCGTGTCGCCGAGTCGCTTCGAGGGCAAGGTCGTCTTGTCGCAGGTGCTGGGCGGCGCCGACTGCGGTCCGCGGACCGTGAAGTTCGCCGCCACGTCGAGCTGAGCCTCCCGCCCTACGTCCCGCGGCTGCGTGTACGTCGCCTGTCGCCACGCGTATTCGGGTCTCAGCCTCTGCGCCCGGCGGGGAGGCCGCAGGTCGTAGAGTCGCGCCGTGGCGACCGTCCCGATCCTCTGGGAGGAGTCCGACCAGCCCTTCGTCTGCGGCCTCGTGTTCCGCGTCGGCCGCGCCGACGAGAGCATCGTCGCCGGCGGCATCACGCACCTCGTCGAGCACCTCTCGCTGCCCACGCGCTGGCCGCCCGAGGTCGACTTCAACGCTACCGTCGCCTCGACCTTCACCCACTTCTGGTTCATGGGGCAGAAGGAAGCGGCGCTCGAGATGCTCGCGAACCTGACGCGCGACCTCGTCGACCCACCGCTCGACCGCCTCGGGCGCGAGAAGTCGATCCTGACGGCCGAGGCGTCGTGGCGCGGCAGGCCGGGGACGCACACCTTCGCGATGTTCCTGCGTTACGGCGCAACCGGGCACGGGCTGGTCTGGCTCGAGGAGTACGGCCTGCGCTGGCTCGGCAGGAACGAGGTCCGCTCGTGGATCCGTCGAGCGTTCTGCGCCGCGAACGCCGTCGCGTACATGACGTCCGAGCCGCCGGCCGGGTACACGCTGGAGCTGCCGCAGGGCAAGAGGCTCCCGCCGCCGCGGCTGACGCCCATCCCGGCGCTGAGTCTGCCCGCGGTTCACTGCTTCGGCCCCGACGACAGCGCGATCCTCTCGCTGCTCGTCCGCCGCACGTTCGCCTCGCGCATGCTCGCCGAGATCGCCGGTCGCCGGATACGGGGCCTCCTCCGCTACCGGCTCGGCATCTCGTACTCGACCTTCGCCCACTACGAGCCGCTCGACCGTCGTACGGCCCACATCCACCTCGCGGCCGACACGCTCGAGAGCAACGTCACCGCCGCGCGCAACGGCCTCGTGGTCGTGCTCGACGAGCTCGCCGAGCGGGGTCCGACCCCAGACGAGCTGGAGCGAGAACGCGAGACGGCGAGGCAGGAGACCGAGCACCCGGCAGCGCTCGCGTCGCGCCTCCACGCGCACGCGTGCGCGCAGCTCGACGGGAGCGGCGGGCTGACTCTGGCGGAGCGCCTCGCCGGGCTCGGGGCGGTCACGCCGGAGGACGTGCGGCAGGCGGCAGCGGCTGCCAGGCAGACCGCGCTGTTGCTGCTGCCCCGGGACGCGGAGGTTCCCGAGGGCAGGTTCGAGCCATACCCGTCCTCGTGGGGGCCCAGGGTCAAGGGCCGACGCTTCTCGCGATCGGCCGACGAGAGCGGCTCCGAGGCGCCCGCTCCCGACGAGCTGCTCGTCGTCGGCGACGAGGGAGTGACGTTCGAAAGCGGCGACGACCGGAGGACGGTGCGGTTCGCCGACTGCGCTGCGAGGATCCGCTTTCGCCAGGGTGTCGCGCTCTGGAGCCCGGACGGCGCCTACGTCTGGATCGACACGAGCGAGTGGGAGCACGGGGAATCGGCGCTGAACGCCGTCGAGCAGGCCGCCGTCGCCCAGGCGAACGACATCGACCTGCGCGTCACGGCCTCGGAGTTCGACGACCCCGACCTGATCGCGGGCGACCGCGCCTACGACGAGGAGCGCTGGCAGGACGCGGTGACAGGGCTCGAGCGAGGGCTCGCGCGTGAGCCGCGCGAGCCGAACGCGTGGAGCTACCTCGCCTACTCGTTGTGGCAGCTCGGCCAGCATCGCAGGGCAGCCGAGGCGGCGATGAAGGCGGCCGAGCTCGATCCGGCTGACGACTGGTCGGCGCGCTTCGCGGCGCGCGAGCTGCGCCACACCGGCCGGACGGCACGGGCCGCCGAGCTCGCGGCGGAGGCGCTCCGCCGCAACCCGACCTCGATCTTCAACCTGGAGGAGGCGGTCATGGCGTTCGTCGAGGACTGGCGGCTCGACGAGGCAGGCAGGATCGCCGTCCGCGCGCTGGAGCTCTTCCCGAAGAACGACCGGGCGGCCTTTGCCGCCGGCTGGGTCGCCCAGGCCGCCGGTCACGTGGAGATCGCCGTCGAGGAGCTCCGGCTCGCAGTCGAGCTCGATCCGGAGACCTCGATGTGGCACAACAACCTCGGCTACGCACTGCTCAAGGCGGGCTCGCTCGACGCTGCCCTCGCCGAGCTCGACCGTGCGCTCGAGCTCGACTCCGAGAGCTCCTATGCGGCGGACAATCGGCTGCTCGCGCTCAAGCTCCTCGGGCGCGACGACGAGGCCGCCGTGATCGAGACGAAGCGGCAACACGAACGGAGGCGGCGCCTGCGCGAGCTCGCCGAGGGGACCCTCGACGACCCCGACGAGCTCGCGAGGCTCGCCGAGCTCGCGTTCCACGTCGATCGCGCGGAAGGGCTTCGGGCAGTTCGCCGTGCGATCGAGGGGAGCCGCGAGCCCGTCTACCTCCTGCTCCAGGCACGGCTCGAGCTCGGGCTCGACGACCACGAGGCCGCGCGCCGCTCGGTCGCTGCCGCCGCAGAGCTCGCGCCCGACGACGTGGCGGTCCTGCTGGCGCGCGTGTGGACGGCGATGCTCGCCGAAGACCGCGCCGACGCGAGCGCTGCAGCCCGACGGCTCGCCGAGCTCCGTCCGGGCACCGTGCCGACGCTGCTTGCGAGATCGTTTGCATTGCTCGCGGCGAGACGATGGCAGCAGGCGCTCGAGGGCGCGGAGCGGGTGCTCGGCATCGATCCGCTCGAGAGCCGCGCCCAAGCGGCGGCCGGGATCGCGCTCGTAGGCCTCGGACGGCGCAACGACGCCCTCGCCGCTCTCGGCGCGGCACGGCGGCGCTCGGTCGAGGAGGACCTGACCACCCGGCGGCTCGCGGCGCTGCTCGCGGACGAGAGCGCTCCCCCGGCGCGATAGCGTTCGCCGCCGTGGGCGTGATCGTGCAGAAGTACGGCGGCACGTCGGTCGCCGGCCCCGAGGAGATCAAGCGCGTCGCCCGGCGCGTCGTCGACACCGCCGAGGCGGGCAACCAGGTCTGCGCCGTGGTCTCGGCGATGGGCGACACGACCGACCGCCTGATCGACCTCGCCCGCGCCGTGTCCGCCGACCCGCACCCGCGCGAGCAGGACATGCTGCTCACGGCCGGTGAGCGGATCTCGATCGCGCTCGTCTCGATGGCGATCAACGACCTCGGCCGCGATGCCGTCTCGTTCACCGGCTCGCAGGCCGGCATCGTCACCGACACGACGCACGGCAAGGCGCGCATCGTCGAGATGCGCCGAGGGCGCGTGCACGAGGCGCTCGAGGAGGGCAAGGTCGCGATCGTGGCGGGCTTCCAGGGCGTCTCGACGGATCGCGACGTGACGACGCTCGGTCGCGGCGGCTCCGACACGACCGCGGTCGCCCTCGCCGCCGCGCTCGAAGCGGACGTCTGCGAGATCTACACCGACGTTGACGGCGTCTTCACCGCCGACCCGCGGATCGCGCCGGGGGCGCGGAAGCTCCGCGAGGTCTCCTACGAGGAGATGCTCGAGCTGTCGGCCTCGGGCGCCCGGGTGCTGATGCTGCGATCGGTCGAGTACGCTCGCAACCACGGAGTCAAGCTCCACGTCCGCTCGTCGTTCACCGGCGAGGAGGGAACGTGGATCGTCAAGGAGGAAGACGTGCTGGAGCAGGCGATCGTCTCGGGCATCGCGCACGACACGGGCGAGGCGAAGGTGACGATCCTCGGCGTTCCCGACCAGCCGGGCGTCGCCGGCCGCGTGTTCCGCCCGCTCGCCGACGCGGGCATCAACGTCGACATGATCGTCCAGAACGTCTCCGCGGCGGGGCACACGGACATCTCGTTCACCCTCCCCCAGGACGACGTCGCGCGCGCGGAGCCGATCCTGCGCGAGCTCGCCGACGCCGTCGGCGCCGACGGATTCAGCTGCGACCAGGGCATCGCCAAGGTCTCCGTCGTCGGCGCCGGCATGAAGAGCCATCCGGGCGTGGCGGCCGCGATCTTCGAGGCGCTTGCCGACTCCGGCATCAACATCGAGATCATCTCCACCTCGTCGATCCGCGTCTCGTGCGTCGTCCGCTCGGCCGACGCCGAACGCGCGGTGAACGTGATCCACGAGCGGCTGCGCCTCGCCGACGACGTGCTGTACGACGTCGGCGAAAGCTCGCCGGTCGCCTAAGCCGTCAAGCGCCGGCCGCCCGCGGGAGCCGGCTCACTCAGCTCGCGTCCGGGCGTTGACTTTCGTCTCGAAGCTCGTCAAGCTCGCTTGTGACCGTTGCAACGACCTGACGGAGGGGGAACATGTCGGAGCGAAGGACAACGACCCACTGGCCGTGGCTTGCCGGTGTGCTCGCAGTCGCGACGGGTGCCGGAGCGGCGCTCGCGTCGATCGCGATCGGCGCGAGCCCGAGTCCGAGCCCTAGTCCGAGCCCGAGCCCGCAGGGATGCCAGCTCCAGATCCCGCAACCGGAAGCCCCGCTGAAGCTGAACGTCGTCGCTTTGAGGAGCGGAGCGAAGACGATCGCGATGGAGAAAGAGACCTTCAATTGCTACGACGCGCAGTCGACGCTGGCCCAGATCAAGGATGTCGAGACATTCATCGAAGTCCTCGACGAGCAGCCCAAGCGCGGCAAGTGGCACGGCCGCAACAAGTGGAACGGCCTCGAGACTGTCAAGACGACTGTCGAGGCGTTCACGTGCGTCAAGGACCTCAAGACCGGTCGCGTCTCGTGCGAATCGGAAGGCGTGCCGGTCGCCGCAACCACGACGCCGCTCACACGGTGCAGCCCGACCAGGAGCACCTACCCGTTCGCGTCAATCGAGCAGCCGAGCCATCCGGTGGAGATGAGCAGCGTGCTCGTTGCGAAGAACCTTGTCGCGACGGTCAAGGTCGAGAAGGAGGTGTTCGACTGCTCCGGGCAGATCGGCGATCTCTACCTGTTCACGAAGATCGTCGAGGCAAGCGGCGCCAGATCGTTCAAGGTCGCCGAGAGGCAGTTCATGGGCCTCATCTGTCTCAAGGACGAGGTGACCGCCAGACTCACGCAGTGCAAGCTCTTCACGCCCGGCAAGCTGTGAGGGCGGGCAGAGCCGCTGGAACGCGCGGCGGATTCGTCCGCCGCGCGTTCAGACGACGGCGAAGATCGGACTCTGTCGCGTGACCGTCAGGCGCGGACTGCTCCTCCGCGTCACCGTCAGAACGATGCGGTACGTGCCGGCGCTCAACCGTTGCTGCGGGAACTCGAGGATCCGCGCGCGTCCGCCCTTGAGACGGCCTGAGATGTCCAGCGCGGCACTCGCCTTTCGAGCCGATGACTTCCGGGCGACCCGCTCCACGACGGCCCGGTATGTCAGATCGGTACGAGCGGCGATCGCGAAGCGCCAGATCTCGTTGAAGGAGCTGAACTCACGAATCGACGACCACTCGAGGCGCTCGAGCAGAGCATCGCCAGGCGGCATCGTGACGATCGCCTGCGCGGACTGCAGCCGCGCGCAGTCGACCCTGCCGCTCGCGGCGGCTGGGGTGACCTGCTTCAGAGCCTCGAACGACGCCTTCTTCGTGCCGTCGGCCCAGAGCACACCCGATTGCCAGCGCTCGAGCGCGGGCTCGTCCCAGAGCAGGAAGTTGAAGAAGGCGCCCACGTACGGCTGGCAGTACGCCAGCTTGATCCCATCGGTGAGCTGCGTCGACTGGCTCAGCCCGCCCGACGCGAAGGCAATGTCGCCCACCGACGCCGCGTCGTTCTCCCGGCCTGTATAGATGCCCTGCCGGGCGGCGTCCGGGAAGGTCTGGTAGCCGGCCTCGAGGTACCAGATCGACGGGCACGACGAGCCCGCACCGCCGCAACGCCCTGGGACCGGCTGTGCGCTGCCGCCGAAGCCGTCAACCAGTGCCTGGACGAGCCGGTCGACGTCCCCCTCGGCGATGTGGGACGGCGTCAGGTGCCGCTGCCATGGCGGCTCCGCGGAGCTCATGCCGTACGGGTTGTGACCAACCGTGTCGAAGATCCGCTTCGCGCGGCCAGTCGCCTTGTACGCCGCACCCAGGTTGCGGATGAAGGCGCCCGGAGAGTGCGAGACGTTGCTAACGGCGTTGGGATTGTCGTTGCCGGCGGGCGAGGTGGTCATGATCACGTTCATCCCGGGCCGCGCCGCGTGCAGAACGTCCCAGCAGCGCGCAAGCAGCGCCCCGTACGCGGCCGGGGCGGCGCTGGTTCCGTCCGCCTTGAACTGCGGCTGCCAGAAGAAGCCGAGATTCGCCTCGTTCCAGATCACGACGTCGTTGATCACGGGATAGCGCGTGACGAGGTCGCGCACGTAGGAGCAGTACGCGTCACGCGCGGCGTCGTCGAGTGGCGCCGCGCGCGCCGTGCCGTAGACCGTGACCACGATGCGCAGGCCCGCCGTGGCGCGGACCATCTTGTCGAAGTCGGCGACGTCACCCGGGCTCATCGCAACCTGGCCCGGGGCCCACGAGAGCGAGACGCGGAACGCCTTCAGCCCGAGCTCGCGGGCGGCGTCCGCGGCAACGCTCGGCTTGTAGAGGAACGCGTCGTCGGTGACGGCCACGAAGAAGCCGTTGCCGGGCGCCGCGGCAGGCGCCCGGTCCGCCGAGACGAGCATCAGCACCGCGAGCGCAGCCGCCGCGACCGTCCAGCGGACGGCGCTTCGGCCGCAGCCGCAGCGTGTCTGTTCAGCTACCCCACAAGGGGATACGAACTCACACGCGAGCCGATACGTCAAGCGCCGGCGTCAAGCGGCCGCCCTGAGCTCCCCGCGGGAGTCGACGGTGACGTGCACGATCGGCCCCGCGAAGTAACGGCTGGCCCGCTCGACGAGGTTGCGAGCGAGCCAGTTCGAGCGCGGGGGCGGATGCGTTGCCAGGATCACCGTGTCGGCGGGGAAGAACGCGAGCGCGTCGCGGAGCGCCTGAAGCGGGTCGGCGTCGCCGATCCACCCGGTCGCCGAGACGCCGGCGCGGTGCAGCCGCTCGACGCAGCGCTGGAGCCGCTCCTTGGCGAGCCGCCGCGCATCGTCCTCGTCGCTCGTCCAGTACCGGAGCCGCGAGTTGAGGGCCGGCGCGACGGCGAGGACCTCGGCCTCGCCGCCCGCCGAGGTCTCGATCACCTCGAGCAGGGCGTCGGTGTCGGCGGTGTCGTTCGCGATCACGAGGATCCTCTCCGGGGTTGTCATGTGCTCGGTCATCGGGATGCTCCTTCTGCTGGTGTGGGGTTTCTTCCAGCATGCGAGTCCCTCCTGTGAGCAGGCTGGGAGCCGGCTGCGGGCTCCCGTAGAGGCTCCGCCGCTCAGCGCGTCATGTCGGCGAGCGGGAGCTCGACGCGGAAGGATGCGCCCTTCCCGTCCGCCGACGAGACCGACACACGACCTGCGTGCGCCTCGGCGATCGCGGCCACGATCGAGAGGCCGAGGCCGACGCCGCCGCTCTCCCGCGAGCGCGAGGTGTCGGTGCGGTAGAAGCGGTCGAAGACGTGCTGCAGGTCCTCGGCTGCGATCCCCGGGCCCTCGTCCGCGACCTCGATCACGGCCGACCCGTTGGCCGAGCTGACCCTGACGTGAGCCGGCGTCTCCGGCGGGGTGTGCGAGCGGACGTTGCCGAGCAGGTTGTCGATCACCCGGCGCAGGCGCGCACGGTCGCCGAGCACCACGGTCGGCTCGGCCTGGAGGTCGATCGGCCGCGCCGGGTCGAGCGCCCGAGCCGTCTCGACCGCTTCCGCCGCGACCTCGTCCAGGTCGACCGGCTCGCGCTCGAGCGCCTGGCCCTCGTCCAGGCGGGCGAGCAAGAGGAGATCGTCCACGAGCTCGCCCATGCGCGCGCTCTCGCGGCTGATGCCCCCCATCGCCCGCGCCAGGTCGTCCGGCCGTCGGTCGGCGCCGCGGGCGTAGAGCTCGGAGTACGCGCGCACGGCGGCGAGCGGTGTTCGCAGCTCGTGCGAGGCGTCGGCAACGAAGCGCCGCAGGCGCTGGTCGGACGCCTCGATGCGGTCGAGCATCGTGTTGAGAGCGAGGCCGAGCCGACCGACCTCGGTTCGCGACTCGGCGCGCTCGACGCGCCGCGAGAGGTCGCCCGCGGTTATCTCGTCGGCTGTGCGACCGATCGCGTCGAGCGGCCGCAGGCCAAGTCGCACGATCCAGAGACCAAGCACGCCGATCGCCGCGAGAACGCCGAGCGTGACGAAGAGCTCGATCACGAGCAGCCTGTGCAGCGTCGCTTCGACGTCGCTGAGCGACGACGCGAGGATCAGCATCACGTTCGAGCGCGGCTCGAGCGAGGCACGCACGCGGTAGCGCTCGTCGCCGCTCGTGGCGGGCACCGTGAAGAAGGTCGCGCGATCGGGGCTGCCCGCGGCAGAGCTCTCAGGAAGCTCGATCGTCGCCGGGAGCTTCGGTGGCGCGGGCGCCTCCGTGCCCGGAAAGTGAGGGATCTCGGAGGTGAAGAGAACCTGCCCGTTCGGTGACCGCACCTGGACGAAGACGCCCGGCCCGCCCGGCCCGAACGAGCGCCGGTAGTCGCCCGTCAGGACGAACCCCTCCGCGCTCCGGTGGTCGTCGTCAAGCCCGCGGTCGACTCGCTCCACCAGCGACGACTTGAGCGACGCGTACGTGACGATGTCGGCCGCGACCAGTCCGAGGCCGGCCACCACGAGCACGCCGAGCACGAGCCGCGCCCGGAGTGAGAGCCCGCTCACCTGCGGGCCGTATCGAGCATGTACCCGGCCTGCCGCACGGTCTTGATCAGCGGCGGCCCGAAGGCGTCGAGCTTCTTGCGCAGGTAGCTGACGTACGTCTCGACGACGTTCGCATTGCCGCCGAAGTCGTAGTGCCAGACGTTCTGCAGGATCTGCCCCTTCGTCAGCACGCGACGGGGGTTGAGCATGAAGAAGCGCAGAAGGGCGAACTCGGTCGCGGTAAGCGAGATCTGGGCCTTGCCGCGGAACACCTCGTGCCGTGCCTCGTCGAGCGCAAGGTCGGCGAAGCGGAGCACGTCTCCGGGCAGCTCGCCCGCCGACCTGCGGAGGATCGCCTGGATGCGCGCCACGATCTCGGCCAGGCTGAACGGCTTCGTCACGTAGTCGTCGCCGCCGGCCCGGAGCGCCTCGACCTTGTTCTCGGTCGCGTCCTTCGCGGTCAGGAAGAGGATCGCGGTCTTGAACCCCTGCGCCCGCAGGCGTCGGCCGACCTCGATCCCCTCGAGGTCGGGAAGCATCCAGTCGAGCACGATCAGGTCCGGCTCTTCGCGCAGGACCGAGGTGAGCGCGTCGCGGCCGTTCGCCGCCTCGTCCACCTGGTAGCCCTCGTAGCGAAGCGCCGTCGCAACCGCGTCCACGATCGATGGTTCGTCGTCGACGACGAGAATCCGGCGCCCGCTGCCGGGACCGGAGCCGGTTGCGTCGATCGGGATCACGGCCTCATCGTCGCAGCGATTCCTGTGAGCGGGCTGTGAGCCGGGATAGCGATAGCTGGGTACGAGCTGGGCGCTCACACCAGTTTCTCAGTCCCGCCCCAGGCCGTTCCGAGGCTGGTACGCGACTCTCGAGGAGAGGCCCCGACCGGGGCATCGAATGCGGAAAGGAGTACCAGCGATGGACACACAACGACGAGCGCTCCCGAGGACGGCCGCGGTCGGAGCGATAGCTCTCGGGCTCGCGGCCGGAAGCTACGGTCTCGCAACCGCGGCCACAGGGTCGGGCTCGGACTCGAGCTCGTCCGCAGCGACGACGACCGCAGCCGCAACGGCGCCGGGGGGACCGGCGCCCGGCGGACAGCCGTGGGGAGGCCAGCGCTCGGACGAGACCCCGCTCACAGGCGATGCCCTGACCAAGGTCACTGCCGCGGCCAAGGCGAGGGTCCCGAACGGCACGATCGTGCGCGTCGAGACCGACGCGGACGGCCACGCCGCCTACGAGGCGCACATGACGAAGGCGGACGGGACGCCCGTCACCGTCTACGTCGACGAGCAGTTCGACGTCGTCAGCGTCGAGAGCCGCTGAGGGCGGGTCAGACGACGCTCGGCCGAGCCTTTCGGCCGAGCGTTCCGGCCGCTGAATCATCCGGCCGCGATCACGACGTGACGACCGTCGCCTCTTCGATCTCCACGATCTCGGTCGGGAGCCCGCTCGTGTTCTGGACCTCGGTCGGCAGCTCGCTGTCTCCGCCGAGCGTGCCGATCCGGTCGACGACGTCCAGTCCCTCCACGACCTTGCCGACGATCGCGTAGTTGGGAGGCAGGTTCGCATTCGGCGCCGTGACGACGAAGAACTGGCTGCCAGCCGTTCCGGGCGGCTGAGCGTCGGTCTTCGCCATCGCGACGACGCCGTGCTCGTAGGTCGCGTCCGCCGGCGGCGTGTCGAGGGTCGTGTACCCCGGCCCGCCGGTCCCGCTCGCCGTCGGGTCGCCGGCCTGGATCACGAAACCGGGGACGATCCGGTGGAAGGTCGTCCTGTCGAAGAAGCCCGCTCGCGCGAGCGCGACGAACGACGCGACCGCGTGCGGAGACTGCTTGCCGTCGAGCCGAATCGTGAAGCTGCCGCAGTTCGTCTGGATCACGACGTCGTACGTCTTCGTCTCGTCGAGGGTCGCAACCGGCGCCCTGGCGGTGCGCTTCCCGGCAGCCGGCTGCGTCACGTCGGTGCAGCCGCTCGCGGCGGCCGTCGTCGGGACTGCGCTCGTGCTCGAGCCGCCGCCACAGGCAGTGAGTGCGAGCACCAGGAGGCCCAAGGGCAGAAGTCGCACCGAAGCTGACCCTAGCGCTCTGCGCGCTCGAACGGCGGCCGCCCTCTCGGACCGTCTCCGGCTCGACCGGTACCCTCTCGACGCGGTGAGCTCTGTGGACGGGATGGGCCTGCGCGAGCGCAAGAAGCTGCGCACGCGCCAGACGATCGAGCGTGTCGCGCTCGAGCTCTTCGCCGAGCGGGGCTTCCAGGCGACGACGCTGGCCGAGATCGCGCAGGTGGCCGAGGTGGCGCCGAGCACGCTGCACACGTACTTCCGGTCGAAGACCGACATCGTGTTCGGCCTGCAGGACGCGCTTCGCGAGAGCGCGCGACAGGCCCTCGTCGGGAGGCCCGAGTCGGAGCGGGTCGCCGAAGCGCTCCAGGCCTGGGTGTCCGAGGATTTCCCGGCGATCGTGGGCAGCGACGTGGAATTCGTGCTCCGCCGCCGTGCGGTGATCGACGGCGACGAGGCATTGCTCAAGGAGGAGCGCCTGCGGACCGCCCTGCTCGAGGACGTCCTCGCCGAGGCCTTCGGGCGCGACCTCAACGAGAGCTCCGACGACCTCCGCTCGCGCCTGATGGCATCGGTCGCCGTCAACGGTCTCCGCGCGATCTGGTTCTGGTGGTACACGCACCTGCGCGAAGGCCGGGCGGAGGCGGGCGAGCCGTACACGCTCGAGGCCATCTATCTCACCCGGCTGATCAGCGCCGCCGAGGACGCGATCGAGGCGCTTCCGAGCCCGCCGAGCGCGTCGGGGTCGCCCAGCCTGGTCTGACGTCGTACCGGGCCGACACGACTCGTGCCCGAGCTGCTCAGCCGTCGATCGGCTGGGCGAGCGCCTTGTGGTCCTTGGTCACCGTCTCGATGTACTCGGCCACCTGCCGAACCTGCGTCCAGGTCATCTTCTCGTGGACGAGCTCGTGGCCGACCCACGGCGCGGTGATCGCAAGGACGGAGAGGTTGAACGGAACGCGCAGCCGATCGAAGCTGGGGCCGCCGTCCTCGCCGAGCCCCGTCTTCTTCGCCGACCCGAACCCGACCGCACGCGCCTCCCTGAGCGCGTGGCACTGACCGCAGTACTTGCGGTACAGCTTCGTGCCGACCGTCAGCTTCGCCGACTTCCCCGCCGAGACGGGGTCGCCCGCGACGCCCGCTGCGGGCACATACGCAGCCGACGCGCATGCCAGCCCGGCCGCAACTGCAAGCAGCAGCAGGACTCGTGCGTGCGTGGTCAACGGCTGGAGGCGGTCCCGGCTCCGGCCGGCTCAGACATCGCAGCCCACGCCCGTCGGAGCGATCTCGGTGGTCGGAGGCCGTTGAGGAACCGGCTTACTCTTCTGCGCACCGGCGGTGGCCGACCGCACGATCAGCCGACCGACGATCGGACCGCCTGCCCCGCCCGAGTCCGCGAGCCGGTAGGTGCCGACGACCAGCTTCATCGGCAGCGTCTCGATGCTGCGCGGTGCCACCTTCTGCATCCGCGCACCGTCGAGCCCCGGGCCCGTGATCTTGAGGACGTGGTGCAGCTTGCCCTTGTTGACGAAGACGAAGGAAGCCCTCCCGGGCGGGAGGCTCGCGGGGTCGACGACGAGCTTCGTGTCCGTCAGCGTCACCTTCACCTCGGCGGCGAGCTCGTGGCGGGCGACACCGGCGAGCGCCACTCCGAGCACGCCGAGCGCGAGCAGCACCACGGCAAGTGCAGCACCACCCGGCCGACCCATTTTCCGTGCGTGCTTCATGGTCTTCCTCGTGGGTCTCAAGTCGTGAGGCGCCAGCACGCCTCGAAGCGAGGACGATAACCCCGGCCTCGCGAGCATGTCAAACCCCACACGAAATCAGCGGGACTTCGAAATCGAGTCGTCCTTGAACGTGTCCCGGCAACCTAGTACGATCGCCGTGCCGCCACGCGGAGGGTAGGTGGGTGCTCGAGGACAGCTGGCGTAGAAGCTCGCTGAGGAGGACGGCACTGGCTTTTCGCCATCCGCGGTGCGACGTCTGTGGCACCAAGGGGTGAAATTCATCGAACGGAGGGTGCGAATGGCCAGCAAGCTGAGGATCAAGGTGAACGGTCTCGCGCACAACGTGACCGCCAGCCTCGACACGCCATTGCTCTACGTCCTGAAGAGCGAGCTGAGCCTGCATGGCCCCAGGTTCGGCTGCGGGCTCGCGCAGTGCGGTGCGTGCTCGGTGCTCCTGGACGGGAAGGAGATCCGGTCGTGCGTGACGCCGGTCGCCGCGGTGGGCGGCAGGTCGATCACCACGCTCGAAGGCATGTCTGCGATGTGGTCGAGCGGACGAAGCGTCACCGGGGCGACGCCCGTCGCCCATCCGCTCCAGCAGGCCTGGATCGACATGCAGGTGCCGCAGTGCGGCTACTGCCAGAACGGCATGCTCATCCAGGCTGCCGATCTGCTGGCAACGACGAAGCGGCCGACGGAAGCGCAGATCCGAACGGCGATGAACGGGCATCTCTGCCGGTGCGGGACCTACGCCAACATCACCCGGGCGATCCAGCGTGCTGCCGCCGTGATGGCCAAAGGAGCATCGAAATGAGCGCTATCGACGAGATGACCACGAACGTCTTCGGCGCGACGCTGTCGCGTCGTAAGTTCGTCAAGGGAGGCGGCGCGCTCATCGTCGGTCTCAGCGTGCCGGCCGCGTTCACTGCCGGAACCGCCGGCGGCGCAGTCATCAACGACCTCTCACCGAGCTCGCCCAGCTCGTGGATCGAGATCCACGCCGACAACACCTTCGTGGTGCGCACCGGCCTGGCGGAGCTCGGGCAGGGCTCGGCCAGCGCAGCGATCGGACAGGTCGTCGCGGAGGAGCTGAACGTCCCCTACGAGTCGATCAAGACGATCGTGATGGGCGACACCGCCGACACGCCCGACGGCGGCGTCTCCGCCGGCTTCCTGATGAAGCGGCCGGGCGAGACCCAGCCGGAGCCGTTCGGGGGCGGCATGCTCAGGATGCAACGCGTCGCCGCCTACACCTACCAGGCGCTGCTCTCGCTCGCCGCCACGAAGCTCGGCGTCGACAAGGGCCAGCTCTCGGTGAAGGATGGCGTCGTGTCCGGAGGCGGCAAGTCCGCCACCTACGGCCAGCTCGTCGCGGGCCAGGTGCTCAACCTGACGATCCCGACGACCGGAACGAAGGTCACCGGCCTGACCGTGACCGGCAACCCGCCGATCAAGCCGGTCAGCCAGTACAAGGTGGTCGGCACCTCGCAGCCGATGAAGGTGATTCCGGGCATCGTCAGCGGCGCGGAGCCCTTCGTCGCCGACATCCGACTGCCGGGGATGCTGCACGCACGGATCGTGCGTCCGCAGGCCCTCGGCTCGACGCTCGTCAAGGTCGGCTCGCTCGGCAAGGGGTATCCGACCTCGCAGGTCGTGGTGAAGGGCAACCTCGTCGCCGTCCTCTCCCCCAACGAGTGGGAGGCGATCGGCGGCGCGCAGGTCCTCGCCGCGTCCACGAAGTGGACACCGTGGGCAGGGCTGCCGGCCAGCGGCAACCTCCCGAAGGCGCTGCGCGGCGCGCAGTACTCCCACGTGCCGATGACGATCGGCGGGCGCGATCCGATCACCGGTGGGAACGGCCTCCGGGGCGACGCGGAGACCGCGATCAAGGGAGCGGCGAAGACGCTCTCGGCCACCTACTTCGTCCCGTACATCAAGCACGGGCCGATCGGGCCGTCGATCTCGATGGCCGACGTGCGCAGCGACGGCACGGTCCACCTTTGGGTGCACAGCCAGAACGTGCAGAGCACCCGCCTGAAGATGGCGACGATGCTCGGCATCTCGACCGACAACGTCGTCGTCCACTGGGCGGTCGGCGCCGGCCACTACGGCCGCTCGAACGGCGGGACCGAGGGCAGCGAGGCCGACGCCGTGATCCTCTCGCAGGCAGTGGGAAAGCCGGTCCGCGTGACCTGGGACCGCCGCGAGGACTTCATGTGGTCGACCCAGCAGCAGGCCATGCTGATGGACGTCCAGGCCGGCCTCGACTCGAAGGGCAACATGATCGCCCTCCGGGCCGACTACTACGGGATGGGGACGCAGGACGACCGGCCGAGCGGCGCGCTGCTCACCGGCCTGCCTGCACACGGGTCCCCGGCTCCGATCGTGATGGGCATCTCGAACGAGTGGCCGTACGACAAGGTGCCGAACGTGCTCGAGAAGGGCCACGGCTCCGATCAGCTCGGAGAGCTCACGTCTCCGCACAAGATCGGGCTGCGGTCTCACAGCTTCCGCACGCCCACGCATCGGCAGGAGAACTTCGCCACCGAGGGCATGGTCAACGAAGCTGCTGCCGCAGCGGGGGTCGACCCGATCGAGTACCGCCTGCGCCACACGTCGAACCCGCGGCTGATCACGGTCCTGAACACGCTCAAGGCCGAGCACGGCTGGAAGTCGCGGCCGTCGCCCAACCCGGACGCGAAGGCGACCGGCACGGGCACGGTGAGCGGTCAAGGGATGCTCGTGCTGCTCCGCTTCAACGCCCTTTGGGCCGCTGCGGCGGACATCACCGTGGACCTGAAGTCCGGCAAGATCAAGGTCGACAAGTACACGGGCGTCGTCGAGCCCGGCGTCGTCGTCAACCCGAGGCAGCTCAGGCTGAACTACGAGGGCGGCACGGTGCAGGGGATCAGCGAAGCCCTGCACGAGACGTTGACCTTCGACACCGGGAAGATCACCAGCAACGACTGGGTGACCTACCCGATCGTCCGGTTCAACGCCATGCCCGATCTCAAGAACTTCAAGTTCGTCGTTCTGAGCCGGCCGGAGGTGAACGCCGCCGGCATGGGCGGCGAGGCCCCGAACGGCCTCCCGCCGGGAGTGATCTCGGCTGCGTTGTTCGACGCGACGGGCAAGGTCGCCCGCGCCACGCCGCTTCGGCCGAAGGCCGTGCAGGCGCTGCTCGCGTCGTAACCTCGAAACCACGCGGTGGAGCGGGGCCTCGGCCTCGCTCCACCTCTTCTTCGTCGCTCTCAGACGGCGGTCGGCGCCGGGTCGGAGCGCGTTCCCTCGCCGCCGAGCGCGATGCTCGCCGTCGCCGTGAAGAGGTGGTAGAGGAGCAGCAGCTGGATCAGGGCGAGCGCCTCGGAGCGGTACAGGTCGGTGCCGACCGTGAACTCGCCGAGCCGCTCCGTCCGCAGGTGGCTCGCGAAGTGGAGCTGCTCCCAGATCAGCGCCTCGATCTTCTGGGCGAGGTCGCGGTCGAACGTCCCCGGGATGAAGAGCTTCAGCTCGCCGTCCTGCTCCGTGACGCTTGATCTCGTGGTCGAGCGCGCCGTTCAGCACCGAGCTCAGGTCGGGATGCTTGAGCGACGAGCGGAGCAGGACTTCCGCGTCGAGGTGGGCCTGGTCGGCGCTCGTGCTCGGAAGGAACGAGACGACGATGTCGGCGTGACGCTCCTGCGGCCGGATGAAGCCTTCCGAGTCGGCCTCGCGCCGGTCGAGCTCGGCGAGCACCTGGTCGGTCGTGTACCCGCGCCGCGAGCAGTCGCGCTGCACCTTCCAGCGCCGGCGCAGCTCCTCGGGGGGCGCGAGGAACACGCGCACGTCGTAGAGGGCGCGCAGGTCCTCGGTGTGGTAGCCGAGCAGGCCGTCGACGACCGAGAACTGCTTCGGCTCGATCCGAGCCGGCGGCCCGAACGTGCCATCGTCGTGGCGGTAGACGGGCTTCAGGAACGGCTCCCCCGCTCGCATGTGCGCGAGGTGCTGGGCCATGATGTCCATGTAGTTGCAGTCCGGGTGCAGCGGCGTGATGTTCCGCTCGGCCCGCTGCTTGCGGTCGTAGCGGTGGTAGTCGTCGACGCAGACGTGCGTGACGTTGTCCTCGCCGAGCACGCGGACGAGACCGCGGGTGAGAGTCGTCTTGCCGGCCGCGGAGTCGCCGACGATGCCGAGCATGATCGGCCGCGCCATCGCTCGCTCCCGCTACACCGCGCCGCGGGGCGCCGGCTCCTCGAGCTCGGCGTCCTCTGGCTCCCGATCCTCGGCGAAGACGCTGCTCTTCAGGATGTCGTCGGGCGTGATCGTCATCAGGTCCTCGCGCGTGAGCTCGCCCTTCGCGCCCTCCTCGAAGAGCCGGTTCGCCTGCCGCAGCCGAGCGCGGTCGATCGAGTTGCGAACGCTGCGGCCGTGGGCGAAGCGCGGGCGCTTGATCCGGCGCTCGAGATAGGCACGGAACGCGTCCTCGGCCCCCTCGCCGAAGACGTAGCTCTGCTGATCGAGCATCAGGTGCGCAATCGCCATCAGCTCGTCGATGTCGTAGTCGGGGAAGTCGATGTGGTGGGCGACCCGCGAGGAGAGGCCGGGATTGGAGCGGAAGAAGTCGTCCATCCGGTCCTTGTAGCCCGCGAAGATCACCACCAGCTTGTCCCGATCGGCCTCCATCACCTGGAGCAGGATCTCGATCGCCTCGCCGCCGTAGTCCCGCTCGTTCTCGGGCTTGTAGAGGTAGTACGCCTCGTCGATGAAGAGGACGCCGCCGAACGCGCGACGGAGCACCTCCTTCGTCTTCGGCGCCGTGTGACCGACGTACTGTCCGACCAGGTCGTCCCGGGTGCACGCGACCACACGCGGCTCCTCGATGTAGCCGAGCCGGTGCAGGACGTGGGCCATCTTGAGGGCGACGGTCGTCTTGCCCGTCCCGGGATTGCCGGTGAACGACATGTGGAGCGACGGGCGCTCGGACGCGAGCCCGACCTCGGCGCGGAGCCTGTCGATCAGGAGCAGGGCCGCGATCTCACGGATCCTGGTCTTGACCGGCGCGAGCGCGATCAGGTCCCGATCGAGCTCGTCGAGCACCTCCATCACGTTCGTCGCGGTGAGCGCAGCCCGGAGATCGGCGCTGTCGTGCGCGACCTGGGCTTCGGCCTCGTCCTCGTCGACGTCGTATTCCTCGGGCTCCGCCGCAGTGGTGACGAACCCCTGCGGGCCTTTTGGCCGCATCCCGAACTCGAACGTCACGTGTTCTCAGCCCCCTGGCCGTTCGAGCTCGCGTCCGCGATCTGGCCGTTCGCAGGCGTCGACTCGTCGGGCACGAGCCGGAAGCGGTTCGTGCGGCCGGGCCCCTGGATGCGGTCGAGGATGAAGCGCTTCTCGACCGAGGGCCGGTTGACGATGAAGGCGAGCGCGGTCGTCTGCCGCCCGCGGGTCGGGTCGTACGCGATCACCTTGATGTAGTGCTCCGGGAACGCCTCGCGCGCGGCGCGCACCTCGCGGAGGATGTTCTCCGAGTCCTCCTCCTTCGTGTCGAAGGCCGGCAGGCCCCACAGGTCCCAGTAGGCGTTCCGCGGGTGCGGGTCGTCGGTGTACTCGATCGACATCGCCCACCCGTTGCGCAGCGAGTATTTGATCTGCGCGTCGATCTCCTCGTCGGACAGCTCCGGCAGGAACGAGAAGGTGCCCTGTGTGACTCTCATCGCTCTCTCCTCTTCCCTAGTAGCCGATCGACGGCACGAGCTGGACGTCGGGGGTGTCTGTGCTTTCAAAATCAAATGTGATGTCCTTCCAGACCTGGAGCGCGGCATCGAGCTCGGGGCAGCCCTTGGCCGCCTTCTCGAGGATGTCCGGGCCCTCCTGGAAGTAGTCCCTGCCCTCGTTGCGGGCCTGGATCATCGCCTCGACGGCAACGCGGTTGGCGGTCGCGCCGGCCGAGATCCCCATCGGGTGTCCGATCGTGCCGCCGCCGAACTGGAGCACGACGTCCTCGCCGAGGTAGTGGAGGAGCTGATGCATCTGCCCGGCGTGGATGCCGCCCGAGGCGACCGGCATGACGCCCGGCATCGAGCCCCAGTCCTGGTCGAAGAAGATGCCGTAGCGCGGATCCTCGGGGATGAAGCCCTCGCGCAGCGTGTCGTAGAAGCCCTTCGTGGTCGACGGATCGCCCTCGAGCTTCCCGACGACGGTCCCGGCGTGGATGTGGTCGACGCCCGCGAGCCGCATCCACTTGGCGATCACGCGGAAGCTGACGCCGTGGGTCTTCTGGCGGGTGTAGGTGCCGTGGCCGGCGCGGTGGAGGTGCAGGATCATCCCGTTCGCGCGCGCCCACTTGGCCATCGACTGGATCGCCGTGTAGCCGATCGTGAGGTCGATCATGATGATGATCGAGCCGAGCTCCTTCGCGTACTCGGCGCGCTCGTACATGTCCTCCATCGTCGCGGCCGTCACGTTCATGTACGACCCCTTGACCTCGCCGGTCGCGGCCTCGGCGCGCGAGACGGCCTCCATCACGTACCCGAAGCGGTCGCGCCAGCGCATGAACGGCTGCGAGTTGATGTTCTCGTCGTCCTTCGTGAAGTCGAGGCCGCCGCGAAGCGCCTCGTAGACGACGCGGCCGTAGTTCTTGGCCGAGAGGCCGAGCTTCGGCTTCACGGTCGCGCCGAGGATCGGCCGGCCGAACTTGTCGAGGTACTCGCGCTCCATCACGATCCCGTGCGCGGGCCCCTGGAACGTCTTGACGTAGTGGAGCGGGATGCGCATGTCCTCGAGGCGCAGCGACTTGAGCGCCTTGAAGCCGAAGACGTTGCCGATGATCGACGAGGTCAGGTTCGCGATCGAGCCTTCCTCGAAGAGGTCGATGTCGTAGGCGATCCGGGCGATGAACTGGTCGGTGCCGGGAACGGGGTCGACCCGGTACGCCTTTGCCTGGTAGTGCTTGTGGTCGGTCAGGCGGTCGGTCCAGACGACCGTCCAGGTCGCCGTGGACGACTCGCCCGCGACGGCAGCCGCTGCCTCGATGGCGTCCACGCCGGGCTGGGGCACGATCCGGAAGGCCGCGATGATGTCGGTGTCCTTGGGGACGTAGTCGGCGTCGTAGTACCCCATCTCGGCGTAGGGCGTGACGCCTGCCGACCAGCGGTCCTTCTTCTTCAGCGTGTCGGACGATCCAGATGTCGGGCTCATGAAGTTGTCTCTCCCGGTCGGTCGGTGGGCACTTCGAGGGTAGGCGACTGACAAATAGATTGCAAATAAGACTTTCCGTCTTTTCTATAGAACTGCGCTGATGTGACAGCTCGTGTCCGCGAGCGGATGAGGGCGGCGGCTGAGGGCGCGCTCGACACGACTGCAACGACCGGCAGCGAGCCTATCAGCGCCTCGCCGCGGCGAACCCGCCGGGCGCCCGATCTGGTTGAATCGGCCCATGGCGGCGCTCTACCGCAAGTACCGTCCCCAGGTCTTCGGCGAGGTGGTCGGCCAGGACGCCGTCGTGCGGACGCTGACGAACGCGATCCGGGCGGACAAGGTGCGCCAGGCCTACCTCTTCGCCGGCCCCCGCGGCACCGGCAAGACCTCGCTCGCGCGGATCCTCGCCAAGGCGATCAACTGCTCGCAGGGCCCCACGCCCGAGCCGGACAACAGCTGCCACGCCTGCGTCGCGATCTCCAACGGCACGTCGCTCGACGTGATCGAGATGGACGCCGCGTCGCAGCGCGGCATCGACGACATCCGCGAGATCCGCGAGCGCGTCGTGCTCCAGCCGGTCGAGGGGCGCTCGAAGGTCTACATCCTCGACGAGGCGCACCAGCTCACCGACGCCGCGTGGAACGCGCTCCTGAAGCTGATCGAGGAGCCGCCGCCGCACCTGCTGTTCGTCTTCTGCACGACCGAGCTCCAGAAGGTGCTGCCGACGGTGCGCTCGCGCTGCCAGACGTTCGTCTTCCAGCGCCCCCGCCTGCCCGACCTCGTCAAGCTCCTCCGCCGGGTCGCCGACGGCGAAGGGATCGACGTTCCCGACGCCGCCCTGGCGCTCATCGCCCGCTCGGGCCGCGGCTCGTTCCGCGATGCCGTCTCGACCCTCGACCAGCTCGCCTCGGCGACCGGCGGCACGATCACGGTCCAGGAGGTCCTCCAGCTGCTCGGCGCGGTCGAGGAGGAGGTGCTCTTCCGGCTCTGCGACCTCGTCGTCGACGGCGACACCGCCGGGGCGCTCGTCCTGCTCGAGGATCTCTCCGAGCAGGGCCAGGATCTCGGCCGGCTCGTGCTCGACCTGCTCGAGCACCTCAGGCACCTGCTGCTCGTCCAGCACACGGGCGAGGTCCCCGACACGCTGCCGGTGACCGATGAGACGCGCGAGCGGCTGTTCGAGCAGGCACATCAGCTCGGCGCGCCGACGGTCGTCCGCCTGATCGACCTGCTTCGCGTCGCTGTCGACGACATGCGCCAGGGAGGCGACCCCCGCCTGCCGCTCGAGCTCGCCCTGGTGAAGGTCACGCGGCCGGGATCGGACCTGTCGCGCGAGTCGCTGGCATTCCGTCTCGAGCGGCTCGAGCACGGGCGCGTGCCGTCTGCCCCGCAGGCGTCCGAGGCCGCCGATCGGGAACGGCCTGCGGAGCCAGCGGAGGTTGCCACCGACGTCGAGCCGCCCACGCTCGAGCTCGAGCAGCTCCAGGAGGCCTGGCGGCGGACGGTGCTGCCGGCAGTCGAGGAGCGGTCGATCCCGGCGGCGGCGATGCTCACCGAAGCCCGACCGACGTCCCTGGCCGACGAGACGCTGACGCTCGAGTTCCCGCCCGGAGCCTCGTTCCACCGGACGAAGGCCGAAGAGCCCAAGAACGCCGAGCTCCTGCGCCAGGCGCTCTACGAGGTGACGGGCAGGCAGCTCTCGGTCGTGTTCGCGGTCGGCGAGGAGCGGGAACAGGACGAGGACACCGAGCCCGACCATGCCGCAACCGAGGAGGAGATCGTGGAGCTCATGAAGAGCACGTTCGACGCACGGGAGCGCGAGACATGAACATGGACCTGAACAAGTTGGCCGAGCAGGCGATGAAGATGCAGCAGGAGCTGCAGCGCCTGCAGGAGGAAGCCGCTCAGGAGACGGTGACGGCGAGCGCCGGCGGAGGCACGGTCAAGGTGACGGCAACGGCCGGAGGCGAGATCGTGAAGATGGAGATCGACCCGGCGGCGATCGACCCCGACGACCCGGAGCTCCTCGCCGACGTCGTGACGGCGGCCGTGAACCAGGCGCTGCGCGACGGTCGGGCGCTGCTCGAGTCCAAGATGAGCGGCGTCCTACCGGGCGGCCTCGAGAGTCTCGGGCTCGGCCACCTCCCCGGCATGTGAGCAGTCGCTCTCGCCGCCCGGACGGCGAGAGCGCCCGCGAGGACACGGCCCGAAAGGACGGGTCCGGCCGACGGCCGCGGGCACAATGACGCGGTGTTCAGCCCCTCGGTCGAGAACCTCGTAGCGCAGCTGACGCGCCTGCCCGGAATCGGCCAGCGGACAGCGCAAAGGCTCGCGTTCCACATCCTCCAGCGGCCTGGAGAGGAGGCGGCCGCCCTCGCGGCCGCCCTCACCGAGGTGAAAGAGCGAGTCCGCTTCTGCCGCGAGTGCGGGAACCTGACCGAGGAGGAGACCTGCTCGATCTGCGCCGATGCCCGACGCGACCACACCACGATCTGCGTGGTCGAGCAGCCCGTCGACGTCGTCTCGCTCGAGCGGACGCACGAGTACCGCGGCCTCTACCACGTCCTCGGCGGCGCCCTCAGCCCCCTCGACGGCGTCGATCCCGCCGACCTCCGCATCGACGAGCTGCTCCAGCGCGTCGACCGGAACGGCGTCCAAGAGGTCGTCCTCGCCACGAACCCGACCATGACCGGCGAGGCGACCGCCGCCTTTCTCGCCGACCGCCTGCGCGGACGGGTGCGCGTGACGAGGCTCGCGAGCGGCCTCCCCGTCGGCGGTGACCTCGAGTACGCCGACGAGGTGACCCTCGGTCGCGCGCTCGCGGGCCGCCGCGAGATGTAGCCGTGGTCGAGCTGCGCGGCGAGCGGCTGCTCCTGCGTCCGGCAACCGAGGAGGACGTCGAGACGATCGCGCGCATCCTCGCCGAGCCGGCCGTGACGCGCTGGTGGGGCACCTACGACGCCGAGCGCGTGCGCGAGGACCTGCCCGGCAGCTTCGTGATCGTGATCGACGGGACCGTGCAGGGCTGGCTGCTCGTGAACGAGGAGACCGACCCCGACTACCGGCACGTCGCATTCGACATCTCGCTGGCGACGGCCTTCCAGGGGGAGGGCTACGGCCCGGAGGCGCTTCGGACCGCGATCCGCCACTTCGCCGCCGCCGGCCACCACCGGTTCACGATCGACCCGGCGGCGCACAACGAGCACGCGATCAGCGCCTACCGCTCGCTCGGCTTCAAGCCGGTGGGCCTGATGCGGCAGTACGAGCGCGGCCTCGCCGGCACCTGGCACGACGGCCTGCTGATGGATCTCCTGGCCGACGAGCTCGAGGCATAACGGGCACACTTCGCAACCGTGTCAGTCCCGGTCACCGAGGCCGTTTCCGGCGCCGTCCGCGCGCCACGCGCGGACGATCTCGTCGTGATGAAGTTCGGCGGCACGTCCGTCGGCGACACCGAGCGGCTGAAGCGCGCAGCACGCCGCTGCGTCGCGGCGAAGGAGGCCGGCAACCGCGTGGTTGCCGTCGTCTCGGCGATGGGCACCACGACCGACGACCTGCTCCGGCTCGCGCACGAGGTCTCGGAGCATCCCGCGCCGCGCGAGGTGGACATGCTGGTCTCGGTCGGCGAGCGCATCTCGTGCGCGCTCGTCGCGATGGCGATCATCGACCTCGGCCACCGAGCGACCTCCCTCACCGGCTCGCAGGCCGGGATCGTCACCGACGCCGCGCACACCAAGGCGAAGATCGTCGAGGTGCGCGCCCAACGGATCCACGCCGCGCTCGAGAGCGGCGAGATCGTCCTCGTGGCCGGCTTCCAGGGCGTGTCGGAGGCCTCGCAGGACGTCACCACCCTCGGTCGCGGCGGCTCCGACACGACCGCCGTCGCTCTCGCCGCCGCGCTCGGCGCCGGCGTGTGCGAGATCTACACGGACGTCGCCGGGGTCTTCACCGCCGATCCGCGGCTCGTACCGGGCGCACGCAAGCTCGACGAGGTCTCGCACGAGGAGATGCTCGAGATGGCCGCCTCCGGCGCGCGGGTGATGGCAACGCGCTCGGTCGAGGTCGCGCGCAGTCACAATGTGAGCCTGCACGTCCGCTCGTCGTTCGATGACGCGGACGGGACGTGGATTCGCGAGGAGGACGAACGGATGCTCGAGAAGGCACTCATCTCCGCGGTCGTGCACACGCGCGAGGAGACCGTCTACCGCGTCGACGGCGTCGAGCCGGCGAAGCTCTTCGGCGCGCTCGCCGAGGCGGCGGTCAACGTGGACACGATCGTCCAGACGGGCCCGGAGATCGTCTTCTCGGCGCCGGTCGAGGACGAGCGCGACGCCCGGATCGCCCTCGACTCGCTCGGCGTCGAGTGGAGCGCGCGCACCGACCTGGGCAAGGTCTCCGTGATCGGCGCCGGCATGAAGAGCCACCCGGGCGTCGCGGCGAAGACGTTCGCGACCCTCGAGCGCGAGGGAATCGCGCCGGTCGTCGTCTCGACCTCGCCCGTGAAGATCGCCTGCCACCTCGAGACCGGCAACGTCGACCGGGCCGTCCGGGCCCTGCACGAGGCGTTCGACCTTGGCTAGCGCCGCTGCAACGCGGATCGGCGTCGTCGGCGGCACCGGCGCCGTCGGCACCGTCACGCTCGGCCTCCTGCGCGAGCACGGCTACGAGCACGTGCGCGTGTTCGCCTCGGCGCGCTCGGCCGGACGTCAGCTCGACGGCCTCACAGTCGAAGAGGCGACACCCGAGGCGCTCGCGCGCGGGGACGTCGACATCTTCCTCTTCTCGGTCGGCACGGGAGCCTCCCGCGAGCTCGTCCCGCACGCGGTTCGCGGCGGAGCGGTCGCCGTCGACAAGTCGTCGGCCTACCGGCTCGAGCCCGGGATCCCGCTCGTGGTGCCCGAGGTCAACGGCCCGCGGGCGCTCGAGCAGGTGTCCTTGGAAACCGGTGGGATCGTCGCCAACCCGAACTGTTGCACGATCCCGCTCACCTGTGTTCTCAAGCCGATTCACGACGAGGCCGGCCTCGTCCGCGTCCGCGTCGCGACCTACCAGTCCGTCTCCGGCGCCGGCGCCCAGGCGATGGAACGCCTGCGCGGCGAGACGCCGGACGAGCACGACCTGCGCATGGACTGGAGCTTCGACGGCGAGGAGTTCGACGAGGAGTCGAAGCTCCGCGACGAGACGCGCAAGATCATGGAGCTGCCGGAGCTGCCGATCCAGGCCACCTGCGTGCGCGTGCCGGTGATGGTCGGCCACGCAGAGGCGATCTGGATCGAGACCGAGCAGCCCCTCGCGCCCGAGCGGGCGCGCGAGCTGCTCGCCGCTGCGCCGTCGGTGCGGGTCGAGGACTTCCCCTCGCCGGGCAAGGCGAAGGCGATCGACGAGGTGCTCGTCGGCCGCATCCGCCGTGACCCGACGGTCGAGCAGGGCCTCGCCCTCTTCCTCGCGAGCGACAATCTGCGGAAGGGCGCCGCGCTGAACGCGATCCAGATCGCCGAGCTGCTTCTCTCGGGCGCGCGGGCTGCCGCTGCATAGCTCGGCCTAGCTCGGCAGGGTCCCGGGAGGGCCGAGCAGCTCGATGCCCCGGCGGGCGGCCGCCTCGGCGACACGGGCGAGATCGGGCTCCCGGTCGGGGAAGCCTGCTCCGGTGGGCTCGTCGCTCGCCTCGCGGACGAAGTCGGCGAAGCCGGCCGGCGTCCCGACGGCGAGCCAGCGAGCGCGCTCCGACTCGACCCGGTAGACGTGCGGCACGTCGCGAGGCGCGAAGAACGCCTCGCCGGGCCCGAGCTCGACGCTCTCACCGGGCAGGTGCAGCGACAGACGACCCTCGAGGACGTAGAACGCCTCGTCGGCGTCGCGGTGAACGTGCAACGGAGGCATGTCGCCCCGGCGGCCCTCGACCTCCACCACGTCGAGTGTGCCCGCGGTCGCCGTGCCGTCGAGCGGGATCCAGGCGAGGTTGTGGATGAACCAGAGCGCCTTCACGCCGGTCGGGGTCAGGGTTGCACTCATCTCGTTCTCCTTTCTTGCTGAGGGAGTCAAAGCTCCATTTCGGAGCTTAATGTAAACTCCGAATCGGAGCTATGTCAAGCGACACCCTCACACCGACGTCGTACGCCGTGCTCGTGCTGGTCGGCCGAGGTGGCGCCGGCCCGCACGACCTCGTGCGGATGATGCGCCAGGGCCGGGTCTATGACTCCGCGGCCGACAGCCAGTACTACGCCGAGCCGAAGCGGCTCCAGCGGCTGGGCTACCTCCGTTCGCGCAAGGAGCCGGGCCGCACCCACACCCGCACGCACTACCAGCTCACGCCGCAAGGCGTCGAGGCGCTGCGCCAGTGGATGGACGACCCGCCCCAGCCGCCTCGTGTCGGCGCCGACCCGATCCTGCGTCTCCTTGCGGCCGACCTCGTCGGCGAAGGCCCCGTTCGCGCGAACCTGCTCCGCCTCCGCGACGAACTCGCCGAGCTGCAGGCGCGCCTCGACGCGGCGGACGAGCTGGCGGGCACGCTCCCGCACCGCGAGAAGTACCTGCGGCTGAACCACCGCCTCGCCCGTCGCGTCGTCGAGGCCTATGCCGAGTGGCTGGACGACGTCGAGCGCGAGCTCGAGCCTGGGACTGACTAGTGCCAGGCAATACACGCCATCGTCTCCGGCGGCCGGAATCGCGGGCGCATTACCTGAAGGGGTACTAGGGTCGGGGTGCCGGCAGGGGCTTCGGGAGGAACGCCTCCTTCAGCGCTCGCAGCACTGTCGCGCGCTTGCCCTCGAGCACGGGGACGAGGCCGCCGAGCTCGAGCCGAGCCAGGCCGACCCGGCCGGCCGAGCGGATGATCCGAAAGCCGAAGTCCTCGAGGAAGTCCGCCGGAAACACGGTCTTGTGCACGCGGACGCGCTCGTAGGCCGACTCGCCCTCCGCGTACCGGTACGCGAACGCCTCGATCGCGGGCGCGTTCCGGTCGCGCGCCTCGCCGATGGCGGCGAGGAAGAGCGACTGCAATGCCCACGGAGCCGAGTCGTCGACGAGGTATGCGCACGTGACGAGCATCGCGTCCTCCGATGGCGGCCCACCCGGGAGGCCCTGGGCTCGAGGAAAGAGCGTCGAAGGGCCGTACTGCATCGAGCCGAGCACCCGCCCGCTGCTGTCGTAGTAGACGGTGCCGAACGGACCGTGGTCCTCCTCGATGCGCTCCATCCAGCGCGCCTTGTCGAGCTCGCGACGGTCGCGCGTCTGCCACCAGACACAGCCGTGACACACGGAGGGCGCCGTCTCGAGCGTCAGCGCCGTCAGGCCCACAAGGCGAGGGGCGGCCCTAGGCGGGGCCAACGATCTCCTCTACGACGACGTCGACGGCGGTCGGGCGCACGTCGGTCATCTGCTCGAGGTAGGCGCCGACGTGACCCTGGACCTCCGTGCCGAGCTTCGGAATCGACACGCCCCACTCGACCGCCAGGTGGAGCACGATCTGACCGCCGTCCACGCGGACGCCCTTGCGAACCCCGTCGACCACGTGCGCGACGCCGGGCAGCTCGGTGGCCGCGTCACGCGCATAGCGGGCCACGACCTCCGGCGAGATCACGCTGTGGCCCTCCATACCGGAGGAGTCAGGCCTCCAGCTTCTCGACGAAGGGCTGCATCGACACGACGTGCCGCCTGAACTTCAGCTCCGACTCCTGGAGGCCTGCGGCGACGCCGATCAGCTGCGAGAGGTGGAGGATCGGGAGGTCGAAGGTCCTACCGAACGCGGGGGCGAGCTTCACCTGCCAGGCATCGAGCGAGAGGTGGCAGAGCGGGCACGGCGTCACCATCGCGTCCGCGCCGGCGTCGATGGCCTGCTGGATCGGCTGCACGAGCTCGCCGAGGGCCGTCTCCTCGCGTGCCTGGATGATCGGGAAGCCGCAGCACTTGAGCTTCGCCGGATAGTCGACGGGCTCGCCGCCGCAGGCCTCGATGATGCGCTCGAGCGATGAGGGCCGGTCGGGGTCCTCGAAGCCGAGCAGGCGGGACGGACGCAGGATCTGGCAGCCGTAGAACGGAGCGATCCGCAGGCCCTTGAGACCTCGGTGCGCCGCGCTCTTCAGGCGCTCGTAGCCCTCGCCCTCGGCCACCTCCCAGAGCAGATGGCGCACCTCGACGTCGTCGTCGTACGCCGGGACGCCGACGGAGACGAGGTTCCGGTTCACCCGTTCCCGGAGCTCCGCGTCGCCGATCAGCTGCCAGTTCGCCTGGCGCAGGTTGAGCGTGCACACGTTGCACACCGTGAGGAGCGTGTGGGTGCCGGTCGCGGCCGCATACGACAGGATGCGCGCGTTCAGGTGCAGGTAGTAGTCCGGCTCGGCCTCGTGGATGTCGCCGGCGCCGCAGCACGTGACCGACTCGAGCTCGACGAGGTCGAGGCCGACCTTCGGAGCGAGCGCCCGCGTCGAGGTGTCGAGCTCCTTCGCCGAGAGCGAGGCGAGACACCCCTTGTAGTAGGCGACCCGTTTCACTCCGTCGCCTCGCCGTGGCTGTTCCCTCCGCCATCGTGGTCGCCGTGCGCGAGGCGGGCTAGCGCCTTCTCGCCCTGCACGATCCCGGCGAAGCCGCGCCGGCCCTGGTCCTGCACGAGGTCGTACAGCCGCCGCGCCTCGCGCACGTCCTTCGCCACGTGCGGCGGGAACGGCAGCGGCACCTTGCCGACGCGCGCGAGCTTGAGCGCGAACCGCGTCTGCCTGATCGACTCGACGATGCCCTGCGTCTTCGGCACGAGCTCCGTCTCGCGCAACCAGCCGGTCGTGCGCGCCGAGTGGACGAACCACTTCGCGTGCTTCGCCCCCATGTCGCGGTCGACCCCTTCCTTGACCGACTCCGCGCCGAGCTTGGCGATCGCGTCGCGCGGATCGACGCCCTTCGGACACCGCTCGTTGCAGAAGTAGCAGCGGGTGCACTGCCAGATCCCGTTGTAGCCGTTCACCGTCTCGAGCCGGTCGATCTTCGTGCCGTCGCGCGGGTCGCCGGCGAAGCGCATCGCCTTCGCGAGCGCCTGCGGCCCGAGGAAGCCCGGGTCGGCCTCCATCGCGTTGCACTCGGAGACGCACGCGCCGCAGTTGATGCAGAGCGACTCCTTGTGGATCACGTTCATCCGCTCCTGCGTGATGCGGAACTCGCGTCCGCCCGGAGGCTCGAGGTAACCCGGGCGAAGGTAGGGATCGACCGCGCGGTACTTCGCCCAGAAGGGCGCCATGTCGACGACGAGGTCCTTGATGATCGGCAGGTTCCCCATCGCGGAGATGACCGGCACGTGCCCGCTCCTGGCGATCTCCTCCATGCGCGTGCGGCAGGCGAGCACGGCTGCGCCGTCCATCCTCATGCCGCAGGAGCCGCAGATCATCATCCGGCAGCTCTTCCGGTAGGCGAGCGTCCCGTCCTCGCGGTCCTTGATGATGTCCAGCACGTCGAGCAGGGTCACCCACTCGGGCGCGTCCACCTCGTACTCGCGCAGCGCCCGCTCACCCGTCTGCGGGTCGACACGCCAGATCTTCAGCGCGACTTGCATCAGCCGCCGACCTCGGCGGTGGCGGTCGCGTCGACGACGCTGCTCGCCGGCGGCGGGTCCACGTCGACCGTCAGCCCGAAGTCGCCGAGCTTCATCGTGACCGTGGTGCGCGCGCGCTCCGGCTTGGCGGGGTCCGCCTTGGCCGTGTAGTCGAGGCGCACCTGGCGTACGAGATCCTCGTCGTCGATCCAGACGTCGATCGGCTTGTACTTCGCCGCCGTCAGCTGCTCGAGCTTGTCCTTCGCCGGGATCGTGCGCGGGTTGATGCGCGCACGGTAGTGGGTCGTCGTGACGCCGTCGACCTCCTCCTCGCCAACGGTCGTCACGGGCTTGGCTATTCGGCGCAGCAGCTCGAGCGCGTCGTCGGGCGTCTGGCCGAGCAAAGCTTTGAAGTTGAAGCCGAGCGTCTTGTCGGCACGGGCGAGGTCGACCTTGAGCCACTCCTTGCCGGAAGGAAGGCTCGCGTCGAAGAGCGGCGACTTGAGCCAGAAGGCGTTCTTGATGAAGACCTCGTCGACGGACGTGACCCGCCCGCCGGGCACGGTGAGGTCCAGCTCCTGGTAGCCCTCCTCCGTTGCGTGGTTGAAGCCGCCCTCGCCGCGGAACCGGAGGGTCTGCCCCGTCAGCGCGACGGTTCCGGTCGTTTGCGTCCGTTCGCTCCCCTGCTCCACGGTCTTCTCGACGGCCGCCGCGATCGGCCCGCTTTCGTCGGAGGACTTCGAGCCGCCGCAGGCGGCGAGCACGAGCGCCACGAGCAGAAGCGGCGCGGCGAGCAGAAGCCTCCGCATCTAGTACACCCTTTCCGCAGGCTGCCACTTGGTGATCGTGACCGGCCGCCAGTCGAGCTCCGGACCGCCGTTCTTCCATCGGATGAGCGTGTGCCGCAGGAAGTTCTCGTCGTCGCGGTCCGGGTAGTCGTAGGGCCGCGCGTGCGCGCCTCTGCTCTCCTTGCGAGCGAGCCCGGCGACCACCATCGACGAGGCGAGCTCGAGGAGGAAGCCGAGCTCGAGCGCCTGGGTCAGGTCGTTGTTGAAGACGTCGCCCTTGTCCTCGACGACGACACGCTCGAACCGCTCTCGCAGCCCGTCCACGATCCTGCCCTGCTCCTCCATCTGATCCTCGCGCCGGAAAACGCCGAAGTTCTCGTGCATCGTCTGGGCGAGCTCGTCTCGGATCCGCCACGGACGCTCGCCCTCGCTGCGGTCGAGGAGCGCCTTCAGCTCGGCCTCGCCGTCGCGAACCGCGCTCTCGGGCACGCGCACCTCGGGCAGCCGATGCGCCGCGTCCGAGGCGTCGGAGCCGGCACGACGGCCGAACGTGATCGTCTCCATGAGCGCGTTGCCGCCGAGCCGGTTCGCCCCGTGAACGGAGATGCAGGCGACCTCGCCGGCCGCGTAGAGCCCGTCGAGCTCTGTGCGCCCCCAGACGTCCGTGTCGACGCCGCCCATGTGGTAGTGAGCGCCGGGACGCACGGGGATCGGGTCGTAGATCGGGTCGATGCCGGCGAAGACCATCGAGAGCTCGCGTGTCCCGTGCAGCGCCTCGAGGATCCGCTCGGCGCCGAGGTGGCGCAGGTCGAGCAGCACGTTGCCGTCGATGCCGCGCCCCTCGTCGATCTCGGTCTGCTCGGCCCGCGAGATCACGTCGCGCGAGGCGAGCTCCATCGCATTCGGCGCGTAGCGCGCGAGGAACCGCTCGCCTTCGGAGTTGAGGAGGAACGCGCCCTCGCCGCGGCAGCCCTCGGTGATCAGCACACCGGTCGGAGCGAGCGTCGTCGGGTGGAACTGCATCATCTCCATGTCCTCGAGGGGCACGCCGACGCGCAGAGCCATCGTCATCCCGTCACCCGTGCATGCGTACGCGTTCGTCGTCCCGACGTAGAGCCGGCCCGCGCCGCCGGTGGCGAGGATGGTCGTCTTGGCGTGCAGCGCCGTGAGGCCGCCGCGCACGAGGTCCCACGCGAGGACGCCGACGCAGCGGCCGCCGTCCTCGACGAGCTTCCACGCGAAGTATTCGTCGTAGACGGGGATGTCACGCTTGACGACCTGCTCGTAGAGCACCTGGATCAGGACGTGTCCGGTGATGTCGGCCGCGTACGCGGTCCGCGGAGCCCCGGCGGCGCCGAACGGACGTTGCGCGATCCGGCCGTCCTCCATCCGGGAGAAGACCGCGCCCCAGTTCTCGAGCTCGTACACGTCGTTCGCCGCCTCGGCGCAGAGGATCTCGATCGCGTCCTGGTCGCCGAGGTAGTCGGCGCCCTTGACCGTGTCGAAGGCGTGCAGCTCGGGGTTGTCCTCCGAGGCGTTCCCCAGCGGCGCGTTGATGCCGCCCTCGGCGGCACCGGAGTGGCTGCGCGTCGGGTGGATCTTGGACACGAGCGCGACGTCGGCGCCCGCGTCGAAGGCCTCGATCGCTGCACGCATGCCCGCGCATCCGGCTCCGATCACGAGTACGTCGTGCGACCCGTCCATCGGTTTTCGACGCTACCTGAAAGGGAGACGCGTGGGAGCCGTCAGACCTTCGGCCCCGCCGCGGCGACCTCGGGCTCGACAAAGCACTGCGCGAGCAGCCTTCATCCCCTGACGGCGAAAACGACGTACCCGTTCGAGCCGTCGGAAAGCTGTGTGAGCCGCGGCGACGTGCACCGTGCCCATTCCTCGGGCGTCGCAAGGCCGCCGCGTGCTCTGGCCTCATATTGGGACTCGTCGCTCGTGAGGAGGATGAAGACGTCATAGCCGGCAACGTCGCGGCACCGAAGCGGAATCGTCGTCGTCACGTCCCCGGAGACGAACCAGCTGAACTGCGGATCGGAGACCGTCAGACGACGGGACGCGCGAAGGTATGGCTCTGCGGTTGCAATCGCCGACTGAATGCTCGGTAGAACGATGTTCATCGTGCGTGCTCGGTCACGGACGACCTGGAATCCCACCGACCGATACTCGGCCCATTGCTCGCCGATGAGTCCGTCGAGGCTGTGGAGGCCGAGCCAAGCAGCGACCGCGAACACGGCAATGGGAGCCAGGGCGAAGCCGACGTCGAGCCGCTTGAACGCGCCGATGCCCGCACACGCGCAGATCCCGATGAGAAGGATCAGGCCCGGCCAGGTCGCCGATGCGAGCCGGGACGCATACGCCGTCCAGCCGAACCAGAGGACGAGCGGCGGCACACCGATCGCTCCCAGGCAAACGAGCACGCTTCGTCGGGGTGCGAGGTCGTCCGGCGCTGCGACGACGCCTGCGAAGAGCGCTGCGAAGCCGACCAGCGCGAAGGTCGTATATGCATCCGGAAAGGCGCCGCCCGGAACGTCCGCCGCGATCGGACCCACGATGCTCCACGTGACCCCTCCGAGCCACGCGGCAACAGCGGCTCCGCGGTGAGCTGCGCCCACCGCACGCAGGAGACAGTAGAGGAGCACGAAAGCCAAGGGCAGCCGGAGCCCAGCCCCGAGGACGTCCAGGCGAAGGACCGCGTCCCAGCGTGCGTCAGCGGCGCGCTGGGCCCAGATTCCTTCGGCTGTTCCTGTCCGGAGAAACGCAATCAGGCCGGTGTCGAAGCGGACTGCCATGACGAGGTCGTAGACGAGTCCCAGAATCAAGCCGAGCGCCACGGGCCCCGCACCCCACCGCAGACGGACGCGCAGAGGACGACTCCGCTCGAGCGCAAGCCATGCGCCGAGGCCCGCGAGCGGGACGACGACGGTCGGCTTGGTGAGGACGGCGAGGAAGCTGGCCAGCGCGAGCGCGGCCGCTGCGATGTGCGTCTCGCGGCGGCTCAGGGCGAATGCCATAGCCAGCGCGGTCATGGCCGCGGCCGGAACGTCGGACTTGCCGCTGAGCGTCTCCCCCGTGAACGCAGGCACCGCCAGCATGCACAGGACGACGACGCACATCCGTACCAGATCGAGGTCGCGATCTCCGGGCAGGAGTCGAGCGAGCGCGGCGAGAGAGGCGAGCAGCACGACCGCGAAGCCGAGCGACAGCAGACGCCCGGCGGTAAAGCTCACGCCGGTCAGATGCCACAGCGATCCCTGGACGGCGTAGAAGAGCGGGCGGCCGGCACCCGCCTGGCCGGCCGTCAGCGGATCCAGCGAGCCGCCGTGCGCAATCCGTCGAGACCAGTCGCCGAACGCGAAGGAATCCCAGTCGTGGTAGGGCAGGGTGGCGGCCAGCAAGAGCGAGCCTGCAAGAAAGAGCGCGAAGCCGGCTCCGGCTGCGGTGAGATAGCCGACGGAAAGCGCTTGGCGATCCCACTTCGACGCGCCGCGAAGATGAGGTGCGTGGGTCTCTTGAGACATGCCCCGGCGTGGTCGAGCGACGTTCATCTCGATGCCGGTGCCGGGCAGCGCGCGCCCTCGCCGAGCAGGTGCCCGTCTCGCTCGACGGGGAGGACGACAGTGCATCTGAAATCCGCCGCTCGGCTCCAGCGGATGAAGACGTAGAGGCCGGCGTGACCGCCTGTGACCGTCGGTCCCGCCGGTAGCACGACCGCCTGCAGCACGACTGGAACGCGCGCGATCGTCGGGCCGGCGCCGACCAGCCAGCGTCGCCGGACGAAGTCAGCGACGAGCACGACTAGCCCGCCGACGACGGCGACGAGCGTCAAGAGCGGAAGCTGCACCCCGAGCCAGGCGGGCACGCACCACCAAGGCAGGTCGTCGCCGCGGACGTTGGTTCCCGCAACGCGCATCGGCGGGAGCTCCCAATGGATCGAGCGCGCGCCCAGCTCCGCGCTCGTGTCTGCACGCGAATCCCAGCCGATCCCCCCGTGGGCAAGCGACCAGGCCGCAACGGCGATCCCTCCGACGCCGAGTACAAGGACACAAGAGCGAAAAGATGGCTCGTGTCGTCGCGGGCCCCGGCTCTGTGAACGGCATGCAACCTGCGGGCAGCTGCAGTCACCGGCGCGACTCACCGATCGTCTCTGCTACGTCGAGGACGGAAACCGTCGGGAGAACGACACAAGTCGTCACGTTCGCACGATCGTAGGGCTCTGCGCGGATTCCTTCAGCACGAACATCCCTCGTCCGGTGCGAGCTCCTGCTGGCACACGGCCTCGAGAGATTCCGAACGACGCGACGCTCGGCGGCCCGAGGGTGCGCTCTTACGCCGTCGGGCCCGCAGCCACGACCTCGGGCTCGACGTCGGCGAAGCGCTCGAGGTTCGCCCGGAACATCCCCGCGAGCTCGCGCGCCTTCGCGTCGTACGCCGCCGGGTCGCGCCACGTCGAGCGCGGATCGAGCAGCTCGTCGTCGACGCCGGGCACCGAGACGGGCACCGCGAATCCGAACACCTCGTCAGTCCGGTAGTCGACGTTCGCGAGCCGGCCGGAGAGCGCGGCGTGCAGAAGCGCCCGCGTCGCCTGGATCGGCATCCGGTGTCCAATGCCTGCGGGCCCGCCGGTCCAGCCCGTGTTCACGAGCCACACGTCCGGCCTCCAGGCCGCGAGCTTCTCGCCGAGCATCCGCGAGTAGACGGCGGGCGGCTGAGGTAGGAAGGGCGCTCCGAAGCAGGCCGAGAACGTCGGCTGAGGCTCGGTGACGCCGATCTCGGTGCCGGCGAGCTTCGCCGTGAAGCCCGCCAGGAAGTAGTACCGCGCCTGCTCGTGGGTCAGGCGGGCGATCGGCGGCAGGATCGCGAACGCATCGGCCGCGAGAAAGACGACGTTCGAGGGGTGCGCCGCCTGTTTCGACGGCAGCGAGTGGGAGATCCGCTCCAGCTTGTACGCGGCACGGGTGTTCTCGGTCTTCGAGTCGTCGTCGAGGTCGAGGCGGCCGCGGTCGTCGACGACCACGTTCTCGAGGATCGTGCCGAACGTGCGCGTCGTCTCGTAGATCTCCGGCTCGGCCTCCGCCGACAGGCGGATCACTTTCGCGTAGCAGCCGCCTTCGAGGTTGAAGATCCCCGCATCGCCCCAGCCGTGCTCGTCGTCGCCGATCAGGTGCCGCTCGGGATCGGCCGAGAGCGTCGTCTTGCCGGTCCCCGAGAGGCCGAAGAAGATCGCGGCGTCGCCGCCGTCGCCGACGTTGGCGGAGCAGTGCATCGGCAGAACGCCCTCGAGCGGGAGCCGGTCGTTCATCACGGTGAAGATCGCCTTCTTGATCTCGCCGGCGTAGAACGTGCCCCCGATCAGCACCTCGAGCCGCGAGGGGTGGAGCACGATGAACGTGCCGGAGCGCGTCCCGTCGTCGGCCGGGTCGGCCTCGAGCCCGGGAGCGTGCAGCACGACCGCCTCCGGCTCGAAGGTCTCGAGCTCCTGTTCGGACGGCCTGATGAACATCGTGCGCGCAAAGAGGGCGTGGTAGGCGTGGTCGGTGACGACCCGAACCGAGATCCGGTGCTCGGGGTCCGCGCCTGCGAAGGCGTCGACGACGAAGAGCTCGCGTGCGCCGAGGTACGCCGTTGCTTTCGTGCGTAGGCCCTCGTAGCGATCCTCCTCGAGCGGTTGGTTCACCTTGCCCCACCAGATCCGGCTCTCCGAGCCGGGCTCCCGGACGACGAACTTGTCCTCGGGGGAACGGCCGGTGTGCCGCCCCGTGTCCACCACGAGCGGCCCGCCGCGGGCGAGGACACCCTCGCCGCGCTTCAGCGCGTGGGTGTAGAGCGCCGGCGTCGAGAGGTTCCAGCGGACCTCGCCGCCGGCGTCGATGCCGTGAACCTCGAGGCTCCTCGCTGCGACCAAGGTAGGTGCTAGATCTGCCAGTCGCCGCCGCGGAGCACCGGCACGCGCTCGCCCGCGGTCGTGACGCCGGTGACGTCGAGCTCGGGCGAGCCGATCATGAAGTCGATGTGAATCTCGCTCTGGTTGACTCGACCTGCGTCGGCCTCATCGACCGCGAACCCGAAGCCGTGGCCGATCGCGACGTGACTGGCCGCGTTCTCGTCCAGCAGCGTGTTGTAGAAGACCGTCCCGAGTGGCCCGATCCGGCCCTGCCGGTCGACCAGGGCGACCTCTCCGAGCCGCGATGCGCCGTCGTCGTACTCCGCCTTCGAGCGCACGGCGCCGCCGTTCTCGTCGGCGTCGACCTCGACGGCACGGCCGCCCTCGAACCGCATGCGCAGCCCGCGCACGACCGTTCCGTCGTTCAGGACGAGCGGCTTCGTCGAGGTGAGCCGGCCCTCGGTCCGCTCGGGGTCGGGACTCGTGAACACCTCCTCGGTCGGCAGGTTCGGCAGATGTCGCAGGCCGTTCCGGGTCGTGAAGTCGCCGGCGGCCCACATGCTCGTGGGGAGCAGGCCGATCGTGAGCTCGGTCCCCGGCCCGCTGAGCTCGAGCGCGTCGAAGCGCCGCTCGGTGAGCGCCGCGGCCGACCGCTTGAGCGCTGCGCAGCGCTCGTCCCAGGCAAGGGCCGCATCGGGCTCGTCGAGGCGAAGGACGTGCCAGAGCTCGTCCCACAGCCGCTCGTACGCTGCATCCTCGTCCAGGTCCGGATAGACGACCTTCGCCCACTCCGGGTGGGGGCACGGCACGATCGTCCAGTTCGTCGACCGCTCGCCGATCACGCGAGCGGCCTCCTTCAGCCACGGCAGCAGGTCCCGGCCGACGAGCACGGGGTCGAGCCCCTGGAAGGGGTCCGGCGAGACCATGCCGCTGAGGGCGATCCTGGCGTCGCCACGCTCGGCCAGCTGCAGCAGCCGCTCGCCGAACCAGGGAGGCACGAAGTCGAGCGTCTCGGGGTCGGCGTTGGCAATCCTCGCGCGCTTGACGAACGGGTCGAAGTACGCGACGTCGACGAACAGCGCACCGCGGCGGTACGCGGCCACCGCGACCGCACGCGCGAGCTCCTCCTGCCCGGTCGTCGCGCTCACCGAGACGATCTGGCCCGGCTGCATGTTCGCGCCGTGCACGGCGAGCTCGCCCAGGGTCCGGAAGCGGTCGTCCACGGCAGGCGATCGTAGCGAGGTCGCGAACTCGACGCGGTGACCCTCTCGCAGGCCGTCGACCGCTTCCTCGACTCGCCGGGAATCTCCGAGGCAACCCGTCGGGCCTACCGCACCGATCTCCGCGACTTCGCCGAGTGGTACGGCGAGGGCGCACCGCTCGAGCGCGTGGACGTCCGGGTCCTCTCCGACTACGTCGCCGACCTCGGTCGGGCGCGAAACGGCGGCAAGCTCGCCCCCGCGACGATCTCGCGGAGGCTCGCCGCCGTGCGGTCGCTGCTCCGGTTCTCGCTCGGCCGCGCGCACGTCCCGGAGATCCCGCTCGCACCGAGGCGCCCCCGACGGCTTCCCGACGCGCCGAAGCCGGAAGCCGTCGACGAGCTCCTCGCCGGACTCGGGCCCGGAGCGGCCGCGGACACGAACGCACCGCAGTCCGATGCGCTGGCTCTGCGCAACCGCGCGCTGCTCGAGCTCGTGTACTCGGCCGGCCTGCGAAGCGCCGAGGCCGTCGGCCTCGACCTCGTGGACGTCGACTTCGAGCAGGAGCTCGTCCACGTGCGGCACGGCAAGGGAGCGAAGGAGCGATTCGTGCCTCTGGGCGAGGAAGCGGCGTACTGGCTCGCGCGCTACCTCCGCGAGGCGCGATCGGCCCTCGTGCGCGGCGCGGAGGACGCGCTGTTCATCTCGGCCCGGGGCCGCCGGCTCGACACGTCTACCGTCCGGCGCACGACGGCCCATCCACACCGCCTCCGTCACGCGTTCGCCACGCATCTGCTCGAGGGCGGCGCAGACCTGCGCGTGATCCAGGAGCTCCTCGGCCACGCGTCGCTCTCGACCACGCAGATCTACAGCCATGTCGACGCCAAGCGTCTTCGCCGTGTCTACGACCGCGCGCACCCGAGAAGCTGACCCCGACGTCGAGGCGTTCCTCGCGCTCCTCGCCGCGCGACGCTCGCCACGCACCGTCGAGGCCTACCGGCGCGACCTCGACCTGCTGCGCGCGTTCCTCGGCAAGCCGGTCGCCCAGGCCCGGGTCGACGACCTGGAGCGCTACACGGCGCAGCTCCGGGCCGACGGTCTCTCGGCGGCCACCCTCGCGCGCCGCGCCGCGTCCGCACGAAGCTTCTTCCGCCACCTCCAGCTCGTGGGCGCCCGGGCCGACAACCCCGCTGCGGAGCTCGCGCTTCCGCGGCGGACGCGGAAGCTGCCGCGGACGCTCTCGGCGGGCGAGGCGGAGCGGCTGATCGCCGCCGCCGACGGCGTCACGCCGCGCGCGTTCCGCGACCGCGCGCTCGTCGAGCTGCTCTACGGAGCCGGGCTCCGCGTGTCGGAGGCGGTCGGGCTGCAGAAGGGCGGCGTCGACCTCGACGACCGCCTCGTCCGCGTCGTCGGCAAGGGTGACAAGGAGCGGATCGTGCCGATCGGCCGCCAGGCGACCGAGGCGCTGCGCCGCTACCTCGCTCGCGGCCGACCGCACCTCGACCGGCGGCATCGGCCCGAGCTCTTCCTGAACGCGAAGGGGGGCGCGCTCACCCGCGCGGGAGTGTTCTTCATCCTCCGGCGTCTCGCGGCGGCGGCGGGCCTCGATCCGCAGCGCGTCCACCCGCACTTGCTCCGCCACTCGTTCGCCACGCACCTGCTCGAGGGCGGCGCCGACCTGCGCAGCGTCCAGGAGATGCTCGGCCACGCCGACCTCGGCACGACCGAGCTCTACACGCACGTCACGGACCGGCGACGGCGCGAGTCGTACTTCAACGCTCATCCTCACGCCCGCCGGCGCCGATTAGAGGGAGTGGATGACGCCGAGCCTGAACGCATCGATCTCGATCGCCACCGCGGGAGCGGCGGCCTGGATGATGGTGCGCCTGGGTCTCGTGAAGAGCCAGCTTGAGCTGAAGCGAAGGCGCCGCCGCTGCGTCTCGTGCGGCCGCGCCGACCCGTGCGGCTGCAGCCGCGCGGGCGAGTAGCCCTATCGCGCAGGCCCGGCCTTGCGGCGGAGAGCCTGCGCGACCTTCGCCGCCGCCTCGCGTAGCTCGCGCTCCTGCTCGTCGTCCTCGCCGAGCGCCGCGAGGATCGCGATCGTGTCGCGCTGAGCCGATCCGTTGCGGAGCGCCATGATCGCGAGGCGGCGCACGGCCTCGTTTCCGTCACGGGTCACGAGCTCATGCAGGAGCGGCCGCACCCCGTTTACCACGCCGGGGTGGTCGCGCGAGAGCCGCTCCAGCGAGAGGAGAGCGGAGCCGCGGCACGCCGGGCTCTGGTCCTCGAGCCCCCGCCGCAAGAGCTCGATCTTCTGCCTGTAGCGAAACTGCGCGATCGCCCGATACGCGACCGCGCGCTCGCGGTAGTCGGACGAGCGGGCGGCCGCCTCGAGCTCGTCGTCCCACTGAGCCCGCAGCTCCGCGAGCTCGCGCTCCGAGCCGTCCTCGGCGAGCGCGTCCGCCCGCGCCGCCGCCTCGGCGAGTGTCACGCGACGGAGTGGGCGGGTGGTCCGATGTAGCGCGCCGAGGGCCTGATCAGCCGCCCGGTGCGCTTCTGCTCGACGATGTGCGCCGACCAGCCGGCGACGCGTGCGCAGCCGAACATCGGCGGGTACATGTCGGGCGGGATGTCGGCGAGCTCGAGCACGACCGCGGCCCAGAACTCGACGTTCGTCTCGAGCACACGGTCGGGCGACTTCTCGCGCAGCGCCGTTCGCGCGGCCTGCTCGAGGGCGTCGGCGACCTCGACGCGGCTCGAGCCGAGCGCATGCGCCGTGCGCCGGAGCACACGCGCGCGCGGATCCTCGGCCCGGTAGACGCGGTGGCCGAAGCCCATGATCCGCTCGCCGCGGTCGAGCAGCTTGCGGACATAGGCGTCGGCGTCGCCGCTCGCCTCGACCTCGTCCAGCATCAGCAGGACCCGGGTCGGCGCTCCGCCGTGCAGCGGCCCGGAGAGGGCCCCGACCGCCGCCGACATCGCCGCGGCGCAGTCGGCCCCGGTCGAGGCTGCAATGCGCGCCGTGAACGTCGAGGCGTTGAGGCCGTGCTCGGCAGCGGAAACCCAGTACGTGTCGACCGCCTCGACGTGCCGCGGATCGGCCTCGCCGCGCCAGCGGATCAGGAACTGGGCGGCGGCGTTCTCGCCCTGCTCGACCTCGGACTCGGGGACAGGCGGCTTGCCGCCGCGGGCGGCCTGCGCGACAACCGAGAGCGTGGCGGCGGAGAGCCGCGCGAGATCGTCCCGGGCCTGCTCGGCGTCGATGTCGACGAGCTGGCGCAGGCCCCACTTCGGCCCGAGCGTCGCGAGCGCCGCCTGCAGGTCGGCCATCACCGATCCGCTCGGGTCCTGGAGCTCGATCCTCTCCGCGTGTGGCATGCCCGGCTCGAAGCTCTCGTCGACGAGCAGTCCCCAGACCTTCTCGAACGGGTAGCGGCCGACAAGCTCTTCGATGTCGATGCCGCGGTACCGGAGCGAGGATCCTTCCTTGTCCGGCTCCGCGATCTCGGTCTCGAAGGCGATGACCCCCTCGAGCCCCGGGCGGAAGTCGTTCACACGCCGAACGCTACCGCATCGCCCTGCCTGTCCGACCGCCAAATCTCGACGGACGCAGGCAGGACATGGGCCGGGGAGACATAGAATCGCGGCCCTTGCCACATTCGGTGACGCTGATACCAGGTGACGGCACCGGCCCGGAGCTGACCGAGGCCACTCGGCGCGTGCTCGAGGCGACGGGTGTCGAGTTCGACTGGGACGTCCAGCCCGCCGGAGCCGACGTGATGGACGATCACGAAGGCAACCCGCTGCCGCCGGCGACGCTCGAATCGATCCGCCGGAACGGCGTCGCGCTCAAAGGCCCGATCACGACGCCCATCGGAGAGGGATTCCGCTCCGTCAACGTCGCGCTGCGGAAGCTGCTGGACCTGTACGCGCAGGTTCGCCCCTGCAAGACGTACGAGGGCGTGCGTAGCCGCTACGAGGACGTCGACCTCGTGATCATCCGGGAGAGCACCGAGGATCTCTATTCGGGCATCGAGTTCGCAGAGGGGACGAAGGACGCCGCCGAGCTGATCGAGTGGCTCCGCGAGCACGACTTCACGCTGCCGCACGAGGACGCCGGGCTCTCGATCAAGCCGATCTCGATCAGCGGCACGCGGCGGATCTTCGAGTTCGCCTTCGATTACGCCAGGCGGAACGGCCGCCCCAAGATCACGGCCGTCCACAAGGCGAACATCATGAAGCTCACCGATGGCCTGTGGCTCCACACGGCCCGCGCGGTCGCCGGCGAGAACCCCGACATCGAGTTCAACGACCGCATCGTGGACAACATGTGCATGCAGCTCGTGCAGCGCCCGGAGGAGTACGACGTGCTCGTGTTGCCGAATCTCTACGGCGACGTGGTCTCGGACATCGCGGCCGGCCTTGTCGGCGGCCTCGGCGTCGCGCCCGGCGCGAACTACGGCGACCAGGTGGCGGTGTTCGAGCCCACGCACGGCTCGGCCCCGAAGTACGCGGGCCAGAACCGCGTCAACCCGATCGCGCAGCTCCTCTCCGGAGTGATGATGCTCCGCTACCTGAACGAGGTCGACGCGGCTGACCGCCTCGAGCAGGCGATCGCCGACCTGATCCGCGAGGGCAAGAGCGTCACCTACGACATGAAGCCCACGCGCGACGACCCGACGGCCGTCGGCACGAGCGACGTCGCCGACGCCCTGATCGCCAAGCTCCAGGCATGAGCGCGCGGCGGAAGGTCACGGTCGTGGGAGCCGGGAACGTCGGCGCGACATGCGCGCAGGTGCTCGCGACGCGCGACTACGCCGACCTCGTCCTCGTCGACATCAAGCCCGGCCTGCCGCAGGGCAAGGCGCTCGACATCAACGAGATGGGGGCCCTGCTCGGCTACGAGCCGAACGTCGTCGGGACGAACGGCTACGAGGAGTCGGCCGGCTCGGCGGTCGTCGTCGTCACGGCAGGGGTGCCGCGCAGCCCTGGCATGAGCCGCGACGACCTCGTGACGACGAACGAGAGGATCGTCAAGGACGTGACCGAGCAGGTCGTCGCCGCGTCGCCAGACGCGATCCTGATCGTCGTCTCGAACCCGCTCGACGCGATGTGCCACGTCGCGAAGAACGTCTCCGGCCGGCCCCGCGAGTGCGTGATCGGGATGGCGGGGATCCTCGACACCGCCCGCTTCAGGACCTTCATCGCCTGGGAGACGGGCTCGTCGGTCAAGGACGTGACGGCGCTCGTCCTCGGCGGTCACGGCGACCAGATGGTCCCCGTCGTGAGCGCGGCGACGATCGGGGGCGTGCCGCTGCGACGCCTCGTCACCGCCGCCCGGATCCAGGAGCTCGTCGAGCGCACGGCCAAGGGCGGCGGCGAGATCGTCGAGCTCCTCGGCACGTCGGCCTGGTACGCGCCGGGCGCCGCGGCGGCGCAGATGGTCGACGCGATCATGCTCGACGAGAAGCGCGTGCTCCCGTGCACCGCTTACCTCCAGGGCGAGTACGGGATCGACGACCTGTACATGGGGGTGCCGGCCAGGCTCGGAGCGGCCGGCCTCGAGGAGATCGTCGAGCTCGAGCTCGACGCGGACGAACGCGACGCGCTCGAACGCTCGGCGGCGGCCGTCCGCGAAGTGGTCGCGGTCCTCACCACCTGACCGCGCTCTAAGCTCCATACGTGCGGCACATCACGCCCGGTCGCCTCGTGACGGTGGGACTCTGCTTGCTCGGCGTCGTCGCCGCGCTCTGGGTGATCCCGTCCAACCAGTACGTGTTCCTCCCGGAGCCCGCGCACCCCGTGGCCCCGCTCGTCAACGTCGCCGGCGGGAGCGATCCGAACGACGGCGGCGGCATCTACTTCGTCGACGTGGTGTATCGGAAGGCGACCCTGCTCGAGCGCCTCCTCGGCGGGCTTCACGAGGGCGCGGATCTCTATGCACCGTCGCACGTCGTCCGCCCGGGGCTGACGGAGAACGAGCAGCAGCGGGTCGACCTGGCCGAGATGAAGCTCTCGCAGCGGATCGCCGCCGCGGTCGCACTTCGCTCGCTCGGGCACAAGGTGACCGCACGTCAGAGCGGGGCGCTCGTCTACGACGTCCAGCCGGGGCTACCGGCGGCGGGCAAGATCCGCCCGACCGACGTCATCGTCGCGATCGACGGGAAGCCCGTCCGCTCACCGGAGGACGTCCAGCGCGTGATGAGCAAGAAGGACGCCGGCGACGAGGTGAGGTTCACGGTGCGCCGCGGGCGCGATACCGAGACCGTCACCCTGCACACCGTGCCAGCGTCGCCGGAGGGCCCTCGTCGCGCGATCGTGGGCGTCCTGCTCGAGCAGGCGACGGACATCCGTCTGCCGATCCGCGTCTCGATCGACGCCGGCGAGGTCGGAGGGCCCTCCGCCGGGCTCGCGTTCGCGCTCGACGTGCTCGAGGAGCTCGGCCGGAACGTCGACCACGGACACCGGATCGCGGCGACCGGCGAGATCTTCCTCAACGGGTCCGTGGGCTCGATCGGCGGGATCAAGCAGAAGACGATCGGTGCGCGCCGCGCGGGTGTGGATGCCTTCCTCGTGCCGGCCGGGGACAACGCACGAGAGGCCCGCAAGTACGCACATGGGCTGCGCATCATCCCTGTGAAGACTTTTCAACAGGCGTTGCGGGCCCTGGCAACCCTGCCCGAATCGGGGTAGAAATCGGTAGGTTTCGGCCGCTCGAAAGGGCCGGAAACTGCGCGTTTTCTCTCCTGGCAAGCCATTGACGGCCGGAGGCGCGGCCGTGAGGATCGGCTCTCGCACGCGGCCTACCCCTCGTCCCCCTACCGCCCAGATGAGCCACCATCGACCCACCTGCGACGACTGCTACTTCCGACGTAACGGCCTCTGCGCACTCGCCCTCGAGCGTCCGTGTCCCACGTTCAGGGCAGCCGGCCAGACGCTGCAGCCGCCGCCGCAACCACGCCTCGTCCCGCGCCCGCTCCCTCTCGCGACGGGCCCCGCGATCGCGACCGCGTAGCGCGGGCTAGAGCGCTGCGGCGATTCGCTCGACGCCGCGCTCGATCTCCTCGGGCGAGACGAAGCTGAACGCGAGCCTGGCGGCGTTCGGACCACCGCCGAAGTCGGGGCCCGCGACGAACGTGACGCCCTCCACCTTCTTGAGCACCTCGGCCGCGATCGTCCCGTCGGGAAACTCCAGCCAGATGAAGTAGCCGCCTTCCGGCCGGCTCCACGTGCAGCCGGACAGGTGCGTCTCGAGCGCGCCGAGCATCGCGTCGCGGCGCTCCCGCAGCAGGTCGTTCACGCGCTCCAGGTTGGGCTCGAAGCTCCCGCGGCGGATGAACTCGAGCGCCAGCGCCTGGCTGAGCAGCACCGGCGTGATGTAGGTCGACGCCGCGAGCTCGGTGAGCTCGTCCGCGAGCTCCTCGGGGAGGATGAACCAGCCGACGCGCAGGCCCGGAGCGATCGTCTTCGAGAACGACGAGCTGTAGATGAAGGTCTTGCCCGAGAGGTCGAAGAGCGCGGGCTGAGACTCGCCCTCGAACCTGATCAGGCTGTACGGATCGTCCTCGACCACCATCAGGTTCGCGAGCTGGGCGATCTCGACGATCCGGCGCCGACGCTCGGCCGTCATCGTCCGACCACTCGGATTCTGGAACGTCGGGATCGTGTAGAGGAAGGCGATGTCCTGACCCACCCGCAGCGCGTCGTCGAGCGCCTCGGCGGAAAGCCCCTCCTCATCGACGTGCGCCGTGCTCAGCGCGGCATTGCTGTCGAGGAAGATCTTGAGCGCGCGGTCGTACGTGGGGCTCTCGACGATGACGCTCTTGTAGCGGGCCAGATGGCGCGAAAGCAGCGTCAGCCCTTGCAGCGACCCGTTCGTCAGCACGACCCGGCCCGGGTGGACCTCGAACCACTTCGCGATGTACTCGCGCAGCGGCGTGTAGCCGGCCCCGGAGCCGTACGAGAGAAGCGTCTTGCCGTCGCGCTCGAGGACGACCCGGGCGCAGTCTGCGAGCTCCGCCGTCGGGATGCACTCGGGCGCGGGAACGCCGCGCGCGAACGAGATCACCTTGGCGGGTGCGGTCGTCGCTTCCATCGGCGGCAGTCTAGTGGTCGCTCCGGTAAGTCCCGTGCTCTTCGGCCACGCGAAAACCGAGCAGGCCAAGGACGCAGGGAGCGCTCATACCAGGAGGTATGGGCGCGACCGAGGACGCAGGCATGCGATGGTTTGCAGCCGGCCCAAGGGTGCAGCCACTTGCCGGAGCGACCACTAGTGACGACCGCGTGCGTGACCTGCGACGAGCTGTGCGAGCTCGGTGGGAGTCGTGCCCACCGTCACTCCCGCCGCCTCGAGCGCCTCCTTCTTCGCCTGCGCCGTCCCCGACGTGCCGGAGATGATGGCGCCCGCGTGACCCATCGTCTTCCCGGGCGGTGCGGAGAAGCCGGCGATGTAGGCGAAGACGAGCTTCGACATCCGCTCCGCGATGTGGCGGGCCGCCTTCTCCTCCTCGTCGCCCCCGATCTCGCCGACGAGCACGACGACCTCCGTCTCGTCGTCGGTCTCGAACCGCTCCAGCACGTCGACGAACGACGAGCCGACCACCGGGTCGCCGCCGATGCCGACGATCGTCGAGTTGCCGACGCCGAGCTGCGCCAGCTCGTGCCCGATCTGGTACGTGAGGGTGCCCGAGCGCGAGACGACCCCGACACTGCCCTGGCGGAAGAGCTCGCCGGGGATGATCCCGACGTTCGCCTTGCCCGGCGAGAGCACGCCGGGACAGTTCGGGCCGATCAGCGTCACCCCGCGGGCGCGGAGGTACGCGTGCAGGCGAAGCGTCTCGTGTGCAGGGACGTGCTCCGTGATGCAGACGACCGTGGCGATGCCCGAGTCGGCCGCCTCGTACACCGCGTCTGCCGCGAACGCAGCGGGCACGAAGATGACCGCGGTGTTCGCACCGGTTTCCTCGACGGCACGGGCGACGGTGTCGAACACGGGGACTCCGTCGACGTCCTGGCCGCCCTTGCCGGGCGTGACGCCGGCGACGAGGTTCGTTCCGTAGTCGCGGTTGCGGAGGCCGTGGAACCGCCCTTCGGTCCCGGTCAGGCCCTGGACGACGAGCCGCGTCTCGCGGTCGACGTAGATCGCCACGTCAGGCGGGGCTCCCGCGCAGGGCGATCCGCTCGAGCACGATGTCGGGGCCGTCGATCCGGTCGGCCAGGAGCTCGCGCACCCGCGCCGCCTCGGCGCCCGTGCACGCCGTCCGCTGGAGCCACGGCTCGAGCTCGATCGGAAAGTCGAACAGCCGCACCTCGTCGACGGCCAGGCCGGCGTCGGCGAAGAATCCTCGCCACTCCGCCTCGGAGTAGTTGCGCACGTGCGAAGGGTCGCGCAGCTTCTCGGCCTCCTCGACCGCCTCACCCATGTGGAGGTTGTCGACGACCACGACGCGGTGACGCGCGACGCGCGCCAGCTCCCGCACGGCAGCTGCGACCTCCGCGAAGTGGTGGGCGGCGACCCGCGTCGCCGCGAGGTCGAAGCTCTCGTCCGCGAACGGCAGGTCCTCCGCGAAGCAGATGACATCGGGCCGCATCCCCGGGGAGGGGTCGCAGCTCACGACCTGGAGGCCCGCCTCGCGGAGCCGCCGCGCCACGTGCCCGCCGCCGGTCGCGACGTCGATCGCGGTCTCGCAACCGTCTGCCCACTCGACGACGAGGTCGAGGTCGGGCCCCTCGCGGTGCGCCTTGCTCTGGCGGTACACCTCCGCCCGCTCACCCCAGACATCGCTCACGCAGCCAGCTCCACGGCTCGACGGGCCGCGTCGAGCATCGTCGGCTCGACGTGGATCGCCTCCACCGCCGCCTCGGCGAGCACGCGCCGGCCCTCCTCGGCGTTCGTGCCGTCGAAGCGCACCACGATCGGGCAGGAGATCCGCACGCGCTCGAGCGCGGCGAGGATGCCACGCGCGACCTCGTCGCAGCGGGTCAGGCCGCCGAAGATGTTGAACAGGACCGCCCGCACCTGCTCGTCGCGGGCGATCACCTCGAGCGCGGAGACGACGCCCTCTGCGGAGCCGCCGCCGCCGAGGTCGCAGAAGTTCGCAGGTCGCCCGCCGGCGACGACGACGACGTCGACCGTCGACATCGAGAGCCCGGCGCCGTTGCCGAGGATCCCGATCGAGCCGTCGAGCTTCACGTACGTGACGTCGAGTTCCCGCGCGAGGGCCTCGAGCGGGTCGGCGGCGGCCGCGTCGCGTAGCGCCGCGAGCTCGGGATGTCGCGGCAGCGCCGAGTCGTCGATCGTCACCTTCGCATCGAGCGCCCTCACCTCGCCCTCCGGCGTGACGATCAGGGGATTGATCTCGCAGAGCATCGCGTCGGTCTCGGCGAAGCAGCGGTAGAGGCGTTCCGCGAGCTCGAGGATCTGACGCCGCTCACCGGGGTCCTCGAGCCCGCCGCCGAAGACGAGCCGGCGGCCGTGGTGCGGCCGGTAGCCCTCGAGCGGGTCGACGTGCACCCGGACGAGCGCATCCGGGCTCTCGTCGGCGACCTGCTCGATGTCGACGCCGCCTCGGGTCGTGAACATGAGGAGCACCTGCTTCGCGCCCCGGTCGAACGTGACCGAGAGGTAGTACTCCTTCGCGATCTCCGAGGCCCGCTCGACGAGGAGTCGGGAGACGGTGTGCCCGCGGATGTCGAGGCCGAGAACCTCGCGCGCCTTCTGCTCCGCGGCTTCCGGGCCCGCGGCGAGCTGCACGCCCCCGGCCTTGCCGCGCCCCCCGGTGAGGACCTGCGCCTTCACGACCACCGGCCCGTGGAGCTCCGCCGCCGCGGCACGTGCGTCTTCCGGGGTGGTCACGACCCGCCCGTCCGAGACCGGGATCCCGAAGCGGCGGAAGACCTCCTTCCCCTGGTGCTCGTAGAGATCCACGGCGCCGACTGTAGTCGGCGACGCCCGGATCGAGACGCCTAGTGCCCCTTCAGGTAATGCGCCCCCGATTCCGGCGAGTCGGAAGACGTGCCAGGCAAGGACGCAGGGAGCGCCAATAGTCGAACTATTGGCCCGACCGAGGACGCAGCATGGCGCGGCTTCAGGCCGCCGGAGGTGATGGCGTGTATTGCCTGAAGGGGCACTACTCGGCCGAGACGTCGCCGTTCGGTGAGACGACGCAGATCGTCTGGCCGATCGCCACCGAGTCCCCCGGCGCGACCGCGAGACCCGTGATCGTGCCGTCACGATGGACCGAGATCTCGTTCTCCATCTTCATCGCCTCGACGATGCAGATCACGGTGCCGCGCGCCACCTCGTCGCCCTCGGAGACACGGACGTCGAGAACCGTGCCCTGCATCGAGCTGACGACGACGTCCGCGGCGCCGCCGTGGCGGCGGGCGCCGTCGCGCGTCTTCCTCCGCCGCCCGAGCTCGCGGTACGCGGGCTCGGGCCGCAGGACGCCGATCTCGACCCGGCGGCCGTCGACCTCGACCAGGGCCGTTCGCGCCACAAGCGACCCTTCCGGTGCGACCGCGGGAGCCGCCTCCGGCGTGAGCTCGACGGCGAGCTGCGCCAGCTCGGGCGACTCGACGAGGCCCCGGCAGGTCCCGCCCCGGACGAAGCAGTCCTGCACGAGCAGCGCGCGATGGAAGCCGACGAGCGTCGTCACGCCCCCGATCTCGAACTCGCCGAGGGCGCGCAGCATCCGCCGGCGGGCACTTTCGCGGTCGACGTCGTGCGCGATCAACTTCGCGATCAGCGGGTCGTACATCTCGCTGACCTCGGAGCCCGACCGCACGCCCGAATCGACGCGGATCCCGGGGCCGGCCGGCTCCCGGTAGCTCGTGATCCGTCCCGGAGCCGGAAGGAAGCCGTTCACCGGATCCTCCGCGTTGATCCGGCATTCGATCGCATGCCCGCGCAGGACGACGTCTTCCTGGCGGATCGAGAGCGGCTCGCCAGCCGCGACCAGGATCTGCTCGCGCACGAGATCGATGCCGGTGACGAGCTCGGTCACCGTGTGCTCGACCTGGATGCGCGTGTTCATCTCGAGGAAGAAGTACTCGCCGGTCGTGGCGAGGAGCCCTTCGATCGTTCCCGCCGAGCGATACCCGGCGGCGCGAGCGGCGTCGACCGCGATCGAGCCGATGCGGTCGCGCAGCTCGACCGAGACCGCGGGAGACGGCGTCTCCTCGACGAGCTTCTGGTGACGGCGCTGGATCGTGCAGTCCCGCTCGCCGAGGTGCACAACGTTTCCGTGGGCGTCGGCGAGCACCTGGACCTCGACGTGCCGCGGGTCGTCGAGGTACCGCTCGACGTAGCAGGCGGGATCGGCGAAGTACGCCTGGCCCTCGCGCCGGGCAGCCTCGAGCGCAGCTTCCGCCTCGGCGGGCGACGCGACGACCCGCATCCCCTTCCCGCCGCCGCCCGCCGCCGCCTTCACGAGCAGTGGGTAGCCGATCTCGTCGCCGAGCGCGACGATCTCGTCGGCAGAGCCGACCGGATCGGTCGTGCCGGGAACGATCGGCACACCCGCCTCCCGCATCAGCGCCCGCGCCGCCGTCTTCCGGCCCATCAGCTCGATCGCCTCGGGAGGCGGGCCGATCCAGACGAGCCCGGCCGCCTCGACCGCGCGCGCGAAGTCGGCGTTCTCGGCCAGGAAGCCGTAGCCGGGATGAACGGCCTCCGCCCCCGAGCGCTCGGCCGCCGCCAGCAGCTTGGCCGCGTCCAGGTAGCTCTCGGCCGCCGTGCGGCCGCCGAGCGCCCAGGCCTCGTCGGCGAGCTCGACATGGAGCGAGGCCCGGTCGGGCTCGGAGTAGACGGCGACCGATTCGACAGCGAGCTCGTGCAGCGTCCGGTAGATCCGGATTGCGATTTCTCCCCGGTTCGCGACGAGAACCTTCGTGTACACACGCGTATTCTCCCCTCGACGATGACCTTCGCCGACCAGCTGACGCTCACGCGCATCGCCCTCGCCCCGCTCGTCGTCTTCCTGTTCGCGGTCGACTTCGACGGCCACGCCTACTGGGGGACCGCGGTCTTCTGCGTCGCGATGGCCACCGACTGGCTCGACGGCCGGATCGCGCGGCGGACGGGCAAGACGTCGTCGTTCGGCTCGCTGCTCGACCCCGTCGCCGACAAGGTACTCGTGCTCGCGACGCTCGTCGTCCTGCTCGACGCGGGCGTGTTCCCGGCCTGGATGGTCGCTGCGATCGTGGGCCGCGAGCTGCTCGTGAGCGGCCTGCGACTGGCGGCGCTCGAGCGGGGAGTGGTCATCCCGGCGAGGGATCTGGGCAAGCTCAAGACGTGGTCGCAGGCCGTGGCCGCCGCTGCCGGAGGCCTCGCGGCGGCGGGCGCCTGGAGCGACGACGTGTCCTGGTGGTTGCTCCTCGTGGCGGTCGCGATGACGTGGGTCTCGGGAATCGACTACGCCAGATCGGCCCCGCGGCTCCTCCGCGGCCGCGCCGTCGCCTCACCCTGAGCTCGGCGACGGGCCTTCCCGCGCCTCGTCGCGGCCGTCGTGCAGCGCCTCCTCGAGGCCCGCCTCCCACCACGGGTCGACCGGCCTCGGGGCCGGATCCAGCAGCTCGCTCACGGCGCGCCGCACCTCGTCCGGCTGCGGCGGCTCCAGCTCGACGTCCATGCGGCGAGCCTAAAAGCCCCCGGCTCAGGACTCAAGTCCTCGGTGCGCTCAGCCGAGAGATCCCCTGCTCATGGGGTCGTGGAGACGTATCGCCGTGCTCGCATGCTGCTGTTCGACGCTTCTCGGCCTCGGAGCGTCCGCCGGCGCTACAGCATCCTCGTGGTCGTGGGCGAGCCGGGAGATCTCCCTGGTGACGGAACGAGGGATCTTCCGCGGCGGCGTGGACACCTTCCGGCCCGACGAGCCGCTGACGCGGCAGTCGCTCGCCCATGCGGTCGCACGGTTGACGGGAACGACCGAGCTTGCCTTGTCCGACGGCGAGGCTCCCGTGACGGTCGAGGAGCTGGACGCGACGCTCGTCCGCGCGCTCGGACTCCGTGATGCCGCCTACCGGATCTTTCGCAGCGCGCGGCGCTCCGGGCTCCGGCCGCCTGCACGCTTCGGGACGGAGGTGCTCGCGCGGCTGCTCGGGCTGCGCCTCAACCACCCGGACGGGCAGGACGACCTCGAGCTCCAGCCGCAGCAAGTCGCGACGCGCGCCGAGGCCGCGTACTCGATCGCGCAGATCCTCGAGTTCGAGCAGACGGCGGACGAGCCGCCCGGCGACCGCCGGCCGAGCTCCGCAGGGATCGCCGGGTTCGACCTCTCGGCGACGCGGCAGGTCGAAGCGGCGCGCGACGCCGCGAAGGCGTTCGAGCTTCCGGAGCTGACCGCGTGGCAGCAGCGGCTGCTCTCGACCGCGACCTCGTACATCGGCTTCCCCTACATCTGGGGCGGCACGGGCGAGGACACGCCCGGTTTCGACTGCTCCGGATTCGTCTGGCGCGTCTTCCGGATGACCGAGTACGCGAACGAGGGGTCGCTGGCCGACACCCTGCGCGGGCGGACGACGATGGCGATGAGCAACGAGGTCTCGGGCGAGAGCCGGATTCCGTTCGAGGCGCTCGAGCCCGGGGACGTCCTCTTCTTCGGAGCCGGCCCGGCCTCGAAGCCCGCTCAGGTGATCCACACCGGCATCTACCTCGGCAACGGCTGGTTCATCCACTCGTCGCGCTACGGAGTCGCCGTCGCCGCGCTCGACGGCTGGTACCGAGACTCGTTCGCCTGGGGCCGACGCCCACTGGCCGAAGCCGGCCTCGTCGCGTAACCGGCGAATCCCTCCTCCAAGGGGGAGAGGGCGCCGCCGCATCGGCCGACAAGTCAACCCATGCGGCAACTGCTGCTGATCTCAGTCGTGTTCGGTGCCCTTGGCGCCTGCGGGGTCGCGTCGGCGCAGCCGACCCCCGACGCGGCGACGATCGGCAGGATCGCCGCCCTCAGCGCGTCGTCGATCACCGTCGACGGCGCGCGAGACCTCACGTGCCGGGTCGGCAAGCTCTCGCCGAGGAAGGCCGGCCTCAAGCCCGGCGACCGCGTCGGCATCGCGTGCGCCGGCGGCGTCCTCTCGAAGTTCCGGAGGGTCCCGCGAGCGACGGCGGTCGTCGGAACGGTCAAGATCCTCGGTGCGCGCCTGATCGGCATCGACGGCGAGCGCGACCTGAGCTGCCGCCGCACCGATGCATCTCCCGGGCTCGGCGACCTCAAGGTGGGCGACAAGACCGCGATCGCTTGCGCCGACGGCGTGCTCGTCAAGGTGGCGAAGGCACCGGAGCCGCCGTCCGTCGTGGACGCTGGTGGGACGATCGCGAGCCTCGGCGCCGACGGGATCACGGTCCGCGGCGAGCGCAGCCTCACGTGCCGGATCGGCGACCGCTCTCCCGGCGTCGGCGACTTCAAGGTCGGCGACCGCGTCGGAATCGCCTGCATCGACGGGCTGCTCGCCAAGATCGTCAGGCTCCCGGAGGCCACCGCCCCTGCCTCGCTCGCGGACGTCGCCGGCGAGATCATTGCGCTCGGCTCGGGTGCGATCACCGTCCGCGGTGAGCACGAGCTGAGCTGCAGGATCACGGACGGCTCGCCGAGCCTCGGCGAGCTCAAGATCGGCGACCGCGTGAAGATGATCTGCGCGAACGGCGTGCTGACGACGATCGCCCGGGCGACGACGACGCCCCCGACCGGCGAGAAGGAGCAGCCGGCGACGACCTCGCTCGTCGGCGCGATCACCCTGCTGACCGCGACGACGATCGGCGTCCACGGCGAGCGCGACCTCACCTGCACCGTGGGCTCGAGCTCACCCAAGCTCGGCGACTACAAGGTCGGCGACCGGGTGAAGATCGCCTGCGCGAACGGCGTTCTCACCGCGATCGGCCGGACCGAGGACGGCGCGCCGCCGCCGGCCACGACGACGGACGGGGCCACCGCGACAGGCACCATCACGGTGCTCGGCGAGCTCGCGATCACGATCCACGGCGAGCGCGACACGAGCTGCACCCTCGGCGGCGCCTCGCCCAAGCTGGGCGACTTCCGCCTCGGCGACCGCGTGAAGATCAGCTGCGCCAACGCCGTCCTGACTGCGATCGCGCGCATCGTCTGACCGCGCCGCGGCGCAGGCGGCGTTGACGCCTGCACCGGTCGTGGCGATACTGAGCACGTGCGTTGTGTTGCAATTGCCGTGGTCGTCGCCTTCGGACTCGTCCCCGTGGCGGCATCGGCGGCGACCAAGCCGCCGAAGACAAAGCCCGTGAAGACGATCGTGAGCGGCAAGATCAGCGCCCTGAGCGGGCGCAGCATCACGATCGACGGCGCGCCCGGGGTCACGTGCCGTGTCGGCTCGATCCTGCCCAGGGCGCTCGGCTTCCGGATCGGCACGAGAGCGAAGATCACCTGCATCAAGGGCGTCCTCACCGGCATCTCCGGCACGGCCACGGCGAATGCGAGCACCGGCGGCAACTCGTCCTCGGAGTCGTCTTCGTCTTCCTCGTCGTCCTCCTCCTCGTCCTCGGGCACGGCGACTGCGACGGCAAGCGGTGGTGGGTCGGCCGTCGCAGCGACGATCACCGGCGATACCTTCCGGCTCGCAGGCGCCGGCACGATCACGGCGTTGGCGGCGGGGACGTTGAGCTTCAGCGGCGGCGTCACGTGCGCGGTGGGCGCGGGGTCGCCGGACGTGAGCGGATACAAGGTGGGCGACCGCGTGAACTACAAGTGCACGGCCACCGTGCCGCCGAACCTCGCCGGGGACTCGAAGGCGGCGTTCGAGCAGCTCAAGAAGTCGGGCACGCTCACGAGCATCGAGCACGCCGCCTGAGGTCGGCTACAGCGGGATGTTGCCGTGCTTGCGGGGCGGGCGCGGCTCGCGCTTGGTGATCACCGTCCGCAGCGCGTCGATCAGCACCGGCCGCGTGCGGCGCGGCTCGATCACGTCGTCGAGGAACCCGCGCTCGGCGGCGACATACGGGTTCGCGAAGCGCTCGCGGTAGTCGGCGATCAGCTCGGCACGGCGCGCGTCGGGGTCGTCGGCCTCGGCGAGCTCGCGGCGGAAGACGATGTTGACCGCGCCCTCGGGTCCCATCACGGCGACCTCCGCAGTCGGCCAGGCGAAGTTGAAGTCGGCGCGGATGTGCTTCGAGCTCATCACGTCGTAGGCGCCGCCGTAGGCCTTGCGCGTGATCACCGCGAGCTTCGGCACCGTCGCCTCCGCGTAGGCATAGAGGAGCTTCGCCCCGTGCCGGATGATCCCACCCCACTCCTGCGCGGTCCCCGGCAGGAAGCCGGGCACGTCGACGAACGTGACGAGCGGGATGTTGAACGCGTCGCAGGTGCGCACGAACCGCGCCGCCTTCGTCGCCGCGTCGATGTCGAGCACGCCGGCGAGCGAGTGCGGCTGGTTGCCGACGATGCCGACGCTCCAGCCTCCGAGCCGCGCGAGCCCGCAGACGACGTTCTGGGCGAAGCGCTCCTGGAGCTCCAGGAAGTGGCCGTCGTCCACGACGAGCTCGATCACGCGCTTCATGTCGTACGGCTTCGTCGGCTCGTCGGGGACGAGCGTGTCGAGTTCCGGCGCCTCGCGGTCGACTGCGTCGGCGGGCTCGTCGAACGGCGTCGGGTGCCGGTTCGACTGCGGCAGGAAGCTCAGCAGGTACCGCGCGTCCTCGAGCGCCCTCGCATCGTCAACCGCGGTCAGGTGCGCGACGCCGGACTTCGTCGCGTGCGCGTCGGCGCCGCCGAGCTCCTCGAGGCTCACCTCCTCCCCGGTCACGGTCTTCACCACGTCGGGGCCCGTGATGAACATGTACGACGAGCCTTCGACCATGAGCACGAAGTCGGTCATCGCAGGCGAGTAGACGGCGCCGCCGGCGCAGGGACCCATCACGAGCGAGAGCTGCGGCACGACACCCGAGAGCTGCACGTTGCGCCAGAAGATCTCGGCGTAGCCGCCGAGCGAGACGACGCCCTCCTGGATGCGCGCGCCGCCCGAGTCGTTGATCCCGACCACCGGGCAGCCGACCTTGCCCGCCAGGTCGAGCACCTTGCAGATCTTCTCGGCGACCGCCTCGGAGAGCGAGCCGCCGAACACGGTCGAGTCCTGGCTGAAGACCGCCACGCGCCGGCCGAAGACCTCGCCGTAGCCGGTGACGACGGCGTCGCCGGGCGGGCGACGGTCGGCGATCCCGAACTCGGTCGCGCGATGGCGCACGTAGCGGTCGAGCTCGACGAAGGTGCCCGGGTCGCAGAGCTTCTCTGCGCGCTCCCGCGCGAGCAGCTTGCCTGCGGCGCGCTGCTTCTCGGCCGCCGCTTCCGAGCCCGCGTGCCGCGCGCCCGCGCGCTGCTCCTCGAGCCAGGCCAGCTTCTCGCGCGTCGTCTCGTGCGTGCGGCGCTCCGGTTCGGGGTCGGCCACGCGCGGAGCCTAACCGGCTAGATTCGGCGGATGGAGCGAGTCGACCGCGCGACGATCTGGCCGTACGACGCGGAGGGCGAGCCGCGCGAGTTCTTCTACGCTCGCTACGGCCACCCGACCGGCGCCGCGGCCGAAGCGCGGCTCGGCGAGCTCGAGGGCGGCGAGGCGCTGCTCTTCTCCTCCGGAATGGCGGCGGAGACGACCGTGCTGCTCGCACTCGCGCGGCCCGGCGCGAAGGTCGCGCTCGCCGAGGGCGCCTACTACGGCACGTCGGTGCTCATGCGCGAGCTCGAGCGCTGGGGCATCGGCTTCGTCGAGTACGACCAGACCGGCACGCCGCCGCCGGCCGACGTCGTCTGGGTCGAGTCGCCGGCGAACCCGGTGTTGACCGTGCCCGACTGGGAGGCGGTGCGCGCGCACCGCGACGCACACGGGAGCCTCGTCGTGTGCGATTCGACGGTCTCGACGCCGCTCAACCTGCGAGCGCTCGACGAGGGCGCCGACGTCGTCGTCCACTCGGCGACGAAGTTCCTCACCGGCAGCCACGACGCGCTGCTCGGCGCGACGGTCACGCGCGACCCGGAGAAGACTGCGCGGCTGCGCGAGGTGCGCTCGCGCACCGGCAACGTGTCGGCGCCCCACGCGGCGGCAGCGCCTCCTGCGCGGCCTCGACTCGCTCGAGCGCCGCATGCGACGGATCACGGCGACCGCGACCGAGCTCGCGCTCCGGCTGGCCGCACATCCGGCCGTCGAGCGCGTCCGCTACCCGGGCCTCTCGGGGCTCGTCTCCTTCGACGTCGCGAACCCGCGCGAGGTCGAGACGGCGACGCGCGTGATCACGAACGCGACGAGCCTCGGCGGAGTCAACTCGACGATGGAGAGCCGCCACCGCTGGGAAGGAGACCGGATCCCGGCGGGTCTGCTCCGCCTGTCGGTCGGCCTCGAGGACACCGAGGAGCTGTGGGCCGACCTCGCGCAGGCGCTCGGGCGCGGCTAGCGCGCCGCGTACAGCCTGCGCGCCGTCTCGATCCCCTTGAGCTCGTGCAGGCCGCGGTCCTCGAAGGCGAGGCCGGAGCCCTCGACGAGATCGTGGGTCGTCTGGGTGACGAGGACCTCGCCCGCACCGGCCTCCCCGACGACGCGAGCGGCGACGTGGACGGCGATCCCGCGCGGGCGTCCCTCCGAGCGCTCGACTTCGCCGGTGTGCACGCCCACCCTCACCGCGAGCCCGACGGGCCGCAGCGCCTCGCGCACGGCGAGCCCGCAGCGGATCGCCCGCGCCGGGCCGTCGAAGAGCGCGAGGAAGCCGTCGCCGGAGGTGTCGACCTCGACGCCGTCATGGCGCCGTAGTTCCGCGCGCACGAGCTCGTCGTGCTGTCGCAGCAACGCCGCCCACGCGGCGTCGCCGAGCTCGCGGGCTCGCTCTGTCGAGCCGACGAGGTCGGTGAAGAGGATCGTCGCGAGCTCCCGCAGGCTCATGGCCGCAGGCCTGATCCCCGTGAGGAACTCCTCGACCTCGGCGAGGATGTCGTCCATCGCCACCCACGGCACGTGGACGTCGCCGCGTAGCTCCACGAAGCGCGCCCCCGGGATGCGCTCAGCGATGTAGCGCCCCTCGTCGACATTCGAGTCGCGGTCGCCGGTGCGGTGCAGGACGAGCGCCGGGCACTGGATCGTCGCCAGCACGTCCCGCACGTCGACCTTCGAGTTCATGAGGATCAAGTCCCTGGCGGCAGCCGGGCTCAGCGCCGCCCGACCACGACGCGCGAACCAGGCGGTGGTCACCGCATCGGCGCGCGGGATCATCGTCGAGATGTCGACGTTGTCGCCCCACGACGCCTCGAGATCATCGGCGAGGCGGATCCGCTCCTCCCAGGTCGGGGCCCAGGGGTAGTCCTCGCTTTGCAGCCGCTTGGCGTACGACCCGTAGAGCACGAGCGCGCGAGTCCGCTGCGGGTACGTCGCGGCGAAGAGTGCGCTCATCGGGCCCCCTTCGGAATAGCCGAAGAGAGCCGCCTCGGCGCTCCCGGCAGCGTCCATGACGGCGCGGACGTCGTCCATGCGCGTTTCGAGGTCGGGCAGGCCGACAGCCCGGTCGGACAGTCCGGTCCCGCGCTTGTCGAACCGGATCAGGCGGGAGAACGAGCCGAGACGCTCGAAGAAGCGGGCGACGTCCGGGTGCTCCCAGTCGATCTCCAGGTGCGAGAAGAAGCCGTGAACGAGCACGAGATCGAACGGACCATCGCCCGTTACCTGATAGGCGACGTTGACGTCGCCGCTCCGCGCGTAGCCGATCGGAGCAGTCATCGGATGAGCTCCCGGAAGCGGAAGCAGTCCGTCGTGTGGTCGTTCACGAGGCCGACCGCCTGCATGAACGCGTAACAGACGGTCGGCCCGACGAAGCGGAAGCCGCGCTTCTTCAGGTCGCGGGAGAGCGCACGGGAGAGGTCGGTCTCGGCCGGAAGCTCGGCGAGCGCCCGCCACCGGCCGACGAGCGGCTCACCGCCGACGAAGTCCCAGAGGTACGCGGCGAAGCTTCCGAGCTCCGCCTGCACCTCGAGGATCCGCGACGCGTTGGCGACAGCCGACTCGACCTTGAGCCGGTTGCGCACGATGCCCGGGTCCTCGAGCAGCCGCTCGACGTCGTCCGGCCCGAACCGCGCAACCGTCGCCGGGTCGAAGCCCGCGAACGCCCGCAGGTAGCTGTCCCGCTTGTTCAGGATCGTGCTCCACGAAAGACCCGCCTGCGCGCCTTCGAGCGTCAGCAGCTCGAAGAGGTGGCGGTCGTCGTGCGACGGGACACCCCACTCCTCGTCGTGGTAGGCGAGCATCGCCTCCGACGAGCCCTCGGCCCACTGGCAGCGGGTCACAATCACCGGCCTGACAGGATCGCAGGCGATTCGGAACCCGGCCGAATAGACTCGGCCGATGGCGTCTCGGCTGTTCCAGGTTGCGGCGATTGCGGCGCTGACTTCGGCCGCGGCTTCGGCGGCGATTCCGCCCGCGAAGCTCGCCTTGATGCCGCTGCCGCTCGCCGCCTACGGGGCCGATGCCGCCCGACTGACGTTCGCCCCGGACGAGAGCGGAGCCGTGGACAACAAGCGGGCTGCGGCCACCTCGATCGACCGGAGCGACTCGGCCGCGAGCCTCGGAGCTGCAGGCCGGATCGCCGGCGTCGACCTGACGTTCGCGAACTACGACCTCATCGGCAAGCCCGGCAAGCTCGCCTACGTGACCTCCACCGTCGAGAGCTACCGGGACCCCGATGCCGCGTCGGGGGGACTCGTGCGGTCGCTCGGCGACGTCACCACGTCGGACCCAGCAGGCGGTCTGCGGGTGCTGTCCAGCAAGCGCTTCGCAGTGCCCGGGCTCGGCGACGAAGCCACCGGCATCCAGGTCCGGCTGATGCTCGGTCCCGCGGCGACGTGGTTCACCGGAGTCGCGGTTCGCCGCGGCGAGCTGCTCGAGCTCGTCGGGGTCCTCCGCACCGACGGCCGCTCGCAGAAGGCGGCGGCGATCGGGCTCGCACAGGCGCTCTCCCGTCGCGTCGAGGGGGTTCTCGCGGGGAAGATCACGAGCGCCCCGGCCAAGCTGCCGAGCGGAGGGTGAAGCCGCCGCCTCGCCTCACGGCGGTGATCTCCTCACCGACCTGACAGGATCGCGGGCACGTGAAGCACGCGACCGAGTACCTCACCTTCGAGACTCCGCACCGGCGGGACTACGTCAACATCACGGACCGCGTCGAGTCGTTCGTTCGCGAGTCAGGCATCCAGCACGGCCTCTGCCTCGTCAACCCGATGCACATCACCGCGGCGGTGTACGTGAACGACGCCGAGTCGGGCCTGATCGCCGATATCGACGACTGGCTCGAGCGGCTCGCGCCCCATGAGCCGGTCTCGAGCTACCGGCACAACCGCGGCGAGGACAACGCCGACGCGCACCTGAAGCGGCACCTGCTGTCGCATCAGGTCGTGCTGCCGATCACTGACGGGACGCTCGATCTCGGCCCGTGGGAGCAGGTCTACTACGCCGAGTTCGACGGCCGCCGCCGGAAGCGCGTCGTGCTGAAGGCGATCGGCGAGTAGTGCCGCTTCAGGGAATGCGCCCCCGATTCCGGCGAGCCGGAAGACGTGCCAGGCAAGGACGCAGGGAGCGCCAATAGTCGAGCTATTGGCGCGACCGAGGACGCCGCACGGCACGTCTTCAGGCCGCCGGAGGTGATGGCGTGTATGCCTGAAGGGGCACTAGCGTCAGTAGCGCTTGGCGGAGGCGGCGACGGCGCCGAGGCCCACGTCGGCGAACCGCGTCGGGGGCGTCGTGCTCGAGGCGGTGAGCCGCAGCGCACGTCCGTCGGAGCCGAAGACGCACCTCCATGCCCGCTGGATGTCGCCGTCGTCTGCCCACCAGATCTTGTTGCCGGCGAGCTGGAAGCTCTTCTGCATGCCGGCACGGCAGGTTCCCGTCATCGGAGCGACGGTCCAGTCCACGAGCACGCCGGCCTTGTTGGCGAAGCGCAGCCGGAGCACGCCGTGTGTGAAGGACCAGCTCTCGAAGCGGAGGCCGATCGGCAGCCGAGTCGGCATGAAGTTGCGGCCGTCCGCCTTCCCGTCAACTGCGAGCACGACAGCATTCGGCACGGGCCGGGCGGCGGTGGCGCCTGCCGGCAGGAGCAGCGCCACAAGGGACGCAACGAGAAGCGCCTTGTACATCGATACCAGGGTAGGCGTGACCGATTCGGGCGCCGTGAACGGCGGGTTAGGAGTTGCGGGGAAGCCGGAGGTGGGACTCGAACCCACGACCGCCCGCTTACAAGGCGGGTGCTCTGCCAGCTGAGCTACTCCGGCGTGCACCAATGGTACGCCCGGTTAGAGAAGGACCTGCCGCTCGCGCTGGTGGTTGAGGATCTTGCGCTTCACGCGCTGGAGCGCGTTGTCGATCGTCTTCGTGTCGCAGCCGAGCTCCTCCGCCATCTCTTCGTACGAGGACCCCTCGAGGTAGAGGCGGAGCGCATCCGACTCGAGCGGCGAGAGCGTCGAGCCGAGACAGCCGACGAGGCTCTGGAGCTCCTCGGTCGAGATCACGCAGACGGATGGATCGTTGACGTTGGGCCCCGGGAGCGCGTCCCCGAGCGTGCACTCGCTGTCGGCGTCCTGGCCCGCCGGTGTATGGCTGAACGAGACGTAGCTGTTCAGTGGCACGTGCTTGTAGCGGGTCGCGGTCTTGATCGCGGTGATGATCTGCCGCGTGACGCAGAGCTCTGCGAACGAGCGGAACGAGGTCTCCTTGTCCGGCCGAAAGTCGCGGACCGCCTTGTAGAGCCCGATCAGGCCCTCCTGCACGAGGTCCTCGCCGTCGCCGCCGACCAGGAAGTACGAGCTCGCCTTCAGCCGAACAAACGACGTGTAGCGCCGTATCAGGCCGTCGAGGGCCGATCCGTCGCCGTTGCGCGCGCGCAGGACGAGCTGTAGATCCTCGAGTTCCCGTTGAGCTTTCTGGGCGCTCTTGGCAGCAGGTGCGGAACGGATGCTCATCTGTCGACTCGCGTCTTAGCGGGCATTTCCTAAGCTTTGGATCGTGGGCCCATTGACGAACTCTCACCCTGAGCTTGAGGTGAATTTAGCAATCGAGGCCAGAGAGCACAAGCCTCACTTGCACAGGACCCGCTTACTCGCCACGCCGAAGGCGCTCGAGCCGCTCCCGCGTCTCGTCGTCCAGCTTGTCGCCCAGGCCGTGCGGCGTGTCCTCGCGGTGGCTCGGCAGGTCGAGGTCGCGGAAGAAGATCTGCGACGAGAGCTTCGCTACCTCCTGACCTGCAGTGCCGAGCACGGTTACGTCCGAGGAGACGAGGACGACCCGCTCGGTGTCCCTGTGCTCGGCGGCGAGCCGCTCGAGGAGCGCGTCGGCATCCGGCACGAACCGCACCGCCAGTGCTCCGTGCTCGGCGTCGACGCCGACCCCGTCGAAGACGACGACGCCGCTCGCCCCCTTGCCGGCGACGAAGCTCGCGAGCAGGTCGATCAGCTCGCGACGGTCGCGGTAGGGCCCGGCGTGCAGGAGGTTGTAGCCGTCGAACAGGTAGAGCGTCGCGTCAGGCATCGCGGCGCTGGCGGCGCGCCTCGTAGAGGAGCAGAGCGGCGGCGACGCTGACGTTCAGCGACTCGACGGCCCCGGCGAGCGGGATCGAGACGAGCACGTCGCAGGTGCGCCGCACGAGCGGGCGGAGCCCCTTGCCCTCGGCGCCGAAGACGAGGACGGCTCCGCCCGAAAGGTCCGTGTCCCACATCGAGGCCGCGGCGTCCGACGCGGCGCCGTAGACCCAGAGCTCCGGCCCCTTGACGTCGGCGAGGTAGCGGGCGAGGTTCGTGACGACGGCGATCGGCAGATGCTCGACCGCTCCGGCTGAGGCACGCGCGACGGCCGGGGTGACGACGGCCGAGCCGTGGGCGGGAACGACGACACCCGTCGCGCCGGCTCCCTCGGCGCTGCGGCAGACGGCGCCGAGGTTCCGTGGATCGGTGACGCGGTCGAGCACGACGAGCAGCGGCCGCTCCGCCGACGCGAGCTCGTAGGCCTCGGCGTACCGGTACGGCTCGACCCTCGCGACGACGCCCTGGTGGTCCCGCGTACCGGCGAGCTCGCTCAGCTCGCGCTCCTGACCCAGCTTCGGACCGGCCTCGGCAAGCCACGTCTCGGCCTTGAACGCACGCTCGGTCGCCCACACCTCCAGTACCTGCCGACGGCCGCGCAGCGCCTCCCGGACGGCGCGACGCCCGTACACCAGATCCGATGTCAACGCTTGCGGACGAGCACGTAGCGCCGTGTGGAGCGGTCGCGCATCTCCCATCCCGCCGCCTCGATCTGCTCCCTGATGCGGTCGGCCTCGTCGAAGTCCCGGGCGACCCGTGCGGCGACTCTTGCTTCGGCGAGCTCGACCACCTCGGGCGGCGCCGGTTGGGGCTCGGTGAGCGACGAGAGCCCGAGGATGCCGAGCGCCTCCTTGAGCAGGTCGAGCTGCCCCGACGAGGCGTACTCGTGCAGCACCGCGAGCGCTCGCGGCGTGTCGAAGTCCTCCTCGAGGGCATCTGCGAAGTCGTCCCACGAGGAGAGGTCGCGCTTCGCGGCCTGCTCGGTGAACGCATTGCGAATCGTCTCCACTCGAGCCTGCGCCTGCGCCATCGTCTCCTCCGAGAAGTCGATCGGCTTGCGCCAGTGCGCGGAGAGGAAGAAGACGAGCAGCGCGTCCCGTCCCCAGGTGTCGAGCGCCTCGCGGAGCGTGACGATGTTGCCCTCGGACTTCGACATCTTGTCGCCGGTGAACTGGAGCAGCCCGTTGTGCATCCAGATCTGCGCGAACGGGTGCCCGAGCGCGCGCGACTGCGCAAGCTCGTTCTCGTGGTGCGGGAAGAGGAGGTCGATACCGCCGCCGTGGATCTCGAACGACTCGCCGAGCGTCTCCTCGGCGAGCACGGAGCACTCGATGTGCCACCCGGGCCGGCCCTTGCCCCACGGCGAGTCCCACGAGGTGTCCTCGCCCTCCTTGGTCGCCTTCCAGAGCGCGAAGTCGCGCGGATCCTCCTTGAGCGGGTTCGGCTCCTCGTCCTTCATCTGATCCGGGTTCTGACCAGAGAGCCGGCCGTACTCCTCGAACCTCGCGACGCGGAAGTAGACGTCGCCCTCGACCGCATACGCGTACTCGGCCTCGATCAGCTTCTCGATGAACGAGACGATCATCGGGATGAACTGCGTCACCTTGGGGAGCTGGTCCGGCAGGCCGAGCCCGAGGTCGCCGATGTCCTCGAGGTACCACTCGGTCGCCTGCTTCGCAAGGTCGGCGCTCGCGCCCGGCGCCGCCGCGTAGATCTTGTCGTTGACGTCGGTGATGTTGTGGACGAACGTGACGTCGTACCCCGTCACCCGCAACCACGACCGGATCCACATGCCGAGGATGAACGGCCGGGCGTTCCCGACATGTGCACGTCCGTACACGGTCGGGCCGCAGATGTACATCCGGACCGGGCCGCGGGGGAGCGGCAGATCAACGAGTTCCTTCGAGTAGGTGTCAAAGAGCTCCATCAACCCTCCGTAGCGTTTCTTCGCGTGACAGCGCAACGATGATCGACCACAGCTCCGGGCCGCTGTCGATGTGGAGCGAGCCGGTCGGGCTCGGCGCGAAGTGAACCTTCGTCATCGGCGCTGAGTCTAGGCACTGCGGGCGCCCGGCACGCCTCGAGAAACGGCCCGTGCTCAGCGCGCCTGACGCACCGTCTGCGCGAGGCTCGCGAGCACGAACGAGCCCGCCGCGACGAGCACGATCGCGCCCCCGGGAGCGAGATCGGCGTAATACGCGATCGTCAGGCCGACGATCGCCGAGGCGAACCCGATCCCGATCGCTATCAGCATCGTCGACCGGATGCTCCACGCGATCCGCCCCGCCGCGATAACTGGGAGCACCATCAGCGCGGCGATCAGCAGGATGCCGACGATCCTCATCGAGACGGCGATCGTGACACCGGCCAACCCGGCGAGCAGGACGTTGAGCAGTCCGACAGGGACGCCGCTCACGCGGGCGCCCTCCTCGTCGAGCGCGACCGCGACGAGGGCCTGGTACAGGACGGCCACGAGCGCGAGTCCGACGGCGCCGAGGATCGCGACGAGCAGTAGGTCGCCGCTCGTCACCGTGAGGATCGACCCGAACAGGTAGGCGAAGAGGTTCGCGTTCAGCGCACCCGCCGCCGAGATCAGCACCACGCCGAGCGCGATGCCGGTGTAGAAGAGGAGCGCGAGGGCCTGGTCCCCGGCCGCCCGGTGTTGGGTGCGCAGCCACTCGATCCCGACGGCCCCGGCGACGGACGCTACGAGCGCCGTCGCGACCGGCGAGAGCCCGAGCAGGTAGCCCGCGGCGACCCCGGCGAACGCGACGTGACCGATCCCGTCGCCGATCAGGCTCATCCGCCGCTGCACGAGGAAGAAGCCGACCGCGGGCGCGAGCACGCCGACGATCGCGCCGGTCGCGAAGGCCAGCCGCATGAAGTCGGCGTCAAGGATGGACATGCTCAGCCATGGACGTGCGAAGGGTCGTGCCAGGTCGCAGGGAGCGCCGACGGCGCGCCGTCGAAGAGGATGCCGCCGCGCACGAGAACGAGCCGGTCGACGAAGCGCTCGACCGCGCCGAACTCGTGCGAGACGAACAGGATGGTGGCGCCGAGCTCGCCGTGGAGCTCTCCGAGCAGCGAGGCGAGGGACTCCTGGGCGTCGACGTCGACGCCGGCTGTCGGCTCGTCGAGGACGAGCAGATCGGGCTCGCCGGCGAGGGCCTTCGCGATGAACGCGCGTTGCTGCTGGCCGCCCGAGAGCGTCGCGAGCGGCGAGCCGGCGCGCTCGGCGAGACCGACTCGTTCGATCGCGTGCGCGACCAGGGCACGGTCGCGGCGGCGTTCCAGGCCGACGACGCCGCGCCGCGGAACGCGACCGGCGGCGACGAGCTCGTGGACGCTCACGGGCGAGTCGATCCCGAGCCGGGCGCGCTGCGCGAGGTAGCTGATCCGCCTGCGCTGGCCGAAGGTCGCGGCGGGCTCGCCGAAGAGCTTCGCCGATCCGGTCTGCGGGCGCTCGAGGCCGAGGACGATCCGGAGGAGCGTCGTCTTGCCGCCTCCGTTCGGGCCGGCGATCGCGACGAACTCCCCGGGGGCGACGGCGAGATCGACGTCCTGCAGCACGGGCGGACCGCCGGCATAGCCGAAGCTCACGCGCTCGAGCTCGACCGCTAGCGACATCCGAGCGCCTCCTCCAGAGCCGCGAGGTTCGCCCGCATGAGCGAGAAGTAGTCGTCGCCCTGGCTCGCCTCCTCCTCGGTGAGGCCCTCGATCGGGTTCAGGACGGCGGTCTTCGCCCCGGCCTCGCGGGCGACCGTCTCGGCGATCCGCGGCGAGACGAGCGTCTCGAAGAACACGGTCGTCGCGCCGGTGTCGCGGACGAGGCCGACGACGCGCTCGAGGTCACGCGGCGCCGGCTCGGCCTCGGGTGTGAGGCCGGTGACCGCGATCTGCCGGAGTCCGTACCGCTGCGCGAGGTAGGCGAAGGCCTCGTGGCTCGTCACGATCTCGTGCCGGGCGCAGTGGGCAAGTCCCTGACGGAACTCTCGGTCGAGCGCCCGCAGGCGCGTCGCGACCTTCTCAGCGGCGGCCGGCTTGCCGACAGCCTCACCGATCCGCTCGACGATCCGGACGTACCGGAGCGGGTCGAGCCAGACGTGCGGGTCGTCGTTTGGGAGCAGGTCGAGACCGGGCGTGTCTAGGAGCTCGAGCACCCGGTCTCCGTCGCCGGCCGCCCGCTCGAGCTGCGGCTGGAATCCGTGGCCGAGTAGGAGGACGAGGTCGGCGTCGTCGATCGCCTGGACGTCCGAGGGCGTCAGCTCGAGGTCGTGCGGCTCGGCGCCCGTTGGCGTCAGGTTCTCGACGTCGACGGCGGCACCACCGACGGTCTCGGCCGCGAAGGCGAGCGGATAGAAAGCCGCAACGACGCTCGCGCGCTTGCCTCCTCCGTTCCCGGAGTAGCCGCAGCCGCCGGCCACGAGCGCCGCGATTCCGATCAAGATGAGAGTCATTATCGTTCTCAAGAGGGGCTATGCTACGAGAGCGATGGCGGTCGGGCAAGCAGAAGCGCGCGACCTGCGCACGATCCTCGCCCGCAGCGGCCTCCGCGCCACACGCCAGCGACTGCTGGTGCTCGAGGCCCTCGCCGGCGAGCCGTCGGACGCGACTGCCCAGCAGATCCACGAGCGCCTGCGCGGTGAGGGAAAGCCGATCGGCCTCGCCACCGTCTACCGCACGCTCAAGTCGCTCGCCGAGGCCGACGCGATCGACGCGCTCTCACACCATCGCGGCGAGACGTGCTTCCGGCTCTGCAGCGAGGGCCATCACCACCACCTGCTCTGCACCGAGTGCCACCGCGTGGTCGAGCTCGAGGGCTGCGACCTCGGCGCCTGGCTCGACGAGACCGCCGCGGCGCACGGGTTCGTCGCAAGCGACCACCGGCTCGAGATCACCGGCGTCTGCTCCGACTGCCGCGGCTGATCAAGGCGGACGCCACGCTGCGTTCACGCGCTCGATTCGCCGGTCGGTAGGCTCGGCCGCCTGGAAGTCGTCGGCCTGGAGCGGGTGAGCGTCTGGCGGTCGGGCCCGCGCGGCCGCGCCGAGCTGCTCGCCGACGTGGACTGGACGGTAGGCAGCGGGGAGCAGTGGGTCGTCGTCGGCCCCAACGGCGCGGGGAAGACGACCCTGATCCGCGTCGTCTCGGCCCAGATGCGCCCGAGCAGCGGCGTCGCCCGGGTGCTCGGCAAGCAGCTCGGCCGCTACCCGCTCGCCGAGCTACGCCGCCGGATCGGCGACGTCGACCCGCTTCTCTCGCGGCGGTTCTACCCCGACCAGACTGCGCTCGACGTCGTGATGACCGGCGCCGCCGGGACGGTGCTGAACGTGGAGGCGGCCGACGAGGGTCGAGCCCGCGACCTGCTCGCGCTCGCCGGAGTCGCCGGACTGGCTGACCGGCACTTCGTCTCGTGCTCGGAAGGCGAGCGGGCGCGCATCCTCCTCGCGCGTGCGCTCGCCGCCGAAGCCGCGCTGCTCGTGCTCGACGAGCCGTCGGCCGGGCTCGACCTCCCCGGGCGCCTGATGCTCCAGCACGCGCTCGGCGAGATCCTGGCCGCCCGACCGGAGCTGACGACAATCATCGTCACGCACGAGCTCGACGCGCTCCCCCCGGAAACGACCCACGTGCTGATGCTGCGCGCCGGCGCCGTCGTCGCCGCAGGGCCGCACGAGGAGACGCTCACCGCCGCGAACGTCGCGGCCTGTTTCGAACTACCGCTCGCGGTCGCCCGCCGGCTCGGCCGCTGAGGTTCGCCGCTGGCGCTAGCCGGCGCTCGCGGGCATCACGGTCACGTGGAAGCGCCGGGCTGCCAGCGCACGACTGGTCTCGCCCCGGGTCAGGGCGAACACGATGCGGGTCGTGCCGGTGTCGATCGCCCTGAACCTCACCCAGACCCCGGCCGGCGAGTCGCCCTCAGCGATCTCGCGGACGACGCTCGCGTCGATGGGGCGGGCGATCCTCCACACGCCTCCGGCCACGGTCGGCTTCGGAAGCGTGACCGTGAACGTCTGGCGCTCGGACACCCTGATCTCCTTCGTCGGGCCCGCGGGCAGCGGCCCCACCGGAGGAGCGGACGCGATCGCCGCCGCCGCCGTTGCGCCGGCGACGGCCGTGACGACACCAAGCAGATACCTCTTCCCGAGCATCCCGGCCCCCTCTCTCGATTCGCCGGTGATTGTGCCGGGCTCGGCGTTAGCGGCGTGTAAGTGCCGCCGTCTCTAGGATCGTCGGCCGTGCGGCAGGAGCTTCTCGACTGGTTCGCGCGCGAGGGCCGCGACCTCCCGTGGCGGCACACCACGGACCCCTACGCGATCCTCGTCAGCGAGGTGATGCTGCAGCAGACGCAGGTCGAGCGCGTGACCCCGCGCTACACCCGCTGGCTCGAGCGCTGGCCCACGGTCGAGGCGCTCGCGGCCGCACCGAGGGCCGACGTGATCGTCGAGTGGCAGGGGCTCGGGTACAACCGGCGCGCGGTCAGCCTGCACCGCGCCGCGCGTGCCGTGGCCGAGCGGGGTTGGCCGGACGACCTGACGGAGCTGCCCGGGGTCGGGCCATACACCGCCGCCGCGATCGGGAACTTCGCCTTCGGCCGCGACGTGCTGCCGGTGGACACGAACGTGCGGCGCGTGCAGGAGCGAACCGGCGGGACGTTCGGTGCCACCTGCGCGCAGGCGCTGTTCGACCTCGGCGCGACGATCTGCCTCGCGCGCGTTCCGCGGTGCGGGGTGTGCCCGCTCGCACGAGACTGCCCTTCGCGCGGGCGGCGCTTCGAGCCGGCCCGACGGCAATCGCCCTTCGAGGGCTCGTTCCGCCAGCGTCGGGCTGCCGCCCTGCGTGCGGTCGCCGCGGGTCGTCCGCCCGACGACGACGAGGCGGTGGCGTCGCTCGCCCGCGACGGGCTGGTCGTCGTCCGCGACGGGGCCGCCGCACTCGCCGAGGCCTGACCAGGTCACCACTCGCTCAGCTTCCAGATCTCGGGCTCGAGCTTCCCCTCCTCGCCGACCTCGGCGAAGATCGCGACCGCGGCTTTCAGCTCGGCCATCGCCTCGTCACGGCGGCCGGCGGTGTGGAGGAGATCGGCGTGCCGATTGCGGAGCGCCGCCTCGCGGTGGCGATCGCCGAGCGCGATCGTCCGCTCGATTCCACGCCTGGTCAGCTCGATCGCGCGCTCGGTGTCACCCGCGGCAGCGACCGCCAGCGCGAGGTTGTTGAGCGCAGCCGCCTCGGCCGCGTAGTCCTGCGTCAATTCGGCGAGCATGAGGCTCTCCTGCAGGTTGCGTACGGCGCCGTCTCGATCGCCCGCACTCGCAGCGAGGATGCCGAGGATGTTGTGCGCCTGTGCCCATGTGCGCAGGTCGCCGGCGGCGTCGGCCAGCGCGAGCGCCTCTGCCGCGAGTCGCACGGCTTCGTCGGTGAGGCCGCGGCGGTGTGCAGCGAGGCTCCGGTCGGCGGTCGCGCGGGCCGCGGCAGCACCGTCGAGGCCACCGAGCGCCGCCGCAAGCGAGGCCTCGGCCAGCTCCCACTCGCCGCGGCGCAGGTGGAGGGCACCGATCCTGTGCTCGATCTCCGGGGCGAGCGCCGGGCTGGCGAATGCTGCCGCAGCTTGGTAGCTCGCGAGAGCCGCGCCGTAGTCGCCGGCAAGCGTCTCGAGGTCGCCGACCGACTCGTGGAGCAGAGCCGGATCGGGGAAGCCGAGCGCCAGCGCGGCACGGTAATGACCGAGTGCCTCGGCGTTCGCGTACAGCGCTCGTGCACGGTCGCCCGCGACGCGGTACAGCTCGGCCGCCGCGGCGTCCTCACCGCCGAGTGCGAGGTGATGTGCTATCAGGGCGGCCTGCTGGTCGCCGCGGTCGCGCGCCCCGAGCGCCGCCGCCACCCGGCGGTGGAGCAGCCGCCGCCGCGCGAGCGTCATCTCCTCGTAGACGAGGCCGCGCTCCTGCTCGTGACGGAACCCGAGCAGCCCGTCCTCGCCCTCGATGAGCACGCCGCGCGCCTCGAGCTCCTCGACGGCGACGACGACCTCCTCGTCGCTTCGGCCGCTTGCGTCGCGAAGCGTGTCGGGGTGGAAGGAGCGCCCCAGCACGGCCGCTGCGGCGACCACCTGCGTCGCGAGGTCGCCCAGCGCGGCGAGCCGGGCGCCGAGAAGCTCCCTGATGCCGCCGGGCACGGGCCACTCGGCCGAGTCCACGTCGTCGCGCCCGAGCACGTCCAGGTACTCGACGACGAAGAACGGCAGACCGCCGCTCTCGCGGTGGAGGCGCGCCCCGAGCTCATCGTCGTGCCCCCGCGCGCCCACGAGCGCCGTCACGTCGGCGACGCTGAGACGCCCGAGGGCGAGGACGCGCGCCGACCGATCGCGGCGCGCGTCCGCCAGCAGACGTCCGATCGGATGGTCGGAGGCGACCGCCTCAGGCCGCCAGCTCACGAGGAGGAGAAGCGGACGCCCGGCGAGCCGGTGCGCCAGGAAGACCAGGAGGCCGAGCGAGGCCTCGTCGGCCCAGTGCGCGTCGTCGACGAAGACGGCTCCGTGCGCCGAGCCGCCGAGCGCGTGCAGGAGAAGCTCGCAGACCGCCTCGTAAAAGCGCACCTGCGCGGCCACGCTGTCTACCGCACGCTCAGGCGGCGGGCCGAGCTCGGGCAGGAGCCGTGAGACCTCCGCGAGCCACCATGGCGAGTCGCCGGGCGGCCCACCCGCCGCGAGCGCGGCGCGGAGCAGCTCGCTGACGACGCCGTAGGCAAGCCCCGTCTCCGCCTGGAAGCAGCGCACAGAGAGCGCGGTGCCTCCGGTCGCGGCGACGGCGGCGAGCAGCTCGTCGCCGAGCCGCGACTTGCCGATGCCCGCCTCGCCCACGAGGACTGCGAGCCGTCCGTCGGGCCCGACCGAGCCGTAGGCCTCGGTCAGCGCACCGAGCTCGCGCTCACGGCCGACGAGCGGCGAGTCGAGCTCCGGGCCCGGCGGCGGGCGAGGCAGGCGGCGGCGAGGGAGCCGCCGGATACGTGCCCTCGAGCACCGCGTGGTAGAGGGCCGTCGTCTCGTCCAGGGGGCGCACGCCGAGCTCGCGGTCGAGCACGCGGACGCACTCTCGATACTGCTCGAGCGCCGCCGAGCGGTCGCCGCCCGCGGCATAGGCGGCGATCAGCTGTCTGTGGGCTGGCTCGTGGAGCGGGTCGAGCGCGAGCCGCCGCTGCGCGCCCGCGATCGCACCGGCCCGGTCGCCGGTCGCCGCGAGGGCCTCGACCAGGCGCTCGAGCGCAGCCGCGACCTCTCGCCGCAGCACGTCGGTCGTGACCCCGAGCCAGTCGTCGAACGCGGCCGAGTCGCGCAGTCCGAAGCCCGCGAGAAACGGCCCACGGTCGAGCGCGACCGCCGCCCGCAGCGGTTCGACGCACCGCGCGCACGTCTCCCCCGGCCCGTGCCCGTGCGTCTCGCACTCGGCGACGAGCCGTCGCAGCTCCGCGACGTCGAGGCGGATGCCGGGGCCGCCGAGCGAGACGAGCTCGCGATCGGCGTCGACGAAGCGGCCGCCGAGCGCGCTCCGCAGCGTCGAAAGCGTCCGGCGAAGCGCCGAGCGCGCCCGCTCGGGGTCGTTCTCGGGCCAGAGAAGCGACGCGATCGTGTCGCGCCGGACGGGATGCCCCTCGACCGCGAGGTAGGCGAGCAGAGCCGTCGCCTTGCGCGTGTCGACCTCCAGCAAGCGCCCGTCGACCTCGACGACAGGCGGGCCGAGCAGGGCGATCGAGAGCGGCTGGGCGTTCGCCATCGGGCGATGGTAACCGCAACGGTCTCGCCGGTCCTTAGCGGTCTCGTAACGTTTTCGGAACGACCGTCGGGAACGATGCTCCGGCCTCCGGGGAGGATCACCGGAAGCACGCGCCTCTGTACGCCCTACGGCGGGCACGCCGCCGTAACGATCCCGGAACGGCCCGGAGCGAGACTCCGGCTCGTGGCAGCGCGGCCGCACGAGGCAACGGCGAAAATCGAGAACATGATCGACGGAAGGCAAGCGTCGAGATGAGCAGGCTCCTCGCGTGGGGGCTGTTTGCCCTGACGGTCGTCCTGATCCCAGTCGAGATCTTGCTCGCCTTCGTCGGTTGGCACCGCGGCTTCGACGTCCCGGACGGCTGGGAGTCGAGGCTCGTCTTCGCCTTGCTCGGCGGCGCGATCGCGCTCCTCTTCGCCGCGGTTGGTCTACTGATCGCGCGCGCCGAGCCGCGCAACGCCATTGGCTGGATCTTCCTCGGTGCGGCCGCGATGCTCGTGGGATGGATCGCGGGGTTCGGCTACGCCGACCTCGCCTACTTCGGTGAGGAAGGCTGGCCCGGGGCGGCGCTGGCGGCGTGGTTCGGCAACTGGGCGTTCATCCCGTCCGTGTTCATCTCCACGGCCCTCGTCGCGCAGATCTTCCCGAACGGGCGGCCGCTTCCCGGGCCGTGGCGCTGGCTGCTCTGGGCGTCGATCGCCATCGGGGTCGGGTCGACGGTCGTCGCGGCTCTCGACCCCGGTGCGCTCGACGACTATCCGGGCGGGGTCAACCCGCTCGGGGTCCCGGGCGCGATTGCGGGCGTGACCGGAGCGGTCAACGACGGCAGCGGGGTCGTGCTGGGCCCGCCGGTGTTCCTGGCCTCGCTGGCCTCGCTGGTCGTGCGCTTCCAGCGCTCCCGGGGGATCGAGCGGCAGCAGATGAAGTGGCTCGCGTTCGCCGGCGCGATCCCCGCGACTGCATTTTCGCTGGGGTTCGTCTTGGAGCCCGACGTCATCTTCATCGCAGGGTTCGCGGCGCTTCTGCTGATCCCCGTCGCGGTCGGGATCGCCATCCTCCGCTACCGGCTCTACGAGATCGACCGCGTCATCTCGCGGACGCTCGTCTACGGCGCCTTGACGGTGATCCTCGGCGCCGCGTACGTGGGGCTCGTGCTCGCCGGGCAGGCTGTGTTCTCGTCGTTTACCGGCGGGAGCGACCTCGCGATCGCGGGCTCGACGCTGGTCGTCGCCGCGCTCTTTCTCCCTCTGCGCTCGCGCGTGCAGAGCTTCGTCGACCGGCGTTTCTACCGGCGCCGCTACGACGCCCAGCGCACGCTCGAGGAGTTCAGCTCGCGGCTGCGGCAGCAGGTCGACCTTCCAACACTCACCGGTGAGCTTCGCGCTGTCGTGGACGAGACGATGCAGCCGGCGCACGTCTCGCTCTGGCTCCGGGAGGCGCGGTTGTGAATCGCCCGTGGACCTGGTGGCTCGCGTGGGGCCTGTGGTTTCTCTTCGCGGCGCTCATCATCGCCACCGTCGTCCTCGACACCGCGACGACGGCTCCGGGCGAGGTGGCGGAGTCGCTCTCGGCCGACATCGCCCTCGTGATCGCGTTCTTCGCCTTCGCGGCGGTCGGCGCCCTGGTCGCGTCGCGGCAGCCGCGGAACGCCGTGGGGTGGCTCTTCCTGCTCACCCCGCTGATGGCGGCTGTCGCGGGGTTCTCGGGGCAGTACGCGACCCAAGCGTTCGCGGACGGCGGCTCGCTCCCGGGCGGGATGGTCGCGGCGTGGCTTGCCCAGTGGACCTGGTATCCGGCGGTCGGGTCGATCGCCGTGGTGATGCTGCTCTTTCCGGACGGAGACGTGATCGGGCCGCGCTGGCGCTACGTGCTCTGGGCGGTGGTGGCGACGATCGGCGCGCTGACGGTCTCGTACTGGTTCGAGCCCGGACCCGTCGACTCCGAAGCCCCGTACCTGCCGGACAACCCTCTCGGGATCTCGGCGCTCGAGGCTCCCCTCGACGCACTTCGCATGGTTCTCCTGCCGCTCATGCTCGTTCTCTTCCTCGCCGTGGCTGGATCGATGATCGTCCGTTTTCGGCGCTCTCGTGCCGACGAGCGCCAGCAGCTCAAGTGGATGACCCTGGCGGTCCTGGTCTTCGTCGGCGTGGCAATCGGGCAGGACGCGCTCGGCATCCCACTCGGCGACGCGGCCTTCGGGATCAGCGTCACCCTGATCCCGATCGCCGCCGGGATCGCGATGCTGAAGTACCGCCTGTACGACGTGGACGTCGTGATCCGGAAGACGCTCGTTTACGGCGCTCTGTCGGCGGTTCTGGCGGCGATGTACTTCGGCGTGGTCGTCGGGATGCAGGCGCTCCTCCAGCCGCTGACGAATGGCTCCGACCTCGCGATCGCAGGCTCGACGCTCGTCGTCGCCGGGCTCTTCCTCCCCGTGCGCGCCCGCGTCCAGCGACTGGTCGACCGCCGCTTCTACCGCCGCCGGTACGACGCGCAGCGCACGCTGGAGACGTTCGGCGCCCGGCTTCGCGAGCAGGTCGGGCTCGACGCGCTTCGCACCGACCTCGAGGGCGTTGTCAACGAGACGATGCAGCCGGCGCACGTCTCGCTGTGGGTACCAGGGGCGCGGCGGTGAGACGCCCGCGGACCTGGTGGCTCGCGTGGGGCGCGTGGCTCGTGACACTCGCGCTCTACGGGGTCGGGCTCACGATCCAGCAGATCGTCGGCCACTCGGCGGCCACCCAGCAGGAGACGGCGTTCGCGAGGTTCACGCTGCTCGCCGCGTTTGTCGCCTTCGCGACCGTCGGCGCGTTCGTCTCGTCGCGACTGCCGCGGAACGCGGTCGGCTGGCTGTTCCTCGGCGTCGGGTTGCTCGTCGCGCTCTCGGTGTCCGGCGGCGAGTACGCGAACTACGTCTTCGTCGAGGAGCCCGGCTCGCTGCCGGGCGGCTACCTCGCCGGCTGGCTCTACCTCTGGACGTGGTACCCCGTCATCGCGCTGATCGCGCTGCTCCCGATGCTCTTCCCGGACGGTCGCGCGCCCGGTCAGCGGTGGAGGCTTGTGCTCTGGGCGATGGTCGGCTTCACGACGCTGCTCTCGATCCTGTGGTGGTTCCGGCCGGGCCCGATGAACGATCCCGACATGGCCCGGTGGCCGGACAACCCGGTCGGCATCGCCGTTCTCGATGGGTTCTACGACGTGCTGGACGGCATCGCGACGGTCTTCCTGATCGTGTTTCTCGCGCTGTCGGCGACCGCGACGGTGGTTCGCTTCCGCCGCTCGCGCGGGGACGAACGGCAACAGCTCAAGTGGATGACCTACGGGGTCGTCCTGTGGGTGATCTGGATCCCCCTCTCCTCGCTCGTGGGAGGCGACCTCGGCGACCTCACGTTCGCGGTGACGATCGCGGTGGTACCCGTCGCGACCGCGATCGCGATGTTCAAGTACCGCCTCTACGAGATCGACCGCGTGATCTCGCGCACGCTCGTCTACGGAGCGCTGACGGTGATACTCGGCGCCGCCTACGTGGGGCTTGTGCTGGCCGGCCAGGCTGTGTTCTCGTCGTTCGCGGGCGGGTCGAACTTCGCGATCGCAGGCTCGACGCTCGTCGTCGCGGCCCTCTTCCTGCCCGTGCGCTCGCGCGTTCAGCGAATCGTCGACCGCCGCTTCTACCGCGGCCGCTACGACGCCCAGCGCACGCTCGAGGCCTTCGGTGCCCGGCTGCGCGAGGAGGTCGACCTCGGGGAGCTCACGGACGACCTGCGCAGTGTCGTCGAGGACACGATGCAACCCGCGCACGTGTCGCTCTGGCTGCGGAGCGGAGCCCGGCCGTGAGCAGGCGCACCGCAGCGATCGTCGCCTGGACGCTCGTCACGGCCAGCGCGGTCCTCGGGTTCACTGGCGAGGGGTTCCTGATCGCCGTCGACGGGGTCGAAGGCTGGCACTTCGTCTCCAACGACGTCCTGGCGATGGCCGTCTTCGGCGTCTCGGCGGTGGTGGGCGCGCTGGTGGCCTCGCGGCTGCCGGAGAATCCGATCGGGTGGCTCTTGGCGGGCCCGGCCGTCGTTCTCGGGCTGAGCGGCCTCGCCGACGGCTACGTCGCGCTGTCCCTCGATCGAGGTCACGACGGCGCGCTCGTGCCCTGGGCGGCCTGGTACTCGTCGAAGGTGTTCCTCGCCTTTTTCACGATGCTGTTCTTCGTCCCGCTGCTCTTCCCGGATGGGCGGCTTCCGACGCGGCGGTGGCGAGTCGTGCTCTGGACGGGCGCGGCTGCACTGCTCCTGTCCGCGGTGGGCGTCCTCCTCAACCCCGGGAAGCTGGACGAGCATCGGCAGCTGACGAACCCGGTGGGCGTGGACAGCCCGGTCGTCGGGTGGTGCGTCGTGGTCGGCCTCCTGCTCTTCTGCGCGTCGCTCGTGGGCGCGGCGGCGTCGGTCGTGGTCCGCTTTCGCCGGGCACGCGGGGTAGAGCGGCAACAGCTCACGCTGCTCGCGGCCGCCGGAGTCGTCGCGGCGACGACGTTCATCGTCGGTGGAGCCGCCGGCGCCTGGGTCGCCGAGGACCTCGGGATCGCGGTGACGCTGCTCGGGGTGCTGACGATTCCCGTCGCGATCGGCGTAGCGATGCTCCGCTACCGGCTGTACGACGTCGACCGGGTCGTCTCCCGGACGCTCGCCTACGCCGCCCTGACCGTGATCCTCGGTGCGGCCTACGTCGGGCTCGTGCTCGCCGGGCAGGCGGTGTTCTCGTCGTTCGCCGGCGGCTCCGACCTCGTGATCGCCGGGTCGACGCTCGTCGTTGCCGCGCTCTTCCTGCCGCTCCGCTCGCGCGTGCAGCGGGTCGTCGACCGCCGCTTCTACCGCCGCCGCTACGACACGCAACAGACGCTCGAGGCCTTCGGCGCACGACTGCGGGAGCAGGTCGAGCTCGACGGCCTGCGCGCCGACCTCCTGGGAGTCGTCCGGGAGACGATGCAGCCTGCGAGCACGACGCTGTGGTTGCGTGAGCCGGGTGAGGCCTCGTGACCCGCCGGCGCGCGTCCGACGTCGCCGTGGTCGTCGGCTGCATGCTGATCGCGGTCGGCCTGGTGATCGACCTCGTGACGATCGCCCAGGGCGACACCACGGCGGACGTCGTCTCCAACCTCGCTCTCGCACCGGTCAGCGCGTCGCTTGCGCTGCTCGCGCTCGCGATCGTCCGGCAGCGGCCTCACAACCCGATCGGGCCGATCTTCGCCGGCCTCGTGCTGAACGCGGGCGTAATCGTGCTTGTGGACTCGTACGCAGCGCTCGTCGCTCACCCGTCTGTTGGCTCCCGCCCGCACGACGACGTCGCCGCGTGGATCGCCGACTTCGCCTGGGTTCCGTTCACCACCGTGCTGCTGTGCGCGTTGCCGCTGCGCTTTCCCGAAGGGGAGTTCCTGTCGGCCCGCTGGCCCTGGGCCGAGCGCTTCGCCGTGCTCCAGGTCGCCGTGCTCACGCTCGGGCTCGCCTTCGCGCCGGGCAAGCTGAACAGCTACCCGATCGACAATCCGCATGCGGCCGGCGCGGCAGGCGGGCTCTTCACGGCGCTCCGGGGGATCGGCTTCGCCGCGCTCGTCGTCTGTGTCGGCCTCGGCGCGATCGCGATCCTGCTGCGCTTCCGCCGTTCGCGGGACAATCAGCGGCAGCAGCTGAAGTGGCTGACGTTCGGCTTGCTGGTCGCGGCCCTGTGCTTTGCGGTGAGCGTCGTCTTCACTTTTGCAGTCGGCGTCGACGTCTGGGGGATCACCGTGCCGATCGCGATCGCGAGCGTCGTGCTCTCCGCCGGCGCCGCCGTGCTGAGGTACCGCCTGTGGGACATCGACCGGCTGATCAGCAGGACGCTCTCGTGGGTCGTGCTCACGGTGCTCCTGGGGGTCGGCTACTTCGCGCTCGTCCTGGCGGGCCAGGCGGTGTTCTCGTCGTTCGCCGGCGGCTCCAACCTCACGATCGCCGTCTCGACGCTCGTCGTCGCGGCGCTCTTCCTGCCGCTGCGCGCGCGCGTCCAGCGCGCGGTCGACCGCCGCTTCTATCGGCGCAGGTACGACGCGCAGCAGACGCTCGAGGCGTTCGGAGCGCGCCTCCGCGAGGAGGTCGAGCTCGACACGCTCCGCGCCGACCTCGCCGGCGTGGTGCGCGAGACGATGCAGCCCGAGCGCGTATCCGTCTGGCTTCGTAACGACGAGTCCGTAACGATCCCGTGACGGCGATCCCGTACAAAGGAGTGTGAGATGTCCGCGATCTCCCAGACGATGCGGAAGGTGATCCGCAGGGGCGAGGCACCCGTCGAGACGGCTGCGGCCGTCGACGGACAGCGCCCGGCCGAGCCGATCGAGGCCGATCTGCCCGTTGCGCCGGCGGTGGAGGTCGCCCCGAACGACCCGCTCGTCGCTTTCCTCCAGACCGCCGGCGGAGCGGTCGAGGTCGACAGGCTCGAGCTCGAGTCTCCGGCGGTGGACGCGCTCAGGGCAGCGGGGGTCTCGCTCGTCGTGCCGCTCGTCTCCGGCGGAGAGCTGATCGGCACGCTCAATCTCGGCCCGCGTCTCTCCGATCAGCAGTACTCGACCGACGACAAGCGGCTCCTCGACTCGCTGGCCGCGCAGGCCGCGCCGGCCCTTCAGGTCGCCGAGCTCGTCAAGAGACAGGCCGCCGAGGCGGCCTCGCGCGAGCGCATCGAGCAGGAGCTGCGGGTCGCGCAGCTGATCCAGCAGAACTTCCTCCCGCGCGAGCTCCCCGAGCTCGGCGGCTGGCAGCTCGACGCGTACTACAAGCCGGCACGCGAGGTCGGCGGCGACTTCTACGACTTCTTCGAGCTCCCGGACGGCCAGGTGGGCGTCGTCGTCGGCGACGTCACCGACAAGGGCGTCCCGGCGGCGATGGTGATGGCGGCCGCCCGGAGCGTGCTCCGTGCCACGGCTGCCAGCATCGTCTCGCCCGGCGCAACGCTCGAGCGCGTCAACGAGTTCCTTTGCCCGGACATCCCGGAGAAGATGTTCGTCACCTGCCTCTACGGCGTGATCGACCCAGCCTCGGGCCGGTTCCGCTTCGCCAACGCCGGGCACAACCTCCCGTACGCGCGCACCGCCGTGGGCGCGGTCGAGTTGCGCGCCACGGGGATGCCGCTCGGCCTGCTCCCGGGCATGACCTACGAGGAGACGGAGGCGACGATCGCTCCCGGCGACGCACTGCTCCTCTACTCCGACGGCGTCACCGAGGCGCACTCGGCGGAGCGCGAGATGTACGGGAGGCCGAGGCTCGCCGGGCTCGTGGCCGGCGAAGACGAGCTGATCGGCGGGCTGCTCGAGAGCCTCGTCCAGTTCACGGGCTCCGACTGGGAGCAGGAGGACGACATCACGCTGGTCACGCTCCGGCGAACGGCCGCCGTCCCCGTCGCCGAGCCCGCACCGGTGCTCCAGGTCAGGTTCCAGATCGAGAGTCGGCCCGGCAACGAGCGCGAGGCGATGGAGCGCGTCTCGGCGGCCGTCGAGCCGCTCGGCCTTCCCAGCCGCAGGCTGGAGCAGCTCCGAACCGCGGTGTCGGAGGCAGCGATGAACGCGATCGAGCACGGCAACCAGGGTCGCGACGACCTGCCCGTCGAGATCGAGGTCGAAGCCGGGGGAGGCGTGCTGTCCGTCCGGATCTCGGACGAAGGGCTCAGCGGCCCGGTGACCGAGCCGGAGACGCCGGACATCGACCTCAAGCTCGCGGGTCTTCAGAAGCCGCGCGGCTGGGGGCTCTTCCTGATCGAGAACATGGTCGACGAGCTCCGCGTCTCGGACGCTGACGGCCGGCACACGGTCGAGCTCGTCCTGAATCTGGAAGGAGGTGGCGAGGATGGCGACCGCTGAGCTGGAGGCGAACGTGCATGACGAGGCGGGAACGGCCGTGATCGAGCTGCGCGGGGACATCGACCGCGACGCCGAGGCGGCGCTCGACGCCGCCTACACGCAGGTCGAGCAGGCGCAGACCGTCGTGCTCGACTTCGCGGGCGTCACGTACATCAACTCGACGGGCATCGCAGTCATTGTCGGGTTGCTCGCTCGGGCGCGGAAGAACGGGCGGGCACTGGCGGCGCGGGGCCTCAGCGATCACTACCGTCAGATCTTCGAGATCACGCGGCTGGCCGACTTCATGAAGATCATCGACGAGGAGGGGCGGGAATGACGCAGGGCACGCTGTCGACGGGCGTACGCCGCATCGACGAGAAGGTCGCGGTGCTGGACATCCAGGGAGACATCACCGCGGCGTCGGAGGAGCCGCTCTCGACGGCGTACGCCGAGAGCGCGGAGAACGGCACACGCGCCGTGATCCTCAACTTCACCGGGCTCGAGTACATGAACTCGGGTGGGATCGGGTTGCTCGTCACGCTGCTCGTGCGGGCCAACCGGGCGAAGCAGCAGCTGCTCGCCTACGGGCTCACCGACCACTACCGGCAGATCTTCGAGCTGACGCGGCTGGACGAGGCGATCGGCATCTTCGAGACAGAGGACGAAGCCGTGCAAGCGGCGGCCTAGGACTGGAGGGAGAGCGATGAGCGAGACATCGGGACAGGAAGGCACCTGGGCGAAGCCCGTCGACACGCTCACGGCGGCGGCGGCACCGGAGGGCGCGCCGAACCTCGTCGAGGGCAAGCGGCTCGTCGGCCCGATCCAGGGCTTCGGAAAGATGTGGCAGAAGACGTACAAGGTGCGCCTCTCCGGCGTCGAGACGACTCCGGCCGAGGTGATCGCCGCCTGGCGCGACGGCTTTCCGTCGTTCTGGCCGAAGGGCAACGACTTCTACGCGCCGCTCACGGGCCTCGACCCGGGCGAGGTGGCGCTGATCAAGCTGGCCGGCCCCGGCGGCATGAAGCTCAAGACCGGCGTGATGGTGCTCTACTCCGACGACGTCTCCTTCACGCTGATGACGCCGGAAGGGCACATGTTCGCGGGCTGGATCACCTTCTCCGCGGACGACGAGGACGGCGTCACCGCTGCGCAAACGCAGGTGCTGATGCGCGCCCAGGACCCGCTCGGCGAGCTCGGGCTGACATTCGGCGGGCACGGCAAGGAGAACCGCTTCTGGGAGCAGACGCTCGAGAACCTCGCCCGCAGCCTCGGCTGCGAGGAGCCGACGGTGTCGACCACCATGGTCTGCGTCGACCGCAAGCGCCAGTGGTCGCGCGCGACGAACGTCAGGCACTCGGTGGCGATCCGCTCGACGCTCCACATGATGAAGCCAGGGAAGTAGCCGTAGGGTCCGGCCGCATGCACGACGCGATCGTCGTCGGGTCGGGGCCGAACGGCCTCGCAGCGGCGATCGAGCTCGCGCGGGCGGGGCGGTCGGTGCTCGTGCTCGAGGGAGCGGAGACGGTCGGCGGCGGCCTGCGCACGCAGGAGCTGACGCTCCCGGGATTCCGCCACGACACGTACTCGGCGATCCATCCCCTCGCGCTCGCTTCGCCGTTCATGCGCACGGTGCCGCTCTCCGAGCACGGCATCGAGTGGATCCACTCGCCGTCGCCGGTCGCCCACCCGCTCGACGACGGGACCGCGGTCGTGCTCGAGCGCTCGCTCGAGGAGACCGGAGCGACGCTCGGGGTCGACGGTGAGGCATGGCGGCGACTGCTGGAGCCGTTCCTCGTCGAGCGCAGACGAGCTCATCGCCGGTGTGCTCACGCCCTTGCAGGCACCGCGTCACCCATTGCTCATGGGCCGCTTCGGGCTCAAGGCGTTTCGCTCGGCGTCGAGCCTCGCGCAAGGGACGTTCGCGGGCGAGCGGGCACGTGCGCTCTTCGCCGGCAGCGCCGCGCACTCGACGCTGCCGCTCGACGCCGCGGGCACCGCGGCCTTCGGGCTCGTGCTGACGGTGCTCGCCCACGCCACAGGCTGGCCGCTTGCCCGCGGCGGGTCGCAGGCGATCGCCGATGCGCTCACCTCCGTCCTCCGCTCGCTCGGCGGCGAGATCGAGACCGGCCGATTCGTCGAGTCGCTCGACGAGCTCCCCGACGCGCGGACGGTGATGCTCGACGTGACGCCGCGGCAGCTGCTCGCCCTCGCCGGCGATCGGCTGTCGCCGCGCTACCGCGGCGCGCTCGAGCGGTACCGGTACGGAGCGGGTGTCCACAAGGTCGACTACGCGCTCGCCGGGCCGGTGCCGTGGCGAGCCGCCGAGTGCTTCCGTGCTGCCACGATCCATCTTGGCGGGACGATGACGGAGATCGCCGCCGCTGAGGCCGAGGTGGCGCGGGGAGGTCATCCCGACCGTCCGTACGTGCTCGTGGCGCAGCAGAGCCCGTTCGACCCGACGCGCGCGCCGGACGGCCGTCACACGCTCTGGGCCTACACCCATGTGCCGAACGGCTCCACGGTGGACATGACCGACCGGATCGAGGCACAGCTCGAGCGCTTCGCACCCGGGTTCCGCGACCTCGTGCTCGAGCGCAGCGCGCTCGGGCCGGCGGCCCTCGAGGCCCGCAATCCGAACCTCGTCGGCGGCGACATCAACGGCGGCAGCGCATCCCTGCGACAGCTCCTCGTCCGGCCTGTCGCCCGGCCGGTGCCCTACCGGACGCCGCTCGACGGCGTCTACCTCTGCTCGTCGTCGACACCTCCGGGCGGCGGCGTGCACGGGATGTGCGGCTACCAGGCCGCGCGCGCCGCGCTGCGCCGCGGCTCGTGAGACCTACGTCACGACGTGCTCGACCCACACGCACGGCTCCCGGTAGACGCCGTACCCGCCCTCGAAGCGCACGGGCACGAGCGCGCCTGGGACGACGTACTCGCCGTCGCCGGGAAACGAGAGGCCGGTCCAGCCCTCCCACGTCTCGCGCGTTCCCTCGATCAGCATCGCTGCCTCCGCGGTGCCGGTGACCTCCCCGCCGAGGCGCTCGTGCGTTCGCACCCACGGATCGACGTGCGTGCCGTCGTCACGGCGCCAGCGAACGTACTCCCCGATCGGGATCAGCGGATAGCGCTCCTTCGAGGTCGGCCGCACGGGAGCTACGAGCCTCCCGAACGGCGCCGCGAGCCCTCGCATGTGCTCGAGCATCACGCGGCTGAGACCTCGCCCGCGCCGTTCGGACGCGACGATCACCGCGAGCGCGCAGACCCGGTCGGGCTCGCCGCCGCGCTCGAAGGCGGCGAGGAACGCGTCGCGCCACTGGGCGGGCTGCCCACGGACCGGAATCGAGTTCCCCTCCGCCACCACCTCGTCGCCGTCGACGAGCACGAACTGGAAGTCGGCGTAGTCGTCGTAGAGCCGGTCCCAATAGCGGTCCGAGACGGCGTCGTGGAGCAGGAACTCGGGCCAGGCACCGACGATCCGCCGCTCGAGGTACGGCGCGGCCTCGGCGCCGGCGACGATCCTCACGACCGCTCGAGCAGAGCGACTGCCTGGGCCGCGAGACCTTCTCCCCGACCTGTGAAGCCGAGCCGATCGGTCGTCGTGGCGCGGACGTTGACCTGGCCCTCCCCGATCGCCGCCTCGAGGCGGCGGCGCATCTCCTCGCGATGTGGCGCGATCCGCGGTTCCTCGCCGACGAGCACGCAGTCGGCATTGACAAGCCTCCAGCCCGCAGCGCGAACCTGCGCGTACGCCTCGGTCAGCAGCACGAGCGACGAGGCGCCGCGGAAGCGCTCCTCTTCGGATGGGAAGAGCCCGCCGATGTCGCCGAGGCCGGCGGCCCCGAGCAGCGCGTCGATCAGGGCATGGGCGAGGACGTCGCCGTCCGAATGCCCCGCGAGCCCGCGCTGATGCTCGATCGGAACCCCGCCGAGCACGAGCGGAACGCCCTCCTCGAGCGCGTGTGCGTCGAGCCCGATTCCGACGCGGAAGTCGGCCACGCGCGCAGGCTACGCGAGAAGCCAGGCTGCGACCCTGTCGAGGTCGGCCTTCGTCGTCACCTTCAGTAGGCGCTCGTCGCCCTCGACGACCTTCACGCGCCCGCCCGCAGCCTCGACGAGCGAGGCGCAGTCGGAGCTTTCGCCCTCGGCGGCCGCCCGCAGCACGGAGGCCACGAACGCCTGCGGCGTCTGCACCGTGACGAGCTCGTCTCGTGCGAGCGTCTCCACGACCACCCCGTCCCGCGCGCGCTTGACCGTGTCGGCGACCGCCAGGCCGGGAACGGCCCCGTCGAAGCCCTCATCGAGCGCAGCGAGCAGGCGAGGGACGATCTCGGGCGGAAGGATCGGGCGGGCTGCGTCGTGGACGAGGACGACCGCCGCGTCGCCGGGCACCTCGGCGAGCCCTGCGCGCACCGACTCCGAGCGCGTCTCGCCACCGGGGACGCAGCCGCTCACCTTGGAGGCCCCGATCTCCTCCGCGAGCAGGATCGACGGCTCCTCCCAGCCGGGGGGCGCGACGAGGACGATCGCCTCGACCCACTCGCTCTCGTCGAGACGGCGCAGCGGCTCGGCGAGCATCGGGAGCTCTCCGAGCCGCGCGAACGCCTTCGGCCGATCCTCGCCGAGCCGCTCTCCTCGCCCTGCGGCGACGAGGACAGCCCAGACGCCTGACGGCACTTAGACCGCGGCGGGCGTCTTCGACTTCGCCGGCGGCTTCGTCGCAGCCGGAGTGCGCTTGGGTGCCGGCTTGCGCTCCTGCTGGCCGGTGAGGACCTCCTCGAGCCAGAGGAACGCGTCCTCCTCGGAGAGGTTCTTCGCGTACATCAGCTCGGAGGCGAGGATCTTCTTGGCCTTGACGTACATCTGCTTCTCGCCGGTCGAGAGGCCCTTCTCGCCGTCGCGCAGCGAGAGGTTCCGCACGACCTCCGCGAGCTCGAAGATGTCTCCCGTCTTCATCTTGTCGCGGTTGTGCTTGAAGCGGCGGTTCCAGTTCTTCGGCATCTCCGTCCCACCGCTCGTGAGGTACTTGACGACCTTCTTCACTGCCTCTTCGTCGATCACCTTGCGCAGGCCGACACGCTCGGCGTTCTCGGCGGGGACGTTCACCGTCATGTCGTTGTGGAGGATCTTGATCGTGAGGTACTCGCGCTTCTCACCCAGAACGTCGCGCTTCTCCCGCCTCACGACCGTACCTGCACCGTGGTGGGGGTACACCACCTTGTCGCCGACTTTGTACAAGCTGACTCCCTCTCCCGTCTGTCGCGAAAGCGCCGGCGGCCAAAGAGGCTGCCGGCGAAGAAGACCAAGGCTACCAGATTTGGCTTAAAAGCGCCATTTTTGCAGGGGTTTTCACGCCTCTGGCGCAAAAGCCCTGCTCAGGACGGCTTCTCGTCGAGCGCCGCGCCAAGCGCGATGTGTCCGCCTCGAGCGCGGTTGTCAGTCGAGCGAGCGAACGAGGAGGGCGCGGTCCTCGCCCGGCCCGTCGTAGTCCTCAGCGACCCGCTCGATCTCGAATCCGAGCTTCGTGTGGAAGGCGAGCGACTGCTCGTTCGCGGGCGATGTGACGCAGCGGACGGCGCGGCAGCCGCGCTCCCGGACCGCCTCGAAGAAGTGCTCGTAGAGCCCGCGACCGAGCCCTTCCTCGCGGTGCTCCGGGTCGACGCCGACGAAGTGGATGTACGCCTCTTCCGGATTGGTCTGCGACACGAACCCGCAGAGAAACCCCGCGAGCTGTCCTTGGTCGTCTTCGGCCACGAAGCTCGTCCCCTCGAAGTGGATGAAGAAGAGCTTGGGCAGCATCGGCGCCATGTCGCGCCCGCCCCACCAGACGTTGACGCGCCCGATCACCCTGCCGTAGTCGGAGGGGCGCGCCCGGTGAATCGCAACCGGCACCGCGACAAACTACTCACCTCGCCCGGCCACGTCCACGACGCCCTCTCGCGCTCGGCCCGCCGACCCCATCCCGGCCTCGAGCGCCTGACGAGCGGTGCTCACGCCGAGCACCTGCTGTCCAGGGCCGGACGCGGTGCCCTCGGGCGCGAGCACGGTGGCAAGACCGAGCTTGCGGCACTCCTCGAGCCGCCGCGAGGCCTGCGTCGCCGGCCGCAGGCGCCCGGTGAGACCGATCTCGCCGAAGGCGGCGAGCCCTTCCAGCACCGGGGCGCCACGCGCGGCCGAGGCGATCGCGAGCGCGACGCCGAGGTCGGCCCCCGGCTCGTCGACGCGAACGCCGCCGGCGACGTTGACGAAGACATCGGCGGTCGCGAGGGGCACGCCGGCATGGCGTGACAGCACCGCCACGATCATCGCGAGCCGCTTGGGGTCGACGCCGGTGCCGACGCGACGCGGCATCGCGAGGTCGGACGGCGCGACGAGCGCCTGGATCTCGAGCAGGAGCGGTCGGGTGCCCTCGAGCGTGCAGGCGACGGCGGCTCCGACCTCTCCCGGCTCGCTGCGGCCGAAGAGCATCGACGGCTCCGGAACGCCCACGAGACCAGTTCCCGTCATCTCGAAGACGCCGAGCTCGTTGGTCGAGCCGAAGCGGTTCTTGACCGCACGCAGGATGCGGTGTGCGTGGTAGCGGTCGCCTTCGAACTGGAGGACGCAGTCGACCAGGTGCTCGAGCACCCTCGGCCCGGCGACCGAGCCGTCCTTCGTCACGTGGCCGACCAGGAACATCGCCACGCCCGCTTCCTTCGCCACGCGGAGCAGGCGCGCCGCCGCCTCGCGGACCTGCGCGACCGAGCCGGGCGCCGAACCGAGCTCGGCGGCGTACAGCGTCTGCACCGAGTCGATCACGCAGACGTCTGGCCGCTCCTGCTCGAGCGTCGCGCAGATCGTGTCGAGCTCGGTCTCGGCGAGGATCTCGACAGCCGCAGCACCTCCGAGGCGGGCGGCCCGAAGACGGACCTGCGCGGGCGACTCCTCGCCGGTGACGAGCAGCGCTCGTCGCTCGTTGCTCATCGCGCGCAGCGCCATGAGCAGCAGCGTCGACTTGCCGACGCCCGGCTCGCCGCCGACGAGCACGAGCGACGCCGGAACGAGGCCGCCTCCGAGAACGCGGTCGAGCTCATCGATGCCGGTCGGGATCCGCTCGGACTCCTCAGCCGCGACGTCGACGAGGCGAAGGAGCGGCCGCGCTGTGACACGTGCCTGGGCAGGCGTTGCGCCGCGTGCAGGAGCGAGCTCCTCGATCATGGTGCCGAACGCACCGCAGCCGGGACACCGCCCGAGCCACCGGCCCGAGGTCGTGCCGCACTCGCTGCACACATGCTGAACGGCCGCCGCCTTCGCCATGCGGCCACTGTACGCACGCACTCCGACGGCATTCGTGCCGACTTCGAAACAGGTTTTCCCCGCCGTGGTAGCGTGAGGCAGTCGCGTGGAGTTTCGTCTGCTCGGCCCACTGGAGGTCATCGACGGCACGTCGACGTTGCCGATCGCCTCGGGCAAGCCGCGGGCACTGCTGGCCCTTCTGCTTCTGAATGCGAACCGCACGGTCGCCCGGGACCGGATCGTCGACGAGCTGTGGGGCGAGCACGTGCCCGACTCGGCGCAGAAGATGGCGCAGATCCTCGTCTCGCGGCTGCGGAAGACCCTGCCCGAGCCGCGCCTCACGACGCGCCCGCCCGGCTACGGCTCGAGGTCGCGGAAGAGGAGCTCGACCTGACGCGCTTCGAGCGCCTGCTCGACGAGAGCCGGGTTGCGCTCGCGGAAGGTGAAGCGGCGAGGGCGGCCGGGCAGCTGCGCGAAGCGCTCGCGCTCTGGCGCGGCCCTGCGCTGGCCGAGTTCTCGGAGCCGTTCGCGCGGCGCGAGGGCGGACGCCTCGAGGAGCTTCGAGTCGCGGCGCTCGAGTGGCGGATCGAGGCCGACCTCGCACTGGGCCACCACGACGAGCTCGTCAGCGAGCTCGAGTCGCTGATCCGCAGCTATCCGCTGCGCGAGCGCCTTCGCGCACACCACATGCTGGCGCTGTACCGGTCGGGTCGCCACGCGGAGGCGCTGGCCAGCTACCAGGCGTTCCGGCGCATGCTCGACGACGAGCTCGGCATCGAGCCCACGGGCGCCCTCAAGAAGCTCGAGCAGCGCATGCTCCGGCAGGACTCGGAACTCGAGGCTCCCTCGGCGCCGACCGGCTCCTGGGCGGTGCCGGCAGCGCCGCGCGGACCGACCGCACCGGCGTTCGACGTCGGCTACGCCCGGAGCGGGGACATCCGGATCGCGTATCAGGTCGTGGGGGACGGGCCGCTCGACCTCGTCCTCGTCCACGGCTGGGTCTGCAGCTTCCAACCCGGCTGGGAGAACCCGAAGCTGGCCCGCTTCTATCGCCGCCTGGCCTCGTTGGGAAGGCTGATCCTGTTCGACAAGCGCGGCACGGGCCTCTCGGACCGGGTGTCCGCCGAGCGCCTTCCCGATCTGGAGACGCGGATGGACGACGTTCGCGCGGTCCTCGACGCCGTCGACTCCCGAAGGGCCGTCGTGCTCGGCGTCTCCGAGGGAGGATCGATGTCCACCCTCTTCGCGGCGACGCACCCGGAGCGAGCCCTCGGGCTCGTGCTCATGGGCACCTTCGCGCGGAGGATGCTCGCGCCGGACTACTCGTTCGGCGTCACGGAGGACGAGCACCAGCGGCGCCTGGCTGTGCTGGAGGAGGACGACTGGGCGACGGCGGTGACGACGCAGTGGCTCGAGCGCGTCGCACCCGATCTCGTGCACGACCCGGCGGCCGTTCGCTGGTACGTCTCGTACATCGCCCGCGGAGCGAGCCCGGCCGCGAACAGGGCGATCCAGCTCATGAACCAGCAGATCGACATCCGGGACGTGCTGCCGACGATCAGCGTGCCCACGCTCGTCGCCTACCGCGCGCACGAGTACCTCCGCGAGCGGACGCGGTACATGGGCGAGCAGATCCCCGGCGCGCGCATCGTCGAGCTCCCGGGAAACGAGCACCTCCCGTGGGAGGGCGACCAGGGCCGGCTCCTCGACGAGATCGAGCGCTTCCTCGCGGACGTGCGGGGGGACGTGGAGCCGGACCGTGTGCTCGCGACGCTCCTCTTCACCGACCTCGTCGGATCGACCGCGAAGGCAGCTGAGCTCGGCGACCGGGCCTGGCAGGACCTGCTGACCAAGCACCATCGCCTCGTGCGCGCGAACCTCGCCCGGTTTCGCGGACGCGAGGTCGACATGGCGGGCGACGGCGTCTTTGCCACGTTCGACGGGCCGGCCCGCGCGGTCCGGTGCGCGTCCGCGATCGCGGACGGGCTCAGGACGCTCGGGCTCGATGTTCGGGCGGGCGTGCACACGGGCGAGATCGAGCAGGTGAACGGGAGCGTGCGCGGCATCGCCGTCCACATCGGCGCGCGGATCGCCGGCAAGGCGCGTCCGGGAGAGGTCGTCGTGTCGAGCACCGTCAAGGACATCGTGGCGGGCTCGGGCATCAGCTTCGAGGAGCGCGGCGAGCACGAGCTGGACGGCGTACCGGGCACCTGGCGACTCTTCGCCGCTCTCGTCTGATCGCCGTCCGCGGAGCCGGTAGTCGGCGCGGCTGCGGGCGCGGGCGGGATCGACCGCGCGGTCGGCTAGCCTCAGCGCGATGGCGCGAGTCAGGCTTCGCAGCCGGCGCAACGTGGTCGAGCGCTGCCGGTCGCTCACCTCGTCGCTCGCGGAGGCGCTCGACCGCCTGCCCGAGGCTCGTGACGACCCCGAGGTCTCCGAGGCCGTCTGGGCAGGAGAAGGGCTCGGCATGCTCCTCTGGGCGCTTCAGCGTGCCCAGCTGCCGCCCTACGACCGGCCGTTCCGGCACGAGGTCCTGCTCGGGACGAGCCTCGACGGCGCGGCCCTCCGTCCGGCGGCTGAGATCGACCAGGCCCGGGAGATCGCCCGCCTTTGGCACTGGCGCGCTCGTACGGCCGCGCTTCAGAGGCATTCCGACGTCGATCTGCCGTCGCAGTGGCAGTCGTTCGACCAGCTCGTCGGCGCGGCTGCGATGCGCGGCTACGAACGTGGCCTCCTGCCGAGACCCGTGCGCGGCGACTTCCCCGCCTTCGGCACCGGTTTCCGCGGCCTGACGCGCGCGCAGCAGGCCGAGGCCCACCAGCTCGCGTGGCAGCGCCACCGGGCGCTCAATTGGCTCTGCCGGCTCGGGACGGACTGGGACTCGGTCCCGACCGACACATGAGACGGCCGCCGGTCTCCCGGCGGCCGTCTCGAGCCTCGGCTGTCGTCTGCCGCTAGTCCGACTCGGTCGCGGGCGTCTCGGCCTCCGAGACCGCGCCCACCTTCTCGGGCTCCGGCGGCGCCGCCGGCGGGATCACCGTGATTTCGACCTCCTCCTCGTTGCGCCGGGCGACGAGGATCGTCGACCCGGGCTCGAGGGTGCGGCCGAGCACGTAGTCGGCGAGCGGGTCCTCGATCAGGCGCTGGATCGCGCGGCGCAGCGGCCTGGCGCCCATCGCTGGGTCGTAGCCCTTCTCGACGAGCATCTCCTTCGCCTCGTCCGCGAGCTCGATCGTCACCTCGTGCTCGGCCATCTGCACGCGCAGGCGGTTCAGCATCAGGTCGACGATCTGAAGGATCTCCTGCTTCGTCAGCTTCGGGAAGACGATGATCTCGTCGATCCGGTTCAGGAGCTCCGGGCGGAAGACCTTCTTGAGGTCGCCCATCACGCGGGACTTCATGTCCTCGTAGGACAGGCCCTGCTCGTCCGAGAGGTTGAAGCCGAGCGACACGTTCTTGGAGATCGACGACGAGCCGATGTTCGACGTCATGATCACGATCACGTTCCGGAAGTCGACCTTGCGGCCCTGCGAGTCGGTCAGCTTCCCGTCCTCGAGGATCTGGAGCAGGATGTTGAAGACGTCCGGGTGCGCCTTCTCGATCTCGTCGAAGAGGACGACCGAGTACGGCTTGCGGCGCACGGCCTCGGTCAGCTGCCCGCCCTCGTCGTAGCCGATGTAGCCGGGCGGCGAGCCGACGAGCCGCGAGACCGCGTGCTTCTCCATGTATTCGGACATGTCGATCTGGATCATCGCCTCCTCGTCCCCGAACAGGAACTCGGCGAGCGTCCGTGCCAGCTCGGTCTTCCCGACGCCCGAGGGGCCGAGAAAGATGAACGAGCCGGTCGGCCGCTTCGGGTCCTTGATCCCCGCCCGCGCCCGGCGGATCGCCTTCGAGACGGCGATGATCGCTGCGTCCTGGCCGATCACGCGCTTGTGGAGCTCGTCCTCCATCCGGATGAGCTTCTGCGACTCGGCCTCGGTGAGCTTGAAGACCGGGATGCCGGTCCACATCGAGACGATGTCGGCGATCTCGTCCTCGCCGATCTGCGGCTGCTCGACCTGTTCCTGGTTGCGCCACTCCTCCTCGAGCTCGCGCTTCTTCTGCGTCAGCTTGCGCTCCTTGTCGCGGAGCGAGGCCGCCTTCTCGAACTCCTGGCCCTCGATCGCGTCCTCCTTGTCCTTGCGGACACGCTCGATCTCCTCCTCGAGCTCCCGGTAGCGCGGCGGGGCGGTCATCGTCTTGATCCGCATCCGCGAAGCGGCCTCGTCGATCAGGTCGATGGCCTTGTCGGGCAGGTGCCGATCCTGGATGTAGCGGTCGGCGAGCGTCGCAGCCGCGTCCAGGGCGTCGTCGGTGATCTTGCAGCGATGGTGCGCCTCGTACCGGTCGCGGAGACCGCGCAGGATCTGCACGGTGTCCTCGGTCGAGGGCTCCTCGACGCGGATCTGTTGGAAGCGCCGCTCGAGCGCCGCGTCGCGCTCGAGGTACTTGCGGTACTCGTCGAGCGTCGTCGCACCGATCGTCTGCAGCTCTCCGCGGGCAAGTGCCGGCTTGAGGATCGATGCGGCGTCGATCGCGCCCTCGGCGGCACCCGCGCCGACGAGGTTGTGGAGCTCGTCGATGAACAGGATGATGTCGCCGCGCTGGGTGATCTCCTTCATCACCTTCTTCAGGCGTTCCTCGAACTCACCGCGGTACTTCGAGCCGGCCACGAGCGCGGCCAGGTCGAGCGTGTAGATCTGCTTGTTCTTGAGGATGTCCGGCACCTGGTTCGCGCTGATGCGGGCGGCGAGGCCCTCGACGACAGCGGTCTTCCCCACGCCCGGCTCGCCGATCAGCACCGGGTTGTTCTTCGTCCGGCGCGAGAGGATCTGCATCACGCGCTCGATCTCCGTCTGGCGTCCGACGACAGGATCGAGCTTGCCCTCGGCTGCGAGCTTCGTGAGGTTCCGCCCGAACTGGTCGAGCAGCTTCGAGCTCTTCGACTTCTCGCCCGGCGCGCCGCCCTGGCCCTGCTGCCGGCGGCCCGGCCCGGAGAGCATGCGGATGATCTCGTTGCGGATCTTCTCCGCGTCGGCGTCGAAGTCGAGCAGGATCCGTGCCGCGACGCCCTCGTTCTCGCGCACGAGCCCGAGCAGGATGTGCTCGGTGCCGATGTAGTTGTGGCCGAGAGAGAGCGCCTCGCGCAGCGCCAGCTCGAGCACCTTCTTCGCGCGCGGCGTGAAGGGGATCTGCCCGGTGGTGACCTCATCGCCCTGGCCGACGATCCGCGCCACCTGGGCGCGCACCTCCTCCACGGTGATGTCGAGCGACTCGAGCACACGCGCCGCGAGCCCTTCCTCCTCGCGCAGGAGCCCGAGCAGGATGTGCTCGGTCCCGATGTAGTTGTGCTTGAGAGCCCGCGCCTCGTCCTGCGCGAGAACGACGACCTGGCGAGCCCGCTCTGTGAATCTCTCGAACACTGAGACCTCTCTTCCACCTGACGGGGGCGGTGCAGTGGACGCCTTTTCCGAGCAGCACATGGTAGCCACCGCCATCGGGCAGGGGTCGCAGCGCCGGAAACGACGCAGCGATGCGCTTTTCGGCCCTACGACCGCTCGCGCAGGGCCGGAAAGAGGATCACGTCGCGGATCGAGTCCTTCCCGGAGAGCACCATCGCCAGGCGGTCGATACCGAGGCCGAGCCCTCCGGTAGGTGGCATTCCGAAGGAAAGCGCCTCGACGTAGTCCGGATCGCCCGGCTCGGCCTCGACGTTGCCGCCGGCTCCTTCCTCCGACTGCATCTCGAAGCGCGCCGCCTGCTCGGCGCTGTCGTTGATCTCGCTGAACGCGTTGCAGACCTCGGTGCCGCCGATGTAGCCCTCGAAGCGCTCCACGGTGTCCTCGCTCCCGTCGACGAGCCGCGCGAACGGTGAGAGCTGTACGGGATAGTCGTAGAGGAACGTCGGCTCGCTCAGGCGCGGCTCGACGTAGTTCGTGAGCGCGTGGTCGACAAGCTGGGGCCACGTCTTGTCCAGCGACGTGTCGATGCCGCGCTCCTCGAGCGTCGCCCGCAGCTCGCGCTCGTCTTGCAGCCAGAGGCCGTGCTCGCCGAGCGCGTCGGCGAGCTTCACACGCTTCCATGGCGCCCTCAGGTCGACGTCATGCCCGCGGTAGGTGACCTTCGTCGTGCCTATCACCTCGAGCGCGACGGTCTCGATCATCCGCTCGAAGCGCTCCATCGTGTCGCGATAGTCGGCGTAGGCCTCGTACCACTCGAGCATCGTGAACTCCGGGTTGTGCTTGTAGTCGACGCCCTCGTTACGGAACACGCGGCCGATCTCATAGACGCGCTCGAGCCCTCCCACGATCAGCCGCTTCAGGTAGAGCTCAGTGGCGATGCGGAGGTAGAGGTCCTGCGCGAGCTGGTTGTGGTGCGTGACGAACGGCCGGCCGAAGGCGCCGCCGTAGCGCGGCTGCAGCACGGGCGTCTCGACCTCGACGAAGCCGCCCGCGTCGAGGAAGCGCCGGATCGAGCTCACGAGCCGCGCGCGCAGCACGAAGTCGGCCCGCGTCTCCTCGTTCATCAACAGGTCGAGGTAGCGGCGGCGATACCGCTGCTCGACGTCGGTGAGGCCGTGGAACGTGTCCGGGAGCGACGAGTGGATGCGCGCGAGCGGCTCGAGGCTGTCGACGACGAGCGACGGCTCACCGCGCCGCGACTTGGTCGGCTTGCCGATCGCACCAACGATGTCGCCGAGGTGAACGTCGACCGGCCCGGTGCGGTTCGCCGGACAGAGAAGCTGGATGCGACCCGAGCGGTCGACGAGATCGAGGAAGACGAGCTTGCCCATTTCGCGCCGGCCGAGGATCCGGCCGGCGAGCCGCCGCTCCTCGGACCCTTCCTCGCCGGGCTCGAGAGCCTCGGCCTCGCCGCGCACTCGTGCGACGTCATCGCGGTCAGGAAAGCGCTTGGGCAACATCGAGTCGAGTCTAGGGATTCGGCTTCCGAACCATCATCCAGGCATGGGGGCCGTCCGACGGCGTCTCGCCCTCGATCACGACCTCGAACCCGTGGCGCTCGTAGAAGGAGAGGTTCTCTTCGGAGTTCGTCAGCAGCGCGCACGGAACCCGGGCGAGCTCGGCGCCTTCGATCCCCGGCCCGAGCAGGGCACCGCCGATCCCGCGGCGCTGCTCGCTCGGCTCGACCCCGATGCCGGCCAGGTACCAGTGAGGTCCCGGAACCGCGCGTGCTCGCAGCTCGTCGACCGCGCGGCCGTAGGCGAAGAAGCGCGATGTCGCCTCGCGGATCTTGAGCGGCGTCGCGACGAGCGCGCGGAGGGCCGGGCCGACACGGAGCTGTGGCCGCCCGGGCGGCAGCCACCGCGCACAGCCGAGGATGCTGCCGGCCGTCGTCCAGGCCTCGGCTTCGGTCATCTCGAACCCCATCTGGAAGAGCCACGGCAGGAGCCGTGCGCGCCGTCGTGGGTCGGGCAGCACCCAGCTCCAGGCGGGATCATCCTGAAAGGCATGGCCGAGCACGACGCTCGCCTCGGCCACCTGGTCGTCGCGGAGCCTCACGATCTCCACGCGGCGACACTAACCGCCCGGTGCGGTCGGTCCCGCGGGCAGGACCCCGGCCCGAGAGAGCCGCGCATGCGAACCACCCCACCCAGGGTGGGGAGTCAACCCGCCGCCCTCTTGCGGTCGACGCTACCGGAGTAAGCGTGACGCGTCCGGAACGAAACCGCGCCGAAGTTGTGACTTTCGCCGAACGGTTCGCCCTGTCACCGTCCTGCGAGCCGCCGCCAACACTCCAGCCGCGGCCGGACAACGCGGCAACCGGCGCGTCCGGACCACGCCGGCCGGATCAGGCTGCCTTGATCTCGAGGATCTTGAACTTGAGCGCGCCGCGGGGAGCGGACACCTCGACCACCTCACCCTTCTTGTGGCCGAGGATCGCCTTTCCGACCGGCGACTCGTTCGAGAGCTTGTTCTCGGCGGGATTGGCCTCGGCCGACCCGACGATGTGGTACTCGACGGTCTTGTTCGCGGCGAGGTCGCGGAGTCGCACGGTCGCGCCCACCGAGACGGTGTCCTTCGAGATCTCCTTCTTCGTGATCACGCGCGCCGACAGGAGCCGCTCCTCGAGCTGGGCGATCTTGTGCTCGAGCATCGCCTGCTCGTTCTTCGCGTCGTCGTACTCGGCGTTCTCGGCGATGTCGCCAAACTCGCGGGCGACGCGGATCCGATCTGCGACCTCGCGACGCTTGGTCGTCTGCAGAAACTCGATCTCCTGCTTGAGCTTCTCGTAGCCCTCGGGAGTGAGAATGACTTCCTTCAAGGCAACGGGCCTCCTGACCCGGATAACGGGCGGGCCGGCGACCGGCCCGGAAAAACGGGCGCGAATAGTAGCGGCGACATCGAGTTCCCCGCAAGCCCGCCGCTACCATCGGGAAGCCGTGCAGATCGACCTCCGCGAGGCCTGGTTCATCCGGGACGTCGAGATCCCGACGCGACTCGTGCTCGCACCGATGGCGGGCGTGAGCGTACAGGCGTTCCGCCGGCAGGGGCGCCGGCACGGCGCGGGCCTCGTCTGCTCCGAGATGGTGTCCGTGGCCGGCATCCAGCACCGGAACGAACGAACGCTCGGCTACCTCCGCGTTGCCGCCGACGAGCACCCGCTCGCGATTCAGATCTTCGGCTCCGACCCGCTCGCGATGGCAGACGCGGCACGCATGGTCGAGGCGGCCGGAGCCGACATCGTCGACATCAACTTCGGCTGCCCCGTGAAGAAGGTGACGAAGACCGGCGCGGGGGCCTCGCTCCTCGACGACGGCGACCGTGCCGAACGGATCGTGTCCGCCGTCGCCGAGGCGACGCCGCTCCCCGTTTCGGTGAAGATGCGGCGCGGCACCGAGAACGGGTCGCGCGCCTGTCTCGAGGTGGGACCGCGGCTGGTCGAGGCAGGTGCTGCCTCGCTCACGCTCCACCCGCGCTCGGCGCGGCAGATGTACACGGGCACGGCCGATCACGCGTTGACCGCGGAGCTCGTCGCGCTCGTCGACGTGCCGGTGATCGCCTCCGGCGACATCACCTCGCGGGCGCGCGCCCAGTCCGTGCTGGCGACGACGGGCGCCTCTGCCGTGATGGTCGGACGCGCCGCACAGGGCAACCCGTGGGCGCTCGCGGAGATCATGGGCGAGCCGGGTGAGCCGAGCCGCGAGGAGGTCGTGGCCGAGCTCGTCCTCTTCATCCGCGAGACGGTCCGCGAGCTCGGAGAGTTCCGCGCCACCGGCTTCCTGAAGAAGTTCTACGGCTGGTATCTCGGCCGGGGCCGCTTCCCGAAGCCGTTCAAGCAGGAGCTGGTGATGCTGCCGACGATCGAGGAGGTCGAGCTGCGACTGTTCGCGGCCGCGCCGGGCGCGCGCGAGCTTCTCGATCGGCTCGAGGCCGATCTCGAGCCCGTCGACGAGGTGCTGCTGGACTCGCTGCCGATCTCGATCTACGGCGGCGGGTAGCGCTCGGCTACGAGCGCTCCGGATGCACCGCCTCGAGGTGCGGGAGCAGGACGACGCTCTCCTGCTCGCTCGGGTCCGTGCGCGCGCCGATCGCCGCCGCCTCCTCGGTGTCGCTCAGGTTGAACGGCAGGTGAGGCGTGTCTCCCGGGATGTAGACGAAGTCGCCGGCCCGCGCCTCGACGTAGTGCTCGAGCTCGGGGCCATACCACATGCCGACGGCGCCGCTCGTCATGTAGAGCGCCGTCTCGTGGCCCTCGTGCAGGTGGGCGCGGGCGCGGCCGCCCGGCGGGAACGAGATGAGGTGGAGGCAGATCGCTCTCGAGCCGGCGCTCTCGGCCGAGATGCCGACGAAGTTGACGAGTCCCTGGAGCGAGCGCGTCTCCGCCGACTCGGCGGCGTGGAGCACGACGCAGGAGCCTGAGGAGGTCTCGGGCACGGCCTCAGCCTAGTGGTTGCGCTCCCAGACGAGTCGCAGCCCGTGCAGCGTCAGCTCCGGATCGAGCTTCGTGATCGTCTGCGAGTGCGGCGCGATCAGCTCGGCAAGGCCCCCCGTTGCGATGACGGGCGCCTCGGGAGCCTCGAGCTCGTCGCGTATCCGGCCCACGATCGCGTCGACCTGGCCGGCGAAGCCGTAGACGAGGCCCGACTGGAGTGCGGCGGTGGTCGAGCGGCCGATCACGCGCTCTGGCGGCTCGAACGGGACCTTCGTGAGCCGGGCCGCCCGCGCAAACAGGGCGTCCATCGAGATCTCGATCCCCGGTGCCAGCACGCCGCCGGCGTACTCACCCGCCGCCGACACGACGTCGAAGTTCGTCGAGGTGCCGAAGTCGACGACGATCGCCGGTGCTCCGTGTCGCTCGCGCGCCGCGACTGCGTTCGCGATTCGGTCCGGCCCGACCTCTCGCGGATCGACGTTCAGGACCGGCATGCCGGTCGCGACGCCCGGGCCGAGCACGAGAACCTCGGCGCCGGCCCAGCGCTCCGCGAAGAGCTCGTACTCGCGAATGAGCGGCGGGACGACGGACGAGAGGACGATCCCGTCGAGCGCGTCCAGGTCGAGGAAGGACCGCAGCATCACCGCGAGCTCGTCCGCGGTGTGGGCCGGATCGGTGCCGACACGGAACTGGTCCGTCAGCTCGCGGCCGTCGAACAGGCCGAAGACCGTCTGCGTGTTGCCGACGTCGACCGCGAGCAGCATTCAGTTGGCTCGCGAGCGCGAACTACGCGTCGTCGTCGTCAGCCTGCGAGCGCTCGCTCATCCGCTTCGCTAGCGCCTCGGCGGTGAGCGTCGGCTCCTCGTCGCCCTCGCCCTTCAGCTCCTCGACCGTCACGTCACCGGTCGTGTGCACCTGCACACGCGGGATCATCCTGGTCGGACGGCTCTTGTCCCAGACCCAGACGTCCTCCATCTTGACCTGGAAGAACGGGTACGCGGGCTGCGGGACGTACTGGAGGTCGAGCTTGTTGCAGAGGTACGTGGCGTCCTGCGTCAGCACGCAGTACCGGAAGAGCGAGTAGACGGCGCTGTACTCCCTCTTGAGACGCAGCTCGAGCTCGGCCTCGTAGTCGTCCAGATCGTCCAGGTGGCTCACGCGGCCGATTGTAGCTTTGCGAGCAGCTCCGACACGGAGCCGAGGCCCGGCACGACGGCGTCGGGCGCGAGCTCGGCGAGCGGCTCGAGCGCGAACAGCCGCTCGTGCAGCCGCGGGTGCGGGACTTCGAGCCCCGGCTCGTCGATCGTCTCGTCGCCGAAGAGGAGCAGGTCGAGGTCGATCGCGCGAGGTCCCCAGGGAGGGCCGTCGCGCGTGCGGCCGAGGTCGCGCTCGATCTCGAGGAGCCGTTCGAGCAACGCTCGGGCCGAGAGCTCGCTCTCCACCTCCGCAACGGCGTTCAGGAAGCGCGGCTGGTCGACGTATCCCCAAGGTTCCGTCTCCCGGATCGACGAGAGCCGGGTCGCTCCGAGCAACTCGGCCGCCCTCCGGATCGCCGCCTCCCGATCGCCGAGGTTCGCCCCGAGGCCGACGAACGCCCGCGTCAAGGCCGTTCGGCGGTGACCGCCGCGAACTCGAGGTCGATCCCCGCGGGCCGTACCTCGGGCTTGCGGACCCGGACCCTCGCGCGCTCGGGCCGAAAACGCTCGAACAGGGTGTCGGCGAGCTCCCTGGCCAGCGATTCGAGCAGCTGATGCGGGCGCTCGGCGATCTCTCTCACCGTCGCGGCGACCTCGCGGTAGTCGACCGCGCCGGCGAGCTCGTCGCTCGCCCCCCGCTCTCCCACCTCGAGCTCGACGTCGTAGAGGAAGAGCTGGCCGCGCACGCGTTCCTCCTCGGTCGCACCGTGATGGCCGAAGAGCTCGAGCCCGTGCAGCTCGATCTTCACCCCACCACCGCCTGCGCCACTCGCAACGCCTCGACGTGCTCACGAACATCGTGAGCCCGCAAGATGGTCGCGCCGCGCTCGTACGCGGCGACGGCCGCTCCGACCGAGGCGGCGGTGGTTCCGACGGTCGCCTGAGGATCGCCCATGATCTGCCCGAGCGTCCGCTTTCTCGAGAGTCCGACGAGCACGGGACGTCCGAGTGCCACCAGCTGGTCGAGCCGACGGACGAGCTCGAAGTTGTGCTCGACCGTCTTGCCGAAACCGATGCCCGGGTCGAGGCAGACGAGCTGCTCCGCGATCCCTTCCCGAACGGCAAAGGCCAGGCGCTCCTCGAGGAACGACTTCACGTCGGAGACGACGTCGTCGTAGGCAGGGTCGACCTGCATCGTCCGCGGCTCGCCGCGCATGTGCATCAGGCAGACATAAGCCCCGGCGTCGGCAGCCACCCCCGCGAGCTCCGGATCCGCCCGCAGCGCCGTCACGTCGTTCACGAGCTCGGCGCCCAGCTCGAGGGCGCGCCGCGCGACCTCGGCCTTCGACGTGTCGATCGAGAGCGGACAACCGGCGAGCGCCTCCAGCACTGGCACGACGCGCTGGAGCTCCTCGTCGACGGAGACGCCGCTCGATCCAGGGCGCGTCGACTCGCCGCCGATGTCGACGATCGCGGCGCCGTGGTCGAGCATGCCGAGCGCCGTCGAGACGGCCGCCTCGGGCCGTAGGTGCGCGCCACCGTCCGAGAACGAGTCAGGCGTGACGTTCACGACGCCCATCACGGACGGACGCGGAAAGCGCTCCTCGATCGGCGGCCTCACGCTCACACCGCCAATTCTGGCGGGGAAGCGGCTAGTTCGCGCCTTCGGGCTCGGGCGGCTTCATCGCAGCGCTTCCCGGCAGCGGGAACGGCCGCGGCTTCGGCTGCGGCCGGCGCTCGGGCTCCTCCACGGGCGCTTCGGGCTTCGTGGCCTTGGCGTCCTGCTCAGCGAACACGTCCGCCTCGGCATCGCCGGCCACGAGCCGCTCGAACTGGTCCTTGTCGATCGTCTCGCGCTCGATCAGGATCTGCGAGATCCGGTGCAGGTCGTCGGTGTGTTCGCGCAGCACCTTGAGCGCCAGCTCGTGGCCGTCCTCGATGATCCGCCGCACCTCGTCGTCGATCTCTCGCGCGACCTCTTCCGAGTAGTCCGGCTCGTGCCCCATGTCGCGGCCGAGGAACGGCAAGTCGGCGTTGCGGCCGAGCACGCGCGGCCCGAGCTTCTCGCTCATGCCGAAGCGCATCACCATCTGCTTCGCGGTGTGAGTGACCTTCTCGAGATCGTTCGCCGCACCGGTCGTGACCTCGTTGAAGACGAGCTCCTCGGCGGCACGGCCACCGAGCGTCATCGCGATCTCCTCGAGGAGCGCCTGCTTCGTCTGCATGTAGCGGTCCTCGGTCGGCAGCGAGATCGTGAGGCCGAGCGCCTGGCCGCGCGACACGATCGTGATCTTGTGAATCGGGTTCGTGTTCTCGAGGAAGTGGCCGACGAGGGCGTGGCCCATCTCGTGGTAGGCCGTGATCCGCTGCTCCTTCTCCGAGAGCAGCCGCGCCTTCTTCTCCGGGCCGGCGATCACCCGCATGATCCCCTCTTCCAGGTCGTCCTGCTCGATCGTCTTCTTGCCGTGGCGGGCGGCGAGCAGCGCTGCCTCGTTGACGAGGTTCGCGAGGTCGGCGCCCGTGAAGCCGGGCGTGCCGGCCGCGAGCGCGTCGAGGTCGATCGACGGCGCGAGCGGCTTGCCCTTCGAGTGCACCTCGAGGATCTTGCGGCGGCCGTTTCGGTCGGGCCGGTCGACGACGATCTGCCGGTCGAAGCGACCCGGGCGCAGCAGCGCGGGGTCGAGGATGTCCGGCCGGTTCGTCGCAGCGATGAGGATGATGTTGTCCTTCATCTCGAAGCCGTCCATCTCGACGAGCAGCTGGTTCAGCGTCTGCTCGCGCTCGTCGTGGCCTCCGCCGAGGCCCGCGCCGCGGTGCCGGCCGACGGCGTCGATCTCGTCCATGAAGACGATGCACGGCGCCGCTTGCTTCGCCTGCTCGAACAGGTCGCGCACGCGCGACGCGCCGACGCCGACGAACATCTCGACGAAGTCGGAGCCCGAGATCGAGAAGAACGGCACGCCCGCCTCGCCTGCGACGGCCCGCGCGAGCAGCGTCTTGCCGGTGCCGGGCGGCCCGTAGAGCAGCACGCCCTTCGGGATCCGCGCACCGAGTGCCTGGAACTTCTTCGGGTTCTCGAGGAACTCCTTGATCTCCTGGAGCTCCTCGACCGCCTCGTCGACGCCCGCGACGTCCTTGAAGCCGATCTTCGGCGAGTCCGGGGCCATCCGTTTCGCGCGCGACTTGCCGAAGCTCATCACCTTCGAGCCGCCGCCCTGCACCTGGTTCATCAGGAAGATCCAGAAGCCGATCAGGAGCAGGAACGGCAGGAACGACCCGATCAGCGCCATCCAGGAGAAGCCGCCGGTCCCCTTCGAGTCGTACCGGATCTGCGCCTTGTCGAGCATGTTCTCGAACTCGACTCCGGACTGGTCACTCGGGTAGTGGACCGTGAAGCGCTTCTCCTCGCCGTTCGACACCGTCGAGGCGGTGATCGAGCGCTTGTTCGGGTTGAAGAGCACCGGGTTGTCCTTGCTGAACTCGCCCGGGTCGGAGCGCACCATCTGCTTGAGCTGGGAGTAGGTGACCTTCTCGGCCACCTTGCCCTTCGGGATCAGCGTCTGGCTCGCGAGCCAGACGAGCAGGACGATCACGATGAGCGGGAAGAAAGCGCTGCGAAGGAAGCGATTCACGAGGACTCCTCAGCCCAGGGTACAGGAGACCTTTCCGGTGCTTGTGCCGAAAACCACGTTAGACGCCCTCGGGCATCAGGTCGTCGTGGAGAACGCCGACGTAGCGGAGGTTCCGGTACCGCTCGGCGAAGTCGAGGCCGTAGCCGATCACGAACCTGTTCGGGATCTCGAAGCCGACGTAGCGCACGTCGACATCGATCTCGCGGCGCTCGGGCTTGGTGAGCAGCGCACACACCTCGAGGCTCGCCGGCTCGCGCGATTCGAGGTTGCGGACGAGGTACGAGAGCGTGAGGCCCGAGTCGATGATGTCCTCGACGACGAGCACGTGTCGCCCCTCGATGTTGATGTCGAGGTCCTTGAGGATGCGGACGACGCCCGAGGAGTCGGTCGACGCCCCGTAGCTCGAGATCGCCATGAAGTCGATCTCGCACGGAACCGAGATCGAACGCATCAGATCCGCCATGAAGAAGACGGCGCCCTTGAGCACGCCGACGAGGAGCAGCTCCCTGCCGACGTAGTCGGAGGACACCTCGCGCCCGAGCTCCCGGATCCGCTCCTGGAGCCGATCCTCGTCGATGAGGACCTGTCCGACGGCGCGTTCGAGCTCGGTGTCACTCGTCATTGCGCACCGCCTCGACGCCGGGGACATCGACGATGCCCGGGACCGCGACGACCTCGTCGCCACGCACGACGAGCGGCCACGACTCGCGGTCGGAACGGGGGATCTTGGCGTCGACGAACACGTCCTGGATCTTCTTCGACCGGCCGGCGAGACGGTCTCCCGGCCGCCACCCTCGTACCCTAAGCCCCGGGAGCTCGGAACGGATGCGCCAGCAGCCCCAGCTCACCTCGCCGCGGAGCTCGACCGGGCTCTGCTCCAGCCAGAGCCGGTCGTGCTCGCGCACGGCCTGAACCCCGCCCCCGAGGTCGACGCGGCGCGAGCCGACCGGGTTGTCGAGCAGATCCGCGAGCGCCGGCGGCATCGTCCGCCGGTCGTCGAGCGCCCGCAGCAGGTTCTGGCGGGCCGCCGGGTGGATCTCCTCCAGGAGCGGCAGGATCTTGTCGCGGATCGTGCCTCGCACCGTGTCGGGGTTCGTGCGGTCGATCCGAAACGAAAGTTCGCGCTCGCGGCAGAACGCCTCCGTCTCCTCGCGCCAGAGCGTGAGCAGCGGGCGCACCACCCTGTCCTCGCGCCGTGCCTTGATCCCCTTCCGATTCCCGCTCGCCGCGAGCCGGTAGACGATCGTCTCGATCTGGTCCGACGCCGTGTGGCCGGTCGCGCGAAGACGGTCGGGGCGCTGCCCGTAGCGGATCGCCCGCAGCTCGGCCTCGCTGGCCCCACGGGCCTCGGCGCGAACGATCTCGGCGCCGAGCTCCTCGGCGCAGAAACGCGCGTCCTCCTCGGACTCCTCGCCCCGCAGGCAGTAGTTCACGTGCAAGGCCGACACGCGATAGCCCAGCTCGCGCAGCGCGTGGTAGAGGCACGTCGAATCCGGGCCGCCGGAGACGAAGCAGAGCACCTCGCCGCGGGGCGCGATCAGCTCGTTGACACGGATGTGGGCTTCGACCCGCTCGAGGACGTCCACGAGCCCACAGTGTTGCAATCACCAGCTCGGAGCGACAGTCCACTGCTCGAGCAGCTCGACGGCCTCCTCGACCTCGTCGGCCGCGAGCTCGTGGAGCCTCGCGTACTCCGACAGCGGCATACGCGGCGCGGGTGGGCGGCCCTCGCTCGCGGCGAGCATGTAGGAGATCGGCAGCGAGTGGCCGACGACGAGGACCGTCTCCTCCCGTCGGGCGAGGACGAGCCGGAAGCCGCGTACGTACCGCTCGACGATCGCGTGCCGGCTCTCGCCGCCGTCGCCCGGCACCTCCGACGACCGAACGCTCGAGGCCCAGGCGCGGTACTCGTCGATGTGCGCGCCTTCGTAGGGGCCGTAGAGCGGATCGTTGAGCTCGGGCACGACGACGCGCGGGACGTCGCGGCCGTCCAGCGCCTCGTCGGCCGTCTCGCGAACACGCTGGAACTCGCTCGTCACGCAGAGGTCGATCGCCACCTCCCGCAGCTCGGCTCCGAGCGTGCGGGCCTGCTCGCGGCCGACAGCTGTGAGCGCGCCAGCAGCGCTCACGTCTCCGTTGAGTGCGCCGCGAACGCTGAACTCGCTCTCGCCGTGCCGGGCGAGGAGCAGGCGTCTCACGTAAAGAGGATGCTGCGGTAGGCAAGCACGCGCCGCATGCCGATCGACTCGTAGAGGCCGATGGCCGCGGCGTTCTCGGTGCGGACGAAGAGCGTCACGATCGGCGTCGTCTCGAGCAACAGCCGGCACAGGTCGCGCATGCCGCGCGAGCCGTAGCCGCGCCCCCGCACCTCGGGGTCGACCCAGACCTGCTGCACCTGCACCGCAGCAGGCGTCCAGGCCGACGCTTCCGCCTTGAAGAGGATCGCGCCGTCCTCGAGCCACAGCCACGACCGGCCCTCGTCGATCTGGCTGCGCGTGCGCCAGCGGAAGCCGTCGTCGTCTCGGCGCAACGGGTCGATCCCGAGCTCCTCCTCGTGGGCGGCCGCGCACGCCGGGAGCAGCAGCTCGAAATCGGCGTGCGTCGCCTTCCTCAGACCGGTGTCGCCGGCGGGCGGAGGGACGGTGATCACGTACACCGGCTGTCCGGGCCGGTCCTCACGCGGGTCGGGGAGGAGTCCGCCGACTTCCGCCCAGAGCTCGTCGACGGCACCCTGCTCGCCGATGATCATCCTCGAGTTGCTCTCGAACGCGACCTTTGCGAACGCGTCGCACCCGCGACCGGACGGGACGAGGTTCGCGCCGGCGTGGCAGAGCGCATCGAGGGTGCCGTCGCCGCGCTCGATCGCGACGAACCGGCCGGCGCTCCGGCGCGCCACATCCTCCAGGAAGACGCGCTCGACCGGGTCGCGCGCGCAGAACTCGAGCACCTGCTCGTACGCCGGCTCGACCAGCCGTTCCATGACTCAATCCTCGCGCATCCCGTAGAGTCACGCGCCATGCCGATCCACATCCGGGCCGAGCCCGGCGACTACGCGGAGGCCGTGCTCCTCCCCGGGGATCCGCTGCGTGCGAGATACATCGCCGAGACCTTCCTCGATGATGCGGAGCAGCGAAACGGCGAGCGCGGCCTGCTCGGGTTCACGGGAACCTACGACGGCAAGCCGGTGTCAGTGCAGGGCACAGGGATGGGTTGCCCGGGCGCGACGATCGTCTTCGAGGAGCTGATCCAGCTCGGCTGCAAGCGGCTGATTCGCGTCGGCACGTGCGGCGGCCTCCAGTCGAGCCATGCGCTCGGCGACCTGATCGTCGCGATCAGTGCGGTACCTGCCGACTCGACGGCGATGCACCTCGTGGGCGGCGATCCGCACTGCCCGACGGCATCCTGGGGTCTCGTCCACGAGGCGGTGCACATCGCGAGGCACTCCGACACGGAGCTCCACGTCGGGCCGATCGTCTCGAGCGACCTCTTCTACAACCCCGACCCGGGTCAGTACGGCCGCTGGTCCTCGCGCGGCGTGCTCGCGGTCGAGATGGAGTCGGCTGCCCTGTTCACCGTCGCCGCGATCAGGGGCGTCCAGTCCGCCTGTCTCCTCACGGTGAGCGACATCGTCGTCGAGGGCGAGTTCAAGCGGATCAGCGACGAGGAGCTGCGCGCGTCCGTCGACCGTATGACGAAGCTCGCGCTCGACGTCGCTGTCTCCGACAAGCACTGAGCGGCTCCGTGGGCCTTTTCGCGTGAGCGAGAAAGCCGGTGTCGCGTTCCTCGTCAACCCCGCGAGCGCGAACGGCTCGACGGGGAAGCGCTGGCCGGCGCTCGCTGCGCGCGCGCGAGAGCTCGGGCTCGACGGCGACGAGTACCTCTCCGCGCGGCCGGGCCACCTGATCGAGCTCTCGCGCGAGGCTGCGGCGACCCATGAGCTGCTCGTCGTCGTCGGCGGCGACGGGACGCTCAACGAGGTCGTGAACGGCGTCGCCGGGCTCGACACGGAGCTGGCCGTCCTGCCGGCCGGCACGGGGCAGGACTTCGGGCGCACCCACGGCATCTCGAGCCGCTTCGACGACGCGGTCCGCGCCGCGATCGGAGGCACTGCATGCCCGATCGACGTCGGTCGCGTGGAGTACCGCGACGCCGCGGGCGCCGACGCGGTCCGCTTCTTCGCCAACGTCGGCTCGGTGGGGATGAGCGGCGCCGTCGCCCGGCGCGCGAACTCGATGTCGAAGCGACTCGGCGGCCGAACGACGTTCTTCTACGCACTCGTGCGCGAGTTCGTCGCCTGGAAGAACACCGAGGTCACGGTCACGGTCGACGACACCTCGCGACGCGGGCGAATGCACGACGCGATCGTGGCGAATGGCCGCTGGCACGGCGGAGGGATGAAGCTCGCGCCGGATGCCCGACCCGACGACGGCCTCTTCGACGTCGTGCTGATCGGCGACGTCACCAAGCTCGATTTCGTCACGACGGCACCGAAGCTCTACAGCGGACGCCATGTCACCCACCCGCGGGTGGAGGTGCTGCGAGGCGCCACGGTCACGGTCGACGCCGCCGAGCCTCTGCCGCTCGAGCTCGAAGGGGAGCACGTCGGCACGACGCCGGCGCGCTTCGTCGTCGTCCCACGCGCCCTGCGCGTCCGGATGCCGCGCGGCGTGATCTAGGAGCTCGAGCTCTTGCTCGCCGAGGAACCCGACCTCGGCGCTGCCTTAGTCCTCGTCTTCGTCCCGGTCTTCGACGCGCTCGCACTGCGCGTCGAGGTTCGCCGCTTCGGCTTCTCGAGCGCGTCGACGCGCTTCTCGAGCGCCGTCACGCGCGTGTCGAGCTCGGTCATTGCCGACACCATCCGCTCGACGCGCTCCTTCATCTGCAGCGCTCCCTGAAACGCCTTCTGCCTCATCTCGCTGCTCGCGAGCTTGGTGATCGCTCCCTCGCTCATCGACGTGAGCTGGGAGATCATCAATCGCTTGACCATTTCGCCTCCTTTCCCGTTCGGCCGTCGAACACGATACGCGACGGCGCCCGGCCCCGTGAGTACGCTCGTTGCGTGATTCTCGGCCACCTCGATCTCGACGCGTTCTTCGCCTCGGTGGAGGAGCTCGAAGACCCCGACTTGCGCGGCCGACCACTCGTCGTCGGCGGCGATCCGCGCGGCCGCGGAGTCGTCGCAACGGCGAACTACGCGGCGCGGACGTACGGGATCGTCTCGGCGATGTCGTGTGCCGAAGCGCTCCGGCGCTGCCCGAACGCGCTCTTCGTGCGCCCGCGGATGGCGCTCTACCGGCGCTACTCGCAGGAGGTGTGGTCGCTCGTCCGCGGCGTCGTCCCGACGGTCGAGCAGACCGGGATCGACGAGGGGTACCTCGACCTCGGAGAGCTGGCGGCCGACGTCGACGAGGGCCGCGCGCTCGGCGAGGCGGTGCAGGCCGTCGTCCGCGCGAACACCCGGCTCTCCTGCTCCCTCGGCATCGCGAGCTCGAAGGTCGTCGCGAAGGTGGCCTCGGACTGCCGCAAGCCCGGCGGCCTGACGGTCGTGCGACCGGGCCGCGAGGCGGCGTTCCTCGCGCCGTTTCCGATCCGCGTGCTGCCGGGAATCGGGCCGCGCGCCGAAGCCCGGCTCATCGAGGCGGGAATCGAGACGGTCGGCGCGCTCGCAGCGCTCCCGGACGACTCCTTGCGACGACTGTTGCCCGGCAAGGTCGGCCGGATCGTCCACGCGCGCGCGCGCGGCGTCGACCCCCGAGCGCTCGAGGTGTCGACGGTGCGGATCTCGATCTCGCACGAGGAGACGTTCCCGCAGGACGTGGCCGACCACGAGCGGCTCCACGACGAGCTCAATCGCATGGCCGACAGCCTCGGAGAGCACCTTCGAGAGCGCGGCCAGACGGCCCGCACGGTGACGACGAAGCTTCGCTATCCCGACTTCTCGATCCGCACGCGCTCGGCGTCGCTCGCCGTGGGCACCGACGAGGGCACCCGGATCGGCGAGCTCGCCTGCTCGCTGCTCGACCGGGCGCTCCGCGACCGGCCGGGCCCGCTCAGGCTCGTGGGCGTCGGGGTGTCGGGGCTCGCGGCTGACGCGCAGCTCGAGCTCGCTCTGCGGTGAACCGAGCCGACTGGTCGCCGATCGCCCATGCCGGGATCGACCTGATGAACCCGCTCTCAGTCGCGAAAGTCGACCAGGTGATCGAGCTGCTCGAGCTCGAGCCAGGCGCGCGCGTGATCGACCTCGGCTGCGGCAAGGGAGAGCTGCTTCGCAGGATCGCGGTGCGCTACGCGATCCGCGGCGTCGGTGTCGATCTGTCGCGCGAGCTGCTCGACGAGGCGCGCCTGCGGGCACCGGAGCTCGAGCTGATCGAGGCGGACGTGACGACGTTCGAGAGCTCGCAGAGCTTCGACGTCGCGGCGTCGCTCGGCAGCCCGGCGACGCTGGCGCAGCTCACTTCGCTCGTCGGACCAGGCGGTCGCGTGCTCTATGGCGAGGGGTACTGGCGCCGCCCGCCGTCGCCGGAGTACCTCGCTGCGCTCGGAGCCGCGGAGGACGAGCTCACAGACTACGACGGTGTCACCTCCGCGGGCGACGAGTTCAGGCTCACCCTCACCCACGCGGTCACTGCGAGCACCGACGACTTCGACCGCTACGAGGAGCGCTGGGCGGAGAACGGCGAGCGCTACGCCGCGGCACATCCGGACGAGCCCGGTGTCGACGAGTTCCTGGCGTGGATCAGGAACGGCCGGCGCCGTTACGTCGAGCTCGGAGGACGGGACACGCTGGGCTTCGGCCTCTTCGTCTTCGAGCGCGTCGCCTAGCATCCGGCCTCGTGGACGGCTTCAACTTCGCGACCGAGATCCGTGTGCGCTTCGCCGAGACCGACGCTCAGGGCGTCGCCCACAACTCCAACTTCTTCGTCTGGTTCGAGGTCGCCCGCGTCGACTACCTCGGCCGGCACGCACACGGCTACCAGCGACTCCGTGACGAGGGAATCGAGTCGCTCGTGCTCGAGTCGCACGCGCGCTTCATCCTGCCCGCTCGGTTCGACGACCGTCTGCTCGTGCACGCCCGCTGCGTCAACGTGCGCGGCGCGCGCTTCGGATTCGAGTACGTGGTCGAGCGCGACGCGGAGGCGATCGCCGACGGGTGGACGGCGCACGGAACGGTCGACGCGACGACGCTCAAGCCGACCCGGATCCCGGAGTGGCTCGTCGCGGCGATCGCTAGGGCAGAGGCTCCGGCTTCCGCGTCATGAGCTGGCCGGGGGTGAGGGCCGTCGTCGTCTCATCGGCGCCGGCGGCGGGCTCCTGCTTGGACGGCGCCTCCTTCTTCGGCTTCGGCTTCTTCTTCGGCCCGACGAGGACGACCTTCGGCTCGGCCTCGTAGCTCGAGTACCAAGTCGAGTCGGAGAGCACCTTCCCGGTCGGGCCGTAGACCCGCCGGTGCACCGACGTCGACTGCGCGGGAACGCCGTAGGACTGGACGACCACCTCACCCGGAGCAAGGGAGTCGTCGACCGACTTCTCGACGGGCGGGCCCGACAGGACGCGCAGCGGGGCGGTCTCGGTCTCGACGCGGCGGTCCTGCGGTGTGCCGTACAGGTTCACGACGAGCGACGACGAGCCGACGAACGTCCGGAGGAGCAGCCAGCGCCCCGTGTCGTTGACGAACTTGAGGTCGATGCCGGGGTAGTCGACGGTGGCGTCGCGGCCGAGCGGGTAGTGCGAGATGTAGAGGGCGTGGTTCGTCCGCGACGTGATCGGCAGGCCGGCCTCGTACGCGGCGTTGAACACGGTCGTCGAGACCTGGCAGACGCCCCCGCCGAGGCCGGTCTGGAGCTCGCCGTTGATGATCACGGGCGCCTCGAGGAATCCCTTGTCCGCGGTTCGCGCACCCGTTGCCTCGTTGAACGAGAACGTCGCTCCGGGCGCGACCAGCTTGCCGTCGATCAGCCGTGCGACGAGCTGGACGTTGTGGATCCGGTTGGCGACGCCGCCGTACTCCGTCTCGTACGACCCGACGACGCCGGTGATGCCCATCGCACGCGCCTCGGCCGTCGTCCGGTCGGGCTGCGCCGTCTCGACGACGAGGGGCGCGACGCGCAACGCGGGCCGCTCGGCCGCCGCGAGCAGGCCGGCCGCGGTCTTCCGGACGTCGAGAGCGATACCCGTCTCGGACGGGACGACCTCGATCTGACCGCTGCTGTCGACGGCAAAGCCGGCGTCCTTCGCGGGCGTGCTCACGAGCCGGTCGAGCAGGTTGAAGTACGCGTTCCCGGCCGGGCCGCCGAATGCGAGCGGGGCGACGCCCTCGGCGGGAAGGCTCAGCATCCGCGCGAGCTTCTGCCGGGGAATCGTGCGCTCCCAGGTGCCCCGCCGCACCGTGACCGGCGCCGAGACGATGCGCTCGGCACGGGCCCGCAGGGTCCGCACCGCGGCCAGCGACACCCGCGGCCGATCGATCCGCACAGGCAGCTGCACCGGCCGTCGCTCGAAGGATGCGAGCGACTCGACGAGAAGCCGGCGCGTGGCGGCGCGGTCCAGCTGCCTCCCTGCTTCACCGCCGGCCAGCTCGAAGGTGAGGCCGTGGCGCACGAGGCGCGGCTCACGGCGCGCACGCTCGACGCCCGCGGCGATCAGGCCGAGCTCGTAGTCGAGGGCGGCGCCGTAGGCGCGGGCGGAGGGCTGCACATCCGCGGACGAAACCCTCAGCGCGAAGCGCTTGTAGCCGCGTACGAGCGTGTTGCCGCCGCCCTTCTCCTCGGCGGCGTCGACGGCGCGCGACCAGTCGACCTCGACACCGAGCGCCTTCGGTGTGATCTCCCACCTCTTCGAGCCCGCGACGAACGTCACGGGGACGTCCTGGAGGCTCTCGGATCTATGGGCAAGGAGCGTCCTCGCCCCCCTCGGCGTCAGCCCACCGACGTCGACCCCGGCGATCCGCACGCCTTCGGCCAGCGTCTGAGACGAGCCGGCGAACGCGAACCCGAGCACCGCTACGAGCGCAAGCAGGGTCGCTCCCGCCACAAGCAGCCGAAGGCGTCCCCCCTGGACGATCGCTCTCTTGTGGCGGGCACGGGCTGCCGACGTCGACCCCTGCGCACTCAAGGTTTCGGCATCCTAGCGACCCTGGAGCCCGGGTCACGCCAGATGATTGACCCGCCGCATCGTCTGGTGCGGGGCACGCATCATCTAGCCTCACGTCTGCGATGGCCAAGCTCTTCGACGAGATCGACGGCAAGCTCGCGGCGTGGATCCGGGGGCAGTCGCTCTTCTTCGTCGCCACGGCGCCGGAGGCGGGCGGTCACGTGAACCTCTCGCCGAAGGGGCCGATCGGCTCCTTTCGCATCGTCGACGGTCGCACCGTCGAGTACGAGGACCACATCGGCAGCGGCGCCGAGACCGCGGCGCACATCCGCGAGAACGGCCGCGTCTGCATCATGCTCTGCGCCTTCAGCGGGCCGCCTCGGATCGTTCGGTTGCACGGCCGCGGCGAGGTGATCGCTGCGCCCGATCCCGCCGTCGACGGCGTCCGCGCCGTGATCCGCGTCCGGCTCGACCGCATCTCCGACTCGTGTGGCTACGGCGTCCCGCTGATGGAGCTCGTCGGAGCCCGCCCCCAGCGCGAGCGGTGGCTCGAGCAGAAGGGTCCCGACGGGCTGCGGGAGTACGTCCGCGAGCGGAACACCGACTCGATCGACGGCCTGCCCGCGTTCACCAGCGCCTAGGCCGTGGACTTCTCGCTCACCGAGGAGCAGCGCCTGACGCAGGAGACCGTGCGGGCGTTCGTCGACGAGCGGGTGCTCCCCGTCGCCGTCGCCAACGACATGGAGCACAAGCTCGACCTCGGTCTCATCGAGGGGATGGCCGAGCTCGGGATCCTCGGCATGGTCATCCCCGAGGCGTACGGCGGGAGCGGGCTCGACTTCGTGTGCGAGGCGCTCGCCTGCGAGGAGATCGAGCGCGGCGAGGCGGCGTTCCGGACGCTGATCTCCGTGCACGTGGGCCTCAACTCGCTGACGCTCCTGCGGTACGGCACCGAGGAGCAGAAGCAGCGCTGGCTCGTGCCGCAGGCGAGGGGCGAGAAGCTCGCCTGCTTCGGCCTCACCGAGCCCGGGGCCGGCTCCGACGTCGCCGCGATGCGGACGACCGCACGTCGCGAGGGCGACGCCTTCGTCCTGAGCGGCCAGAAGAACTGGATCTCGTACGCCTCGGTCGCAGACCACGCGCTCGTGTTCGCGAAGACGGACCTCCAGGCAGCACACAAGGGCATCAGCGCGTTCGTCGTCGAGAAGAGCACGCCCGGCCTGACGGCGCGCGACCAGGAGCACAAGCTCGGCATCTGGGCCGGGTCGACCGGCGAGCTCTTCTTCGAGGACGTCGAGGTCCCGGCCGAGAACCTGATCGGAGAGGAGGGCCGCGGCTTCGAGATCGCGATGTACGCCCTCGACCAGGGCCGCTTCACGGTCGCCGCGGGCGCGTGCGGCGTGATCCGCGCATGCCTGGAGCGGTCGACCGTCTACGCGCGCGAGCGCGAGACGTTCGGCGCGGCGATCGGGCGCTACCAGTTCGTGCAGGACATGATCGCCTCGATGGTGCTCGGATACGAGACGTCGAAGCTACTCGTCATGCAGGCCGCCTGGATGAAGGATGAGGGGAAGCGCTCGACGCGCGAGACCTCGCTCGCCAAGTGGCACGCAACCGAGTCGGCCTTCGACGCGGCGCACAAGGCCGTCCAGGTCTTCGGCTCGTACGGCTACAGCTCGGAGATCGGGATCGAGCGCTACTTCAGGAACGCGCGCGCACCGATCATCTACGAGGGCACGACGCAGATCCACAAGCTGATGCAGGCAGAGCACGCGCTCGGGTACCGGCAGCTGAACGGGTCGCGGGGCGAGGTCTCGCCGCTCTGCTCGTGGGCGCCTGCGCTCTCCCCGGTTCATGCCGGGCGGTAGGCGCCGCGTCCGCGACCGTCGGCGTCAGACCTCGCCGACCCAGTAGTCGACCGCGTCGCCCAAGCGGAACAGCTTGCCGGGCGGCCAGACCCCGACCTTGCCGCTGTCCGGATAGACGGCGACCGAGGTCGTCGCCTTCGTCGAGAGCATCAGGATCCGGACCGGCGCGTCGAAGCGATTCGTGACCTTGTGCGCGCCCTCCGGCCCTTCGAGAAAGCAGACGAGGTCGCCGGGCTCGAGCTCGTGCTCGCCATCCGGGTCGCGCAGCGTCGGCCGGCCCTCGAGCACGAGCAGCCACTCCTCCTCGGGATGCTCGTAGTGGTAGGGGCAGACGCTCTCGCCCGGCTCGAGCTCGTAGACCGAGCCGCCGAGCTGCTCGGCGCCGATCGTCGGGCCGAAGCGCGCCATGCGGGCCCGGTATCCGGGCGGATCGTCCGGATCGGATTCGGCAACGACGTCGTACAGGTTGACGAGCTCGCTCACTCGCCCTCCCAGTAGTCGACTGCGTCCGCGAGGCGGAAGATCTTCCCGGGCGGGCGCGCGCCCAGCTTGGCGCTGTCGGGGTATTCGGTCGTCTCCGGCGCGCGGCTCGCGGACAGGAGCACCACCGTCCCGGGCCCACGAACCTGATGCGCTCCCTCCGGGCCGGTCGGGAAGCAGAGCACGTCACCGCGCCGCAGCGTCCGGTCACCTTCCGGGGTTCGGACGGTCGGCGCGCCCGCCAGGACGATCAGCCACTCCTCCATCCCGTGGTGATGGTGGTAGGGGAAGGTTCGCTCGCCGCCTGCCAGCTCGTACAGCGACGCCCCGATCTTGGTCGCTCCGAGCTGTCCGCCCAGGCGCGCACCGCGCCACCGAAATCCGTCCCGCTCGGAGGACAGGTCGAATTCCGGAGCGAGGACGTTCACCCTGCGCACCCCCGCATCGTCGCACGGGACCGCTACGACGGCGCGGCCCTGGCGCGCACTGGCCCGAAACGGCCCTGCGCGTGCCAGGCCGCCAGCGCGGCGACGTACACCGCTCCGGCCGCCATCACGAGACCCTGTGCCGCGACGCCGAACGCGATCGCCTCGTCGGCCTTCATCCCGGCCGCAACGAGAATCGCAGCCCCCGCTCCAGCCTGGGTTACCGCGCCGGCGGGCGCGATCGGAAGAACCGCCGAGGCAGACGACGCGCAGAGGAATGCAAGGGCGAGCGCGAAGCTCGTCCGCAGGCCGAGCGCCGCGAGAAGCACGAAGAGGGCGAGTCCACGCAGGCTCCACGAGACCGCGACAGCCGCCCACGCGGCGACGGCGTCGCGGGGCGCGGTCGCGTGCTCTGCTGCCCAGCACGCGAGGCGGAAGCGGGCGAGCCTCTGCATCCGGACGAGCCGCGGCAGCCCCAGCACGATCCCGGCGGAAGCGACCCCTGCAGCAGCGACCAGGATCAGGGCGGCGCGCGCGATCCCGGAAACGTCGGTCACGCCGGCGGCCACCGACGCGAGCGGCACGAGTGCTGCGCTGTCGATCAGCCCGAGCAGGAAGAGCGAGAGCGCGACCGCACCGAGGCTCGCCTTCACGCGGCGGCAGCGTCGGACGACCGCGATCCGGAGCAGCTCGTCGAACCGGCCCGGCAGCGCGATCCCGCCGACCGAGGCCGCCCCGCCCGCCGCGGCGAGCGTGAGCACTGCCGGCCTCCGCTCACGGTGGAAGAGTCGTTGCCAGCCCCAGGCCTTGAAGCCGTACGCGGCGAGGAAGATCGCGGCCGCAAGCAGGACGAGCCACCAGTTCGCGTGGTGGATTGGCCAGCCGTTACGGGCGAAATGGCGCACCACGAGCGCAGCGGCCACAAGGGCGGATAGGACTGCGACGAGGTTGATGAGGCGCTTGAGCCGCAACAGTGCTTTCATCGGCGGCCGCGAAGCCACCTGAATCCCCTGTTGTAGCAGCCTTCGTCAGAGCAGGCCGAGAGCGGCCGGCAGCTCCCGCAGATCGTCGAGACGCCCCTGGACGTCCGGGTATCTCCCCTCGCGATCGATGAGCACCGCACGCATGCCGACCGCGAGCGCACCCTCGAAGTCGTCCTCGACGGTGTCGCCAACCATGACCGCCTCCTCGGGCGAGACGGCGAGCCGCTCGAGCATGGCGCGGAAGATGGTGCGGTGCGGCTTCGTCTTGCCGTGGACATGCGAGGTGAGAACGGAGTCGACGACGAGCCCGTGGTGAGAGACGAACTCGTCGAGGTCGCGCGACGAGTTGGAGAGGAGGCCGATCTTGAGGCCGTGGTCGCGAAGCGCGTCCAGCACCGGGAGAGCATCGTCGAAGAGCTCGAAGTGAACGGACTGCGACCAGCGCCGCTCCATCTCGACGGCCGCTCCGTAGGTGTCCCCCGTTCCGCCCATGCCCTCGATGATCCGTTCCGTGAAGAGCACCCAGATCTCCTCGTCGTGCTCGAACTCGGGATGGCGCTTGACCTCGGCGAAGGCGGCAATGCGCGCCTCCTCGTAGCGCGAGGGGTCGAGGTCGAGCCCGTAGCGGAGCCCGAGGCTGCGGTAGCCTTCCGGCCCGAGGTCGGGGCCGGGCCTAGCGAGCGTGAAGTCGACGTCGAACACGACCGCGCGAAGCACGCCTTCGAGGATAGAAGCCGCTACGGACTCGTCGTCGTCGCAAGGGTCGCCAGCGCGAGGACCCACCGCATCGCGACAATCGTCGATTCTCCGGCGCCACCGCGGAGAAAGCAACCGGCCCGCCGAGGAATCGGAAGCGCGGACGAAAGCGGGTCGGGGCCGCGGGGAAACCGTGGTCTCCCGCGGTTTCCCCGACCCTGATCGGGGTGCCCAGATTCGAACTGGGGACCTCTCCGACCCGAACGGAGCGCGCTACCAGGCTGCGCCACACCCCGAGCCGGCGAATCGTAGCGCGTCGCCGCCGCGGCCCCGGGCCGCGAGCGCGCTTCCTTTGCGCAGGTCCGACGCGTGGTCTATCGTTTCCGGTGATGAATGGTCTTCGGCCACGGCGGGTCCTTTGAGGATCACTGCCGCAGCCGAAAGGAGCTGGAGGGCTAGCCCGCCGGCGCTTCGAGCGCAGCGGGCTTTTTTGTGCAGCGGACGGGCCTTTTTGTGCAGCGGATACGTGTAGCCACGAGAGGAGCGGCATGGGAAATCACCTGACGCCAGAAGAGCTTTCGAAGGAGATCGGACTCGCCCGCGAGGAGGTCATCCGGATCTGCCTCGAGGAGCACGTTCCGATCTACCAGGGGAAGATCGACAAGACGCTGTTCCAGGCCCAGCTCGAGGCGCTCAAGGCGGTCTCGCCGCAGCATTGACGGACAGGCCGGCTGTGCGAGTGCGCCTTCCGGCAATACAGGCCATCACCCCCGACGGCCCCAAGACGCCCATGCAGTGCCCTCAGTCGCGGTCCTCAGTCGCGCCATAGCTCGGCTTATTGGCGCTCCCTGCGTCCTTGCCTGGGGCGTCTTTTGACTCGCCCGAGCCGGGGCGCATTACCTGAAGGAGCACTAGCGACTTGCGGCGCGCTTCTTCGACGCTGCGGGCTTCTTCGCCGCGGGCGTCTCCTTGGCGGCCGCAACGGATGCCCGGAGCGCCTCCATCAGGTCGATCACCGGCGCCTCGTCGTCGGCCGGCTCGGGCGGCGGCAGCTCCTCGCCCTCGACCTTCGCCTCGAGGAGCTGACGGAGCGAGGCTCGGTATTCGCTTCGGAGCGCGCTCGGATCGAATTCCGCGCGCAGCCCAGCGATCAGCTGCTGCGCGAGCCCGAGCTCTTCCTCCTTCACCGGCGTGGCTGCGACGGCCTCGTCGATCTCGGCCTGGCTCTTGACGTCCTCGGCCACGTAGAGCGTCTCGAGGGCAAGCGCGCTCCCCTTCGGCCGGATCAGGCAGAGCTTCTCCTTGCCGGCGAGCACGAAGGAGCCGATCCCGACGACATCCTCGTCCTCCATCGCAGCGAGCAGGAGCGCGTACGGGCGGCGCTGCGCCTCCGTCCCGGCAGGCACGAGGTAGTAGGTACGGTCGAAGTAGATCGGATCGACCTCGCTCGCGGCCACGAAGCGCGTGATCTCGATCGCCCTCGACGTGTCGCGGAGCTCGAGCGCCTCGAGCTCGTCGTCCTCGACGGGCACGAACTGGCCCTTCGTCACCTCCCAGCCGCGCACGATCTCGTCGGGGCCCACCTCGACGTCGTGAACCGGGCACCACCGCTTCTGCCGGATCGGCGTCAGACACTCGCGGTGGAGCATGCGGAATTGCACGTCCGACTGACGCGCAGCGGGCGTCGTCGCCGGTGCAAGGCCCACCGGGATGCTGACAAGCCCGAAGCTGATCGATCCATTCCAGGTCGTACGCATGAGCACCGAAGTGTACGGCGGACTGCCTGGATTCGCGCTCGCCATGCCGGCTCCTGCCGGGCCGCGGCTAGAGGACTCTGCGCGCGCCGACGTAGCCGCCGTGCGAGTCGATGCTCGACACCTTGACCACGTCGCCTGTTTGCGGGGCGTGCACGAACTGGCCACCGCCCATGTAGATGCCAACGTGGCCGAGACCGTTGAAGAAGACGAGGTCGCCGGCCTGGAGCTGGTCGCGCGGCACCGACACACCGACGTTCCAGAGCGCATAGGACGAATGCGGCAACGACACGCCGACACTTCCGAACGCGTACATGACGAGGCCCGAGCAGTCGAACCCACCGGGGGAAGCCCCGCCCCAGACGTAGGGGGTCCCGACGAAGGAGAGCGCGACACCGACAGCACCGCCGTAGGACGACGACGGCACGACGACCGCGCCTTCCGGCGTCTCGGCAGTGGCACCGATCGCGCTCAGGTCGATCGACTGCGACTGGCGCGCCTGGGCCTCGATGTAACGCGAGCGCGCCGCGCGGGCCCGCTGGAGCTCGAGCGCCTGCTGCGCCGCGATCATCCGCTGGATCTCGGCGTTGAGCGACGAGAGCAGGTGCTGCCGTTCGGCGATCTGCCCCTCGAAGGAGCGCTTCTGATCGGCGCGCTCGGCGACGAGCTGGCGCGCCTCGGCCCGGTCACGCCGAAGCTCCCGGGCGTGACGCTTGACGGCTGTCTTGAACGTCCTCACCTGGTTGATCACCTGCGCGTCGAGCGTGGAGACACGGTTCTGGGTGTCGATGCGGTTCAAGACTTCGCCGAGAGTCCGCGCCCCGAGTATCACCTCGAGCGTCGAGGGCTCGCCTCGCTTGTACAGCGCGACGAGCCTCTGGGCGATCGTCGCCTGACTGTGACGCAGGTTGTGCTTGGCGACGCGGAGAGCTCGTGTGTTCTCCTCGATCTTCTGCTGGACGTTCTCCAGCTTCAGGTTGGCGAGGTTCAGCCGCTCGTTCGCGGCGGCGAGGCTCGAATCCAGCTGGTCGAGCTGGCCGAGCACCCGCTGTGCCTCCGCCTGCTTGCTCGAGATCGTGGGAGCGGGTGTCGCGAGCGCCGGGACAGCCACGAGGAGTGTCGTCAGGAGCCCGAGTAGGACGTACCGCGCTTGTCCACGTCTGAGACTGATGACGCTCCTCGGGTAGCTGACGGGGCAAGGCACTGGCCGCAGGGCCGGTGCGTCACAAGCGCGGCAGGTTAGCAGGGTCCCCGGATACGAGCAACAAATCATGTGTAAACCACCCTGCAAAACTGCTCTAAACTCGTCGAAGCTGCCGAATGGCCGATCTCACTCCCGGTCAGCGCCTCCACGACGATCCCGCCTGTTCGGGCGTCGCCCGGGGCTTCCGACTGCAGCTCATGGAACAGGCCGGCGCCGGCATCCGTGACGACCACCCTCCACTAAACTCCTTCCCTCGCTCCCACCTCCACGGCCCTGGAAGGACGAGGTGAGTCAGGCACCCGAAACCACACACCAGCCGTTGCCGCGCGTACTGCTCGTCGACGATCACGACCTGTTCCGAACGGGGCTTCGTACGCTGCTCGAGGAACAGGGGGTCGAAGTGGTGGGCGAGGCGGACACGGGCTCCGAGGCGCTGCGGCTGATCCGCGAGGTGGCGCCCGAGGTCGTGATCATGGACCTGAACATGCCGGGCATCAGCGGCGTCGAGGCGACCCGGCAGATCGCGATGATCGCGCCGCTGACGCGGGTTCTCGTGCTGACGATCTCCGACCTCGACGGCGACGTGATGGACGCGATCCTGGCCGGGGCGTGCGGCTACCTGCTCAAGGACGCGTCGATCAACGAGCTGATGGCAGGCATCCGCGCGGCGGCGGCCGGGGAATCCCTCGTCTCACCCGTGATCGCGTCGAAGGTGCTCCAGCGGCTCCGGGCAACGAGCACCTCGCCGCACGAGGCGCAGGCCATTCGCTCCGAGCTCTCAGACCGGGAGATCCAGGTCCTGAAGCTGATCGCGAACGGCAAGGACAATGCTCAGATCGCGGCCGACCTGCACATCAGCCCGAAGACGGTCAAGAACCACATCTCGAACATCCTGATGAAGCTCCAGATCGAGAATCGGATCCAGGCGGCCGTCTACGCCGTCCGGTCCGGCCTCGTCTGAGGACTAGTAGTCGCCAGCAACGCGTACGGCGAGCGAATGGCGCCGCCTGAGGCGACCGAGCTCGTCGCGGAGCTGCTCGAGAACGTTCTCCTGCGCCTCGAGGCGCTGCGCGAGCGAGCGCAGCTCGTCGCCGTCCGAGGCGGCGCCCTGATCCCCCTCTGCGTGCAGCTGCTCGATCTGGCGCCTGAGCCGCGAGCCCTCGGCCTCCAGCGAGAGCGCCCGAGCGTAGCCGTCGGTAAGCGTCCGCTCGAGCCGGGCCGGATCGTCGTCGTGCTGTGCCTGGCCGAGCAGGCGCGCGATCTCCGTAAGCAGCGTCTCGAGCTCGCTCATCCCAGACGAGATTCGCCTGTGCCGGCGAGCGCGTCATGGGCCGAGCGGCCCATCTTGAGCCGGACGCAGGCCCAAAATTGCTGGAGTTTCCGCCGATCTCCGGGCACAATCGAGCGGTGGGGTTCAAAGGCCGTCTCGCGCTGGCAGTGGCCTGCGCCCTCTGCCTGCCGCCGGCCGCACAGGCCACGGCCCCGAGCATCGGCGGCAACTTGCGCGCCGCACTCGTCGCGCCCGGCATCTCGACGGCGCACTCCGCTGCCATGGCAGTCGACCTCGAGAGCGGCCAGACGATCTTCGCCCAGAACCCCGACACGCCGCTCCAGCCGGCCTCCAACGAGAAGCTCTGCGTCGCATACACGGCTCTTCGCGAGCTCGGCCCGAGCTACCGCTTCCGCACCGAGGTGCTCGGCGAGGGACGTCGGATCGGAGCCGTCTGGCACGGGCGTCTCGTGCTCAAGGGCTACGGCGACCCGACTCTCACGACGAGAGACCTGGAGCGGCTTGCCGTCAGGATCGCCCGCTCGGGCATCCGCCGCGTGACGGGTCGCGTGCTCGGCGACGACTCGTGGCTCGACGACCGCGTCGCCGTCGTCGGCTGGCGTACCGGCTTCGTCTACCAGGAGTCGGCTCCGCTCTCGGCGCTCGTCGCGAATCGCGGGTTCCGGAAGCACCGGCCTGCCGCAGACCCTGCGCTCGCGGCGGCGGCCCTGTTCACCGACCTGCTGCGCGCGCGCGGGATCGAGGTCCGCGATGCGACGACGGGTCGCGCCGGCGAGCGCGCGAAGAGGCTCGCGAGCGACCACTCGCAGCGGCTCGACCGGCTGCTCCGGATGATCGACGCCGACAGCGACAACTTCGCAGCCGAGATGGTTCTGAAGGCGATCGGCCGCGAGGTGCTCGGCAAGGGCACGTCGGCTGCCGGAGCGGCGGTCGTGAGACGCGACCTCGCGGCAGCCGGGGTCCCGCTCGCCGGGGTCCGGATCGTCGACGGCTCGGGCCTCTCCCGCGAGAACCGCGTCACTGCCCGCGAGCTCGCGGCCCTGCTCGTCGCGATCTGGCGCGATCCCGAGCTGCGGCCCCTCGTGCGCGACTCGCTCGCGGTCGCGGGGATCAGCGGGACGCTCGAGCACAGGCTCGAATACCGGCCCGTCCGGGGCCGTGTCCGCGCGAAGACGGGAACGACCGCGATCGCCTCGGCGCTGTCCGGGTACGTCGGCCGGCGGTATGCCTTCGTCGTCGTGCACAACGGCTACCCGGTCGCGTCCTGGGCCGCCCGGGAGGCTCAGGACCGGTTCGTGACGAAGCTCGCCGAGCTCGCTGCGCGTCGCTAGCCCGGCCTGCCCGCGAGCAGCGCCTTCAGGTCGTCCTCGGTCAGGAGCGGCACGCCTGCGGCCTCGGCCTTGGCGACCTTGCTCCCGGGGCTCTCGCCCACGATCACGCCCGCGGTCTTCTTCGAGACGCCGTCGGACACCTTCGCCCCGAGCCCTTCGAGCGCCGCGCGCACCTCCTCCCGAGTGAACGAGTCGAGCGTCCCGGTGATCACGTACTGCTTGCCGGTGAGGGGACCCTCGGGCGGGGGCTCCTCCTCGTGCACATCGAGCAGCGGCCACAGCTCGGCTACGAGCGCCTGGTTGTCCTCGTCCGCGAACCACTCGACGATCGCCTCCGCGCGCTCCGGGCCGATGCCCTCGCAGGCCATGATCTGCTCGTGCGTCGCCTTGCCGAGGTTCTCGATCGTGCCGAAGTGCCGCGCGAGCGACTGCGCCGTCACCCACCCGACGTCGGGGATGTTGAGTCCGAAGAGCACGCGGCCGAGCGGAAGCGAGCGCGACGCGGCGATCGCGTCGATGACGTTCGACGCGCTGATCTCCGCGAAGCCGTCCAGACCGAGCAGGTCCTCTTTCGTCAGCCGGTAGAGGTCGGGCAGCGATCGCAGCTTGCCCTCCTGCCAAAGCCGCCAGACGAACTTCTCGCCGACGCCCTCGATGTCCGCCGCGGCCATCACCCAGTTGTTGAGCGTCTCGAGCCCGCGCGAGGGGCACGCCCGGTTCGGGCAGCGGTGCATCGCCTCGCCTTCGGGTTTCACGACGGCGACGCCGCAGAGCGGGCAGTTCGCGGGCATCCGGAACGGCTTCGTCCCCTTGGCGTGCGGAAGCACCGGCCCGACGACCTGCGGGATCACGTCGCCCGCGCGCTGCACCACGACGCGGTCGCCCTCACGGATGTCCTTGCGGTTGATGTCCTCCTCGTTGTGCAGCGTCGCGCGCGACACCGTGACGCCGCCGACCTCGACGGGCTCGAGCATCGCCCATGGATTGAGCGCGCCCGTGCGACCGACGCGGATCGCGATCTTGAGCAACGTCGTCTCCGCGGCGACGGGCGCCCACTTGTACGCGCGGGCCCAGCGCGGCCGTTCGTGGAGCGCACCGAGACGGCGCTGCTGGTCGAGTGAGTCGACCTTGATCACGATCCCGTCGATCTCGTAGTCGAGCTCGGCACGGCGATGCTCCCACGCCTCGCAGCGCTCCGCCACCTCGCCGATCGACCCGAGCCGTTCCGCGTGCGGGTTCGTGCGGAAGCCATGCTCGCGCAGCCATCGGAGCAGCTCCCATTGCGACTCGAAGTCGACGCCTTCGCGCGCACCTACCCCGTACACCCACACCGCGAGCGGGCGGTCGGCGGTGATCGCCGAGTTCTTCTGCCGCAGGGAGCCGGCGGCTGCGTTGCGCGGATTGGGCGCGAGCTTCTGCCCCGTGCCGGCGAGCCTGGCGTTGAGCTCGCGGAATCCCGAGATCGGGAGGTACACCTCCGCCCGGACCTCGACCAGGGACGGCGCGTCGTCGAGCACGCGCAGCGGGACCGACCCGATCGTGCGCAGGTTAACGGTCACGTCCTCGCCCTGGACGCCGTCGCCCCGCGTCGCTCCCTGCACCAGGAGCCCGTTCTCGTACGTGAGGCTGATCGCGAGACCGTCGATCTTCGGCTCGATCACGTAGGCGACGGGCTCGTCGGAGTCGAGGCGCTTGCGAACGTCGTCGGCCCACTTCGCGAGCGCCTCGGCGGTCGTCACCTTCTCGAGCGAGCCCATCGGCGACCGGTGCCTGACCTTCTGGAACCGCTCCGACACGGGCGCGCCGACACGCTGCGTCGGGGAGTCCGGCGTCGCGAGCTCAGGGTGTTCGCTCTCGAGCGCTGCGAGCTCGTCGAGGTGACGGTCGTACGTCGCGTCGTCGACGAGCGGATCGTCGAGCACGTGGTACGCGTGGCTCCAGCGGTTGAGAAGATCGCGGAGCTCGGCCACGCGCGCCGCCGGCTCAGAGGACGGCAAGCAGCTCCTCCGCCGTGTGGACGACCGCGTCGGCGTCCTCGAGCACGGCGCCGTCGTGGATGCCGCCCCACGTCACGCCGACGGCGTAGACGCCCGCGGCGCGCGCCGCCTGCATGTCGTACGGCGAGTCGCCGACATACGCGGCGTCCGACGGCTTCGCTGCAAACCGGTCGAGTGCGAGCAGGAGCGGCTCCGGCGCGGGCTTCTGCCGCTCCGTCTCGTCGCCGCCGACGATCACGTCGAAGAGATGCCCGAGCGGCACGCGCGCGAACGCGAGCTCGACCGTGCTCCGCCGCTTCGCCGAGACGATGCCGAGCCGCCGGCCCTCGTCCTTCAGGCGCACGAGCACCTCGCCGATGCCATCGAAGCTTCGGAGGTCGTCGTGGAGCGGCTCGTTGTGCTCCCGGTAGGCCCGGACGAGCTCCTCGACGCGATCCGGCGCGAGCGCGCGCATCTGGGCCTCGAGCCCCGGCCCGCCGACCGATGCCATCAGCTCGTGATCGGCGAACTCCCGCTCGAGCACGGTCCGCGTCGCATGCCGCATCGAGGCGAGGATGATCGCGCCGGAGTCGACGACCGTGCCGTCGAGGTCGAAGAGCACCACCGGGAACCGCATCGCCCGATCGTAGCCACGCCGTGCTCGAGCCCAGGTCAGTAGCGAACCTGCGTCAGGTAGAGGCCCCACGGCGGCGCGGTCGAGCCGGCAGCCGACCTCGGCGCGCCCGCCAGCAGGTCGTCGAGCTCGCCCGGATCGCGCTCGAGCATGGTGCCGACGAGCGTGCGCACCATGTGGCGCAGGAAGGAATCGGCGGTGATCTCGAGCTCGACGGCGTCGCCCCGGTCGTACCAGCGCGCCGTCTCGACCACCCGCGTGAAGACCTCGTGTTGCGAGTCGGTCGGCGTGAAGGCCCGGAAGTCGTGCTCGCCGTAAAGCTTCTCGGCCGCCGCGTTGAGACGTTCGACATCAAGCGGTTGCGGGTGCCAGAGGGACCGGCGCGCCTCGAACGGCGAGCGCACACGGCTACGCCAGACGCGATACCGATACGAGCGCGAGCGGGCCGAGAACCGCGCGTGGAACTCAGCCGACGCCTCCTCCGCCGCCACGATCGCCACGTCGTCCGGCAGGAGGGCGTTGAGAGCCTCGGCCGCCCGCGCTGCGCTCGGGCCGGACTCGACTTCGACCGAGGCGACGTTCGCGAGCGCGTGCACGCCGCTGTCCGTGCGGCCGGCCACGGCGAGTGAGTCGAACGATCCGAAGACACTCTCGAGCGCCGTCCGCAGCTCTGCCTCGATGGTCCGCTCCCCCGGCTGGCGCGCCCAGCCCCGGAACCCAGAGCCGTCGTAGGCGAGTGTGAGCCTGAGTCGCAGGTCAGGCCTTCCTGACGCTACTTGTAAGGTGTTCCTTATGCTCTAGTGACTTGTGATCCATCCGGTACACTATGTCCATGTCGCGCCGGCGCTCATTCCTTCTGCAACGGGTGCAGCCCGCGATGGTGGGCCTGATCGACGGCTCCCTGTCGACTCTCGCGCCCATCTTCGGCATCGCTATCTACACGCGCAATCCGCACGCGGCCTTCGTGGCGGGTCTCGCGACGGCGATCGGCGCTGCGATCTCGATGGCCTACTCGGAGGCGCTGTCGGATACCGGCGAGCTGACGGGACGCGGCAGCCCACTCGCCCGCGGGCTGATCACCGGCGCCGGGACGTTCGTGGGCGGCATCCTCCACACGCTGCCCTTCCTGCTGCCGAGCTACCACGCCGCGATCGTGACAGCCGCGATCGTGGTCGGGCTCGAGCTCGTCGCGCTCGCTGCGATTCGCTGGCGCTTCTTCGAGACGAGCTTCGTCCGCTCACTCGCGCACATCGCGCTCGGCGGAGTCGCGATCGGCCTCGTGGGAGTGCTCGTCGGCTCGGGCGCCTGAGACGGCCCAGAAGGCTCAGACTCTCGGCGAGTCGTCGGCCGACTCGTCGTCATCGTCGTCCGACGCTGGCTCAGCCTCGTCAGCAGGCGGCTCGGCCTCGACTTCCGCAACGGGCTCCGCCTCGTCCTCGGCCGTCGCCTCGACCGCATCCTCGACTTCGTCCTCGGTCTCAGCCGCAGGCTCCTCCTCGAGCTCGTCGACGGCGACGACCTCGTCCTCCTTCGTGCGCGGCAGGCGCGTCTTCAGGACGAGCGGCCCGTCGACCAGCTCGAGGTACGCCATCTCGGCGGAGTCGCCGGCGCGAGGGCCGATCCGGACGATCCGCGCATAGCCGCCGGGACGACCCTCGAACTGAGGCGCCACCTCGGCGAAGAGCTTGTGGACGACGTCCTTGGAACGCAGGAAGGCGACGGCCTGCCGGCGGGCGTGGATGTCACCGCGCCGCGCCAACGTGATCATCTGCTCAGCCAGCGGCTTCACGGCCTTGGCCTTCGTCACGGTCGTCTTGATGCGCCCGTGCTCGATCAGCGCACCGGTGAGGTTCGCGTAGAGCGCCTTGCGGTGGGCCGAGTCGCGGCCCAGCTTCTTGCCGGAGCGCTGATGGCGCATCGCGGAGCCCTAGATCTCCCCGCCGTCGTCGCCACGCAAGCGCAGGCCGTGCTGCGCCAGCGTCTCCTTCACTTCCTCGATCGACTTCTTGCCGAAGTTCGGAATCGAGGCAAGCTCGCTCTCGGTCTTCGTGACGAGGTCGCCGATCGTCTCGATGCCGACGCGCTTGAGACAGTTGTACGAGCGCACGCCGAGCTCGAGCTCCTCGATCGGAAAGTTCTCCATGCCGTGCGCAAGCGAGACCTCGAGCGCGCCCACGACGTCAGCCGAGGGCACCTCGGCACCGAAGCCCTCGATCCGCTCGAGGTCGGTGAAGATCGCCAGCTGGCGGATCAGGATCTCGGCCGCCTGCGCGATCGCGTCCTTCGGATCGATCGAGCCGTCCGTCGTCACGTCGAGGATCAGCTTGTCGTAGTCAGTGCGCTGGCCGACGCGGGCCGCCTCGACGTCGTAGGCGACGCGGCGAATGGGCGAGAACATCGAGTCGACGGGGATGACGCCGATCGTGTGGGCCTGGCCACGGTTGCCCTCGGCCGGAACGTAGCCGCGGCCACGGCCGATCGTGAGGGTGATCTCGAGCCGACCCTTGGACGAGAGGTTCGCGATCTCGAGCTCCGGGTTGAGGATCTCGAGGTCGGCGGGAGCCTCGATGTCGGCGGCGGTGATCGTGCCTTCGCCCTTCGCGCTCAGGCGAACCTCGATCTCCGGCGATTCGCCGTGCAGAATGCAGACGAGCTGCTTGAGGTTGAGGATGATGTCCGTCACGTCCTCGCGGACTCCGGGCAGCGTCGTGAACTCATGGGCAACTCCCTCGAGCTTCACCGAGGTGACGGCGGCGCCCTCGAGAGACGAGAGCAGCACGCGGCGCAGCGAGTTCCCGAACGTGTAGCCGAAGCCGCGGTCCAGCGGCTCGATGGCGAAGACCCCGCGGTGTTCCTGGACCTCTTCGTGGGTGATCTTCGGAACCTGGAAATCGATCACGGTGCTGCGACTAGCCAAAATGTTCCTTTCTTCGATTGGGCCAAAGCAGGTTCTGCTGCTTGGACGGAGTCGAGCTACTTGGAGTAGAGCTCGACGATCAGCTGTTCGGCCACCGGCGTGTCGATCTCGACGCGCTCCGGCCACTTCAGCACCTTGCCGGTCAGCCCTTCGTGGTCTGCCTGGAGCCACGGGGCGACGGCGGCAGTGAGGTCGGTTGCGTCACGGACGATCTGCTCGGCGGTGGAGCCGGTCTTGAGCGTGATGACGTCGTCGGGCTTGACGCCGTAGCTCGGGATGTTGACTCGGCGGCCGTTCACAAGGAAGTGCCCGTGCCGGACGAGCTGGCGCGCCTGGGCACGCGAGGCTGCGAATCCGAGACGGTAGACGACGTTGTCGAGCCTCGTCTCGAGCATGCGCAGCAGGTTCTCGCCGGTGACGCCGCCCTGTCGCGTCGCCTTCGTGTAGTAGGTGCGGAACTGGGTCTCGAGCAGGCCGTAGTAGCGCCGCGCCTTCTGCTTTTCGCGCAGCTGGAGCAGGTACTCCGACTGCTTGATGCGACCGCGCCCGTGCTCTCCCGGTGGATAGCTGCGACGCTCGATCGCGCACTTCTCGGTCAGGCAGCGCTCGCCTTTCAGGAAGAGCTTCATGCCCTCGCGGCGGCACTGCTTGCACTTCGGAGAACGATCGCGGGCCATTAGACGCGCCTCCGCTTCTTGGGACGAACGCCGTTGTGCGCCTGCGGGGAGACGTCCTTCACGCCGAGAATCTCGAGCCCAGCCGCCTGCAGCGACCGGATCGCCGTCTCGCGTCCCGAGCCGGGTCCCTTTACGAACACCTCGACCTTCTGGAGACCGTGCTCCATCCCCTTCCGCGCAGCCGCGTCGGCGGTCACCTGCGCGGCGAACGGCGTCGACTTGCGGGAGCCCTTGAAGCCGGCCGAGCCGGCCGATTCCCAGACGATCACGTTGCCCTCCGGATCGGTGAGGGCGACGATCGTGTTGTTGAACGATGTCTTGATGTGTGCCTGGCCGATGGCGATGTTTTTCCGGGCGCGACGGCGCGCGCGACCGCGGGTCGCTGCCTTACGTGGCGGTGCCACTTACTTGGCCTTCTTCCCGCGACCGACGGTCTTCTTCGGGCCTTTGCGCGTGCGCGCGTTCGTCTTCGTGCGCTGTCCGTTCACCGGCAGGTTGCGTCGATGGCGGAGGCCCCGGTACGCCCCGATCTCCGAGAGGCGCTTGATCGCCTGTGTCCGCTCGCGACGCAGGTCCCCCTCGACCTGGTACGTCGCATCGATGTGCTCGCGGAGCTTCGCCACCTCGTCCTCGGTCAGGTCCCGCACCTTCGTGTCGGGCGAGAGCCCAAGCGCCGCGCAGATCTGGCGCGCCGAGGGCTGACCGATGCCGTAGATGTACGTCAGCCCGATCTCGAGCCGCTTCTGGTTGGGGAGGTTGACGCCTGCGATACGTGCCATTCGGCTACCCCTGACGTTGCTTGTGACGCGGGTTCGAGCAGATGACGAGCGTGCGGCCGTGCCGCTTGATGACGCGGCAGCGCTCGCACATGGGCTTGACTGAGGGGCGGACTTTCATCGTCTTCCGTCGGCGATCAGGTTCGGTGGCGGTAGGTGATCCGGCCGCGAGTCAGGTCGTATGGTGAGAGCTCGACCTTCACCTTGTCCCCCGGAAGGATGCGGATGTAGTGCTTTCGCATCTTGCCGGAGATCGTCGCGAGGACATCATGACCCCCGTCGAGCTTGACGCGGAACATCGTGCTCGGCAGGGCTTCCGTGACCTCGCCTTCGACCTCGATCTTCTCTTCCTTACTCGCCACCCTTTCCTCTTCGAATGCGGTTCGTTCGTCTCGCGAATAGCCCTTCGGACACAAAAAAGCACGGCCCGAAGCCGCGGCTCGTCATCGTACCAGGACCGGTGCTCGCCTCGTGAGCACGCGAGGACCGTCGGCGGCGATCGCAACGGTGTGCTCGAAATGTGCCGCGAGCGAGCCGTCGACCGTCGAGATCGACCACTCGTCGTCGTGGACGTACACGTCGGCACCGCCGGCCGTGATCATCGGCTCGATCGCGAGTGTCATCCCCTCGCGCAGCTCCGGGCCCGCGTACGACATGACGAAGTTCGGCACTTGCGGATCCTCGTGGTAGGAGCGACCGACGCCGTGACCGACGAGGCTGCGCACGATCGAGAAGCCTCCGTCCTCGGTCACGCTCTGGATCGCCGCCGAGATGTCGTTCACGTTCGCCCCCATCCGCGCCGCGTCGATCCCCGCCTCGAGGGCGGACTGACAGACGTCGAGCAGCCGCTGGGCATCGGCCGAGATCTCCCCGACCGGGAACGTCGCGGCCGAGTCGGCGATCAGGCCGTCCTTCGTCACCCCGACGTCGACCGACACGATGTCTCCCTCCTTCGCCGCGTAGTCGCCGGGGATCCCGTGCACGATCATCGCGTTCGGCGAGATGCAGGTCGCGGCTGGGAACCCCTTGTACCCCTTCGACGTCGGCACGCCGCCGTGAGCGCGAATGTAGGCCTCCGCCAGGTGATCGAGCTCGGCCATCGTGATCCCGGGCTCGAGGCGCTCTTCGACGAGGGCGAGCGTGCCGGCGACGACCTCGCCCGCGCGGGCCATCAGGTCGATCTCGTGTGCGGACTTGCGAATGATCATGCCGCGTTCTCGAACCGTTGTAGCGCTTCACGGATCTCCTGCCAGACATCGCCGATCGAGCGCTCGGCGTGGAGCGGGACGAGCTTCCCTGTCACGCGATAGTGCTCGACGACGGGCGCCGTGTGCGAGTGGTAGATCTGGAGGCGGCGGGCGATCGCCTCCGGCGTGTCGTCGGCGCGGCCCTCGTCCTCCGCACGACGGAGCATGCGCGCCGTGGCCACCTCGTCCGGAAGGTTGAAGAAGAGGATCGCGTCGAGCTCGTGCCCGATCGAGGCGAGCATCTCGTCGAGCGCCTCCGCTTGCGCGAGGTTGCGCGGAAAGCCGTCGAGCACGAATCCGGCGCGCGCGTCCCCGGCACGAAGCCGCTCCCGCATCAACTCGATCGTCAGCTCGTCCGGAACCAGGTCGCCCGCAGCGAGAATCGGCCCGACGCGGCGACCGAGCTCCGTCCCGGCGGCCACGGCCGCGCGGAATAATTCGCCGGTCGAGACGTGCGGAATCCCGTATTCGGCCGCAGCACGCTTCGCTTGTGTGCCCTTCCCCGCGCCCTGCGGGCCGAGGACGAGCAGGTTCACCTCAGAAAGCCCTCGTACGAGCGCATCATCATCTGCGACTGCATCTGTCGCATCGTGTCGAGCGCGACGCCGACGACGATCAGGACGGATGTGCCGCCGAGCGCCCGCGAGGTCGCCTGCGAGAAGCCTCCGTAACGGATGAAGAGCGACGGCAGCACCGCGATGATCGCGAGGTAGAGCGCGCCTGGCAGCGTCAGCCGTGTCAGCACGCGGTCGAGGTATTGAGCCGTGGGTGGGCCTGGACGGATGCCGGGGATGTAGCCGCCGTGCTTGCGCAGGTTGTCGGCCTGGTCGACCGGGTTGAACTGGACCGCTGTGTAGAAGTACGTGAAGATCACGATCAGGAAGCCCTCGAGCGCGAGGTATGCCCAGTTCGAGGGCGAGAAGTGCGCGTTGATGAAGCTCTGCGTCTGCGGGAAGAACTGGCCGATCGTCGGCGGGAACGCCATGATCGCGGCCGCGAAGATGACCGGGATCACGCCGGCCATGTTCACACGCAGTGGCATGTAGGTCGACCCCCCGGCCGTCTGGCGCCGGCCCACCATCCGCTTCGCGTACTGGATGGGAATGCGCCGTTGACCCTCCTGCATGAAGACGACCGCGGCGGTGATGCCGAGCGCGACCAGCGGGAAGAAGAGCTTCTCCATCGGCCCGCCGTTGATCCACGCGTTCACGCCGGCGGGTGCGGAGGTCAGGATCGAGGCGAAGATCAGCAGCGAGATCCCGTTCCCGATCCCGCGCTTCGTGATCAGCTCGCCCATCCACATGAGGAGCGTCGTCCCCGCCGTGAGCGTCACCACGATCAGGATGAGGCGCCCCCTGTCGATCAGCAGCGCGTCCTGGCGCTTGAAGAGGTACGCGTACCCGAGGCTCTGCGCCGCCGCGAGCACCACGGTGAGGTAGCGCGTGTACTGGTTGATCTTCGCGTAGCCCGACTCGCCCTCCTTCTGCAGTTGCTCGAGCGTCGGGATGACGACGGTGAGGAGCTGGAGGATGATCGAGGCCGTGACGTACGGCATGATCCCGAGCGCGAAGATCGAGAAGCGGGAGAGCGCCGAGCCGCTGAAGAGGTCGAGCAGGCCGAGGACGGTGCCGCCCTGGCCGCTGAAGTAGTCCTGGATCGTCTCCGAGTCGACGCCCGGCGCGGGCAGCCACGAGCCCAGCCGGTACGCAGCGAGGATGCCGGCCGTGAACAGCACACGGCGCCGGAGCTCCGGCACGTGCCATGCGTTGGCGAGCCAGGAGAACAGGGCCTACTCCTCGCCCTCGGCCTCGTCGCCGTCGGCCGCTTCGGCCTCCGCCTCGGTCGGCTCGTCGTCGGGCTCGGCCTCAACGCGCGGCGCGGCGTGCCTGCGCCTCGCCTTCTTGACCTTCGGCTCCTTGAGCAGGGTGAGCGTCCCGCCGGCCGCCTCGACCTTCTTGCGCGCCGTCTCGGAGGCTGCATGCACGGTGATCGTGAGGCGCGTCGAGAGGACGCCGTCGCCGAGCAGCTTCACGTCCTTGCGGAGCGAGCGAATCAGGCCCTTGGCCTTGAGCAGCTCGGGCGTCACCTCCTCGCCCGCCTCGAAGCGATCGAGCTGCCCGACGTTCACCGGCTGGGTGTAGGTGCGGAACGGCCCCACGGGCATGGCGTCCTTGGATGTGTTGCCGCGCAGCTTCGGAAGGCGCATCGCGAGCGGCATCTGGCCGCCCTCGAAGCCCGCGCGCATCGCGTGCGACCCGGCGCGCGACTTCTGGCCCTTGATCCCGCGACCGGAGTACCGACCCTTGCCGGAGCCCAGGCCGCGGCCGATGCGCTTGCGGTCCTTGCGCGCCTGGGCAGGGGCCAGATTCGAGAGGTTCAGCTCTTCCGGCATGGCTCCTAGGCCTCCTCGACCTTCACGAGATGACGAACCTTGCGAACCATGCCTGCGATCGCCGGGTTGTCGTCGTGCTCGGCCGTCTTGCCGATCCGACCGAGGCCGAGCGCGCGCAGGGTGCCGCGATGACGAGGCGTCTGCCCGATCGCGCTCCGGACCTGCGTGAGCTTAAGCTTTGGCACCGGTCGCCTCCTCGACGGGCGCCTTGTACGGAAGCACGTCGCGCACCGACTTGCCGCGGGCCTTCGCGACATCCTCGGGCCGCCGAAGGTCGCGCAGCGCTTGCTCGGCCGCCTTGAGCATGTTGATCGGGTTCGTCGTTCCGAGCGACTTCGCAAGCACGTCGCGGATGCCGCCAAGCTCGAGCACCGCACGGACGCCGCCGCCCGCGATCACGCCCGTTCCCGGCGAGGCCGGCCGCAGGAGCACCCGCGCCGCCCCGAACTCTCCGACCACGTCATGGGTGATCGTCTGGCCGTGCTTCGGCACGGTGAAGAGGTTCTTCTTCGCGTCGTCGACGGCCTTCGAGATTGCGAGCGGCACCTCACGCGCCTTGCCGTAGCCCACGCCGACCCGGTCGACCTCGTCGCCGATCACGACGAGCGCGGTGAACGAGAACCGCCGCCCCCCCTTGACCACCTTCGCGACGCGGTTGATCTCGACCACCCGCTCCTTCAGCTCCCTCGTCTCTGCAACATCAACAGCCATTCAGAACCTCAGTCCTCCTTCGCGCGCCCCGTCGGCGAGCGCCTTGACGCGTCCGTGAAACAGATAGCCGCCTCGATCGAATACGACGGCCTCGATGCCGGCCTCCTTCGCCGCCCAGGCAAGCCTGAGCCCGACTTCCTTCGCCTGCTCGGTCTTGTCCCCTTTAAAGCCCTTCAGACCGATCCAGCTCGAGCTCGCGACCGTCGTGCCGGCGGAGTCGTCGATGAGCTGCGCGAAGATGCCGCGGTTCGAGCGGAAGACCGCAAGCCGCGGCCGAGCAGTCGTGCCGGCGACCTTCCCGCGCACGCGGCGGTGGCGCCGGCGGCGTGCCTCGTAGACGGTAAGGCCGCTCATGCGCGCTTGCCCACCTTGCGCCTCACGAACTCGCCCTCGTAGCGAATCCCTTTGCCCTTGTACGGCTCGGGCGGACGCACCTTGCGGATCTCGGCCGCGGTCTGCCCGACGAGCTGCTTGTCGATCCCCCGCACGATCACCTGGGTCGGCGCCGGGACCTCGAACTCGATCCCCGTCCGCGGGACGATCCGCACCAGGTGGGAGTAGCCCACCTGCAGCTCGAGGTTCGTCCCGGCCAAGGCGGCCCGATAGCCGACACCCTGGATCTCGAGCCGCTTCTCGAAGCCGTTCGTGACGCCTTCGACCATGTTCGCGACGAGCGTCCGGGTGAGGCCGTGCAGCGCACGATCCTCGCCGCGCTCGGTCGGACGGGTGACGAGGATCTGATCGCCCGAGTGCTCGATCGTGATGCGAACGGGCACCTGCTGGCGCAGCTCGCCCTTCGGCCCGGAGACGGTGACCCGACCCGGGTCGATCGACACGAGGACTCCAGCGGGCACCTCGATTGGTCTTCTTCCGATTCGGCTCATCTCAGCTACCAGACGAAACAAATGACCTCGCCGCCGATGCCCTCCTGCTCGGCGGTGCGGCTCGTGATCACGCCGCGGGATGTGGACAGGATGGCGGTTCCCATGCCGCCGAGGACCCGCGGCAGGCGGTCCTTGCGGGCGTAGATGCGACGTCCGGGCTTCGAGATGCGCTTGAGGCCTGTCAGGACGCGCTCGCGACTGCGGCCGTACTTGAGCTCGATCACGAGCACCTTGTAGGGCCGGTTGGCCTCCACGACACGGTAGTCGCGGACGTAGCCCTCCTCCTTGAGGATGCGGGCGATCTCCTCCTTGAGCTTCGAGTTCGGCATCTCGACGCGGTCGTGCAGCGCCTTGTTCGCGTTGCGGATCCGCGTGAGCATGTCGGCGACGGGGTCGGTCAGCATCGTCTCGCTCCTACCACGAGCTCTTCGTCATGCCCGGAATCACGCCTTGGTGCGCGAGCTCGCGGAGGCAGATGCGGCAGAGCCCGAACTTCTTGAACACGGCACGCGGCCGGCCGCAGCGGTTGCAGCGGCTGTACTGGCGCGTCTTGTACTTCTGCGGCCGTGCGGCCTTCGCGATCAGTGACTTCTTGGCCATCGAATCTCGCTAGCCCCTTCCCTTCTCAGTCGCGCCGAGCCTCGGTGGCGAGCGGCATGCCGAGCCCGCGCAGAAGCGCCTCGGCCTGCTCGTCCGTCTCGGCGTTGGTCGTGATCGCGACGTCGAGGCCGCGAATCTGGTTGATGCTGTCGTAGTCGATCTCCGGGAAGATGATCTGCTCGCGCAGGCCGAGCGAGTAGTTGCCTCGGCCGTCGAAGGACTCCGGGTTGAGGCCGCGGAAGTCGCGGATGCGCGGCAGAGCGATCGAGATGAGCCGATCGAGGAACTCCCACATCCGGTCGCCGCGCAACGTCACGCGCGCGCCGATCGGCATCCCTTCGCGGAGCTTGAACTGGGCGATCGACTTGCGCGCGCGACGCACCTGCGCCCGCTGTCCCGCAATCGTCGAGAGCTCGTCGATGGCGGAGTCGAGCGCCTTCGCGTCGGTCTTGCCCTCGCCGACGCCCATGTTGAGCGTGATCTTCGTGATCCTGGGCACCTGCATCATCGACGACAGGCCGAGGTCGGCCTTGAGCTGCGTGCGCAGCTCGTCGTTGTAACGCTGCTTGAGGCGCGGCACGTAGTCATTCCTAGAACCCTTGGTCTCGGTCACGGCCATCAGCGGTCGATCTCCTGCCGGCAGCCCTCGCGCTTGCACACGCGCACCTTCACGATCTCGCCTTTCACGTCCTTCGTCTTGAAGCCGACGCGGGTCGGCTGCTTGCACACCGGGCACACGAGCATCACGTTGCCGATCGGCACCGGCGTCGGCTTCTCGAGGATCCCTCCGGGCGTCATCTGCGTGCCGCCCATGCGGCTCGTGTCGCGCATCGGGCGCGGTTTCTGGTGGCGCCGCGCGAGGTTCAGGTTCTCGACGATCACCTTCCCGTCCCGCGGCCGCGAATCGAGCACCCGACCCTGCTTGCCGCGATCCTTGCCGGACAGCATCTGCACGAGATCGCCTTTCTTCACCTTCATCGCAGGCATTGCTAGAGCACCTCCGGGGCCAGACTGACGATCTTCATGAAGTTCTTCTCGCGCAGCTCTCGGGCGACCGGCCCGAAGATGCGGGTACCGCGCGGGTTGCGCTGGTTGTCGATGATCACCGCGGCATTCTCGTCAAAGGCGATCAGGGTGCCGTCGTCGCGACCGAACGGCTTCTTCGTCCGGACCACGACCGCCTTCACGACCTCTCCCTTCTTGACCGCCCCCTGAGGAGCAGCCGTCTTGACGGTCGCGGTGATGATGTCCCCGACCCGCGCGTAGCGGCGCTTCGAGCCGCCGGTGACCCGGATGCAGAGGATCTCGCGGGCGCCGGTGTTGTCGGCGACCTTGAGCCGCGTTTCCTGCTGGATCATTACTTGGCCCTCTCGACGATCTCGGCCAGACGCCAGTGCTTCTGCTTCGAGATCGGACGCGTCTCGACGATCCGGACGACATCCCCGATCACAGCGGTGTTGCCCTCGTCGTGCGCGTGGAACTTGCGCGAGCGGCGAACGACCTTCTTGTACTTCGGGTGCGCCTTGATCACGTCCACCTTGACGACGATCGTCTTCTCGCCCTTGTCGGAGACGACGACGCCGCGGCGCTCCTGCCGGCGCCCGAGCTCGGTCTCGGGCTTCGGGAGGCGCGTGATCGGCTTGCGCTTCTTCGCGGGCTCCCGCCTCGGCTTGACGTGCTTGTGCCGGAGCGATCGCGGCAGCCGCTTCCTCGAGCGCTTCGGGGCGGCTGCGACGGCAGCTTCCTCGGCCTCGGTGGTTACCGCTTCGGCTGCGGGCTCCGCCTCGGCTGCGGGCTCCTCCTCGGGAGCGGCCTCCGCCGCACTCGGTTCCACGACCTCCGCAGCAACCGGCCCCTCGGCCTCGGCGACGGGCTCCTCGACCTGCGCTTCCTCGACGGGAGACTCGGCCTCCGCTTCGGGCTCTGCGGCCAGCTCGGCCGCTGCCTCGGGCTCGGCGAGGGGCTCCTCGAAGGGGGCTTCCTCGAGGGCCTCGGGCTCCCCGGCCGCCGCGTCGACCTCGGTCTCGGCAGCGACAGCCTCGGCCGGCTCGTCGGCCGGATCCGCCGCCGTTGACTCCTCGACCGCCGCCTCGGCGTCGACCGGCGTCTCCTCGGCGTCCTTCTTCTTCCTGCTGCGGGGCTTCTCGTCTGCCATCCCTAGTTCTCACCCTTCGGGGTTGCTTCGCGCTCGAGCTGCACGGTCAGGATGCGAGCGATCTCGCGCCGCGTCAGCTTGAGCCGCGCGCTGTTCTCGAGCGCGCCGGTCGCCGACTGGAAGCGCAGGTTGAACAGCTCCTTGCGCGTATCGACGAGCCGCTGCGAGAGCTGGTCGTCGCTTAGCTCGCGCAGGTCCTTAGCCAGCAAAGAGATCACCGCCTTCGCGACGCACGAACTTCGTCTTCACGGGCAGCTTTTGCCCGGCGAGCCGGAGCGCTTCCCGGGCCAGAGGCTCCGATACGCCAGCGAGCTCGAACATGACGCGACCCGGCTTGACCACCGCCACCCAGCCCTCGGGCGAGCCCTTGCCCTTGCCCATCCGAGTCTCGGCTGGCTTCTTCGTGAACGGCTTGTCGGGGAAGACGTTGATCCACACCTTGCCGCCGCGCCTGATCTTGCGCGTCATCGCGATGCGGGCGGCCTCGATCTGGCGGTTCGTGATCCAGCCGTCCTCGAGCGCCTTGATCCCGTAGTCGCCGAACTGCACGTGGTCCTGGCCCTTCGTCTGTCCGCGGCGACGACCGCGGTGCGTCTTCCGGAACTTGGTCCTCCGCGGCAGCAACATCAGCTCTTATCCTCCGGCGCTTCCGGGGTCGACGTTTCCGCGGCCGGCTCGGGCTCTGCGGTAGGCGCCTCCGCGACGCTCGCCGCCTCCGGCGCGCTCTCAGGAACCGACTGCTCTACGACCTGGTCGACAACCGGCTGATCGGTGGCCTCGGCCGGAACCTCGGCTTCCACTGCCTGGGGCTCTGCGGGCCGCTCGTCCCTGCGCGGGCCGCGGCCACGCGGTCCGCCCGACTTGCCGCCACGCTGGCCCGGCCGACCGCGGCGTACGGGCCCGAGCCCTTCGCGGTCCTGGCCGCGCCCGCGGCCGCCTTCGCGCGAGGCGCCGAGCCCTTCGCTGACGCCCCCGCGCCGGCGTGCCGTGTCCTGGTCGCCGAGACGCGTCTCCTTGCCGCCTCCGGGAATGCCCCCGTACCCCTCCGGCATGATCTCGCCCTTGTTGATCCAGACCTTCACGCCTATACGGCCCGTCGGCGTCCGGGCCTCCGTGAAGCCGTAGTCGATGTCGGCGCGGATCGTGTGCAGCGGCACGCGCCCTTCGGAGTACTGCTCGGAGCGGCTCATCTCGGCGCCTCCGAGGCGACCGGAGCACTGCACCTTCACGCCCGCGGCGCCGGAGCGGATGGCCGACGCGAGCGAGCGCTTCATCGCGCGCCGGAACGAGACGCGGTTCTGCAGCTGCTCCGCGATCGACTGCGCGACGAGCTTGGCGTCGAGCTCGGGCCGCTTGATCTCGTTGATGTTGATGTGCACGTTCTTTTGTGTCATGCCGTGCACCTCGCGGCGCAGCGCGTCGACCTCGACGCCCGACTTGCCGATCACGATCCCCGGGCGCGCCGTGTAGATGTCGATCGTGATCCGCTGCTTGTCCTTGCGGATCAGGATGTCCGACAGGCCGGCGTGCGACAGCTTCTTGAGGATGTGCTCGCGGATCTTGATGTCCTCGAGGAGCGCGCCTGCGAACTCCTTGTTGCTGACCATCCAGTTCGACTTCCAGTCGTGGATGACGCCGACCCGCAGGCCGCCGGGATGCACCTTCTGACCCATCAGTGCCCCTTCCGGTGGTGTGCCCCCGCCTCGGGCGAGCGAAAAGCGCGCCGGGCAAGGACGCAGGGAGCGTCGATGGTCGAGATCATCGACGCGACTGAGGACGCCGCATGGCGGGCTTTGCAGCCGTCCGAGGTGATGGAGTACATCGCCGGAAGGGGCACTAGACGGCCGCCTCCTTCTTCTTGCGAGTCGCCTTCGGCTTCGCAGCGGAGGCCGCTCCACCGGCAGCCGGCTTGCGTGCGCGCTTCGGCTTCGCCTCGGCCCTCTCGGACCGTGCCGGAGGCGCAGCTGCCCCGAGCTGCTCGAGCTTGATCGTGATGTGGCAGGTGCGCTTGAGGATCCGGTTCACGCGGCCGCGCGCGCGTGCGCGCCAGCGCTTGATCGTCGGACCCTCGTCGACGTACACGGCGGAAACGAAGAGCTCGTCTCCGTTCCAGAGACGGTTCGGGTTCGTCTCGGCGTTCGCGACGGCGCTCCGCAACACCTTCTCGACCTCGTGCGCAGCGGCGCGCGGCGTGAAGGCCAGGATCGTGCGCGCCTCCGGCACGCTGCGTCCCCGGATGTGGTCGGCGACGAGGCGCGCCTTGCGCGGAGACACCCGGACGAACTTCGCCACGGCCTGGACGTCCTCACGGGCGGCGGTCATCGCTTCACCTGCGTCCTCTGGTCGCCCGCATGGCCGCGGAAGTGGCGCGTCGGTGCGAACTCGCCGAGCTTGTGCCCGACCATCTGCTCCGAGATGAAGACAGGCACGTGCTTACGGCCGTCATGGACGGCGATCGTGTGGCCCACCATCTCGGGGAACACGGTCGAAGCACGCGACCACGTGCGGATCATCTGCTTCGAGCCCGACTCGTTCATCGCCTGGATCCGGGCGATCAGGCGCTCCTCCACGAACGGGCCCTTCTTCGAACTGCGGGACACCTAGCGCTTCTCCTTCCCGCGCCGGCGGGCGCGAACGATGAGCCGGTCCGATTCCTTGTGCTTGGCCCGCGTGCGCTTGCCGAGCGTCGGCACGCCCCACGGCGTGACCGGATGGCGACCGCCCTTCGACTTGCCCTCGCCGCCGCCGTGCGGATGGTCGACCGGGTTCATCGCCGAGCCGCGCACGGCAGGGCGCTTGCCCAGCCAGCGGCTGCGTCCCGCCTTGCCGCCGGTGATGTTGCCGTGGTCGACGTTGCCGACCTGACCGACCGTGGCACGGCAGGTGAGGAGCACGCGGCGCATCTCGCCCGACGGAAGCCGGAGCGTCGCGTAGCCGGCGTCCTTCGCCACGAGCTGGATGCCCGACCCGGCCGAGCGCGCGAGCTGGCCGCCCTTGCCCGGCTTGAGCTCGACGTTGTGCACGAGCGTTCCAGTGGGGATGTTCTCGAGCGGTAGTGCGTTCCCCGGCTTGATGTCGGAGCCGGGCCCCGACTGGACGAACGAGCCGACCCGAAGCCCGGCCGGCGCGAGGATGTAGGCCTTGAAGCCGTCCACGTAGTGGAGCAGAGCGATCCGCGCCGACCGGTTCGGGTCGTACTCGATCGCCGCGACCTTCGCCGGCACGTCGTCCTTGCGGCGCTTGAAGTCGATCGTCCGGTAGCGCCGCTTGTGGCCCCCGCCGCGGTGGCGCGTCGTGATCCGGCCGTTGTTGTTCCGCCCGCCCTTCTTGGCGAGCTTCTCGGTCAGCGCCTTCTCGGGCTTCGACTTGGTCACTTCCTCGAAGTCGGAGACGGACATGAAGCGACGTCCGGGCGACGTCGGCTTGAACCGGCGCACGGGCATCAGCGGACACCTCCCGACATAGCCGCCGCCATCAAACCTGCGCTCCTTCGAAGAACTCGATCGTCTGACCGGGCTTGAGCTGGACGATCGCCTTCTTCCAGCCCGGCTTCGTGCCCTTGATCATCCCGCGGCGCTTCGGCTTCGGCTGCACCTTGACGATGTTCACCTTGAGCACGTCGACCTCGAAGAGCTGCTCGACGGCCTGCCTCACCTGCGTGCGGTGGGCGTCATTGTGCACGCGGAAGGTGTACTTGCCGTCCGCGGTCCCGGCATAGCTCTTCTCCGACACGATCGGGGCGAGGACGATCTGGCTCGGGTCCATCTAGCGTGCCCTCGTTTCGATCACGGGCAGAGCGGCTTCCGAGACGACCAGCCCGCGCGCCCAGACGACAGCGCTCACCTCGAGCTCGGACGGCTCGACGATTGCAACCCGGTCGAGGTTGCGGAACGACTTCGCCGCGTTCGTCTCGTCGGGGGCGAGCACGACGACCACGGGGCCCTGAAGGCCCGTCGCGTCGAGGAACAGCCTGGCCGTCTTGGTCGAGGGCTCCTCGAAGGAGGTCGCGTCGACGAGCGCGAGCGAGCCTGCCTTGACGTGGCTCGCGAGCGCCGACCGGAGCGCAGCCTTCGCCGACTTCCGGTTCACCTTCTGGACGAACGTGCGCGGCACCTTCGCGAAGGCGTGCCCGCCGCCCTCGAACTGCGGGGCGCGAACCGTGCCCTGGCGAGCGCGGCCGGTTCCCTTCTGACGCCACGGCTTCGAGCGGCCACCGGAGACGAGGCCGCGACTCCGTGTTGCAAACGTCCCCGCACGATGGGCATTCAGCTCGGCGCGCACGGCCTCGTGCACGAGATGGGGCTTGACGTCGGCCGCGAACACGTCCTCCTCGAGCGTTACGTCCTTCGCCTTCGCTCCGGCCGCGTCATGCAGGGGTGCGGTAGGTGCGGCCACTAGCTACGGACCTCCACGAGCCCGCCCTTCGGACCGGGCACGGAGCCCTTCACGAGCAACAGGTTCCGCTTCGCGTCGACGTCGTGCACCGTCAGCCCGACCTGCGTGACCCGCTTTCCACCCATGCGGCCCGCCATGCGAATGCCCTTGAAGACGCGCGACGGCGTCGCCGAAGCACCGATCGATCCGGGCTTGCGAATGTTGTGCGAGCCGTGCGAGCGAGGGCCGCTCGAGAAGTTGTGGCGCTTGATCGTGCCCTGGAAGCCCTTGCCGATTCCGATTCCGGACACTTTGATCGCATCACCCGGCTCGAAGACGGAGACGGTCACCGTCTCACCCTCGACGGCTCCGTCGATCCCGTCGCGGAACTCGACGAGCCTCCGGTGCGGACCGACGCCGAATCGCTTCAGGTGACCGAGCTCGGGCTTCGTCAGCTTTCGCTCGGCCACGACGTCGAACGCGAGCTGGACGGCGTCGTAGCCGTCCGTCTCGGCCGTCTTCACCTGGACCACGGGACACGGCCCGGCCGCGATCACGGTCACGGGCGTCACCGCCCCGCTCTCCGGGTCGAAGATCTGCGTCATGCCAAGCTTTCTGCCCAGAATCCCTTTCGCCATCAGAGATCGCTCCCACGGGCAGCAAGGCTTCGTCCGCGAAGCTGACCGGTGGAAGGGCGCTGGGGGAACCGGGAGGTGCCCCCAGCGAGCTCGGGTGCGGTCTGGAAAGACATCAGAGCTTGATCTCGATATCGATCCCCGCCGGCAGATCGAGCCGCATCAGCTGGTCGATGGTCTTCGGCGTCGGGCTCAGGATGTCGATCAGGCGCTTGTGCGTCCGCACCTCGAAGTGCTCGCGTGAGTCCTTGTCCTTGAACGGGCTCCGGATCACGCAGTAGACGTTCTTCTCCGTCGGCAGGGGAACAGGCCCCGTGATCGTCGCGCCGCTTCGCTGCGCGGTGTCGACGATCTGCTGGGCCGAGCGATCCAGCTGCTGGTGGTCGTAGCCCTTCAACCGGATGCGGATCTTCCCCTGTGCCATGTCTCTCGTTTCGCCTGCTACTTGAGGATGTTGGTGACGACGCCGGCGCCGACCGTGCGCCCGCCCTCGCGAATCGCGAAGCGCAGGCCCTCGTCCATGGCGATCGGCTGGCCGAGGTCGATCTCCATGTTCGTGTTGTCGCCCGGCATGACCATCTCCTGGCCCTCCGGGAGCTTGATCGAGCCGGTCACGTCGGTCGTGCGGAAGTAGAACTGCGGCCGGTAGCCGTTGAAGAACGGCGTGTGCCGCCCACCCTCGTCCTTCGAGAGGACGTACACCTCGGCGTTGAACTGCGTGTGCGGGGTGATCGACCCCGGCTTCGCGAGCACCTGGCCGCGCTCGACCTCCTCGCGCTTGATCCCGCGCAGGAGCGCACCCGCGTTGTCACCCGCCTGCGCGTAGTCGAGGGTCTTCTGGAACATCTCGAGCCCGGTGACGACCGTCTTCGCCACCTCGGGATGGATGCCGACGATCTCGACCTCGTTGCCGACCTCGCACTTGCCCTGCTCGATGCGGCCCGTGACGACGGTGCCGCGGCCCGTGATCGTGAAGACGTCCTCGATCGGCATCAGGAACGGCTTGTCGACGTCGCGTACCGGCTCCGGGATGTAGGTGTCGACGGCCTCCATCAGCTCGAGGATCTTCGGGGTCCACTCGGCATCGCCCTCGAGCGCCTTCAGCGCCGAGACCTGGACGACCGGGATGTCGTCGCCGGGGAACTCGTACTTCGACAGGAGCTCGCGCACCTCCAGCTCGACGAGCTCGAGCAGCTCGGGATCGTCGACCATGTCGGCCTTGTTGAGGGCGACGACGATCGCGGGCACCTCGACCTGGCGCGCGAGCAGGATGTGCTCGCGGGTCTGCGGCATCGGGCCGTCGGCCGCTGAGACGACGAGGATCGCGCCGTCCATCTGGGCGGCGCCCGTGATCATGTTCTTGATGTAGTCGGCGTGCCCCGGGCAGTCGACGTGCGCGTAGTGCCGATTCTCGGTCTCGTACTCGACGTGCGCGGTGTTGATCGTGATCCCCCGCTGCCGCTCCTCGGGTGCGTTGTCGATCGAGTCGAAGTCACGTACCGCGGTGTTCGTCCCCTGCTCGGCCAGGACCTTCGTGATCGCGGCCGTGAGGGTGGTCTTGCCATGGTCGATGTGCCCGATCGTGCCGACGTTCACGTGCGGCTTCGAGCGCTCGAACTTCTGCTTTCCCATTCCTCTATCTCCTTCGTTGACTCGTCAGGAGCCGCCGCCGCCCTGCTCGACGATCCCGGTTGCGATCGACTGCGGCACCTCTTCGTACCGCTCGAACTGCATGGTGAAATCCGCCCGCCCCTGCGACATCGAGCGCAGGTCGGTCGCGTAGCCGAACATCTCCGACAGCGGAACGGTCGACTTGACGACCTGGGCCTTGCCGACCGGGCTCATCGACTCGATTCGCCCGCGGCGTGAGTTCAGGTTCCCCATCACGTCGCCGAGGTACTCCTCGGGGGTTGTCACCTCGACGGCCATCACGGGCTCGAGCAGGACCGGCTTGGCCCGCTTCATCGCCTCCTTGAACCCCATCGAGCCTGCGATCTTGAAAGCCCGCTCGCTCGAATCGACCTCGTGGTACGACCCGTCGACGAGCTCGACCTTCACGTCCACGACGGGGTAGCCGGCGAGGACGCCCGAGCCCATCGCCTCCTCGATGCCGGCGTCGACCGCGGGGATGTACTCCTTGGGGATCTTCCCGCCGACGATCTTGTCGGCGAACTCGTAGCCCGTCCCGGGCTCCTGGGGGAAGAGGTTGATCACGACGTCGCCGTACTGACCCGAGCCGCCCGTCTGGCGCACGAACTTCCCGCGCACTCCCTCGACGGGGCGGGAGATCGTCTCGCGATAGGCAACCTGCGGCCGACCGACGTTCGCATCGACGTTGAACTCGCGCTTCAGCCGGTCGACGATGATCTCGAGGTGCAGCTCGCCCATGCCGGCGATGAGCGTCTGGCCCGTCTCCTCGTCCGACGTGACGCGGAAGGTCGGATCCTCCTCGGCGAGTCGCGTGAGGCCCGTCGAGAGCTTGTCCTGGTCGGCCTTCGACTTTGGCTCGACGGCGACCGAGATCACGGGGTCCGGGAAGGTCATCGACTCGAGCACGATCGGCGCCTTCTCTGAGGCTAGCGTGTCGCCGGTGGTCGTCTGCTTGAGGCCGACCCCGGCCGCGATCTCGCCCGCGCTGATCTCGTCGCGCTCCTCGCGGTGGTTGGCGTGCATCTGCAGGATGCGGCCCACACGCTCGGTGCGGCCGGTCGTCGTGTTCAGCACGCGGTCGCCCGCTTTGAGCCGGCCGCTGTAGACGCGGAAGTACGTGAGCTTGCCGACGTACGGGTCCGACATGACCTTGAACGCGAGCGCTGAGAACGGGGCCTCCAGCGATGCTTCGCGCCGTGAATCGGCGTGGGTCTTCGGATCGAGCCCGTGGACCGGCGGCACGTCGAGCGGGCTCGGCAGGTAGTCGATGACCGCGTCGAGCAAGGGCTGCACACCCTTGTTCTTGAACGCCGAGCCGAGGAGCACGGGCGTGATCTCGTCCGAGAGCGTCCCGGCGCGAAGAGCCCGCTTGATCTGCTCGGGCGTGACGGCGCTCTCGTCCTCGATGTACGTCGCGAGCACGTCGTCGTCGAAATGCGAGATGGTGTCGATCAGCTGGTGGTGGTACTCGCTCGCCTGCTCGGCGAGCTCGGGAGGTACGTCGGTTGTGTCGAACTGCTGACCGAGGTCGTCCTTGTAGACGATCGCGCGCATCTCGACGAGATCGATGACGCCGACGAAGTGCTCCTCCTGGCCGATCGGCAGCTGCACCGGAACCGGGTTCGCGCCGAGCCGGTCGCGCATCGACTGCACGGCGGCGAAGAAGTTCGCGCCGGTGCGGTCCATCTTGTTGATGAACGCGATCCGCGGGACCTTGTACTTGTCGGCCTGCCGCCACACGGTCTCCGACTGCGGCTGAACACCCGCAACGGAGTCGAACACCGCGACCGCGCCGTCCAGTACTCGAAGGCTGCGCTCGACCTCGACGGTAAAGTCCACGTGCCCGGGCGTATCGATAATGTTGATGCGAAAGTCACGCCAGAACGCCGTTGTCGCAGCGGACGTGATCGTGATGCCGCGCTCCTGCTCCTGCGCCATCCAGTCCATCGTCGCGGCGCCCTCGTGCACCTCGCCCATCTTGTGGGTGCGACCGGTGTAGTAGAGGATCCGCTCGGTCGTCGTGGTCTTGCCGGCGTCGATGTGCGCCATGATCCCGATGTTCCGAACGCGGTCCAGGGCAACCCGTGTCTCTGTGACTGCCAAATCTCTCCTTACCAGCGATAGTGCGCGAAGGCCTTGTTGGCCTGCGCCATCCGATACATGTCGTCCTTGCGCTTGAACGCGTTGCCCTGCTGCTCGAGCGCGTCGAGGATCTCGCCCGCGAGCTTGTCGTCCATGTGCTTCTCCCGCCGTTCGCGCGAGTAGGTCACGAGCCACCTGAGAGCGAGAGTTCGGCCACGACGCTGCGGAACCTCGACCGGAACCTGGTAGTTCGCCCCGCCGACCCGGCGGCTGCGCACCTCGAGCACCGGGGTCACGGTCTTGACCGCCTGCTCGAGCACGTCCACGGGCGGCCGGCCGGTCTTCGCACCCACCTTGTCCAGAGCGCCGTAGACGATCGCCTCGGCAGTCGACTTCTTCCCCTTGAGCATCACGCGGTTGACGAGCTGCGTCACGAGGATGCTCTCGTACACGGGGTCCGGGCTCAGCGGGCGCGGCTGGATCTCTGCGCGGCGGGGCACTAGGAGCTCCGCTTTGCGCCGTACTTCGAGCGCGCCTGCTTCCGATCCGCAACCCCGGAGGCGTCGAGCGCCGCGCGGATGACCTTGTACCGGTAGCCCGGCAGATCCTTGACGCGGCCGCCGCGCACGAGCACGACCGAGTGCTCCTGCAGGTTGTGGCCCTCACCCGGGATGTAGGTGCCGACCTCGATCCCGTTCGTCAGCCGGACGCGCGCGATCTTCCGCAGCGCCGAGTTTGGCTTCTTCGGCGTCATCGTCGACACGCGCGTGCAGACACCCCGGCGCTGCGGGGCGCCCTGGAGCGCGGGAGTCTTCGTCTTCTCGCGCTTGGACCTGCGTCCCTTGCGGATGAGCTGATTGACAGTCGGCATAAGAGTCTCGAGGGGAGGAACGTGTCGTTACAAACGAAAGGCCGGCGAGGGCAATCGGCCCCGGCCGAACCAGGGCCGCATGGTAGCAAAGAGACGAGAGCGTCAACGGCGCAGACCGGCCGGCAGAGCCATTTCGCAGGCGTCGGGGATCATCCACGGGCCGATTCGAGCGATGTCACACTTCGTTCGTGGCCGTCATCGTGCTCGCGGTCCTGCTCGTGGTGGCGGTCGCCGTGGCATCTGCGTTCGTAGTGGCCTTCGCCCGGCTTAGCCACACTTTCGACGAACGACTGTCGGCGGCCTCCAGGCGCATTGCCGGGGAATGGGCGGCGCGCTCTGAGCTCGCCGCATCGCTGGACGCCGAGGCCGTGATCCACCAGACGCTCGCGTCCGCCACCGCCCTCCCGGGCGTCGATGCTGCGTTCGTGCTCCTGGACGAGGACGGCACGAAACGGACGTTCGCGCTCGGGCTCACGCAGGAGGACGCCGAACGCGCGGCTCTGCGAACGCCCCCCAACGCAAACCTCCGGGCCATGGAGGTCACGTATCGGTACCGGCTCGACGAGGTCGGCCAGACGTCGAGCCTGCCTCGCTCCGGGCTCGTCGTGCCCCTGCAGAGCGAAGCGAACACGATCGGATCGCTCGCGGCGATCAGCCGTTCATCGACGCCGGCCTTCCCGGAGGAGACGGTCAGCGCGCTCGAGGGGATCGCCCGGCGGGCCGGCCCGGCACTCTGGACCGCGCGTCTCTTCGCGGAGGCGCGCCAGCAGGCGGACCTCGATTCGCTGACCGGCCTCTACAACCGCCGCTCTTTCCACGAGTTCCTGGCACGCGAGGTTGCACGAGCTCGGCGCTACGAACGAAGGCTTGCCGTGATCGTGCTCGACCTCGACAACTTCAAGCGCATCAACGACCAGATCGGACACCTCGGCGGCGACACGGTGCTCGCGGAGATCGCCGATCGCATTCGCAGGGTCGTCCGCACCTCGGACATCGCGGGACGTGTCGGCGGTGACGAATTCGCCGTGATCATGCCCGAGTCGGGCCGCGCCGACGGCGAACGGCTGGCCGAGAGAATCAGGCGAACGGTCTCGACCGCCTCGGTCTCCAGTGCACGGACGCTCCAGGTCTCGGCCGGAGTCGCGGAGCTCTCACGGGACGAGGAACCGGCCGACCTGTTCGAGCGGGCCGACCAGGCCCTCTACCGTGCCAAGGAGCTCGGCAAGGCACGGACTGTCGCGAGCGCCGCCGACGCACTTGACACGGCGTGAGCGCGAGGCCGGGTCACCCCGGCCTCGCGTCGTGCAGAGCTTTCGGCTCGACCGTCGCTAGTCGTCGAGCGGCGTGTCGATCTCGGGGATCTCCTCCGCCTCGCCCGCATCGTGGCTCGAGATCGTGTCGGCGCCGGGGGTGCCGCCGAAGGTCAGCCCGCCGAAGCCGAGGCTGCCGCCGTTCTGGTCGATCTCCTCCAGGGCCTGGATGAGCTCGTCGCGCTGGAGCGGCTCCCGGACTGTCGGCTCCGTCGGCCCGATCTCGATCATGCGATAGCGCTTCAGGCCGGTGGCAGCCGGGATCAGCTTGCCGATGATCACGTTCTCCTTCAGTCCGAGCAGCCGGTCCACCTTGCCCTCGATCGAGGCGTCGGTGAGCACCTTCGTCGTCTCCTGGAAGGACGCCGCCGAGAGGAACGACTCGGTGGCGAGCGACGCCTTCGTGATCCCGAGGATCAGCGGCTCGTAGGTCGCCTCCTCGCCCTTCTCCTTCTTGACCCGCGCGTTCTCACGCTCGAGCACAACACGGTCGACGAGCTGACCTGGCAGGAGATCGGTGTCGCCGGCGCTCTCGACCCGCACCTTCTTGAGCATCTGACGCACGATCAGCTCGATGTGCTTGTCGTGGATCTCGACGCCCTGCGACTTGTAGACCTTCTGGACCTCGGCGACGAGGTACAGCTCGGTCGCCGTGGAGCCCTTCAGCGCGAGCAGCTCGGCCGGATTGCGCGATCCCTCGTTGAGCGCGTCGCCCGGCTCGGCCACCTGGCCGTGCGTAACGAGCAGCCGCGTGCGCCGCGGCAGCTGGTACTCGAGAGGCTCGACGAGCTCTCCGTCGGGCCCGAGCTCGGTCGGCACGATCGCCACCTTCGGTCCGCGCTCCGTCTGCTCGATCTCGACCCGGCCGCCGAGCTCGGCCAGCGTGGCAGCGCCCTTCGGGTTCCGGGCTTCGAAGATCTCGACTACGCGCGGCAGGCCGTGCGTGATGTCCGCTCCCGCGACGCCGCCGGTGTGGAAGGTCCGCATCGTCAGCTGCGTCCCGGGCTCGCCGATCGACTGCGCGGCGATGATGCCCACCGCGTCGCCGATCTCGGACATCTCGCCGGTCCCAAGGAAGAGGCCGTAGCAGGCCTGACAGACCCCGGTCTCGGCGCGGCACTTGAGCACCGACCTGACGGCGAGCGTCGCGTCCGGCCCAAGCTCCTGCTCGAGCTCGTCGAGCAGGTCGAGGGTGACCACTCCGCCGGCTTCGGCGAGCGTGGTCTTGCTCGGCTTGCCCGAGGCAAGCGGCCGCTGGACGTCGTGCGCGACGAGGCGCCCGAGCAGTGACTTGTTCGGCCCGTCCTGCGTGCGGATCGGAAGCTCGATGTGGTCCTCGGTCGCGCAGTCCTCCTCGCGCACGATCACGTCCTGCGAGACGTCGACGAGACGCCGCGTCAGGTAGCCGGAGTCGGCCGTGCGAAGCGCGGTGTCGGCGAGACCCTTGCGCGCGCCGTGCGTCGAGATGAAGTACTCGAGCACCGAGAGGCCCTCCATGAAGTTCGCCTTGATCGGACGCTCGATGATCTCGCCCTTCGGATTCGCCATCAGGCCGCGCATGCCGGCGAGCTGGCGGATCTGCTTGAACGACCCGCGTGCGCCAGAGCTGGCCATCATGAACAGCGGGTTCAGCTCGTCGAGATTGTCCTGCATCGCGTCGGCGACTTCATCGGTCGCAGCGGTCCAGATGTTGACGATCGTCTCGTGCCGCTCGTCGTCGGTGATCAGACCGCGGTCGTACTGCTGATGGATCTCCTCGACGCGCTTCTCGTAGTCGGCGAGGATCTTCTCCTTGTCGGGCGGGATGACGATGTCGTTCTTGGAGATCGTGACCCCGGCCTGGGTCGAGTAACGGAAGCCGAGCGTCTTGATCGTGTCGAGCACCGGGGCGAGCGTGTGCGCCCCGTACCGCTCCGAGAGAGCGAGCACGTACCGGTCGGTGTCCGGCTTCGTCAGCGTCTGGTTGACGTACTCGAACTCCTCGATCCAGCCGTGCTCGTCGCCGACGACCTCCGCCAGCTGCCGGTAGACCGCCGAGTTGAAGAGCACCCGCCCGGCCGTCGTCAGGTACAGCTCGCCGCGGAACCGGAACTCGACCGGCTGCTGGAGGCGGACGCCCCCGCCCTCGACCGCGAGCTCGACCTCGTCGGCCGAGTCGAAGCGCTTCGGATGCGGGTCGAGCGCTGCGGCGTCGAGCTTGCCGAGATCCCGATCGCAGTACGTGAGGAAGTAGATCCCCAGGACCATGTCCTGCGTGGGAGTCGCAAGCGGGCGGCCCGACGCCGGTGACAGGATGTTGTTCGAGGACAGCATCAGGATCCGGGCCTCGGCCTGAGCCTCCGCCGAGAGCGGCAGGTGGACGGCCATCTGGTCGCCGTCGAAGTCCGCGTTGAACGCATGGCAAACGAGCGGGTGCACCTGGATCGCCTTGCCCTCGACGAGCACCGGCTCGAACGCCTGGATGCCCAGGCGGTGGAGCGTCGGTGCGCGGTTCAGGAGCACCGGATGCTCGGCGATCACCTCCTCGAGGACGTCCCAGACCTCCGGCGTCATCGAGTCGACGTACTTCTTCGCCGCCTTGATGTTCTGCACCGACTTGCGCTCGACCAGCCGGCTCATGATGAACGGCTTGAAGAGCTCGAGCGCCATCAGCTTCGGCAGCCCGCACTGGTGCAGCTTGAGGTTCGGCCCGGCGACGATCACCGAGCGACCCGAGTAGTCGACGCGCTTGCCGAGCAGGTTCTGGCGGAACCGGCCCTGCTTGCCCTTGAGCATGTCGGAGAGCGACTTCAGCGGCCTGTTGCCCGGGCCGGTGACCGCGCGGCCGCGCCTGCCGTTGTCGAAGAGCGCGTCGACGGCCTCCTGGAGCATCCGCTTCTCGTTGTTGACGATGATCTCCGGAGCTCCCAGATCCAACAGTCTCTTCAAGCGATTGTTGCGGTTGATCACGCGGCGGTAGAGGTCGTTCAGGTCCGAGGTCGCAAAGCGACCGCCGTCGAGCTGCACCATCGGGCGCAGCTCGGGCGGGATCACCGGGATCGCCTCGAGGATCATCCACTCGGGCCGGTTCTCGGACTTGACGAAGGCCGAGACGACCTTGAGCCGCTTGATCGCACGCTGCTGCTTCTGGCCCTTCGAGGTCCGGATCGTGTCGCGCAGGATCCGCGACTCCTCGTTCAGATCGAGATCCCGGAGCAGGTCACGGATGGACTCGGCCCCCATGCCGCCCCGGAAGTAGACCCCGAAGCCGTACGGAGAGCCGAAGCGGTCCTTCAGCTCGCGGAAGAGCTGCTCGTCGTTGACCACCAGCTTCGGCTCGAGATCGCGGAAGAGCTGCCACGTCTGCTCGAGTCGGTTCACGGAGTCGACCGCCGCCTCGCGCGTGTCCTCGCGCCGCGACTCGATGTCGAGGTACATCTCGCGCACCTTGAGCGACCACTGCACGATCGCGTCGAGATCCTCCTTCTGGATCTTCCCGTCGGTGCGCAGGCACAGGTCGTTCGTCAGCTCGCGGAGATCGGTCTCCTCGTCCGCGCCCGCAAGCACCTCCGCCAGGAGTCCGTTGCCGAGCTCTCGCGCCTTCTCGATGTTCTTCGTGTCGACCGAGGCGACGATCTCTGCGTCGTCGCGGTGCGGCTCCTCCCCGCTCAGCAGGGTGTCGAGAACGCGGTTGATGTGCTTCGAGACCGCGCCCTTCTTCGAGCCGGTCGCCTCTTCCTGCTCGGCACGCAGCGGCGCGAGCGCAGCGCGGATCTGCTCTGCCGCCGACGCGACGAGCTCGAGCTCGCGGGGGCTCAGCTTGCGATCCTCGCGGATCGCGGCATTGCGGACGAGCTCGCGGATCTTCTTCGAGTCCTCGGTCGTGACCACGCCGACCAGCTCGACGAAGAGGCCGCCCACGAGGCCGCGGGCCTCCTCGAGCGTCGGCAACGCCTGCTCCTCGGCCCAGGTCGCGAGGCCGCGCGTCCAGAAGTCGTCGTCCTCGTCGAAGCCCTTGTCCTTGCCCTGCGCGAAGTACGCGCGGCGCCGGGCAAGCCGCTGCTCGAGCGCGGCGAGCTGCTCGTCGCGGTCGACGTAGATCCGCTCGAACTCGGCCTTGACCTTGTCTTCGAGGTCGTTCAGGTCCTTCGCACGGGCCTCGGCGTCGACGTCTGTGACGATCGACGCGGCGAAGTAAAGGACCTTCTCGAGCTCCCGCGGCGCGATGTCGAGCAGGTAGCCGATCCGGCTCGGCACGCCCTTGAAGAACCAGATGTGCGAGACCGGTGCGGCGAGGTCGATGTGACCCATGCGCTCGCGCCGGACCTTCTGCCGCGTCACCTCGACGCCGCAGCGCTCGCAGATGATGCCCTTGTAGCGGACGCGCTTGTACTTGCCGCAGTAGCACTCCCAGTCCTTCGTCGGACCGAAGATGCGCTCGCAGAAGAGACCGTCGCGCTCGGGCTTGAGCGTGCGGTAGTTGATCGTCTCCGGCTTCGTGACCTCGCCGGACGACCAGTCACGGATCTGCTTCGACGACGCGAGTCCGATGCGGATCGCGTCGAAGTCGTTGATGTCGATCACTGTGTTCCTCGCCTCTTTTCCTCGCGGTCGTCCGTGATCACTCTTCGAGCTCGCCGTCGACGTCGTCGAGCGCGCCAACCGGCGCGTCCTCGTCCTCCTCGTCTTCGTCGTTGGCCGTAAGGTCGACCTCCAGCGCATCGAAGTCCTCGAGCGCCTCGTCGGCCGGCAGCGCGAGCTCGCCGTCGGAGTCCACCCGATCCTGGCCTTCCTCGATCTCCTGACCCGTCGGCTGGCGTGCGGCGGCCCGCAACGAGCCCGGCGAGAGGTCGATGCCGAGCTCCTCCGCAGCGCGGAGCAGCTCGTCGTCCTCCTCGCGGACCTCGACCTCGCCGCCCTCCTCCGAGAGCACGCTCACGTCGAGCGCCAGCGACTGCATCTCCTTCAGAAGCACCTTGAAGGACTCCGGAATCGACGGCTCTGCGATGTTCTCGCCCTTCACGATCGCCTCGTACGCCTTGACCCGGCCGACGGTGTCGTCGGACTTGATGGTCAGCATCTCCTGCAGGGTGTACGCGGCGCCGTACGCCTCGAGCGCCCAGACCTCCATCTCGCCGAAGCGCTGGCCGCCGAACTGCGCCTTGCCTCCGAGCGGCTGCTGGGTGACGAGCGAGTACGGCCCCGTCGAGCGCGCGTGGATCTTGTCGTCGACGAGGTGGAGCAGCTTGAGGATGTACATGTAGCCGACGGTGACCTTCTGCTCGAAGGGCTCGCCGGTGCGACCGTTGAAGAGCCGGATCTTGCCGGAGGTCCTCCGGCCGGCCGGCTGCCGGTTGTCGACTGCCAGCTTGATCGGGCTGTCGTCGCTCGACTCGGCCCAGTTCACGAGCGCGTCGTCGACGTCGTCGACGGTCGCGCCGTCGAACACCGGCGTCGACACGGGCGTCGGAGCGGGTGCGTTGATCACGCGACGGGCGTTCCCGTTCATCGGCTCGATCCCCTCGTCGGCGAACACGCCATGGGCCGCGGCCCACCCGAGGTGGGTCTCGAGGATCTGACCGATGTTCATCCGGCTCGGCACGCCGAGCGGGTTCAGGAGGATGTCGGCCGACCGGCCGTCCTCGAGGAACGGCATGTCCTCCTCGGCGACGATCTTCGCGATCACGCCCTTGTTGCCGTGTCGGCCAGCCAGCTTGTCGCCCTCGCTGATCTTCCGCTTCTTCGCGACGTAGACGCGGACGAGCTCGTTGACGCCCGGCGAGAGGTCGTCGCCCGAGTCGCGCGAGAAGGTCTTGACGTCGATCACGACGCCGCCCTCGCCGTGTGGCACCTTCAGCGACGTGTCGCGCACCTCGCGCGCCTTCTCCTTGAAGATCGCGCGGATCAGCTTCTCTTCCGCCGTCAGCTCGGTCTCGCCCTTGGGGGTCACCTTGCCGACGAGCAGGTCACCCGACCCGACCTCGGCCCCGATGCGGACGATGCCGCGGTCGTCGAGGTTGCGAAGCGACTCCTCCGAGCGGTTCGGGATGTCGCGCGTGATCTCCTCGTCGCCGAGCTTCGTCGAGCGGGCGTCGATCTCGTACTCGTGGATGTGAATCGAGGTGAGCACGTCCTGCTTCACCAGCCGCTCCGAGATCACGATCGCGTCCTCGAAGTTGAACCCCTCGAACGGCATGAACGCGACGAGCAGGTTGGCGCCGAGCGCGAGCTCGCCGTGATCGGTCGACGACCCGTCCGCGAGCACCGCGCCGGCCCTCACGGCCTCGCCCAGCCGCACGATCGGCTTGTGGTGGATGAGGGTGCCCTGGTTCGAGCGCATGAACTTCGTCAGGTCGTAGTCCTCACGCGTGCCCTTGCCCTCGACGACCATGTGGTTCGCGTCGAGCTCGACGACCGTCCCGGCGTTGCGGGCGACGACGACGTCACCCGAATCGACCGCGGCGCGGTACTCGAGGCCCGTCCCGACGAGCGGTGCCTGCGGGATCATCAACGGCACTGCCTGCCGCTGCATGTTGGCGCCCATCAGCGCCCGGTTGGCGTCGTTGTGCTCGAGGAACGGGATCATCGCCGTCGCGACCGACACGATCTGCGCCGGCGAGACGTCCATGAACTCGATCTCCTTCGGAGTGGCCATGACGGCCTCGCCCTCGCGTGAGCGGCAAAGCACCTGCTCGTGCAGGAACTTGCCCGTCCTCTCGTCGACCGGCTCCGAGGCCTGCGCGATCGTGTACTGCGCCTCCTCGGCGGCGTCGAGATAGACGATCTCGTCCGTCACCTTGCCCTGCACCACCTTGCGGTAGGGCGTCTGGATGAAGCCGAACTCCGAGACGGTGGCCATCGAGGCGAGCGAGCCGATCAGGCCGATGTTCGGGCCTTCCGGCGTCTCGATCGGGCACATGCGGCCGTAGTGGGTCGGGTGCACGTCGCGCACCTCGATCGGAGCACGCTCCCGCGTCAGGCCGCCCGCGCCGAGCGCGGACAGCCGCCGCCGGTGCGTCAGGCCGTCCAGCGAGTTCGTCTGCTGCATGAACTGGGACAGCTGCGAGGAGCCGAAGAACTCCTTCAGCGCGGCCACCACCGGCCGGATGTTGATGATCGTCTGCGGCGTGATCGTGTCGACGTCCTCCGTCGTCATCCGCTCGCGGACGACGCGCTCCATGCGGTAGAGGCCGACCCGGAAGGCCTCCTGGATCAGCTCCCCGGTCGTACGAAGCCGGCGGTTGCCGAAGTGCTCGTACTCGTCGAGCTCCGCGCGGATCGGATCGCGCGAGAGCGAGATCGCATCGGCAGCGTAGTCCTTGGAGTCCTCGGGCACGCCGATCTGGTGCGGCAGCGCGATCAGCTTCTGCACGAGCGCGAGGATGTCCTGGGTCGTGAGCACGCGAACGCCCTCGGGCACGCTCACTCCCAGCCTTTGGTTCAGCTTGTACCGGCCGACCTTGGTCAGGTCGTAGCGCTTGGGATCGAAGAAGAGCGCACGCAGGAGGTTGCGCGCGTTGTCGAGGGTCGGCGGCTCACCCGGGCGCTGCTTCTTGAAGACCTCGATCAGCGCCTCCTCCTCGCGCGTGGTCGTGTCCTTCTCGAGCGTGTTCCGGATGAAGACCGAGTCGTCGAAGAGCGCGAGGATCGCCTCGTTCGAGCTCGTGTCGAGCACGAACCCCGTCTCGGGGTCCTCGGTCGGAAGCGCACGGAGCAACGTTGTGATTGGAAGCTTCCGCTTCCGGTCGATGCGGGCGTACGCGACGCCCTTCTTGTCGATCTCGAGCTCGAGCCAGGAGCCGCGGCTCGGCATCAGGTTGGCGGTGAAGACCTGCTTCGTCGCGTCCTTCGGCTCCATCAGGTACGCGCCGGGGCTTCGCACGAGCTGCGTGACGATGACGCGCTCGGTTCCGTTGATGATGAACGTTCCCCACTCGGTCATCATCGGGAAGTCCCCCATGAAGACCGTCTGCTCGCGGATCTCACCCGTGTCCTTGTTCACGAAGCGGACCGTCATCGAGAGCGGCGCCTGATAGGTCAGGTCCTTCTCGCGACACTCCTGGATCGAGAACTGCGGATCACCGAAGCGGTAATCGCCGAACTCGACGGCGAGCGAGCCTGTGTAGTCCTCGATCGGTGAGATGTCGTCGATCGTCTCGCGGAGCCCTTCGCGGAGAAACCACTCGAAGGACTCGCGCTGGATGTCGATCAGATTGGGGAGGTCGAGGACGTGCTTGAGACGTGAGAACGATTTGCGCGCACGAGGCGCAGTGACCGTTTGGGCCAAGAAAAACAGCCTCCCTTGGGTGCTATTTGGTCAGGGGCGAGGCGGAAGAGAGACGTGCAAGTGGCGCAGGCAGTGTCCGGACGTCGGCGAACCAGCAAGGATAGCGAAACGGCCCCTTGGCTCGCAAGGCACGGCTCTGCACCCGCCCCGCCGCACACGCCCGGGCGAGCGGCCACGGTAGCAGCTCGGGCGAATCGCGGGCCCTTCCGCGCGCGCGAGGCGGTGAGGGGCGGGCCGTCCCCCTCACCGCGAGTGCGACGTTCCTATTTGAGCTCGACGGAGGCGCCGGCCTCCTCGAGCTGCGACTTGATCGAGTCGGCTTCTTCCTGGTTCACGCCTTCCTTGACCGGCTGGGGGGCGCCATCGACGAGATCCTTGGCCTCCTTGAGACCCAGGCCCGTGACCGCGCGAACCACCTTGATCACCTGGATCTTTTGGGCTCCTGCGCTCGTGAGAACGACATCGAACGACGTCTTCTCCTCCGCGGCGGCACCGCCGCCGTCCCCTGCGCCGACGGCGCCCGGAGCCGCAACTGCAACCGGCGCTGCGGCAGTGATGCCCCATTCGTCCTCGATCTTCTTCTTCAGCTCGACCAGCTCGAGCACGGTCATGCTCCCGAGCTGCTCGAAGACGGTGTCAACTGCCGCCATCGTCTGCCTCCTGGTCTTGTGATTCGGGTTCCTGTTCGACGGTCTCGGACTCCGAGCTCGCCGTCGTGTCCTCTGCTTCTGCCGCGGGCTCGCCCTCGTCCTCTGGTTCCGCGACCGGCTCGGCCTCTGCCTCGCCCGTTGGCTCGGCATCGGCCTCCGGGGCCGGATCCGGCGCTCCGCTCGTGCCGCCGGCCTCGCCCAGCTGCTCGATACGGGCATCGATCAGTCCGACGAGGTCCTGAAGCGGCGCATTGACGAGCGCGAGCAGGGCGTTAAGCGGGGCAATGATCGCGCCGATCACCTGGCCGCGCAGGATGTCGAGCGGGGGAAGCTTGGCGAGCTCGTCGACGTCCTCGACCGAGATCTGCCGGCCCTGCATGATGCCGCCTCGAACCGCGAGCACGCGTGTTTCGCGGGCCGAGTCCGCAAGGGCCTTCGCGACCGCGGCCGGGTCGCCGTCGCTCTCGATGAACGCGATCGCCGAAGGTCCCTCGAGGAGCGCCAACAGAGCGTCGACCCCGGCGGCTTCAGCCGCACGCCGGGTGAGGGTGTTCTTGACGACGCTGAGTCGTGCCCCATGCTCGAGCAGGCGTCCGCGCAGAGCGTCGATCTGGGGCATCGTGAGCCCGCGGTAGTCGGCGACGATCAGCGTCTCGGCTGACTTGAGCCGGTCCGTCAGCTCGGCGACGACGCGTTCCTTCTCCTGTTTTTCCATCCACCTCCTCCTTCACGAAACGAGCCCGCACGCAGGCGGACTCGAGGAGGAAGCTGGCTTGCTCCTGGAGCCGCCTCGGGAAGACCTCTGCGCCGCTCTCATACGGCGCTGCTTCCTGTCTCGGGCGACGGGCGCTGGCTAGGCCGGAACCTGCTCGGCCTCCTGCTCGTCGAGCTCCTCGACGATGTCGCGCGTCCTCGTCGTGTCGACGTGGATACCTGGCCCCATCGTGGTCGCGAGCGTGATCTTCTTGATGTAGCGGCCCTTCGCCGCGGCGGGCTTCGCGCGGACGATCTCGTCGAGTAGCGCCGCATAGTTCTCGACGAGCTGACGCTCCTCGAAGCTCCGCTTGCCGATCGGCACGTGGACGTTCGCGCCGCGGTCCGTCCGGTACTCGAGCTTGCCCGCCTTCGCATCGCGCACGGCCTTGGCGACCTCGAAGGTGACCGTGCCGGTCTTCGGGTTCGGCATCAGCCCGCGCGGGCCGAGGATCCGGCCGAGCTTGCCGACGTTCCCCATCTGATCGGGCGTGGCGATCGCGACGTCGAAGTCGGTGTAGCCCTCCTCGATGCGCTTCGCGAGATCGGCCGAGCCGACCACGTCGGCGCCCGCCTCCTCCGCTTCCTTGGCCTTCTCGCCCTCTGCGAAGACGGCGACGCGCGCCTCGCGGCCCGTCCCATGCGGGAGCATCAGCGTCCCGCGCAGCTGCTCGTCGGCATGGCGGACGTTGAGGCCGAGGTTCAGGTGCACCTCGACCGTCTCGTCGAACTTGGGGGCATCGCTGGACTTGAGCAGGCGCACCGCCTCGACGGGCGAGTAGGCGTGCTCGCGGTCGATGGCGGACCGGGCCGCGTTGTAGCGCTTGCCGTGCTGGGAGCTCACTGCTCCACCTCGACGCCCATCGAGCGGGCAGTTCCGGCGATCACCTTCATCGCCTGCTCGACGTCGCGAGCGTTCAGGTCGACGAGCTTCGTCTCGGCGATCGAGCGAACCTGCGCCTGCGTCAGGCGGCCGACCTTGGTGCGGTTCGGCTCGGCAGAGCCCTTCTCGAGCCGCAACGCCTCCTTGATCAGCACCGCCGCGGGCGGCGTCTTCGTGATGAAGTCGAAGCTGCGGTCCTCGTAGACCGTGATCTCGACCGGGATGATGCGCCCGTTCTCCTGCGCCGTCTGCGCGTTGAACGCCTTGCAGAACTCCATGATGTTCACCCCGTGCTGGCCGAGCGCAGGACCGACCGGTGGCGCCGGGTTCGCCTGACCCCCGGGGATCTGGAGCTTGATCATGGTGAGGACTTTCTTCGCCATCTAGTCGATCTTCTTCACCTGGTCGAAGCCGAGCTCGACGGGGACCTGACGCTCGAAGATGTCGACGAGCACCTTGAGCTTCTGCTGATCCGGATTGACGTCGACGATCTCGCCGTCGAAGTCGGACAGCGGCCCGCTCGTGACCTTGACCGACTCGCCGAGCGAGAACTCGACCTGCGCACGCGGGCGCTCGGCGGTGGCGGCGCCGGTCTTGAGGATGCGGTCGACCTCGCCCTGGGAGAGCGGCACGGGCTTCGAGCCGGCGCCGACGAACCCGGTGACCCCCGGCGTGTTCTTCACCACCGTCCAGGCGTCGTCATTGAGATCCATGTTGACGAGCACATAGCCGGGCAGCACGCGCTTCTCGGCCTGGACCTTCTGCCCGTCCTTCGTCTCGATCACCTGCTCGGTCGGAACGACGACGCGACGGAACCGCGGGCGCTGGCCCATCGACTCGATGCGATGCTCGAGGTTGGCCTTCACCTTGTTCTCGTGGCCGGAATACGTGTTGACGACATACCAGCGAAACATCGCTGCCCTACTGTCCGAGGAGGAGGTTCTCGACGACCCGCTTCCACACCTGGTCGTTCGCCCAGAGGTAGACGCCCACGATCACGCAGGCGACGATCACGACCACGGTTCCCTGGATGACCTGATTCTGGTTCGGCCACTCGACCTTCTTCAGCTCCGCCCATGACTCCATGACGAAGTTCCCGCGCCGCTCGACCTCGCCGGCCGGCCGTGTGTCCTGACGGGGTGGCGGCGGGGGCCGCCGGCCCAGATCAGCTTCGCGCGCCATCGCTCAGCGAGTCTCCCGGTGCGGCGTGTGCGTTCCGCACCAACGGCAGTACTTCCTGAACTCGACCCGGTCCGGAGTGTTCCGCTTCGACTTGGTCGTCTGGTAGTTGCGCCGCCGGCACTCGTTGCAGGCGAGCGTGATTGCGACTCTGACTCCGGTCTTTGCCATGGTCTGGGTGGATGCTCCGATTTCGGTTCACGGCATGCATACGCACTGCCGTCGAGCCGCATGAGTGTAGCGGGACCCGCGCGAGAACGGCCTCGGCGAGATAGCGGCGGGTGGGCTCGAACCACCGACCTCCGGGTTATGAGTCCGGCGCTCTAACCAGCTGAGCTACGCCGCCAAGCGGAGCGCATCGTAGCCGACGTCCAACCACCCCTCTAGGCTCCGAGAGGATGACGGAGCGGTGCGCTCGTTGCAGCGCCGAGCTGGAGTGGCGGCACGGAACCTGGCAGTGCCCCAGGTGCCGGTTCAAGCTCGGATGCTGCGAGGGCGAGCCGCAGTCGGGCTCCGGCGAGCCGCCATCGAGTCTGCAGGGATGGGAGCCGTGCTCCGCCGAAGCAACTACTTCACGAGCTGCAGCATCTTGAACATCGGCAGGTACATCGCGATCACGATCGTGCCGACCATGACACCGACGCCGATCATCATGATCGGCTCGATGATCGAGGTCAGCGAAGCGATGCTCGTGTCGACCTCGTCCTCGTAGAAGTCGGCGATCTTGCCGAGCATCTTGTCGAGCTCTCCGGTCTCCTCGCCGATCTTCACCATCTGACTGACCATCGCCGGGAAGGCCGGGTCCAGGGCAAGCGGCTCGCTGATCGGGACGCCTTCCTGGACGCGCTCCCTCACGTTGTCGACCGAGCGCTCGATGACCCAGTTGCCGGACGTTGCAGCGGTGATCTCCAGCGCCTTGATGATGTCGACGCCCGCCGCGACGAGGCTCGCGAGCGTCCGCGAGAAGCGCGCGAGCGCGATCTTCTGGACGACGTCGCCGACCCGCATCGGAATCCGGAGCTTGAACCGATCCCAGACCGGGCGACCGTGGCTGCTCCGCTTCCAGCGAATGAATCCGTAGACGAGGGCAGCGAGCGCCGGGAAGATCACGAACCACCAGTCCCGGAGTGCGTTCGACATGGTGATGATGACCTGGGTCGGCTTCGGCAGGTCGCCGCCCAGGTCGTCGAAGACGTTCACGAAGACCGGGACGATGAACATGAGCATGAACACGAGAACGAGCGTCGCGAAGGACATGACGACGATCGGGTAGACCATCGCGCTCTTGACACGACGTCGCAGCGCGGCGTCCTTCTCGATCTGCGTCGCGATCCGGTCGAGCACGGTGTCGAGCGTTCCCGACGACTCGCCGGCCTCGATCATCGCGACGAAGAGGCGGTTGAAGACCTTCGGGTGCCGCGCGAACGCCTTGGAGAGCACCATGCCGCCCTCGACGTCGGAGCGAACCTCGGTGATCACCTCGCGCAGGTACTTGTCCTCGGTCTGCTGCTCGAGGGTCGCGAACGCGCTGACGACGCTGACGCCGGCTTCGATCATCGTCGCGAGCTGCCGCGAGAACACCTGTAGCGACTTCGCCTTGACCTTCTTGAACCTCGCCGTGCCCGTTCCGCCCGAGGACTGCTCGAGCAGCGTCTGCGCGAGGAGACCACGTGCGCGGAGCTGCTCCCGGGCCGAGAGCACGTCCGCAGCATGGATCTCGCCCCGCATCCGGAGGCCCTGGGCGTTGATCGCTTCGTAGGTGTATGCGGCCATCTGTCTGTCGACCTCCGGTCGGCGCTCGGTTGCTCTAGTTCTCGACGACGCTGAACGTCGGGGTTGCGATCGAGATCGGCATCGCGGCCGACCAGCTCATCCTCGGGTCGCCCTGGATCGAGCCGTTGATCGCGCGGACGCGGTACCACCACGTGCCCGGGGTCAACGGGAGCGTCGCCGAGGTCGCGTGGGTCTTGAGGGTCCCCACGGTGAGCCATGGGTCCTCGGAGCGACTCCACTGCACCTCGTACTGCGTCGCGCCCGCCGCCGGCCTCCAGGCCACGAGCGGGCTCCCGTAGAAGCGTCCCGGCGACGACTGGGGCGAGGAGAGCCGGCCGAACGGCGAGAGGCCGGTCGCGAACGGGGTCTCGCCGAGCCCGACCGACGGCCGGTTGGCGGCCCTGACGAGAACACCCTTGCCCGCCTGGCAGGCAGCCTCGGGCGCCATCACGTCGCGATACGAGCTGTCGGCCCGGCGCTCGACGGGAACGACCGTCCAGAAGTACCGGCCGGCCGGGAGATCGACCCGCGCCGTGCCGCCCGCCGATGAGTCGCCGACCTCGGACGGCCAGATGCGCTTCCCGCCCGTCGTGAAGACGGGCGCCACGTTCACCGGGCTCGCGCCGAGGGAGCTCCGGAGCGACTGGCTCGTGCGCGGGGCATAGGCGCCGCCTCGAACGACGGCGCTGTTGAAGACCACGTTCTTGCAGGCCGAATCGGTCGCGACGTAGAGGTGGTGCAGCTTCGTACCGTCTCCGGCCGGGAAGAGGAACACGGGCATTCGCTTGTGCTCGAGCCCCGACCCGCTCCCGGTCATGCCCTCGGAGAGGGTCGCGAGCGGCGCGGAGGGACGGACGTCGACGGGTGACGTGTACGCCTCGCTCCACGGGCTGTAGGACACCGCGGGGAGCCCGCGCTTGTCCGATCCGGAGAGCTTTCGCTCCGCCCGGACACGCCAGACGACGTTCTCGGGGGCCTTGTCGCCGACGTAGTCGCGGAGGTCAGCAACCGTGACGTCGGTCGAGACGACCTTGCCGAGGTTCACGAACCACACCTCGTAGCCGGTCACGCCGGTCACGGGCGTCCACCTGATGTAGCCGGGGCCTCCGGCAACCCTCTGCGGGGCTTCCGTGGGCCGCATCGTGAAGCGGGCGGGCTTGCTCCAGGGCGAGACGACACCCGCACCGAACGCACGCACCCGCCAGTAGAGCGGCCGGCTGCCGAGCCACGGCAGCGAGATCGGGACGGCGGCCACCGGCGAGCGCACCGCCGTGCTCGACCAGACGACCGCGTTCGCGCCGCGGAACCCATCGCTCGTCGCAAGCTGGAACTGGTAACGAGTTGCGCCACGAACCGGGTTCCAGGCGAAGGAGGGCGTGCGGGAGAAGCTCGGCGTGGCAGTCGCCGCGTCGCCCGGGTGGAGCTCGAAGGCCTGGAGTCCGGTCGGGGCGAGGAGCGACTGCGCCCCGGCTGCGGAGGTCGCCGCCATCGGCACGACCGCAGCGGTCGTGAGGACGGCGCACGCGAGGAGGGGCAGGCGACGGCGAAGTCGGCTACCCGAGATGTCGACGAGCCTCATCACACACCTACTTCCCACCCGATGCCGGAACTGCCGACATCGCGAGCGAGTACCGGAGGACGTACTGGACGCCCGTCGTCGTGTTCTCGACCGTCACCGGCTCGCTCTTGCGGATCGTGATCTCCTGCTTGCCGCCCTCGAACCCTCCGAGGACCGGGGCGATCTTGGCCGTCGTTCCATTCACCGAGAGGAGCCGGAACGTCGTGTCGCCGACCTTGAACTGCTGCTTGATGCCGACGACCTGACGGTGGCCGTTCGTCCAGATCACGGCCGCGGTCGGCGCGACCTTCGGGACGGCCGCGGGCTTCTTCGTCGCAGGCTCGGGCTTCCCGACCGGAGCCGTCGTCGTCCCGGCGGGTGCCGGAGTGGTCCCGCTGGCCGCCGGGGTGGCGGTCCCGGCAGGGGTGGTCGTCCCGGCCGCCGACGTTTCGGTGCCGACCAGCGGGGCGAACGGGTCTCTCGCGGCCTGCTTCTTGATCCAGCGAGCCGTGGCCTTCTCCTTCGCCGTCAACGGGACGGGCGCGGCCGAGGTCTGGATGGCGGCTGCGGTCGGATCCGCCGCCACGGGAAGCGCCGTCTCCGAGACGGCAGCGGTCTCGCTCGAGCCCCCGGAGCCGCCGAGCAGCTTGGGCATCTGCCACGCGAGCACCGCTACGAGGACGACGACCAGACCGGCCAGCACGATCTTCTGCCGCCGGTCCTTGGAGTCCCGCGTGTCTGCTCGGCGCGCGAAGCTCTTGTTGGCAATCGCGTTCATCAGGGTGTCCCTCCTGTCTCGGCTGCCGAGTCGGTCTCGCCGGTCACCGGTGTCGCGACGGGCGCCGGCGCGCCCGTGTAGACGAAGGCTGCGAGCCGGATCGCCGCGCTCAGGTCGGCCGACTCCGTCGAGGCCGGCGTGATGCCGACCGTCTGGACGTCGAACAGCCGGCCCGACGCATGGATGCGACCGCCGCTCGAGCCCGCCTGCACGCGGAGCTTGTGCAGGAAGCGCTTCACGTCGGCGAAGCGGCCGTTCACCGTCACGTCGATCGGAACCGCGGCGTACCCTTCGAGGTCGGTCGGAGCCGAAGGCGTGAACGACTCGAGGCTGACGTGCGACGAGCGCGCGAGCCCCTGCACCTGGCGCAGGATGATCGGCATCTGCAGGCTCGACGGCATCGCGATCGCGAGTAGCTCCGCGCCCGTCGTCTTGCCTTTCTTGCCACCCTGCGATCGCGCGAGGAGCTGCGCGACGTTGAGCTTCGACTGCTCGTCGGCGATCTGCGCGTCGAGGCTCGATGCCTTCGAGCGCTGGGGCGACACGAGGCCGAACCAGCCGCCGAGGGCGACCGGCGCGACGACGGCCGCGGCGACGAGAGCCACGATCTTGGGGGTGAACTGGATCTTCATCAGCGCGGCACCTCCGGCGAGCGCACGCTCGCGTTCATCGTGAACTGGTACGCCTTCTGAGTCCCGACGACGGTTCGGATGCTCGACTGCAGCGTCACGTCGGAGAGTGCGGGGACGAGCTCGAGCTGCTGCATCACCTTGGCCACGGTGTCCTGGGTGAAGGCAATGCCCGTGACCGTGAACGACGTCGGTGTCGCGGTCGGGGTCGTGCCTGCCGGAACGCTGGCGGCCACGTCAGGTGCGCTCGTCTGCATGTTCAGGCTCGAGAGCCACGAACCGGCCGGAAGCACGCGCGAGACGTCGTCGAGCAGATCGTCCCACGGCATCCGCGTCGCCGACGCAGCGGCGAAGGCGGAGACACGCGCGCGGTCGCTGCCCTGCTGCGCAGCCGTCCGGGCCTGTGCCGCCTGTGCCTCGGCCACCTCCTGCTGCAGCGCCTGGAGCGCGTCCTGCTTCTCGGAGACCTTGTTGTGGCCCTGCACGAAGGCGACGCCGAGGAAGCCCATGGTCGCGACGAGCGCGCAGGCGCCGCCGACCGCGAACGACATCGCAGAAGGCAGCCCGGGCCCGCTACTCGGCCGGTATTCCTCCGGCAGGAGATTGACGGCACGCATCAGTCCTCCACCCCCAATCCGATTGCGATCGCCAGGGACGCGAGGTCGTCGCGTTCCTCGACGCTCTCGTCGACTTCCACGCGCACCAGCGGATCGGCGAGGCGCACGCGCACCCGCGTCAGCCGCTCGAGCTCGGCCGCGAGCCCGGGAACGCGGCTCGTTCCGCCGGCAAGGAGGATCTCGGCGATCGGCAGCGATCCCGGCTGGCCCTGGTAATACTCGAGCGACGCGACGAGCTCCCGGGCAACGGTCTGGAGCTCGCGCTGTGCCGCCTCGCGCACGGCCTCCTGACGAGGCTCGCCGGCGAGGTCGGCCACCGGCCTCTCGAACGACAGGCTCTTCAAGAGCTCGTCGTTGTCGGACTGCGAGCCGGGAACCTCGCGGGCCATCGCGGCTGCCAGTCTCGAGCCGCCCCACTCGAGGACACGCGTGAACTCGCAGACCGAGCCGTTCGAGACGGCAAGCGTCGTCCTCTCGTGACCGATGTTGACGGCGACGACGGCCGCGTTGGCCGGTGTGTCCTCCGACCTCGGAGCGCCGAGCGCCCGCAGGAGCGCGAACGCCTCGAGGTCGATTCCGGCAAGGTTGATCCCGGCTCCCTGAAACGCGACGACGAACCGCTCGATCGGCTCGCGGTACGCGGCGACGAGCAGGATCTTCCGGTTGGTCGTCCCGCTCTCGTCGACGCTCTCCTCGAGCACCCGGTAGTCGATGATCGCCTCGTGCACCGGGATCGACACGGTGTCGTGGGCCCGGAAGAGCACGGCGTTCGCGAGCTGGCGGTCGTCCTCGATACCGGCGAGCTCGAAGCTGCGGACGCCGACGCGATTGGTCGCGATCCCGAGCCGCACGCCGCGACGCGGGAGGTTGTTGGCGGTGAAGAACTCGTTCAGCTCGGTCGACAGCGCGGCCACGTCGCGAACCTCGCCGTCGACGACGATCCCCGGCGGCAGCGAGTGCCGGGCCAGCTGGTGCAGATGCGGCGAGCCGTTGTTGACGACGCGCGCAGCGGCCAGCTGGGAGCCGCCGACCTTGATCCCGACGAGCTCGCGCGATTTCGACTTTCCGTTCGCGCGCGGAGGACGAGCGGCCTTCGGGGCCTTCGTCTCGTTTGCCGGCGGCTTGGTCTCCTCGGCCGCCGTGGAGGTCTCCTCGCCCGACTTGGGCTTCCTCTTGAAGAGGTCGGAGAGCTTGATTTCCTTCTTGAAGTCGACCACGGTTACACCTTCACCTCGGTAGTTGTCCTGAGCCCGTTCCGGGTAACGACCTCGAGCTCGAACGGCGGGAAGCCGCCGCTCTCGAGCAGGCCGAGAAGCTGGTCTCCCCGACTCGTGCGCGAGAACGCGGCCTCGGGGGTGATGACGCGCCGGAGCGTCAGGTCGGCGAGCGCCTGCTCCATCGTCTGCATCCCACGCTGGGTGGCCGTCTGCATGACGGAGTAGATCTGCTCGACCTTCCCCTGCCGGATCAGGTTCCGGACGGCGTCGTCGGGAAGCAGGATCTCGAGTGCCGCGATCCGGCCGCGGCCGTCGGCCGTCGGAATCAGGTTCTGGGTCACGACGCCCTGGAGCGTCGAAGCGAGCTGCACGCGAACCTGGCCCTGCTGCTCGGGCGGGAAGACGTCGATGATCCGGTCGATCGTCTGGGGCGCGCTCTGAGTGTGCAGCGTCGCGAAGACGAGGTGGCCGGTCTCGGCGGCGGTCAGCGCGGTCGAGATCGTCTCGAGGTCGCGCATCTCGCCGACGAGAATCACGTCCGGGTCCTGGCGAAGCGCAGCGCGCAGGCCTTCGGCGAACGTGGTCGCGTCCGAGCCGATCTCGCGCTGGTTGACGATGCAGCCTCGATGCCAGTGCAGGAACTCGATCGGATCTTCGATCGTGAGGATGTGCTCCGAGCGAACCTGGTTGATCCGGTCGACGAGCGCGGCGAGCGTCGTCGACTTTCCCGAGCCGGTCGGCCCGGTGACGATCACGAGCCCGCGCGGCTTGTCGCAGAGCTCGTAGAGGCGCTCCGGCATCCGGAGCTCCTCGAGCGGGCGGATGCGAGCGGGGATCAGACGGAACGCAGCGCCCACGCTCGCCCGTTGGAAGTACGCGTTGACGCGGAAGCGGGCCAGCCCGGGCACGGAGTACGAGAAGTCGATCTGCCGCTTCGTCTCGAGGTGCTTCTGCTGCTCGGTGGAGAGGATTCCGTAGACGAGGGTCCTCGTCGTCTCGGGGGTGAGCTTCTCGGTGTCGGGCAGTGGCTCCAACTGTCCGTGGACTCGCATCATCGGCTGCGAACCGACGGCGAGATGGAGGTCGGATGCGTCGTGAGCCACCATCTCCGAAAGCAGCTCGTCGGGTGAATGAAGGGTTTCTGTCACTGGACTCTTTCCTTAGTTCGGTCTCAGGCCGATGCGACTTGAACGGTTGATGGAGTGGTGACCCTCAGCGTTTCCTCTCCCGGAGCGAACCAGCGCGTGGCCGAGCCCACATCCGAGCCGAGTGCGGCGCGGAGAGCCTCGACGCACCTGGCGTCGAACTGGGTGCCGACCCCGCGCTCGAGCTCCTTGAACGCGTCGGCGGGATGCCGGGCCGGGCTGTACGGACGGTTGGCGGTCATCGCCTCGAAGGCGTCGGCCACGCGAATGACACGCGACTCGAGCGGGACCTCCGAGCCGCGAATCCCTTCCGGGTACCCGCTGCCGTCGATGTGCTCGTGGTGGTGGAGGATCCAACTCGCCTCCTCCTCGAGGCCGGCGGCAGCGACGATCGACTGCCCCATGATCACATGGCTGTTCATCGCGCTCCGCTCTTCGGGACTGAGCTCGCTCTGCTTCTGGAGCAGTGCGTCTGCGATGCCGATTTTCCCGACGTCGTGCAGAAGTCCTGCGATGCCGAGCTGCTCGACGCGCTCGTCGGGCAGCCCGAGGGCCTGCCCGATCAGGATGCACAGCGCGGACACGGTCTCGCAGTGGTTTCTCGTGCCCGCGTCCTTCGCGTCGACGGCCTGGGCGAGCGCCGTCGCGAGCAGCCGCTGGTGGCGGCGCGACTCGAGCTGATCCGGCTCGGCCGAAGGCTTGGGGCTCAGGCCTGCGAAGTAGACGACGATCCGGCGGCCGCTCCGCTTGGCCTCGTAGAGCGCAAGGTCGGCGTTGTGCACGAGCGTGTCGGCGCTCTCGAGCCCGGAGGTCTCGGCGATGCCGCAGCTCACGCGGAGCGTCTTCCGGCGCTGTGCGAGCTCCGCCTGCAAGCGCTGTGCGAACACGAGGGCTCCCCAGGCGCGCTCGTTCGGCAGCAGCACCATGAACTCGTCCCCGCCCGTGCGGTACGAACCTCCGTCGCGAAGGGTCGCCTTGAGACATTCGGCGACCGCGCGGATGCGCTCGTCGCCCGCCTGGTGACCGAGCGTGTCGTTGATCTCCTTCAGCCCGTCGAGGTCGAGCATGACGATGCTGAAGCAGGAACCGGTGCGCGCGCGGCGCTCGATCTCTCGCTTGAGGTTGTCGTAGAACGCTCGATGGTTGCCGAGCCCGGTGAGGTTGTCGCTGAGCGCCGCCCGCTCGAGCCGCGCGAGCTCGACGCGCCGAGCGCGCTCGAGCCGGCGCCGGTAGCCGGCCAGGTGGGTGAGGAAGATCGAGGCGCTGACGATGCCGAGCGTGACCAGGAGCCCGATCGCTCCCAGCTCGACCTTCTGCAGCGGCTCTGAAGGCCATGACTCGAGGCTTCGCACGCGATCCTCGTCGAGGACCGCCGTGAGCGCCGTGTCGAGCCTTGCGGCCTGCGACTCGAACGACCGCCGCTCGATGCCCGATGCGTACGTGCCGATGCTGCGCGCCACGAGCACCTGCTGGGCGGTGTCGAGAAGCCGCGCCTGCCTCCGCTCGAGTGCGGTGGCACGAGCTGCGTCTCCGTTGCGCCCGGTCTCGTCGAGGTCCTTCATGGCCGCGTCGAACGTCGCTGCCGCGGCGGCGAGCTCCTGCCGGGCGCGGTCCGCGCCCGAGGCGCGGATGGCGCTCCGCTCGAGGGCGAGCGAGTACCGCGCCTGCTCGATCGCGCTCTCGACCTGCTTCGCCTGCCGGTACTCGACCAGGCTCGTCGTCGCAGAGAGCGCTCCCCAAAGGCCTGCCCCCACGACGGCGAGGACGAAAAGCGCCACGCCGATTCGGGCGGTACGGCTCCGAATCAGGCCGAGCCTGACCGGTCGGGACTTGGTGATCACTGTGGCCGCAGTCATGTCGTTTGTTCTCCCTCGTCCTCTCACCCGACCGGGTCACCCGCCGCGGGCGGGCTCACCCCTGTCGGCTATGAAGAGGGGCGGCGGAAAGGCGCCGCCCCTCTTCCCGAACACACGCGCGCTTGCGCGCAGGCGTGACGTCGTCGATCAGCCGGTAGCAGTGGTGCAGACCGCTGCCGCGTTCTCCGTCACGGTGCCGCCGGGGCCGACCACCTTGGCGATCCTGTTGCCGACCGTGGCCGACAAGCAGTACGAGCCGGCAGCCCCGAATGCCTGCCCGATCTTGATCCCGCTGTCGTACACCGCGAGACCAGCCGGGCTGAAGGTGTGGGCCGCACCGTCGGTGCACAGTGCAGGCGCCGTGGTGGCATAGGTGTTGCAGTCAGAGAAGTACGCCTCAGCCGACGGGACAGCAGCCCGCACGTTCGACGCCGACGCCTTCTGGTTGGCGCGATCCTTGAAGCCGAGATACGACGGGACTGCGATCGCAAGCAGGATCCCGATGATCACGATGACGACGAGCAGCTCGATGAGGGTGAAACCTTCCTCGCGAGCAAGTCGCTGCCGCAAGCGGTCCATACAATTTCTCCTTCGGTCGGATTTACTCGCACGCGAGGCTGCGCGCACTCGCTCTGTATCGCTGAAGCACGTGCCGCCTTCCACCCCCGATCAGGGGATCTTGGGCCACTTCAGGCCGCCGGAGGGCGTCTCGATACGCCCCATCGAGGGACGGAACTCCCTCGAACCGGGGATGCGTGCGCAGTCAGGGACGACCGATGACTCGACCGTGGGCGCAACCCAGAATGCCTCCCGGACCGGCGAGATCGACGTGCGCAACGTCTTTCGCGACGGGAACCTGGTTGCCGTCCTGATGGCGATCGACCAGGGCGACTCGTTCACGGTCGTCACCGAGCTCTTCGCCCAGGACGGAGACGCCGCCGGCTCGGTCAGACGGCGCCCCTACACCTTTCCGGACGCAGCCGCAGGACTCTCGTTCCTGAACGAGGCCGTGACCTCCTTCACGTATCTCGGCTGCGAAGTCCGCAGGCAGTAAGTAGCCCCGGACGGGTCGTCTCCGGGCAAGCGAAGCGCCGGCGGCGTCTCGCAACACGCGCCCGGCCGAGCGGTCGCGGACGGCTCAGACGACGACGCGACCGAGCTCTTCGACCGAGGTGAGCCCGGCGACGACCTTGTCCATGCCGTCCCCCCAGAGCGAGCGCATGCCGGTCCTCAGCGCCGCGGCCTCGATCTCGTCGCGTGTGGCCTTCTTCGCCGTGAGGTGCTCGAGCTCGTCGTTCATCCGCATGTACTGGAAGATGCCGATCCGGCCGCGGTAGCCCGTGTTCGAGCAGCGCACGCAGCCGTTCTTGCGGAAGAGCTTGACGCCGCCCATCGACTCTGCGAGCTCGCGGTCGACACGCAGCGCGAGCAGCTCGTCCGTCGAGACCTCGTATGGCTCCGCGCAGTGCTGGCAGAGCTTCCGGCCGAGCCGCTGCGCGAGGACCCCCGAGACGGCGGCTCCCGTGACGAACGGCTCGACGCCCATCTCGTTCAGGCGGGTCACCGCGCCCGGCGCGTCGTTCGTGTGCATGGTCGAGAGGACGAAGTGGCCCGTCAGCGCGGCCTCGATCGAGATCCGGGCCGTCTCTCCGTCCCGGATCTCACCCACCATCACCACGTCCGGGTCGGAGCGAAGGATCGAGCGGAGGGCCGTGGCGAAGGTCAGCCCGGCGCGAGGGTTGATCTGCACCTGGTTGATGCCCCGGAGCCGGTACTCGACCGGGTCCTCGACGGTGATCACGTTGATCTCGGGACGGCTCGTCTCCGCGAGCACGCCGTACAGGGTGGTCGACTTGCCGGCGCCGGTCGGGCCGGTCACGAGGAGCGCGCCGGTCGGCCGCTGGATGAGCTCGAGCAGTTCGTCGCGCATCCGGTCGGAGAGGCCGAGCTCCTCGAGCGTCGGCGCCTCTCGCGACTTGTCGAGAAGCCGCATCGTCACGGACTCGCCCTCGACCGTCGGCAGCGTCGCGACGCGGATGTCGAGAACACGCCCGGCGGCCGTCGCAGTGAGGGAGATGCGCCCGTCCTGCGGCTTGCGACGCTCGGCGATGTCGAGCTTCGCGAGCACCTTGAGGCGGGTGGTGACCCCGGACGCGAGTCGCACCGGGATCCGCTCGGCGACGTGGAGCACGCCGTCGATGCGGTAGCGGACGATGAGCGTATCCTCCTGGGGCTCGAAGTGGATGTCGCTCGCGCCGTCCTCGGCCGCCTGGAAGATGATCGAGTTGACGAGCCTGACCAGCGGAGCGTCCGAGATCCCGTCCTCGGCCTCGAGATCCGCATCGTCGCCGGCGAGCTCGACGGCGTCGTCCATCAGTGTGACGTTGAGCGCTTCCGAGGCGCGGCTCAGCCGCCGGATCTCCGTCAGCACGTCCTCCTTGACGGCGACGGAGAACTCGGTCTGATGGCGTGTCGCAAGTCGGAGCTCGTCGAGCCCCTGCACGTTCTGGGGCTCGGTGATCGCGATCCGGATCCGCTTGCCGTCGAACGCGAACGGAATCGCGCAGACCCGGTCGAGCACGGCGAGCGGGATCAGCTTGCTGGCCTCGATGTCGACGCCCTCGACCGCGAGGTCGATGAGCGGGAGGTGGTACTGATCCGCGAGGTTGCGGGCGATGCCGAGCGAGCTCGCGAAGCCTTCTTCGAGCAGCGCTCGCGAGAACGAGCCGTTGCTGGCGCGGACCCGCACGCGCTCGAGCTTCTCGGGCGCGAGCAGGCCGCTCTCGCCGATGAGCTCGGCTACGAGCTCGCTCTCCTCGACCGGCCCGGTATCGGCGAGCGACGGATCGTCCCCGTCCTCGCCGCTCTCGTTCCCGAACGAGGAACGGTCGTCGTGGGAGGAGGGCTCGTGCTCGTCCTCGCCCTCGATCGGCGGCACGGAGCGCAGCCTGGGCACATCGTCACCGGACACGAACGACGCTTCCATTCCCACTAGAACGACCCGACGTAGGCATCGAGGATCCTGTCCCCGAGAAACAAGGTGACGATTCCGCCGAAGGCGAGGAACGGCCCGAAGGGAATCCGCATCTTCCTCGCCGCGCGCCCGTGGCGGGCGAGCAGCACGACCGACGGCACGAGTGCCGCGAGCGTCCCGATCATCAACGCGACGGGCACCGTGCGACCGAGCCCGAAGCCGAGCAGGAGCGCGAGCTTGACGTCGCCCATCCCCATGCCCGCGGGATAGGCGAGGGCCAGGAGCAGAAGGAGGAACGCCGCGCCGAGCCCGGCCAGCACCCACTCGGGCGACGGCACGCGGATCGTCTGGGCGACGAGCACGATGGCGGCCGCGGGAAGGACGATCCGGTTCGGGATCACGAAGCGCTCGATGTCGGTGACCGAGACGGCGACGAGCACCGAGCAGAAGAACGCGGCGATCAGGGCCTCGAAGGTGAGCCCGAAGACGACAGCGCACGCGGCGATGAGCGATGCGGTGGCAAGCTCGACGGCCGGGTACTTCCAGCTGATCCTCGTCCCACAGCTCCGGCAGCGGCCCCGCAGCATGACGTACGAGATCAGCGGGATGTTGTCGCGGGCCGCGATCGGCGCCTGGCACGACGGGCAGGACGACCGCGGGCGAACCACCGACCGGCCGGCAGGCAGCCGCGACGCGACGACGTTCAGGAAGCTGCCGACCGCGAGGCCAGGGACGAATGCGACAAGCGCTGCGCCCACGCTCACTCCCTGACGGGTCGACCGCCGGTAGAAGACGTCTCGAGCTGCAGCCGCACGGTGTTCATCGACGACACCGGCCGTCACGCAGGCGATCCGTGGCCGTCGGCGACAGGGGCGATGATGCGAAGGTGCGGGAGCTCCCCGCCGTCGGTGCACTCGGCGGCGCTCTGCTCCTCCGCCCCGGCTTCGCTTCGAGCTTGCTCGACGGCGCGCGCCTTCTTGGCACGCTCGAGCGTGACGATGAAGTCGTGCCGGTTCGGAGCCGCCGTCGCCGCCACGTCCTGCTCGACGGCGCCGGCGAGGACGAGGTCGATCAGCGCCATCGTCAGCGTCTGCATGTCGAAGAAGGTGCCGTCGGAGATCGCCTCGGGGATCTCCTCGGCTCGGTGCTCGCGGATCAGCTCCTCGATCCGGCTGTTCGCGATCATCACCTCGACCGCAGCCGCTCGTCCGCCGCCGATCTTCGGCAGGAGGCGCTGGCTGACGACGCCGCGGAGGACACCGGCGAGGATCGAGCTCACGTGCGGCTGCTTCTCGGCCGGGAAGAACTCGATCAGTCGGCGAATCGTCTCGGCCGCGTCGATCGTGTGCATCGTCGACAGCACGAGGTGACCCGACTCGGACGCCTGCAGCGCCGTCTCGGCAGTCTCACTGTCGCGCAGCTCGCCAATCAGGATCACGTCCGGGTCCTGCCGCAGCGCGCGGCGGAGGGCCTGGGAGAAGGAAACGGTGTCGAGGCCGACCTCCCGCTGGTTCACGATCGAGTTGCCGTCGGCGTGGAGGATCTCGATCGGGTCCTCGATCGTGACGATGTGCTGGCGCCGCGTTCTGTTGATGTGGCCGATCATCGAGGCGAGCGTCGTCGTCTTCCCCGCGCCGGTGGCGCCGGTGACGAGGATCAGACCGTGGTGGAGGTCGGCGAGTCGGCGAATGCCGGGCGGTAGCCCGAGTCCGTCGAAGGTCGGAACGTCGCCCGGGATGACGCGAAAGGCCAGCGAGATCTCACCGCGCTGGCGGAACGCGTTGACCCGGAACCGCGGCAGGCCGGGCACCTGATACGAGGTGTCGAGATCCCCGAGCTCGTCGAACGCGGCGAGGCGCTTCGGATCGGCCGAGCCGACTTCGCGCACGAACTGCTCGAGCAGGATCGGATCGAGCGGCGCCCAGCCCTCGAGCGGGCGCAGAAGCCCGTCACGCCTGACGATGGGCGGCTGGTCGACCTTGAGGTGAAGGTCGCTCGAGCCGACGTCGACGACCTGCTGCAGCAGGATGTTCAGGTCCACCGTGACCCCATCGGCACCGGGGTCGGGGAAGTTTAGAGACGCTTCACTCATGGTCGCCCTCCTTGGACATCGTGCGCCGGGCGGAGCTTCGGAACCGACCGAGCGCTCACGACGCAACGAGCACCCGACGGCAGGAAGCCGATCGGGTGACGAGCTCGTCGTTCCGGTCCGCAGTCACGTTGGTGTTGATGGTTGGCCCTTGCCTCGCGTGGTCGTCGTCTCGGGTCCGATCGCGTCGCCCGCGATCAGCCGAGGGCCCGACGGCCCGAGCTGGATCCCCTCACCGCACAGATGTCGTCCGACGGCCTCTCGTCCGGCCTGGTCGACGGCGGGCGTGATCGAGATGCCCGCACCCGCGCTGCATCCGCTGCGCGCGCCAAGCTGACGTCGAACCGCCGCCGCATGGAGGAAGCTTCGCTCCTCGCGGCCGGAAATCACACCCCCAAAAAGGGGAACGCACGCCGCGAAGGCGCCGTAGTCCACGGGCGCCGGCGAGCGCGGACGGAAGAATGCTCGAACGAGGGATCACGACGGTTCGCGGTCGGTGCCGATAGGCCACGCAATGAGGTTCCGGTCACCTCGAAGCGTCAGCGTTCGACGAGGCGTGCCGCCGTACGCAGGGGAGCCCCGCGGCGTGCTCGGGCTCTCGGCGTCGCCGCGATACGGCACTCGTCTCCGCGAGGAGCGCGGTCAGTCGATCGTCGAGTTCGCGCTGATCCTGCCGCTCCTGTCGCTCGTCGTGTTCGGGATCATCCAGTTCGGGCTCCTCTTCTACACGTACATCGATCTGACGTCCGCGACGCGCGAGGGCGCGCGCAAGGCCGCGGTGTCCCGCACCGCAAACGACGGGGTGCAGCGGGCGATGAACGCCATCGCAGCGGCCACGTCGATCGTCGACGACGCGCAGACGACGGTGACCGTGACTCCCGGCCAGCCGTGGACCTCAGGGCAGGATGTCGACGTCAAGGTCACCTACCCGTACTCCCTGAACGTCATGGGGATCGTGCTCTGGAGCGGCCCGATGACGGCCGAGGCCGTGGTGAGAGTCGAATGAGCGACCGGGGGATGCTCACGCGCGCTCGGGCCGAGAACGGCCAGGTCATTCCGATGATCGCGGTGATGATCGTGGTCCTGCTCGGATTCGCCGGGCTCGCGATTGACGTCGGCAACGCGTGGCTCCAGAAGCGGCGCCTCCAGAGCTCCGTCGACCTGGCGCTCTTGTCGGCGGCTCAGAAGCTCCCCAATGCGACCCTGGCCGCCAACGACGCGACCACCTACACCCAGACGAACTGGAGCAAGGTGAGCGAAGCGACGGTTACGGCGACCGCGACGACGGGCTGCCAGGTGTCGGGTTGCCCGCAGCCCGACAAGGTGAGCCTCGTTGCGCGCACCACGGTCCCGACCTACTTCGTGAGGCTGTTCGGCTTCAACAGCTGGACGGTGAAGGCCAGCGGTGCGGCCTGCGGGCCGTGCGATTCGACCACCCAGCAGTTCGACGTGATCGTCGTCCTCGACCGCTCCTACTCGATGTGCCTCGACTCGAGCGGCAATAACAACAACTGCGCCGACATGAACTACGCCGTCGACGGCATCAGATCGCTGCTCCAGTTCTTCGACCGGGAGAACGACCGGCTCGGATTCGTCCTGCTCGGCTCGGGCGACAGCCGGTCGCCGTTCAGCCACTCGGGCTCGAACTACCCCTGCGACTCGGCCGACACCGGCGACGCATCCGTGAGCGGTAAGGGCAAGTTCTACCGCACGGTCGGAGACTTCATGGACGGGACGCCGTCCGACCACGACTCGTGGCTCGTCGCGCCGCTCAGCAACACCTTTAAGAACCCGAACGGGACGCTCAACAACTCGAGCGCCTTCATGACGGCGCTGAACTGCGTCAAGCACAAGTACTGGACGCCGATCGCGCCCGCCGTCGATGCCGCCCGCGCCGAGCTCGTCGCCAACGGGCGCCAGGACTCGGTCAAGGTGATCGTCTACATGGGCGACGGCGGCGGCAACGTCCAGCCGATGAGGCGCGACTCGAACGGCAACCCGCTTTCCCAGCAGAGCTGGTACACGCCCACGACCGGCAACAACCTCCTGCCGTGCCACGACGCGGTCGCTCAGGCCCAGCGCGCGAAGAACTCGGGGATCGAGATCTTCACCATCGGCTACGACCTGAACGCGAGCGGCGCGAACACCTGTTACAAGAACAACAAGCCGAGCGACTCCTCGCAGGTGGAGGGCGGAATCGACGCTCGCGGGGTGATGCAGCAGATGGCGACCCCCGATGCGACGCCGCAGAGCAAGCACTTCTACGAGAAGGCGAATCCGGGCGAGGTCTACTCGATCTTCAACGCCATCGGCCGGCAGATCACCTCCGGCGGCACCCGCCTCGTCGAGTAGGGCTCGGGGCCTTCCCGCCCGGCGCCCGTCGCCGCCTCAGCCAGACCGCCGAATCAGCCAGAACGACGGAGCCGACGCACGTCGGCCGACGAGCGTTCGTCGAGCTCGTCGTCCGCCGCGACGCCGGTCTGACCGGCCGGGTCTGCTTGCGGCTCGCACCACGAGATCACCTGGGCGGTCCGCCGCTTGAACCACAGCTGGTCTCCGGGGCTCGCGAGCTCGTTGCCCGCCTGCTCGTCCCTCTTCGACCGCCGGCGCCTCACAGAGGCCGATTGTGCCAGCAAGCCTCGCGTCGACCGCCGGTCATCCGTCGACAGCGAAGATCGCGGTCGTGCCGCTCACCTCGTTCGCGACCACGAGGAGCGGCGTCCCGGTCGGGCTGTCGCGCCGGTCGATGAAGTGGAGACCCTCGGGGGCGTTGTCGACTGCCGGCTCGGGATTCACGTACTGGACGAACTCGGGCGCTTCCGGGTCGGTCAGGTCGTAGGCCATGACGCCGCCGATCCGCTCGAGGCCGATGAACGCGTACGTCCGGCCGTGCACCTCGCCGACCGCGACGCCCTCCGGCTCGGGCCCCTTGTTGTCGCTGCGGGAGTCGAAGGCCGCGCCGCTCTCACCGTTGAAGAGCGCCGGCACCTGCTGCCGCGTGATCTGCTCGAAGTCGTCGCCCGAGTCGTAGACCTGGCCATGCCCCTCCGGGGACCAGATCGAGAACGAGCGCGCCCCGAAGGCGTACAGCGCCTCGTACGCCGGGTCGGCGTCGGTGTTGCCGAGCGTCCGGGTCACCGTCAGCCGACCGAATGCTGTCAGGTCGTCGGTGAGGAGCTGAGGCGGATCGACGACTCCCGGCTCGAGCGTGAGATCCGAGACCCGCGCCTCCTCGTTGAACCCGGGCCAGTCGCGGGAGTCGCCCTCGTTCGCGGTCACGAGATACGTGTCGCCGTGGGCCGACACGGCGGCTACGCCGTCCGGCAGGTACATCCCGTAGACGGGCCTGTTCACGATCTCGATGCGACCGTTATTGCCGACGCCGTCCCGATCCGACGGGTCGAGCGCGTTGCCGTCGAGCCGGTGATCCTTGAACCCGAGCGGCCAGACCGCGGTGATGGTGGCGTCGCGCACGTCGAGCTCGGCGATCGCATTGTTCTCCTGCAGGGTCACCCACGCCTTCTTCGAGTCGTCGCTCGGCGCGATGTACTCGGGCTCGAGGTCGTGCGGGGCGTCAGCGCCGGGACCGAAGATGCGCACCCCGTCCGGGATCGTGACGTCTGCGAAGGAGGCCGTGTCGACCTGCGCCTGGGTCAGCTTCTTCAGGCCCTTGCGGATGTCGATCACGCTCACCGAGCCCTCGGGATCGGCGAAGGTCTGACCCGGAGGAGGCGACCCGTAGCCGCTCGGCTCGCCCTCGTTCGCGACCAGGACGTAGTTGCTGTTCGGCGTGAAGGTGAGCATGTCGGGTAGCGCGCCGACCGTGACTCCCGGGTGGATCGATGCTCCCCCGGTGTCGTAGAAGCGGATGCTCCCGGGGTCGGTCTTCGTCGGCGCGACGACCGCGACCGCGACGACCCCGTCGTCGACGTCGACGCTGGTCGGCGACCCCGGCGCGACGAGTATCTCACCGACCTTGGTCGGACTCGACGGATCGGCGATGCTGATGATGTCGACGCGCTTGTTGTCGGCATCCGTGACGAACACGCGCTCCGACTTCGGGTCGTAGCCGGCGATCTCCGCGCCGCCGCCCGTGTAGCGGCCGACGAACGACAGCTCGACCGTCTTCTCGTGCCCCGCGAACGCGAGCACCGCTCCCGCCGCCGCCGCGACGAGCATGCCCGCCGCACCCGCAAGTACCGCACTCGACCGTCGTGTCACCGCTACTCCCCCTCCTCGCCGTTTTGGACGCCCGCGAGTCTCTGCGACCCGGAGGCCGCTACGGGTCACAAGGTGGTGACCGGCCGGTAACAGGCCGGTGAGCGTGTCGGCTCGAAGGAGAGCGGCGGCCGCGTGCCGTGCAGCGTCAGCCGGCCGCGATCTCGCGGAAGAGGAGCGTCGTGTACGAGTCCTCGAGCACCGGGAACCAGGGCGGCGGCAGCTGGTGGAGGTTCGAGTCGTAGCTGTAGTTGCGCGTGTCGAACATCGTCATCGACCCGCCGTCCGCGGTCGCCGACGAGCCCGTGAACGTCATCGTGTCGTGACTGCCGTCCTGGACATAGGTCTTCCACGTGCCCGACTGCGCGATCACCGCGGCTCTCCAGACGAGGTCGTCCGGGACGTACTCGCCGATTATCACGCTGTTCGCAGCGACGAGGCCGAGCACGTCCTGCCCGGGCGTGTCGTATGCGATGTTGCCGGTGATGTAGATGTTGTTCTGGGTGCCGACCGTCACGCGGCCAACGATCGTCCCCGAGACCATCACCGACTGCGGCGAGTACACCGCTCCGTTGGGCGGCACCGGATAGGTCTGGAGCGCCGAGCAGTTCGTGTTCGGCAGCTGCTCGCCGAGGTCGTTGCCGGTGCTCGCGTCGCAGCCCTTCGCCGTGAACGTTCCGTCGGGCTGAAACGTGAGCACCCAGGCGTCCTTGTTGCTGTCGTTCAAGTACACGCCCCCCGCCTGGGAGGCGGTGCTGATGTCCGTGATCGAGGCGAGGAAGCTCGAGAACTGGATCGGCACCGGGATCTGCGACCGAATCGTCGGGTTCGTGTTCTGGTCGTAGATCTTGGCCCCGTTCTGCAGGTCGTACGAGCCCGTGACGTCGCCTTCGGCGTAGAGGTCTGCCGTGGCAGTCCCCTTGTGGTCGATGTCGCCGTTCGCGTAGACCTTGCCGTTCGTGGTCGTGCTCGACCCGAAGCCGACGTCGCCGTCGACGACGCGGTAGTACTCGGCGAGCGAGCTCGGACGGACGATCGTCTGCACCTCACGCCAGTTGGTCGTGTTGGTGTCGGCGTGCTTGCGTCCGATGGCGACGATGCTGATCGCCCCGGTGCTGTCCGGAGGCGCGACCTGGAGGTTGTACTCGTAGCCGTTCGGAAGCTGCGGCGACCACGCGTTGTGCTCGGTCGGGTACGTCCAGGTGGGGGGGAACGTCCACGTCTGTCCGGCGGCGACGAGCGTGCCGTTCGAGGCACGGCGGGTCGACTCTCCGACCGCGACCTGATGGGTGAAGTAGAGGCCGTCCTCGAGCAGCTTCGACGTGTACGCGTCGAGGCCGGCCTCCGCGGCCTGGAAGCTCTGCTGCCTGATCACGGCCTTGGCAGACCGTGCAGCCTCGCCCGTGACGACGACGATCATGCCGGTTGCGATCACAGTCAGCATCAGCCCGAGCAGGATCGCGATCAGCATGGCGATCCCCTCCTCGTCCCGCAGCCGTGCGAGCAGGCGACTCATCGATCGATCCTGAGCGTCGCGCTCGACGTGTACGTGGCGGTCGCGCCGGAGGCGTTCGGCCGCGCGACGATCGTCACCGTCACCCGCTTGACCTTGTTGACCTGCGTCATGTCCGTGATCGCGACGCCGTCGACGTCCTGATAGGTGAAGAGGGTCGTGTTGGTCACCTTCTGGAGCTGCGTCCGCCACGGCCCGAGCGTCGTCAGACCCTGCCAGGGGGCGCCGTCGGTGTCGGTGCTGCTCACACTCGCGCGCTGTAGCGCGCCGCCGCTCAGCTGGTACGCGATCTTCCGCAGGTGGAACGGCGAGCCGCGGTCGGGCGAGTAGAACGTGATCGCGGTCGGCGACATGCTCACGATCGGCGAGGTGGCGGCATCGCCGTAGTAGGCCTGGCGGAGGTCGGCGACGAGCGTGTCGACGGCGGCGCGGGCCTCGCTCTGCATCGCGCTCTGCCCCAGCGTCCGGCTGTTGTGCGTGTAGGCCGTGGAGATGAACACGGCGAGAGCAGGAACGGCGATGCCTAGCACGGCGAGCGCCACGAGCATCTCGAACACGGTGAAGCCTGCGTCCTGCCGCAGACGCCCTGCGACGCGTGCTCTCACGGGCAGGAACCGACGACCGACACGGTGATGTTCGTCGCGTTCGGCGACGCGAGCACCGTCTGGCTGGTCAGCGTCTTGTTGCCGAAGCTCGACGTCACCTGGATCGTGTAGCCCGAGGCCGGCGTGGCGACGAACGTCGCGATGCCGTTCGAGCCGGTGGCGGGAGCGACGAGATCCGGGAAGCCCGAGCGCTTGACCGTGACGACCGCGCCGGACACCGTCGTGCATGCCGAGCTCGTCGGCTTCCGCTTCACCGTCACGATCAGGTTCGGTAGGTCGAGGGTGAAGGTCGACGTGAGGATGTCGGGGTAGGTCGCGAGGTTCGGAACCGTCTGGGTCACCCCGGCCGAGGTGACACTGCTACCTGTCGCCGTCGCGGTGTACTGGAGCCCGGAGACCTGGCCGGTCGGCACCGTGTACGAGCCGCCCGTGAAGGTGTAGTTGTTCGATCCTCGGGACGAGCTGAGCGTGACCGTCGCGGAGCCCGTGTACGCGAGCCCGAACCGCTTGACGTTGAGGATCACCGTCGCCGGCCGGTACATACGGAGGACAGGGCTCGTCAGCGCGCCCGCTGCGACCTTCAGGTGAGCCGGGGAGTTCGTCGCACCGGGAAGGTCGTCGGGCAGCGTGACGAAGCCCGACGGCGGCGTAATCGTCACGTCGTAGTAGGCCTGGCCGCCGCTCGCGGGATTCGGCAGCAGGGACGGGAAGGTCACGTATCCGCTCGCATCGGTCGTGTCGCTCGAGTTCGGGCTCGGCCCGTTCGTGAGCGCAACCGGTACGCCTCCGACCGGTGTCATGGTCGCCATGTCGATCACCTGCACCTTGACCCGTCCATGCGTGGTGCTCCCGTAGGAGACGTCGTCGGACGGCGAGAGGTACGTCGCGTGCGTGGCGAGGACCTGCGAGCCCTTCGAGATCGTGAGCGTTATCCGCTTGTAGTCAGCACCCGTCTGGACAGCGCTCGGCGCCGGGTCGTTGACCCACTTGATCGACCGCGAGATCGTGAGCCCGGTGCCCGCGATCGTCTCGCTCGCGACCAGGTTGCCGGCCGGATTGCCGTTCACGACGCCGACCGACGTGTAGGGCAGCTGGCGGATCTTCTCCATCTCCAGCGTCGTGACCTGCTCGGCGACCGTGCGGTCGCGAGACGTCTTCTGCGAGTTGATCCCCGCGGTGAGGACCGAAGCGACTGCAAGCGACGTGACGGCCAGGATCGCCATGGCGGCCACGGTTTCCATGAGGAGGAAGCCGCGATCGCTCCGCAGTGACAGCGAAGCTTGGATTCGAGCGCGCAGTTGCGAGCCGAGCAGTGATGTGTTCAAGAAATACCCCGCAGACCGTAGAAACTTTGCCGCGAACGCTCTGATCAGCATTTCCGATCTCGAGCCGTTGTCAGCCACCCATTCGGGGGATTCATCTCCGGCCGGCGCGGCCGCCCCGAGCGGCTGGGCCGACCAGTCGCTTGCCTAGCGACGGAACGCGCGCAGCGAGCGGTCGATGAACGCGTAGCTCGCCCAGTTGACGAGCCAGACGATCACGACCACGCCGACGTAGGTCCAGAAGCCGTCGATCGAGAAGTTGGGCGCGATCCACTCGGCGAGCGCGACCATGGCGATGTTGATCACGAGCAGGAAGAAGCCGAGCGTGAAGACGATCAACGGCAGGGTCAGGATCGTCAGGATCGGCTTCACGACGGCGTTCGCGATCGCGAGCACCGTCGCCCCGATCACGTAGGCGGCCCACCCGCTGATCGAGACGCTGTCGAAGATGCCGTTGGCGATCCAGAGGGCCAGCGCGTTGATCGCCCAGGCAAGCGCGAACGAGGCGAGGAGCGGCATCGCGAGCGGCGATGTTCGCACACCCATCGAGGCCCGGCCGGCGGTTCAGCCCTCGGGCGCCTGAGAGAAGCGCGGCCCTAGGACGTGCCGAACTTCGTCGCGAGCTCGGTCGCGTCGAAGACCTGGTCGTCCGACGGCGGATCGACCGAGACGTCGGTGCCCCAGTCGCTCATCGTCATCGTGAGCAGCATCGAGGCCGGCTGGCCGTTCGAGCTCGCGTCGTAGGCCATCCGGATCTGGCGCACGAGGCCGTCGTCGTTGCCGATCCACACGTCGACCGGCAGTTGCGTGGAGACGCCGGCGGCGGCGAGCCGATCCAGCGCCGACTGCGGGACGCCCTTCAGCGCGGCGGCTTTCACGAGATCGATTGTCGCGTGGTAGAGCGTGACCGGCGTGCCGTCGATCACGTCCGACCCGGCCTTCTCGACGGTGCCGGTCGCCCGGAGCAACGCGAGGGTGTCGGCGGGGTTCTGCGTCGACTGGCCGAGGAGCTGGTTCATGTCGAGCCCCATCAGCTTGGCCGCGCGATCGACGTCGGCCTTGAGCCAGGTCTTGCCGTCCGGGAGGACGGACGCGAGGAACGGCATGCCGACGTAGAGGATCGTGTGACCGTCCTCCTTGACGTAGAGCATCCGCATCTCGCCGAGCGCGGCGGCCTGCGGGCTCCCCGGCATGAGGCTCGACAGGTCGAACGTGAGCTCGCCCTCGTCCTGGTCGAAGACGCCTTCGGCGGTCATCCCGCCGCTCTGGGCGCCCGAGCTGAACGTCGCCTTCATGCTGACCCTGACCCCACCCGCGCTCGTGCTCTTGGTCGCCGCCTCGGCGACCGGGTCGAGCGTGCTCTTCACGCCGCCACCGCAGGCCGTGAGCGCAGCGACGGTGGCACCGAGGACGCAGGCAGAGAGAATCCGGCGCAGCACGCCTCCTTCGTAGCGCAGGTTTGCGGCGGCGTCAATGCCGCTTCCGGGTCCGCAGTAGTTTTCGGCGATGGACGGAGACCGCGAGAGCGCGCGCCGGAGGCGCCTGCTCCCTGTCGCCGACGCGCTCGCGATCGTCGCGTTCGCGACGGTCGGCCTGCTCTCCCACGACCACGCGCTGAGCCTGTCGGGCTACGCGCGGGACGCGCTCCCGCTGCTCGCCGGCTGGTTCGCGGCCGCTCTGGTCGTCGGCACCTACCGCCGCCCGTCGAGGCGGACGCTGCTCGCAGCCTGGGCGATCGGCATTCCGCTCGGTGTCCTTGGGCGCGCGCTCGTCCTCGGGCGCTCGCTCGACGGCGATCAGCTCGTCTTCCTGGCGATCACGCTCGCGTTCACGCTGCTCTTCGTGCTCGCGTTCCGGGCCGGCCTCGGATCACTCCTGCCCGAGCACGTACAGGAGGACGGTGTTCACGACCGCGGCCACGCCCAGCAGGACCGCGAGGACGACCTGACCGACGCTCGCGAGCGCGGCGACGGCCCAGCCGTAGATCACCGCGAGCAGGGTCAGGCGGATCGGGGTCGCAGCCCGGAGCGGCGCACCGGGTGAGCCGAACGTCCCCCAGACGATGACCACGAGCACGGGCACACCAACCCCGAGCAGGACGGCCTCGACTCCGTCGGCGGTCGCGAATCCCCAGTAGCCGAGCGCCGCGAGCGCGCACAGCTCGAGCACGAAGCGCAGCGCAGCGTTGGCCGTCCGCACCGGCGGCACGATACGGGCCGGCCGGGCTAGTCTCGGAGCCGTGGCGAGCTACGACGCCCTCCGCGACCTCCCGCTCCACATCGAGGAGGTGGTCACCGACATCCACGTCGTGACGGTCTCGCCCGAGTTCACGCGCAAGACGACGGAGGTGCGCCTCCGCCCGGAGCCGTACTTCAAGCACATCGGCCCCGAGGGCCTGGGCGAGGACGTGACCTACGACCCCGAGGAGCACGAGCCGCATCGCTGGCCGTGGATCGACCTGCTCGGCGACTGGACGCTCGAGTCGTTCTCGAGCCGGCTCGACGAGTTCGACCTCTTTCCCGGCGGCGAGCCGGGACAGGCTGCGTACCGCGACTACCGGCGCTGGGCGTTCGAGTCCGCCGCGCTCGACCTCGCGCTCCGGCAGGCCGGGCTCAATCTCGGCGACGCGCTCGAGCGCGAGTTCCGGCCAGTCACCTTCGTCTCCTCCACACGCACGCCGTCGACGGCTGGCTCGAGCACTACCCGGACCTCCGCTTCAAGCTCGACCCCACGCCCGAGTGGACGGACGAGCTGATCGCAGAGCTCGCGGGTAACGGCAACGTCGCCGTCGTCGACCTGAAGGGCGTCTACCGAGGAACACCCGTCGACAACCCGCCCGACGCCGACCTCTACAGACGGGTTGCGGAGGGCTTCCCCGAGGCGTGGATCGAGGATCCGGCGCTCACCGAGGAGACGGACGCGGTACTCGAGCCCCATCGCGACCGGATCACGTGGGACGCCCCGATTCACTCCTGGGCCGACGTCGAGGCTCTCACGTTCCGCCCGCGCTGCCTGAACGTCAAGCCCTCGCGGTTCGGGACGCTCGAGCGGCTCCTCGAGTTCTACGACCGCTGCGAAGAGAACGGGATCGCGCTCTACGGCGGCGGCCAGTTCGAGCTCGGAACGGGCCGCGGCCACATCCAGCTGCTGGCTTCTCTCTTCAGCGCCGACGGGCCGAACGACGTCGCGCCCGGGGGCTACAACGAGCCCGAGCCGCGCCCGGGGCTCGAGACGAGCCCGCTCGATCCACGGCCCGACCCGGTCGGCTTCCGCCGCTTCATGTTCACCTGAGGGTGACGCGTCACTCGTACTGGAGCGCCTGGAGGACGTTCAGGCGCGCAGCACGACGTGCGGGGAAGATCGCGGCGACGATCCCGACGAGCACGGCCGCGAGCGCGAACACGATCAGCGGCCCGACCGGCAGCGCGAACTCGATGAAATCGACCCGCGCGACGAGCAGCGCGCCCAGCACGATGCCGAGCACGATCCCGAGGAAGCCGCCGATCAGGGCCGTGATCACGCTCTCGTGCCGGATCATCCGGCGCACCTGGCGCCGCGTCATCCCGATCGCGCGCAGCATCCCGAGCTCTCGCGTCCGCTCGAACACGGTCAAGACGAGCGTGTTCACGATCCCGAACAGGCTGACGATCACGGAGAGCGCGAGCAGCACGTAGAGGATGTTGAGCACCGAGTTGAGGCCGCTGATCTGGTTGTCGATGAACTGCTCGCGGGTCGCCACCTTCGCGTTCGGGAAGCTCGAAAGCTTCTGATCGAGCGCCTGCTGGTTCGCGTCCGTCTGACCTCCGGTCATGCGCACGAAGGAGTAGAGGTTGCGCGGGTTCTCGTTGAACTGATCCCAGGTCGCCGCCGAGATCGTGACCGAGCCGAACGGCGAGCCCCCGGCAGGCGGATCGAAGATGCCCTTGATCACGAACTGCTTCTTGTCGCCGTTCGCGAACGTCAGGTCGATCGGCGAACCGACGTTCAGGTGGTGCTTGTCGGCGTAGCCGTTGTCGACGAACGCGCCGTTCGCCCCGAGCGTCGCGAGCACTTCCCGCGAGCCCTCCTTCCAGTCCATGTTGAAGATCGTGCTCGTGGGCGGATCGACCGCGGTCGCGAAGAACTCCTTTCCGAACGCCTCCGCGGCACCGGTGCGGACGTTGCCGACCGCCTGGACGCCGGGCGCCTTCGCCGCCGCGTTCGCGGCTGCGATCGGGATCGGCGAGAAGTTGTTCTGCGCGGTCACCGCGTAGTCGGCACCGCCCCAGAGGTCCTCCACGGCGTTGCGGAAGGTCGACGTGATGCCCGCCGCGAGCACCGCCACGAGCGTGACGAGGGCGAGGCCGATCATCAGCGCCGCAGCGGTCGAGGCAGTGCGCTGAGGATTTCGCTGCGAGTTGTCGCGCGCGAGAGCGCCCGCGGCTCCGCCGATCCGTGCGGCCGGCCAGCCGAGCACCGCCGCGAGCGGCCGGACGAAGCGGACCGAGAGCAGCGCCACGCCGAAGAACACGAGCAAGGCGCCGAGCCCGAGCCAGAGCAGGATCTGCGTCGTCCCGAGGTCGGGCGCGAAGAGGCCGTAGACGAGCGCGCCGAAGCCGACCACGGTGAGCAACGCGGAGCCGGGAGTGCGCCAGCGCGCGAAGCGCGACTCCGGCAGCACGGCGCCCTCGCGAACGGCGGCAATCGGGGGCACGCGGGTCGCCCGCATCGCCGGTCGCAGGCTCGCGAGCAGGGTCACGAGGATTCCGGCGAGGAGCGAGATGACGATCGTCCGCGTCTCGAGCAGGAGCCCGCTGTTCGGGAGCGTGAACCCGACGGTCTCGAAGAGCCAGAACAGGCCCTTGGCGAGCGCGAGCCCGAGGAAGAGCCCGACCAGCGACGCGAGGGTGCCGACGACCAGGGCCTCCGTGAACACCGAGAGCAGGATCTGCCGCCGGGTCGCGCCGAGCGTTCGCATCGTCGCGAACTCGCGCGTTCGCTGCGCGATCGTGATCGAGAGCGAGTTCGCGATCACGAAGCTGCCCACGAAGAGGGCGATACCCCCGAACGCGAGCAGGAAGCCGCGCAGGAACGAGATGAAGGAGTTCGTCTCCTCGGCGTCGTCGGCCGCCTGCTGCGCGCCCGACTTCGCCTGGGCGGTCGGGGGCAGGATCTCCTGCACCTGCTTCAGGACCGCCTCGTCGGACACGCCCGGTTTCGCGGCGACGGCGATCTCGTCGAGCTGGCCCTTCTTGTTGAAGAGCCGCTGCGCTGTCGGCAGGTTGAAGCCCGCGAGGGTCGCGCCGCCGATCGTGGAGACCGAGCCGAACTTGACGATGCCGGAGATCTTCAGCTTCTCGACCGGGCCCTCGGCCTGGACGCCGATCGTCTGGCCGATCTCGAAGTGCTTCTTGCCGGCGGTCGACTTGTCGATCACGACCTGGTCCGGGCCCGGCCACTTCCCCTCGACCAGCGTGAGCGGGTTGAACGGCGAGTCGGGGTTGGCGATGCTGAAGCCGAGGTTGGGCGCGCCGCCGAAGACGATCGCCTTGCCGTTGTCGTCGATCAGCTGCGTCGCGTCGCTCGAGACCCCTCCCTCGGCCTGCGCGACGTCGGGCAGCGCGCGCACCTTGGGGAGGAGCGACTCGTCGACCGTCGGCGCGCTTGTGCCGCTCTGGTCGTTGATGTCGAAGGCCGACTTGCCGCTGATGACGACGCTCGACCCCTGGCGAACCTCGGTGAAGATCGAGTCGAACGCATTGTCGATCGAGTCGGTCAAGATGAACGTTCCCGCGACCATCGCGACGCCGAGGATGATCGCGATGGCCGTCAGGGTCGTCCGGAGCTTGCGTCCGAGGATGCCCGCAAGCGCAACTCGGGTCATGCTTGCTGCGGCGCCGGCAGAGCCGGCACCTCCGCTCCCTCGGAGCCTCCGTCGAGCCTAGGGCTCATGAGATGCGGTCCATCGCCGCCAGGATCTCGGCGGGCTCGTTGCTCTTGAGCTGATCGGCGATCAGGCCGTCGGCGAGGAAGAGGATCCGATCCGCGATCGCGGCGCCTCGGGCGTCGTGCGTCACCATCACCGTCGTCTGGCCGTACTCTTCGGTCGCCGCGCGCAGCAGCTCGAGGATCTCGTTGCCGGTGTGGGAGTCGAGGTTGCCGGTCGGCTCGTCGGCGAAGACGACGGTCGGGCGCGAGACGAGAGCGCGTGCGATCGCGACGCGCTGCTGCTGGCCGCCCGAGAGCTCGGCCGGCCGGTGCTTGCGGCGATCTGAGAGACCGACCCGGCGAAGCAGGTCCTCGAAGAACGTCTTGTCGGGCTTCTCGCCGGCAATCGAGAGCGGCAGCGCGACGTTCTCTTCCGCGCTCAGCATCGGCAGCAGGTTGAAGAACTGGAACACGAAGCCGATGTGCTTGCGGCGGAGCAGCGTCACGTCGGTGTCGGAGAGCGAGCCGACATCCTGGCCTGCGATTGCCACGCGGCCGGACGTCGGCTTGTCGAGCGCGGCGAGGATGTGCATGAGCGTCGACTTGCCGGAACCGGACGGGCCCATGACGGCGACGAGCTCGCCAGGGCTTACGTCGAGCGAGACGCCTCGAAGTGCGTCGACGGCGGTCTCGCCCTCGCCGAACCGCCGCGTGAGCCCTTCGGCGCTGACGACTGCGTTGTTGGCATTCATGGGCGCGAGCCTAGCCACATCCGCCTGGCCGGGCGATGGGTGATCACCCTGACTGAGCCCGTGTTCCACCCGTACCGTTTTTCCACTGGCTGCACTCGCAAACCTGCGCCGGTCCTCAGAAGCCCGCGGCGTAGCCGTCCTTGCGCGCGTCCGAGCCGCCGACGAGCGAGTCGCCCTCGAGGAAGATCGCCTGGCCGCCGCCGAAGGCGAAGGGATCCTCGTCGCGGAGAACCTCGTGACCGTGGCGCTCGAGCTCCCCGGCGTGCTCCCACAGGCCGCGCTCGAGCCGGACGCGGTCGCCTTCGACGCGGAAGCGCGGGCGGTCGAGCGCCGCCTGCGGATCGAGCCCGTCGTCCACGAGCGCCGAGACGAGCTGCATGTGGGCCTGCGCCTGGATCAGGCCGCCCATGACGCCGAACGGACCCACGAGCCGCCCGGCGCGCAGGAGCATCCCCGGGATGATCGTGTGGTACGGGCGCTGGCCCGGCACGACCTCGCCCTGGAGCGCGAAGCACGCGCCCCGGTTCTGCAGCACGACGCCCGTTCCCGGCGCGACGAGGCCCGAGCCGAAGCGACCGAAGAGGCTCTGGATGAACGAGACGGCCATCCGGTCTGAGTCCACCGCGCACAGGTAGACGGTCCCGCCCGCCGGCTCCGTCGCCACGGGCGCCGCCTCCGACCGGCGCGCGCTCAGGTAGTCGGCCGCAAGCAGGTCGGTCACGTCGGCGCCGTCGCGGACGCGCTCGCGGGCGTCTGCGAGCGCGAGCCGCGCGCAGGCGACCTGAGCAGGAAGGTTCGGCTCGAGGCCTTCGAGCAGGCCCAGCGCCTCGAGGGCGGCGACACCCTGCGTCGGCGGCGGCAGCTCGACCACCTCGTGGCCCCGATAGCCGCCGACGAGCGGCTCCACCCACCGCGGCTCGAACGCGGCGAGGTCGTCCTCCTCGAGCCAGCTGACGGACGCGATCGACTCCGCCACCGCTCCCTCGTAGAACGCCTCGGCCCCGTTCTCGGCGATCGCGCGCAGCGTCGCCGCGAGCTCCGGGAAGCGGATGCGCTGCCCGCACACCGGCGGCGGCGGCAGCTCCGGCGGGACGACGGTGGGCGGCCAGTCGTCGTGTGCCCTCGCCGCGGCGGCCCACGTGGCAGCCGTGATCGCGCCGACGGCGAAGCCCCGCTCGGCCGCGTCGATGGCGTCGGCCAGGCACGCGTCGAGCCCGAGCCTGCCGTGGCGCTCCGCGAGCGCGGCCCAGCCGGCCACGGCGCCCGGCACGGTCACCGACCGTGGGCCGAGGTCGTCGACGGGCCTCACCGGATCGGCCCGTCGCGGCGCGGGACCGGCCGAGTCGAGTGCGTCGAGCCGGCCTTCCGCCCAGACGAGGGCGAAGGCATCGCCGCCGATGCCGGTCGACATCGGCTCGGTCACGGACAGCACCGCGGCAGCGGCCAGCGCCGCGTCCGCTGCGTTGCCGCCCCGCTCGAGCATGCGCAGGCCGGCCCGCGTCGCGAGCGGTTGGCTCGTCGCGACCATCGCCTCGGCTGCAACGGCGGGCGGTCGTGGCGGAGCAAGGCGCGGGCCCGGCAAAGGCATCGGCGCGGCCGATTGAATCAAGTACCTTCGGCGCGTGGAGGCTGACGTCGTCGTCGTGGGAGGAGGCGCGATCGGCGTGACCACCGCCTACGAGCTCGCCCGCCGCGGCGCGCGGGTGACGCTGCTCGAGCGCGGGCACGCGCTCGCAGCCGGGTGCTCGGCAGGCAATGCCGGCCTCGTCTGCCCGAGCCATTCGCTGCCGCTCGCGACGCCCGCCGCGCTCCGTGAGGGGGTCCGCTCGCTCGTCGACTCGAGCGCGAGCTTCGTCGTTCGGCCGAGACCGCGACACCTTGCCTGGATCGCGCGCTTCGCTCTCGCCTGCCGCGCGGAACGAGCGCAGCGCGGCCTGCACGCGATCAGGGCCCTGAGCCTCGCGAGCCTCGACCTCCACGCGGGCCTCGCCGGCCTCGGCACGAGCTTCGAGCGAAGCGGCATCGTCAGCGTCTACGCGACGGAGGCGGCCTTCGCGTCGGCGCGACGCGACGCCGAGTCGTCGGGCATCGGCGACCGCGTGCTCTCGGGCGCCGAGGCGGCCGAGCTCGAGCCCGCGCTACGCCAGGGGCTCGCCGGGGCCGTGCTGCACCCGGAGGAAGCGCACGTCGACCCGCTTCGCTACGTCCTGGCGCTCGGCGAGGCGGCTTCCTCGGCCGGGGCCGACGTGCGGACGGGCGTCGAGGTGCGGGCGCTCCGGTCCCGGGCCGGGAGGATCGAGCTCGAGACGAGCGAGGGCGAGCTGCGACCCGAGACCGTCGTGCTCGCGGCCGGTGCCTGGACAGCGGAGCTCGTGCGCGGGCTCGGCCTCTCGCTCCCGCTCACGGGCGGGAAGGGCTACCACGTCGACCTCGCAGGAGAAGCCGGCGACCCCAGGATGCCGATCCTGATCCCGGAAGCCCGCTCGGCGGTGACGCCGCTCGACGGGCGCCTGCGTCTCACCGGCACGCTCGAGGTCGCGGGGCTCGACTCGACGATTCGCGAGTCACGCGTCGACCGGGTTCGCCGCGCCGCCGCCGGCGTGCTCAGGCAGCCGCCGGCGCGGAAGACGCTCGACGTGTGGGCCGGTCTACGGCCGTGCACGCCGGACGGGCTGCCCGTGATCGGCCGCCCGGCCGCGCAGCCGGGCCTCGTCCTCGCTACCGGTCACGCGATGAAGGGCATCGCGCTCGCCCCGGTCACGGCGCGCCTCGTGGCCGAGCTCGTCGCCGGCGAGCCGCCGAGCCACGACCTCGCGCCGTTCAGCCCCGAGCGGTTCCGGCTGTTGCTTCGCGTCGCTGAAGACCGCGATCCGCTCGAGGTAGTCGAGCACGGTGTCGAGCGCCTCGACGTCGCCGAACTTCGCGTCGATGTCGAACAGGTTCCACTCGACCGCGCCCGCGACCCGGTCACCGACGCACTCCCGGACGACGATCGGCCGGAAGCCGAGCCCGATCGCGTCCTCGACCGTGTGCCGCACGCAGCCGGCCATCGTCACGCCGGTCACGATCACCGTGTCGACGCCGGCGGCGCGCAGGAAGCCCGCGAGGTGGGTGCCGTGGAACGCGCTCGCGAACTTCTTCACGATCACCTGCTCGCCCGGCTCGGGCGCGATCCGCTCGTCGATCGCGACCGCGTCGGTGCCGAGCTGCAGCACCTCGACCGGGATCTTGCGGTGCCAGAGACCCATGTCGCTCGACGGCCCGCTCGTGACCGCGTAGGCGGTGGTGGTGTAGACGACCGGGATGGACTTGGCACGCGCTGCCGCGAGCAGCCGCTGCACGCCGGGGATGATCACGTCCATCCCGTCGCAGGTGAACGCGTTGCCGGGCCGCGTCCAGGCGTTCGCGAGGTCGATGTTGACGAGCGCCGGCCGCTCGCCGAACCCCACCCGCCGCATGAAGCCTCGGTTCCGGTAGAGCTCGGAGTCGGCCGAGAAGATCGTCTCGAGCGCGTCGCCGATCTCGTCGGGCATCGCGGCCTAGCCTAACCCGAGCAGCCGCCCGGCGTTGTCCGCGAGCATCGCGGCGCGGGCCGCTTCGTCCAGGTTCGGCGCCCACTGGATGCGCAGGAGCTCGAGCCGCGGGTCGAAGCGCGGGAAGCCGCTCGCGAAGAGCACCCGCTCGGGCCCGAACTGCGCGGCGACGCCCTCGATGAAGTCCTCGCGGTAGACGCCCGTCGTCTGGATCACGAGGTTCGGGTTGGCCTCGAGCGCGAGCAGCGCGTCGCGCTGTCCGAGGCCCGAGATGTTGATCTGCGCGCCGTTCGTCGCGACGACCGTCGTCTCCGGATGGCGTCGCGCCAGCTCGCCCACCTGGAGCCCCTCCGACACGAGCGGGAAGCCCGTGGCGACGATCACCGGCACCTCGCCGACGAGCGCGTCGACGGCGGCGTCCGTGATCGCAAACGCGTCTTCCCACGGGTGGAGGAAGAGGCCGCGCAGCCCGAGCGCGAGCGCCCGCTCGAGCTCCTCGGCCGCGCCGGGAGCGAGCGGGTCGACGCGCGCGAAGCCGAAGAGGCGACCGGGATGCCGGCCGACGAGCCCGGCGACGCGGTCGTTCTCGACGTCGTAGCCGTGCCCGCGGGCCCGCGGGGGGCAGACGACGGCGCGGTCGATCCCTGCGGCATCGAGCGCCTCGACGAGCCCGGGCGTGGCGAACGTGAGCGTGTCGACAATCACCGCACCGCGTCCAGCATCCGCGCCGCGTTCTCGCCGAGGACGAGCCGCTCGGCGTCCGGCTCGAGCCCGGCGAGGCGCACCTTCTCGACCTCGATCCGGGGCGAGCAGGCCGGCCCGTCGCTCGCATAGAGCACGCGTTCGGCGCCGACCCGCTCGACGGCCTCGCGGATCTTCGCCGGGTAGGGCATCGCCGAGGTCTCGAGCACGAGGTTCGGACAGCGCTCGGCGGCGGCGATCGCCTCGTCGACGTGGAAGTAGCCGCCCATGTGGCCGAGGATGATCGTCGCCTCGGGGCACGCCTCGGCCGCGCGTGCGATCGCGAGCGGCGTCGTCAGCGGCTCGTCGCCGCAGTGGAAGAGCGTCGGCGCGTCGTGCGCGGCGGCGGCGCGGATCAGGCGCAGGGTGTCCTCCTCCGCCGGATGGGCGATCGTCGTCACCGGATGGAGCTTGAGCCCTTTGAACCCGAGCTCAGTGATCGCGCGCTCGAGCAGCGCGACCGCCGCGTCGCCGTACCAGGGATGGATGCGCGCGAAGGCCTCGAGCCGGCCGGGGAACGCTGCGCACGCCTCGAAGATCAGCTCGAGCGCCTCGGGGTTGACCTCGGGCGCGTCGACGATCGTCATCACGACGCCCTTCTCGATCCCGGCCTCGTCGAGCCGTCGCACGCAGGCCGCCGCCTCGAGGCTCCAGCCGAGAGCCGGGACGTGGTCGACGTGCATGTGAGCGTCGATAATCACGCGGCGCTGATGGGTGCGATCGAACCGATCCTGGAGGAGCTGCTGTCGCAGACCGAGGCGAGCCGCGTGACTCTACGCCAGGACCTGCCCGGCGACTACGCGTTCCCGGTCACGCACGAGGCGCTCGCTCCCGGGGTCGGGTCGCTGCGGGAGGAACGGTCGGTCGACCTGCGCGACCAGCCGGTCGCGCGCGAGGTCGCGGCCGGCCTCCAGGTCGTCCAGGACGACTCGGCCGCGGCCTACGACGACCCGGCGTTCCACCGCATGCGCGAGGTCTACGGCGGGCTCGCGGCCCAGATCGTGACGCCGGTGCTCGTCGACGGACGCGTGGCCGCCATCGTCTCCGTCCACGACCTGCGCGCGCCGCGACACTGGGAGCGGGCCGAGGTCGACGCGTGCACCGCGGCGGCCGCTCACGTCGCTCGGGTCATCTGATGCATAACCGCTGGCATCCCGATCTGGAGCCCGCCGCCGAGGTCGAGCCCGGCGAGCAGCTGCGCCTCGAGGCCGAGGACGGCCTGGCCGGCCAGCTCACCCGCGCAAGCACGCACGCCGACGCCGCACGGCTCGACCTCGGTCTCGGCCATCCGCTCGCGGGGCCGGTGTATGTCGCCGGTGCAGAGCCCGGCGACCTGCTCGAGGTCGAGTTCGTCGCCTACGAGACTGCCGACTTCGGCGTCACGGCCGTCATCCCCGGCTTCGGCTTCCTGGCCGACCTCTTCACCGAGCCGTACCTCGTCAAGTGGGAGCTCGCGGGCGGCATCGCGCGTGCGGAGGAGCTCCCCGGCGTCGCGGTTCCCGAGGAGACGTTCGCGGGCGTCGTCGGCGTCGCGCCTTCGCACGAGTTGCTCGAGCGCTTCCGGCGCCGGGAGGAGGAGCTGCGCGACCGCGGCGAGCCGGTCGCCGACCAGCTACCCGAGACCGCGATCCCGCCCGGGGCCGCCGACGGCCTGCGGACGATCCCGCCGCGCGAGATCGGCGGCAACGTCGATATCCGCCAGCTCGTCGCCGGCAGCCGACTGTGGCTTCCGGTCGAGGTGCCGGGCGCGCTCTTCTCCGCCGGCGACCTCCACTTCGCGCAGGGAGACGGCGAGGTGTGCGGCACCGCGATCGAGGTCGCGGGCGCGGTCACCGTTCGCTTCGCCATGCAGAAGGGCGCGGGCCGGCGGCTCCGCTTCCCGAGCTTCGAGACGCCCGCGAGCCCGGGCCGTCGGTCGTTCGCCACGACGGGCATCCCCGTCGAGCAGGGCATGGACGTGGACGCCGCCGCCCGCGAGGCGTTGCTCGAGATGATCGGGCACCTCGAGCACCGCTACGGCTTCTCCCGCCCGGCGGCCTACGCGCTCTGCAGCGTCGCGGTCGACCTGCGGCTCTCCGAGGTCGTCGACGTGCCGTATCCCGTCGTGTCGGCGCTGCTCCCGCTCGATGTCTTCGAGGAGGCGCGAAGCTAGCCGCGGTGCTCAGTGGCCGTTGTGGGAGAAGTGCATGTAGTCCTTCGTGTTTCCGCTCCAGTCGCCGCCCCACTCCCAGCCGATCGAGGCGAACGCGGCGACGACCGCCGGCGTCACCATCCCGCGCAGGTGCCGCGAGCGGTCGAGGTAGCGCCGGGCCGCCGGATCGCGCGACATCCCGCAGCCGACGTACGGGTTCTCGACCGGGTTGAGGTCGACGGCGAGACCGTAGGCGTGGTTCGACCAGCTGCCCGTCCCTGACGCGGTGCTGCCGGAGCAGGGCGAGGCCACGGCCTGCCGGCACTCGAACGAGGCGCTGACGTCACCGTCGTCGGGCCACGAACGACGGTCGTACATCTCCGCGAGGCGCATGTGGTGCAGCTGGAAGCGCAGCTCGTAGAGGCGCCTGAAGACACGCGAGAGCGGTGCCGCGGCGTCCTCGTGGACGATCAGCTGCCCGGTGTGCGGCTTGCCGTCGAAGCCCCAGTGCTTCACGGTGAGGAGGCGGAGATCCGGGAGCGCCACCGGGCAGCCTTCGTGCCAGTAGCGCCCGGTCAGCTTGTCCTGGAGCGGCGGCGCGAGCGGCTTGATCGACGAGGCGAACGGCGGAGCCGCGAGCACCAGCGCGACCGACGCGAGGACACGAATCACGCCGCCCTGCTTCGGCTCACGGGCCGAATCACCTGCGCGCTCGACCCCACGTCAGCTGGATTCTCGCTCAATCCGACAGGCGGCCGGCCAACCGAGCCGCCAGCGGCCCTCGACCTCCTCGGCCAGAATCGCACGCATGGTCACCACGACGCCATTCGGCAGGCTGGGGAGGATCGGAGTCTGGAGCGGCGCGTTCAGCGTCTCCCCAGCCGCCGACGCACGGCCGGTCGCACGGGAGATCGACGCCCTCGGCTACGACACGCTGTGGTACTCGGAAGGGCTCGGCACCCGCGAGTCGTTCGCCAACGGCGCGGTGCTGCTCGCGGCGACCGAGCGCATCCGGATCGCGTCCGGCATCGCGAACATCTGGGCTCGGGATGCCGTCTCTGCCGCAAACGCGGCTCGCACGCTCGCAGACGCCTGGGACGGCCGGTTCCTGCTCGGGCTCGGCGTCAGCCACCCGCGACAGGTCGACCCGCGGGGACACCGGTACGAGAAGCCCGTCGCGCGCATGTCCGCCTACCTCGACGCGATGGACGACGACCCGTTTGTCAGCCCGGACGGCACCGCTCGAGCGCGCCCCCGCGTGCCGCGCGTGCTCGCGGCGCTCCGCCCACCGATGCTCCGACTCGCGGGCGCCAAGGCGCTCGGCGCGCTGAGCTACCTCGTGCCGGTCGAGCACACGCGCCGCGCCCGCGAGATCCTCGGGCCCGACGCGCTCCTCGTCGCCGAGCAGAAGGTCGTGCTCGCCTCTCGGCCGGCCGACGCGCGTGCGCGGGCGCAGGCCGCAATCGCCTGGTACCTCGACACCCCGAACTACGTCGACAACCTGCGCTGGCTCGGCTTCTCGGATGCCGACTTCGAGGACGGCGGCTCGGACGCGCTCGTGAACGCGCTCATCGTCGCCGGTGACGAGGAGGCGATTCGCGCGCGGGTGCAGGAGCACCTCGACGCGGGCGCGACCCAGGTCGCGATCCACGCGCTCGAGACCGACGACCCGTTCGGACGCGAGACGCTGCGCCAGCTTGCGCCGGTACTGCTCGCGAGCTGACGGGGGTCACGCTGAGGGGGGTCAGGTCTGACTCGTTGAGCTGACGGGAGCTGACGGGGGGTCAGGTCTGACCCGTTGCACCGCGCAACGAGACCTGACCCTCCCGTGCGACTCGCCGCTCCTCAGCTCCGGAGCGGCACCGCGTACGACGGCATCGGCGCGCCGGTCGCGCCCCGCAGCTTGAGCGGGAAGCCGAGGAACGCGAACTCGTACTGCTTCTCGGCCGCGATCTCCTCCATGTCCACGACCTCGATGATCTGTGCCCCGGCGGTCGCGAACATGTAGGCGTGCACCGGCAGGAACACGTTCTCCTGCTCGGACGGCAGCACCTCGAGCGCGATCGTGTCAGCGCCGATGCACATCGCGCCCGCCTCCTCGCACAGCCACTTCGCCGAGTCGAGCGAGATCCCGGGCGTGTTGACGAGGTAGCCGTTGAAGTCGGGCCACACCGTCATGCGACCCGTGCGAACGAGCACGACGTCCTTCTTTCGCAGCTCCACCTTCTGCTTGCGCACGGCCTGCTGGAGGTCCCTCGGCGTCACGGCGTAGCTATCCGGCAGGCAGTCGACGCCCTTGAGCGCCGCGATGTCGAGCATCACGCCGCGCGCGATCACGGGTGGGTACTTCTCGGGCCCGCCTTTCGTCCAGATGCGGCTGCCGAGGAGCCGGTCCTGCGTCCAGCCGTTCCAGAACTTCCCGTAGTGGCCGAGGTGGTTGAGCGTGTCGATGTGCGTGCCGCAGTGCGTGTACATGTGGATCGAGTCGCCGCAGTACGAGTACTTCTTGTGCACGGCCGAGCCGACGCCGGAGAGGTTGTCGGCGACCGAGCCGTCGGGCGTGTGCGTCATCCAGATGCCGTAGGGCGGATCGCCGGCCGCGACCCACGACGGCATGCCGATGAAGTACTCGACGTTGAGGTCGAACACGTGGCTGCCGTCGAGGTGGTCGAGGATCGCGCGGTTCGTGTCCTTCGTGATCCAGTTGAGGCGGCCGATCTCGTCTCGCGCTCCCCACGGGCTCTTCGAGACCTTCACCCCACCGCGATTGAGCACCGTCTCGGGAACGAGTTCGTTGTCGCGTGCCACAGTCGGTACCTCCTGTTTAGTGGTCGCTCCACTAGATCTAGATCTGGACTGCCTGCGTCTCCTCGACCAGCGCGCCGTACAGCTCGGGGCGTCGGTGTCCGAAGAGGTAGAGCTCGTACTCTCCGGGGATCACGTAGTCCTTGTCGCGCGCCTTCTCGAGATCGACCTCGGCGACGAGCAGGATCTCCTCCGTCGCGTCGGCCTCGGCCAGGCGCACGCCGTACGGGTCGACGATCTGGCTCCACCCGCAGAACTCGCCGTTGCGCTCCTTGCCGACACGGTTCGCGGTCAGCAGGTAGACGCGGTTCTCGGCCGCGCGCGCGACCGTGATCAGCTCGGTCTGGATCCTCGCCGCGACCGGGAAGTTCGTCGGGTGGGCGACGAGGTCGGCGCCCTTGAGCGCGAGCGTGCGGGTGACCTCCGGGAAGCGCAGGTCGTAGCAGATCTCCACGCCGATCCTGCCGAGAGGCGTGTCGTATACCGGCAGCTCGTCTCCCGGGACGGCGAAGCGGTCGACGCCGAGGAACGGAAGGTGGCTCTTCCAGTACGTGCCGATGTGGCCGCTCGGGCCGACGAACGCCGCCGCGTTGCGGAGGTTGTCGCCCTCGCGCTCGAGCAGACCGCAGACGACGTAGATGTCGAGCCGGCGGCACTCGCGCTCCAGCAGCTCGATCGACGGACCGGGAATCTCCTCGGCGAACGGCAGGGCCTCCGCGGCGCTGTCCCACATGTAGCCGGGGATCGCGCACTCGGGCAGCACGACGAGCTGGGCTCCCTGCGCCGCCGCTTCCTCCATCCTCGCCACGCAGGCTTCGAGGTTCCGCTCCTTCTCGCCGAGCTTCGGCTCGATCTGCGCGACCGCGACCCGCATCCCGAAGCGAGTCTAATAGGGTCCGAATCGGATGCAAGCGATCCGCTTCTACTACGACGTCGTCTGTCCGTACTCGTACATGGAGTCCCACGTGATCGAGGCAGCCGAGGACGCCGGGGCGGTCGAGGTCGAGTGGCTTCCGTTCGAGCTGCGGCCCGCGCCGAAGCCGCTGCTCGAGGTTCGCGGCGACCACCTCAGGACCGACTGGACGCAGAACGTGTATCGCCGCGCGCTCGAGCGGGGGATCGAGATCCACCTCCCGCGCTACCAGCCGCGCTCGACGCTCACGCTCGCGGCCTGCCTCTGGGCGGGCGAGCACGGACGGCTGCGCTCGTTCAAGCACGCGCTCTACGAGGCGTTCTTCTGCGAGGGCCTCGACATCGCGACCGACGCCGAGATCTCGCGCGCGGCCGAGCGCGCCGGTCTCGGCCGGGACGGGGCGGTCGAGGCCGCCTACTCGCACGAGCGCTTCGAGCGGATCCGCGAGATCAGGGGCTTCGCCGAGGCGGCCGGTGTTCGCGGCGTCCCGTCGCTCCTGACCGAGGACGGCGAGACGCACTGGGGCATGGGCGGCCTCGAGCGCCTGCTCGCGGGCCAGCAGCTGGTGCCGCGGTCCGGCTAGCTCTGCCGCTACACCCCTGGCACGGCCCACCGCAACGTCGATCAATCCCTCAAACCACGAGCGGGCTCCCCGCGAAGAAGGGAGCAGAGGGACGGCGCTCATTGGCGGCGACGCCCGGCAGAGATCGCCGTTCCTCCTCTGCGCCGAGGAGATCACGCCGCAAGGGCTGGCTGCGCCGTTCGCGTCGGCACCAACCTTGTCTTTGTTGCGCGAAGGCCATACGATCGCGACCCTGCCGCGGACCGGTGGCACGTCGCATTGCCTTCCGCGGGAGTCCCACAACGCCGCACATCGGAGGGACGCTATGCAGAACATCCAGCGAGCAATGGCCATGCGCTCGCTCAGACAGACCGAGAAGCCGTATGTGCTCTCGGTCAACGGGCTGTCGCACAAAGTGGAGGCAACAGCGGACACGCCGCTCCTGTTCGTGCTCAGGGAGCAGCTCCATCTGAAGGGACCGCGATTCGGCTGCGGGCTGGCGCAGTGCGGGACGTGCACGGTGCACCTCGAGGGGCAGCCGATCCGCTCGTGCGTGACGCCGGTCGTGAGCGCGGTCGGCAAGAAGATCGTGACGCTCGAAGGGCTCGCGGCGGCCTACCACAACACCAATCAGCAGGCCGGGCTCGAGTCTCCGGTGAAGCTGCACCCGGTGCAGGAGGCCTGGATCGAGGCGCAGGTGCCGCAGTGCGGCTATTGCCAGAACGGCTGGATCATGTACTCGGCGGCGTTGCTCGGCACCAAGCCGCACGCCACGATGGCCGAGACGAAGCGATATCTCACGGGCCTGAAGTGCCGCTGCGCGACGCACGCGCAGATCATGGAGGCGCTCCAGCTCGCCAAGAAGAAGATGGCGTGAGGAGGCGATCGATATGACGAAGACCGACAAGACGATCAGCCGCCGCACGTTTGTCAAGGGCGGCGGTGCGCTCGTGGTGGGCTTCTCGCTCGCGGGCGCGACTGCGGGCCAGGCCCTCTCCAGGGCCGCTAAGACCGGCGCGACGGGCGCGCCGAACGTCTGGCCGCGGCCGGCGGTCGACCAGGTGGACTCGTTCCTCGAGATCCGGGCCGACAACACAATCGTGGCGAAGTTCGGCAAGGGAACGGCCGCGCAGGGCACGAGCACCGGCATCCTGATGATGTACGCCGACGAGCTCGATGTCCCGCTCTCGAGCATCAGCATGATCGTCGGCGACACGTACCTCACTCCCGACCAGGTCGGCGCAAGCGCCTCGAACGGAACGTCGACGGAGTGGGCGACGGTCCGGCAGGCGGCCGCGACGGCGCGCCAGAAGCTGCTCAGCCTGGCCTCGGCGAGGCTCGGCGTGCCGGTGTCGAGCCTGAGCGTGAAGGACGGCGTCGTCTCCGGCACTGGGACGTCGCAGACGGTCACCTACGGCCAGCTGATCGGCGGGCAGACGTTCAACCTGGCGATCTCCCCGACCGCGCCGCAGAAGAGCCCGTCGCAGTTCAGGGTGCTGGGAACACCGCAGAAGACGGTCGAGATCCCGCGGATCGTCACCGGCACGCACGAGTACGCCGCCGACATGCGGCTCCCCGGGATGCTGTACGCGACGCACGTCCGCCCGCCGGTCGCGGGCGCGACGCTGGTCTCGGTGGACGGCCCGCACAACCTGCCAGGCGTGGTCAGGGTGGTTGCGAAGGGCAACTACGTGGCCGTGGTCGCGAAGTCGCAATGGCAGTCGATCCAGGCAGCGCACGCGCTGAAGGTGACCTGGAAGCCGCCCGCGACCCCGGTGCTGCCCAACGGCTACGGCGCGTTCTACGACTACCTGGAGAACGGCCCGAAGGTGTCGCAGTCCGTGACGAGGGTCGGCGACGCCGCCGGTGCGATCGCGAAGGCCGCGAAGGTGGTCGATGCGACCTACAGGATCGACTTCCAGGGTCACTCGACGGTCGGGCCGTCGACCGCCCTCGCCAACTACAAGGACGGCTCGTGCGTCGTGTGGATGGGTGGCCAGAAGCCGTACGGCCAGCAGGGCGCGATCTACGACATGCTCAAGACACTCATCAACCCGAACATCACGATGGACAACATCCGGGTGATCTACGTCCACGGCGCGAGCTCGTTCGGCCGCGGCGAGTCCGACGACGTGTCCATGGAGGCCGCGTACCTGTCGGCCCTGATGGGAGCACCGGTGCGCGTGCAGTGGACGCGGGCCGAGGCATCGAGCTGGGATACGAAGGGCGCACCGGGCCTCGTCAAGGCGCAGGCCGGCCTCGACACCGCCGGCAAGGTCGTCGGCTTCAACTGGTGGTCGTCGTCGGTCAAGAAGCAGCCCTTTGCGGCGATCACTCTCGGGGACACCCTGATTGGGCAGCTGATGGGCTACAAGCCGAGCCGCTACGACGACAGCTTCCTCAGCTACTCGGGCTACGGCTATCCGAACGTGCTGATGACGGCGACGAACGTCCCGTGGACCCAGGCCGAGGGCACCGGGCTCTGGTCGGCGCACCTCCGGTCGCCCACCGGCACGCAGCTCTCGTTTGCTGCCGAGTCGTTCGAGGACGAGCTCGCCGCCGCCGCAGGCCTGGATCCGGTCGCCTATCGCCTGACGTACCTGAGCAACCCACGCCAGATCAGGGTCGTGCAGGAGATCGCGAAGGCGGTCGGCTGGCAGTCGCGGCTCGGGCCGAACCCGGCAAGCTCGCCGAACGCCACCGTCGTCAGCGGGCGCGGCATCGCGCTCAAGGCGGGCGGCACCGCGGCGATCGTCGCGGTCGTCAAGGTGAACCGGAAGACGGGCGCCGTGAAGGTCACGCGGATCACGAGTGCGAACGACCACGGCTTCGTCGTCAACCCGGCTGCGCTGACGACCACGGTCAAGGCTGCGGTCATGTACGGGACGAGCCGCGCGCTGTTCGAACGCACCACGTTCGACTCGTCGAAGGTGACCACGGTCGACTGGAACAGCTACCGCATCCTCGGAATCGAGGACGCGCCGCAGGTGAAGGTCGTCCTCGTGGGCGCGAACGGGATCGCTCCCGACGGAACGTTCACGTCCCCGCAGGGTGCCGCGGAGCCGGCGCAGGATGCGACCCCGGCAGCGATCGCGAACGCGATCTTCGACGCCACCGGCGTCCGCGTGAGGCGGATGCCGATGACCCCGGACGTCGTTCTCGACGCGCTGAAGGCTGCAGGCAAGGCGCTCTAGCAGCGGTCGAGGGGTGGTGAGCCGACCGGCTCACCACCCCTCTCGATCGCGCGCCGCACCATCAAACCGACTGCCGGTGCGTCGAACGATGTGGGAGGGACGGCGGCTTCCGACGGTGACGTCCGGCGAAGGAGCGCCGTTCCTCTCTGGGCTCGGCCCGCTCAGGTCGAGACGGCTGGGGACGCCACGAAAGCGCCGCCAACCGGTGAGCCCTCTCGCGTGTCTCTGACCTCAGGCCTGGGCGAGCTCGGGTTCGGGTACGACACCGAGCTGCTGCATCATCGTCATCACGTCGGCGACGCCCCAGTGCTCGTGCGCCAGCTGGTCGTCGCCGAAGCGAACGATGTCGATGAGTTGGATGTCAATGCTCTTTCCGGTTGCCGGCATGCCCATGAAGTCACCCGTGTTCGTCCCCGTGACCCGGACGCGGGTGACGACCTTGTCACCACTCACGATGTAGTCCTCCGGCTCGAAATGGAGGTCGGGGAAGGCGGCGCGATACATCCTGAAGAACTCCAGAACGCCCTCCTTCGTCGGCGCCAGGCCGGGGGTCTGCTCGTGCTCGACGAAGTCATCCGCGAGGAACTCGGCGAAGCCGTCGATGTCACCGGTGTTGATCAACTCGTAGCAGCGGCGCATGGTCGCGACATGATCCATCGTGCTCCTCCTTTGACGGGTGGTCGCGCGATCCTACGACTTCCTCTCGTGCCGTGAACTCCGCCGGGTCCATGAACGGATCAACCCCCCGCACGTCGGCTGCCTGAGCAGACCGCTACGTACTGATCATCTTCTTCTCGACGCCCACGCCGGCCGCGACCGCGCGCTCGTACTCGAGCGGTACGGTCGCGGAGTCCTGGAGCGCGATGCCGGTCGAGTCGAAGACCGTGACTTCGTCGTCCGACGTCCGCCCTTGCTTCTTGCCGGCGATCACCTGGCCGATCTCGCCCGCGATGTCGTCCTCGGAGATCAGGCCTTCGGAGAGCGGGACGTTGATCTCGCCGTCCGTCCGGCACTGGCGGATGTCGTCGACGAAGATCCGCGCCCGCTGGAGGATCCTCGGGTCGAGCTCCTGGTCGCCGCCCTTGTCGGCGCCGACCGCGGCGATGTGCGTGCCGGGCGCGATCCACTCGTCGCGGACGATCGGCCCGCGCGCGGGCGTGATCGTGACGACGACGTCGGCGCCGACGACGACCTGCTCGAGGTCGGTCGACGCCAGCAGGGTGAACGCGAAGCGGCCGTCGTACTTCGCCGCGAAGCCGTCGAGCGTCGCCTGCGACCGGCTCCACACACGCACCTCGTCCCAGTCGAACACCTCGTTGCAGGTCTCGATCGTCCCCTCGGCCATGTGGCCGGCGCCGACGATCGCGAGCACCTTCGAGTCGGGCCGCGCGAGCCACTTGGCCGAGACCGCCGCCGAGGCGCCGGTGCGCTGGACCGTGTGGTAGGAGCCGTCGCAGATCGCGAGCGGGAAGCCGGTCTCGGGGTGCGTGTAGATGAGGATCGAGAAGACGGTCGGGAGGCCGAAGCGCTCGCGGTTTCGCTCGCGGATCGAGACCCACTTGCACGCCGCGGCCTCGGGCTCCTCGATGTAGGAGGGCATCGCCTCCCACTCACCGGGGTAGCGGTCGAGCACGATGTGGCCCTTCGGATCCATGTAGAAGCGACCCTCGCCGTGCATGCGGTAGGCCTGCTCGACGCACTGCACGTACTCGGCCGGCGTGACGAGCCCCATCATGTCCGTACGGCTGAGGATCAGCGTTTTGCGGTTCGCCCAGCTCTCCATCGGGCGATTCTACGACCGGTTAATGTCCCTCGTGATGGTCGCAGTCGAGCGCAACCGGAGCGGCGAACGCATCGGGCGCGACATCGAGACACTCTCCGGCTCCGACTACACGCTCTCGAGCGAGGCGATCCGCCGCTACGCCTACACACCGGTCTACCGCAACACGCTCGACTACTTCTCGCGCGCCCTCGACGAGCTCGGGTTCGACGTCTACGAGGACCCGGTCGGCACCCTCGTCGCGCGCAACCGCCCGGTCGGCGAGCCGGTCTTCGGCATCGGCTCGCACTGCGACTCGAACCGCAACGGCGGCCGGTTCGACGGGACGCTCGGCGTCGTCACCGCGCTCGAGGTGTGCCGGCTGAACGCGGAGCACGGCCTCGGCCTGCCGCTGCAGCTGATCTCGTTCCTGGAGGAGGAGGGCTCGGGCTTCGGCCAGATGCTGCTCGGGAGCCGGATCATGGCCCAGCGCGTGACCGAGGAGGAGCTGAAGGAGAAGTTCCTCGCGACCGACGACGGGCGCAGCTTCTGGGAGCACGCGCGCGACGCCGGCTACGAGCCCGAGCGCTGGCGCGACTCGGCCCACGTGCTCGACGACCTCACCGGCTGGATCGAGATGCACATCGAGCAGGCCCGCGTGCTCCAGGACACAGGTAACCGGATCGGGATCGTGACCGCGATCGCCGGCTACGTGCACGCGGACGTCGTCGTCCACGGACGCGCCGACCATGCAGGCGCGACGCCGATGGACTTTCGGCTCGACCCGGGACTCGTCGCCGCCGAGTGCATCCTCGAGCTCGAGCGCCTCGCGCGGGCGGCCGGCAAGGGCACCGTCGGCACGGTCGGCGAGATCGAGGTGCACCCGTCGCTGATCAACGCGATCCCCGAGCGGATCCGCTTCTCGCTCGACATCCGCGGCGTCGACGAGGACGCCTTCAAGGGCGTCGCCCGCGACATGGCGGCGTTCGCGCGGGCCGCGGCCGAGAAGCGCGGGATGACGGCCGAGTACACCGAGCGACAGACGCTGCCGGCGACGCCGCTCGACCCGCGGATCGTCGGGGCACTCGAGGAGGCGGCGCGTTCGACCGGCGAGCCGTACATGCTGATGCCGTCCGGCGCGGCGCACGACACGATGTGCGTCGCCGACCGGGTGCCGAGCGCGATGGTCTTCGTCCCCTGCAAGGACGGGATCAGCCACTCGCCGCTCGAGGACGCGAACCCGGCCGACGCCGGTCTCGCCGCCGAGATCATCCTGAACGCGATCCGAACGCTGCAGTAGCTCCGTCGGCCTCGCCTCGGGCGGGAGCAGGCTGGCGCGCTCGGGTTTGCGTCAGCTGGAGGACGCGGTGTCTCGCTCGTCGGCGTGCGATGCGGGCTCGGGCTCGCGCTCGATCCCGCTCGCCTGGTCGATGGCCTCGAGAAGGGTCATCGCGCGGCCGCGCTCCCACTCCCCCTCGAACGTCGCCTCGCCGACGCGCGAGCGAAGATCGGCAATCTGCGACATGGGGTCGGGCAATCCGAGCTCGTACTCCCGCCTGACCCCCACGAGCTCGCGGAGCAGTGCGGCCCGGGCGTACAGGCGGATGGAAAGTGCCAGGTGTCCCTCTCCGGCGGAGAGCCTCGCCGACATCTCGAGCGCATTCGCGAGCACAGGGTGATCGCCGATGTCGCGTTCAATCGCGAGCGCCTCGGAGAGGAGACCGCGCGCAGCCCCGGCGTCACCCGCCTCGAGCGCGAGAAACGCGAGGTTGGCGAGAGAGATCGAGATACCCCATGCGTCGGCCAGGCTTCGGTAGATCGCGAGGCTCTCCTGGAACAGCCGCCGGGCCTGTTCGTGATCACCGCGCATCAGCGCGAGGCCCCCGAGTGACATCAGCGACCCGCTGATGCTCCGGGCATTTCCAAGCTTCCGTGCCAGGTCGACGGCCTCCTCGAGCGTTCGCTCGGCATCGTCGAGCTCCCCGCGCGCGGCGAGACACACGCCGAGATGCCAGAGGGCGGCGGACTCCATGTAGGGACTGGATCCCTCGCGAGCGACCTCGAGAGCCTCTTGGGTCCGGGCGAGCGACAAATCGATCTCCCCCGCGGTCAGAGCTGCCATGCCGAGAAGCCCGAGCGTGTACGCGACCATTTCGGCGTCGCCGTTCCGGCGATGCACGGTGAGGCTTTCCTCGAGCAATCGCCGCGCGGTCTCGTGGTCGCCTTGCAGGAGCGTCAAGTTGGCGATCGTGGTTTGCGCCGTCGCGCAGGTGGCCGTCGAGCCGGAGCCGAGCGCGAGCAGCTCCTCCAGGCGCTCGCGCCCCTCTTGCACATGGCTCCGCAGCTGCCAGAAGCGCCAGAGCCCCGAGCCGATCCGGAGGCCGATCTCCGCCTCACCCGCAGCGACCGACCAGGTAAGCGCAGCGCGGAGGTTGTCGCGTTCCGCGTCGAGACGCCCGAGCCACTCGCGCTGGTCGGGCCCAAGCAACCCGGGCTCGGCCTCCTCGGCGAGCGCAAGATAGAACCCGGCGTGACGGCGCCGGACGGCCTCACCGTCCCCGCGCGCGTCCAGTCGCTCGAGGGCGTACTCGCGAATCGTCTCGAGCATTCCGAGGCGAGGCTCGTCTCCGGTGGCGTCCACGGTCGTGAGCAGATTGTTCCGGAGCAGCGACTCGACGCCGTCCAGGATGTCGAGGTCGGGCTGGTCGGCGACGGCCTCGGCACCGCTCAGCGTGAACCCGCCGACGAAGACCGCGAGACTCGTGAACAGCTGCTGCTGCTCCGGCTCCAGGAGCTCATAGCTCCACTCGATCGCCCCGCGGAGCGTCCACTGCCGCTCGCTCACACCGGAGCCCGGCGCCGCCCGCAGGAGATCGAGCCTCGAGTCCAGGCGCTCGAGCAGCGCTTGCGGAGAGAGCAAATTGCAGCGCGCAGCGGCAAGCTCGAGGGCGAGCGGAAGGCCGTCGAGACGGACGCAGAGCTCGACGACCGACCCTGCGTTGGTCTCGGAGAGCTCGAAGTCGGGCCGGGCCGCCCGAGCTCGATCGACGAACAGCCGGATTGCCTCGGTCCGGCGCAGCCGGGCAAGAGAGGTGCGCCGGGACGGATCCGGTAGCTCGAGCGCGTGCACCCGGTAGACCCGTTCCTCGGGGACGTCGAGCGGAGCACGACTCGTGACGAGCACCTGCGCGCCGGGTGCGCCGGCGAGCAGCTCTCGGACGAGCGGTGCTGCGGACAGCACGTGCTCGAAGTTGTCGAGCAGCAGCAGCGCCTGTCTGCCGTGCAGGTGCTCGAGCAGCGCCTCACGCGCCCTCTGTCCAGACCGTTCCTTGACCCCGAGCTCAGCGGCGATCGTCCTCGCGACGAGTCGGGCGTCGGTGATGCGGCCGAGCTCGACGAGCACGGCGCCGGTGGGCTCATCTTCGAGAGCGCTCGTCACCTCGAGCGCGAGCCGCGTCTTCCCCGATCCCGCCGCGCCCGTCAGCGTCAGGAGCCGCACGTCCTCGCGGCGAAGAAGCTCCCGGATCTCGCGCAGCTCGCGCGTCCGTCCGACGAAGGACGACGAGCGACTCTGCAAGCTCGGCCCCGGCTGCACAGCACTGGCGGCCGACGGCTCGACGGGAGCGAGATCGAGCGCCGGATCCTGGTCGAGAATCCTCCGCTCGAGCTGCCGGAGCTCGAGCGTCGGCTCGATGCCGAGCGCGTCCACGAGCGCCCGCCTCGCATCGCGATACGCCGCCAGCGCGTCCGCCTGCCTGCCCGAGCGGTAGAGCGCGAGCATCAGCTGGGCACGGAGCCGCTCCCGGAGCGGGTACTCGCCGACGAGGAGCTCGAGCTCGCCGACGAGCTGGGCGCTCGCACCCAGAGCGAGATCGCTCTCGATGCGCTCCTGGAGCGCCTCGAGTCGAAGCTCCTCGAGCCGCTCGATCTCGGGCTGCGCCCACGACTCGTAGGCGAACTCGGCCAAGGCCGGTCCTCGCCACAGCGAGAGGGCTTCTCGCAGCAGCCGGTTCGCTTCCGCCGGGGCGGCGGCCCGCGCGTCTCGTACGAGCTGCTCGAAACGGTGCAGGTCGAACGAGCCGGCATCGGCACGAAGCTCGTACCCGGACGGGACGGTGCGGATCACGCTGCGGCCGAGCGCCCGGCGGAGCTGAGAGACGTACGTCTGGAGAACCTTCGTGGCCGAGGACGGCGGCCGGCCGGCCCAGAGTTCCTCGATCAGGAGGTCGCGCGAGACCGCCTCGTTGGCGCGGAGAAGCAGGATCGCAAGCAGGGCGCGCGGCTTGGGGGCATCGAGCGGGACGACACGGCCCTCGGCCACCACCTCGAGCGGCCCGAGGAGACGGAACTCCACCCGCCCATCGTCCCCGAACCGCGCACGACACACAAGGACGCCGCCTCTACCGGCGCTCGACCGGGCCTCGACTGCGGCTCGACCGCGCTCCCGCACGCTCGCCGCATCGAGCAACGCCCCTCGGAAAACGGAGGAATCGCGTGAGCACTAGCGCAGACCAACGGAAGACGGGCCCGTACGCCGGTCGGATCAGGTGGCACATCGCATGGGGGAAGGGGGGAGCGCTCCCGGCGCGGCGTCTCGCCTTCGCTTCGGTTTTCGCCGCGTTCGCGGCATGGCTCCTCGCCGGCACGGGCTCCGACGCCCGCAGCGGCTCCCGCGAGTTCGCCTTCACCGGCGACCGCGCGCAGTTCGTCGTGCCGGCGGATGTGTGCCACGTTCGCGTCGAGGCTGCCGGGGCCTCGGGGGGCCTTCAGGGCGCTGCTGGCACTCCGGGGCTCGGCGCGCGCGTGGCTGCCACCCTCCGCGTCAACCCCTCAGAGACGCTGCTCGTCCACGTCGGCGGACAGGGCGGAACGGCCACGGGCGCCAGCCCAGGCCGCGGCGGCTGGAACGGCGGCGGCGACGGCGGCGCAGCGATCGACCGCGCCGACGGACGGCCGGGCCGCGCGGGCTCCGGCGGCGGCGGCGCGACCGACGTCCGGCGTGGCGAAGGCAGGCTCGAGGACCGGATCCTCGTCGCCGGTGCCGGGGCCGGGGGAGGCGGCGGCGGCATCGTCGGCACCTTCGGGGCGGGCGGCGGCGACGGAGGGAGCCCGGAAGGAAGCGCCGGGCTCGCACCGCTCGGCGTCGCCAATCCCACGACGGGAGGACGCGAAGGGACGCTGAGCGCGGGCGGCATGCCCGGCGCGAACGGCCCCTACGGTGACGTTACGGCCACCGGCGGGTCGCCGGGTGTCGGTGGCACCGGGGCGAGCCGCGGCGTGAACGGAGGCGGCGGCGGGGGCGGCGGGTTCTACGGCGGCGGAGGCGGCGGCACCGAGCTCCAGTGGACGACCCGCCCGCTTGGCGCGGGTCACGGCGGAGGCGGCTCGAGCTTCGGCCCGCCCGGGACGAGCTTCCGCGGCGGTGTGTGGGGCAACCTCGGCGACGGGTGGATGAAGATCACCTACGACCCCGCCGCAGACGCGTGCCTGGATCCATCCACGCCCAGTGAGGGGTAGCCGGAAGCGCATCGACGCCTGGCTGGTCGAGGAAGCCAATCCATGCCCGCGCGGGACCGGCCGAGCGCGTCGCTTTCGTCGTCACGAGCTCGAAGCCGGCGGACCGGCGAGCGCATCCGCTTCACCCACGGCTGCTCGCCGGCCGCGGCTCGATCCAGACCGCCTGCGCGACGCCGAGCAGCTCCGCCCCTGAATAGAGGACCGTGCCTGCGTGATGCTTGCGGCCTTCGCGGCCGAGGCTCCAGCCGACCGCGACGCAGCGCTCCCCGGCCGACGGCACCCGCTCGATACGCGCTGCAAGACGCCCGAGCACGACGGTGCCACGACCGAGGACGCCGGTCGCGTAGGCGCCGGGGCAATCGAGCGCTGCCCACACGAACTCCTCCCCGACCGTGTCTTCGCGCGGCACCCACGACGCGGCCACGTGCCCGCCGCCGATCGGACCGGGATGGATGTGCAGCCCGTCGTCCCCGCGCGCATAGCCGCAGACGAAGCAGTTGGGGAACGGCGAGTCAGGATCCGTCACCTGCGCGGCGACGGCGTCCGCCCACGACGGCGGCGACACGGGCTCGAGCTCCACCTGCACCGGCCCGACTTCGGCCACCAGCGTCTCGCCGTCCCACACCTGACCGTCCGCGACCCGCAACGTCACGTCGAGCGGCGGCGACTTGCGAAGCGTCACGACGGCCGGCCCGCCGACCGAGCGCGCGATCAGCCCGCAGGCATAGCCGCCGTTCGCCGAGTCGTCGGGTCCCCGGAAACGCCGGTCGATGACGATCTCCACGCGCCGCAGGGTATGCACGGCAACCGCCGGTCGAGAGCCCTGAGTCAACCCGACTTGGAGCGGACTCCGAACTGGCGTGAGCTGGGCAGGACGGCGAGCGCGGCGAGCCACAGCGCGGCGGCGATCACGAAGCCCATCCGCCCGTCGCCCGGCAGCGAGAAGGTGAGGCCGAGCAGCGGCGTGAGGACGAGGATCGCGCCTCCCGCGGTCCCGTTGACGAAGCCGACCGCGGCGGCGGGCGCGTCCGGCCGCAGCAGCGCGGCGCCGGTGAACGCGGGCGAGAACGGGATGCCGGCGGCAGCCCCGACGAGGACAGCGCCGAGCACGGCCACAGCCGGCGGCAGCGCGATCGCGAGCAGGATGCTGCCGGCGGCGCCCCCGGCGAGGCTCGCGCCGACGGCGAGCCTGATCCGCTCCGGGTGCTCGCGCAGGATCCAGCCGCCGAGCGGCCGCGTGAACACGCCGAGCGCGAGCGTCAGCGCCGCGATCGCGCCGGCGGCTCCCTTGTCGACCCCGCCATGGCGGTCGAGCAGCGTCACGACCCAGTTCCCGATCGCGACGCTGAGCCCGAGCGAGGCCGAGTAGAGGGCAGCCACCCGGTAGAGCTGCGAGTCCCTCAGCACGGTGCTGCCGCCTTCACGCCGCGGCAGTGGCCGCGGCGTGTCGCGGGGGGACAGAAGCACGAGAACGAGGGCGAGCAGCGCCACGGCGACGGCCGTCGCATACGACGCCCGCCACCCGAGCCAGCTCTCCGTCTGAGGCACGATGGCGAGCGCGAGGCCCCCGCCGGCCAGGCCGAAGCCCCCGAACAGCCCCTGCGCCGCCGGCGAGCCTCCCATCGCGCGGATGTACGCGCTGCCCGCGATGAACCCGAGACCGGTGCCGATCCCCGTGAACGCCCGAGCGGTGAGCGCGAGCCAGATCTCCGGCGCAGCCATCGACAGGCCGGCGAAGACGATGATGAAGGCGAGCCCGACGACGCCCGTGCGCCGGGCTCCGTAGCGGTCACTCCACCTGCCTCCCGGGATCTGCACGGCGATGTGCGTCGCGAACAGCGCCGTCGTGAGCAGGCCGACGACGGCCAGGCCGACGTCGTAGCGGTCGGCGAGCACCGTTGCGACCGCGCCGGTGTTCGCGATGTTCCACCCCGTGGCGAGGCCGAGCGCGCACCCGCCGACGATCGCCCGCTTCACGCGACGGCGCGCACAACCGGGCCGGGCAGCTCGACGCGCTCCCCGGAGCGCCGGGCGCTGTTGCCAGAGATGATCAGCGCCGTGAGCGCCTCGGGCCCAGCCACGGCAGGAGCGTAGTTCGTGGCGGCCGTGGTGTTCGGCGTACTGGCAGGCGTGCTCTTCGGGGCGCTCGCCGTCGCTGTCCGGAGCGGGTTGCAGCGCGGAGGGGACACCAAGGTCGGCGCCTTCGTGGTGCCGTTCGTCGCGACGCTCCTGCTGCTGCCGGCCGCGATCGTCTCGTGGGCCGTCGAGGGCGTCGACGCCGGCGACCTGTGGCCGTTCGCACTCGCGGGCGTGCTCGCGCCCGGCCTCTCACAGGTCTTCTTCATCCTCGCCGTGCGCGAGGCCGGACCCTCGCGCGCGGCGATCCTGATCGGGATGGTGCCGCTCATTTCCGTCGCGATCGCGCTCGTTCTGCTCGACGAGCCGCTCCGCCCGCTGCTCCTCGTCGGGACCGGCTTCGTCGTCGGCGGCGGCATCGTGCTCGCGCGCGAGCGCGAGCGGCCGGAGCATTTTCGCGTCGTGGGAGTCGCGTCTGCGCTCGTCTGCGCGGTGCTCTTCGCCGTGCGGGACAACGTCGTCCGCTGGGCGGCGAAGGGAACGCACCCGCCGCCGCTCGTGGGAGCCGCGGTCTCTCTGGCGGCGGCGACGATCGCGCTGGCGGGCTACCTGCTCGTCACGCGCGCCGACGTTCGCGGGCAGGGACGCCTGGCGCTGCGGGCGTTCGCACCCGCCGGAGTCACGCTCGCGTTCGGCTACGCCTTCCTGCTCGAGGCGTTCGACCGCGGTCGCGTCTCGATCGTCGCGCCGCTGAACGCGACGCAGTCGCTCTGGGCGGTGCTGATCGCCGCGCTCGTCCTCGGACGCGCGACCGAGATGATCGGCCGGCGCCTGGTCGTCGCGGGACTGCTCGTCGTCGCCGGCGCGGCATTCATCGGCGCTGTGCGCTGAGCGCGGCCGCGCGGGCCGCGACCGCCTCGCCCACCTCGCGCGTCGTCGCGTCGCCGCCCACGTCCCGAGTGCGCGGGCCCTCACGGCACGCGTCCTCGAGCGCGGCCATCAGGGCGGCCGCGGCGTCGGACTCGCCGAGCTCAGCCAGCAAGAGCGAGGCGCTCCAGATCGCGCCCGCCGGGTTGGCGATCCCCCGGCCGGCGATGTCGGGCGCCGACCCGTGCACGGGCTCGAACAGGCCGGGAGCGCTCGAGCCGGGCGCGAGGTTCGCGCTCGCCGCCATCCCCATGCCGCCCTGGAGCGCGGCGGCGAGGTCGGTGAGGATGTCGCCGAAGAGGTTCGAGGCGACGACGACGTCGAGCGAGGCCGGATCGCGCACCATCCGCGCCGCCAGCGCGTCGACGAGCACGCGCTCGTAGCGAACCTCGGGGAAGCCCGCGGCGAGCTCGCCCGCGACCTCGTCCCAGAGCACGTAGCCGTAGCGGGACGCGTTCGACTTGGTCGCGCTCGTGACGACGCCGCGGCGTCCGGCCGCGAGCTCGAACGCGTACCGGACGACGCGCTCGACGCCCTGGCGCGTGAAGACGCTCGTCTCGACGCCGACCTCGGACGGGAGCCCCCGGTGGACCCGGCCGCCGATGCCCGAGTACTCGCCCTCGGTGTTCTCGCGCACGAAGAGCATGTCGACGTCGGCCGCGCCGCGCCCGGCGAGCGGGCACGGGATCCCGTCGAGCAGCCGCGCCGGGCGCACGTTCGCCCAGAGGTCGAGCCGCTGCCGCAGCTCGAGCACGAGGCCCCAGAGCGAGACGTGGTCGGGCACCGACGGATCGCCGATCGCGCCCATCAGCACGGCGTCGTGGGCCGAGACGACGTCGAGCCAGTCCTCCGGCATCATCCTGCCGTGCTCGTGCCAGTGAGCCGAGCCCCACGGGAGCTCCGTCCACTCGAGCGAGAGGCCCAGCGCGTCCACCGCGCGCCGGGCCTCCGCCACGACTTCGGGCCCCACCCCGTCGCCGGGGAGGAGGGCGATCCTCAAACCCGCTCCAGCGCCGGCAAAGCCGGCACCTCCGCTCTATTTTCGCCTCCGTCGAGCCTACGGCTCATGCGTCACACCGCGGCGCCCTCGTGGACGGGCACGCTCTCGAGGTAGGCGAGCGCGTCCTCGACCGAGACGACGTCGGCGTACTTCGCCTGGATGTCGAACAGGTTCGCCTCGTGCGGTGCCTGCGCGCGGTCGCCGACGCACTCGCGCGGCACGAGCGTCGGCCAGCCGAGCTGGAGCAGGTCGATCGCCGTCGCCCGGATGCAGCCGCTCGTCGTCGCCCCGCAGAGGACGACCGAGTCGACTCCCTGCGTGACGAGGATCGCCGTCAGGTTCGTGCCGAAGAAAGCCGAGGCGCCCTTCTTGAGCACGACCGGCTCGTCGTCGCGCGGCTCGAGGCGCGGGTCGATCTCGACCCAGCGCCCGCCGACCTGCAGCTCGCCGAGCGCCGGCACCTTCTGCAGCCAGAGCCCGCCGTCCTTGAGGCTCGCGTCGTAGCCGATCGTGGTGAAGACGACCGGCAGACTCTTCGCACGGGCCGCATCGAGCACGCGCTTCGTCGCCTCGACCTCGGCCGCGAGATCGGAGCCGAGCGTGCTCGCCGGGTCGGTGAAGCCGCAGCTGAAGTCGACCACGAGCACCCCCGGCCGCGACCCGAGCGTGACGCTCTCGCCGAGCCGCGCCCGGGCGTAGACCTCGCGGGCTTCTTCATCGCTCATGCGAGCACGGCCTCGCGTCCGGTCGGCAGCAGCTCCTCGCCGAAGCGAGCCCGCTTGATGAACTGGCCGGCGCCGGGCTGGCCCACGAGCTCGTCGTTCTCGACGATCACCTGGCCGCGAACGAGCACGGCCGCCGGCGCGCCGGTCACCTCGGTGCCCTCGAACAGGTTGTAGTTCACGTTCGAGTGGTGCGTCGAGGCCGAGACGGTGAGCTTCTTCGAGGGATCCCAGACGACGATGTCGGCGTCGGAGCCGGGTGCGATCGTGCCCTTGCGCGGGTAAAGGCCGAAGTACTTCGCCGGGTTCGTCGAGACGAGCTCGACGAAGCGGTTCATCGAGATGCGGCCGGTGCGCACGCCGAACTCGTGCAGCATGTGCAGCCGGTTCTCGATCCCCGGGCCGCCGTTCGGGATCTTCGAGAAGTCGTCCCGCCCCAGGCCCTTCTGCTCGGGCCAGTTGAACGGGCAGTGGTCGGTCGAGAGCACCGAGAGGACGTCGGTCGTAAGCGCCTTCCAGAGGTGCTCCTGGTTCTCCTTCGGCCGCGGCGGCGGCGTGTAGATGTACTTCCCACCCTCGAAGTCGGGCTGGTCGAGCGCCGTCTCGTCGATGAAGAGGTACTGCGTGCAGGTCTCGCCGTGCACGTTCCAGCCCTTGTCGCGGGCGATCGCGATCGGCTCGATCGCCTCCTTGCAGGAGACGTGGACGACGTAGAGCGGCGCGCCGGCGACGCGCGCGAGCTGGATCGCCCGGTTCGTCGCCTCGCCCTCGGTCTCCGGCGGGCGCGTGCGCGCGTGCCAGACCGGCTCTGTGTGGCCCTCCGCGAGCGCCCTCTTGACGAGGATGTCGATCGCGTCGCCGTTTTCGGCGTGCACCATCACGAGCGCGCCGGTCTCGGCGGCGACCTCCATCGCCTTGAAGAGCGTCTCGTCGTCGACCATGACGGCGCCCTTGTAGGCCATGAAGAGCTTGTAGCTCGTGACTCCTTCGTCGGGCACCTTCGCGAGGTCCTCGAGCGTGCCGCCCTCGCGCAGGTCGGTGATCGCCATGTGGAAGCCGACGTCGATCACGGGCTTGCACCGCTCGATCTTCTCGTGCCACACCTCGAGGCCCTCGGCGAAGGTCTGCCCCGGCATCTGGAAGCAGAAGTCGACGAGCGAGGTCGTGCCCCCGAACGCGGCCGACACGGTGCCGGAGGTGAAGTCGTCGCAGGTCACGGTGCCGCCGAACGGCAGCTCGATGTGCGTGTGCGGGTCGATCGCGCCCGGAATGACGTACTTCCCGGTCGCGTCGATCACCTTGTCGGCCGAGATGTCGAGTGACTCACCGATCAGCGAGACGGTGCCGTTGTCGGCGTACACGTCACCGACGTAGTCGTCTGCCGCGGTGACGATACGGCCGCCTTTGATCAGGACGGACATGGGTTCCAACCCCCTTGTCGGTAGATAGGCGGTTTGTATACGACCTGCGGCCGGGCGGCGCAACTGTAGTGGTCGCTCCGGTGCGGTCAGACCGCGAGGACCGACGCCGGCCGGCGCTCGTGCCAGTCGGTCGCGCTCTGGTAGGCGTGGGCCGCACGAAGGACCGTCTCCTCGCCGAGGCGCCGTCCGACGATCGAGAGACCGACCGGCAGCCCGTCGACGAAGCCGCACGGCACGCTCGCCGCGGGAAGCCCCGCCAGGCTCCAGGGCGAGTTGAACGGGATCAGGGCGAGCCGGTAGGGCATCGTCTCGCCGCGCACCGTCACGGTCTCCTCGCCGATCCGCGGCGCGACGACCGGCATCGCGGGCGCCGCGAGCAGGTCGAAGCGGGCGAGCACCGCGTCGAGGCCGTCGCGGTAGCGGCGCTGCGCGCGCAGACCCGTGACGTAGGCGGTCGCAGGCAGAAAGAGCCCGGCGAGCAGCCTCGCCCGCACGTCGGCCCCGTAGTCGGCAAGCCGCTCGCGTAGCCACGGCAGGTGCACGTTCGTCGCCTCCGGGAGCATGAGCAGCTGCTGGATCGTCCCGGCCTCCTCGAGCCACGGCACCTCGGCCTCCTCGACCCGCGCCCCGAGCGCCGCGAGCTCGTCGATCGCGGCACGCACGGCCGACTCGACGTCCGGGTCGGCGCGATCGAGGAGCTCCGCGACGACGCCGACGCGAAGGCCTTCGATCCCGCCCTGCACGTCGGTGCGGGTGCCTGCGATCGCGTCGAGCAGGAGCGCGCAGTCCTCGGCACTGCGCGCGATCGGCCCGACGGCGTCGAACGAAGGCGCGACCGGAACGACGCCATCGTTCGAGACGAGGCCGGTCGTCGGCCGCAGCCCGGTGACGCCGCACAGGCAGGCCGGGATCCGGACCGAGCCGCCGGTGTCGGTCCCGAGCGTGCCGGCGGCGAGGCCGGCAGCGGCCGCAGCGCCCGAGCCGCCGCTCGAGCCACCGCACACGCGGTCGGTCGCCCAGGGGTTGCGTGCCGGGCCGAAGTGTGGGCTCGTCGTCAGGGCGCCGAAGGCGAACTCGTGCGTGTTGAGCTTCCCGAGCACGATCGCGCCGGCGGCGCGCAGCCGCTCGACGACGATCGCGTCCCGCCTCGCGACGTTGTCCGCGAGGATCGCCGACGCGGCGGTCGTGCGTGCGCCCGCCACGTCGATCACGTCCTTGACCGCGATCGGCGCGCCGTAGAGCGGGCCGGGTTGCGGCGCCTCGGCCTCGGCGAGCGCCTCGTCGGCCAGCACGGTGATGTACGCGTTGAGCTCGCGGCTCGCCTCGATCCGCTCGAGGTACGCCTCGACCGCCTCCCGCGGCGAGAGCTCGCGCTCGCGCAGCCGCCGAACGAGCTGCGCCAGACTCACGTCGCCGCCTCCACCGGACCGAGCTCCTGCTCGATCCGCTCCAGCGCCGGCAGGATCGCGTCCAGGAAGCCCTGAACCGCCTCGAGGTCGGAGTCGGATGGCGAGACACCCTGGCTCTCGGCCAGCTCGCGCAGAAATTCGAGGCGGCTAGACTCGGAGGCCATGCCGATCTACGAGTACCGCTGCACGGCGTGCGAGACCGAGTTCGAGGAGCTCGTCTCGGCCTCCGCCAAGAGCGGACCGCCGTGCCCGAGCTGCGGCGCCAAGAACCCGAAGCGGCTCTTCTCCATGTTCGCGACCGAATGGATCCCCGGCACGGTCGCCTGGCACAAGATGCCGTCGAAGCACGACATGGGCGGGGCCGAGGACTCGCGGCCGAGCGCGCTGATCCCGAAGTCGATCCCGGACGGCAAGAAGAAGGACAAGGGCGGCAAGGGCAAGGGCAAGAGCTAGCTGTCGATTCGAGCCGAGGCGCGTCCGCGCCCCGAATAGGTCAGACTTTCGCCCCCTGTCAGTGACTCCGTCAAGGAGGTTGTCCGATGCCCCATGCCGAGCTCGACGGAGGCCTGCGGCTCTACTACGAGCTCACCGGCCCGGAGGAGGCGCCCGTCATCCTCCAGTTCGGAGGCGGCCTCTTCGGCCGGTACAACTTCGGCCTCGTCAACGACGGCTTCCGGGAGAACTTCCGCTTGCTCTCGTTCGACGCGCGCGGCTACGGCGCCTCCGACCACCCGCGCGAGGCCTACACGATCGAGCAGTGGGCAGACGACGGCGCCGCGCTCCTCGACGCCGTCGGACTCGAGCACGTCTACGTCCACGGCACGTCGATGGGCGGCATGATCGCGATCGCCTTCACGGCCAAGTTCCCCGAGCGGACGATCGCCGCCTGCGCCGACGTCGCGTTCGCGAAGCCCGACCTCTACCGGCGTACTCTCTTCCGCGTCTGGCGCCGGATGGCCGAGTCGATGCCGTGGGACGAGTTCTCCGACCACGTCACGACGCAGGCAGTGGGCGCGAAGTTCATGGAGAGCCCCGAGGGCGAGAACATCTTCCAGCTCGTGCGCGACATCGTCGGCCTGAACGACCCGTACACGGTGCGCCAGGCCTGCCTCGCGATGGAGAACATGGATCTCTCCCCGCTCGTGCCGAAGATCTCGCGGCCGCTCCTGATGACGAACGGGACCTACGACATCCTGTGCCCGCCCGACCTGGCGCCCTCCGGTCTCGGCGCCCGCACGATGAGCGAGCAGAACGAGCACATCACGCTCCATGAGTTCCCGGACATCGGCCATGCCGACCTCGTCGAGTGCCCGCAGGACGCGATCCGGATCGTGACGGAGTTCTTCCAGAGCGCGGCCTAGCGACGGTCGGCGCGATCAGGCGAGGATGACCTCGCAGCCGGCCTCGCGCTCCACCTCGGCGTCGACGTTCGCGCCGAAGAAGCTCGCGAGCCGCCCGTGGTGCTGCTCGCCGAGCACGATCGCGTCCGCCCCGATCCGCCGGGCCGTCTCCACGATCACCTGGCCCGGCTCTCCGACGGCCCACGTCAGCTCGGCCTCGAGCCCGGCGGCGCCCAGCCGGTCGCTCGCCTCCTGGAGGTGCCCGACGACATCCGGCGGAGCAGGAAGCGACGCGCCTTCCCAGTCCGCGATGTCGTCGAGGGTGCCGAAGTTCCGCGGCACGCTCGGGTCGAGCGGGACCTCCTCGACGCTCAGCACCGTGACGCGGCCCTCCGACTCGCGCGCCTCGCTGACCGCCCGGTCGAGGGCGCGGCGCCCACCGTCCGATCCGTCGTAGGCAACGAGGATTCGGCGCATGCCGCAGTGTTGCAGCAGCGCGTCCGGACGACAGGAGCCAAGCGAACGCGAGACAATGGCCGGCAATGGGCGGCGGCACGGTCGTCACCAGCCTCCTCGGACCGGCGCGAACCGGCACTCCTTGCCGGTGAGCGACGAGAGCGCTCTTCGCGACGACCTCGCGGAGCTGCGCCGCGAGCAGCAGGCTGCAGGCGAGCGCGAAGCGGCGCTCCGAGACGTGATCCAGACGATCGCCCGGACGACCTTCGACCTCGACGCCGTCCTCCAGACCGTCATCGACCGCGCGGTTCGCCTTTGCCGCGCGGACAACGGCAACATCGCGCGCCACGACGGCGACGTCTACCGGGTCGTCGCGTTCACCAGCTTCTCGCCCGAGTACGAGCACCTCGTGCGCGAGCGCGTCTACGTGCCGGAGCGCGGCTCGGTGATCGGCCGGGCCCTCCTGGAGAAGGCAGTCGTCCAGATCCCGGACGTGCTCGAGGACCCGGAGTACGAGCTGCTGGACGTGCAGAAGGCCGGCGGGTACCGCTCGGTCCTCGCCGTCCCGATGCTCCGGGACGACACCACGATCGGCGCGATCGCGATGGGACGCAACGAGGTCCACCCGTTCAGCGACGCTGAGATCCAGCTGATCGAGACGTTCGCCGACCAGGTCGCGATCGCGATCGAGAACGTGCGGCTCTTCCAGACCGTCGAGCGCCAGCGCCTGGAGCTCGCGCGCTTCGCCCCGCAGGTGGCCGACCTGCTCTCGAGCGAGGAGGGGGAGCAGCTGCTCGCCGGGCACCGGCGCGAGATCACGGCGCTCTTCTGCGACCTGCGCGGCTTCACGGCGTTCGCCGAGACGGCCGATCCGGAGGAGGTGCTCGGCGTGCTGCGCCAGTACCACACGGCCGTGGGCGAGCTCGTGGTGCGTAGCGGCGGGACGGTGGAGCACTTCGCGGGCGACGGGCTGATGGCGTTCTTCAACGACCCGGCAGCCCTGCCCGATCACGAGCTCACGGCAGTCCGGACGGCCGTGGCGATCGGCGAGCGGTTCGAGAGCCTCGCGGTCGACTGGCGCAAGCGCGGCTACGACCTCGGGCTGGGCATCGGGATCGCGACCGGTTACGCGACGCTCGGTCGGATCGGGTTCGAGGGCCGGTACGACTACGGGGCGGTCGGCAACGTCGTCATCCTCGCCGCGCGGCTCAGCGATGCGGCACGTCCCGGCGAGATCCTCGTCGGCCAGCGAACGCACGCCGCGGTCGACGACCGGCTCGAGAGCGAGCCGATGCCGGAGCTCCAGCTGCGGGGATTCAGCCGGCCGGTCGTGGCGATGCGCGTGATCGCCCTGCGCGACTGACGTTCGCCGCCCGCTGGCCCGCGGGGTCAGAGCTCCCCGTCCGGCACGACGCCGCGGGTGAAGCTCGCCACCTGCGCCTCGGTGAAGGGCGCGCGCCCCAGGCGCGCATCCAGGTGGAAGGCACAGAAGAGGTGGGCGATGTAGTGCATTCGCTGCTCGAGGTCCGACCAGTCGCGCACCCCGCAGTCGTCGGGGGCGGGCGGAACCGGCTCGAACCGCGCCAGCAGCTCCGTCAGCTCCGCGATGCCCGGTTCGCGAAGCGGCTCCGGGTAGGAGTCCGGCAGGTTCGAGCCGAGCGCGAGCACCCGCTCCGGGAGCGACAGGACCATGAACGACTCGGTGATGGTCTCGCGGGCAAGCCTGCTCGCCGCGCGCTGGGCACCCGACGCGAAGGCGCCCGCGACGGCGGCCGCGGGTCGCCGGACGACCGACCACCAGCGCCGCGCCGAGGGGAGCAGCACCTCGAGCGCCCGCAGGCCGAGATCCTCCTGCGTCGCGAGCGGGGCATCGAGCGAGGCGCGGATCTCGGGCTGGAGGCGCGTCTGCTCGTGGAACCCGATCTCGAGGTTCGCGAGCACGACGAGCTCCGCCTGCGCCTTCGGGTCGCGCTCGAGCCGCCCGCGCTCGTAGTGCGAGAACGCCCGCCGCAGGTAGCCCTGCCCATCGGGCGGGTCGCCCGTCCGCAGGCCGTCGAGGAACTGCGAGAGCTCGGGCGACTCGCGCTCGTCCGGGGCTTCGAGGTCGAGGTAGCCCGCGAACGCGAGCCCGATCTCCTCGAACACCTTCAGGTTGCCGCGGGCAACGCACTCGCTCGCCCGCTCGAACGCGTCGAACGGCGTGTGCAGCTCGCTCGTGAGGCGTCCGAGCCGGGTGTCGCGGCGGAAGAGGCCGCGACGCAGCAGCCGGCGCCAGAGCGTCGCGATCGGGTGCAGCAGCCAGCGGCCCTCGTCGAGGCGGCGTCCGAGCTCGCCGAGCAGGTCCTCGCCGCGGATCGTCCGCCCCGCCTGGCGCGAGGCCCACGTGGCAAACGTGCACCAGTTGGCACCCTCGCCGAGCCTCGCCCCGAGCGCCGCGGCCAGAAGCGAGTAGCACCGGGTGATCTCGAGGTTGCGGACGACCGGGTCGGCGATTGCGGTGATCCGCCGAACCTCTTCGACGGTCGGCGCTGCTCTCGATCGGCTCGGCTTCCCTTCCACAGGCGAAGCGTCTCACGCCGCCTCGCCCGAGAGTCGGGCAGGCCGAAACCGCCCCGGAGGACGGCCTCGGCCTGGGTGTCGGGCCTCGTTTAGGAGGTGGAGAGCTGGGCGCGGACTGCGCCCCCTGGGAAGTCGGTCGTGTGGATGTTGGCGTAGAAGCCGCCCGGGTTCTGCGCGATCTCCCGGAGCAGCCCGCTGTCCACGGTCACGCAGCCGCTCACCGTGCCGTTCGCCGCGGGTGCAGTGAACGGGATGATCACCGGGCCGGCGATGTCGCCTGCACCGCGATGGATGTGGGACGCGGTCGCCGGCAGGATGATGCTCTTCGCGGCGAGCGTGTAGCAGAGCCGCCCCTTGTCGGGGTTGAACAGGAATGCGCCTGCGCCGACCCCGTCGGAGTCGCCGGCGTTCGGCTTCTCGTTCGCTCCGTTCATCGTCGCCCTCAGGAGCACGGCTCCGGACGGAAGCCTGAGCTGCCCCCGTAGCGCGCCGTTCGGGAAGTCGGACGTGTGCACGTTCACGTAGTAGTCGGTGCCGTTCGCGAGCAGCGCGTTGACGACGCTCCGCGTCGTCGCGGCGCAGCCACTCGCAGCGCCCTGGGCATCGGGCGTGCCGAGCGGGACGATCACGGCGCCGCTCGCATCGACGGCCCCGTGGTGAATGTGTGCGGCGGCGGCAGGCAGCGTGATGTCCTTGACCGCGAGCGTGTAGCAGACGGTGCCCTGCCCCTTCCGCAACCGCAGCGTCGCCGTCCCTGTGCCGTCGGCATCGGCGGGATCCGGCTGCTCGGCGACGCCGAGCAGGCTGGTCGTGATCGCCACCCCGCCGGCGGTCGGTGTCAGCAGCGTCCGCGGACAGGCACGCGGCGCCGGGATGATGTCGTCGGAGTGCGCGATGTGCTCCTTGAGCGCCGCCCTCGTGCTCACGGTGATCCGCTCATAGGGCTTCGACGTCGACGACGTCTTGTGGCAGATCGCAGTCGTCTTCGACGACGACTGACGGGCAGCCTGCGACGTCGCAACCGAGGCCACGACGAACAGCGAAACGGCTGCGACAGCGGCAAAACGCCGATTCATGCTTCCCCTCCTCTCGCTTGATCGGGCCGAAACGCCCGCCCGCAAGAACCCCTATGCCCCTACTACGCGGTCGCCCGGCGCTGCGGTTTTCCGGCAACGACCGCCCGGCGGGCCGGGCTCAGCGCGACGGGACGGTGCCCGTGGCGACGTAGTAGTTCAGGCTCGAGAAGAACCGGCCCGCCTCGGCCGCCTGCTCGAGCGCGTCCACCCAGCCGTCGAGCTCCCCCTCGGTGATCCACCCCGCCCTCGCGGCCGTGCCGGCGCGGTCGACGGCGATCCGGTAGCCGTACGAGCCGGTCGCCGTCTCGACGACCACGACGACACGGCTCTCGACGGCGAGGAGCCCCGCCTCGAGGAAGAGCGCACGCAGGCGCCGGCCGGTCCAGCCGTCGGCGAACCGCTGGTCGGCGTAGAACGCGACGATCCGCCGCGTGAGCTCCCGGTCGGGATGGTCGACGACCCACGTCTCGGCGTCCTGGTCGGAGCTCAGCACCCGCCCGCCGGGACGGGTCAGCCGGGCCATGCGGCGCAGGGTCTCCTCGCGCTCGGGTGACGGCACGTGGCAGAGAACCGTCTGCGCGACACACGCGTCGGCGATGCCGTCGGCGAGTGTCGTCTCGTTCCCGTACTCGACCCGGATCTCGCACCGGTCGCCGAGCGGCGCGAGCCGCTCGCGCGCGGCACGGGCCAGCACCGGCTGCGGCTCGATGCCGATCAGCCGCCCGGCCGGGCCGACCGCGCCGGCGAACGACTCGAGCAGATGCCCGGTGCCGCAGCCGATCTCCACGACCGTGGCGCCAGGCCGCGACGCCGGCCGCCGCGACGATCTCCTCGCGCAGGCGCACCTGGTCAGCCGCGCTCGCGCGCAGGTCGAGCGCCTTCGCCCATTGCTCCCCGCGCGCGTCGTCCCAGGTGTCGAGGCGGCCGAAGTCGTCGTGCGAGCCCGGCTGGGCGCTCACGCGGCCTCGCCGAAGACGCCGGCGCGACTGAGCTCCTCGAGCCGCTCGTCCGAGTAGCCGCACACCTCCCGGAGCACCGCGTCCGTGTGCTCGCCGCGGAACGGCGCCCGCGCGAGCGGCTGCTCGTCGCCGAGGCGAAGCGGGCTCGCGACCTGGCGCACCGTGCCGAGCTGCGGATGCTCGACCTCGACGATGCTCCCGCGCGCGACCGCCTGCGGATCCTCGAGCGCTGCGGCGACGTCGTTCACCGGCGCGCTCGGTACGCCGGCCGAGGCGAGCAGCTCGAGCCACTCTGCCGACGTCCGCTCCGCGAAGAGCCCGTCGAGGATCGGCAAGAGCTCGGCACGGTTCCGGTCGCGGGCGGCGAAGTTGGCGAACCGCTCGTCGGTCGCGAGCTCCGGACGGCCGAGCGCGTCGCACAGCAGCGCCCAGAACTTCTCCTTCGGGCAGGCGACGACGATCCAGCCGTCGGCGGTCGCGAAGTTCTGGAACGGGATGATCGACGGATGCCCCGAGTTGGGCCGGCGCGGCGGGACGTACCCGCGCGAGGCCGCCCAGACGCCGACGTAGCAGGTCTCGTGCAGCGCGGTCTCGAAGAGCGAGACGTCGCAGTCGCAGCCGACGCCGTCTCGGCGCGCACGCCAGAGACCGGCCAGGAGCGCGATCACCGACACGTACCCGCCCGAGAGGTCGACGAGCGACAAGCCGCTCTTCGTCGGCGGCCCGTCCGGGTCGCCCGTCAGGCTCTGCCACCCTGCGAGCCCTTGCATCATGTAGTCGTAGCCCCCCTCCGCCGCCCGCGGGCCGGTCATCCCGAAGCCCGAGAGCGAGCAGCAGACGATCCGCGGGTTCGCCTCGGCCAGCTGCTCGTAGGTGAGGCCGAGCTTGCGCGGCTCCGTGCCCCGCAGGTTCGAGTAGACCACGTCGCTCCCCCGCACGAGGTCGTGCAGCACCTCGCGCGCGCCGTCGCGACGCAGGTCGAGCGAGACGCTCTTCTTGTTGCGGTTGAACGCCTCGAAGAAGAGCGAGTCCTCGCCCTCGGCGAAGGGCGGCACGTAGCGGCCGACATCACCCTGCGAGGTGGGGTCCTCGATCTTGATCACCTCAGCGCCGAGATCGGCGAGCTGGAGCGTTCCCCACGGGCCCGCGCCGAACTGCTCGAAGGCGAGCACGCGGACGTCAGCGAGCGGCAGCACTGTCCACCTTTGAACCACGGGCCACCTCCGCCGCGAGCTCGATCTGCCCGACGAGCCCGGCCGGCTCGACGGCCGGATGGAGCACGACGTGCCGCGCGCCCGCCTCGACGTACTCGGCGATCCGCTCCGCGCACTGCGCCTGCGAGCCGGTCAGGCAATAGCGCTCGATCGCGTGCGTCGAGAACTCGGTGCCGTAGCGCCGCGAGAGGTAGGCCCGCGCGTCCTCGACGCTCCCGCCGACGAGCGACGGCAGCACGATCGCCGGCGTCACCTCGCGCCCGTCGGCCTGCGCGCGGAGCTCGGCCAGCGAAGCCCCGTAGCGCTCCGGCGAGACCCAGATCGGGATCCACCCGTCGCCGAGCCGCGCGGTGCGGCGGATCGCAGCCTCCGAGCGGCCGCCGATCCAGAGCGGCGGCCCGCCCGGTTGCACGGGGCGTGGGTTGATCGAGATCCCGTCGAAGGCGGAGAAGCGACCGGCGAAGCTCGCCTTCGGTGCCGAGAAGAGCTCCCGCAGGGCGAGGATCGCCTCGTCGGTGCGCGCCCCCCGCTCGCGCACGGGCACCCCGACCGCCTCGAAGTCCTTCGGGTGCTCGCCGCCGACGCCGACGCCGAGGATCGTGCGCCCGCCGGAGAGGTAGTCGAGCGAGGCGAAGGCGCGGGCGACGAGAGCCGGCGAGCGGAGCGGCAGGATCACGACGCCGGCGCCGAGCGCGATCCGCTCCGTCACGGCCGCGAAGACCGCCAAGGCGACCGTCTGCTCGAGCAGCGGCTCGTGGAACGAGACGTGGTCGCCGGCCCACAGCGAGTCGAAGCCGGCCTCCTCCGCGGCACGCGCGACTCGCGCGAAATGCTCGGGCGCAGGCGCACCGCCGACGAGCGGCCCGCTGCCCTGGATCCCGAACGCGACTCCGGCCACGCTCGCCTTTACCGAGGCAGGCGCCACGCCTGCTCGTAGTAGGGCCGGAGGAACCCGAGGTGCGCGTGCATCTCGTCGCCGGCGGCCTCGGCGTCGCCGGCCTCGATCGCGGCGGCGATCGAGCGATGCTGGTCGTTGATCGCGCGGTGGAAGCGCGCGCCGAGGGTCGACCGGGCGAGGTTGCGCTGCAGCACGCCGAAGATCGGCTGGGCGGCGATCGAGAGGAGCGTGTTGCCGCAGCCGTCGAGCACGACCGAGTGGAAGTCCTGGTTGTAGACGAACTGCTGGTCGGGACCGAGCCGGAGCGGCTCGTCCGGGATCGTCTCGCGCAAGCGCCCGAGCTCCTCCTCGGTCCGGCGCCGCGCCGCGAGCCGCGCGGCCGGCACCTCGAGCAGCTCGCGGGCCTCGAGCAGCTCCTCGAGCGTGACGTCGTCGGCGTCTGCCATCAGCGTGATGCTCGAGTGCAGGAAGCCGGCGACGCCGTCGGCGCTCGGCAGCGTCACGTACGAGCCGCCGCCGGCGCCCTTCGCAGTGCGGATCAGGTTCTGCGCCGCGAGCGCCCGCAACGCCTCACGGAGCGTCGCCCGGCTGACGCCGAACTCCCGCGCGAGCACCTGCTCGTTGGGCAAGCGCGAGCCGGGCTGCAACGTGCCCTCGACGACGCGGCTCCGGAGCTCGGCGGCGACCTGCTCGTACTGCTTCGCGGCTACAGCACGACCTCCGCCGCGATCTCGACCAGGTACTCGAGCACGCGGTCGGCGGTCGTCACCTCCGCGTAGCGCCGGTGCACGTCGCGCAGGTTCGACTCGTGACCCTCTCGCCCCTGGTCGCCGACGCAGTCCTCCGGGACGAGCGTCCGATAGCCGTACGAGAAGGCGTCGACTATGGTCGCCCGCACGCAGCCGGACGTCATGCAGCCGGTGACGATGACCGTGTCGCGGCGGGTGGCCGCGAGGAGCGACGCGAGCGGCGTGCCGTGGAAGAACGACGGCCACTTCTTGACGAGCAGGACGTCGGAGTCGTCCCACACCCGCGCGTCGACCTGCGCCCAGCGCGACTCGAGCGTCACCTCGCGGAGGACGGGCAGCTTCACCGGCCAGAGGCCGATGTCGGCCCCGTCGTCGCGCCACGCGACGACGGTCTGGAAGATGGGCACGCCCGCCTCCCGCGCCGCGGCGCACACGCGCGCCGTCCCCTCGACCGCCCGCTCGACGAGCGGCGCGCCGCCGAGCGGGAACGCCGGGTCCGTGAACGCGTACTGCAGGTCGACGACAAGGACGGCCGGCCGCTCGCCCGGCTCGATCTCACCCTGGCCGTAGCCGCGCGCGACCCAGGGATCGTCGGCCGCAAGCTTCACTCGATCCCGAACTCCCTGTTGCCGGCGAGCGAGCTCGGCGACGACGACGGCACGAGCGGCCGCGCGGCGAAGTACTCGGTGAGCGACGAGCCGTTCCGCTTGGCGCGCAACTCGCTGCGGAGCTTCTCGGTCGCGTCCGCGTCGATCTCGAGCGACTGCTCGTCGGCAAAGACGACACCGTAGGCGTCGCGCGCGAGCTCGATCGTCGCGAAGTCGTCGAGCACGTCCTCGCGGACGGCCTCCGGCGGCCGGTCGAGCGGGTCGCCGTAGGCGGCCGCGTTCGGCTCGCGGAACTCGATGAACTCGCCCGCGCCGAACGGAATCCCGGTCACCTTCGCCGGCAGCTCCTCCTGGCGAGGCGTGTCCGGGTTCTTGCGGCACGACGCGACGAGTCCGTCCCAGCCGCCGAACACGCCCCTGGGCGGGTCGGTCTGCCGGTCGCCCTCGCACGAGTACGTGCCCGGGACGAGGAAGCGGTTCCGCCGGATGATCCCGATGCCGCCGCGCCACCTGCCGGGCGCGGCCGGCTCCGGCCGCAGCTCGTACTGGTCGCAGCGCATCGGGAAGCGCATGTCGAGCTCCTCGATCGGGTTGTTGCGCGTGTTCGCCATCAGGTTGTCGACGGAGTCCATCGCGTCCTTGCCGAAGCGCCCGCCGTACGAGCCCTCGTTCACCTCGAGGTAGAGCCAGTACTCGCCGAGCGACTCGTCGAAGCCGGCGTACGCGCAGAAGTGGATGCCGGCCGAGTTGCCTCCGGTCACCTTGTCGGGCAGCGCCTCGGCGAGCGCGAGGTTGACGTTGTCGACCACGCGCTGGGTCTGGCAGAAGCGCGAGAAGCACGCGCGCGGGAAGTTCGGGTTGAAGATCGTCCCCTTCGGCGCGATCACCTTCACCGGCCTGAAGACGCCGTCGTTCTGGGGCACGTGCTCGGGGAACGTCGTCTCGTCGAGCAGGATCGTGCGCACGGCGTAGTAGCAGCTGACGAGCAGCGAGCCCTCGAACGGGACGTTGTAGCCGGTCGGCACCTCCGGGTTCGAGCCTGTCAGGTCGATCGTGATCTCGTCCCCCTCGACCACGACGCGCGTCTCGACGCGCAGCCGCACGCCGCGGTTGCGGGCGTCGTCGTCGAGCCAGCCGACGATCGGGCCGTACGTGCCGTCGGGGATCTTCTCGATCTCGGATCGGAGCATCCGCTCCGAGTAGTCCATCCAGTCGTAGGCGGCGCTCATCACGACCTCGGCGCCGTAGCGCTCGACAAGCCGCAGGAACCGCTCGCGGCCGAGCTGGCACGCGGCGAGCATCGCGTTCATGTCGCCGCGGTTCATCGTCTCGGTGCGGACGTTGTCGAAGATCATCCGGTCGAGGTCCTCGTTGAGCTCGCCCCGGCGGTACCAGCGCAGGGCGTTGTAGACCTTCGCCTCGGCGTAGACGTCGAACGCGTCGGCGTTGATGCCGGGGAACGAGCCGCCGACGTCGAGCACGTGCGCCGTCACGGCCGCGAAGCCGAGCAGCTCGCCGTCGTGGAAGATCGGCACGGCGACCGCGACGTCCGGCGAGTGCGAGGCACCGAGGTACGGGTGGTTGTGGACGATCACGTCGCCCTCCTCGAGCTCGTCGCCGAGCCGGTAGAGGAAGCCGCGGATGTACCAGGGCAGCGAGCCGATGTGCATCGGCGTCGAGTCCGACTCGCAGAGCTCGCGGCCCTCGGCGTCGAAGATGCCCGGCGCCGAGGTCCTCGGACTCGCGGATGATCGAGGAGTAGCTCATGCGGAAGAGGACGCCCGCCATCTCCTTCGCGATCGCGTGGAACGCGCCGCCGAGCACGCGCAGGGTGATCGGGTCGACCTCCACGCGCTTCCGCGTCGGCGGTCCCGGTTGGCGACCGACCTCATACGCCGCGACACTCATCTGCCCACCCCCTCAGCTCCTACGAGCTGTTCCGCAACGGCCGCCACGCCCACCCCGATGACGACGTTCCCGAAGCGGTCGACCTGGGCCGCGAGCCCCGGCGGGATCACCGTCGTCGAGTCGTACTGGTTGACGATGGCGGGCCCCTCGAGACGGTTGCCCGCCTGGAGCGCCGCCCGGTCGTAGAAGCGCGTCTCGACCTGCTGCAGCGCGCCGCCGACCCGGAACCACGCCGAGCCAGTGTGCCGCAGCGCCGCCTCGGGCGACTCGGGCCCCTCTTCGGCCTCGGGCGCCTGAAGCTTGGGCATGAGGCCGATCCCGCGCACGCGCAGGTTCGGGATCTCGACGTCCGACTCCTCGAAGCGGCGCGAGTACTCGCGCTCGTGGATGTCGTCGAAGTCGGCCCGCATCTTCGCGACCCATGCGTCGTCGATCGCGCCCGCGCCGCAGTCGACGCGGAGCTCGTAGCCCTGGCCGAGGTAGCGGCAGTCGGCGACGCGATGGATCAGGACGCTGTCGGCCGGGATCCCGTCCGCCTCGAGCTGGGCCCGCGCCTGCTGCTCGAGATCCGCGAACGTCTCCTCGAGCGCGGCGACGTCGAGCTTCGAGACGCGCTGGTAGACGGTCGCGACGTACTCGTAGACCATGTCCGTCGCGAGCAGGCCGAGCGCGGCGGTGACACCCGGGTAGCTCGGCACGAGCACCCACGGCGTGCCGACCTCGAGCGCGATTTGCGCCGCGAACAGCGGCCCGGCGCCGCCCTCGGCGACGAGCGCGAAGTCGCGGGGGTCGAAGCCCTTGCGCACGGAGTTCTCCTCGATCGACTGCACCATCGAATGGGTCAGGATCTGCACCGCGCCCATCGAGGCCTCCTCGACCGTCATCCCGAGCGCCTTCGCCGGGCCGTCCTCGAACGCCGCACGGGCGAGATCGGCGCGGAGCTGCATCGCGCCGCCGAGGAACGCCTCCGGGAGCAGCCAGCCGAGGTTGACCATTGCGTCGGTCGCCGTCGCCTCCGTCCCGCCGCGTCCGTACGCGGCCGGGCCCGGGTCGGCACCGGCCGAGCGCGGGCCGACGCGGAAGATGCCACCCGAGTCGACGTAGGCGATCGAGCCGCCGCCGGCGCCGATCGTGTCCACGTCGACCATCGGGATCATCGCCTGGTAGGGCCCGACCCTCGTGTCGAGCAGGTGCTTCATCCGCAGGCGGCCCTCCTGCGCGAGCCCGATGTCGGCCGAGGTGCCGCCGACGTCGAGTGTGATCACGTTCTCGTAGCCCGCCTGCCGACCCGCCCAGATGCCGCCGACGACGCCCGCGACCGGGCCCGACATGAGCAGGTTCACCGGCCGGGCGACCGCGCCCTCCGCGGTCGCGACTCCGCTCGCGGAGGTCATCAGGTGCACCCCGGTGCGGACGTCGAGCGCGCGCAGCTCGTCCTCGAGCCGGCGAACGTAGGAGGAGACCTTCGGCCCGATGTACGCGTTCAGGCAGACGGTCGAGAAGCGCTCGTACTCGCGGTATTGCGGCAGCACCTCCGACGAGACCGAGAGGAAGGCGTCCGGGAACTCCTCGCGGACGATCTCGGCGACGCGTGCCTCGTGCTCGGAGTTCAGGAACGAGAAGAGGAAGCAGACGGCGACCGCGTCGACACCCCGCTCCCTGAGCCGCCGCACCTGCTCGCGTGCCTTGTCCTCGTCGAGCGGGACGAGCACCGAGCCGTCCTTGGTGATCCGCTCGGGGACCGTCAGGCGGTCGCGCCGGCGGACGATCGGGTAGGCCTGCCACGGCAGGTCCTGGTAGTTCGAGAAGTTGAGCGGCTTCTTGTGCCGGGCGATGTGGAGGATGTCGCGGTAGCCCTCGGTGGTGACGAGACCGACCCGCGCGCCGTTGTGCTCGATCACGATGTTCGTCGCGATCGTCGTCCCGTGGAAGACCTGGTCGAGCGCGCCGGGGCTCTCGCCCGCCTGCTCGGTCAGCTCGCGAACGCCGCGCACGGTGCCCGACGAGGGGTCCTCGGGCGTCGTCGGGATCTTGTGGACGAGGATCTTCCCCGCCTCGTCGTCGACGTAGATCAGGTCGGTGAACGTGCCGCCGACGTCAACTCCGAGCCGCTTCATCGGCCGTCTCCTTCCGCTTGTCGGCGGCCGCCGCACGGTCGGCCGAACAGTCCAGGACGATCTTGCCGAAGTGCTCGCGCCGCTCCATCGTGGTCGTCGCCTCGGCGGCCTCCTCGAGCGTGAACGTGCGGTGGACGAGCGGCACGATCTTTCCGCGCCGCGCGAGCTCGAGGCACATCTCGACCTCGTCACGGCTGTAGGTGAAGGAGCCGATGATGCTCCGCTGCATGCGGAAGAACGGGATGATGTCGAAGGGGACCACCTCGCCTCCGTGGCCGCCGCAGATCACGAGGCGCCCGTCCTTCCCGAGTGAATCCAGCCCGAGTTGGAAGAGCGTGCCGCCGCAGTGCTCGTACACGACGTCGACGCCGCGATCGCCTGTCAGTCGCATCACCTCAGCGACGACGTCCTGCGTCCCGTGGTTGATCCCGTGGTCCATCCCGAGCTCGGAGGCGCGCGCGAGCTTGTCGTCGGAGGAGGCGTTGCCGATCACGGTCGCGCCGGCCATGTGCGCGAGCTGGATGGCCGCGGAGCCGATGCCGCTGCCGACGGCGTTGATCATCACTGTCTCGCCCGGCTGGAGCTTGCCTCGCGTGAAGAGCATGTGCCAGGCCGTGCCGAATGCGATCTGGAGCGCGGCCGCCTCGCCGTCGCCGAGCTCGTCGGGCACGCGCATCAGGTGCCGCGTCGAGCAGGCGAGCCGCTCCGCATAGCCGCCCGACGTGGAGAAGCTGATGAACCCCGCGTTCGTGCAAAGGGACTCGCGGCCGGTGCGGCAGAAGCGGCAGTCGCCGCACGTCGCCATCAGGAACGGCATCACGCGGTCGCCGACCTGCCAGCCCTCGACTCCGGCGCCGAGCTCCGCGATCCGGCCGACGACCTCGAGCCCGAGGATGAACGGCGGCTCGACCGGGAACCGGGAGACGCCTTCGCGCACGTCGACGTCGAGGTGGTTCAGCGCACAGGCCGCAACGTCGATCAGCACTTCGCCCGGGCCGGGGCTCGGGTCCGGCACCTCCTCGAGCCGCAGAACGTCGACCCCGCCGAACTCGTGGAACACGACCGCCTTCACGCCACGACCTCCCCGTCGAAGAGGCCCGTTTATGTCTGACTTCCGGAGCGGTGTCAAGCGAGAGGCTTGATGTGACGTGAAATTCCGCCGGGCCGCGGGCGAACGTGATGAACCGGCCGTTTGACAGCCTCGCGAATGTCTGACATACGTTCGTCACGGCCACCGACGTCGCCCACCTCCGCTCGCTCCTCTTCGCGCCGGGCGACGACGAGCGCAAGCTGCGCAAGGCGCTCGACTCGGGTGCCGACGCCGTCGTCGCCGACCTCGAGGACGCGGTCTCGCCCGAGCGCAAGGACGAGGCGCGCGACGTCGTGCGGGCGGTCGCGCCGCCGATCGTGCGCGTCAACGGCGTCGGGACCTCCTGGTTCGAGGACGACCTGGCACTCGTCGGCGAGCTCGCACTCGACGCGGTCGTGCTCCCGAAAGCGACGCCGGATGCGGTGGACGCGCTCGGCGAGGAGGGGCCGCCCGTGATCGCGATCGTCGAGACCGCTGCCGGCGTGCGCGCGGCGTACGAGATCGCGACGTGCCCTCGCGTCGCGGCGCTGATCCTCGGCGCGGTCGACCTCGGCGCCGAGGTGGGGCTCGAGGCGCTGCCGGAGCGGCTCGAGCTCGCCTACGCCCGCTCGAAGGTGGTGCTCGACTCGGTCGCGGCCGGGATCAGGGCGCCGTTCGACATCGTCCACCTCGAGCTCGCCGACGCCGAAGGGCTCGAGCAGGAGTGCCGGCAAGGGCGCGCGTTCGGCTTCCGGGGCAAGGCTTGCATCCACCCGGCGCAGGTGCCGATCGTGAACCGCGTGTTCGCGCCGGGCGAGGCCGAGATCGAATGGGCACGCGGCGTCGTCGAGGCGTTCGAGCGGGAGGCCGCCGAGGGACGTGGAGTCTTTGCCTTGAACGGGACAATGATCGACCTGCCGGTCGTCGAGCGGGCGCGGCGGGTCCTGGCGGAAGCGGAAAGGAGCATGTCGACGTGAGCACCGATACAGAAGCGGCGCCCAAGGAGTGGCGAGGCCGCTTCTACGAAGACTTCGCGGTCGGCGACACGTTTCGCAGCAGGCTCGGCCGGACGATCACGGAGACCGACAACATCTGGTTCACCTGCCTCACCCTGAACACGAACCAGATCCACTTCAACACGCCGTACGCCGAGCGCACCCAGTTCGGCCGGCCGCTCGTGAACAGCACGTTCACGCTCGCGCTGATCACCGGCATGACGGTTCCGGACACCTCCGAGAACGCCGCGGCGAACCTCGCGTGGACGGACATCAAGCTGCCGCGCCCCGTCTACGCCGGCGACACGCTCTGGGCCGAGAGCGAGATCCTCGACCTGCGCGAGTCGAAGTCGAACCCGAGCGTCGGCATCGTCACGATGCGCTGCCGCGGCATCAACCAGCGGCGCGAGGTCGTGATCGAGTACAAGCGGACGTTCATGGTCTACAGGCGCGGCGCGACCGAGGCAGCGCCGGCCTTTCCCGGCACCGACGACGACTGGAGCGTGTGATGGCCACAGCCGCGCAGCAGATCGCAACGTTCACCGACTCGCTCGACTACGACGACATCCCGCCCGAGGTCGTCGACGCGGCGAAGCTCCACCTCCTCGACACGCTCGGCTGCGGCCTCGCCGCGCACGGCGTGGGCGTTGCGACCGAGGGCCGGACGGCGATGGCCGAGCTCGGCGGCGAGCCGCAGAGCTCGGTGATCGGGCACGACGGCGCGCTGCCGGCCGCGAACGCGGCATTCGCGAACGCGATGCTCTGCCACGGCCTCGATTTCGACGACACGCACTCTGAGTCGATCGCGCACATCAGCGTCGTCGTCAGCCCCACCGCCGTCGCGGTCGGCGAGGCGCAGGGTGCGAGCGGTCGCGAGGCGCTCGCGGCGATCGTCGGCGGCAACGAGGTCGTGACGCGAATCGGCATGGCCGCTTCCGGCGCGTTCCACGCCCGCGGCTTCCACCCGACCGCGATCTGCGGCATCTTCGGTGCGACGACGGTGGCGGCACGCCTCGGCGGCGCCTCGACCGAGGCCACCGTGAGCGCGCTCGGGATCGCCGGGTCGTTCGCCGGCGGCCTCTTCGCGTACCTCGACGACGCGACGCCGACCAAGCCGATGCACCCCGCCTGGGCGTCGCACGGCGGGATCCTCGCGGTGCGGCTCGCGACGCTCGGCGCCGAGGGGCCGCCCGGAGTGCTCGAGGGCCGGTTCGGCGTCTACCACGCCTTCGTCGGCGCGGCCAAGGGAGAGGTCGACATCGACGCCCAGCTCTCAGATCTCGGCAGCCGCTGGGAGACGCCGCGGATCGCGTACAAGCCCTACCCGGCATGCCACTTCATCCACGGGTCGCTCGGCGCGACCGCGAGCCTGCTCGGCCAGGTCGAGCCGGAGGAGATCGAGGACATCCTCGTCTGGGTTCCCGCCGCAGGCGTTCCGCTCGTTCTCGAGCCGGCCGCGACGAAGCTCGCGCCGCGCAGCGAGTACGAGGCGAAGTTCAGCCTCCAGTACTCGACCGCGGCGATGCTCGTGCACGGCCAGGTCGGCGTGCGGAGCTACTCGGACGAGGCGATCGCCGATCCGCGCGTTCTCGCGCTGGCGGCGAAGGTGCGTCACGAGGCGCGCGAGTACGACTCGTACCCGGCGGCGTTCCCCGGCGGCGTGCGCATCCGCACGACCGACGGGCGCACGCTCGAGGCCGACCTGCCGTATCAGCGAGGCGGGCCCGAGAACCCGATGACGCCCGACGAGGTGCGCGCGAAGTTCCGCGAGAACGCCTCGCTCGCCCTCGCCGACGCCGCCGCCCTGGAGCTCGAGTCCGCGGTGCTCTCGCTCGAGGAGGCGCACGACGTGCGCGACGTCTTCGCCCGCCTCGGCGCGGCGGTCGCGGTGTGACTCCGGGCCGATGAGCGTCACCGAGCAGACCGAGATCGTCGCGGCGGTCCGCGACTGGGTCGACCGCGAGGTCGTGCCGGTCGCGTCCGACTTCGAGCACGCGGACGAGTTCCCGACCGACCTCGTCGCACAGATGCGCGAGCTCGGCCTCTTCGGCGTCACGATCCCGGAGGAGCACGGCGGGCTCGGCCTCGGCCTCGACACCTACGCGCTGATCGTGCTCGAGCTCGCCCGCGGCTGGTCGACGCTGCCCGGGATCGTGAACGGCAGCTTCATCGCCGGCTGGATGATCCGCCACCACGGCACCGACGAGCAGAAGGAGCGCCTCCTGCCGCTGCTCGCCGCCGGCGAGACTCGCGCGTCGTTCTCGATGACCGAGCCGCACGCCGGCTCGGACGTGCAGTCGATCCGCACGACGGCCACGCGCGACGGCGACGACTACGTGATCAGCGGCCAGAAGATGTGGGTCACGAACGGCTGGCGCTCCGGGATCGTGATGCTGCTCGCGAAGACCGACCCGGACGCCGACCCGCCGCACGCGGGCATGACCGGGTTCATCCTCGAGAAGGAGCCCGAGGTCTCCGAGCTGCCGGGCCTCACGATTCCGATGCCCGGCATGAAGAAGCTCGGCTACAAGGGGGTCGAGTCGACCGAGCTCCTGTTCGACGGCTTCCGGACGCCCGCGTCGTCGGTCCTCGGCGGCGAGGCCGGCGTCGGCCAGGGCTTCAAGTACTTCATGAGCGGGATCGAGGTCGGCCGCGTCAACGTCGCCGCGCGCGGCGCCGGGATCGCGAAGGCGGCGCTCGACGACTCGCTCCGCTACGCACAGCAGCGCGAGACGTTCGGCAAGCCGATCGCCCACCACCAGGCCGTCCAGCTGATGCTCGCGAAGATGGCGACCCGCGCCGAGGCTGCCCGGCTCCTGCTCGTCCAGGCAGCCGAGCGGAAAGCAAGCGGCGAGCGGGCCGACCTCGAGGCCGGCATGGCGAAGTACTTCGCGACCGAGGCCGCGCAGGAGAACGCTCTCGACGCGATGCGGATCCACGGCGGGTACGGCTACTCGCCCGAGTTCCGGCCCGAGCGCTACTACCGCGACGCGCCGCTGCTCCTGATCGGCGAGGGCTCGAACGAGATCCAGCAGCTCGTGATCGCCCGCCGCCTGCTCGAACGGCACCCGGCCTAGGCACTCGCATGGACTTCTCCCTCCCGACCGAGCTGGCAGAGATCCGCGCGGGCGTGCGCGCCCTGTGCGAGCGCTTTCCCGGCGAGTACTGGCGCGCGCTCGAGCCCGACCGCTACCCCGAGGAGTTCGTCGCCGCGCTCACGAGCGACGGCTGGCTCGCGGCGCTGATCCCGGAGGCCTACGGCGGCGCGGGGCTCAGCCTGACTGCAGCGAGCGTGATCCTCGAGGAGATCAACGCGACCGGCTGCAACTCGGGCGCCTGCCACGCGCAGATGTACACGATGGGCACGATCCTGCGGCACGGCTCCGACGAGCAGAAGGAGCGCTTCCTGCCGCGGATCGCCTCGGGCGAGCTGCGGCTACAGGCGTTCGGCGTCACGGAGCCGACGGCCGGGTCGGACACGACCTCGATCCAGACGACCGCCGAGCGCGCGAACGGCGGCTACGTCATCAGAGGCCAGAAGATCTGGACGTCGCGCGCGCTCCACTCCGACCTGATGCTCCTGCTCGCACGCACGACGCCGCTCGCGGAGGTGGCGAAGAAGACCGAGGGCCTCTCGACGTTCATCGTCGACATGAAGCAGGCACGTGAGGCCGGGACGATGACGATCCGCCCGATCAAGACGCTGATGAATCACGCATCGACCGAGGTCTTCCTCGACGGGGTCGAGGTGCCGGTCGACGCTCTCGTCGGCGAGGAGGGCAAGGGGTTCCGCTACATCCTCGACGGCATGAACGCCGAGCGGATCCTGATCGCCGCCGAGTGCATCGGCGACGGCCGCTGGTTCGTCGAGAAGGCGACGGCGTACGCGTCCGAGCGGGTCGTCTTCGGCCGGCCGATCGGCCAGAACCAGGGCGTCCAGTTCCCGATCGCAAGCGCCCACGCCGCGATCGAGGCGGCCGACCTGATGCGCTACAAGGCCGCGTGGCTCTTCGAGCAGGGAGAGCCGTGCGGCGCCGAGGCGAACATGGCGAAGCTGCTCGCGTCGGAGGCCTCGTGGCAGGCGGCGAACGCGTGCCTCGACGCGCACGGCGGCTTCGGCTTCGCCGAGGAGTACGACGTCGAGCGCAAGTTCCGCGAGACGCGGCTCTACTCGATCGCCCCGGTCTCGAACAACCTGATCCTGGCCTACATCGGCCAGCACGTGCTCGGCCTGCCGCGGTCGTACTAGGTCGGGCGTGAGGGACGCTCGCCCAAGCGAGCCGCGCCTCGCCCGAAGCTATTTTTTCCGTCGGCATCGACGCGATCGTCGGGCCTTGAGAGAGGGAGGTGGTTCGGCGGTGAGCTCGGTACTCGTCGGCGTCGACAATTTTGTTCGGGCGGAGAGCGACCGCATGTTCGCGTCGTTTGCGGCGGACGCCGGCGGTGTGAATCGGTTGAAGCACCGTCGTGCGCCCACTCCGGTCGAGGATCAGCCGGTGATCCGTATGAACCGCGACACGCTGTACAGCGCCGCTGTGGTCGACATTTCGGAAGGCGCGACCGCGACGATCCCGGACGGCGGAGATCGCTACGTCTCCGTGATGGTCGTGAACCAGGATCACTACGTCAACCGGGTCTTCCATCAGCCGGGTGAGCACGCCTTGACCGTCGACGAGTTCGACACGCCCTGGGTCGCCATCGCGGTGCGCGTGCTCGTCGATCCGGGGGACGTTGACGACGTGTCGGCGGTGAACGCACTTCAGGATCAGTTCGCTGTCGAGGCGAAATCGGCAAAGTCGTTTGAGTCTCCTGACTACGACATCGCCAGTCTGGACGCAACGCGCGATGCGCTCCTCGAACTGGCCAGAGGTATCAGTGGCTTCAATCGCGCGTTCGGGTCGAAGGACTCCGTCGATCCCGTGCGCCACCTGCTCGGAACCGCAGCGGGTTGGGGCGGTCTGCCTGATCAAGAGGCGCGCTATATCGGCGTCGAGCCGCGGAAGCCGGTTGGCGAGTACAGGCTCACGGTCCGTGACGTTCCGGTCGATGGGTTCTGGTCGGTGTCGGTCTACAACGCCGACGGTTTCTTCGAGCCGAACGAACGTGGCGCCTACAGCGTCAACAACCTCACGGCTACGCCGAATGACGACGGCTCGGTCACCGTCCACTTCGGCGGCGACGACGAGCGCGCCAATCTGCTTCCGATCGTGGAAGGTTGGAACTACACCGTCCGGCTCTACCGGCCGAGGCCGGAAGTGCTCGACGGCTCCTGGCAGTTCCCCTCAGTTGAAGCGACGTAACAAAGCGTGAGGCCGAGACCTCGGGCGGCCTCAGGGAACATTCGCCCGCTCACTGGCGCAGTCGAGGCCCTATTTCGCCACCGCACGCGGCTCGAGAACGACGACCCCCGTCTCATGCGGGCGCCGTGCGGCGTAGCTGTCAAGGTGGAGTTCGGGGGTCAGGTCTGACTTGTTGCACGGTGCAACGATCAAGACCTGACCCCGGTCGCCCTAGGTCGGACGTGAGGGACGCTCGCCCAGTCGAGAGGCGCTAACCCCGAGGGAACGGTGCCCGGATCAGCGCTCGGTTCGTGTGCGAACGTAGGCCGCGATGACTCTGTCGGCCGGGATCGTCACGGCCTTCGACGCTTTGCGATTTGCTCGCAGGTACGCAGCCACGATCTTGTATCCGAGCGTATAGCCGGCCCAGCGTGGTAGCCGGCCGGCGCCGAAGAACCATCTCCGATGGTCCTCGTCGCTGTCTGGACCGTTTAGCTCCTGCTGCGCTTGGTGCCAGATGGCTGATTCCCGTTCGCTAGGGAATGCGTTGTCCCATGGTCGGGGGGGTGTTGACGGAAAGACTTCGGCGACGAAGTGCTCCGCAAGACCTTCCGTCACGAGGGCTTCTCCCAGAGTCCAGCCATACCCTGGGCCGGTGCGGATGCGACTGCTGTGGTGGAGCTCGTGGGCCAGCGTTGCCGGTAACCAGGTCGTCAGGTCGTCCCGATCGACGTTCTCGGCGATCGACACGAGGACGTTTCCGGTTGTCGGGTTGGTGAAGCCTCCAACTCCGGTTTCGGGATTGGCCCGTTGCGGGTTGAGCTGAACGTCGATCCGGATTCGGTCGCGATGGGGGAGCAACCTGAAGACCGTTTCGGCCGACTGCTCAACTAAGCGCTCGAGGTCGACCCCTGCCTCACGAGACACGCGCGCCGCGCCCTCGTCGACGACTACCTCGAAAGCCGTGTTGCTCGCGGCGGTATGACTGTCCTTGGCCCGGCACCCGGTGATCAGAATCAACGGCCAGAGCAGACCCACCAAGGCAGCGACACGCCGCACGTGCCGCACCGTAGCCCAGGATTGCTCGGGGAACACTGCCGCGCACTGGCGCAGCCGAGGCCCTATTTCGCCACCGCACGCGGCTCGAGAACGACGACCCCCGTCTCATGCGGGCGCCGTGCGGCGTAGCTGTCAAGGTGCCTGTCCAGTTCACGCCAGCGCTGCCACAGCCGTTCACGCTCCACGCCGGCTGCGGCCCTGCCGAGCACCTCGCGCCGGATCCCGCCTGCCAGCTCGACGGCCGCCTTCGGATCGGCCTGCAGGTTCAGCCACCAGGCTGGCTCGGCCGCACCCCAGCCATTCATGGCCATCGAGACGAGGTTGGGCCCGTCCTCGTAGTAGCCGAGGATCACGCTCCGCGGCTCGCCGCTGCGCCGGCCTGTCGTAGTGAGCCGCAAGGCGCCCCACTTACCCGGGCGCGGAGGCCACAGCCCCCTGCGGCCCCCGCTAGCTCGCACGACCCGTCGGTGCACGAGCCAGAAGGTCCTGATGAACCATCGCGGCGGTAGCCGCGCCTTGCCTTCCGCCATGTCCACCTCCCCTCACCGCGGTACTGCCCGCAAGATTGCACGACGAGCCCGACGGACATCAGGGGAACCACGTAGCCGGGCATGACCTCTGTCTGTGTGTCGGAGGCACTCAGGTCACGTTGCAGGAGCACTGGCGCAGCTGACCAAGTGCACGCCCGACCGGGAGAAGGAGCCCTCAGCTGATCTGACGGCCGAAACGAAGGTGGTTGTTGTCGAGGTCGCGGAGGCCGAACTCGCGAACGCCCCAGGGCTTGTCTTCGACACGCTGGCTGAGCAGCCCGACCGGCTCCCCCGCTTGCCAACGCCGGCGAACCTCGGCCTTGAGCTCGGAACCGATCGCGCCCTGAACCGCGAGGAGCCCGCACGCTTGCCATTCCTCGTGCAGCCGGTCCACCTCCGTGGTCTCGACGTAGACCTCGGAGTAGTTCGAAAACGGTTCGATCTCTGGGCTGGCACGCAGGTGGAGGCGCAGCCCCTCCCTCGTTGCGTAGCCGTAACCCGTGTCGTACCGCCGGACAGCGAAGCCGAGTCGCTCGTAAAACGCCATCGCCGCCTCCAGGTCGCGCACAGCGAATACCGGCGTCGACGACCGCAGCCCAATCACCGCCCGCAGTCGCTCCCAACGGACATCCCGGCTCAGGCTAGCGACGAGTTCAGAGTGCATAGCGCAGCACGGGCGGATCCCGACGTCATCGTTCCCGGCATTCGGCAACGGCCGATCGCCATACGATGCGATCCATGGCTCAGACGCTCGTTCTGCGGCCCACGAGGACGTCAAGAGGAGGTAGAGCCCAATGTCTGTGACAGCGACGAACGCGGAGCGGATCAAGACCGATCCGGATCCATACGACCAATTCAATATCGCGCTTGGCTACCGCATCGGCGATCTCGTGCTTCTCTCCGGCCAGGCGGCGATCGACGAAGACGGAAATGTCGTAGGTGCAGGCGACTTCGATGCTCAGGCCGAGCAGGTCTTCAAGAACTTGAAGCGCGTTCTCGAGGCCTCGGGCTCTAGCCTGGCAAAGGTCGTGAAGGTCAACATCTATCTGACGGACATGAGTTATTTCCCGAAGATCGTCGAGCTGCGCAGCCGCCACTTCAGCCAGCCGTGGCCCGCTGACACGATCGTGGGCGTGACCGCGCTCGCGCTACCGGAGCTGATGATCGAGATCGAGGCAACAGCGCTCGTCGCCGGTCGAGTCGTCGAGTAGCCGCCGCCCGGAAACCGCCGGCCGGCGTGTTCCCTCAGGCCTCGATCGCGATCGCCTCGCCGCGTTCCAGCTCGCCCTCGTAGATGTAGCGCTCGGCTGGCGACCACAGCTCGCGCCCGGCGAGGTGTCCCTCGTAGATCGCGTGGTCGAGCTTCCTCGGCGCCACGCAGTCGCCGATCCGGTGCACGTTCTCGACCGTGCCCTTCAGCGCGAGGTACAGGTCGTCGTCGGCCTTCGAGCCCGTGGCGAGCACGACGGTGTCGACGCCCTCGAGCGTCTCGCCGGCGCCGGTGTAGAGGTTGCTCACGTTCACGCGGTCGCCCTCGATCCCGGCCGCCCACGAGTTGAGCCGGTAGGTGAGCCCCTTGCCGAGCAGGCGCCCGTAGATGTGAGCCATGTCCAGAGTCGTCAGCGTGCCCGGGAAGAGCGAGGGCCAGCGCGAGACGAGCTCGACGCTGCAGCCGCGGTCGAGCAGCACCTCCGTGACACCGGCGGCGTAGCGCGTACCGTCGTCGTCGAGGACGACCACGCGGCTGCCGACGGTCTTCGTCTCGAGCAAGACGTCCCAGGCCGTCAGGACGTTCTCCTGGTCGACCCCGGGGAGCTGCTCGACGAGCGGATTGACGCTCGAGAAGCCGGTGCGTGAGGGCACCGCGCCCGTGGCGACGATCACGCCGTCGGGCGCGAGCTCCTGCACGAGCTCCACCGTCGCCTCTGCCCCGAGCCGGACCTCGACGCCGTGCCGGCGCATCTGCACCTCGAGATCCCGGACGATCCAAGCGAACTCGTCGCGTCCGGGCGTGCGCAGGATCAGGTTCACCTGGCCGCCGAGACGCTCCTCGCGCTCGACAAGCGTCACACCGTGACCGCGACGGGCGAGGGTCTCCGCGGCCTTCATCCCGGCCGGGCCTCCGCCGACGACGAGCCAGCTCCCCGGCTCCTCGGCGGGCACGAGCGTCTCCTCGCCGAAGCGCCGTTCGCGCCCGGCGGCGGGATTCACCGTGCACGCGATCGGCAGGCCCTTGAAGACGCGCGAGATGCAGCCCTGGTTGCCGCGGATGCAGTGGTAGACCTCGTCCTCCCGGCCCGCGAGCACCTTGTTCGCGAACTCGGGGTCGGCGATCTGGGCGCGGGTCATCGCGACCATGTCGGCCTTGCCCGAGGCGAGGATCTCTTCGGCGAGCGCCGCATCTTTGATCCCGCCGACGACGAACACGGGCAGCCCGACCTCGGCCTTCACCTGGGCCGTCAGGTCGACGAGGTAGCCGTCCGGAACGTCCGACGGCTCGATCGCGCGGAAGATGTTGTGGTAACCGGCGGCCGTGACGTTCACGTAGTCGATCTCACCGTCGCGCTCGAGCGTCTCGGCCACCCGGATCGCGTCGGCCACGTCGAGTGCCCCGGGGATGAAGTCGCTGAGGCTGATCCGCACGCCGACGACCCAGTCGCTCCCGCTGCGGCGGCGGACCTCGGCGATCACCTCGCGCGCAAACCGCAGCCGGTTCTCGAACGAGCCGCCGTACTCGTCCGTGCGCTTGTTGTAGAGGGGGGAGAGGAACTGGTGCAGCAGGTAGCTGTGCGAGATGTGCACCTCGGTGCCGTCGAAGCCGCCGGCTCTCGTCAGCTCGGCGCTCCGGCCCCACCACTCGACCACCTCGCGGATGTCCTCGTGCTCCATCGCCTTCGGCGTCTCGCCGTAGGCGGGCGACTTGACCGCCGACGGACCCCAGAGGACGCGGTAGTCGTCGGCGGAGTCGCTCGACGCGTTCAGGCCGAAGTGATTCAGCTGGGCGAAGATGGCCGCGCCGTGCTCGTGCACGGCGTCGGTCAGCTTTCTGTCGGCGTCGAGCGCCTCGGGCAGGTAGGCCCAAGCGACGCGGGGAAACCCGGTCGTCGACGTGGGATGGACGACGCGGTTGCCGGTGATCAGAAGGCCTGCTCCACCCCTCGCGCGCGCGGCCTGATACGCGACGTTGCGCTCGGAGTCGACGGCGTTGTAGGCGAAGAGCTTGACGTGCGCCGTCTGCATGATCCGGTTGCGGACGGTGACGTTGCCGATCTGAAGCGGGCTGAAGAGATGGGGATACGCGGACAACGGATCCTCCTTGGCAGCTCGGCGGAAGGGCGAATCTAACGAAGAGCGCGTGTTCGGGCCGCACGCGCGAAACGCCGCGCGCGTCGAGCTCAGCTCATCCGCGCGTTGCGGGCGCCCAGGCAAACGAGACGTCGTGGTACCGATAACGCGTCAGGTTGCGTTGTCCGCTGCCGTCGGCGTTCATCACGTAGATCTCGGAGTTGCGGTCGCGGATGCTGTGGAAGGCGATCGTCCTTCCGTCGGGTGACCAGGCAGGAGCAGTGTCTCGCCCCGGGTTCCGGGTGAGGTTCCGCTGCCCGCTCCCATCTGCGTTCATGACGTAGATCTCGGGCTTGCCGTCGCGGCGGCTGGCGAAGGCGATCTTCCGCCCGTCGGGCGACCAGACCGGATCGTCATCGCGCGCGGGGTTGCGGCTCAGGTTCCGCTGCCCGCTGCCGTCGGCGTTCATCACGTAGATCTCCGTGTTACACCCGGGTTGCCAGCTGCACCCCGCGCGACCGTCGCGATCGCTGACGAAGACGATCTTTTCGCCGGCCGGAGACCAGGCACTGTGTGCTGCGCCCCAGTAGCTTTCATTGCTGTCGTGCGCAGGGTTCCGGGTGAGGTTCCGCTGCCCGCTGCCGTCGGCGTTGATCACCGAGATCTCCGTGTTACACCCGCGTTGCCAGGTGCACCATGCGGGGCCTAGGCGATTGCCGACGAAGAGGATCTTCCGCGCGTCGGGCGACCAGTCGGGAGCGGCGAGCGACACCTTGTCTACCAGCTTCCGCTGCCCGCTGCCGTCGGCGTTGACGACGAACAGCCCGCGGTGCTCGCGGTCCCCTTGGCGGAGGAAGGCGAGCTTCCGCCCGTCCGGCGACCAGACGGGGAAGATCTCCATCCCCGAGGTGTGCGTCAGCCTGCGCTGGCCGCCCCCGTCGCTCCCTACGACGTAGATCTCGGTGTTGGGGCCGTGGCCCAGGACGAACGCGAGCCTCCGCCCGTCGGGTGACCAGGCCGGAGGGATGCCGTAAGACTGAGACGAGATACGCGCCAGCAGCTTCTGCCCGCCCCCGTCATCGTTCATGACGTAGAGCTCTTTGGCATCGCCGCTCATTGGGCCGGTGTTCCGAGTGAAGGCGATCCTCGCGCTCCCCGCCACGGCGGGAGCGCCCGTCTCGGCGGTGGGTGCAGACGAGGCGCTCTGCGAGTGTGCGGCGCGGTCGAAGGCCGTGAACGCGACGACTCCGCCGAGCGCCACGACCGCTGCGGCAGCCCAGTAGATACGCCGGCGACGCCGCGCGCGCTGTCTCGCCTCCTCGATCAGCGCCTCGACGAGGGCCTCGAGCTCCTCGCGGTCGACGGGGCTGCTGGGGCCGGGCGGGCGAGGCGGGGCCGCGACGGTCATCGCATCGCCCTAGCCGGCCTGCCCGGGCGACCAGGCAAACGAGAACTCGTTGTTCCGATAGCGGGTCAGGTTGCGTTGTCCGCTGCCGTCGGCGTTCATGACGTAGATCTCGGTGTTGCGGTCGCGGGTGCTGATGAAGGCGATCGTCCTTCCGTCGGGTGACCAGGCAGGAGCACTGTCTCGTCCCAGGCTCCGGGTGAGGTTCCGCTGCCCGCTCCCGTCTGCGTTCATGACGTAGACCTGGCGCTTGCCGTCACGGCGGCTGACGAAGGCGATCGTCCGCCCGTCGGGCGACCAGACCGGATCTTCGTCGTGCGCGGGGTTGCGGGTCAGGTTCCGCTGCCCGCTGCCGTCTGCGTTCATCACGTAGATCTCCGTGTCACACCCGGGTTGCCAGCTGCACCCCGCGCGGCCATCGCGATTGCTGACGAAGACGAGCTTTCGCCCGTCAGGCGACCAGGGGCTGTGCTGCGCCACCCTCGCTTGTATGTCGGGAAAGAAGGTGTCGTGCGCCGGGTTCCGGGTGAGGTTCCGCTGCCCGCTCCCGTCTGCGTTCATCACGTAGATCTCCGTGTTGCACCCGGGTTGCCAGGTGCACCCAGCGGGGCCGTCGCGATTGCTGACGAAGACGATCTTCCGCCCGTCGGGCGACCAGGCGGGAGCGGCCTGCGACGCGTCGTCTGCCAGCTTCCGCTGCCCGTTCCCGTCGGCGTTGATGACATACACCCCTTCGTCGCGGAGGCGGACGAAGACGAGCTTCCGTCCGTCCGGCGACCAGACGGGGAAGACCACCTGCCCCGACGTGTGCGTCAGCCTGCGCTGCCCGCTCCCGTCTGCGTTCACGACGTGGATCCCGGCGTTGGGGCCGTGGAACACGACGAACGCGAGCCTCCGCCCGTCGGGTGACCAGGCCGGAGGGAGGAGGCCGAAGAAGAACGTGATGCGCGCCAGCCGCTTCTGCCCGCTCCCGTCCGCGTTCATGACGACAAGCTCTGTGGGGTCGCCGCTCATGGGGCCGGTGTTCCGGGCGAAGGCGATCCTCCCGCTCCCCGCCTCGGCGGGAGCGCCCGTCCGGGCGGCGGGTGCAGACGAGGCGGTCTGCGACTGCGCGGCGCGGTCGAAGACCGTGAACACGACGACTCCGCCGAGCGCCACCAGCGTCGCGACCGCCCCGTAGATGCGCCGCCGGCGCCGCGCACGCTGCCGGCCTCCTCGATCAGCGCCTCGACGAGGGCCTCGAGCTCCTCGCGGTCGACGGGATCGCTCGGACGGGGTGGGCGAGGCGGGGCGGTGACGGTCATGGTTGCCTCCCTGATGCGGTAGCGCTAGTATCACTAGCACCATGTTGGATGTCAAGGTCGACAGGTCCGACCCGACGGATCTCTACGAGCAGGTCGCCGGCGAGATCCGACGTGCGATCGCCGACGGAGAAGCGAAGTCGGGCGAGCGCCTCCCGCCGGCGAAGGACCTCGCAGCCGTCCTCGGCGTCAACACGAACACCGTGCTGCGCGCGCTACGGCTGCTCCGCGACGAGGGACTGCTCGAGTTCCGGCGCGGCCGGGGCATCTCCGTCGCCGGCACACCCGAGCGCGGCGCGGTCGTCCAGCGGGCGAAAGAGCTCGTCGACTTCGCCCGTCAGCAGGGCTACCGGCTCGACGAGCTGGTCGAGATCATCGAAGACGTCGGCTGACGGGCGGCAGGAACCCGCTCAGACGCGGCCACCCTCGAGCGGGAGACCTGCCTGGGCCCAGTCGCGCCTGCCTTCCCGGAAGTGGCGAACGTTCCGGTAGCCGAGCGCGACCAGGCGGTTCGCGACCACGACGGAGCTCGTGCAGTCCGAGCTCTCGCAGTAGACGACGATCTCGGTGTCGAGGTCGGGGATCCGCTTGCGGGCGCGTCCGTCCATCGAGGCCGGCGTCAGGTTGATCGCCCCGGGTAGGTGCGACACGGCGAACGACATCGGGGAGAGCGCGTCGACGAGGACGAAGTCCTCGCCGGCCTCGATCTTCGCCCACAGGCTCTCGCGGCTGATGTCCTCGAGCGCGTGCTCCATCGCGCCAAGTCTGCCTGCGGCCGCAGGCCCGGATCGGCATCGCTCGACTCTAACCCCGCCCCTCGCGGATGCGGTCAGCCAGCCGTCGCATCCCGAGCTCGGTCGCGAGCGCGAGGGCCTCCTCCTCGAGCTCGCCCGCCCTCCGCTCGTCGTCGGCCCCTCCGCGCCGGCGCAGGGCGCCCGCGTGGTCGAAGGCCGTCCAGGCGAGCTCTGGGAGATACCCGGCGCGCTCGCAGAACGCGCGTCCGGCGGCGAAGTGATCGATGGCCGCCTCGACGTCGCCGAAGGTGAGTGCGAGCGAGCCCAGCAGGCGGTCGAAGATGAGCGGGAAGAAGAAGCTCGCCGTGCCGGCCTCGGACTCGATCGTCGCGTAGAGCGCTTTGGCGGCTTCCGCATCGGACCGCTGCACGGCGATCAGTGCCAAGCCGCTCCTCGAGTAGAGCGCAAGGGCGGGGTTGAGCCGGGGGAGGAACGAAAGCACACGCTCGGCGGCCGTATTCGCCGCCTCCAGCATCCCGTCATCGCCGGTGATTCGGCCCGCGAGTGCGCCCAGACCGGCCAGGAACACGTGATCGGCGATCGGGCCCGGTGGCGGCACTGTCGCGGCCACCTCCTGCAACCGCGCGAGGTACGTCGCCCCCTCGTCGAGATCGCCAACCTCGTACTCGAGGAAAGCGCGGAGCGCGAGGTGACGAGGATCGCGCGGCTCCTCGCCAAGTCCCAGCTCGCCCATCTCCCGCGCCCCCCGCCAGTCGCCTTCGTACAGGCACACGACCTCGTTGCTGAAGCTTGCAGACGTCACCCACCAGGTCTCGCGCAGTTGTTCTGCCAGAGTGGCGGCCGTTGAGGTTTGTGCGGACGCCTGCTCGCGCTCGCCTGTTGCCACGAGGGCGAAGCCGACGGATCGACGCGCATGGATCTCGGTGCGCGGATCGCCTGCTGCCTGTGTCAGTTCGAGCGCCCGCAGGCCTTTGTTCTGACAGTCCTGCCACCGGAGATGGAACGCGTCCACGAACGCCGCGTTCGCGAGCGCCCGCCGTTCGAGAGTTGTGTCGTCCTCGCGCTTCGCTATCGACAGCGCCTCTCGAAACGCGCGCTGCGCCTCGTCGTAGTCACCCTCGATGAACCCGCTGAACCAACCGTGGTGGGCGAGCAAGCCGCCCGCGTCGGGAGAGCCAGGCGGGACAAGCGTCAGCGCCCGGGCGATGAGCTGCGCCGCGTCCGTGTACCCGAAGCGCAGGGACAGCGGCAATGGATGCGCCGCGACGGCGACGGCCCGCGCCGGCTCCTCGGCCTCGACGAAGTAGTCGAACGCGCGGCGTAGGCTCGTCACAGCCGGCTGGAGCCCGTGCGGTGGGAGTGTCGCCAGCTGGGCCCGGCCGAGGCCGAAGAGCAGCTCAGCGGCCTCGTCGTCCATTGTCTCGTCCCCGCGAGCTACGAGACCGCGCTGGAAGTGCTCGAGCGCCTGCTCGGGCGCATGCGCTGCAAGCGCGGACTCGCCTGCGAGCAGAGAGTAGTGAACGAGCTTCTCCGGACCGAGCACCGCCTGCGCCTCGTCATAGTGGAGCGCGAGCTCGGCTGCGTGAGCCTCGACCTGCGCGCCGTACAGCTCCTCGAGCGCCTCGGCGATGCGGGCATGGAGGCGCGCCCGGCGCGTGCGTGAGAGCTCGTCGGCAAGCGTCGCCTGGATCAGCGCGTGGGTGAACTGGTAGCCGCCCGCGGCGCCGGCCAGCTCCTCGACAAGACGAGCGGCAAGCGCCTCCTCCAGAGCCTCGAGCAGCTCGTCCTCCGTGAGCTCGACCACCCGCGCGAGCTGGTCGAGCGTGAAGTCGCGACCGATCGCCGACGCCACCGTCAGGGTCTCGTTGCAGGGCTCCGACAGCCGATCGAGGCGCCGCCCGATTGCCTCGCGCACCCCCTCTGGGATGCGCGCGCGCCAGCGCTCGAGGGTCCCCGCTCCCTCGGCGGTCAGCGCTCCCTCGTCCACGAGCAGCCGCACGACCTCCCTGACGAAGAACGGGTTGCCTTCGGTCTGGTCGTGCACGGCGCCGACGAGCGCCCGATCGGGCGCGACGGCGTACGAGGCCTCGATGAAGCGCTGGACGTCGTCGGGCGAGAGGCCTCGCAGGAGCACGCGCTCGAAGAGCCGCTCACGCGCGAGCCCGGCCAGCGTCTGCGACAGCGGGTGACGGCGCGTCAGCTCGACGTCGCGGTAGGTACCGACGAGCAGAACGGGCACGTCGGCGAGCTCGCGGGCGACGAACTCGAGCAGGAGGAGCGAGTCGCCATCAGCCCAGTTGAGATCGTCGAAGACGAGCACGAGCGGCCGCGAGCGACTCGCGTTGCGCAGGAAGGACGTGATCGAGTCGAAGAGCCGGAAGCGCGCCTGCTGCGGGTCGCCGGCGGCCGAGACCGCCTGCAAGTCCGGCAGCCCCTCGTGCACCTCCGGGACGAGGCCGGCGACCTCGGCCGCGCCAGTGCCGAGCTCGGCGCGAAGCTGGTCCGCACCGCGTTCGCGCACGAGGGCCCGGAGCGCCTGGACCCAGGGCCAGTACGGCGGCGCACCACCGGCTTCCCAGCAGCGTCCCCAGACCACCTCCGCACCTCGCTCTCCGGCACGGCTCGCGAGCTCCTCGGCCAGGCGGCTCTTCCCGATGCCGGGCTCGCCACCGATCGCGACGAGCCGACCGCGACCGTCCACCACGTCGTCGAGCGCCCCGAGCAGGAGCGCCAGCTCGCGCTCGCGGCCGACGAACACGCTCCCGGGACCGCGCTCGGGAGCCGCCTTCCCTGCGGTGCTCGGCGCGGCTCGTGGTGCCGGCAGCGGATCGAGCTCCGGGTCCTGGCGGAGGATCGCCTGCTCGAGCTGCTGAAGCGCGCGGCTCGGCTCGATCCCGAGCTCCTCGACGAGCCCCCGCCTCGTCACCTCGTACACCTTCAGCGCCTCGGCCTGACGGCCGCAGCGATACAGGGCGACCATCAGCTGGCCGCGGAACCGCTCGCGCAGCGGGTGTCGCGCGACGAGCGCCTCGAGCTCGGGGACGAGCTCGACCTGCCGCCCGAGGCCGAGGTCCGCGTCGATCCGATCCTCGAGCGCCCCGAGCGCGAGCTCCTCGAGCCGGGCGATCTCCTCGCGGGCGAAGCGGTCGAAGGCGAACTCGGCAAGCGGCGGGCCGCGCAGGAGGGCGAGCGCCTCCTCGAGGAGCGCCGACGCGTCACTCGCAGCGTCCGCCGCGAGCGCCGCCCGCGCCTCGGCGACGAGCGTCGCGAAGCGCTCCGCGTCGAGCTGTCCCCGCTCGAGCCGGAGCACGTAGCCCGGCGACTGCGTCACGAGCACGGCTCCGTCGCCGTCCGTCTCCGCCGCGAGCGCCTTGCGAAGCTCCGACACGTAGCCCTGGACGATCTTCGGGGCGGTCGCCGGAGCTTTCTCGTTCCAGAGCTCGTCGATCAGCCGATCGGTCGAGACCACCTCGTTCGCGTTGAGGAGGAGCACCGCTAGGAGGGTGCGTCGCTTGCCGGCCCCGATCTCCAGCAGGCGGCCTGCCCGCGCGACTTCGAAGGGGCCGAGGATGCGGAACTCGATCAACTCGACTCCCGCCGAACCTAACACGGTCGATTCGCCGCGTCACGCCCGCCCTTACCAAGCCTCTACCGACCTCTACCGCAACTCCACCACTCTCGCCGACCCTCGTGCCTGCAAACGGAACGCGAGCCACAGGAAGGGAGCCGGAGATGAGCACGAACCACCAGTCGCGAGCGAACGGGACCGGCGAGGACATCCAGCCGATCGAGGGCCGAGTCGTGTGCGAGCTCGAGCCGTCGATCCGGGTGGAGGAGCGCCTACGCGAGGCGCTCGACGAGTGCGAGCGGCACGGAGCGGAGCTCTACGTCGTCTGGGTGTTTCAGCCGGCGCGGTTCGGTTCGCCGTTCGGAGCCGGCGGAGGCGCGGTCGGGACGTTCGGCCTGCCGGCCGTCCTCTCGATCGCGATCGAGCTTGCGGACGAGCGCGGGATCGCGGCGACCTCGGCAGTCCGGTTCGGCGAGCGCGAAGTCGTACTGCATGACGGAGCAACACCGTCCGGGGACCGGCTCAGCCTCGTGCCGCCGGCCCCTCACTCTTCGACGCTCGCAGCCTGAGCGCAGTCGGAAAAGGAGACGACATGAACCGCATGCTCAGCCTCAGCAGTCTCGCCCTCGGGCTCTCCCTGACCCTCCCCGCGCTCGCGCAGGCGGCACCGGCCACGCCGAGCTCGTCGGGCGGCCTCGGCTGGCAGGACGCAGCCGTCGTCGTCGCCGCTCTGCTCGGGATCGCCTTGCTCGGCCTCTACGGGGATCTCGTCGTGGCGGCCCTCATCGTCTGCCTGATCGAGGCTCCGATCGCGGCCGCGAGGGCAATCGGCCGCACCGGACGCCGCGCGGATCGCACGGGACGATCGGCCGACCCCATCGCTAGCCGTAGCGCTCGCGGAACGCCGCAGCAGCTTGCTCGAAGCAGGCCGCGGGCGGCGAGGTGAGGCCGAAGCCGATCATTCCCCGCCCTGCTTCGCGGTGCAGCATCACGATGTCGATCACCGGCCGGATGCCGGTCTCCACGACCCGCAGCACGTCGATCCCGGTCGGTGCGCCGCGGTCGCCAAGCGCCGGCACGCGGTAGTGCGGGTGCTCGCCGAGCGCGATCTCCACGGTCTCCTCGTAGATCCGGCGCGCACGCGCCTCGTCCGCGCCCACGAGCGGCCAGAGGGCAGGAGCGGCAGGGAGCACCGACGCGCCGAGGCCGGCGCACTCCACGAGCAGCGAGTCGCCGCACCCGGGCCCGGCTTCGTCCGGGCCAAAGCCCGCGAGGAAGACGCCCTCGGGGACCTCCGCAGCCGCCACGAACCAGCGGTCGCCGAGGCCCGACACCTTGATCCCACAATCGCGCCCGTTGGCACCGACGGCGGTCAGCAGGCTCGACCCCTCCACCCCGTGACCGGCATCGAGCGCGAGACGGGTCGCGGCCATCGAGACCGCGACGAAGAACTGCGGATTTCCGCGCAGGAAGTCGAAGATGCGAGTCCTCGTCGCGCGATCGGCTTCGAGCACCGGCGCGATCCGCTCGGCGAGCATCGACGTCGCCGCAGCGTTGCGGTTGTGCAGCTCGTCGCCGCGGCGGAGCGCCTCGGCCATGAGCGCCCGGCAGTCGATCCCGCCGAGCGCGACGACAGCAGCGTCGAGCGCCGGCGCCAGCTCGTCGCGAAGCCAGGCGAGCCGCGCGGCCACCTGGTCGTCGTACATCCCGAGGATCAGCACCCTGCCGAAGCCCTCCATCACGAAGTGGAAGGCCCGGTTGCCGTTCGCGCGATCCTCGACCACGACGACCGGCGTCGACCACGTGATCGAGCCGGCGCCGCCCGCCATCGCCGCATGATCCTGAGCCGTGCCTAGCTCGACCGCCGAAGGCTCGATTCCCTCGAACTGCGCCGCGCCGAGGACGCCGGCCTGCAGCACCGGCGAGAGCGCGTCGAAGGAGGCAGGCGGCGCCGCGTGCAGGATCAGGTTGCGCCGCATCCCGGGAACGACCTCGCCGGCCGGACGCACTCCGACGAGCCACGGCTCGCTCGCAAGCACGCGCCCGATCGCCTCGCGGTTCGCCTCCGCAACGGTCATGTCGGCGAGGCTCCGGAGATTCGGTTGAAGGCGAGCAGCGAGCCCTCGAGCTCGGCCGCCGTGAAGCCGCGGCCGATGAAGACGATCCGCGAGCGGTGGTCGTCGTCCGGCCACTCGTCCAGGTGGACGGGTGGATGGACGACGTGCTGAACGCCGTTCAGGACGAGCGGGCCCGCGGCGCCGACGTTCAGGAGGCCCTTCACGCGGAGAATGTCCTCGCCGCGCGCGGCGAGCAGCATCGTCAGCCACACGCCGAACGCCGTCCAGTCGAGCTGCTCTGCGAAGACCAGGCTGTGGGCCACAACGCCGTCCGTGTGCGCGTGCTCGTCGCGTTCGGGGAGCTCGCGCGGCTCGTGGTCGGAGCCGCCGAAGAGCTGGTCGGGCGAGACGTCGCCGAACGAGGCTTCGAGCACGTCGGCGGTCGGGTTCAGCAAGGCGAGCCGACGCTCGAGCTCGGCCGGGTCCGCCAGGTCCGCCTTGGTGACGACGATCCGGTCGGCGGCCGCCGCCTGCCGGAGCGACTCCGGCCCGCGCAGGCCGTGCTGGGCGTCCACCGTCGTGATCACGCGCTCGAGCTCGAAGTGGCTCTTGACGACGGGCTCGGAGACGAGCGTGTAGAGGATCGGCGCCGGGTCGGCGAGGCCGGTCGTCTCGATGACCACGCGCCTGAACGGCGGGATCTCGCCTCGCGTGCGCCGCGAGAGCAGGTCGCGCAGCTCGTCGGCCAGGTCGCCGCGGAGCGTGCAGCACACACAGCCGCTCTCGAGTACGACGGTGCGCTCGTCGACGCGGCGGAGCAGGTGGTGGTCGATCGCGACGTCGCCGAGCTCGTTCACGATCACGGCCGTCTCGCCCATCGCCGGATCGCCGAGTAAGCGCGACGAGCAGCGTCGTCTTGCCGCTGCCGAGGTAGCCGGTCAGCAGCGAGACCGGCGTCCGGTCGGCGTCAGCCAAGGGCGCGGACGAGCTCGGGATCGAGCGGGTCGAGCGGTCGCCCCGTGAGCCGAGCCGCCTCGGTCCAGAGGACGCCGAGGTTGTCGACGACCGCCGTGCGACCGGTGCGGTCGCGGAGTACGTACACCCGCCCGGCCCAGTCGTCGAGCCGCAGGCCGAAGTGGTCGAGCACGCGGTTCACGAGCTCGACGCGAAACGCCCGCCCGCGCCGACCGCCGTCCGTCTCGGCCCAGTGGTCGCTGAGCAGGACACCGCAGAGCGCGCACATTAGAGTCGCTTTGTACCAGCGACTTTCGGGAGGTGCGGGAGATGGCGAAGGACATTCTCTGCGTGTACGGGATCGACGTCGACGCCGTGGCCGGCTGGATCGGCTCGTACGGCGGAGCGGACTCGCCCGACGACATCTCGCGCGGCCTCTTCGCCGGCGAGGTGGGGACGCCGCGCCTCCTGCGGCTGTTCGAGAAGGCCGGCATCAGGACGACCTGGTTCATCCCGGGGCACTCGATCGAGACCTTCCCCGAGCAGACGAAGATGGTGGTCGACGCAGGCCACGAGATCGGCATGCACGGCTACACGCACGAGAACCCGATCTCGATGACCCCCGAGCAGGAGGAGGCGGTGCTCGTCAAGTGCATCGGCTTGATCGAGGAGGTCAGCGGCCGGCGTCCCACTGGTTATGTCGCCCCGTGGTGGGAGTTCTCGAACGTGACGAACGAGCTGCTCCTCAAGCACGGGATCAAGTACGACCACTCGCTGATGCACAACGACCACCATCCCTACTACGTGCGCGTCGGCGACTCGTGGACGAAGATCGACTACGGCAAGTCGGCCGAGGAGTGGATGGTGCCGCTCGAGCGCGGCGAGGAGACCGACCTGATCGAGATCCCGGCCAGCTGGTACCTCGACGACCTGCCGCCGATGATGTTCATCAAGGCGGCGCCGAACAGCCACGGCTTCGTCAACCCACGCGACATCGAGCAGCTGTGGATGGACCAGTTCGAATGGGTCTACCGCGAGTACGACTACGCCGTCTTCGGGATGACGATCCACCCGGACGTCAGCGGCCGCCCGCAGGTGCTCGCGATGCACGAGCGGATCATCGAGAACATCAACTCGCACGACGGCGTCCGCTGGCTGACGATGGACGAGATCGCCGACGACTTCGCCTCCCGGTACCCGAGGTCTAGCGCCGGGCGTCCGCTCTCGTGAGAGTGGTCGTGTAGATCTCCTCAGCGCGGGTTGCGAGCTCGCGGCTGTCCGTCCACAGCGGGTGGGCGACGCCGTGCGCCGCGGCGAGTCCCTGGTAGTGGCCGTACTCGCGCGAATCGGCTCCCGGCCGCGTCTCGTCCGACGGAGCGCGCGCGGCGCGGGTCGCCGGCGACCACGTCCTGCCGCCGGTCGACGACGAGGTGCACGAAAACCATGCGCGCTTGCGGTCCGCGTCGCCGCGGGTGTCGTAGAAGCAGACCCAGAGCGTGCCCGTGTCGGGATCGACCGCCGAGGCCGGCAGGAACTGGTCCGCCGGCTTCGTGCTTCGCGGAGGTGAGACCAGCAGGGGCTTGTGGTCGACGGGATAGCCGGCGACCGGGCGCAGACGCGGGTCGAGGACGGTGACGGCGACGCCCTTGTCGCCCTGGAAGTCCGTGTGCGCGTACGAGACGTAGACACGTCCGGAGTACGGGCCTCGCGACGTGTCGACCGCGAGGATCGGGTTCGGCCGCATACACGTGAGACGCTGTGCCGGGATCACGATGCCCGCGTTGCACCCGGGAATGGGAACGATCGCGAACGCGACCACCTCCCGCTCGGGCCCGAACGTCCGCCCACCGTCGGTCGAGAGGACGACGTACACGTGTAAGGCGCCCATGTCATGCCACGCGACGTAGAGCGTGCCCCGGCGTGAGGTCGCGAGCGTCGCATAGCTGACCTCCTCGCCGGTCCGGTTCACCCGGACCGGCTTCGACCACGTGCGCCCGCCATCGTCGCTCGAGCTGACGACGATGCGAGACACGCCGTCGTAGCCCACGCGCGACCAGGCGACGTACACGCGATTCCGGTGTGGGCTGGCTGCCGACCGGTCGACGGTGAGGGCGGGCTTGTCGTCGAACGCAGCATTTCCGAGGGGTGCCACGAGGCGCGGCGTCCGCCACGCCGCGTCGGGACCGGGGCGCGTCGCCACGTACAGGCGCGGGTGGCCCGTCGCGCACGGCGACGAGCGAATGAAGGCGTAGTACTGCCGGCCGGTGCGGTCGATGCCGACGCCCGCGTCGGCTGCGCACGTGGCCTCCGGGTCGGCCGGCGGCGGGAAGACCGTGGAGGTCTCCCAGCTCGCGCCGCCGTCGGTCGAGCTGTACGCGCGCATCGTCCCCTCCGAGAAGCTGTTCGAGCCGGCGAGCAGGATCCGGTCGTTCACCGGGTCGATCGTGATCGTCGGCTCGCTCTGCGCCCCGTCGAGGGCGCTGACGTTGACCTCGGGACCGCGCGCGGCCGCACTCGGCGCGAGCGCCGCGACGGCGAGCAGCATGACGAGAAGCCTCCTCAAGCCGCCTCGGCGGCGAGCACGGTCGCCGGGTCGAGGCCGGCGCCGAGGGCGAGCTGCAGGAGCACGCGGGCTTTCGGGCCGGCGAGGTCTCCGGCGAACAGCGCTCCGGCCTCGGCGAGGTCACGCCCGCCGCCCCGGCCGTAGACCGGCTCGACGCGGCCCTCGACGCAGCGGGAGCAGACGGCGACGACCACGCCGGCGCCGACCGCGTCGCGAACGGCGGCGACGACCTGGTCGTTCGCGTTCCCGCGGCCGGTGCCCTCGAGCACGATCGCCTGCGCCCCCGACTCGACCGACGCGCGGACGAACCGCTCGTCGCTGCCGGCGTGGAGCCGGATCAGGTCGACGCTGCCGAGCGCCGTCGGGGCCTCGATCGCCGGCCGCCTCTCGGGGCGCCTGGCGAAGACGACGCGCTCGCCCTCGACGTGGCCGATCGGCCCGTAACCGGGCGAGGCGAACGCGCGCACCGCGCTCGTGTGCACCTTGCGGGCCTCGCGCGCCGCGTGCAGCTCGCCGGCGAAGGCGATCATCGCGCCGCGACCGCCGGCCGCCGGCTCGACTGCCGCACGGACGGCGTCGCGGAAGTTGCGCGGCCCGTCGGCGTCGGCCTCGTCGGCACCGCGCTGAGCGCCGGTCAGGACGACGGGCGTCTCCGAGTCCAGCAGGCGGTCGACGAGATAGACGGTCTCCTCCATCGTGTCCGTCCCGTGCGTGACCACGATCCCGGCGACGTCAGGACGCCGCGCGTGCTCGGCGACCCGTCGGCCGAGTGCGAGCGCGAGCTCGCCGTGGATGTCGAAGCTCGGGGCGGAGACGAAGTCGTCGACCTCGAGCTCGGGCCCGTTCGGCCAGGCGAGCAGCTCGACGAGCTCGCGGCCGCTGACGGCCGGCACGAGCTTTCCCGTGGCCGGGTCCGGACGCATCGCGATCGTGCCGCCGGTCGAGACGACGACGATGACGCCGGACACCGGCGCCTACTCGGGAGCCGCTGTCGAGCCCGTATCGACCTGGAGCGACTTCGCGACGCCGAACTCCTCCTCGACCCGCTGCACGGGCGCGCCCTGGCGTCCGAACCGCAGCCGGACCGACGCCACGGCGAGCACGAGCCCGACGACGAACAGCGAGAAGACGGTCGTCGCGGTGCCGAGCGCGTAGAGGTCCGGTCGCACGGCGCTCGTGAACGTGATGCCGCCGATCTCGAGCGGCAGCGAGTCGGTCGCGCGCGTCTGGAAGAGCACGCTGCGGTCGTAGTCGTTCCACGTGAGCGTGAACCCGAACAGGAAGCAGCCGAAGATGCCCGTCCAGACGAGCGGCAGCGTCACCTCGCGGAACGTCCGGCTGCGGTCGGCGCCGAGGTCGCGCGCCGCCTCCTCGATGCGGGCGTCGTACCGGTTCCAGACGGCGAGCATGACGAGGAACCCGAACGGGATGCCCCAGCTCACGTTCGCACCGAGCGCCGTCTTCCAGATCGACGTGTCGAGCCCCAGGTAGGCCCACAGGAGCTGCGTGCCGACGGCAAGCAGGAAGCCGGGCGTCATCAGCGCGAGCATCAGGAGGTAGAAGCGCGACGGCATCGGTGCGGAAGATCCAGCGGCGGCGGAACGCCATCGACGTCGTGAACGCGAGGACCGCGACGAGCGCTCCGGCAACGACGCTGAGGTAGAGCGAGTTCTTGGCGGCCGTGTGGATCTCGGTCGCGTGGGTGGGCGTCCCCGCGACGGTGTCGAAGATGAGCGACTTCCACCACAGCAGGCTGAACGGGCCCTGGAACGGGAACGTGACGCCGCCGTAGTAGCCCTGGAACGACAGGATCGCCATCACGATCATCGGGCCGTAGAGGAAGATCAGGAACAGGACGAAGTACGCGCCGAGGCCCCACTTGGCCCAGTCGCGCTGCTTCGGCGGCCGCGTGATCACGCGGTCCTGTGGCCGCGGCTGGGTCTCGTATGCCGTCGCGGCCACGGAGCTAAAGCTCCTCTCGCAGGTTCGAGAAGCGGGTGATCGCGAACACGCCGGCGATCAGCGCGAGCACGAGCAAGACCGCCGCGGCGGCGCCCTGCGGGTACTGCACGGCGTTCGTGATGTACGAGTTGACGATCGTGCCGACCGACTGCACGTAGTTCTGGCCGACGACGAGCACCGTCCCGTACTCGCCCATCGTGAGCACGAAGATGAAGATCGAGCCGATCACGATCCCGGGCAGGGTCTGCGGCAGGATCACCGCTCTGAACGTGCTCCACCAGTTGCCGCCGAGGTCGCGCGCGGCCTCGAGCGCGGTCCTGTCGACCTGCGCGAGCGTGAAGAAGAGCGGCGTGACCATGAACAGGATGTAGAGCTGGATCAGCGCCAGGCGCACCGACGTCTCCGACGGGGTCGTCACCCCGAGGCGGCCGAGGACCTCGCTGAGCGGATACGTCCAGGCGACCGAGCGGACGAGGAAGCTCGTCCAGAACGGCGCCAGCGCGAGGATGAAGAGCGCGATCTGCATGCGCAGGCTCTGCACCTTGAGCGCGAGGAAGTACGCGATCGGGAAGCCGAAGACGAGGCACGCCACGACCGCGATCACGGACGTGTAGAAGCTCGTCAGCATGTTGTGCCAGTAGGTCGAGCTGTGGAAGATCGTCGTGTAGTTGTCGAGGGTCCAGTCGGTGGTGAACCCCGACTTGGCGCCGAGCTCGTAGGTCCAGAAGCTGACGAGCACGACGAAGACGAGCGGGGCGACCAGGAAGAAGCCGAGCCAGAGACCGCCGGGCAGGGCCCAGGCCGTCGTCACCCAGCCGCTGGCGCGGCTGCCCCGCGCCTCCGGCTCCGCGCCGAGGGCACGCTCCTTCGGGTCGTGCTCGAGCTCCTCGGCCTCCTCGAGCTCCTCGACGTCGAGGTGCAGGCCCTCAGGCCCGGAGGAGCTGGACATCCTCCTCCTTCCACGTGATCCGGATCCGCTCGCCCTCCCGACCGCGGAACGCCGGGTAGCGCTCGCCGGAAACCTTCGCGAGCATCCGCTCGCCGCCGACGACCAGGTGCAGCTTGACGAGGTCGCCGAGGAACTCGACGAACACGATCTCGGCTTCGGCCGAGTTGACGCCTGCCTCGCCCGAGCCGTTCTCGTCCACCTCGACGGCCGCGGCCCGGACGGAGACGAGCGCCTCGTCGCCGACAGCGAGTGAGTCGCCGGGCGCGGACACGCTCGAGCTGACGTCGTGGTCGTCGGTGACGACGAGCCGGTCGCCGTTCCGCTCGGTGACCCGGCCGCGGATGATGTTGTTGTCGCCCATGAAGCGCGCGACGAGCTCGGTCTCGGGCCTCGTTGCGATCGTGAGCGGATCCGCGATCTGCTGGATGCGAGCGTCGTTCATGACGACGATCCGGTCGGCCATCGAGAGCGCTTCCTCCTGGTTGTGCGTGACGTGGATGAACATCAGACCCAATTGACGCTGCAGGTTGCGCAGCTCGACGCGCATGCGCAGCTGGAGCAGCCGGTCGAGGTCGCCGAGCGGCTCGTCGAGGAGCAGTGCCTTCGGCTTCGTGACGAGCACGCGCGCGAGCGCAACCCGCTGCTGCTGGCCTCCCGAGAGCGCCCTCGGCTTGCGATCGGCGAGCTCCGAGAGGCCGACCATCTCGAGCGCGTCGAGGGCCTGCTGACGTCGCTCGCCCTTTCCGACGCCGTGCATCTTGAGCCCGAACTCGACGTTGTCGAGCACCGTCTTGTGCGGGAACAGCGCGAAGTGCTGGAAGACGGTCGTCGTCGGCCGCTTGTGCGGCGCGAGCGAGACGAGGGACTCGCCGTCGAGGCGGATCTCGCCCTCGGTCGGGTACTCGTGACCCCCGATCATCCGCAGCGTCGTCGTCTTGCCGCACCCGGACGGCCCGAGCAGGACGACGTACTCGCCGTGGTCGACGTGGAGGTTCACGTCCTCGACGGCGACGGTGCCGCCGGGGAAGACCTTGGTGAGGGCGATCAGGTCGAGTCCGGACCCCTTCGCCCCTTCGCCCCCTGTAGTCGGCCCCTTAGTGACGGAGGGGGCGGCGGCTGCCGCCCCCTCCGCAGATCCTGCGGATTCGTGCTCCATCTGGCGCTAGGCGCTGAGGAAGTCGTTGAACCGCTTCACCTGGTAGACGTTGTTCTTGAAGAACGAGTTCCACGACGAGTAGTGCTTGGAGCGCGCGGTGAACGAGCCCCCGTCGCGCTTCTGGCCCTGCTTGACGTCGCCGACGTGGCCGGTGATGCCGGGAAGATCCTTGGCAGCCGCCTTGCCGTCGTACCAGAAGGCGTACTCGTCGGCCGTGAAGGGCGGCTTGCCCTCGCTGGCCTTCGCCGAGTTGATCCAGCCGGGGAGCTTCTTGCCGTTCGCGATGTAGTACCCCTGGCGCATGATCAGCGCGCCGAGGAAGCCCTCGTACATCCAGTTGAAGTAGCTGTACGCGGCGTCCAGCTTCTCGCCCGTCACGTGCGCGGGGATTCCCTGGCAGCTGCACCAGCCGCGCATGCCCTCCGGCGGGAACGCGTAGCGGACAGGGACGCCCTGCGCCGTCAGCAGGGCGACGGCCGGCGACCACATCGACTCGATCACGACCTGCTTCGAGGACATCAGGTTGACCGACTCGTTGAAGGTCGACCAGAAGGCGCGGAACTGTCCCTTCTTCTTGTAGGCGATCAGGAGCTTCGTCAGCGCGTCGATCTCCTGGACCGTCATGTTCCCGAGGTCCTTGAACTTGATCAGCTCGAGCTGCTTCGCGGCGTTCCCGGCATCCTGATACGCGATCCCCGGGTCGTTCAGGAGCGCGACGCGCCCCTTCCAGGCCGGGTTGAAGAGCTCGCCCCAGTGGACCTGGTTCGGAGCCTTCTTGATCACGTCGCCGTTGTAGCCCATCGAGTCCATGTTGAAATGGGCGGGCGGGCCGAGGATCCACTTCGGCTGCGGCTTGCCGCCGAACGCCTTGTTCGTGTTCTCGTTCCACCACTGGACGATCTGCTTGTTGTTCGTCGGCCCCTGCGTCGTCAACGGCAGCCCGGTCGAGCCGTCCGTGTCGAGGAAGAGGACGCGGAACGGGGCGTTGCCCTGTCCGGCCGTGGCGTCCGGGTTGCCCGGCTGGACCTTCCCCTTCGTGAAGACCGGATAGAAGTCGTTCCACGCCGTGATCTTCGTCCGGTCGACCGGCTGGAAGTTGCCGGTGGGCCAGATCGGGAACATCTGGTAGTTGTAGAGGCCGCCGATATCGAAGCTGTCGGGCGCGGTGATGGACTTCTGCACCTGCGCGTTCGTGCTGAGGAGCTGGACGTTGAACTTGAAACCGAGGTCCTTCTCCGCCTGATCCTGTGCGCCGGCCGGCCACTCGACGCCGAGGCTGATCACGTTGAGCGTGCCCGTGTAGGCGCCGCTCGCCGCCGGCCGTGCAGGCTTTGCGACAGCCGAGCCGGTCAGCGCGCCGGCTCCCGCGATCGCCGCGGCGCCGACGCCGCCCTTGATAAGGAGCTCGCGACGCGTCAGACCCCGACGCCGCTCCTCAGGGGTCTCGGCCCGGACGAGCTCCGGGTCCGAATGGTCGCCCCGCCCAAGCTCGTCGGTGTACCCGAGCTGATCCGCATATTCCTGTGGATCGAAGCTGCGGTCATCGAGCTCTCTCATGCAACCCTCTCCTTTCCCCTCGCTCAGCGAGGCGACTCGATTCCCGCGTCAGAGCGCGGGCAAGTGCATCGACTCCGTATCCGGTGACGCCCGACAGAGGTAGGAGCGTGTATACAACCCGCTCCCTTCCGCGTCAACTGCTCGTGCGGGAGCCGTTGCCGTCCGGCTCTCCGGCCTCGCAGGCCGCGTTCACGTATCCCGACCGGAACGGGCTCACCTCGCCCGAGCCGGGATCGAAAGTGTGCCGCCAGACGCAGCCGGTGTCGTTCGTCAGCAGATGGATAGAGACCGATATCCCCTTAGACGTCGTCCGCACGGAATGGATGTCGTCGTGCGGCGGGATCAGGACGTAGAAGTCACCCGGCTCGAGCGCCCGCCGCTCGGCGAGCTCCAGTCCGGCGTCTCCCTGGACGTAGATCTCCTCGTCCTGGGTGCCGCGATAGAGGCCGACGAGGCCCCACGCGAGGTGATCGTGGATCGGCGTCGACGAGCCCGGCGGGACGACGAGCGAGAACAGCGAGAGCGAGCCGTCGCCCGCCCGGTAGAGCAGCCACTGGCCGATGCCGCCGCCCATGCCGCTCTTCGGCGCCGCGGCCATGTAGGCCTCCGGCAGCCAGTCCGGGTCGTCCAGCAGCTCGGCGAAGCGCGGCCGGATCCGCTCGCAAGCTTCCTCGGCCGAGCCGGCGGCGTCGATCGTGCGCCGGACCCCGTCGACGAACGCGCGCACGACCGGTGTGTCGAGGACGAACTCGTCAGTCATGCGCGGCACTGCTTCCGACGCGCCGGCGCGGCACGGTGTGCGCGCCGGCCGCCGACCAGACGGCCCGCAGGACGAGGTAGGCGGCCGCGCCGACTGCCAGACCCCACACGACCTTCAACCACGCCTGCGGCAGGGCGTAGTAGACGCCGACGCCGGCGAGGAACGCGATCAGGGCCGCCGCGTTGACGCCCCGCTGGTAGCGGTACCGGCCGTGGGGATCGAAGAGCGACGGGACGTCGATCCGCGCCCGGTTGAGCAGGAGGTAGTCCGCGATGATCACGCCGGTCAGCGGTGCCGCGAGGTTGCCGAGGTGCGTGATCCAGTGCTGCGCGTGGTCGACGAAGTCCGGGAAGCCGGAGAGGACGACCGCGGCAACGGCGACCACCAGCGTCGCGCCGAAGCGTCCGAGGCGAGGGGCCGAGTTCACGAGCGAGAGCCCCGCGGTGTAGACGTTCGTGATGTTCGCGGCGAGGCCCTGCACGACGATTGCGGCGAAGACGATCGCGAGCAGGACGGTGCTCGACGTGAGGTCGGCCACGGCGACGAACGGGTTGATGTCACCCGTGGCGGTCGCGGCGTAGCCACCGACGAAGGTGGTCACCGCGGCGGCGAGCACCGAGGAAGCCCCGAGCCCGATCCGCACGTCTCGGTGCGTCGGCGTGTAGCGGCAGAAGTCGGCGATGTTCGTGACGAGCGTCAGCGAGGAGCCGCACGCCACGGTCACGAACGTGGCGAAGCCCGTCCACGTGAGGTGCTGATCCGGGGACTCGAACGCTCTGCCGACAGCGAAGCGCGGGTCGTCGGAGGCGAGGTAGAGCCAGACGAGCACGCCCGTGAAGGCGAGCGAGAGCGGCAGCACCACTCGCAGGACGTAGCGCATGACGTCGAAGCCGAGCAGCGCGAGCACGGCGTGGAACGCCCCGAGTACCAACGCCGTCGGCACGAGTGGAAGGTGCCGGCCGAACATCGCCTCGACCACGGCCTGGAGCCCCAGCGCCCCGGCGAGCGCCTGCGCGGCGAACCAGTAGACCGCCGCGACCACGCGATAGGGCGAGCTGAGGATCCGCGAGCCCCAGAAGCCGAACGTGGCGCGCATCGCGACCTGACCCTGGAGGCCGTAGTCGACTCCCGCCCGCCCGACGGCGATCAGGCACGCAAAGGCGAGCCCCTGCCCGATCACCATCGCCGCGATCGCCCAGGCAAGCGGCAGGCCGCCGGCGACGACCGCGAGCGCCCCGAGGAGGTACATCACCGGGTTGAGGTAGAAGGTGAAGTTGATCGCGAAGAGGTCGCGCCAGCCCACCTTCTGGAGCTCGCGCGGGATCGGCTCGACGCCGTACTGCTCGACGACCGGCATCGGCCGGCTACACCGGTGAGTGCCGCTGGAAGAAGTCGATCACGACCCGGTTGTGCTCGGCCGGGTTGTCGAACATCGTCGAGTGGTTCGAGCCGCGGATCACGTGCTTCTCGGCACCGGGGATGCCCTGGTAGATCGCCTCCTGTCCCGCGCCGCCGGGACCCTGGTCCCAGGGGGTCATCAGGTCCTCGTCGCCGCCGATGACGAGCGCCGGCGAGGTGATCCTGGGCAGCCAGTCACGGATGTCCATGTCGCACATCGCCTGGCACGCGGTGGTGAACACCTCGACCGAGTTCGAGTCGCGCAGGATCTGCTGGATCGTGTCGATCGAGGCCGCGCCCTCGGGCGTCTCGAGGAAGGCTCTCGACAGCGCCTGCCAGGCGATCAGCTCCGCGAGCGTGCGGCTGCCCGGCCCCTCGGGGTCCATGCGCGCGAGGTCGATCCAGTTCCTGAACACGAGCCGGCCCGCCATCCCGAGCTTGGCGGCCGCGCAGTTGATCACGACCGACGTCGTCCGCTCCGGGTACTTGCCGGCGAAAACGATCGCGATCATGCCGCCCATCGAGCTGCCGTGGACGTGAGCGGCGTCGATCTCGAGCGCGTCCAGCAGCCCCGCGAGGTCGTCCGCCCACACCTCCATGTCGTAGTGCTGCACCGGCCGGTCCGACTGCCCGTAGCCGCGCATGTCGTAGTCGACGACCTTGAAGTGCTTGGACAGCTCGGGCGTCGCCGTCGCGAAGTTGAAGTGACCGAACCCCGCGCCGTGGATCTGGACGACCGGCTCCCCTTCGCCGGAGATCTCGTACCAGAGGTTCGCGCCGTTGACCTCGACGGTGCCTTCCATGGGACGCGCGAGTATTGCATGCCCTCCGGCATTGGGTGAAGATCGCCGCTTGGCAGAGCACTTCATCGAGCACATGACCTGGCCGGAGGTCGCGGCTCGGATCGAGGCCGGGGTCGACGCGGTGCTGATCCCGATCGGCACGACCGAGCAGCACGGGCACCACATGCCGCTCGACACGGATTGCTTCATCGCCCGCTCGCTCGCCGCGCGCGCGGCCGAGCTCGGCGCCGAGCAGGGCGTGAGCATCCTCGTCGCGCCGACGCTCAACGTGACGCTCTCCTGGTACCACATGCAGTTCCCCGGCTCGATGCGCCTCTCGACGACGACCTTCCTCCAGGTCTTCCGGGAGGTGTGCGACTCGCTCGTCCACCACGGCTTCCAGAATCTCGTCGCAGTCAACGGGCACGGCGGCAACATCGCCGCGCTCACCGTGGCGATCAACCACTACTTCGAGACGACCGACCGCCGCGTGTTCCTCGCGCAGTGGTGGGACCTCGCCGCCGACGTGCTCGCCGACGTCGAGGGGCCGTTGATCCACGCCGAGGAGGCCGAGACCTCGCTCGCCCTCGCGCTCGGCCACACCGTGTACGAGGACCGCGCGACGCGCGATGCCTACGACCGAGGCGCAGCCGTGAAAGACGCAGGCCTGCCGTGGACCTCGCTCGGTCGCTACGAGATGCGGCCGCGCGGACCCGGGGTGATCGTGCCGATGGACATGCTGCGCGACATCACGGCGACGGGTGTCGTCGGCGACGCCAGGAACGCGCGGCTCGAGACCGGCGAGCGAATGGTCGCCGCCGTCGTCCCCCGCATCGTCCAGGTCTGCAAGGACCTGTCCGGAAAGGAGTGACAGGAGCCTCTCGCAGGTGACGCTTCGTCGGCCGGGCGCGACGGGCGAGTGCGAGGGAAGGACGCAGGGAGCACTCGTAGCCGGAGGCTACGGGTGCGACCGAGGACGGAGCATCGCGCCGCCCGGCGCGGCCGGGTGACACAAGGCTTCAGCTGTGAGAGGCTCCGATACATGGCCAGCCGCGTGATCGACCTCTCGCAGCCGCTCTCCCGCGAGTCGCAGCTGCACCCGTTCTTCCCGCCGACGCAGATCCTCCGGCACATCGTCCACGCCGACGCGCCGGCCGGACGGCCGTCGTTCAACGCGGAGATCATCATCACGTCGAATCACGCCGCGACCCACGTCGACGCCTTCGGCCACTACGACCGGAACGGCGTGGCGATCGGCGAGCTCCCGCTCGACACGTTCTGCGGCGAAGCCCTCTGCGTCGACATCCGCGACTACCCCGGCGGGCACGACGTGACCGCGGCCGAGGTGGAGCGGGCCGTCGCCGACTCGGGCCAGGAGCTACGCGAGGGCGACATCCTGCTCTTCTGCTCCGACCACTACAACCGCACCGCCGGGCACGCCGGCCTTCCTCGACGGCTTCAACGGCATCTCCGCCGAGGCCGTGCACTGGATGGCGGACCGCGGCGTGAAGATCTTCGGCGTCGAGACGATCAGCCCCGATCTCACGTACCTCACCGACGAGTACCCGACCCACAAGGCGTGCGCCGAGCGCGGCCTCACGCACTACGAGAACCTGAACAACCTCAAGGAGGTCGTCAACCGCCGCTTCCGGTTCTACGGCTTCCCGCTCCGGCTCGAGCCGGCGTACGGCTCGCCGGTGCGCGCCGTCGGGATCCTCGACGACTGAGCCCGTATGCGCGGCGGAGCTGAGCCCGAAGGCCCCGCCTGGTCCCGCCACGACAGCTGGGCGGTGTGCGGGTCGGCGAAGCTCGAGTTCGCGCAGGCCGCTCAAGGCGCAACCGTGACGGTTACCCATACCCGGCCGGCGCCGGCCGCGATGCCGAACGGCTCGAAGTCGCCGAACGACTCGAGCGGCGGCGTAATCCGAACGATCGCATCGATCCTCCGCGTCTTCGGGTCGACCCGCCAGACGGTCCCAGCTGTTGGCACCGTTCCACCACAAGGCGCCTTCGCCGACTGCCAGCGCCCCGCTCTCGTCGCCGGCGCCGCGCACCTTCGGCGCAGGGACGCTGCCGGTCACCTTCAGCGTGCGCGGGTCGATGCGCAAAACGCGATTCCCACGTGTCGGATCCAGCTCGAGCGCCCAGACGGCGCCGTAGCCCGCGGCGAGGGAAGCAACCGGTCTGTCCGCAACCTTCGCCCTGTCGACGACGCGGCCGGTCGCGGAATCGATCTTCAGGATCGTTCCGTCTCGGGGCACGACCCAGACGGCGCCCTCCCCGACCGCGATCGGCGCGGATGCCACAGTCTCACCAAGGACAGCGCGTTGCGGAAGACGCACCCGGCCGAGCACGGCGCCTGTCTTCGGACTGACCCGCAGAACCAGACCGCCGCGGAGGTCCTTCGCGCCGATCCAGACGGCGCCGCCACCGACGGCGACCGAGTTCAGGTCGTAGGGAACGTGGAACGACTCGGGAACGAGACCGGGCCGAACGTGCGTGAGGATGCCTCCGCCTTCCCCTGCGCTCAGGACCCACGCGCCGCTCGCGTCGGCGGCGATCGAGGAGGTGCCGAGAAACGGCGTCGACGGAGAGAACCCCGGGACGCTCACCGTGCGTTCGACGCGGTTCGTCTCGGCGTCGATCGCCGAAACCGTACGGTCGTCCCAGTTGTGCACCCAGACGGTCTGTCCCGCGACAGCCACGGCTTGCGGCAGCTGACCCACGGCCGTCACCGACCTGATTCGACGGTCCCCGGGGCCGATGCCGACGAGCGTGTTGTTCGCAACCGGGAGGCTCGCCTTCGACCCCTCACCTCCTCCGACGCCCTTGGACGATCCAGCGAAGCCGGCCGGGACGGTGATCGTCGCCACGGCCAGCGCGAGCGCGATTGCGAGGAGCGTCTCCCTGCGGGTGCCAACAGTCATGTCTCACCTCCGTGTTTGCGGCGACCGCGTCTCTGCGACCGCTTCGCTGCGAAGATCCGTCACGGCGGTGAGAGGCGACTGAGAAGACACTGAGAGATGGAGTTCCGCATCCTGGGACCGCTCGAGGTGGTCGCCGACGGCGACCTGCTCCCGCTCGGGGGCGCACGGCAGCGGGCTGTGCTCGTGGTTCTGCTCACCCGACCGAACGAGATCGTCTCGGTCGACCGACTGATCGATCAGCTCTGGGCGGGAGACCCGCCCCGGACGGCCTCCAACACCCTCCAGTACTACGTCTCGCAGCTGCGCAAGATCCTCGGCTCTGACCGGATCCTCACGCGATCACCCGGGTACAGCGTCCGGGTCGAGTCGGGTGAGCTCGACCTCGAGCGGTTCGAGCGACTCGTCGAGCGCCGCGATGCCGACAGCCTGCGCGCCGCACTCGGCCTCTGGCGCGGCCCGGCGCTCGCCGACCTCGCGTACGAGCCGTTCACGCAGGTCGAGATCGCGCGGCTCGAGGAGCTCAGGCTCGCGGCGCTCGAGGAGCGCATCGACGCCGATCTGGCTCTCGGCCGGCACGCGCAGCTCGTCGGAGAGCTCGAGGCGCTCACCCGCGAGCACCCGTTGCGCGAGCGGCTCCGCGGGCAGCTCATGCTCGCGCTGTACCGATCGGGTCGGCAGGCCGAGGCACTCGCCGCGTACCAAGAGGTCCGGCGCGCGCTCGTCGACGAGCTCGGCATCGAGCCCGGGACCGACCTGCAGCGCCTCGAGAAGGCGGTACTCGTCCAGGACCCGTCACTCGACCTCGAGCAGGCCCGGGCTCGCGAGGCGGCGCCCTACGGCCCAGCCCGCGCGATCCTCGTGGCCCCCCGCACGCGCGATCGCCTCGATGCGCTCGTCGCCCTCGCCGAGCCGCTCGCCAGGAGCAGGCCGTCGAGGGAGGTGATCGTCGCCTGTCTCACCGGCCCCGACGAGCTGCCGGCCGCGACGGCTCTCGCCAACGAGCGCCGCGCCGACCTGACCGAACGCGGTGTCGCCGCCCGAGCCGCCGCCTTCACGTCCAGCGCTCCGGGCGAGGACCTCGTCAGGCTCGCCGGCGAGCAGGACGTCGACCTCGTGCTCCTCGACTGCGACCCGGACGACGACGTGCTCGCCGGCGATCTCGGCGTCGTGCTCGCGGAGATGCCGTGCGACATCGGGCTGCTCGCGGGTGGGCAGGTCGCGCCGGACCCGGCCGCCGAGCATCCGGTCCTCGTTCCGTTCGGCGGCGCCGAGCACGACTGGTCGGCCGTCGAGGTCGCGGCCTGGATCGCGGGCTCGACCGGCGCGCCGCTCAGGCTCGTCGGAACGGAGGGCGATCTCCGGAGCAAGAAACGCGATGCGAGCCGCCTGCTCGCGAGCGCCTCGCTCCTCGTGCAGCGCGCGGTCGGCGTCGCGACCGAGCCGCTGCTCGTCGCTCCCGGAGCGACCGGCGTCGTGGAGGCGGCTGCCGGCGCAGGGCTGATCGTCGTCGGGCTCTCGGAGCGCTGGCGCCACGAAGGCATCGGCGAGACGCGGGCGGAGATCGCACGCGATGCGCGCCCGCCGCTCCTGCTCGTGCGCCGTGGCCTCCGCCCCGGCGGACTGGCCCCGCGGGAGAACCTCACGCGCTTCACGTGGTCGCTCGCCCGCGGAGGAGGCTAGAGCTCGCTCAAGGATGAGCCCAGGCCGGCGGGTTGCCGCGCTCGCACTTCGGCTGCGTGCGGTCGGGCAGCGGATCGCCGGGTCCGAAGTGACCGCCGAAGCTCGCATCGACGTTCTCGACCGGCTTCGGCCCGCGGTAGTGGAGCTGTCCGTTTCGGTAGCCGTCGATCTGGAACATGTACGTCGGGCCGATCGCCTGCCGATTCGCGTCGAGCCTGAAGTGGCCGTTCGGGGCATCGAGCTCGACGCCCGCGAGCGCCGACCTGAACCGGCGCTGACCGTTCGAGAGGTCGGCGTCGACGGTCTCGAGCGCCTGGAGGACGGCCTCCATCCCGTTGTTGAAGTAGATGTCGAAGAGGTGGAAGTTCGCGTCCGCCGCATCGGCCTGGCGCGGGAACGCTCGACGGTACTCCTTCATGTAGGGGGCTGAGCCGGGGCCCGGGGCATCCCAGGCCAGGACGATCCCCACGAGACCCTTGCCGAGTCGCGCGACCACATCCGGTGGAAGACCCGTTGCGGCGGCGGCGCTCGAGACGACCTTGCGCCCCGGGTTGCGCTCGGTCTTCGCGAGGTGCTCGAGGAACGCGGCGGCCTCGGGGCCGAAGGTCATGACGAAGTACCCGTCGATCCCGGCCGTGGGAACCCCCTCGAGCCGCTCGGACAGCTTCTCGGGGGGCACGTCGAGCCACACCCGGTCGGCGATCTCGCCGCCGAGCGAGCAGAACTCCGCGACCACCCCGGCGCTCCAACCCCAGCCGAGCGCGTCGGCGTACGCGACCGTCACGGCCCTGCGCCAGCCGAGCTCGTGGTAGGCGTAGGCGCCGAGGCCGGCCTCGCCTTGCACGTAGCCGCCCGTGAAGCGGAAGACGTTCGGCCCCGGTCGGAGCGCGGTGAACGCTTCCCACGAGGTGACCGCGAAGGTCACGTCCGGCACGTGCCTCGCGTACTCGACCACCACGACCCCGAGCGGAGCGACGCTGGGGCCGACGACGATGTCCGCGCCCTCGGACTCCACGAGTCGACGGAGCTCGACAGCCGCCGACGTCAGCTCGCCGGCACAGCCGAAGACGAGCTCCACCGGACGCCCGCCGATCTCGACGCCGTCGACGCCTTCGGACGGGGTCGCACCGGCGAGCTTGCCGCCGCGGCGAAGCAGCGGCAGCTCGGCGCCGGCCAGCGAGACCTCGTACACGCCGGCTCCGTAGCCCTCGCAGTCGGCGAGGACCGCGATGCGGATCGATTCCTTTCCCCCTCCGCACGACGACGCCAGCATCGCCAGCGAGGCCACGAGCAGCACGGAGAGGAAGCGGCGGCCGCTCATGCCGTGTGCGTCGTGACCCAGACCGCGCCGGCACCTGCGACGACGTCCTCCGGACGTGCTGCCGACGTCGATCGTGGCCAGGATCTCGCCGGTCGCCGCGTCGATCCGCGTCACGGTGCCGGCGAGCGTGCTCGCCACCCACACCGACCCGTCGGCGACGGCGACCCCGTCGGTGCCGGGCGGAAGCGGCACGGTGAGCGTCACCTTGTCGGTCGCCGGGTCGAGGCGGGCGAGGACGTCGTCGTAGAGCGCGGTCACCCAGACGGCGCCGGCGCCCACCGTCACCGACTTCGGCCTGAACGGAAGCTCAATCGTCGCGACCACGCGCCTCGCGACCGGATCGACCCGCTTCAGCAGCGGGCCGTTGTCCCTGACGAGCCACACGGCGTCGGCAGCGACTGCGATGTCGTTGTACGACCCCGAGTCGGGGGTGTAGAAGAAGACGTAGTTCGGGTCGACGGGGATCGGCACGCGCTGGAACGTCGCCGGCGGGCCCGAGGTGGTGGGAGAGCGCGCCACCAACCCGACGTTCTCGCCCTCGAACCCGGACGCGGCCAGCCAGAGGCCCGCGGGCCCCGCGGCGATCGTCGCCTGGGCGCCGTCTGCCCCCGCCAGGCGAAACGACCCGGCCGGGGCCCCCGAGCTCGCGTCGACAAGCTCGTACCCGACCGAGAACGGCCCGTAGGTGACGACGGCGAGCCCGTCCCGCACGGCGACGTCGAGAGGCGTGCCGCCGGCGAGTCGCGTCACGCGTGCTTCTCCCGTCGCCGGATCGATCCGCCAGAGCGTGCGGTCCTCGTAGCTCGTCGCCCACAGGTACCCGTCCCCAGAGGTCACCGAGCTGGCTCGCGGCCCGACCGGGAACGAGTCGACCACCTTGTTCGTCGCCGGATCGATCCGGACGAGGGTGTCTCTACGAACGTTCGGTGCCTCGGTCGTGCCCCGGACGGCGAAGAACGTCGCGAGCCCGGCGGCAATCGCGACGAGGCCGGCCAGCACGAGGAGCACCGGCAGCCGCACCCAGCGCGAGCGCACGGGCTCGGCGATGCCGAGCGCCTCGCGGGCCGACTCGACGAGCTCGCCGCAGCTCGCGTGACGGCTCTCCGGCTCCTTCGCGAGCGCCGTCGCGATCACGGGGTCGATCGCCTCGGGCAGCGAGAGCCGGAGCGTGCTCGGCTTCGCGGGCTCTTCCTCCATGTGAGCCCAGAGCACCGCCAGCTCCGATTCGCGCGGGAACGGCACCTCGCCGGTCAGGCACTCGTAGAGCACGCACGCGAGCGAGTACTGGTCGGCCCGCCCGTCCACCTCCTCGCCCTGCACCTGCTCGGGCGCGGCGTAGGCCGGCGTCCCCAGCGAGAGGCCCGGACCCACCGGAAGCCCTTGCTCGGCGAGGCGCCTGCTCAGGCCGAAGTCCGCCAGATACGCATGCCCGTGCCTGTCGAGCAGCACGTTCGAGGGCTTCACGTCGCGGTGCACGAGGCCTCGCTCGTGTGCCGCGTCGAGCGCATCGGCGACCTGCGCGCAGATCACGAGGGCCCGCCTGGGCTCGAGCGCACCCTGCTCCTTGAGGAGCGTCTTCAGATCCTCGCCTTCGACGTAGCGCATAACGAGGTAGAGCTGGCCGTCCACCTCGCCCGCGTCGTAGACCGGAACGACGCTCGGATGCTCGAGCGACGCCGCGAGCTCGGCCTCCGCCAGGAAGCGAGTCCGGAAGCGCTCGTCCCCCGAGAACTCGGGCGCGACCAGCTTCAGCGCCACCCTCCGCTTCAGGCGGGCGTCGTAGGCTTGGTAGACGACACCCATCCCGCCACGTCCGACGAGTGCCTCGATCCGGTAACCGAGGAGCTCGCTGCCGATACGGGGATCCGCGTGGACCGACAAGCCCTTACCTCCCTTGCCAACCATACGGCTACGAGCCGTCCACCGAGAGGTCACTCGGCAGGCTCCAGATCCTCTCGAATGACCCCACCGCCGCTCGCTGAACCTGCATCGAGCCGGAGACTGGGCGCGGACCCTGAGCGGGCACTGAGAGACCGCTGAGAGGGAGGGTCGGCTCAGGTGCCGCGGAGCGAGAGCACCTTGAAGACGCCGTGCTCCTGGACGAGCTCGATGCGGCCGGGGGCCCCGTCGGCGAGCGCCTGGACGACGGCGTGGCCTCCGTCCACGTGGACGCCGAGGATCTTGAAGCGGATCTCGGGGGCGCCCATGAACCCGACCCGGAGGCCGAGCACGCACCGAGCCTGGCTCGGCACGTGGTTCTCGCGGTAGAAGCGAGCGCTCAGCATCCGGCATGCCCGCTCGAAGTGCTTCGCGTTGATCGTCCTCAGGAACCGGGTCGCGACGGCCTTCGCGTCGGACGCGGAGGAAGCGGCGCCCGTCGAGGCCGAGCTCGCGAGGCCCGCTGCAACCAGTGCCACGAGGACGCTGACAAGGGCCGCCGAGACGAGAGTTGCACGCTTCATGTCCGCTCCAGGGTCGAATCGCGCCCGACCAGACACGAGCCTCTGTGTCTCACGAGCCCCTGTCTCTCTTTCGGGCTTACCCGCCTTGTTGGATCGTGATGTCCACCAGTTCGGCTGGAGTGGCCAGAACCCCTTCCGAGGCCCCCTTCGGCAGCGTCCGCCGTCGAAGGGCGAACCGGGCCGGGCTCCCGGCGAACGGAAACGGGTCGAGGCGGACGTGCCACGGGCCGATCGGCTCGAGCCGGTACCCCTGCAGCTCGGCGGACTCGCCGCCCACGACGTCGCGCATGCAGAAGTAGAGCGAGAGCCGGTCGTAGAGCTGGAGCAGCTCGTAGTCGCGCCACCGCTCGTCGTCGCCCACGTCGGCCTGCGCCATCCGCTCGTCGTAGCCGCCCTCCTGCTCGGCGACGAACGTGTCAACGAGCTCCTGCACCTCGGCGGCGCGCGAGAGCCCGAGCGACGGATCGCGGCCGTAGCGCTGCTGGTAGATGCCCGCGCCGTGCATCGAGACGAGCAGGCCCGCGTACGGGTCCTGCTCGGTGATCGCGGCGATGCCGGCGCGGTAGAAGGCGAGGTGCGAGGTGACATCGACGTCGAGGAAGTTGACCGGCGTCCCCGTCTCGCCGTCGATTCGCGGCGCCCGCTCCCACACGGCCCAGCCGTCGTCGTGGCGCGCGGCGGCGACGACGAGCGACTCGTGCCGCGTCCCCGGCTCCGCCCACTCCCGCGCAAAGGCGCCGGAGAGGTCGGCGTGGTCGGTCTGGAGCACGACCTGCCAGGCATCGCCGAGGTCGCGGACGATCACGACGGCACCGCGGCGAGCGACCGGAGCAGGTCGAGCGCCTCGTCGAGCGGGACGACGTCCGCGTACTTCGCGTCCAGGTCGTAAAGATTCGCCTCGTGCGCGGCCGGGTTGCGGTCGCCGACCGCCTCGCGCGGGACCGTGACGCGGTAGCCGTGCTGGAGCGCGTCGACCGCCGTCGCGCGGACGCAGCCCGAGGTCGACGCGCCCGTGACGATCACGCCGTCGCAGCCGGCCGACGCGAGCAGGCTCGCGAGCGGCGTGTCGTGGAATGCGGACGCGAAGAGCTTCGTCACCACCGGCTCCTCCGGGCGCGGCGCGAGCCGCGGGTCGATCTCGACGAAACGGCTGCCCGCCTCGAGCGTGAGCAGCGCCGGCACCTTGTCGATAAACGCCGCCGCGGTCAGCCGATCGGCCTCGCCGTAGGCGACCGTGGTGTAGACGATCGGCAGCTCAGCCTCGCGCGCGGCCCCGAGCAGCCGCGCGATCGCGACCACGACGTCCTCCAGGTCGCAGTGGAGCGGCGACGACGGATCGGTGAAGCCGATGCTCATGTCGACGATGACCAGCGCCGGGCGCCGGCCGGAGCCCGAGCGCCCGTGGAAACCGTCGTGCTGCATCGACGTCTCGTTCTCCGTCTGGGTCATCTGCCGGTCGCCGAACTCGCGCACGCGCCGCAGCGCATCCTCACCCGACTCCATCGGCGCCCACGCCAGCGGCTCCTGCGGCACCGGCGGCTCGAGGCCGGTCTCCTCGGGCGCCCGCGCGAGGATGTCCTCGAGGGACGGGCCCATGTCGAAGTCGAGCACGTCGCCCCGCGCGGCCCGAAGCTCGCCGCGCAGTTTCTCCGTCGCGTCCGCATCGCCGACGACGACGCCGTAGTCGGAGCGCGCCTTCTCGGCGGAGACGAGGCCCTTCGCGACGTCGGCCTCGACCTTCTCGACCGGCCGGTCGAAGGGGTCCTTCCAGCCGCCGCCGCCGGCCGTCCGGTAGACGAGCATGTCGCCCGCCTCGACCTTGATCTCGTCGCACTTCGAGGGCAGGAGCTCCTCCGTGCCGTCGGTGCGCACGAGGATCTTCTCCGAGCGGCTGCCCGGCTTGCCGCCGAGAATGCCCCACGGATATGTAAGCCATCTGTCGTCGTGGATCGAGATCTCGCCGGGTTCGAGGTAGACGTAGCGCTTCTCGATCCCGTTGCCGCCGCGGTGCATGCCGGCGCCGCCCGAGTCCTCGATCGTCGTGTAGCCGTCGATCCGCACCGGGTAGTAGGCCTCGAGGTACTCGGTCGGGATGTTCTGGAAGAGCGGCCACCACGAGTGCCCGTCCATGCCGTCGCCGATCGGTCGCCCGGGGATGCCGCCGTAGGAGATCTCCATCAGGTAGTAGAACTCGCCGCGCCCGTCCCAGCCCGAGTAGAGCATGTAGGGGCTCGTGCCGTAGCCGGCCGCCGTCGTGTGCTCCGGGCTCTTGCGGGCGAGCGCGCCGCCGAGAATGTCGAAGAGCCGCGTCAGCGCATGCGTGCGACAGCCGAGCGCGGACGGGTACTTCGGATGGAGCAGCGACCCGTCCGGGATCACGATGTGGAGCAGCGGGTAGAAGCCGTCGTTGAAGAGGATCTGGGGGTCGAAGACCATGATCAGGTAGACCCCGATGAACATCTTGAACATGGCTTCCGAGAGGTAGAAGTTCACCGGGCCCATCGCCTGCGGATCCGTCCCCGACCAGTCGAAGTAGGCGTGCTCCCCCTCGCGCCAGATCGTCAGCTTCATCTTGTACGGGCCGTGGCCGAGCCCGTCGTCGTCGATCCAGTCCTCGAACGACTGCGGCTCCTCGGGGATCGCCGCGAGGATCAGCTTCGCCATCGCGCTGTACGTGCGATCGAGGAGCGCCTGGCAGGCGGCGAGGTAGGTGTCCTGGCCGAATCGCTCGCAGAGCTCGTGGACCCGCTTCTCGGCCGTGCGGCAACCGGCGACGATCCCCATCAGGTCGGCCCGGTTCATCTCGGGCATGCGGACGTTGTTGAGGATCACGTTCAGGACGTCCTTGTTCAGCTCGCCCCCACGGAAGATCTTCACCGGCGGGATGCGGATGCCCTCGCCGAAGACCGTCTTCGCGCCCGTCGGCAGCGAGCCCGGCAGCGGGCCGCCCGCGTCCATCTGGTGGCCGAACATGCTGGCCCACCCGATCAGCTCCCCCTCCCAGAAGATGGGGAGGCAGACGAGCCAGTCGTTGATGTGCGAGATCGCGCCGCCGCACTTGTACGGGTCGGAGTTGAAGATCACGTCGCCCTCGACGATCGGGTCGTCGAACTGCTCGAGCATCTCGGAGATGTAGGAGCCGAACTGGCCCACGACCATGCGGCCGTTCGGGTCGGTGATCATCGGGAACTCGTCGTGCTGCTCGCGGATGACGGGGCTCATGGCCGTCCGGAAGAGCGTCGCGTCCATCTCGAAGCGCGTCGACTTGAGCGCGCCCTCGATGATGTCCAGCGTGACGGGGTCGACCGTGATCTTCGGGATCTTCGCGACCTTGACGGTTGCCATGACTACTCCTTCCCGCCGTTCGCCGGGTTGATGATCAGGTTCAGGTAGCGGTCGACCTCGGCCGCGTAGCCGGCGAGCACCACCGTCGTCGAGTCGAACTCGGTCACGATCGCAGGCCCCTCGATGCGGTTGCCGGGGATGAGCTTCGAGCGGTCGTAGATGGTCGTCGGCAGCCACTCGCCGCCGAAGTAGACGGCGTGCTCGTCGACGGCCGCGTGTGAGGAGTCGGCGCCGCCCCTCTCCTCCGACTCGGGGAGCCGCGGCTTCGGCACGTCTCCGTAGCCGATCGCGCGCAGGTTGACGATCTCGCAGGTCGTCTCCTCCATCTTGAACCGGTAGTACTGCTCGTGCAGCGAGTTGAAGCGCTCGGCCAGCATCGCGGTGCCGTTGCCCGCGAGCAGCGCCGGGTCGATCTCGACGGGGATCTCGTAGCCCTGCCGGTAGTAGCGCATGTCGACGTTGAACGAGACGCGCTGCGACTCCGCCGCGATGCCCTCGCGCTCGAGCCAGGCCTGCGCCTCGGCGCCGAGGTCGTCGAGGATGTCCTTGACCTCGTCGCCCGTCACGCGGTCGACCGTGCGGATGAACGTGCGCGCGAACTCGCCGCGGAAGTCGGCCACGAGGTCGCCGGTCGCACAGAGCAGGCCCGGAGCGGGCGGAACGATCACCGGGAACGAGCCCATCACCTTCGCGACCGCGTTCGCGTGCATCGGCCCGGCGCCGCCGAAGGCGACGAGGGCGAAGTCGCGCGGGTCGTAGCCGCGCTGTACCGAGACGAGGCGCAACGCGCCGGCCATGTTCTCGTTGACGATGTCGATGATCCCCTCGGCCGCCTGGTGGACGTCGAGGCCGAGGGCCTCGCCGATCTTCTCGACCGCGGCCTTCGCCGCCTCGGCGTCGAGCTCCATCTCGCCGCCGAGCAGGCGCGGCGGCAGGTGCCCGACGATCACGTTCGCGTCCGTCACGGTCGGCTCGGTGCCGCCCTTGCCGTAGCAGGCGGGCCCGGGGTCGGCGCCCGCCGACTGCGGCCCCACGCGGAGCGCGCCCGTCACCTCGGGCACGTGCGCGATCGAGCCGCCGCCGGCGCCGACCGAGCGCACGTTGACGGACGGCACCTTGATCGGGATCACCTCGCCGGGCAGCCCCCAGCCGTACGGCACCTCGGTCTGTCGCTCGATCGTCGGCTGGCCGTGCTCGGAGAGCGCGACGTCCGTCGACGTACCGCCCATGTCGAAGGTGAGGATGTTCTCGTAGCCGGCGCGCCGGGCGACATGGAGCGCGCCCGCGACGCCTCCCGACGGGCCCGAGAGGATGCCGTAGATCGGGTTCTCCGATGCGACCTGGGCGGTCATCAACCCCGCGTCCGACCGCAGCAGGTTCAGGTCGCCCGCCACTCCGAGGCCGTCGAGCGAGCGCTCGAGGTTCGAGACGTACGCCTCCACCTTCGGCCTGACGTACGAGTTCATGCACGCCGTCAGCGTCCGCTCGTACTCGCGGAACTCCGGCAGCACGTCGGACGAGATCGTGACCGGGAAGCCCGGGTGGAGCGAGTGGATGATCTCCTTGATCGCGCGCTCGTGCGCCGGGTTGGCGTAGGAGTTGATGAGGGACACGGTCAGCGACTCGACGCCCGAGTCGACGAGGTCGCGCACGACCTCCTCGACCTGGCCCCGGTCGACCGGCTCGACGACGTCTCCCTGCGCGCTCATCCGCTCGTTCGCCTCGCGCGTGTCCTCGAGCGCCGCGGGCGGGTCGGGCTTGATCATGATGATCCAGCCTGCGAGCGGCCCCGGCGTCTGCGAGCGGGCGAGGTGCAGGATCTGCTTGAAGCCCTTCGTCGTGATCAGCCCGACGCGCGCGCCCTTCGCCTCGAGCAGCGCGTTCGTCGCCACCGTCGTCCCGTGCATGACGTAGGCGAGCTCGCCCGGCGGCACGCCGCTCTCGTCGCAGATGCGCCGCACGCCGACGAGCACGCCCTCGGCCGGGTCGGCCGGCGTGGACGGTGTCTTGACACGGTGAACGTCACCGGTCTCGTCGTGTACGAGGAGCAGGTCGGTGAACGTGCCGCCGACGTCGACTCCGAGCCTGTACGCCATTCGATCCTCCTCGATTTCCTGTCAGCCGGCGACCGGCGCGAAGGCGCCGGCCCGGTAGACCTGTCCTGGTAGCTGCCGCCCGAGGACACCCTCGAGCCACTCGGAGATCCCGATCAGCGCGTCGAGGTCGATTCCGGTCTCGACGCCGTCGCCGTGCAGGAGGTAGACGAGATCCTCGGTGCAGATGTTCCCCGTCGCCTTGGGGGCGAAGGGGCAGCCGCCGATCCCGCCGACCGACGCGTCGAGCACGCTCGCGCCCTCCTCGACCGCGGCGTACGCGTTCGCGAACCCGGTGTTGCGCGTGTTGTGCAGATGGACGCCGATCGGCACGCCGAGCCGCACGCCCTCGCCGACGAGGTGGCGCACCTGCTTCGGCACGCCGACCCCGACCGTGTCCGCGAAGACGATCTCGTCCGAGCCTGCAGCCGCCAGCCGCTCGGCCATCTCGAGCACTCGACCCGGATCGACCGCGCCCTCGAACGGGCAGCCGAACGAGACGCCGATCGTGACCGTGGCGCGAATGCCGTCGGCGTGCGCCCGCTCGACGATCCGCTCGGCGGCCTGGAGCGATTCCTCCACGGTCGCGTTCTGGTTCCGCTGGTTGAACGTCTCCGTCGAGGCGAAGGCGTAGTGCACCTCGTCGAGCCCCGTCTGGAGCAGCCGGTCGTAGCCGCGCTCGTTGAGCGCGAGCCCGGCATAGACGACGCCCGCCTCACGGTCGATCGCCTCGACGACCTCCTCGGCGCCGGCCATCTGCGGCACGCGCGCCGGGTTGACGAAGCTCACGGCCTCGATCCGGGGCAGCCCCGCAGCCGCAAGCCGGTTGACGAGCTCGGCGCGCGTCTCCGGCGCGAGGATCGCCGACTCGTTCTGGAGGCCGTCGCGCGGCGCGACGTCACAGACGGTCACCCTCACAGCACGCCCTCGGACTTGAGCTCGGCGAGCTCCTCGTCGGAGAGCCCGAGCAGCCCGCCGTAGACGTCCTGGTTGTGGCTCCCCTCCTCCCAGGTCGCCGACCAGCGCACCTCGCACGGCGTCTCGGTGAACTTGGGAACGATCCCGGGACCGATGTAGGAGCCGAACTCCGGGTCGACGTGCTCGACCAGCATGTCCCGTGCCTGGAACTGGGGGTCCTCGAAGATGTCGGCGATCGTGTAGATCGGCCCGCAGATCACGCCCGCCTCGTTGAGCACGCGGTCGATCTCGGCCGCGTCACGCTCGCGGGCCCACTCGGCGACGATCTCCTCGATCTCGGTCTGGTGCTCGCCGCGCGCGAGGTGGTTCACGAAGCGCGGGTCGTCGGCGAGCTCGGGCCTGCCCATCGCCTCGCAGAGGCGGCGGAACACCGTGTCGGCGTTCGCCGCGATCACGATCCACTTGTCGTCGCGGGACTTGAAGATGTTCGACGGCGCGACGCCCTGAAGGCCCGTTCCGCCCGGGCCGCGAACGACTCCGAGCCGGTCGTACTCGGGCACCGTGCTCTCGAGAAGCGAGAAGCAGGCCTCCATCAGCGAGACGTCGACGACCTGCCCGGTTCCGCCCAGCACGTCGCGCCGGTAGAGCGCGGCGAGGATCCCCTGCACGGCGTACATGCCGGCGAGCGAGTCTCCGAGCGAGATGTGCATGCGAGGCGGCGCCTCGCCCGGGAAGCCGTTGATGTAGCGGATCCCGCCCATCGCCTCGGCGACCGACGCGAAGCCGGCCCGCTTGGCGTACGGCCCCGTCTGCCCGTAGCCCGAGATCCGTGCGATCACGAGCCGCGGATTTGCCTCGTGCAGGCGGTCCGGGCCGATGTTCCAGCGCTCGAGCGTGCCCGGGCGAAAGTTCTCGACGAGGACGTCGGCGTGCTCGACGAGCCGCAGGAGTAGCTGCTGCCCCTTCTCGGTCCGGAGATCGAGCGTGCAGCAGCGCTTGTTTCGCGACTGCACCGGCCACCAGAGCGACCGGCCCTCGTAGCGCGCCTTGCCCCAGTCGCGCAGCTGGTCGGGCTGGCCCGGCGGCTCGATCTTGACGATGTCGGCGCCCATGTCTCCGAGCAGGCGTCCGGTGAACGGCCCCGCGAGGAGCGAGCCGAGCTCGACCACCCGCACCCCGGCGAGCGGCCCCGGGCCCGCCGTGTTGCGCTCGGCGGGATCGGAGGCGACGAGAGCGTCGCTCACGCCCGCACCTCGGAGGTCTCCCCGGTGTCCGACTGCATGCCCGCGACGAGCACGGCGCAGGCCTGGAGCACGTGCTCCTTCATCAGCTGCTCGGCCCGGTCGGCATCGCCGGCGGTGAAGGCATCCACGAGTCGCCGGTGGTACTCGACGGAGATCCGGGTCTGCTCGTGCGAGTACCAGCGGTACGAGTTGTAGACAAGCGGAAGCTTGATCACCTTGCCGACCATCGATGCGAGGCGAGCGCTCCCCGAGATCTCCAGGATCAGGCCGTGGAACACCTGGTTCTCGCGAACGAGGCCGCCGATGTCGTCGTCCGGCACGGCCGCGAAGCGGTCGCAGCTCGCGCGCAGCGCCTCGAGCTCGGGCGGGGAGATCCGCTCGGCCGCGCGGCGCGCGGCATGGCCTTCGAGCAGGGCGCGCAGCTCGTAGAGGTCGTTCAGCTCGGCCGCCTCGTGCACGCGCACGATCGCGCCGCGGTTGGGCGTCGCGGTGACGAGGTCCTCGGCCTGGAGCATCAACAGCGCCTCGCGGATCGGTGTGCGGCTGATCCCGAGCTCGTGGGCGAGCTCCGTCTCCTTCAGCCGCCGGCCGGGCTCGAGCCTCCCCTCGACGATCGCGTCCCGGATGAGCTCGGACGCCGCCACGCTGGCATTCCTGACGAGTGGGTCGCCGGCCTGGAGCACCCGCGTCATGGGACGACCATACAGTGTGCAATCCGTCCCTCCAACGACCTTCACGCGGCGAGCGTCCGCGGGAGCCCGGTGGCGATCATCGCACCGGTCGCCGAGATCACGGCAGTCGCCACCCAGAACGTATCCCAGCCGGCGTAGGTGGCGAGCGCGCCGAGCGGGGGCGTGCAGATCGCCGAGAACACGAACACGACCGTCGCAGCGACGGCGAACGAGCGGCCCGCGAGCCCGGGCGGCGCGCGCTCGCCGGCGGTGACGTAGACGATCGCGTTCCAGCCCAGAGCGCCGAAGCCGAACACGATCGCGGCCAGAACGGCTGCGACGGCCCCGGCGTGGAGCGCGAACGTGAAGAGCACGGCACCCCCGGCGCCGACGACACCGGTCTCGACGAGCGTCCGCACCCGGCGGGCACCCCCTCCGCGGTCGGCCGCACCGCCCCAGACGACACGCGCCACCATCGCGGTCAGATTGAGCGCGAGGAACGTCGCCGACGCGGCGAACGCCGAGAGGCCCGCGGCTCGCGCGGACGGCACCGTGTAGGTGACCACCGCCTGGAGCACGGCGATGTAGAAGCACGCGACGAGCAGCAGCCGCGCCATTCCCGGTGACGCGAGCACCGTCCTGAACCCTCGGGCCACCGGCGCCGAGGACGGCTCGTTGTCCACCATCAGCGCGAAGCACACCCCAGTGAGGCAGACCACGCCGGCCGCCACGCAGAGCGCGAGCCGGACGCCGCCCGCCGAGTCCAGCACCGGGAGCAGTACGGCGGCGGCGGTCCCGCCGAGCGGCACCGCCGTCTGGCGGATCCCGAAGGCCCGGCCGCGACGCTCGGCCGGGTAGGCGCGAAGAACGGAAGCGGCGCCCGCCACGGGGACGGCGGCCGTCCCGCTCCCCGCGACGAGGAGGAAGAGGAAGAGCAGCTCCTTCTCCGGCGCGAACGCGGCCGCCACGAGCGCCGGCGTCGCCAGCGCGGTGCCGCCGAGCATCGCCGCGCGCGGGCCGATGCGGTCGACGACCAGGCCGAAGAGGATGAGGGCGAGGCCCGCCCCGAGCACGGGCGCCGTCAGGACGGCGCCGAGCCCGGCGAGGCTGAGCCCGTACTCGCGGCGGAGCTGCGGACCGATCGCGGGCAGCCCGAAGTTGATGAACGACACGGCCGCCTGGGCGGCCGACGCTCCGACGAGAACCGCCCGGGCCGAAGGTGTCCGGGCGGCCATGGCTGGATTATGTTTGCCGCGTGGACCGGCAGGCGATCGCACGAGCCCAGCGCCGCCGCCAGGTCGAGGAGGCGCTCGAGTTCGAGCGGGCCCGGGCCGACGCGCTCCGCGAGCAGCTCGAGACGATCGTCGCCGAGCTCGACGGGCCCGCGCTCGACGAGACGGTCTTCGCGGCGATGACGCCGGAGGACGTCGCGGTCGTGCGCCCGGCCTTGTACGGCGCCGAGGACGAGCCTGACGACGAGTGGATCACGCTCGAGCTCGAGTCGGCCGAGGCGGAGTCCGAGTCCGACCCCGTGGAGGAGCAGGAGGCCGAGGTGGCGCGGCTGGCCGAGGCGATCGACGCGAGCGTCCGGCGCCAGCAGGCGTTCGAGCGCTACCTCGAGGCGCTCGGCCCGGTAACCGGAGAGCCGGAGCGCTAGTCGAGGTTGTAGGTCGCCACGCGGTCCGGCTTGAAGCGGAGGATCACGCGCTCGTCGCCCGGCTGCCGCGGATAGACCGCCTCGCCGAGGTACTTCTGCGCGAGCTTGTCGATGTGCTCTTCGGCGCCGTCGGTCGTGACCTCGGCTCTCCCCGAGATGCGGACGTGCTGGTAGGGGTTGTCGCCGCTCACGACGACGAGCTCGACCCGCGGGTCGCGCTCGACCTGGCCCGGCTTCGAGCGAGCGCGCAACGTGTTCAGGATCACGTACTCGCCGTCCCAGTCGACCCAGACCGGCGTCACCTGCGGTGAGCCGTCGGGCTTCAACGTGGCCAGAGCGCCGAAGTTCTTGTCCAGCAGCAGCTGCGCCTGCTTCTCGGTCAGTCTCACCATCTCGGCATCCCCCTCCGGTTGGTCGAATGGGGCGAGTCTAGACCGCTGCCGGCAGCTCGAGCCCTTCCTCGTCGGCGAGCTCCGCGAGCGCAGCGAGGGTGGCCGCGGGGAGCTCGATGCCCTCCGACTCGGACGACGCCTCGGCCCGCTGCTCGGGCTCGCCCGGGACGAGGATCTCCTCGAAGCCCTCGGCGCGACGGCCGGCCTTCAGCTCGTCGACGAGGTCGCGGAGCCGGGCTGCGAAGACGTCGCCGCCTGCGAAGCGGCCGGGATCGAGCACGACGAAGAGGTAGCCGACGCCTCGCTCGCGCCCCTTCCCGCCCGGGTCCGTCCCGCCGGTGAGACCCGTGTTGCTGATACGTGGGCTGATGCCTGCGCCGGCGAGCGCAGCAGTGAGCGCCTCGACCGCGAACGCGAGGCCATAGCCCTTGTGGCCGCCCACCGGCCGCAACGCGCCGGCGAGCGCGGCGGTCGGGTCCGTGGTCGGCCGTCCGTCGGCGTCGAGCGCCCACGCATCGGGAATCGACTCCCCGGCGAGCTCCGCGAGCTTGATCGCGCCGCGCGACGACGCGGACTGCGCGACGTCGAAGACGAACGGCGGACGTCCCTCCCCGCCGGGGCCCGCGACCGACAGCGGGTTGTTGCCGATCAGCGCCTCCGAGGCACCCCAGGGTGCCATCGCCGCAGGCGTGTTCGCGGCGGCGATCCCGACGAGCCCGGCACGAGCCGCGCGCAGCGTGTAGTGGCCGGCGCTGCCGAAGTGGGTGCCGTTCCGGACCGCGACTGCGCCGACGCCGTGGGCCTGGGCTCGCCGAACCGCGTCGTCGACGGCATAGACGCCGGTCACGGCGCCGAACCCGAAGCGGCCGTCGACAAGCGCGGTCGGCCCGTCCTCGTGCACGAGAACCGGCTCGGCGGTCGCGTCCGTCTCGCCCGCGCGCGCCTGCGCGCAGTACGCCGGCAGCCGGATCAGCCCGTGCGTATGGACCCCGCGACGGTCGGCCTCGAGCAGGCACCCGGCCACCGTCGCCGCCGCCCCAGGCGACGCCCCGAGTCGCGCGATAACCGCCTCGCCGAACGCGAGCAGGTCGGGCTCGGACATCCGCAACGGGCGCACCGCGTCTGGTCGCGGGCGGTCCGGTGGCCGCGGCCGGTAGACGGCGGAGTAGTCGAGCCGTCCGAAACCGTCGCGCTGTGCCGATCGGTACGCGGCAAGCGCCGCCGCCGCGACCGGCGCCTCGACACCCTGCTCCCGGGCGAGCTCGAGCACGAGCGCCATGTCCTTGGCGATCAGGTCGAGCGCGAAGAGCGGCTCGTAGTCGTTCGAGGCCGGGTGGAGCGGATCGACGCCGGGGAGCGGGAAGCGCGTGCGCAGGACGCGCGAGTCGCCGGTCGAGGTCGAGAGGACCTCGTAGAGCACGTCCGGGGCGATGCCCTCGGCGGTCGCGAGCGTGCACGCCTCCGCGAGAGCGACCATCCCGCAGCCGGCAAGCAGGTTGTTGCAGAGCTTGAGCGCCTGCCCCGCACCGTGGCCGCCGACGTGGACCGCCGTGCCGAGGCACGCCAGGAGCTCCCGCTGCCGCTCGAAGACCTCTTCCGGAGCGCCGACCATGATCGTGAGCGTGCCGGCCTCGACGCCGCGCGGCCCGCCGCTCACGGGCGCGTCGAGCACATCGACTCCGAGCGGCTCCAGGGTCGCGGCCAGCCGTCGCGCGAGCTCGGGCGGGCTCGTCGACATCTCGATCAGCGTCCTGCCCACGTCGGCGGCCTCGATCAACCCGCTTCGGCCGAGCACGACCTTCTCGACCGCCTCGACGCTCGGTAACGACGTGATCGCGACCTCGCTCGCCGCGAAAGCGTCGGCAGGTGTTGCGGCGACGGGCGTTCCGAGGGCGGCGGCCCGGGAGGGCTCGACGTCGCACGCGACGACGTCGTGGCCGGCCGCGACGAGTCGCCGGCCGAGGGGGAGCCCCATCGTCCCGACTCCGACGAGCGCGACGCGCGTCACGCGCGGCTCAGGAGGCGGCGGCGAGCTCGCTGCCGAACTCGGGCAGGCGCGCCTGCGGCCGGCCGGCGGTCGCGAGCGCGATCCAGACGACCATCTCCGTCGGCCGCGGAGCGTCGGGGACGCGCACCTCGAACGTGAGGTGGTGCGAGCGAACGGTGTGGTCGGCCGTATGCTTCAACGCCAGGTCGAGCGACGAGCCGGGAGCGCCGCACTTCTCGGCCGACGGCAGAAGGGACGTCCCTCCGACCGCGTCCCGGACCGGGTTGCCGAAGCGAAGATTGTGCAGGATCGCGGAGCCGTGCTCGACCTCGCCGTCGAGGCCGACGAGCGCCCCCTTGCCATACGCCTCGGGGTCGCCGCCGAGCGCGGCGAGCGCCCGCGAGACGAGCAGAGTGCCGAGCGGCTCGCAGTAGGTGTCAATGAGCGGCGAGAGGTCCTCGACGAACCGGCCGGCGAGCGGATTCTCGATCACCGCCGCCGCGGCGGCCACCGTGAGCGGCGGGTCGACCGCGCGACCCCCGTCGACGAGCACCTCCTCGACGATCGTGACGAGCTTGCGGACGCCGTCCACGTGCCCTACGCGACCGCGCCCGAGAACTGCGGGATGATGTCGCTCCCGTAGGCCCGGAGGGTGTCTTCCTGGCCGTGGGTCATGAGGTACAGGTTGAACTGGTCGACGCCGACCGCCTCGAGCTCCCGCAGCTTCGCAGCGCTCTCCTCAGCCGAGCCGATCACGCAGAAGCGATCGCAGATCTCGTCAGTGACGAACTCGCCGTGCTGGGCGCCGACGCGGGAGTGGTCCTTGTAGTCGTAGAACTTCCGCGCCTTCACGAACTCCGTCAGCTCCGACGGGATGTCGGAGTCCCAGCCGTAGCGGTCGATCAGGTCCATCACGTGGTTCGAGACCATGGCCGGGAACCAGCGGACCTCGTCGCGCGCCTCTGCGATGTCGTCCGACACCTTGGCCGGAGCGCCGACGATGCACTGGAGCGCTTCCGGATCGCGGCCGGCCTCGTGGGCAGCGTTGCGCGCCGTCGACATGATCCACTCGACGATCACCGGGTCCGCGAGCTGGATGATCACACCGTCGGAGACCCGCCCCGCGACGGCCAGCGCCTTCGGCCCGTAGCCCGCGACGTACATCGGGATCTCGGGCTCGCCCCTTGCCCACGTGAGCTGGAGCTCCTTGCCGTTCCAGCTGACCTCGTCGCCGTTCATGAAGCCCTTGATCATCACGCAGGCCTGCTCGAACTCGGCCATCTTCACCGGCTGGAGGCCGATCACGCGTCGCGCCGAGTCACCGCGGCCGATGCCCATCACCATCCGTCCGCCCGAGAGGTCGTGCATCGTTGCGTACGCGCTCGCGAGCACGGTCGGCTCGCGCGTCCCCGGGTTGGTGACGAAGTGGCCGAGCTTCATACGCGTCGTGCGCTCGGCCGCGAGCGTGAGGAGCGGAATCGACTCCTGCCAGAGGACGTGCGAGTCGTACGTCCAGCCGTACTCGAAGCCCTGCTCCTCCGCGAGCTCGAGCAGCTCGAGGAAGCGCGACACCGGCGGATCGGGCAGAACGGTGACCCCGAAGCTGATTGCCATGGCGGGGAGCCTACTTCGCGAAGATGCGCCGGTGAAGATCATCTGCACCGGGCTGAACTACGCCGACCACATCCGGGAGGCAGGGATGGAGCCGCCTGCCGAGCCGCTCCTCTTCGGCAAGTTCGAGAACACGCTGATCGGGCCCGGCGAGCCGATCGTTCTGCCGCGCGAGGCGACGCACGTCGACTCCGAGGCCGAGCTCGCCGTCGAGATCGGACGCCGCGGGCGGCGGATCGGCGAGGACGACGCGCTCGACTTCGTCGCCGGCTACCGGTGCGCGAACGACGTGTCGGCGCGCAATTTGCAGTTCGGTGATAAGCAGTGGACGAGGGGCAAGGGCTTCGACACGTTCTGCCCGCTCGGCGACCGGCTCGTGCCGGTGGCGGAGCTCGGCGACGGCGGCGGCCTGCGGATCGTGCAGCGCCTGAACGGCGAGCTCCTCCAGGATGGCAACACGTCCGAGCTCGTCTTCGGCGTCCGCCGACTCGTCGCCCACGCCTCGAGCGTCTTCACGCTCGAGCCCGGCGACCTGATCCTGACCGGAACGCCGTCGGGGATCGGTCACACGCGCGTGCCGCCCGTATCGATGCGGGACGGCGACGTCGTGGAGATCGAGATCGACGGGATCGGGGTGCTCCGCAATCCGGTCGTGGCGGAGGGCCGCCGCTAGCTCACGCTGCGGCGAGGCGGTCGATCGTCTTCGAGGCGAGCCGGTCGAGCACCTGCACCGAGAGCTCCAGGTGCTCCGGCTTCGTGTCCTCGAGCTTCGTGTGCGACAGGCCGCGGAGGCTCTGGACGAACAACATCACCGTCGGCACGCCGGCCCGCGACACCTCCGCCGCGTCGTGCAGCGGCCCCGACGGCAAGCGGTGGGAGGTGCCCGCAACCTCGCGAATCGACTCGTCGGCAAGCTCGACCAGGTGCTCGTCGAAGAGGATCGGCTCGATGTTCCAGATTCGTTCCCACTCGACCTCCACGTTCTCGCGCCGCGCAGCCATCTGCGACGTCTCCTTCGCCGCTTCGAGCATCGCAGCGAGCTTCTCTGCGTCCAGGTTCCGCTGGTCGAGCAAGCACTCCGCTGTTTCGACCACCGATGTCACGATCCCCGGCTTCGTGACCACGCTGCCCATCGTGCAGACCCCGCCCATGTTCGTTGCAATCGCCCGGATCTCGAGCGCGAGCCACGCCGCGCCCGCAAGTGCGTCCCGCCGGGAGTCCATCGGCGTCGAGCCGGCGTGGGCGGCCTGGCCGTGCCACGTCACCCGCGAGCGTTCGACGCCGAACGTGCCGAGCACGACTCCGAGAGGCAACCCGAGCGACTCGAGGACGGGCCCCTGCTCGATGTGCAGCTCGAGGTAGGCGCCCGCACCTTCCAGCTGACGCTTGGCCTTCGTCGCCGACTCGAGGTCGACGCCATACGCGCCCACCGCATCTGGCAGCGCAATGCCGTCGCGGTCGACCAGCTTCGCGAGCTCCGCCTGGTCGCTCATCGAGCCTGCCGCGGCCGACGAGCCGAAGAGCGAGCGGCCGAAGCGGGCACCCTCCTCGTCGGCCCAGTCGACGAGGCGCACGGTCACCGGCGGCTGGCCCTCCTCGGCGATCCGCCGCAGGACCTCGACGCCCGCGAGCACGTTCAGGCACCCATCGAGCCAGCCGCCGTTCGGAACCGAGTCCATGTGCCCCCCGATCAGGAGCGCCGTCTCGGAGCGGCCGGGCAGCGTGAACCACTGGTTGCCCGCCTCGTCGAACTCGTGGCTTGCGCCGGTCGGAGCGACCTTGTCCCGGAGCCATTCGCGGCTGCGCTGCCAGGTCTCCGTCCAGGCGACTCGCTGAGCACCGTTCTCGTCGCCCGTGAGCTCGCGAAGCTCCTCGAGCTCGCGGACGGTGCGGGCGGCGTCGAGCGGCACGCGGCGACTCTACAACCGCGACCGAGCGGCCACTTCTAGCCCGGCTCGCGAGCCGAGACCGTCACGGGCACCCGGTGGATCACGTTGTTGCAGTAGCCCCCGACGTTCCAGACCGGCGAGTCCGGCTGCGTCTGGCCGGCGGCATCCGTCGCGCGGCAGCAGAGGACGTGCTCGCCGGGCTCCGCGTCCCAGTCGAACGTCCAGCCCTGCCAGGCGAAGTCCGACACCGGCTCTCCGAGCGCCGCGTCGGCCCAGGTCTGCCCGCCGTCGACGCTCACCTCGACGCGCTCGACCGGCGGCGTGCCCGACCAGGCGCGGCCCTCGAGCCGGCAGGGCCCCGGCTCGAGGAAGCGCGTCCGCAGGAGGAAGTCGGGAATGCCCGGCGGCACGAGCAGCGAGCGCGGCAGGATCCGCGAGATCGGCTCGCCGGGGTCGTCCTCGGACTGGCTCACGTGATAGGCGTGCTCCTGCTGCCAGCCGCGGAACGGCTCGTCGACGACGGTGATCGAACGGAGCCACTTGACGTGCGTCATCCCGTACCACGAGGGCACGAGCAGCCTGAGCGGGAAGCCGTGCTGCGGCGGCAGCGGCTCGCCGTTGACGGCATAGACGAGCATCACCTCGTCGCGCAGCGCCTCCGCCACCGGCAGGCTGCGCTCGTAGTCGTGCTCGACGTCGCCCTGCACGCCGCGGTCGAGCCCGGTGAAGACGACCTCGAGCGCGTCCGGCGCCAGGCCCGCCTCCTCGAGCACAGGCGCGAGCGGCGTCCCGGTCCACTCGGCCGTGCCGACCGCCTCGAGCAGCCACGGCTGGCTGATCGCACGCGGCTCCGAAAGGGCACGCCCGTTGCCGGCGCACTCCATCGTCACGGCCAGCGTGCGCGACGGCCGCGCCTTGACGTCGTCGAGCGTGAGGGTGAGCGGCCGCTCGACCGTGCCGCCCACCTCGAGCCGCCACGCGGCCGGATCGACGTGCGGGATGTCGAAGTGGATCAGGAGGTAGTGCAGGCCGACCGGTGTGATCTCGTGCCGCAGCGCCTCGAGCGGGAGCGCGTGGTTCCGCGCCGCGAGCTGCAGCTCCTCGAGCGTGATCTGCGTGCTCGTCGTGGCCATCGCCGAGCCTACGCCGCCGCCGGGGCACTCTCGATGGGCCGGCCGACCGTGAGCGCCTCCCGGAGCTCGGGCTCGAGACTGCCGTACGCGGCGTCGGGGAGGGCACCGAGCGCGTCGAGCGTCTTGCTGAAGAAGCAGCGCACCGCCGCGGCGAGCACGCCGTCGAGGATCTCGTCGTCGGTCAGGCCGAGGGAGCGGAGCCGATCGATGTCCGCCTGGGAAACCGACGTCGCATCTGCGACGACCTTCTCGGCCAAGTCCATCAACGCCACGTCCGCCTCGTCGAGGCCGGCGGAACCGCGGTCGAGCACGAGCGACCGCACGGTGTCCCAGTCGTAGAACTGCTCGGCGAGCACGCGGCCGTGGGCGAGCGAGCAGTAGGTCGAGCGCAGCTTCGCCGCGGCCGCGACCGTCGCGAGCTCGTAGCGGCGAAGATCGCCCGAGGACTGGATCGAGCTCTCCTTGATCGCACCGTTCAGCTGCTGCCAGGCCCGGAGCACGGCGGGCCGCTGGGCGAAGAGACGCACGGAGTTCGACACGTATCCCGTGCTCTCTTGCTCCTCGTCGTACAGGGCGGCGACCTCCGTGCCCTCGGCCGGGTCGGGCGTCGCGATGAAGGCCATCTTTCACTCCCTTCGGGTCGACACGCGGAGGCTACCGCGGGTGAGCATCGAGGAGCCGTCCACCGACCGGCCCATAGACTGGCCGCATGTGTCGGAACATCCGCACTCTCTACAACTTCGAGCCGCCGACCACGCATGAGGAGATCCACTCGGCCGCGATTCAGTACGTCCGCAAGGTGAGCGGCATGCAGAAGCCGTCACGCGCCAACGAAGCGGCGTTCGAGCAGGCGATCGATGCGGTTGCGAGCGCGACCGAGCGACTCCTGGAGCAGCTCGTCACGACGGCTCCGCCGCGGGATCGCGAGGCCGAGGCCGAGCGGCGTCGAGCCCGGGCGGCCGTGCGCTTCGGCAACGCCGCGTAGGCGGCCGCGCGACGCTCGTCGATCACCGGACGAGGGCGTTAGCCTGCCCGGGTGACGACGATCCGGGTGCTCGGCCTCGTGCTGGTGGCAGCCGCTCTCGCGATCCCGGCTGACGCGTCGACGCTGCTCTTCTTCCGCACGCCGAGCGGGAACATCGGCTGCGCCTACTCCGCCGGGCTCCCCGGTGCGCAGGCGCCGACGCTTCGGTGCGACATCCGAAGCGGGCTCGTGCCGCGCCCGCCGCGGCCTGCCGGCTGCCCGCTCGACTGGGGCGACTCGCTCGCGATCCGCTCCACGGGTCGCGCCACCGGGGTCTGCCACGGCGACACGGCGATCGACTCGAGAGCGCCCGTTCTCCGCTACGGCCGAACGTGGAAGCGCGGCGGCCTCGCCTGCAGCTCCAGGACGACCGGGCTGCGCTGCACGAACTCGAGCGAGCACGGCTTCTTCCTCAGCCGCGAGCGCTCGACGATCTTCTGAGCGGCCCGCCCGCCGAGCTGTCAGGCTGCTACTTGACGCCGATCACCATCGAGTCGGGCCCGATCAGGTGCTCGGTGCGCGTCGCGCTGAAGCCGGCGTCGGCCATCCAGCCCATGCAATCCGCGGCCGTGTAGTCGAACCCGTTGTCGGTCTCGATCAGCATGTTGAGGCTCATCAGCAAGCCGAACGCGTTCTTCGACCGGTCGTCGTCGATGATCGCCTCGTACACGACCAGCGCGCCGCCCTCCGGCAGAGCGTCGAACGCCTTGCCGATGAGCTGCCGCTTCTCGTCCAGGCCCCAGTCGTGGAGGATGTGTCCCATCAGGAGCACGTCGGCCTGCGGCAGGTCGTTCGCGAAGAAGTCGCCGGCGGCGAACGTGAGCCGCCCGCTCAGACCCTGCTCCTCGACGTAGTCCTCGAAGATCGGCGCGACCTCGGGGAGGTCGAAGCCGGCGCCGGTGAGGTGCTCGTTCGCGAGCGCGATCTGCACCGCGAGGTCGCCCTGCGCCGTCCCGACGTCGACGAACGTCAGGTGCTCGTGCCACGGGAACTGCCGCGCGATCGCGAGGTTCGCCCCGTGGCTGAGCCCCGTCATCGCACCGAGGAACTCCTTCAGGCGGGCCGGGTCGGCATAGAGCGCCGCGAAGAACGGCATCTCCCCCGCCTTTGCCTCGTTCTGGAGTTGGCCCGTCCGCAGCGCCTCGGTGAGATTGCCCCAGAAGCCGTACAGGCGATGGTTGGCCATCTCGAGGATGCCGCCGATGTACGACGGTTTGCGCTTGTCGAGAAAGAGCTCGGTGCTAGGTGTGTTGCGATAGATGCCGCCGTCGCGCTCGAGGAACCCGAGCGCCACGAGCGCGTCGAGGAAGTCCCGTGCGGAGCGCGGATGAAGCCCGAGCCGGTCCCGCAGCGACTCGCCGTCCTCGGGGTGCCGAGCGAGCTCGGTGAAGAGCTCCATCTCGATCGCGCTCAGGAGGGCCTTCGAGGCCCAGAAGCCGAGGCCCACCTGCAGGATCTGATCGGGTGTCGGGTCCGTGCTCATGTGCACTTCGCTCCTGGATTGGCCTAGGACCTGCGCGGCGCGCGCGATCATCTCAGACCGGCCACGCCAGAGCGGGTGGCGCGCGCAGAAGTCGGCGAGTGCCTCGGCCATCCCGCTCGGGTTCTCGACCTGCAGGAAGTGGGTCGCGTCGGGAAGGACGAAGCCCTCGGCGTTCGGGAGCCAGCCGAGCAGCAGCTGCTGGGTCTCGACGAAGCGCGGATGGAGCACGCCGCTTCGCTCCCCGAGCACGACGAGAACCGGCTGTCGAACGTGCCGAGCCTCCTGTTCGCCGAACTGCCAGTCGAGCCCGGCCGGCAGCTCCGACTCGAAGAACGTCCCCGCATCGGCCACCGCCTGCTCGAACGCTCCGGGAAGCGCGCGCTCGAGCGGCTCGCGGTACCCCGGCCAGCGGAGCTCCAGGACTGTCAGGTAATGCGCCCCCGACTCGCGGCGAGTCGGAAGACGTGCCAGGCAAGGACGCAGGGAGCGCCAACGGTCGAGCTATTGGCGCGACCGAGCGACGCCAGCAATGGCGCGGCTTCAGGCCGCCGGCGGTGATGGCGTGTATTTCGCTGACGGGGCACTAGCCGACGTCCTCCAGGAACGCGAGCACGCGCTCGGTGAGCAACGCAGCCGCGTCGGGGTCGTAGGACGGCAGGCTGGAGTCGGCGAAGTAGTGCTCGGTGCCCGGGTAGAGGAAGAGCTCGGCATGCTCATTCGACTCGACGAGCGCGCGGGCGGCATCGAGGTCACCCTCGCCGACGAAGATCGGGTCGGCGTCCATCGCGTGGATCTGCACCGGCACGTCCGCCGGCCACGACGTCCCGAACTCGGACGACGGCACGCAGGAGTAGAAGAGCAGCGCCCCCCGTGCGCCGGCGCGGGTCTGGGCAAGCATCTGCGCCGGGACGACCCCGAGCGAGAAGCCGGCATACACGAGCCCGACCGGTAGCTCGTTCGCGGCCCGCACGCCGCGATCGATGATCTCGCCGAAGCCGATCTGCTGGGCGTACGCCATGCCTTCGTCGAGGCCGGCGAAGGTTCGGCCCTCGTAGAGGTCGGGCGCGTGCACGGTGTGGCCGGCGCGGCGCAGCTCGTCTGCGAAGGCCGCGAAACCGGGCGTCTGGCCCAGTGCGTGGTGGAACAGCAGCACCTCGGCCACGAAGCGCTTCTAGCACGCTCGAGACATCTCGCGACGGACGGCCGCGCTCGGAGCGACTGCGCCGGAGCTCGCGGAACGGCATCCCGCTCAGGCTGCACGAGCCTCGCGTGCTCGAGCGTGCGCGAAGGCCGGATGAAACTCACTGGGATGTCCTGGCTTGCTGTCGTGGGTCCGTAGCATGCGCACCATCCGACGCCAGGGAGGTGTGGGTCCTTGTCTCGCACAGTGACCGACGAAGAGCTAGCCGCACTCGTTCAACGGATAAGCGAGGCGGCACAAGCCCTGATTTCGGGCGATATCGAGGGCTATGCCGCCCGGATCAAGCATGCGCACGACTACACGCTCATGTCGCCGTACGGGGGCGACCCGGTGCGAGGATTCGACGACTCAGACGGGGCGTTGGATGCTCTAGCGCAGTTCTTTCGCGGCGGCGAGGCGAAGGTCGAGGTCGTGGAGACCTACACGTCCGGCGACTTGGCGGTGCTCGTCGTCATCGAACGACAGCACGGGACGATCGGGGATCTCCCGGAGCAGGACTGGTCGCTGCGCGTGACGTGGGTCTTCCGGCGTACTGCAGAATCGGACTGGGAGCTCGTGCATCGTCATGCGGACGCGCTGGTGCATGCCATCGACCACGAGCAGTTGGGCGTACTCGCGCGCGGTGAGTGACCGCGCCCGCCGTCTGGCACGCGTATCACCGCCACTGCAGAAGCCAGCGCGACAGGCCAAAGCACGACACGGAGGCACCTTGAGTTGGAGGGCAGTCGTATGCGCGAGCGACCTCTCGCCCGAGCCTTGGTGAGCGCTACCGCGTCTGCGGAAAGCCGAGGTCGACCTTCGAGGTGGCCGGATCGGGCCAGCGCGATGTGACGACCTTCGTCCTCGTGTAGAAGTCGATTCCCTCGGGGCCGTAGATGTGGCGGTCGCCGAAGAGGGAGTTCTTCCAGCCTCCGAACGAGTAGTAGGCGACGGGCACCGGGATCGGCACGTTGATGCCGACCATGCCTGCCTGGACGTCGAACTGGAACTGGCGGGCGACGCCGCCGTCGCGGGTGAAGATCGCCGTGCCGTTCCCGTACGGGTGCTCGTTCACGAGCCGGAGCGCCTCGTCGTAGGTGTCGACGCGGGTGACCCCGAGCACGGGCCCGAAGATCTCGTCGGTGTAGTGCGACATTTCCGGCTTGACGTGGTCGACGAGCGTCGGGCCGAGCCAGAAGCCGTCGCCCTCGGGGACGCTGTGACGGCCGTCGACGACGACTGACGCGCCCTCCTCCGGTGCACTCTCGACGTACGAGACGACGCGGTCGCGATGCTCCTTCGTCACGAGCGGACCCATCTCCGACTCCGGATGGAAGCCGTCGCCCGTCTTGACCTTCGGAATCCGCTCCTTGATCGCGTCCACGAGCGGATCGGCAACCGAGCCGACCGCGACCACCATCGAGACGGCCATACAGCGCTCGCCCGCCGAGCCGTAGCCGGCCGAGACGGCCGCGTCGGCGGCCATGTCGATGTCGGCGTCGGGCAGGACGATCATGTGGTTCTTCGCTCCGCCGAGCGCCTGGCAGCGCTTGCCGTGGCTGGTCGCCGTCTCGTACACGTGCTTCGCGATCGGCGTCGAGCCGACGAACGAGATCGCGCTCACGTCCGGGTGAGTGAGCAGAGCGTCGACGGCGACCTTGTCGCCGTGGATCACGTTGAAGACGCCGTCGGGCACCCCGGCCTCTGCGAGCAGCTCGGCGGTCAGGACCGACGCCGACGGGTCCTTCTCGGAGGGCTTGAGGATGAACGTGTTGCCGCACGCGAGCGCAGGTGCCCACATCCACATGGGCACCATCGCCGGGAAGTTGAACGGCGTGATCCCGGCGACGACGCCGAGCGGCTGGCGGATCGAGTAGACGTCGATCCCCGTCGAGGCCTGCTCGGTGAAGCCGCCCTTGAGCAGGGTCGGGAGGCCGCAGCAGATACTCGATCACCTCGAGGCCGCGCGCGACCTCGCCCATCGCGTCGGAGAAGACCTTGCCGTGCTCGTGGGTCAGGTGGTGCGCGAGTTCCTTGCGGTGCTCGTCGAAGATCCGGTGGATCGCGAAGAAGAGCTCGGCCCGGCGCGAGAGCGAGAGCGTGCGCCACACCTCGAATGCCCCCTTCGCAGCCTGGACCGCGAGATCGACCTCCTGCTCGGTCGCGAAGTCAACGGCCCCGGATCTGCACGCCGGTGGCGGGGTTGTAGACGGGACCGGTCCGCCCGGACCGCCCCTCGTAGCGCTTCCCGCCGATCCAGTGGTTGATCGCCTTGAGCTCGGTTACAGCTTGTGCCGGTGCCTCGACCGTCTCGGTCATCTCACGCCTCCTCGCGTCGTCTTGCGTGAGCGTAGCGCCGGTAGCGTCCTCGCGGTATGAGCCGTGCGGCCGGAGCCGAAAGCAGAGACGGAGGCGACGGGAGCGGAGGTGCCGGCTTTGCCGGCGCCGGAGCGGAAATGAGGGCGGCCCTGCTCGAGCTGGCCGAGGAGCCGGGGCTCTGGATCCCGCTCACGCCGCCGAGCGAGCTGATCGAGGCCGACGGCTACACCGTCGTGACCTCGCCGCGGTCGGCCTCGGTCGAGCGCGTGCGGCTCGAGCCAAATCAGGTCGAGCGTGCCGTCGACGAGGTGCGGGCGCTCGCGCAGGCACGAGGCTACGCCTACGTGACCTGGTGGCTCGGCGAGCTGACGACGCCCGCGGGGCTCGCGGAGCGCCTGCTCGAGCTCGGTCTCGCACCGGATGCCGAGTCGGCGGAGATGACGAGCTTCTTCATCGAGCGCGCGCCGGCGGGCGAGCCGACCGTCGAGGTGCGCCGCGTCGAGACGGCGGACGAGTACCTGCGCGCGCTCGAGCTCGACTGGGAGGCGTGGCGCGTGCCCGAGGAGAAGCGCGCGAGCTACCGCGGGGTCCAGCGTGACGCGTGGCCGCTGATCGAGGCGACAGGCCGCATGAGCCTCTACCTCGCCTACCTCGACGGCGAGCCGGTGGGCTTCGGACGCATCGTGTTCGCGCCCGCAGCGGGGATCCTGATGGGCGGCTCGACGCTACCGGCGGCACGCGGCCGGGGCGTCTACCGGTCGCTCGTGCACGCGCGCTGGGAGGCGACCGCCGAGCGCGGCGTTCCTCGCCTCGCCGTGAGCGCGGGACCGATGTCGGCGCCGATCCTCGAGCGCCTTGGCTTCGAGCCGATCGGCAAGGTGCTCCTGCTCCGCGACTCGCTCGGGAGCCGCTTGTACGATCACGCCATGGCGACGATTCAGGAGAACTCAGCGCTGGGACAGCAGATCGTCGAGGACGCGAAGCGCTATGTCCTCTACTCGTGGTCGACGCAGGACGCGATCAACCCGATCGCAGTGGCCGGCGCCGAGGGCCGCCACTTCTGGGACTACGACGGCAAGCGCTACCTCGACTTCGCCTCGCAGCTCATCAACGTCTCGATCGGCTACGGACACCCCAAGATCGTCGCCGCGATCAAGGAGCAGGCGGAGACGCTCGCCACGATCGGCCCGCCGATGGCGACCGAGTCGCGCTCGCGGCTCGGCAAGCTGCTCGCCGAGGTCACGCCCGGCGACCTGTCGTTCTCCTTCTTCACGAACGGCGGCACCGAGGCGAACGAGAACGCGATCAAGCTCGCGCGCTGGTACACGGGCCGGCACAAGATCATCGCGCGCTACCGCTCCTACCACGGCGCGACCGGCGGCTCGATCACGCTCACCGGCGACCCGCGCCGCTGGCCCGCCGAGCCCGGCATCCCGGGCGTCGTGCGGATGCTCGACCCGTTCACCTACCGCTGCCCGGCCGGCCATCCCGACCCGTGCCCGGTCTGCACCGGCGGCCCGCACCTCGAGGAGATCCTCATGTACGAGGGGCCGCACACCGTCGCGGCGGTGATCCTCGAGACGGTGACCGGGACGAACGGGATCATCGTCCCGCCCGACGGTTACCTCCAGTCGATCCGCGAGGTGTGCGACCGCCACGGGATCCTGCTGATCGCCGACGAGGTGATGTCGGGCTTCGGCCGGACCGGCAAGTGGTTCGCGGTCGACAACTGGGACGTCGTGCCGGACATCATCACGCTCGCGAAGGGCATCAACTCCGGCTACGTGCCCCTCGGCGCGATGGTCGTGCGCCCCGAGATCGCCGACTGGATCCGGCCGAGGTACTTCGCCGGCGGGCTCACCTACTCGGGTCATCCGCTCGCGTGCGCCTCGGCCGTCGCCTCGATCGAGGCCTTCCAGGAGGAGGGCATCGTCGAGAACGCCGCGGCGATGGGCGCGGTCTTCCGCACCGAGCTGACGCGCCTCCAGGACAAGCACCCGTCGATCGGCGAGGTGCGCGGCCTCGGCTGCTTCTGGGGCCTCGAGCTCGTCAAGAACCGCCAGACCCGCGAGGAGCTCGTGCCGTTCAACGGGTCGGGCGAGGCGGCGAAGCCGGTCGCGTCGATGGCCAAGCACGCGCTCGACCGCGGTCTCTACCTGATGACGCACTGGAACATCGTCATGGTGTGTCCGCCGCTGACGATCACGCGCGAGGAGCTCGACGAGGGGATCGCGATCCTCGACGACGCCCTCAGCGTGGCGGACGAGTTCGTCGACTAGGCCGACCGCACCGTTTCGTCACCACAAGCCGGGTAGCAGCCGTCGCGTCCGGGCGGCATACGCCGCGTACGACTCGCCGAGCCGGTCGCGCAGCAACGTCTCCTCGGGCCCGATGCGCTGGACGTAGCCGATCGTCGGGAGCACGACGCAGGCGGCGAGGCTCAGCACGTTCCCGAGCCCGATCCCGACGCCCGCCAGCATGAGGATCGCGCCCGTGTAGGACGGGTGCCGCAGGTGCCGGTACGGCCCGACGTCAACGAGCCGATGGTCGTCGCCGGCCCGCAGCTCGCGCGTGAATTGCGTCCCGAGGACGCGGATCGCCCACCAGCGCAGGACCACGCCTGCAATGCCGACGAGACAACCGAGCACGGGCCAGAGCCAGTCGGGCCCGGGCATCGCCGCGCCGGGGAGCCACCTCGCGGCCAGGACGCCGAGCACGAGGCCGGCGAGCTGCCACGCCTGTAGCCGCCGGTAGGTCGAGTCGCCGAGCCGATCGCCCCGATCCCCGCTGAAGCGGCGATGCTCCACGAGCACCGAGCCGACGAGCGGGCCGAACACGAGCACTCCGGCGACTGGACTTTGGAGAGCGAGCGAGGTCAGAACACCGATCCTAGAGCGTCGACCCGCGGCGTACCCTTCGCGGATCGAGCACGTGCGGATCGACAAGTGGCTGTGGGCTGCGCGGTTCTTCAAGACGCGCAGCGCGGCGACCGAGGCGGTCGTCGGCGGCCGCGTCCAGGTGAACGGCGTGCGGGCGAAGCCGTCGAAGGAGATCAAGCCGAAGGACACCGTCGGGCTGCGCATCGGCCATCGGCAGTGGACGGTCGTCGTCATGGGCCTGGCCGACAAGCGCGGGCCGGCAGAGGTCGCGGCAGCTCTCTACGACGAGACCCCGGAGTCGGTCACGGCACGCGAGCAGGCCGAGCTGCAATGGCGCCTTGCCGCCCCGCCCGGCGCCGACCGCGGCGCACGGCCGACAAAGCAGGACCGCCGCCGGCTCGAGGCGCTGCGGCGCGCGGCGCGCCGGGAGCAGCGGCGCGAGCGCTGACGCGAGTGGCGTGGCCGGCTCAGCCTCCGTGCTCTCGCTTTGCGTCTTCCTCCATCCGCTCGAGCCGCGTGTAGTAGTCGGGAAACTCGTTCAGATGGGCCAGCGCGATCTTGCCCGTCACGACCGGGTCGCTGTCGGTCACGTTCGTCCTCGGATCGTGCAGGCCGTGCTCGAGCTCGACGTCCATCCCCATCCGGAACTGCTCGACGTCGAACGGCGCCGAGCCCCAGTCGATCCCGATCTCCTCGCCCACGCGCCGCGCCTCGTCGGCGCTGAACGTCGTCTGCTCAGTCATCTTGGACTCCTTCTCGGTCCGGCTCACCGTAACGCGTTCCGCTGGCCGTGCCCTCGTGGACGACGCGTAAGACCCCTGCGTGATTTTCGCGCGAGCGCCGTGCCAGCTCGCACAGCGAGGCGCCGTCTCAGTCGAGGATCCGGCTCGACTCCTGGACGAGGTCGAAGCCGGCGACGACGGCGATGACGAGCAGCGCGAACGGGACGACGACGCGGGCCCCGATTGCCGAGACGCGCCGCAGGCTGGGCAGACGCCGGAGGAGCAGCGCGCCCATTGCGATCAGCGCCGCGAGGATCAGCGCGAACGTCGCGGCAAGCGAGGCGACGACGAGCAGCGCGGTGAGGCGGCCGTTCCCCGAGGGCTCCGCCTTCGACCACCGCTCAACGAGCGCGACGACCACGGCCGCTCCGATTCCGGGGAGAGCGACGAAGAGCACGATCGAGAGCAGCGCGGGCTCGATCACGGTGAAGTCGACGCCGTCCTCGTGGACGACGGCCTGTCCACCGAACAGCGCCCAGACGGCGACCCAGAGCGGCATGCGAAGACGCACCGGAATCGCGGAGCGAACGGCGCCGTAGAGCACGCCGACGATGCCGCCGACCATCGTCATCGCGAGCACGAGGTTGAACGTCTGCAGGCTCACGACGCCGATCTCGAAACCGTCGTCGGAGGTCAGGCCGACGACGAAGTCCGGAGAGGTCAGCCGCAGCAGCAGCATCGCGAGGCGACCTCCGATCCCGCCGACGAGGAAGCCCGCGATCGCGCCGGCCCCGGTCGAGACGAGCACCCACCAGAGGACGGCCCGCGCATCGTGCTCCAGCGTCGGCCGCGCGGAGGTGGGAGCCACGATCACGCGGTCCTGCATCGGTCTGTCCATCCCTCAGCGTTCGCGCTCGGGGACGCTGACCCTGTCCTCGTCTCCGATCTCGCGAAGCACCCGCGCAGGCGTGCCGACGGCGACGACGCCGGCGGGCAGGTCGCGCGTCACGACCGCGCCCGCGCCGACGACGGTGTTCTCGCCGATCGTGACGCCGGGGCAGACGACGACGCCGCTCCCGAGCCAGACGTTGTCGGCAATCGTGATCGGCTCGGCCGCCTCCCACTGGGCTCGGCGCAGCTCGGGGTCGATCGGGTGGGTCGGGGTCACGAGCTGGACGCGCGTGGCGATCTGGCAGGCCGCTCCGATCCGGATCGGCGCGACGTCGAGCATCACGCAGTCGTAGTTGACGAACGTGCTCGCGCCGATCGAGATGTAGCTGCCGTAGTCGCAGCGGAACGTCGGCCTGACGACGACGCCCTCGCCCACCTCGCCCAGCAGCTCGCGCAGCAGGCGGTCGCGCAGTTCCTGCTCGACGTGGCGGGTCGCGTTGTAGCGCTCGAGGAGCTCCTGGGCCCGGGCCTGCGCCGCCTCGAGCTCCGGGTCGTCGAAGACGTAGAGGTCGCCTGCGAGCATCCGCTCCTTCATCCCTGCCACGGCCGCGAGCGTATCGGGCGCCCGGACGCCGCGAGGGTCTGAGCGGATCGCCTCCTTGGTGGCGGGGCGACGGAAGCGTGCGATTGCCGCGCACCGTTTCGGAGTACTGTCTTCGCGTCAACAAGGGAGGACCGCGTGGCAACTGCACGGATCGTCGAGACCCGGATCACGCCCGAGGAGTACGACCAGATGAGGGAGGGACTGGGGCTCGGCGACACGCCTCCGGCCGGAGCCCTATTTCATGTCGCCGCGATCGGCGAGAACGGAAAGGTACGCGTCGTCGAAGTCTGGCCCTCGCGCGGCGAGGCCGAGGCCTGGGGCGAGAGAGTCGCCGCGGTCCGAAACGAGGCAGGCGTTGGTGACGGCCCGCCGACGATCGAATACCTGGAAGTCCACAACTTCACCCAGCGGTAGAGGCTGCTGGTTAGCTCCGAGCGGCGCGAGCGGCTCAGGCTGCTCGCGTCGGACTCTGTCGCTGCGCCAGTGCTGCTCGGGATGACGCCGAACGAGCCCCCGGGCGGGGCCAGGTCGCGACCCTATCTCCGTCTACAGCCAGCGGCAGCACCGCGGTCTGCGCGAGTTCTTGGCCAATGACGCCCAGGCAGCAGCGCCCAGCCACGAGATCGGGGCCGATACCTGCTGCGACCGCGCAGGCTACTTCTGACGCAAGTTGCGGCGGCGCTGAAGGATGATCGCGACGATTGCGATGAACGTCGCGCTCAGAAAGATGATCATGCCGTTCACGAGAAACCTCTCTTGTCGTCCTCATGATCCGTGGCCTCGTCTGGGTGGGCATCCGGGCTGTCACCGAGCACGGCACGCGGCTTTCCACCACTGCTACGAGAGCGTCGTCAGGGGCGAGGAGCCAGCCTGCGCGAGTGTTCGTCACCTTGAGCCTGTGAGTGACTACGCCGCGCCGAGCATTGCGAATCAGGGCATTTCCAGAACCGCGACCTCGTAGAACTCGACGGAGCTACGTTCGCCCATCCCGACGGGCGTCATTTCGTTGAGCGCAGCGTCGCCGCGACGCATGCCCTCCTCGTCGTCGAAGAGAGTGATCGCGAGCCGTTTGCCGCCTTCCCCGGAGAGGATGAGAACACCTTTCGCGTCCTCAAGCCCAGGCGGGCGGTTGCCGCTCCGCACCTCCGAGCGAATCTGCTCGATCTGTTCGTCGTATTCGGCACCTCGAACCTCGCCCTCAAAGGTCGCCACGCGCGCGCGCATCACTCCTCCTTCGTCGTCTGCCACCGTATGAGGGGACCCGACTCCCGTGACGGACTCGGTGAAGGTCGTCGGAAAGGACAGACAAACCTCGCGTGCGCGAGTCACAGTCCTTACGCACGATCAGCGGAACAGGTCGCGGTCGGGCGACATCACGAGCTCGGTCGCCGCGCCGTTGCCGGACACGGCCACGCCGCGGACGACGACGACCGGCACGCCGTCGTGCTTGCCCCGGGCGAGGTCGGCCGCGGCGGCGAGCTCGTCGGCGATTGCGACCCGCGAGGAACGGAGCTCGTAGCCGACGCGGTCGACCGTGCCGCGCAGGTCGAGCAGCGGATCCATGCCGGCGACGCCGATCGCGACGTCGGTCGTTCCGTGGCGGAACGGCCGGCCGAAGGAGTCGGCGACGATCACCGCAACGTCCACGCCGGCGCGCTCGCGGATCGTGGCGCGGATCCGGCGCGCGCTCCCGTCGGGGTCGAGCGGGAGCAGGACGAGCATGCCGGCCTCGGGGGCGTTCGAGTGGTCGACGCCGGCGGAGGCGCAGACGAAGCCGTGCCGCGTCTCGGCGATGAGGAACGGCGGGCGGGCGCGGACGATCCGCACCGTCTCGCGCAGGACGACCTCGACCTCGCGCGGGTCGCGCTCCCCCGCGAGCTCGCGCGCATGCTGCGAGGGCTCGACGTCCTCGATTCGTACGACGCGCCCCTCGGCCTTCGAGACCGCCTTCTGCGCGACGACGACGACGTCGCGTTCCCGGAGCTCGGCCCGCTCCGCGATCAACGCGCCGAGGTCGTTCCCCTCCTCGATCTCCGGCAGCCCCTCGACCGGGAGGATCTCGATCACGTGACGCCGGTGACGCGGATGCCCGCGTGGGCCTTGTAGCGGCGGTTGAGGTTGACGATCACCGCCGTCATCCCCTCGAGCGTGCGCGCGGTCGCGAGCGGCCCGGCGTCGAGGGCACGGCCCGCAACCACCTTCCCGGCGAGCTCGAGGGCGAGCTCCTTCGCGCGCGGGTCGTCACCGCAGACGAATGCGTCCTCGTCGGGAGGCGCCGCATCGAGGTTCGCGGCCGCGATCGAGTGCAGGCCCGCGGCGACGGGCGCGCTGACGACGTCCTGGATCCGCTCTGCGAGCGAGCGCGGGTCGGCGTCGGGGCGCACGCCGTCCTTGCCGAACGCGAGCATGCTCGCGACCGAGAGGAGCGGCGTGTCGCCGAGCGCAGCGGAGATGGACCGTGCCGTCTCGAGCGCGCCGTCGGCCTTCACCGCGAGCACCGCGAGATCGGCCTCGCGGACGGCGTCCTCGTTGGTCGCGCCGCCGGTCCGTCCGCCGAGCTCCGCCGCGGCCGTCCGGGCGCGGTCGGCGTCCCGCGAGCCGATCACGACGTCGTCCTCGCCGAGCGCGACGAGCCGGGCCGCGAGCGCCCGCCCGAAGCTGCCCGTCCCTCCAAGGACAGCGATCTTCACGCAGGCGCGCCGGCGGCGTCGAGCACGTCCCGGGCGAGCCGGGCGCGCGCCTCGCCGTCCGTCATCAGCGTCCGGGTCACCACGGCGCGCACGCCGGCCGGCAGCTCGGCAGGTGCGTCGGCCTCGTCGAGCACGAGCGCGTCGACGAGACCCTCGTAGCACCCGGCGACATGCGCCGGCGTCGTTCCGCCCGCCATACGCGTGAGCATTCGGTCGGCGGGACCCTTCACCGCGCGCCCACCGACGAGCGGGCTGACGGCGACGCAAGGCACCCGCCGGCGGTGGAGCGCGAGCCGGATCCCCTCGACCGCCAGGATCGGCCCGATCGACACGTACGGGTTCGAGGGTGCGATCACGATCAGCTCCGCCGCGTCGATCGCCGCCAGCACACCGGGCGCCGGACGAGCGTCGGGCGCACCCGTGTAGTGCACGGCGTCGACCTCGTCGCGGTGGCCGCGGGCGACGAACCACGTCTGGAACGGGAAGGTGCCGGCGGGCGTCTCGACGAAGGTGCGGAGCGGCGAGTCGGTCGCCGGGAGAAGCGTGCGAGCCGAGACCGGCGGCGCTCACGAGGCGGGCCGTCACCTGCGAGAGCGGCACGCCCTCGCGCAGCAGCTGCGCCCGCACGAGGTGGAGGCCGATGTCCAGGTCGCCGAGCCGGAACCACGACTCGCCTCCGAAAGCCTCCGCCGAGGCAAGGGCGTTCCACGTCTCGTCGGCGCGGCCCCAGCCGCGCTCCTCGTCGGCGAGCCCGGCGAGCGCGTAGAGGATGCTGTCGAGGTCGGGCGAGACGTGCAGGCCGAGCACCTCCACGTCGTCGCCGACGTTGCCGACGATCGTGACGTCGGCGGGATCGACGACCGCCGTCAGACCCTGGAGGAAGCGGGCGCCGCCGACGCCGCCCGAGAGCGCGACGACCTTCATGCGGCCTCTCCGAGCCGGAGCCTCGTGAGCAGCGCTCGCGTCCGGGCACCGAGGCGTTCGCGCACGCGCTCGAGATCGGCGAGCGTGTCGACGTCGTCGGCGAGGTTCGGCGCGTCGACCGTGCGCGACGGGGCGAGCGCCGCGAATCGACCCGCGCTCCCCGGCCCGTACGCTGGCACGAAGAGATCCGGCGTGGCGAGGACGAGCGCGTTCGTCGTCCCGTCCCGCGCGGCCGCAACGGCGATCCCGCCGGCGGGCAGCGCACCCAGGAGCGTGAAGAGATCGCGCGCGCTCACGCACGGGAGGTCGGCGTTGACGACGAGATACGGCGCCGCGGCGCCCGTCGCGACGGCGGCGTCGAGGCCGGCGCGGACGGCCGCTCCCTGTCCCTCGCCCGGGTCGGGGACGTGCGTCGCGCCCCTGACGGCCGGGCGATCGGGCGCGACGACGAACGTGGGCCCGACCTGAATGCACGCGGCCACGACGTCGGCGAGCATCGCGTGGGCGAGCGAGGCCCGGAGCTCGAGTCGGAGCTCTCCGAGCCGGCTCTTGCCCTCCGGGCCGCGAAACGGGACGACGACGGTCGGCATGCGCGGGACCCTATCGCCGTGGCGCCGGACGGCAGCGCGGTGCCGCCGGTCAGGAGGCGGTCAGGCCGCCGTCGAGCCGGGCGAGCGCGACGTGAACTCGGGCAGGTCGAACCAGTGCGACGCGCGGAGGGCGTCGGCCAGGACCGGATCGGTGTGCTCGGGGTTGAACACGTGACTGTCGAGGTCACAGCAGATCGTGACCGCGTCGAAGTCGCACTCGCCGCAGTTCACGAGCGCGTCGGCCGGGAGCTGCGCCTCGCGCAGGGTGTAGTGCTTGAACTGGAGCTCGGGCGCGATTTCCATCAGCTGCGGCCAGTCGGGGCAGGTCCGCGAGCTCATCGCAGTGGGATTGGCGCCGACGTTTCGATTTCCTGCATCGACCAGCGCCCCGCCAGCAGGACCGCGCCGCGCTCGGCTCCGGTCGGGAGCACGAAGAACTGCACGGCGTCCTCGAGCGAGTGCAGAAGCCTTCCGCCGCCGGCATCGACGAGTGCGCAGCGGAGGTGGAAGCGACCCTCCGCGAGCGGGAGGCGGTCGATCTCGAAGCGAAGCTCGCGCTCGCCGGCACGCCCGTCCCAGCCGAGGTCGTCCGTCCCGACCGAGGCGCTGCCGAGCACGACGCCGTCGTCGTCGCGCAGCTCGAGCGAGAGCCGCGGGGGCGCGACGTCGGCCTCTGCCTGGAGGCGGAGCTGCACGACGAGCGGCTCCCCCGCTGCGAACTGCCGGCGTTCGTCTCCGTCGGCGTCGAGCAGGCGCGCGGACAGGACCTGCGCCTCGCCGCTCCCCCATTCGCGCAGGCCCGCCGACAGCTCGTCCGGGCTGCTGTCTTCGGCGAGCAGCCGCCGGTAGCGGGCGATCGCGTCGTGCGTCGGCCCGTCGAAGGCGATCTCACCCTGCCGGAGCAGGACGGCCCGGTCGCAGAGCCGCTCGACCGCCTGCGCGTCGTGCGAGACGAACACGATCGTCCCGCCGCGCCGCTTGAACTCGTGGATCTTGCCGAAGCACTTGCGCTGGAAGGCCTCGTCGCCGACCGCGAACACCTCGTCGAGCAGGAGCACGTCGGCTTCGATGTGCGCGGCGACCGAGAACCCGAGCCGCATGTACATCCCGGACGAGTAGGTGCGCACCGGCAGGTCGATGAAGCTCTCGAGCTCGGCGAACGAGACGATCTCGTCCATCAGCTCGCGCACGCGTGAGCGCGAGAGGCCGTGGATCGAGCCGTTGAGGTAGACGTTCTCGCGGCCGGTGAAGTCGAGGTGGAACCCGGCGCCGAGCTCGAGCAGCGAGCCGACGCGACCGCCGGCGGCGACGCGTCCCGAAGTCGGCTTGAAGATCCCGGAGACGAGCTTCAGCAGCGTCGTCTTCCCCGAGCCGTTCCGTCCGACCAGGCCCACCGCCTCGCCCGGCGCGACCTGAAGCGAGACGTCGCGCAGCGCCCAGACCTCGGTAGCCGGCACACGGCCGCGCGCGACGATCAGGTCCTTGATCGTCCGGTGGGGCTGCGTCGAGACGCGGAAGCGCTGCGACACGCGGTCGACGACGATCCGCCCGGGGGTCATTGCTTCCACTGCTGCGAGGGTAGCGCCCGCGCTCGACGCGTCACGCAGCGACGGGCGCCAGGGCGCGGCGGACGATCGCGGCGAGCACGGCGATGAAGGCGGGCTCGGCGTTCGGCATCTCGATCCGCTCGAGCCGCAGGCCGAGCTCCGCCGCGCGCTCCTGTGCCTCGGTGTCGATGTCCCAGCGGATCTCGAGATGATCGGACACGAACCCGACGGGGCACACGAGCACGTGCTCGATGCCTTGCGAGTGGAGATCGGTGAGGTGGTCGAGAATGTCGGGCCCGAGCCACGGCTCACCGGTGGGCGACTCGCTCTGGAAGGAGAACGACCAGTCGGAGATGCCCGCGGCGTCCGCCACGAGCCGGGAGGTCTCGAGCAGCTGGTCGCGGTAGGGGTCGCCCTCGTCGAGGATCCGTGCCGGCAGCGAGTGAGCGGTGAAGACGACGTGCGCGGTCGTTCCGCGGATGCGGTCGGCGAGGAACCCCACGAAGCCCGGCGTCGTCGTGCCAGCTCTCGACGAACACGAGCTGCGCCCGGTCGGCGAGGGCGCGCTCGAGCAGGTCCCGGTAGCCGGCGATCGAGAGACGCGAGTAGTGCGGCGCGAGGACGAGGCCGACGATCGTGTCGGCGCCGCCTTCGAGCGACTGCTCGACGGCGTCGGCGATGCGCGGCGTCCAGTGCTTCATGCCCGTATGCACGGGGAGGCCGAGCTCCTCGGCGAGCGCCGCTCGCGTCGCCTCGGTGATCGCGTTCAGCGGGTTCGAGGCCTCGATCCCGAGGCGGCGGTAGCGCGCGACGAGGTCGTCGAGGTGCTCGGGCGCGATCGGCCGCCCGCCGCGGATGTCGGCGTAGTACGCGGGGACCTCGTCGAGCCGCTCGGGCGACCCGTAGGCCATGAGAACGACGGCTGCGCTCACGCCCGGGACGCTACCCAACGGGTGCTGGCGATCGTCCGTGAGCCGGGTCGCGCGGCGGATGCCGCGGTCGGGGCGGTGCGGTGCGGAGCGCGCGCGCTGCTCTCCATCCCTAACCCCCACCCACCCTGGGGAGAAGAACCACGCTAGCGCCGCCGCAAGGTGTCCTTCGTCACGAGACCGTGCCGGAAGGGTGACGTTCCTTCCCCCCGGCGGCGGCAGCCGCGGCCGTCTCCGCGTGCACGAGCTCGCGGACGCGTCCGAGCACGTCCGGATCGGTGCCCGGGAGGACGCCGTGGCCGAGGTTGAATATGTGCCCCGGCCTTCCGCCGGCGCGTTCGAGCACCTCGCGGGTCGCCGCCTCGACCCGCTCCCACGGCCCGAGCAGCACCGCGGGATCGAGGTTCCCCTGCACGCCTCGATCGGCGCCGACCGCCCGCCAGCCCTCGTCGAGCGGGATCCGCCAGTCGAGGCCGATCACGTCGCCCCCGGCCGCGGCCATCGACGGCAGGAGCGTGGCAGTCCCCGTCCCGAAGTGGATCGCCGGCACCCCGGCCTCGCGCAGCGCCCCCAGCACCCGGGCCGACCAGGGCGCGACGAACTCCGCGTAGTCGGCGACCGACAGCGCCCCGACCCACGAGTCGAAGAGCTGCACGACGTCCGCCCCCGCCCTGGCCTGCGCGAGACCGTAGGCGGCGAACGTCGCGGCCAGCTTGTCGAGCAGCGCGTGCCAGACCTCGGGCTCGCGGTACATCAGCGCCTTCGTCACCGAGAAGTCGCGCGACGGCGCGCCCTCGACCAGGTAGCCCGCGACCGTGAACGGACCGCCGCAGAACCCGACGACGGCCTGCTCGAGCGAAAGCTCGCGACGCACCGCCGCGATCGCTCCGAGAACCGGCGCCACCGACTCGTCGGGATCGGGCACACGCAGCCGCTCCACCGCGCTCATCGAGCGAACGGGCTCGCGGACAACCGGGCCCACGCCCTCGACGAGCTCGACGTCGAGGCCCATCGCCAGGACGGGCGTCATGATGTCGGCGAAGATCACGGCCGCGTCGACCTGGTGCCGACGCACGGGCTGGAGAGTGACCTCCGCCGTCAGCTCCGCGGAGCGGTTGATCTCGAAGAACGCGTGCCGCTCCCGGATCGCCCGGTACTCGGGGAGCGACCGCCCGGCCTGCCGCATGAACCAGACCGGCGTCCGCTCCACGGGCTCGCGCCGCGCGGCGCGGACGAGCAACGGTTCCCCTGGCACCGAGCCTAGACTAGCCGCGCCATGGCCAAGGGGCCGCTCGCCGTCCACTGGGGCGACTGGACGCTCGACGACCCGCACGCGGGGACAGTCGGGGGCGCTCGGGTCGAGCTCGAGAACGCAGGGACCGTGCCGTGGGGCGACGGGATCAAGCTCGCCTACCACTGGCTCGACGAGCGCGACAACCCGATCGTGTGGGACGGCGAGCGGACGAGGCTTCCCCCGCTCGCGCCCGGCGAGCGCGCGACCGTCGAGGCCCGGGTCCGCGCCCCGATGCCGCCCGGGCGCTTCGGATTCGCCTTCGACCTCGTGGCGGAGAACCGCGCCTGGTTCTCCGAGCTCGGAAGCAACATGGCCGCGTCGACGGTCGAGGTGCTCCCTCGGCAGGGCATTCGGCACGCCGACCTCCCCGGATGGGTCGAGCCGGCTCCGGACTGGGAGGAGCGCGTGACCGCCGCGCACGCCGAGGGCTACGCGGTCGTCGCCGGGGCGATCGCCTGGCCGAACGGCCTGCTCCGCCGCCGCCCGAAGGTCCTCGAGCCGTACACCCCCGGGCCGGGACGCATGCCCGCATTCTCCTACCCGCTCCTCTGCCCCTCGGTGCTGGACGGCGTGCGGATCGAGCGCCTGTCCGAGATCGAGGGCCTGCCTGCCTACGGCGTCCCGACCGACGAGCCGTGGCTCTACGACGGTCGCATCGTGCTGACGGCCGATCCGTCGCGACGTCAGCGGGGCTAAGGCCTAGAGCTCGATCGCGATCCGGTCGTCAACGCGCCTGAAGGCGAGCGCGCCGATCACGAGCGCGACCGCGGCCGCCACGGCGAGATAGATCACGTCGGCCACCCGCGGCGCCTCCCCCAGCCAGAGGGGGTCGCGCACCGCGTCGATCGGAGGGGCGACGAAGTTGCACCAGTAGAGGATGTCGAGCAGCGTCTCGTGGCTCTGGACGGACTCCGGCAGATCGGCGAAGCGCCAGAGGATCGGGGTCAGGAAGAACCAGGGGAGGAGCGCCGCGGCCAAAAGGTGCTCGACGTCGCGGAAGACGACGTTCGCGGACGCGACGATCAGCGCGACGCCGACGACGAGGCCGAGGAAGAGCAGCGAGAGCGGGATCGAGAGCGCGACGTAGGGCCGCGCGCGCGGCACGAACGCCAGCGAGAGCACGATGAGGATCGCGAGCATCGCGGCGAAGGTGACGAGCTGCGTCGCGACGACCGACAGCGGAACGAGCTGGCGCGGGAAGCGCACCTTCTTCACCAGCTCCGCGCTGTCGACGAACGAGCGGGCGCCCGTCTGCAGCGAGTTCGCGAAGAAGATCCAGCAAGCGAGGCCCGCGAGCAGGTAGAGCGGGTAGTAGGGGATCGTGTCGCCGCGCCAGAGCAGGCCGAAGACGACGAGGTAGACGCCCATGAGCGCGATCGGGTTCAGCAGCGACCAGGCGAGGCCGAGCAGCGAGCCCCGGTACTTCGCCTGGAAGTCGCGGCGGAAGAGGTTCGCGAAGAGCTCCCGGTAGCGGACGAGCTCGGCGTAGACGGCCACGGCCCAAGTGTAGGGCGCGCCGGGCACGGCCCTTCGCGACCGCCGGCGTTCGGCCGTGGGCCACCGCACGTTCCATCCCTAACCCCCACCCGCCAGGGGAGCTGCCGCGACCGTAGCCCTCGCGCAAGGTGTCCTTCGCAACGGGACCGGATCGAGAGTGAGCCGAGAGGGAGCCGATCCATCCACAGGCTCCCGCCACGACCGCCCCGGCAGGCGACGCACAGAGCGACCCGACGACCCAACGCCGGCTCCTTCCGTCCGGCCGGAAGGAGCGTTACCGTCCTCACAACGTGCTAACGGCGTTCCACTACCCTCATCCCCCGTGAGCACCCTCGCGGTGATCGCCGCGCTTCCGACCACCGCGGCCGTGATCTGGCTGCTCCTGCGCTCGCCGCTCGCGCGCCGGCTGGTCGCGCTCCCCTCGAGCACGCGCTGGCACGAGACGCCGACGCCCCTGCTCGGGGGAATCGGCCTCTTCGCCGGGCTGAGCGCAGGCCTCTGGCTCGCGGCCGCTGCCGGCGCGTACGAGCCAACCGTCGCGCTCGCCTCCATCTACGCCGGCTGCACGCTCCTCTTCCTCGCCGGGCTCGTCGACGACCTCTACAGCCTGACCCCGCTGGCCAAGCTGGCCGCCCAGATCGGCGCCGCCGTGATCGTGATCGCGACCGGCACGCAGGTCCAGCTCGTCGGGAACGAGTGGCTCGGCGACGCGATCGCGCTCGTGTGGCTCGTCGGGATGACGAACGCGTTCAACCTGCTCGACAACATGGACGGGCTCGCCGCCACGCTCGCCGCGATCGCGTTCGGCTTCTTCGCGATCGACGCGGTCACCGCCCACTCGAGCGACCTGGTGCTCGTGTTCGCGCTTGCCGGCGCGCTCGCATGCATCGGCTTCCTGCCCTTCAACCTTCGGCCGAAAGGGCGCGCGCTCGTCTTCATGGGCGACTCGGGCAGCCAAGTGCTCGGCTTCGCGCTCGCTGCCCTCGGGCTCGCGGCGAGCTGGCGCGTCGCGGGGACGACAGTGGCGACCCTCGTCCTCCCGATCCTCGTGCTCGCGGTGCCGATCCTCGACACGGCGCTCGTGACCGTCGCGCGGCTGCTCGAAGGACGGCCGATCTACCAGGGCGGCCGCGACCACTCCTCGCACCGGCTCGTCCGGTTCGGCCTCTCCGAGAAGCATGCGGTCGCGCTGCTCGCGCTGATCGCGACCGGCATCGGCGCGTCGAGCCTCGCCTACAACGTGCTCGACAACGTCCGCTACACGGTGATCGGCGTCGTGATCACCTTCGCCCTGCTCGTGCAGTTCGCGAGCTTCCTCGCCGACATCGAGCGACGCCCGCTGCCGGAGCAGCGCGCGCTCGGGTTCACGCAGGCGTTCGCCGTCCACTGGCGGCGTGTGATCGAGGTGCTCGTCGACTTCGTCGTCATCACCGGCTCGTTCCTCGCCGCCTATGCGATCGTGTTCGGCTGGCCGGGCACGACGAGCCAGCGCTTCATCGCGGGGCTCACCCTGCCGATCGTGCTCGCGGCGCGCTATCTGACCTTCATCCCCTTCGGCCTCTACCGCTCGGTCTGGCGGTACGCAGGCGCCCGCGACGCGGCGGCGATCGCCTCGGCCGTGGTCTGCTCGGAGGTGATCGCGCTCTCCTACATCGTGCTGACGCAGAACATGCGCGACTTCTCGCGCTCGTTCTTCATCGTCGACGCGCTCGTGTGCATTGTCGCCGTCGGCGCGTCGAGGTTCGCAGAGCGCGCGCTCGTCGTCGGCATGAGGTCGGTTCGCGACCGCACCGGCAGGCGCACGCTGATCGTCGGCGCCGGACGGACGGGCCGCAGCCTGATGCGCGAGCTGCGCGAGACGGCGGGCGAGCGAGTGGTCGGCTTCCTCGACGACAACCCGCGGCTCCGCCGCCGCCGGATCCACGGGGTGAGCATCCTCGGCGGGCTCGAGGAGATCGGGCGGGTGATCGACCGCACGCGGCCGAACATCGTCCTCGTCACGATCCCCAACGCACCGCGCGAGCGGCTCGACCTCGTCGTCGAGGCGTGCACCGGTGCCGGCGTCGACTGCCGCTTCGTCCGACGCGAGATCGACCTCGACCCCCGCGTCGCACTCGGCACGGCGAGCGAGTGAACGCGAGCTCCGTCGAAGCCCCTCCTGCCTCGAGGGCACGTGGGCGCGCCTTCGCGCGCCGTGCCGTCGGCGTGATCCCCCTCGTCGGGCTCGCGCTGGCCGTGCTGACCTTCTACTGCATCGAGGCGTGGACGCGGAAGACGCCCTGGGTCTTCACCGACGAGCTCGAGTGGACGCAGATCTCGCGGGCGATCGAGGAGACCGGCCATGCGGCCCGACGCGGCGAGCCGATCGGCTTCAAGTCGCTCTACGCCGTGATGATCTCGCCGTTCTGGGCGATCGGCTCGACCGGGACCGCGTACGCGGCGATCAAGTACCTGAACGTAATCGTGATGAGCCTCGCCGCGGTACCGACGTACCTGCTGGCGCGGATGCTGCTTCCGAGGCAGACGTCGTTGGTCGTGGCCATCCTCGCGATCTTCATCCCCGGCATGGCGTACGCGACCTCGCTCGTGCCCGAGGTCCTCGCCTATCCGTGGTACGCGCTCTGCTCGTGGCTGATCGTGCGGGCGCTCGCAGCGGGACGGCCGCTCGACTGGGTCTGGGCCGTGCTGGCCTCGATCGTGGCGCTGCTCGTCCGCTACCCGCAGTTCGCGACCGTGCCGGCGACGTTCGTGATCGCCGGTGCGACGCTCTGGCTGATCGGCCCCCGGGGCCGCGCCTGGCGTGCGAACTGGAGCCTCGGAGACAAGATCGGAGCGGTCGTCCTGCTCATCGGCGGGCTCATCCTCTTCAACCGGATCATGCTCCAGCACATCGAGATCTGGCAGATCTCGACGCAGTACTGGAAGGGACGCATGGTCGACCTCGGCCTCGGCGCCGCCCTCGCATTCGTCGTCGGGATGGGTGTGCTCCCCGTGATCGGCGGCATCGCATCGCTGCACCTGCGCGAGCGGAACGAGGACCGCGTCTACCGCGCTTTCGCCGCGTACCTCGGCGCGTCCATCCTTTGCATCTCGCTGTACACGGCCGTGAAGGCCGCGTACCTCTCGACCGTCACCCTCACCGTGACGGAGGAGCGGAACATGATCTACCTCGCGCCGCTCCTGCTGATCGGGACGGCGCTCGTGCTGCATTCGCGAGAGATCGACTGGCGCCTCGTCACCGTGGCGACCATCTTCGTCGTCTACCTGATCTTCGAGAAGCCGCTTCAGCTCCTCTACCCGTACTTCGAGGCGCCGGGCTTCGCGATCCTCACGATCCCCAACCGTCACTGGGGCTGGGCGACGGACGATCTCCGCCGACTGATGCTGGCCGCGTTGGTGGTCTCGGTCGCGATCCTCGTCTGGCGCAACGTGCGCGGCGTCCCGGCGGTCGCCGCGGTGCTCGTCGGGACGTGGATGCTGACCGCCCAGATCGCAGCGACCGTCGGCTTCGACCACTTCGCGAACCGCCTGCTCGGGAACATGCCCGCGCAGCTCGACTGGGTCGACCAGGCCACGGGCAGGCAGCCGGTGACGTACCTCGGTCAGAAGATCACGGACCCGAACGGGCTATGGCTGACCGAGTTCTGGAACCGCTCGATCCGGCACGTGTACAGCCTCGATGCGACCGCGCCGGGACCGGGGCCCGCGTTGACGCCGAGCATCGAGAAGGCCGACGGGGAGCTGCTGAACATGCCCGAGACGAACTACGTCCTGACCGATCACGGCGTCACGCTCCAGGCCCCGGTGATCGGCCGGTGGGGCCAGCTCACCCTCTACCGCGGGCAGAGCCCATGGAAGCTGCTCGACGCCGCACAGCAGCTCTACTCCGACGGCTGGGCTCCGGGCGAGTCGGCGTACACCTACTTCCGTCCCGGTCAACGCGGGACCCTCGAGGTGACGCTCTCACGGACGGGCTTCAACGGCGACGCCCCGCCCGGCCGAGCACACCTCCGCGTCGGGACCGTCCGGATCGACCGCAACCAGGGCGTTCCCGTCATAGGCCGCGTGTTGCTCGAGCGGCGGGCGGTCATTCGCAACGGCACGTCGCAGACCCTGAAGATCCCGGTCGAGCGCACCCCCGTACGCGTCGAGCTCTCGATCTCGCCCACGTTCCAGGCGAGCGCGGCGGATCGACGCGAGCTGGGGGCGCAGGTCGGCTTCAAGTTCGTTCCGGCGCGCCAGCAGTAGCCGGCGTCCGTGCCGTACGAGACGCGGATCGCACGGACGCTCCAGGAGGTCGACGATCTGCGGTCGCTGTGGGACGGCGTGCCCTGGCAGCGCGAGGAGGCTGAGCGCGAGTACTTCGTCACCCGCGTGCGGGAAAGGCAGGACGTGATCGGGCCGTTCGCCGTCCTCGTCGAGGAGGGCGGCGAGGCACGCGCAGGCCTCGCGGGCAGGCTCGAGTCGAGGCGACTCTTGACGACGCTCGGCTACAAGGTCGTCTACGCGCCGCGCGTCCGTCTGCTCCAGGTCGTCGACGGCGGCCTCGTCGCGACCGAGCCGGCGGCGCTCTCGTCGCTCGTCGACGCTCTCCGGGGCGTTCTCGCACGCGGCGAGGTCGACGCGGTCGCCCTGCCCGCGCTTCGGATCGGCTCGCCGCTCTACGAGCGGTTCGCCGAGCTCGGCTCGCCGTTTCAGCGGCAGCACCTGATCAAGCCGTGGCCGCGCCGCCGGCTCGTGCTGCCGGAGACGTTCGAGGAGTTCGTGGCGTCGCGGAGCTCGAACACGCGCTGGCGGATCCGGCGCGAAGAGAAGCGGATCGACGAGGAGCTCGGCACGGAGCTCGAGGTGCTCGTCGTCCGAGACGCCGAGCGGCTCGAGCAGCTCGTGCGGGACGTCGACCTCGTCGCCCGCTCGACCTACCAGCGGGCGCTCGGCGCCGGCTTCTCGGACACGCCCGAGCAGCGCGCGCTCGCCCGGGTCGGCCTCGAGCACGGGTGGCTGCGCGGCTACCTGCTGTACCACCGCGAGCGGCCGATCGCCTACTGGCTCTGCTCGGTTCACGGCGAGACGATGCTGATCCGCACGGCAGGGTACGACGAGGCATGGGCCGGCCACCGCGTCGGCATCCACCTGCTGATGCGGGTGATCGAGGAGGCGATCGCAGACCCTGCGCTCCGGGTCCTCGACTTCGGACCCGGCGACGCCGCCTACAAGCAGCAGTTCTCGAACGAGAGCTTCGAGGAGCGCAACCTGCTCGTGTTCGCGCCGACCTTCCGCGGCCTGCGCATCAACGCCGTGCGCACCGGCGTCCTCGGCGCCGGCCGGCTCGCGCGCGTGGCGCTCGACGCGGGCCGCCTCACCGACCGTGTCCGGTCGGGCTGGCGGCGGCGCCTCCGCGTAGGATCGGCCGTATGAGGCTCCGGAGGGTGATCCGCCGGGCGCCGACGACCCTCCGGAACGCCGTGCTCGACCTGCGCTACGGCGGCTTCCTCGGGGGCACGATCAAGACGAAGCAGGGGCATCTCGGCGCGCACGACGTCGGCAACGCCGACTACGGCGACCTCGACGAGCTCTTCTCCCAGGTCGAGATCGCCCCGGACGACGTGATCGTCGATGTCGGCTGCGGCAAGGGCCGGGTGATCAACTGGTTCCTCTCGAACCACGCCCGTAACGCGATCTACGGCATCGAGCTCGATCCCGAGGTCTGCGCGCGCACCGCGAAGCGGCTCGCCGGACGCACCAACGTCAGGGTCCTCTGCGGCGACGCGACCGAGCTCCTGCCAGCGGACGGGACGGTCTTCTACCTCTTCAACCCGTTCGACGAGGGCGTGATGCGCAGGTTCGTCGCCGCCTTCTTCGCGACCGGCGAAGGCCGGCCGAGGACGATCGTCTACTACAACTGCAAGTACCTCGACGTGTTCCGCGACGACGAGCGGTTCGAGGTGCAGGAGCTCGACCGGCCCCGTAGCTTCCCCTCGGCCCTCATCCGGGCGCGGTAGCCGCAGTCCCCTGGCCGAAGCCCACACGGCGGAGCCAGACGAGCAGCACGCCCCATGTCACCGCGAACGCGACCGTCGAGGCGAGCACGGCGCCGCCGGCGCCCGTCACGCCCCAGGTGCCGCCGAGGACGACGATCAGTGGCAGGAGCACAGCCGCCTCGACACCGTGGGCGACGGTGCGCAACCCCGGCCGCCCGATCGTGACCGCGAACGACTTCGTCCAGCCGAAGACGAGCTGGATCGCCCCGGCGATGAGCACGAGCCGCGCCGCGTCGGCGGCGGGGACGTAGGCCTCGCCGAAGAGGAGGCGCATGAGCCACGGCATCACGATCAGCGCCGGCGGGACGAGGACCGCGATCAGCACCAGCGAGCCGACCACGAAGCGGCGCAGCCCGGCGAAGACGACCTCGGGCCGGCCGTGCTCCCAGTCGCGCGTCTGCTCGGTGAGCAGGATCAGGCGGACGGGGGCGAGCAGCACGGCGACTCCCTGCTGCGGCGTCTGCGCGGCCCGGAAGAGCCCGACGTTGGCCGCCGTGCTCACCATGCCGAGCACGAGCGGCGCGATCCAGGTGCGAAGCGAGACGAAGCCGGTGTAGATCGAGCTCTGGAGCACGAACCTGAGGATCGGACCGCGGTCCTCGGCGAGCTGCGCGGGCGTCGCGGCCGGAAACCGCCTGAGGGCAGCGAAGGAGAAGGCGGCGACGACCACGCTCGTGATCGCCTGCGCGACGACGACGCCGGCGATCGCACCGGTGACGCCGAACTGCGCGCCGATCGTCACGCCCGCGAGCCGGAGGCCCATCGAGAGCGTGAGCAGCACCCCCCGCACGTCGTAGCGGCCGCGCAGGATCAGCACCGCCGCGCCGATCGACTCGACCGCCTGGAGCCCCGGCAGGAGCGCGGCGATCAGCATCGCCGTCTGGAGGCCCTCGGCGTCGTTGAAGACGAGGTCGACGAACGGCGCGAGGACGACGACGATCGCGCCCGCGACGAGCGAGGCCAGAAGCTCGTAGCGGAACGTCGCGCGCACGAGGCGATGCAGCCGGCCCCAGTCCTCCTGCGCCGCGTAGCGGAAGCCGTACTTGACGAGCGCCTCGTCGCTCGTCAGCCAGAGCAGCGTCGAGACGAAGTCGACCGTCCCGAGCACGATCACGAAGCGTCCGGCGTCGGTTGGCCCGAGGACGCGGAAGACGACGAGCGAGGCGAGGATGCCGAGCGCCGTCGAGCCGTAGACGCCGGCGGCGGCCGCAACCCGCCGACCATGCGGCGCTCTCGCCCGCATCACGCGGTCAGAGCACCGCCGCGCAGAAGACCCTCCCGTAGCGCCGCGAGACGAGCGATGCGAGCGGCCCCGTCCGCTCGAGGGCGTACACGGCGGGCACGGCGATCCCCGGCAGCCGCTTGAGCTGGGGCAGGAAGAACGGCCGCAGCTCGATCGTCGCGAAGCCGGCCGCGCGCAGGTCGTCCACGATCGGCCCGGCCTCGTGGGCCCTGGGCCGGAAGTCGAAGACGAACTTGCGGCGCGTGTACGAGGCGACCCGGCGGAAGAACGCGCGGCGGTCGGGCGGGTAGTAGAAGGAGCGCAGGCAGATCGTCGCGTCGACGGGCTCGGGCGGCTCGTAGTCCTCGCTGCGCGCCACGGTGAAGGAGAGCCCCGGATTCCGCGCCCGTGCCGCCTCGACCATCCCGGTGCTCGCGTCGATCCCCTGGTAGCGAAGGCCGTAGGCGACGAGCGGCGGCGCCATGATCCCGTCGCCACAGCCGAGGTCGAGCAGGCTCTCGCCCCTCTGCAGCTGGACGCCGAGCTCGACGATCAGCTCCGCCCGGTGCGCCGCGTACCGGACAGGGTCGGCGTAGTCGTGCTCGGAGTAGCCGTCGGCGATCCGGTCGTACTTGTCGAGCACGGTCATCGCGCCACCAGTCTCTCAGGATGCTTGCGGACGAACCGCGCAATGCCGGCCCAGTGCCACAGCGTGCGCCGCGTCAGGAAGCGCTGGTCGGTGACCGCCTTGTGCTCGTGGCGCACGACCGCGGCCGGGACGTACCAGCGCTCCCAGCCGGCGAGCATCGCCCGGTACTGGAGGTCGATGTCCTCGCCGTAGAGGCGGAAACCCTCGTCGAAGCCGCCGAGCTCCTCGAGCATCTCGCGTCGCAGGAGCAGGAAGCCGCCGAGCATCCAGTCGGTCTGGACCGGGCCGGTCGGAGAGCGCTCGTCCAGGTGGTAGTGGCGGCGCTGCGGGACGACTCGGCGAAGGGGTGTGCGGCGGACGAGCGTGCCGCCCACCGTCGGGAAGCGCCGACGCGAGGGCTGAGGCGAGCCGTCCGGATAGAGCATGCGCGGGCCGGCGACGCCGCAGCGCGGATGGTCGCCCATGAAGTCGCGCAGCGCCGCGACCGCGCCGGGCTCGGGCACCGCGTCGGGGTTCGCCGAGAGGAGAGCCTCGCCGGTCGTGCGGGAGAAGCCGCGGTTCAGGTTCGCGGCGAAGCCGAGCGGCCGCTCGTTCTCGATCGCCTCGATGCCCGCCGGCACGGAGCCGGGGACGTTCGCGATCACGACCAGCTCGTCGACCTGCCCGCGGAGCGCGGGCAGCGACTCCTCGAGCTCGGCGCGCCTGCTCGTGCGAGACGAGGACGGCCGAGACCTTCACGCCGCGAGCACCGCCCGGTAGACCTCGGCGGTGCGCCGGGCCGTCTCCTGCCAGGAGTAGAGCTTCGCCCGCTCGAGCCCGGCCGCGACCAGGCGGTCGCGGTCCTCGAGCGCGCGGCGCACCGCGGCGGCGAAGTCGCCGTCGTCCGCGTACACGGCCGCGTCGCCTGCGACCTCGCGCAGCGCGGGCTCGGGCGAGGCGACGACGGGCGTCCCGCACGCCATCGCCTCGACGGCCGGGAGGCCGAACCCCTCGAACCGCGACGGCAGCACGAGCGCCGAGGCGCCGCGGTAGAGCTCCGCCAGCTCGTCCTTCGACACGTAGCCGCGCAGCTCGGCGCCGCCGGCGCGCAGCTCGCGCGCGACGTCGGCCTCCTTCTCGGGCCCGGCGACGACGAGCGGCAGGCCGACGGCGTTCGCCGCGGCCAGCGCGGCGAGCGGGTCCTTCCGCCTCTGGATCGCGCCGACGAAGAGCAGGTAGGCACCGTCCCCGTCTCCGGGCGTGAACGCGGGATCGACCGCGTTCGGCGTCACCGTGATCTTCTCCGACGGGACGCCGTACAGCTCGACCACGTCGCGCTTCGTCCGCTCGGAGACCGCGAGCACGCGGTCGGCGCGGCGGGCTGCGCGCGGCACGGCCCACTTGAAGGTCGCGCGGTCGAGGCGGCCCATCGCCGACGGGTCTCGCTCGAAGGAGAGGTCGTGGATCGTGACCACGCTACGGCCGGACCAGCCGAGAGGCAGAGCGTGTTGAAAGTGCGCGAGCTCGGGCCGCAGGCGGCGGAGCAGGCGCGGCAGCGACCAAGCCATGCGCAGCTCCTGCGAGCGCGCGGCCAGCGCGATCGGCTCGACGCCGTCCGGCACGAGCTCCGGGTGCCGCGTGACGGCGGCGAAGCGCAGCTCGGGCGCGACCCGCGGCAGCTCGCGGAGCAGGTTCGTCACGTACGTCTCGTCGCCGGTGCGGGCGCGGCCGAGCACGTCGGCGTCGATCACGATCACGGCACGAGCTCCTCGTAGATCGTCCGCGTCGCGGCCGCCACGTCCGCCCACTCGGCGACGCGGCGCGGCTGGGGCTGGAACGCGCGCGCGATGCCGTCCCGGATCGAGGCGATGTCCGTCGGGTCGACGTAGACGGCGTCGTCGCCTGCCACCTCGGCCATTGCGCTGCCGGAGCTCGTCACGATCGGGCAGCCGCAGGCGAGCGCCTCGGCGACCGGGATCCCGAAGCCCTCGTAGAGCGAGGCGTAGACGAGACACCGCGCGCCGCGGTAGAGGCCAGCGAGCTCCTCGTCGGAGACCTCGCCGAGCCAGACGACGTTCGGCGGCGGCTCGACGCCGCCCCAGCCGCGCACACCGACGACCCGCAGCTCACCTTCGACGGCGGCCGCGATCCGCTCGAGGTTCTTGCGCGGCTCGAGCGTCCCGACGGCGAGCGCGTAGTCGCCCTCGGCGCGCGGGCCATCCGGGGTGAAGGCGTCCTCGACCGCGTTCGGCACGACCCTGATCTTCGCCGCCGGCACGGCGAGCAGATCGACGAGCTCGCGCTTCGTGAACTCGGAGACGGCGATCACGCGCGTGGCGGCGTGGACGACGCGCGGCACCGCGAACCGCGAATAGCTCCGCGTCCAGCGGTTGAACCACTCCGGACGGCGGAGGACGGCGAGGTCGTGCACCGTGACGACGAGCGGCACGCGCGACGAGAACGGCCCGCGGAACGTCGGACAGTGGAGCACGTCGACGCCGTCGGCACGCAGGCGCGGGTACCAGATCGCGTCGGCCGCGACCGCACGCAGGCGCGACGTGGCCGGAAACGACACCTCGCGGAGCGGCACGTCCAAGTGGTCGAGCAGGCCGCGCAGATAGCGGGCGGTGCCGGCCCGGGTCTGGCGGAGCGGTGTGGTGTCGATGCCTACGAGAATCTGAGGTAGCCCTCCAGGAACGTTCGGCCCGTGGCCGCCCACGAGAACTCACGCGCGTGCTCGAAGCCCTTCGCCCGCAGCTCGTCGCGCCGCGCGAGCGCCTCGCGGATCGCAGCGGCGATCGCGGCCGGGCTCTCGGGGTCGGCGCGAACGGCCGCCTCGCCGGAGGCCTCGTCCAGCGACGGATGCGACGAGGCGACGACGGGCGCTCCCGAGGCCATCGCCTCGGTGATCGGCATCCCGAAGCCCTCGAACCGCGAGGGGTAGACGACGGCGGCCGCGCCGCGGTAGAGGCGGGCGAGCTCGTCGTCGGATACGCGGCCGAGGCGGATCACGCCCGGCCGGTCGAGCTGCGGCTGCGGGCCCCAGCCAGCGCCACCGACGACCGCGAGCGCGAGGTCGGCGTCGTCGAGGAGCGCGAAGGCGTCGACGAGCGTGCCGAGGTTCTTGCGCGGCTCGAGCGTGGCGACGGTGAGCAGGTACGGCCGCCCGAGGTCGGCCGCCTCGCCCTCCGCGGTGAACTCGGCGCCGATGCCGGGATGCGCGACCACGATCCGCTCGCGCGGGAAGCCGAGCGTCGCGGCCGTGTCGTCGGCGGTGAACGCGGAGTTGGCGAACATCACGTCGCAGCTGCGGGCGGCGTTCGCGTACTTGCGCCCGTGCATCGACCGCGTCCGGCCGGTCACCCACTCCGGGAAGTGCAGCGGCACGAGGTCGTGAATCGTCGTCGCCCGCACGCCGGCACGCTGCGGCGGGTACATCCAGTCGGTGAAGTGGAGCACGTCGAACGGCGCGAGCCAGCGCTCGGCCGGCGGCCAGGCGAGCCGCGACCAGGCGGTGCGCCAGCCGTGCGCGCCGAGCAGGGTCACGAGGCGCACCTCGACGGGGATTCCAGCGAGCGCCTCGGGGATCACGTCGCCGTCCCTCGGGCGAGGTCGGCGCGAAGGCGACCACCTCGTGGCCGTCAGCGCGCGCCGCCTCGGCGAGACCGGCGAGCGAGCCGCGGATGTAGTTGTTGACGCCTGTCCGCTCGTGCGAGAGCGGCGAGACGTCGAAAGCAATCCTCACGCCCGTGGCCGCCGTAGGCTCACGGGCGGTAGTCGAACGACAGGAAGTGAGCGCCGAGCGTGCGCCGATCGGTGTTGCCCGGGATCACCCCGGCCGGGACCGCCGTGCGGGCGACCTCGAAGCGCACCGTGCAGATGCCGTCGCTGTCCGGTCGCAGCGGCACGGTGAGCGTCGCAGTGCCCGCCGGAGCGATGCGCGCGCGCCCGAGCGCCCGCCGACCGTCGTAGGCGACGACCGTCTGCTCGCGCGCGAACAGCGAGGGGTCGCTCTCGAGCGCCACGCTCAGGCTGCCGCCCGGGCAGTCGAGCCGGCGGTAGGTCACCGTCTTCGACGACCAGGTGTCGCCGTAGAGGCCGGTGACCCGGGTCGGGAGCACGAGCGGGCCGTCGACGCGGTAGAGGCGGAGGCCGATTCCCGGGTCGTCGGCGACGACCCGTCCCTGGAGATCGACCGACCCGTCGACGAGCGCGTACTGCGCAGACACGACGCGCCCGTCGGCGAGCAGCCGGCCGTCGGCGCGCCGCTCGACCGGGGTTTCGGGCAGCGGATCGGGCCGTCGCGTCCGGTCGAGCGCGTACACGGGGCCGAGGCTGCGGTTGAAGAACTCGTTCTCCCACAGCGCCTCATCGGAGACGCCGCCCGTCCGCAGGAAGGCGATCGACCCATCGCGACCGACCGCGCGGTCGAGCCAGTCGGGATGCGTGACGCGGATGCCGGCCCAGCGCTTGCCGACCGAGGCCTGGTGGATCCCGTGGCGGCCGTTCTCGACGACGAACGCCGTGAGCAGGAAGTAGGCGCCGATGAGCGCCGGCAGGACGAGCGCGTAGCGGCGCGGCAGGAGCAGGAAGAGCGCGGCGGCGGCGACCGCGACGGCAAGCGCCGCCCAACGCACCTGCTGGAGAGTGATCCAGTGGTCCTGCACCCACCACCACGGGAGCAGCGCGAACGTGTCCGCCACGGCGCTCGTCGTAATGAAGCGTGTGTACGGGATGAACACGGGCAGCAAGCCGGCGACGGCCGCCGCTGCGACGAGCGGCCGACGCCGCCGGGTGACGACGCCGTCGGCGGCGAGGCCCACCAGCGCGACCAGCGCGAGCGGCGCGACGTAGAAGAGGTTCCGCTCCTCGATCTTCGACACCTGCGCCTGGGAGGCGAAGGCCGCGACCTCGAGCCCGAGCCAGACGACGATCGCGAGCGACGCGGCGGCGAATGCGCGGGCCGCCGGCGCCACGTCGCGCGGGGCGAACCAGAGCGCGAGCAGCGCGGCGAGGGGAAGCACGCCGAGGTAGAGGTCGAGCGCGGCGGCGTGGTAGAGGACGAAGCGGAGGACACCGCCGACGCTGTAGTCGCTCGACGTGGCGGCGCGGTAGGCGCCGAGGAGCTCGAGCGGCGAGCGGCCGCGCGCGGCGGTCGCGACGAGCGCCAGCACGGCGCCCGCCGCCAGGATCGCGTAGAGGGTCGCGAACGGACGAAGGCCGCGCCGGAGTCCCGTCCGCTCGATCGCGACGAGCAGGAGCGGCGCCGTGGCGACAGCGGCAAGCAGCGCGAGCGCCTGCGCGCGCGTCGCGTAGGCGAGCCCGCACAGCGCGAGCAACACCGCCTGCCGCAACGGCGTCGGCCGCTCCAGCGTCAGGACGAGCACGAGCGCGACGACGAGGAAGAGCGGATAGAACGCGTTCTCCGTCATCAGCGTCCCGGTGTAGAGCATCGACGGCACCATCACCGTCAGCGCTGCGACGACGAGCGCGAGCGACGGCCGCAGCACGCGACGGGCGAGCAGGTACGCCGGCACCGCCGCGAGGGACATCACGACCGCGTTGATCGCCTTCGCGGCCGCGTACGCGTCCGGGACCGCGGCGAAGAGCCGCCACGCCGGCGCGAGCAGGACCGGGTAGACGAACCCGTAGCCGTTGCTCGGCACGTCGCGGACGAGGAACTCCCCGCTCTCCGCGAACGACTTCGCGAGCTCGGAGTAGACGAGCTCGTCGACCATGATCCACGGGGCGACCATCCGCCGCGCGAGGGCGATGCGGACCACGACGGAGACGAGGACGATCCCGGCGAGCCAGACCCAGGCCGGAATCGCGACCGCGCGGGTTCGCAGTCCCGCCACCGCCGAGACGTCCCCTACGCGCGCCACGGGAGCGGGAGCGCGACGAACGGCCCGCGGGTCACGCGATAACCCCCGCTTCGCCGATGCGGGCCGCGATCTCGGAGGTGTCCTCGATGCCGACGTCCGCAGCCGCAGCCGCGACCCGACCGAGCACGGCGTCGTTCACCGCGTCGCCGCCCGCGGCTTCCTCCAGCGCCGCTGTATATGCCTCGGCGACGCGGGCCACGCCGTGCTCCCGGCGCACGTACTCCCGCGCCGCGGCACCAAGCTCCTCCTTGCGGTCGGCAGCGAGCTCGAGCGCCCCGGCGATCGTCGCCACCTCGTCCGCGTCGACCGGGATCCGGAGCGCGACGCCGTCGGGGAGCTCCGAGAACCAGCCGACGTCGGAGACGAGCATCGCCTTGCCGAGCGAGAGCCCCCGGATCACGGCGCCCGACGTCTCGCCCATGGTCGGCGAGCGGAGGTTGACGAGCACGTCGCACGCGGCCATCAGGGACCAGAGCCGGCCCTCGGGCACGTAGTCCTCGCGGACGAGCGCCTCACGGTCGATGCCGAGCCGGTCGAGGCGCAGCTCGAGGTCGAACCCCGCGACGGGCTCACCCGCGAGCACGAGGCGTGCGCCGGGTCGGCGCTCCCTGAGCAGGACGAAAGCCTCCAGGAGCTGAGGGATCCGCTTGTAGGTGTTGAGGTTGCCGAAGCAGCCGACGAGCGGGTCACCCGTGATCTCCACACGCGCGTGCTCGGGCGGCTCCCAGGCCGGATGTGGGACGCGCCAGAGCCGTCCGGTGTACCCCACGTCCCGAACGTAGTCCTCGACGTACCGTGAATGGACGATCACGCCGTCGGCGAGGTCGAGGATCGCCGTTCCGAGCGGGAAGCGCTCCGGCTGGACGTTCCAGATCAGCGGCACGAGATTCTTCAGCGAGCCGAGTGCGAGCAGGTGCCCGACGACGCCGAACTCGCGCTCCATGGCGGCGACGTAGGCCTCCGAGTCGCCGCGGCCGATCGTGATCCCGGCCACGAGGTGGTGGAGCACGAACTCGTGCAGCACGACCACTCCTCGCTGCTCGCGCAGGGCGTCGACGATCCAGCCGTGCGCCTCGGGGTCGTTGCCGATGTGGTAGAGCGCGACGTCGGCGCGCGGGCGGCGCTTTCCCGGCTGCGCGATCACGACCTCCTCGACGCGCTCACGCAGCGCCGGCAGGAGCAGCTCCGAGTAGTCCGCGATGCCGGAGCGCGAGGGCGGCAGCGGCGAGTAGTAGGCGACCTTCACGTCCGCGACTCCCGTGCGAGCCTGGCGGCGGCGGTCGTCTCCTCGACGTAGCGCCTCGTCGACTCCTCGGCGGCGAGCGCCTCGGCGAGCGCCGCCGCGTAGAGATCGGCGACGCGGTCGAGCCCGTGGTCCCGCTCGGCCAGCTCGAGCGCCGCCCGGCCCATCGCGTCGCGTCGCCCAGGATCCGCGGCGAGCGTCTCGAGCGCCCCGAGGAGCTCCGCGGGCTCGCGTTCGTCGACGGGCACCTTCAACGCGACCCCGTCGGGCAGCTCCGAGAAGGCGCCGACGTCACTGACGACCACCGGCTTGCCGAGCGACAGGGCCCGGACGACCACGGCGGACGTCTCGCCCATCGTCGGCCAGCGGAGACAGACCTGGACGTCGCACGCGTCCATCAGCGCCCAGAGGCGGTCCTCGGGCACGTACTCCTCGCGGATCACCCCCTCGGGCAGGCCGGACAACCCGACGCGGCCCGCGAGCGCGCCGACGAGCAGCAGGCGCGCGCCGGGCCGACGCTCGTGCAAACGGGAGAAGGCCTCGAGGAGCTGCGGCACCCGCTTCGACTCGTTCAGATACCCGAAGCAGCCGAAGAGCGGCTCGCCCCCGACCGCCGCCGGCTCGACGGCGGGACGGGGCCAGGCTGCCATGGGGATCTGCCACACGGGACCCCCGTACCCCGCATCCCGGACCCTCTCGCCGAGATGGTGCGAGTGGACGATCACGCCCAGCGCCAGGTCGAGCACCTCGTGCGTGAGCGGGAAGTCCTGCGGTCGCGTCTCCCACAACGACTCGATCCGCGACTCGACCGACGCCTGGCCGAGCAGCCGCCCGGCGAGGCCCGCGTCGCGCTCGAGCGCGTCCAGGTAGCCGGCGGTGTTGCCGCGCGCGAGCGTGATTCCCGCAACGAGGTGGTGGAGCACGAACTCGTGCAGCACGACGACGCCCGGCCGCTGCCGAAGGTCGTCGACGATCCAGCCGTGCGCGTCCGGGTCGTTGCCGATGTGGTACAGGGCGAGGTCGACGTCGCCCGGCAGGCTGCGGCCGAAGCGGCGGTGCCGCGGAAGGACGACGTCGACGCGCTCGGAGAGTGCCGGCAAGAGGAGCGCCGAGTAGTCGGCGATGCCCGATCGCTGCGGGGGAAGCGGTGAGTAGTAGGCGACCCTCACGCCGCCGCCCTTCCCGTCACGCCCGCCACCGCGACGTCCTCACCCGAGCAGCCGCTCGATCGTCTCGTCCCACGAGACGCGCCGGGCGAGCTCCTTGCCGGCGAGGCCCCACTGCCTCGCCTCCTCGCGGTGTGCCCCGAGCCAGGAGCAGGCCTCGCCGAGAGCTGCCGCGTGCGGCTCGCAGACAAGGCCGGTGCGGTGGTCGGTGACGACCTCGAGCGGCCCGCCCGAGTCGCGCGTCGTGACGACGGGCTTCTCGGCCAGGAACGCCTCGTACGGGACCATTCCGAAGTCCTCGTCGACGGGCGCGTAGTAGACCGCGAGACAACCCGCGTAGAGATCCGCGAGCTCCTCTTCGCTGACGCGACCAGCGAATCGGACGCGGCCGTTCAGCGCCAGCCGCTGCGCGAGCTCCTCGAGTCGGCCGCGGTCGGGGCCGTCGCCGGCGACCACGAGCTGCAGGCCCGGCGCGGCGGCAACCGCCTCGAGCATCAGGTCGACCCGCTTGGATCGATCGAGCCGGCCGACGGAGAGGATGAAGTCGCCGTACTCGTCGCAACGGTAGGGAAGCTCCTGAGGCGGGTGCGGCATCAGCTCTGCCTCGATCCCGACCGACCGCCGCAGCCGGTCGGCGACGTTATGCGACGTCGCGAACACCCGGCGCGCCTCGCCGAGCGCCACGCGGTCGAGCCGCTGCACCGCCCGCCGCGTCGCGCGGTCCTCCGACGACTCGCCGAACTGACCGAGCTCGGTCCGGTCGAGCTCGTACGCCTGTCGGAACTGGTGCAAGAGCCAGACCACCTTGTTGCGATGCCGAACGGCATACGACGGGAACTTCGTCGCGATCACGAGGTCGATCGGGCGTCCATCGGTCTCGTCGAGGTCGAGCAGCCGCCAGAGGAACGCCTGGGTGAGCACCTGCTCGCCCGGATACCACTTGTACGGGACCGTGACGAGATCCGCCTCGTGGCCGCGGGCGCGGAGACCGTCGACGAGGTCGTCCGCGAAGATCTCCGCACCCCCGCGCGCGAAGGGAACCTGCGGGAGGCAGACCGCAACCCTCACGATCGCAGAGCGCCGCGGCGGCTCATCGCTTCTCGAGCCGTGAGATCCGCGCGTCGAGGTCGTCGACCAGCCTGAGCAGCGCGTCGTTGAAGGCCCGCTGCTCGGCGAGCGGAGGCTCGACGTACCACCGCATCAGGCGGCGCAGCACACGCTTCACGAAGCTCGCCTTGCCGGCGACGCGCCGCTCGGCCGAGACAGGCCAGAGCCGCTCGGCTTGGTCGCGGGCCTCCCGCGCCTGATCGGGCGTCGTCCCGGGGCGCCTCGGCACCGACGCACGGACCTCGTCCTTCAGCTGGGCAAAGAGGGCGGCGACATCCGGCGTCTCGTCGGACATGGCGGAAGTGTAAGCGCCGTCTTTTACGGCATTGTCAGCGAGCCGGGCAGCGACCCCTTGCCGTGGGAGTCGGCGGACCGGCGGCATACGATCGTCGCGTGGTCGGGATCGCCCTCCTCACACTCGTGCCGGGTGAGCTCGGCGGGAGTGAGACCTACGTCCGCGGGCTCGTACGCGCGCTCGCACGGGTCGGAGGGCTCTCCTATCGGGTGTTGCTGCCGCCGGTGGCGGCGGACAGCGGAGGCGGCCTGCCCGCCGAGGTCGCGACCGAGTACCTCGAGGCGAGGACGATCCCGCGACGGCTGGCCGCGATGACGCTCGCGACGGTGCGGCCGGGGCCACTCCGGCGCCGGCTCGCCGGCTCGGACGTCGTCCACTACCCGTTGACTCTGCGGATCCCGACCGTGTCGGCGCCGTCGGTGACCACGCTGCTCGACCTCCAGCACCTCGACCTGCCGCAGCTCTTCACGCGTCGCGAGCGCGCGTTCCGCTCGGTGGCGTGGCACCGCTCCCTCCGCGGCTCCGACCGCGTGATCACGATCAGCGAGTTCGTCCGCGACCGTGCCGTCGAGCGGCTCGGCCTCGACGCCGAGCGGGTGCGGCCGATCCATCTCGGCCTCGACCACGAGCGCTTCACGCCCGACGACGGACCGCGGGAGCGGTTCCTGCTCTACCCCGCCCGCCGCTGGCCGCACAAGAACCACGAGCGACTCTACGAGGCGTTCGCGCTCCTGCGCCGGGAGCGGCCCGAGCTCCGGCTCGTGCTCACGGGCGGCGGTCACTCGCGCGCGGTGCCGGACGGCGTCGAGGCGCGCGGGCTCGTCTCGGAGGAGGAGCTCGTCGGGCTCTACCGCCGCGCCGCGGCCCTCGTCTTTCCGTCCCTCTACGAGGGCTTCGGTCAGCCGGCGCTCGAGGCGATGGCCTGCGGTTGCCCGGTCGCGTGCTCGAACGCCGGCGCGCTCCCGGAGGTCGTCGGCGACGCAGCGCGCCTCTTCGACCCGCACGACGCACGGGCGATCGCCAACGGCGTGCTCGAGGTGCTCGGCTCGGCCGACGAGTGGACGACGCGCGGCCTCGAGCGGGCGAGGCTCTTCTCGTGGGACGTGACCGCTCGCGCCCACGACGAGGTCTACCGCGAGCTCGCGTAGCGACGGGATGACCAGCCGCTCTGGAGGGCGAGCGCGAGGGCGCCGAGAGCGAGAGCGAAGACGATCGCGCCGGCGCCGAGCCGGCCGACGTCCGCCCAGTCGAGCACGGTCTTCTGAGCCCACCCTGCGAGGCGCGAGCCGGATCCGTGGCCCACGAACCCGCCGATCTCCCGCCACACCGTCTCGCGATAGCCGAGCTTCGTGTTCGCGGCGGCCGGCCAGGTGAGGGCGATCGCGGTCGACGCGATCACCGACAGGACGGCGAGCGCCGTCGTCAGCAAGGGCATCGCACGGAACGCGAGCGGCAGCCCGAGCGCGAGGAACGGCAGCGCCGGGACGACGAAGCGCGGGCCCGGCGAGTCGCCGCCGTACGGGAGGTAGTAGCCCGCGTCGAGCACGACAAACGCGAGCGGAATCGCTGCGCAGACGATCGCCTCCGCGCGATGACCCTCGCGCCAGAGCCGCAGCAGGCCGTAGGCGGCCGCCACGAGCACCGGCGAAACGAGCAGCAGACCGCGGTTCGCGGTGAGTACGAGATGGAGCCCGTGCAGCGAGGGCGCTCGGATGCCGAAGAAGCCTCTCGCCATGCCCTCTGCGAAGTGGTCTGTGACGTAGCGATAAGAGAGATGGAAGGGCGAGTCGAAGGCTGCCCAGTTGTACGCGCCGAGGAGAGCGAGTCCCGGCACGACGCCGGCCGCGTACCGAACCAGGGGGCGCCAGCCGCCGAGCGCTGCGTAGGCACCGACGGCCACGACGACGAGCCCGATCTGGTACTCGACGAGCAGCGCGAGGCCCGCGACGAGCCCGGCGGCGAGACGGCGGCTCGACCAGGCGAGCAGGAACGCGGTGAAGCCGAGCGTCGCCGCCGGAAGGTGCGCGAAGCCGGCCGGCGCCACCCCCGAGACGATCGTCCCGAGGGCGAAGGTGACCAGCGAGACCCCGCCCCAGCCCCGCGCCAGGCCCTCCGCGACCCGGCCGAGCAGGAAGGCGCAGAGGATCAGGGCCACGCCGTTCGTCGACATGCGCACGAGCCAGAGCCGCGGATCGCCGTCGCCGATCCAGGCTGCGGGCACGGGGAGGCGCACGAGCTCGGCTGCCGGGACAGCGACGACGGAGGCACCCGGGGCCTTGTCGGAATAGAGGTGGCCGCGGTAGCGCGCGTAGTCGCCGGGCCCGTCCGCATGGCACTCGTCGGCCGCGAGCCGGCCGTCGACCAGCGCCTGCGTGAGGCACATGCGCGACCAGTCCTCGGCGCCCGGGGGGTACACGAGCAGGAGCGCCGCCGCCGCGACGAGCACGAGCAACAACGCTTCCCGCTTCGGCCGCCGCCACGGCAGGGGCCCCGGCGTCCGGGAACGGCGGCCGCGGGTCACACGCGCTCTCCGCTCCGGCCGGAGCGGGCGTCGCGCCAGCCGTCGAGAACGGCGCGGGCCGCCTCACCCCGACGAGGGTGCGAGGCCGCCTGGGCGAGGTGGGTGGCGACCACGACGCCGCGGCGGAGGCTGCGCAGGCCGATCGGGAGCGGCCTTGCCCGCTCCGCGACGACGATCGTGTTCCGCGCCGAGTAGTACAGGCCGGCCGTCGAGGTGCTGCCGCCGGTCGAGGCGGAGCCCTTGTGACGGACGACGGCGTCGGGGACGAAGACGACCGAGAAACCGGCCGCACGCATCCGCAGGGACCAGTCGACGTCTTCCACGTAGGCGAAGAGACCCTCGTCGAGCAGCCCAACCGTCTCGAGCGCGGTGCGCGACGCCGCCATCGCCGCCCCGTCTGCACGACCGACGTCGCCGAGCTCGAAGACGCGGTCCGGTTTCCCGTGGCCGACGCGCCGACCCGAGTAGCCGAGCCACGCCCGGAAGGTGGCGCCCGCGTACATGACCGTCCGGCCGTCCTCGAAGAGCACCTTGCAGGCAAGCAGGCCGGCATCGGGTCGTGCGGCCGCGGCCCGCTCGAGCGCGTCCGGGAGCCCCGGCTCGGCGACGGCGTCGTTGTTGAGCAGCAGCACCCAGTCCGCGCCGCGCTCGAGCGCCCGCCTGATGCCGACGTTCGAGCCGCCCGCGAAGCCGAGGTTCTCGCCCCTGCGGATCAGCTCCACCTGCGGGAAGCGGCGCTCGACCTCGGCGTCCGACCCGTCGGTCGAGCCGTTGTCGACGCAGATCGTGTCCACCTCTCCGAGCGAGGCGAGCGCGGCGAGCGTGTCCTCGCCGCCGTTCCAGTTGAGCACGACCGCGACGAGCTTCACCTGAGTGCCCGCGCGTACGCCCACGCGTTCCGCAAGCCGGCCGGCCGCCAGAGCGCGAGCGCCGCGGCGTAGAGGACGAGCCCGGCGGCCGCGGCAGGGGCGGCGCCGAGGAGCGCCTCCGGCGCCGCGAACGCGGCCGTCGCCAGGCCGCCGCACACGGCCGTCGCGATCGCGAGCCCTTTCAGCGCGGGCGCGAGCGCGCCAAGCGAATGCAGGACGACCGCGAGCACGCCGCCGGTCGTGAGCGCCGTCCCGAGCGCGATTCCGACCAGCTCGCCAAGCTCGCGGGCGGGCCAGAGGACGACCGCCTGTGCCGCGAGCGCAGCGACTGCGACGAGCGGCAGGCTCCTCGTCCGGCCGAGCACGAACAGCAGCGGGAACGCGACCGAGACCGCCACCGAGACCGCCATCCACGGCGCGAACGCCACCACGAGCCGGCCGAGCTCCTCGCCGGTCTCGCCGCCGTAGGCAGAGCCGAGCGCCCAGCGCACGACCCGCTCGCCCGCGAGCGCGAACACGCCCGCCGCGCCCGCCACGACCGCAAGCGACAACCACGATGCGGCGACGACGTGCCGCGCCGCCCGCTCGGGCGTGAGCCCGGCGCGCGTCAGCGGCACCGACGTGACGAGCGCGAACGAGGTCGCCGTGACCGCGACGAGCAGCGCCGCGACGAGGTACGCATACGAGAACGTCGTCGGCTCTCCGGGCCCGAGCCCGACCGAGTAGCGGTACGCGATCACGTACAGCGCCTGCAGCGCGACCGGCAGGGCGACACCCTCCGCGAGGCGGCCGAGCCGCCTTCCGACTCCCGACCCCGGGCCGTCGAGCGCTCCGCGTCGGGCGAGTGCCGCAAGGGGCACGGCGAGCGAGATCGCGCCGTTCAGCGCGAGCCCCCAGCCGAACACCCTCACGCCCTCGTCCGGCAGCGTGAGGATCGGGACGAGCCCCGCGACCGCCCCCGCCGCGAACCCGAACGCGGGCGTCGCGTAGTCGTCGAGGGCGGCGAGCCCGCTCGCGGCAAGGCCTGCCAGGACCTGCGCGGCGGCCGCCGGGACGAGCCAGGGCAGCAGCTCCGCCGCGGCGTCGCCGGCCTCGGAGGTGCCGGCGAGCCAGTTGCCGAGCGTGCCGGGCACCGCGACTGCGAGCACGACCGCGGGGACGAGCGGAACCGCGAGCGCCGCCGTCCACGAGCCGAGCTCGACGCCGAGCCGGTCCTCCTCGCGGGCCCGCGCCATCCGCGGCAGCACGACCACGCGCAGCGCGCTCGCGACGAGCACGAGCACCGCGTACAGCGCGTACGCGGCGAAGAAGCCGTCGGTCTCCGCGCCGCGCCCAAAACGGCGCGCGAGCGCGATCCCGGCAACCGCCGCCGAGCCGCTCACCGCCGCCGTCGAAAGCCCCGTCAGGAGCCCGCTCGCGAGGGTGCTCCGGCGGGCTGAGTGGCTAGGCTGCATGGGTGCCGCGCGACGATAGCGTCATCTGGTCCGAGGCCGAGCTCGACGCGCTCCGCCGCGACCTCGGCGCCGTCTACGAGGGTCGGACGTGCCTCGTCACCGGCGCCGACGGCTTCATGGGCTCGCACCTGACCGACGCGCTCGTCGAGCTCGGCGCCGACGTGACGGCGTTCGTCCGCGCCACCTCCTCCGGCGCGCTGAACAACATCGGCCATCTGCGGCGCCGCCTACGCGTCGTGTTCGCCGACCTCACGGACAAGACCTCCATCGACTACCTGATGCGCGAGCTTGCGCACGCGTCCGACAAGCCGTACCTGTTCCACCTCGGCGCCCAGGCCCACGTCGGCGAGTCGTGGCACCGCCCGTACGAGACGGTGATGGCGAACACGCTCGGCACGCTCAACCTGCTCCAGTCGGTCGTCGACCACGGCGTCGAGCTGGAGAAGTTCGACACGGCGGGCACCTCCGAGGAGTACGGCAACGTGCGCGAAGCCGTCGCGCACCACCACGACTTCGACGAGAGCGGCGGGCTGATCCTGCACGAGCGCTCGCCGATCAACCCGAAGTCGATCTACGCCACGGCCAAGGTGGCGGCCGACTTCCTGACGATGAACTACCACGACGCCTACGGGGTGCCGGGGGTCGTCACGCGGATGTTCAACAACTACGGCCCCCGCCAGAACCCCCGCTACGTCACGGGCACCATCATCACCCAGGCGCTCGAGCGGGAGCAGATCGAGCTCGGCCAGCTCGACCCGCTCCGCGACTTCTGCTTCTGCACCGACGGCGTGCGCGGGCACCTCACCGTCGCGGCACACGGGATCCCCGGCGACGTCTACGTCTACGGGCAGGGCGAGAACATCTCGATGGCGGACTGGACGGCGATGATCCTTCGCGTCGGCGAGGAGCGCGGCCACTGGCCCGCCGGCCGCGAGATCGTCTCGACGAGCGCGCGGTACCGGCCCGGCGCGAGCGAGGTGATGGCGCTGCGCGTGGGTTACGAGAAACTGCAGCGGGAGACCGGCTGGGAGCCAAGGGTCTCGTGGGAGGAGGGAGTCGCGCGCACGATCGAGTGGTACGCGCGATACCGGGACAAGTGGGTCGGCCGGGTCGACTGGCTCGCGGCCGCACCGGCGAAGGCAGGGTGAGAGTGCGCGGACGCGCCGCGGCCGGGACGATCCGCTGCCGCCCGGCGATCGATGTCGCAGGCGCCCCGTAGCGGACCGGTCCCTGCGTCCGCGGCCGAGCTCGTCCTCGCGCAGCTCCGGGCGGCGGCCGCGTCGGCGATGCGTTGGCTCGCCGCGGCCCGACCCGCCTACGTGCTCGTGCCGCTCGTCGTCGTGCAGTGGGCGATCACGCTCGCGATCGGCCTGACGGCGACGCACAACGGCTGGCTCTTCTACCACGGAGGGGACGGCACCTACTACTGGACGTCGACCTGGAGCATCGCGCACCGGCACGTTCCCGAGGCGGTCATCTCGTACGGGCTGCCCGTGACCTTCTGGCCGCTCGGGCTCGTGTTCGGCCCGAACATGCTCCTCGGCCTGCCGGCGATCATCGTGGTCCAGCTGCTCGTGCTCGCACCGCTCGGCGTGCTCGCGCTGTACGGCCTCGCGGCGAGGATCGGCGGGCGCCTCTTCGCCTACGCGGCGGTGGTCGCCTGGGTCCTCGCGCCGGCGATCGCGCTCTTCTTCTTCAACGCGGAGGGACTTCCGTACCGGTCGCGCGCGCACGACCTCGTCCTGCCGAACGCGCTCGGCCTGACGAACCTGGCCGACTACGCGTCGATGATCCTCGCGCTGACCGCGACGTACCTCGTCGTGCGGGCGATCGACGATCGGCGCTGGAACGACGTCGTCCTCGCGGGCCTCACCACCGGTGCCCTGATCGCCGTCAAGCCGTCGAACGGCTACTACCTCGTCGCGCCTCTGCTCGCATTCGCGATGTCGCGCCGCTGGCATGAGGGGATCGCGTTCTCCGCCTTGCTCGTGCCGGCGCTCGTCACTCTGGCGATCTGGAAGAAGATCGGGCTCGGCACGATCCCGGCCCTCTCGGCACCGGACGTGCGGGTTGCCGGCGGACCGGCGATCACCCCGACGGCCGCGTCGCTGCACACGTACTTCCCGTTCAGCTGGGGGACGTTCAGCGACAACCTCAGGGAGCTTCAGAATGCCGGGTGGAGCCTCCGCTTCCTCGAGTGGCTCACGGTCGCCGGGATCCTCGGACTCGTCCGCCGCGCTCCGACCTACGGGGTCCTGATCGGCACCTGGTTTCTCGCCTACGTCCTCTTCAAGGGCGGCGCCTCGGGACGGGCGAGCGCCGACGCGATGTCGTTCTACCGACTCGTGATGCCGGCCTACCCCGCCTTCGTCCTCCTCGCCGTCTCGCCCGTCTTCCTCGTGCCAGGGACGAAGAGACGACGCCGACCCGCCGCGACGCCGACGCGGCCGACGGCGATCTCCCTGGTCGCGGTGCTCGCGCTCGCCGTGTACCCGCTCGTCCTCGTCGCCACCGCGACCGCCTCGCCGCCACGGCTCACCGTCAAGGACGGGGCCGCGAACCTGCTCGTCCCGGTCGTGGAGGAGCTGCGCCCGACCTCGGTCGTCGTGCAGCCCGATGCGGTGAGGCTGCGCTGGACGATGCCCGATCACGGCGGCTCGCGCGTGTACTTCCGCATCTACCGCTCGGCGGGGACCGGCTGCGACCCGCCGGCCGAGCGGAACGGGCCCTGCGTGCTGCGGATGGAGCCCGCGGGGGTCACCTACCGCACGAAGTACGTCGACCGCTGGCCTCCGTCCGGGCAGACCACGTACCGGATCGGGCTCGTGGCGGGCTGGAATCGCAACCCCTATGACTCCGACCTGATTCTGATCGGACCGCGGTTCAGCGCCGAGCCCGACCGGGGGACCGCCTCGGCCGCCTCCGACTACCCTGAGCGGCCGTGAGGATCCTCGTCACCGGCGGCGGCGGCTTCCTCGGCACGCATCTCGTCGAGCGGCTTCGCACCGACGGCCGCGAGCCGTTCGTGGCCCGGCGCCGCGACTACGACCTGACCCGGCAAGACGACGCGGAGCGGCTGTTCGCCGACGCCGAGCCCGAGCTCGTGTTCCACCTCGCCGCCGAGGTCGGCGGCATCGGGGCGAACCGTGCGAACCCCGGGCGCTACTGGTACGCGAACCTCGTCATGGGGGCGAACGTGATCGAGACGTGCCGGGTCACGGGCGTCCGCAAGCTCGTGGTCGCCGGCACGGTCTGCGCGTACCCGAAGCACACGCCGGTTCCCTTCCATGAGGACGACCTCTGGAACGGCTATCCCGAGGAGACGAACGCGCCATACGGCGTCGCCAAGAAGGCGCTGCTCGTGGGGGCGCAGGCCTACCGCGAGCAGTACGGTCTCGACGCGATCTACCTGCTCCCGGCGAACCTCTACGGCCCCGGCGACACATTCCACCCGACGAACGCGCACGTGATCGCCGACCTGATCCGGAAGCTGACCGACGAGACCGACGAGGTGACGCTCTGGGGGGACGGGTCTCCGACCCGCGAGTTCCTCTACGTCGAGGACTGCGCGGATGCGCTCGTGCTTGCCGCCGACCGCTACGACGGCGCCGAGCCCGTGAACGTCGGCACCGGGGAGGAGATCTCGATCCGGGAGCTGGCCGAGCTCGTCGCCGAGCTGACCGGCTTCGAGGGCACCCTCGCGTGGGATTCGACGCAGCCCAACGGGCAGCCGCGCAGGAAGCTCGACACCTCACGCGCGAAGGAGCTGTTCGGCTTCGAGGCACGGACGCCGCTCCGCGAGGGGCTCGAGCGCACGATCGAGTGGTACCGCGAGTCGAAAGCCGTGCATGCACTGGGCTGACGAGCTCCTCTCCCCCGTGCGCAGGCCTCTCTCGGCGACCGTGCTCGGCGTGCTCGTCGTCGCCCAGCTCGTCTCGGTCGCGGCCCTCGCAGCGAGCGGCGACTGGTCGTACTCCGCCGGGGAGGCCGTCGTCGGCGGGCTGCTCGTCACCCTCGAGCTCGTCCTGCTCTACGCGGTCGGGACGATCGTCGGCGGGCCGCTCATCGGCATGCTCGCCGGGCTCGTCTGGGTCCTCTGGCCGCTCCTGCTCTTTCGGTACTGGGTCGTCGGCGGCAATCCTCCGCACAGCTACGGCGACCCCTACCACGAGCGGTTCCTGCCGATCGCCTTCGGCTTCGACGCACCCGGCGCGATCGTCGCGGGTTGTCTCCTGCTCGCCTCGGCGTGGCTCGTGCTCGCCCCGCTCCCGTGGAAGACCGCGGCCGGCGCCGCGGCGGGAGCGGCCGCCGGGGCCGCCGCGCTCGCGCATCCGCGCGTCTGGCCCGCGCTCGCCGCGCCGGTGCTCGCGCTCGCGATCGCACGCAGGCCACGCGCCTGCCTCGCCTGTGCCGCCGCGGCGCTCGTCGGGCTGGGCGCCCTCGCCCTGTTCCGCGACGTCCCCGGCATCCATCCGGGCTGGCACCAGATCGGCGTCAACCTCGACCTCTTCCGCGAGTACGGCTGGAGCAGGCGCCTGCTCGAGTACCTGCCCGTGGCTGGCCTGATCGGCCTCGCGATCCGCGTCCCCGCGGCCGGCGCGTTCTTCGGCTGGCTACTCCTGACCCTCGTCGTGTTCCCGCTCGGTCGTCCGCTCGACCTCTTGCAGCTCCTCCTCGCCCTCGTTCCGAGCCTGCCCGTCTACGTGCTGCTCACGGCGTGCATCCCGCTCCTCTACCCGCGAGGGAGCCGCGGCACCGTCCCCGTGCCCGAGCCGAGCGCGCACGGCCAGGCCGCCGCGCGCTGAGCTCCCTAGGGACGCTCGCGGAGCTTCGCCTCGAGCAGTGCGAGGCGCTGGGCGAGGATCGTGTTCTGGTCGGCGAGCCGCGAGATCACGGTCGAGTAGTGGAGCAGCACGAGAATCACGAACAGGAGCCCGACCGCGAACAGGACGGCCGGCGGGTAGCCGCGCACGCCGAGCCAGCCGGCGATCGTGTTCAGCCCGCCGCGCCAGGCCGAGAGGACGACGAGCACGACCCCCGTCGCGAGCCAGAGCAGCGCGTACCGCTCGCGCAGCCGCCGCGAGCGGATCAGCTCGAAGACGACGAGCAGCAGCACGACCGACGCGAGCGTCGCCGCGATCGAGATCTTGAGCGGAGTCACGCGTCCTCCAGCGGCGTCACGCGCCGGCGGAACAGGCCGACGAAGAGAGCCAGCAGGATCTTGACCATGTAGTAGATCGAGGCGAGAGCGCCGATCGAGGAGCGACCGTGCTCGCGCTCCCGCATCGTCACCGGCACCTCCACGAGGCGGACGCGGTGGCGGATTGCGAGCACGAGGCCCTCGACCTCGGGGTAGTCGTGCGGGAGGTCGGCAGCGTAGAGGCCGATCGCACGGCGGTTCAATGCCTGGAAGCCCGAGGTCGGATCGGTGACCCGCTGCCGCGCGATCATCGACACGACCCACGCGAGGATGCGGATGCCGACCCGCCGCGCGGCAGAGGAGCGGTAGCCGCCGCTCGAGACGAAGCGCGAGCCGACGACGATGTCCGCTTCGTCCGCGAGCACCGGCGCCACGACCGCGCCGAGCTGGGTTGCGTCGTGCTGGCCGTCGCCGTCGACGCGAACGGCGAGCTCGTAGCCCTCCTCCCACGCGAAGCGGAAGCCGGTCTGGACCGCCCCGCCGATGCCGAGGTTGAACGGAAGCCGGAGCACGTACGCACCCGCGGCCTCGGCGACGTCCGCCGTCGCGTCGGTCGAGCCGTCCGAGACGACGACCACCTGGAGGCCCGGGTCGAACTGGCGCAGCTCGCCGAGCACACGCACGATGTTCCGCTCCTCGTTGTAGGCGGGCACGATCGCGATCCGCTTCAGCTCGGCGAGCGCGTCAGAAGGAGTCGCAGGGGTCGCCAGCACTTCAGTCGACATGCGCCCCCACCCGGAGACCGACGAGCTCGAGCAGCCGCCGCGCGCGGTGGCGGTAGGTGTGCTCGTCGAGGACGCGCTCGCGCGCCCGGCGTCCCATCTCCTCGGCCTGCGCCGGATCGTCGAGCAGCTCGCGGTAGGCGGCGATCGCCTCGCCGGCGTCGCCGACGACGACGAGCTCGGACCCGGGCTCGAACCAGCGCTCGATCCCCTCGTAGGGGTTCGAGACGATCGCCGCCCCGGCGGCCGCGAGCTCGAAGGGCCGGCAGGACGACGAGGCGTAGACGGTTGCGTGCGAGCGGCGCGTGATGCACAGGTTGACGCGCGCGGCGGAGATCGCGTGCGGGAAAACGTTGAAGGGGATATCGCCGACGAGCCGCGCCCGGCCGATGTCCCCCTGGAAGTCGCGGCCGCCGAGCGCGAAGTCGACCTCGGGCAGGGTCCGCGACGGCTCGCCGACCATCGCCTGCGTCCACTCGCGGCGGAACTTGTCGCCGTAGCCGTAGAAGAACACGTCGGTCTCCTTCTCCACCTGCTGCGGCGCGAAGAACTCGGGGTCGGCCGCCCAGAACACCGCCTCCGCGCGGCGCGCGCCGAGCGCGAGCAGGCTCTCGAGCCCGCCCTCGGAGTTGGACACGACGAGGTCGTACTCGCTCGGATCGGCGCCGTGGTAGTAGTTGAACCCGGTGTCCATGCCGCCGAACTCGGGCAGGCTCATCGGCACGTCGCCGTCGTAGTAGACGACCGGAATCGCGAAGCGCCCGCGCAGCGCCGCCGGGATGCCGCGGAAGTGCGCCATCGGCACGGTGAAGACGACGATCGCGTCGGGTCGCTCCCGCTCGACGAGCCGCTCGAGGTGCCGCTGCCAGCGCGGGGTCACGAACCGCCAGATCGCCTCGCGCGTGAGCCGGTCGGCGCGCGAGTCGTCGGGGCTCGACTCGGCCCGCCTGAGGTAGCGGTCGCCCTTGAGCCGGGCCGCAAGCTCGCGCACGGCGGCGTAGCTCTCGGCCTCGCGGTAGGTCGGATTCGGGGCCGTGCGCCACCAGGGCGACTCGACGGGCCGCCCGCGGTACGGCGTGACGACGAGATCGACGCCCTCCTCGTGCAGGCCCTTCCAGAGCTGCCACCACGCGGGCGTGCAGCCGTAGCGGAAGTCGAGGTCGACCGCGGACGCGACGCAGACGAGCTTCGGCGCACGCACCGCGTAAGTGTCGCAGCCGCCCGTTACGGCACCGTAAGGAGCGGCGTCCCTCCCGCATCTGCGAGCCACGAGCTTGCGCTCGTATGCCCGTTCATGAATGCTCTTTGGCACCGTTCCGCCAACCAAGGAGGCAGGCCTTGGCAGAGCACCCGAATGTCGCGCGAATCCGGCGAGGTCTGGAGTTGCGCAAGGTCGAGGAACCGTCCCAGGAGGACTTCGCGTTTCTCTACGACCTGTTCGACGAGAACGTCGTCTGGCACGGCGGCGGCACGAGCGAGATGTTCGGCGAGGGCACTCGCGGCCGCGACGCGGTCTTCGAGCAGTTCGGAAAGATCGAGGCGGCCGGATCGTTCAACCGCGACCTGAAGCACGTCCTCGCCGACGAGTTCCACGCCGTCGCGCTCGTGCACAACGACGTCCACAAGGGCGATACGCACATGCAGTGGTACGAGATGATGGTCTTCCACCTGAACCCCGACGGCCGGATCATCGAGTTTTGGGGCCTTCACGAGGATCCGGACGCCGTCGACCGGCTCTGGGCCGAGCCGGCCTCGGCCTGACGGAGGGTTGGACGATGTCACCCGAGGAAAACAAGGAGCTCGTCCGTCGCTCGTTCGCACCACTCGAGACGATCCTGGCGACGCATGACCAGCTCTACGACGCCGCTTGGGTCGGTCACTTCCCGGGGATGCCGCCGCTCGACGCGTCGGGTCACCGTGCCTACAGCGAGGTGATGATGACGGCGTTTCCGGACATCGAGCGCACGGTCGAAGACCTGGTCGCCGAGGGCGACAAGGTGGTCGCGCGCTGGACAGCCGTCGGCACCCACACCGGACCCTTCCAGGGCATGCCGCCCTCGGGCAGCCGCGCCACGAGCTCGGGGATCACGGTCTTCAGGATCGCCGACGGACGGATCGTCGAGGAATGGAGCGAGTCGGACATGCTCGGCCTTCTGCAGCAGATCGGAGCAATCCCCGCCGGCGCGTAGAGACGGGTCTGAGCCGGCGGTCAGGCCGTCAGTAGGCCCCGCGCTGGGCGACGACCGCCGGCAGCGTCTTGACGAGGATCGTGATGTCGAGCCAGAGCGACCAGTTCTCGAGGTAGTAGAAGTCGAGCCGCACGAGGTCGTCGAAGGTGAGGTCGCTCCGGCCGGCGATCTGCCAGAGGCCGGTCATGCCCGGCAGCACGTTCGAGCGGCGGCGGTGCCAGTGCTCGAGCCGTGCGTGGTCGCGAAGCGGTAGCGGGCGCGGGCCGACGAGCGACATCTCGCCCCGGAGGACGTTGATCACGTTCGGCACCTCGTCGATCGAGAAGCGGCGCAGGACGCGGCCGATGCGAGTGACGCGCGGGTCGTCGCGGATCTTGAACAGGGCGCCGCTCGCCTCGTTCGCCGACTCGAGCGCTTCCTGGCCCGCCTGGGCGCCCTCGACCATCGTCCGGAACTTGAGCATCCGGAACGGCTGCTCGCGCAGGCCGATCCGCATGTCGGCGTAGAACACCGGCCCGCGCGACGTCACCTTGATGAGCAGTGCGATCAGGGCCCAGATCGGCAGGCCGATGAGGACGGTGAGGCCGGCGACGACGACGTCGAACGTCCGCTTCACCCACCAGTCGGCGCCGGCGAACGTGGGCGGCCGCAGCTCGAAGAGCGGCACCGCCTGGCCGGGGACGTACTCGCCGCGCTCGACCAAGAGCTCGGTCGTTCGCGGAGCCACGCGCACCCTCACGCCGTGCCGGTGTGCCACCTCCACGATCGCGAACAGCTCCTCCTCCTCGAGGCCGCTGTCGGCGACGATCAGCTCGTCGAGCCGCTCCTGCGCGAGCAGGGTGCGCAGCTCCGGCCCCGGCTCGATCTCCCCGGCGAAGTCGTAGTCGATGCCGCCCCGGCTCGAGCCGAGCACCTCCCGCAGGTGCGTCACCTGCTCCTGCTCGCCTACGAGCAGGGCGCGCCGCCGCACACCCAGCGAGCGCAGGAGCGAGCCGGTGACCGACTCGTAGCTCCAGCGGAAGAGGCTGATCAGGGTGGCGACGAAGACCGCGGCCGCGATGTAGAGGCCGAAGGTGGTGAAGTGCTGGCCGGTGCCGACTGCGAAGGCAAGTGCGAGCGCGGCGACGAGCAGCACCGACGGGACGATCCGCCCCGCGCCCTCGCGCAGCTCGCGCGGGCCGTAGAGGCGGTTGCGCCAGAAGACGAGAACGAGGAGCAGGATCAGGAATGGCAGCCAGTCGACCTCCTGGTCCCAGAGCAGGTTCCAGAGGATCGGCTTGGGATCGACGATCAGCGAGCGCAGCGTGAGCGCGAGGTAGAGCCCGAGCGTCAGTCCAGCGATGTCGATCGCGACGAGCGCGGCGATGCTGCCGAGCCGCCGAACGAACGCTTTCAGCGGGCTCGCTCGGAGCAGGTACGGACGGGCTGCGCGGACGTCGGCGTCCTCGACGGGCGCAGTCGGAGTGGCCGGCTCGATACGCATCGAGCGAATCCTAGGCCTACGTAACCACGACCTCACCCTGCACGACCGGACCGTGCAGGCGGATCACGACCCCAGGCAGAGGCCCGCGATGCCAGCTCCAGTCGACCGGACGCCCACCGAGGGTGACGGTGCGAGGGCGCCACGGCGCCGGAACGAAGATCTGGACGTCGCGCGGCTGCCCTGTCAGGTCGAGACGAGCGCCGTTCGTCGCGAGAAACCCGGCCCGGCCGGTGTGTGTCAGCTCGTTCAGGCCCCACCAGGAGTCGCTGGTGCGCAGGTTGAACGGAATCACTGCTCCCTTGCGGACATAGAGCGGGAACTCCGTGAGCGAGGTCAGGCGCGTGAAGACCTCGCCTCCTTCGAGCTCCGCGCCGGCATGGAGATCGACCCACGTTCCCTTGGGCAGGTAGACGCTCGGCGTAGTGCCCTGACCGGCGACCGGGGCGGCGAGCATGTCCGGGCCGACGAGCAGCTCGAGCTGCGCGCGCCAAGCCTCCGGGTCGTCGGGGTAGCCGAACGCGAGCGGCCGCAGCACCGGCTCTCGCCTCCGCAGCAGGTCGTCGAAGTACGGGTAGAGCTCGTAGTGCAGGATCGTCGCCCGACGCAAAGCCTCCATCGCCTCGTCCCCGAGCACCCACGGCGTTGCGTTCGGCCCGATCCCTCCGACCTCCATGACCGGCGAGACGGCGCCGAGCTGGGCCCAGCGCGCGAAGACCTCGGGCGTCAGAGAGCCCGACGAGTAGCCGCCGATGTCGGAGCCCCAGGCCGGGAAGCCGCTCATGCCGGCGTTCTGGGCCGCCCGGATCACGGCCTGGAAATCGCTCCAATCGCTCAGCTGGTCCCCTGCCCAGAGGCCCGGCAAGAGGCTCTGGGAGCCCATCGTCGCCGCGCGGAAGATTCCGCCGGCGTCGGGCGGCAAGACACCGAGCACGGCTCGTGCGAAGAGCAGCGGGTACGTGTTCTGGAGCGTCGGGCTGACGGGGTCGAGATCGACCTCGTCGGCGCGGTCGCCCTTCACCCCGTCGATGCCGAGCTCGACGAGGTCCTCGAGCTTTGCCTGGAACTCCCGAGAGACTGCCGGCTTGCGGAGATCGAGCGTCCAGTCCTCGGGAGTGCCGAGAAGCGAGGCCGGAGCGTGCCCACGCGGGCAGATCACCTTGGGCGAGACCCAGAGCATGAAGCGCACGCCGCGGGCGTGAACCTGCCGGATGAGCCCGGCAGGGTCCGGGAATCGCTTGCGGTCGAACCTCAGATCTCCCACGCACGGTTCCCACGGGTTGTCGACCAGCACCCAGCCGAGCGGGATCCGCGCGGCCTGGAAGCGCTTCACGTCCTCGAGCACCTCGCGCGGCCCGCTGTAGACGTCGCGCCACTTGATCAGCTCGAACTCCGACTTCGGCGGCACCCGCGGCCAGCCGGCCTGCGAGTGGTAGGCCTTGAGCACCTCCGGGAACGTGCCGGCGTAGAGGTCCTCGTCGAGCCGCGCCCCCAGCACGCACACCTCGACTCGATCCTCGAGCCGCGGGAAGACGCAGGGTCGAGTCTTCTGGCTGTGACAGCCGGCACCGCCCGTCGAGGCCGGGAAGGCCAGAGCCGACACGCGCCAGGTCGCGAGCCGCAGCCCCCAGCCGGCAGAGCTCGCGAAGTAGGGCACGGGTGCGTAGCTGCACTTGTTGGTGACCCTGTTCTGGAGGATCAGGCCGCGCAGGTCGACGGCATCCGGGCGCTCTCCGCCACCGAGGAAATGGTCGTCCTTGCCGGCTTCGAAAGCGTCGTAGACCTCGCGGACGCCCCGCTCGGGACGAAGCCGGACCGAAACCCTGTAACCGACGCCGGTGCGGGTCACCGTCACGGTCGCGGTTCGCCCGGGCTCGTCGGTGGCGACCTGGTAGACGTTGCCGCTCGACGAGGTGACCTCCGTCAGCCTGTGACGCGCGCCGGACTCGAGGCGGTAGCGAAGCCGGGCATCGCCGGCCTGCTCGACGACCTTCTCGCCGTCGCGGACGACGGTCAGGCGAAACGGGTCCTCGTCGACGCGGATCGAGAACCCCTGCTCGTCGTGCGACGACGCCGACCCGCACGCGGCGACGACCGTGACGAGCGCCGCCAGCAGGGTCAGTCTGCGCACACGTCCGCCCATGTCACCTCGCGCTCGGCCTCGACGTCGACCGGGTCGAGCGGGCGGCGGCGGCGTGCGAGCACCGAGAGCAGGAGCCCGAGGGCGAACCGCCGTCTGGCCTCCAGGAGCTCGTAGTCGTGGAAGTAGACATGGACGACCGGCGGCAGCGAGCGAGCGAGCGAGCGGGCTCCCGCTCCGAGGGAGTGCGTGCTCGGCAGCTCGAGCACCCGGCGGCCGTCCTCGAGTCGGATCCAGGCGGGAGCGGCAAGCTCGACCCGCGCGGCTCCGGGCGCCAGGAACGAGGGCCGCGACGCAGTCGCCGTGCAGTCGACGTAGCCGAGCTCGGAGACGACGGCGAGCACCCCTGCGTCCATGTACCAGCCGCCGCCGCAGAAGAAGCGGGGCTCGAGGTCGCGTTCGCGGAGCCAGCGGCCCTCACGCAGTACCTGCTCGGCAGGGTCACCCTCGGTAGGACGAGCGTGCGTGGCAGAAGTCCAGTGGGTGTGATGCCCGAACGGCCCGAGCGCGGCCGCTGCACGGGCGCGTTCGACGAACACCTCCTCGTCCTCGTCGGCGGCGGGCGGCCGCAGCAGCGAGACGATCGGGAAGCCGCCCGGCCTGCGCTCGAGCAGCGCCACGTACCGCTCCCAGACCGCGTCCTCGAGGGGTCGTTCGACGTGGCAGGACACGACCGCGTAGCCTTGGGTACCGGGCATGTGCGGGATTTGCGGACTCCTCGGCAGGGACGCGCCCGACCCGGGTCTGGTCGAGCGGATGAACGCGGCGATGGTACACCGCGGCCCAGATCACGCTGCCGTCGAGACCTTCGGCCGATGCGTCCTCGGCTACCGGCGCCTCGCGATCGTCGACCTCCAGACGGGCGACCAGCCCGTGGCGAACGAGCGCGGCGACGTCGTCTGCGTCTTCAACGGCGAGCTCTACAACTTCCGCGAGCTGCGGCGCGAGCTCGACGCGGCCGGCCACGACATCCCCGGCACGGGCGACACGGCGCTCATCCCCCATGCCTACGAGCAGTGGGGCCTCGACTTCCCGCGCCGCCTCGAGGGCATGTTCGCGCTCGCGCTGTGGGACCTCGATCGGGAGCGGCTCGTGCTCGTGCGCGACCGGCTCGGCAAGAAGCCGCTCCTCTACGCACGACTTCCGGACGGTGCGCTCGCCTTCGCCTCCGAGACGAAGGCCCTCCTGCAGCTGCCGGACCTGCCGCGCGAGATCGACCTCGCCCAGCTCGACGCGTTCCTGGCGCTCCAGTACGTGCCGCGCTCGGGCCTGCGCTCGGTCGAGAAGGTGCCGCCGGGCTCCGTTGCCGTCGTCGAGGACGGCGCCGTGCGCGTCGAGCGCTACTGGTCGCCGGCTCCCGCGCACGAGACGCTGTCGGCTGCCTCGGCCCTGGAACGCGTCCGCGAGGAGGTGACGGCCGCCGTGCGAAGACGACTCGTGGCGGACGTGCCGCTCGGGGCGCTGCTCTCCGGCGGCGTCGACTCGTCGATCGTCGTCTGCGCGATGGCGCAGGCGACGTCCGAGCCGGTGCGGACGTTCACGGTCGGCTTCCCCGACCGGGAGTACGACGAGCGGAGCTACGCCCGAGCCGTGGCGGAGCGCTACGGGACTCGCCACGAGGAGCTCGAGGTCGACGCCGGCCCCGAGCTCGTCGAGCGGCTCGGACGGGCCTTCGACGAGCCGTTCGGCGACGAGGCGGCCCTGCCGACCCTCCTCATCTGCGAGGCGACGCGCCGCCACGTGAAGGTGGCGCTCGTCGGCGACGGCGGCGACGAGGTGTTCGGCGGCTACGAGCGGTACCGGGCTCACTCACTCGCGGAGCGCATCCCCTCCTTCGCGGCCCGGCTCGGCGAGCGGGCGCTCGAGCTCCTGCCGCGGGCGCGCAGGGATCCCCGCTCGACCCTCTACCGCACCCGGCGGTTCCTGCACGTTGCCTCGACGCCCGCAGCCGAGCGCTATGCGAGCCTCGTCGAGATCTTCCCGGCGGAGCTCCGGCGGCGGCTCTGGACGGACGACGCGCTCACCCACGCGACGAGCGAGTACCTGCCGCAGGCCGGCGACCTGCGGCTGGTCGACATGGAGAGCTACCTCCCCGGCGACGTGCTGCCGAAGTCGGACCTCGCCTCGATGGCCGTGTCGATCGAGCTCCGCTCGCCGTTTCTCGACCACCGCGTAGTCGAGCTCGGCCTCGCGCTGCCGCGGGAGCTCGCGTTCGGGAAGGCGGCGCTCAAGCAGGCGTTCGCCGCCGACCTGCCGCCCGGGATCCTCGACCGCGGCAAGACGGGCTTCGGAGTCCCGCTCGACCGCTGGTTCCGCGACGAGCTGCGAGACGTCGCACACGATCTCGTCCTCGGCGGCGCCGAGCGTGGCCTCTTTCGGCGCGCAGCGCTCGAGCAGCTCCTGCGCGAGCACGAGGACAGAACCGCCGACCACGGGCACCGGCTGTGGTGCCTCTGCATGCTCGAGCTCTGGCAACGCACGTACGTGGACGCCCCGCTGCCGGCGCTCGCCGCCACTTGAGGCGCGGGTACGCATACGCCGTGATCGCGGCCGCGTGCGCGCTCCCGCGACTCGTCGCGCTCCTGCACGAGCGCGGCCAGATCCTCGCCGAGTTCGTCGAGAAGTCGGACACGATGGCCCGCGTCTTCCTCGACTCCGGGACGTACGGCTTCATCCCGGGCATACCGTCGGCGTCGACCCAGCCGTTCTACGGCTGGTTCCTGATCGTGGTCTACTGGGTCGGCGGCAGGCACTGGTGGTCGCTCGGCATCGCCCAGATTCTCGTCGCGGTCGGCAGCGCCTTGCTCGTCTACGAGATCGGCCGGCGCTTCCTCTCGGCCCGCGCCGGCCTCATCGCCGCGCTCGTGATGACGCTCCAGCCGTACGTCATCTGGCACGACATCCACGCGAACCGGGAGATCCTCGACCAGGCCCTCGGCGCGGCAACCTTCCTGCTCGCGCTCCTCGCCGCGAGCCGGCGCTCGCTCCCGCTTGCCGCGGCGCTCGGGCTCGTCGTCGGCCTCGCGGTGCTCTCCAACTCGAGGCTTGCGCTGCTGCCGCTCGTGCTCGCGGGCTACCTGCTCTGGAGCCGAGCGGGCTGGAAAGCGGCCGTCGTCGTCCCGGTCCTCGCCGCCGTCGCCGTCTCGCCGTGGCTCATCCGCAACAAGGTCGAGATCGGCTGCTTCAGCCTCACCACCGACGCTCGGGCGCTCTGGAAGGCCAACAACGTCAACACCTACCAGACGCTCGCGAACGGCGACTGGATCGACGGTGTGCCCGATATCCGGGGCCGGCCCCCGACGCCCCAGGAGACGGGGGACATCTACGAGTCGTCGGGCCGGAAAATCGAGATCGACGAGTGCGCCCAGCAGTCGTACTACCAGCACCTCGTCTGGGAGTTCTGGAAGGAGCACCCCGGCGAGAAGGTGAAGCTCGCCGTCCAGGCAACCGGGATGCTCTGGAATCCTGGGGTCGACCTGCGCAGCGGCCGCAGCGACGAGGGCGGAAGCGTCGACGTACTGCGCAGGTGGCTCCAGCCGCTCTACGTCGTGCCGCTCTACGTGCTCGCGCTCGTCGGACTCCTGTTCGTGCCGCGGTCGTTCCGCGCGCTCGCGCTCGTCTTCATCGTCTACCAGACCGCCGCAGCGTGGGTCTTCGCCGGGACGACGCGCTACCGCGTCTCCTGGGACTTCGTGCTCGCGCTGCTCGCGGCGGCGGCGCTGACGAGATTCCCGTTCGCCCAGGCCGCCTCGAGGCTAGGCGGGATGCGGCCGTCGAGCCAGAAGCGATAGAGCGTCTCGGTCCGCTCGGTGCAGCGGTCCTCGGGAAACCGCTCGACCGCACGCACGCGCGCCTCCCGGCCCAGCGCGCGGGCGAGCTCGGGGTCGGCCGCGAGCCGGAGCATCGCCGCGGCGAGCTCGCGGTCGTCGCCCGGTGCGACGAGCAGGCCCGTCTCGCCCTCCCGGACCAGATCCTCGAGCCCGCCGATCGAGGCGGCGATCACGGGACGTGCCCGCTCCATCGCCTCGAGCGCGACCATGCCGAAGCCCTCGCCGAGCGACGGCACGACGACGGCCAGCGAGTGCTCGATCGCGCGCTGCACGGGCGTCACGTGGCCGAGGAAGCGCACCGCGTCGCCCGAGGCCGAGCTCGCGCGTGAGGTCCTTGAGCCCGTGCTCGAGCACGCCGCGCCCTGCGATGTCGAGCCTCGCGTCGGGCCGCTCGTCGAGCACGCGCCGGAACGCCCGCAGCAGCACGACGTGACCCTTGATCGGGATCAGCCGGCCGACGCAGAGGAACCGCGGCGCATCACTCTCGTACGGCGGCGGCTCGGGGCCGGCCGCGATGCCGTAGTGGACGACCTCGAAGTCGGGCTCCGAGAACCCCTCCGTGTCGCAGAGGTAGCGCGCGAGCCCGCGCGAGATCGCGATCTGCCGGTGTGCAAGCGCGCCGATCGTCCGGTCGCCGAGCGCGAAGAGCCGCCCCTCGCGGAACTCGTTGAAGCCGTGCTTGGTGGACAGCCTGATCGGGATCTGCGCGAGCGTGCCGGCCGTCTGGCCGTAGGCATCCGCATGCACGAGGTGGGTGTGCAGGATCGTCGGCCGGTGCCGGAGCAGGTACGCGAGCACCCGGAGGAACGTGCCCGGGTCGACGTCGGTGTGCATCGGGATCGCGTCGACGGGCACTCCCCGCGCCTCGAGCGCGCGCGCGAACTCCCAGGCGCCGGGCTCGTACTCGTGCAGCATCAGGAAGCGGATGTCCCACCCGCGGGCACGCAGGTCGGGCAGCAGCGAGAGCAGGTGGGCCTCGGAGCCCGGAGATGCCGGCGACCTTCTGGACGTGGAGAACGATCATCGTCCGGTCACCTCGAGGCCTTCGTCACCCGCAGCACCTCGTCGGCCCAGTGCTCGACCGAGTGCCGCTCCTCGACCCGTGCGCGCAGCTCCCGCCCGAGCGCGTTGCGGTCGACGGCGGCCAGGTGACGCAGCTTCGCCGCGAGCTCCTCGGGGTCGTCGCGGTCGAAGCGAAGCTCGGCCGGCAGGACGTCGTCGAAGCCGCTGTTCGACGCCAGCACCGGCATGCACGTCGCCGCCGCCTCGTACACGACCTTGTCGAGAGCGCCTTCGCGCATGTTGTTCACGAGCACGTCCTTCCGTTCGAGCAGGGACGGCACCTGCGCGTACGGTACCGCCTCCTCGATCCGCGCCCCGAGCGCCGCGAGCCGCAGCCGCTCGGCCTCTTCGTCGGCCGTCAGGGACGGCCCGCGCAGCTCGAGCTCGACGTCCGCGAGCGCCGCGGCGCGAACGATCGTGTCGTAGCCCTTGGCCGGTGAGGTCCGCCCGAGCGCGACGACGCGCAGCCGGTCGACCGGCTCGCGCTCGGCGCACGTGAACCGCGCGACGTCGATTCCGTGCCCGATCGCGACGAGCTTCCGCGACTCGAGCGGGAAGGTGCGGCGATCGACCGTGAGCACCGACGCGGAGACGCGCTCCGCGAGCACGAGCGTACGCGAGGCTTTCCAGTGCGTGAACCAGAGGAGGAGCGGCACGCGACGCGGCCGCGCAAGCGGCCAGGCGAGGACCGCGAGCAGCGGGACCATGTGAACGAGCACGGCGTCGGGCCGCCGCCGCAGCTCGGCCTCGAGCGCCGCCGCGTACCCCCATCCGCGGCGGGGGCGCGACGTCGAGCCGTAGAGCCGCACGGGACAGTTGGCCGGCAAGGCGCCCTCGGCCGCGCCCGCGGCAAGCACGACGACCTCGTCGAAGCGGTCGGCGAGCGCCCGGATCTTCGGCACGGTGGCGGCAAGCGCCGGGTGTTCCGGGTCGACGTGCTGGGTGACGAAGACGAGCCGGCCCACCGCTCAGACGAAGTCGAGATCGCCGAGCTCGAAGTGCGGTCGTTCGGGTACCGGCCGCCCGAGCGACTTCCCGAGCACCGTCATCGTGCGCGGAGTCGGGACGTAGCCGGCGAGCGCATACCGGCGTGCTTCCCACGGAGGCGGAACCGCGACGAGGAACGGCCGCGGAGTCGCGGCGGCCGCGTCGTCGAGGAGATCTCCCACGACCGCGGCGACGACACCAACACGGCCGCGCCGACCGACGACGGCGTAGCCGTCCCCCTCCAGGAGCGTGTATGGCCGCGGTGCATCGACGAACCGCCAGTTGAGCCACTCGGCATCTCGCAGCACGCGATCGCCGCCGCCTGCGCTCCCGACCGAAGCCGGCGCGAGGTGATCGACGATCCGCGCGCGCGGACGACCGCGGAGCACCTTCAGCCGTGCCCATACCCGGAGCGACGGAAGCGGCGCCCACCCGAGGCGCTCGAGAAACACGGGCGTGGATGCGGCGTTGGGCACGGTCAGGAGAAGCCGAAGGCCCAGGTCGCGCGCGCGCTCCTCGTTCGCCGCCTGAAGCTTCGAGAAGATGCCGCGTCCGCGGTAGTCGGGATCCGTCGCAACCCGGAGCGGCATGCCGACCTCCACCTCCTCGCCGCCGATCGCCATGCGCTGGAAGGCGATCGCGACCGTCGCAACCACACGTTCGTCCTCCTCCGCGAGGAGCACGGACGCCGGCCGCACGGGGTTGCGCTCGTAGAACCACTCGAGCTCGCGCCCGTCAGGCTCCTCCCCCCACACGCGACCCATCAGATCGACGACGTCGGCTCGCCGGGAAGGACCGTACTCGACGATCTTCACCGGGTCGACGTGCCGAGCGCCTGGTTGAACAGGCGCCTGGCGTGCGTCCCCGCCACCGTGTCCTTGACGGCGATCAGGTCGCACGCGCCCGCGAGCACGAGCTCGAACGTGCGCGCCGGGTAAGGCTCGACGTTGTAGCGCCCGAGCCGGAACGGATCCGTCGACGGCCGGTTCGAGCGCGAGGTCGAGGTGAAGGCGATCTCGTAGCCGGCCTGCTTGAGGATGCTGACGTGCACGGGGTGGAAGTGCGCCTCCGACCCCTTGACGTAGGCGTACGACCGCACCGGCCGGCCGAGTCGCTCCTCGAGCTTCAGCTTCGAGACCGCGATCTCGCGCACCGCCTCGTCGAGGTTCGATCTCGGCGAGCGGCCGGTGAGCGATGCCGTGCGACTCGACCCGAACGCCGCCGGCGTCGAGCTCGCGCATCAGGCCCCAGTCGAGCGTCGGGTTGCGGGTGCCGCGCTCGCGCAGAAGCGTCTCGTGCGGCAGCGGCGTCTCGTCCTCCATGTAGGCGACCGGCACGAAGATCACGGCCGGGTAGCCGTGCTTCTGGAGCACGGGAAGGGCGTTCTCGAGCGTGTCGCGGTAGCCGTCGTCGAAGGTGATGAGGATCGCCCGGTCCGGGAGCGGCTTTCCGAGCGTGTAGTGGTCGAGCACCGCGTCGAGATCGACGACCCGATAGCCGAGCTCGGCGAGCTGCACCAGCTGCTCGTCGAACCGTCCAACCGGAACGGTGGTCGGGTTGTCGGGGATGTCGTTGACCTTGTGGTACATGAGGACTCGCAGCATGCGCTCGCCGTTCGGCGTGAGCGCCAGGGCCGTCGAGCTCTCGCCGATCGTCCGGTAGAGCGCGTTCTTGACGAGCTGTTTCGCATGCTGGGCGGTCATCGCTGAGCAGTCTAAGGCGCGACGAGGTCGAAGAGGCGCGCCGCATACTCCTCCGGCGACGCGAGCCAGCGCTCTCCGCTGTCGACGGTTCGAGCGGCCAGCTTCTCGGCGAGCGCACGGTCGCCGAGCAGCCGGACGAGCGCCTCGGCGAGCTCCTCGTCGGAGCCGACGAGCAGCCCGCTCTCCCCGTCCGTGACCACGTCCGGGATCCCGCCGACGCCCATCGCGACGACCGGCCGTCCGCGGAGGAACGCCTCGATCAGCACCCGGCCGAGCCCCTCCGAGCGCGACGGGAGCACGAGGCAGGTCGCGTCGTCCAGGGCACGGGCGACCTCCTCCTGCGACAGGCGCTCCGTCCACGTCGTCTGCTCCGGCAGGTCACGGCGGAGCTCCTCCACGACCGCCGTCTGCGTCCCGCGACCGACGATCCGAAGCTGCGCACCGAGGACGCGCGGAGCGGCCAGCCGCCAGGCCCGCGCGAGGCCGTCGATGTTCTTGTAGAGCTCCAGTACGCCCACGAAGAGAGCGGTCGGGCGGTCGGGAAGCGGGACCGGTGGACGGGCGACGAAGAGCTCGAGGTCCATGAAGGCCGCGAACTCGCCGGCCGGCTCGATCCCGAGCTCGCGCACGAGACGAGAGGTGTACGGCGAGACCGTCCGGACTGCGTCTGCCCGGCGTAGGCCGTACGCGCCGACGGCGTCGGCGAGCGGCGAGAGCACGCGGCGGAGAGGCGAGCCGTAGAGCCTCGTCGCCGTCCGCCAGTCGCCGTGCAGCTCCACCACCAGCCGCGCGCCCGTTCGCCCGAGGTGCACGAACGCCGCCTCGTACGGGCTCTGCGTCACGATCACCTCGGCTCGGTGCTCTCTGGCCACGCGCCGGGCGCGGGACGGAAGCAGCGCGTAGAAGAGCGGCCCGTCGAGCAGCGCCAGCCGTCCGACGAGGCGGAACGTGCCGTCGTCGCGCGCGCGGCCGGTGGCGGACGTCGCCAGCACCCGGAGCTCGAAGCGCTCCCGCAGCGCGGCGAACTTCCGCTCGAGGCTCGGCGAGAGCGGCAGCTCGTAGCGCGTGCGGGCGACGAGCAGCAGCCGGGGGCGGGCCCGGCTCAACGGGTCACAGCACCCGCAACGGGCGCGGAGGCGCTACCGCCCGCAGGCTCGAGCACGGCGTCGACGACCCGACGCACCCTGTCGGCGTACTCGTCGGGCGTCGAGGTCCAGGCGGCAGCCGACTCCCCCGCCGCCGCCGCGAGCCGGGTGGTGAGCTCGTCGTCGGTCAGCACGCGCTCGATCGCGACCGCGAGCGCATCGACGGAGCCGGGCTCGACGAGCAGCCCGTTGACGCCGTCCTCGACGATGTCGGGGATGCCGCCGACGCGGGTCGCCACGACCGGGCGGCCGCGAAGGAACGCCTCAACGATCACGCGGCCGAGCCCCTCCGCAGCCGACGGCAGGAGCAGTGCCCGCGACTCGTCGAGGGCCTGCGCGAGGTCGGCCGGCTCGAGCCTCGGGTCCCACTGCACGCCCGCCCGCGCGAGCTCCGAGGCCACCTCGGTCTGCGTGCCCGATCCGACGAGGCGCAGCTGCGCGTCCGGCAGCCGTCGCGCCACGAGCCGCCACGCCGCGGCGAGCCCCTCGACGTTCTTGTAGCGCTCGAGCACGCCGACGAAGAGCACCCGGCGCTCGGCGGGCAGCTCAACCCGCGGGCCGGTGAACGCGCCGAGGTCGGAGTAGGTCGGGAAGACGCCCGCCGGCTCGCGGCCGAGACCGCGCACGAGCGACGCGGTGTACGCCGAGATCGCGCGGTGTGCATCGGCATGCCGCAGCGCCCAGTCCGCGAGGCGGTCGCCGATGGGCGCGACCAGTGTCCGGCCGCGCGAGCCGTACAGGCGCGTGGAGGTGTGCCAGTCGCCGTGCACCTCGGCCACGAGCTTGGCCGGCGAGCGCGTCAGCCGGCGCGCGAGCTCGACCGCGACCGCCTCGTAGGGGCTCTCGGCGATCACCACCGTCAGGGCCGGAACGCACGCAGCTCGCCCGCGACCCGTGCCGGGAGCGTGGCGTAGAAGCGCGGGCCGTCGAAGCTGCCGCGGCGCGACGAGCCGGAAGCGCGGGTCGCTGCCCGTCCCGCACGCGAGCACGCGCACCTCCATCCGCCGCGAGAGCGCGTCCCACTTCGGCGCCAGGCTCTCCTCGAGCGGCAGGCGGTAACGGGTGCGCCCGACGAAGAGGACCCGCGGCGTCAGCGTCGGCCTCCTCCCGCGGCGGCCGCGACGAGGATCTGCTCCAGGCGCGAGTACACGCGCTCGGGAGCGTACTCGGCGACCGAGTCGGCGGCATTCGCGCGAAGTGCGTCCTCGAGGCCGCCGAAGAAGCGGCGGATCGCCTCCGCGAGCGCCTCGACGTCGCCCGGCTCGACGAGGAGGCCGTTCTCGCCGTCGCGCACCACCTCGGCGACGCCGCCGGTCCTCGTCGCGATCACCGGCGTCCCGACCGCGAGCGACTCGACGACCGTGTGCGGGAAGTTCTCCCACGACGAGGAGACGAGGGAGGCGTCGCCGGCCCGGAAGAGCTCGAGCACGGCCGGCCGGCTGAGCGGACCGACGAAGCGGGCATGGCCGAGGCGCTCGAGCGCGGCCCGCTCCGGGCCGTCGCCCGCGATCACGAGCGCCACGCCCGCTCGTCCTCGCGGCCTCGATCCCGACGTCCAGCGACTTCTGCGCGGCGAGACGCCCGGCGAAGACGAGCGTCGGCCCCTCGAGCCCGAGCTCGACGCGCAGCTCCTCGCGCGGTCGCAGCTCGGGCAGCGGGGGCGCAGGGTTCGGGAGCACCGTCACCTGCTCGGCCCTCGCGCCCCAGCCGAGCGCAAGCCCTCGCAGGTACGCGGACGGGGTCACGATGTGTGCCGCGTGCCTGACGTCTGCGTCTCGGGCGATCCGGAACGGAAGCGTGACCGTTGCCGGGCGCACGCTGGAACTCGTCGAGCGTGCCGTGCCAGAGGCCGAGACGACGCGCGCGCTCGTACGCCGCGTCCGCCGTGAGCTTGACGACGTAGGGCCGCCGCGCGATGAGTGCGCCGAGCGACGAGCGTCCGAACATCCCCGTCGTGTAGACGACGTCGGCGTGGCGGGCGCGGGCTGCGACGAGGCGGACGCCCTGCGCGTGCCGAACGCCGACGGGAAGCGAGCGCGCCACGAAGCGCACGGGATAGCGCTCGGGAGCGGGCGCCTGCGTCGGCGGTGATCACCGCCTCGACCTCGTGTCCGCGTTCGACCAGGAACGCGGCGACCTCCGGCGCATGCGACGCCGGCCCGCCGACGTCCGGCGGCCAGATGCCTGAGACGACCAGGACCCTCACGGCGATGGTCTCTCCGGCGCGCTCAGCCCGGGAGTGCCTTCGGGCGACGCGCGGGTTGCGCAGCCTCACGAGGAGCACGGTCCAGAGCGCGCAGAAGACGACGGTCGAGACGACGACGGCCGCAGCGCCCCCCGTCGCGCCCCACCTGGAGGCGAGGACGAGCAGGAGCGGCACGAAGACGGCGATCTCGACACTCTGCGCGACGAGCCGCAGGCCGGGACGTCCGATCGAGACCGGGAACGACTTCGTCCAGCCCCAGATCAGCTGCAGCGCCGCCGCGATCAGCACGAGCCGCGCAGCATCCGTCGCGTAGAGGCGGAACTCCTCGCCGTAGAAGAGCCCGAGCAGTGCGGGCATCAGCCACCAGAGGATCGGGACGAGGAGCAGCATCGCCAGCGTCGTGCCGCCGAAGTAGCGGCGGAGCATCGCGTACACACGCTCGTGCCGACCGGCCTCGAAGTCGCGTGTCTGCTCGGTGAGCAGGATCATCCGGGCCGGGGCCGAGAGCGCCGTGAAGCCCGTCGCCGGCGCCTGGGCGTTCCGGAAGTACGCCGCCTGCTCGATCGGCGCGACCGCCGGGATCAGGGCGGTGCCGAGCGTCGTGCGGGCCGCGGAGAGCGAGGATGAGGCGGTGGACGAGAACACGAACCGCCGCAGGCTCGGCACGTCCTCGGCGAGTCGTTCCGACGGCACCTGCGGGAACCGGCGGAACGCGACGAGACCGACGGCCGAGATCGCCGCGCTCGCGACGATCTGGGCGAGCACCATGCCGACGACCGCGCCCGTCACACCCCAGAGGCAGCCGATCGCGACGCCGGCGAGACGAAGACCCATGGAGAGCGTGAGGAAGGCACTCCGAACGTCGTAGCGGCCGCGCAGGATGATCGCTCCGGCCGCCACGCCCTCCGGCGCCTGGACGATCGGGATCGCCGCGGCGATCGACATCGGCACGACGACGTCGTCGACGCCCCAGAGGCTCGCCGCGACCGGGGCGAGGGCGACGAGCGCGACGCCGCCCAGGACTCCGCCGCCGACCTTGAACACGAGCGCCGCCTCGAACACGCGGCGCAGACGACCCCAGTGCTTCGCCGCGACGTAGCGGAAGCCGTACTTGACGAGCGCTTCCTCGACGGTGAGGTCGAGGAGCAGCTGCACGAACGCCGTCGCCGCGACGATCGCCGCGAAGCGGGCGTAGTCGTCCGTGCCGAGCTCGCGGGTCGCGACGACCGTCGCGAGGAAGCCGAGAACGGTCGCCGTGTAGGTCCCGAGCGCTGTCGCCGAGCGTCGCCAGAGGACTCGGGAGCGCATCGAGGAGACGAGTATACTGGCGGCCCCTTGGACTCGCGCTCGCGCGCCGCGAACCTGCTCGCGCTCGTACCGGCGGCGGCGATTCCCTTCATTTTCCTGCACCGGCGCTACCAGGGACTCGTCTCGATCGGACCGGTCGACGTCTACGCGTCGGATGTCGCGATCGCGCTGACAATCGCCGCTGCGCTCGTCGCCGCCTTTCTGTTCGGCATCCGCGTGCTTGCCCCCGCAATGGCGCTCTGGCTCGTCGCGTCGGCGCTGCTCGTTGTGTTCCTGGTCTCGTGCTTCTGGACTCCGCTCGACCACACGACCAAGCATCTCGTGACCGCTGCAAAGGTGATCGAGTACGCACTCCTGGCGCCGGCCATCGTGCTGCTGCTCCGCCACCAGGCGCAGGTCGACCGCTTTCTTGCCGCATTCGTCGCCTGGAGCATTGCCGCGAGCGGCTGGGGTCTCCTCCAGTTCCTCGGCGTCGTCAACGAGTTCGAGGGGAAGAGACCCGGCCAGCGCGAGGTGTCGTTCCTGGGCTCGCACGACTTCGGCGCCTTCTCGGCCGCGGCGCTCGCCGTGGGCCTCGCGGGCGTCGCGCTGGCCGAACGACGGCGCCTCACGCTCATCGCGATCGTCACCGGCTCGGTCGGGGTCATCCTCTCGGCGTCGCTCTTCGTCTACGGCGGCGTCTTGCTCGCCATCGTCGCAGCAGCCGTGATCGGCGCTCGGATGCGAACGCTCACGTCGCGTCGCGCGCTCGCCCTCGGCGCCATCGCCGTCACCGTCGGTGCCGGCGTCTTCGCGCTTCGCATGTCCGACGTCACGGACTTCTTCTCCTTCCTCGGCGAGCCGTCCGTCGAGGCATCGCGCGACGAGGTTCAGACTGGCTCGCAGCGGACGATGCTGGCCTACATCGGCCTCCGCATCTGGCGTGACCATCCACTGCTCGGCGTCGGCCTCGGGCGATCGATCGACCGTTACCAGCCCTACCTCGCAGACGCGAAGCGCAGGTTCCCGGACGAGCCTCGGGAGGCGTTCCCGTCGCCCGAACGCCGCCTGGGTGTGCAGAACCTCTGGGTGCAGCTGCTCGCCGACGTCGGCGTCGTCGGGTTCCTGCTCGCTGTCGCCACGTTCGCCGTCGCACTCGGGCTTGCGCTGCGGGCACCGCCGAGAGCGATCTTCCTCGGCCTCGTCGCGACGTGCTGGATTCTCGTCGCGATCGGGTCGTGGAACGCATTCGGACTCGTTGCCGGAATCCCGATGCAAGCCGCGACCTGGATCGGGTTCGGCCTCGCCGCCGCAACGGCCTCGGTCCGATGACGGGCAGGCTCGACGAAGCGCGCGAGTATAGTCAGGCCCCGTTGTCCGACGGATCGCCTGCCAGGCCCGCACCGGCTCGTGTCTGACACGCGCGACACCTGGCCCGGCCTCGACCGCCGCGCGCCGAGCCTCAGGCTGCCGAGCTGGTCGGTTCGCGAGCCGCTCGCGCGGTGGCTCGGAACGGAGGGCGGCTCCGTCCGCGGCCTGCGCGTCCTCGACGTCGGCTGCGGCGTCAAGCCGTACTTCCCGTTCTTCTCAGGAGCGAGCGAATACGTCGGAGTGGACCTTCCCGGCAACCCCCACGCCGACCTCGTCGGCTCGGCGGAGCAGCTTCCGGTCGACGACGGAGCCTTCGACATCGTCCTCTGCGTCCAGGTGCTCGAGCACGTCGACGACCCGGCGGCCGTGATCCGCGAGCTCCATCGGGTGACCCGGCCGGGCGGTCGCGTGCTTCTCTCGACCCACGGCGTGCAGGTCTACCACCCGGCTCCTGCGGACCACTGGCGGTGGACGCACACCGGCCTCGAGCGGTTGCTCGAAGCGAATGGCCCGTGGCGCTCGCTGACCGTCACTCCCGGCGCGGGCACCTCCGCCTGCCTCGGGCTGCTGCTCTCGACGTACGTCGACCTGCTCGGCCGGCGCTTCCATGCCGGGTGGGCGGCGAGCCGGGTCGTCGGGCTCGTCAACCGAGCGGCCGCCGCGCTCGACGCGCGTTCGCCCTCGCTGCGCGAGCTTCGTCCCGGCTCGCTCATTGCGAACTACCACGTCGTGGCGGAACGGTGATGAAGACGCTCGTCACCGGTGGAGCTGGCTTCATCGGCTCGAACCTCGTCCGCGCGCTGCTCGAGCAAGGCGACGAGGTGCGGGTGCTGGACAACTTCTCGACGGGCTACCGGGCCAACCTCGACGGGCTCGACGTCGAGATCGTGGAGGGCGAGCTGCGCAGCTACGAGCGCGTCCACAACGCCGTTCGCGGGACGGAGGTCGTCTACCACCTCGGCGCCCTCGGATCGGTGCCGCGCTCGGTGCAGGACCCGTTGACGTCGAGCGCGGTCAACGTCGAGGGGACGCTCAACGTCCTGCTCGCCGCGCGCGACGAGGACGTGCGGCGCGTGGTGTTCGCGTCGTCCTCCTCGATCTACGGCTCGGCCGGCGAGCTGCCCCGCACCGAGGCGATGGCACCCGATCCGATCTCACCGTACGGCGTCGCGAAGCTCGCTGCCGAGCGCTACTGCGTCAGCTTCAGCCGCGTGTACGACCAGTTCGAGACGGTCGTGCTCCGGTACTTCAACGTCTTCGGCCCGCGGCAGAGCCCGTACTCGCAGTACGCCGCCGCGGTGCCGCTCTTCATGACGGCGATCGCGGCCGGCGAGCCGGTCACGATCCACGGCGACGGCAGGCAGTCCCGCGACTTCACGTACGTCGACAACGTGATCGACGCCACCCTGCTCGCCGCGACCGCTCCCGGCGCGAGCGGGCGCACCTTCAACGTGGCGGCCGGCTCCCCGGCCGCCGTCGACGAGCTCGCGGACACGATCGGCCGTGTGCTCGACAAGCCGGTCGAGAAGCGCTACGTGGACGAGCGACCAGGCGACGTGCGCGACTCGTGGGCGGACGTGAGCGCGTCGCATGCCGTGCTCGGCTACACGCCGTCCGTCTCGCTCGAGGACGGACTCAGGCGAACGGCGGAAGCCCTGCTTGCCTGACGAGATCCGCGTGCTCCGCCTGATCGCGCGCCTCAACATGGGCGGACCGGCGCTGCACGTCGCCTACCTGACGAAGGGGCTCGAGGAGCGGGGCTACAAGACCACCCTCGCCGCCGGCTCGCTTGCCCGCGGCGAGAGCTCGATGTCGTTCGTCGCCGAGGAGCTCGGCGTGAAGGTCGATCCCATCTCCCAGCTGCATCGCGAGATCTCGCCCCTGTACGACACGCTGTCCGTCGTCCGCATCGTGAGCCTGATCCGCCGGTTCCGACCGCACATCCTGCACACCCACACCGCGAAGGCCGGCGCGATCGGCCGGTTCGCGGCGGTTGCGGCGCGCGAGGCGCGGCCGCCCGTGATCGTGCACACGTTCCACGGGCACGTCCTGCGCGGCTACTTCGGACCGGCACGAACGCGGGCCTTCCGGGAGATCGAGCGGCTGCTCGCTCTCGCGACGACCCGGCTCGTCGCGGTCGGGCCGGAGGTGCGGGACGACCTGGTCGAGCTCGGCGTGGCACCCCCCGAGAAGTTCAGCGTCATCCGCCTCGGGATCGACCTCGACAGCCGCATCGCCGGAAGCGACACGAGCCGGGCCGAGCTGCGACAGCTCTTCGGCGTGCCCGACGAGCGCTTCGTCGTCGGCTGGATCGGTCGCATGACGCCGATCAAGCGCCTCCAGGACGCCCTGCTCGCGTTCCGCGGCCTGCGTGCCCGCGGCGTCGCGGCCACGCTCTGCATCGTCGGCGACGGGCCCGAGCGCGATGCGATCGAGCGCCGTGCGCGCGAGCTCGGGATCGTTCGCGACACGCTCTTCGTCGGCTACCAGCGCGACGTCGCGCGCTACTACGACTTCCTCGACGCGTTCCTCCTTCCGTCGGGGAACGAGGGCACTCCCGTCGTCGCAATCGAGTCGCTCGCCGCGCGCAGGCCCGTCGTCGCAACCGCGGTCGGGGGCGTGCCCGACGTGATCGAGAACGGCCGCCACGGGTTCCTCGTGCCCGTCGGCGACGTCGCGGCGATGGTCGACGCGCTCGAGCGACTCGCCCGCGATCCGGAGCTCCGGGACGAGCTCGGATCGGCGGGACGTGAGCGCGTCCTGGAGCGCTACCGCGTCGAGCGCCTGGTCGACGACGTCGACGTCCTCTATCGCGAGCTGCTCAGGAACGCCGGACTGCCGGAGCCGGCCGGGCGGAACCTCGAGTCAAGCCTCTAGTCGGACTCGCGGCCGAGCGCCGTGACCCACCTGCGCAGGCCCTCCTCGAGCCCGATCTCGGGCTCCCAGCCGAGGATCTCGCGCGCCCGTGAGATGTCGGGCCGCCTCACGAGCGGGTCGTCGGTCGGCAGGGCCTCGAAGACGATCTCGCTCTCCGAGCCGGTGACGCGGATGCAGGTCTGCGCGAGCTCCAGCATCGTCAGCTCGTGGTCCGGGTTGCCGAGGTTCACGGGCAGGTGCTCCTCTGAGATCGCGAGCAGGTACAGGCCGGCGATCAGGTCGTCGACGTAGCAGAGGGAACGGGTCTGCGAGCCGTCGCCGAAGACGGTCAGCGGCTTTCCCGCAAGCGCCTGGTGGAGGAAGGTGACCGAGGCACGCCCGTCGTTTCGCCTCATTCGGGGCCCGAAGGTATTGAAGATCCGAGCGATGCCGGTGTTGACGCCCTGCTGGCGGTGGTAGGCCATCGTCAGCGCCTCTGCGTAGCGCTTGGCCTCGTCGTACACTCCACGGGGGCCGATGGGGTTGACGTTGCCCCAGTAGCTCTCCGCCTGCGGGTGCTCCTGCGGATCGCCGTAGACCTCGCTCGTCGAGCTGATCACGAACCGGGCGCGCTTCCACTTCGCAAGCCCGAGCGCGTTGTGCGTCCCCTGCGACCCGACCTTGAGCGTCTGCAGCGGCAGCCTCATGTAGTCGATCGGGCTCGCGGGGCTCGCGAGGTGGAACACGAAGTCGACGGGGTCGTCGATCCAGATCCCTTCGACGACGTCCTGGTGGACGAACGAGAACTCGGCGTCGCGAAGATGCTCGATGTTCTCGAGCGACCCGGTCTCGAGGTTGTCGACGCAGATCACCCGGTGCCCGTGCGCGAGCAGGTAGTCGCAGAGGTGCGAGCCGAGGAATCCGGCGCCTCCCGTGACGACCGAGGTGGGCACGGCGGGATCGTACTCGGGCCGCCGGTCGATCAGGCCGACTGCGAGGCTCGCTCCCGGACCGTTCGCGCCGCGAGTCCGCTGCGCAACTGGAGGAACAGGAAGACGAAGGTCGCCACGAGCAGGCCGTTCCGCAGCGCGAGCGCCCATACCGCCCAGTTCTGTTCCTGGAGGCCGTGCTTGTCGACGATGTACTCGGGCTGGGTGAGAGCGAGCGCACCGAGGAACGAGATCGCGGCGTAAGCGCCCTTTCGGCCTGCCGCGAGCGGGACGAGCGGGACGAGCCAGGTCAGGTACTGCGGGGAGAGCACCTTGCCGAAGACGGTGAAGGCGGTGATCGAGGCCGCCCACGCGGTCACGAGCCGCGCGTCGTCGTCCGGTCCGCGCCAGTACGTCCACGCGACGAGCACGACGAGCCCGACGGAGACGATCGAGGCGAGTACGCCCACGGCGTCCGCCGGGTGCCCGCCGAGGTCGATCGAGCCCGGTGCGCCTGCGATCCAGTCGACGTGGTGGATCCCGAGCTTAGAGCCGACGAGGAGGATCGACGCCCCCAGGCTCTCGATCTGCAGGTGGCGCTTCGCCTGCGTCCACAGGCTCCAGCCGACGCCTCCCGGCGCGAGGACGAAGAACGGCAGGACGAAGACGGCGCCGCCGACGACGTAGGCGATCGCCGAGCCGGTCCGGTCCCGCACCCGCCGCGCCGCGACCGGCACGAACACCCCCGCGTAGATCTTGACCGCGGTCGCGACGCCGAGCACCGCCCCCGACGTCCGTTCGCGGCCCCGCAGGAGCGCGACCAGCGCGAGCGAGCCGAGCAGCGCCGCGACGGGGTCGTAGCGATTGAGGAAAACCGGGCCCAGCAGGGGAGGCGCGAGCACGATCGGCGCGAGGCGGAGGTAGCTCAGCCCGAGCCGGCGCAGGGTCCACGCAGAGCACACGACGAAGCCGACGCCGCAGGCCGTCATCAGGAGCTTGTGGACGAGGATGTAGTGCGCATCCCAGATCAGAGCCGGGAGCACGAAGACGGGCACCGCGCCCGGCGGATACTCGATGTAGAAGTCGCGGTAGGGGATGCGGCCGTTGTGGACGAGCTCGCGGGCATATTCGGCGTAGGTCCCAGCGTCGCCCGGATAGGCGTGGCTGAAGAGACCGCCGTAGGCGACCGCGCAGCCGAGCACGAAGAGCGCGCTCGCGACGAGCACGGCCGGACGGAAGCGGATGCCCGAGGCGGACGTGGAGGTTTCCGTCACCGGCCCGGCTGCAGCAACCGGTTCCGCCACACCCAGTAGCGCGTCGCGAGCTTCCAGGCGCGGCTCGCCTGGATCGCGTCGAGCTGCGCCCTGAGGGGAACCGCTTCGCCGGCGCGGGTCAACGCCTCGGCTCTAGCCTGCTCAGCCTCCGCAGTCGCATCGGCGGCGGCCCGCTCGGCGCGGACGAGGCGCTCGTGAAGATCGGCCTGCGCATGCTGCGCCTGCCTCGCGAGTCGCTCCCAGGACCACTGGAGGGCCGTCAGCCGCCCGAGCTCCCGAAGCGGTGCCGCCGGCCGCTCGGCGGGAGCCGGCACGTCGACGGCGGCCAGCAGCTCGATCACGTGGTCGCGCGCATTGTGGTGCTGGAGGACGAGGTCGCGGTTGGCCGTGCCCATGCCCGGGTGGTAGTCGGCGAGGTCGCGCTCGAGCTCGTCCACGCCGATCACGCGGTCGCTCGCCTGGCCCGCGAAGTTGTCCGCCTCCAGCGCGGGATAGCTCTCGGGCGTCACCCAGCCGTCGCCGCCGAACGTGTCGTAGACGTAGACGGCGCGTCCGCACGCCATGGCGTCGAGTGCCGCGCGGCTCTTCGCGACGACGATGTCGGCACTCGCCAACGCCGCCGCGACGTCGTACCGCTGGTGCGCGCCTCCGACCGCGTCGACCTCGATCCCTCGTCGCTCGCATGCCTCCCGGACGACACGAACGCGGTCGGCGTAGTTGCCGAGGATGACGGCCCGCCGCGGTCGCGTCCGAATAGCGCCCAGCGGCACGAGGCGATCGACGTCGATCGGCACGCGGAGCCGGAGCAGCGGTGCGCTGATCGCGCAGGCCCGAGCGAGTCGCGCATAGCGGTCGCTGAGGACGACGACGAGATCGACGACGCCGTCGACCTGCGGCGGCAGCTCGAAGTCGTAGACGTCGCTGCAGACCCGGAAGACCATGAGCGCCCGGGGCTGGCGCTCGGCCAGCTCGAGGGCGAGGATCGCATCCTGCGCGAAGACGACGTCGCAGTCGTCGGGAAGCTCGCTCGGTCGATGGGTCACCTCGATTCCCCGCGACCGCACGAAATCGGCGAACGGCCCGAGCTCGTTCGCGTGGACCACGACCTCGTGGCCGAGACGGAGGAGCTGGTCGCCGACCGTCAGGAGATGCGTCTCAGTGCCGCCCGCCCCGCCCAGACCATTGTTGGCGAGGATGAAGCGCACGGCGACAATCGTAAATGCATCCTCGGCGGACACTTTTCCCGCCGAGAGACCTCGCCTTCGACGGCATCGACGCATCGGCGCGTTTCGCGCTCGGACGAGCGTCTATCCTCGACGCCGTGGACGGGAGCCCGGGATCTCGCCCGTCCGACACGCTGAGCCACGAAAATGCCGACCGAGACGCGAATGACCTATCGCTACGAGCGCCGGGCCGATCCCGAGCTGGCCGCGCCCTTCGCAAAGGACCCAGCCGGGGAGGAGTTCCTCGAGCGGCTGAATGCGATCCTCGCCCCGCACGCCGACGCGGAGCTGGCGGACCTCGACGAGGAGTACCCGACGCTCCACGTCGTCGGCGTGCCGCGGTCCGGGACGACCCTGCTCTATCAGCTCGTCGCGAGCGGGCTCGAGGTGGGCTACGTCAACAACCTCGTCGCGGCGACCTGGCGCGCGCCCGTCTACGGGCTTCGGCTGTCGAGGAAGCTGGGGCTCGAACGGCCCGAGTCGTCGTTCGAGTCGAGCTTCGGCCGCACGCAGGGCATCGCGGAGCCGCACGAGTTCGGGTACTTCTGGAACGACCATCTGCGGTACCCCGGCCTGGCGGAGCAGCCGCCGGGCCACGACGCGACGATCGACTGGCCCTACCTGCGCCGCGTGCTCCTGAACATGGCGCACGAGAACCGTGGGCCGATGGCCTTCAAGCCAATGCTCCTCACCTGGCACCTCGAGCCGATGCTCGAGCACATGCCGCGCACCTGCTACGTATGGATCCGCCGCGACCTGAAGCAGAACGCGCTCTCGCTGCTCGACATGAGGCGCTCGCTCTACGGCTCGTACGACGGCTGGGCCTCGCTCCGTCCGGGAGGGCCGGACTGGCTCGCGGAGGAGCCGCCGTGGCGGCAGGTCGCAGCCCAGGTGACCGCGCTCGACCGCACGATCGAGCACGCGCTCGAGCGGCTCGGGCCGGCGCACGTGCTCTCGCTGCGGTACGAGGAGCTCTGTGCCTCGCCGCGCGAGACGGTCGAACGCGTCCGCGACCTGCTCGGCTCGAAGGGGTTCGCGCCCGCGCAGCGCGACGTCCAGCTGGAGCCGTTCGAGGAGCGACGGAACGACCTCGACGCGGAGTTCGGGGCCCGTGTCGAGGAGGCGCTCGAGCACTTCGCGAGCGAGCTGCCGCAGCTCGAGAGCTCCCGCGAGGCGCGGTGAGCCCGGAGCCAGGCCTGGTCGGGCGCATCGTCGCGCCCCTGGTCAGCCCGAACGAGCCCGAAGCGCAGGTCGTCGAGATCGGGGTCGAACAGTACTCCCCGGTCTCGAGGGGTGACGTTGTGTGCGTGCTCGAGACGAGCAAGTCGACGGTCGACGTCGAGTCGGAGTTCGACGGCCACACGGGGCCGATCGAGCTCCGGGCCGGCGACCGCGTGACGGCGGGCGACCTGATCTGCGAGGTGTTCGACCGCGCGCCCGAGCCCGCGGCCGGCGAGCCGGGCTCGGAGGCCGGCTCCGCTGCGCCGCCCGGCCTCAAGCTCACGCGCAGCGCCGAGCGGCTTGCCCGCGAGGCCGGGATCGACCTCACGCTTCTGCCGACCGGCCGCTTCGTCACCGAGAGCGACATCGAGGCCCTGATCGCCTCCTCGAGCCGGGCGGTCGAGCTCGACGACTCCGTCGCCGCCGCGGTCCACGAGCACGCGCTGGTCGTTTTCGGCGCGGGCGGACACGCGAAGAGCCTGATCGACCTCCTGCGTTCGAGCACGCCCTACGAGGCGATCTGCGTCGTCGACGACGATCCCCGGGCGATCGGCGACGACGTGCTCGGCGTGCCGGTGCTCGCGAGCGGCGCCCTCACGCCGCTGCGCGAGCAGGGCCTCCGCTACGCGGTGAACGCCGTCGGCGCGATCGGGCGCATCCAGACGCGCATCGACGTAGGCCGTCGCCTCGTCGAGTCGGGCTTCGAGCTCCCGCCACTCGTCGACGGCTCGGCGTTCGTCGCGGGCTCGGCGACGGTCGCCGAAGCCGCCCAGGTCTTTGCGAAGGCAGCGGTGTGCTCGGCGTGCGAGATCGGGCCGAGCGCGATCGTCAACACGGGCGCGATCGTGTCGCACGACTGCCGGATCGGCGAGTTCTCGCACGTCGCGCCGGGCGCTCTCCTGGCAGGTCAGGTCGAGGTCGGCGAGGCGGTGCTCGTCGGCATGGGCGTGACGGTCAACGTCGGCGTGCGCATCGGCGCCCGCTCGATCATCGGCAACGGCTCCGTCGTCAACGCGGACGTCCCGGAGAACACGATCGTTCCCGCCGGAACGGTCTGGCCGGGGTAGCTCCCGTCCCGCCCGAGTAGACTGGCGCGCGTGCCCTCGCTTCTGGCCAAGGAGGGCCCCCTTGCCGGGCAACGCCTGACCGTCGAGTCGGCGTTGACGCTCGGCCGGGGCGAGGCGGACGTCGTGATCGACGACCCGGAGATCTCCCGCCGGCACGCGATCGTCCGGGCCTGCGAGGACTACCTCGAGATCGAGGACCTCGACTCGCTCAACGGGACCTGGGTGAACGGCTCGCGGATCTCCGAGAGCGTGCGCCTCGCGCCCGCCGACGTCGTGCGGCTCGGGCGCACGGTGCTCGAGGTGGAAGAGGAGGAGACGCTGCCGCTGCAGCCGCTTCCCGCCGAGAACAGCGACTTCTCGTTCGAGCTCCTGGCCGCCAGGCAGCAGCCCCAGACGCTCACGCGCATGGGCACGGTCGAGAACGGACGCTGCTCCGAGTGCGGCGCCCAGGCACCGAGCTTCGCGCGCTTCTGCTCGTCCTGCGGCGTCGCGTTCCGGGGCGACCAGGAGCAGGCCGCGGAGCAGGTCGCACCGGGCGGCGGCGGAGGCCCAGCCGCTCCCGACGACGAGCTGCGGCCGGTGACCGCGCTCTTCGCCGACGTCGTCGGCTCGACCGCGCTCGGCGAGCGCCTTGCCCCGGACGAGGTGAAGGAGTTGATCGGCGAGTGCGTGAACCGCATCGCCCACGCCGTGGAGCAGTTCGGAGGCACGGTTACCTCGTACATGGGAGACGGCGTCGCCGCGTTCTTCGGCCTTCCGACCGCCCACGAGGACGACCCGGAGCGCGCGGGGCTCGCGGCCCTGCGCGTGCTCGAGGCGGTCGCCGAGTACGCCGTCGACATCGAGGCCGCCTGGGGGGTCACGGACTTCAACGTCCGGGTCGGGGTGAACAGCGGCCAGACGGCCGTCGGCCTCGTCGGCGCCGCCGACCAGCAGCGGGTCGCGCTCGGCGACACCGCGAACGTGGCCGCGAGGCTCCAGTCCGTCGCGGCGCCCGGGACGGCCGTCGTCGGCGAGTCGACCGCGCGCGCGCTCGCGCACCGCTTCGTGCTCGAGGCGCTCGGCGAGGTCGCCGTGAAGGGCCGGACGCAACCCGTGGGCGCCTGGCGACTCGTGCAGTCGCAGGCCGAGGCGCGGAGCCCCGTGCCCACGCCCCTCGTCGGACGCGACGCCGAGGTCGGCAGGCTGCGCGCCGCCGTCGAGGAGCTCATGAACGGCCGCGGCCAGGTCCTTCTGCTCGTCGGCGACTCGGGCTTCGGCAAGACGCGTCTGCTCGGCGAGCTTGCGACCGTGGCCGGGGAACGCGTCGTCTGGCTCGAGGGCCACTGCCGGTCGTACGGCGGCGAGCTCCTCTACTGGCCGTTCGTCGATCTCGTACGCGGGTGGATCGGCGTCGAGCACGGCGAGGCCGAGATCGCCCTGCGGACGAAGCTGCGCGCCAAGCTGTCCGCGCTCAGCCACCTCGACGCGGGCCAGGTGCTTCCAGGGCTCGCGCGGCTGCTCTCGATCCGCGTCGACACCGACACCGACCGGGGCGCCCGGGACGAGGAAGCAGCACCCGAGGACGACGAGGGCGAGATGCACCGCGCGTTCTGCATGTGGGTCGAGGCGCTGAGCGTGGAGCGGCCGGTCGTCGTCGCTGTCGACGACCTCCACTGGGCCGACCCGCAGACGCGCGAGCTCGCCGAGTCGCTGCTCGCCGTGACCGACCGGGCGCAGGTCCTCGTCGCGGCGGCGCTCCGCTCCGAACCGGCCTCCGAGGGTTCGCGATTCAGGCTGCACGCGCTGGAGAACTACTCGCACCGCGTGCTCGAGCTCGACCTCGGGCCGCTCTCGGAAGCGGCCTCCGAGGAGCTCCTCTCGATGCTCATGCCCGACGGGCTCGACGAGAGAGCAAGACGGGAGCTGATCGCGCGCGCCGAAGGAAACCCGCTCTATCTCGAGGAGCTGCTGCGCTCGCTGATCGAGGGCGGTGAGCTCGAGCGGCGGCATCGCACGTGGGCGTTCACCGCGATCCGGCCCGCGGCACTCCCGCCGGCGCTCGAAGGCCTGCTGATGGCGCGCATCGACCGGCTCCCCGAGGAGGCGCGCCGGCTCGCCCAGGTGGCCGCGGTCGTCGGTCGCCAGTTCCCCGCCCCCGTACTCGAGCAGGCAAGCGGCATGACCGCGCCCGAGTTCCGGAGCGCGCTCTCGGTCCTCCTCCGGGCGCAGTTCATCCGCGAGCTCCGCCGGGATCCGCAGCTCGTCTACACGTTCAAGCACGGGCTCCTCCAGGAGGCGGCGCTCTCGACACTGACGCCCGCGCGGCGCCAGGAGCTCTACGGCAAGGTGGCCGCCGTCTTCGAGGAGCTCTACGCGTCCTCGCGCGACGAGCACCTCGAGATCCTCGCCCACTACTACGCCCGCAGCCGCGACCTCGAGAAGGCGTGCGAGTACCTCGAGCTCGCGGGCGAGAAGGCCGTTTCGCTGAACGCATCGGACCGCGCCCGCGAGCTCTGGGAGCGCGCGCGAAAGGTCGCCGAGCGGTCGGGCGACACGGCCGCCGAGCAGCGGATCTCAGAGCGCCTCGCCGGGCTCGAGCAGTAGGCGCGTCAGACCTGGGCGACGCAGCCCGTGACGTCGCACTTGCCGACGCGGTGGTGCCAGAACCGGTACCAGTTGAAGAGGTTCGCGTGGTCCCCGCCCTTGCTGCGGGCGATCCCGATCATGTCGATGTGCGTCTCCTGCCCGAGCTTGTCGTGCGTCCACACGATCACGGCGACATTGCCCTCGAAGTAGCAGAACTGGCGTCCGCCGGGTTTATCCGGCCCATGGAGCCAGGCGCCCTCCCCGCCCCAATTGACCGCGTTGCAGCTGCCGAAGTCCTGGCCGATGTCGTTCGCGCTGCGGAGGTCGTTGTAGGCCTTGGAAGTGGCGGCCGCGTCCTTGTAGGTGGAGAAATGCCAGCTGTCCGGGTAGTACGCCCCGGAAGCGCCCGGAGTCGGAGCGCAGTCCACGGTCTGCGCGGCGCCCGGCGTGGGCGTCGCCTCGGTGCAGTACTTGAAGAGCGCGTTCGGCACGACGCCCTGGAGCCCGGTGAACGTCGTCTGCACCGTCGACGAGGTGGTCGTCCCGGCCGCGCTTGTGCCCCCGTCGTCGCCCCCGCTCAGGATCACGGCGGCGGCAACCGCGGCGGCGAGCAAGGCCGCGATTCCGACGCCGATCAGCGCCAGATGCCGGCGGGTCAGCGTGACCGAGCCCGACCCTCCTCGCGAATCGGGCTCGGGAGCGCCCGACGGCGGCTCGGACACCGCTGCGGCTGCAGCCGCAGCCGCCACCGGCACGGCCGCCGGAGGTCCTTCCTCGACGGGCGCGGCCGGCGACGGCGCCACAGGAGGCTCCGGTGGAGGTGCCGCCGGGGGCGGCGCCTCCGTCGCGGAAGTCTCCGACCGCGCGAGGACCGTCTCCGGCACGGTTCTCGCGACCGGAGCCAGCGGCGCCTCGACGCTTGTTCCGAGCGAGACCGCCCTCAAGGCCCGCACGAGCTCCGCACAGGTCGCGTAGCGATCCTCCTTCGCCTTCGCGAGCGCGGTCGCCACCACGTCGTCGATCGCGTGGGGGAGGTCGGGACGTGAGTCGGTGAGCCGGGGCGGAGGCTCGACCAGGTGTGCGTGCAGAATCGAGGCCTCGGTGACGGCGTCGAACGGCGGCTTGCCGCTCAGACATTCGTGCAGCACGCACCCGAGGGCGTAGAGATCGGTGCGGCCGTCGATCGGCTTACGCTCGATCTGCTCCGGCGCGGCGTACGCGAACGTGCCCAGGAAGTAGCCGGTCTTCGTCAGCCCGGGAGTGGCGGTCTGCTTGACGACGCCGAAGTCGGTCAGGTAGACGCGGTCCGACGGAGAGTCGACGAGGATGTTCGCGGGCTTCACGTCTCGATGGACGAGCCCCTGGCGATGCGCGTGGTCGAGCGCACCCGAGACCTGCTCGATGAAGTAGATCGTCTGGCCGAGCCCGAGCGGCGCTTGCGCCTTGATCAGCGCCCCGAGGTCGCCCCCGTTCACAAGGCGCATCGCGATGTACAGCAGGCCGTCGGCTTCGCCGGCGTCGTAGATCGGGATGATGTTCGGGTGCTCGAGCGTCGCTGCGAGCTTCGACTCGCGCACGAACCGCTCGCGGAACTCGTCGTCCGAGGCGAGCCCGGGTGAGAGGACCTTGAGGGCGACCACCCGGCCGAGGCTCAGGTGCTCGGCGGTGTAGACGACGCTCATCCCGCCGTGACCGATCACGCCAGTGATCCGATACCCGGCGAACTCGGTGCCGATGGGAATGTCCCAGCTCATCCTGATCCTGACCGCACGTCGCTCCAGTCGTCCGCGGAGCGAACTCTGCGGCGATCATAGCCGCGGTCGCGGGCGGCAACATGCGACGCAGGGCGCCCGTTTGACTTCTCGCCCTGCGCCCGGCAGCCGGGAGTGGCAGAGTCACTCGGCGTTGAGGCTGAGCGTCTGCTGCATGACAGCCGACCCGCCGGCCCAGGTGGCGGCGGCGCTCGGCCTGCTCCGTCCGGTTGCGGACGAGGTGCTCGTCGCTGTCGACACGCGAGTCGACCCGGCCGAGCTCAGCGCATATGCAGGCGTCGCCGATCGAGTCGTCCGGTTCGACTTCCGAGAGCCGGTCGACCGGCCCCGTACGTGGTTGCACGGCCAATGCTCAGGCGAATGGACGTTCTACCTCGATGGCGACGAGGTTCCGAGCGCCGCGCTCGTCGACACGCTGGATCGAATCCTCGACGCCGACGACGTCGTCCACTACTGGCTGCCGCGACGATGGCTCTTCGGAAATCCGACGACATGGATCGGCGAGCTGCCGTGGTGGCCTGATTTCCAGCTCCGCCTCGCCAGGCGGGGGAGCGCGCTCGGGTTCCGCGGCGGCCTCCACGGCGGTCTGGCTCCCCTGTTCCCGGCCCGCCACCTCGAGGCCCCGATCTACCACCTCGATCTTCTCGTCACCTCCGAGTCCCAGCGGGCCGCGAAGGCGGCTGCCTACAGCGCCTACCAAACGTCGCCGGCAGCCTACGGCGGCGGCCCGCTCAACGACACGCTCTACCTGCCGGAGCGCCACGTGATCGGCGAGCTGCGGCCGGTCCCGGCCGAGGATCGCAGCACGATCGAGAGCCTCCTCGCGGCGCGGAGTCCCAGGCAAGCCCACGGCGACGTGGGCCTCGTCGACGCCCCGCTCGTTCCGCCGGCGGCGATCGACGTCCTGTCCCCTGGCCGCGAGCTGCCCGCAAGCGCTTACCAGGCGCGACTTTCACTCTTCGACGACCAGGATCGCCGCTTCGCCCCCGGAGAAACGCGGCCGGTGTACGTGCGGGTACGCAACCTGGGATCGGTGTGGTGGCCGTGGGGACCCGAGCAGGTACCGGCTCTACGCCTGACCTATCGTTGGTCGTCGCCTGCCGACGAACCGGTCGCGACGCAGACCATCCTCACCCCGCTCACCGCACGCGTCGGGCCCGGCGAAGAGCAACTGCTGCCGATGTTCGTGGCCGCACCGAGCGCACCAGGTCGGTACCGGTTGCAACTCGAGTTGATCCACGAGGGCGTCCGCACGTTCCCACCACCTCTCGTGATCGACGTCGCGGTCGCGGAACGGCCCGTCAAGGCCTGAGCCGTCGGCGACGGTCATCGACGAGGTCGCCGGCCCAGAGCCATGCGTGCTCGACGACGGCCGCGACGTGGCCCGAGCGGCGGGCGACCTCGTCGAGCGCGGCAGCCGAGCCGCTCCGAACGGCCTCCGCGAACCGGCCGAGGTCGCCCCCCGCGAACCGCGCCTCTGCCCAGCACACGGTTCGCAGGTCGGGCCCGCCGCTCAAGGCCGCTCGACGCTGCGTGCGGGCATTGCTGCGACCCTGTGCCCAACCTCGCCGAAGAATCCACCGGCGCCGGAGCCTCTCTGGAAGAACGCGGTGCGTCACGAGCGCCGCAGGTTCGTACTCGATCCGGACGCCGCGGGCCCAAAGGCGGGTAAAGAGCTCGTGCTCCTCGCCCGAAACAAGGCTTCGGCCGCGCCGCCCGAGCTCGATGGCGAAGCCGCCGACCGCGATCACCTCCAGGCGACGTGCGGACATGTTCGCGCCGTACGGGCCGTGAGGAGGCGGAAACGGCCCTGCCTCCGTCCCGAGGTCGAGGGCACTGAACCAGTGCTCCAGCTCGGGGCCGAGCCAGGACGGGCGACCGACCGGCCAGCAGAGCACCACCGGACCTCCGACAGCACCGATCTCGGCGTCGTCCCGGTAGCGCGAGAGGTGGGAGGCGACCCAGCCTTCATCCGCAAGGGCATCGTCGTCGAGGAACAGCACAACCTCGCCGTGGGCGGCTTCGACACCGCGATTACGAGACCCCGAGAGGCCGAGCTCCGCTTCGAAGATCGCGCGATGCCGCGTGGGGTCCGCCGCGACCCATCGGCGGAGGTACGCAGCCGTCCCGTCGGTCGAGCCGTTGTCGATGGCGATGACCTCGAACCCATCCGGCGGCGCCTCCTGGCGTGCCAGAGACGCAAGGCAGTCGGCAAGAACGTCGACGCGGTTGCGGGTGCATACAACCACGGATCCCGACGGGTCTGAGATGAGCGCACCTTAATATTGCTGGGCTTGGACGTCGTCACTATCGCTGCGGTCAACTACCTGGCGTACGCGGACGTTCTGCTCGGCTCAGTCAAGGATCACCACCCGGACGCCCGCTGCTCGGTCGTCGTCGTCGACGTCGACGACCATGCTGCTGTCGCCACAGGCCACGAGGTCCTGACCCTCGCCGATCTCGGCTTCGACGCCGAAGAGGTGCTTCACCGGCGAGCCATCTACAACGTGGTCGAGCTCGCCACTTCGGTGAAGGCCGCAGCCCTCTCGACGCTGCTCGCGCGTGGGGCCACTTCCGCCGTCTATCTCGATCCGGACATCGTGCTGTACCGCCCCCTCGAGGGCCTCGAGAACATGGCCGCGACCCACGAGATCGTGCTCACCCCGCACGTCCTGCAGCCATTCCCGAGGGACGGCCGCACAGTCGACGAGCTGACGATCCTCGTCTCCGGAATCTTCAACCTGGGTTTCGTCGCGCTCTCATCCGGGGCTCGTCCGTTCCTGCGCTTTTGGGAGGAACGACTTCGGCGCGATTGCAGGATCGACCACAGCCACGGCCTGTTCGTCGATCAACGCTGGGTCGACCTGGTACCGGCCCTCTTCGAGCACACCGTCGTGCGGGACAGCGGCTGGAACGTGGCGTACTGGAACCTCCACGAGCGACCGCTCGCAAGGGCGCCGGACGGGACCATCTTGGCCGGAGACCAGCCGCTCACCTTCTTTCATTTCAGCGGCCATGACCCGCTCGACGGCAACCTTCTCTCCCGGTACCAGGCTCCGGCCCCGCGCATCCTGCTGTCGGAGCATCCGCTGGTCGCCGACCTCTGCCGCGATTGGCGCGAACGGGTTCGCGCGAGTGGATACCGGGTGCCGACCGAACCAGCCCGCAACGGGAAGGTCGACTTCGAGCTGACCTCGCCTCTGCGCCGACTGTTCGACGAAGCCTGCACGAGGTCTGCAGACGCAGGCACCCCGCAGCCGCCCTTGCCGATCGGCGCCGAGGGCCGCCGTCGGTTCGCCGAGTGGTGTCGCGGCCCGTCGCCGTGGGCTCCCGACGACGCCGGCCTGCCCGCGCTTCTCCACCTGCTCTGGTTTCAGCGCCCGGATTTGCAGGCGGCGTTCGGTCAACCGGTCGGCGCCAATGCTGATGCCCTGACGCTGTGGGCCCAGAGCGACCCTCACCTTCGAGCACAACTGCCCCTCGCGGTACTGCCGGACGCCAAGACCGTCTCTCACCATCGGCGCCGGCGACCGGTGCTCGAGACCGAGCCCACGCCCGGCCTCAACGTCGTCGGCTACCTCGAAGCCATCCTCGGTCTCGCCGACTCCGGCCGAAGCGTAGTGCTGGCCGCCGAGGCCGCCGGCGTGCCGGTAGCCACCCATACCGAGCGCACCACCGGCTCGGCTCAGAGCCACCGCTTCACGCCTCGCGACGGCCGCCTGTTGCCGTTCGCCACGACAGTGCTCGCCGTCAACGCAGAGCAGACCCCCTCGACGCTCGCCAACCTCGGCGGCGACTCGGCGCGCCGAGCGCGGCGCACGATCGGGCTCTGGTACTGGGAGGTAGACGAGCTGGCCGACGGCATGGAGTCGGCGTTCGACCTGATCGACGAGCTCTGGGTCGCATCGAGCTACATGGAGGAGATCTTCCGGGCTCACACGGATCTCCCGATCCGCCGCTATCCGCTGCCGGTTCTCTGGCCGTCCTCCCCGACGAGGCTCTGCCGTGCCGATCTGGGCCTGCCGGACGACCGCTTCGTCTTCCTCTTCGTGTTCGACTTCTTCAGTGTGGTCGCCCGCAAGAACCCGTTCGGGTTGGTCGAGGCGTACCGACGGGCATTCGGTCCCGACGACGGCGTCAGCCTGGTGCTCAAGTCGGTCAACGGCAGCCATGGACCGGCCGAGCTCGACAAGCTCGAGAGCCTTCGCCTGTCCGTCCTCGACCGGCCGGACATCGTCGTTCGAGACGAGTACCTCGCCGCCCCGGAGATGCGTGCCCTCTTCGAGCTCTGCGACGCCTATGCGTCGATGCATCGCGCCGAAGGGTTCGGTCTCACCCTTGCGAATGCCATGGCCGCAGGCAAGCCAGTCGTCGCCACGGGCTTCTCGGGCAACCTCGACTTCATGGACCCGAGCACGGCCCTTCTCGTCCCCTACGAGCTGACCGAGGTCGGGCCGGGCGCAGCGCCGTACCCGCCTCACGCCGTGTGGGCCGAGCCCGATCTCGACGCTGCCGCAGAGCTGATGCGCTCACTGGTCGACGATCGGACCGCGGCCGAGAAGCTGGGCTCAGCGGCGCGCGAGCGGATCCTCGAGCAGCACTGCCTCCGTCCCGCGGCCGAGTTTCTCGCCGCCGAAATCCTCGGCACGTCCGCGAGTGTCGCATGACGACCACGGACGACCGTGAGAGCCGGCTCGCCGAGGAGCGCCTGAGCGCGGCCCTCGACGAGGTCGCGCGCCTCGAGGAGGCCCGACAGACTCAGGCCGACGTCGTTTCACGGCTTCTTGCCGATCGGGCTGAATTGACGACGTCGCTCGAGACTGCCCGTCAGGAGTTCGAGTCTGCCCGTCAGGAGCTCGAAGCTGCCCGTCAGGAGCTCGAAGCTGCCCGTCAGGAGCTCGCGGAGATCCGCGCCACGCGGCTGTGGCGGTGGTCGGCGCCGCCGCGGCGCGTCTACCGCTGGCTCCGGATCCGCTTCCGTCGAGCCTGACGCCGTCCCTGCCGCTTGACGGTCCGCCTGTTCGCTGAATGCAATAGGGTCGCGCAGGCCGCACAGGCCCACGATCGACGTCCCCGGCAGGAACCTCCCTCGTGACTCGCGACATCGCGTCAACCGTGGCCTCGCTGATGCCGCAGCTGAAGGCGGACCTCGCGCGACTCGTCGCGATCCCGTCGATCTCCGGGCCGGCGTTCCCGCCCGAGACGCGGCCGGCGCTCCAGGACGCCTACGACGCGATCGTCGAGATGCTCCGCGAGGCCGGCGTGCAGCGGCTCGGCTCGCTCGACCTTCCCGACACGGCTCCCGTCATCACGGGAGAGATCCCGGCGCCCGACGGCGCCCCGACCGTGCTCCTCTACGGGCACTACGACGTCGTGCCGGTGGGCGACGAGTCGAAGTGGGAGTCGCCGCCGTTCGAGGCGACGGAGCGCGACGGCGCGATCTACGGACGGGGCAGCGCCGACTCGAAGTCGAACATCCTCGTGCACGTCGGCGCGCTGCGCGCCTGGGAGGGCAAGCCGCCGGTCGGGATCAAGGTCGTGATCGAGGGCCAGGAGGAGATCGGCAGTGCGCTGACGACGTTCCCGCCGACGCGACCCGAGCTCTTCGCCTCCGACGCGATCGTGATCGCCGACGCGGGCAGCCTCCGCCCCGGCGTTCCGACGTTCACGATCGGCCTGCGCGGAATGGCGGTCGTCATCGTCGAGGTGCGGACGCTCGCGGGGCCGAAGCACAGCGGCCAGTTCGGCGGCGCGGCGCCCGACGCGCTGATCACGCTCCTGCACGCGCTCGCGTCGCTGCACGACGAGAACGGCGACGTCGCCGTGCCGGGCCTGCGCCGCGAGGAGTGGACCGGCGCGTCGTACAGCGAGGAGGAGTTCCGCGAGCTGGCGGAGATCGAGCCGGGGATTCCGTTCGTCGGGACCGGCGGCCTCGGCGAGCGGCTCTGGTCGGGGCCGTGCGCTCACCGTGACGGGCATGGACGTGCTGCCCGTCGACAGGTCGGTCAACGCCGTCGTGCCCACGGCGCGGGCCAAGATCAGCCTGCGAGTGCACCCGGAGCAGGATCCCGGCGAGGCGCAGGCGGCGCTCGTCCGGCACCTCGAAGGGCTGCGGCCGTTCGGGATCCCGCTCGAGGTCGAGGCCGCCGAGACCGGCAAGGGCTTCTTCGCGAGCACCGACGGGCCCGGCCTACCGCGCGGCGCGCGCCGCGCTCGAGACCGCCTGGGGCAGCGAGTCCGTCTTCGTCGCGACCGGCGGGTCGATCCCGCTCGTCAGCGCTCTCAGCGAGGCCGTTCCCGACGCCGAGATCCTGCTCTTCGGCACCACCGACGGGTTCGCCAACATCCACGCGCCGAACGAGCGCGTGCTGGTCGACGAGTTCGAGAAGGCCGTCGTCGCCGAGGCCGAGTTCTTCGGCCTCTACGGCGCGCAGAGCGGCACTTCGTGAACGGCGTAGCGGCACCGGAAGCGATTCCCGACAAGCCACCGATGATGCAGCGCCTCCTCGGTGCGATCGAGCGCGGCGGGAACAGGATGCCGAACCCGGCAATCCTGTTCGTCTGGCTGTGCGTGATCGTGATCGTCCTCTCCGCCCTGCTCGCGTGGGCGGACATCAAGGTCACCTACCAGGTCGTCGAGGCGCCGCCGGTTCCCGTCGAGGAGGTCGTCCAGGGCGGTTCCACACAGCCCTCCGGCGGCCTTCCGGACGCGTCCGTCCAGGAGGGCGACTACACGGTTACAGAGGAGACGGCGGCCATCCAGAGCCTCGTGTCGGCTGACGGGGTCCGCTTCCTCTTCACCTCGTTCGTCGCCAACTTCCGCAACTTCGCAGCCGTGGCGATCATCCTCGTCGTGATGATCGGCGTCGGCCTCGCGGAGGCCGCAGGGCTGATCGGCGCCTTGATCCGCAAGCTCGTCAGCGTCTCGTCGGAGGCGATGCTGACGCCGATCATCGTCTTCATCGGCGTGCTCTCGAGCATCGCCTCGGATGCCGGATATCTCGTCCTGATACCCCTGGGCGCAGCTGCGTTCAAGAGCGTCGGGCGCAACCCCCTCGCCGGGATGGCGGCTGCATTCGCGGGGGTCGCCGCGGGGTTCGGCGTCAACTTCCTGATCACTCCGCTCGACGGCGTGCTGACCGAGATCACGAACGACGCGAGCGCGCTCGTCGACCCCGACCGCTCGATCGACCTCGCGGCGAACCTGTACTTCGGCATCGCCTCGACGATCCTGGTCACGATCGTCCTGACGCTCGTCTCCGTGTACATCGTCGAGCGAAGCCTCGGCAAGCACGACCCCTCGCTCGAGAGCGACGACGAGTCGCTCGACGCCGACAAGGGCCCCGAGGTGTCCCCGGAGGCCGAGGCGAGAGGGCTTCGCTACGCCCTCGTCGCCACCGCGGCCGTGCTCGGCGTGATCGCGCTGCTCACCGTGTTCCCCGACGCACCGCTGCGCGATCCCGTCACGGGAGACATCATCGGAGACTCGCCGTTCATGGACAGCCTGATCGTGATCATCACGATCATCTTCTTCGCGGCAGGGCTCGCCTACGGTCGTGGAGCCGGGACGATCCGGACGAGCGACGAGGTGCTCGCGTCGATCACGAAGTCGTGGGCCGGTCTCGCGAGTCTGCTGTTCCTGTTCCTGCTGATCGCGCAGTTCATCGCGTACTTCAACTACTCGAACATGGCGCAGGTGGCGGCCGTGAAACTTGGCGACTGGCTCGAGGAGGCCAACATCGGAGTGGTCTGGCTCCTGATCGGGTTCGTGCTCGTGACGATGCTGGTCGACCTCATCATGCCGGCGGCGATCGCCAAGTGGGCCATCCTCGCGCCGATCTTCATCCCGCTCTTCCTCCGGCTCGACGTCGCACCGCAGACGGTGCTCGCCGCCTACCGGGTCGGCGACTCGCCGTTCAACGTGGTCACGCCGCTGATGGCCTACTTCCCGCTGATCATCATCTTCGCGCAGCGCTACCGCAAGGACGCCGGCATCGGCACCGTCGTCGCGATGATGCTGCCGTACGTCATCGTCCTCAGCGTCCTCTGGACGCTGTTCTTCGTGGCGTGGTACCTGCTCGGGATCCCGCTCGGCCCCGGATCGTCCGTCCACCTCGACTGACGGGTGAGCCGCTCCGGGCGGCCCCTGAATGAGCAATACGACCATCACCTTCCTCGTGCTGGCGGCGACCGTCGTCGTGTTCGTCTGGGACCGGCTGCCGACGGCGATCGCGACGACGAGGCTCGTACCGGGCGCGACCGCCGACGAGCGCTGGAAGCTCGTCCACGCGGGTCTCTCGCGCTTCGCCGGCGCTCGTCGCCCGGTTCCTCTCGCGGCACCTCGGCCTCGATCTCTTCTCGTCGGAGCCCGACGCGTAGCCGTTTCCTCGCTCCCGCGCGGCGCATTTGCCCGCCGCCGCCTCTGTGAGAATCCCGGCTGATGGCGCCGCGGGTCCGCCTCCTCCTCGGCACGCTGGCCTCGCTCGTTGCGCTCGTCGCGATTCCCGCAGGCGCCGCGACCCCCGAGGACGAGACCGCGCTCGCCGAGCGCTACGCGCCCGTCGTACGGCTCGTCGAGCAGACCGAGGAGTGCGGTCACGGCGAGCCGTACGAGCCGACCGACGTCGACCTTCTCTTCGACGACGAGTCGACGGTCGCGCTGCGCGGCCCGTGGCTGCGATCCGACCTCGTGAAGATCGCGCCGAGCGCGGAGGACGTCGCAGGCCTCTTCGAGTACCACCTCGACTTCCCCGGCGACCCGCTCGATCCGGGCTGCGACTACGAACGGTGGGCGCGCCGCCTGACCGAGGGAAGCACGCCGGCCGTCTACGCCCACGTCGCGGCCGAGCCGGACCGCCCCGGGAAGCTCGCCCTCCAGTACTGGTTCTTCTACCCCTTCAACGACTTCAACAACACCCACGAGGGCGACTGGGAGATGATCCAGCTCCTCTTCGACGCCGGCGACGCGCGCGAGGCGCTCGGCCAGGATCCCGTCGCCGTCGGCTACAGCTCGCACGAGGGCGCCGAGCGGGCCGACTGGGGCGAGGACAAGCTCGAGCTCGTCGACGGCACGCACCCCGTCGTCTTCCCGGCCGCCGGCTCGCACGCCAACAAGTTCACCGAGGCCCTCTACATCGGGAGCTCCGCGGAGGCCGGCGTGGGCTGCGACGACACGAGGGGACCGCATGTCGAGCTGAGGCCCGACGTGCACACGATCCCGAGCGATCCCGCCGCAGCGCGCGCGCAGTTCCCGTGGATCACGTTCGAGGGGCGCTGGGGCGAGCTCCAGAAGGCGTTCTTCAACGGCCCGACCGGGCCGAACCTCAAGGTTCAATGGTCGGCGCCGATCGAGTGGGCGGAGACCTGGCGATCGCGAAGCTACGCCGTGCCGACGGGCGGGATCTTCGGCACGAGCGCGACGGACTTCTTCTGCGCCGCCGTCTCGACAGGCTCCAAGGGCCTCGTCGGGCTCCTGCGCAACCCGTCGCTCACGCTGCTCGTTCTCGGGGCGCTGGCGGCGGTCATCCTCTTCGCAATCACGCGCACGAGGTGGCGACCCGTCGCTCCACTGCGCATCGCCCATCGGCGCCGGTGGGGGCAGATCCTCGCCGCCGCGGGCCGGATGTACATCGGCCGCGCCCGCGTCTTCCTCGGTATCGGTCTCCTGCTGATCCCGCTCGGCATCGTCATCTCCGCGCTCCAGGCCTTCATCCTCGGCGGGTTCGGGCTGCTCGGCATCGACACGACCGGCGAGACAGCCGGCGGGCTCGTGCTGCTCCTGGTCACGGTCGGCACGATCCTGGCGCTCCTCGGCTTCGCCTTCGTGCAGGCGGCGACCGCGTGCGCCCTCGTCGAGATCGACGCGGGCCGGCCCGTCGGAGCGGTCCGCGCCTACGCGCTCTCTCTGCGCCGGATCCGGCCGCTTCTGCGCGGTCTCGCCGCCGGCGTCGGCATCTGGGTCGTGCTGAGCACGACCGCCTTCCTCATCCCGGTCGCGGTGTGGCTCGCGATCCGCTGGGCGCTGCTCGCGCAGGTCGTCGAGCTGGAGGGCACGTCGGGTGTCGCCGGCCTCCGCCGGAGCGCGCGACTCGTCAGCGGCAGGTGGTTCCGCGTGGCCTCGCTCGTCGGGATCGGCGCGGCGGTCGCGTTCCTCGCCGGACCGTTCCTCGGCGCCCTGCTGATCCTGCTCACCGACGCCCCGCTCGCGCTCCTGAACGTCGTCGCGGGGATCGTCTACGCGCTCTCGATGCCGTTCGTCGCGCTCACGACGTCGTACGTCTACTTCGACGCGCGCGTCCGCGAGGAGCTCGAGCCCGAGGACGTGCCCGACGAGCTCCCGGCGGAGATCGAGCTCTCGACTGCCTAGCTAGAGGCCTGACGCCGACGATGGCTCGTCGGAACCGCACCTCGGGTGATCGCCACAGCATCGGATGATCCGCCCTACGGCTCGTCGGTCCTGCCATGGCGGGCGGGTGCCCGCCCGTGGGGCTGGCTGAGAGCCGGCCGGCTCGGGGCGGGTGGGATCGGCTCGGTGACCGGGCTTCCGGCGGCGACGGTGATCGGCTTGCCGTGGTGTTCGATCTCGAGCGGCTCTCCCGCGACGAGCAGGTAGGTCGCCGACGTCTTCGTCGCGTCGACCCGTAGCCGCCGGCCGCGGCAGACCAGACGGAAGGCAAGTCGCTCGAGGCGAGCCGGAAGGCGAGGTGCGAAGCTCAGCTTCGCGCCGTGGTCGCGCAGCCCGCCGAAGCCGGCGACGGCGGCGATGCAGGCGCCGGCGAGGCTGGCGATGTGAAGGCCGTCGGCGGTGTTGAGCTCGAGATCGTGCAGGTCGATGAAAGCCGCCTCGGCGAAGTAGTCGTAGGCGAGCTCGAGGTGTCCCACCTCCGCTGCCACGACTGCCTGCGTGCACGCCGAGAGCGACGAGTCCCTGACGGTCAGGCGCTCGTAGTACGCGAAGTCGCGCGCCTTCTCCTCGTCGCTGAAGGCCTCACCGAACACGTGCAGCGCGAGGACGAGGTCCGCCTGCTTGACGACCTGCTTGCGGTAGAGGTCGAAGTACGGGAAGTGCAGGAACAGCGGGTACTGGTCGGGTCGCGTGTGCTCGAAGTCCCAGAGCTGGTGACTCGTGTACCCCTCCGACTGCGGGTGGACCCCGAGCCCCTCGTCCCAGGGAATGACCATGTTTCGGGCGGCGTCGCGCCAACCGGCCGCCTCCTCGAGATCAGCCCCGAACCGTGCGGCATGACGCGGGTGGCGGGCAACTGCGTCGGCCGCGGCGAGCAGGTTCCGCTGCGCGAGCAGGTTGGTGTAGACGTTGTTGTCGGCGATCGCGCCGTACTCGTCGGGACCGGTGACGCCGTCGATGCGAAACCGTCCTTGGGGGTCGTGGTGGCCGAGCGAGCGCCAGAGCCGGGCGGTCTCGACGAGCAGCTCGAGGCCCACATCGCGCTCGAAGGTCTCGTCGCCGGTCGCCTGCTGGTAGCGAATCGCGGCGTCGGCGACAGCGCCGCCGATATGGAAGGCGGCCGTGCCGGCCGGCCAGTAGCTCGAGCACTCCTGGCCGCGGATCGTCCGCCACGGGAAGACGGCGCCGGCGAGGCCGAGCTGAGCGGCACGCTCGCGGGCGAGATCGAGGGTCGAGTGGCGCCAGCGCAGGGCGTCTCCGGCGGCCTGCGGTGCCGCGTACGTGAGCACGGGCAGGATGAACCGTTCGGCGTCCCAGAACGTGTGACCGGCGTAGCCCGGACCGGTCAGGCCCTTGGCCGGAATCGCCCGCTGCTCGGCGCGGGCAGCCGACTGAAGCGTGTGGAAGAGCGCGAAACGAACGGCCTGTTGCAGCTCCGTGTCGCCCTCGAGCTCGATGTCGGCACGCTCCCAGAACTCGTCGAGGTAGGCGCGCTGTCCGGCGACGAGGCCGTCCCAGCCGGTGTGGCGGGCTTCCGCGAGCGCGGCGATGACCTCGTCGCGAAGCGCCGTGATCGACCGCTGGCTCGACCACGCGTAGGCGAGGAACTTCACGATCGTGAGGCGCTCGCCCGTTCCGACGTCGGCCGCGACGGTCACGCGGCCGACGTCCGGGCTGCTCTCCCCGATCGCGTCGGTGCCCCGAGGTCCGTCGATCAGGTGGTCCATGGCGGCCGCCAGCCCGAGCTTGCTCGCGCGGGTCGAGTGCGCGAGCACGACCCGCAATGCGTGCTCGAAGGACTCCTCGGAGACGAGCGGGGCCTCGAGCGCCGCTGCAGCGCGCGGGTCTCCGGTCGTTACAACGGCGGGCTCGTTCGCCACGAGCTCGGACTGCACCACGACGCGCAACGGGCTCTCGAGCGGCTCGACCTCGTAGAGGATCGCCGCGACCGGACGCTGCACGAACGAGACGAGCCGGGTCGAGCAAACACGAACCGCTGTCCCCGCCGGTGAACACCACTCGACGCGGCGCCGAAGCACGCCCGCGCGCAGGTCGAGCTCGCGCTCGTGGGAGAGGAGCTCCCCGTAACGAACGTCCAGCGGCTCGTCGTCGACGAGGAGCCGAATGACCTTTCCGTTCGTTGCGTTGACGATCGTCTGACCCGCCTCCGGGTAGCCGAACCCCGCTTCCACGTAGGGGAGCGGGCGCGCCTCGTAGAAGGAGTTCAGATACGTGCCGGGGAGCCCAAACGGCTCGCCCTCGTCGAGGTTGCCGCGGAGGCCGATGTGCCCGTTCGCAAGCGCGAAGACGGACTCGGTCTGCGCGAGCACCTTCAGGTCGAGCGCCTGCTCCCGCACCGTCCACGGCTCGACGGCGAAGTCTGGATGGGTGATCACTCGAGGAGCTCGGCGAGATCGGAGACGACGACGTGGGCGCCGCGCGACCTTAGAGCGTCCGCCTGGCCGACGCGATCGACCCCGACGACGAGGCCGAACCCGCCCGCGTGGCCCGCGGCCACACCGGCCTGGGCGTCCTCGAACACGGCGGCCCGCGCCGGCGACACGCCGAGGCTCCGAGCCGCATAGAGGTACATGTCGGGCGCCGGCTTCCCCCGCAGGTGCTCGGACTCGGCGACGATCCCGTCGACCCGGGCCTCGAACAGGTCGGCGATCCCGGCCGCTTCCAGGACCTCCTGGCAGTTCGAGCTCGCCGAGACGACTGCGCACCGAAGAGCGGAAGACCTGGCCGCGCGTACGAACCGTGCGGATCCCTCGAACACGTCCACCCCGTCGCGTTCGATCATGGCGAGGACGAGCTCGTTCTTGCGATTGCCGAGCCCCCCGACCGAGTCGACAGCGGGTGGATCGTCGGCGGTTCCTTCTGGCAGCTCGATGCCGCGAGACGCGAGAAACGAACGAACGCCATCGAGGCGTTCCTTCCCGTCCACATACTCGTCGTATTCTCGAACCGAATCGAACGCCACGAATGCGGTGTCCTCCCGCAGCGCGCGCTCACGGAGGAAGACGTCGAATATCTCCTTCCACGCGATCGCATGGACGCTGGCGGTATCGGTGAGCACGCCATCGAGGTCGAACAGGCACGCGTGGATCGTCGCAGGCAGGCGCAGACGCAACCCGTCGCTCACACCAGGAGATCGGGGTCGAGGATCTCGGCGAGGCCCGTCACGACTCGGTCTGCCCCTGAGTCACGCAGCGATTTCGCGTCGCCCGCGCGGTCGACGCCGACGACCAGGGCGAAGCCCGCGGCCCGGCCTGCCGCGATGCCGGCGGGACTCGTCTCGAAGACGGCGGCGTGTTCCGGCTGGACGCCCAGCCGGCGGCAGGCGGCGAGAAGGATGTCGGGCGCGGGCCGGGCGCGGAGCTGCTCGGTCACGATCGCGGTCCCGTCGACGCGGGCGTCGACGAGCTCGGCCAACCCGGTGCGCTCGAGCATCGCCGCCGCATTTGCGCTGGCCGAGACGACACCGCAACGCATCCCTGCGTCTCGTGCAAGCTCGAGATAGGAGCGCGACCCTTCGAACGCCGTCAGTCCCCGCTCGTCGATGAGTCTTCGCAAGGCCTGGTTCTTGCTGTTGGCGAGCCCGTGGACCGTCTCGGCGCCGGGCGGGTCGTCCGGCGCGCCCTCGGGAAGCCTGATCCCGCGGCTCGCGAGGAACGCCCTCACTCCCTCGAGACGCGGACGGCCGTGGATATGGTCGGAGTAGTCCGTGCTCGGGTTGAACGGCGCGAACCGGCCTCCTGTCCGCTCGATCCGCCGCGAGATCAACTCGTCGAAGGTCTTCGTCCACGCCAAGGCATGGAGCGCTGCACTGCCGATCAGGATGCCGTCCATGTTGAAGATGCAGGCTTCGACCGTGGCGGGCAGGCCGAGCATTCGTCTTGCCTCCCGGGCGGTGACCCGGAGCTGCACGTACTGCGCGCTCACGCGCGAATTCTGAGCGTACGCCCGGAGGAGGAGGGCGGTTCGCTCGTGCTCGGCCGCCAGGCCCTTTCGGCGCTCGCCGAGCTCCGCGGCCGGTAGGGAGTAGCGCGCCGAGCGCAGGGCAACCTCGGCGGCAGCCAGCGCGGCAAACCAGCGATGCCGCAGCGTGTGCACACTGACACGCGGTTCCACGAGCCTCGGCGGCTCGACTAGCGCCGGGACCATCGCGGCGACTGCAGGTGCCCAAGGGGATCCTGTGCGCTTGGGTGTCGCAGTCTGCACCCCCATGGCTGGAAGCGTCGCCTCGACCGTCCTTCGCGACATCCGAACGGGCCCGGACCGATGTTGCGGGGAAGTACGCGCGGCCCGAAGTGCGTAGAGACGTGCAGGCCGTTTACGTGGTTCTTCTGATTCTGTGAGCCCTCAGACGACTTAGCGTCGGTTTCGAATGGACGGGAGTGCAGTGGACAGGCCAACAGCCAGGAGCAGCTCAGATCTGGCCGGCAGGACAAACCTGGCCGGACGCGCCGGCCGGTGGAGTGCCGCCCACTGGAAGACGGCCGCCTTCGGGTGGCTCGCGTTCGCCTTCCTGGCGGTGGTGGTCGGCGGCTACGTGGGCGCCAGGGAGATGGAGGACTGGGCGATCGCGAACGGCGAGTCGCGCCGTGCGGAGCAGATCCTCGACGAGGGGAACTTCAACATCCCGGCACGGGAGAGCGTCCTGGTGCAGTCGAAGACGGTGACCGTCGACGACGCGGCATTCGCTGCGGCTGTCGGAGGGGTCGTGCTGACGCTTTCGCATCAGAAGGACGTGGCGCGCATCATCTCGCCGATCAATTACCCCCGCGCGGGGCTCATATCGGCCGACCGCCACTCTGCGCTCGTCCAGTTCGACCTGAAAGGGAAGGCCGAGGACGCGAAAGACAAGATCGCGCCGATCCTCGAAGCGATCGAGGGGGCGCAGACGGGCTTTCCGAGCGTGATCATCGAGGAGTTCGGCCAGGCCTCGGCCGACCACCAGCTCGACCAGCGATTCGAGAGCGAGATGAGCCGCGCCGAGTTCACGTCGCTGCCTCTGACGATCGCGATTCTGGTCGTCGCCTTCGGCTCGCTCGTCGCGGCCGGCCTGCCGGTGCTCCTTGCATTCTCCGCAGTCCTTGCCGCCACCGGCCTCAACAGCCTTGTCAGCTACGCCGTGCCGACAGACCAACAGACGCTCAGCGCCATCATCCTCATGATCGGAATGGCGGTCGGGATCGACTACTCGCTCTTCTACCTCCGGCGTGAGCGCGAGGAACGCCACGCCGGTCGGTCGCCGCACGAGGCTTTGCTCTTCACCGCGCGCACATCCGGGCAGGCGGTGCTCATCTCCGGCGCGACCGTCCTGATCGCGATGGCGGGCATGTTCGTCTCGGGCAACTCGCTCTTCACGACGATCGGGCTCGGCACGATGATCGTCGTCCTGTGCGCGATGATCGGCTCGCTGACCGTCCTGCCGGCCCTCCTGCACCGCCTTGGCGACAAGGTCGACAAGGGCCGCATCCCCCTCTTCCACGGCGAGCCACGGGACGACGGGGCGTGGGGACGCTTCATCGCCGCCGTCCTTCGCCGGCCCTTGACTGCCTTGCTCGTCTCGGGCGGCGCGCTCATCGTCCTCGCCCTGCCGGCTCTCGGGATGCACACGAAGCTCCCGAATCTCACCGATCTGCCGCACGACCTGAAGATCATCCGGACCTACGAGCGGATCCAGGCGGCGTTCCCGGGGTCGCAGACGCCCGCTCAGGTCGTCGTCAAGGCCCCGAACGTCCAGACGCCGCAGATGCGTGAGGCATACGAGCTCTTCAAGCAACGCGCTCTTGCCACCGGCGAGTTCTTCGCGCCGTTCACGGTCACTCTGAACCCCGACAAGACCGTCGCGAGGATCGACTTCGCGATCGCCGGCAACGGCGACAACGCGACGTCCAACGCTGCCCTGCACACCCTCCGCGACACGGTGATCCCGCCGATCGCGAAGGCGCTGCCCGACACGGAAGTCGCCGTGACCGGCGTGACGGCCGGGACCTACGACTTCAACCACCAGATGCGCGCCCGCCTCCCGTACGTGTTCCTCTTCGTGCTCGGCCTGGCCTCCGTGCTCCTACTGCTCACGTTCAGGTCGCTGGTCATCGCCGCGACGTCGATCGCGGTCAACCTGCTCTCCGTCGCCGCCGCGTACGGCATCCTCGTTGCGGTCTTCCAGCACGGGTGGTTCGCGGACCTGTTCGGCTTCCAGACGAACGGAGCGATCGTCAGCTGGCTGCCCCTGTTCCTGTTCGTCGTCCTGTTCGGACTCTCGATGGACTACCACGTCTTCATCCTGAGCCGCATCAAGGAGCTGCACGACAGCGGCCTGTCAACGGACGAGGCCGTGCGGCTCGGAATCACACGCACGGCCGGGACGGTCACGAGCGCGGCGATCATCATGGTCGCCGTCTTCGGGCTCTTCGCGTCGCTGAGCCTGATCATGATGCAACAGATGGGGTTCGGGCTCGCCGTCGCAGTCCTCATCGACGCGACCGTGGTGCGGGCAGTGCTCGTGCCCTCGACGATGAAGCTGCTCGGCGACTGGAACTGGTATCTGCCGCGCTGGCTCGAGTGGCTGCCCACCGTCACAGTCGAGGCAACTCCCGCCGACAGCCGGCCGCTCAGGCCCCCAGTCCCCGGCACGTAGGACGGCCCGGCCTCCGCGCGTCGAGCTAGCGCAGGTCCTTGTTCGACTCCATGTCGAACCACATGGCGAAGAGCGTGAACTGCGTGCCTGCGATCAGGAGCAGCGCGACGAGCACGATCGTCGCCGGCGGGATGCCGTGGCCGAAGATCCGGAGCACGGTCTCGAGGATCCCGAGCGCGAGGCCCACCACCGTCATCAAGATTCCGAGCGCGTAGAAGAAGACGAGCGGGTGGAAGTCGCGGATCACGTACTTCTCGCGCATCCGCCAGAGGAACGCCTTGCAGAGCAGCCACGAGATGCGCGGCACGACGCTCCGCAGGCGGATCCCGGAGCGCTCGCCGACGCCGTAGACGGGCCGTGACGGGATGTCGCGCACGCGGGCGTTCCAGACGTTCAGGTGCACGAGCATGTCGTTCGGGAAGCCGTAGCGCTCGTACACGCGGTCGAGGTCGAGCTGCTCGAGCATGCCGCGCGAGATCGCCGTGTACCCGCCTGCGAGTCCGCGACGTGCCAGTAGCCGGAGGCGATCTTCGTCAGGAGCGACAGCACCGCGTTCCCGAGGTAGCGGCTCCGCGGCATCACCTGCCACGCCTGGCCGGTGAAGAGGCGGTTCGCCTTCGCGTAATCGAGCTCGCCGCGCGCGACCGGGCCGACGATGCCCTCGAGCTCGCCCGGGTCCATCTGGTTGTCGCCCGCCATCACGGCCGTCACGTCGATCCCGTCCGCGAGCGAGCGCTTGTAGCCGGTGACGATCGCCGCGCCCACGCCGCGGTTCTGCTCGTGCTCGAGCACCTCGACCCGCGGGTCGTCGACCGCGCGTGCGCGCTCGGCCGTGGCGTCGCGCGAGGCGTCGTCGACGACGTAGACGCGATCGACGAACCCGGGGATCCCGGCCAGGGTCTCGGCGATCAGCGCCTCCTCGTCGTACGCGGGAACGACGACCGCGACCGTCTTGCCGTCGATCACGGGGTGAACCGGACGCGGAGCAGCACCCAGATCGCGCGGAAGCCGTCGCGCCAGGTGATCTTCTTGCCCTCGTCGTAGGTGCGCCCGTAGTACGAGATCGGCAGCTCGTAGATGCGCAGCTTCCGCTTGCAGACCTTGCCCGTGATCTCGGGCTCGATGCCGAAGCTGTCCTCCCGAAGGTCGAGCGACCGGAGCACCTCGGAGCGAAACGCCTTGTAGCCCGTCTCCATGTCGGAGAGGGTCGTGTTGAAGAGGACGTTGGTCAGCAGGGACAGGAAGCGGTTGCCCGCCAGGTGCCAGAAGAGGTACGCGCGCTGCGGGCGGCCCCCCGAGAGCCGCGAGCCGAAGACGACGTCGGCGACCCCTCGCTCGATCGGCTCGATCAAAGCGGGCACGTCGGCCGGGTCGTACTCCATGTCGGCGTCCTGGATGACCGCGATCTCGCCCTCGACGTGAGGAATCGCAGCGCGAATGGCGGCGCCCTTGCCGCGGTTCGCCTGCCTGATCACCTGCGCGCCCTTCTCCTCTGCGATCGCCGCCGTGCCGTCGATCGAGCCGTCGTCGACGACGATCGTCTGGGAGTCGATCCCGAGCGCAGCGATCCGGTCGAGCACCTCGCCGATCGTGTTCGACTCGTTGAACGCGGGGATCAGGAACGAGACTTTCACGCCGCGCGATCCTACTGAGCGCGCAGCCGCGCTATACCGCGGGAGCGCGACCCGAGCGGCGGTCGACGACGATCGCGGCGACGAGGCCGCCGATCAGCCCGAGCACCGCGCCGACGATGATCGAGGTGCGACGTGAGCGCGCCGTCGTCTTCCCGGCCTTCGCTTCCTGAATGATCTGCGTCTGCTGGACGTCCTCGGCGAGGATCTGCTGCTGCTGGGCAGTCGTCAGCGAGTCGATCGTTTGGCCCTGGGTCGCCTGCGCCTGGTCGAGCTGGATTGCGAGCAGCAGGCTCTCGTCGAGCGAAAGGCCTGGTTGTCTGAGCGCTTGCTCGAGACGGTCGATGCGTTGCTGCAGCGTCTTCAGCCTCGTGTTGAAGTTGTTGATCCTCGTGCGGTAGATCGAGATCGACTGCCTCACGTAGCGCGAGGTGGTGTCACGCCGGACGATGTCGGCAACGGCGTTCGCGGCATCCTCGGTCCTCTTCTTGTTGTTGAGCCTCACCGTGATGTCCGACAGGGCACTGCGCGTGGCGACACTGCCGCCGGTTCCGGTCACGCCCGACGTCGAGACGTGGCCACGCAGCTCGCCAGGAGACATGCCCGCCCGCGCCGCCGCTTCCTGGATCGTCGCCTCCGACGTGGCGATCGCGTTGATCGCCTCCGGATTCGTGAGGTAGGTGAGAACGGGGTTGTTGCCGCCCGGACTGAACGCCTGTCCGGGGGCGATCCGCGCCGTCGCCACGAAGATATGGCCGCCGCTCAGCGAGTAGAGGGCGCCGAGGATGATGCCCGCGACGACGCCGGCGACGACGATCCACCACTGCGCGCGGATACCGTCCCAGACGCGCCGGAGGTCGATCTCGCGCTCGGCCCCGAGGTCTGCGGGCGGGGCTCCCGGGCTCGCCGGCCGGCTTCCGGTCTGGACGCTCATCGGGCGACGACTCTAGCTACCGCCCACTCCCACTGGGCCCGGAGACCGTCCTCGAGCGAGACCCGCGGCTGCCAGCCGAGCTCCGAACGGATCCGGGTCGTGTCGGCACTCGTCCGCCGCTGGTCGCCGGGGACGGCCGGGTGGCGCGCCACGTCGAGCGTGCGCGCGGAGACGCGCTCGAACAGCGCGATCGACTCGTTCATCGAAGCCTCCAGAGCGCCGCCGACGTTGTACGTGCCGCGACCCCGCTCCATCGCCAGCATCGTCGCCTCGACCACGTCCGAGACGTACGTCCAGCCGCGCGACTGGTCGCCGTCGCCGTAGAGCTCGAAGCGCGCGCCGTCCGCGAGCGCGAACGCAATGCGCGTGAACGCCATGTCGGGCCGCTGCCGGGGGCCGAAGGCGTTGAAGTAGCGGAGTACGACGCAGTCGAGGCCAAACTCGCGCCCGTAGGCAGCGGCGAGCTGCTCGCACGCGAGCTTCGTGATCCCGTACGGCGAGAGCGGCTGCGGGCGCGTGTCCTCCGGCGTCGGGTAGACCTCGGCGGCGCCGTAGACCGACGACGACGACGCGAAGACGACCCTGACGCCGTCGCGCGCCGCCGCCTCGAAGACGCGCTGCGAGGCGAGCACGTTCCGGCGCAGGTAGAGCGGGAAGACGTCACCGAAGCTGCGCACGCCCGGCTGCGCCGCGAGGTGGAAGACGCCGTCGAACAGCCGGAAGTCGACCTCGTCCTGGGCCAGGTCGAGCCGGCGGACGTCGAGGCCGCGCGCGTTCTGCTCCTTGATGGCCAGGTCGTAGTAGTCGGTGAAGCAGTCGATCCCCACCACCTCGTGACCGGATGCCGCGAGCGCCTCGGCGAGGTGGGAACCGATGAATCCGGCCGCGCCCGTGACGGCGTAGCGCATGGTCTGAGCCTAGTGGTTGCGCCGGTGGGGCTCTTGCTGTGGGACGAGCGCCCTAGACTCACACGCGTGCAGCGACCCGTCGAGCCACGGACCGCGATCGTCACCGGTGCGACCGGCCAGGACGGCTACTACCTCGTGCACAAGCTGCTCGCCGACGGTTGGACGGTCCACGCGGCCGTGCGCGACGTCGATGCGGCGGAGGCGCTGTTCGGCAACCACGAGCGGCTGCGGGCGGTCCGGCGCGACCTCCGCGACCCCGGGCCCCTCTGCGCGCTCGTCGGCGACGTACGGCCCGAGGAGCTGTACAACCTCGCGGGCGAGTCGAGCGTCGGCGCATCGTTCGCCGATCCGCGCGCGACCTGGGAGTCGAACGCGCACGCCGTCGTGCACCTCCTCGACGCGGTGCGGACCGACAGCCCCGCGACGCGCGTCTACCAGGCTTCGTCCGGCGAGATGTTCGGGTCGGTGCCCGGCGAGAGCGTCGTCCACGACGAGCGCTCACCGCTCAACCCGCAGAGCCCCTATGCCGCGGCGAAGGCCGCCGCGCACCTGCTCTGCCGGAGCTACCGCGAGGCGTACGACATCCGGATCGCCTGCGGCATCCTCTTCAACCACGAGTCGCACCGACGCGGGCCGCAGTTCTTGACGCGCAAGGTGGTCGACCACCTGCGTCGCGCTGCAGGCGCGGCGACGAAACGGGCCCGCTCCGGCTCGGCAACCTGAAGGCGCAGCGCGACTGGGGCTTCGCGCCCGACTACGTTGAGGGGATGCTGCTCGTCCTCCGCCAGGCGACGGCCCGCGGCGTGCCGGACGAGGCGCGTTCCTACCGCGACTACGTCGCTCGGGACGGGACAGCTGCACTCGGTCTGGGAGCTCGTCGACCGTGCCTTCTCGCTCGCCGGCTTCGACCTTGCCTGGGAGCTCGACGGCGAGGATCCGCGCGCGTGGTCGGCGAGCTTCGCGGACTCCGACGAGCCCGCCGTCCGAGTCGACCCCGCGCTGATCAGGCCGGCCGACCCGAAGGCGATCGCCGCCGACCCGAGCCGGATCGCGGACGAGCTCGGCTGGCAGCCGCGCCCCGGCCTCGACGCCTTCCTCGAGGACATGCTCACGGCGAGCGCCGCCGTCTCACGGCCGTAGCCGGGGTTCGCCGCTACTCGGCCGGCTTCCAGCCGCCCGTCTGCCCCTTGTAGGTGCCGCGGAAGAGCGCGAGCGGGGTGCGCAGGAGGATCTTCAGGTCGACGAGCGCGCTGCGATGCTCGACGTACCAGAGATCGAGCTCGATCCGCTCGTCCCAGGGCAGCGCGGCACGGCCGTTGATCTGCGCCCAGCCGGTGATCCCCGGGTTGACGTCGAGCCGGTGGCGCTGCCGCTCGTCGTAGCGCTCGACCTGGTAGCGCAGCGTCGGCCGCGGGCCGATGATCGACATCTCGCCGCGGACGACGTTCCAGAGCTGCGGCAGCTCGTCGAGCGAGAGCCTCCGGAGGATGCGTCCGGCACGAGTGATCCGCGGGTCGCCCTCGTTGACGGCGAAGCCCGCTCCCATCGTCTCCGCCCCGACCACCATCGTCCGCAGCTTGTAGAGGTCGAAGTCGACACCGTCCTTGCCGACGCGCGTCTGCCGGTACAGAACCGGCCCGCCGTCCTCGAGCTTGACCGCGACGGCGGCCACGACAAGGAGCGGCGAGGTCACGACGAGGCCGGCGCCGGCGATCGCGACGTCGAAGGCGCGGTTCACTCGCCCAGACGCCGCTGTGGCTGTCCCGTCACCTCGGCGATGAGCTCGAAGTCGCGGTCGCAGTGCCAGAGCTCGGCACCCGCGGCCTCTGCCGCCGCTGCCGTCAGCAGATCGTTGGGCGAGGGGCCGCGGTGATAGCCGCGGCGCGCCAACATCGCCTGCACGTCGGCGGCGCGGCGCCCGATCTGGGGCGTGAGCTCGATCTGCCGGAGCGCGTCGTACCGCGACGCTTGTGCGCGGAGCTCTTGCGCGTCCCGCGCAGAACGGAGCAACTCGAGCCTCACAGGCAGGACGATCGCGACCTCGTCGCGGTCGATCGCGTCGCCGAGCAGAGCGCCCACTGCCACCTGGTCGCGACGCGCCCAGGTGCTCGTGTCCGGAACGACGAGCGTCACCGAGCGGGCGGCGCATCGAGCGCCCCGACCGGCAACTGGGGTGCATTCGACTCGGCGAGCTCTTCTAAGGTGGGCACCGGAAGCGTTCCGTTGCGCACCTGCTCGGCGAGCTCGCGACGGCGCGCTGCTCGGACCACCTCGAGGAGAGCCGCGTTGATCGTCTCTTTGAGCGTGGCGGTGCCGAGGACCTCGGCTGCTTCCTCCGCAGCTGTGCGATCCACGTCGACTGTCGTTTTCATAGCCGCAGGATATCCATGATCGGCGCATTGGGATAGCCGTTGCGGATGGACATGCCCATATCAGCGTGTCCCCTCGGCGGTCTCCCAAGTCGCTGGCACGCCACGACGCAGGTAGTTCCAGAGCGCGACGACGGTCGCCCAGGTCACGAGCGCGTAGTAGCGGGCGATCCCGATCCCGACGGCGGCAGCGCCGAGGAGCACGAGCTGGGCTCCAAGCACGATCTCGTACACGAGCCCCTGGCGGACAACCGCGATCGACGTCGCGAGCAGCACCAGGTGCAGGACCCCCGAGGCGTAGCGGAGGTGCCGGTGCGAGACGAGCTCGACCAGGTAGCCGGGCGGCTGGCCGCGCAGCATCCTCCCGCGCAGCACCATCAGCCAGCAGTGCTCGAACATCCGCACCTTGCGCCGGTACTCCGTCTCGTTCGAGGGAGTCGGCTTCTCGAAGGCGACCGCCTCCGGGTCGTAGACCGCCCGCCGCCCGCGCTGGACCATCAGGTACGGCAGCGAGAGGTCGTGGCCGAAGCGGGGGTCGACCTCGACGTAGTCGGCGCGCCGGAGCGCGTAGATCGAGCCGTTGCCGCCCGTGATCGAGCCGACGCGCGACTCCGCGTCGCGCACCGCGAGCTCGTAGCGCCAGTAGACGCCCTCCTTGTTGGAGCCGTCGGCGCGCTCGAGGCGTAGCCGGCCGCAGACGTAGGCCACGTCGGGATCGGCGAACGAGCGAACGAGCTTGCGGAGCGCATCCGGCGCCCAGCTGGCGTTCGCGTCCGAGAAGGCGACGATCTCGGCCGAGGTCTCGTCGCACGGCCCGGTCCTGCGCCGCGACCTTGCCGCCGCGCGGGTTGCGGATCACGCGCGCGCCGGCCGCCGCGGCGACCTCCTCGGTCCGGTCGCTCGAGGCATCGGAGGTGACGACGATCTCGAGCCGGTCGGCCGGGTATTCGAGCGCGAGCAGGTTCTCGACCCGGCGGGCGATGACCGTCTCCTCGTCGTGCGCTGCGACGATGATCGCCACGGACGGCGTCGCGTCTCCCATGCGAGCCGGGCGCTCCCGGAGCCGGGCCGCGAGCCAGACCGCGGCCGGATAGGCGAGGTGCGTCCAGACGAGGGCGACGAGAGCGACCCAGAAGAGGATCTCGACCGCGATCACGAGCCGGCGAGGTCCTCGAGAAGCTCGCCGGTAGCGGGCAACGGCGAGTGGCCGGTCGGCGCTCGCCTCGACGTACTCGAGCCCGCGGCGGCCCATCTCCTCGAGGTCGTGCTCGCCGGAGCGAAGCTCGCGCAGCGCGCCCGCGAGCAGGTCGGGCCGGTCGGGCGGCACGACGAGCCCGCAGCCGACCTCGCGCACGACCGCGGCGGTCTCGCTGTCGTCGTCGGCCGCGACGAGAACCGGGCGACCCACGGCGAGGATCCCGTAGAGGCGGCTCGGGACGACGAACCCGGAGAGCCCCTTGCCGAGCCCGACGAAGTGGACGTCGGCCGACGAGAGCGACTCGGGCAGGAGCTCGCGCGGCTGGTAGGGCAGGAAGCGTGACCGCGATCCGCCTCGAGCCGCTCCGCGAGCGCGACGTAGTCGGCGTGCCGCGCTCCGAAGCCGACGATCACGGCGCGCAGGTCGTCGAGGTCGCGCAGGAACGTCGTTGCGCGGATCAGGTTGTCGAGGTTCTGGGCGTGCCCGACGTTTCCGGAGTGCATGACGACGAAGCCGCCGACGAGGCCGTTCTCGCGTGCCCAGTCGTTGTCGCGCGGTCGCGGCGAGAGCGAGCTCGTGTCGACCCAGTTCGGGATCACGCGGAGACGCTCGGCATCGACGCCCTTCTCCTCGAGCCGGCGCTGCATCGTCTCGCCGATCGCCACGACCCGGTCGGCGCGCTGGAGCGAGAAGCGAGTGATCGCGCCGAGCAGACCGATCGACGACGGGGTTGCGCGAGCCGCTTGAGCTCGACCGCGATCTCGGGGAAGACGTCCTCGCTCACGACGACGACCGGAGCACGGAACGCACGGCCGAGGACGACCGCGAGCGCGCCCACCATCGGCGGGTCGGTCATGCAGAGGATCACGTCGGGCCGGCCGAGCGAGAGCGCGCGAGTCGCAGCGCGCGCGAGGTACGTGACGTAGTTCGCGCCGCGGCGCGCGCAGCTGTGCGCGGTCGTAGACGGCCGAGCGGACGCGGATGATCCGCACGCCGTTGCGGACCTCCTCGTCGGGCGCGTCCTCGCGTCCGCGCAGACGGCCGGTGACGACGGTCACGTCGAAGTCGGCCGCGAGCGCCTCGCAGAGCTCGGTCAGAAGGTGCGCGGTCGCCTCGACGCCGGGCCAGTAGTACTGGTTGAGGACGAGCAGTGCGGCGGCGGGCTCGGCCGGCACCGGCACAGGCTAACGTTCCTCGCCATGGCGGAGCCTCTGCGCATCTGGCTCGCAGCCCCCGCCTACTGGCCCGCGCACAGCTTCGGCGGGCCGGTCCGGGTGACGCGCCGCCTGGCGGAGGGACTCGCCGCGCGCGGCCACGCGGTCGACGTCGTTCACGACCGAGCCTGACGAGCCTCGAGGCCGGCGGCACCCGGCACACGCGCACCGCCGCACTCGACGGCGTGCCGGTCCACTACCTCGCCACGCCGCTTCGCTTCCGCTGGATGGGTGTGACGCCCAGCGGCGCCGCTCCACCTCGAGCGGGCGACTCGCCCGGACGTCGTCCACGTCTTCGGCTTCCGCGACCCGCTCGGCACCGCGGTCGCGAGCTGGTGCTCGGCTCAGGGGGGTGCCGTACATCTTCGAGGGACTCGGGATGGTGGCACCGAAGCTCCGGAAGGTTCGACTGAAGCGGGTGCTCGACGCGACCGTCCTTCGCGGCGTGATGCGCGGCGCCGCGGTTCTGGTCGCGGCCTCGGAGCTCGAGCGACGTGAGTACCTCGCCGCCGGGATCCCCGAGGACAGGATCGCCGACCGTCCGAACGGCTTCCCCGAGCCCGCTCGCCGAGCCGGCGGACGGCGCACTGCGACGGCTCGTCGGCGTCGAGGAGTCGACGCCGCTGCTTCTGAGCGTCGGACGAATCGCCCGCGGCAAGGGGCTCGATCTGCTCGTGCGCTCGCTCGCGGGGCTGCCCGGCGCGCACGCCGCGATCATCGGCCCGGACGGGGCCCACGGGATGACCCGCGAGCTGCTCGAGCTGCGCGACCGCCTCGGCGCTCGCTGGGCGCGTCCATCTCGTCGGCGAGGTGCCGGCGGACGACCTGCCGCGGCTGTACGCCGACGCTGACGTGTTCGTGCTCGCGTCGCGCCACGAGAACTTCGGCCTCGTCGCGGCCGAGGCCGCGGCCGCCGGCACGCCGGTCGTCGTCAGCGACCGCTGCGGGATCGCCCAGTACCTCGGCGACCGGGGCGGCGTCGTCGTCCCGTACGACGAGCAGGCCCTGCGGGAGGCGCTGAGCGGCCTGCTGGCCGACGACCGCCGGCGCCGGACGCTCGGCGAGGGCGCGCGGGGCGTCGCAGCCGAATGGTCGTGGAACCGCGTCGTGGAGCTGCAGGAGAGCATCTACCGGCGCGCCCTCGCGCGTGCATGACCTCGCCGTCCTCGGCCAGGACCCGCGGTTCGGCGGCGGCGCGCTCGCCCAGACGGACGCGTTCCTCGAGACGGCGACGGCGCTCGGCCGGACGCCCACACTGCTGTACGACCCGCATCCCGGGCTCGGCGACGCCCGCCTGACCTGGCGGCGCGTCGAGGCGCTGCGGCAACGGCGCGCCGCCCGCCGCCTCGAGGCGCCAGCGCGCGACGCGCGCTCGCTCTGGGTCGTGGCGACGCTCGCCTAGCACGGCGGCGCGGCGCCGCGGACGCAGCGGCCGTACGGGTGCTGGCTCGGGACGACCCTCGACTCTGAGTGGGCGGGGCGCGCGCCCGGGCTCGGCCGTGCACGCCGCGCGCTCGCAGGCGCGAGCCTCCGCAGCCTGCACGAGCTCGAGCGCCGCGTGCTCTGCGGCGCGACAAGCGCTCTACGCGACGAGCGCGGCCAGCCGCGCCGCCGTCGCGGAGGCCGCGGGAGTCGCACGAGGACGCCGTCCCGGTCGTGCCGATCCCGGTCGACGTCGAGCGCTTCGCGCCGGAGCCGGACGAGACGTGGCTTGCACGGCTCGACGCCCCGCTCATCGGCTTCGTCGGCCGCGCCGACGACCCGCGCAAGAACGCCGGCCTGCTCCTCGACGCATTCGCGCTCGTGCGCGCGCGCCTCCCGGAGGCCCGCCTCCGCCTGTCGGCGCGCGCGCCGCGCGATCCGATCGGCGCCGGCGTCGAGGCGACGGGCGCCGTCGCCGACGTGGCGCCGCTGCTCCGCGAGTGCGCGCTGTTCGTGCTGCCGTCGCGGCAGGAGGGGTTCGGGATCGCCGTCGCCGAGGCGCTCGCCTGCGGCGTCCCGGCGGTCGTGACGCCGTCGGGCGGGCCCGAGGAGCTCGTGCGGCAGCTCGGGCGCCGGCCGGGTCGTCCAGGGCTGGTCGGAGCAGGAGCTGGCCGAGGCGATCCTCGACCTGCTCGCCGACCGGACGCGCCTCGCCGAGCTGCGCCGGCGGGGACGCGAGCACGTCGCCGCCGAGCACAGCCCGGAGCGCTTCCGTGGCGCTCCTCGACGACCGCGCTCCGCGAGCTCGATGGCTGACGTCGACGTCGTCGTCGGCAACTACGAGGGCGCGGCCGTCCTCCCCGACTGTCTCGCGAGCCTCGAGACGCAGACGCTCCGTCCGCGCCGAGGTGATCGTCGTCGACGCCGGCTCGCGCGACGCGAGCGTCGCCGTCGCGACCGCAGCAGGTGCGACGGTGCTCGGCGGCGCCGAACCGCGGGCCTCGGCTTCCTCTACAACCGCGGCGTCGACGCCGCGCGAGGCCGAGTACGTGCTGCTGCTGAACAACGACGTCGCACTCGAGCCGGACTGCATCGAGCAGCTCGCGGCGGCGCTCGACGCCGACGAGAGCAGATTCGCCGCCGACCCCACGCAGCTCGACTGGAGCGGACGGACGGTCATCCACGCCCGGACGACACTCGGGCGCGGGCCGTCTCCTGCGCGAGTACATCCCGGGCTTCCACCTCGACCCAGTCGTCGCTGACCGACGCGGTGACGCCAACGCGTCTGCGCGAACGGCGCCGCGATGCTCGTTCGCCGCTCGATGTTCGCCGAGCTCGGCGGCTTCGACGAGACCTTCTTCATGGAGTGGGAGGACCTCGACCTCTGCTGGCGCGCCTGGCTCCGCGGCTGGCCCAGCGTCTACGTCCCCGAGGCGCGTCGTCCGTCATCGCGTCGGCGCCGTCACGACCGCCGCGCTGCGCACCGAGGCGGTCGGCGTCGTCGCACCACAACCTCGTCCGCTTCGCGCTCAAGTGCCTGCCTCCTGCGGCGCCGCACGCGTCGTCGCAGGCGAGCTGCTCGTCTGCCCAGGCATCCGCGCGCGATCGCGCGCGGCCTCGTCGGCCGTCGTGCGTGAGCTGCCCGAGATCGCGCCGTCTGCGCTCGGAGCGATCGGCGGCCCAGCGGGCGCAGCCCGAGCGATCGGAGGAGCCTTCTGGGCACTCGGCTAGGCTGACCGTGAGTGGCATCACGCACGCTCACCGCGCCGCCGAAGCGGCTTTCCTGGACGGCCCGCACCGCGCAGGTTCTCCGGGTCCTCCGCGTCATCGCGGGCGCCGAGTACAAGCTCAAGTACTCGGGCTCGGCGCTCGGCTACGTGTGGTCGGTCGTCAAGCCGCTCGCGCTCTTCTCGATGCTCTACGCGGTCTTCGGCCACATCTTCAACCTCGGCGCGATCTCGCAACTACTACCCGCTCTCGCTGCTGATCGGGATCGTCCTCTTCACCTTCTTCTCCGACGCGACCTCGATGGGCATGTGGTCGCTCGTCGAGCCGCGAGTCGCTGCTGCGCAAGCTCAGCTTCCCGCGGCTCGTCATCCCGACCGCGGCCACGCTCACCGCGGCGATCACGTTCGGCGTCAACTGCCTCGTCGTCGCCGGCTTCCTCGCGTGGAACGGGATCATGCCGCAGCCCGAGTGGCTGCTCGATCGTGCCGCTCCTGCTCGAGCTCTACGTCTTCATCCTCGGCATCGCGCTGATCCTGTCGACGCTGTTCGTGCGCCTGCGCGACATCGGCCAGGTCTGGGAGCTCGCGCTCCAGCTCATGTTCTACGCGTCGCCGATCATCTACCCGATCGGCTTCCTGCCGCGAGTACCTGCGCAAGCTCGCCTTCCTCAACCCGTTCACGCAGGTGCTGCAGGACATCCGCGCGGTCATCCTGTACCCCGACCTCGCGCCGAACCGGATCACGGCCGCCGAAGTCGTTCGGCAGCGTCGGCGCGCACGGCTGCTCCCGATCGCGATCGCGCTCGCGCGTCTTCGTCGTTCGGCCTGTACTTCTTCCGGCGCGAGGAGCCCTGGATCGCCGAGCGCGTCTGATGGCCGCGCCGCTCGCGATCGAGGTCGTCGGCGTCCACAAGAGCTTCCGGCTCCCGCACCAGCACCGGACGACGCTCAAGGAGTACTTCCTGCACCCGTTCCAGCGAACGACCTACGAGCACCAGGCGGCGCTCGCGGACGTCTCGTTCGCGGTCGAGCAGGGCGAGTTCTTCGGGATCATCGGCCCGAACGGCAGCGGCAAGAGCACGCTGCTGAAGATCCTCGCCGGCATCTACCGGCAGGATCGCGGCGACGTCCGGATCAACGGCGTGCTCTCGCCGTTCATCGAGCTCGGCGTCGGCTTCAACCCCGAGCTCACCGCACGCGACAACATCCGCATCAACGGCACGCTGCTCGGCCTCTCGCTGCGCGAGCTCAAGCGGCGCTTCGACGAGATCGTCGCGTTCGCCGAGCTCGAGCGCTTCGTCGACCAGAAGCTGAAGAACTTCTCGTCGGGCATGCAGGTGCGGCTCGCCTACTCGATCGCGATCCAGGTCGACTTCGACATCCTGCTGCTCGACGAGGTGCTCGCGGTCGGCGACGAGAGCTTCCAGGAGAAGTGCATGGTCACCTTCGAGCAGATCCGCGTCCGACGGCAAGACGATGGTCCTCGTCAGCCACGATCTCGACGCCGTGGTCGCGGAACTGCGACCGGGCTCTGCTGCTCGAGCGCGGCGTCGTCCAGGCGATCGGCCCCTCCGACGACGTGATCGACCTCTATCGCGGCCGCGAGCGCGCACGCGTCGGCTGAGCCCTTGACGCGGATCCTCGTCGTCGCAAGCGACCACGTCGGCTCGAGCATGGCAGGCCCGGGCATCCGCTACCTGTGGTTCGCGCGAGAGCTCGCTCGACGCGGCCACGACGTCACGCTCGTGGTGCCGTTCGAGACCGATCTAGACCAGAGCGACTTCGAGATTCTGGTCGACAACCCGTGGCACTCACGTCGGATGACGCAGCTCGCCGAGCAGCACGACGCTGTGGTTGCGCAACGTCTGCCAGTGCCGACTATGCTCGCGCTCGCGGCCTCCCGCACCAGGGCGGTGTACGACCTCTACGCCCCGCTAACGATCGAGCACGCGGCACTCGTGCAGCACGCAGGCAGGCCAGCCGACCCCGAATTCGCGCTGAACCAGGTCACGCTGCGCGTGGCGCTCGAGTTCGGCGACGCGTTCGTCTGTGCGAGCGAACGCCAGCGTGACCTTTGGCTCGGAGCCCTCGTTGCCGTGGGCAGGATCGAGCCCGAGGGCTACCGTCGGAACCCGTCGTTCCGCGGGCTCGTCGGCGTCGTGCCGTTCGGGATCGATCCGCAGCCACCCGTGGCCGCTCGGCCGGTCCTCAAGGGCGTCTTCCCGGGAATCGCCGAGAACGACAGGGTCGCGCTGTGGAACGGCGGGGTCTGGAACTGGTTCGACCCGCTGACGGTGATCCGCGGGGTTGCGCGACTCGATCGACCCGACCTGAAGCTCCTGTTCCTCGGCACACAGCATCCCAACCCCGGGGTGCCGGCAGATGCGGATGCAGGCTCGGGCAATTGCGCTTGCCGACGAGCTCGGGTTGCGGGATACCAGGGTCTTCTTCAACGACGGCTGGGTGCCTTACGAGGAGAGAGGCGCGTACCTCCTCGAGGCTGACGTCGGCGTCTCGGCCCACTTCGATGACCTGGAGTCGCGCTTTGCGTTCCGCACCCGCCTGCTCGACTGCTTCTGGGCGGGCCTGCCGATCGTCACGACCGCGGGGGACACGCTCGCCGACCTCGTTCGCGAGCGAGCGGTAGGACGCGCCGTCGACTTCGAGGACGTCGACGGATACGCGGCAGCGCTGGCCGCGATGCTCGACCGGAACCGCAGCTCGTTCGCGGCTGACTTCGAGCGGCTGCGCGAGGAGTTCGCATGGTCGCGGGTAGTCGGCGCACTCGCCGAGCTGCTCGAGGCCAGGCAGTCGGAGGCGCCACGACCGTTCAGGCGAGCCGCACCGAGCGCAGCGCGGTACGTGCTGGCTCGCGGACGCTATGTGTTCGAGACCCGGGGCATCGTCGGCACGGGCAAGCGGCTCGTCTCGGGTACCGCGCGGCGTGTCCGCGGCGACCGCGCAGCGCACCCCACCGTCGCAGGCGGACCGAGCGACGACGTGATCGCGCCGGAGAGCGAGGACACGAACGATGATCTCGGCGATCGTCGTCGCGTCTCAACCGAGAGCTTCTAGGATCCGCCGGTAGCGTGGCGAACGGACGACGCGTCGGAGTCGTCGGAGCCTCCGGTTTTCTCGGCTCGTTCCTCCTGCCGCGCCTGGCGAAGCGAGCTGGGACGACACCCACCCAGGCGCTTGCGAGAACCATGCCGGCCGGCGTGCTCGACTCGCCGGCGAACGTCGAGTGGATGCAGGGCGACCTTTCCTCGCCGCACGTCTGCTCCGCATTCCTCGAGCGCGTCGACCTCATCGTCTACCTCGCGCATTCGGGGACGCCCCTGACGTCGGACGCGCATCTCGCAACGGACGCGAGCGCGAACATGGTGCCTCTACTCACCCTGGTGCAGGCGATCCGCGAACGGGGATCTCCGGTCCACATCGTGTTCGCGAGCAGCGGAGGGGCCATCTACGGAGAGACGCCGAGGGAGCGACTGCTGCGCGAGTCCGACCCGTGCGTCCCGACGACCTCCTACGGTATTCAGAAGCTGTTGGCCGAGCACTACCTCCGGTTGGCTTCGGAGCGGGGCTGGCTCACCGCCGTGTCGCTCCGGATCGGCAATGCGTACGGGGCGCTGCTTCGGCCGGAGCGGCTTCAGGGTCTGATCGGCGTCGCGTTCGCGCACCTTGCGCGCGGCGAGCCGATCCGGATCTTCGGCAACCCCGAGAACGTGCGCGACTACGTCCATCTCGACGACATCTCTGACGCGGTCGAGCGAGCGCTCCCGCTCGACGTCCCATTCGACGTCTACAACGTGGGAACGGGCATCGGCCACACGGTGAGCGAGGTGATCGACCTGATCGGCGCCGCCTCGGGCCGGATGCCGGACGTGCGGATTCTCCCTGCCGAGGGCGCCGACAGCCTTCCGAACTGGGCCGTGCTCGACATCTCGCGTGCTCGGAAGCAACTGAGCTGGGAGCCGAAAGTCGAGCTCGCCGAGGGCATCCGCCGTCTCGCTCGGGAGGTCTTCGGATGAGGTTGAGCACAGGGCCTGACCGGGTCGCCCTCCAGGAGGCCCATGCCGACATCGTCGCGTTCTTCGACCGGTTCGCCGCTGACGAGCCGCGCTGGCAACGCCGGACCGGGAGCTATCACCGCCTTGTCGAGCGGGTTTATCGATTCGTCGTCCCCGCGGGCGCGAGCGTGCTCGAGATCGGGTCGGGGTCAGGTGGATTGCTGGCGTCGCTTCAACCGAGCCGCGGCGTCGGCGTCGACATCAGCCCGAAGATGGTCGATCTCGCCCGCCGGCGCCACCCCGATCTCGAGTTTCGGGTCGAGGCCGGCGAGCTGCTCGACCTAGGCGAGACCTTCGACTACATCATCTTGAGCGACCTCCTCCCGTACGTGCACGACCTCCATGCGCTGTTCGAGCACGTTCGCCGGCACTCGCACAGCCGAACGCGTGTCGTCGTCAACATCTACAGCCAGCTCTGGCGGCCGCTTCTCGCGGTCGCCGTCTGGTTGCGGCTCAAGCCGACGAAGCCGATTCGCAACTGGGTGTCGCCGGGGGACGTCGTCAACCTGTTCGAGCTGGCGGGCCTCGAGGCGGTCAGCTCGACCTCGAGGATCCTGATGCCAGCGCAGGTCCCCGTCCTGACGGGCTTTCTCAACGGCTTCGTCGCCAACCTCTGGCCCTTCAACCACTTCTGCCTGAGTCGCTGGATCGTGGCGCGACCGACCGCCACCCCCCTCGGCAATCCAAGCGTCTCGGTCATCTGCCCGTGCCGTAACGAGTCGGGACACGTCGCCGGGATCGTCGAGCGTCTGCCGGAGATGGGATCGTCGAGCGAGCTGATCTTCGTCGAAGGCGGCTCCACCGACGACACGCGCGCGGCGATCGAGCGCCAGATCGAACTCCATCCGGACCGATCGATCCGCCTGCTGGGTCAGAAGGGGAAGGGGAAGGGCGACGCGGTGAGGACGGGCTTCGCAGCCGCGGAGAACGACGTGCTGATGATCCTCGACGGAGACCTGAGCGTCCTTCCCGAGGACCTGCCGAAGTTCTTCGAAGCGCTCGCTCAGGGTCGCGCCGAGTTCGTGAACGGCTCTCGCCTCGTCTACGACATGGAGCCGGGGGCCATGCGTCTCCTCAACATGCTCGGGAACAAGTCGTTCTCATTCCTCTTCCGCGCGATCACCGGTCATCGCGTGAAAGACACCCTCTGCGGGACGAAGGTGCTCTTGCGCGCGGATTACGACCGGATCGCGCGTGAGCGCTCCTACTTCGGGGATTTCGACCCGTTCGGCGACTTCGATCTCCTCTTCGGGGCCGCGCGGCTGAACCTGAAGATCACCGACCTGCCGGTCCGCTACCACCCTCGTACCTACGGCACGACGAACATCAGCCGCTTCCGCCACGGGCTCTTGCTCCTGCGTATGACCTGCTTCGCGTTCTGGAAGTTCCGCGTGACGCCAGTGACGCGGGGATGAGCGGTTCTCCCGAGTTGCAGCTCCAACAGATCCTCGATCAGCAGAACGCGGCCTGGGAGGAGCGCCCGCTCGTCCGGCGGTTGTATCTCGAGTGGTTCCGCGACGTGGCAGCGCGCCTCGCCCAGGTTCCGGGGCCGAGCATCGAGCTCGGAAGCGGCATCGCCCGGCTTCGCGAGATCATTCCCGACATCGTCGAGACCGACGTCGAGCCGACGCGTTGGACAGACGTGGTCGCCGATGCGGAGGAGCTTCCCTGGAGTGACGGCTCCGTGGCGAATCTCGTGCTGATCGACGTCTACCACCACCTGGCTCGCCCGTCACGCTTTCTCGACGAGGCGCGTCGAGTCCTCGCTCCGAGGGGTCGCGCGGTGATTCTCGAGCCGTATTGCTCTCCGATCTCCACGGTCGCGTACAAGTGCTTCCACCACGAGGTCACCGACCTCTCGGCGTCGGCGTTCGACGACGATCCGCGGATCGCAACGGCGCCGATGGCAGCGAATCAAGCGCGGGCGACGCTCGCATTCTTCCGATCGGCACGGACGTTTCACGAGCGTTGGCCCGAGCTGCGGATCGTCGAGCGGCGCCGGCTCGCGATCGTCATGTACCCGCTCTCGGGTGGTCTTTCGGGCCGGCAGCTCGCGGCGAGGCCGCTCTGGGGCGCTCTGGGGTTCCTCGAGCGGGCTGCCGCACCACTGCTGCCGCTCGCGGCGTTCCGGTGCCTCGTCGTGCTCGAGCGCGTTTCCGAAGCCTGAGCGTGGGAGCCGAGCCGGACGGACATACTGTTCGAGCGTGGTCGCCGCAAGCCGAGCTCCACGGACAGTAAGGCGGGCCGCACTTTCGGCGCGGGACGGCGCCGCCGCCGCATCACGCCGCGCGGGAGCCTGCGCACTGCCGGTCCTCGTCGGCCTCGTTCTCGCCGCTCCGTCGCTCGCCTGGGTGGCCGTCGACAGGTCGATCTGGGCCTGGGACGAGTCCTACTACGGCTCCGCGTCGATCGATCTGTGGGCGACTCTGCGCCTGCACCCCGGTTCCTGGTGGCACGAGATGACCCATGTGTTCGCCATCTGGCCGCCGGCGATCGCGTGGTTCGGGCAGTTCTTCGTGCCGCTGGGCGGTGTTTTCGGGTCAGACCGAGTTGCCCTCCTGATCTCCACCAATGTGGCGTTGGTCGCAAGTATCGCGCTCCTCTTCGCCGCCGGGCTGCGCCTGAGCGACGGCCGCCGGCTGGATGCGTTGGTGGGAGCGTTGGCGGCAGCCAGTGCTCCGCTCATCGTCAACCTGAGCCACCTGTACCTCGTCGAACCGATCCAGACCCTGTCGGTCGTCTGGGTGCTCTTCGTGATGGTCTCGGCGCGAAGGTGGCACCTCTCGCTCACGATCGCTCAGCTCGGCGCGGCACTCTTGTTCGGCGCGCTGACCAAGCTGTCCACGCCCGTCTACGTGGCGGTACCGGCTGCGATCGCGCTGATCCTCTCGTTCCGGTACACGAGGCGGCAACACTCGACCAGGTGGTGGCGCCAGGCGAGCTTCGTCGCGAGCGCCGTGCTCATGGCCGCCCTCGCTCTGGGAGATCTAGCCTGGTACACCCGGAACCTCGGCTCGGCACTCGACCACGCCAGGCTCGCTGCGAGCAGCACGCTCTGGGGGACGCGGACGTCGTTCGGGTCCCACCTCTCGTACTGGGTTCACCACCTGCGAGATGCGTTCCTCCTACCCTATTTCGACCTCGCCCTCGTGGCACTGCTCCTCGTCTCGGCAGCCGTCTTCCTGACGGGACGGAGGACGACCAGGCAGGTCTCGGTCGAGACCCTCCTCGTGCTTGTCGGCTGCCTCGGCGTCCCGTTGGCCGCGCTCGCCTTGCTGGCAAGTCAGGCCAACGTCGATACCCGGTATGTCGCGCCGGCGCTTCCCGGCATCGGACTGGGCGTCGTGGCCCTGCTTCGGATCGTCGATGACCGTCGGGTCACGACCCTCGCGCTCGTGCTTTTCGCCGGTCAGTTCGTCCTGATGACCTGGCAGAGCTTCGACTCGGGCGCGCCGGCCCGCCTCGTTCGGCCCAACTACCACAGCGTCCCGGTCTCCGAGACGGCCTTCGCCAAGCACGTCGATCGTCTCGTGAGAGCGGCCTGCGCGGCGGATACGGGCGGCCGTTACAACACGATCGGAGCGAGCTACGCCTGGCTCAACCAGAACAACCTGACGATGCTCGCCGCAGAGCACGGTGCCCTGCAAGGCCGCACCTGCAATTGGGCCGGAGTCGAATTCCCGAACGGGAACGCCGCGGTCGGCTGGAAGGAGCTCATGGCACGGGAATCGCCATACGTGCTGACCGTGGACTACGGAAACCCGGCCAATCGACTTCCAGCTGCACTTGAGCCGGAACTAGGGTTTCGCCCGCGGCTCTACCGACTCATGAACGGCCCGAACGCAGCGTTCCTTCGAATGGTGATTCGCTCCGACCGTTACGTCGTCGTCCCCGGATCGCGGCGCGAGGGGCTGATTCTCCTGCGGTCTACGAAGCTCTAGCTGCCTCCGTCTACGGCGTCGGAGAATGCTCAGGCACCTGCCAGGACGTCGGATGGGGGGTGGTGCGGATCCGTGACGAGCGCCCGAAACAGCCGATGGTAGGTATCGGCGTAGCCGCGCGAGTCGTGTCGCTCGCGCACGAGCGAGGCACCCGCGGCACCGACGGCCTCGCGTTCGCGCACCGGAGTACCGAAAAAACGAGTGAGCGTTCGCGCAAGCTCGCTGACGTCGCGTGGCTCGCACAGGTATCCGGTGACTCCGTCCTCGATCAGCTCCGGCAGGCCGAAAACCCGCGTCGCGATCACCGGCACCGAGAAGGCCATCGCCTCGAGCACGGTTCGGGGAAGAGACTCGACGTCGGACGCCGAGACGACGGCGTCGACCGCTCGGTACCAGGGGTAGATCTCCGACGTCACGGGCAGGAGCCTGATTCGATCCGCAAGACCCTTCCTGCGAATGAACTCGTGGAGCGCGTCGCTGGATTGATCCCGCCCGGCTCCCACGAAGACGAGGATCGCCTCGGGATGGTCCGGCGCAACCTCCGAGAAAGCTTCGGCCAGTGTCGCCTGGCTCTTACGAGGCTCGATGGTGCCGAGACAGAGCAAGATCGTCGCGCTCGCCGGCAGCTTCATTCGCCTACGAGCTTCTTCTCTCGAGGTCGAGGCCGCGAACGCGGCGATTTCGTCCACGTCAATGCCATACGGAACGGTGACGAAGCGGCTTGGATCGCCGTGCTGCACAAAGAGCTCCCGCGTGGCGTCCGCCTCGAACACCACGGCGGCGGCGGATGAGAGAGCGGTTTCGGCACGGGCCCTTACAAGCGGGTGAACGACGCCCGCCGACCCGTAGGCTGCGTGCCAGAAGGCACGCAGGTTGTAACTCTCGTGGACGGCCCACACGGCTGGCAGGCCCAGTCTGTCCCCGATGTCGATACCCGGGAAGCTCATCAGCGTGTTCCCGAGAATTGCGTTGAAACCCCCGTCCCGAGCCCAGGTGGCGATCTCGTCCTGTCTCGCGTCGTAGAGGTCGGGGCTTCCAACCGGCTGTGGCCCGCTGATCACGACCGGAATGCCGAGCGCCTCGGTCGCCTTTCGCAACGGCCCTGTGGTCGGCGCTACGAGCGTGGCGCTGAAACCCGGCCTGCAGGAGAGCAGCCGAAGCAGCTCGTACAGGTAGAGCTGCCCGCCTCCAAGCCCGAGATCGTGCGTGAAGGTGAGGAGGCGGACATCGCCCGGTCGGGGCGTATGTGGGGTCGAGACGGCCGGCGACCCGTGAACCTGCAGCTCGTCCGTCGCGGACAACCGGACCGTCACGGGATCCAGCAGATGTCGCTCGCCGCTGAGCGGCTCGACTCGGAGCTCGACCTTCGCTTCCGGGTCTTCGATCTGCAGACCCTTCAGGTCGAGCAGCGTCTCGAAGCCGCTGATCAAGGCGTCCGCCCGATCGATATGCGCCGCGACATCGGGACGCGCGAGGCCGAGTCGGACTCTCCCGGCTTCGATGCCGTTCACGAGGAGCTCGATTCGCGCAACGACTCCCCGCTCGCAGAGGACCCAACCACGAACCGGGAGGAGCAGGTCGGATGCAACCGTCTGACCTTCTTTCGGCGAGTCGATCCAATAGCGGACCTCGACTCGAGACGAATCGTGAGCTGGGATGACACGTTCACGGAACGCGTCATCAGACCTCGCGCCACGGTGCCTCACCCGACGGGCTCGGCCGTAGAGCCCACGCGCCCAGGCCGTGTACCTGAAGGTCCGGGTCTTCCGTAGCAGCTCAACCTCTGCTTGCGCGCGCTCCGCCGCGGTCCTGTAGTGCTCGAGCTCGGCGAGCTCGGCTTCGGAGTGCTCTGCGGCAGCCTTGTAGCGCTCGAACTCGGGCAGGATCATCGCGACCTCGGCCTTCGCCCGCTCGGCGAGCGTGTACTGCTCGGCGCCGAGCCGACGGGCTTCGCGCAGTTCGCGTAGCTCCGTGAGCGTCCTCCAGTGCCAGCGCTCGTACGCCCGGGCCACGGACACCGCCGTCTGCTCGTCACGGACGAAGTGGATCGCCTGCGGCGCGACGACGCCTGCATCGACATCGAGGTTGCGGAAGAACCCGTGGCGTCCGAACAGCTCGACCCAGTAGTCGGTGGGGCGCACGTTCAGATGCGTTGGGTCGCTGAACCCATCCGCCGAAGCGGAGAAGAGGGACCTGTCTCGTGTGCCGTCCGAAACTCGCGATTGCCAGAGGTGCAAGGTCGGACGGCAGGTGCTCGAGGACCTCGATGCACACGATCAGGTCATAGTCGCGGCCGAGCTCGTCCGTCACCGACCCGACCGAACAGAACTCGTGGACCGTCTCGTCGACCTGCGAGATCGCGTACTCGGAGATGTCGATACCCCAGGCGTCGACTCCGCGCGCCCGCAGAGCCTCGACGAGGAAGCCGATCGCGCAGCCCGCATCCAGGACTGCTTGCGGCGCGAGCTCGTTGACGATCAGATCGGCGATCTGAGCGAAGTACTTCTCCCAGAAGGGCTCGCCGTGCCGATAGGGCGCCGCGGTCTGCCACTGGAACGGCCCACGGCCGTACTCGGCGAAATACGCCTCTCCGTACTGCTCCCCTAGCCGGCGCGCCTCTTCGGCCGCCTCGTACGGCACTGACTCCGGGCCGCCGTGCTGACCTCCAACATGAGGCGGCATCACGAGCGCGAGTGTAGACAACAACTCAAGCACTGCCCCGCACCCGGCGGCGCGAGATGCGGCTTCGGCGCATGCCTCGCGACCGAAGCGGCGGCCGCCCGCCCAGCGGCCGCTCAGGCTCGGCAGAGCAAGTGCGACACGAGCCTGCTCAGAGTCGGGAGCCGCTTCCGTACGCAAGCCCGAGCGCCCCGAGCAGCTGATTGTCTGCCGAATCCCAGCTCACCTCGCCCGCCCGTCGTCGGCCTTGTTCGCCAAGCCGAGATCGAAGCTCTGCGTTGTCCAGGAGCCCGACGAGCGCGCTGCGCAGTGCCGGCACGTCGCCCGCCTCGACGAGAACGCCGGTCA